>JAJDDD010000022.1 GCA_029260495.1 Phycisphaerales bacterium | reverse complement strand
CGATCTCTTCATGCGCGTCGTCTACAACCGCAACAGCGGGTCCGGGCGCGAAGATGAGGGCGCCGATGCCGCAGCGCGCGGCGCCGCTGCGGGTGAAACCGTCGAGATAGTCGTCGCTGAACTCGACGATCTGATCGACTTCGACGACGAAGCGACCAACTTCGATGTCGATGACGAAGCGACCGCCGTCGCTGCGGGGGACTTCGATCAAACCAACGGCGTCGATCTCGTCGTCGCCTTCCCCGGCGCGACGCCTCTCGATCCCGGCGCCATCCTCGTTCTGCTCAACGGCGGCGTCGATGGCGATGGCGCGTGGCTCAACTTCTCCGGCGGAACTTTTCAGAGGACAGTCGGCCGCGAGCCCAGCTCCCTGGCTGTGGGTCTTTTCGACAATGATGCTTTCCTTGACATCGCTGTCGCCAACCAAGGCGACGACACACTCTCCATCATCCTGACGCAAGGCCTCGACGCGATGGACAACCTGATCCTCACCGAAGCCTCCGCTTCGCCCGTTGCGGTCGGCGGCGAGCCCGTTTCTCTCACCGTCGCAGATTTTAATAGCGACGGCGAACTCGACATCGCGTCCGCCAACCAGCTCGACAACAACGCGACTGTGTTGCTCGGCGACGGGCTGGCGATGTTCACCGAGATGGCCGGCTCACCCTTCGATGTCGCGCCCTCACCCACATGGATCGCGGCGGGGGACTTCGATCAGATGAACGGTCCGGACCTCGCCCTCACCAGCGGCGCCTCGCACAAGCTGACCATCCTCTTCAATGACGGCGTCCTGCGCGGCTTCGGCTCGCGCACCACCATCGCGATGGATGATGAGCAGGACGTCGTCTGTCCCGAGGACATCGACAACGACAAAGAGGGGAAGCTTGATCTGATCATTGCCAACGCCAGCACGCAGTCCATGTCGATCATTCTGAATAAAGGCGCCGGCTTGTTCTCGCCGCCCGTCACGCTGCCTGTGGGCGCGAATCCCGAATCGATCGCGCTGGTTGATCTGGAGGGCGACGGCGACCGGGACATCGCCTTCGTGACCGATGATGCGAATCCCGAGGTCCGCATCATCCGCAATGATCTTGATCCGACGACGGGCCAGCTTCAGTTCGCGGCGCCGCAGGACTTCGCTGTGGGCTCAGCGCCGACGTTTGTGCTCGCAGCCGATGTGAATGGCGACGGCGAGAACGATCTCATCACCGTCAACGCGAACATCGGAGCAGCCCGCAGCGCAACAAGCGGAATCATGATCAGCGCCGCTCGCGACGATGAAGGAGGAAAGGGCGCCGGCGGCGCAATGAGTCAGGTGCGCGTCCTGCTGAATGAATCGCGCGCCCTCTGCGCCGCCGACCTCAACGGCGACGGCGTGGTAGGCCACACCGACCTCATGTTCCTGCTCGGCTCCTGGCGACCCTTCAACTCCCAGGGCGACCTCAACAACGACAACATCACCAACGCCGCCGACCTCGCGCTCCTACTCGGGGCGTGGGGAGCGTGTTCGTAATTGTCCAGAGTCGTCGTCAGCGGTAACAGGAACAAGACATCCCGATGGTTGCGATCTAACCTGATTCTTGGTCTCGAAGGAGGTGAGACATTGGACGAAAATCCGGCCTCTGTTTGGAGGCCAGATCGATGAAGAAGTCGAGGCTCACGGAGATGCAGTTTGTGTTTATCTTGCGGCTAGAGCGAAAAGCTCACTGGGAGCGTGTGCTGCAACTCATGCTCGTGGACAGGCGTGATGAAGCACCGCGACGTCGGCCAACAAGGACAATCTGAGCGATAAGAAACAACGTCAACCGAGATAGAGTGCATTTGCTGGAGGTCGTCATGCGCCGCCGCGATTGGACGGTTCCGTAGCCGCAACCATGGCCGTGATGCCAGCACGAAGAGCTTCCGGCAGGTTCGGCCATGAGTCGATCAGGCGCGCAAGACGCGGGTCTCCCGCGTCCATCGCCTGCGAATCGCCGTGACTATCGCCGGGGGTCAGCTTGCTATCTTCATAAGTGCCTGTCGCTACAGCGGGTTGCGGCACAGGCTTACCGCTTCCCAAGCTGAATGTCGCCGGTTCGAGTCCGGTCACCCGCTTTTGCAACTCGCCCTCTGCAAGGCACTTACGAGAATTTCGAGTTCGCAACTTGACATCGACGGGGTCGATTTATCGCCTGTTGTAGTGCAGGCTCGCCTCGCTCCGCCGCAGCGACCATCTTCCTGCCAGTCTCCACTGGAATACGCATGTCATCGTCTTCTTACTCAGACACTCTCACCCCATCAAAACACAATCGCGCAGGTTGCTCGAGACGGACTTGTGCATCGCCGCTCTCCAACTCGTCAGCGATGCAGCAGGATCGAAGACCTCAGAAAAAAAACAGGATCAACGAACCAGACGATTTCGCCCCCGAACGATTCCGCGTATGCACCGATTCATCTGTTCATGTCGCCTTCGCCCACCCGCACGTTTCGCCCGTTCGCAGCGCCGCCAGCACGTATTAACCCGTGCTCTGCATTGCAGCAGCGATGCCGTTGATGCTGAGAAAAAGCAGGCGTTGCCCGAGTTCACCTCCCATGCGACCGGCTCGGTGCCTGCGCAGGAGTTCGATCTGGAGCAGGTTGATTAGGTCGGCGTGCGGGTTGCGCATCTCGATAGTATCGCAGATTGCGGGGCGTGATTCGAGCAGGCCTCGCTGGGTGATCTGTGTTATACAGTTGACAGACCGCTCGTACTCGGCGCGGATGCAGCCGAGGAACACGGAGGACTTTCCGGCGATGCGGTCGTATCGCGCAAGCACCTCAGGGCGAGTTCGGACGAGTTCAAGTTCGGCGTTGTCGATCAGAGTTTCGAAGAATGGCCAGTCTGCGTACATCGTGCGGAGCGTGTCGAGATTGCCCTGATCGATCTCAGGCTGAAGTGCGCCGCCCAATCCGTACCAGCCGGGCACGTTGGCGCGGATCTGTGTCCAGGCAAAGACCCAGGGGATGGCGCGCAGGTTGTCGAGCCCGACGCCGCCACCTCCACGGGAAACCGGGCGGGAAGCGATTGGCAACCCGCTGATCTGATCGATGGGTGTGACGCTGGCGAACCAGTCCCAGAAACCTTCGTGCTCAACGAGTTCACGGTAGTGCGACATCGACTCCGAAGCGATGCGCGACATGAGCTCTACACGAGACGCATCCATTGTGACGGCAATCTCCGCAGGCGTATTGGATGCACCCGAGGGAGCGCCGAGCAGGACAGCATTGACGATCTGTTCAAGGTGTCGACGAGCGATTTCGGGTAGGGCGTAGCGGAAACTAATAACTTCTCCCTGTTCGGTGACGCGGAGCTTGGGAGATCGCGCGACCGGTGGCGCCGCGAGGATTGCCCGGTTGGCGCGTCCGCCGCCGCGCCCAACGGTTCCTCCGCGTCCATGGAACAGACGGAGCGTGACGCCATGCGCTGCGGCGCTCTTGGCGAGAGTGGCTTGCCCCATGTGCAGGGACCAGTTCGCCATGGTGTAGCCGCCATCTTTGTTGCTGTCGGAATATCCAAGCATGATTTCCTGGAAATTCTTCCTGGCTTGGAGTTGAGCTTTGTAGGCAGGATTCTGGTAGAGCTCGTCCATGAGCGATCCAGATCGCTCCAGGTCGTCCACAGTTTCGAACAACGGCACGAGGTCCGCATCGCTCTCGACCGCATTGGGCAGAATGCGGTACAGCCCTGCTTCTTTCATCAGGACAAGAGCCTCGAGCATGTCTGAGACTTCATGCGTCATCGACACCACGACCGCGCCGATACTGGCGGGGTCTCGCGCTGCTGCTTGCCGCATGACTCGTAATGTCGCCAGCACATCAGCAGATTCTTCGGGCAGCGCTGCCTCGGGTCGGGTCAGAGGTCGAGGTGTCGCGAGTTCGCTCGTGAGAATCGCAATCCGGTCCGATTCGGTCATCGAGGAATAGCACTTGTTCACGCCCGCCAAGCGGAGCAACTGGGCCACCGCCGCTTCGTGCTTGGCGCTGTGTTGACGGATATCAATCGCTGCGAGGTGCAAACCGAACGTGCGCACCCTCACAATAAGATCGCTTAGCAGTCCTTGCGTCGCGGCGCCCGTGATGCCGGCTTCATGGAGCGCCCGCGCGATCAGCTCAAGATCCGCCCGAAGCGTCTCAGCATCGTACATTGGCTGTTCTGTCATGAGTGAAGCCATCCTGGCCTGCATCGCATGGATCTTGATTCGAAATGGCTCGTGGTCGAGGTGGCGCAGCGCGTCGTCAGCAACGAGATTCGGAAAATCAGCGAGATCGTTTTCGATTGATCTTTGGAACTCTTCACTGATGGAAACACGCCTGTCCGACAAACTCAGGTGATTGCGCAACTCCCAGAGCGCCTGAGTTTGAAGTGTGATGGCTTCGGCGCGAAGCAGATCAAATGTTTGCTTGGTAATTTCTGGAGTGACTCGCGGATTGCCGTCACGATCGCCCCCGATCCATGATCTGTAGCGAATGAGTATCGGCAGGTCGGGCGCGTCCATGCCGTAGTAGCTGTGGAGCGCATCACGGAGATCGTCATAGAGCTTTGGGATGGTGTCCCAAAGCGAGCCGGTGAGGAAAAAAAGCCCGTTGCGCACCTCCTCAAGCACATGGAGTCGCTCGGAGCGCACATCGTCCGTCCCAAGCAGGATGAGCATGAGCTGCTCTATCCTCGTTTCAGCACTGCGGCGCTCTGCCGGTGTGGGCTGTCCGTTACGGAGCCGCTCAACGATCAGCGCGATGTCTTGCTGTTTGCGAAGCACCGTCCGACGACGAGCTTCGGTCGGGTGCGCCGTCAACGTGGGCTGGATATCGATTTGGCCTAAAAGCGCCGTGACGTCGTCTGATGTCCTTCCGGTGACCATCAGTCGATGGACAGCTTCGGCGATGCTCTCGGGTTTCGGATGGTCCGCGTTTGCGGATCGCTCGCGATCGCGGTTGATGCGCGCGATTGTCAGTTGCTCTGCCTTATTCACCAGGTGGAATCGGAGCGTGAGACAAGCAAGCAAGCCCGCGATCTCTTCGTTCGGCAAGTCGCCTATCAGTTCAGAGGCTTCGTCCAAACCAGCGCCGTCTGGCCGTTCACAGCACCCCGCCGCCCGCTGAACAAGCTCCCACTGAATGTCCGAGCCTGACGAGGCAATTGTGCGGTCCAGTAGGTCAAGAAGCGTGCGGACTGTTTCGGTGTGTATTGTTTGCATCGCGGCCTCCAGGCGAGCCTAGTGATAAGACGGGTTCTTTGTCGTCGTGACGTTTGCGTCGGCGATGCTCGTAAAACTCACCTGGGCGCGAAGCACGGACTCATGTGGTGGACTGCGGGAGATCCACGGTGAACGCACGCTCTTCAAAGTCGTCAAGTGTGAACAGTTCCTGCCTTCCGGGCCAGTGCAGGGTCATGGTGCGCGCGATGGGACGGTACTCGGCGACGTACAGCGTTCCAGATGCGAGGGTGTAGTCACTCCGCCACAGCGGCGGACGCAGGAATGAGTCCACCGCGTCAGACACGGATGCCGGCTCCGCCATGAGCGACTCAAGCTTCTCCAGGCGCTCCACGCTTTGCGTGTGTTGGCAGTACGCGGGCCAGTCCACCGTAGACTGGTGATTGGTGGAGGCGCGCCGCGTCACGAACCGGGCCGGCGCGTCTGGACCGGTATAAGCAGTGACGAACGCCCCAGCCGCGTCGGCGACGACGAATGTGTAAGGCATGTACACCGGGACGCGCGCGAGGGCGTCCTTGGCATCGTCAACGGTGGCGCACGTCTCAAGGACATACCGCGTGAGAAGCGGGGCAGCGAACCCCGGGCCTTCGGCATCCCGCCCGCCGAAGGCGAGCGCAATCGCCAACCCCTGCTCATTGACGCCGTCAAGCGCGCCCCAGAGGCAGTCGGCCATCACAATGGCGCTTTGCCCAGTCCAGTTGCTTCGGAGCACAAGGTCATCAAGGAGTGCGGGATGGTGGTCGTAGCTGCGGAGCAGTACAGGGCCGTCGTCATCGATGACGATCTGCGAGCACCCGCGCACGACGCGCGGCGGGTTGTACAGCGACAAGAACGATGCGATCTCGTCGCCGCCGCCAAAGACCTCGAGCAGGCGTTCGTAGACTGGGAGCAACTCGGGCATGTGGGCGCGGATCTGGTCGGCGCCCCGAACTTCGGTCGGCGGATTCGCGCGGCGCATCCAGCGTTGGTACGCGGGCCAGTACCGGGCGAATATCCCCGCCAGCGCCGACCCAGCGGGCTCGTCGTTGAGACTCCGGAACGCGATGGCCGTCGGAACGGCTCGCCCGGTCATAGAAGCTTGAACCCCCCAGGCTCAACCCCCGCATCGTGTCTCTGCTCGGGGGCGACTGGGGCGCCAGTGTAGAACGACTGGATGCCGCGCGTCCATGCCTTGGCGCGTTCGGTCAGGTCGAAGTTGTCTGTCATGAACCGCCCGGGGCTGACGAGAATGCCCAGGTCCGCGCCGTTGTAGAGGTAGTCGCCCTCGCCCGAGATGCGCAGGAAGAAGGCCCGGTTTTCGTGCTGCACGGTGCGCCGGTGGGTCTGCATCCGGACGTGATGGATTTTGCCGGACGAGTCGATTTCCCAAAGCCCCGACGGCGGCGCCGCGGTGATGTGGCGGACATCGTCTCCGGTGTACTTCATCACCAGCTGAGACCAGGAGTCGATGTTCTCGGGGTCCGACCACCGTGTGTTGAGATCTTCGACGTCGAACTCCGACTTGACGTCCATCCACTCGAGAAGGTGGAAGAGGAACAGGGGGGCGTCGGCGTGGGCGAACGACGATAGGTTGGTCATGGAGCTTGCCCCGGTGATCCGTGGGTTGCACTCGCCGAGATAGACCTTGCCGGCGTCGAGATCGGTGAGAAAGTCGAGCTCGAAGTACCCGCAGAACCCCTGCGCCCCGAGCTCGTCGCCGAACTTCATCGCGGCGTCGCGCGCCTCTTCGCGGGTCGTGGCGTCAAAGGCGCCTGCGAAGACCTCGTTGCCGCACCACCCGCCGCGGTAGGGCGTGAGCTCCTTGAACCCGACGAGTTCGGTCATCAGTGGACCCACGATGGTGCCTTGCTTGGTGACGCACGCCTCGAGGGCGGCGCCGCGGCACCGGATGCGCTTCATCACCTTGACCTCGGGCGCCTCGGTAATGTCGGCGGCGTGCTTCTCGAAGTCCGACTCGGTCGAGACAAAGAACGTCGTGTGGCCCGAGTCGCCGTACGCAGTCTGGATAACCAGGTCATCGCCCAGTTTGGATGCGACGGTCCGAAGGGTCTTGTATGAATCGATCTTGGCGAGCATGTTGGGCACGGACTCGACACCGGCGCGATCGGCGATGCGGGTTGTCTCGACCTTGTCATCAATCTTGTTGCGCAGCTCAGCAGTGGGGAAGCAGACTTCGAGCCCGAGTTTCTCGCACAGCGCCTCCGTCTTCTCGTCGAACATCAGAAACACGGCCTTGCCCCCTTCGCCGCGCTGCTTCATGAACTCAGCAACCGCGGGGTGCGACAGCAGGTAGTTGTTGATGTCTTCGATCGAGGTCCACGGCTCATGCTCGATTTCCGGTGGCACGAACACGTTGGGGTGTTGTCCGTCGAAACAGTCGATCGCATTGATATAGCTGAACCCACGGACCCACTCGTCCATGCCCAGCAGGTTGAACGGGGTAGCGCTGATGAAGTAGACCGGCTCGGTATTGCGGTAGAAGAATCGGCGGATGTCGGAGATGCCCCGGAGGCGGCGCTGCTCGCCCTCACTCGCGTGGTCGGATGTCAGAGGGCGGGTCGCCGAGGCGAGCTGCTTGCGCTTGCGCGTTGGGGATATGGTTGGCGGTCGTCCTGAGCCCATGAATCACACCCTTTCGGTGTTGATGAAAGTGAGTTCGCCTGCCGCAGCACGTTCGAGCGCCTCCTCGGTGAATACACGGAGCCCCTTCAAGGGGTCGTACCCGTGAATCTCCTTGACGTCCAGGGCGAGCAGGTACGCGATGATCTCGGCGCTGAGCACCTGTCCGGGCACCAGGATGGGGAACCCTGGCGGGTAAGGAGTGACGAAGGCAGCCGATACGTACTCGCGCCCGTCCTTGATCGCTGCGAGCGTGCCACGATCGAGCCCGATCAGGTCGATGTTCTCGTCGTCGTATGCCAGAAAGTAAGCACGCCGAAGGTCTCCCTCGGGCGTCGGAGCGGTGTCGGGCTTAAACGCGTCGTGGAACCGGCTGAAGTTGGGCAGTGGTGGACCCTCCACCAGCGAATCCACGCGGGCTGAGTGGCGCGCGAGCCCGGAGTCGCTCTCCACCGAGAGCCGATCAGCGATGTCGAGCGAGATCTCGACGAGCACGCCGACGAGGTAAGCGATGTCACCGCGGGTGGTGCCAATGTTGGGCATGAACAACGCCGTGTTGCGCGAGGTCTTATTGATCTGGATGTCATACTTATCCATCAGCAGGTGGCGGAAGGTGTCGCCGTCCATGCCCGTGCCGCCGATGTAGAGCGTCACGCGCGTTGGGTCGAGCGTGAACTCATCCATCCGGTATGCGCGGTCGAGTTGCCCCCATCCGTGCTCACTGTCGTAGTAGAAGTCGAGGCCCGAGGGGCGATGCTCGGGAGGGATCATGTCCGCCGGGCGCAGCACAGAAAAGAATCGGGCGATGTCGGGATGCTCGCTGACGCGCTGGCGGAGGGTCATCGCGAGCCCGATCGTCTGCTCGACCATCTCGAAGCCCTCGAGCTCAACCTGACGCCGGCCGACGTCGAGCGAGGCGACAATCTGGTAATTGGGCGACGTTGACGTGTGAGTCATGAAGGCTTCGTGGAACGAGTCCGAAGCCTTCTGTTCAAAATCTTCGTCGTAGACGTGGATCATCGAGCCCTGGCGCAGCGAAGTAAGCGTCTTATGTGTTGACTGTGTTGCGTATACACGAACGCGGGCGAGGTCGGGGTCCACCATCGGGCGCCCGCCGTCGGGCGCATCCGGCGCGGCGTCACCCAAGGCGAAAGCGGCTTTGTATTCACTCGATCGGAACTTGGCCCGAAGTCGGCGCGCCGCGTCCATCGCGGTGCGCCGCCGAAGCGTCGGACTGAAACGCGCGTAGGCATACCACGCCTCGTCCCAGAGGAAGATCATGTCGGGCTTGATCGCCAGCACCCGTTCCATGATGCGTTCGGGATCGTACGTCAGGCCGTCGAACGTGCAGTTGGTCAGGATCAGCATTCTGACGAGATCGAGCTTGCCCGCCGCCTTGAGATCAAGGAGCTGGCGTTCGATCTCCTCGAGCGGAACGGCCCCGTACATCGAGTATTGCGGCAACGCGTACGAATCCAGATAAACCGTCATTGCCCCTGCCAACACGAGCGCGTAATGGTGCGACTTGTGGCAGTCGCGATCCACGAGGACGATATCGCCCGGCCGGATCATAGCCTGCGCGACGATCTTGTTGGCGGTGGACGTGCCGTTGGTGACAAAGTACGACTGGCGAGCGCCGAAAGCGCGGGCAGCATTATCCTGCGCCCGCTTGATCGGCCCCTTGGGCTGGAGCAGAGAATCGAGCCCGCCGCTGGTCGCCGATGTCTCGGCCATAAAGATGTTCGGTCCATAGAACTCGAGCAGATCCTTGGCCCAGTGCCCGCTGCTCATCGACTTCCCGCGAGCAATGGGCAGCGCATGAAAGACACCGGTTGGCTTGGCGCTGTACTTTCGCAGCGCGTCGAAGAACGGCGCCTCGAAACGTGAGCGGATCCCCTTGAGGATGCTCAGGTGCTGCTCCATATGTTGTTCCAGCCGGTAGAACACACGCCGGAAGTTCGTGCCCAGGTTGCCCGCCACCCGATCGAGCGGCGCATCGGTGACGAGGAACAGGTCGATCTCTGGACGGAGTTTCTTGATTTGCTTGGCAAGTTCCACGCTGCGATCGAGCCCGAAGCATGTTGGCATCGCCTCCCGAGCCAGCACATCAAGATATCGGCGCAAGGCGTCGTCCTGATGTTCGGTGCGGAATCCGTAGTTGTAGCGAAGGAAGACGGTCTGGATCGTCCAGTTGAACTGCACCGCGATCAGCGCGTCTTCGAGCGAGGGCACGGTGACCAGGTCATACACAAACTCGTCGGTGTCTCGTCGGCACGTCCGGAACCCGTCGCGGACTTCCTCATGGTCGTACCCGTCGACCCCGTCAACAACGAGCACCTCAAAATACGGTTTGCCGATGTTGACGGGCGCGTTCGGTGAATCTCTCTTGCCATCGGCATGCGACTCAGCGCGACTCGCCGCATGCGGGCTCGCGTTGCGCTGGCGGTAGGCGTCGCCAACCAACAGCCGGGCGAGTTCGCGCGCCTCGTGAGCGAGATCGGTGTACGCGCCATGCTCGAGCAGCGCGGTCAGCTTTGACATGCGGTCCGGTCCGGGGAAGGCCCAGAACGCCTCGAATGTGCGCAGTCTTGCCAAGCTCTCGGCGACGAGCGCCCGAGGCTCTGTCAGATCCCTCTTCTCACGGCTGAACTCCCTCAGCCATGCGCACCGTGTCTGGAGATCGTTCCACGTGTCGAGCCGCAGTTGCGGCGCGCTGTAGGGATCAGGCGAGCGTGATGCAGCAGAATCAGATGGTGGCATTACGCGGTTCCAGGTTCAGCAGGGGAAACGCCAACTTCAGGAGCCGCAACTGGCGCCGGCGTTTGGGCGGTGGGGGCTTCGGGCGAGGCAACGTCCGCAGGCGTTGCGATACCGGCCCGGGAGCCGCGCGCCATTTTCACGAGTGGGCCAAGCGTGTCGAGATACGCGGCGACGCCCGAACTGCGGTCATACACCGGGAACTCCACGACGCGGTCGCGGAAGCTCTTGAGCGGCTGGCCGAGCCCCTTCAGCCCGACTTCGCGCGAGCGGCGGACCCGGTCGAGATCGAGCTCGATCGGGAGCATTTCCTCATTGCTTCCCGCCTGATAAAGCACATCCCCCGTGGGTGAGACGAGCAGCGAGCGGCCATTGCCGCCGTCGCCGATGCCGTTGATGTCGATGACGTAGCATTGGTTCATCGCCGCGGTCGCGCGCACGATCGAGAGCTCAACGTCGCGGTCGATGCTGCCGGTGAGCGTCGGGTGCAGGATAACTTCAACGCCCATCGCCGCGAGCGTGCGCGTCGTCTCGGGCATCCACATGTCGTAGCAGATGCTGACCCCGAATCGGCCGATGTCGGGCACGTCGAAAATGCAGAACTCGGAGCCTGATTCGACACCGGTTTCGTAGGGCATAAACGGAAACATCTTGCGGTAGCGCGCGATCACCTCGCCAGCTGGGTTGATCACGGGCGCCGTATTGTAAATCCCGCCCGTGGTCTGCTCGTAAAGCGATCCCGGCACGAGCCAGATCGAATGCTTGGCCGCGAGCCTGCGGTATGTCTCTTCGACCTCGCTGGGCAGAGGCACGGCGTTGCCGGTCCACCCGCCGAACGTCGCCAACTCGCTGACGAGCACCATCTGCACCCACGGGTACAAATGCATAAGCATCTCAATGCGGTCGCACAAGTGAGGCAGATTGGACTGTCGACCGGAGATGTTTAGCTGAAGACCAGCGACGGCGAATGGATGCATGGGGTTACCCTTCAGAACCGACACGCGCCGGCTGCTTGGTGTGTGTTGTGATCGCTTCTTCGAGGATATCAAGCCCGCGGTCGAGATCCGCAGCCGATACCACCAGCGGGGCGAGCACGCGGATCACATTGCCGTCTACGCCCGCCGGGATGACGAGCAGCCCGTTATCGCGGCAGGTCGCGATGATGCTCTTGACCAACGGCGCGTCCGGGTGAGCCGGGTCGCCGTTGCTGGAGAACTCGATCGCCATCATCGCGCCGAGGCCTCGGACATCCGTCATCTCAGGCACGCGGGCTGCGATTGCTTCGAACCGTTCGCGGATGCGAGCGCCCGCTTGTTCGGCGCGCCCGTTGAGGTCGAGCGATTCCATCTGCCGGATGGTGGCGAGGGCCGCGGCGCACGCGACGGGATTGCCGCCATACGTCCCGCCCAGCGTGCCGGGCGATGTGCGGTCCATGACCTCGGCCTTCCCGATGACCGCGGAGATGGGCAGCCCGCCGCCCAGAGACTTGGCCCAGGTGGAGAGGTCAGGCGTGACGCCGTAGTGCTCGTACGCCGCCCACCGCCCGGTGCGCCCGAACCCGCTCTGCACCTCGTCGAAGATGAGAACGATGCCGTGCTCGTCGCACAGCTCGCGCAGCCCGCGGATGTACGCCCTGGGCGCGACGTTAAACCCGCCCTCGCCCTGCACCAATTCGAGGATGATCGCCGCGACGTTTCCCGGCTCGACCGTGTCATGGAGAGCGCCCCGCAGGCGATGCAACTCGCGCCGCGACACGTCCTCTTCGCTATCGCCCCGGTGCTGGCGGACAAGCGGGTAAGGCAGCCGGTAAACCTCCGGTGCGAACGGCCCGCACCCCATTTTGTAGCTCACTTTCGATGTGAGCGAACTCGCCAGCAGCGTCCGCCCGTGGAACGCGCCAGTGAAACAGATCACACCCGCACGCCCGGTGGCCTGACGCGCGATCTTGATCGCGTTCTCGACCGCTTCGGCGCCAGTGTTGACCAGCATCGCTTTCGTGCGCGTGCCGTGTGGCAGCAACTCAACGAGCTTCTCGCACAGTTCGACGTATGGCTCGTACGTCGCAACGTGGATGCTCGTGTGCAGAAGCAAGCCCGCTTGTTCGCGGATCGCCCGGACGACTTCCTCGTCGCAATGACCCACGTTCATCACACCGATGCCGCCAGCGAAATCAATAAACGTTCGACCATCGAGGTCGGTGAACATCGCACCCTGCGCGCTCGCGACCGTGAGGTCGGACATGCGGCTGACCCCCGGGCACACGACTCGCTCGCGCCGCTGGATAAAATCGTCGCTCCTGGACATCTATTGCTCCTGAACCGCTGCTCTTGTCTTGTTAGAGTTGCCACGAGATGTACTTGATCTCGGAGTACTCATCCATCGCGTACCGCCCGCCCTCGCGCCCAAAGCCGGAGTGCTTCACGCCGCCGAACGGCGCCTGGGCTGTCGAGGGCCCGCCGTCGTTGGCTCCGACAATACCGTACTCTAGCGCCTCGGCGACGCGCATCAGGCGCGAGGCGTCGCGGGTGAAGAAATAGGCCGCAAGCCCATACTCCGAGGCGTTTGCAAGCTCGATCGCCTCGCGCTCCTCGGTGAATCGGGCGACCGGCGCGACCGGGCCGAAAGTCTCCTCCCGGGCGAGGACCATGTCGGGCGTCATTCCTTTAATAAGAGTCGGCGCGTAGAACCGATCAGCCAGGCCCTTGGGGTGAACTCGCTTACCGCCGACGGTAACTTTCGCCCCATGCGACCGCGCGTCCGCGACATGTGATTCGACTTTCTCAACCGCAGCGTCGTTGATAAGTGGGCCGACCTGCACGCCCTCGCGCGCGCCATCGCCGACGGTTAGATTCTCGATCGCCTCTGCGAACCGCGCTGCGAACTCGTCGTAGACGCCGTCCTGGACGTAGAACCGGTTCGCGCAGATGCAGGTCTGCCCGGCGTTGCGGAACTTGCAAGCGATCGCGGCTCCGACTGCCTGGCCGATATCCGCGTCATCGAAGACCAGGAACGGGGCGTGCCCGCCCAGCTCGAGCGAGAGGCGCAGCAGGTTTTTCGACGCCTTGGACATCAGCATCTGCCCGACCCGGGTCGAACCGGTGAACGAGAGCTTCCGCACCCGATCATCGTCGAACAGAACGTCACCGATGGCGCCCGCCTCGCCCGTGATGATGTTGACTACCCCATCGGGAATGCCCGCCTCGCAGGCAAGTTCGCCAATCGCCAGCGCCGAGAGCGGCGTCAACTCGGACGGCTTGATCACGACAGTGCATCCCGCTGCGAGCGCCGGGCCCAACTTGCGCGTGATCATCGCTGCCGGGAAGTTCCAGGGTGTAATAATGGCCGTCACGCCCACCGGCTGGCGGAGCACGAGGATGCGCTTGTCTGGGGCCGACGCAGGGATGATGTCGCCGGTCAGGCGTTTGCCCTCTTCTGCGGCCCAGCTAAGAAAAGATGCGGCGTACGCGATCTCGCCTCGGGCCTCCGCAAGCGGCTTGCCCTGCTCGGAGGTCATCAGGGCGGCCAGTCTGTCGGCGTCGCGGTGCATCAGGCCGGCCAGCGCGGACAGCAAATCGCCACGTTCACCGGCGGTCCTGGAAGCCCACGCCACGCGCGCCCGCCACGCGGCGTCGATCGCCGACCGGGTCTCCGCAACTCCCACAGAGGGAACCTCGGCAATGACCTCATCCCGCGCGGGGTTGACGACGCGAAGGCTGCTGCTATCCGAGGCTCCTACCCAGGCTCCGTCGATCAGGTTTTGTATTTGCACGTGTCCTTCTTCCTGCGGCGCCCTGCGCCCAACTGCAATGCCAACGCCAACCACCCAAACCTCCAATAGCATAGGCAGTGTTTCCGGGGTCGTTGACTTCACCAGCTCTCGGGTAGTCGTCGCCTCACTTGTTCGCTTGGAGCGGCCTAAGGCGGAGAGAGATACCTCTGCTCTTCGAGCGGGTTATGCATCGTGCATTTGAGACCACGCGGCGCTAACAACTGCGGTGCGTCGAGGGCTGATGCCGGGCATAGAGACAATAACGCCCGGTTTGAACGATCCAACTCAGTGGCCACAGGCCTCTGAAACACGAACGCGCGCAGCAACAACATTGTGTCACGCCTTGACGTAGCCAGTCGAGCAAGTTGCGGCGTACATGTACGCCGCTCGGTTCTCACATCCCCCCGCAGCAATTGGTGTCGGACAGGGGTTCACCGTGAAAGCAAGGATTGGCTTCGCGGGCGCAAGTGTACGATTTCGTGGAAGAAAAATTCATCGGGCACACTCTCACGCCGACTGCGCAACAATCCACCTATGAGCCGGGATCATGTACAACTGGGGGGGCGTGGACACACGTGCTCGCGGCCGACATACGTTCACCTGCGGCGTCGCAGGCAGATCGCGCTGGCGCAGAGAAGGGTGGCGGCGGCGCCCGGCGCGGGGATTGGGTCGTAGGTGATCGTCAGTCGGAAGTTCTCGAACTGGCTGGTGAAGTCCTGCCCCGGGGTGTCGAAGTCGTCCGTGATGACGAGCACCCAGATCCCATTGGGGTCCTGGCCGTTGAACATACTCAGCGGCAACGCCTCGCCGAAGGGATCGATGTCGTTTACGAAGTCATAGTCTGTCGGGCGGCCGGTAAAGGTCTGGCCGGACGGATTGGAGAGGGAACTCGGGAGAGGCGGCGCGTCGTCATCAATGACAAAACGGGTTTGCCCGAATCCGCCGAAGAACTGAAGATCGCTGGCGACGAGCGAGCGAGTGAGATTGGGGTGCCGCAGTACGATGTCGTAGTCAGCAATGTTGTTCGTGGTCCACACGCTGTACTCAACATCCACATCCGTGACGATGCCATTGATGCCGCTGACATCTGCGATGAACGATGCGAAGCCGCCGTCCGGCACTGTGAGCCTGGCTTCGTGCTCGAAGGTCATCATGGCGGCCGACGCAGGCGCAATAGCGGCAATCGGCGCGATCAGAACGCTCGGAATCAGACTCTTAGCGAGTTGAGACATTTCCTGTGCTCCGTGAAAGTGAATGTCCGCAACTCTCAGCTTAGGTCTTGACGCGGGTAGGTCAATTCGAGATGTTCACGGTCTAGTTTCAGGAGGCCATCTTAGCGGCAGAGCCGCCGACGATGTTGCCAAACGGCGGAGCGAAGTAGTCGTTGGTCTCGCTGCTGCTCTCGTCATTGCTGGTGATGAGGTTTGCCACTATTCGTGTCAGTACGGTGTCGCACCTCAAGACAATTTTGCTTGATCTTGTGACCCCGCGGAAATCCATGACTATTCTCAACTGGTTGCCTCCGAGGAGTCTATCTCCTGGAGTGTGATGCAAACGCTGGTGGCCCGCGAGTTGCCAACCGCAACCACCTCAGCGACAGCGCCCTCCAGTTCGAGGCGATCGCCTACGACGGGAACGTGTCCCAACTTTTCGGTAATGTAGCCTGAGATAGTTGAAACATCGCGCGAAGTCCAGTCTATGTTGAGCTCACGCGACAAGGCGCCCAGCGATATGCCGCCGTTCACCAGATATCGCCCCGGACCATCCGGCACGACGTCCGGGGTCTCGACGTCGAACTCATCTTGAACTTCACCAACAATCTGTTCCAGCACGTTCTCAAGCGTGACGAGGCCGGCGAGTGTCCCGTGCTCGTCGACAACGAATGCGAGATGTTGCTTCGTTGCCTTGAAAATGCCCAGCAACTTGCTGATTCGCGTCGTCTCTGGCACGAAGCGAGGCGGCCGCATGATCGACCGTACGTCCAACTCCTCGTTTGGGCCAACTCCGAAAAGATCTTTGATATGCACGACCCCGACTACGTGGTCGAGGGAACCCTCGCACACGGGATACCGGGTATGGAGTGTTGCCTTCACCGTGTCGTACGCTCGCGACAGACTTTGCTGGGTGTCAAAGAATGCAATCTCGACGCGCGGAACCATGATTTGCCGCGCGATGGTTTCATCGAACTCGAACGCGGCGTCAATGAGTCGGTGCTTGGCGCGGGAAAGACCGCCGTACACGTGCGCATCGCTGACAAGCGATCGAAGCTCCTCCGCGCTGTGTATGCCCTCGTGCTCCGCGCCTCCGACAACGCCGAGCAGCTTGAGAAGGCGTGAGGTCGTTGCGCTCAGCGCCAGCATGAACGGGAAGAACAGCACGTAGAACAACTGCAACGGAAGCGCGCACCACAACGAAAGCGGCTCCGGTTTCCGAATCGCCAGAATCTTGGGCACCTGCTCGCCGATGACCAGGTGCGCGGCGGTGATGATCGAAAACGCGACGATGAAAGACACCGTATGCACGACCACATCAGATGTGACGCCGACGGCGTGGAACGTGGGCTCGAGCATGCGGGCGATGGCTGGCTCCCCGACCCAACCGAGACCGAGTGACGCCATGGTGATGCCGATCTGGCACACCGACAGCGAATTGTCAAGGCGATCCACCAGCCAGAGCGCCCGAGTTGAGAATAGGCCGCCGTCTGCCGCGAGGCGCTCAAGTCGGCTCTTACGCACCTTAACGAGTGCGAACTCTGCCGCAACAAAGAAACCGTTCAGCACGACCAGTGCAATCGTGAGCAGGATGAGAATAGTTTGGTTCACAGCGGGCTCCATCAGTCTTGATTTTTCGTAACGTCGCCATCCTGCTCAGCATCTGCGTTCCCCAGCCATCCCTTGCGGCGGAAGTACATGAGCATCCCGCCTGCGACGATCGCCATGAGCATGAGAAGTAGCGGATAGCTCCACCACATGCGCAGCTCGGGCATGCCCTCGAAGTTCATACCATAGATCCCGGCCATAAACGTGAGAGGGATGAAAATGCTGGCCATAATCGTCAGCACTTTCATCACTTCGTTCATCCTGTTGCTCACGACCGACAGGTATGTGTTGAACAATCCGGCGGTAATCTCCCGATAGGTTTCGATCACCTCGGTGATCTGTACAGCGTGGTCGTAACTATCGCGAAAGTACATCCGCACTGGTTCGGAGACGTACTCGCTGTCACCTCGCACCAGAGCATTGATGGCGTCGCGCTGCGGCCAGATTCCGCGCCGAAGATCAAGCAACGTCTGTTTCATTCGATTGACTTCTCCGAGTGTGCGCGGAGTCGGGTGATTCATAACCCGCGATTCCAGTGCCTCGAGCGCCTCGCTGATCCCGTCGATGGCTGGGTAATAGTGATCGATAATCGTGTCAATGATCCTGTATGCGAGATAGTCGGCGCCGGACTCGCGGAGTCGGCTGCCACGCTGCCGGATGCGCTCCCGGACGGGATCGAAAACATCGCCGGGCTGTTCCTGGAAGGTCACGACATACTCCCGACTGAACAGCACCGCCACCTGCTCGATCTCAACCTTCCTCTGTTCACCCAGCTTGACCATCCGTGAGATGTAAAGTTCGTGCTCATCATACGTCTCGGTCTTCGGGCGTTGCGGCACGTTGACAACATCCTCCAGAGCGAGAGGATGAATTGAAAACGTCTGGGCGATTCGCTCGATCACACCCACATCACGGAGCCCCTGCACGTCCACCCAGAGGACGCCCTCCTGATCTCGATACCGGTTTAGTTCGGAAAGATCGCTAATCTTGGCGGTTTCGACCTCGTCAACGGTGTACCAGATGGCCGTTACGACCGAGGCCGACGCGTCCGGTGAAGGAACGTACGTCCCGGGACGCGAGCCTGGGGGTGGATGTTGTTTCTTGAACACGGCGCGCTCCAGTGTTTCAGGACGTAGTGTGACCAGAACTCTCGCTGCCGTCCGTCGCGAGCGAAGGTTCTGCCTGCGCTTCGCCTGGCAGTCGACCGGACAACACGCGGATATCGAGCGGACGCTGCGTATCGAGATGAACGTCGCGCTGCGGGAACGCAATTACGATCGAGGCTTCGTTGAAGAGGTTGTCAATACGGTAGCGAATGTCGCTTTCGATTATCCGCCGGTCCATGATCTTCCGCATGACGATCCAAAAATGAACCTCGAAATTAAGCGAGTTGTCTGCGAACTCCGTGAAGAGCACGGTCGGTGCGGGCGATTTCAGAACTCGACCGTGCTCCTCCACGACCTTCCTGAGAAGGCGCGTCACTTCGCGCGTCGGTGAGCCGTAGACCACGCCGACGCAAACGTGTATGCGAACTTTCGATTCGGAGAGTGTCCAGTTGATCACGTTGTTTTCGAGGAAGGCGCTGTTCGGCACGACGATTTCGATGTTAGTGCCGGTGAGCACGCGGGTGCTTCGAGCGCCGAGATGCTGCACGATGCCGTAGAGCTCACCGATCTGAATAAGGTCTCCGACACGGACCGGGCGCTCGGCAATCAGGATGAGTCCGCTCATGAAATTGTTCATGATATTCTGGCTGCCGAAGCCGACCCCGATCGCGACCGCGCCGCCGAGAATTGTGAACGCCGTCAGCGGCACGTTAATTGTTCGAAGCGCAAAGAACACAAAGCCGATGAGCAGCAGATAGAACGAGATCGATCGGAACGCCGCTGCGGCGCCTTCGTTCATGCCAAGCCGAGGCAACACCCGACGACCGAGCCATGTGCTGATGAGTTTCGAGAGAAAGAAACCGAGGAAAAGCAGCACCAAACCGATGACGACCTTGCCAACAGTAATAGACCGGTCATCGATTGATGTAATCTCGAAGTCCCAGATCGTGAGAACTGACTTCCAGAGATCACTGAGTCGCTGACCCACTCCGATGGTGGCGAGCTCTGTGCCCATGTCGTCGAGCATCCGCTCGGCAAGACGCCGGGCGCTCTCGATGCTCGTGAGATTTAAGTCTGATGCCTCTCCAAGGCTGGCCTTCAAAACGATCTGCGGATGGACCCACTGGGCGACACCAGCGTCCTCGCCACCAAGCCCTTCGAGACGGCTCTGGAGCATTACCCGCTCCTTGGCAAGATCACGCAGTTCCAGCTCTTGAAGCCGGTGCTCGGTGTCAAACCCATCGAGGAGCACACGGGTGTCGGCATCCCAAGTCGAGATGGTGGCGCGATCTGGGTTCTCCCGCCAGATCTGGAATCGGCGCTGCCACATTTCCTTCATTAACACCAAACGTTCCACGCGTCTGGTCATCAGCGCCCGCTCGCGCTGATGAACCTGGAAAGCAAGGCGTCGCGCAGAGACCTCTTCGGCCAAGGCTGCATCGTTGGTCGTGTTCGCGGAATGCCTGCCCTTCGCCTCAAGCCACGCGCGCTCCGCGAACTCAATTCGGCTCTGCTGAATTTCAAGTTGCTGGCGAACCTGGTCAGCCTTCGATTGCAGCTCCACAATCTTCGCCCGAAGGTCGTCTTGTGAAAAAGTAGAATCTGATGCAATCCACTTCTCTCGTTCTGTGGCAATCGTGATGCGCGTCTCGAAGACTTGTCGCAGCGCTCGTTGTCGCTCCTCCTCGATCTTGCGCAGCTGGAGAGCCTCGGCGGCGGCGCGGCTCTCAAGCTCACTCAGACGGACTTGCCTCGCGAGCTCAATCGATTTGCTCTCGTTGCTGTTGCCCTCTTTGGTCTCGGTTGCGCGGCGACGCGCTGCCTCGCGTTTATCAAGGGTGTCCCGCGCCTGTTCTCGCGCTTCTGCTGCTGCAACTACACCTGCCTCAATCGTCGCCATGCGACCGCGCAGCGTGCGCAGCTCTTCGCGCACTGCATCGAGAAGCAAGATTGAGTATGGCGCCGTCTCACTCGGCCCAGATGTCCGCACCTGCTCAAGGTCGCGCTTGAGCTGTTCGACCGTTGCCTCTGACTCCTCCTTCTGCTCCAGCGCTCCGTGTTCCTGTTGCAGCAGGAGATCAATACGATCCAGCAACTCCTTCTCGCGCAGCGCCGACTCCGGAGCCTCGTCGCCGGCCGCGGCGATCTGGTTCTCCACACGGGCAAGTTCCGCAGTCACCTCGGCCTGTCGCGTGACAATCTGCTCAGCGAGTGAGGCCTTCGCCGGCTCTGTCACGGCGGGAGCGCTCTGGGAGAACGCTCGCATCGGAAGGAAGATGCCAAAACCGATCACCGCAACGGCGAGGAACGCTATTGCCTGTTTCGAAAGTAAAGAGGACATCAATCAGACTCCCTCATGGCACATCCGAACGCGGGGGGGACACGATGCCGGTTTGCACGGCTTGCGGCAGGTTTGACCAAAATTCGACCAGACGCGCACGGCGCGGGTCTCTAAGGTCAATCGCAGTAGCGAACGCCGGGGATCTATGCGATATCCTCATGAGTGACTGTCGCGACAACTGGCTGCGATTTGGACCTGCCGTTTCCCAAGGCAAATGTCGCAGGTTTGAGTCCGGTCACCCGCTTTGTTGAATCCGTTCACTTCGCATTTGACGCGAGCGCGATCGCTGGACCTATGAAGACGAAGATTGGGTCATCTTTCGTCGTACAGCAAGTTGCAAGCTGAAAATGACCCCACGGGGATTCGAACCCCGGTTTCCAGGATGAGAACCTGGCGTCCTGGACCAGGCTAGACGATGGGGCCGGATTGTTTGTCGCAATATTCCGCTTAGCCCATATGGCAAGCCAGCACCAATCAGCGACGCGGAAAACCTTACCCGCAGCTTCGCCCGCGTCAACTCACCAAAGAATGTTTCTTCTCGTGCAGCCCGCAAGAAGGCTCTTTACGCTCCCACGCCCGCGGTCTGCTTCCTCAGCTGAGCAAGGGCATACACCGCCGCCTCTTCCGCGGACTGTCCCACGGTCGCTCCGCTCGCAACTCCGTGTGCGTCCTGCCACTGGGCCCGGAAGCAGTCGAACATATCCACGCGGCGGATCGTCAGGCCAAAGCCGACTGCCTCAAACTCCTGCCCCACCCGATCTGCAGATGGGTACACCTGGCCGCCAGCAGAGTGCAAACACCCGCGCGAATCCCCCGCCGACCAACCGGTCGCATACAACTCGTCAATCGCAAAATCCAGACCCATAACCACTGTCCTCAGCAGAGCTTGTGCCATTCTATGCCACTCCGAAGGAAGATACCCGTTCTCTTCGCCCTCGTCCAGACATGGGGGCCAAGCGATACCCTATCAAACTCCGAGCACATCCCATCCGCACAGCTACTTGAGGCACATAGGCAAGCTGGACAAGTGAACGAATCAGTCATCCACCATCGATCGGATAATCCAGATCAGCCGCAGCATCTCCACATACACCCACACCAGCGTCACAAGCAGTGAGAACCCTCCGTACCACTCGCCCCACTTGCCCACGCCGTTCGCCACCCCTTGCGCGACAAAATCAAAATCGAAGATGAAGCTCAACGCCGCCAGCCCGATCGCAAAGAGTGTGATCACCAGCCCCAGCGGATGGGCGCCTTGAATGAACGGCATATCGAAGAACATCGAAAGCATCATGGATCCGAACGTCGTCAGGATCAATCCGCCCAGCGCGATGACAACAAAGCTTTGCAGCCGCTTGGTGGGCTTGATGAGTCCGGTTCGATATGCCACGAGTGAAGCGGCAAAGACGCCGAACGTGCCCAGCGCCGCTTGAATGACGATTGTTGTGTCAGCCAACATCCCCTCGGCGCCGGGTTTGGCGAACTGCATCGCGTACAAGCCGGAGATGCCTCCCACAAAGCAGCCTTCGCACAGCGCATACACCGGCGAAGTCCACATCGCAATTTTCGGCTTGAAAACAGTCACCATTGCGAGAATGAATCCGAGAATCGCGCCGCCGAACGTGACCGCCATCGGCGACACCGGCCCCGACGTGATGCCGAACGTCTGGCCGCCTGAGACTTCAGGCAGCGTCATGTCCCACGCCACCACGGCTGTAATCACACAGATCGCCAACAGAAAGAGGCTCTTGTTCACCGTGCCGCCGATGGTCATTCGTCCGGTGCTCGCCGGTTTCGCCTTGGTTGGAGCCGCTCCGCTCGAGCCTGGCCCCTCGGCGTCTTCCCACGATTGCGATGGTCCGAAAATGTCTTCACGTTGGGTGGGATTGCTTCTGCGCAACATTGGGAACTTCTCCTGGTAAGAGCGACGAAGCCGTGCGCGTGGATTTTATCAAGGGCATGCGAAAAGCACAGCGGCGTCAGTCACTTCGACACGATTCTACACCGCCTGCACAATGACGACGAGCAGGCGGGCAAATCCTGCTCCACGCTATGTGCAGGCGGCCCATTGATTGGTCCAAAAAAGAACATGGCCCCCTCGCAACAGGGGGCCATGTGTGGATCGTACTTGATTATCAGGAAATGGGGGCCACTTGCGACGCGATTGCGTCACATGAGAAGTGGCGGATTAGCGACGACGGCGAACCGCAGCCAGACCAGCGAGACCAAAGAGGGACACCGCGCCAGGCGCCGGAACCTCATTGAGAACCCACACGATCGCGACTTCGTCCACACCAGAGCCATCGGCGCCGCCGACAACACCCGCGCTCGCGAGGCCAGCACTGAAGTCATCCGCAGCCGTCGGGGCTGTGAATACCAGGGCGCCATCGATGAACAGGGCGATCTCAGCGCTCACGACCGTGAAGGTCGTGCCATTCCACTCGATCGGATCCGGAGTGCCGGCGCCGAACTCGCTGCCTGCGGCAAAGCCGCCGACATCAAAGCGAATCGCCGTCAGCGTGCCAGCGCCATCACCGACGGGGTCAATGCCAGCGGGAATGTACTCGCTGGAGTCCGTGGTGAAGTGGTTGACCTGAATCGCCTTCATGCCCGGGCCAAGGATGGTCTCGAAATCGACCTTGTTGGTGCCGGCGCCGGTGATCAGGTTGGCGCCTGAATCCTGCGGGTTGGTCCCGAAGACGAAGTCATCCGGGAAATCGTCGATGAAGAACGCACCACCAGCATCGCTCTGAGCGAGCACGGCAGCGGTGTAATCATCGCCAGAGGCATCACGAGTGCCGGGCGCGCCATTACGAGCAGACTGCATATAGCTCTTGCCTGCAATGCCTTGGCCGTTGACGTACGTCAGGCCTGAAAAGCCTTCGCTCGCCACAGACTCAAGTCCGGTGCGAGCAGTCGCGTTCGCAGCAACAGCAAGTCCTGCCGCCGCAACAATGACTTTCAACATGTTCCCATTCCTCCTAACCAAGTTGCCTCGTTCCCGTTCAGGCTGATCGCCTGAACTCTCCCGAGACTCACGCCTCCCTTGAGGCGTTCTGACTTTAAGAGCGCTCCAAACGTTGAAACGCTCGTCAACACTGATGAACCTTCACTCGCAACAGTGAAGGAGTGCATCCAAACTTTGTGGTCCCGCGGTGCTTCTTCGCGATAGCGCACATTCAAGTGACAAGCAAAACAACGGCTTTCATTTGCCGTGATGCAAACACTGATATGTGTCGATTGCTTCGCGCTGTCGGCGCCGACCCTCCCAGATCGATGCGCCGCTGCAATAGAAGCGGGACGTATTTCTCCTCCTCAAAACCAAACATTGATGGCGTCCGGCAAATCTCACCGAGCGCACATACACATTTTATGCCATAAAACCCCCCCCGGCACAACCCCAAAGATCGCTATATCCCTTAGAAATTGCCACCCCGCCGTCACCGCGCTGAGACAGCTGAACCCCCCGAATCGCCTATTTTTACATTTGTTCGTGGCTCTCGGACCCGGGGCAACCCTCTGGAAGCCCCCAATGGCCCTTTATTGGGGTGCTGGCGTCTCCACCACCAGCGTTGCATCATCGAAACCGATGAGAATTCGCCCATCCAGCAATGCGATTTCCTCCGGCGCCCCCGCCAGGCTAATGAGCCGCTCCATGACCAGTTTGCAGCTGGTCGCCGTGTGCAGCCGCAGGGCAAACACCCCTTGCTGCTCGCCCGGCATCGACGCCTGATCCACCGCCACGATGTAGTCCTGCGCCAGCGTCCCCACGCTCGCGACATTCAGACTCGGCCGGTGGTCGCTCCCCACCAGCCCGCCACGCCGGTCAAAGAGCAAGATCCCATGCGGCGTGATGAAGGCCGCCCGATCGTAGACCTCCTGAGCTGTCGCCGCTGTCGGGTTCACCTGAAGCAGCGAGCGCGAATCCAGCGCTTCCTTCCGAATCTCGCCAGTCTCTGTCTCAATCTGCACCAACTCGCCAAGCTCCGTCAGCACCAGTACCCGCCCCGGAAACACCCAGGCTTCCCGCGTCCCGCCCCCGCGCTTGCCCCCAACCATCCAGCGAACCTTCCCTCGGAACAAATCAATGCTCGCCACCCCGTCATCAAGCCCCGCGACCATCCGTCCCTCTTCAGTCATCCGCACCCAGCGCACCAGCCCAAGCTCCGGGCTGATCTCATGCAGCACCCGTCCTGTGCGCAGATCCAGCGCGATCAGCGCCGCAGTTGGCGCGACGGCCTCTTCCGCCGACAGGTTCAAAGCGCCCACCGCCAACAGCCCCGCGCTCGCCGATGCGTCCACGACAACATCCGCCAGTTCGGTCCGCTTCCAGAGCGTCCGTCCCGTCTCCAGACTGATTCCCACCGCCCGGCCCGAACGCTCCACCATCGTCAGCACCGATCCGCTCTGCGCCACAACAAGCTGGCTCAAGGGCAACGGGCCGTGCGTTCCCGTTTCGATATACATCGGCCGCCCGTCGTCATCAAAAAGCTTCGGCGTCGCCGGATCCTGAGCAGCGAACAACGAGCGAAAACCCAGTGTTGACCAGATCGTCCGTCCCGTCGCCCGATCAATGCGCGACAGCGTTCCTCCCATCTCACCGAAACGCAGCACAAATACCGATGAATCATCCAGCGACACAACCTGCGTCTGCGCCGCTGCACCGCGCTCATTCAGCGTGATCCGCCAACGCTCATCAATCCCCCCCGACACATCGGGCTCAAAGAGCGCCAAGGCATTCATGCGCGAGCTCGACAGCAGCGCTGACTCGCCCCGGCGCACACTCCGCTCCTCAAAGAGTGGCTTCGTCGGCCAGAACCCCTCCAGCACCGACGTATTCGCGGCGCCCAGGATCGGCCCCACACGCGGCCGCCGATTTTGCGCAAGCAAACGTTCATCCAGCGAGCCGCGGAGCGCTTCTACATCCAGCGTTTGTGCGCCATCCGTCAACAGCGCCAATGGATTTGCAGTAAGAAACGAATCCAGCGTCGTCCGCGCCGCCGCTATCCGCCCTGCCTGATCCAGCGCAAGGATAAGCCGCCCAGCCAGCTCGCCCAGG
Source organism: Phycisphaerales bacterium (assembly GCA_029260495.1). Taxonomy (GTDB): domain Bacteria; phylum Planctomycetota; class Phycisphaerae; order Phycisphaerales; family UBA1924; genus OFTM373. The sequence goes on along the minus strand of JAJDDD010000022.1, from coordinate 24,079 downwards.
ATCGGGTCGTCCGGGTCCAGCGCAAACTCCCCCGCGCTGAGTCCCTGCTCCAGCGCATAGATCGCCCCATGCCGGCGCCCACGCGCGCTAAACGCCTGCGCAGCAGCAAGCCACGCCCTCGACGCCGCGCGCGACACCGGATACCGGCGCGCAATCGACACAAACTGTTCGGGATTCATCGCCCCCCGCACTTCAGAGAGCACCCGATCCGCCTCGCGATCATGCGCTGCGTAAACGCCGCGGCCATACGACCGAATCAACTCGCGCAATCGCCCAAACGCTTCTGATTGCGCATCAAGTGTTCGATGGTGCCTCGTCAAGTTCACCGCAGCTAGTGTTTCATCTGCCAAAATGCGCTGGTGCGCCTCAACCGCGTCGCCGATGCGCCCCTGCGAGACCGCATGCGAGCCCGACACCAACAGTTGCAGCACCCGTTCCTCAGGATCAGAGGCAAGCCGCGCCAGCCGATTCACAAGCGAAGTCACCAACTCGTTCGGGAGCGCTGCGCCCAGATCTGCCGGCTCCGGGTCAACCATCGCCAAGGTTGCGTCAAAGAGCCGCGCTCGCGCCCGTTGATTGTCCTCTGACGCTGGATCACTCTGGATCGCGTCAATCGCAGCGTCAACGCCTGTCAGAATGTGCTCGGGATGTCCCGCACGATGCGCAAGCTCCGCGAACACCGCCGCCGGAGTCGCATCGCCGGGCTCTGACTGCATCCGCTCTGTCAGCAGCCGCCGCGCCGTCTCCCAAATCAGATAGGTATGCACATCAAAATCATCAACGACGATTAACTGACTCTCGTTGGCGAGCACATTTCCCGAAAACTCAAGCGGAATCTGCTCTGTCACTGCGTCGCCGCGATCATCAAAGCGCACGATCAACATGCCTCCCTGCAGAGGCACGATCAACTCATCGCCTGCGACAATCACATGTCCCATTGCCTGAGGCTCGAGCGTCGCAATTTCAACAGGCGAAAACTGTTCATCATCAAATCGATCAAACGGCGTCGAATAAATCCGCCGCGATCCAACCAAAATCAAACGCTCACCAAGCGCAAGCACATAATGCACGCCGCCTACACGCCCCATTGTGCGCTCTGCGATCACATCGCCGGTTGCGATGTCCAGCGCCAGAATCGACCCCAGCGAAGGTGAAACTGCGTACAGAACGCCATCGGCAATCGCAGGCGGCCCAACTTCCCACGGCGGCGTGTCCGATCGTCGCGCTGTCGCCGCCGGCGAGCGCCTGAGCCACAACAAGCGTCCCGTCACCGGCTCCACCGCCGCCAGCACGCCAAGTGAATTGCTCACATACGCCACGCCATCTTTCAACAGCGCCGGTTCGGTCACCTTGATTCGCTGCTGATACGGCAACTGTCCGATGCTCGCGATCGGTCGCGTCCACAACAACTCTCCCGTCGCCAGGTCGAGCCCCGTCATATGCAAGCTGTCAAGACGCCGCTGCCGATGTCGCTTCACCGTCGAAATCACCGCGACACCCTGATCCACGACCGCAGGCCCGCGCACACTCGCCCCCTCGAGCGAGGGATCAAGTTTGTCGATGTCAGTCCACCACCGATCCGCCCCCGTCAACGCGTCAAGCCCGCGCACAAGCCCTTCGCCAACGCGCCCGGTCGAGCTGCCAAGCCCTGTCGTCGCGATCGCCCAAGGCCCCGAGATCGTCACCGTCGCCAGATCTTCAATCCCCTTCGCCGCCCCAAGCACGCGCGCGATGCCTTTATCCGGCCGCAAGCTCGGAAAAATCCGTCGCCACCGCAATGCCAACGTGAATCGGTCATACGCCGACACCGAGTTCCCGTCGTTCACATACACCAAATCCCCCGCCACGGTGGGCATGATGTGCTGCTGTCGGAGGCGCACACTGACCTCGTCATTTGCCGGTGAACGCCTGCTCACCCCGCGCTCCGGCTGTAGGTCCTGCGGGGTCAGCGTGTGTCTTTCGGACCACAAGGGCTTGGACACAATGTCACCCAGCGCCGTCGCCGGCCCGGGATCAAGCGGCATCCGCCCCTGATTCAGAGCGGGCGGCGCAATGGCGCCGAGCTCCACCTCATCCAGCCCCGCTTCCCGACGCCACCGCTGCGCGAGCTCCACCGACTCTTCTGTCGCGAGGTACCGCGCCATCAATGTCGCGAGTCTCGCTGCGTCTTCACCCGCAGTTCCCAGCCGATCCGGATGACGCTCAAGCTCTGTGACCAATCGAAACGCAGAGAAAAACTGCCCCCGCTCGAAACGACGCTGCGTAACACGGAGGATGGCCTCGAACCCCGCCTGTGTCAGGGGAAGCGTCTCCGCCACGCGGTCCTCTTCGCCCGCAGCCAGGCGAGCTTCGGCGACAGGCCCCATGAGTTGCCGATGTCTCTCAAGCAATCGCCCGTCAGCTGAAAACATCGCCAGTACCGCTGAGCGAATGTCAATGAAGAGGTCCGAATCCCGCTGTGTCGCAACCAGCCTCCGGCCTTCCTCATCAAGCAGTCGCTGCAGCACGCGAACGGCTTCATCAAGATTCCCGGACGCACGGAACTCCATAGCCCGCGCCAGCCCGTCCACCGCCGCCGGCGCGTCATCGACATACACTGGATTGAGCGACTGACCCCATGCGCTCGCTTCCATCGCCATCACAGCGACCAGAAGCAGTCCAAAGTCCCAAAGCCAGCGTCCGATTGTTCGTTTCATTCGTGCCTCGTTTCGTCACAACCAGCCTGCAACGCCGCAAAGTCCAACCAGTTGGAACACGCAACGTTGCAGCCAGCGCGACCCTCACAGTCTAGGTCGGCTCACCCAACCCCAACGCTCAATCCTGCTGTCCAGAAGCCCGATTTCCGTGCAGAATGGCAAGAGTCGCAGATCTCCAACCATCTGTCCTGACGCCGCCGCCGGGCTTGAGGGAGGCCCGGCGCGCTGGCGCCCTTCCTGCACCGACCCCTAATCTCGCCGTCCAGGCCCGCTCTCGCCGTGTCACGCTGCTGGTCCTCGCCACCATCGTGATGGGCGTGGCAGACCTCGTCTTCACGCTGACCTACATGCAATCTGTTGGCCTGATTGAGACCAATCCCATCGCGCGCTCAATGATCAACCTCGGAGGCGCCGACCAGCTCATCCGGTACAAGCTCTTTACCATCGCCCTCTCCGCTGGCATCCTCTACCTCCTTCGCACGCACCGCGCCGCCGAACGCTGCGCCTGGCTCTGCGCTCTCACCCTCGCCGCACTCAGCGCCCACTGGCTCGAATACAACAGTCTTGTTTTGCATGAGCCCGCCTTTGCCAACCCCGCCGCCGCCGCCGCCTTCGATGATCGCTGGGTGCTGCCTGAAGACCTCGAGCCCTGAGCCGGGCGCCCTGTCTACACGGGCGAACTCACCGGCGCGCTGCAAAGTTCAAGCGCAAGCTCAATCGCAGCCTGCATGCTCGTTGCGCTCGCTGCGTTATTCCCTGCGATGTTGAAGGCTGTCCCATGGTCTGGGCTCGTGCGTGGGATCGGCAAGCCCACCGTCACATTCACCGCCCGCTCCCAGTCGAGCAGTTTCACAGGGATTAAACCCTGATCGTGATACATCGCCACAACAAGATCAAACTTTCCCTGAACCGCATCAATAAACACCGTATCCGCCGGGAACGGCCCGCGCGCATCAATCCCCGCTTCCTGCGCGGCTCGAATCGCTGGAGTAATCAGCCGTTCCTCTTCATCCCCGAAAAGCCCCGCTTCACCTGCGTGCGGATTCAGCCCGCACACCGCGATGCGCGGCCGCGCCACACCGAGCGCCTCGCACGCCTGACATCCCAGATCAATCGGATCAAACACACGCCCAATCGTCAGCACATTGCGCACATCCATGAGCGGCAGATGCCTCGTCGCGAGAATCACCCGCAAACGCGGCGAAACAAACATCATCCCCGCGCGCTTGACAGCAAACCGCGTCATCAAAAGCTCGGTATGCCCCGGGTATTTTCCACGCCCCGCCATCGCCCATGATTCCTTCGAGATCGGCGCCGTCACAATCGCATCCACCCGCGATGGATCGCCGGCTGGTAGCTTCGCATCTCGAATCGCATCCTCGACAAACCGGAACGACGCCTGCCCGCCTGCCTTTGTCGCGCGCGGCTTCTCTCCGGGAGCGCCTGTGGTCGTGAATTCATCGTAATCCAGCACAATCGCGCCCGGCCCCACCGCCGTCTCAACCAACGGAGAATCGTGCTGGACACGCCGCCAAAATGGTTCGATCTCCGCCTTCCCCGCAGCGTATTGAATGGGCTCGGTCATCCCATAAATCACAAACCGAGCCCGCCTCCGCAGCGCTGGGTCCGCCAGCGCTTTGACGACAATCTCCGGCCCGATTCCAAGCGGGTCGCCCATCGTCACTGCAATTGTCGGCCGGCGCGCACTCTTTCCCCCGCCCCGCGAGACTTCGCCGGCGCCACCGTCAAACGGGCCAGTTGTGCGATCCAGACTCATGCTCCCCAAGTGTATGCTCTCGCCTCTCCGAACGAATGAAAACGCGCCGGCCCCATTCGGAACAAGATTCTGTCCACCCGGCGCCGATCAAGTCCAGCCGCCGATAATCACGACGATCAGAGCAATGAAACCATGTCCACCTTCTCCGCCCAGAACATGCACCGAGGACCGTCCGTGACGCAATCACCGCACAAACACGGTTCGTACATCGACGACGCCACGACGCAGGGCGAACGCGACTATGCCCTGTTCAATCATCTCATCGGCCTGCTCAGCGTCCTCGATCAGACGTTCCTTGGCCTCCTCGGCGTCGCCATCATGTGGCGTCTTCGCGCCACGGACTCACCCTTTCTTGACGATCACGGACGCGAAGCATTCAACTTCCAACTCTCCATCCTGCTCTACGTTCTCGTCGCCGTCGTCTTCCTCGTCATCACGTTTGGAATCGGAATTTTCCTCTTTGTCCCCTTCATGATCTTCCTCTGGATCCTTCGCCTCGTCGGCGGCATTCGCGGCGCCATGGCCGCCCACCGGGGCGAATACTACCGCTACCCCATGTGCATCCGCTTCTTCTAGAGGGGCTCCAAACCTCAACATCCCAACTGCTCCGCTACACTCTCTGTGTGGCTCTTCTCGAAGCGCGCAATCTCGTCAAGGAGTACTCCGGCCGTCGGGTCGTCCGCGATGTCTCCATCGATGTCGACGAAGCCGAAATCGTCGGTCTGCTCGGCAGAAACGGCGCCGGCAAGACCACATGCTTCCGCATGACCATCGGCATGATTGATGCTGACGGCGGAACTGTCCACTTCGCCGGGCGCAATGTATCCGGCCTCCCGATGTATAAACGCGCCCGCCGCGGCATGGGCTATCTCAGCCAGGAGCCCAGCGTCTTCCAGAGGCTCACTGTCGAGCAAAACCTCCTCGCCATTCTCGAAACCGTCAAGAGCTCCCGACGCGAGCGCCGCCTCCGCTGCGCCGAACTCCTCGAACAGTACGGCCTGATGCACAAAGCACACGATCTCGCCCGCACATGTTCCGGAGGTGAACGCCGCAAACTCGAAATCGCCCGCGCCCTCGTCACAAACCCGCGCTTGATTCTTCTCGATGAGCCCTTCTCCGGCGTCGACCCTCTCGCTGTCGAAGACCTTCAGCATGAAATACGCCGTCTTGAAGATCTGAACATCGCCGTTCTCATCACCGACCACAACGTTCAGCAAACACTTCGTGTCTGCGACCGCGCCTATGTCATCGAGGAAGGGCATGTTCTTCGCGAAGGCGCTCCGCGCGATCTCATCAACGATGAACTCGTCCGCAGAACGTATCTCGGCTCCCTCTTCCGCGGCGATGAGTTTGACGATCTCGAATCCAAATCTGCATCACGCAAGCGCAAAAAAAACAAGGGCGACTCCAAGCAACCCCCCGCGCTCAGCGACGCCTGAAACGGAGATTCACTTCCATGCGCACACGCACCCTCCTCCTCCTCCTTTTCTCAATCACGGCGACCACCTCTCTCACCGGCTGCCTCGAACGCCGCATTCGCATCACCTCCACCCCCCCCGGCGCGATCGTGCACCTCAACGACGTCGAAGTCGGTCGCACGCCCGTCGAGGTCGATTTCACCTGGTTTGGCGATTACGACGTCCGTCTTTTCAAAGAAGGTTTCGATCCTCTTTGGACCCACCGTGTCGCCAAAGCCCCGCTTCAGGAACAGCCCGGCATCGACATCTTCGCCGAACTCATCCCGCACCGCTTCATCACTCAACTCGACTGGCATTTCGATCTCGAACCCGAAAACACCGACCCCGATGCGCTCATCGCGCGCGCTCAGGAACTGCGCAGTGAACTCACTGGCGCAACAGCGCAGGCCAATACCGCTGAAGAATCAGACCCAAGCGCCGACATGCTTCCAATCGAGTCAGCGCCAATCGAATCAACCCCGCCCGACGTCGATGATTTCATCGCTCCTCCATCGCCCGGCCAACCTCGCGAAGAAATGCTCCCGCCGCTGAATGACCCCAATGGCTAAACGAGCGTCCCTTCGCGCTTCACCCAACAATCCGCGCCGGCACGCCCACCACCAGCGCGCCATCAGGTACGTCCGTCACCACCGCTGCCCCCGCACCTACAACGCATCGCGCGCCAATCTTCACGCCCGGCAAAACGCGCGACCCCAGCCCCACCAGCGTGTCTGTCCCCACATGCACCTGTCCGCCGAGCACAGCCCCCGGCGCCATGTGCGCATTCTCCCCAACTACGCAATCATGCTCCACCACCGCGTTGGAGTTCACCGTCGAATGCGGTCCCAGCGTCGCGCCAATATTGACAATTGCGCCCGGCCCAATGAAAACTCCGCGCCCAATCTCAGCCATTGTCGAAACCACTGCGCGCGGATGCACAATCGTCCCGATCGGCTCAGCCAGTTTGCCGATGATCCGCCGCCGCAGTGATATATCGCCCAGACCCAGAATCACCGGATGGTTGCGCACAAACTCTTCGTGCTCAAGCAGCCCCAGCCCTCCAAGGCGCGGCGCCTCAATGCCCAGCGTCGCCTCCGCATCATCATCAAGAAACCCCGTCACCCCAAGCCCCGCCGCCAGCGCAGCTTCCGCGATCACACGCGCATGACCTCCACCGCCAACAATCACAATCCCCGTCCCGCGCTCGCTCATCTCCATGCTCGCGCCCCTTCCGCTATGAAAGCCAGCATGATACCACGGACTTTCCGCCCCTCCCAAAGCCCCTATCGGCCAACGACATAGACCACAAAGTTCTCTTCAAGCTCGTCCGCTGACTCAATCGCGCGCACGCGCAGCTCCCCCGCCTCATCCATCGCGTCGCCCAGCCGATCGTGAAACGCTGCTTTTCCAAACCCCACTTCGCGCATCGCATCTCCGAGCTCCGCCGGCGACCACAGCCGCCAGTCATAGACAAAGGCATCGCGCAGCTCCCGTCCATCTTCCATCACAAAGTGCATCGCGTTGACGACTCGCCCCGTCAGCGGATTCGCCTCGCGCTGCTCCCAGATGTACCGCACTCCCCCGCGCAGCTCCATCTCCGACTCGCCCGTCACGAGCGAGTCAACGCCGGCGTAGAGATCACACACAAACACCCCGCCGGCATGAAGGCGCTTGCGCACGCGCGACAGATACTCAATGAGCTCTGCGCGATCATGCAGCTCACAAGTCGAAAAGTTCAATGAGCAAATAATATCCGCACTCTCACCAGTTTTGCGGACATCCCCCTGAACAACCGTCAAACGCTCATTGGCGCCCGCGAGCCGCGCCAAAGGCGCCGGATCCCGATCTACACAAATCGCCCGCGACTTCTCATACAACTCCACCCACGCCCGCGAAATCGCGCCCGTCCCCGAAAAATCCTCGCACAGCGTTAACTCCGCCTCTGCCCCGCCTCCATAAAGCGCCCGAAGAAACCGCGCCTGCATCGTCGGCGACTGCGCCGCCTGCTCATACAACTCATACTTATCCATCGGTGTTGGCATTTCTCTTCCTGCTCCGTCGGACGTTGATAGTACTCCAGCCAGCGCCTCCATCCAAAATGCACCGCCCTTTCATCACACCAATCGCTCACATAGAATATGTGATGCGCTGTGCGTGATGGTTGACTCATCACGGTCAAATGCAGCTGAGGTGTTGCTCAGGAGGCTGTCAGGATGGCACACAGCGCCCGTATCGTTCTCACAACATTCGGCTCGTTCGGTGATGTGCTGCCGTATCTGGCGATCGGTCGAGGGCTGCGCGACCGCGGACATGTGGTTGTGTTGGCGGCGCCGGCCATGTATCGAGAGGCTGCAGAGTCGATCGAGTTGGAATTTGCCCCGGTTCGTCCGGATGTTGATTTCAGCAACGCCGAGATGTTTCAGCGAGTGATGGATCCGAAGCACGGCGCCGAGGTTGCGGTGAGGGAAGTGCTGGCGCCCTGCCTGCGCGAGAGCTTTGCGGATCTGAAGTCCGCGTGTCACGGCGCAGACCTCCTGGTCTCGCATGTGCTGACATACGCAGCGCCAATTCTCGGCGAACACACGGGCATGCCCTGGGTTTCATCAATGCTCAGTCCGATGGGGTTCTGCTCAGCGTGGGAGCCGCCAGCGCTCGCGCCAATGCCCGGCCTGGCCCATCTGCGCATCGTCGGCCCGCGAGTGGCGGGCCTTGCGCTGCGCGGACTCAAGCGACTCGCATGGAAGTGGAGCGAGCCCATCCGTGCATTTCGGCGGGAGCTTGGACTGCCTGCAGATTCGGACCCCTTGTGGGAAGGGCAGCATTCGCCGCACGGAGCACTTGCGTTGTTTTCACAGGTGTTTGGAAAGCCGCAGCCAGATTGGCCGCCGGGAACGACGCAGTGCGGATTTCCGTTTTATGACGCCGACTTCGGTGGAGATCCGGATCGTGAGCAGCTTGAGGGGTTTCTCGCAGCAGGATCGGCGCCGGTGGTGTTTTCGCTCGGGAGTTCGGGCGCTCATGTGGCCGGTGATTTTTATGTACAAGCGGTGCGTGCTGCGCGCGGCCTTGGGCGTCGCGCCGTGCTGGTGACAGGGGATGCTTCGATTCCTGCTGATCTTTCAAAGGATGTGCTCGCGGTCAAGTCGACGTCTGTCTTCCCACTATTTAAGGCTGGTTGTGCAGTTGTGCATGCAGGGGGGATCGGCACAACCTCGCAATCACTGCGCGCCGCGACGCCGCAACTCATCATTCCCTTATCACATGACCAGTTCGACAACGCGAATCGAGTAATGCGTCTGGGCATTGGGGGCTCATTGCGCCGAAAGGGATTGTCGGCGCCAAAGCTGGAGCAAGCGATTGGCGCGCTTCTCGAAGACTCCCGGGCGCCCGAGCGAGTTGCGCAATGCGCAGCGCAAGTGCGCGCGGAAGATGGAGTTGCAGCGGCGTGCGCAGCGCTCGAGCGCGTAATCGCGCACGAAGCTTCGGCGTGAGACCGGAGCGGCATCACAGCGCTTACCAGGAATCTGTCTCGTCCTCCGCCAAATCAACTGGGCGAAGCGATAAGGACGGACCACCTGTCACAAGCCGCCCCACATCGCTTGGCCAAGGTTCTGAGAGTTCCTTTTTACAAGAGCTTTACAGTCGTCGTTTGCAGACTCTGCCCCGCCTCCATAAAGCGCCCGAAGAAACCGCGCCTGCATCGTCGGCGACTGCGCCGCTCGCTCGTACAACTCATACTTGTCCATCGGTGTTGGCATCTCTCTTCCCGCTCTCGCCGTTATCCGTGTTGAGTTGGCCCTCGCGCTGAAAAGAAATACCCTGGATCTAAATATTAGAGGTTGCGGAGTTGTCCAGAGTCTTCTGTTGTTTAAATCAATGACAAATTTGTTTGCTCGAACATCATTTTGATATCGCCGTCGAGCTTCCCTTCTAAGATCAAACTGAGTGACCAGCCTTCTGGTGATTGAATCCAACCACTCGCGACATCGCTAATAATTGTGAATAGCATTGTCGCATCTTCTTTCAGCCGGCGTAGCCGTTTGGCGGTTCTAAACACTAAGACTAAATGAGTGCCATCTGGCAGAGCATCTGGTTCCGCAAGGCATTCATCGAGGGAGTCCCAGCTGCTGGATAAGTATGCAGGTAAATCCAATGCCTTAGACAAGGCCATGAACAAATCCTGCTTGGAAGTGATCGGCGCCACGTCTATGAACCTAAAATCTGCGCTAGATTGAGAAACAATCGCGTCAATTTCACTTGCGGTTCGGCACATGATCCCCACGGATGCGATCGGAATATCTAGCTCTGCCTCATTGGCATCCATCTGTCATTTCTCTGGCGGTTTCATATTTGTCATTTGTAGTTCGCGTTAAGTCGCTATTTTTTACGAATAGCAACTCGATGTGCATTTTGCCCTGGCTCATCAAGAATATCCGGCTTGCGATGTTCGCGCCTCCATGCAATGGCTCAGGACATACTGCCCGATGCATGCTTCGTCGAAACATCACGATGCCGAGGCGCTCATTTTGCAAGAGGCTATCAGTAAATCACCACATTCTCCGTCGGGTATTGATAGTGCTCGCGCCCGTGTCGCGCCACCGCCATCAGCGCCGCCATCACCGCGAGCGGGCCCACGCGCCCAATAAACATCGCCACGATGATCGCCCACCGGCTCGCTGTCCCAAGCTCCGACGTCACGCCCATCGAAAGCCCCGTTGTTCCAAACGCGGATACCGATTCAAAGAGCAGGTAATCCAGCGGTAAATCCCGCGCGCTCTCCGTCGCTGCCAAGACGCCCGTCACCGCCATCACTGTCGCCAGCGAAAGCACAATCAGCGTCGCGCTCTTGCGCACCAACTCATCAGGCAGCGTCCGGCCGAACGCAGTCGTCTGCGCTCGCCCGCGGATCGTCGACCACACTGTCAGCACCAACACCGCGAAGACCATCATCTTGATGCCCCCCGCCACTGATCCCGGCGAGCCGCCGATGAACATCAAAAGAATCAGGACAAGCTGGCTGAAGAGCCCCATATCAGAAGGCGGGATCGTGTCGAACCCGCTCGTCCGGTTGACTGTCATGAAATGCGCATCGGCCATCGCGTAGCTGAACGCCTGCTCCGTCTGCGCCGTCTCCCCCATCACAATCGCCAGCCAGCCAAGCAAATACACCGCGACTGTTGTCGCAAGAATCAGTTTCGTATTCAGGTTCAGCCGAACCAGCGCCCCATCCTCCACCCGCCGATTCCGCACCCGCGCCCACATCACCTGTCGCAAATTGTCCAGCACTGGAAAACCAATGCTCCCCAGCACGATCAATCCCACCAACGTCGTGTGGGTCGTCCAGTGCAGCCGCAGCCCCTGCATGCTGTTGGCGGTCGTCGCAAACCCCGCGTTGCAGAACCCGCTGATTGAGAAAAAGACCGCGTGAAAAAGCCGATCCCCGCGCGTCGCCATCTCCGGCGCCCCCGCCCATCCATCAGGCCAACCGAAATACAAAACCCCCGCCCCGACCAGCTCCACCCCGTGCGTAAAAATAATCACAAACGCCACCAGCCGCGCGAGTGACAACTGCCCCGACCATCCCTGCTCCGTCCCCTCAGCCAGCGTCTGCGTCGCGCGGATTCCAAACCCCGATCCCAAAAACAGCGCAAACACCGCCCCAAAAACAAGAATCCCCAGCGCCCCAAGCTGCACCCAGATAATGATGACCAACTGCCCGAACCGCGTGAAGTCCTCACCCGTCGAGCGCACCACCAACCCCGTCTGACTGATCGCGCTCGTCACTGTGAAGACCGCCTCCGTCAGTTCGATCGGCTTCTCCACAGGCGTCGCCGCAGGCAGCATCAACAGACCCGTTCCTACAGCAATTAAAGCAATAAACGAACCAACAAAAAGCACGCCCGGCGGAACCTTCCCCGTCTCCACCAGCGCCAGGTATCCCCGCAACATGTGAAACGCCACCAAGAGCCCCGCCGCCATCGCCAACCCCGGCCACCACCACGACCCAACCGTCGCCGCAAAACCCAGCGTCAACAACTCAAACAAATGATCCCTTAAATAGGCCGCAGCGTTCCCCGCGCCCGAGGTCCGCACCTGCGCCAGCAGAATCACCGCATACACCACCAGCAGCGCGCCCGTCAGCGTCTGCAAGAACTGTGGCCCAACCAAAAGCGCCTCGTCCGTCCAACCAATCCGAACCACCGCAGGCGCCAGCGCCAAACCGGCCACAATCGCCCGCCCCCATTGCAGCTCCCGCGAAGCCAACCCGGCGCCGACCCCATGAACCGTCGGGCGTGGTCTTATTGAACTCGTTCGTGACTTAATGCCAAACTCCTCAAAATGCCCACGCCTCGGGAAGTGGGGGGATGATCGCAAAGATCGACCCACCACGCCCCTGCGGATCAATCACACCCATTGTGAAGCTCAGCCACTCCTGTTGCGATTCTCTGACCACCCTAACCCCATCGCAGCGCCCGCAAGCCCTCATGCTCCAGCCTCGCCACCCGTCCGGCGCTCGTTCCAAGCTTCCCGGCGATCTCTCGCGCCGTCTGTGGCGGCTCCCCACCAAGTCCATATCGCGCCCGAATAGTCTCGCCCGCCTCCTCCCCAAGCTCAATCACCCGCTCCCGATGCCTCGCTGGTAAGTCCAGCAGCCCCTGCCACTCCGCCACACGCGCCGTCCAATCCTCCAGCATGACCGGCTGCGTATGCCGACGCCGCGCTCGTCCGGCAACTTCCGCTGGCCCAACGGCCGCGCGCGCGATCGCCCGATCCACGGCGATTCCCGCCGACGCTGCAAACCGGCTTCCCCGCTCCGCCCCAAAATGCGCCGCCGCCTCAATCAGCGCATCCATCGCCAACGTGTGCAGCCGCTGAATTGCTTCCGCCGGCTGCTCCATCAGCGAGCCCCCGATGCGCCCCTCAATCGTCTGAAGAGCGAGCCTTCGCTGTGAACGCACCAGCTTCCCCCTCAGAAGCGTCGCCCAGCGCAGCCGGGTTTCAATCTCATCAATATCACGGGGCCGTTGTCCGCTGCTCGGGAGCGCCGCCAGCCGCCGTCGCGCGTCGAAAATTAAATATTGCTGCCCCCGCGCGATCGACTGCTCCACAAAACGATTCGGAATCGGATCTTCCCGCGCCCCTGCGATGAACGACTCCGTATCAAGAGCTGCGGTGACCGTGAGCTCACTCCGCACCGGCGCGGGCCCGAGAAACTTCTCCTCCGCGTCCTCTTTGAGAAACCCCGGCGCCTCAACACAAAACAACTCCAGCCCCCGCAGCGCTTCAACTCTGCATTCATTCAAAACGCGATGCACACTCGCCGGCCGTCGCCCAACGCGCTCCGCGATCCGGCCCGGATCCACGCCCCACGCATGCGCCCTGCAAATCAACTGCCGCTGCTGATCCGACAACGGCCCTGTCTCTGAAAAAATCGGCGCGTCCGCCCCTTCATCATGCCGCCGCAGCAGCTGCCGCATTGCCTCATGGCTCCGCCCCGAACTCATCGCCAATCGCTTCGCAGCGCTGTTCAGCGACAGCTCTTCCTCCATGCGCAGCCGCTGCGCTTCTGCAAACAGCTCCTCTTCCAATCCCGCGCCCATCCGGGAAAAACTCCCCGCCTGCTGGAGCTTCCCCCCAGCCCGTTTCTCAAACCGCTGTACCGCCGCTCGCGTAAAGAGCAACTGCACATGTCCGCTCTCGCGCCGAACTCGCCGGGCGATCAACCCCTGCCGCCGATACCGATCAATCGTCTTCCGACTCACCGACCAGCGCTCGCGCAGCTCCTCAACGCCCAACGCCCCGTCGCCCACATCCGCCGGCGTCAGTCGCGCCACATCCGCCAAACGCTCCGCCAGCGCGGAAAGATTCCGGCGCAGCGCCTCACCGACGATCTGTGTCGACGACGCCAGGTCCGGCCGATACCCCGTGATCCGAAACACAATCCAGTCTTCCGGATATATGCGCTCATCATCAACTTCTGTCGCCAACTGCTCGATCCGCTCAAGCTGCTTGAGCAGCGCCTCCCGCGGCGCATACCGAAGCTGCTCCGCCAGATCACGCAACGCCGAAATGTTCAAAGCGCTCAATCGCGGCATTTGTGAAAGAATAGCGCAAACGCCCAACTCATGAGTCCAGTTCGTCCCACCGGCGCCAAAAATCATGACTCGCGCAGGCTCAATCGCGCGAGCGGCTGAACGTCGTCGTCTGTTCCGAATCTCCACCATCACGATTTGGCTGTGCTGGCATTTCAACAGTGGCGCCCACCGGCAATCGCGGCGATTCATTCACCTGGTGCGCATCTTTCAACTCCGTATTCGATCGCACATTGTGCTCCGCCAGCTTCGAGGCGCTCGGAATCACTCGCCGCTCCACATTTCCGAGTAAGTCGTTATACGCGCCCACCGCTCCTGAAAGCGATCGACCCATCTTCGCCAGATGCTCCGTCATCTTCCCCACACGCATGTGCAGCTCGCGACCCAGTTTCAAGACCGCCCGCGCATCTTCCGCTAGCGACGCCTGCGACCACCCAAAGCTCACCGCCTTCAACAGCGCGATCAGCGTCACCGGCGTCGTGACGATCACACGCCGACTTGCTGCATGATCGATGATGTTTGGATCCTGACGCATCGCGGCTGATAAGAAATGATCTCCGGGAACAAAGAGCACGCAAAAATCAGGCGTCCGATCAACAAACTGCGCGTGATATTGCTTCGAGGCAAGCTCATCCACACGCTGGCGCAGCTGCTTCGCATGCAGTGCCAAAGCCGCTGTTCGTTTGTCTTCGGTATCCGCTTCAATCGCGGTGAGATATGCCGATAGAGGCGTCTTCACGTCAACAACAATCTGACGATCGCCCGGCATATGAATCACCATGTCCGGCCGAAACTTCGCCCCCTCGTCATCTTCAACTGTCGGCTGGATCGTGTAATCACAGTGCTCAGCCATTCCCGCCAGCTCAACAACCCGTCGCAGCGTCATCTCGCCCCACTGCCCACGCACATGCGGGCTTCGGAGCGATTGCACCAGTCGATGGGTTTCAGTTTCAAGAAGTTTGGTTTGATCCAGCACAAGATTGATGTGCTCAGACAACCTCGCCGCCGACTCCGCTCGCCCCTTGTCAAGAGCAGTGAGCTTTTCATCGGTCCGCTTCAGCGTGTCGGAGATTGGCTTGAGCAGCTCATCAACCGCGCGTTTGCGCGCGTCGAGGTCTGTCTGTGACTGTTCGTTCTGAGCCCGAAACCGCTCGGACGCCAGTCGCAGGAACTGGTCGTTGCTCGTTTTGGTCACATCGCGCATCACATCGCCCGCCAGCGACTTGAAAGTGTCAGCGAATCGCTTCTCCACCACCTGCATCTGCTCAGCCCACTGCGCCTGCGTTTTCTCGTGCTGCGTCACTCGTTCGCGGTGCGTCGCGATCTCGACCGAGAGTTCACCAACGCGGGCCTCAAGCCGGTCCTCAGCCTCGCGCCGACGCCCGAGGTCTTCTTCCAGCCGCCCGTTCTCAGCCCGCGCCTGATCGCGTTCCAAAGTCAGTTTCGCTCGCTCGCGCCACAGCCACGTTCCCCACCCCAACGCCAACAGCGCGACGGCGCCAACCACCACAAGAGCGATCGCCTCCATGCTCATCCGCCAAGTGTAAGGCCGATCGCTCCCGGACGACGCCGCACACTCATTTTGCCAGGCTTACCGTCGCGTCAGCAGCGCCTCCGCCGCTTCAATCACCTGCTCCGTTGAAATCTGATCAACCCGGCAGCGGTCAGGATGGTCATTGGCCACCTCGCGCTCCGGCAAATCCGGGTCCGCCAGCAGCGAGATTTCATCCTCAAAGGGGATTTCAGTCCACCGGTGGTCCGTCGGACCGAAAAGCGTGACGACGGGCACACTGAAAGCCGCCGCAATGTGCCTCGGGCCGGTGTCGTTGGTGATCATCAGCCGTGCGCGCGATGTAAGCGCCTTGAGAGATCCGAGCGTGACGCCGAGCCGAGGCAGGGCAATGCAACGAGGACCGCCATCGTGCGCATCGCCCATTTGGCGCGCGCCAGACGCGATATCTTCGGTCAGTTGTCGCTCCCCTGGTGCGCCGTTCACCAGCACATTCAAGCCGCGTGTGCGCATCAGGTGATGCGCTACCAGTGAAAAACGATCGATCGGCCAGCGCTTTTCCGGGTTGTTTCCCCCAGGATTGAGAATGACGCATCCCGGATCGGCGACATCGAGTCCAGCCCGCGCCAGGATGGCGTCGGCTTCATCCTCGTCCATCGCGGTGGCGCCGAGTTCCAGCGGCCCGAGCTTGAGGGCGGGATCGTCAAGGAGCAGGCGCGCCAGATTGAGGTAGTAGGAGCAGGCGTCGATGGGCGCCCAAGCGTCGGGGTTGGTGTCGGATTCGGAGTAGGGGGGTGATTCTCGACGTTTGGGAGGGAAGAGGCGATCGGTCAGGAGCATCCCGCGCCCGTCGCGGTCGTACCCGATGCGCCGGGGGACGAAAGCGAGTCGGGCGGAGAGCGCTGATGAAAACGAGTTGGTGAGCATCAAAGCGGTGTCGTACTGGCGCGGGCGAATCTTGGCGGCGGCCTTTTTGGGGCCCATGACGCCGGCTCGACGATCGACGTGGATTTCATCGAAAAAGCTGGTTCCAGCGATCACCTGATCGATGGGCGGTCGGACAAGGGCGCCGAGAAACGCGCCGGGGAGTCGCTCGCGCAGGACACGAATGGTGGGCGTCGCCATGACCGCGTCACCGACCCATGTGGGCATGACGACGAGCAGTCGCCGTGATGGGCTCTGGGGTGCGGTCGTCATGGGTCGGTGTTCCGGCTGGTAGCGTCCTCATCTTCATGCTCGGGCTCTGGACCCCAGAGGGGGGCGCCGAACTTGGTCGTATGCCAGGCGTTGGTCAGACGGCGAAGCTCAGCGGCGAAGCCGAGGGCGGCGATGCGATCGCTGGCAAGGCATGCGGTGACGGCGTCATCGGTCGCGTGGATATCGAGCAACTCGACACCGGTGCGTTCTGCGATGGCGTGGGCGGTCGCGATAACGGTGCTGCGGATGGCCTGGTCTGCGAGCGGTTGCCCAAGATGGGCGCGGAGTGTGACAGCGGAACTCGAAGCGTTCACGCCGGCGCTCCCTGCGCTTTCTGTGCCTTGAGGATGATGCGAGCAGCAGCGGTGATATCAGGGACGACGTGATCGACGAAGGAAGCGTCTGTGCCAGTGGGTTTTTCGTTTGAGATCAACACGGTTTCGCAGGCAGCGGCTCGGCCTGCCTGACAGTCACGGAGAGCGTCGCCAACCATCCAGGAGCGTTTGAGGTCGATGCGGTGGTCGCTGTGTGCAGCCCAGAGCATGCCGGGATGGGGCTTGCGGGAGGGATGCTCGCGGCGGTAGGCAGCGACAGCGCCTTTGGGGTGGAAGGGACAGAAATAGAAATGGTCGATGAGGCCATTGAGTTGGCGATTGACCTCATCGTGGACAAGGTTCACGTCGTTTTCGGTGTACGCGCCTCGCGCGACGCCGCCCTGATTGGAGATGACGATGAGTTTAAAACCGGCTTTGGCGAGCTTGGCGCAGGCCTCGGGGACGCCGTCGATGAGCTTGACGAGAGAAGGGTCGCCGAGATCCCCATCTTCGGTGACGGAGCGGCAGTGAATGATGGTGTCATCACGATCGAGAAAGACGGCGCAGGGCATAGGAGGTGAGGATAGCAGCGGGATTGGGGGTAGACGAGAAAGTTGGATGGGGTGTGGGGCGATGGCCTGGGTGATGGGGCGACGGTCAATAGCTCATTATTGCGAATGTTCAATCCGATCAGTTGTCTCACGATGGCCGGCACGATCGTCTTGATTGCGGATTCGGTTTAGCCTTGGCGGCTCACCATTTCGTTGATCCAGATCGGGGCGAAGGGTGATGTGCAGCTTTTGGAACAGGGATAGTCGCGATAGATCCCCAACGTCTCTCCGATGGCGAGGGCCCGCTTGCGATGGGCGGGGAAGTTGATTCCGATTTCCGCAAGTGAGCAGTTCATGGTCCATTGCACTTCCGGAGCGGCGCCCCCCATTTCGGACTCGATACGTTCCAGAAGCGCGGGGAGGTCGATCCCTTCCGGACTCTTGACGACCCTTTCGGTGGTCAAACTCCAGCCAGCGCGGGCAGCCATGGGGTCATCATCGGCCATCCACCCCTGGCGAAGCGTTTCCTTGTCGGGGTGGTGTTTGACGACATACGAGTTGAGCCAATCTGCCACCTGCACAAAGGTGACGGATCGCACCATCCGGTCCATTTCGTCAGCGGTCAGCGACTTTGGCTTGATCAGGAGGGTTGCCAGGAGTTGGGCGTCGATGTTGCCAGTCTCCCAGAGCGCCATGGCCAACTCATGGTTGGTCTTGATTTTCTTCGCCAGCTTCCGGATGTCGCCGAGCTTGGCGCCGAACTGATTGTCGCCGGCGCCGTTTTTGATGTTGTGGGCGCGTCTCTTCTCGTCACCGAGCGCCTCGAGCTGGGTGAGGGTTTCTTTCAAGGTCATAATGGTGATTTCAGCTGATATGTCCCATTTGAACTCGATCCGGCTCCTCGGCTCCGCTGCCAGGCCTTTCTTTGTCAAAGTGTAACGCCACCCCAAAATCCAAGGTCTTCCGGGACGGCAGCGGCAGAGAGCCGGCCGACCTGGCGCTCGAATGACGATTGTGGTGTCTTTTGGCGAGTTTGTGGGCGTACGAGAAGATGAGCCAAAGCGGGGGTCTTTTGACTGCGGTGCGTCCGAGCACTTGAAGGGGAGGGGCGGCGTGGGTATGTTTTCCGGCTCGCCCGAGTTCAGGTTGATGGGTGATGGGCCGCCACCGTAGCTCAGTGGTAGAGCACACCCTTGGTAAGGGTGAGGTCATGGGTTCAAGTCCCATCGGTGGCTTGTTCCCCGGAAGGTGGGTGGCGGCGTCAGGCGTGTTTTGGATCCTGATGAGAAAAGCCGTTTTCCGCATTGGCGCGAAGATTTAGACAGATCACACCGGATCTTAAAGGATGCGGGTAGTCTGAAGTTTTTCATGGTGGCGGCGGTCGTCACCGGTGAAGAAGCTCCGGCGAATGTAAGCTGGGGCGAAGAAGAGTCCCTGTCGGTTGTGCCGGCAGGTGAGTGGACACGAAGAATGTAAATCGGGCCGGCTCGATCTTTCGAGTTTGGGCGGCTCAGATTTGGTGGAGGTTGCGCCGAAATGGCTAAGGGCGTTTTTGAAAGAACTAAGCCGCATGTCAATGTCGGCACGATCGGTCATATTGACCATGGCAAAAGCACGCTGACTGCGGCGATGTCCGCTCGTTCGGCGCACAAGTATGGCTTCACCGCGAAGAGCTACGCCGAGGTGACGAAGGGCGGCACGGTTCGTGACGCCTCGAAGACGGTGACCATTGCGGCGTCTCACACGGAATACGAGACGGACAATCGGCACTATGCGCATGTTGATTGCCCGGGTCACGCCGACTTTGTGAAGAACATGATCACCGGCGCCGCCCAGATGGATGCGGCGATTCTGGTGGTTTCCGCGGCGGACGGCCCGATGCCTCAGACGCGAGAGCATGTGTTGCTTGCGCGTCAGGTGAATGTGCCGCACATCGTTGTGTTCCTGAACAAGGTTGATCTTGTTGATGACGAAGAGTTGCTTGAGCTTGTGGAGCTTGAAGTTCGCGAGCTTTTGAATAAGTACGAGTTCCCCGGCGATGACACTCCGATTATTCGCGGAAATGCGAAGGCTGCGATGGAGAATCCAGCGGACGACGCTACGAACAAGTGCATCGAGGATTTGTTCGATGCGATGGACTCATACGTTCCGGAGCCGGAGCGCGAACAGGACAAGCCGTTCCTTATGTCGGTGGAGGATGTCTTCTCGATCAAGGGTCGCGGAACGGTTGCGACGGGTCGGATTGAGCGCGGCATTATCAAGGTTGGCGATCCGGTTGAGATCGTGGGCCTGACGCCTGCGCCGGCGAAGTCGACCATCACCGGAGTTGAGATGTTCAACAAGTCGCTGGAAGAGGGCTTGGCGGGTGACAACGTTGGGTGCCTGCTTCGCGGTGTTGAGAAGGATGACATCGAGCGTGGGCAGGTGCTTTGTAAGCCCGGTTCGATCACGCCGCACACGAAGTTCATGGGCGAGGTGTACGTTTTGACCAAGGAGGAGGGCGGGCGACACACGCCGTTCTTCACGAACTACAAGCCGCAGTTTTACTTCCGCACGACGGATGTGACTGGGCAGGTGGAGTTGGTTGGGGCGGAGATGTGCATGCCCGGGGACAACATTGAGGTGAAAGTGGATCTTGGCGACAAGCCGATCGCGATGGAAGAGGGCCTGCGTTTTGCTGTTCGTGAGGGTGGCCGGACGGTTGGCTCGGGCGTCGTGACGAAGATTCTTGAATAAAAAAAGCATCCGTCTCGACTTTGAGGCGGGTTCGGCGAATGATTTATCAGCGGGTCCGGCGTCGTCGGGCTCGTTGGTTTTCAGGTACGAAGAACGATTGATCTTAAGCCCCCGTGCTTTGCGCGAGGGGCCTTGATGGACACCAGTCATGGCGAAGAAAAAGGGCGGTCGCGAGTTTGTTTGGCTTCAGTGCACCGAGTGCGGGGATTTGAACTATCGCACTCAGATGAACTTGAAGGGCGGGCTTCCTGAGAAGATGAAGGAAGGGCTCAAGAAGTACAGCCCACGACTTCGCACGCACACGATCCACAAGATCAAGAGGAAGTAAGCCGGCGAGTCTCTTCCTGAGGCGTTGCTTTGGGATGAGTGCAGTCGTCGGAGTTTGTTGAAGCGGACGCCGGTAGCTCAATTTGGTAGAGCAGCGGATTCCAAATCCGCAGGTTGAGTGTTCGAGTCACTCCCGGCGTGTTTGATCGGCGACGAATCGGCGTTGGGACCGGACACACAAAGTTTTGGAAGATTGCGAGAAGTCATGTCCTTCGGCATCTATAAAGCAGGTCAGGGGTATTGGACGCGAATGATGACCGCCGTCGGCGCGGGCGCTCTCATGCTTGCGGGGGCGATGTGGGTCTGGGGTGAGCTTGTCGCGGTCGATATGGCAGATGACAAGCGATTGTTCTTGCAGGCTGGAGTTGCAGGAGCGATTGCGATTATCAGCGCGATCGTCATTTACTGGATCGTCGCGATTAAACACAGGTCGGTCGAGTTTTTTATTGCGACCGAAGGGGAGATGCAGAAGGTGAACTGGTCGAGCCGGCGCGAGATTGTCGGGTCGACGTGGGTTGTCATCGTGGTGAGTGTGATCATCGCGGCGGTGTTGTTCGTCACCGATCTTGTATTTTCAGCGTTTTTCCAGTGGATCAAAGTGCTTGAGACGACCTAAGAGTTGCACGTCCTGGCCTCTGGACTCACTCGGTATTCCGCACCTGCGAACTTCCCTGATTGATTGAAACAAGTTTCTCTACGCCATGTTGCGAGGCGCCCAGCTATGACCATCGAAAACGCCGATCCTGAAACCGCCGCCGTCAATGAGCCAGCGAATGACGAGAGCGCCGCTGTACCAGGCGCTGCACCGGCGCCAAGCGATGGCGCAGATGTTGACGCGCTTGACGGGCGGCCGAATGAGCGCACGGACCTCATCACTGCGGACGGCGAAGATGACGAACCGATGGTGGCGCCGGGGATGAACTGGTTTGTGCTGCGTGTGGCGTCGAACAAGGAGAGCTACGTTCGGGATACGCTGCTGCGAAAGGTGCAGATCGAGGCGATGACGCACCTGGTGGCGCGGATTTTGGTGCCTACGGAAAAGACAAAGACGATTAAAGGCGGCCGGCAGCGCATTACGGAGACGAAGCTGTATCCGGGGTATGTGTTTGTTGAGATGAAGCTTGAGGATGATGGTCGGATTCCGCAGGATGTGTTCTTCCTGATTAAGGAAACGACGGGGGTCGGGGATTTCGTTGGGGCTGCGGGACGTCCGACGCCGATGGCGGCGCACGAGATTGAGAAGATGCTGCTTGATTCGCGCAAGCCCGAGGACGTGCCGACGGTCAAGATGGTGTACGAGAAGGGGGAGAACGTCATCATCCGGGAAGGGCCGTTCGAGAACTACGAGGGCACGGTGGACGAGTTGCTGCCTGAGAAGGGTCTTGTGCGTGTGCTGGTGACGATTTTCGGCAGGCAGGCGCCGATCGAACTGGAAGAATGGCAGATCGCGAAGGCGGACGAGGTGTAGGGCGGGGCGCTGTTATGGACGCGTTGCGCTTGCGGCGTTCGGCGCTTTCTTGAAGCGCTGCGGGCTTAAAAATCCTACTTTATTGTGTTGAGTATGCTCAACTGCTGTTCTGACTGAAGCGGCGGAAGATTGATTACGAACAGCCCTGGCGCCAGCTTCCGAGGAGGAGCGCGAGGTCGGCGCCGTTGGTGAAGCCGTTGCTGTCAAGGTCTACGGTTCCCCAGGCGCCGAGCAGTTGGGCGAGGTCGGCGGCGTCGACACAGCCGTCACCGTTGAGATCGGCAGCAAGTGAGACATCGAAGACATAGGCCTGGCCGGAGGATGAGAGGGCGCGATTGTCATCCCCTAAGGGGCTACCAACGACAGCTGTTGTTCCGCTCACAGCGACGGTTCGGCCCAAGTTATCTCCCGCCGCCCCATCATCGGAGAGCAGATCACCGGGGAGGAGTTTGAAAAGCTCTCTTCCCGTCGTCGTGTCGAAGGCGAAGGCTGATCCGGATGCGTCGCCGCTATCATCGTCGCTGGCGGCGCCTATGACGGCGATCGTCCCGCTTAGTGCGACGGAGGAGCCAAAGGTATCGAGACTCGCCCCGTCGCTCGCGAGCAGCTTTAAGAGTTGTAAACCCGTTGTGACGTCGAAGACGTATGCCGCACCGGAAAAGAAGCCGTTATCGCTGGCGCCGGTCGCGCCAACAATAGCCCTCATCCCGTTTACCGCGACAGAACCTCCGAAAAAATTAGTTGCTGCGCCGTCATCTGGAAGGAGCTTGAAAAGTTGTAGTCCCGTTGTCACATCGAAGAGATAGGCAGAGCCGGAGTTTCCACCGTTGTCGTTATCGCGACTGGCGCCTATGACGGCGATTGTCTCGCTTACTGAAACTGATTTGCCAAATCCTTGACCAGCGGCGCCATCGTCCGGGAGTAGCTTGAAGAGCTGTTGTCCAGTTAACACATCGAAGACATACGCTGAATCTCTGCTGCCCACCACAATTGTTGTCTCATTTACGGCGACAGAGGAGCCAAACCGTCCGAACGCTGAGCCATCATCTGGAAGGAGTTTGAAGAGTTGCTGCCCCGTTGTCACATCGAAGACATAGGCTGAACCGGATAGCGAGCCGTTGTCATTGTCGTCATTTGCGGTGATGACTGTGATCGTGCCGCTTACTGCGACGGAGCCACCAAAGTGATCACCCGCGGCGCCGTCGTCTGGAAGGAGCTTGAAGAGCTGCTCTCCCGTCGTGATGTTGAAGACATAGGCTGAGCCGGAGTTGGCACCGTTGGCGTCATTAAATTCAGCGCCCAAGACGGCAATTATACCGTTCGTCGCAACGGAGGCGCCGAACTGATCTTCCGCTGCGCCGTCACTTGCGAGGAGTTTGAAACGCTGGTGTTTGATATCAGCTTGCGCCGGCGCTCCTATACACACTGCGACTAAGAGGGTGAGCCAAATTGAAATATGCTGCGTGTTCATGAAAAGCCCTTTCGCATGCGAGGCTTCCTGGGTTGCGTCCGCGGCTCATGGCCCAAGAGGGGACTGGCCGCGTTCAGCCTGTCGCAGTGTATCGCATGAAAAAAAAGGGAATTACGATTTTTCATGACAGCGAAGCAAACTTAGGTTGTATTTCGAAAAAACGCTATGGAATGAGGTGTTCGGGGACGCCATCCGGGAAGATGCGCTGGATGGCGGCGTGGATTTGGGCGATGCGGTTTTCGGGGTTGGGGTGGGTGCTGAAGAACTCGGCCCGGCGGTTTTCGCCGGCGGATTCAGCGAGGATTTCCATGACGCGAATCATGGAGCGCGGGTCGTAGCCAGCGTCGGCCATGATGCGCACGCCCCAGGCATCGGACTCAAGCTCATCGTCGCGGCCGTACTTCATATTGACGAGTGAACCGATGGCAGCGGCGATGGCGGCGGCGTATTGAGAGCCGGGGCGGTTGGGGTCATAGGCGGCA
>JAJDDD010000021.1 GCA_029260495.1 Phycisphaerales bacterium | reverse complement strand
GCACGGCTTTCGATGTGGAGCATCGGAATTTCGTCTTCATTGTCGAGTATGACGCGCACAAGTTTATCTTTGGTGATTCGAATGGAGGAACCGCTGGAAATTTGAATATATTGGCGCCGAACATGAACTTCACGGGGCATGTAGACGGAGAGGACTACAAGACAGAGCATCGATGCAGGGTAAAGCACGAATCCGATGCCCAGCTGGGTCCAGGGAATCACAATCCCTGGAAAAGCGGCGATTGATCCAGCGATTGCGACGCCGAGGATGACAAATCCGAGAGCCAGCGTTTGAATCCACGCGCGAAGTCGGAAGACGCCGGATTTGCGCAGTTCAATCATGGCGTATTGGCGAGTGACGCTGTACGGCTCCTTCCATTTGATTCGATCAACGACGAGCATGTGAGATTATAGAAGGGTAAAGGCATAGCCCCCCTGCGCGCGGGAGTTGCGCCCCTTCTTCTGAAGGTCGTCCCCACTACAAGTGATGGAATCGTTCTTCTGATTCGCTTGTGCAGCGTTGCCAAGCGCTGTGGCGATGCGCGATTGCCCCGGTTGCGTTGTTTGGCATGGTGCGGCGCCCAGAGCGAGCGAGTTTCGCCCGATAAACGCGCTGCATGAAGAAGGCAACGCATCTCCCTTGAACAAGCGTGTCTTTACAACATGCCTGGGCAGAAGAGAGCGTGAGAACCGGTCGAAGAAGGAATGTTGCAGCCTTCATTCGAGGGGCAGTTCTTCAAGGCGATGAACGATCCATATGAACACAGCAAGCACTATATTTTCCAGGAATCGTCGCCGGCTGTGGACGGGGCTGATCTTGCTGTTCGGACTCGCTGCGACGGGCATGGGCTGGGCGATGACGATGAATATCGTCCGCGGAACCTGCCAAACGACTTGTTTGTCAGTCGCCAATCAGGCGATCGATGGGTTTGAGCGGGAGTTGTTTCGCTACGAACTGCTGCTGCGAGGCGTTCGTGTTGGGTGCGCTTCAAGCGAAACAGTCAGCGAAGAGGAGTGGCTCACCTGTCTCGGGGAGCTTGGCGCCGATGAACAGCCGGACATCGCGACCTTCGCAATCGTCGAGCGTGTCAATCTGAATGGACGCAAGGAGAGTCAATATCTTCTGACGCGAGTGGCGGGGAATATGTCGCTGCGCCCAGGGCAGGATGTTGTTCAGTATTCAGCCATTATGGGCGCGATTAATGCGTCGAGAGATTTGCACAAAGGCGTGAGCCCGCCGAGCGATGCGATTGTTGCTGGCGCCCAAATCGCGGTCATCGCGATGCCGATGATGAAGGCGACGTCAGAGCATGAATCGTGGGCGATTTGTCTCGTCGATGTCAAGCGTGTGTTTCAGAATGTGTCTTCGATTCACAAAGGCACAATCGGCTTCATCTTGCGTGAGAGGCGCAGTGACGGGCCGCCGCGCGAGATCGCGGTTGCCGGGATGGCCTCCGGGTTGGAGTCTGTCGATACGCAAACAATTCACTTTGATTTGATGGGCCGCCCATTTGAGCTCTTCGCAACTTTGATGCGCGATAAATCGCTCGGCACTGTGCGCTATGAACCCATTCTTGTTCTGGTTGGCGGAATCACTGCGACTCTGCTGCTTGTGGGTTTCTATCTTTCATTGACAAGCGCCGCGATTAGGCATGCAAATATGTGCGACGCAGCAGAGGCTGCGAGTCGATCCAAAACTGAGTTCCTCGCGAACATGAGCCATGAGATTCGCACGCCGATGACCGCGATTCTCGGCTACGCGGATCTTCTACACGACCCGCAGGCGACGCCGGAGAATCGCATCTCCGCCGTGCACACGATTCGCCGCAGCGGCGATCACCTGCTCACGATCATTAATGACATCCTTGATATCTCCAAGATTGAAGCGGGGAAGATGAAAGTCGAGCGCATTGAATGTTCCCCGGTGCGCATTATCGAGGATGTGTTCTCGCTGATGCATGAGCGGGCTGCGACGAAGGGCATTGAGCTCAAAATCGACTATGAGTTCCCCTTGCCGCGCACGATTGAATCAGATCCGGTGCGCATTCGGCAAATCCTTGTGAACCTTGTGGGCAACGCTGTGAAGTTCACGGAGACCGGCGGCGTGCGCCTCGGCGCTCGATTCGAAAATAGTGGCGATGAAGATGGCGTGCTGACCCTTGAAGTTGAAGATACGGGAGTCGGGATGTCCCCCGACCAGACTGCCTCGGTCTTCCGCGCTTTTGAGCAGGCGGACACATCCACCACACGCCGGTTCGGGGGAACCGGGCTCGGGCTGACGATCACCAAACGGCTCTCAGAGATGTTGGGCGGCAAGATTGATGTTCGTAGCAAGCTCGGTGAAGGGAGCGTTTTCACAGTTTCGATTCGCACAGGCCCGGCGCATGTCAACGGCTTGCTTTCGAGCGCGGAGCAGATCGGACAAGCAGAAAGCGCGAAGCGTAGTTCGGAAAGGGTTCAGGCGTCGGGCGCGCTGGATGTGCGCGTGCTCCTTGCGGAAGATGGTCCTGACAATCAGCGGCTGATTACGTTCCATCTCAAGAATGCCGGCGCGTTTGTCGAAATCGCACCGAACGGAAGGATCGCGCTGGAGCGAGCGACGGCTGCGGCGGACTCCGGCAAGCCATTTGATCTTGTGCTGATGGACATGCAGATGCCTGAGATGGATGGGTATACAGCGACAAGCCTGCTGCGAGCTCGCGGCTTGGATACGCCGATCATCGCACTCACAGCTCACGCAATGTCGGGCGACCGTGACAAATGCCTGCTGGCGGGGTGTGATGATTACGCGACAAAACCCATCGACAAAGAGAAGCTGATATCGCTGTGCAGAGAATGGGCGACGAAGCGCAGCGGGCGGGTTGTTGGGCCCGATGCCGAGGCGGCGTAAGGCAGCTGAACAAGCGGGTCAGTCCTCTTCATCCTTGGGTTTATATGCAGCGACAATCTCCGCCTGAACATTGGGTGGTGTCTGCTCTTCGTGGGAAAAATCCATCGTGAAAGAGCCTTGGCCGGCGGTCATGCTCTTCAGCTGGCTCGCGTAGCTCAGCGTTTCAGACAGAGGAACGACCGCGGTGATCATGCACTGATCGCCGGCGAGCATGTCAGTCCCCTGGACACGTCCGCGCTTGCCTGCGATATCGCTGGTCAGGTCGCCCATATAGCTTGAAGGAGCGGTGACTTCGATGGAGACGAACGGCTCAAGGAGGACCGGTCTGGCTTTCTTGATCGCGTCAATGAAGGCGCGTTTTCCGGCGGCGACAAAGGCCACTTCCTTGGAGTCCACCGGATGATGCTTGCCGTCATAGACGCTCACTTTGACGCCTGACATGGGGTAGCCAGCGACCGCCCCGTGCTCAAGAACGGCGCGCACGCCCTTCTCGATCGCAGGCATGAACTGCTTGGGAACGGATCCGCCGAACGTGTCATCCTCAAACTCAAAGCCGACTTCGTGATCCATCGCAAGCGGCTCAATGCGCAAGTACACCTCGCCGAACTGCCCGGCGCCGCCGGTCTGCTTCTTATGACGATGGTGCCCTTCAGCGTTCGCGGAGATGGTTTCACGATAGGCGACGCGCGGTGGCTCCGTGTCCACCTCGACGCCGAACCGATTCTTCATGCGCTCAATCATGACGCGCATATGCAGCTCGCCCAGCCCGCGCGCCACCGTCTGGTGCGTCGCTGCGACGCGCTCGACAACGAAGGTCGGGTCTTCATCCATGAGCTTGTGTACGGCGCCGCCCACCTTGGTTTCGTCGCCGCGACTCTTTGGAATGATGCCCTGGCCGAACATTGGTCTGGGGGTCGGGATGGGTTCAAGATGAACATCGTTGTACTCAGGCGAGTCATGCAGCACGCCATTGAGATGGATGTCCTCGATCTTGGCGACGCCGACAATGTCGCCGGCGATAGCGCTGTCAGCTTCCGTATGCTCCTTGCCTCGGACAGAGAGCAGATGCCCGATTCGGATGGGCTTCTTGCCGTCGTTGAGAAGCACCTGTGAGTTTGCCTTGATGGTTCCCTGATGCACACGGAAAAAAGCGAGCTTGCCGACAAAAGCATCCGTCGCAACTTTGAAAACATGGGCGCAAGCGGGCTTTGTGGGATCAGGCGTCGGCGCCCAGTCTTCGCCATTCTTCTTGAAGGGTCGCGGATTTCCCTCTTCGGGGCTGGGGCAATGGTTGCAAAAGATGTGCAGCAGCTCCTTGACGCCGACGCCCTGTTTCGCGGAGACAAAGCAGACCGGCGTCAGGTGCCCCTCGCGCAGCGCCTGTTCAAATGCCGCGTGCCGCTTCTCTCCAGCGGGAGCTTCACCTGTTTCGAGGTATTGCTCCATGAGTTCGTCATCAACCTCGACGACGCGATCAATAATTGCGGTATGTGCTTCGGCGACGGACATGAAGTCCACTTCGCCGGAGTCGCTGTCAAGAACATCAACCACACGCGTCCTGCCCGCGGAGGGAAGGTTGATCGGCGTGCATGCGTCGCCGAATGTTTCTTTAAGCTGACCCACAAGGGCCTCAAGATCGGCTTCGGGGAGGTCAATCTTGTTGACGACGATCATGCGCGGCAGATTGCGCTCGATAGCCAGCTTCATCATGCGCCGGGTGACGGTTTGGATTCCCTTCGTCGCATCGACGACGATGACCGCGACTTCAACAGCAGGGAGCGCGGTGATCGCCTGTCCCAGAAAATCAGGAAAACCGGGCGTATCGATGATGTTGAACCGTTTCCCAGCGTGATCGAAGGACAGGACCGCGGAGCTCAGGCTGTGCCCGTGTTCCTTCTCCTCCACTTCAAAGTCGGCGGTGGTGTTCTTGTCTTCAACGGTTCCGCAGCGACCGACGACACCCGCTTCAAAGAGAATGTGCTCAGCGAGCGTTGTCTTTCCGACAGCGCCATGGCCGACGAAGGCGATATTGCGAATGTCACTGGTGGTGTAGTTGGGCATGGCGGGTCGAATCCTCCAAAGATGGCAGGCCGGCGTGAGGGGATCAGGATGCCGTCGGGCATGCCGGTTCGCGCGTTTGGTTGTTCCTGAGATAGAAGACAACCAGCCGCAGGACTCCGGCCTCTGACGTTGACCGCACCGTCATCGAAATCCGGCTCTGGTTCCCCACCTGAGGCCGGCGACTCGGGGCGAGCCCGACAGTGTAAACAAAGCGACCGCCCGTGTGCAGCCGGAATGGGCGCCGCCGATCAGACCCGGCCATACCCCGGCGCCGCGCCAGCCGTCCCCGGCTCCGGGTGACCCTCGCCCCTCGCGGCCCCCGGCTCCGCCAGCAGGCCCAGCGCGTCATCCAGACGCCCCGTCATGGGCAACTTGTGATCCGCGAGGACAATCCGCAGCGACTTCCGTGAGTCCGTCAGCGTCAGGTCATACGCTCGCTTGCCGCGCCGCCGACGAACACGCACGCCCTCGATCGGTTCGTCCGCCACCACAAGCCGCTCCGGATCCAGCGGCAAAGAGCCCGTCGTGCCCAGCAGCAGCAGGCGCCGATCGGTCAGCACCAGCAGGCGAGCTCCGGTTCGCACGATGGCCGGGTGCAGGCATATCCCGACAACTGGTATCAGCGCCACCGCGGCGCCAAGGATCTGCGTCGAAGCCGAAACCACCGGCTGGGTCACCCCCCACGCGACCACGCGCTCATCCCGAGCATGTAGAAATCGCAGGAGCGGGCGAAGCTGGCTCGGACAATATGTGCAGGAAGGAAAGTTTGGCATCGTGTTCACAGCGACGTGCTGCACGCGTATTCTACTCCGTCCATCTATTAGGTTGGCGCCTGAGCCTCTTTCAGCGGATGATGCCCCCGAATATGGCAAAGAAAAAGACTCAATCCCGCAGCGCCAAGGCCCGCCGTCCCGAAGCCTCAATGCGCATCATCGTTCTCGCGGGCAAAGACCCCTATCTTCGCTCGCTTCACACGGACAGCCTCCGCACCAAACTCGAAGAAGCTTTCGGCGATGTCGATGTCATCCACTTTTCCGGCGCCGCCAACTCGATCGCAGACGTGCTCGATGAATGTAGAAGCTTCGGCCTGATGCAGCAGCACAAGCTCATCGTCGTCGATGAAGCCGATCAGCTTGTCAAAGAAGACGCCCGCCCGATCATCGAGCGCTACGCTCAGGCGCCGACTGACCAGGCCACACTCCTCCTTCGCACCGATATCTGGCGCGCAGGCAAGCTCGACAAATTGATCGACAAGGTCGGCGCCGTCATTAAGTGCGACGGGCTCACCGAATCCCAGGCGACGCGATGGGCTTTCGATCGCGCGCAAAAGCAATGGGGGGCGACGATCGAGCCTGACGCCGCCGAACGTCTCGTCGAGCGCGTCGGGCCGAACGTTGGATCGATTGATTCCGCTCTCGCGAAGCTCGCGACACTCGCTGGACCGGGCGCCGCGATCACCAGCCAAATGGTCACTGAGATGGTCGGCCGCTCGCGCGAAGAGGAGGTATGGGCGATCCAGTCAGAGCTGATCGTGGGCGACGCAAATCGCGCTGTGGGCTCGGTTCATGAAGCGCTGGGATTGTGGCGCGTTGCGCCGGTGCTCGTGTCCTTCGCGATGATGGACCTTGCCCGCAAGCTCTTCATCGCGTCGCGCATGCTTGACGAGGGCGCCACGCCGCAGGCGACCTACGGACCAGCCAAGATTTGGGGCCCCGCCCGCGAGGCCATCCTCCGCGCCGCCCGCCGCGCCAGCCCCGCCGACCTCGCAGCCTTGTTCGATGAAGCTGTTCGCACCGATGTTCGCTCCAAGACCGGCGTCGGCGATGGAAAGCGATCTCTCGAAGCCCTCGCTGTCCGCTTTGCAAGCGTCGTGCGCTAGTGCGCCGATGATGAGCACGATCTGCAGGAGACACACGGATGAACACCAGCGCACGCATTCTCACCGCCATCGCCTGCATCGCTCTCACTGGGCTGGCAAGCTGTAGCGAAACCAGCAAACGTCCCGAGCCAGCCGGCGAGTTCTCCTCCGCTGGGCTCGACAACTTTGATCCCAAGCGTGACGCCGCCGATTCGCAGAAGTCAGGCGAATCGATCAGCGACATCTTTGCCCGCAACGCGGAGGATCTAGCCAATCTCCCGGAGAACGGCGCGGTTCCTCAGTCCACAGCGCTCTCCAGCAGCCGGCCCATCCCGGCGCCCCAGGCAAATGTTTCCCGCGCCGTTGACATCACGCAACCCTCAAGCATCAAGACGCTGGATGACTTCAGCGACGAGCAGCCCGCTATCGCCGCGCAAGAGTACGCCGCAATCAATCCAACTGAGCCGATCGCAGCAAGAAATCAGCCAGCTTCGCAACCGCGAACTGTGGAAACGATTGTCGATGAACTCGCCGCAGCCCTGCGCCGGCGCGCCCGGAACGCAGCCGATCCTTTCAGCATCTACGCCGCCCTTTCGAGTCTCGAGTCTATTAAGAGCGATGCGATCGACGCCCATCCCACAGACATGACGGACATCTCCCCGCGCCAGATTGACGCTCTCGAGGCCCTCACGAACATCCACAGGATCATTCGGGAGGGGGCTGACTCAGAATCTGACACAGCAGAGCGCATTGTCGATGCGATCAAAAATGCTGCAGAGAATCTGGCATCCTGGGAAGCGGTTGAAGTGAAAACTCTCAAACTCTGCTCCCGCGTCGAGGGGTTTGGCGTTTACGACGAGCTCCCCGGCCCCATGCTCCTCGCAGGCCGGCCTCATCGCATCATCGTCTACGCGGAGCTGGGTCATTTCCAAACCACTCCCGGACGAAATGATTCTGGCGTGGCTGGCTATTTGGTCGAGGTCGGGCAGGAGCTTTCACTTTTTCACGAAGTGGACGGTCTGCTCGCATGGCGCATGTCCGAACAAAACGTGCGTGATTTCAGTCGAAATCGCCGCCGCGACTTTTACATGGTCCAGATGATCGAGCTCCCTGAAAATCTCACCGTCGGCAAATATCAGCTCAAAGTCACCATCCGCGACAAGCCCGCCGACTCAGTCGCTGAGAAAACACTGCCGATTGAAATCGTCGCGGACGCGAAGCTCATTCGCGCTCAGGGCGATGACTGACTAGTTTAACCAGCGTTTGATGGTTGATCAATGAGCTTTGAGAGCGCGATGAGTTCTTCGACCGTCAGCTGTTCCGGGCGGTCAGTGAATGACACACCTTCGGGAAGAGCCGCTTCTCGACCAAGAATGGCGCCGAGCTGCTTGCGCCGCTTTGTAAAGAGCGTATGACAACAACGCGAAAGCGCCGCGGGGTCATCAGTAAGCGGCACTGAGCGCCGGCGCAGGGAAACCATCGCGCTGGTCACCTTCGGGCGTGGCCAAAAACATTGTGGCGGCGCGATGCCGATAAGCTCAATATGCGCCAGGGCCTGCGCCATCACGGAAAGTTCGCCATATGTGCGCGTGCCGGATTCGCTGAGCAAGCGGTCAGCGACTTCCTTCTGAATCGTCACATGTTGCTCGATGCACATCTTGTGTTGAAAAAGAAGTGTGAGCATGAGCGGGCTCGCGACGCCGTAGGGAAGGTTGGCGACGAGCTTGAAGGGATGGTCGCCGATCGCCTGAGTAATATCTGCGTTAAGCGTGCGTTTGTTCTTCATGCAATCGCCGCGAAGGAGCGTGAAGTCTGGACGATCTGCGAGGATATCTGCGAGAAGGTTCGCCAGACCCTCATCAAGCTCGCACGCAATCACCTTGGCGCCAGCGTCAAGCAGCGCAATCGTCAGCGATCCCGCGCCGGGGCCAACTTCCAGAATCACATCGCCACGCTCCACCCCAGCAGCGCGCAGCAGCTTGATAATAAGATTGCGATCAATGAGAAAATTCTGACCCAGCCCCTTGCGCGGCGAAAGGCTGTACTGCTCCAGCAGGTCACGAAGTTCAGCAAGCGTATGCACAAAGATATCGTAGCTGGTGCGGAAACAGCCGTCGGTGCTCAGGATTTCAAAGAAACAGTTTCGATCGGATCGATGCGGACCACGCCCACATGCCCGCCAAACCCCGCCGCAGCAATGATGTGCGCCCCGTTGCCCAGCTCGCGCGACTCAGTCTCAAGATCGAAGGCGCTCTCGATGGGCTTCTCAAGCCACGGCATCGGCGGACGCTTCCCCGCCCGCATAAAACAGCACCCCAGCGCCGTATTCACCAGCCCCGCCGCGCCAAGCGGATGTCCGATCGCGCCCTTGCTCGCGTACACATCAGGCGCCGCCGTGTCGATCGCGCCTGGATTCATAATGGCGCGAGCAAGCGCAGAAAGCTCGCGCTCGTCATTATCCCGTGTCCCCGGCGCGTGCGGCTGAACCAGCGCAACGGGCGTCCCATCCGCAATAAGCCCCATGGTCAGCCGCTCAAGCGTGTCATATTGCGCCGGCGCCCGAACAAGATCGAAAGGCTCTGTTCCCATCGCAGCGCCCATGACCCGCGCGACGCCTCTCCCTCCTTTTTCCGCGCTCTGTGCTGATTCAAGCACAATCGCAGCGCTCGCCTCGCACAAAGTAAACCCCGTTCGCGATTCATCGAGCGGCCTGGCGACATGGGCAGTGCCTGGTTGTGTCGGCGCCAACACACCCAGCCGCCGATAGCTCTCGACAAACAGCTCCGACAACGCCGCCTCAACCGCAATCACCAAAACGCGATCCGCTCGCCCATCCAAAATGTCGCGCCACGCCAAATGCAGCGCCGCCAGCCCGGTGGCGCACGCACAAACAATCGCCGTTGTCTCACCCAGTTCAAGCCTCTCCCGCAAACTCTGGCACAAGAACCCGTGCGGCCCGAGCATCGCAGCCGCATCACGCCCGCCAGAATCTCCCGGCCTCGCCAGCCCCATCACCGCGCCTTTGCTCGAACCAACAATTGTCCGCATCCCCTGTGCCCAATTTCCGCCCATTCCGACGCCGGCCATCCCAAGCGCTTCTCGCGCTGCGCGCTCCGCCAACTCAATCGCCGGATCCACATCACCCGCACACAGCGTCCCACATGTCTGTTGCGCAATCGCCAGTGCGCTCGCGTCCGCCGGCGCCTCTCCAAGGCGGTCCGCCGTCCTTCTCCCCGCCATAAGCGCCTCAGTCGTCGCTGAAGCGGAGCCTCCCAGGGGAGTCACCAGACCGACCCCTGTAATCACAGGCGCCGCGCCCGTCGGCGCCAACACTGGGAAGCCGACCTTCCTCGCGTCATCATTTTCGCATCTATGAACGTGCATTTCCGCTGCGATGGTACGTCGTCCGCTCGCTGCGCAGCGAGGGTCTTGCCCGCCCTTCAGCCCGGTGGTAGAGTCTCGACCCCGCCCCGCCAGCTTTGGGTTGGATTCTCAGCGGGAATATCTCGGGCAGTTAGCTCAGTTGGTAGAGCACGGCACTGAAAATGCCGGTGTCCCCGGTTCAAGTCCGGGACTGCCCATTTCCATCGACCCCGGTCAGTCCCGCGGCGCGCGAGCAGTAAAAAAGCGATCCATCGCAGGATCGCTTTCGCAGGTCGAACTTTTATGCAAAATCATTCTCTGAAGTAGTCCGCCCGATTGCTGCCGTCAAAATCGGCCGCTCTTCAGGCAGCACTTCTTGAAACCGCAGCCCCGAGCCACACGGGCATAGGTCATTGCGCCCGAGCTTTTCCAGCAGCTCCTTGTCACCATGAACGACTCGAACTCCGCGCTTGACATGCGTCTCGGAGGGGAAGCCTCGTCGCCGCTTGCTGATTGGCTCGACATCAAAAGAAAAACTCGTCGTGGTTATTGTGCATGATGTGCCTCCATTCCTAAAACCTTGAAACAAACTGGCAGAAGCCTAGAGCGCATCGCATCGCCGATCAAGCTTACCCGCCCTTGGCGGAATCACTCATCAAACTGATGCGCATCTAAGGACGCAACTCCCACTGCGTCCGCATCCAGCTCATTAATCATCTCCGCCCGCACCTCCGTCAGAATCAACTTCAGATGCGCATCCACATCAAATCGGCGCGGCCGTCCCGGAAGACTCCCCGCAATTCGGGCCCGCTCCATGAAGTCAGCGATAATCTCAACACGTCGAAGCTCCGGCCCATCATCACTCGTGCGCAGCGCTCCAGTCAGGCGCGGCGTCGCGATTGGCATCCCGAATCCAACGCCTTCATCATCGACAAGCCACGGCCGAACCGCGCCAGTCTCAAGCCCAATATCAAGCTGTCGCTTGATGACAAACCCTCCGCGCCACAGCTTCTTCTTCGCCAGTTCAATGCGATCGCGCATCTCGCTCACCGGCACAACGCCGAGCCGGTTCAGCTCAGCCTTCAAGAGCTCAGTTGTTCTCTCATCTTTATCAGCTGCTCTGTCAGCCAGCGCGTCAGCGGCGATGCGCACCCCCACCGCATGTGACGCCACGTCATCGTAGGTGAACGCTGACCCATCTTCTGGCACGATAATCGTCGTCTTATACCCGTGCCACGTCGCGATCTCATGCCAGGTGACGATCAAGTACGCCAGTCGTTGCCCAAGCGCCGCGCTCAACTCACGCGCGTGCATCTCGCGCTCCGTGCGCAAACTCGCCCTCCACCCATCGGGGTACGCAATCGTGAGGTCATAACACGTCATGTCCGGCCCGACGACACGAATCATGTCGCGCCCATCAATCAGCCCCGGCTCAACCACTGTGGCGCAATAGCGCGCCCAATCAATCGTCATCCGAATATGCGCAATGTCCAGAAAACCCGCCCGCTCAGTGTAGATCGTGCCTCTCTCGACCTCTTGTCCTCCAAAAAGCGGCGCTGCGTATTGATGCGACCCCAGATCATCAGGATCCGCCTCCGCATACAGAGTGAACACCCCTGGAAAAGGCAGCGAGCCAATCCGAACGCGCGGGCGCTCCGGCCCGGAGCACCCCGTCAGCGACAGCGCGAGCGCAATCGCCGCTCCCGCCACCACCACTTGCTTCAGTCCTTTGCGCTGAAATGACATCGTCTTGCTGCGAAGCATACAAAGAGTCGCGCTCGCTGCCAGCGCGTCCTTCTAAGCAGATCCGAACAGGTCAAGCTGCGTGCCGGGTCGCCGCGCCTTTCGCCTGAGAAACTCAGCGCTCGAAAGAGGAGTCCGCTCGTTGGAAAACCCATGCCGTCGATGAAACAGATCAAACGTCGCCTGAATTTGCTCCGCCCGGGCGCCCGTCCCGCGAAAGCGTTTCCCAAATGTTGCATCGCTCAGTTCGCCATCTCGCGCTTCCCGAATCAATGATTCCACCTTCGCCGCACGATCCGGAAACGTCCTGCCCAGCCACTCCAAAAACAAGTCCTTCACCTGGTAGGGTAAACGCAGAAGAATCATCCCGGCGCTCTTGGCGCCCGCGTCCGCCGCCGCCTCAAGCAGCGATGGAATTTCATAGTCGTTCAACCCGGGAATGATCGGCGCCGTCATCACAGCCACCGGAAGCCCGGCCTGAGCCAACTCGCGAACTGTCTCCAGTCGCTCCCGCGGACTCGCAGCGCGTGGCTCCATCGCCGACGCCAGTTTATTGTCGAGCGTCGTCAGGCTGACCGCCACCGCTGCCGCCTGATGCGAATGCAGTTCGCTAAGGAAATCAAGATCACGAAGAATCAGCCGGTTCTTTGTGATGATCGACACCGGCTGCGCAAACTCCGCCATCACCTCCAGACAATCTCGCGTGATGCGCATCTTCCGCTCAATCGGCTGATACGCATCCGTCACACCGGACATCACAATCGTTTCACCCATCCATTTTTTCGCGCCAAGCTCGCGCCGCAAAAGCTTCGGCGCCTCAACTTTGGCGACAATGTTCGTCTCGAAATCAAGCCCGCACGAAAATCCCAGCGTTTCATGCGTCGGCCGGGCGTAGCAGTAAATACACCCATGCTCACACCCGCGATACGGGTTGATCGTCCAGTTGAATCCGAGATCAGGACTGTCAACCTTATTAATGATCGTGCGCGTGCGATCCGCCAGCACGCGGGTGGGAATCTGCTTCCCGTCGGGAGATTCACGAAACTCATCGTCAAGATGCTCACCCAGCACCGTCAGATGCGCGCGCTCAAAACGATTGCCCGGCGAGATGGCGGCCCCGCGACCACGCGGAGCAGGAAAACGCTGCATCACGATGTCAATCCCCCGGTGAACGATTTACGGACAGGCGCCCCACGAGCCCAACAGCTGCGCCACATCGGCGCTCAGGTACGGCGCGTTCCACGCGCCCAGCACAATCGCCAGGTCAGCTGAAAGCACAAACCCATCGCCATTCAAATCCCAGGGACAGCCGCCAACGGCGCAGTTGCTCTGAATAAACACCTGCCATCCCGTGCACAGCCCCATGAAAATATCCATGCACCCATCGTTGTTGATGTCCACAAAAGTATAATCATGCGGCCGAACATGGATTTCAGTGTCGATCGCATACGGATCATCCATCGTTCCCGTTCCGTCATTGCGCAGCAGGCAAAACTCCCCTGCCAATGGCCCGGTGCAGTTCTGGATATCAACATCCACCGGCGCCACCGCTGCATCCAGATCACCGTCGCTGTCGATGTCAACAAACTTCGTATTCCCGCCAAATCGTCTGGTTCTGGGCGAAATCGCTGACGTCAGCACTGTCGTCTGGTAGTTGATCGTCCCGTCGCCATTGACGGACTGCGCCATCTTCACAAGATCCTCATCGTCGCTCGCGACGTAGATGTCCATCATCTGGTCGTCATTCAGATCGCCAACCGTCAGCATGTACGGCTGCGCCGTCGTCACCGTCTGAAACGCCGTCGTGTCAAAAACACCGGCGCCATTATTGAAGCAGATGAAAATCCCATTGGTGTTCCACGGCGTCACCGCAAACAGCGTCGAAATCTTCACAATGTCGTTGAATCCGTCGCCGTTCATGTCGTGGATTTCCACACCGCTGGCGAACGCCGACCTCCGCCGATCCCCCATCCGCGCCACCGTCTCATTCGTAAAGTGCCCGGTCCCGTCGTTGATGAAGAGCACATCCTCCGTCGCCGTCCCGCCGGGGTTGTAGTTGCCGAAATACAAATCCCGCGCGCCGTTCCCTGTCACATCCTCCGCCCACACAGCGCAAAACAGCGGCCCAGGACTCTGCCCGAGCAACGGCGGCAGCGACGGAAACCGCGTCGCCGTCTCCTCATCAAGACCCAGCCACACACCCATCCCATCGTTGCCCATATTCCTGAGATATCGCGGCGGATTATCAAACGTGTTGCAAATCACAACGTCAGGCCACAAGTCCCCATCCAAATCCGCAATCAAAACATCCCGCGCATCAGAAGGAATCAACAAATCCGCCGCCAGTGTGCCCGTTTGCTCAACCAGCCCCGTCCCGTCGTTCATCAACAGCACATGCGTATCCGGCCCAGGGTTCGAGAACGGCGCCTTGCGCACAACGATGATGTCCAGATCCCCATCCCGATCCAGATCCCCACTCGCGATGTCCTTCTCCTGCCCATCGCCCGCCCCAACACTCGTCAACGTCAGCCGCGTCGCCGTCTCATCGGTGAAGCTCACCCACTGCGCCGTCGCCGTCCCCGCTACGGCCCATCCCAGCGCTAGCCCCGCTGCACCCGTCATCGCTATCAACTTCATCGTTCGCTCCCATCGCGTGGTCTGTTTCGTTCGCGCTATCTGCACAAAGCCTCGCAGCAACTCCACGGGGCCAGTCCGGAACCTCTGAAAGCCATGCTACAGCGCCACGCGCGCATTCCCTACATGAAATGAGCGATTATCCAAACAAAATACAAACAAAACTGACGGGCAATCCACTTGTCAATGCGCTCGCGGCGTCATCCCCGCCCCAGCGCCCGAATCTGTTCCGTCAGCCACGCGCCCGGCTCGCGACCGTTGATCTCGAGGCATCGCATCACCTCAATCCGCCACTTCTCATCATGATCCCGTCGCCAATCCAGCTTCCACCAACTCACACTCGGAAACCCCGCGCTCGCCCGCGCTGTCACCCGAAAGACCGATCTCCCAAAACCGCCCTCCGTCGCCGACGTTTGCACATTCCCCATCGAAGCCGCCTCGATCCCATATTCACGATGGGCTGTCTGAACCGCTCCCAAAATCGCTGCCCGCCAGTTCCCCGCCGGCGCCTCCTCGCCAACCCGCAGCGAAACGTCCTCAAGCAACAGCTCCTCCGCCGCCATCGCGTCTCCTGCTGCAACCGCCTCCACAAACGCGCTGCTCCGGCGTCCAATCTCCTCCCGATCCGTCACCACAGCGCCCGCCATCACAACCAGCGCCGCCGCAAGCGCCAGCCCGCCAACGCCCGCTCCCAGAGCCGCTGCTCCGCGCCCGCGCCGATTCAACATCACCGCAGCAATCACACCAATCACTACCGCCATCCCCGCCAGCGGCCACGGCGACTCAAACAACAGCCTCTCGACCAACGGCGCCTCGGGCAGTCTCGGAATCGTCGCCAATATCTCAATCATTCCACGCATCGGGCTCTCCATTCTTTCTGAAAAGCTCCCTCATTCCTGCAGCCTTCCCTCGCCCCGCCCCGATATTTAGTTGTCCTGCGCCCATTCTTCGCGCACACATTCCCTCCATCGAGCGCCCCATGCCGTCCACCACCAACCTCGTCAGCCAATCGCCAACTGCTCCCAGCAACTCCTCCACACTCCTCGAAGCCAA
This sequence comes from Phycisphaerales bacterium, assembly GCA_029260495.1. GTDB lineage: Bacteria > Planctomycetota > Phycisphaerae > Phycisphaerales > UBA1924 > OFTM373. The sequence continues at coordinate 66,217 of JAJDDD010000021.1, read as the reverse complement.
CCTCACTGCCCTCTCAGGTTCTTCGCCCCATGTCGCTGCCCTGATCCGCCAAACTCCGCCTGCCGATGATATTGACTTCATCCCGACCGACGACGAACACGCCCTCGCCGCCATTTACGCCAGCAGAGCCCTCGCAAGCAAGCGCCAGCCCCTCGTTGAAGCCCAGCGCCTCGCGGATCGCGTCAACCTCAAGAAAGCAGCCACCGTCGCCGTCCTCGGGTTCGGCGTCGGCCACCACGTCGCAACTCTCGCACAGCGCGTCAAACGCGACGGCCTCATCATCGTCTTCGAGCCTGATCTTCCCCTCCTTCGCGCAGTCTTTGAAAATATTGATCACTCCGAATGGCTCGCCTCAACCAACGTCGTCTTCCTCACCGACCCTGAAGACTCCGCGTCGATGTCGCAAGTCACTTCAGGCGCAGAAGGCGTTCTCGCGATGGGTGTCGAAATCCTCGAACACCCACCCAGCAAGCTGCGCCTCGGCGATGCCGCGACACGTTTCGCTGACCGTTTCGCTCGCATCGTCTCTTCCGTGCGCACCGTCGTCGTCACCACAATGGTGCAGACTGAAATCACACTGCGCAACCTGTTGCTCAACGCGGAGCGCTACAGCGCCACAGGAACAGGCGCCGGTGTTGCCGACCTTGGGAATCTCTGTGCAGATCGTCCCGCGATCATCGTTTCCGCCGGTCCAAGCCTCCAAAGAAACATCCACCTGCTCGCGGATCCTCTCGTGCGCGAGCGCTGCCTCATCATCGCCGTGCAGACGGCGCTGAAGCCCCTTCTCGCTGCCGGCGTCCGCCCGCACTTTGTCACCGCACTCGATTACCACGAAATCAGCGGCCGCTTCTACGAAAATCTTACGCCCGATCTTGTCGCCGGCGTCACACTCGTCGCCGAACCCAAAGCCCACCCCATCATTCTCGATTCCTTCCCCGGCGCTCTCCGCTGTGTCGGCGACGCCGCCCTTGATGAACTGCTCGGCGAAACAATCGCAGGCCAGCACGGCGAGCTTCCCGCAGGCGCCACCGTCGCCCACCTCGCCTTCTACCTCGCTCAGCACATGGGCGCCAACCCCATCGCATTCATCGGCCAGGATCTCGGCTTCACCGACGGCCAGTACTACGCCAAAGACGCCGCCATCCACAACGTCTGGGCCGCCGAACTCAACCCATTCAACACACTCGAAATGATGGAATGGCAGCGCATCGTGCGCGCCCGCGCCACACTCCACAAAACAGAAGACCAACTCGGCCGTCCCATCTACACCGACGAGCAGATGGCGACCTACCTCGCCCAGTTCGAGCGCGATTTCAAAGCAGACTCCGCTAGCGGCCGCATCATCATCGACGCCACCGAAGGGGGCGTCGCCAAGCAGCACACCACGCCTCAGCCGTTGCGCGACTTTCTCGATAACCATGTCGCCGCCGCGCTTCCACTCCCGCACATCCCCGCGCCAACGCCCGCCCTGAGCAAGCGCCGGCGCCAGGCGCTCGACCAGCGCCTTCGCGACGTTCGTGCGCAGGCTGTTCGCGTTGAAAGCGTCAGCCGCAAGACGATTGCGCTCCTTGAGCGCGTTGGTGAGCTTCATGACGATCACACCCGCGCCAACGAGCTGATCCGCCAGATATACACACTCCGCGATGAAGTTGAAGCGATCGACCCCGGCTACCGCGCTGTGCAGCGCCTCAATCAGACCGGCGCCTACAAGCGCATCCGCTCTGATCGTGACATCCGTCTCACCGATGACCTTTCTCCAGTCGAACGCCAACAACGCCAGCTCCAGCGCGACATCACCAACGTCGAATGGATCGCTGACGCCGCCGCCGCCCTCGCCAGGCTCATCGAAGAATCATTGCGCGAGATTGAAGGCGACGCCGCGCGCTCACCGCGCAAACGATCCCCAGCCCTCAAGCGCGCTGTAAGTTCGCCTGAATCTCACACCGCTCCGCGCGTCGCTGCCTGCATGTTCGTCGATCCTGATCGCTCATCGCTCGGCTGGAAGCGCAATCTTTCGCACGATCAACTCCGCGCCACTCTCTCGCGCCTCGCAGCAGTCCCCGCTCTTGATGCCGCCATTCTGCTCGTGAACAACTCCGACGATTACGCTGCGCTGACCGAGAATCCCATCCCCAATCTGCGCATTATCCTCGAACCCGTCGATCTTGAACTCATCCGCGCCCGCCTCGATCGCCTGCGCCCTGCCCGTCTTTTCGCCTCCTCCTCATGGCGCGGCGGCCTCTGCTCCATGACCTGCTACGACGAGATCATCGCCCCCCGTGAGATGGCGTCCGCTCTTCAAAAGCACGACTTCACCGCTGCCCTCGCGCTCGGAGCCGACTGGTCCCGAATCGAATCAACACTCTGCGATGAAATCATCACCCGCCACACTGAGGCGCCCGATCGCCACCGCATCGTCTTCTCGCAGGCGCCCCCCGGCCTCGCCCCCTGCCTGATCGACTGCAACATCCTCACTGACTTTGCAAACAGCGCACACGACGCAGGCGCCTTCGCCACTGTCGGCGGCCTGCTCGGCTACATGCCCCTAAAACCCCAGTCGGACCCCATCGCTCATCACCTCTGCGTCAAAGTCAAACCCGAAACGCGCGACAGGCTTACGCGCTTCATCGCTGACACACGCTCAGCACACCATGACAACGCCGAGCACACCGAAGAAGTCATCGCGCCGGCGCCCAATCATCTCATCCTCGAAATCACACCGCGCCGCGCGACGCCCGCGAACGCTGCCGCCAACCGCCCGGACATGTCGATCGAACTGGCGACAAATATTTTTTCTCAACTCGCCGCCGTCCGTGAAGACGCCGTGGTCACACTCAGCGGGTTCGGCGATCCACTCCTCCATCCTGACCTCGCGCCCATCATCCGCGCCGCTCGTCAAGCGGGAATCGCCGGCGTACATGTGCGCACAGAAGCCCTCGCGCCCCAAGAATCTATTCAAACGCTCCTCAACGCCGAACCCGACATCATCAGTGTCGATCTTCACGCCGCGACCGCGCCGACTTACGCCCAACTCACCGGCGCCGATCGTTTTCAGGAAGCATTGAACAATGTGGAATGGCTGCTGAGCGCCCGCAACACGGTGGGTGGTCTGCCCCGGACATGGGTCGTCCCGCGCATAGTGCGCCGCGACGCAGTCTATAGTGAGATCGAATCCTTCTTCGACCGCTGGCTTCTCCTCGCCGGCGCCGGCGTCATTGATCAACTGCCGGCTCCGGTTGAGGGTGAGCGTATCGTGCCTTTGGGGAAACCGGCGCTGGCGAGGCGGCGCGATTGGCGCGAGCGCATGATGATTCTGTCCGACGGCGCAGTTCTGTCGGATGAGCGAGATGCCGCCGGCGCGCGCGCGATTGGGAGCGTTGTGGGTAGTTCTCTTGGTGAGTTGTGGATGCAGTTGTGCGCGATTCGTGAGCAGGCGTGCGCATGCGGCGACTTGAATACTCCCGTTTTGTGGACAGGACACTGACCCATGCGCACACTGGCGCTGATTTTGGGCCGGTCCGGCAGCAAGGGTCTTCCGGGGAAAAACCTGCTGCCTCTTGCTGGGCGAGAATGTGTGCGCTGGACGATTGACGCTGCCCGAAGCTCGACACGTGTTGATCGCATCGCCCTGTCGTCAGATTCGCTGGAAATGCTGAAAATAGCAGGGGAATCAGGTGTGGACGCGATCGCCCGTCCTGCCCAACTCGCCAGCGACACAGCGACGGTTGACGACGCAGCCCGCCATGCGGTTGAGACGCTTGATGATGCTGCGATCGACGTGATTGTGATTCTCTACGCGAACGTTCCAGTGCGTCCGGAAGGTGTGATTGATCAGGCGATTGCGATGCTTCGAGAAAATAAGGCTGATTCTGTGCAGACATACTCGCCGGTTGGGAAGCATCACCCGTGGTGGACAGCGCGTGTGGGCGAGGGTGATGGGGTTGTTGAAGCCTGGGACGGGGGAGAGGTGAACCACGGTGTTTATCGCCGGCAGGATTTGCCGCCGGCGTATGTGCCGGATGGCGCGGTTCTGGTTGTGACGCGCGATGCGTTATTTTTCAAGCGCATGTCGGGGAGGGTTGTCGGGCCTCATGCGTTTTTGGGAACGGATCGGCGTGGCGTTATCACGGCGGAGGGCGCTGTTGTTGATATTGATAGTGAGATTGATCTTCTGGTCGCTGAGGCGAAGTTGTTGGCGGCGCGAGCGCCTGTTGAGCATGCGCGATGAAGATTGGCTCGTGTTCTATTGCGGCCGGCCGTGTTTTTATCATTGCTGAGCTTGGCGTGAATCATGACGGGGATGAGGCGCGGGCGATTGAGCTTGTGGAGGCTGCGGCGCGGGCTGGGGCGGACGCGATTAAGGTTCAACATTTTGAAACTGACCTACTTCTTTCGCGTCAGGCGGGCCTGGCTGAATATCAAGAGAATGCTGGGGAAGACAACGCTGTTTCGATGCTCAAGCGTCTTGAGTTGTCGATCGAGTCTCTTGCTCGCATCGCTGGGCGTTCGCGCGATCTTGACTTGGCGGCGATCGCGACGGTGTTCAGTTGTGAGCTGATTGAAGAGTCACAGAACGTTGGCTGGGACGCTTACAAAACGGCTTCGCCTGACATTATCAATAAGCCTCTTATCGAGGGGCTTGCTGGAACCGGGCGGCCTCTTCTACTCAGCACTGGCGCTGCCGATTTGGATGAAGTTCTTCGGGCGCACGAATGGCTCAGCGCTTGCGGGGCTGTACGCGAGGCTGCTTTTCTTCAGTGCGTCAGCGCGTATCCGACACCAACGGAGCGATCTGGTGTCAATGTTATTCCGACGCTTATGAGCGCACTTGCGCCCGCAGCGATTGGCTACAGCGATCACACGATGGATGTTGAGACGGGCGCGAACGCTGTGCGGGCTGGGGCGATTCTGCTTGAAAAACACCTGACTTATGATCGGGAGGCGCGCGGACCTGATCATGCTGCCTCACTCGATGAGGCGGGCATGAAGCGATATGTTGAGCTGGCGCGGCGGGCTGCGACGAATGTTGATGGAAGGGTGGAGACCATCGAGGCTGAGCCCAAGCGCGTGCTTGATATTGAGGAAAATGTGCGATGTGTTGCGCGTCAGTCGGTGGCGGCGGCTCGCACGATTGAAGCTGGGGCGCGACTTGTGCGTGAAGATCTCATGACGCGCCGGCCGGGCGTTGGCATTGAGCCGGCGCGCCTTGATGAGCTTGTGGGCGCTGTAGCCGGGCGAAAGATTATGGCTGGTTCTCTCGTTGTTGAGGAGGATTTTCGTTGACTATAGAGGCGCGTTCTCAAGATGAGGACAGGGGGCGTGTTCTCGTTGTGACGGGTTCTCGTGCGGAGTTTGGGTTGCTTGCGCCTGTGATGCGGGCGATCCGTTCTCATGAATCACTTGAGCTTTGTGTAGTGATCACCGGCTCCCATTTGTTGCCTCCGGACATGACGGCGGGCGAAGTGGAAGAAGAGTTTGAGGTTGCAGCGCGCATAGTGATGCAGAAAGAGGGCGCGACTGGGCGTTTGGCGGACGCAGAGGCGCTGGGGCGCGGCGTGACGGGTATTACGCGAGCGCTGCGTGATAGGCAGCCTGACTGGCTCCTTGTGCTCGGCGATCGGATCGAGGCATTTGCTGCTGCGAGCGCTGCGAGCGTCGCGGGTGTTGCGGTGGCGCACATGCACGGGGGGGACCGGGCTGAAGGGGTGGCGGACGAAGCGATGCGCCACGCGATCACCAAGCTTGCGCATCTTCATCTGCCAGCGACAGAGACGAGCGCCAAGAGAATTGAACGTATGGGGGAGGCAGTTGTTCGCATTCATGTGGTTGGCTCGCCGGCAATGGATGGTCTGGATCAGGTGGAGGCGATGAGTGATGAAGCTGCGCGTGAGCTGGGTGATCCTGAGGTTGTGATACTGATGCACCCGGTTGGTGATTCGCCTGAGGCGGAGCGCGAGCGCATGCAGCGCGTTGTGAAGGCGGCGGGGAGCGTGCGGGCGGTGTGTCTGCATCCAAACTTTGACCCCGGGCGCGAGGGGATCGTGCGAGCGATTGAAGAATCGGGGATCAGGACGATCTCTCACCTACAGCGCGTGCGTTTTCTTGCGTTGCTCAAGCGCCTTGGGCATCAGCGCGGCGTGATGATTGGGAACAGTTCTGCGGGTCTGATTGAGGCAGCGGCGATGAAGACGCCTGTTGTCAATATTGGCGATCGACAGGGGGAGCGGGAGCGCGTGCGGAACGTGGTTTCAACGGCTGGCGACTCTGTGGGCGAGATTGAAAATGCGATTGAAGAGGCTCGCGGGCTTGAACTTGCGGGTATGGATCATCCGTATGGCGATGGGCGGACGGGGGAGCGGGTGGCGGGGACGCTTGCTTCAGTCGGCGCGGATGAGCGTCGGGCGCTGATCAAAAAGCGCAACACTTATTGATTCGCTGTAGCACTTCGGCGAATGATGTTGGGATGCGTTGCTTACGCCTTCAATACTTCAAAGAGACGATCCAGCTTTTGTTCATTTTCGATTTGCATGATGAGTTTTCCGGCGGCGTCGCATTTTGATTGTCCGATGATTCCGGCGCCGAGGGCGTCGAACTTTATTTTGATTTCTTCGGGCGTCATGGGATCGCGGGGGTCGCCTTTGGGGACATCAACGCGCTTTGTGAAGGCACGGCCGTCATTGAGAGTGAGCGTGACCTGGCTGGGCTGAAACTCGGGGAAGAGTTTTTCAAACTCCTCGTTGGCGACGACCTTCACCTTGTCCATAACGGGGATGAGGGATTGGTCATCAATGCGCTCTTGTTTGAACTGGAGAGGGGTGACCATGCCGTCAACCAGACCGACTGCGAGGGAGTAGGGGAGGGAGTGGTCTGCGGTTTCCTTGCCGGTGGGCCGGTATTTGGAGGGGTCGCCGAGGATGTCAGCGGCGCGGGCGATGACTTCGACTTTGATTTCGGCGACATCATCGGCTTTGACGCTGTTTTCCTGTGCGCACTTCATCATGGCGGTGAGTGGTGCGTGGCTGAGGGCTTCGATGGGGAAGCTTTTCATGCCGCAGTGTGTGATGCGGTAGTCGCAGCTTGGGCAGGAGGGGAGGTCGTCGGTGAGTGTGGCGAGGTCGAAGGAGCATTGTTTGCCATTGACAAATGAATGGCCGAAGACGTGGGCGAGGCCTTCTTTGCCATCGATGATGTGTTCGGGTCCGGAGTATCCGCGGGCGGCGAGCATGGCGGATTCGACACCCATGCGTGTGGCCCAGGGGTCGACGGTGTTTTTCATGTTGGTGAGCTTGCCGGCGGTGACGGCGCCGAGGCAGGCGGTTCTGCTGGCGCTGATTCCGACGGCGTGCTGGAGTTGGTCAACGGTGAGGTCGAGGACTCGGCCTGCGGCGAGTGGGGCGGCGAAGGCGGTGAGTGTGGCGTGGTGCCAGCCGTACTCGCGCACGCCGGGGCGGCCCATTTCAGCGAGGCGCATTTCGATTTCGTAGGCGATGACGGTTCCGAGGATGAGTTCTTCGCCGCCGAGTTGCTTTAGCTGCGCGCAGGCGAGTGGTCCGGAGATGATGTCGGAGGGATGGGAAGGATCTGCCTTCCAGTAGATGTCGTTGTAGTCCATGGCGCGGATCATGTGACCGTTGAGGAAGGCGGCGTCGACGGCGTTGGTTTGGAAGCCGGAGACGAAGGCGGTGCAGGGGCCTGTTCCTGTTGGGCCGGCGCCGAGCATTTCGACGTGGTGGGCGTGGAGGATGCGGGCGTCTTCTTGCTCACTTCCTCCGAGCGCGCAACCGAAGCTGTCATAGAGGAAGAGCTTTGCGGCTTCGATGGCGGCGTCTGAGAGAGATTCGTAGGTGAGGGAGCGGGCCCATTCGGCGAGGTCGCGTGTGATGAAGCCGTCGGTTTTGTAGGCGCCAGTCGCCATGATTGGTTACTCCAACTGGGGATGTGAAAATCAGGATGAACAGGGTAGCAGGGGGGCCGGGCGTTTTCGACGGGGAGATTCTATTCTTGAATCTTCAGAGCCGGGCGATTGGCGGATCGTCTGTGGCCATATGATCGGTGTATGGATTCGCATGTCGCTGGGTGAGAATGGGTTTTCTGCCTGCGAGGCGGGAAAGGTTGAGGTCGTCAGATATGTCTCAGACATCAGTTGAAAAAATTGCTCAGTTGCATGCTGTGAATCTTGACGCGGGGGTTGAGGTTCGGGCGGGGATGATTCTTACGATTCGTCCGAAGCACATCATGACGCATGACAACACGGGGGCTGTGATTCCCAAGTTTCAATCGATTGGGGCGACGCGGATTGTGGATTCCGGGCAGCCGGTGTTTGGGATGGATCATGATGTGCAGAACACGACGGCGGAGAACCTTGGGAAGTACGCGAAGATTCAGAAGTTTGCGCGTGAGCATGGGGTGGATTATTACCCGCCGGGGCGCGGGATTGCGCATCAGGTGATGATCGAGGAAGGGTATGTGACGCCGGGTTCGTTGGTGGTGGGTTCTGATTCGCATTCGAATTTGTATGGGGCGGGTGCGGCGCTGGGGACGCCGGTTGTGCGCACGGACGCTGCTGCGATTTGGGCGACGGGGCAGACGTGGTGGCAGGTTCCGGAGCAGGTGAAGGTGAACCTGACCGGGAAACTGCCCGCGGGGGTTTCGGGGAAGGATGTGATCATCACGCTGTGCGGTTATTTTGCGAACGATGAAGTCTTGAACTGCGCGGTGGAGTTTCATGGGGCCGGAGTTGCGGGGCTTTCTGCTGACGAGCGGATGACGATCTCGAACATGACGACGGAGTGGGGAGCGTTGGTGGGGATGTTCCCCTTTGATGAGGTTTGGCGCGACTATATGTTTGCGCGGGCGGAGCATTTTGCAGCGCGGGGCGATGCGGCGCCTCGGTACACGCGGGAGGATGTTGAGGCGCTTTGGAACAACCGGGATTCTTTTGCATCCGACGCTGGCGCATTTTATGCGAAGGAGTTGACGCTTGATCTTTCGAGTGTGAGTCCGCACGTTTCGGGGCCGAATACGGTGAAGACCATGACGCGGCTGGATGATATTGAGCGCGAGAATGTGCGCATTGATCGGGCGTATCTGATGAGTTGTGTGAATGCCCGGTTGTCTGATCTGGCGGAGGCAGCGAGTGTTTTTCGCTCTGGAAGCGGGCCTGTTCGCAGGGTGGCGGATCATGTTCATTTTTATCTTGCGGCGGCGTCGAGCGAGGTTGAAGAGGAAGCGAAGCGACTTGGCTATTGGGGTGATCTGCTTGAAGCCGGGGCGGAGCGACTTCCTCCGGGGTGCGGCGCGTGCATTGGACTTGGGAAAGGGACACTGGAAGCGGGGGAGGTTGGGATTAGCGCGACGAATCGCAATTTTCAGGGTCGTATGGGAAGCCGGGATGCGCTGTGCTATCTTGCGAGTCCAGCGGTTGTGGCGGAGAGCGCGATTCAGGGACGGATCGCTTCGCCTATAAAACTCGGGGCGATGCGCACGAAAGGGGATGTGCAGGTCAACTCGGCGCCGGCTAGCGAAGCGACGACGACGCGGGTTATTGATGGATTTCCGAAGCGCATTGTGGGGCGGGCGCTTTTTCTTCCCGAAGACAATCTCAACACCGATGGCATGTACGGGAAAGATGTGACCTACCGCGATGACATCACGTTTGAGCAGCAGGGTCAGTATGCGATGCTGAACTATGACCCTGAGTTCCAGAGGATCGCGGAGCGAGGGGACATTATCGTTGGTGCGCGGAACTTCGGGACGGGGTCATCGCGTGAGCAGGCGGCGACGGCGCTGGTTTCGCGAGGCATCCAACTGGTGATCGCAGCGACGAGCGGACAGACCTACAAGCGCAATGCTTACAACAATGGTTTTCTCGTGATTGAGTGTCCGGCGCTGACTGATTACCTCGCTGGCGTTCTAAATGCTGAGGCGGCCACCTGCCGGACGATTCCGGGGCCGGAGCTTGAAGTCGATTTTGAGCGATCGAACATTGCCTGCGACGGGCGGACATTCGCTTTTGCCCCGCTCTCGCCGACAGCTCAGGAGCTTGTGGCGGCGGGGGGGAGTGAAGCGCTGGTGAAGAAGCTGCTGGAGGCTTAGCGTCTGTCCGTCTCGGCAGCCCGGCGGGTCGCTATACTTGCTGCCCAATTCCAAGAGATTGGGTGTTGACTGTTGTTTCGTTTTCGTCTCTTTGCGTCTGTTGTGTGTGACTTTTACTCGCGAGAATTTCCATGTCAAAATATAAAATTGCCTGGATGCCGGGCGACGGTGTCGGTAATGACGTTATGAACGCGACGCGCATTGTTCTTGATGCGCTACACTTCGATGCGGAGTATGTGCCGGCAGATATCGGCTGGGAGTTTTGGTGCAACGAGGGTGATCCGCTTCCGCAGCGGACGATTGACATTCTCAAGCAGACGGATTGCGCGCTGTTTGGCGCGATTACGTCGAAGCCGCGCGATGAAGCCAACGAGGAGCTGGCGTCGGGGCTTCAGGGGAAGGGGCTGAGTTATTTTTCGCCGATTGTGAAGCTCAGGCAGCTCTTTAATTTGCACACGAACCTGCGGCCGTGCAAAGCGTATCCGGGCAACCCGCTCAACTATCGCGATGACATTGACCTTGTTGTTTTTCGTGAGAACACGGAGGGCATGTATGGTGGCGTTGAGTGGTTCCCGCTGCCTGAGAAGATATACGACGTGATGAACGATCCGGAGGTTGGTCATCCTGCGCGTATGGCGCGGTGGAAAGAGAAAGGTCTTGAGAATGTTGCGCTTTCGACGCGCATCATGAGTCGGCAGGGTTGCGAGAGCATTTGCCGACAGGCGTTTGAGTACGCCAAGAAGCACAACAGAAAATCCGTGACGCTCATTGAGAAGCCGAATGTTTTGCGCGAAACTGGCGGCCTGATGACGCGCGTTTTTCGGCAGGTGGCTGGCGATTATCCGGGCATTGAACATTGGGAAGCGAACATTGACGCGATTTGCATGTGGATGATTAAAAACCCGCAGGATTATGATGTTTTCGTAGCGGAGAACATGTTTGGGGACATTCTGTCTGATCTGTGCGCGGGCTTGGTTGGCGGGCTTGGATTTGCGTCGGCTGCGAACATTGGCGACGACTACGCGGTCTTTGAGCCTACGCACGGGAGCGCTCCCAAGTATGACGGGAGGGGTGTTGTCAATCCGATGGCGATGCTGCTGACGTGCAAGCTGATGTTTGACTGGCTTGGTGAGAAGGAGCTTGCTGAGCGCCTTGAGAACGCTGTCGCGCATGTCATTCTGGAGGGCAAGGTTGCGACGTATGACGTTCGGGGTGTTCGCGCGGGTCAGCCGGGCGCGAACTCGACAACGGAAGTTGCAGAGGAAGTTGCTCGATGTCTGTCACTTGAGGTCGTGTAGGCGATAAGCCATGCGCATTCAAGTAGGCTTTCTGACGATTGAATGTCTGGTTGGGGATATTGCTCACCAGCCTGATATTGATGTGATCGTCAACGCTGCCAATGCGCAACTGGCGCCGGGGGGCGGGGTTGCGGGTGCAGTTCATTCTGCGGCGGGGCCTGGGTTGTATGAAGAGTGTCAGCCTTTGGCGCCGATTGCGCCGGGGCAGGCGGTTTGCACGGGCGCGCATGATCTGCCGAACACGTGGGTGGTTCATTGTCTTGGGCCGGTGTATGGGGTTGATGAGCCGGCGCCGGACTTGTTGCGGGCCTGCTACCGGCGGGCGGTTCGACTGGCTGACGAACAGGGCGCGCGAACAATTGCTTTTCCAGCGATTTCGACTGGCGCGTTTGGATATCCGTTCGACGCGGCGGCGGAGATCGCTGTCGGAGCAGTGGCGGCGACGCCGCAGCTCAACTCTATTCAGGTTATGCGGTTTGTTTTGTTCGATGAGCGATCTTTGCGCGCCTTTGAGCGAGCGATGGAGCACATCGCGCCGCCGATTCGGGATGGCTGTGAATCTGAGGGGAGTCAATCGGCGGAGGCGGAAAAGCGTGGGGCGTCCGCTATAGTCAGGCCTATGAGCCACCAACTTCTTGAAGAACTCGGCATCGCCAATGATCCCCGCCTGAAAGAGCCGGGGCCGGGCGGTTTTGTTGAAACCATAAACCCAACAACGGGGAGCGCGATTGCGACTGTCGGCCTCGACGATTTGACTGCGTATCACAGCGCGGTGGAGCGGGCTGGCGATGTGTTCACCCGCTGGCGCATGACGCCGGCGCCGGTGCGGGGGGAGCTTATTCGCAAGGTTGGTCTTGCGCTGCGCGACAAGAAGGATGCGCTGGGCGCGCTTGTCGCGCTGGAGATGGGGAAAATCCGCGTTGAGGGTGAGGGGGAGGTGCAGGAGGCGATTGACATCGCTGACTTTGCAGTCGGGCTTTCGCGTCAGCTTTACGGGCTGACGATCGCGTCGGAACGGCCGGAGCATCGGATGTTTGAGCAGTGGCAGCCGCTGGGGCCGATTGGGATCATTACTGCATTCAATTTTCCGGTGGCGGTGTGGGCGTGGAACGCGATGGTGGCGGCGGTGTGCGGGGACACCTGTATTTGGAAACCGAGCCTGGTGACGCCGCTCACTTCGATGGCGACGCACAAGATTGCGCGCGATGTTGCGGAGGCGGAGGGGTTTGGTGAGATATTTCAGCTCATCATGGGCGCGGATGACACGATTGGCGAGACGATGATCGCGGACGCGCGCTTGCCGCTGATTAGCGCGACGGGTTCGTGCAGGATGGGGAGTCGGGTTGGCGCGGTTGTGGGGGGGCGTCTTGGTCGCGCGCTACTGGAGCTTGGGGGAAATAACGCGCTGACGGTGCTTGAAGATGCGAATATGGAGCTTGCAACGCGTGGCATTGTTTTTGGCGCAGTGGGAACGGCCGGGCAGCGGTGCACTTCGACGCGCCGGGTGCTGGCGCATTCTTCGATTGCTGATGATCTGTGCGGTCGTCTTGTTGCGGCGTATAAGACGGTTTCGATAGGCGATCCTTTGGAAGAGGGCGTCATCATGGGGCCGTTGATTTCGCCGCAATCTGTCGATCAGATGATGATTGCGATTGAAAAGGCGAAGGAGCAGGGAGGGGAGCTCTTGGTCGGTGGCGAGCGCCTTGAAAGAGCTGGGTCTTTTGTGACTCCGGCGATCGTTCGCGTACCGAAGGGGAAGACGTTGGCGATTGCGCAGGAGGAGACGTTCGCGCCGATTCTCTATGTGTTTGAGATTGATTCGGTTGAGCAGGCGATTGCGATGAATAACGCCGTTTCGCAGGGGCTGAGCAGCGCGATCTTTACGAACAGCTTTCAGGCGGCGGAGCGTTTTCTTTCGCCGGAGGGATCGGATTGCGGGATCGCGAATGTGAATCTTGGCACGAGCGGAGCGGAGATCGGCGGCGCGTTTGGCGGTGAAAAGGACACCGGCGGCGGGCGCGAGTCGGGGTCGGACGCTTGGAAGGCGTACATGCGCAGGCAGACGAATACGCTGAACTATGGTGCGGATTTGCCGTTGGCGCAGGGGGTTCAGTTTGGGTGAGGCTATCAGTACATTATCGCCGAGCACGCCTGACGGTGTAGGTGAACCCGTCTTGAATGGCTGCCGTAGAAATAATCTCCCATCCTTCTTGCCCGATCCTGTTCATGTGAAATAGCTTTGACGAGGTCTTGTAATAAACTCGGCCCCAGTCCGTGCTTTGTGATTTGCTGCCAGAAGACCGTCTTGAAGGTGGCTGGAGTTCGTGGAGTTCTTCTTGAGTAGTAAAGAAAGCGAGCTCGTCTTGAATGAGGAGCTCGCCGTACTCCCATACAACAGAATTACGACCTCCCTGCCCGGAAGCAATGCTCGTGACGAGTAATGCTCCGATCAATGTGATGGCCGCGAGTACAACGAGTGTCTGCTTCTTCATTCTGATGCCCTCCGTAGACGATATGTCGGAATGCGGGTTCATCGGAACGTTTGGCAACAAGATTCACAGCCGATTGTGAAGCCCCATCGAAAACTGCAATGTGTCAAGCGGGAAAAGGCAGCCAGCCAATTTGATATCCAATAATTCGTGTTCGTGGGCAAGCCGCCACATTGCGCCGTTACGCACCGATGTGTAGATTGCGCTTTGGGGCCGCCCGCCAGCCGTCGCGCAAGACAAACCTACAAGGCGCTTACGGTTTGTTGCGCCAATATCTGATCCAGCGCGTTGATTACTTGATCTACTTCGTCGTCGGTGGTGTATGGACCGGGACTGATGCGCAGGGCGCCGTCGGGGGCGAGGCCCATTGCTTCGTGCGCGCCGGGTGCGCAGTGCAGGCCGGGGCGGGTTGCGATGTTGAATGAGCTGTCGAGCATTCCCGCAGCTTCCTGCGGTGAGAAGCGATCAAAGATGAGCGAGAGCGCGGCTGTCCGCTGACTGACATCGCGGGGGCCGACGATCTGCACGCCTTCTTTTTCTGACAGATGTTCGATCAGGCGTGCGACGATTGTTCGTTCGTGCTTCAGCGCGTTTTTGGGGCTGTGTTCAAGGGCGGCGAGCAACCCGACGATTCCGATCATGTTCGGTGTTCCGGCTTCGAAGTACGCGGGCAATGAGCGAGGATTGAGTGGCGAGGTGGAGTCGGCGCCGGTGCCGCCTTGTCTGATGTTGCGAATCTTCGGGGATGAGCATGCCTGATCGCAGACGCGCTCTCCGACATAGAGCCCGCCGAGGCCGGTGGGGCCGAGCATGGATTTGTGTGCGGTGAAGGCGAGAAGGTCGATGTTCATCGCCTGGACATCAATTGGAAGGGCGCCCATTGTCTGGGCGGCATCGACGAGCAGGAGCGCATTGGAACATCGCTCGCGGAGTTTGGCGCCGATTTGAGCGACAGGCTGGATCGTTCCGAGGGCGTTGCTCGCGTGCATGCAAGCAATGAGCTCTGTTTCCTCTCGGGTTGCGTTCAGCACATCATCAACGCGCACAAACCCCTCTTTATCACAGTCAACCCAGGTGACATCGATCTGGCCTCGGGCTTCGAGCTGATTGATCGGTCGCCTGACGGCGTTGTGTTCGAGGCGCGTCGCGACGACGTGGGGGCGTTTGGCGCGGCGGGTGAGGTGCTCATCAATTTGCTCCATCAAGACGCCCTTCACCGCCATGGTGAGAGAGTCCGTCGCGCCGTAGGTAAGGATGAGGCGCTCGGGGCACTCAGCGTTGACGCGCTCTGCGAGGATCATTCGCAGCGTGTCGATGTGGCTGCTGGCCTGGATCGAAAGGCGATGCAGAGAACGCCCTGGACTTGCAGCTCCATCCTGCAGGAAGCGAGTGATCGCCTCGGCGACTTCCGGGGGTTTGGGCCAGCTTGTCGCGGCGTTATCGAAATATAAGACACGCTGCTTCATAAGCCCCTCTCCTTCACACGCTCGAATATCGCCATTCGCTCTTTCATTCTCGCCCGGCTCACTTCGCCCACTCCGGCACGAGCCCATGCAGATCCTTGACTCGCTCAGCTTGGGCGGCGGGCATGACCAGCGTTGCTTCCCTGGTGTGCACCACCACGAGCCCCTGCACTCCAAGCACAGCGACGGCGTGGCCCGGCTCACTATTGACAATCAGCGAATCTGTGCAATCAAGCGTTGTGACAGCGGCGTCGATGTAGCAGGAAATGCAGTTTCCTTCGCTGTCCGCCTCGAGCGTCTCGGCGAAGCTGGGCCAGCTTCCGACATCACGCCAGGAAACATCGGTGACAACAGTGCAGACATCGAAGCGATCATCACGACTGGCCGGCTCCATCACAGCAAAGTCGATGCTTTGTTTGGGAAGCGTGGCGTAGACCTCGTCGAGAACTTCATTTTGTTTCGCGGTTCCCCAGGCTTCTGCGATGCGCATGAGCCCGTCATAGGATTCGCGCTTGAAGAGGCGGATGGCTTCGAGAACCGTCGCGGCTTTCCAGACGAACATCCCTGAGTTCCAACCGTAGACGCCGGATGCAATGTATTCCTCGGCCGTCTTCGCGTCGGGCTTTTCAACGAACTCGGCGACGTGAAAGGCCCGCTCATCTCCGCCGGCGATCTCGACTGCTTGGGCGCGCTTGACATATCCGAACCCTGTCGCCGGATGGGTTGGTTTGATTGAGAATGTCACGAGGCGGTTTGGCGTTTCCTCGACCATGCGAAAGGCCAAATCCATGTGGGTTCGGAAGCGATCGACCGGTTCGATGAGATGGTCAGCCGTGAGGACGGCGAAGATGGCGTCGGGATCGCTCTTGGCGAGGACGGCAGCGGTGAAGCCGATCGCGTTGACGGTGTCGCGTCCGGCGGGCTCGCCGAGTATTTGCTCATCTGAGAAGGTAGGAAGGGCTGCTCGGATGGCCGCCCGGTGGGCCTCCGCGGCGCAGATATGCCGGCGCTGTGCTGGCACGAGGCCTTCGAGGCGGTGGGCTGCGATTTCAAGAAGTGAGCGTCCATTGAGAAATGGCGCCAGCTGTTTGGGCTGCTCGCGCCGGCTTATAGGCCACAGCCTGGTTCCCGCCCCGCCAGCCATAATCATTGCATGCCGCATTGCACCACGGTACCGCGTGCGCTCGCCTCAGCAAAGACGATTATTCCCTCTGGCCGAAGGCGGCTGCCAGAATTGCGTCTGCGTTGTTCAGCCCCGGCTCGCGATCCATGGTTCCGCGCACCATCCGGTCTGCCTCTGCGGGGGATTCTCCGAGCTGGACGAGCGCGGCCCGGGCCTGCTCGGCGGCTCCGGTGAGAACATCCTTGGGCTCGGTGAGCCTGGCGGAAGCGCCCTCGGCGGCAGTAAAACTCTCTATCTTCCCATGGAGTTCAGCGATCATGGTTTCGGCGAGGCGTTTGCCGATTTCCGGGAGTTGCTGGAGCGCTTTGGCGTCTTTTGTTGTGATCGCCGCAGCGATTGTCGGGATCGGCGCCGCCATGGCGCGCAACGCCTTGCGCGGGCCGACGCCTTTCACGGTTGTCATCAACTCAAAGAAGCGCAGGTCGTTTGATGATGAAAATCCCATGAGACGGGGCGTGAGATGCCCGCCCTGTCCCTGGGCTTCATAGAGCTCGCGCGTATAGAGCGTGACGCGCTGGCCGACCTGATTCATCAGGTCATCTGTGAGGAATCGCGGGGTCAAGACGCGGTACGCGAGCCCGGACTCCAGTGCAATCAAAGCGCCGGTTTCGCCTATCTCCTCGAGCACGCCTGTAATTCTCGCAAGCATTCCTCCAAGGTACCTCAACGGCGCGTCGGCTGTCATCGCGGAGGTTGCGGGCTCCCATGGGCTTCGTTCTTCCTCTATCTTCTTCACTCGGATTTCTTCGATCGATTCCCATTGCCTTCGACTCACTTTTCAAAGGATCAAAGCACATGCCTAGCGCAATCGTTCTTGGCGCCGGTCTGGTCGGCTCCGTCATGGCGGCTGACCTTGCCCGCGATGGCGGCATTGAGGTCACCGTCGCTGACCGCGATCAGTCCGCCCTTGATCGGGCCGCTTCGCGTTCTGGCGGTTCTGTGCGCACGATCCAGCAGGATCTTTCTGACGCTGCTGCGCTGATGAAGCTCATCGCTCCCTTTGATGTTGTTGTCGGGGCTGTTGGGAGTGTGATTGGGTTTCAGACACTTCGGGCTGTCATCGAAGCTGGCAAGAACTTTTGCGACATCTGTTTTATGTCGGAAAATGCGCTCGAACTTGATGCGCTGGCGAAGCAACACAATGTGACGGCGATTGTGGATTGTGGGGTGGCGCCGGGGATGAGCAACATGATCGCGGGCTACGCGGTTAGCGCGCTGGACACATGTTCTTCACTTGAAATTTATGTGGGCGGTTTGCCTCGCGTTCGTCAGTGGCCGTTTGAGTACAAGGCGGGGTTCTCGCCGTATGACGTGATCGAGGAATATACGCGACCGGCGCGCCTTGTTGAGAATGGGAAAATCGTTATTCGCAAGGCTCTCTCGGAGCCGGAGTTAATGAACCTTCCCGGCATCGATACGCTTGAAGCCTTCAATACGGACGGCCTGCGTTCGCTTGCGGAGACGCTGGATGTCCCGGATATGAAGGAGAAAACGCTGCGCTATCCGGGGCACATTGAGCTGATGCGCGTCTTCCGTGAGACGGGTCTTTTTTCACATGACGAGATTGAAGTCGCTGGCGTTCGGGTTCGGCCGCTCGATGTCACCAGCGCTTTGATGTTTCCCAAGTGGTCTTATGAGGAGGGCGAGGAGGATCTCACCGTGATGCGCATCATCGCGAAAGGGAAGAAGAACGGTCGGGAGACGACGCTGACCTGGGACCTGCTTGATTTTTATGACGCTGAAACCCGAGCGACAAGCATGGCGCGCACGACGGCGTTCCCCTGCACGATCATGGCCCGTCATATTTTGTCGGGCGCGTTCAATCAGCGAGGAGTCATTGTGCCGGAATACATCGGCGGGCAGGCAGGCTGGCTCGATCGCGTCATCAAGGATCTGGGCGAGAAGGGCATAGTCTTTTCAACGCGGGAAGCAACCGTGTAGTTCATATGGGAAGAAAGCGCGCAGGCGCCAATGCGTTGGTATTTTCATTTGCTGATGTTGAAGGAGCGATCAGGCGTTTGATTTGGCAGGCTTGATGGCGCCGACCACGGATGGGCGTTCTTCGAGTATCTGCTCAGCGACCTCGCGGCGATGCACCTGGATCTCGCGCGGGAACTCGAACGCCAGTCTGACACGATCGCCCTTGACGCCGGCGACACGAACGACCCCAATCGGGTTGTTTGGGTCGCCGATCACGACCTCTTCGCTCTCTCTTCTTGTGATGACAAGCATCTTGACGGACCTCCTGTCCAAAGGGGGAGCACGGAACAGCCGCGCGCCGACCCGGCCCACAGAGTCACAGTAGCAAGGCTGGGAGGCGCGGGCTCAAAAAAGAGCAGTTTCGGTGCGTTTTTTATGCGCGTTTTCAGCATATAAGATGTGAGCAAACAATAACTTATGGTTCGGCGGGGGTCTGGAAGATGGAATCAGAGGCCGGCGGCGCCCCCACATGAAATCGGGCCCAGGCTGCAGCTACGATGCTGGCAGCGTGAAAGACGAAGGCTATTTGAGGCTGTTCGTGGGCGTGTATCCGCCGGCGTGGGTGGCGGAGAAGCTGTTGAACGCAGCGGCGTCGATCGAGGCGCCGAAGGGTAGGGTGACGGCGCTTGAGATGGTGCATGTGACTTTGCTCTTCATGGGGCAGGGCCCAGCGCGGGGAGCTTGATGCGACGATCGAGTCGGTGGAGCGTTCTGCTGCGGGGCTGACGGCGTTTTCGTTGAGGCCGGAGAGGCTGATGACGCTTCCGAGGGGAGTCCCGGCGCGATTTCTGGCAGCGACGACTGACGCGCCGAGTGAGTTGTTGGAGTTGCAACGGCGGTTGGCCCATCGGCTTGCGCACCGCGTTGGAAGGAAGAACGCGGGATTTCTTCCGCACATGACGCTGATTCGCTTTGGGCATGGGGCGCGCAAACGGGGGGTTGATGAGCGGATAGAAGTGGACAGCTTTCGGGTTGATGAGATTCGTTTGATGCGCAGCGAGTTGGGGAGTGCGGGCGCGAGACATACTGTGGTGGCGAATGTGAAGCTGGGGTAAATGGGGGCGCGGTTTGAAGGATGTGGGCAGGAAGCGTTGGGAATTATGAGTCTTATGCGGTTATCGGTCGTGGGATTCTGGAGAGCTGTGCAACTCTGTGGCGGGGCACGGGTTGACTGGAAAGAAACTCTCGCTGGGCGATGGTTGATCCTTTAGGATTGGCCTTGCTTATGACACACCACCTTTAACGCTTTGGAACCAGGTTGACCGTTTCTGTGCGCATCGGGCAGTGGGGCTCAACCTGGAGATTGAAGCATACGAAACTGAGAAGACACAATCTCGTCAATCTCGGAGAAGATCATGCCGCGACGCACGTTCATTCGTCCTGTTGCCCTCGCCTTTCTGACGCTATGCGTCCTGGCGCTCTCACCAATCGTTGTTCCGGCGCCGGCGCGCACCGCGCCTGATGATGAGGTTGCGGAGAAGGACTCATTTCTTTCGACGCTGGAATGGCGCTGCATCGGTCCGTCGCGCGGGGGGCGCGTGCAGTCGGTCGCAGGCGTGGTTGGCGATCGCACGACGTACTACATGGGCGCGACGGGGGGCGGTGTGTGGAAAACGGACAACGCGGGCGCAACGTGGCGCAATGTGACGGATGGGTACGTCAAGACGGGCTCTGTAGGCGCCGTCGCGGTCGCGCCATCGGATTCCAATGTTGTGTACGTCGGGATGGGGGAGGCGGATATTCGCGGGAACTTCTCGCACGGCGATGGTGTGTATAAATCCGTCGACGCGGGGAAGACGTGGGAGCACATCGGACTCGAAGATACACGGCAGATTGGGCGGATAGTTATCCATCCGCGGGATCCTGAGACGGTCTATGTCGCGGCGATTGGGCATGTGTTCGGGCCCAATGCGCAGCGAGGCGTCTTTCGCACAAGTGATGGGGGCGCGTCGTGGGAGAAGGTGCTTTACATCGATGACGAGACGGGCGCGGTTGATGTCTCGCTCGATCCGCACAACCCGCGCAATATTTTTGCTGCGTTTTGGCGTGTTTCGCGCACACCGTGGAGTTTGGAATCAGGCGGGGAGACATCCGGCTTGTATCGCTCGATGGATGGCGGGGATTCGTGGAAAGAGGTGACGAAGGGATTGCCCAAGGGGATCAAGGGGAAGATCGGTGTGACGGTTTCGCGAGCGCAGCGCGATCGAGTGTGGGCGATTGTTGAAGCTGAGGATGGCGGTGTGTTTCGCTCTGATGATCTTGGCGAGAGTTGGCAGCGGGTGAACTCGGAAGCGAAACTTCGGCAGCGGGCCTGGTATTACACGCATATCTATGCGGACTCGCATGAGCCGGACACGGTTTATGTGTTGAACGTGCGGTTTCATAAGTCGATTGACGGGGGGCGCAGTTTTTCTGCGATTCGTGTGCCGCATGGTGACAATCACGATTTATGGATTGATCCAGCGGACAATCAACGGATGATTGAGGGCAATGACGGCGGAGCGAATGTTTCGTTTGACGGCGGGCAGACGTGGTCGCGCCAGGACAATCAGCCGACGGCGCAGTTTTATCATGTGACGACCGACAACCAGTTTCCGTACCGGGTGTATGGAGCGCAACAGGACAACTCGACGGCTTCGATTTCAAGTCAGAATCGTCTCGGCGGGCGCGATCGGTTTTATGCGGTGGGCGGCGGGGAGTCCGGGTATATCGCGGTGCATCCTGATGATTCGAACATTGTGTACGCGGGTTCGTTTGGCGGATTTCTTACGCGATATGACCATGGAACAGGGCAGACGCGCTCGATCATGATCTGGCCGGAAAATCCGATGGGGTGGGGCGCGGGCGATCTTGTGCATCGTTTTCAGTGGACGTTTCCGATCTTCATTTCACGGCACGATCATGATGCGGTGTACGTCGCGGGGAATCGTTTGTTTCGATCGACGGATCGTGGGCAATCGTGGGAGGCGGTTTCGCCTGATCTGACAACGGATGACAAAACAAAACAGGGACCATCGGGTGGACCAATCACAAAGGACAACACATCAGTTGAGTACTACTGCACGATTTTCGCAGCAGGGGAGTCGCCTCTAGAGAAGGGATTGATGTGGGCGGGCTCGGATGATGGGCTTGTGCATGTGACGAGTGATGGCGGGGAGACATGGGAAAACGTGACGCCGCCGGGGATGGGGGATTGGCCGATGATTTCCAATCTTGAGCCATCGCCACACGATGCGGACAGTGTGTATCTGGCGGTGAACCGGTACAAGATGGATGATTTTTCGCCCTACATTTATAAGAGTGATGATCGGGGGAAGAGTTGGTCGCGGATTACGAAGGGCATTGATCGTGAAGCGTTCGTGCGGGTGGTGCGCGAGGATCCCGAGCACGAGGGGCTGCTGTTCGCGGGGACTGAGACGGGGGTGTGGTATTCAGCGAATGATGGGAAATCCTGGGAGCGGTTGCAACTCAATCTGCCGGTGGTTCCTGTGACGGATTTGGTTGTGCATGGTGATGACTTGGTCATTTCGACGCAGGGGCGTTCGTTCTGGATTCTGGATGACATCACGCCGTTGCGGCAACTGACCGACGGTGTGCGCAGTTCGGACGTTCATTTGTTTACGCCGGGTGTTGCCTACCGAGAGAGTTGGGCGGCGCCTCGTGTGCATTTTTACTTCAAGGAGCTTGCTGAACAGAGTGATGATGCGAAGGTGAAGCTTGCGTTTGTTGGGGCTGACGGGGAGGTCGTGCGCGAGTTCACCGGGAAGACGAGTGATGGCGGCGCCAAGCCTGCGGAGCCTGAGCCATTTGGGTTTGGCGGCGGCGATTCGGGGGAGACGTTCCCTATGGACGCGGGGATGAATGTGTTCGAGTGGAACATGCGTCATGCGCCGCCGGCGACAGTGAAGGGGGCGGTGTTGTGGGGACCGAATCCGCGCGGGCCGCGCGTGGCTCCTGGGAAATACACGGTGCGGATGACGGTGGGCGAAAAGAGCTTCGAGGCGCCGCTCATGATTCAGGCAGACCCGCGGGTGGAAACCACGCAGAATGAGTTTGAGGATCAGGTGGAGTTTTTGCTGGCTGTTTCGGGAGCGCTTGATGAGGCGCATCGGAGCATCAACTCAATACGCTCTGTTCGCAAACAGATTAATGCGACCGTTGATCGCGCTACCAAACACAGTAAGCGTGACAGTGAGGAGATCAAGGAAGCGGGTGATGCTATCCTTGAAGAGTTGAAGCAAATCGAGGAAGAGTTGATTCAGACGCGGTCGAAGTCACCGCAAGATCCCTTGAATTATCCGATCAAGATCAATGATAAGCTGAATTTCCTGCAAGCGCTGGCGGAAGATGATTATGCGCCGACGGCTCAGGCGCGCAAGGTTTACGCACGGCTCAAAGAGCAGCTTGATGCGCAAGTCAAGAAGCTAGAGCAAGTGATGGGCGAGGGCGTGGTGGAGTTCAATGAGCTGGTGCGCAAACGAGCTGTGCCCGCGGTGATTGTGCCTGAGGATGAGGATTCGCCGGAGAGTGATAGAGATGACGTTCCGGCGAGTCGTAAGAAGTAGGCTTGCGCGTTTTAAGGTTTATTCGTTGTTGGACTTCGGGAGCGCCGGGCGCAGGGAGCGCGGGCGGAATTTGACCGGCTTCGTTGCGTTGTTTGTTGGAGGCCCGTTGGGGGCGGGGGGAAGAATCTCGGGTTTGAAGGCGTTGTATTTCACAAAGTTCTGAATTTGATCGGGGCTGGGTTCGCTGGAGGTCCAGGCTGCCCAGTAGAGGGCGCCGAGCATTTCTGAGGCGCGGGCGAGGCGCTGAGCGATGAACTCTTCACCGGCGCGGCCGTTGATCTCCATTGATTTTTCTAGTTTATATAGCGGCTCGACCAACTCGAACGATTCATGGAGATAGGCGAGGACATCGTCCCACGGATCTTGCGCGTTGACGATGGGCAGCGGCTCGATGCGGTCGCGCAGCTCATCGAATGTGAGGGCGTGCAGATCGACAACATCGGTGTCGATGTACGCGTGGAAGCGGTAGTCGGTGGTGTAGTTGTGAGGGTTGTCACCGATCCAGCCGTGGTGATGTTTTGTGGTATGCAGCGGCTGGGCGCCGTCGCCGACGAAGTGGCTGAGCTGGCCCATGTGAAAGGCGGCGTTGGCGCGGGCAGCTTCAAGTTGATGAGCGCGGGCGGGATCGCTGAGAGATTCGAGCATGCGGATGGTGTTGAAGCTGGATTGCAGTTTGCCGTAATGCTCAACGATGGAGTATGGAAGGAAGCCGGGCCATTCCTTGTTGCGGGCAGCGTCCTTTTCCGGGTTGTAGAGCGGGGCCATTTCGGGGTGCTTCTCTTTGCTGATGACCATGGCGCGCAGATATTCGGCGCGAGGTTTGGGAAGAGTTTTTGCAGAGAGGCCGAAGTTGGGCAGGAGGTCGAAGTCGATGTAATGGTCCGGGGCGTTTTCGTGGGCGAGATAGAGGCTGGGGACGCCGCGCCAGCGATCGGGCTCGTTGGCTTGATAGGCGGCGGCGCTCCAGACTGGATCGGAAGTGAGCCAGGCGGGGGCGTCATCGGGGAGGGCGTCGAGCGCGAGATAGGTAATGGTGCGGTGGCCGTGCGCGCCCCATGCGAAGGCGGGTGCGGCGAGCGTCAGCAGCGCGATTGATACGAAACCAAGGTGAAGAGGAATGTTGTTTTTCATGTCGCCCTCATTTGACAAGTCGAGACGTTGGCCTCGTATTTGGTTGCCTGCTTTGAGTGTAGGCGATTGGGGCGGGGTGCTGCAGCGGGGCGGCGTCACACGACCCATTCTGTTTCGGTGAGCGTGGATTCGGTGGCCTCGCGGTAGGATTCGAAGCCGGGGCGGCCCATCAGGCCGAAGGTGGCGAGTTTGCCGGTTTCGACGGCGGGTTGATCGTAGGCGTCGATATTGAGCAGCAGGCCGGCGTAGGCGGTCGCGACCATCCAGAGCTGGAGAAACTCACCGACCGCGTGCGCATCGACGCGCGGAATGCGGATGGTGAAGTTGGGACGCTGGGACTCTGTGAGCGCATATTCCGTCGCGCGTTTTTCGGCGTTCAGGAGACGTGACAGGTTAGTGCGCTCAAGGTACGAGAGCGCATCAACACCCAGCCCGCCGGGTATATCTACATCTGCATTGTCAAACTCTGTGACTTCGATAAAGCCGACGACTTTGTCATTGGGCCCTTCGCGGTAGAGCTGGATTTGCGAATGCTGATCGGTGGCGCCCAGTGATTTGATGGGTGTGAATCCCGCGAAGACTTCAGCGCCGGATGTGTCAACGCGCTTGCCCAGGGACTCAGCCCAGAGCTGGCGATACCAATCTGCAAGGAGATAGAGCCCGTTGCAGTAGGGCATGAGCACATGGTTGGTCTTGTTTTTCTCGAGTCCGAGGCGAACGAGCAGTGTGGCGAGCATGGCAGCGGGGTTTTGTGTGAGGTCTTCGCGCGCGCAACGGACGTCCATCGCGTGGGCGCCGTCGAGGAGGGCGTTGATGTCGATCCCGCACATTGCAGCGGAAAAGAGCCCAACGGGCGAGAGCGCGCTGAAGCGTCCGCCGACGCCATCAGGGACGGGGAGCGTCGCGTAGCCCTCGCGGTCGCAGATGGCGCGCATGGTGCCTTTGTGTTCATCGGTGATGGCGACGATGTTTTGTGCGTGGGCTTCTTCGCCGAGCGTGTCGATGAGCATCTGGCGGACGATCATGAACTGGGCCGCGGTTTCGGCTGTTTCGCCGGACTTGCTAATGACATTGAAGAGTGTGCGTTGGAGTCCGCCGTTGCGTTTGTCGGAGAAGAAGTCGATGATGGCGCGGAAGTTGGCGGGATCGACATTGTCGATGACGAAGAGGCGCGGGCCGGGGCGGTCCTGATCGGGCAGGAGGTTGTATGTGGGCGGATTGAGGGTTGCGTGGAGGGCGATATTGCCGAGGGCGGAGCCGCCGATACCAAGTACGACGAGGTTGGAGAACCGATCGCGGCGAGTTTCGACAAGCTCATTGACCGCGGTGACGTGATCGGTGCGCATGGGATCGCGGGCGAGTTCGCGCCAGCGTTCCCAGCCGGAGCCGCGTGTGCGCGACAGACTGGCGTTGAGTTTGGCGGCGCGGGCAGCCCATTCGGAGTCGACGGCGAGGGAGTCTGCATCGAGCCCGTGGGGACCGACGCGAGGCGAGAGACAGTTTGCGTATTCGAGCCTGAGCATGTGGACACGATATCCAGGTGTGTGAGATTGTGTGTGTGAGCCCGGGAGGGCGTGTCGTGGTCTATCAATCTTCGCTACGCTCTGCCCATGTTTCACCCCTGGCATGATGTGACGCCCGGCCTGCCGGAGTATGAGATTCCCGAGCGGCTGCGCGCGATCGTTGAGATTCCCAAGGGCTCGAATGTGAAGTATGAACTTGATAAGTCGACGGGGCGGCTGCGGCTTGATCGTGTGCTGCATTCAGCGGTGTATTACCCGGCGAACTATGGATTTATTCCGCAGACGTACGCGGAGGATGATGATCCGCTGGATATCCTGGTGTTCTGCTCTGAAGCGGTGGTTCCTTTATGCATTGTCGAGGCGGAAGTGATCGGGCTGATGACGATGGTGGATGAGGGGAAGCCGGATCACAAGATCATCGCGGTGCTTTCGGGTGATCCTGAGTATGAGCATTTCAAGAATCCGCAGCACCTGCCGCCGCACACATTTAAGATGCTGCGTCGGTTTTTCGAGGACTACAAGACTCTGGAGGGGAAGGCGGTGGCGGTTGACAATGTGCAGCCCGCTGAGGCGGCGATTCCGATCATTGAGGAGGCGCTTTCGCGGTATGACAGGTTTCGACGGACGGGGGCGTTGCCGGGCTTGAAGTCGTGAATGGGCCAGCGGAGGCGTTTCTCGGGTACGATCCACGTGCGATGCAGAATCACATCGACCGTGTGCTATTGGGGCGGGGGGCAATTTCGGATCGCGTGCGCGCGCTGGGGGAGGAGTTGGCGCGCGATCTGACGGGTGAGCTTGTGAAAGAGGGATCGGCGGCGGATGAGACGGATCGGATTGTTTTTGTGCCGGTGATGACCGGAGCGCTGGTGTTCACTGCGGATTTAATCAGGCATCTACCGCTGCCTATCGCGATGAGGCTGGTTTCGGTTTCAAGCTATCCGGGCACGGCGACGCAGAGCAAAGGGGCGACGCTGAAGTCACACTTGTCTGACGATCTTGCCGGTCGGCATGTGGTGATTATTGACGACATTCTGGATACGGGTGAGACGATGCGCATGCTGCGCGGACTTGTTGAGGATCGGAGTCCGGCGTCTGTGCGGGCGTGTGTGCTCTTGAAGAAGCAACTGGGCAAGCCCGCGGTCGCTGAGGCAGAGCATGTTGGCTTTGAGATTCCCGATGAGTTCGTGGTGGGGTACGGGTTGGATTACGACGGGCACTACCGGAATCTGCCGGACATTTGCGTTCTGAAGCGCGAGGCGTATGAGCGATAGGGTGGCGCAGGGGGTCTGGTCCTGCGAGCGTGTCTATAGTAGTTAATAGCTACAAGAGAGATGCTGGAAATCTTCGAAGGAGAAGCCATGTTCGCGCGTATCGCAATATTAATGTATGCGTTCGTGTTTGTGGTGATGGCGTCGTCCGCCCGCGCAGAGCAGCAGGAAAAGCAGGCGCAAGACCCGCCGAAGGACGCCGAAGCGGTGCTCCGCGAAATGAGTGAATACCTTGCGAGCTTGAAGTCATACTCGTTTACATTCACCAGTCAATACATAATGACCAGCGACGGCATGCGCATAGAGTATGACGGGGAGTATCTGGTTGATATTGAGCGGCCGGCGAAATACAGCATGCGCCATAAGAGTGGTTGGCCTGGCGTGACGGTCGTGAGTGATGGCGAGCAGCGCTGGATTTATGCGCCAGAAGCGAATAGTTATGCCGTCGGCGAAGTTCCAGCTCGCATTGACACAATGAAGTTGCTTGGGGATGTCGGATCATGGAGTCCGATGTCTGCCTGGATATTTGCAAATCCAGCACTGTATTTTGTACTGGGCGATGATCCTGTCTCTGCGACAATGATGTTTCAAAATGCCATTGAGTATATCGGCGTGGAAGAGTTTGAAGGAAAGACGGCGCATCACATTCGGCTGACTGAGATGATGATGAAGCTGGATATGTGGGTGTCTGCTCATGAGTCTCCGGTGCTTCTTGGCGCTTCATCAGAGACACCGATGGATGGCATGACCATGGGCGGAATGAAAAATATGAAGTCTGTCAGCAGCGTGACGTTTAATAATTGGCAGGCGTTTGATTCGCTTCCGGCTGAGCGCTTTTCGTTTACACCGCCGGAGGACGCAGAGTTGGTTGACGATCTTGCTGAAGCCGTCATGGCGGCTGCAGGTTTTGCGAATGATTTTGAGATGATATCGGCTGTTGATTTTGTGGGCGAACCTGCTCCAGAGCTCGAGTTAAAGTTGCTCGATGGCGGGATTGTTTCTCTTGCGAAGCTCGCGGAGCAGGACAAGGTGGTGGTTTTGGATTTTTGGGCGACATGGTGCGCGCCGTGTCGTCTTGGGTTGCCTGTTGTGACGGAAGTCGTGAAGAAGTTCCCGGCGGAACAGGTCGCTTATTTTAGCGTGAATATAATGGAAGATGAGGCCACGATTCGCTCATTTTTCAAGGAGACCGGTCTCAGCTTTCCGGTAGCGCTTGATATGGACGGCGCCGTCTCCGATCAATATGCCTCAAGCGGCATTCCACAGACAGTGGTGATTGATAAGGACGGCGTTGTTCAGGCGGTGCATGTCGGTTTTTCACCGGACCTTGGTGAACGACTGGAGGAACAGCTTACGGCCGTCTTGGCTGGCGAGAGTCTTGTTGATGTGCCTGAGCGCATTGGCGAGGCGGAGATAGCGGGCGCTGAGAATCTGGTGCAGGCTTGGTCGCTGCGGGGCGACTGGAATGGTGTTGCTGTTGATGAAGAGGCCGGCGGCATCTACGCCCTTGTTCAGAAGAGAGAACGCCAGCTGGCGAGGCTGAGCACACAGGGACAAATCATTCGATCGGTGGCGATCGATGCGACCAAATCAACTTTGCGGATTGCGAATCTTCGCGAGGATGACGAGCCGGAATTTCTGATCTTTGGCACGTGGAGCCATGATGTGCGAGCTTTCAGCGCCGACGGAACTCGCTTGTGGACTTACGCGATAGGGCAGGGCATTGATGATGTTTGGGCAGCAGACCTTACGGGCGACGGGCTTGACGAAGTCATCATTGGGTACAACGGCGCCACCGGTTTGCATGTTCTGACGCCAGCGGGCGAGCTGCTTTGGAAGTACGCAGGCATTGGCAATGTCTGGCATGTGACGGCTGGAGACGTGACCGGCGATGGGAGACCTGAAGTGCTCACTACGTCCGCTTCGGGGCGAGTGCATGTGTTCAGCGCGGAAGGAAAGCTACTACAAAATATGAACGCAGGTCTATACGCGAGCATGGTGCGGTTTGCACCCGGGCGTAGTGGGCAACAACCAGCCATTTTCGTCGGCGGTTCGATTCAAGGTAATGGGGAAGCGATTGTTCGTCTGAGTGTCGATGGCGAACAGTTGTGGAGCGCTCCGCTGCCCGGCGGAGAGGGAGCATATATCAACGCTTTGAGCGTTGCGCCGTCTCAACCCTGGCTTGCGGTGGGAATGCGGAGTGGTGATGTGCTTATTCTTGACATCACAAACGGTTCGGTCATTGCTCATGTAGAAGGTTTTGGCAGACAGCCCGCAGTTGCATGGAAGGCGCTGGAAGATGATGAGGCTTCGAGTTTGCTTGTCACAACGGGGCGTGAGTTGAAAGCAATTCGGATCATTGTTGATCGATAAAAGCATTGGGTTCGAGTGAATCAACGCGCAGCGCTTGATCGGGTGCTCTTCAGCAAAATATTTTGATTCTTGCCTGCAATGAAGTTCGTTTGGCTGCACAAATGCAGACAGACAAGCGATGATGGGCCGCCAATCAGTGTGATGGCTCGGCTTAGGCGTCGGATCAAGCAAATACATAGGAGAAATTGATGAGCAAGTTCAACCTTGTGGTGGTTATGTGCGCGGGCGCTGGGTTTGGGGTGGCGCCAGCTTTGGCTCAGAACCAGACGTGGAGTGTGTCGGTGGCAGATGCTGCATCGGTTTTGGGAGAAGTTGACAGCGGTGAGCGGGTTGTCCTTTGCGGCTGCATTCTGGGAAGACGGCACGCGGATCGGGCGTGTGCGCCTGAATCTTGGGGATGTTTCACTGGCGGACTTTAGCGGGATTCGTGACGCGGTCGCATTGGATGATCTCATCTACGGCGAGCCGATCGCTGTGCCGACGCCGGGCGCGGTTGGCATGTTGGCGATCGGAGCGATGACGGCTTTGCGGCGTCGGCGCCGAAACGGAAGAGCTCAGGTTGACCATGTGATCAAGCCATCGCCTGCATCGGCATTCTTTTCGCCGGTGCGGGCGGTGGCCGTTCAGGGGTGGAATCGCGCAGCGAAGGAAGTGTTAGGTTTTTGATAGGATTTGTGCGAAGCAGACAACAGTCCAACTTGCCAATGGCTGGGTGTTGGATCGGTGCTCAGTCGGCGCATGAGGCCATCTTCAGCCATTTATCAGCAGACGGGGGGGTAGCTCATCCGAGTCGGAGCTGAGCGCTGACGCGACCGTCCCTCGGGTGACACGGGGACCTTAACACCTGTCCGTGTCACCCGAATAGATCGCTGTGTATGAACCGGAGCTGATCTTATGTTGCGGGCTTGTTCGGCTATTCCGGGTCATCCACGGGGTCATGTTCACATGACAATCCGAGCAGGCGCCGAAGGATACATTCGATCGCGTCAATCGTGTCATCAATTGGGCCGGCATTGACGGTGTCGTGTGGATGATGATTGACCACAACCTGTTGATTAGAAATTTCGGCTCCAATCGCGATACAAGCGACCACGATCCAGAGTCCGCGCATGTGCGACCACAGGGCTGCGCCGTGGCGCACCTTTGACTTATCAAGCATTTTAGATGCTCCCACCGATATGGGGTATGAGATATGAGCGATTGAGAGCGACGAAGGAAGAAAACCACCTACGAAGGGGAGGTTTGCTACGCAGCATCAAGCGCTAACCAGGCCCGCCATGGCCAACGATAGTCGTCCGTGGGTTGCGCAATCATAGCGAGGTTTCGTCGTTTTCCATCTTTTTTAAAGGGAAAACTGTAACAAGTGAAGACAGGCCATTATGGAAAACAAGAGAAGCATTGAGCTGCTGTTGAAACGATTGCGAGAAGGTGATCGCGAAGCGGCGGCGGAGTTTGTCTTTCACTATCGAGCACTTCTTGAAGCTCGGGTTCGAGATTGGATGAGTTCCTCCCTGAACTCGGATGATGTGCTCTCCACGGTCGTGCGACGGCTGGATAATCTTGTTTCAGAGAAGAAAGTTCAGGCGAAGAGCGTTTCGGCGATGAGATCACTCATCTATTCCATCGCCCGGAATGCGATTCGGGAGCAGTCCCGAATTGATCGGAATGAGTTTGCTGCTGCATCCGACGTTTGCCATTCGCGGTCTCAAGAGGCTGCGTCGCCGATTGCTCAACTGATGGACAACAGTTCGCTTGTTGATGGCATCCCCGAGGCTCTTCCTTGTGAAACGGATCGTGCGATCCTGTGGAGCCGGCTCCACGATCATTCGCACAATCAGATCGCGAGCGCTCTTGATGCGCCGCCTGCGATGGTTCGCATGCGATGGTCGCGAATCAAGAAGAAAATGTTCGCACGCTTGTCGGGTGAGTTGGAATGATTGCCAGAGCAAAGTACGAAGAGTCGGCAGCGTGCATCTATCTTCGAGCTCATCTTCCCGGAGAGCTTGAGAGCGTGGATGATGCAACACTTGCGCATGCGATCCGCCGGGAAGGGCGGGCGCTGCTTCTGAGTGGCTCGTCCTTTGATCTGCACGATGTATTTCAAGTTATACCGAATCTTCGAGAACGCCCTGTGCCTCTTGATGCTGCAATTGAATTTGCGCTGCGCTCAATTAATGAACCGGCGGATTCGGATCAGGAGGCAATTGAGAAGCTCGTAGCTTCATACCCGGAGCTTCGAGAAGAAATACTCGTTGCAGCTCAGTTGAGTCAGTTGAGTCAGCTATTTCGATCGACCCACTCTCTCCGGCAGGACTGTGTCTCTACGCCGCAGTGGCCACTGCCGAGCGATTTTGGTCCGAGCTTGTCAAACGGCGAGAAGCGATACCAGCTTGTTCGCTCTCTTGGGGATGGGTCCACAAGTGATGTGTACCTTGCGATTGATCGGAATCTGTCTTCTCAGATGTGGCAGGCGCCGGTTGCAATCAAGCTCTTTCGCTCGCCGGGCGCCGGTGTTGAGTCTGCAGTTTCGGCTGAAGCGATTGGGTCCCGACAGATTGATCATGCGAATACGGTCAATGTATTTGATCGCGGTGTCTGTGATGGATTTCATTACATTGTTTATGAGCATGTTGTGGGGGGCGACCTTCAGGACTATGTCGGGCAGCTCGGTGGCCGGCTGCCTGTCGCTCGAACGGTTGAGCTGCTGATCGGAATCGCAAGAGGCGTTCAGGCGGCGCATTCGCAGGGCATGGTTCACCTTGATATCAAACCCGCCAATGTTCTCTTGACAAAGGATGGCGCCCCCAAGGTCGCGGACTTTGGGTTGGTTCTTCGGAATGGCGAGCATTTGTGCGAGAGCGCTGATGTTGGATGCGGTGCGTATGGCACGCTTGGTTTTATGGCGCCGGAACAGTTTGACGGAGCAGGGGGTGTCGCGACGCCACAGGCAGACATCTATGCGGTTGGAGGGCTTCTCTACTGGCTCATTATTGGTGAGCCGCCGAATGGATCTAATATAATTGAGGTTCATGATCAGGAGGGTCGACGCCAAGTACGCGCCGACGCTCTGGACGAAGCGGTTCGTTCCCGATTCATTTCGAAAGATCTTGCGCTAATATGTGAGCGTGCGATTGAAGCTGAGCCATCCGAACGGTACGGCACTGCGGAGCAAGTCGCAGTTGATCTGGAGTCCTGGCGAGATCATCGGCCTATCGCCTGGACCAATCCGACCCGGCGGCATGTGATGGGGCTGTATGTGAAGCGCCGGCCGGTGGTTTTTACGCTTGCAGTGTTTCTCGCTTGTGCTCTTGTTGGCGTTGCGTTTGCATCAGAGTCGGCCCGGCGAATAGCCGTTGTCGCGCGGCAGTTTGAGCAGGAAGCAGCAGCCCAGGCAGCTTTGGCGCAGGAGCAGGAGCATGAGGTTGAAGTTCAGGCGGTCCGTTTAGAAGAGGAACAAAAATGGAAGGTTAAGGTGAGCGAGGACTTGTTCGCGTTGCTCAAAGGTTTTGCAGAAGTTCGTAACGCAGGGCTGGCAGGCGAGGTTCTCACATCACTATGGGTTTTGGAGTGGGTTTACGGTCCGATTCTTACATCAGACCCGGCAGACGTGTCCAAAATCTGGCGTATGAGGATCGAGATCATTCGGGATCTTCTGGAAAACCGGCGAGCAGAAGGTGGGCGGGATAGTCTGGAGGCGCTTCAACTTGAATCTCTGCTTGCGTTTTGGCTTAGCAACGCTGGTGAGTTTGTCGAGGCGGAGCCGTTGATTGCGAGCAATATTGCGAACTGGGAGAAGATTTTGAAGGTCGACGATCCGTGGCTTATGGATATGCGAGGGATCGAGTTGTGCGCGAGTGCGAATCGGATTTTGGACTCGATTGCAACAGAGGGGATGTCCGAGCAGTTGAGTGGTGAGTGCCTCCAGATTGAGAGTGGGCTTCTGGAACATGTGCAAAGGCTTGCTAATCGTCCTGATGGAGCCCAACTCAGGCACATGATGCTGACAAAGCTCAAGGTTATCTATTCACCTCAAGTGCTCGCAAATGATGAGCAGCATGAATGGGCGACGAGGATGATTGACTCACTTGATCTCAGCGTAGGAAAACGCTGACGCGGCGCTGCGATTATTGATCCATGGTGTCGGGTGTTTTTTGCACGACGGCGTGTGATTCAGCGTCGTATTCATAAAGGGAGCCAGCCTCTTCGTTCGCGCAGATTTTGTGAGCGCCGTCACAGAAGGGGAAGTTCTTGGTGAGTCCGCAACCGCAGATGAAGACGGGTTTGTCTTGTGGGTCGATGCGGATGGGGCCGGTGAGATCGTGGCGGATGAGTCGGGGCATGGGAGAGACTCCGAATGCGCAGCTCCAGATGAGCGGCGCATGGATGAAGGATTACGCAGGGCTGGGAACGGATTGGAGGACGCGCTTCATGGCGCGGAGGCCGATGCCGTCGCGCGAGGCGGCGCCGTAACCTGCGCCGAAGACACGGTGTGCGCACACGGGGAAGACGTTGGTTGTGATATCTTCGGGGATGCAATAGTCGCGTCCTGCGATTACGGCTGAGGCGCGGGCGGCCTGGGCGAGGGCGAGGGCGCCGCGCGTGGAAAGGCCGATGCGGAGTTCGTCGTCGTCGCGCGAGGCGGCGGCGAGAGAGATGACGTATTGGCCGAGTTCATCTGCGAGCTTCACTTCGTGCACTTGTTGTTGAAGCTGAAGGAGTTGATCGCGCGTGACGACGGGCTCTATGTTGGGGAGCGCGGTTGTCGCGGGGCGCTCGTTGAGGACGCGCAGCTCGTCGACAGGATTCGGGTAGCCGAGGTGGATGCGCATGAGAAAGCGATCAAGTTGATTTTCAGGCAGCGGGTAAGCGCCTTCGAAGTCGAGCGGGTTCTGCGTGGCGATGACGAGGAAGGGGCGCTGGAGTTGATGAACGTGCCCGTCGATTGAGACCGTGGCTTCATTCATCGCTTCGAGGAGAGCGGATTGTGTGCGTGGGGACGTGCGGTTGATTTCGTCTGCGAGGAGGATGTTGGAGAATATGGGGCCTTTTTTGAGTTCAAACTCGCCGGAGTTGCGGTCGTAGATGGAGACACCGAGCACATCGCTGGGGAGCATATCGGGGGTGAGTTGGATGCGGTTGAATGTGCCATCGAGGGAACGGGCGAGGGCCATCGCGAGCATGGTCTTGCCGACGCCGGGCACGTCCTCGATGAGCAGGTGCCCGTCGGCGATGAGGCAGCAGATCACGCGGTCGATGACTTCCGGGTTTCCCAGGAAGACCGACGCGATGTTTTCCCGCAGCCTGTTGATCGCTTCTTGCATCATGGAGCGGCAGTATAGGCGGAGGTTGGAGGCGGTCTGGGGGCAGGGCATCTGCAGGATGAAAGTTGGGCCTCCGGGGAGAATCCCGGGAGGAGCGCCTGCGGGCGTGGCGTCGGCGGTACACTCGCTGGGTTATGCCCGATGAGACCCGGGATCAGAGAGAGGGCGCGAGCCCTGCGGCGCGGTCCGAGGCGCCGATACGCAAGACGGAGCGCATCGGCGATGAGCTGCGCGGGACGCTGCCTTGCATTTCGTGCAGCTATGAGTTGCAGGGATTGTCGGTGGCAGGAAATTGCCCGGAATGCGGATTGGCAGTGCGGGCGACGATCCTGTACCGCGTTGATCCTCATGCCGAGGCGTTCGCGCCGATGCCCCATCGGAGGCTGACTGCCAATCTTTTTGTGGTATGGATGCTCGGGGCGCTGGTGGGGGTGGCGCTGGCGTGGGCGCCTCGCGCAGCTGATGTAGTCGGGTTGATGGGCACGAGGCCTGATGTTGGACCTTTATTAAAGGGGCCGGCGATTGCGATTGGGATTTCAGGGCTCGCGTCTATTGTGCTGATTCGCCCTGTTGTTGGCGTGCGGAGGGCTCATATCGTGATGGCGAGCATCGCAGTCGCGCTCTATGCCCTCTTGGTGTTTGCGGTGTGGAAGTACATGGTTGAGATTGAGCCAGCCAATCCATCGGTTCTGCTGCGGGCGACGTCGTCAGCGGAGCAACTGCACTGGCGGTTGATGATCGAGGGGCTGATACTTTTGATTATTCTGGGGCTGCGGCCGAACGCCCGTATGCTGGCATTGCGATCTTTGGTGCTGCGCACGGGTCGGGTAGATCGGCAGACGATGCTGGCGATGGCGGGGGCGCTGGTGGTCGCGATGACCGGGGAGGTGATTCAGCTGTTCGTGGTGGGTTCGGAGTTGATTTCGATTTTGGGAGTGGTGCTGGTGGTGGTGGGCAGTCTGTTCTTCACGCTGGGAGTGGCGAGCGCGACGGTTGACTGCTGGCGAATCCGGCGGGCAATCCTGACGCCAAGCCCCTCGCTGAGGCAGCTGCTTGGGGAGCCGGGGTGAATCGAGGCTGACGGATCGGGGGTGTGGCTGCCAAGGTGGCAGATTTGCCTGGTGCTGGTCCGCAGGCTGTCAGTGTTGCAGGCGTCAGAACGGGAGTAAATCTAGCCTCAGCCCGCTTCTGGAGGGTATTTCGGTGGGGGGTGTCGGTGGTCCGGAAGTTGCGAATCAGAGGTGAGAGGTCTGTCGGCGGATGCCGAACCGATCTGACAGAGTGAAACCGGTACATAGAAACAAACCCGCTCGCCTGGATGCGTCTGGCGCCGAAGGGTGGGCTGATTCAAGATCAATACGGAGAGCCCCAGATTATGGCTGTGAAAGAACTGACCTTCGATCAGGACGCCCGTCAGGCCTTGCTTGCCGGCGTCGAAAAGCTTGCGTCGGCTGTCAAAGCGACGCTTGGCCCGCGCGGGCGCAACGCGATCCTTGACAAGTCCTGGGGCGGGCCCACGGTCACCAAGGACGGCGTGACAGTCGCCGAAGAGATCGAACTTGCCTCCAAGGCGGAGAACATGGGGGCGCTGCTGGTCAAGCAGGCTGCTTCCAAGACCAGTGATGTGGCTGGCGATGGCACTACGACGGCGACGGTTCTGGCGGAGGCGCTTTTCCGCGAGGGGCTCAAGCATATTGCTGCGGGCGTTGACGCCAACGCGCTGGTGCGGGGCATGAAGGATGCGGTTGAGGATGTCGTCAGGGACATTCACAAGCAATCCAAGCCGATCTCGGGCAAGAAGGACATTCAGGCGGTCGCGGCCATCAGCGCCAACAACGATCCAGAGGTCGGCGCGATCATGGCCGACGCCTTTGAGAAGGTTGGCAAGGACGGCGTCATCACCGTTGAGGAAGGCAAGAGCTTGGTTACGGAAGTTGAGGTCGTGGAGGGGATGCAGTTTGATCGCGGGTATCTCTCGCCGAACTTCGTGACGAACTACGACGGCATGAAGGTCGAGCTTGAGAAGTGCCTGGTGCTGATCCACGAGGACAAGATCGACACGGTGACGAAGCTTGTGCCATTACTTGAGAAGGTGATGCAGGCGAAGAAGCCGCTCTTGATTATTGCGGAGGACATCACGGGCGAGGCGCTTTCGACATTGGTGATCAATAAGCTGCGCGGGACGGTGCAGGTGGTCGCGGTGAAGGCGCCAGGGTATGGCGACCGGCGCAAGGCGATGCTTGAGGACATCGCGGTGCTGACCGGGGCTGAGCCCATTATGAAAGATACGGGAGCTGAACTGGATCAGGTTTCTCTTTCGCAGCTTGGGATGGCGAAGAAGATTGAGGTTGATTCAGACAACACGATTATTCTGGAAGGCGCCGGGAAGACGAGCGACATCAAGGGGCGTGTTGAGCAGATCCGCCGGGAGATTGAAAACTCGACGAGCGATTACGATCGTGAGAAGCTGCAGGAGCGGCTGGCGAAGCTTGCGGGAGGTGTGGCCCAGATCAATGTTGGCGCTGCCTCCGAGATGGAGCTGAAGGAGAAGAAGGCGCGGGTTGAAGACGCGCTGCATGCGACGCGTGCTGCTGTTGAAGAGGGCGTTGTCCCTGGCGGCGGCGTGAGCTTCGTGCGGGCGCGTCGTGCGATTGAGTCCAATCGCGACTGGAAGGGCGTTTTCGGCAAGAAGAATGATGTTCATGCGGAAGATGTCGGGCGCGCGGCGTTTGACTACGCGACAGGCTGGGAGGTTGTGCGCAGGGCGCTTTCGCTTCCCATGGAGACAATTGCGGACAACGCCGGCGTGAAGGGTTCGGTTGTTGTCGTGAATGTCGCGGAGGAGGACAATGCGAGCTACGGATTCAACGCACTGACTCTTGAATATGGCGACATGATTAAGGACGGCGTCATTACGCCGAGCAAGGTTGATCGCACGGCGCTGCAGAACGCTGCGAGTGTGGCGACGGTGCTGCTGACTGCTGACTGCCTGATTACTGAGTTGCCTTCCGATGATGACGGCGGCCCCGCAGGCGCGCCGGGAATGGATGGCATGGGCGGGATGGGGGGCGGCATGGGTGGAATGGGCGGCATGCCTGGCATGGGCGGGATGGGATTCTAAGAAGCAAGCATGTACGACGACTACAACAGCTACAACGAAGATGACTCCATGGGGGTTGATGTGTCACAGCAAATCCTCATGCGGGCGACGAACATGCGCGATGGGCGCGAGGCGTTTCTCCTCTTTGAGATGACGACGCCGGATGAGTTTCATCGTTTGCAGCGGCACTGCTCGCTCGTCAACGCTTTCTGCGCAAACCCGAACATGATCGCCAACATTCAGCTGGGCAACACGCTTGTGATCGAGGGGCCCGGGGATTTTTCGATTCTCGCAGCGGCCCGCCTCAAGGAAATACTCGGCAAAGAGTGGCAAGTGCAACTCTATAAGCCGCGACAGCAATAAGATTTTTTGCATTTGTTTGAAACGAACATACAACCACAACCATTCGCGTTGGAGAGATAAGACAATGGCAGTCAAACCACTTGAAGATCGCATTCTCATCAAGCCTATCGAGGCTGAGAGCATCACTGATTCCGGCATTTACCTTCCCGAGAGCGCCAAGGAGCGTCCGGTGCGGGGGAAGGTTGTTGCGACCGGCCCCGGGAAGCTCCTTGAGAATGGGAAGCGGGCGGAGATGAGCGTTCGCAAGGGCGATACGATCGTGTACGGAAAGTACGCAGGCTCTGAGATTGAGGTGAAGGGCGATACGCACTTGATTCTCAAGGAATCTGAAGTTCTTGGCGTTCTTGATTGATTCGGTTGGATCGTTGGTGAATAAAAAACGCCGGCCGCCGGCTCGCATTTGATTGAAAGAATCCGCTGCTCTGGTGAATAATGAGCGGCGATCAATAAGGAAAAGTTTTCGATGGCTACGAAACAGATGATGTTCCGCGACTCAGCGCTTCTAGAGATGAAGCAGGGCGTCGAGCGGCTTGCTCGGGCAGTGAAGGTGACGATGGGGCCGACTGGTCGGCACGCAGTCATTCAGAAATCGTTCGGCGGGCCGATGGTCACGAAAGATGGCGTTTCGGTTTCGAAAGAGGTTTCGCTGGAGGAGCCCTTCGAGAACATGGGCGCGAAGATGGTGAATGAAGTCGCCAAGAAGACGAACGACAAGGCTGGTGACGGCACGACAGCAGCGACAGTCTTGGCTGAGGCGATTTTCGTTGAAGGCTTGCGGCATGTGACGGCCGGCGCCAACCCGGTGGAGCTGCAGCGCGGTATTAACGCCGCTGCTGAGGCTGCTGCTGAAGCGATCGACAAAATGGCGACGCAGTGCAAGGGCAAAGAGGATTACCGCAAGATTGCGACGGTGAGCGCGAATCATGATGCTGAGATCGGCGGGTTCCTGGCCGAGGCGATCGCGAAGGTCGGGCCGGACGGTGTGATCGAGGTTGAAGAGGGCAAGACTGCGGAGACGACGCTTGATTACGTCGACGGGATGCAGTTCGACAAGGGATACTTGTCGCCGTACTTCATGACGGATCCGAACAACGCGGAGTGTGTTCTTGAAGATGCGATTGTGCTGATTCACGAGAAGAAGATTGCAAATCTCGCAGACTTCCTGCCACTGCTTAATAAGGTGGCGAGTTCGGGGCGTTCGCTGTTGATTATCGCTGAAGACGTTGAGTCTGAAGCACTGGCGGCGCTGGTTGTGAATCGCCTGCGCGGCGTGCTGAAAATCGCGGCGGTGAAGGCGCCTGGCTTTGGAGATCGGCGCAAGGCGCTGCTTGGCGATATCGCGACAGTGACGGGCGGGACGTTCTTCAGTGAAGACCTTGGCAGGACGCTGGAATCGATCGAGCTTTCCGAGATGGGCAGCGCCAAGAAGATTGTGATTACGAAGGATGACACGACGGTCATCGAAGGCGCCGGGAAGAAGAAGGACATCACCGCGCGGGCGGATCAGATCCGGACCCAGCATGAGCGCTCGACAAGTGAATATGACCGCGAGAAGCTGCAGGAGCGGCTGGCGAAGCTGACGGGCGGCGTGGCGATTATCAAGGTAGGCGCTGCGACTGAAATCGAGATGAAGGAGCGCAAAGACCGCGTGGACGATGCTTTGCATGCGACCCGGGCGGCGGCGCAGGAAGGCTATGTGCCAGGCGGCGGTGTGGCGCTGGTGCGCACGCAGGATGCGATTGAATCGGCGCAGAAGAATGCTTCGAATGATGAGAAGTTTGGGTTTGACATTGTGTATCGCGCTGTTGAGGCGCCACTGCTGCAAATTGCGAACAACGCTGGGGCTGATGGCGATTTGATCGTCGAGCGCGTTCGGGAAATGTCGACGAATGAAGGGTTTAATGCTGCGACGCATGAGTATGTTGATCTGGTGAAGGCGGGGATCATTGATCCGGCGTTGGTCGTGAAGACGGCGCTCATCAATGCTGCGTCGGTCGCGGGGCTCATGCTGACGACGAATGTGCTCGTCGCTGAGTTGAAGGATGACACGGAGGCGGAGACGGGCGCGGTTTCGTAGAACATAATTGGCTGTTCAAGCTGCCCCAGAGGCAGCTGGACGCCTTTGAGCACACAACAGAGGCTCGCGTCGGAAGCGGCGCGGGCTTCATTATTGAAGGTGAATACTGGATTGTTTCCGATTGATTGTGAGCGGACCGAAGCGAGCTTCTGCAGAATATGCCCACGACACGTGACTATTACGAAGTGCTCAGCGTCGAACGCACAGCAGACGGCGATGAGATCAAGCGCGCGTATCGCCGGTTGGCGATGAAGCATCATCCGGATCGCAATCCGGGCGACTCGGAGGCTGAGGTCAAGTTCAAGGAGGCGGCCGAGGCGTATGAGGTTCTCTCGGATGAGAGCAAGCGCCAGGTGTATAACCAGTTTGGACATGAGGGTCTGCGCTCACGCGGCGGGCCGGCGGGGCATGATTTTTCACGCATGGATGTCGAGGATATTTTCTCGATGTTCAACGATATTTTCACCGGCGGAGGAGCGCGCCGGGGCGGAGGGCGGCGCCCGCGGGGTGTGCCTCGCGGGTATGACCTTGAAACACAGGTTGTTATTGATTTGGAAGATGTGCTGAGCGGGACGGAAGTTGATGTTGAGTTCACACGCCTTGATGTGTGCGAGACCTGCACGGGTTCTGGCGCGAAGCCTGGCTCAGGTCCGATCGTCTGCGAAACTTGCAGCGGGCAGGGAAAGGTTATGCAGCAGGGGCTCGGCGGAATGTTCCGCATTGCGACGGCGTGTCCGCGGTGCGGCGGGCGCGGGCGGCGCATTGAAGATCCGTGCCAAGATTGCAAGGGCAAGGGGCGCGTGCCGCGCAAGCGCAGCTTGACTGTGAAGACGCCGCCGGGCGTGCATGACGGGCAGGCGGTGCGCGTGCGCGGTGAGGGCGAGCCGCCGCAACCGGAAATTTCGCCGGACGGCGCTGGTGTGCGAGGCGATCTGCATGTGGTGATTCGCGTGCAGGAGCACGAGTTTTTCCATCGCGATGGCGATCATCTTGTCCTGGAGATGCCGATCAGCTTCACGCAGGCGGCGCTGGGAGTTGACATTCAGGCGCCGACGCTGGAAGGGCCTCATAGTTTGCGCATTTCCAAGGGGGCGCAGTATGGTGATCTGCAGCGAGTCGGCGGGGAGGGCCTGCCGAATTTGCGCACGGGGCGGCGAGGTGATCTTATCGTCGCGCTCAAGATCGAGACTCCGAAGAAGCTCAACAGCAAGCAGGAGAAGCTGCTGAGAGAGTTTGCAGAAACGGAGGATGTCGCGGTGAACCCAGAGAGCCATGGTTTTCTAGAGAAATTGAAAAAAACATTCGGCGCATAAGGGCATTGTGAGAAGGTAATCAGCAGAGAAGTTATGACGCGAAAGACACGCCACAACAAGAGTCAAGAAGTCGATATTGAAGCCGAGGCGGCGGGCCATGTTGAATTGCCGGCCGACGCTGAGCCCGTTTCCGAACACGTTATCGAAGAAGAAGATGAGTTGCTGTGCGCAATGCGGGAGCGCGATGAGCTTTTCGAAAAATATCAGCGGGCGCTGGCGGACTTTCGGAACTATCAACGGCGGTCGATTGAAAACGAGCGATCTGCCCATCGGCGCGGCGAGGCGGAGGTGCTGCGATCGGTGATTCTTGTGCTCGATTACTTTGACATGGCGTTAAAGCAGAACGCAGACAGCGCTTCAGCGGAGCAAATTTTGGCGGGGGTGAAGCTGATCCGTGATGAGTTGCGCCGGGCGATTGAGAAGCATGGGGCAGTGCTCATTTCGCCTTTGGTGAACGAAGAATTTAACGCGATGCGCCATGAGGCTGTCGAGCAGGTCGAGCCTGATGGCGATCTGAAGCCTGGCCACGTCGCGGCGTTGCTTCAGCCGGGGTATTCGCACGGCGAGCATGTGTTGCGGCCGGCGAAGGTTCACGTTGCTCGCTACTCCGACGAGGACGAGCAAAGTGATGCAATCGAGACCGCTGATGGTCCTGATGAAGGCGTCGCTGGTGATCTGTGAGTCATCGCGCTTCTCATGCGCGATCCATTTCCAGGAGTGTCAAGTTCATGCCGACCTACGACTACCAATGTGAGAGCTGTGAGCATGTGTTTGAGCTGTTCCAGTCGATGACGGAGAATCCGAAGCGCAAATGTCCCGAGTGCGGGAAGCTGACGCTGAAACGGCTAATTGGCACAGGCGCCGCCGTCATCTTTAAGGGTTCGGGCTTTTACGAGACGGACTATCGCTCGGAGTCTTACAAGAAGGGCGCCGAGGCGGAGAAGAAGTCCACAGAGAAGAAGGATGACTCGTCGGGCACGAAGAAGAAAGAGGGCAAGGGCGCCGGGAAGAGCACGGGCGGCGACGGCGACGGTTCATCAAGCTCATCCAGCGCCAAGGCGTCGTGCGGGTCATCGTGCGGCTGCGCGAAAAAAGCGTGAAGCGGGTCTGAACCCTCGCAGCAGATATCTCAGCTGATCGACATCCTCTCCAGCGGCTCGGTACCATCTGCGCCATGTTTAGAACAGCTTTCTCAACGGTCGCGGCGCCACAGTGGACGCTTGAGCGGGTCGCTCGCGCTGCGGATGAATATGGATACGACGGCGTCGAGTTGCGGACGTTCGGCTCAGGTGGCGCGAAGATCGCCTGCGACCCCGCTTTGAGCGACCCTGCGAAGGCGCGAGCACTCTTTGCAGATGCAGGGGTATTGGTCGCGGGCATTGGATCGGGCGTAAGCTTTGATGAGCCGATTGTCCCGCCTGTCATCGGGCGCGTGATTGGGGACTATGAGAAATCTGTACGGGCAGCGAAGCGCGATGCGGACCTGTGCCGGCGCGTCGGCGGCTCGATTGTGCGTGTCTTTGGTTTTGGCGTGCCTTACGGGGAGAGTCACAAAAGCGCGACACGGCGGATCATCGAC
The DNA here is from genome assembly GCA_029260495.1 of Phycisphaerales bacterium. GTDB lineage: Bacteria > Planctomycetota > Phycisphaerae > Phycisphaerales > UBA1924 > OFTM373. Next base: position 23,096 of record JAJDDD010000021.1, on the reverse strand, counting down.
AGACTTCGGCTGGTTGTCGATGATGCGCGGAATACAGGTGTGAGGATCGCACTGGAGAACGGTGGAGACTTCGCGACTGCAGCGCAGGCGGTGGAGATCGTCTCAACGATTGATTCACCACTCCTTGGCGTGTGCTACAACCTGGCTGTCGGCGTTGGGGCGGGAGATGATCCTGCGGCGGCGCTTGAGGCGATCGGCGCCAATCTGTTCATGGCGCGGGTGAAGGATGTGCGCGACGGGGCGCCCGCTCAACTCGGCGATGGCGAGCTTCCCGTTTGTGATTTCATCAAAGCGCTGGCGCATTGCAGCTTTGGCGGCTGGGTGACGTTCGAATGGGACAAGCTCTGGCGGCCGGAGATTGCGGAGGCGGATGACGTTCTCGGCGCCGCGGCGATGCGGCTTTACGAGTGGGCAGGCATTGAGCAAGGCTCCCGCGAGACGGTCGCTGCGTAGGGGCAAGGGGACTTGGAAGATTGGAGCGCGCCCGGCGGCCCCCGGGGCAAGTAGAGAGACTGCTCGTCTCGGTTACTCAACGTTGCATGTTGTAATTACACAGATTCCAGTTTCGGAAAATAAGCCGAGATGACGCCCGAAAACCCTCAGTGTGTTCTTGAAAATCGCCGATACGGAGGGCTGATAGCATTTGGGGCTTGACATATAGGAGTGTGTCATCCTAAATAGAAGCCGACCCGTCAGGCATTGTTTTTGTCCCCGTCGTGGGGGAGAGTTTATGCGGATTTTTTTGAAGCCCGTTGGTATCGCCGCTGTCGCCACCCGGTTTTACCTTGGGTTGCTGGTCATGGCGCTGCTTGTCTTGACAGCGATCCTGACTGCGTTTTCAGCAAACCTGAAGCCGGCGCACCATGGCATGCAGGCGCCAATCCTGACTCCAGTGTTCTGGGGAGCCGCGGGTGACGCCGTTCAGGGCGAGCGGGCCGGCGACGATCCGGATGAAGTGGTGGCTGCTGCTGCGGCGTTGGCGCATGAGCAGTTGTTCATTGAGGACCGTTTCCCTTCTGCCAACACATGCAAGACGTGCCATCCGCAGCATTACAAGGAGTGGTCCGTTTCGCAGCATGCGTATGCGATGGTGAGTCCGGTCTTTACGGCGCTGCACGGAACGATGCTGAAGCGCACCAATGGGACGTTTGGAGATTTTTGCATCCGCTGCCATACGCAGGTTGGGATGATCCTGAATGAGCCGCTCTTTGCGCCGCTTGAGGATCGCGCTCAAGTTTCGCGCGAGGGGATCACCTGCATCGTGTGCCATCGTGTCGATCAAAGCTACGGGAAGGTGAGCGGGCGCATCGCGATTGTCGAAGGTGACATCCTTCAGCCGATTTACGGTCCGCGGGGCAACGAGATTCTGGCTGAAGTGCTCGCGTCGCCGGATCGCTACCGCGTTGTCACCGAGCCAGGCGTTCCGGGCAGAAAAATCCACACTGAATCGAAGCAGTTCTTTCGTTTGACGGAGCCCGGTTTTTGTGGCTCGTGCCACGATGTGACGTTTGTCAATGGATTCCGCTTGGAGGAGCTTTTTTCGCACTACAAGCGATCGCCGGCGGCGGCCAACGGCGTCAGTTGCCAGGACTGCCATATGAGTGTCAATCAGGGCGTGAATGCGGGGTACGCTGAGGGTCCGGCTGCGGTGGTGGGGGGCGTCCCAACGAAGACGCGCAAGCATGCGATTCACAACTGGGCTGGGCCTGATCACTCCATCGTTCATCCGGGGATCTTCCCTCACAATCCCGATGCGCAGGAGCTGGCGACGATCAGCGAGTGGACGCAGTTTGACTGGGAAGCTGGATGGGGCACGGACGAGTTCGAGGACGAGGACCATGATGAGGATTCATTTCCCGAGCGGTGGAGCTCCATCGACGATCGCTACGAGGCGCGTGAGATCATCGACGCGAACCTGGAGTTGCTCGAATGGGGCATGGAGCAGCGCGCGATCGTTCTTCGCAACGGCTACCATTTTGGAGATATCGTCACGGAGCGAGCGGACGACGATGGAATACGTTTCAAGGTTGAAGTGAAGAATGCGACCGATGGGCACGCAGCGCCGAGTGGGTTCGATGCGGAGCGGTTGGTGTGGCTGCATGTAGTAGTCGCCGATGCCAACGGGAACACCGTCTTCGAGTCCGGCGACTTCGATCCGAACTTTGACCTGCGCAATTTGCATTCAGAGTTTGTCCACGACGGGCTGCTCCCGCTTGATGACCAGCTTTTCAACCTGCAATCGAAGTTCATTACACGCAATCTCCGTGGGGGCGACCGCGAGCAGATTGTCTCGGTGAACTACTCCACTGATGCGCTGCCGTTTGTTCGCCCTGCGACGCGCTCGAACATACTTTTGGGGCGCCCCGCGGGCGCGCGCAAGCATCGCAAGGGCATCGAGCCGCTGGGTTCGCGCTGGGCGACATACACAGTCGATGGCGACCTGCTGACAGGATCGGGTCCGTACACCGCGACGATCGAACTGAAAGCGGGCATGGCGCCGGCGAACCTAATCCGTGACATTCAGGAAGTTGGCTTCGACCTGAACATGAGCCCGCTACAGGTCGTCAAGGGCGTTGGAAAGGGGTTCATCACGCTTTACAAGGCGAAGGTTGAGTTCGGTGTCAAGGCGCAGGGAGAGCGCAAGACAAAGGACGGCACGGACTGACCCGACGATGAATACCGCCATGACAACCGGCTTTATCCGATCAACAGCTCTTTGGTGGGTCGTCTTCGGCGCTGTGTTCTTGTGTTGTAGTCAGCGCGCGATCGCGCAGGATGAGTATCACGAAGCTGGGGATCATCACGATGACCCGCACGAACTGAAGACAACTTTTTCTGATGAGCCTGCGCCGATGAGGTTGGAGGATGTTCCTGATCGTCCGAGCCCGATTCTTGAGTTGGGTGATCCGTTTCTGGGGCCGGGGCCGATCGGCAGGGGATTTACCATTCCGACCGGCGCGTTGTGGCAGCCGTCGCTTTTGGTATTCGGTGAGTATCGATCGGCGTTGCAGACATTCAACGACGGTGAAGAGACCTTCACTGAATGGGTGAATCGGCTGGACATTTTCGGGAATCTGCAACTCTCCGGGACCGAACGCCTGCTTGTCGGTGTACGTCCGCTCGACGATGGCAGGCGGTTCACCGGCTACTTCATCGAGCCCGATGGCGCGGAGCAGTCCGGCGGGGACGACGAGTTTAATACGAGGATTACCCATCTGTTCTTCGAGGGCGATTTTGGTCAAATCTTTCCAGGGCTCGATCCGAAGGACACGGGACAACTCGACATCGGATTTTCTGTAGGGCGCCAGCCGCTTTTTTACCAGGAGGGGCTGCTGATTAACGACCGAGTTGACGCGGTTGGGATTACGAAGAACAACATCTTCCTCGATGGGATTAATAATCTTCAGGTGACGTTTCTCTACGGATGGAACGAGATCAACCGCGGGAACAACATCGAGGATCACAACGCTCAACTGTTCGGTTTCTTCGCTGAAGCTGACACCAGCATGAGCACGTTCAACTTCGATGCGGTCTTTATTTATGACGATGACAGCCGGGCGGACAACTCCGACGGTCTCTTTTTCGCGGGAAGCGCGATTCAGCGCATCGGGAAAATCAATACGTCATTCCGTGCGCTGACATCGATTCCACTGAACGAGGAATCGCCGGCGGTCGGCCAGGGTGAGTTATTGTTCGCAGAACTTTCGTATACGCCGGCGCATTCTGAGGACATCTTGTATTGCAACGGGTTCTGGGCAGTGGATGAGTTTTCATCAGCGGCCAGGGGGCCGGACACCGGGGGACCGCTGGGCCGGACGGGGCTCTTGTTCGCAGCGGTGGGGCTGGGTCGTTATGGCGCCGCGCTGGGCAACGATGCGCAGAGCGCTGTCGGCGCTGCGCTGGGGTATCAGCATTTTTTCAACGAAAAGCGCAGCCAGATTGTTGTTGAGGCGGGATTCAGGTCTGACACCAACGACACTGACGAGAGCGCGATCGCCATCGCGGCCCGGTTTGAAACAGCGATTGGGCAGAATAATATCCTGCGTTTGGATGCGTTTCTTACGGGTCAGGAGGACCGCGAGCCGGCGTCGGGCGTCCGGGTCGAGTGGCTAATTAAGTTCTGACCAATCGTTGTCCTATAACACTTCGATCATTGATGATAATTAGGGCGAACGGGTCGGACTGATCCCTTTCGCCATTACTCAGATCGATATTTGTGGGGTGGTCGTCCGAGTCGATGTGCTATTCTTGTATGTGGTGAGAGAGCGTTTGTTTCAGTCACAGGAGATCGGGCCAGAGATGTGCAGAACTCGTGTTATGGCAGTGCTTTGGCTGTTTGGCCTGTCGGTGGGCGCCGTGGTGCTTCGCACTGGGCTGGCCTCCTCGATCACCTATGCCGATCGTCTGGCGACGCCAGTGTTGTTGGGTCAGGACTTGATCAATCGTGATCCAGCCCAGGTTGTTGGCCCGGACGCCTGCGCAGAGTGCCATGAGAATGAGCATCAGGTCTGGATGGGAACGGCGCATCGGACGAGCGCGCAAACGCTGACGCGCAATGCTGAGGCCAAACGCATCGCTGCTGCGATTGGAGTCCGACGGATCAAAACGGACGAACGATGCGCCACATGTCACTTCACTATTCAGAAAATTGAAGACAAGCGTCCGAAGTCAATCAGCGGGGTGTCTTGTGAGTCATGCCACAGTGCAGCAGCGAGTTGGGTGGAGCCACATTCGCGGTTCGGCCACAATGCCGCGACCGCCGATGATGAAACACTACTGCACCGCACTGCACGTCTTTCGAACTGCGACTCATTGGGGATGATCAGGCCGGCCCGGCTGTATGAGTTGGGGGCGGCGTGCTACTCCTGTCACTCGATTGCGGACCAGGAACTGATCCAGACGGCTGGCCATCCGAACGGGGAGCAGTTTGAGTTTGCATCATGGACGCAGGGAGACATTCGGCACAACTTCGTTCGTGCGGGGTCCGATGAAAATCCTCGATCAGCTCCCGAGCGTGTGCGCGTGATGTTCCTCGTCGGCGCGGCGCTGCGGCTGGAATACGCCTGCCGTGCGGTTACCGATGGCGCACCGACCGATGCGATCACAAACGCGGTTGCAAACTTGGGCGCGATTGATGAAGTTGTGGATATTGACGCGGTGTCGCAGTTGATCGAGATCGGTCGCGGCGTCGAAGGAGCGGCGGTGGCTGCGGAGGCGATTGAGCATGTGCGGGAGATTGGTATGTTGATCGCGGAAAACCAAATTGGCGCCGACGCTGCTCAGCTTGATCCCCTTATCCCGGCGTCCCGAACACGGGAAGGGCAGTAACTATTATTTTGCAATGCGTGATGTGTTGAAGAGATTCCGAGGCGGAGCAATAGGCGGCGTGTTCCTTGCGCTGGCGCTGGTGATTGCGCTGGGGTGTGTTTACGTCGCGTGCTCGAACTCGCTGCATCGCACCTGCTTTGTGACGGGTTGGGTGCTCTTTGCTGCGCTGGTGGCGGCGTTTGTGCGGCGATTCTTCCGACTTCGCGCGGGGACGAACCCAGAGCGATGGGTGGGCCAGCAGACAACGTTCGCAGTCGCGATTGTTTCCCTTTTTCTAATGCACGTCGAGTTCGCGCGTCCTAACGGATGGCTCGACGGGGTTCTCACCGGATTGTTCCTCGTGGTCGCTGGAACCGGCGCGATTGGGGTTGCGTTGTGGTCACAACTGCGCACGGGCTCAATCGCTTGTACCGGAGACACGCCGGACACAGAGCACGCTCGCGCCCATACTGAACTTAGTCAGAGGGCTGGGACGGCGATCGATCAACTCGGCGCCGGCCATGCGGAGTTGTTGAGCGGGATCAGAGAATCGTTCAATCGGCAGGCCCGGCTCTGGCGGCGAATGCTCTGGAGCAACGATTTGGCGCGGACCCTGCGGAATCTTGAGGCGCTTAAGGCGAACGCGAAAAACGCCGAAACAAACGCGCTCGAAACACTCTCCTCTCTCGCGATCGAGAAGGACCGTCTCGATGCGCTTCGCGCGGGCGATCGGGCGGTCAGGCGTTGGCTGCTCGTGCACATGCCTTGCGTCGCCTGCCTGCTTGCGCTCGGAGCGATGCACGGCACGATCGCGCACGCTCACGGCCTGCTCGCGCACGTCATGCTCGGAAAGTAGCCGACTCTTGGACCAGCAGACTCCGACAACAGCGCGCCTGACGGCCATCGTCTTTGTCGCGGCTGTTGTTGCGGTTGTAATCACTGTGATCGTCGCGTCGGTTGTGATGAACACTTCGCTGGGGCCGAAGGTCGCGATTCCGGGCCCGCTTGCTGTTCAACACGCGCTGCTCACGAATGACTGCGCCAACTGCCACAGCGCCGACATGGATTCGACCAAAGGCGTCCTTCACGGGATCGTGAACTCGGAGTTGAGCCTTCGCGACAGCGGGCGGTGTCTCGATTGCCATGATCTTGGTGAACATGCGCTCCAGTCACACGCAATGAGTCCGGCCGCGATTGAAGAGCGCACTCAGCGAATCATTGACCACCCCGCTTTGTCAGCGATCGCCAGCGCCAGCGGGTTCAACCCGCCGCATTCCAAGGAGGGTGAGTTTGCCTGCGCCGTTTGCCACGTGGAGCACGGTGGGCGCTGGAATGATCTGACAGCGATGACCGACGCACAGTGCCAGTCCTGTCACTCGATCCAGTTCGACAGCTTCCACAAGGGTCACCCCGAGTTTGACAGCTACCCCTACCGGCGGCGGCTACGCATCGCATTCGATCACGCTTCACACATTTACAACTACTTCCCAGCCGGTGAGCAGGGGCAGGCGCCCGCCTCCTGCACCGATTGCCATCACACTGATGCGACAGGCAAGTTCATGATGACAGCGTCGTTCGCGCAGGGGTGCGCACAATGCCACGACAACGACGTTCATGCCTCGCAGCGGTCAGCCGGCTCGGGCGTCCAGTTCTTCACACTCCCAGCGATCGACACGATCGCGATCGACGATGCGGGGATTGGCATCGGACAGTGGCCGGCTGATTCAGGGATCGCGGAGGGAGAGATCACGCCATTCATGCGCCTCATGCTCGGCGGCGATCCAACGCTGCGCAGCGATCTGCGGATCGCGGATTCGCTCGATCTCCATGACCTGCAGGATGCGACCGATGAGCAGCTTGTTGCGGTGGGGCGCATCATCTGGGCGATCAAGGCGCTGGCGTGGGAACTGGCGCGTGATGGGCATGCGGCGCTTCTGTGGCGCACGACTGTCGCTGTCGGCGCTGACACAGAAGTTACGCTTTCCTCGCATCTGGCTGGCGGGCTTTCGCGTCCGCTCATGCGTGAATCCATCGAAGCCTGGCTTCCCGATCTCGAAGACGAGCTCGCCAGGCATGCTGCTGGGGATGATCCGTCGACCGATGCGCTCGAGGATGCGTCCTTCGATGAGGTGGACGCCAGCGGGCAGGAGTGGGCCTCGCAGGGCGGCTGGTACCGCGACGATATGGCGTTCGCCCTGCGCTACCGCCCTGCAGGGCATGGCGACGCCTTCCTGCGGGCTTGGGCAGATCTCGCAGCGACGTGGCCGACGCCGGGCGGACCTGTTCTTCATGCGCTCAAAAAGCCCGACGCCGTCGGGCAATGCTTCCGGTGTCACAGCGTCGATCAGACCAGCCATGGTTCAATGAAAGTCAACTGGCGCGCCCGACAGCCGCAGGATACGATCAGCGGGTTGACCCGGTTCAACCACGCGCCGCATCTGCCCCTGCTCGACGACGATGGGTGTTTGCAGTGCCATGCTATTGAGACCCAACCGCGGGATTTCGAGTTGGCCTACGCGCAGTTTGATCCGAATGTCTTCAACAGCGCAATAGCCCCGATGAGCCAGACAGATTGCGCCGCGTGTCACACTCCTACTAAAGTCGCGATGAACTGCCTGGGATGTCATAACTACCACAGCGAGCGCCCGATGACGCGGCTTCGCACCGGCGCACCGCTGAAACCGAGCGCTGCCCCAGAGAAGACCGACGCGAATCCCGGGGACGATTTGCTGCTTCCTTTGACGCCGGGAGGCGATTCACCTTGATTTGATCTGGTTCTTGGGCATGGGATGTAGTGCAAACGGTAGGGTGTAACAATGATCGAATGGCTGCACGCTGCGATCGGAGATAGTCTTGCGCGCCTCGAAGCGCACGCCGATGAGATCGAGCTCGTCAATATCGACGAGTTCACCTTTCGTGCGTTCATGATGGCGTCAATTGTTGCACAGCGGCCCGATGCACAGCTGCAAGCAGAGTGGAAGAAGTATGACCTGCTGGTCCAGGTTGACGGCAAGAACCACTTGATTGAGTTTAAGTTCTATGTGCTACGGCGCACGTTTGATCTTGACGGGCGCCCTGGCAACTGGAAGGGATCAGCTGGCTCGAAGAACGAGGGTGAGTTCTGGAAGAACATCCAGAAGCTGCACGAGTGCAAGCACAACCCGATCGACGGCCGGCACATGGTGCTTTGCTGCGAGCGAGAATCGACTCGGGCTTCGCGCTACTCTTTTGAAAAATCTTACGGCGCGATCAGCCCCGACGAGATGATCGGGCAAGTGGTGAACTTTGAGTCGAAGCGTCTACGGTGCTTTTGGTTTGTAATTCGCTAATGATTGCTACCTTGGCAGTCCGTGAACAGGTGGTTGTTCTTGTCAGGGAGCTACGGTTTGGTCGGCGGTGTCGATGTTTTCTGCATATCGCCCAAAGAACTCGATGATGCGCGCCAAACGGTCCAGACGTTGGTTGGGTTCACCGGTTCGTGAGAGATCATGCCCGGCGCCAGGATAGCGGACATACTCAACAGGGCGGCGAAGCTCCTTGAGCGCTCGGTACATCATTTCGCTTTGTGAAACACCGGTGCGCAGATCCTGGCTGGAGTGCATGATGAGTAGGGGGGTTGTGATCGAGTTGACAAAGGTGAATGGCGAGTTGGCGTCGAGAAGTTCGCGTGTGTCGGGCTCCCACGGGAAACCGCCGAAGGCTTCTTCGACGAGACGCCAGGCGTTTCCTTCGCCGAAGAATGTGCGCAGGTCGTAGACGCCGCGCTGCGCGACGGCTGCTTTGAAGCGGTCGGTCTGGGTGAGAATCCACGCGGTGAGGTAGCCGCCGTACGAGCCGCCGGTCATGAAGAGTTGGTCTTGATCGATCCAGTCAAACTCTTCGATCGCAGCGTCAAGGCATGTGAGCACATCCGAGCCCGGGCGCACGCCCCAGTCACCGAAGTTGTCGCGCTGGAACTCGTACCCGTAGCCGGACGAGCCGCGGGGATTGGCGTAGACGACACCGAAGCCTTGTGCGCACAGGAGCTGAAACTCGTGCCACATAGTCATTTCGGAAGGGCCCCACATCGCCATGGGCCCGCCGTGGATTTCAAGAACAGTGGGGTGGCGCCGGCCCGATTCAAGATCTGCAGGGGGCATGACCCAATACTGAATGCTGGCCCCGTCCTTGGTTGTGGCCCAGCGCTGTGTCGCTTTGACAATGGTGCGGTCAGCGAGCCATTCGCTGTTGAGCTGGGTGAGCTGGGTCATGTGCTCGGTTGGGCCTTCAGCATCGAGCAGAAACAACTCACAGGGGTTTTCCGGCGTCGCGATGGCGGCGACGAGGCGTCCGCCGGCGACATCGAAATCAAGCACGCTCACGTCGCCCTGCGTGAGCCGGGTCGGCGGCGGGGGTGGAGTCTTGATGGGAACGCGCATGAGACGCGTAGCTCCCTCGATGGGAGCGGTGAAATAGACGTGATGGTCAGCAGGATTGGGATCGCGCGCGTGGGTGTCGAGGTTGGGGGTGAGCCAGCCGTATCCGCCATCGAAGCTGAGGACGCCGATCTTTGATTGCTTAAAGAGGCGGTCGTTGGTTTCGGTGGCGCGGAAGATGAGGAATCTTCCTGAAGGATCAGGCCTGGGGGAATCAATGATGAGCCCGGTGTCTTCGAGAAAGTGTCGATGGTTCTCGCCGGTGGCGCTGCACATGTAGATCGCAGTTTGCAGGATGCGATCGGGATGTTGGTCGCTGACCATCGTGCGGACGTAGAAGATGGACTGGCCGCGCGTATCGTAGCGGGCGTCGTTGAAATCACGATGAGCGTCGGTGAGCTGGTGCGTTTCGTTTTCGAGGAGATCGATGACGAAAAGGTTGCTGTAGCTGGGTGGGGGCTTGAGAGAATGTTCGTCCTGGTAGTCCAGACGGGTGTGGACGATGGGGTCTTTCTCGAGGGCGTTGCGGCCGAGCCAGGCGCGTAGGGCGGGGGTGTCGCCGTCGATGTCGGGGGTAGCATCGTCTGGGATATCGGCGGGCTGGCGTGCGGGGCGTTCGCTGGGAAAGTCAGGCGCACTATTGAGGTCTTTGGCGGGCAGGGGTGAAGAGACGAGGAGCCCGGTGGAGCTGGGGTACCAGGATGGCGAGCCGGCGCCATGCTCGAGATTTGTGACCTGGCGGGCCTCGCCGGGGGAGCCGAGGGGCTGGACCCAGACCTGGGGTTTGGGTTTGTCGACAGACTTGGCGCCAGAGCCCGCTTCAGCCGGCTTGCGGGCGAAGGCGACGGACCGGCCGTCGGGGCTGATCTGGGGGGAGGAATCGAGCCGGTCGCCGAATGTGAGTTGTACCGGGACGGCGGCGGAGTCTGAGAGGTCTATCATCCACAGATGGGATCGGTAGGATCGGTCGGTGGCGCCGTCTGGTTTCTCGGACGGCTCCTCGTGGATCGATTTAACTGCATAGACGGCGATTGACCCGTCGCGGGCAAGGTCGATACTGGTGATGATGCGTATTCGCGCCAGATCGGAGGCGCGGATGGAGCCGGCGTCAGAATTGGCAGCGTCAGTGAACATGAACGAGAGAGCGATCAGAAGAGCAAAGCGAAACTTTTTCATACAGCATTTATAAGAGAGTGTGCGAGTCGTCGCTGCAGATGGAGCGAGAATATCTGCGGATATTGAAAACCGGCGCCAGACCCATTCACGATTTGGAACGACAGAAGCTGAGGAGCGTAATGATTATGAACCGGGCTGCGAGTTTGAATAAACGTCTTTTTTTCGGTCTGCCTGCCTTGTGGGCGTTTGGGGCCCTGGCCCTCTTCTTCATGGCGACTCCGGCGGTGGGGCAGAATGAGGGCGAGTCGCCTGAACCGAAGGTGGGGGAGCACCGCGTGACGGAGAGCTCACTACTGACTGTCTGGGAGGGAGAGTCGCTCGAGCCCAAGGTGGGTGAGCATCTGACGGTGACCCCGGGCCGGGCTGAGTTTGGGGACGTGCAGGCCGACACGGTGAAGGAGGTGGAGGTCAAGGTGACCAACACCTCAGACAAACCGGTCATTATCAAGAATATCCGGCCGAGTTGTCCATGCGTCGCGGGTGAGATTCAGCCTAACCGGCTTGAGCCTGGCGCGACGGGCATCCTTTCGCTGAGTTGGGATTCAAAGGGACAAACAAACGGGAAGCAGACGAAGCGGGTCTGGATTTTCGAAGAGGGGCGGAACAAGCCGTTTGTTTTGGATGTGTTTGCGAATGTTTTCGGGGGCGTGGAGCCCGGACAAGGGCTTAACCCCGCGCCGCCGCAGCCTGTGAACCCTTTGCCGACGTTGAATGTTGATCCGCCATCGCTCGATATGGGTTATCTCCGGCCTGAGGAGAAAGAGACAAGGTTCGTGACGATCACGAATACGGGCGAGGAGCCCCTTCGCCTCGGCGGGATCAGTTCATCATGCAAGTGCACGGTGGGTGAGCTTGAGAAGAAGGATTTGGCGCCGGGCGAATCGGTGAAGATGAGCGTTGAGCTTAAGGCGAACAAGAATCCCGGGCCGCAGAGCCAAACGTTGACGATCCGTGTGCCCAATGCACAGCCGGTTAAGTACTCGGTGCAGGCGATCGTCTCTTACGCAGTGAATGCGGAGCCGACGTTCATCAACATGTTGCAGGGGAACAAGGGGCAGATATCGCTGCAGGCGCTGGATGAGGCGCCGTTCCATGTGATTTCGGTGGATGGTGAAGCGCCGGTCTTTCTGGATGGCGACCAGGGCGGCGCTGCGGCGTTCCACACGATTGCGTGGGACAAGACGAATGTGCCGCTGGAGGATCTGACGCACTGGTTGTTGGTGCAGACGGATCATCCTGAGATGCCTCTGCTTGAGTTCCGCGTGATTCATCTTTCTCTATATCCTGTGGGCCCTCCGGAGCCTTGGGCGCTGTCCGATGATCGCTTCATGTTGGGTTGGATGACTCCGGGTGAGCCGATTCACAAGACACTGGACTTGGTGAAATACAAAGCCGAGGACATTTCCAAGTTCGAGACTTCTAATGATGCGTTTACAGTCGCGATCGTGGGCAAGGAGAAGACGCCGAAGGGCGACCTGCGGCTGAAGATCGCGATTACACCGACGGGCAAAGGCCTGACGAGCACCGGGGTCGCGAAGGCGCTGCTCCATGTGGGGACGCCTTCTCCGGATGGCGGCGAGCCGTTTGAGACGAAGCTGTATCTGTTCGGCGTCGTCGGTGAGGGGCATGAAGGCTGATGAGTCAGGCTGCGATCGGATCGGAGATGTCGGCGGGGCGAGCTCTGGAAAATGACGGGCGGATGGTGAAGCTTGGCTTTGCGATCGTTATTGCATTGGTGTTGTTGGCTGCAGTTGCGAGCAAGTTCATCACGCAAGAGGTGGACGGCAAGGTTTTCACACCAACGAAAACGACGCTGGACTGGGTCGTCATTGCTGCGCAGCCGATCATCGCCTTGCTGATTGTTGTATTTCATCGTCGGCGTTTGACCTGGATGTGTGTGGCGCTCATGTTTGGCGCGTTTGCCGGGTGGACCGGCTTTGCGCTGTATAACGGAACCGATTGCGGCTGCTTTTCCGGCTGGATCACGACGAAAACCACGTTGGCGATTGATCTCTTCGGCGTCGCAGTGGGATTAGCCCTGGCGAGCATGAAGCCGGCGCCGGGGCGCGATCCCTTTGGAGCGTTGGCGACGGGGACGGCGGTGTTCGCTGCGATTGGAGTTGCTTTTGGGTCGGTGATGGCGCCCGACGTTGAGGGTGAGATTGAAGAGGAGGGGACTTCGATTAGTCGCGTGCTGGCGCTGCCAGAGCATGCGGCGATTGGTGATGCGGGTCCGGATGACCCCGCGTGGCTGGTGTTTGTATACAGCCTGGATTGCCCGCACTGTCAGATGTATCTGCCGACGTTCACGAAGTATGAAAATGAGCGAAACGATGACGATGTGCTTCGCGTACGGACCATTGCGATGGAGTCGCTGGAAGCCGATCATGAGATTCCAATGTGGTCCTGGCCGCATGTTCCGACGACGTATCTGATTTCAGGTGGCGTCGTCCTTGATGAGATGACGGATGAGGGGCCACCGCCAACGCCGGACGAAATCCGGCAGCGGCTTGATCCGGGGCAGGCAGCGATTGCCAGGCTGATGAATACTCCTGAGATGGTGGATGTCAAATCCGGCGGGTCGACGGATCCGCATTGGCTGATCTTTGTGTACGACCCAACGTGTGAACTGTGCATGGAGCAGTATCTCATGCACAATGCGTACCTTCAGGCCAACGGCGTCGAGGATTCGATTCTTCGAATTCGCATGTTCACCAAGCAGGAGCTTGAAGAGCGACACGGGATCGCGCCCTGGGATTGGCCGGGCACGCCGACGACCTTGCTTGTGCATAATGGCTCGATCGAGCGCGTGTATAAGACGGGCGAGGGCGTTGACCCGTTCCAGTTGAAGTCAAGGTTTGGCGGGTAGAGCCGGAGCATCGGCGTTCGCGGCGCGTGTATTTATTGCAGGTTCATTGTGAGCAGGAACTCGGCGTTGGTCTTGGCCTTACCGAGCCGGCCTTTGAGCAGCTCCATCGCTTCGACGACGTTCATATCACTCAGCACCTTGCGCAGACGGTATGTGAGTTCGAGCTCCTTGGGATCAAGGAGAAGCTCTTCCCGACGAGTGCCTGAGGCTGCGACATCAATCGCGGGGTAGATGCGTTTTTCAACCAGCCTGCGATCGAGGTGCAGCTCACTGTTGCCGGTGCCCTTGAACTCCTCGAAGATGACTTCGTCAGCCTTGGAGCCGGTGTCGACAAGCGCGGTGGCGAGGATGGTGAGCGAGCCCCCGTTTTCGATAGCGCGGGCGGCGCCGAAGAATTTTTTTGGTTTTTGCAGGGCGCCGGAGTCAATGCCGCCGGTCATAATCTTGCCGGAGTGCGGCATTTCGTTGTTATAGGCGCGGGCCAGGCGTGTGATGGAGTCGAGAAGAATGACGACGTCCTGCCCGAACTCGACAGCCCGGCGGGCCTTCTCGATGACCATCTCCGTTACCTGAACATGGCGAGCTGAAAGTTCATCAAAGGTGCTCGCGACAACTTCAACCTCCTCCGGCGTGTTGCGGCGGAAATCTGTCACCTCCTCGGGACGCTCATCAATGAGAAGCACGATGATTTTGACATCGGGGAAGTTCTTGCAGATTGCGCGTGTCATTTTCTGAAGGAGTACGGTCTTGCCCGTGCGCGGGGGTGCGACGATCAACCCGCGCTGCCCTCGCCCGATCGGAGCGACGAGATCGACGATGCGCATTTCGATTTCGTCAGGGGTCGTTTCCAGCACAAAGCGCTCTTCAGGGTGAAGAGGCGTGAGGGCTTCAAAGGCGCAGAGGTCGTGGACGGTCTTGGGATCCTGCTGGTTGACTTCTTCCACGGAGAGGAGCGCGAAGAATCTTTCCTGCTCTTTGGGAGAGCGGACCTGCCCCATGACCTCCATGCCCTTGAGCAGGCCGAGTTTTCGGATCATGGACGGCGCGAGGTAGATGTCGTCAGGGCCGGCGAGGTAGCTGTATTCGGCGCTTCGGAGGAAGCCGTAGCCCTCAGGGAGGATTTCGAGCGTGCCCTTGCCGAAAATGACGCCTCCAGCTTCAGCGCGAGCCTTGACAATTCTGAAAATGAGCTCCTGGCGGGAGAGCTGGTGGAACTCCTCGAGTTTTTCACTTTCAGCCAGCTTGAAGAGCTTTTCGAGCTCCATCTTCTGGAGTTCATCAATACGCAGAGCTTTCTTGACAGCGTCCTTGTACTTTTTGGTGGAGCGGGCTTTTTCGAGTTCCGCAGCTTCGATCTCGAGCGCTTCTTCGGAGGGGACTGCGGATTCCGGGAGCGTTGGGTGCTGATACTGCTGGCTGCCGCTGCTGCGGCGCTTCTTTTTCTTGTTCTTGCTGCGTCGCTTCTGCTGCCCCTGGTATGGATGCTGTCCACGTCCTCCACCGGAGTGCCCGCCGCTGGGCTGTCCGCCGCCGCGACTTGAGCCGGAGGATTGGCCATTGGGGGATCGCTGGCTTCGCGATCGGGTCGAGGAGCCGCGATCATCCTGCTGTGGTTTGCTAGAGGAGGATTGCGTTTCTTCAACGGCTGAAGGACTCTTTGCCATATTGTCACTCGATGTGAATAGGGGTCGCCGACGTGAACATGTGTCGGCAGGATCAATGGATTGCAGGATGTGTCTGGAAGCGACTGTGGCGCCGTCAGGCGCGATGAAAATCTACGAGCAGACTGTGGATGCACAGCGAACGAAACGCTGAAGAATGATGCACACGAACTGGCTCGATGAAAGTGTCTGCATACATGCGACGGTTTGGATGAACTCCGCTGCCGTCACTTTGGACCACGCCCCTCCGTGGACATGATTGTCTCAAAGAGTTCGCGAACCTTGACGACCAGTCCGGTCGGGTCCGCGTCATTGACAATAGTATAGTGAACTCTTCGCCGCTTGTTTTCAAGTGATAGTTGAGATTTTTCTCGCTGGGCCAGTTCCGCATCGTCCCAGCCGCGAGTCTGACGAACCCTGGAGAGGCGGTTTGGGCGGGGGGCGTCCACGAAGATGATAGCGTCGCAGCGGTCGTCCAGGCCGGCCTCAAAGAGCAGGGGGGAGTCGATGACAATCATAGGCGTCTGATGAGCATCGGTCTCAGCAATTTGCTGATCGTGCAATCGTGTGACAAGAGGGTGGATGAGCGCTTCAAGACGAGATCGCTGGACGGAATCTGCGAAGATGATGCGCGCGATGGCCCGGCGGTCCGGGGAGCCGTCTTCAGCAATGCACTCATCGCCCCACCACTCGCGGAGTTGCGTCAGAACTTCAGGACGGGCGAGGGCGGCCCGTGCGGTTTGGTCGGAATCAAGCACGAGAGCGCCAAGATCTGCGAAGGCGCGAGCGACGGTGGACTTACCGGAGCCGATGCCGCCTGCGAGCCCGACGATGATCGGCTGGCGGCGCTCTTCTGCATCGACTTCTGGTGATCGTTCCGGCTCGCGCGGGCGCTGGTGCATGTGATTATTGTAGGTCAAGGTTGATGCGGAATTTTCTATGACAGCTCATCGTTCACTCATTGTTTTTGATCTTGACGGCACGCTGATTGATTCGCTCGCCGACATTGCGGGAGCAATGAATGAGATGCTTCGAGCCCGCGGGCTAGCAGAGCGCAGTCTGGAAGAGATGCGCAGCTGTGTTGGCGAAGGCGCGTGGGTAGCAGTTGATCGGGCGACTTCGGGGCGGTTCTCCGGCGATCACAAACAACTGGATGCCCTAGTGGGTGAGTATCTGAAGATATATCGACGCAGGGGTTCGCCGAGCAGCGCGCCGTACGCGGGAATCACAGATGCGTTGGCGGAGTTTTCACGCCAAAGGCGCGATGGGTCGCTCGCGATTGCGATTTTGACAAACAAGCCGCATGAGATCGCTCTGGACGCGGTGGCCAAGCACCTTGGGAAGTTTACGTTCGATGGGCTTGAGGGGGTGCGGCCCTGCACGCCGCGCAAACCCGATGCGACAGGCTTGTTGCGCCTCATGAAGAAGTGTGGCGCGGCGCCCGGAACAACAGTGATGGTTGGCGATACACGGGTGGATATTGAAACAGGGAAGGCGGCAGGGGCCGGGACAATTGGGTGCGCGTGGGGATTTCGGCCTGCAGAAGAGATGCGATCAGCCGGGGCGGATGAGATCGCGCAAACGCCTTCAGAACTGCCGAGTTTGTGCCGGAGTGTGTTGTTGAAACCAACGACAGGAACGTAGGCGGAGCCGATGAAATCTCGCTCTATCTTTTAGGATGGGGAGGAATTGTCGTTGGCGGGCTTGACAGCTTCGGTCTTTTTGTTTTGATAAATAAGGCGCAGATTGCGTGCGTAGACAATGGAGCCGGTTGATTGGCCCAGCACGCCGACAGCGTCCTGGCGCCATATGAAATATGTCAGCAGCATGGCGCCGCCCGCGAGCGAGAACCACCAGTAGATAGTTGGAACAACGCTGGCTTTCTTGCGCTCACTGGCGATCCATTGGATGGAGAGGCGCAGGAAGAACATCGCCTGGCCGATGATCCCAAGCAGAACCCAAGGAAGCATGACGTAAGAGCTGATATTAAAAAATCGCAGGATGAAGTCGCGCGGCTCGTCAGGGTCGATCGCCGCCAGGGTGGCCCAGATCGCGTCGGTCATCTTGTGTGTCCTTCCTTCGGCTCAGTCTGTGGCGACGCCTGCACGTCCGTGTGCCGAGCTGGTCAGCGAGGCGGGCGCCGTTCCAGCGTCGGGTGTCGCTTCTTCGATCGCGTCAACATGGCGCAGGCGGCGGAACATCCAGCGGGCCGCGAACAAGTCAATCAAGCCGGGAATCGCGCGGTTGAGCGCGCCATATTTTGCAACCCCCGCAGCCCGGTCACGATGGTTGACATCCATCTCGATCACTTTGTAGCCGAGCTTGCGCGCGTAGACAGGCATGAAGCGGTGCATGCCGGCGTATTGCAGCGGAAGCTTGACTCCGATTTCTCGTCGAAATACACGAAGCGAACAGCCGGTGTCTCGGATCGTGTCGCGCAAGACTATCCGGCGAAACGTGCGTCCGACCCAGCTGGAGAACGCCCGCCAGCGTCCATCCTCGCGCCGCCGTCGTGTGCCCTGCACCCAGTCCGCGTCCTGACTCTTGAGGGCGTCGATTAAACGGGGTAGGTCGGCGGGATCATTTTGGAGATCCGCATCAAGCATGCCGACCAAATCGCCTCGGGCTCCTCTGAGGCCGGCGAAGAAGGCGGCGCTCTGACCTGCACACTTGTCCCGGCACAGAACGCGAAGCCATGCGCGCTCTTTACACGCTGAAAGAATACGCGCGCGTGTTTGATCTGTTGAACCATCATCAATGAGAATAAGCTCAGCAGCGAAGGGGAGCGATTCAAAAACATCATGCACTTCCGCGATCAAGGGAGCAATGTTGTCCTCCTCGTTGTGAGCGGGGACAATGACGGAGAGCGCAATTTCGTGATCGTCAGCCAAGTCCGTATGCTACCAAAGTCAATGACAGATCCGGGTGCAGCGTGACAGCGATGCGGCGGCGATCGTAAATGTGGATCATGGGGGCTGGAGATGGCGTCAATGAGGCAGCGCGTCTGGGCAACATGGGTTGCTGCCATATTCGTTGGCACATTGCTACTCGGGTTGCTGGGATCGGCTTCCCTTCCGCTGGATTCGCACGAAGTGCGACCAGCCTTGGCCGCCTCAGGGATGCTCCGCACGGGAGACTGGATCGTCCCGCGCGCAAATGGGGATTTGAGGCTGGAGAAGCCTCCGATGGGGCCCTGGCTGATGGCGATTTCCCATCGGGCTCTTGGTGGATCGGATGATGAGCGCATTGGGGCATTGGCTGCCCGGCTCCCGTCGATCTTCGCAGCGGCTGGTCTGGCGCTGTGCGCGATGGGCCTGTGCCGTGTAGCGTATATCGAGATGCGCAGCGCAGTTGTCGCGGGCGTTGTCACAGGAGTGAGCGTCGGCTCGCTGCAGTTTTCACATAGCGCTCGCCCTGAGATGGTCTATGCGTTCTTCTGCGCACTCATGTTGCTAAGCGCCTTGATGCTCGTGCAGCCCCGATCGGAAAAGCAACGGTGGGGGACGCTCATCATCTGTGCGATAGGCATGAGCATCGCACTGGCTGGCGCCTTGCTGACAAAGGGGCCGTTCTTACCCTTAATGCTTCTTCTTGGCGCCGCGATCGGATTGATAATTCGAGGGCGCAGGTTTGTCGCGCTGCGATGGCTGCCTTCAATTGTCCTTGGGTTCAGCGGGCTTGGGCTCTGGGTGTGGCTGGTGACGCAGCACATGCCCGACGCCCTTGAATATTGGCGTCATGAAATGTTTGACCGAACAGGAGGCGCCAGCGGGGGTTCGTGGACCCGACTCTTCGAGGGGTACTACCTATATGCAACGCTGCCATTGATCGCGCCGTGGTTCGTGCTGATTCCAGCGGGGGTGATTAATCCGTGGAAACGTGAAGTTGAAGAGGATGAACAAAGCGCCAGTGGTTCGGCGATTGGTGATCGAAGTCTGCGCATGGCGCTCTGGTGGAGTGTGGCGATGCCGATGTTTCTGCTGAGCTTCTCAGATGGTCGGCACACGTACTACATGCTGCCTGCGCTCGTGGCGATCGGAGCCTTAGGCGCCGGTGAGGGGATTGGCGACTTTCTCCGGCCCGGTCGCAAGCCCGAAGTGCGTGGGTCGTTGGCCCACCGACTCATCACTATTCATGGAGCGATCTTTGTGACGCTTGCAATCGGCTTGGCAGTCGCGGTGATCTTGATGAGCTCCGAGCGTGGGGTTTCGGCAGCAGAACGCTGGGCAGCATTAGCGTTGGTGCTTGTTGGCGGCGCGTTTTCGGTTGCGGCGTTGTGGCGTCATACGCTGGGCCTGCGCTGGGTGATGCTTGCGCTCTCGTGTTGGTGTGTTCTTGCGAGCGCAGCAATCTCGCGCATCGCGTGGTCCGTCAAACGACATCAGAGATGGGAGTTTGCAGAGCAGGCGACGGCGTTCATCCCATCGCCGGGACGCTTGGTCGCGCGGGGCGTCGATCCCTGGCTCTTTGCGTATGTGAGCGATCAGGTGGTCGGGCGCGTGAATGACGAAGAGCTTGCAGCAATGGCGCAAGAAGGGGCTGAGTTCGCAGCGATTATTTCTGTCCCACGCGCTGACTTGCCTGTTGCTGGCCGGGTGGCGATTCAGACGCCACCGGATTCAGAAGATGGCGCCATGGCGCTGGTTGTGTATGGGCCAGCGACATCCGCGCCGCCGTAAATGAGATTGCAAGCGAATATCGAATCGACGCTATTGGCATTTCCGAGTCATCACTTCAGCGTGACGACTGACAACGATTGGCTCTGGCGTTTCAGCTATTCGGCACATCGCCTCCCACTGCTGCTTGAGTCCGTCCTGAAAACGTGTAGCAGGACTGTAGTCAAGCTCTTGTTTGGAGCGAGCAATATCGGCCCAGGTTCGTTGCACATCGCCAGACTGCTCAGGAGCTCGCTGGATGATTGGCGTTTTTCCGACAGCCTTCGCGACATGTTCGACCATATCATTCAGAGAAAACGGACTGTCGCTACCGAGATTCCATGTGCGAAATCCGAACTGATCGATACGATCCAACGCAGAGACAACGCCGGCGACAATATCTGAAATATAAGTGTAATCGCGACTCGTCGAACCATCGCCGAAGAGTGTGATGGGTTCATTGCGTGCGATTTGCTGCATGAACTTCGCAATCGCAAGATCAGGGCGCTGGAGCGGCCCGTAGACGGTGAAGAATCTCAGGCAGGCGACGTTGAGGTTGTGGAGTTGATGATGAGCGCGCGCGATCAACTCGCCGGAGATTTTTGTCGCAGCGTAGGGACTCATAGGCGAATCACAGACCCGATCCTCGTTGAAGGGGACTTTTGCCGAGTCGCCGTACACACTGCTTGAAGAAGCAAAGAGGAACCGCTCAACGCCCGCATGTGTCGCAGCATCGAGCATCGTGGCAGTTCCAACAACGTTGACATCTGCATACAGCGCCGGGTTGGCGATGCTCGGGCGCACACCGGCGCGGGCAGCAAGATGAATAATGCTCTTCGGCGCATGGTCTCTCATGCAGGCGCGAACGGCTTCCGCGTCGCGAATGTCGGCTCTCACGAGAGTAAAGCGATCACCATGGCCACCGCTGCGAATACGGTTGATATTGGCGAGTTTGACGGCTGGGTCATAGAAGTCATCAAAACTGTCGAGCCCGACCACATAACGCCCTTGCCCGAGAAGCGCCGCAGACAGATGCGACCCAATAAATCCGCCGGCGCCGGTGATAAGGATGGTGTTGTGGCTTGGGGTCATCGGTGTATCGCAGGTTTCCTACAGCAAGTGGAGGCAAGGGTATAAAGGATAACCGCCCAAGAAGGCGCCAAAAATCAACGCCCAGACGGGAATTCGGGTTCAGTATAGAAATGATATACTCAAGGAAGCGAAGACCGCCAAGCACGTGTTTGGCGGACGTGCGGGTGTAGTTCAGTGGTAGAACGTCAGCTTCCCAAGCTGAATGTCGCCGGTTCGAGTCCGGTCACCCGCTTTCTTGAATCCGCTCGCATTGGGCTGCAAAACCTCGTGTTTCGTAGGCGAAACGCGGATTTGTAAGTTACCCCTCTCCAACTCCTGATTTGGCAATGGGCGGCGCTGATCGGCGTCTGAAAGCGCTGTTTCGTGCAGCGACTGCTGGGGCCAGTGCTGGGGTTTTTCTGACGCCGAATCGTTGGGGTGATCGCCCTGATCCTTTTCATGCGAGGCTGAATCAGGTTGGATGGCCGGAAGCTTGGCGGCGGCCCGGGCCTGATCGGAGAGGCGCAGATCGGTGTAGTGACGAAGTGTTGTGCTGATGTCGGCATGGCGCATCTGGCGTTGGGCCTGCTGCGGTGAGACGCCCGCCTGGGCCAGGAGGGTTCCGGTTGTGGTGCGAAGGGCGTGGCGGTCAACGCGGCGTCCAAGCTCGTCGTATTCAGCAATGCCAGCTCGCTTGAGGTCGGCTGAGAAGGTGCGCGTCGTCGGGGCCGTTGCGAAGACACGGGCCGCGGGGCTAACGCCAACAGGGCGATGGCGTCGCAGCGCTGCCGCTGCTTCAAGATTGAGCGCGATCCAGTCATCGCGCTTGGACTTGCCCTTGCTCGCTTTAACGAGGAGGGCATTGTTGGCCAGATTGACATCATCCCAGGTCAGGCTCTTCATCTCGCCCATACGCAGTCCTGTCAGCGCCGCCACCAGATAGAAGGTGGCTCTCGGACCGGATGATTCAACGAGGTACCGAAGCTCTTTTGCCGTCAAAGCCCGACGCTTAACGCGCTGGTCACGGGTTTCGTCGACCTTCGGAATACGGTCGCAGGGGTTGGTGGCGAGGCGCTCGGTGCGGACGCACCAGTTGAGGAAGGCGATAACAGCCGAGCGGATCGCGTTAATGGTGCGCGGGCCGATCATGCGGGTCTTCTTGCCATCCTCATTTTTAGCGCTGAACCGTTTCGCCGGCACAGAGCGCAGCGCCAGCAGGTGGCGCTGGACTCGCGCCGGGTCGAGATCGCTCAGTCGCCTTGCGTCAATGTCCTCAAACATGCGGTTGAGCTGACTCTCAATGGTCTGGACATGGCGGGGATGGCAGCCGCGATGGCGGAGTTCATCCAGATATTCACCCAGATGCTCTAGGAGGGGCCGGGCATGATGGCCGGCCAGACGATCTGCTGAGGCGTCGACAACTCCCTCCTTGCGGAGCATGGCGTCGCTTTCCAGCTTGGCGGCGAGCCGCTCAGCGCTCCGCTTGTCAGTGGTGCGGCTGGACTTTTCACGGCGCACACCCTCGTGATCGAACCACTGGATGAGCCAGTTGCCCTTGCCGTTCCGTTTGAACACAGTCGCCATAGGTAGTCCCCTTCCCGCCCAATTCTACACATCCTGTGCGGGCTGCAGGCTCTTCATCGCTAGCTCCACCAACCATTGATTCAGCGCCTCCACTGGGTAGATTATGCGCTTTCCGAGACGAACGTGGGGGACTTGGTTTTTCTTGGTGAGACTCCAAAGATGGCGGACACTGATGGAGATTAGCTCAGCGGCATCTTGACTCCCGACAGCGAGGGGGGCTAGGCCGTGTTTGATGGATCGAGAATGCGTGAACATCGTTGAATCATGGCGAGTTTGACGAATGCCAGGTAATGGGTGGCGAGTTTGTCATACCTGGTGGCGAGACGGCGGCAGTTCTTGAGCCATCCGATGCATCGCT
>JAJDDD010000020.1 GCA_029260495.1 Phycisphaerales bacterium | reverse complement strand
GCCAAGGCGCCCTTGATGGCGTCCTGAGAAGCGCTCGTGAACTGCGGAACCACGATCGCAGCCAGGATCCCGAGGATCACGACCACAATCAAAATCTCAACCAACGTAAAACCACGAACTCGATGTGCACGCATGGAGTTTCTCCTTCAAATGAAAGAACACTGACTGATGCGAAGGCTCCGGCATGCACAAGCCGGGAAGCCGCCTTTGACTACCCCCAGACTGCGAAGGTTCAATCAGACCGAGCAACTCGCTTCACTTGCGAACAGGTGCTCGCCAGCGCCGCGCGTCACCACAGCCCGACCGGCCCTTCAGAGTCCGGACGACGATCAAATCGATCGGCCACACCCGCGCTCAAGTTCACATCGAAAACAATCCCCCCAACCGCTGCGCCCCACAGCCCCGATCTCTGCCCGCATAACCCGCGCACATTCACATCCGCCCGACCCTATCGGCCCCGCGCCATCAGGCAATCACCCCGCGCAACTTCAGCGCACCCCTCTCACACTACGTCCGACAACAACTTCAAGGTGTCTTCCTGCCCGATCAGCCTGCCGACAACCCGGCTCTCACTTCTCCGAAGCCAGAATCAAGGGCACAAGCTGCTGCTCGCTCAAGTTCAAAGCCCCAATCAGCGCCGCCCCAGCAGTCGCCTCCCGCCCTGCGCTCTTCGTCGTCAGCTCAATCAGATCGCTCACCTGCCGATCCGTCAGCATGTTCCCAAACCCGCGCGCCGATTCCGTCACACGGTCCAGAAGCGCCACACGCACGCTGCCCGTCGCCTTCATCGCAGCGTCCATCAGCGCACGCTGCGCCTCGGGCTTACGCATTCGCGCCAGAACATCCGCGATGCGCAGCTTCACATCGCCTGATTGATCCCCAAGCGCCGTCATCAAAGGCGTTGCAGCGTCCGCGACATCAATCACAGAGTTCCGGCTGATCGCCAGATCATGCAGCACATCCAGCGACGCCAGCGCATACTCACGCGCTTCTGACTCACTCACCGGATCACCTGACGCCGTCGAAACAAGCTGCCCGATCCGAGCCGCAAGCTGCTCTCGCGTCAGCCCTGCCCGCGCCACGTCCGTCAGCGTGTTCGTCTCATAACGAGGCCACAACTTGTTCCATCCAGTTTGCGGCAGCAGCGCCAAAATCGGCGTCGCTTGCAGCTTCTGCATCTGCCGCGCCGACTCAAGCAATCCCTCAGTGGAGTCCGTCGCCAGCTCCACCACAATCAAGTCAATCCCGGGTGAATCCGCGATCGCCGCCTGCACATCGTGCAGGCTCCGCCCCGCCCGTGGCACTTGATATCCCGCCTTCTGCAAGAGCTCCGAAAGCTCCTGCTGCCGCTCAATATCCTGTGTAATCACCAGCGCAAACCGCTGCGAAGCGTCACGCACCGCCCCAGCCAGAATCGGAGCAATCCGCTCGGCGCCCGGGAATGGCCGGTTCGGCTTCGCTTTCCCAAGCGCAATCGCTGCGTCGTATTGCACCCGCCGCTCGGGGAATGCCAGCGCATCAAGCAGCGGCCTGCTCGCCCCTTGTCCTTCCCACAAGCTCGAATCACCCGCAGTCCTCGACAGCGCCTCAATCGCCCGCCGCGCCAACGGTGAATCCCGATCCTCAAGCGACCGCGCCAAAACGCGCTGCGTCGACTCCGCCCCCGCCATCACCGCATAAAAGAGCGCATCCGGCCGACTCGCCGGATACACAGGATTCTCATACCCCTCAGGATGATCGATCTCCCGCGAGAAGTTCGCCGCCAGCCACAGCGCGATCGCCTCCTCATGCTCCGCATCGCGCGCCATCGCCCGCTCCGCAAGCTCCATCGTCTTCGCCTCGTGAAACACCTCCGTGCGGATCGGCGTCATCAACAGGCCCACCCCCGGGTCATAGTTCCACAGCAATTGATGCGTTTCATCCCGAAATCGCGTCAGCCCCTTCGAGTGCCCGTAATACTGCTCACCAAGCTGCGTATACAGCTCCGCCACCATCTCCGGCCGCGGCTCATACCCCGCGATCAGACGAATCCCTTGCGCCGCCGCCTCCCGCACCGCACTGTCATCCGTCGTCGCATACAGATCCGTCAGATAAGGCAGCGCCTCCGAACGCCCGGTTCTCCCAAGCATGAGCGCCAGCCGCGATTTCGTGATCGCATCAACATCAAAAAGCGACGCCGCCAGCGGATTCACCGCGTCCCCGCCCATGTTCACCAGCAACCGCTCAACCTGCGATTCCAACGGCTGATTCCGCCGCGCCAGCAGCACCTCAAGAAGTTGCGGCACAGCAAACTCCCCCGCCTCGCGCAGACGATCCGTCGCCAGCATCCGCGCACGCGGATTCCCCCCCAGTAGCTGAATGTTCCGCGCAATCTCATCCGCGTTCCGCGCCCGATCCAGCCGCCCTCGTTCATAAAGATTAAAAAGCTCGCCCGCCACTTCCTCCAGCATCGGCGCCAGCATCGCCTGACGAATCGCATTCTGGAATCGCTCCGACTCCTTCGGATCATCCTCAATCAGCCCCACAAACTCCGTTGGCGAAATCCCGCGCGCCAAAATCGCCTGCGCGTACGCCTCCGCCAGCTCATCGCTGCGAATGAACACAAAGTGATCAAAGTCCTTCAGAAGCTGAGCGTTGCTCAACTCCTGCGCGTCGCTTTCCTGCGCACGCGCCATCTCCCCGAAAGGCGCCGCCGCGGTCAAAACCGCGAAAGCCAGCGACAATGTGAATAGCGAAGTCCGAAGCCGGGGCATGGGCACGTTCGTCACCTCTATCGAAAGGAAACCAGCAAGCGAGAAGGCATAGGGCTGACAGCCACTGACCGCATCAAAGCGCCACGACGAGCAATCACCCATCCAGCAGAAGGCGCGCACACGCACACCACCCGTCTCGATAGAGTCATACGCCCCATGGACCCCTGCGGATCCCATCAGCGGTCCGGCAATCTACCGCCTATACCCAACATTCGCCACGCCACGCCTGTTTGGGCGCTGCCCAACCACTTACAGTGCCCCAATGCCCCCGCTCCCTTCCTATGAAGACGCCCTGAGTCGCGTTCTCGCCGCCATCCCGGCTCCCCTCCCCCGCAGAACCCGTGAACTCCGCTTCGCGTTCGGAGCAACCCTCGCTGAGCCCATCCTCGCCGACCGCGATCAGCCTCCCTTCAACCGTGTCACAATGGACGGCTACGCCCTCCACGCCGCCGATATCGTTCCCGGCGTCCGCCTCCGCGTCGTCGGGGAAGTCCCCGCCGGCGCCGAGCCCGACATCAATATCACAGCCGGCCAAACCGCCAAAGTCTCCACCGGCGCCCCGCTCCCCCCCGGCGCCGACGCCGTCATTCGTCACGAATGGACAACAGTCTCCGCAGACCAGGGGTTTCCCGAAGTCGCCTTCACCATCAACTCCGCCTCCCCCGGCGACTGCGTCCACCCCCAAGGCGCCGACGCCCGCGCCAGCCAGCCCATTCTGAACACCGGCGCCCGGATCACACCCATCACACTCGCCATCGCAGCAGGCGCCGGCGTCACCCGCGCCCAAGTCATCGCCGGCCCGCCCATCGTCCACATCATTTCATCTGGCGACGAAATCGTTCCATCACAAACACCCACCGCCACCCTCCGCCCATCACAAATTCGCAACTCCAACAGCGAAATGCTCCAAGCCGCCATCCCAGCCTTCGGCGCCTCCCTCCGCGATTCCGAACTCATCCCCGACGATCCCCACACCACCGTCGAATCCGTCGATCGCGCCCTCTCCGCCGCTGACGTGCTCGTCACCATCGGCGGCGTCTCCGCCGGCGAGCACGATCACTTCCCCGCCGCCTTCAAAAAAGCAGGCGTCCAGACCATCATCCACGGCGTCGCCATCCAGCCCGGCAAGCCCGTCCTCATAGGTCGCCGTCCGAACGATGGCGCCCTCGTCGTCGCACTGCCAGGCAATCCCGTCTCCGTCCTCGCCGTCATGCACCTCTTCCTCTGGCCCATCCTTCGCCATCTCGCCGGCGCCCCGTCCGACCTCCCCTGGCGCCCCGCCCGCCTCGCCGGTGAAACCAACGCAAAACCCACCCGCGCCCTCTACCGCCCAGCCATCGAAATCGAGCCCGGCCTCGTCGAAGTTCCCCAATGGCATGGCTCCGGCGATCTCATCCACGCCTCCCGCACGCACGGCCTCATCGAAATCCCCCCAGCCAGCGCCCCCATCCCCGCACACACAACCCTTCGCTTCCTTCCATACCCCTCGCGCACAGCCGCACCGCCGGACGTGGCGCCATGACCATCCGTGTCCTTCTCTTCGCTTCAATCGCCCAAGCAGTCGGCCAGCGCGAACTTTCTCTCGATCTTCCCGCTCACGCCACCGCCGCCGACGCCCTCGCTCGCCTTGCTGATCTCCATGAGTCCATCGCTGCCCAGCGCGACTCTCTCGCCATCGCTGTCAACGAAGAACTCGCCCACACTTCTCGGACACTAAAAAATGGCGACACACTCGCATTGCTCCCACCCGTCTCCGGCGGCTGACTGCCCAACCCCCCAGCTTGACACGCGTCCCGTAATCGCGCGCTTCCAGCCTCAGCGCGCGGGCGCGACAGTGCAAATACTCCTGACAGTTCCATACACATCACACCAAATCAATCACCCACACAAGCTCTCGCAACGCGTCCATATACCGGGATTTGCGCGACTGAACGGCATGCGCCGTCAAGGCGACCTCCAACACAACCGATGGCTGGGTAGATGCGTCGGCAGGAGGGGATCGACGCCGCCAGTCCGTTCAGTGAGGTGATGAGTATGTCTGTTCCCATCGACAAAGAGGTTCTCACGACGGGCGAAGTCGCCAAGATCTGCAATGTCGCCCCGCGCACCGTCAGCAAGTGGTTCGATGCAGGTCAGCTCAAAGGCTATCGAATCCCCGGCTCAAAGGACCGCCGAATTCCCGTCGCCCAGCTCGTCAAGTTCATGAAGGCCCACGGCATCCCGCTCGAAGGCCTCGGCACCGGGCAAATCCGCGTCCTCATCGTCGATGACGACGCCGAAGTCGTCAACACACTTGGCAAACTTCTCCGCGAACAAACCAACTATGACATTCGCACCGCCACCGAAAGCTTCGCTGCGGGTATGGAGTGCGAACGCTTCAAGCCCCACGTCATGCTCCTCGATCTTCACCTCGGCGCCAGCGACGCTCAAAAACTCCTCGACGCCGTTCGCCGCAACGAAGAACTCCAGCTCACCAAGGTCATCGCGATGAGCGGCAAGCTCACCGACGGACAAATCAGCCAAATCTCATCCCAGGGCTTTGACAGCTTCCTCAAAAAGCCCTTCCAGATGAGGCAGGTCGTCGAGTCAATCGAACTCGCCACCTCCCTCGTCCACTGACGACACACAAACTCCCCGCCCCTCTTCTCACCGAACGAGCGGGGAACACACGCACCAGGGAAGCTTCGACACCAACGCCCCCAGCCTACAAGCCGGGGGCGTTGTCGATCGGGCCCGCGCGCAATAACGATGTGCCCCGTGCCGCCACCACAATCACAGTCGGTATCACTGCCAGCGCCATAACAGGCAGGGCCGTCACCGCGAGAATCCATCGAAAGATCACCTTGATCTCCATCTCCTTGACGACATAGCCAGCGAGTATTGCTATGACTTCGCTTCATGTGGAGAGAAGAAGTGACTTTGCAACGTGCTCGAAGCTTATGAACCCCACGAACCAAGCAGCAGCGCCAAGTCGCTCTTTCCGACAAGCCCGTCACCATCAAGATCAGCAGCACACGCGCTCGGCGCCGCCGGGCACGGAGCCCAACTCCCCAGCAAAATCGCCAGGTCAAAGGCGTTCACAACGCAGTCCCCATTTAGGTCTACAGGGTCTAACGGCCGGCCGAAGACCACATAGCTCTGGCCGCTGTATAAACCGTTCGGATCGGCGAGGGGGGCCCCGATAATAACGTCGTCCACGCCATCACCGTTTAAGTCGCCGGCGGCGGAGACGGAAAAGCCGCTGGAGTCGACATCGTCGACGCCGTTAAGGACGAAGCCGTTGGTTCCGTTCAGTGAAGAGAGCTCGATGGCGCCACCGGCGCCCACACTCGCGCCGCCGAAGACCACATAGCTCTCGCCGCTGGCGGAGCCGTTCGGATCGGCGTAACGGGCCCCGATGATGAGGTCATCGACGCCATCGCCGTTCACGTCGCCTGCGGCGGAGACGGAAGTTCCACTCGTATCAACGGCGTCGGCGCCGTTGATAACGAAGCCGTTGGTTCCGCTGAGGGAGGACAGCTCGAAGGCGCCACCCGCGCCCACACCCGGGCCGCCAAATATCACATAGGACTCGCCTGAATTAAAGCCATTCGGATCAGCATTGCGTGCCCCGATGATGATATCGTCAACGCCATCGCCGTTGATGTCCCCGGCGGCGGAGACGGATGCGCCGCTGAAGTCGCCTGCGTCGACGCCGTTGAGAACGAAGCCGTTGGTTCCGTTCAGGGAAGAAAGCTCGATGGCGCCGCTCGCGCCCACGCCCGCGCCGCCGAAGACCACATAGCTCTCGCCGCTGCGGTCGCCGTTCGGATCGGCGTAACGGGCCCCGATGATGAGGTCATCGACGCCGTCGCCATTTACATCGCCTGCGGCGGAGACAGACCAGCCGCTCTGGTCGAAGGCGTCGACGCCGTTGAGGACGAAGCCGTTGGCGCCGTTCAAGGAGGAGAGCTCGATGACGCCGCCCGCGCCCACGCTCGCGCTGCCAAAGACCAAATGGCTCTCGCCGCTGAAGGCGCCATTCGGATCGGCGCGGTAGGCTCCGATGATGATGTCGTCAATGCCGTCGTCGTTGACATCGCCGGCGGCGGAGACAGAAAAGCCGCTGTAGTCACTCGCGTCGACGCCGCTCATAACGAAACCATTTGTCCCGTTCAGGGAGGAAAGATCGATGGCGCCGCCGGTGCCCACGCCTGCGCCGCCGAAGACGACGTAGCTCTCGCCTGAACGACTGCCGTTCGGATTACCGCCGATGGCCCCGATGATGATGTCATCTATACCGTCACCGTTCACGTCGCCGGCGGCGGAGACGGAACCGCCGCTTAGATCGTTTATGTCGATGCCGTTGAGGGAGAAGCCGTTCGTCCCGTTCAGGGAGGAGAGCTCGAAGATGGCGCCCGCGCCCACGCCGGCGCCGCCGAAGACCACATAGCTTTCACCTGATCCAATATCGGTGCCGGGGGCTCCGATGATGATGTCACCTATACCGTCACCGTTCACATCGCCGGCGGAGGAGACGGAACGGCCGCTGGCGTCGAACTGGTCGACGCCGTTGATGACGAAGCCATTCGTCCCATCGAGACTCGAAAGCTCAAACACCGCCGGAAAAGCGCCAAGCGCCCGCGTCGACCCTGCCAAAACAACAAGAACAGCGGCAGAACTCAACCCATGCTTCTTCATAAGAAATCCTCGCATCATGCTCAATCCAGCATAAGGCGAGAGAACCCTCTATCAAACAAGAATCTTGCGGAGGCAACCAAGGGATATTCAACAGAACCCGATCGCCCAACGCGCCCCACGCTCTCAGACTCGATGCAACCCGACCGGCTACGATGCTCCTATGAGCAACATCATCACCTCCCCAATCCACCTCCCCGCCGCCATCGCAGCCCTCTTTTTCAGCCTCCCAACCCTCTCCCCCGCCAGCGCCGACCAGCAAGCCCCCTGGCGCGACGCCGAAGCCCCCGCACTCCAAAACCACATCCAGATCACCCACCCTGACACCTTCCTCAAAGCCGGCGAAGCCTACTTCAGCCCCGACACCGGCTGGATCATCTTCCAGGCCATCCCCCGCCCCACCCTCGAATCAACCCCCGGAACACCCTCCGACGCCGAGCCCGACAAGTTCTACTCCATGTACGTCGCCAAGCTCATCCGCAATCACGCCGGCGACATCACCGGCATCGAAGAGCCAACCCGCGTCTCCGCCCCAGGCTCAGCCAACACCTGCGGCTTCTTCCATCCACTCGCCCCCTGGCGCATCATCTTCGGCTCCACGCTCACGCCACCCGCCGACGTCTCCAAAGCCGGCTACCAGCGCGGCGCCAGCCGCTACGCCTGGCAGTTCCAGGAGGAAATGGAAGTCTGCACACGCACACTCCTCCCCATCCTCCACGACAAAATGGAAAACACACCCAGCGACGCCACCTACGGCTTCGACCCCGCCGACATCTCCGAAGCCCGCCCCATCTGGACCCGCCCCGGCTACGACGCCGAGTGCGCCTACAGCCCCGACGGTCGCTACATCGTCCACTCTCAGGTCAACATCGAAACCGGCGACTCCGATCTCCACCTCTACGACACACAAACCAAACTCCTCTCCCCCCTCATCGCAGAGCCCGGCTACGACGGCGGCCCCTTCTTCTCCCCCGACGGCAAGCGCATCTGCTACCGCTCCGATCGCGCCGGCAACGACCTCCTCCAACTCTTCGTCGCCGACCTCTCCTTCAATGACGCCGGCGCCATCACCGGCGTCACCCGCGAACGCCCCATCACACAAAACCAACACGTCAACTGGGCCCCCTTCTGGCATCCCACGGGCGCATTCCTCATCTACGCCACCAGCGAAGTCGGCCACCACAACTACGAAGTCTTCGCCATCGAAGTCCCATCCGCGGACGCGCCCGACACGCCTGCCGATGCACTTAAAAAACGCCGCCTCACATCCGCCTCCGGCTTTGACGGCCTCCCTGTCTTCAACGCTGACGGCTCCCTCATGATGTGGACCAGCCAGCGCGGCCCCACATACAAAAACGAAGAACGCCCATCAAGCCAAATCTGGATCGCCCACGTCGTCAACGCCTCACCTCAATAAATCACACAATGACATTCACAAAACAACACATCCTCGAAGCGCTTTCCACCATCGTCGATCCGTCCACCAAGCGCGATCTCGTCGCACTCGGCCTCGTCAAAAACGCTACTGCCGATGACGATCACATCGCCCTCACACTTCTCGCCCCCCCCGGCGGCGCCGAAGCCTGCCACGCACTGCGCAAAGTCTGCATCGAAGCAATCGAGGATCGCGCCAAAGACCTTGGCGCCATCATCCACGCCTTCGACATTCAGTTTGTCGATGACTCAGGCGCGCAAATCGAAGCAGCAAAAATCAACGACGCGCAATCAACCGCCCAATCTCCTCCCCCACAAAAATCCCAGGCAAACGCCAGCAAGCTTCCCGGCGTCAAGCGCATCGTCGCCGTCGGCTCCGGCAAAGGCGGCGTCGGAAAGTCCACCGTCTCCCTCAACCTCGCCGTCGGGCTCGCCCGCCAGGGCCTCGCCGTCGGCCTTCTCGATGGCGATATCTACGGCCCCAGCCTCCCAACTCTTCTCGGCCTTGACTCCCTGAAGGTCAGCATGTCAGAACACAACATGCTCGATCCGTTCATCGTTCACGGCATCCGCGCCATGACCATCGGCAAACTCGTCGATCCCGAAAAACCTCTCATCTGGCGCGGACCCATGGCCCACGGCGCCTTCACACAACTCACCAAACAAACCCAATGGGGCGAACTCGACTATCTCATCATCGACCTTCCCCCAGGCACCGGCGATATCTCGCTCACCATGTCTCAGCTCGTCAGTCTCGACGGCGCCGTCATCGTCTGCACCCCACAAAAAGTAGCCCAGGATGACGCCATCCGCGCCGTGCGCATGTTCCAGCAGCTCGGCATCGAAATCGCAGGTGTTGTCGAAAACATGAGCCACTTCGTCGCTGACGACGGCAAAGAATACGACATCTTCGGCCGCGGAGGCGCCGAACGAATGGCCCAGCGCTACGGGCTCCCCTATCTCGGCGCCCTGCCCATTCACATGGAGCTCCGCGCCAACTCCGACGCCGGAAATCCCACCGCAAACTTTGAAGGCAATGCAAGCCTCCGCCAGGAGCTGGAAACGCTCGCAGATCAGTTCCAAAAACAAGTGGACATCGTCTCAATGCGCAAAGCCCAGCGAACGCCCACGCTCTCAGTCACCTGAATGTCGCAGCGCCGCCGCACAGCTCTGCGCACTGGAGCAGCAACAAATGTCTGACTTGCTCGATCACATCGTCCGCCTCTTCGACTACGACCGATGGGCAAACTCGCTCGTTTACGACGCGCTCGCAGCGCTCGATGAGGATGTCCCTGAAAAAACTCGCGCACGACTCGGGCACATCGCCGCAGCGCAGCAGTTCTGGCTCTCCCGCTTCGATGACGCCTACGAGCGCCCCGACGGCTTCTTCCCCATCTGGGACATGGAGGAACTCCGCGATCGCATTGAAAAAATCGGCGCTGCTCTGCAGGAGTATCTTGAAGGCCTGCGCGAAGAGGATATGTCACGCGTCATCGAGTATCGCGCCACAGAAGGCCCCGGATACTCGTCCCAGCTGGCCGAGGTGTTCACCCAACTCGCCCTGCACGGCAGCTACCATCGCGGCCAGATCGCTTCCGACATCAACCCGCTCCTGAAAGAGCGCAACATCGAACCCGTCCCAACCGATTGGATATTTTTCACAAGGCGAACGAGCGAATGATTCGCAGTCGCCAGCAGAGAAGCTTCACGCCGCCTTCTCATCGGGCGCATCTTCAGAAGCATTCTTAGGCTTCGATGACGCCTTTGTAATGCCCGGATCTCCGCGCTTCACCTTGACGTCATTGAGCGTAGGAACGCCGTCGCCCTTCAGGACATTGCCCATGCCAAACGCCCCGTCCTTCTCCGGCCCCCATGCATACGCCCGCGCCAGCTCACGAATCGCCGCCGACTGTTCGCTGGATCGATCAACAAACTCCACTCCAGCGATCCATCGCATGAATCCGTCTTTGCGCACCCAGATGCACCGCGCCGTCACCGTCACGCTCAGATGTGATCCACTGATCGAAACCAGCTTCTCCTCACCTTCGCGCCACTTCTTGCGCGAAGCAATGCGAGCGCCATCCGATGAGACATCAGAGATCTTCCCATGCGTGCAGCGCAGTCCGTGCGTGTGAAAACGTCCGGATTTCCGGCGGTGCTCGGGTTCCATCTCACCCAGGCGAAGAATCGGCATCAGGTCTCGAAGTGACATAACGTCTTCTCCATCGGTCGTATCACGCAAGCAATGCAGGATTGTGGCAATCTTCCATCCAATGCGTTGCTTCCTCTGCCCCGCTCTGGCGCGGGTGTTCCGGTTCTGCCGAATATGCCGCAGGTTCAGGCGGCGCCAGCCAGTTGAGACTGAGTCACGCAGTGCAGCCTTGCCAGCCGCGCAAGATCCTTGCGCTTTTCGACTGTCACGTCGTCAAAGCTC
Source organism: Phycisphaerales bacterium (assembly GCA_029260495.1). Classification (GTDB taxonomy): domain Bacteria; phylum Planctomycetota; class Phycisphaerae; order Phycisphaerales; family UBA1924; genus OFTM373. Next base: position 398,018 of record JAJDDD010000020.1, on the reverse strand, counting down.
ACACCAACCACATGCTTGAGAAACCCGATCCGCCGGCTCCAGACAACTCGAACCGCAACGGTCACCTGCCCGTGCCCCTGCAGCGTGAGCTCGCGCGTCTCGCCGATCGCCCACGGTCGCCGCAGCCAGAGCTTCGCGCCCGTCACAGAGAGATCGACCACAAGCCCGCTGTTAAACCCAAGCCCCGAAACGCGAACCCGCGCCGCCCGCGGCCGATTCCCGTCAGAGCTCTCCTCGTCATGGCACATAGCCTGCATCAACGATCCAATATCGCCCGGTTCGTCCATAACGTAGGGAATCGGCTCAGAATGCAGGCAGGATTGATCCACCTTCATGGCTTTAGGTTGCTCAATCTCTGCCCAGACTGCATATCCAGCCTCCACGCCCAATAACATGCCTCATCCCGCCTTCTTATTAAGTTGGGCGGAAGAAATACAACCCCATGCTGGTTTGTCCAATCGACGATGTACTTCATCTCAAAGCAGAGACCCCAGTGCAACTTCGAGTCCGGAGCACAAGCAATCATGGATATGTCTGAAGATCACACCAGTTCAGTTGGAAGAAGCTTTTTCGGACGCCTGCTCGGCGGTGGCGTCTGGATCCCCATTCTCGCCGTCCTCATTCTGATCGGCGTCCAGCTCAGAATGAACCGTCACGCTGACACACCCTCCATGTTCAACCCGGCCGTCACCCTTGAGCAAGCTCAGAATCGCGCCGCAGAATCAGACAAGGTCGTCTTCGCCCTCGCCACCGCAGATTGGTGCGGCCCTTGCCAGGCGCTCAAACGCGGCGCCCTGAGCGACCAGCGCGTCGTGAGTTGGGCAGCTGAAAATGCTGAAACCGTGTACATCGATGTTGACAAACGCCCCGACGACGCCCAACGCCTCGGCGTCAGAGGCATACCCGCTCTCTATGTCATTCGTGGCGACGCGATCGTCGCTGAGACTTTCGGCGTCCACAGCGCCGGTGATCTGCTCGATTGGCTCGAGACCTCCGCCCGCCGATAAAAAAACACAAACCATGACGGCCGCGCCGGTGCGCTGGGGAAGGTAGACCAGTGCGCCATCGCGGCCTGCGCTGTTCGTGCAGGCGTTTCCGGACTCCGATGATTTAATTCGATCACCACACGCCGTCAGCGGGTCGATGAACCCAGTTGGCGTCCCGCGTGGGGGGTCGCCGGTTCGGAGAAGCGCACATGCTCCATCTGACAACCTCTCAACAGGAAACGCGATCCGCTGCCGCTACATTCGTGATGCGAAAAATCCGCCCAGCCTTCACGCTGGTTGAAATTCTCATCGTGGTGACGATTCTCGGGATTCTCGCTGCGATCGTCGTCCCGCAGTTCTCAAGCGCCAGCCAGGAAGCCGCCCGCACCGCCTTCGCCACCTCGCTCAACTCCTTCGTCGAAATCGGCGAAATCTACTGGATGCGCAACAACGTCCTCCCACTGGATTCCGGGTCCGGCGTCGCCCCGCCTGAGTTCGCCCCATCCATCAGCGATCGCGACTGGGAAGGCGGCACCCCCATCGGCGGCGTTTGGGATATGGAAGTCAACGACTCCACCGTCACCTACGCGATCGGCGTTCACTTCGACGGAACCGGCGTCACACAGGACGACGCCTACATGACCGAGGTCGATCTGATCCTCGATGACGGCGATCTCACCAACGGCTCCTTCCGCCGGCTCGCAGCCGAACGGTATTACTCCGTCATTCTTGATTGAAATCGCAACGTCAGATTCGCCCTGTTCGTGCGCAGTTCTGCGATTTCTGTGCGCACAGAAGACGTTGTGGTGCGCACAAAAAACCCAGGGATCACTCCCTGGGTTCATGTTCGTGCGCACGCCAACTGGTGTGGCGCTTGTGGAAAACGAGTGGATTTACTCTTCGGAGCTCGAGGGCATCACCGTCACGCTGATGTGCTGCTCCGGGTCGTAATACTCATTGAAAGTCTCTTGCACTTCGTCGCGTGTGAAGGACTGGAACTGCGCCGGGGCGTCAGCGACGTCATCCAGCTTGGTTCCGCGGTAGGTCATGTCAGAGAGCTGGCTCGTCCAGAAGCTCGGCTCCTTCATGGTTTCATCAAGCACATTGGCGACCTGCCCCTTCGCGACGCCGACCTCTTCAGCCGTCGGGCCCTGGGCGGAGAAGTAGCCCAGCATCTCCTGGATCACCTGCGAGAGCTTCGCCGCCTTGGAAGGCTCCGTGGGTGAGATCGCGCCGAAGATGCCATAGCCCTTATACGTCTGGGCCGGCTGACTAAAAGCGCGGATGGAGTAGACGAGTTGCTCGTCTTCGCGGATGCGTTTGATCATTCGAGTCGAGAGGATGTCGGAGGCCATGCGCATGAGGCGGGAGTCGCGAACATTGCGGGCGTCCGTATTGAAGAAGCCCTCGAAGACGACGGCTTGCGGGGTTTGGGTGTCGATGACAACTTCGCGGACGAAGGGGCCGTCGGGCTTGGAGATGTAGCGCAGCTCCTCGAAGGTTGTGGAGGTCATTCGGCTGCGGTTGGGAAGCGAGCCGATGTAGCGGGTGACAAGCTCCATCGCTTGATCCCGATCGATGTCGCCGACCACAGCGACTTCGATGGGGGCGGAGTGGACGATTTCCTCGAGCCAGCGCTGGGCGCGTTCGCGTGAGAGGGCGCGGACTTCGTCCTCTTCAAGTGGGCGTGTGCGGACTTCGTTTTGGGGATAGAGGACATCGGGGAGGACTTCGCCCATCTTGGCCTGGGGCTGTTGCTTGCGCGTGTGGATGCCGTCGATGGTTGACTGTTTCCACTGCTCGAAGGCAGCTTCCTCGATGACGGGTTCGGTGAGCAGGAGATGCGCAACCTGCATTCCAGCTTCAAGGTCTTCGGGGGCGCCGGAGACGGTGAGACTGACGGTGTCATTTCCAGCGAAACCGCCGACGGAGACATTCTTGCCGATCAGAAGATCACGAAGCTGATTGCTATTGCGGGACTGGGCGGCGGGTCTTGAGAAGGGCCGCACGGCAGCTTGCGTGAGTCCGCGGGTCGCGGCGGTTTCCTGAATCCGGCCGCCGGCGAGCGTGATGGTGACGCTTGCCTGATTCTCGCGGTAGTCCATGAACTTGTAGTGGGTGCGGACGCCGTTTTCGAGCCAGGCGCTCATGGTCTCGGTGCGCGGGTGCATGGCGAGTTCGGCGACGGCGCCTGCGTCTGGCTTGGCGTCGAGGATTGTCTCGGGGCGATCTTCATCCGCTTCAGCGAGCACTTTCACACTCACCGCCTGCTTGCCGACCTTCAACAGTTCATTATCCGTCGGGACATTTTCCCCAGTTGGAAGTTCGAGAATGAACGCAGCAGACTCGGGCTTGAATGTGTCTGCGAAACTCGCAGAGACGTGCTCGGGGGTGATTTCCGGGAGGAGCTTCTCCATCAGCTCATATTGCTGGGAAAAGCTCATGACGGGCTCATCCTGATTGACCGCCTGGAGCATGACCATCGCGTACGACTGTCCGGGGAAGGTGTTCTCGATGGTTGAAAGCTGCTTGAACTGTGCGAGCAGTTGCTGGCGCACGTCTTCAATCTCGCGCTCGGTGAAGCCGAATTGGCGAGCCCGCTCGACCTCGGCGGCGAGTTCGAAGAGCATTTTCTGCCAATCCTTGGGTTCGCCGGTCGCGTTTGCCTGGGCGAAGCGCATGGCGCCGAAGAGATCCTGGGCGAAGGCTTGTCCAGTGCGGAAGGAGACATCGCCGGCGGAGACTTTCTTCTGCAGGCGGCGATTGAATGCGAATGAGGCGATCTGGTTGATGAGGTCTTCGCGAAGCTGCCCGACGGTGAGCGACGGGGGAGCCGGCTTGGTGATATTCAGCAGGCCGACCTCAGCGCGTGTGAGTTCGTCATCGGTGAGGACGATGGCGAATGTTTCGTCATAGATGCGCACGCCGGGGTCTTGATCCTGAGGCCGGGCGCCGGCGTCCATGGCGCCGAAGGTGTTTTCGATGAGAGGAATCATCTGCTGGGGTTCAACGTCGCCGACGACAATAAGTGTTGCGTTTCCTGTTGTATACCACTTGTTGTAGTAGTCCTCGAAGTTCTTGTGATTCATGGCGAGGAGCGTTTCTTCGGTGCCGATCGGGAGGCGCTCAGCGACGAGTGAGTCAGGCAGGATGCGCGGGAGCATTTGCTTGAGGATGCGCATCTCCGGGCCGAGGCCGCGGCGCCATTCTTCGAGGACGACCTGGCGCTCCTTGTCGATTTCTTCCGGCATGAGCAGCAATCCGCCGAGCACATCGGTGAAGAAGGTCAACCCTTTGGTGATTGTGTTGTCTTCGGTATCGGGAAGATCGAGCATGTAGACGGTTTGCTCGAAGCTGGTGAAGGCGTTTTGATGCCGACCGAAGGTGAGGCCGATGGACTCGAAGTAGGGGACGAGTTCGCCGGGGGGGAAGTTTTCAGAGCCGTTGAAGGCCATGTGTTCGAGGTAGTGGGCGATGCCCTGCTGTTCGTCGGTTTCGTTGAGTGAACCAGAGGAGACGTGGAGGCGGAGCGCTACACGGCCCGGGGGGTTGGCGTGGGATTTGATGAGATAGCGCAGGCCGTTGTCAAGGACGCCGGAGGTGACGCCGGGATGCGTTGGGAGCATTTGGAGGTCGTCATCGGCGCGGGCGGCCTCGGGCGCGAAGATCGCGGGGATGGCGGCTGCGAGCGACACCGCCAGCAGGGTTAGAGTGTGCGGTGTTCTCAGTTTCATGTTCATCCTCACAAGTGTTTGGTTCAGAAAATGGTTGGTTCAGGTGGCCTTGGCGCGCCAGAGCGATCCGATTTCGGAAGCCACTCGTTGATTGAGCCCCCGGCGCGTGGCGGGCGACGGGCTGGGGCTTCCTTTTTCCAAGCGCAGGGCAGCCCTGGGCCCAAAACGGGCGACGTCCCAGATGATACCGATCTTGCGGTCAGCGGTTGCCGGCGGGTCAAATCGCGGCTGATGGACTTTGCAAGGGGCAGTGATGCTGGAAGGCAGGGTGAGCCGATCCCAAGAAGATTGACACGAGCCGCTGGAAAGCACGCTGCGAACGCCGTGGCGGCGGGCGGCCACCCGCGATAGGTTGAGCATCTATGAGCCAGAACCCGTATGAAGCAGGCGCGTCCTTTGATCCCGATGTGATGGAGCAGTATGACGATCGGCCGGCGCGCACGAGCGTGTCAGCCATTTTGAGTCTGCTGTGTTCAATTCCGTTTTGCTGTGTGCCTTTGACTGGTGTGCTCGGTGTGATTCTCGGGGCGATGTCGCTGGCGTTTATTGGGAAGTCGCACGGGCGAGTGACGGGGAAGCCGGCTGCGATCGCGGGGATTATTCTGGGCATCGCGACGACGGCGCTTTGGACCGCCGTCGTCGTCGGCTTCCTGCAGGCGAAGACGTACTACACGAAGAATATGGTGCCCGTTGGCGAGGGCATTGTCCTGGCGATGGAGCAGGGTGATATTGAAGGCGTGCGCGCGTATTTCACGCAGGACGCCAATGATGCGATCACTGATGAGCGGATCGCGCTCTTCGCTGAGCGTATGGATCGCGAACTTGGCGGGTTTGTTGAGGCGCCAACTGGCATCGGACGGATGATTGAGCAGTTCGCTGAAACATTCCAGGGTATGCAGGGTCAGGGTGGATCTACTTACAACAGTGGACCCGGCGGGCCGGCGCCGATTCCGGTGGCGATGGAGTTTGGCAATGGCGCGGCGACGCTTTGGATTTTGGCGGATACGGATGCGCTGGATCAGCAGCAGGTGATTCTGATGGACGCGGTGCTTCAACTCCCGACGGGTGTGGGTGTGCCGATGTTGCCCGATGGGCCTGGTTTGAACTGGATTAGCGGTATGGGGATGACGCTGTCGCACCCGGAGGCTGATTTGCTTCCGGCGGGTTCGGCGGGCGATGCGGACGCCGGAGAAGCCTCGGGCGCGAGCGAGGATGACGACGGCTGAGTCTGCGGTCGCCTGAGGCGTTTCTGCTTATGTCTTGATGCTGGCGATGGCCCAGAGTGCGATTGGAATCATGACGATCGCGGGGGCAAAGACGCCGACGGCGATGGGCAGGCCGGGGAGCGGAGCGGCGGCGCCGAGCGAGGCGCCGATGAGCGCGATGAGTGCGAGCGGGGCACATTTCAATGATTGCGTGACCATGTTGCGGGGCTCGCGCACGAGGAAGAAGGGGAGGGCGATCATGAGCGCGAGCATGTTGGAGAGCGCCATCGCGAGGCGCCCATAGCGGATGGCATTGAGGCGATCGCGGACGGAGGGATTGAGCTGACCGGCGCGGTTGCTGATGATTGAATCAATCTGGCGCCAACTCATGCTCTGGGCGTAGCCTTCGATTTGGGTTTCGAGGATTCGCTGGGGGGTGAGGTCTGTGGTGATGTGCGTTGGCACGACGGCGGTGGCGGGGAGGCCGGTGGCGCGGGGGTTTTGGAGAGTCCAGCCGTCGTTTTCCCAGGTTGCGGTTGTGGCCCAGAGGCGGGCGCCGCGCAGGTCGGTGTCGGCTGGGAAATAGATGTGGGCGTCGGTCATTTGTTTGGCGGCGTCGTCGTAGCTTGCCATATAGAAGACACGACCGGCGGCGTCCTGGACAGCGACGGATTGGAGTGTGTCGAACTCGCGCTGGCCGATCTGGCGGAAGCCTCGCGGGAGAAGGTGGGCGACGCGGGGGATGATGAACTCCTGATTGAGGGCGACGCCGATGGTCAGGAGGGCTGCGATGAGAAAGATGGGGATGGCGAGTCTTCGGAGGCTGCGTCCGGAGGCGAGCATGGCGATGAACTCGCGGTGGCGGACGAAGCTCGCGGCGGTGAAGCCCATGCCGGCGACGAGCGTGAGGCCGATGAAATAGTTTGAGAGTTGGAGGAGTCGCGGGCCCCAGAGATCGACGACAGCGACGACTGTCATGAGGACGAGCTCGAAGCGGGAGTCGATTTCGCGGGTTCTGTTGGCGGCGTTGACGAAGCGCTGGAGGTTGAGGGTGACATCAATCGCGACGATGAAGCAGGCGAAGACAACGAAGAGCAGGACGACGTTAAGGAGATAGCGCCACGCGATGTGCCGATCAAGTCGGTTCATGCGCAGGGCGCCGGGATTGGGTCACGGCGTTGGCTCGCGATGCTTGTGGCGCGTGGGATCACGGCTCCTGCCACGTCGGTCGGATCACCATCTCGTTGATACCGACGTGTCCCGGGACTTTGAGTGCGTAGACGATGGCGTTGGCGATGTCTTCGGATTGAAGGGCGTGATTTTCTCTGAACGTGTTTTGGATGCGATCCTTGATATCCTGGTTGGCGATGTGTTCGGAGAGCTCTGTTTCGACGAGGCCGGGTGCGATGCAGGTGACGCGGATGTTGTGTTGCGCGAGCTCCATGCGGAGGCCTTCGGTGATGGCGTGGACGGCGTGTTTTGTTCCGCAGTAGACGGCGCCGGCCTGGAAGACGCGACGTCCTGCGACGGAAGAGACATTGACGATATGTCCGCTTTTGCGTTCGACCATGGTTGGGAGGACGGCGGCGACGCCGTAGAGGACGCCTTTGATGTTGACGTCGATCATTTGATCCCATTCTTCAACGCGGCATTCGGCCATGCTTGAGAGGGGCATGACGCCGGCGTTGTTGACGATGGCGTCACAGGGGCCGAACGTATCGAGGGTGACGGAGGCGAGGCGATCGACATCGGCGCGTTTGGCGACGTCACATTCGACGGCGATGGCGTGCCCGCCGGCTTTTTTGATTTTGGTAGTGAGTTGATCGAGCCGATCAGTGCGTCTGGCGGCGCAGGCGACGCGGGCTCCCTCTTTGGCGAGGGCGAGCCCGGCGGCATACCCGATCCCGCTGGAAGCTCCGGTGACGATCACCACTTTGTTTGCCAGAGCGGACATGGAATGAACCTCCGAAGTAATCTGCTGCTCGAAATCAGGAAATTCAGCGTGGGGACGACTTTTCTTGACTCCCGCGCCAGGCAGTCAATCTTAACGCATCCGTCAAGCGGGGTACTATTTGAATCTCATGACTCAGCCAGCGAATACACACAAGACAGCGGAAACCGAGGTTGAGCAGCCTGGCGAATCGCGGCATCGGCTGGAAGAGCAGCGTCGGGAGAATCGGGCGGCGATTTCCGAGCTTGGTCTTTCGCCCTACGGCGCCCGGCGGGATGGGATTCTGCCGATTGATCGAGCCCGTGGGGCGTATGACGAAGCGGCTGACCGTGAGCATCAGGAGCACAGCAAGGAGGCGGGGCATGTTGACCGCCGGCCGGTTGTTGTGGTGGCGGGACGGATCATGTTGCACCGCGACAACGGGAAGCTGATCTGGATGCAGCTGCGCGATCACACTGGCGACATACAGATTGCCGCTTCGAAGCGAGATTGCGAAGAGATTGGTTTCATGTTGGGGAAGGCGTGCGATCTTGGGGATGTTCTTATCGCTGAGGGGCCGTTGATGCGGACGCGGACGGGTGAGATCACGATCTGGGCGTCGAAGCTGGCGATTGGTGCGAAGAGCCTGGCGCCGCCGCCGGAAAAGTGGGCGGGGCTTCAGGACGCGGAGATGCGTTATAGGAAGCGCTACATTGATTTGTACGCGACGCCGGAGACGATGCGTGTGGCGGCGCTGCGTTCACGGATTATTGCGCGCATCCGGCGATTTTTTGATGAGCGGGATTTTCTTGAGGTTGAGACGCCGGTGCTTCAGCCGCAAGCGGGGGGGGCTGCGGCGCGGCCGTTTACGAGCACACTCAACGCGATGGACATGACGGTGTATATGCGCATTGCGACGGAGCTTCATTTGAAGCGGTTGCTGGTTGGCGGGATGCCGCGCGTGTATGAGATTGGTCGTATTTTCCGCAATGAGGGGATTGATCGTCAGCACAATCCGGAGTTCACTTCGATCGAGGTGTATGAAGCGTTTGGCAACTATGAAACGATGCTTGAGCATACGGAGAGGTTGCTGCGCGAGCTTGCGCACTATGTCGCGGTGACGACGGCGGAAGCTGATGTTGAGACGGGGGATGTTGATCCAGCGAGTGTGAAGCTTCCCTTTGGTGATCTTGAGATTGACTATGGCTCGCCGTTTGCGCGGGTGACGTATGCGGAGCTGTTTGAGCGGGCGCTGGGGTTTGCGATGACGGATGTTGAGCAGGTGCGGCGTATGGCGAAGGAGCGCGGGCTTAAGCATGAGGGGCTGGAGGATATTTTTGTTGTCAACGAGCTCTTTGAGGAGGTTGCGGAGAAGTCAATTGATGCAGCGAAGCCGACATTTGTGATGGACTATCCGGCGGCGCTTTCGCCCTTGACGCGCCCGAAAATGAATCAGCCGGAGCTTGCGGAGCGGTGGGATTTGTTCATCGGTGGGATGGAGATCGGGCCGGCGTATACGGAGCTGAATGATCCTGATATTCAGGAGGCGAAGTTCCGTGAGCAGTTCGCGGGGATGGATGAGGAGGAGGCTGCGTATCGGGCGCTGGATGAAGACTTTATTGAAGCGCTGATGGTGGGGATGCCGCCGGCGGGGGGGTTGGGGTTGGGGATTGATCGGATTGTGATGCTGCTTACGAATCAGCGTTCGATTCGGGATGTGATTTTGTTTCCGTTCATGCGTCCGGTTGCGGGGAGCGGGGAAGGCTGAGCGGAGTGGGGCGCGACGGAAGTGTCAGGCGGCGCCGGAAATGGCGCGAGCGAGACGGCTCCAGAGGTTTTGAGAATGGGACTGGAGGATGGCGGCGGCTTCTGTGTGTTCATTCATTTTTGCGCGCATGAAGGGCGTGGCGCCGCGTTTGGTGCGGGGCGCCGGTTCGGCGCCGAGCGCGAGCAGCGCCTGAATCATCTGGATGCGATTGCGTTCTGCGGCGAAGTGCAAGGCGCGCCAGCCTGATTTGGTTTGAGCTTCGAGATCGGCGCCAGTTTCGAGGAGGCGCTGGGCTGTGTTTATTCTGCCGTGCGCGGCGGCTTCATGCAGAGGGGTGCGTCCGTCTGTTGTTTGAGCGTTGACATCGGCGCCGAGGAGGATGAGCTGGGTGGCGTCGCGAGCGTGTTCTTCACGGGCAGCGAGGTGCAGTGGTGTGGCGCCGTCGGCGAGGGCGGCGTTGACATCAGCGCCTGAGCTGATGAGGGCGTTGGCGACTTGCTGGCGTCCTGTCTGGATGGCGATGTGAACCGGTTCGGCGCCGGCAGAGTCGTGGGCGCTGACATCGGCGCCTGCGGCGAGGAGGACGTGGATTGTTTCAGCGTCGCTGAACTGTGCTGCAAGGTGCAGGGGCGTTTGCCCGAAGCTGTCCTGGGCTTTGGCGTCGGCGCCGGCGCGAATCAGGCTTCGGGCGGCGCCTGCGCCGGGTGAGCAGCAGGCGGTGTGGAGCGCGGTTCGTCCATCCGTGTTGCGCTGTGATACGGAAGCGCCGGACTTGAGCAGAAGTTCGACGAGGGATTCGTCGCCCCATCGTGCGGCGTGATGGAGGGCGGTGGCGCCGGCTCGTGACCGCGCATCGGCGAGATTCGGATGGGCATGGAGCAACTCGTCGAGCGCGACGGAATCTCCCGCGTCGAGGGCTTCAATGAGACGCTGGGCGGGTGATCGTCTTGCGCCCGCGGGCTGGTGAACAGAATGGTCGGGGGTGTTTGCCATAGGGTGAGCGATGGGGCAGGCGCTCGGCGGCGCTTGCTGACACTCACTCTCTATCGGCTCAGAAGTGTAGCGGTCATACCATCTGGAAAGAGTTCATCGATCAAGTCACGTCCGGATTCGATGCGTTTGAGGTTTCGGCAAGTGAGGTCAACGGCGCGATTCCAGTAGCGCGGGCTGGCGCTGGAAACGTGAGGTGTGATAATCACATTTTCCATGGTCCACAAGGGTGAATCACCAACGAGCGGCTCATGCTCGAAAACATCCAATGCGGCGGCGGCCAATAACTGTTTGCCCATCGCATTGGCGAGGTCGGCGGGGCGGACGCCGCGCCCGTCACCGACATCGACGAGCAGGCTGGTTGGCTTCATCTGCTCAAGGTCAGCAGCTCGCAGTTCTTTCATGCCGGCGCCGTGCGGGGCTGAGAGGATGACGATGTCCGAACGCGCCAGGAGCTCGTCCAGGCGGTTGGGTTCGAGGAGATGATCGACATGGATGAGGGCGTTTTCGGCGCCGTGCCCGGTGGAAAGCACCTGGCAGCCGAAGCCTTTCATTCGCTGGGCGATTGCTTCTGCGACGACGCCATACCCGGGAAGCCCGACAGTGGCGCCCTCAAGATCGCGCACGAGCGGCGCGATTTTTGCAGATGTCCAGCGATGCTCCATTTGTGCGCGCATCGCGAGATCAAGCCGGCGCAGGAGGGCGAGGGTGAGCGCGATCGCGTGCTCGGCGGTGTGCGGGGCGCGGATGGATTCGGCGCTTGTGACACGGACGCCGGCGCTGATTGCTTCTTCGATCGGCGCGAGTGTTTCACTGGCGGGGCTGGTGAGTTGAATCCACTCAAGGAGTGGGCCTGCGTCGATGAACTGCGACGCGACGAGCGGGAAGCCCATGAGATAGTGAGTTTCGGCGAGAAGTTCGATCAGCGATTCGCGTGAATCCGCCTGGCGAACGACGACGCCGTCCGGCGCGGATTCTGTAACTCGATCAATCAGCGCATCGGGGAGTTTCCATCCGCTTTTTTCGTTGAAGACTGCGATGGTGAAGATGCGGGCCGCCATTGGTCATGAGTTTACCCGGATGCGGCTGGTGGTGTCCCGAGGGTGGGCCGGGATTGCTTTGGGATTAGCGCAGCAGGAGGAAGATCCACAGCGCGACAGCGTTGAAGATTGTGACGAGGCCGATCCAACCGATCAGGCTTCGCAGTTGCGGGCTGAGCTTGGCGAAGGGCTTGTTGACGAGGATGAGGAGTGTTTGCGCGCCGGTTTCGGCGATGGCTGCGAACTTCTTTGGAAATGAAGAGGTGGTTGCGACGGTTGCATCGCCCTGGGCTGGTTCTTCTGAGCTTTCGGCCTTCTCAGGGCGGGCGCCCACTTCGCTCTGTGCAAGCTCGCCCGGGTCGGTGGCGGGCTCCTCGGGCGATGCGATCTCAACGATTGCTTCGGGCTCATCGGCGGATGAGGCGCTGATGACTTCGATAACGTCTTCTTCTTGCAGGTCGCTCTCGGGCGCCTCGTCGATGGCCTCTTCAGGAGAAAGAAACTGACCTTCGATCGGGTCTGTGTCGGTGAGCGCTTCGTCGGCGGCGTCGGCGAGTTGTTCGTCGATTTCAACAATCGTTGTATGGGGCGCCTCGCTTTCAGCAGACGCCGCCTGTGATTCGCTCTCGGAGTCGGCATCGGCGATGGCTTCTTGTGGCGCCGGCGGCTCCTCGATATCGACGGTCGCTTCGATCGCGGAAGCAGACACATCTTCGCTTTGAGGTTCCGCAGGCTCTTCTTCCACTTCGTCGAGCGGCGTTTTGATCGCGGCGCTGACTCCGTCGGCCTCTTCGATGGCTTCTTCTCCCGATGGTGGAGGCGCCTCGTCAGTGGGTTCTGTTTCAGTCGCCGTCGCTTGCTCGATGAGTTCATCGACCTGCGTTTCAAGCTCTGCGGTCTCGACCTGCGGCGCGAGCGGGTTGGCGTCATCGGCAGGATGAGCTGCAGGCGGCTCATCGGCGGGGGGGGCGGGGGTTTCTTCTTCTGCGATGTCAGCGGCTGCACCCGAGTCAGAGGCGCCGGCGCCAAGCTCGATGATCGCATCCTGATCATCCTGATCCGGTTTTCCGGAAGCAGGGGCTTCAACACCCTGGACGGCGGGAGGTTTGACGACGGCGCCCGCGTCATCAATGACATCATCCACGTCGATCTCGGCGCTGGTGAGTGAAGCGGCTTGATCGTCTCCAAACTGCTCGGTGATCTTCTTGGCGGACTGCTCCACCTGGGCGAGAAACTCGTCCACCTGTTGACCCAGGTCGAGTTCCGAAGCATCCTGCGCGTCAGTCGCGTGGGTTTCGGCGTTTGTGTCTGGGGGGGCGTCGGGCATGGCGGGCTCTTGAGTGGGGCAGCTGAGGTGAAGCCTCTGGCAGATCATCGACTGACGGCGTCGCCGACTCAAGCTCCGAATCGCTGGAAACGCTCTTATTCGCATCCCAACCATACTTTTTTTCGGACGGATCACACGCATGGCCTCTCACACGCTCTACATTCCGGATGCTGACGAGCATGCTGGCGAAATTATCATCTCCGGCGAGGAGGCCAGGCATGCTGTTCGCGTCAAGCGAGTGCGCGAAGGGGAAGGCGTGACGATTGTCGACGGCGCGGGGTTGCTGCTTCTCGGCGTTGTCAGCGCTGCAAAGCGAGAGTTGGTAATCCGCGTTTCCGGTTCGGAGCGCGTGCCACGTGCGGCGCCTTGTATTGAAGTGTGTTCAGCGGCGCCGAAAGGGCCGCGGGTTTCAGATTTGATTGATGGGCTTTCTCAGGTTGGGGCGAGTGTGTGGCGACCGTTGCGATGTGAACGGTCGGTGACTTCGGCGGGTGAGAAGAAGCTCGATCGATTGCATCGGGTGGCGATTGAGTCAGCCAAGCAATCCGGGCGGGCGTGGCTTCTTGAGTTTGCAGAGGAAACAACGCTCGAGTCTGCGCTGCGCGAGCCAGCGGATTTGTTCGTGATGGCTCATGGGGGTGAAAGAGCGATGGAAGTCGTTGATTGCTGCCCTGCGGGGAAGATCGTTCTTTTTGTTGGGCCGGAGGGTGGGTTCACTGATCGGGAGATTGCGCTGGCTCGGGAGGGCGGCGCTCTGCTGGCTTCGTTTGGGGCGCATACGATGCGCATTGAGGCGGCGGCTGTCGCTGCGACCGCCATCACGATGCATCTGGCGCGGATTGGGGAGGGTTCGTGCGACTGAAGCGCGGGCCGGCGGTAGAATTGGGCGTGGACTCATTGTGTTGACGGTTTCAGATATGACAGGATTGAGAGAAGCTATGTATTTCAATGCTACGCGATTGCGTTTTGTCATCTTTCTTGTTCTCGGGTTGACGGTTCTTGTGACGGGCGCTGCTCCGGCGCAGGCTTTGGATGAGGAGCATTACGTCCGCGCGCGGGAGATGATTGATCGGGCGATTGGCTACCTGCGCACGCAACAGGACGAACGCACCGGCGGGTGGGCGGTTCCGGAGCAGGGGCCAGCGTTTCCGGGGATTTCAGCGCTTGTGATGACGGGGATGCTGATGGAGCCGGACATTGATGGCGCAGATCCTGCGATTGCGCGCGGCGTTGAGTTTCTTCTTTCTTACCGGCAGGAAGATGGGGGGATTTATGATCGCATTTTGCCGAGCTACAACACGTCGCTGTGTTTGTCAGCGCTGACGCGCATCAACACCGCTGACGCTGCTGCGGCGATTACACCGGCGCAGGATTTTCTTCGCTCAGTGCAGTGGTCGACACAAACGGTTGAGAGCCCGGACTCGCCTGATGGGGAAAAGGTTGATGAAACCCATCCGTTCTTTGGGGGGATTGGGTATGGGAGGCACGGGCGGCCGGACAACTCGAACTTGAATTTTATGTTGCAGGGCTTGCATGATTCGGGGCTTGATTGTGATGATGTCGCGTTTCAGCGGGCGGCGGTTTTTCTTGCGCGCACGCAGATGCACGAAGCGGTGAACGAGATGGCGTATGCGAAGGGATCGACGCAGGGCGGGTTTATTTATGCGACGAGTCCGGAGAAGGATCAGGTTGGCGCGGGGGAATCCAAGGCGGGGATGATCGAAGAGACGCTCGACAATGGCGAGCACATCAGCCGGCTGCGCGCGTATGGGTCGATGAGCTACGCGGGGTTTAAGAGCTATATTTACGCCAATCTTGATCGCGATGACCCGCGTGTGCAGCTTGCGTATGACTGGATTCGCAGGAACTACACGCTGGAAGAGAATCCCGGCGTCGGCCTGCAGGGGTTTTACTATTACATGGTGACGTTTTCGCGGGCGCTGGATGCGTGGGGCTTGTCGCACATTCAGGCGATCGGCGAAGATGGCGCGACGATTGACTCGCGCGATTGGGCGAATGACTTGATTGATCGGCTGGCGGAGCTTCAGAATGAGGATGGGTCATTCAAGAGTGTGAATAGTCGGTGGATGGAGGATAATCCGGTGTTGATTACGGCGCATGCGCTGTTGGCGCTGCAGCATGGGGTGAACTGATAGTTGTTGTCTGGTGTACACATAACGGCGTGAGCTAAAATCGCAGGCATGGCCACTGCCTTCTTTTTGATCTTATTCGGCTCATCGCTCTTCTTCCTTACATTCGGACTTTGGGCGACCGAAAGAGGCGTTATCGTGAATGCTTGGCGAGAGGCGTGCATCGCGGTTGGTGCGGTGATCTCCTCCGTTGGCGCCTTGATCGCCACGTTCTACCTAAGTTCGGCGCTGAATATCGCAGCAGCTTGGTTAGGGATGTCCATATTGGTGTATTTCACGCTCGTCGGCGCCACTTCAAGTTGGCGCGCAGGTCGCGGCGTGCTTGTCGGTGGTCTTGTCGCCTCAGCATTATCGCTTCTGGTGGCGCCCAGGGACTACACGTTCTGGCTGGTGCTTATTCAAGTAGTGATTTGGCATAGCTTCTATGCTATTTTCATGTTGGTTTGGGCCAGGCATGCAAGCAAGTCTCATGAGCATCTATGCCCGAACTGTCACTATGATATGACAGGTTTGCCCACTATCATCTGCCCGGAATGCGGTCTTCCGGCGCACGATGACGAGCCGTGATTGGGCGTTGCGTCGTCAACTCTTGCTTTGGCCGGTCTCACCCTGTGGCGCGAAGTGTGTCGCCTGTTGTTTCCTGCGTAGTGTTAGCGCCATCTTCTTTGGCTGCGTTTTTGAAGAATCGGCTGGGCTTGTCATCGTTGAGGCGCATGTTGAGTTTGCGCAGGGCTTCGAGCTCGATCTGTCGGACGCGTTCGCGGGTCACGCCGATGTGGGCGCCGATCTCTTTGAGTGTTTTTGGAGGCTGGCCGTCGAGGCCGAAACGCATCGCGAGGACGGTTCCCTCGCGCTCGTCGATGGATTCGAGCAGTTTGTGGACTGTTTTGAGTTCGTCGGTGATGACGGCGACCTGCTCGGGCGCTTTGTTGCGTGTGTCGGTGACCATGTCGGCGATGTTCATGGGCTGGCCGTTCTGACCCATGGGCGTCTGCGTCGGGCTGCGGTAGGCTTTGACAGCCTTGTGGATCACGCGAACCTTCTTGACGGGCAGGCCCATTTCCTGTGCGAGCTCTTCAGCGAAGGGCTGGCGCCCGAGGGTTTCTTCGAGCTTGCGGCTGGCCTGCTTCCACTTGCCGATCAGCTCGACCATGTATGCGGGGATATGAATGGGCTGGACAGCGTTGATGAGGGCGCGTTTGATCGCCTGCTTGATCCACCATGAGCCGTAAGTGCTGAAGCGGGCGCCTTGCGCGGGGTCGAAACCTTCGACGGCGCGGATGAGGCCGACGTTGCCCTCTTCGATGAGATCGGAGAGGGAGAGGCCGCGGTTGTTGTAGCGCTTGGCGATGGCGACAACGAGGCGAAGATTTGCCTGGACCATGTGTTGGCGCGACGCGGGGCAGTTGTCGTTGACGATCTTCCAGCCCAGCTCTTTCTCCTGGGCTGCGGTGAGAATCGAGATTCTATTGATCTCGCGCAGATAGAGTTCGAGGTCAGACTTTCGCCGTGTTGACGCCATCAACTCTCTCTCGCCAGTGGGCGCAGTGAATGAAGCGGCGGCCCCGATAACCTCGGACGCCCGCTGATGCTTCTTCTGATTTTGCGCTCGTTCGGGAACTCTCCGTGCACAAGCTCTTCTCCAACTTGTATACGTCAGGATCGGCGGTCTGTTCCAGGCGCTTGACGAGCGGGGCAAACTCCGGTGAGGCGGCGCCGGCAGGATCGGACGGCCTTGCCCGTTTTGCGTCCGAGAAGATGCGGCGCTCCCGAAACCGGACGGGCGGCACAGCCATTGCATCACGCACCTATAGTGCGTGGGCCGATACTTGACTTTGGAGGAAACGATGTCTGCGGACCTTGCCAAGTTGCTGCAAGAATGGCCTTACGAACCGGGGCAGCTCTCTGTGCGCATGATCGAAGGTGATGATGGAAAGCCCAAGATTCAGCTGCGCCTGGACCTTGGGATTCTGCAGATGGAGATGGACGGCCGGCCTGACGGGCTGCAGCCGGATGGGCATGAGTCGCTGCTGGAGTTATTCGAGTCCCAGTTGGATGAGCGCGGCGGTGGCGTTGGTGGGCGGGTGGTTGAGACTTTCACGGAAGAGACGGCGCCGGAGGAGGAGACTGCGGCGTTTTCGCTGGACTCTGACGCTTGCCGACTCCTTCGCGAGGAGGCGGTTCAGTATTACCGGCGGTATGTGGCGCTCTTTGTGCTGGAGGAGTTTGACGCGGTGGTGCGCGATACGTCGCGGAATCTGCGGGTGCTTGATCTGTGCGCGCAATACGCGGAATCGGAGGAAGATCAGCAGGTGCTGGAGCAGTTCCGTCCGTACATTCTCATGATGCGGGCGCGGGCGATGGCGAGCCAGGCGATCAAGACGCGCGAGCCCAAGGCGGCGATGCTGGCGATTGATGATGCGCTGGAGCGCATTCGCGGACACTTTGAGGATATCGGCGAGCCTCAGGAGTATCAGAACTCCAATGAAGTGCAGCTTCTGGAAGGCATGCGCGACGCGCTGGCGCCGAAACTGCCCGTGGGCCCGAAGACGGAGCTGCGCGAGCGGCTGGATAAAGCGATCGAGCAGGAAAACTTCGAGCTGGCTGCGATTTTGCGCGATGAGCTGAAGATGATGAAGGAATAGGGCGCAGAATTGGAAGCGCTCAATCATTTGGCCGTCTTGCTTCAACGTAAAAATATCGTCCGCCGGGGAAGAGGCCCCATTGGTTGGCTTCGCCGACACGGCTGCGTTTGCGGCTTTTAGGAGGGATCAGGAGGCTGGCTGCGCGCAGGAAGAGGGCTGCGGGCGCGAGCAGAGTGTGCTCGGGTCGTTTGGCAGCGGCGCGGACATCGACGACCTCGAGATGCGCTGCCGCGAGAAGGTTGGCGAGCTGGGGATAATGCAGGGCGTAGCGCAGGTTGGCTTCGGGCGCGTCGGTGGTTTGCTTGCAGCCGGCGCCGTTAATGGCGTTGTCCAGCGAGCCGTAGAGCAGAAAGCGCAGGCGGCGGTCGATGGAGGCGTAGTTGTTGACGTTGATGAAGAGTGAACCGCCGGGGCGGAGAATCCGTCTGAACTCTTCCAGGGCGCCGCGCACGTTGAAGACGCGGTGCAGGGCGTTGACGCAGACGATCGCTTCAAACTCCTCATCTTCGTAGGGTAGGTTTCGGTTGAGGTCCACCTGTTTGAAGGGGATGTCCTGGAGCTTGAAGTTGCCGGGATCGATGTCGGCGGCGTGAATGTTCCACCCGAGGTCTTTGAGGTAGGCGGTGAGAATACCTTCGCCGGCGGGAACATCGAGCGCCTTCATGGGCGAGCGCTGGGCGAGGACGGCGCGGAGTGTGTCGTGTGAATCACGGGCGCCGATGATTTCCAGTTGCTCATTCATATGAAACTTTCAGGGAGCGCCTTCTCTTTGCGCGTAGGTGACGGCTGAATCTCGCAGCGTACCGATATCGAGGCGTTCGTCGAGTCGGCAGGCTGATTGGTAGGCGTCGATCATCGGCGTCACGATCTCCGAGTCTCCATTCGTCAGCGCGACCGCGGAGCCGAGCAGCTTGACCAGATCATCTTGTCGTCGGCGGGGCGTCAGCGCGCCCCATGAGCAGAGGTCGAATGGGATGATTTCGGGAGCGGGCGCCTGCGCGGGAGTTTCTGGCGCGAGGAAGTTCCGCGTTCGGGGGTCGCCGTGCGCCAGCCCGACGGAATGAATGTGCGCGAGTGCGTGTGCTGTGCGCTCTAAGAGTTCAAGTGAGGGTGTGTTGGCGTAGCGGTCGGCGACAGTGGGGGCGTCGATCAAGCCGGTCCCGATGACGCCTGATTCCCAGAGCAGGCCGCCCATGACTCGTCGCTCGCCCCAGAAAAGCAAGGTTGGCGTGGGGATTCCCTTGTTGGCAAACGCGATGTATCCACGGGCTTCGTGGATGGATCGGCCTGATTTGAGTCGGCGTCGGAGTGTGTGCCTGGGGCGCCGGTTGTAGGTTTTGACAAAAGCTGCGCCCGTTGTGTTGGGGAGCGGGGCCTGCTGATAGTGCCGGTCTGCGGTCGTCGGCGTTTGGTTCAGAACCTCCAGCAGCCAGGTTTGGGGAATCGACGTGTGGGCGCGCACGGAATAGCCAGCCAGGGCGAGGCGTTGATAGTCGGGCGTGATGGGCTGGTCTGGCGTGGGCACGGGGAGGAGATCACAGGAAAAGAGGCCCTGCGGATGAATGATGGTGGGGCTGCTGTCTGGGGCTTGAGGTGGGGGTGTGATGGGGGCTAGAATAGAATGATTCTAAATAAAGGCGAGAACACTATCCGGTATAGGCGGCTTGGCGGGTTGTCCCCGAGGAGACACGCCGGTTGTTGAGCCAGACATGGAAGCGAAACGAAACGTATGAAACTCCCCATTTATATGGATAACGCTGCGACCTCGCCCTGTGATCCGCGGGTGGTCGAGGCGATGCTGCCGTACTTCACGGAGAAGTTCGGGAACGCTGGCAGCCGAAACCACTCGTTCGGCTGGGCGGCTGAGGAAGCGATTGACATTGCTCGCAATCAGATTGCCAGCCTGATTGGCGCCAACTCGAAGGAAATTATTTTCACTTCCGGCGCGACCGAGGCGAACAACCTCGCGATCAAGGGCGCCGCTGAGATGTACGCGAAGAAGCCGGCAGGCGAAACCGGGCGCGGGCACATCATCACTGCGCAGCATGAGCACAAGGCGGTGCTCGATCCCGTCCATCGTCTCAAGAAGATGGGCTTTGATGTGACACTCATCGCACCGGGCGAAGATGGCGTGATCTACGCGAGCATGGTTGAGAAGGAACTTCGTGAGGACACGATTCTCGTTTCAATCATGTGGGCCAACAACGAGATTGGGACGATCAACGAGATTCCGAAAATCGGCAAGCTGTGCAAGGCGCGCAATATCATCGTGCATACGGACGCGACGCAGTGGGTCGGGAAGATGCCGACCGATGTCGAGCGCGACAATATAGATTTGCTCAGCATGTCCGCCCACAAAATTTATGGCCCGAAGGGCGTTGGGGCGCTGTATGTGCGTCGGCGCCGGCCTCGCGTTCGGCTTGTCGCTCAGTTGGAAGGCGGCGGGCAGGAGCGCGGGTATCGCTCGGGGACGCACAACATTACGGGGATTGTCGGGCTCGGCAAGGCTGCGGAGCTTTGTTCGCAGGAGATGGATCAGGAAGGCGCCCGGCTGGTCAAGCTGCGCAAGAAGCTGGAAGACACGCTGGAAAGCCGGCTTGAAGTGAGCCAGGTGAATGGTCATCGGGATCGGCGTTTGCCTCACCTGACGAATATTTCCTTCGGCTTTGTTGAGGGTGAAGGGCTGATGATGGCGGTGAAGGATATCGCCTGCTCATCGGGGTCTGCCTGCACCAGCGCCAGTCTTGAGCCGAGCTATGTGCTCAAGGCGTTGGGCATTGGCGACGAACTGGCGCATTCGTCGCTTCGGCTTTCGTTGGGGAGGTTTACGAAGGAAGAGGAAGTTGATTACGCGATCGACAACATAATGACGGGTGTCGAGAAACTGCGCACGATGAGCCCGCTTTACGACATGCACAAGGAAGGCATTGATATCTCGCAGATCGAATGGGCGGCCCACTAAGAGGCTCCGTGTCAACGAGCTAGAGACAATACACCACGTTCAGAGAAGAGAACGAAATGGCATACAGCGAAAAAGTCATCGACCACTACGAAAACCCGCGCAACGTCGGCACGTTTGGCACGAGCAAGGATGTCAAGGTGCGCAATGATGTCGGCGTTGGCGTCGTCGGGGCGCCGGAGTGCGGCGATGTGATGCAGCTTCAGATTAAAGTCGACCCCGACACAGGCAAGATCGCGGACGCGAAGTTCAAGACGTTCGGCTGCGGAAGCGCGATTGCGTCCTCCTCGCTGGCGACCGAATGGCTCAAGGGGCGGACGGTCGACGAGGGGCTTGCGATCAAGAACACAGAGATCGTTGAGGAGCTCAGCCTCCCGCCGGTCAAGATTCACTGCTCGGTGCTCGCGGAGGACGCGATTCGGGCGGCGATTCGTGATTACAAGGAAAAGAACGGGCTGCTGAAAGACGAAGAGAAGGAAGCCCACGCCCACTGACCTTGAGTCCCAGCATGGATCATGGGGCTACGATTGAGCCCCGGTTAGGCACGCGGCCTTTCCGCACGACACGAATGGAGCAGTTTGAAGAATGAGCATTACACTCACCGAGACAGCGGCCCGCGAAATCAAGACGATCATCGAGCAGCAGGAGCTTGATGCAGAGAATATTCGGCTGCGCGTCGGCGTGAAGGGCGGCGGATGCTCGGGGTTCAGCTATCTGCTTGATCTCACCGAGAACTCGAAGGAGACAGACGAGGTTTTCGAGGTCAACGGCGTGCGCGTGGTCTGCGATCCCAAGAGCCTGCTCTATCTCAACGGCACGACGATCGACTTCAAGGATGAAGTGATGGGGCGCGGATTCGTTTTTCAGAATCCGAACGCTTCAACGACCTGCGGCTGTGGATCAAGCTTCAGCGCTTGATGCGAAATCTAGTCGTAAGTCGCGGAATGCGATGGTTCTATGTTCCTAGCAATGTCAAATGGGTTTTATAGTCGGCTCTGTGTTCCCACGTTGTGCTCCGATTAGAGTTTTTTCGGGCGAGAGATACCTGTGTAATTTCCCGATTCCATTCGACACGGAATTTTGCAATCGCCGTAGGTTGGCATTGTGCAAATTTTTAACTCTCGCTATTCTTTGTAGGGATATCGGCTGACTGGAATACAAGGCGCGATTATGGCAATCACATCTTCTTATTTAGTCGCAGTTGGAAAACTTGGTGAGTTACTTGATGCTATTCGTAAAGCACAAGCTCCTGAGCGATTCACTATCAAGTTTCTTGAAGATTTGGGCTACAAGAGCACGAACGATCGTCTGTTCATTGGCATGTTAAAATCGCTTGGATTCTTAGATCAAAGCGGAAAACCACAACAGCGATATTTTGATTATTTAGATGAAACGCAATCAAAGTTAGTTCTCGCCGAAGGTATGCAAGAAGCTTACGAAGATTTGTTCAGAGTGAACACCTCCGCTCACAAGATGGCCCAAGCAGAGGTCAAGAGTAAGCTCAAGAGTCTCACCCAGGGACAACACAGTGATAGTATTTTGAACAATATGGCGAGGACATTCGTTGAATTGGTCAAATTTTCCGATTTCGCTGCTTCCAAAAGAGTTAACACTGAAACAAAGCAAAAACCTGACAAAGCCGACAAAGCTGACAAAGCTGACAAAGCTGACAAAGCCGATGGCGAAGGGACGCTGAACGGAACGGATTCGCAGAACACCGATTCAAGAGAACGCGTGGGACGACTCATTGATTCACTTGCTTATCGAATCGAAGTCGTACTCCCGTCAACTCGAGACAAAGCTGTATACGACGCTATTTTTACAAGCTTGAAGGAACATCTTCTTTGAGTGGAAGCGACGACATTTACGCATTCGTTATGAAGGGTGAAGTTGCGCAATTTTCGGTGAATACTGAACTGCGGCGAACCGATGAGTCACCTCAAGATATCCTTGATAGAATCCGCGAGGCGTTTCCGATCGACCTACTTGAGGACGAATACTTGATTTCTGCTGACAAGATGGCTTTGGTATATAAGATTATTGCTTCATTTGAGAACGCAGCCAGGAAATTTATCCAAGATCGCCTTATTGAAGAACATGGCGCAAAATGGTGGGAGAATAAGGTTCCGCAGGGTGTTCGTGACCAAGCTGAAAAGCGTAAAGCCGATGAAGCACAGCACCGCTACCATGGGTCTCGTGGCACATCAATGATTTTCTATACGCAGATGAGCGACTTAGTATCCATTATTCAGAATAATGAGGAAGACTTCACTGACTACATTCCTTCAGTCGCTTGGGCGCGTCAGTTGTTTCGTGCAGTTGAACGATCGCGAAATGTAATTATGCACTCCGGTGAACTATCGCTCAATGATATCCAACGAGTTGGCATGAACATTCGCGACTGGCTACAGCAGGTCGGGGGCTGAACTACGTTGGATTTGTATACAAGTGTTTTGATGACCGACTTCAGATTCGGCGGGGATTCTGCTTGATGGGCCAATATGCTCTAAGCATTAATTTTACGAGCCGTGCGATCGAGATCGATTGTTAGTAAATGTCCTTCAGCCCGCCACCGTCGGAGCGCTGGTAGCTTCAAGCCAGTTGATGATGAAGATCAGGACGTAGAAGGCGATCCACATGACTGCGTGCCAGGCGCCGAGCAGGCCTGCAACCTTTGGCGCCAGTGAAAAGGTGAGCCAGATCACGATGTAATACATCACGGCGGCGAGGGCGGCGCCGAGCAGGTACTGGGCAGCCGGCGCCATGCCGAGCGTGTGCATGAGCTGGAACGTCAGGTAGGCGAAGCCGACGGCCATCGTCATCCGCCCCGCAGCGACATCGACACGGCCGAGCTTTACGTCGAGCATGCGCGCTGTCATGTAGACAGCTGCGAGTCCGAGCCCGAGTTGCACGGGTCCATAGACCAGCACGCGCAAGACGGCTCGGGCGACATCCATCGCGGCGGTTTCGGCGCCGGCGGCGTTGACTCCTGCAAGCGTCGCTGCTGCAACGATTGCGGCGGCGCCAAGCCCGAGAGAGATTTTCCACCCGAATGCGCTGGGGCGGGAGAGATCCGTCGGCTTTTCTTCGTCCTCTTCAGTTGTGCCCAGCTTCACCGCGCGCAGTTTTCCTTTGACGAGGTCATACCCGCAGTCGACGCAGATGACGGCGTCGCTGTCGGACATATCGGCGCCGCAGTTGGGGCAGCGGTCGGCGGCGCGCTTGGCTTCCTCGACCACTTTCGAGAACCCGCCGCTTCTTACATCGGGAACGCCCTCGCGGACCGGCCGGGCCTTGGCTGGGGGCGTCGCATCTTTTTTCGGCTCTTCGGGTTCAAGATCGAATGGTTCGTGTTCACTTTCAGCCATGCGACACACCTCCTCGCTGGCGCGTTCGTTCCGAGCGCGGCCGAGCTGTTTTCAAGGCTGAGAAGAGAAAGTACTCCATCAGATCATGCCCCGGATCAACGCCGATATCACTCTGTGCAGCCCCGTGCTCATCGAATGGCAAGTCAAGCACGCTGCGAATCCAGGCGCCGGCCATCACAAAGGGGCAAGGCGCCGCTGTGGGCGTTCGGCGGTTGGTGTCACAGGTCTGGTCCACTGCGATGAGCATCCTCCATCCTTCTTCGGGATTGGACGCGGCGCTTTGCTCAGCGTCGCCAAATGATTGCAGCTTCACCAGCAGAGGCGCCACAACGCCGGCGTCGATTCGTTCGAGCAGCTTCGTCTTTTCGGCGCCATCGCCGTTGAGTGAGCACGCTCGCGCGCCGGAGACGTGCGCAATCACCATGTCATACCGATCAAGCCCGGCGGCGGCGTACGCGCCCAGGGAGTTGATGTCTTCGGTCGCCGTCTCAGCAGAGACTCCGGGAGCGGGTAGCCGATCAATGCCGAGCAGGCGGACCAGGCCGGCGAAGGAATCGCTGGCTGTGACGGCCGCTGTCCGGAGATTGAATGATTCGGCGAACGGCGTGAGCGGTTCAAGATTCCCACCGCCCCAGGGCCAGGCAAGAGTGACCTGCCCGAGCCCATTCTCCTTGCGCGCGATGTTGATCTCATGGTCCATCAGGGCGTCAATGGAAAGATCAATAAGCGTGTTGAGAACTGGTGCGTGCTCGCCATCGGGCAGGTAATCGCGCCATCGCTGTCGAATGAAGTGAGCAGGGGGGGTCATGTGCGTTCGCTCGTAGGCTCTGCTGGAGCGGTCAATCAGAAGTCCGCGGGCCGGGCCGAGCGTTCGGAGGGAAACTTCGCGCATCAACCCCGGCTCGCGTTCGCGCCAGCACCGTTCGACTGTTTCAAAGAGGGCTGTCGTTTCGCGCTTGGTCAGGCCGGTCGGCGCATGATCGAACAGCAGGCCGGGTCCGGTGGGTCCATCTTCAAGGTCGGCGCTGAGCAGGCTGACCGCAAAGGCGCTGTCCTGAAGCGCGAGGTCTTCGTCCACGCCAACCGCTTCGAGCGCGCCGGGCGTGACTCGATGCATCCACGCGTCAATCCCGAGCAGCGTCGCCTGAGCGCCCACCAGCGTCGGCGCGGATTTCACCGGCGTCGATCGCACGGCCCCAACCCGGCCAAGCCGCGCGACTTCATCCATCGCGGGAGTCTGGGCGGCCTGCAGGGGCGTGAGCTGACCAAGCTCTTCGAGAGGCGCATCGCTGGCGCCGGAAAGAATGACAAGGGCGTACTTCACCCACGCAGAATACACAGCTCCGCCAGTTTCAACAGGCGGGCCTCCGTGTCTTTTGATCCAGGTTGCAACGGCCAGGCGGGCTTGGGCGTTTGTCTGCACTGCAAGCCCTTCGGCGCCGCCATCAAAGCGATGCCGCTGGAAGGTTGATTCGTCACTCCGCGGGGTGCAAAGCAGCTTCATACTCGCGCAGTTGCTCCGCCATCTCTTCACGAGATTCAGCATCTCCCTCAACCAACTCCAGCGCCTCGCGCAGTGTGGCGATCGCAGATTCGCGTTCGCCGAGCTGATATTGTGCTCGCGCCATGGTGCTCAGCACATTTGCGTCACCACGTTTTGTCATTTGGTCGGCCTGCTGTGCAAATCGCAGCGATTCTTTCGGATCGCGCAGATCCTCCGGCTGGCAGGTGACAAGAAGCCAGGCGAACTGATTTATCGTATCCACTGTTGCTTCCGCGGCAATTGCGTTTGCTCGCCGGATCTCAATCAACTCGATGACAAACTCTCGCGCCTCCTCAGCCCGTCCAGCTTGAATCATGACGCCGACAAGCTCGTCCAGCGTGCGCACGGTCAGTCGATGATTCCGTCCGAGTTCGTGTCGTCTTTGGGCTAGCGTCTCCTGAAAGAGCTGCTCGGATTCTCTAAATCTTCCCTGCGCCGCCCAGATGGCTGCGAGATTGTGTTGGGCTGTCAACGTTCGCGGATGGTCCGTCCTGAACGCTCGCTTATGTCGTTCGACAGATTCACTCGCCAATGGTTCAGCCTTGTCCCAGAGCTCTTGCTCGCCGTACAGGATCATCAAGTTGCTGAGCGACCGCAGTGCGCTGGGGTGATCCGGGCCTCGGAACGCTCGCCGTTTTTCCAGTGTTTCGATGTACAACGGCTCTGCCTTGCTCCACAGTTTTTGGTTTTTGTAGAGGACGCCGAGATTGTTTACGACCGCCAGCGTCTTGGGATGATCTTCTCCAAAAACGCGCCGATGTTTGGCGAGCGTGAGCAGATACATGCGCTCTGCTTCGTCATATCGTTCTTGTTCTTTGCGCAGCACCGCGACGTTCAACTCCGAACTAAGGACATCCGGATGGTTCTCGTCCAGTGTGCGGCGTCGCTTTTCCATCGCCTCCAGATACAGGGGCTCTGCTTCATCAAAGCGATTCTGCTTCATGTACAGAATCGCCAGATTGTTCAGCGATCCCAGCGTTTCCGTGTGCGAGTCGCCCAGTGTGCGCCTTCGACGATCGAGGACGTCCAGATAGATCGGCTCAGCTTCTGCCTCACGTCCTTGCGAGCGGTACACATGGGCGAGATTGCTCCACGAAGCCAGCGTTTGCGCGTGATCCTCTCCGAGCAGCCGCCGGCGGCGCTCCAGGGCATCTTTACACAAGTTTTCGGCTTCTTCATAGTTTCCCTGCGATCCGCGAAGTGACGCCAGCCGCGCCATCGATCCGGCCGTCGCAATATCCTCATCACCCAGTTCGCGCGTGCGAATCTTAAATGCCTGTTCCAGGTGCGGCGCCGCCTCGTCGTAGAGCCCGAGCGCCATATATGTATCGCCGAGCGTCTCTCGGATCGATGCCTCAACCAGGGGCTGGCCGTCAAACTTGTCTTCAATCCGCTGCGCCGCTGCGTTGAGCACTTCACGCATAGTGATATCCCGATCAGCAGTGTTGACGGGGTTGACCGCAGCGAGAAGGTCTTGATTAAGAAACTCATTGACCGCTCGCGCGATCGCGGCCTGGCGTTCGGTTTCGCGCTGCGCATTGGTCGCCCGGACAGCCTGCCAACTGATCCCCGCCACGCCGCCGGCCGCCAGAACAACTCCCATTGTTCCCGCCAACACGCCCGCGCGGTTCCTGCGGATGAACTTGCCAAGTTTGTATGTGGCGCTGGGCGGACGGGCCGTCACTGGCTCGTTCTGCAGATGCCGCTGCACATCCGCCGCCAGCGAGGTGGCCGTTTCATATCGACGCGTGCGATCCTTCTCCAGGCACTTCATGACGATCCAGTCGAGCTCCCCCTTGAGCGACTTCGTCAGCCCCCGGGCGTCCGTCCCCCGCGCCCGTGCGATCTCCCCTGTTTTTTCCGCCATGGCGCTTAATCGCGTGCTCGGCCGTGGGGGATCCTCTTCGCGAATAATCCGCTGAATCTCAGCGAAACCCGCGCCGCGCAACGTCTGCGGATTGAAAGGCAGCGCGCTGGTGAGCAGTTCATACAAAATCACACCCAGCGAATACACATCGGTTCGCGTGTCGATATCAAGCCCGGACATCTCTGCCTGCTCCGGGCTCATATACTCCGGCGTGCCGATGAGTTGGCCTTGCTCGGTGAAGAGCGTGTGCTCACTGAGCTGCTGACCGGTTGCTTTGGCGACGCCGAAATCAATGATCTTGGGAATCGGCTGTCCGTCGCGCACCTCAACCAGAATATTGCTCGGCTTCAAATCTCGATGAATCACACCTTTTTGATGCGCATGCTGCACCGCGCGACAAACCAACTCAAACAACTTCAATCGTTGCGGCGTTGAGAGCTTGTGCCGGTCGCAATACTGCGTGATTGACTCACCGCTCACAAGCTCCATGACGAAGTACGGGCGACCCGTCTCTGTCGCTCCTGCGTCAAACACATGCGCGATATTCGGGTGATCCATCACCGCGAGCGCCTGGCGTTCTGCTTCAAATCGAGCGACGACCTCGCGCGTGTCCATGCCCAGCTTGATGACCTTCAGCGCGACTCGCCGCCGAACAGGCTTTGTTTGCTCCGCGTGGTAGACGACACCCATGCCGCCCTCGCCGAGCGTTTCGAGAATTCGGTAAGGCCCGATGCGCGAAGGGGCGGCGTCATCAAGCCCGCCGACCACAGTCGCTGGATCAACTGCGCCGGGCCCGTGTTCGATTGACCGTTCCCGGGCGCCCTTTGCGCGCACAGACGCTGTCTCCGGCGACAGATCGCCCGAATCGTGATCATTCCCCGGCGCCGTCGGCCTCTCAGACGCGCTCATACAGGACAGGCTACCACGCGCCCGATCGAATGGCGAGATGTAGGCGCTTCGGCAAGCTCTTGCGTGAGCTGGGTTTACTTCTTTGGCGCCTGATAGAACGGCAACTTCGTCACTTCCGCCTCAATCCTCGCTCGGCCAGTCTCCACCTCAAGCGTCGCGCCGGGCTCAGCGTGTTTGATCTCAACCAGCGCCATCGCGATCGGCCGCCCGAGTGTCGGACTCAGGCATGCGCTCGTGATGCGTCCGACCTGCTTGTCGCCATTCATGACCGCCATGTTCGGGCGCGCCGTTCGGCGGCCATCAAGCATGAGCCCCACGATCTTCTCACGAATGCCTTCCTGCTGCGCACGCCGGAGGGCTTCGAGCCCGATGAAGGGCTCGCCGCGCTCATCGCCGTCCTTGTCCATGGAGATTGCAAAATCCAGCCCGCACGAAAGCGCGCACAAGTCTTCCTCAAGCTCATGTCCATATAGGGGCATGCCCGCTTCCATGCGCAAGGTGTCGCGGGCGCCGAGGCCGGCCGGCTTGATCGCCGCTTCCGCCTCCGACATGTTCACATCCTTGAGGAGCAGCTTCATCGCGTGGTTGACAAAGTTCGCGGGCAGGATTGCCTCGACGCCGTCCTCGCCGGTGTATCCGGTGCGGCTCACAAGCAGTTTCGCGATGAGCAGGTTCTTCTCCACAAACCGAAACCGCTTCAGTGATGGAACCTCCTGGCTTACTTTGCCGATCAACCCCATCGCATTGGGCCCCTGCAGGGCGACCATCGCTGTCTCTACTGTTCGATCTTCCAGCTTGAAGACCCAGTCTCCCCGCGCGGATTCAAAATGCTCGAAGAGCTTCTCCCGGTTTGAAGCGTTGACGACAACCATAAATGCGTCGTCATCCAGCCGGTACACCAGAACATCATCGCGCACGCCGCCCTGCTCATTGCAGACCAGCGAATATCGGCATTGCCCGACCTGCATATCGGAAACTCGCCGTGAGCATACGCGCTCAAGCAGCCTTCGCGCATGTCTGCCGCGCACCCAGAACCGCCCCATGTGCGAGACATCAAAGAGCCCGCCGGACGATCGCACCTGCCGATGCTCCTCAATAATCCCCGAATAGAGGATGGGCATCTCCCAGCCGGCGAAGTCCACCATCTTCGCCCCGTGCTCGACATGAAAATCATAAAACGGCGTCTTCAGCACATCCGCACTCCTCGCCAGTCTTCTCGGTGATAACTCAATAGTCCCGCACCATACCACCAGCCCGCCTCTTTTCGCCAAGGCGCCTGCTTCGGCGCATAAAAACAGGCCCGGCCGATCGCTCAGCTGGGCCTGTTGATATTCGACTTCAAACGACTCACCGCGACTGGCGGCGCGTCATCGGGAGGTTGGCGTTCAGTACTTCACGCTGCAGCCATAGGACTTGGTCTTCTCAGATGTGACGGTCTCGCCGGCCAACACCTGCTTCAGACCCTGCTCAACGTAGTTGACATAGGTCGCTTCGTCGGCCGGGGGCGCGGGACGACGGTTGTTGTCGAGGGCGCCGTCATAGCGCAGCACGCCTTCGCCATCGATGATGAACATGTGCGGCGTGGTCTTGGCGCCGTAGGTCTTGCCCACCTTGCCGTTGGCGTCCAGAAGCACTGGGAAATCAAAGCCCCAATCCTTCTTCTTCTCCGCATTGAGCGCCGGGCTGCCAGTGCCGCTTGTCGGAGTTCCGGAGTTCACCAGCAGCCAGACAACATCCTCACCCTTGAACTTGTCAAAGGTCTCAACCATCGTGCCGGCCTCGTAATGGTAGACGCAGTACGGGCACATCGGGTTGAACCACTCAACAACGACGGTCTTCCCGTCTTTGGTGTAGTCGCTCAGCGTGTGCTTCTTGCCGTTAAGATCGACAAGCGTGAAGTCCGGCGCCTTTTCGCCAACCTTCACCGTCTCGACTTTCTCCATCGACGGTTTCTCATACTGAGCCGTCGCCGACTCAGTCATGAGCGTGAGGGCGGAGGCAGTCAAGGCAAACGCGCCGATCAAACCAGCTGCAAAACGAAACTTCTTCATGGGAAAGGTCTCCTCTCGCACCATCGCGAGATATGTGTTCTTGCTCGCGAGCGCCACTGCCCGCCGAGCATCAATACCATATGAAAAGCCGTCACATGGCCCCCGGTGGGGCCACCTCAACGGCGTAATACACCGAATGTGAATCGTCCGTGATGACTTCAACCACGCCTGACACCATCACCGCCTTCTGGATGTCAGCGGGGTACGAGATCCGAATCTCATCCCCTTGTACCGCTCCGCCATCGCGCAGGTTCATCGCCTGGGGCATTTCCGGCGCCAAAGGAAAAAACACCAATCCTGTTGCTCCCTGCACCTGTATGACCAGCTCATCGCCGGACCACGAGGTTTGCAGCCCGCGACGTTCGCCAGCTTCGGCGCTCAGAGGCAGCCGATCACGAGCCCGTGTGAAGAGCTCCGCATCTTTCGAGGGTTCGCCGACCTGCTCCTGCACGGGGATCTCCAGCGAAAGCTCCGCCTCACCGAAGATGCATTCCGTTTTGCACACAAGCCAGGAAGCCTTCGCGCTCAGTTGCACGATGTCGTCGGTCGATGCGTTCGCTTTCAGGCGAATCGGCGCCAGAAGCGTCACCGCGTTTTCGTAGATGTAATCAACAGAAATGTCATGCGGATATCGGCGCGGCGCCGGCCAGAGCAGCTCTCCGATCTCCACACTCTCAGGCCCGGAAATCGTCACGGAGAGGGGGGCGCCGGTGTCGCCGTTATTCTTCCAGTAGAGATGCCATTCCGGCGCGATCTCAAAATGCACACCCACATACACCGTCTCGCCGGGCGCGATCGCGTTGACTTGAGCGATCAGCCTGGCCTCCACGAGCTCTGCTGGATCTTCCGGCTCATCCCAATCGAAGGGGCCAGCCCCCGCGATGCCCGTCGCCCAGATACCCGTCCAAATCCCGATTGCCGCCGCGGCGCCGATCCAGCGTCGCTGAACGTAAACCACAGGTTTTTTGATTCCGGTGAGCAAATCGAAGCATCCTGTCCAGGGAGGGGGCCGCTGTGCAATGCGGGTGGCGCCAGAGAGATACGAACAACTGTCCATTACATAAACTGCCGACGCCTTTCCATTATTCTACGCTCATGCCAAACCAAGTTTCCCAATTTCGATCGTCCCCCCTGCAAATCAGGGCTCTCGCCCTGCTCGTTCTTCTCTCTTTTTCGCCCCTGATCGGGTGCAAGACCTCGATTTCGGACGCAAATCTCACCCGTGTCGGCGCCTCCGACGTTCTCGCCCGCGTCCAGCGCGATGACGGCAAGAGCCTGCTGCTCATCGACACACGCCCGCAGGAGGTCTATGAAGAGGCCCATCTTCCCGGCGCCATCCGGATGGGCCTGGCCCAGGTCTCCTCGACAACCCGCGATCCCCGCCTCTCCCGTTTCCGCACGTTGGTTGTGTACGCCCAGAATCCGGGATCAGCCACCGCGGTCGCGGTCGCCAAGCGTCTGCTCACTGCCGGCTACGACAATGTGCAGCTCTTCGATGGGGGCGTTGACGCATGGAAAGCCGCCGGCCTGCCGACTGAAGGGGGCCGCATCACTCTCCGCGCCGACAAAGCTGGACGCTGAAAGCCCGAACTCCAAAAAAAACAACACCCGGACCGAAGGAAACGGTCCGGGCGTCGGCGTGGTTGGAGGCTTATGAAACTCAGATCACGAAGCAGCGGGTGCGCCGCCGGGGCGATCTGATGGATCGATCAGAATCAGTCGAACATCGCCATCGCTGAAGGCAGCTCAGCGTTCCGCAGGGACAAGGTCGTCTCGATGCGGAAGTTGCTCTGCGTCCGGTGACGCTCCGCGAAGAAGAAGGTCAAGGGGTACTTCTTCCCGTCGTTGAGTCCCAGGCGGTCCAGATGCACCGTCTGGGAGACCTTCGAGTGAACGCCGCCGATGTCGATGACCAACTGCCCGTTGATGAACACCCAGACATCGTCATCGCCGGTGAACGTGAATGACTGGCCTTCACCGGCCTTGTAGGTGAACTCGGTCGCGAGCTCGAAAGTGAAGTGGAAGTTCTTGGAGTCGCCCGACGAGTTGCCGAAGAGCTCAGCGTTGATCGGGAAGAAGCCGCCGCGATCCTGGAAGAAATCATCCTCACGATCGTCAAAGACGTAGAGGTTCGATCCCTCAACCTTCCGCAGCGTGATGTCCATCGGCAACGAGACATTCTTGCCCGGGGAGTCGCGATACCAGGAGCGGAAGCTGTCAGCGCTGGCGATGCCGCCGGTGGAGTCAACTCCGAAGCTGCCAGTCTGATCGCCCATTTCCGGGTCATAAAATGACGGATGAATATTGTTCCCGTCACTGTCGCGCCACTGCGAGTTCACGCGCTTGCCGCTGCCAGTGAAGACAGGCTTGCTGTCTTCGCCCAACTGCGGCGCGACGTTGCCCATGTAATGTCCGAAGCCTTCATCGGGCTGTTTCTCAAAGTCGGTATGCCCGTTTTCGAGCGAGCGCTCTCTGAAGTCGCGCACGATGCCCGTCAGCGTAATCGCCTCTGGCAACCGCTCATTCGGGTCGACCGCCTCATCAACCGTCTCAAGTCCGCCGGGGCCGGACGTGCTTGACGAACCTGGGCTTGCGTCGGCGCTCTGCGGCATGCTGAGCATCACCAGACCTGCCGCCGCTGCCAAACCAAGAGCTGTCAAAGCTGTGTTCATTGCTGTTTCACGATTCATGGTCAAAACCTCCTCGCTACGGTGGCGATCGATCCGCAGAAGCCCGCGTGACCGGTCGGCCGGAACTCCATGAAACGTACGATTCAGTTTTTCGCGTCAAAGCAGCAAGGCATGATTCAAGGGGTAAGGTGGACCGCCTGGCGCGACGGCGCCATCTCGCGCGGAGCGCCTTCCGCGCTTCGTCTCTTCACGCTGTTTCAGCCGATGTATAATCGGACCCGCGCCGCACGCGGTTTCGTCCGATACACTGCGGCAGAGCTTGAATAACTCAGCAACGACAAGAGGTAGCGAGCATGGATGCTTTCGTGATTCAGGGAGGAGCCCCTCTAACCGGGCGCATCACTGTTAATGGGTCCAAGAACGCCGCCCTTCCACTCCTCGCCGCCGCTCTTCTGACGGAACAACCGCTCGTCTTTCACGATGTCCCGCGCCTCGCTGACATCGCCAGCATGGTTCAGCTGCTCGAAGAGCTGGGCTGCGTCGTTCAGGAAGACTCGGCGCCCGCGTCCACTGGTGAGCCAACCCGATCCATAGGACGCCGGCTTGGCATCCAGACCGTCAACGGCGGCGCCAGCCACGCCCGATATGACCTTGTCCGCACCATGCGAGCCAGCATCTGCGCTCTCGGACCTTTGCTCGCGCGCCGGGGCCAGGCTCGCGTTTCAATGCCTGGCGGCTGCGCGATCGGCGATCGCCCCGTCGATCTCCACCTCCGCGGGCTCGCTGCCCTTGGCGCCGAAATCCGCCTCGATTCCGGCGACATCCTCGCCACCGCCCCCGGACACACCGCCAGTAAGCCCGGGAGACTCAAGGGAGCGACCGTTTTTCTCGGCGGGCCCTTCGGCTCCACCGTGCTCGGCACCGCCAATGTCATGTGCGCCGCTGCCCTCGCTGAGGGACGCACCACCATCGAATCCGCAGCCTGCGAACCTGAGATTGTCGACCTCGCCCGTCTGCTCACCGCGATGGGCGCCAATATTTCCGGCGCCGGCTCGCCCCGCATCTCCATCGAAGGGGTCGAACGCCTCGCCGGGGCTGAGCATCGAGTCATGCCCGATCGCATCGAAGCGGGCACGCTTATGATCGCCGCCGTCATTTCAGGGGGCGAACTCACCATCGAAAACTGTCCTCTGGACTCGATGCTCGCTGTCGTCGATCGTCTCGAACGGGTCGGAGTCCGTGTTGAGACCGAGATGGATTCTCCCATTAATGCGCTTCGCGCCACCTGCCGCGTTTCTGCTCCTGCTCGTCTGAATCCTGTGCAAGTGACAACCCAGCCCCATCCCGGCTTCCCCACCGACCTTCAGGCTCAGATGATGGCTCTGCTTTCTCTCGCGGAGGGCAATAGTGTCATTACTGAGCGCATCTTCCCCGATCGCTTTATGCACGTCGCGGAGCTTTCACGAATGGGCGCCCAGCTCTTCCGCCAGGGCGCGACAGTTATTGTGTCCGGCGTCGGCGCGCTCGTTGGCGCCCCTGTGATGGCATCTGACCTGCGCGCATCAGCATCGCTCGTGCTCGCAGCCATCGCTGCTCGCGGCACGACAACCATCCATCGCGTCTACCACATTGATCGCGGCTACGAACATCTCGATGTCGCGCTGCAGGCTCTCGGCGCCCACATCGAGCGGGTTGATGAAAAATCCATCGCCTCGGGCAAGGTCGAAAGCGAAGCCCGTCTCGCCCTCAGCGCCGCTTCAATGCGCTGAGCTGGCGACGCGCTTTTTTCTTCCAGTCTTCTTGCGCGGCTTGGCCGTTTTTGTTTTCACCAAAGGCGCCAGGTATTCCCCGGTGTATGACCCCTTCGTGCGCGCCACATCTTCAGGCGTCCCCGACGCCACAACCGTTCCACCCCGATCCCCGCCCTGGGGCCCAAGGTCGATAATCCAGTCTGCACACTTGATGACATCCAGATTGTGCTCAATCACGACGAGCGTGTTCCCGCGATCGGCGAGCTGATTCAACACCAGCATCAGCTTGCGGATGTCCTCAAAGTGCAGCCCGGTCGTGGGTTCATCAAGAATATAGAGCGTGTGCCCCGCGGCGCTATTAATGCCCGTTCCCTTCGAGAGCTCCGCTGCGAGTTTAATTCGCTGGGCTTCGCCGCCGGAGAGGGTTGTCGAGGGTTGTCCGAGCTGGATGTAATCAAGTCCGACATCGCGCAGGCATTCAACAATGCGCAAAATCTTGGGGTGATTCTCGAAAAACTCACACGCATCCTCCACCGTCATGCGCAACACATCAGCAATTGTGCGCCCGCGGTAGGTCACTTCAAGAGTCTCGCGGTTGTACCGCGCCCCCTGGCAGACCTCACACTCGACAAACACATCGGGCAGGAAGTGCATCTCGATCTTCTTCACACCCTGCCCCTGGCACGCCTCACAGCGACCGCCCTTCACGTTAAAGCTGAACCGTCCCGGCAGGTATCCGCGAATCTTCGCTTCCTTCGTCTTGGTGAAGACCTTGCGGACTTCATCGAAGACATTGGTGTATGTCGCTGAGTTTGAGCGAGGCGTTCTGCCGATCGGTGACTGATCCACCTCGATCACGCGATCAATCCTGTGCAGCCCCGTCACGCGCGTATGCTCGCCGATCTTCACGCGCGAGCTGTACAGCTTTTTCCGAACCGCCTGAAGCAGAATGTCATTCACCAGCGTGGATTTTCCTGATCCCGACACGCCCGTCACGCAGATAATCCCGCCCAGTGGGAAGTTCACATCGATCGACTTCAGGTTGTTGTGCCGCGCCCCCTTGACTGTGATCGATGATTTTTCATTCATTTTGCGCCGGCCAGTTGGCGTTTCGATCGAGCGCGATCCTGACAAATACTGCCCTGTCAGTGATTCCGGGGTCGCGATAATGTCCTTTGCTGTCCCTTGCGCGACAATCCGTCCGCCATGCACGCCTGGGCCCGGCCCGACATCAACGATGTGGTCCGCAGAGCGAATCATGTCTTCATCGTGCTCGACGACGATCACCGTGTTTCCGATGTTCGTCAGCCGGCGCAGCGCGCCGATAAGCCGGTCGTTGTCCTTCTGATGGAGCCCGATCGTGGGCTCATCGAGCACATAGCAGGAGCCCACCAGCCCGGAGCCGATCTGCGTCGCGAGTCGAATTCGCTGAGCTTCGCCGCCGGAGAGCGTTCCCATTTTTCGATCCAGCGACAAATAGTCCAAGCCCACCGATTCCAGGAATGTCAGCCGATTCCCGATTTCGCGCAGGATCGGTTCTGCAATCTGGAGTTGCTCTTTTGAGAGTTTCAGCGACCGCGCCACCGCGAGGGCAGTGGAGATGTTGAGGTGCGTGAAATCCGCGATCGTCACCTGATGCGGATCTTTTGTCAGTCCGAGCGCCCGGCGCTGCGCGACCACCGTATCAGGGAGCGCTGTCCCGCTCTCCATCAGCACGCTCAGCGCTTCGATGCGCAGTCGGGCGCCCTGGCATGTTGAACAGGGCGTATCCGCGAGAAAACCCGAGAGCCATTCCTTAATGCTCGGGCTCTCTGTGGTCTGCCACCACTCCTGCACCATCGGGAGCACGCCCTTCCACCGCGCGCCGCGTTTTTTGCGCTGCGCATCGGAAGCGCCATGAATCAGAATCTGCCGGGTTTCTGCTTTCATCTCCTTCAGCGGCGCTGTATACGACGCGCCGAAGGCCTTGCAGAATTTTTTAAGCCGTCGAGAAAACCACACCCGCACCGGGCCTTTCTTCGCCCAGGGCTTGATGGCGCCCTCTGACAAGCTCAGTGTTTCATCAGGCACAATGATCGCTTCATCAAACTCATTGATCGTCCCGAGCCCGTCGCAGGCCGGGCAGGCGCCATACGGTGAGTTAAAGGAAAAAAGACGAGGCTCAAGCTCTTCGAGTGCGCACTCAGGGTGCGCTGCGCAGGCGTGCTTCTCGCTGAACACCCGATCGGTCCAGTCGCCATCTTCCTCGACCGCGATGATGACAACGCCTTCGCCCAGCTTCAGCGCCGTTTCAACAGAGTCAGCCAAGCGCGAGCGCACATCTGCGGACATCACAAGCCGATCGACCACCGCTTCGATGGAGTGCCGCTCGTAGCGCCCGAGATTCAGCGGGTTTTCTCCGCCTTCCTTGAGCGCCTCGCGCAGATCACGAATGTCCCCATCAATGCGCGCGCGGATAAAACCTTGCTTTTGCAGATCCTCCGCGACGTCCTTGTGATGCCCTTTCTTTCCGCGCACCACCGGGCTGAGCGCCATGAGCCGGGTCTTCGCGGGGAGGTCCATCACCGCGTCGACAATCTGTGTCGCGCCGCTTGCTTCGATTGGTTTGCTGCACCGGGCGAGGATGGCGCCGTTGCGATTCGTCCTGGTCGTCTTCCAGCAGGTCGGGGCGCCGCAGCGCGCATAGAGCAGGCGAAGGTAGTCGTAAATTTCCGTGCTCGTCGCGACAGTGGAGCGCGGATTGTGCCCGCTTGATCGCTGTTCAATTGCGATGGTGGGGGGCAATCCTTCGATGTCATCAATATCGGGTTTGGAAAGTTGCTGGAGGAACTGCCGGGCATAGGCAGAGAGCGATTCCATGTATTTCCGCTGGCCCTCAGCAAAAATTGTGTCAAAGGCCAGCGATGACTTCCCCGATCCCGAAAGTCCGGTCACCACAACGAGCTGATCGCGCGGGATGTCAACATCGATCGAGCGAAGATTATGCTCGCGCGCTCCGCGAACACGGATGCTTCGTTCGGGTTGTCCAGCGGGGCGCCGGGGGGATTTGGCCACGTTCAACTCTCTTCTCGCCAAGGTGCAGTACAAACGACAGGTTCCGACCGATCCGCTTCAGCGTCAGCAGTCGCAGTCCGGCAAGTGTACGCGGGCGTAGAAGGCTTGGCGTCGCTATCTTTCCGGTTGGAGCGACCCGATGACGATGCCACGCCAACAGCAGGAAGCGCACTTTCGTGAAGCGACGGCGCGATATGACCGCGGAGACTTTGCGGGCGCCGTTGCGTTGCTTCATCCGCTGAGCCAGCTTCGGCGCCGGGACGCCAGGCTGTTGCGGCTGCTCGGATCGGCCCAGTCCCAGGCGGGGAGCGTTCCTCTCGCTCGCGAGACGCTCAAGCGCGCCCTGGCGCTTCAGCCAGCACTGGCTGAGGCGTACCGCGATTTGGCGGCGTGCGACCGCATGGAGGGTCGATTTGATGAAGCGCTCGTCAACATTGACACTGGGCTTCGTCTGCGATCCGATCACACCGAACTGCTGGCGTACAAGAGTGATCTTTTGTGCGCATTTGGGCGGGCTGACGAAGCGCATGATCTGCTCGCCCCGCTGATTGAAAAGGGGAAGGATGCGAAAGCGCCGTGGCTGGCGTTGGCATACGCGACCGCTTGTGCGCGCTCCAAGCGACATGAACTAGCTGCCGCTGTGATTCGTCGCCAGCTTGAAAATCAAGAGCTCGGGAGTCACTTGCGGACGCACCTACTCTTTACGCTTGGGGCGTCACTCGACAAACTGGGTGAATACGAAGACGCCTTCGCGGCGTTCAGGGAGGCTAACGAGATGGTCCCCGCTCCGTTTGATGCGCACAAGCACAGACAGCGGATTGATGAGACGATCGAAAGCTGGAGTCGAGAAGCGATCGCAGATGCGTCGAAGGGACGTTCGGTTGAATCGCCTATTTTTATTGTCGGAATGGCGAGGTCAGGCACAACGCTGGTCGAGCAGATTCTTGCGAGTCACCCCGCGGTCCAGGCTGGCGGCGAGAGAATCGAGCTTCCCCAGGTTGCGCATCGGCTGGCGCCGAAGATGGACCCATCTCTTGGAATATTTTTTAATCAACCGGAGAAGCTGACTGAGAAAACCGTTGCCTCCGCAAGTGCGTGGTATCTCAAGGCAACCGGGGCTGACCAGGCAAGCCGCTTCATCGACAAGCTGCCGGACAACTTCATCAGGCTTGGGATGATCGCGTGCCTGTTTCCTTCGGCGCGGATTATTCATTGCACGCGGAATCCGATCGACACGTGCCTGTCCTGCTATTTTCACAAGTTCAGGGGCTCCATTCCGTACGCGTACAATCTTAAGAGCCTTGGCGCCTATTACAATGACTATCGGCGACTCATGCGCCACTGGAAGACGACGATTGACCTGCCGATTATGGATGTTTCATATGAAGAGCTCATTAAGGATCAGGAAACGGTAAGCCGCAGGCTGGTTTCCTTTGTTGGGCTCGAATGGGACAATGCGTGCTTGAGGTTCTACGAAACCAAGCGCATCGCCAACACGAACAGCATGGATCAGGTGCGCCAGCCGGTCTATACGACATCGGTCGAGAGGTGGCGTCACTACGAAACCCATTTGGGCGACCTTCTTGCTGCGATTGATGAATCCGCCAGCGAATGACTTTGGGCGAGGTTCACCGTCCGCCACGTTTTTTTCTGCCAGACTTGCGCGGGTGCGAGCCCGGCGCGCCGGGAAGCGTGCGATCTCGCGCATTCTTGGTCATGGCTGCCTTTTCAATTTCTGATCGCCGAACTCTTTTTGTGGCGCTCGCACGTTTGATGTGCGCAATCTGATCTCGCAGCCTGCCTGCCTGCTCAAACTCAAGCTCTTCAGCTGCTTCGAGCATTTCCGTTTCGAGAATCCGCACCATTTCGTCAACTTCATATTCGGGCTCATCAGCTGCGATCGCCTCACGCGCGGTGCGATGGGCCTTGAGCTCAAGCTCAATACCGCGCCGGATCGCTTTCTGCACCTGCGTTGGTGTAATCCCATGTTTCTTGTTGTGCGCAAGCTGTTTTGTTCGCCGTCGCTCAGTTTCCTCGATCGCGGATTGCATAGCCGGAGTCATTGCGTCTGCGTACAAGATTACCTTTGAGTTCACATTCCGCGCTGCCCGGCCCATCTGCTGGATCAACGATGTCGCGCTGCGCAGAAATCCTGTTTTGTCCGCATCGAGAATGCACACCAGAGACACCTCAGGCAGATCAAGCCCCTCGCGCAGCAGGTTCACGCCCACGAGAATGTCAAACTCGCCGGCGCGCAGATCGCGCAGAATCTCAATGCGCTCCAGCGTCTCTATCTCGCTGTGGAGATACCGCACGCGCAGGTCATGATCAGCCAGAAATGTGGTCAGATCTTCGCAGAGTCTTTTTGTGAGCGCTGTCACAAGAATGCGTTGTCCAAGCTCAATCTGCTCCCGACACCGCTCCATGAGGTCCGTCACTTGCCCTCGCGCGGGCCTGATTTCAATTTCAGGATCAACGAGGCCGGTCGGCCGGATTACCTGCTCGACAACCTCGCCGCCGCACCGCTCCAGTTCATAGGGCGCCGGCGTCGCGCTGACGAAGACCATTTGTTCGACGACAGCTTCAAACTCCTCAAAGCGCAACGGCCGGTTGTCCAGGGCGCTGGGGAGTCGAAACCCATGCTCCACCAGGACGCGCTTGCGGGCCTGATCGCCGTTAAACATCGCGCGCACCTGCGGCATGGTCACATGGCTCTCATCAATCATGCACAGCCAGTCCGCGCCGCCCGAAGGCGCCGACGCAGGCGCCGGCGGTGTGTAATCAAAGTAATCCAGCAAAGTAAAAGGCTTGGCGCCGGGCGGACGCCCATCCAGATGTCTTGAATAGTTCTCGATTCCGGAGCAATACCCCACTTCCTGAATCATCTCGATGTCATATTTCGTGCGCGCAAGCAACCGCTGCGCCTCGAGCAGCTTTCCTTCAGAACGAAGGCGAAGCGCCTGCTCATCGAGCTCCTTGCGAATGCTCGCGATCGCGGCTTCCACCCGATCCTCAGGCAGCACATAATGAACGGCTGGATAGAGGAAGAACTGTTTCTCTTGTGCGAGTTCCTCGCCTGAGGTTGGGTTGATGAGCTGGATCGCTTCGATCTCATCGCCGAACAGCTCGAGTCGAATCGCAAACTGCTCGTAGGCCGGAAATATTTCAATCGTGTCCCCGCGCACGCGATACCGACCGCGTTGGAACTCAATATCGTTGCGCTGGTATTGCATGTCGGCGAGAGCGAGCAGGAAGGCGCGCCGATCGAGCGTCGCTCCGCGTGTGATGCTGAGCACCTTTTTCTTGTATTCATCAGGTGAACCCAGGCCGAAAATGCACGAAACCGATGCGACAATTATGCAATCGCCGCGCCCCATCAGGCTGCTCGTCGCAGCCAGTCGCAGCCGATCCAGCTCATCATTGCGCGACGCATCCTTCTCGATGTAAATGTCGCGCTGCGGGATGTACGCCTCGGGCTGGTAATAGTCGTAGTAGCTTACGAAGTAGCACACCGCGTTGTTCGGGAAGAGCTCGCGCATCTCCTCGAAGAGCTGAGCTGCGAGGGTCTTGTTGTGGCTCAGAATCAGGGTCGGCTTTTGCACCCTCTGGATGACGTGCGCCATCGTGAATGTTTTTCCCGTCCCGGTCGCGCCGAGCAGGCACATTGCGTTCTTCCCGTAGAGCACCTGCTCCGTGAGCGCGTTGATCGCCTCGGGCTGATCGCCTGTCGGCGTCATCTCCGAAATAATCTCAAACGGCCTGGAAGGATGAACCAGCATTGGGCAAAGTGTATGAACGAAACGGGTTCGGTTCTGATCCTGCTGCGATCAATTCAGCCGCGCGTTGCTGCAAGAAGCTCCCGAGGCGCCCGCCGGGCCAGCGCCACCGCTGCGGGCGCCGCCGCCAGCAGTGTGAGTGAGATCAGCATCGCCCATCCAATCGCGATCGGCCCGATCGGCGCGATAAACCGCGGGCTCAGCCCCAGAACCTCCCGCTGAAACATGAGCCCGGTCGCTGCACCTTGCAATCCCGTCGCCGTCCCCAGCACGCATGCCGCCAGCGCGATCACAATCACCTCCGCCAAGACGAGGCGCATGAGCGTTTTCCCCTCCGCTCCGATTGCGCGTAGCACGCCAAACTCAAAACGCCGGGCGTCAATCCCCGCGATCACAATGTTCCCGACGCCGAAACACGCCATCACCACCGCGGCCAGCGCCACGACATAGATGATCTTCATTGAACTTTCGCCGATCGAAGTGATCATCGACTTAATTTCGCGCCCGGAGCCGGCGGTGAGTAGTGTGTTCCCCAGTGCTTTGCGCATCTCGT
This sequence comes from Phycisphaerales bacterium, assembly GCA_029260495.1. GTDB lineage: Bacteria > Planctomycetota > Phycisphaerae > Phycisphaerales > UBA1924 > OFTM373. The sequence continues at coordinate 355,782 of JAJDDD010000020.1, read as the reverse complement.
TGAGCGCTTGCTCGTCGTCCACATCATCTGCAAGATCAACTTGAATCATATGGATCGCATCGTTCTTGAACTTCTCAATCAAGTCTTTCCGCGATCCGAAGACCGCGTGCAGCGACTGCTTGTAATACTGATCGCCAATGTCAAAGTACCTGCTCGCCAGCTCCAGCCCGGGGCTTGTGAAGACTCCGACAATTTCAAAGTCAAACGCCTGCCCCTCATGCTTGAGTGAGAATGTGTCGCCGACCGAATATCCGCCTGCAATTTTGAACTCGCGCGCCACACAAATCGCTCCACCTTCGCTAAGCCGGTGGGCCGCGTAGGCGGGGTCGCCTTCGATCCACTGTAGATTCGTCATCCGCAGGAATGACTCGGGCTCGAATGCGATGAAGTGTGTTCCGAGTTGGTTGATCGCGCGGATGCCGAAGGTGTCGTTTTCAACGTTCACAAGGGTGATGGCGCTCGTTTCTTCAACAAAGGGAAGCGCGTCCACCCGAGCCCGATCTTCAGGCGTGAGCCCCTGCAATCCATGCACAAACGCATCGGGAAAGTTGATCGCGCCCACCCAGTCCCGCGTGATCGCTGAGCCTTCCGTCCAAAGCTGGGTCAGCACCGCGACGCCGACCATCAGCGATCCAGCCGTCAGGCCGTGACGAATTGGCTTCGCGTCCAGCGCCCCCTCCAGCAAGCCCTTGGGTAAGCGAAGCATCCGCGAGAGAGCCGGTCCGATCACATGCCCCAGCACGCGCGACACCGGAGGTCCAAGCAGGAAATACCCTGTGTACATGGCCGCGAGCCCAAATCCAATCGTCAGCCAGTAGGAAATCTGAACATCATCCGGCCAAAACGCCATCGCATACTGCGCAAAGATCAAGAGCAGGCCCGCGACTGTCAGTATCGGAATCGCAAGTTTACTGGGAGGTTTTGCTCGTGAGGCTAGCGCCGTGAGCGGCGATGTCCTTCCCGCCAGAATTGCCGGCCAACTGGCGCCCAGCAAGCCTGCGCACATCGCCCCACACAGCGCCAGTGTCAATCCAAGTCCCGACAAGCGCAGGCCGGCTTGAAGCTGTTCGGGGAATATCACCGTCGCGACCCACGCGAGAAACACGCCGATCGGCAACCCCGCGAGCGCGCCAATAACACCCACGATCGCGCCAATAAAAAGCTGGGCCCAGCCGATCTGCCCTACCGAACCGCCAATACAGCGAACGATCGCCAGCTCTCGCTGCTTCTCAATCACATTCGTTGTAAGCCCTGTCAGCACAATGAACGACGCGCCCAGGAACGTAATGATCGAAATCACGATGAGCGCCAGGTTGAATGACTTCACATTGTTCCCAAGCCCCGAACTGACGCGCACCGTCGGATGCACTGCGATCCCTTCGGGAAGGTCAGCCGTCCGCCGCTGAGCGAACATCATCGCGTCCTCGTCCGGCTCGAGCTCAATGAAGATCGAAGAAAGCTTGTTCGCGGTTCCGGTTATCTCGCTCAATGTTGCGAGCGAGAGGTTCGCCACCGGCCGCTGAAGTTGGGCCATCGGCGAGGGGAGTGTCACACCCACCACCTCGAGTTCAATCACCGGCCCGAACTGATGCACATGCACCCGATCGCCGACACCCACACTCAGCTTGCGCGCCGTGCGCGTTTCGATCATAATCTCGCCGTCGCGCGCGACCGCTCTGCCGGCAGTCAGGTTCGGCCGATGAATCTGAAACTCCAGCTCCGGATCGCCTCCGATCCCCACCGCGACCTCCGTCGCGCCTGTTTTGGGGTTGATCAGCGGAACCGCTCCTTGCGCGCGCGGCGCTGCGATGCGCACTTCCTCCCACCCCAGCACGCTCTCCAGCACACTCGCCTCAAAAGGCCTGCCGCCGACGTGTTTCACTTTTCCGTCGGCGCTGCCGATTGTTGTTTCAAGGCGCAGCTCCATCGCAGCGTTGAGCGAAGCAATCGCGCACCCCACAGCAACGACCAGCGCCGTCGCCAGCGCGACCGCAGTCGCGAGCAGGCCTGTTCGCAGGCGCCTACCCGACAAGCTGTTGATAGCGAGTCGCCACGCCGCTGACATCGAGTCCTTCCGTTTCAAAGTGACCGGTGATGACGCCGTCGTTCAACACGAAAATCCGTCGGCAGTGTGTCGCCGCCGACGGTTCATGCGTCACCATTACAACAGTCAGGTCGTGCTGTTGTGCGATTTCCGCGAGGAGGGCCCAGAGCTCGTCACTAGATCGCGAATCCAGATTGCCCGTTGGCTCGTCCGCCAGCAACAGTCCCGGTGAAAAAAACAGAGCCCGCGCAATCGCAACTCGCTGCTGTTCGCCACCTGAAAGCGCATCAGGTCGATGCCCTTTCCGATCTCCAACACCCAGCGCCTCAAGCAACTCATCACTGCGATCATCAAGTTGTTTTTGTGACTCACCTGCCAGAAGGCCGGGCAGCTGCACATTTTGCTTCGCCGTCATCGTTGGAATCAGATTGAACTGCTGAAATATAATCCCGATCTCGCGCCTGCGGAACATGGTAAGCTCGCGCTCTGAAAGATCATTGATCCGTCGGCCCGAGATAGAGACCTCGCCCTGATCTGGTGTGTCCAGCGCCGCGATGAGATGGAGCAGCGTCGATTTGCCGCTGCCCGAAGCGCCCATGACGCCGTAGAACCCGCTCTCATTAATTTCCAGGCTCAGGCCGCGCAGCGCCTCAACCCGTCGCTGGCCGAGCTGGTAGCTCTTATGAACATCCACGCATCGAACCATCGCATCTCCTGCGCGCGAGGCTTCGCCGCCTGAAGATTCATTCGTCGCCCGCGCGCCGGAATTTCGCGCAGCAACTGGCACAGCTCCGCACTTCTCCTTCGTTTGAGACCGACCCTGAGCCGCCGGCTCTCTCAACCGTACCGCTCGTCGTACGCCTCGCCGGACATCAACTCGTCCAATGTGCTCGCATCTGTGACGCGCAGCCGAACCAGCCATCCCTCTTCATAGGGGTCGTTATTGAGGAGCGACGGATCATCCATCAGCTTGTCGTTTATTTCAATGATCTCGCCGCCCACGGCGCAGTAGACCTCGCTCGTTGCCTTCACGGACTCAACTTCCCCGACTTCACTCCCGGGTTCAATTTCAGTCCCCGCCGGCTTCATCTCCACATAGGTGATGTCCGTCAGCTCCTCGACCGCGTGCTTCGTCAGGCCCAGCGTCAGTGTTTCGCCCGTGAGCTTGTGCCATTCGTGCGAATCCGTATACCTGCGATCAGAGGGGCTGGGCATATCGTCTCCCGATGCGAATCGAGTTGGTGCTGCAATCGGCCCGCGACCATCGGGCCCGAGCGTCATGCTAGCCGAGGCGCCGGACGTGGCAAGGCGTGGACCACAGCAAACTCACCCGCTCGGCCGCCCATCCGGCCCCCGGTTTCACATCGACGCCCATCCGGGTAGAGTGCCGCCGAGGGTTTGATGCTACTTGTTCTCGCAGCGAGTTCGTATCGCAAGGATGTGCTTTCCGGCTCGGCGGGCGTCACCCTTGCAGATCTCCCGCGCATTGCGCATGAGGAGCTGGGGTTGCGCGGACTCGTCGCCCCCACAGATTTCCTCAGAGGAGCCGATCTCCGCGATCTCGACGCCTTCCGCGACGCCTCTGACAAAGCGTCCTGCCCCGTCCTCACGCTCATCGAGTCCGAGGCCCATCCCCTCGGCATTGAGGGCGTTGAACAGGCCATGACCTCCATCGACAGGCTCGACCGCGTTCTGACAGCCGCCCATCGGCTCGGGTGCAGCTCCGCCGCGATGTCCATCGCCGGCCCCGCGACGGATGTCGCCATGGAGCTCGCCGCCAAGCGAATGCGCCCCCTCGCCACTCGCGCCGAACGCCTTGATCTCAGTCTTCTGATCGCCCCGATGAAAGGCCTCACCGAAACTCCCGAGCGCGCCACCGACCTCATCAAGAAAGTGGGGGGATTCCGCATCGGGTCAATGCCTGATTTCCAGGCCGCCGCCGCCTCAGAAGACCCGGTCGCCTACCTCCGGCGCCTGTCCCCCTACGCGCCCGTTGTCTCCGCCTCCACCGTGAAGTTCAACAAAGCCGGCGTTCACGATGCCTACGATCTTGAGGTCTGCGCCGAAGGTCTTCGCAGCGTCGGATACGATGGCGCCGTCGCTCTCGATTATCGAGGCTCCGGCGACGTCACCAAGGGGCTGGCGCGGTCAAAGGAACTGTTCGAGCGACTCCTGATGGGAGCTGAGTCATAAATTCAGACCGAGATATTCAGGAAACAACACTCTCTCCAAGTTGCGGAGCCCCTCGCGTGGCGTTGACGTGTGACGATTCAACCTTCGATGGCGACTCCTTCCCCAACCTGATTATCACGATCGACGGCCCCGCCGGGACCGGAAAATCCTCCGTCGGACGCGCTCTCGCGAATCGCATCGGCCTCGAGTTCCTCGACACCGGCGCCATGTATCGCGCCGCCACCGCCTTGGCCCTCGATCAAGGTGTTGACATCACCGACGGCCCCGCCGTCGCGCGCCTCGCCGCCGACGCCGACCTTCACTTCGTGTGGGCCGCCGACCCCCCAACTCTTCTCGCCCATCAAAAACCATACGTCACGCGCCTTCGTGATTCGGACGTCACATCCGCTGTCTCCGCCGTCGCTTCCCTTCGCGAAGTTCGCGATGTCCTCGCCCGCAAGCAGATGCTCATCGGCAGACAGCATCCCCGCCTCGTTTCGGAAGGGCGCGATCAGGGCTCCGTCGTTTTTCCCGACGCTGATGTCAAAATCTATCTTGACGCCTCCGCCCGTGTGCGCGCCGCCCGCCGCGTCGCCCAACTTGCTGAAATGGGTGTTCAGGTCAATCTTGATGACATCGAACGCGAGCAAATCGCCCGCGATGATGCAGACGCCAACCGCCCCGTTGGGCCGCTCGTCTGTCCAGCCGACGCCGTCCGCGTCGATACCTCGCGCATTGAGTTCGATGATGTGGTCGACGAGCTTGAGCGCGTCGTTCGCACCCAGCTCGCCGCCAGGGTCAACCGGGGAACATGAGCGAGCGAGCAGCCGTCAAAGCAGCAAAATCCTCCTTGGCGCATCGCGCCTTCTTCAGCTTCTGCCGCTCTTTCAGCCTCGCAGTCTTCACACTGGCCTACCGTCTGCGTCGTTTGCATATCGACCGCGTGCCGCGAACAGGTCCTGTGCTCATCGTCGCCAACCACCAGTCGTATCTTGATCCACCCCTGATCGGCGTCTGTCTTTCTCACCGCGAAATACACCCGGTCGCCCGGGTTGGCCTTTTCAACATCCGTCCGCTCGCCTGGCTCATTCGCGCGCTCAACGCCATCCCCATCCGCGAGGGCGCCGGCGATGTCGCCGCCATGAAAGAAGCGCTGATGCGACTCAAAAATGGCGCCGCTGTCGTCATCTTTCCCGAAGGCTCGCGCACCTTTGATGGCGCCGTCTCCCCCTTTCAACGGGGCGCGGCGCTTCTCGTCAAACGCTCATCATGCCCCGTCCTGCCAATCGCTATCGAAGGCCCCTACGACGCCTGGCCACGCTCCCGAAAGAGGCCGCGTTTCTGGCGCCAGCGCATCTCAATCATGGTCGGAGAGCCCATCGCCCATGATGAACTTCTCAAAGATGGTCCCGACGCCGCCCTGGAGCGCCTTCGGCGCGAAATTTCCACAATGCGCGATCAACTTCACCGGATGCACCGGGCCTCGCGCCATCAGTAGCGCGACTGCAAGATTGCAACTCGCCTACGCGCTCATTTGGGGCCAGCGGCTTTCGTCGAGCGAATGCAAAATGGGGTTCTCTTCCTCAAACTTGCGTCGCGCCCGAGCGAGCTTGGCCCACGCGATGAGCCCGATCAGCAAGGCGCCCAGCGACGAGCCGGCCCAGATCATGCCCGCGACAACAATGTGCGGCTGATCAATCGGGTCGGCGTTTCGATTGGGGCCCTGGGTCATCGCGGTCATGGCGCGATCATTCCGGCGGCTCTTCCCCTCGTTCGCGATCGCGATGAGAGCCGCCGTGTACGTTTCAAGTGTGCGCGCCGTGCGTTCGACACCCTCACCCTTGAGCGCAAGCGTCACCTGCCCCGGCTGAGTAGAGAGAAGATCAAGATCAGCGTTGAGCCTCGCGCCAAGGTCGCCCGGCGTGCTGAGATCAAGAATCCCGCGACGTTTCATGCGTTCAGCAGCCATCTCCATCAAACGCGGGTCGTCAGCGATCTGCTCGATCGCAGCCGTCCACGACACCAGATGTTCGGGCGCGATCGCCTCGCCTTCCTCCTGAACAGCGATGGTCGCCTGCATAATATGCGTCGCAGGGATGGCGCGCTGCGCAACGCTCCAGCTCAGAGCTCCAAGAATTCCAATCGTAGAGACGAACGCCATAATCGCGATCGCAACCTTATTGCGCGACGACTGTGACTGCAGCGACGTGGCTTTCTTCTCAAGGCAGGCTTTCACCTCAGCCAGTTCAATGCGCTTTTGGAGAAGTCGTTCATATTCAGCGCTGCGCGTGGTGAGCACCTCGCGGGCCTGAAGGATTTTTCCTGATTGATCGCGCAACATCTTCTTGTACCGGCGCAGTCGCTCCCGGCGCCTGTTCATGAACTCTTCATCATGATCCGGGCCCATCTCGCCATCTGCGGAAGCGCTTTCGACACGCTGCTGCATTTTTTGGGCCCAGCGTTTGGTCTTGTCGAGCTGCTGCTGGAGTTGGGCGATCGCGGTGTCGCGCTTCGCGACGCCTTCCTTGAGGCTCGCCAACTGCTGGGCCGAAGCGACTTCCGCCCCGCCCACACTGATTTGCTCTTCAAGCTCAGAGAGCTGCTTGCGCGTGGCGCGAAGCTCTTTTTGTGCCTGCTCCTTCTCCCCTTCGAGCGTTTTGATTCCTTCAAGCTGGGCGCTGATCTGCTGGGTGAGCGCTTCGATTTGTTCGTTTGACCCGGAGGCCGAATCGTTGAAAGCCTTGTTCAGGCGATCCACCTCATCGTTCTTCGCCTGAATCTGCGCGCGTACAGCTTCGGCGGCGCTTTGCACGTCGTCAAGCTCAGCGGTCAGTTTGTTATTGACCTCTGACCGTGCAACCAGTTCGGCCTGCAGCGCTGCCAGCTGTTGTTCATCCTCAGCGGTCTTTGCCTGCGATTGTTGATGAACCTGGCGCAGCTCTTCAAGGTCGCCGTGCGCTTTTTCAAGGTCCGCCCGCTTGCCTTCAAGCTCGACACACCGATCCGTGAGCTCGCGAATCTGCTCGACAGCTTCACTCGATGAGCTGTTGGTGCGATCAAGCTGGGATTGCGCCTCCGCGAGTTGCTCTTCCAGCGCAGCGATGCGATCGCTCTGATCTCCAGTTTGCGCAGAGAGCTGGCGGCGCTCCTGCTCCAGCTTGTCGCGCTCGCGCGAAAGAACTCCAGCCCGCTCGGAAGCATGGGCGATCGCGGATTCGAGCGTATTCGTCGCTTCCTGAAGCTCCGCTTCCTTGGCTTCAAGTTCACTCTGATGTTCGATGCGCTCGCGCTCAATCTGTTCAATGCGCTGCTGGAGTTGGTCGCTCTTCTCCTTGAGTTCAAGCTGATGCTCTTCAACCTCCGCCCGAAGCTTGCCTGTCGCGGCCCGCTGGGTTTCGAGCTCTCGTCGCTCAGAAGAGAGCTGATCGTTTGCGGCATGGAGTTGCTTGGCGATGTGCTCGTTCTGCTCTCGTTCCTTTGAGAGCTCCTCGCGAGCCCTGGCCAGCTCATCGCGCTGCTTCTGCAGCGAGCGCTTGCTCTCATCAAGCTCTGCGGAATGTTCAGAAAGAGCGCTGCGCGCTTCGTCAAGCTCGGCGCTCGCTTGCTGGAGTTGCTGCTCACGCTGAGCAAGCTCCTGCTGTTGCTGCGCGAAGCGCTGTTCAACTTCTTCCTGCTTGGCGCGGGCCCGCTTGACGGTTTCAAGCTGGGCCTCCATCGAGGAGATCAGATCCATAGCTTCGCCGCCGGGCGTGGGCTCGGCGGGAGGCGGTGATTGGTCTTTGTAACGACCATCTGACGCCTGTCCATCTGTCGGACGGTTTTTGGGTTCGTGAGCCATATGGATTGCGCGCCCTACTCAACCAAAGCTCCGATCACCCGCGCACACACCGCGCGCATCAGCGCATCGGGCCTCAGCCTGCTCACTATCGGCCTCGACGGGCGCGCCCTGAATGCCCGGGCCCCACCCCACAGGAAACAGGGCCGAACACCTGCTGCATAATCGACATGGACGGCGCCGCTGGAGATTTTCAGAAATCGGGCGATGGATATCGGGCCGGCCGGGCGTTGTGACCCATCAGAACACCCGCATCGTCAGGCATCACCGGGAGGCTGCAAATAGCCTACAATACTTTCAGATACTTCTGAAAATCGAGCCGAATCGACCCGGTTTCGCCCATTTGTTCACTCTACACCTCGCGCACACCCACATTTGGACCACTCGTGACAACCGCCGCTCTATCAACTCAAACGCTCGCGCCGCCCGGCGAGGAACCGCGCGAAACCGAGCAGGCCCGCGTGGCGCCACGATCAGCAGACGAACAACTCCAGGCAATTCGCGATCGCGTCCTCGCTGGCAAACGTCTCTCCCTCACGCACGGTCGGGCGCTCTTTAGTACACCCGACATCTGGTTCGTCTGTCAGCTTGCCGACTTCGTCCGTCGGCGTATGCACGGCGACGTGTGCTACTACAACATCAACAGGCACCTGAACTACTCAAACGTTTGCGCCCTCTCATGCAAGTTCTGCGAGTTCTACCGCAAACGCGGCGACGAGGGCGCGTATGAGCATTCGCTTGATGACATCCGCGCCGAAGCGATCAGCGCCCGCGACGCCGGCGCCACAGAAATGCACATCGTCGGCGGCCTCCACCCCTATCTCCCCTTCGAGTATTACACCGACATGCTCCGCGCGATTTGTGAGTCTGCCCCCGAGCTCCACATCAAAGCCTTCACCGCTGTCGAGATTGTCCACTTCGCCCGCATCGCCAAGGTATACAAAGCGACAGATCGAACCGCCGGCATCCGCTGGGTGTTGCAACAGTTGAAAGAGGCCGGACTCGGCTCTCTCCCCGGCGGCGGCGCCGAAGTCTTCGACGATCGCGTACACGACGAAGCATTCAAAGGAAAGATCCGCTCCGATGTCTGGCTCGATGTTCACCGCGTCGCCCACGAGCTCGGCCTGAACACCAACGCAACCATGCTCTACGGCCACATCGAATCCCGCGACGATCGGCTCATTCACATGGACATGCTGCGTACAGCACAGGACGAGGCCCTCGCCCGCCTCGGATACGCCGCGGACAATGAAGGCGCCATCACGCTCTCCGCTGAAAATGCTGCGCTCCCAACACCAACTTTGAATCAAGCAGATTCTTCATCCCCCGCCGGCGGCTACTTCCAAACCATTATCCCCCTCCCCTTCCTCCCCGACGGCTCCGAGCTCGAACACCTCCCCGGGCCCGGCGGCGTCGAGAACTTGCGCACACTCGCCGTCGCCCGCCTGATGCTCGACAACTTCCCCCATGTCAAAGCATTCTGGATCATGCAAACCCTCGCGATGGCCCAGCTCCAACTCCTCGCCGGCGCCGACGACATCGACGGCACCGTCGTCTGGTACGACATCACCAAAGTCGCCGGCGCGACAACGCATCAGGAAACAACCGCACAAGACCTTTGCAACGCCGCCCGCCAGGCCGGCTTCACCCCCATCGAACGCGACACCCTCTACCGCCCAATCACACGCGAAGGCAAAAACTGGCAGCTGGCGTAGTCGTCTTGCCGTTTTCCTGCGCCCCACGTGCAATTTATTTGTGACACAAAAACTCCCCAGCCACAGCACATATGATCTCCCCCAAAAGGAGCTCGCCATGCCCCATCCTCATCTACTCTTCCTCGCCGCCGTCTTCGCGTTCTCGTTCGTCGCCGCACTCTGCGCCGCTTCCGAGGGCGCGCTCTTCGTTCTCAATAAATCCGACGCCACCGTCTCCGTCATCGATCCCAACACCGGCAAGTCCTCCGCCACCATCCCCGTTAATGTCGGCCCCCACGAAGCTGCGACCAGCCCCGATGGAAGCATCGTCGTCGTTTGCAACTACGGCGACCGCGCCACCCTCGGCTCAACACTCTCCATCATCGACGTTGCCACAAATAAAGTTGTCCGTGAAATCGATCTCAAAAAATACCACCGCCCGCACGGCATTCAGTTCCTCCCCGCCGGCGACCGCCTCATCGTCACCGTAGAGCAGGAGCGCAAACTCCTCATCGTCAACATCAAAGAAGGCGCCGTCGAAGCTGCAATCGACACCGATCAGGATATCTCCCACATGGTCGCGCTCACCCCCGATGCTCACTTCGCCTTCGTCGCCAACATCGGCTCCGGCAGTGTGTCCATTATTGACATCAACACGCACAAGCTCATCAAGGTTCTCGAGACCGCGCCCGGCGCCGAGGGCGTCGCCGCCCATCCGATACGCGATGAAGTCTGGGTGACGAACCGCGTCGCCAACACTGTCAGCGTCATCAATACCAACACACTCGAAGAAGAAGTCGAGCTCGATTGCGGCGAGTTTCCCATTCGGGTCGCCTTCACGCCGGATGGCGCCCACGCTCTCGTCTCCTGCGCGCGCACAGGCGATGTCGTCATCTTCGACGCCAACACGCGCAAAGAGCTCCGCCGCATCAAAATGACTGAAAAAGCTGTAAATGAAGATGAAAAATCCAAACGCCTCTTCGGCGACTCCTTCGGCGCCAGCCCCGTGCCCATCGGCATTCTCATCGAGCCCGACGGCAGCCGTGCCTACATCGCCAACACCAACGCCGACATCATCACCGTCATCGACCTCAAAACCTGGAAAATCTCCAAACGCCTCACCGCCGGCGCCGAGCCCGACGGCCTCGCCTGGTCAAACAAAGCGCAATGAAGCGCAATTACCGGGCGCGGCGCAACGCTTCACAAACTCGGGCCGTACACAATCGCATTCAAAAGCAAACGCGTCGGCGCGTGCATAAACCCGCGAATCGTCGGATCATCAGATAAACAAATCACAGCCCCGGACCCCATGCTGTGATGAGTCATAAAAGGCGTCCCAGCAACCTTCTCCGCATTTCTCCCTGAAAGCAGACCGCCAACGCGCGGCTCATCAACAAACCGCGCCACAACATGCCCATTCTCACCGATCGGCAGCGTTCCTGAGTTTCGCTTAATCACGCCCACCCAGCTGCGCACACCCGCCGCCAGCGGATGCGTTGTATCCACACGCGCGCGCAGTAAAGGGCCCGGCATATTCTCTTCAACTCTCCGCAAACGCCGCTCTTCCCACGAAAGCTCATTCAACGCGGGCTTATCCTCGTCGCCATCCTCAGCATCTTTACTTACTTCTTCCTCTTCATCTTCGATCTGGAGCACAGTGTTGCTCGCCCACTGCGCCGCTCCCCCAGTCGCCACCAGCGCTCCGCCCTGTCGCACCCAGTCTTTAATGCGCTCCACCGTGCGCTCGCCAAGCGCGCCGTCAAGATCGCCCCAGGTGTCGGGAATCACCAGCGTGTTGTAATCGCCGAGATTCACACGAGAAAGTGCGTCGGCATTGACGGCTGTATACGGGAAACGCTGATCCTGATCCAAAAACCACCAATGCTGCCCAAAGCTGTACGGGCTCGTCGGCTCACTGCGCACGAGCAGCACTTTGGGCAGTTCAAAAAGCCAGTTCGCGTTCGCGCCCAGCACTCGCCCGCGCGTCGTCATGCCCGTGCCGACCCGCCGAACCCGGATTCCCGCGTTAGCAAGCTCAACGACGAATGCGTCAAGATCGCGCTCAGGGTTGCGAATCGTGTGGATAATCAAACTCCCCGGCCCGAACACATCGCCCTCAATCTCAATCTCCTTGCCCGTCGCTCGCGCAAAAATCTCGTGCTGCGCTGCAATTCCCACCGCCTGCGGAAAGTTCATCTGCCGCGCGTCGATCAGCAACGCAACGTCGCCATCGCCGGTCGCCCCAGCCTCGCCCGAGTTCCACTTCGTCAGCTTCTCGCTGCGCACGCGCAGCGGCTCCATTGAGTAGTGCGCGTCAAGCCCATACGAAATCGGGAGCGACCATCCCGTAATGTCATACGTCTCGTCAGCCGTCACTTCCGTCTCGCGCTCAAAAACCGCGCTCGCCAGCCGCCCCATCGGCTGATCACAGCGAATAATCCACGAGCCCGCCTGCACATCAAGTGCATCTTCAAGCTCCTCCCCTGTCTCATATGAGCGCAATCCAGAAAGAGAGTTTGTCTCAACCAGAGCTTCAATCTCGATTCCATGTGTGTTGCACAGCTCCCATGTGCGAGCGAGCAGCTTCGGATCGTTCTCCGCATGAATCACAATCGCCGCCGGATGACCTTCGCGCACCTCCATCGACTCTTCAAAATAGCGCGCAAACCGCTCAAGCTGCTCCTGTCTCTTCGCCGCTGTCGTTTCCAGATAACTCATGCTCGTCAGGAAGTGATGCTGCGCCCGCTCGCGCAGCGTCAGCGTGTACTGATCGCTCACCTCCACCGCCCGCCCCGCAAACCCATGCCCCGCCTGCTCACACAACATCCCCACCGCCCCGTGATAGCAAGGCATCACCTTCCCATACCCCGGATACAAATAGTCAAACCGCTCCTTCGTCGCGTACACAAGCCCCTGCGAATCAAACACATCCGCATTCGCCGATCCATACATCTCCACCCACTCCCGCGTCTCCGCTGGGATGTTCGTGTTGTAAGGATCATCCCCCGCTCCGAAAAAGTAAGGCGACCGATACCCCTGCTCGTGATAATCAATATGAAGCTGCGGCCGATACTCCCGGTACATCGGCAGCCGCGCCCGCGACTCCGGCTGCGTCAGCCACAGCCAGTCACGATTCAGATCAAACATGTAATGATTCATCCGCCCGCTCGGCCACGGCTCATCATGCTCCGCCGCATCCGGATTCGCATTCGCGCCGCCCGCCCCCACCGTATTCTTGAAAAAACTCACATACCGCTCGCGCCCATCCGGGTTCAGCATCGGATCGATCACCAGCACAACCTTCTCAAGAATGTCTTCAACTTCCCGGTTCGTCGCCGCCGCCATCGTGTACGCAAGCTGCACCGCCGCCTCGCTCGCCGACGCTTCATTCCCATGCACGTTATAGCTCAGCCACACAATCGCCGGATTGCTGCGCACAATCTCACTCCGACGCGCAGCTGAAAGCCCGCGCGGGTCCGTCAGCTCACGATTCCGCGCCAAGATCCCTTCAAGATCGCGCAGGTTCTCCGGCGAGCTGATCGTCCAAATGTTCAGCGACCGCCCCTGATGCGTCCGCCCATACGCACGCGCCTGCACACGCGCCGACTCCCGCGCCAAAATCTCCCCGTACCGCACCACATCCGAATGCTGCGTAAATCGCTCGCCAATGGCATGCCCCAGCGCTTCCGCCGGGCTCGGCACATCGCGATCAAAGACCAGCCCCCCAAAATACTCAAAAGAAATCTCCCCTCCCCTCGCTCCCACCGCGCTCGGTTCAGCCTGTGCAAAGGCGCATCCCAACAACGCAACACTCGCCGTCGCTGCCACCGCCAGGATCAAAGAAAAACGTCGGCCAAAATCTCTACGCACAACTGACTCCTTCTCAGAACAAACTCACAGCGATTCTCATCACTCACTCTTCCGCCAGACGCCGATCGTCCGGAAAATCCCCGCGCCGGAACGATTCTGGCCTCCAACGGCTCAAATCGCCACCACAGCCCCCGAACCGTCCCATCTCAACCCCAATCCAGCCCCGCTTGGGAATAACCTCGCCCCCCAGCGCGTTTCACATTCCAGCGCCTTGCTCTCTCGAACCGAAAGAGCAATTATCAGCAATCACCCAGCCTCCCGGCGTCCAACTCCATGGATGCCCCTCAGACTGGCCCAAAAGAGGTTTCGCCCCATGTCCGACACCCCCGCACCATCGACTGCTGCAACTCCTGCTTCCAACGCCAAAGCGATGACCATCGTCACATGGATCGCTCAGATTGTCGTCGTCGCCATCTTCGCGATGGGCGCCATCCCCAAATTCACCGGCGGAGCCGATGCGCTCGCAGCGAAAGTTCCCGGCGGGCAATCCGCCGTCTACGCCATCGGCGCCCTCGAGTTCATCGCCATCATCCTTTTACTCATCCCCAAGACCGCCGTCTACGGCGCCAGTCTCGCCGCACTGATCATGATCGGCGCCATCGGCTCCCACTTCGGCCCCGTCGGCATGGAAGGCGATTTCATGACCATGTTCATGATGGCCAGCGTCGCATTCCTCGCCTCCGTCACTGTCCTCGCCCTTCGCCGCAAGCAGCTCCCCATCGGCTGACTCAACTGCTAAACCTGACCCGCGGTGCGGAGTCATCCAACTTCTAGTTTGCCAGCCGTCACGCTGCCCCGCGCCGCCGCCCTGTGTTCGCGCGGTACGCTGCCGCCATGACTACCCCTCCCCCAACTGCACAAAACACAGCGCACTGTCAGCATCTTCGCTGCCTTCACGACCTCGCCGGCATCCCCACCGGCGCCGGCAAGGAAGACCGCGTCATCAATTTCATCAAAGACTGGGTTCGCCAGCGCGACAACCTCAAACTCACCTCCGACGCCGCCGGCAACCTCACCATCTCGATCACGAACGCTGCTGTCTCGGGCCGCCCCCCCATCTACTTCACCGCACATCTCGATCACCCTGCCTTCGTTATCGACCGCATCATCGCCCCCGCCGTCATCGAAGCCAGTTTCCGCGGCGGCGTTTTACCTGCCTATTTCATCGGCGCCCGCGTCCACCTCCACTCCGCAGCCAGCTCCCCCTCACCACCTTCCCCCGGAATCATCGTCCAGCGCGAGCCAGGCGAACTCTTCCAGCGCTGCATCATCGAACTCGACGCCGAGCCCGCGCATACGCCAAACGTCGGCGATCTCCTTACCTGGGCTCTCCCGGCGCCGCTCGTTGATAAGGAGGGCATCTTCCACGCTCCCGCCTGTGATGATCTCGCCGCCGCCGCCGCCGCGCTCTGCGCAATGGATGTCCTCCGACAACACAAGACCCCACCTGACGCCCGCATCCTCTTCACACTCGCAGAAGAGGTCGGCTTCGTCGGCGCTATCGCTGCCTGCAAGCTCAACACCATCCCAAAGGGCGCCCAGGTGCTCGCCCTCGAAAACTCCCGCGCGTTTCCCGATTCACCCATCGGCGCCGGCCCCATCGTTCGCGTCGGCGATCGCATGTCCACATTCAGCCCCGCCCTCAACCGCGCCGTCGCGAGCGTCGCTCTCAAGCTCGCCGGTGAAGAGGAAAAAAAAGTCGGCCAGGTCGCAGATCCTGCCGCCAAATCCAACTTCAATTGGCAACGCAAACTCATGCCCGGCGGCGCCTGCGAAGCAACCGCATTCTGCGCGTTCGGCTACGACGCCACCTGCATCTGCCTCCCGCTCGGCGCTTATCACAACATGGGTGATCTCGACGAAGTGCAGCAAGCTGTCGCCCGCAATGACCCCGAAGAATCAATCAAAGCAACCATCGCGCCCGAGTTCATCGCTGTCGAGGATTTTCACAATCTCATCGATCTGCTTATCGCGGCAGGCGCCAACCTCGACGCCGCAGAGCCCATCACCAAACGCATGGAGCAACTCTACGCGGAACGCTCATTTGTTCTTGAAAAAAAGAAATGAAACCAGCGCAGCTCGCCACATTCTTCACAGCTCCCTCATTCCCGATCCAGCCTCCCCGTCACCACATACTCAATCAAACGCACCACCTGCTCCGGCTCCTGCGCGACTGCCAGCGCCGCAGAGTCAACCTCTTTCAACGCGTGGGTCAGCTCCGGTCCGTGCAGCGTGATGATTTTCTTCCCCAGTGCCGCCGCGTACCCTGCGTCAAACGCTGCATTCCACTGTTTATAATTCTCCCCAAACCGCACCACCACAATGTCCGCCCGTTCAATGAGCGTCCGCGTGCGCATCGCGTTCACCTTCGCCCCCTTGTGATCCTTCCAGAACGCCTCGGTTTCTTCACCCAGAATCTCCACCCCGCAATCATCGCTCGCGCTGTGGTCCGTCACCGGAGCCGTCAGCGTCACCGGCAGCCCCCGCTGCTCAATCCCCGCCGTGATCCGCTCACGCCAGTCTGAATGAATCTCCCCTGACAGGTAAACACTCCATCGCTGCATCACCATCTCCTTCTCTTTGCGCCAATATTCCGCCCTTTTCCCGCCCAATTCCACATGTCCGCGGCCCATTCTCGCACACTCCGCCCGCCATGCCTATTGTGCATCTCCGCGACCCAGCCGACCAGTCCGGTTGCCGCCGCGTTCAAGAGTCAAACAAGACCAGTTTCACGAAACGGAATCCAACATGACCCGCACATCACGTATTCGCATCGGAGCCCTCGCGCTCGCCTCCTTCGCGCTCGGCGCCCTCACCGTCGCTGTCGTCGCCCAGGATTATTCGCGGCTTCTCCCCTCAGCAGAACAGCAGTACGCCAATCTCGAAGCGCTCAGCGTCACACTCGAAGAAGCTATCGCCACTGCAGAGCTAGCGACAGACGGCGTCGTCGCTGGCGCACATATCGACACGGTAGGAGATGCTCCAAAGGCCGAAATGATCGTCTTCGGCCCCGAGGCCGCCTACCAGGTCATTATCAACATGAGCGACGGCTCCATTCTCAAAAAGACCCCCGTCGCCATCTACCCCAAAGACGCAACAGCCAACGCCATCAACAAAGCCAAAGAGCTCGCCGGAGGCGGAATCGTCCAAAGCTGCTCCATCTCGCCCCAAGGCCCCGAGCCTGTGTGCATCGTCGAACTCTACACCAAGGAATCGCTGCATCGCGTCACTGTCAACGCCAACTCCAACGAACTCATCTCCCACGATCAGGTCGGCGGCCTGCCCGGCGACCCCGTCAAGGGTGAACCCATCACAACATCCTCCGGCCTCAAGTACTACGTTCTCAAGGAAGGCGTCGGCGAGCCCCTCGGCCCCAATGTCAACGTCATGGCTCACTACTCCGGCTGGCTCGTTGACGGAACCAAGTTCGACAGCTCCGTCGATCGCGGTGAGCCCCTCCCCGTCAACACATCATTAGGCGTCATCCCAGGCTGGCTCGAAGCCCTCAAAGCCATGAAAGTCGGCGAAAAACGCAAACTCCTCATCCCCGCCCACCTCGCCTACGGCCCGCAAAGTACTCCGCGCATCCCGCCAAACGCGCTGCTCATCTTCGATATGGAAGTCGTCAGCCGCGCTGAATAATCCATTGATCTCATAGTTTTTTAGAGCGCCGGTCCCCTCGGATCGGCGTTTTTTTATGCGCACTTTCGAGTCCTGTGTGCGCACAAAAATCACTGATCAACTTCCTCCATGCGCACATCAGACGGCGCTCGCTCGCGCTGAAGTCGCGCCGCCGCCCGCTCCGCCCCGCGCATCGCCCGCAGCAAATTTTGTCCCGCGATCATCTCAATTTCGGCATCCGACCACCCCCGCCGATACAGCTCCGCGAATAACGCTGGATACTTTGAAACATCTTCCAATCCGATCGGCAGGTGCGTAATCCCGTCATAATCCCCGCCAATCCCAACATGCTCCGCGCCGATCCGCGCTCGGATATGGTCAATATGATCCGCCACATCGCTCAAGGTCGCGCGCACACGCGGGTGCGCTTTCCCCCACGCCGCGATCTCCTCCTGCACCCGTTCCGCATCCTCCGGATGCGCATCCTGCAGTTCCTGCATCTTCGCCGTCCGCGCCTCGAACCACTCCATCGCCCCCCGCGACACATAAATCGGCACAAACGTCACCATCACCACGCCGCCGTTTTCTTTCACGCGGTCCAGCACATCGTCAGGCACATTCCTTGGATGATCCGTCACGGCCCGCGCGCTTGCGTGTGAAAAAATCACCGGCGCCTGGGCGATATCCAGCGTGTCGTGCATCGTTTCGACAGACGTGTGCGCAAGATCGACGAGCATCCCCATCCGGTTCATCTCCCGCACAACCTCACGCCCAAACTCCGTCAGCCCGCCACTCACCGGATCATCCGTCCCGGAATCCGCCCACGCAGCGTTCAGCGTGTGCGTCAGCCCCATGTAGCGCGCGCCCGCGAGATAGGCAATGCGCAGCACACCCAGCGAATGCTCAATCGAATGCCCCCCTTCGATCCCCATCAGCGATGCAATCTTCCCCTTCCTGTGAATGCGCACAATGTCATCCGCTGTCTCGGCGAGCTCGAACGTGTCGGAATACCGATCGATCATTCGGCGGGTGAAATCAATCTGTTCGATAAGAATGCGGCCGTCGCCGGGCTGCGCGCCTCCGCGTTTGGCTGGGATGTAGACCGACCAGAACTGCGCACCCATCCCCCCGGCCCGCAGGCGATCAATATCTGTGTGCATCGCCGGCTCGAGCTGCTTCGTGTCGGAGGCGAGGTCAATCTCATCGAGGTGCAGATTCACGCGACTTCGATATTGCCAGGGAACGTCGTTGTGCCCGTCAATCAGCGGCGTGCGCGCCAGCACGCGCAGAGCCCGCGCCTCCAGCGCCGCCGCATCGGTCCCGCCTGCTGACGGCGATCCCGCGCATCCAGTCGCCCCCAGGCTCGCGCCCACAATCAGGGCCAGCGCCCCAACGGAATAAGTGCGTCCGCCAGTTCGCCGTGGTCTGTCGCTCGACATGCTTCCTCTTTCCTTTGCCTAAATCAACTCTCTTACCAGGCGTCACAGCCCGGATAGTCTGCGCAGCATCTCACGCCATGGCGCCTCCAGTCAAGTAGGCGTCATCGAGTTGCAAGACGCAGCTCCCGAGATCGGCATATTCCTCAAACTATGAAAATGATCGCTCTCTCTTCGCATAAAAAGCGCCACGTTCTCTTCCTCGGCGTGATAGACTTCCCGCCGCGGAAGCATCGGGAGGGCGCTCCCCGCATTTTGTTTCAGTGAGGACGAAAGAGTCATGAACAGGGAACTCGGGTCAGACACCACGACACTCGGCATTCGCGTTCAAACTGAGCCGCGCTTTCTTCCCGAAGAATCAACGCCTGAAGAGAAGAAATACATCTTCGCCTACCGCGTGCGCATCACCAACAACTCTGATCGCGTCGTCCAGCTTCTTTCGCGCCGCTGGGTCATCGTTAACGGCGCCGGCCTTCGCCACGATGTGGAAGGTGAAGGCGTCGTGGGTCAGCAGCCAACGCTGCGCACCGGCGAAACCTTCGAGTACACCAGCTGGGCGCCCATCAGCACTGAATGGGGCACGATGGAAGGCGCCTATGAAATGCTCGGCGAACAGGGACAGGCCTTCACTGTCCACATTGCGCGCTTCTACCTCGCCTCCCGAGCAGAGGTGAGAACTGCTGTCGAAGCGTAGGATTTCGCTCAGCGATTTCAGTCTGCTCCAAGTGTCCTCGGGGGATTCCGAAGAGTCTCATAACATCACTGCGCCGGTGATGGCTGTTTGCATGCAGATAATGCCCCGGCTCTCCCCCCAGATTTCACCACGCCATATGAAGCGACCCCGCCGGCTCGCCGATGCAATACCCATGTTCGGACGTGGGCACAGTTCTCGTGGCGTCGAGACTTCCGATGGCAACCGCCGCGACATCGCGCGGCGATCCGTCGTGAGCGATGTTTCGTGTCAGCTTGGTGAGGTCACGGATCTCTCTCGTGGCGGCATGCGCGTTCACTGCAAGCGCAAGCCGCCCGTCCAGCTCGGGCAAATTCTTCAGTTCAAACTCCGGTTTGGCGGCAAGCAACTCGTGGTTTCAGGGGAGGCTGTCCGTATTAAACGAAAGTCGCTGAAGACGTTTGAGATTGGCGTGCGCCTGCTCAACATTCCCGAGAAGTCGGCTCAGATTCTGGATTCGGTCGCGTCTTTCGGGTTTGTATCGCCGGACTTTGATGGCGCCGCCAGTCTGTATCAGGATGGTCCGGAGCGTGGTGAGTCAGGCGGAGATTCTTCCGACGCCGATCAGCAGGTTGACGCTCAGGCTGAGATTGACCTGCCTGATTACTACGCCGCCCTTGGCGTCGAGCCCGGCGCCCATGCTGATGTGGTTAAGCGGGCCTATCGCGCTCTGGCGATGAAGCTTCATCCCGATGTGGCAGACAACGTGGATGATGAGGAGGCGCACGATCGCTTTGTGCTCGTCACCCAGGCGTATAAAGTGCTGATCGACGAAGACAAGCGCAAGACCTACGACATGCTCCGTCGGGCGGGGTGAGGCCCATCGAGTGATCCGTCGGTACAGTGCGCCGGATATGACGTATCTCTGCGTGCCCATTCTGGCTGAAGACGCGCCATCCGCGCTGGCGGAGGCTAAACACGCGCGCCTGGCTGGGGCGGATCTGATTGAGTTCCGCATTGATCATCTTTTTCACGGCGAGGGCGATGATGAGGGCGCGAGCGCGGTTGAGATGATCGTGCGCGACTCACCGCTGCCGTGCATCGTGACATGTCGGCCTGCGTGGGAAGGCGGGGACTACGATGGAGATGAATCAGCCCGCATTAGTCTCTTCGAGCGGCTCGGGACGCTTGATGTGCCGCCGCGCTACATTGATATCGAGCTTGCTGCGCTCGAGCGGTCAGCCAATCTCAGACAGAAAGCGCTGCTCGCGGTTGATCATCCTGCGCAGGGGCGTGATCTTTCAACTTCGATGATTCTTTCAGCGCATGATTTTGACGGCCGGCCTGCTGATCTTTCGAAGCGAATTGTGCGCATGCGCGAAGAGCCTGCAGCGAGAATCCATAAGATCGCCTACCGGGCTCGCTCCCTTCGCGACAACCTCGAGCTTTTCGAGTTGCTGCGGATGCGCGATCGCGCGATGATTGCTCTGGGGATGGGCGGGTTCGGGTTGATGTCGCGCGTGTTGGCGCCAAAATTTGGCGGCTTCCTGACGTTTGCATCATTGCGCCGAGAAGCCGCCACGGCGCCGGGCCAGCCCACGCTCGCGGACCTGCTTTCTCTTTACAACTTTCATTCGATCACCGCGTCAACACGCGTATTCGGCGTCATCGGTTGGCCGGTGGAGCATTCGCTTTCGCCGCACATTCATAATGCGGGGTTTGCTTCTCCGAGCGCACAGTTTGACGGCGTGTACCTGCCGCTCCCCGTGCCGCCGGAGTGGGAAAATTTCAAGGCTACACTCGGAGCGCTCGCGAGCGATGAACATTTGGATTTCTTTGGCGCCAGCGTGACAATTCCGCATAAAGAGCACCTTCTTCGCTTTGCGCTGGAGCACGAGAACGATGGCTGGCGCATTGATGCGCTCGCGCAGCGGGTGGGCGCTGGCAACACCATCATGCGCACCGAGGAAGGCGGCTGGCTTGTGACGAATACGGATGTAGCTGGAGTCATGGCGCCATTGCAAATGCAAGTGGGGGAGCTGGCTGGGGCGCGCGTCGCGGTGATCGGGGCGGGAGGCGCTGCACGCGCGGCTGTCGCGGGGCTTGCTGAAGTGGGCGCCCATGTTTGTGTTTTCAATCGCACCGCTGAGCGGGCCATCGCGCTGGCGCAGGAAATGTGTTCTTCAACGGGGGCGGGTGTAGGTGGTGTGGATGTTGAGGGCGCCGCTCTTGATTCGTTCGACCCACGTCACTTTGACATCATCATCAACTGCACACCAGTTGGGATGGCGTCCGGGCCGGCGCCTGATGAATCACCCATCGCAGGCAGCGATCTCGATCGCGCTGCGCCTGACGCCATTATCTTTGACACAGTTTATAACCCACTGGAAACACCCTTGTTGCGCGCAGCGAGCGAGCGCAATCTGGGCGCCATTTCAGGGCTTGAAATGTTCATTCACCAGGCTGCGGCGCAGTTTGGGCTCTGGACGAAGAGGCCGGCGCCGATCCAACTCTTTGAGCAGGTGGCGCGGGAGCGGCTGTCTCATGCCTCTGAATAGTCGTAGGGCGCCATGTAGTGCCCGGTGCGCAGGTAGCCGAGCTGCATGAGGACATCATTGGTGAGTGATGAGGCGCCGAATCGGAAGAGGTCCGGCGTGAGCCAGTCATCGCCGACGGTTTCCTTGACCATGACAAGATAGCGCAGTGCGTCTTTGGCAGTGCGAATTCCGCCGGCGGGCTTCACGCCGATATGGACGCCGGTGCGCAGGAAGTGATCGCGCACAGCTTCAAGCATGATAAGCGTGACGCTCATGGTCGCTGCTGGGGCAATCTTTCCAGTGCTGGTTTTGATGAAATCACCGCCGGCGGCGATGGCGAGGTCAGATGCCTGGCGAACGTTGTCATATGTTTCCAGCTCGCCGGTTTCGAGGATGACTTTGAGATGGGCGTCGCCGCATGCGTCCTTGATCGCGGCGATCTCATCAAAAACGCGCCCGCGCTCGCCAGCGAGGAAGAGCCCGCGACTGATGACCATGTCGATCTCATCCGCGCCCGCTTCGACGGCGCGGCGTGTGTCATCAAGGCGCACCTCCAGCGGGTACTGCCCCGACGGGAATCCCGTCGCGACGGATGCGAGATGCACACCCGAACCTTCCAACTCTTCCTTCGCGACGGAAACCATCGCTGGGTAGACGCATACCGCGCCGACATGCGGGAGCGTCGGGTCCGCGGCGTCCGGCTGGATCGCCTTGCGGCACAACGAGCGCACCTTCTCAGCCGAATCCTTGCCTTCGAGCGTGGTGAGATCCACCATCGAGAGGATGAGCCGGAGCCCGGTTTCCTTGGTTTCCTTTTTGATGGATCGCCGGCGGAAGGCGCCGGCTCGTTGATCCACCATGACACGATCGACAGTGACAAGCTTCATGGGAGAAGTGTACGCCCGCGAGGCGTTGGCGCCCGGTCCAGCAAGGCTCTGTGACGGGGAATCGCCGATCTGAGGCAGACGGCTGGTCAGCCAGAATGTGCTGAATTTGGTTCTCGGACCCAGGATTTTCCTTGGGGCAGGCGCCCCGACCGAGTAGATTGTCAGGCAAGGGTTTCCCTTGGGGCGATCAACGCCCCGGGAGTTTGTGGGATGAGGGATTGCTCGCGGCGGGCGCTCAGGCGTCGGAACTGCGGGCGGACAATTTGGAGATGCACTTATGGGCTTCGATCAGAGGGCCTGTGTTTTTCTTCGCGCTGGCGCTGTAATGACTTGTTCAGTTGGCGTCATTATTGATGCGCCGGCTGCGCGCGCTCAGGTGATGTTTTCAAATCAGGCGCCGGCTGCGGGAATCAACATTATTCACCCCGGCACGATGGCGGGTTTCCCGGGAAACTCGATGGTCGCCGGCGGGGCCGTGGGCGATTTCAACAACGACGGCTGGCCCGACCTCTTCGTTGTGCAGACCGGCACGACGGACAGACTCTTCATCAACAACACGGACGGCACGTTTTCCGATCAATCGGCTGCATGGGGACTCACCGAGGCACACTGGGGCATGGGCGCCTCGGTGGGAGACTTCAATCGTGACGGCCATCTTGATGTCTTTGTCACCAGCGTAGGCACGCTTGCTTCGGGCTATGCGCCGGGGCATCATCGACTCTACAAGAACAACGGCGACGGAACCTTTACCAACGTCGCAACCGCCGCCGGTGTTGACTTCGTCAGCCCGGCGATGGCAGACGGTTTTGGCTCCTCATTCGGCGACTATGACTGCGACGGTGATCTTGACCTCTTCGTCGGCGGCTGGGTGCAGAACAGCGAAGGCTGCCGTCTCTTCCAAAACAATGGCGATGAAACGTTCACAGATGTCACCGTTGCGGCCGGCGTTTTCAACATCAACACACACGGCTTCAGCCCGCGCTTCATCGATATGAACGGCGACCTCTGGCCCGAACTCCTTTTGGCGGGCGATTTCTACACCAGCAAGTATTACGTTAACAACACCGACGGAACCTTCACCGACATGACAGCTGCTTCCGGAGCGGGGCTCGACTCCAACGGCATGGGTCAAGCCTGCGCCGACTTCGACAACGACGGCGTCATGGATTGGTATGTCACGTCGATCCATCAGGAAATCGCGATCGGACGTGAAGGCAACAAACTGTATTTGAACTCCGGCGCCGATTTTTTCACGGAAACAGCGGCGCTCGCCGGCGTTGACGATGGCGGCTGGGGATGGGGAACCGTCGCTGCGGATGTCAATCACGACGGGCTCGTTGATATTCTCGAAGTAAACGGCTTTGGTTCTCATCTGGACTTCATTAACGAACGCGCCAAGGTCTTTCTCAATGCCGGCGGCGGCGTTTTTACGGAAATCGCCCAGCAGGCCGGCTTCGAGCACACACTCTCCGGCCGCGGGCTTGTCAGTCTCGATTACGATCGCGACGGCGATCTTGATTTTGTCGCGTTCTCCTGGGGCGGCGAACTCCAGCTTTGGCGCAATGACAATGGCGCCAGCCTGGGCGATTGGCTCATCGTTGAGATCGACACCGGCCCCGCTTCCAATCTTGCGCCCAACGGCATCGGCGCCAAACTCACGCTCACCGCAGCCGGCGTCATCCACTCGCGCTTCGTCGACAGCGGGTGCAGCTATCTCAGTACCAGCGAACTCATCGCTCACTTCGGACTCGGCCCGGCAGCCTCCATCGACGAGCTGCGCTTTGACTTTCCTGACGGATCAACAGTCATCAAGACCAATCTGGCGCCGAATCAGCGGCTCGTCATTACCTACGCCGGGATCGGCGACATCAATACAGACGGTGTCATCGCGAGCGCTGACGCTGCGATGCTGCTTGGAACATGGGGGGCATTGGGCGGCGTTACGGATCTCAATAGTGACGGATTTGTCGGCGCCGCCGATCTCGCCATCCTCCTTGCGCGTTGGACGCTCACGCCCTGACCTTCCGATAATTTGTGAGCTTGCGCGAGGTTTGAATTGTATCTCCTCGGTTCGCGGCGACTTGCCCGCGACGTAAAAAAGCGAGCCGGAGCGCAACGCGGCGCCGGCTCGCTTTTTTTGTTTGTTCATCACCGTCCCACTTGGGTCGGAGATGTGATGTTCAACTCATGTGCCCCACAGACCCAGCAGAACTGCAAGATCGCTTGATCCAACTGTTCCGTCGGAGTCGAGGTCCGCAGCGCAAGGCGTTGGCGCCGGCGGGCACGGTCCCCACGAGCCGAGCAGAATCGCAAAGTCCGCAGCTCCGATTTGGCCGTCGCCATTCAGGTCCGCAGGCGAAATCCCGCTCACAAAGCTGATCAACACCTGATCCATCACCGCCGGCTCGCTCTTGCCGTGCAGTTCCCACTGGTCGTAGGCGACCTGCCCGAGGTTGTTGGTGACGTTCGCGTCGCGCAGAAACTCGATGTAGCGCTTCGATGTCGTCTGGTAGAAGAGCGTCACACTTGCTGTTTCAGCGCCTGCTGGGATGGCAAACATTGTGTCATCCCAGTGCTGACCGTCAGCATACGCGGCGCCGATTGGCGCTGATTGAATCGCTTCGAAGTTCACGTTGGTAAAGCCCATCGGCGGGATTCGATTGTCCTTAAGCACCTCATTGAACAGCAGCACATGCTGGGATTCGCCCGAAGGAAGGCCCACCGCCTGCGCCACCGAATCGGTCAGACCCAGTTTCATTTCATAGATCTTGGTGTCGCCTTCGTTCAGAGTCGCTGTGACTTCGTCATAGGCGCCGTGCTCAGCGACCAACTGACTGTTCTCGTCGAAGAACCTGACGTTCAGCCACATCCGCCGTCCCTCGGGATACCCGGTTGGGAGTTTGTGTCCGGTCATGTTGGTGACGCGCACATTGAGATCGACCCCATCGTGGGAAAGGTCCATGTCTGAGGCGTTCGTGTGCATTTCCTGCACGCGCGCCAATCCATCTGCCAGCGTTTCATCAGATAGATTCGTCTCGAAATCGTCGTAGAGATCGCGCACCGCTTTCAGCACCCAGGTGTTGGCGCCGGAGAGAGCGTGCTGAGGCATGTTCGGCCGCGCTGGGAAACCATTGATGACGCACCCGGGAGATTCAACATCAGGCATATGGCAATCCTGACAGGTCTCCATGACGCCCGTCGGATGATTGCCCCCGAATCGACCGTTCATCTGCACGCCGCCATTGCCAAAGTCACTGTGCAGCCATTCGCTGTAGGTGCGCTGCTCGGGGACCATGTCCTCTTTCAATAGCGTCGCATGCGGCGCATCCAGCGCGCCGAGCTCATATGTGCCGTCGGGCTGGCGCTCGAAGGCTGGATTGCTGACATCGTGGCACTGTCCGCAGAACTCTGCGGTCTGGTGGAAGGGCGAGAAGACCGCGGGCACGCCGTGAATCAATGGATTCGCCAGATCGTTAAATGGACCGCGCCGGCGATCATCCATATCAAAGACAAACTGGGCATTGCCCACTTGTGTTGGAAGCATCTCGCCTCTGGTTTCCAGATCGCGCAGCACGCCGAAATCAATCAGCGGGCTCACACCCGGTTTATAAACAGGATCAACAAACCGATGGCAGGCGTGACATGTCACACCCTCAAAGTCTGACGGATCCACAAACGCGGACATATCTGTGGGCGTCGAGCGACCCGTCACCCACGCGCCAGGCGCATGACAGCGCAGGCACAAGTCCCCGCCGAAGTTTGCGTCCTGGTTTGCAATCGTCAGCGCCGCCTGGAAGATCGGGTCCCGGATCGTCTGCCCCATCATGCTGCCGGCCCAGTTGCGCAGGGGTTCACCTTCGAGCGGCAAGCCGTTATTGAAGAAGTTCCCGTGGCAGTTCCTGCATCCGACCGCAGAAAAGACCGGCACAAAGGGATCGCCGGCCTGGATTGGCTGCGTGCCCGGCTCGAAGAAATCCGCCAGCGTGGTGTTCAGTTGCACCTGCCCGCCTCGCGCAGCCGGATCACCTTCAGCCGATGCTGTCCGGCCGGCCGCCAGCCCAATGAGCACAACGGCGCCGATTCCCATCGCCGCCGCCATCGCGCCGACGCTCTTCCCAGGTTTAAACGACATTCTCCCAGCTCCTCCACATGATCCGCCGTTCTCATGGGCGAATCGTTCTTCTCTCTCTTAAAGCCCGCGTCCTCACTCGCTGCGAGGGCGCTGGCTTGTGGTCTGCCCAACAAGCCCGCAGGAAACTCTTCAACTGAGCGTCCCAGTCCGCGTCGTCCGAAAACATCTCATCGTCATCTCTGTACGACCCACGAATGTTCTGCCCACGAAGGCATGCACAAGCAGTATTCCCAATCGACTGAAGTGTAGGGCCCAGGCCCGTTTGAGCAATGGTTTACCCAAAAATCAGGCGTATTCCTGACACCCTGGTCCTGTTGCGCTGGCAAGTCGACTCGCCTGTCTTGGCGTCGCCGGCCCGCAGACGCGCCGGCGAGACTCCTCTCTTCTCGGACGCTGACATATGCAAAGCTCAAGTCCCACGATCGCGCGCGTCAACGCTGGCCCCAATTCCGCCGATTGACGCATTATCAGCAGGGTTTTCAGGCGTCCCCTGGTTTGTGCGCTCCCTGCATCGCAAGAATCGAAAAGAGAATCGACATGCTCGGCCACTTCGACCTCATCGTCATCGGCTCCGGACCCGCAGGCCAGAAAGGCGCGGTCAACGCCGCCAAGCTCGGAAAGCGCGTCGCCCTCATCGAGGCTCAGGAAGCGCCCGGCGGCGTCTGCATCCACACCGGCACCATCCCCTCAAAGTCCATCCGCGAAGCAGTCATGCATCTCACCGGATACCGCGAGCGCTCGGTCTACGGCGAGAGCTACGCCGTCAAGCATGACATCACCATGAACGATCTTATCTTTCGCTGCAATCACATCATCCGTCGCGAGGTTGATGTCATCCGCGGGCAGATGCGCCGCAACAATGTTGATGTCGTCCAGGGCCGCGCCTCCTTCGTTGACCCGCACACCATTCGCGTCTCTCGGTACGGCGCCCACACCGACATCACTGGCGATTGCATCCTCATCGCCACCGGCACAGAGCCAGCCCGTCCCGACAATGTTCCCTTCACTCCGGGGCGTGTGATCGATTCTGACGAACTTCTCCAACTCGAGAGTCTGCCTTCTTCAATAACCATCGTCGGCGCCGGCGTCATCGGTGTTGAATACGCATGCATGCTCCAAGCGGTCGGCGTCAAGGTGACGCTGATCGATCGCCGCCCCCGCCTGCTTGAGATGCTCGACTCCGAGATCGTCGAATCCCTGCAATATCAGGTCCGTCGCGCTGGCATTCGACTTCTGCTCGGCGAAGATGTCGATGAAATTTCTATGAATCTTGAAGGCGTCCGCGCCAAGCTCGTGAGCGGCAAGCAGGTCACGTCGCGCGTGCTCCTCTATACCATCGGTCGCCAGGGAGCCACCGGAAAGCTTTGCCTCGACAACGCGGGCCTCACCGCAGACAATCGCGGCCGGCTCAGTGTTAACGAGCGCATGCAAACCGAAGTTCCCCATATTCTCGCTGCCGGCGATGTCATCGGCTTCCCCGCGCTCGCCTCAACTTCCATGGAGCAGGGTCGCCTCGCCACCAGCCTCGCCTTCGGCGTCGAACGCGACAGCCACCCGGAGCTCTTCCCCTACGGCATCTACACCATTCCGGAAATATCCATCGTCGGCCGTGACGAAGCAGCCCTCACGCGCGACAATATTCCCTATGAAGTTGGCGTCGCGCGCTATTCGGAAATTTCACGCGGGCAGATCATCGGCGATCAGGCCGGAATCCTCAAAATCCTCTTCCACGCCGAAGATCGCTCCATTCTCGGCGTCCACATCATCGGCGAAGGCGCCACCGAGCTCATCCACATCGGCCAGGCGGTCATGACGCTCGGCGGAACCATCGACTACTTCGTCAACAATGTCTTCAACTATCCCACCCTCGCTGAGTGCTACAAAGTCGCTGCTCTCGACGGCATCAACCGTCAGGGCGCACCCTGCTCCGAGGCGCCTCTCCCAACGCTCTTCCAGGCCGCTGCGTAACTCACGCCCGTTTCCAGTGATGGATGGCGCCAAAGCGCAGAAAATCTCCACGCGATTTCTGAACGCATCTACACTGATCGCGATGATCTCCGATAATCGCACGTTCTCAGCGCGCCGATGAGAGATCGGCGTCCCCTCGACAGTCGCACCCCTCGGAGCATGAAGGCGGCCAGCTTGTCACAACGCGAATCACAAGCAGGCCCCTCCGGTGGCGAACTTTTCACCAGCATGCTCAGGCCCTTTTTCTGGCCTCTGGCGCTCGTCCTGCTCCTTCTCACTGCTCTCGCCGCAACCAATATGGTCCTCCCCTTCGCGCTCAAAGTGCTCGTCGATGACGTATTCCCCACGGACGGCGTCGAGGGCAACTGGCGCCTGCTGTGGATCATTCTCCCCGGTGTCGCACTTCTCTATGTCGTGCGCAATGTCTTCTTCTTCACGAGTCGCATGTTTTCCGTCCGCATCGCAGAAGATCTCTGTGTCGCGCAGCGCTCAGAGCTCTTCGAGCACCTTCAGCGGCTTGGGCTTGACTTTTACCGCGCCAATCAGGTCGGACGCATCAGCTCGCGCGTTCTTGATGACACCTACAAAATTCAGCTCTTCATTCAGGACAAGTTCCCCACTCTGCTTCTGAATGTTCTCATGTTTCACATCCTGCTCATCATCATCTTCGTGGTGAACTGGAAACTCGCTGCTGTCAGCGCTCTCGTCCTCCCGTTGCACTTCCTTGCGTACCGATATTTTCACGCTCCACTCAAGCGCAGCCACACGCAGGCCCAGGAGCATCTTTCCGATGTGTACGGCTCGCTCGTCGAGCGCATCCTCGGTGTCGAAGTTGTGAAGGGCTTCTCCGCTGAGCGCCGAGAAAGCCAGCAATTCAGCCGCGCCATCAACGCCACACGCCGAAGTCAGATTCGCACCCAGCGTTTCCACTTTTCCCAGAAAGTCGCCGCCGACCTTCTCATCGGCGTCGGCACTGTCCTTTTGCTCGGGTTCGGCGCCTGGCAGGTCGTCACTCGAACCATGACCGTTGGCGAGTTCTTCATGTTCTTCGGCTACGTCACCATGCTCTATCCCACCGTCCTGGAGGTCCTCTCCGGCGCCGCCCATCTCGCCCGCGCCACCGGGAGCATTGAACGCATCTCTGAACTGCTCGAAGAGGAAGCCACAGAACTCGGCGCGGGTGACAGCGCCGACGATCGCCCGCTCGTTCTCAAAGGCGCTATCACCTTCGACAACGTCTCCTTTGGTTATGACGAGAACAGCCCCGTCCTCGAAAATATCAATCTCTCCATCGCTCAAGGTGAGCACATCGCCGTCGTCGGCCCCAGCGGCGCCGGCAAGACGACGCTCGTCAGCCTGATCTCACGTTTCAATCGTCCCACGCAGGGCAAGATGTTCTTTGACGACGCCGACGCCGACACCCTGCCCGTCCGCAGCCTGCGCCGCTGCGTCGGCATCGCGTTTCAGGAGGTCTTCCTCTTTAACTGCTCCATTTTCGAGAACCTTTTGTACGCCCGCACCAACGCGACCGTCGATGAAATCGTCGATGTCTGCAAACTCACCGGAGCTCACGACTTCATCGACGCCCTTCCCACAGGATATGGCGCCAGCACTGATGAAATCACCGGCCGCTTCTCTCGCGGCGAAAAGCAGCGCATCACACTCGCACGCGCTCTTCTGCGCGATCCCGCCGTCCTCATCCTCGACGAAGCAACCGCTTCACTCGATCCCGAATCTTCAGTGCGAATCATGCGCGACATTCTCGATCAAATGGCCGGCAGGACCGTCGTCATGATTACCC
Organism: Phycisphaerales bacterium; assembly: GCA_029260495.1. Taxonomy (GTDB): domain Bacteria; phylum Planctomycetota; class Phycisphaerae; order Phycisphaerales; family UBA1924; genus OFTM373. The sequence goes on along the minus strand of JAJDDD010000020.1, from coordinate 325,115 downwards.
ACGATCCCGAAATTGCCCACATGGCCAATCGCATTATCCACATCGCAGAAGGTCGCATCGTCGAAATCGAAACCGTTCGTCACAGTCCCTCCCAATCAAACGATGAAGACAACGAGGACGCCGCGCCAGCAACACCGATTCCCCCGCAATCGAGCAATGGCTTCGGTCCCGCTGCCTCATGTCTCGGCGCCGCCTTGCTTGTTGGCGCGCTCACGACTTCCTGCGTTTCAGAAACCAAAATCGCGGATCGCTCTGTGCAAATGGAATCTCCGCGCGTCAGTCATGGCTGGCTGACTGAGGAAAGTGACGCCGCAACCCAGCAGGCGCTCCTCGACGCCATCGAAACACAAGAAGCCCAGGATCGCCTCGCCCAGCTTCGCGCCCAGGTTGAGCTTCTTGAGCAGACTGAAGTCCTTCAGAAGAAGCCCAATCCCGCAGATCAGCCCACTGCCCGTGAAGCTCGCGCCGCCAACCAGACAGTTGAAATCTCGCGTTTCCCTGCTGACGCCGGCAAGCTCCACGCCCTACCCAAGCTCAGCCCCATTGAAATCGGGGAAATAATCGACGCGCTCAAGTTGCGCCTTCAGACTGAGCTCGGCTACGCCCACGCCGGCCCCGTCATCGCAGACATGCTCCCTGCCCTTCCCGACCGCGTCGCGCGCGGGGACATCATCGCTCGCTCAACCGATGAAGGCCTGCGCGTCATCCGGCTCGGCTATCGCTCCTTCGTTTCACAAGCCGCCCAGCTCTGGGTCTACGCCGTTCTCATCAAACCCGAAACCGTCGTCGTCAACCCGGACATGCCCGCCATCGAGCCCGCCGTCGCCGAAGCCCTCGCCAGCCTCGACTACATGCGCGAGACGCTCTCCGTCGCCGACCTTGACGCAGAAACAATCCAGCTCAGCTTTGTCGACGCTGCTCAAGCCCTCGCCGCCCTGCGCGCCGTCGGCGTCACCATCGTCGCCGCCGCCGACCAAACTCCCGAAACCATCGAGTTCTCCCGTCTTCCCATCGTCGCCACCATGCCCGCGCCCCATCCCGATGCCACCACGCTCATCGGCCAGGAGCAACAAGTCGGGCGCGACAACCGCGGCCTCACCATCATCCCTTCCGTCGCCAGCAAACTCCCCAACCAAACCGTCGCCGGCCCCCTCGCCCAGCTTCTGCTCCTCTCTCACCCCGCCCACCCCGAGCAGGCCAGCAAGGTCCGTTCACTCCTCAACGATCTCATCGACGTCCCCGCGCGCCAGGTCTTCATCGAAGGGATGATCCTCGAAATCTCAGAATCCGGCCTCAAAGAGCTCGGCATCGAATGGCAACTCGCCGACGGCTCCGCACGCGCCATTCTCGGCTCGCTCATCCCCGGCGCCGCCGGCAACCAAACCCTCGACTTCCTCTTTGACGACAACCAAAGCCTCGCTGCAAACTTCCGCACACAAATCCGCGCCCTCATCCGCGACGGCAAAGCCGAAATCCTCTCCCGCCCAAGCATCCTTACGCTCGACAACCGCCAGGCCACCATCCGCGTCGGCGAAGACATCCCAATCGCAACCAGCCAGGAAGGCACCAGCGGCAACTCAAACAAAATCGCATTCGACTTCCGCTACATCCCCACTGGCATCCTCCTCAACGTCCGCCCGCGCATCGACGCCGCCAGCGACCAAATCTCAATGCAGATCGACACCACTGTCTCCGCCCGCGTCCCCGGCGCCGACCTCGAAATACGCGACGCTGACAACGTCCTCCTCGCCTCCGCCCCCACCATCTCAAGCCGCCGCGTACAAACCTACGCACGCATCGCCAACAACACCCCCTTCATCATCGGCGGCCTCGTCTCACGCGACGAATCCGTCATCGAAGAAAAAGTCCCCCTCCTCGGCGATCTCCCCTTCGTCGGCGCCCTCTTCCGGTCAGAATCACGCCTCACCGCCAAACGCGAAGTCATCATCGTCCTCACTCCCTACGTCCTCACCGACGGCGACTCCCTCGGCCGCACCATCCCCAAAACCGAAGACCAGTTCGACACCTTCGGCAACGAGCTCTTCCGCGATGCCTACCGCCTTCGCGAAGAAGAAGTCTTCGATCTCGAGTTCCTCTTCAAAAACAAACGCCTCGTTCTCTATAAATCCCTCGCCGACCACGTCGCCCAGCGAAACTTCCCCCTCGCCCAACAGCCGCCCTTCTCCCTCTTCGTCGATGATCGCATCCCCAGCGAAGACATCGTCGTCCACCGCATGATCTACGAAGTCGTCAAGCGCCTCCAGACCGATGCCCGCGTCGGAAACGACCGCATCATCTACTTCGAGCCCGACCCCAGCGCCGGCTACCGCGTCCAGTTCCTCGAACACCTCATGTCAAGGCTCGGCGACGGCGCCGCCCTCGAATCCTTCTTCACGCAAAACCCCGACCGCGCCCTCGCCCTCACCTACACCTACGACCGCGAACTCATGCGCCCCGGCGCGCTCGGCACCGAACCCGTCCCCGAAATCATGTCCATCCCCTGCGCCAGCCGCGAAGAATGGGGCAAGCTCCTCTGGGATCTCAACCAACCCCTCACCGATGGCCGCCAACGCTACACCATCCTTCTGCATTCTCCCCAGGACCTCACCCGCCTCCGCCGCGCCCTGCTCCTCAAGCGCATCATCCACCTCAACGGCGGCGAAGAGCGCATGACCGTCCGCAACTTCTCCGTCGGCAAAATGATCCGCATGCCCGATATTAAGTCCGACCGCATCTTCGTGATCGATGCCGACGTCGCCCGGTACTTCTACCACACCGAGCATTACTACCCAGCGACAACACAAGCCATCGAACGCGCGATTATGAATCTTGATGAAGCATTACGCGAGCCGGAGCTGGCGCCATATCTTGATGGAGCCCAGCTGCCGGAATCACCATAAAGCGTCGCATACAAACACCAGACGCCCACCCGCTGCACTCGCCCCCAAAAACTAGCCCGCGCATCCTCACTTAAGCCCGGCCATCGCATGTCCGATAGTCGATGCATGAGCGACCGACTCTCCCTGCTCATTGCGCTCCTGACGAACTGGAACCCCGCGGTTAAGCGGTCCCTGTTGCTGTGTTCCGCTGTCATCCTCTTCGGCGCCGCCGGCTTCATGTGGATCGAAGGCTGGTCCACCTGGCGCTCCCTCTTCTTCACACTCGTCACACTCACCACCGTCGGCTACGGCGACTACGGACTCACCGAGGCCGGCCAGCGCTTCGCCGCCATCCTCATGATCGGCGGCATCGCCAGCGTTTCATACGCCGCCACCCAACTCATCCAGCACGCCACCAACCTCGCCATGCACCCGGAGAGCCGCATGATCAAGCAAGCAAGCAAGATGTCAAATCACCACATCATCTGCGGCCTCGGACGCACCGGCCAGCGCGTCATGCGCAAACTCGCCGTCGAAGGTTTCGAAACCGTCGCCATCGATTCAAACCAAACCATCATCGCAAGACTCCGGGAAGAAGGCTTCATCGTCCTCGACGGCGACGCCGCCGACGACCACACCCTCCTCGCAGCCGGCGTCAAACGCGCCGCCGCCGTCGCCGCCGTCACATCCTGCGACGCCGCCAACGCCATGATCTGCCTCTCCGCTCGCGCCCTTGCGCCAAATATCGCCATCACCGCCCGCGCCGAAGGCGATGAATCCATCCACAAACTCCGCCGCGCCGGAGCCTCCATCGTCATCAGCCCCTCGCGCTACGGCGGCGACGGCGTCGCCCAAAGCATGGTCCGCCCCGAACTCGCCCGCCTCCTCTTTGGTGATGATGAGCACAACGCCGACTCCCTCCAGTTCGCAGAGTTCTCAATCACTCGCCAAAGCCCCCAACTCGGCCGAACCATCAGCGACTTCGGCGCCGACCACCCCCGCATCGTCTTCGTCGCTGCAAAATCAAATGACGGTGGGCTCGTCATGCGTCCAGCCCCCGCCCATGTGCTGAATGAGGGCGACGTCCTCATCATCGCCGGCACAACACAGGATGTCGCCAACGTAGGCGTCGCCAAACTCGCGGCGTAGAAGGCGTTTTCTGGTGGAGCAGAGCTGCCGGAAGTGTCGTAGCGATTGTTAGCTGGCAAAGACGCCGCATTCTTGGAGGTGAGCAAGAACGCTTGCAATAAACACCGATGATCGCAGCAGTGTCGATCGTCCTCGATGGAGATCAACAACATCAGTCTTTAAGAGCTATGTAAAGACCCTATGAAGAGTTTGTGTTGGATTTAGAATTTACGCGCGACGTTTTGGAGTTCTTCTCGATGAACACAATGGATGAAGATATCTATAAAATAAAAGCGAATCGTTACCATTTCTGCTTTTTGGAATCTGTCAAGAATGCGTTCAGCTTTCTGGAAGAGAGCTTTGGGTTCCAAATAATGAGCACCGAAGTGACCTTTGTTCGCTACGAGTCTGAAAGAATGTTCGTCAATGTCTATCACGGACGGATCTCCTACGAGATTGGCGTCGAAGTTGGTTGTTTGCGTGCTGACGCACCGGAGCGCGGCTACCGACTCCCCGATGTGCTCGGAGCAGTGTTGAATGAAACCCATCACCAGAACAGCTATTACCTGCAGGCCAGCACCCAAGAAAATGTGCGAAGCTGTGTTGAGACAGCTGCGGATTTGGTCAAACAACACTACGGCCCGATCCTCGGCGATAATGCTGCTGTGTGGCAGAAAATTAAGGCCTTTACTTCAAAGCGGGATGAAGAATACACGCGCAAGGGTGTCAATCAGCCGATCCGAAAATCTGCAGAGCTAGCTTGGCAGAAGAAAAACCTGTCGAAGGTGGCGGAGTTGTATGCATCAATCCGCGCAGACTTGACACCGGTGGAAGAAAAGCGATTGGAGTATGCGAAGAAGCAAATCTCAACTCACAGATGATGGCGTTATGACCGAGCCCGCCTGTGGCGCCGCCATTAGCCTCGCCATCCCTCATCCCCAAGCGCATCATCCACCTCAACGGCGGCGAAGAGCGCATGACCGTCCGCAACTTCTCCGTCGGCAAAATGATCCGCATGCCCGATATTAAGTCCGACCGCATCTTCGTCATCGACACCGATGTCGCCCGCTACTTCTACCACACCGAGCATGACTACCCCGCCACAACCCAAGCCATCGAACGGGCTATTACGAATCTTGATGAAGCATTACGCGAGCCGGAGTTGGCGCCCTATCTCGATGGAGCGGAGCTGCCGGCGGCGCCGTAGTGAAGCGGGCAAGTGCGCTGGCACAAACGCAGCGTCATTCAGCTAGCCCGTTAATCAATCCCTGTGCCCTCTCGACCATGTGCTGTGCGCCAAGCTGTGCAAACAAATCTCGTGATTGAATCAACAATCGCCGGGCTTCTTCTAGCTCGCCACGTTTTAAATAAATCGCCCCAAGAATGCCGTAGTCGCGGGCCATGCCTTCCAGGCGTCCCAGCTTTTCGTGAATCTCCAACAACCCTCGATACATTCGCTCTGCCTCGTCGAGTTCGCCGCGCGATATATAGATCGGTCCAAGGTTGTTGTAATTCGCGGCCATACCTTCCAGATGCATCAACTTTTCGTGGATGGCAAGCGACTTGCGGTGCATTTCCTCCGCTTCATCAAGCTCGCTGCACGATTCATAGATCACTCCGAGGTTGCCGTAATTGGCGGCCATGTATTCTTTGTGGTCCAGCCTTTCGTTGATGGCGAGCGCCTTGCGGAGCATCTCCTCCGCCTCGTCGAGCTCGCCGCGCGTTTGATGAATCACCCCGAGGTTGCCGTAGGCGGCGGCCATGCCCTCCAGGCGCCCCAGCTTTTCGTGGATGGCAAGCGACTTGCGGTGCATATCCTCTGCCTCATCAAGCTCGCCGCGCATTCGATAGACCACCCCGAGGTTGCCATAGTTGGTGGCCTTGCCCCCGAGGCGTCCTGACTTTTCGTTAATGGCGAGCGCCTTGAGGTGCATCTGTTCCGCTTCGGCGAGCTCGCCGCGCGTTTCGTAAATCAGCCCGAGGTTGCTATAAGCAATGGCGCGCCAAACATCATCATCCGGCGCCCGCTCCAGCAGCTTGTGATACTGCGCCTCAGCCTCTGACAACTGGCCCCGCACAATATAGATATGCCCAAGATGATTGATCGCATCAAGATCGTGCTCGTTGTACGCGAGCAGGTTGTTCGCTGATCGCTCAGCTTGCTCGATATCTCCAATCAAATACGCCCATTGCAACACATTCCGATGTGCTTCAGCTTTGTCAGCCTCTGACTTCGGGGAACGTGTCAGAAGCGCATCGACGATTGCCCTGCCGCCATTCTCGCGCAGCGCCTCCACAATGCCAGGCACATCCATCACATCAAGTAGGGCTCGCGCCGCCCTCTCCGCAGCAGCGCGAGCGTCGCGCTCATCATCTGCAAGCTTCCCCGCAAATTCGTGCTCAATCTCCGCGCGAAGTGTTTCTTCTAACTCCGCTGCCGACATCTTTTCCCGGCGAGCGAGTTCGAGCATCTGCGCCAGCATCTCACCCTGTCGCCGCTGTTCGTCAAGACTCTTCGTTTGCGCCGCGCCATCATGCTGCTCTGGCGCTTGCAGCTTGATCCGCTCTCTCTCTCGATGATCCACGATCGTAAGTAAAGCGCCAGCGCTGCCAACCGCCAGGATCGTCATGCCGCACATCAAGTAGCCAGCGATTCTCCATTTACCCGAGCATCTACAGAGCAACACGCCCACCATCAGCGCAACAATCGCAGAAAGTAGCGCCCAGTGTGGGAATGCAAGAATCCGTGCGATGATGGTCACCACGGCGACTTGCGCAAGCCATACCAGCAACACACGGGATGCAGGCGCCATCCCATCCGGCGCCGGTATATTCCGGCGGAAACCGTCCCAAAGCTTAAGTGGGTTCTTTCCAGGCGCCATGGCCAACAGTATATGCGTGCAGCGCACGAAGCCTCACCGCCGCCGCCTACCCCATCTCCCTACAATCACTCCCCACACCGACCACGCGGGAACAGACAGAGCCATCAGCGCCTATGCTCCGCATCCACATAAAAACACCAAAGGAAAGTGATATGACTGTCCGAATCCACGAGCTCCATGAGTACGTTCGCGCTGGCCGCATTATGGACGCCATGAATGAGTTCTACGCTGACAATGTCGTCATGACCGAGCCCGCCTATGGCGCCACCGACGGACTCGCCGCCAACCTGAAGCGCGAGCAGCACTTCGTCGAATCCGTGGCGCAGTTCAAGGGCTTCGAAACGCCGACCGTTGCGATTGATGGCGACACCTCCGTCTACGAAAACGTCATGGATTGGACCGGCGCCGACGGCAAGGACTACCACGTCGAGCAGGTCGTCGTGGCCAAGTGGAACGATGCCGGCAAGATCGTCCACGAACGGTTTTACTACGATCGCGGCTGACCCAAGCCGCGCGGCCGGCGACCGGTCATTCCCCCTACAATCGCTCCCCATGCCGACCAATGCGGGCACAGACAGAACCATCATCGTCGGCGCCGGCGTCATCGGCGTTTGCGCTGCCCACTATCTCGCCAAGCGCAACATCCCCGTCACGCTTCTTGACGCTGGCGAAGTCGGCGGCGCCTGCTCCTTCGGCAGCGCCGGGCTCATCTCCTTCGGCCATCTCCCCATCCCCCGCCCCGGCGTCATCAAACAAACCCTCAAATGGATGTTCGACAGCGAAAGCCCCCTCTACATCTCGCCACGTTTCGACCCGGCATTAATAAACTGGCTCTGGCGCTTCCGCGCCGCCTGCAATAAACAAAAGTTAGAAGAAAACATGCGAGCGCTCTGCGATCTTTATCGCGCCTCGCTCGGCCTCTTTGAAGAACTGTTGGATGAAACAGAGGGCGCCTTCTTCTATGAATCGCACGGCTACATGGAGGTCTTTCGCACCGAAAAAGCCCTCAAGACATGCTGTCAGCAGGCGGAAATATCCCGCAGATTCGGTTTTGATTTCCAGCCGCTTGCTCACGATGAGCTCCTGGCCCGCGAGCCGGCCCTCTCGCCGGAGTGTGTCGGAGCGGTGTATTGGCCCCAAAGCGCCTTCTGCAACCCCTATGATTTTGTGCGCGCCGTCGCAGCGCTTGCCCAAAAAAACGGCGCCGACGTGCGCGAAAACAAAAAAGTTGTGCGCATAAAAACAAGGGAATCGCGCACAACAGGTGTAGAACTGGAGGGTGGCGAACACCTCGAATGTGCGCATCTCATCATCGCTGCCGGCGCCTGGACACCCGCCCTCGTGCGCGCGCTCAACATAAAAATCCCCATGCAACCCGCCAAAGGCTACCACCGCGACATCCCCCATTCCGACCCGCCGCTGACGACCGCCTGCTTTTTAGGCGAGCAAAACATGGTCTGCACACCCATGAACTCATTCATGCGGCTGGCGGGAACACTGGAATTTTCAGGGTTAAATGACTCCATGCGCCCCAAACGACTTGAAATGCTCACGCGCGGCGCCAGAAAGTATTTAGTGAACGTAAACGATTCACCGCCAAGCTCGGAATGGATGGGCTTGCGGCCTTGCACGCCTGACGGGCTGCCGATCATTGGGGCGGCGCCGGGGTTTGGGAATGTTTTGATCGCGACGGGGCATGCGATGCTGGGGCTGACGCAGGGGCCGGCGACGGGGAAGGTCTTGGCGGAGAAGATTGCGGGTGAGGAGTTGAGTGTTGATTTGGGGGCGATGGGAGTGGGGCGGTTTTCGGGTGATTCTTGTTTTTAATAGATACTTACTTTTTCCGCACGTTTGATGGGAAAAGGGGGGTGGGCATTTAGAAGTTAGAGGTTGGATCTGGAGGCCGTCAGTGATACTCTCGGTTCCGCACTCGTGTTTTTGTTTTTGCGGAAGGGGCTCTCGTGACGAAGCGGTTGGGATGGATTTGGTTGGGGGCGTTGGTGATGGTGTGCGCAAGCCAGCGCGGGCAGGCCGAGGTTGAAGTTCAGGCGGAGCTTTTCAAGTTGGTCGCGGGCGATGGCGCAGCGCTGGATGAGTTTGGCCGGCCTGTTGGGGTGAGTGGAACGATGGCGGTTGCTGGCTCCAGATTTGATGATGACAACGGCGCAAACTCCGGTTCGGCGTATGTATTTGATGTCAGAACGGGTTTGCAGATTTTTAAGCTGTTGCCAGACGATGGAGCGGCGAGCGATCAGTTTGGAGTGTCTGTTGCGATCAGCGGCGCGACAGTGGTTGTTGGCGCCGGGTTTGATGATGACAACGGCGCGAACTCCGGTTCGGCGTATGTCTTTGATGTGACGACGGGACCGGGGCGGGGAACCGCGCCGCAACTATTTAAACTGATTCCGAGTGACAACGCGGCGGGGGATGTGTTTGGCGGGGCTGTTGCGGTGAGTGAAACGGTCGCGGTTATTGGCGCTCGGTTTGACAATGTGAATGGGAATGCTTCGGGTTCGGCGTATGTGTTTGATGTGACCACGGGGCAGGAGCTATGCAAGTTGACGCCGAGCGATGGGGCGGCGGGCGATCAGTTTGGTTTTTCAGTCGCTGTGAGCGGAACGGTTGCGGTTGTGGGGGCGCGGTTTGATGATGACAACGGCGCGGACTCGGGTTCGGCGTATGTTTTTGATGTGACGACGGGGCAGCAGCTTTTCAAACTGCTTCCTGATGACGGCGCCGCGGATGATTTTTTCGGCGATACGATCGCGCTGAGCGGTACGACGGCTGTCGTGGGGGCTTTCGGGAATGATGACAATGGCGGCGACTCGGGCTCGGCGTATGTTTTTGATGTGACGACGGGTCTGCAGCGTTTCAAGCTGGCGCCGGGCGACAATGCGGCGGGTGACTTCTTTGGAAGTTCGGTGACGGTGAGCGGCGCGATGGCGGTGGTTGGGGCTATCGGCGACGACGAGAACGGCGCTAATTCGGGCGCGGCGCATGTCTTTGATGTGTTCACCGGTGAGGAGCTTGTTAAGTTGCTGCCGAGCGATGGCATGGCTGGTGATTTCTTTGGCGGGTCTGTGGCGATGAGCGGGAGGACGGCGCTCGTTGGGGCTGCGCTGGAGGATGATGGCGGCATCAACGCGGGCGCGGCGTTTGTTTTCAATGTGACGACGGAGCGGCAGCTTTCCGAACTGCTTGCCAGCGATGGCGCGGCTGGCGATTCCTTTGGCGGGACCGTCGCGGTGAGCGGGACACTTGCTGTCGCGGGCGCCAATGGTCATGACGACAACGGCGGCGCTTCAGGCGCGGCGTATCTTTTTGACACCACGACGGGGCTGGAGCTTTTTGAACTGCTGCCGAATGACGGCGCGGCGGGTGACCGGTTTGGTCTTTCCGTTGGGGTGAGCGGGTTGGTTGCGATTGTCGGCGCTCATCATGATGATGACAACGGGGCGGACTCCGGTTCGGCGTATCTATTCAAGACAGAAACGGGGCAGCAGCTTTTTAAACTGCTCGCGAGCGATGGCGCTGCGGGTGATGAGTTCGGCGTTGCGGTTGGGATGGACGGGACGACTGCTGTCATTGGGGCGGGCGGCGACGCTGAGAATGGGGCGAACTCCGGTTCGGCGTATCTCTTTAGCGCGACGACGGGACAGCAGCTTTTCAAGCTGCTGGCGAGCGACAATGCAGCGGGCGACTTTTTCGGCCGGGCTGTCGCGATGAGCGGAGCGACGGCGATCATTGGGGCGAGCGGGGATGATGATTTTGGCGCCAGCTCGGGCTCGGCGTATCTCTTTGATGCAGCGACGGGGCAGGAGCTCTTTAAGTTGCTGCCGGGCGACGGTGCGATGAGCGATCAGTTTGGCTTTGCCGTCGCGGTGAGCGGAACGGTCGCTGTGGTGGGCGCTCAGGGCGATGATGACAATGGCGTTGATTCCGGCTCGGCGTATGTTTTTGATGTGACGACGGGACAGGAGCTTTTTAAGTTGCTGCCAAGCGACGGCGCAATCGGCGATCGATTCGGGCGATCTGTTGCGGTGAGCGGGACGACGGCGGTGATTGGCGCTGATCGTGATGATGACAACGGTTCGTTGGCGGGCTCGGCGTATGTGTTTGATGTGACGACGGGCGAGCAGCTTGCCAAGCTGTTTGCCGACGGCGGCACAGCGGGCGACAGCTTCGGCGACGCGATTGCGTTGAGCGGAAAGACGGCTGTCGTGGGCGCTTTTTCCGCAGCAACTGGTGGAATAACCACCGGCGCCGCGTATGCCTTTGATGTTGGGCCGATCATCGCGGCGGATTTCAGCGGGGACGGATGCGTGGGGTCTGCGGATATGGCGCAGTTGCTGGGCGCGTGGGGCGCCGGCGGGGCGACGGACCTGAACTGTGACGGCGCGACGGGGGCAGCGGACCTTGCGATTCTTTTGGGGAGTTGGGGAGCGGGTTGTTTTTGATGTTGGGCAGGGAAGCGGTTGGTGGAGAAGATTGCGGGTGAGAAGTTAAGTGTTGATTTGGGAGCGATGGGGGTGGGACGGTTTTAGGTTGGTGTCGCTAAACTCATAGGCATGGGTGAGATGAAGCGACTTCGGGTCATCGCGGGTCGGTGGGTCAGTCTGTTGTCATGCGGCGCGCTTGCGGCTGTTGTCTGGATTCTCGTTGGCGGTGCAGTCAAATCATCACTGGGGTCTGTCAGCGAACATCTCGGCTTGATTCCCTCTCATTTTCTTGCGCCGTTGATCTTCATTGTGATTGCAGCGATTTTCTGGCCTTTCGGGCGCCGCCGCTGGCGAGCATTTTTCGGAATTCAGCACTTTTTCTCGTATCCACCTTTGTGGCTCGCCGTGGTCGTAGCGCTGGCGTTTCTTGGCGCCTACACTTGGAGAACATCTGGCCTGCAGCCAATCTTTGATGCAGTTGACACGGCGTTGTGGCATATCACGAGCAGCCCGTGGGTCGCGGTGGGTATCGTTGGCACGATTGGCGTTGTCGCTGGCCAACGGCTTGTCAGCAGCCCCAATCCATATCTCCGCCAAATCATCAAGTTCATTGTGGCCCCTCACCAATGGCTTGTCAGCAGCCCCAACAACGGGTCACGCAAGGAACAACTGTGCACAGATTGGGAAAAGTTGCGTGAGTGGATTCAAGACGATGAAGAGGTCACGCATCGGGACGATGATCGATTCGGTCACATGGAGGTCGCGCGGCGCATCGTTGGGCGGTTGACCAAATCAGGCGAGAGTCCGACGATGGCGGTCGTAGGAGAACTTGGCTCGGGCAAGTCAACGATTCGTGCGCTTGTGGCGCATGACCTTGATGAGGATTCTTCTGTCCAAATGGTAAGCCTTAGTCTCTGGCCTTTTGATTCTTCGGAGGCTGCTGTCGCGGGCATACTCCGAGCGGTTATCCAATCGCTGGGCGAGCATGTCAACACGCTGGCTCTCACCGGCCTCTCTGAACAGTATGTTTCCACTATTGAGCGCGTTGGTGGTCGCTGGGGAGCGCTGGCCAGGCATCTCCATGGTGAATCACAGCCCGAAGCAGTTCTCGACAGTTTGGCAACTATTGCCAAGGCTTCCGGCATCAAGCTTGTCCTGTGGATCGAGGATCTGGAACGATTCACCGGCGCCGATCGTCTGGGAACGGACGCCACTGCGATTTACGAGCGCCAAGGGGCTATCCTTTCGCTGCTCTATTTACTTGATCGTTGCGAGCGCATTTCGGTCATCATCAGTGACACGTCGCTCGACTCGCGCCTGGACATTGGGAAGATCGCGCGGTTCGTTGAGAGGCCGCCTCGGCTGACACCGAAGTATGTTTGGAAACAGATCGCAATCCTACGCAAAGGATGCCTCGCCGAAAAGTTTATTGATCCGGCGAGCCATCAACGCCGCACTCAACTTGATCCTCCTGAAGACGGTGGACATTTCGATATGTGGCTCTGGTCGATTCAGCACACGGAGCCTCGTATTCAAGAGTCCGTCGCGCTACTGCTCGAAACACCCCGAGCACTTAAGTCGGCGCTTCGTCTCACATGGGATACCTGGGATCAACTCCGAGGTGAGATTGACTTCGACGACGTGTTGGTTGTTTCCACGCTGCGCGTTGCTCGACCCGATGTGTTTGCTTTCATCGATAAGCACGTTGATCAGTTTCGATCAGGGTTTCACGATCCATTTAGCAGTGATTACAAGAAGAAGCGGCCTGAGAAGAAGCAGCTTGAAAAGATACTTGAAACTGAAACTGAGCGGATGCGCGCTGCGATTCAGCGAGTGATTACATTTGTTTTTCCGGCGGCGCTCAGGGAATTCCGCAATACGGACTCGCATGAATATATCCAATGCCCTCAAGGTCTCAGTGTGAACAGGCATGTGAACTATTGGCAGCGATATCTCACTCTTTCTGACAATATTGAAGACGCAAGGGACCAGGTAGCTCTCAGAACAATCGCTGCGTGGAAGAATGGAGAGAAAAACGAGCTCGTTGCTCGATTGCTTGATGGCGACAAATCCAGGCAAATTGAGACGTTTGTTGGGCAGTTCAGCGCTGCCGATCTACTTCGACTTTTGAAGGAGACGGTTGATGTTTTACTCAACCAATCAGCGAAGACTTGGGCAGACGAAGGCTATCCGCCCGCAATTGAATCTATTTGGCGCATGATGGATCGGTACCGCCCCCGCTCTGATGCCCTTGCTAAAGTGCTCAACGAGCTTATCCAGAAAGTCACACCAAACCACCTTCCTCTCGCACATATCCTTCACCACTACTTTACAGCTTCGGAAGGCGATGTCCCTCGGCTACTCGATGAAGGAACTAGGAAGCAAGTTGATGCTGCTTTTTTTGAAACCTTCCGGTCGTCGTTTCTGCGTGGCTCGAGCGAGCGTCTTCTTGCTGCTATCCGCGATGGAACGCCTTACATCGTTATCGAGATTTGCCGGGTACTTGGATGGGAGGGATCCAATCAAACTCAAGGCCAACCGTGGAAGGGATGGGAAGTCATGGCTGACGTCTTACTTGATGCGGCAGAAAAAGACCCCCAGCGCGGCGTTCCTCTGATCGTGCCATTTGTGATGAGCAGAAGCAAGCGTCTCAACGAGCGCAAATCCGATGAGTTCGGTGAGCCCGAGGATCGTCATGAACGGGTTGATGAATTTGATGAGGAAGCGGCACGGCGGTTGTTCAACTTTGAACGATTGATGCGCATTCTTGCCGACACTGAGCCGTTCGAACTTGATGGCGAGGACCAGCTTTCCAGAAACTGGAAGGCAGCACATGAACCTGCGATTGCATATATCGAGCGCAAAAACGACACCTAGTGTACGTCTGTCACACTTCGGTAATCGTCACTTCGTTTCTTCAATCCACTCATCAATCCGTGTTTCGAGGATTGGCAGGGGCACGGCGCCGGCGGCGAGGAGTGTGTCGTGGAAGGCGCGGATGTTGAATTTGTCGGCGAGTTGTTGTTCGGCGTGGGCGCGGAGTTCTCGGATTTTGAGTTCGCCGATTTTGTAGCCGAGTGCCTGGCCGGGCCAGGCGATGTAGCGGTCGACTTCGCTGATGATGTTTGCTTCTGAGAGGGCGCTGTTTTCGAGCATGTAGTCGATTGCTTGTTGGCGTGACCAGCCGAGGGCGTGCATGCCGGTGTCGACGACGAGGCGCATGGCGCGCCACATTTCGTAGGAGAGTCTGCCGAAGTCGTCGTAGGGGTTTTGGTAGAAGCCGCGTCCGCCGGGCGGGCCGCCGACTTCGAGGCCGAGGCGTTCGGAGTAGAGCCCCCAGCCTTCGACGAATGCGGTGTAGCCGAGCTCGGTGCGCCATTCGGGGAGGCCTTCTTCTTCGAGCTCCTGGGCGAGTGCGATTTGGAGGTGATGGCCGGGCATTGCTTCGTGGAGGGCGAGGGGGATCATTTCATATTTGGGGCGCATGTCGAGGCGGTGTGTGTTGGCGATGAATGTTCCGGAGACGCCGTTTTTGATTGAGCCGGGGTAGTAGTAGGCGGTGGGGGCGGAGCGGGCGATGAAGGAGGGCATTTCGCGGACGCCGTATGGGAGGCGGGGGAGTTTGCCGAAGAGTTTGGGGAGCTCGGCGTCCATGCGTTTGCAGATGTCGCGGTAGCCGGTGAGGAGTTCTTCTGGTGTTTGGTGGTAGAATCGGGGGTCGGTGCGGAGGTAGTGGATGAATGCTTTGAAGAGTTCATCACCTTTGAGGGAATCTTTGTTGGGGAAGTCTGAGCGGGCGATGGTTTGCATCATTTCGCTGCGGATGCGGGCGACTTCGGTGAGGCCGATGGAGTGGATTTGTTGCGGTGTGAGTTTGGTGGTGGTGTAGCTTTGGGCGCGGTCTTCGTAGTAGGGGAGGCCGTCGGGGCCGTCGCTGGCGGCGATGGTTTTGCGGCAGTTTGGGACGTATTCATCGCGGAGGAAATCGCGGAGATTTGTGAAGGCGGGGGTGATGGCGGCGCGGATGGTTTGGGCGGCGCGGTCTTTTTGCTTGGGGTCGACGTTGGGAGTGAGGAAGGGGGAATACATGGGATGGGTTTTGGGGTCGGCGGCGTGCATGGTGAGGAGTGCGGAGGTTTGGTTGACGACATCGCGCATGACGACGGCGGGGGGCGTGCGTCCTGCTTCGAGGCCGGCGCGCATGTTGGCGATGGCGCGGTCGATGTAAGGCGCGACGGCGGCGAGGCGGGCGAGATAGTCTTCGTAGTGCTGGGGTGTGGTGAAGCTGAGTTGTTCGGTGAGTTGGGGGAGGTTGATGTGGGGGCCGGACTGCTGGGAAATGGGAGTGTGTTCGGGGTGGAAGTTTGCGGAAGAGAGGGCGCGGGAGAGTTCGTATTCGAGGAGGTCGGCGTTGACGCGGTTGGCTGGGGAGAGGTGGTCACGTTTGATTGAACGGACCTGGGCGAGGCGGGCGCGGACGCCGGCGAGGTAGTTGTTGATTGATTCGGGGCTGCGATCGGGGAGGAGGTGGTCGAAGCGGCGGTCGCCAGCGATTGAGGCTTCGACGGGGTTGTAGGCGCGGCGTGCGTCGAGGTCTTGCTGGAGCAGCTTGAGCAAACGGGTGTCAGTGGGTGTCGGCGCGGTGACGGAGTTGGCGAGCGACTGGGGTGAGAGCGCGAGGAGTGTGAGCGCGGCGAGGATGAGTGTGAGGAAAATAGATTTGTTCATGGCGCGCTCGCTCCTTGAAAATGACGTGGCGACGGGGTGAATATGTTGAGGATACCGGTGTGAGGCGGGGGCGGCGCAGGGTTTGGGCGTTTGGCGACGGGGCGCGTGCTGGGGAGCGCAGGATGGCGTAGTATCGGGGCATTGATGCTGTCGCCGATCGCTGACATTTTGGATGAACTTCGCGCGGGGCGGATGGTGATTCTCGTTGACGATGAAGATCGTGAGAACGAAGGCGATCTTGTGCTTGCGGCGGAGAAGGTGACGCCGGAGGCGATTAACTTCATGTTGTCTGCAGCGCGGGGGTATATGTGTTTGTCGTTGACGGAGGCGGATTGTGATCGGCTGGCGCTGCATCCGCAGGCGGCGATGAATACGAGTTTGCGGGGGACGCCTTTTACAGTTTCGATTGATGGTTCGCCGGCGCATGGTGTGGGGACGGGTGTGTCAGCGCTTGATCGAGCGAAGTCGATTCAGCTTGCGATTGATCCCGGGTCGACGCCTGATGATTTTGTGCGGCCGGGGCATATTAATCCGCTGCGCTCGCGTGATGGCGGGGTGCTTGTGCGCATGGGGCAGACGGAGGGGTCGGTTGATTTATGCCGGCTTGCGGGGCTGCATCCGAGCGCGGTGATTATTGAGATCATGCGCGAGGATGGTGAGATGGCGCGGATGCCTGATCTTGAGCGGATCGCGGCGGAGCACAAGTTGAAGATTTTTTCGGTGGCGCAGGTTATTGAGCATCGGCTGGCGGAGCAGTTGTTGGTGAAGCGGGGGACGCCTGAGTGTGGGGAGGTGATCTCGACGGAGGCGGGTGAGTTTAATTTGATTGCGTTTGACAGTGTGGTGGATCCGCAGCCTCATTTGGCGCTGACTGTGGGGGGGGTTGGAGCGCTTGATGATCGCGGTGGTGTGCGGGTGCGGGAGGGGGCGACGCTTGTGCGCATGCATCGGCGGAGTTTATTGGGGGATATATTTCACGAGCGCGCGGGGAACGGCGAACTGACGACGGGGAGTGTGCTTTTGCGTTCGATGGAGATGATTCAGCGTGAGGGGGCGGGGGCGATTGTGTATTTGAGGCCGGAGGGGGTTGGGGATCAGCTATCGCAGCGGTTGACGGCGATTCGGCGTAGCGCGCGCGTTGAGAGTGAGGCGCCTGACCTGACGGCGCCTGATGGGATTGGGGCGAAGGCGGCGCCGATGCCTTTGCGCGAGTATGGGATTGGGGGGCAGATTTTGCGGGAGCTGGGGTTGCGCAAGCTGCGTTTGATATCGAACCATCCGAAGGATTTGCCGGGGCTGGAGGCGTTTGGGCTTGAGATTGTTGAGCATGTGCCGGTGGAGGCGGGTGGATCGGGCGGGGCGCGATGAGCAAGGAGCGGGATGAGCCGAAGCTGCCGGCGAGTTCGCCTTATCTGGAGCCATATCGGGAGGCGGTGGAGCGGTTTGGGCCTTCGTTTGAGGCGACGCTTTGGAACAGCAGGAAATGGCAAGAGGCGCGGTTTCGTGTGATGTGTGAGATGGCGCCGTTTGTTGGGCAGGTTGTTCTTGATGCGGGGGCGGGGCAGGGGGACTTTGCGCGGTTTATGACTGCGCAGGGGATTGCGTATGGGCGGTATGTTGGTCTTGAGGGTGTGGAGGAGATGGCGCGGTCTGCGGGGGAGCTGGCGATACCGAAATCGGAGTTTTACGCAGCGGATTTTGTGGCGGACGAGCGCGCGTTTATGCGGTTTACGAAAAAGCCTGCGGATGTGATTGTGTTTTCGGGATCACTCAACACACTGGATACGGATGGGGCGCTGCGCGTGCTGGGGCGGGCGTTTGAGGCGTGCAGCGAGGCGGTTGTGTTTAACTTTCTTTCAGATCGGCATCGGAAGAAGGAGGCGCCAACGGATCGGGGCCCGGCGCAGCGGCTGGACACGTTGCGCGTGATTGAGTGGGCGCTGTCACGCACGCCTCGCGTGGCGTTTCGACAGGACTACATCCCGGAAGGGCATGACGCGACGGTGGCGATGTTTCATTGAGAGTTCGTGCGGCTCATGCGCGCCGCGCAATTCGTCGCTTGCAATCACACACACGCAATAGCTTTACTGGCACGCGCCCCAAGCGCCCAGCAGAGCAGCGAGGTCGGCGCTGTTGACGGCGCCATCTTTCGTCAGTTCTGCGCCGCACTCGGACGGAGGCGCCTGGCACGGGCCCCATGAGCCGAGGAGGACGCCCAGGTCGACGTTACTCACAGCGCCGTCGCCGTTGAGGTCCGCGACGCAGAGGTCAACCACTGTGACTGCCGCGGTGAAGCCAAGAGCGCCATTATTGGAGAGAACGGTCGCTACTGCATTCGGAGAGAAGCTTTCCACACGAAGCACTTCAGAGTGAAAGGTTGTTCCCTGTTGGTCCGTTTGAAAGAAGTTCTGAATAACGATCGCAGCGCCTGATTGTTCCATCGCGATATCACGAGAGAACGAAGGGGATGGAGGCAGCATGAGCGGCGACGTACGCTGAAACTGGCGGCCGTCTTCGGTGTTCACCCCAATAAGACCGCCATAAAGAAAGTCTGCCACGAGAAGCTCACCATTTTTCCGGAGGGCGACAGCGTCCGCCGAAAAGAGCAAATTGCCTGAGGTGATCAGGCTGTGCTCTCCCGTCGCGAGATCAATGGCAATGACCTTGCCAACGCCATCGAGGATGTTCCCCGACTCATCTACGCTAAATACGGTCATGAACAGAGTCCCATTCCGGTCGACGACGAGATCTTCACCGGCGCCGACTCCTTCCAGACTAGCAATCAAACGTTGGGCGCCTGTGTGAGCATCCACTTCGATGACGGCGCCGGTGGTGAGATCGCGGTTCTTCATCGCGAAGAGCACCGTGCCGCACCTGGAAAGCGTGATGTCTGAGACGACGAGCGGCGATGAGAGAAGCTGGCCGGTAGAAACAATCGTCTGTTGTCCAGTCTCCGGGTCGATGCGAATCAGACGACTCTCATCATTGGAGTTGAAATCAATGTCGCCGACGAGAATCGATCCGTCGCAGTCAACGGCGATGCCTGTCGGTGACGCGAGCAACCCTCCTGAGGAGAGAATGGTCTGGGCGCCGGTGACGGGGTCGATGAGGACGACCTTGGAAAGCGGATTGCCAACAGCGCCGCCCAAATCCGCGACGAGAATGTCGCCTGTCGCCAACTGAGCTGAGCTGGTTTGAACCCCGAGCACAGCGCAACAGAGGCCTGCTGCTGTTTGGAGGTGGCGGAGATTCATGACAGTCAATTACAGGCCGGAACGCTGGGCCAGTCAAGATTTTACTTGTGTATTACTTATAAAAGAAGGCAGGCTGTGGCGGCGGGCCTGTTCTTTGTTCGCGTAAGCGCAGCGCTTTCACGCGAAACGCTCAGCCGCCGGCGACGGCGCCGACCATTTCGTCGTTGGTTTTGAAGCGCTGCATGGCGGCGAGGAGTTGTTCGATCTGCTGTGGCGGGGGCATGTTGAGCAGGCGTCGGCGCAGAGCGGTGATGGTTTGCTCGGTTTGGGGTGAGAGGAGGAGGTCGTCCTTGCGTGTGCCTGATGCGGCGAGGTTGATGGCGGGGAAGAGGCGCTGCTCGGAGATCTTGCGATCGAGGATGAGCTCCATGTTGCCGGTGCCTTTGAACTCTTCGAAGATGACTTGATCGCCCTGGCTGCCGGTGTCGACGAGGCAGGTGGCGATGACGGTGAGTGAGCCGGCTTCTTCAGTGTTGCGAGCGGCGCCGAAGAGTTGCTTGGGGATGGTAAGGGCTTTTGAGTCGAGGCCGCCGGAGAGTGTGCGTCCGGAGTTGGCGTGCTTGCGGGAGTTGTTGAAGGCTCTGCCGACACGGGTGAGGGAGTCGAGGAGGATGACGACATCCTTGCCGGCTTCGACCATGCGGCGGGCGCGGTCAAGGGTGATGACGCAGAGCTTGATGTGCTCTTCGACGGATTGGTCGTTGCTGGAGGCGATGACCTGGCAGGGTGTGTTGCGGCGGAAGTCGGTGACCTCTTCGGGGCGTTCGTCGATGAGGAGAGCGATGACGGTGAGATCGGGGTAGTTGGCTTTGAGGCCGACGGCGATGTTGTGCAGGAGTGTGGTTTTGCCTGCTTTGGGTGGTGAGACGATGAGGGCGCGCTGGCCTTTGCCGATGGGGCAGAAGAGGTCGATGAGGCGGCAGGAGGGGGCGCAGCCGGGGTGTTCGAGTGTGAGTCGGGGTTGGGGGTCGATGACGGTGAGGTCTTCGAAGGGGAGGCGGTCGGCGTATTCGGCGGGATCGAGGCCGTCGATGGTGACGATGGAATCGACAACAGGGCGAGCGTCGCTGGCGGCGCCATTGCTTGCGGCGCCGTTGTTTGGGCTGTTGTTGGGGCCACCGCGCCTGCGTCTGCGGCGACGTGGGCGTCGCTCGACGACCTCGACGGTGAGCTCCTGTCCGTTGCGGAGGCGATATTGCTGCCCGAGCGCCAGTGGGACGAAGGGGTCGTTTTCGTTGAGCACCAAGCCATTGGCGAACTGTCGGATTCGTCCTTCAGCGCGCTCAGGCCACTCGAGAATGCCTGTGACGGTCATCATGTGGTTCGTTTTTTCAATAGTTTCCTAGGGGACGCTTCGGGGCCCGCTGGGTCTTTCTCAGCCCGTGAGCACACGTCCGCCTCGTACATTTAGATTGGAGCAGCGCAACGGGGTGAAGTCAAGCGCGGGTTCGTCAGCGAGTCTTGAATGCTGACGTGGCGCTGGCTCAGCCCCACATTTTTGACACCCGCTATTCGCCGTGAAGGGGGCGGGGGTCTTCCGTGGAGTCTATCGGCAGATCGAGGGCGAGGTTTCGACGTGTTGTTGTTTGGAGGGGCGATGGGGGGCGAAGGGCGTCTTTGCGCGGTAGCATGGAGAAGCTGGGGCGACGAGGGAGGGTTGATCGCCCCACTTTGAATAAAGGTCGTCTTGGTTTTTCGGACGCAGGTGTGTTTCGCTTGTGTTCATTCATGGCATGGAAGTCTTTAAGGGCATCCCGGTTTCGTCGGGTGTGGTGATCGGATCGATCTTCACGCTTGATGATGAGCGTCGGCGGATACCGCGGCGGACGGTGCGGGCTGCGCACGTAGAGCGCGAGCATGCGCGGCTGAGAAAAGCGCTTGCGGATTCGATCGCGGAGCTTGAGGCGACGCGGGAGAGGGCGGAGGAATCGCTTGGGGTGGAGCCGGCGAAGGTGTTTGCGTTTCATCTTGGGATGCTGCGCGATCCGACGGTGATCCAGCCGATCCACGACATGATTGAATCGGAGCGAGTGACGGCGGAATATGCTGTTTCGACGGAGTTTCGCAGGCTGGCTTCGATGCTGTCGGGGATGGATGACGCTTTCAAGACGAAGGTGGATGATGTTTGGGATTTGGATCGGCGGGTGTTGCGCCAGTTGATTGGCGAGCACATGAGCGCACTGCGTGAGATGCATGAGAAGGCGATCGTGGTGGCGCCTGATCTGACGCCGACGCAGACGGCTTCGTTTGACCGGAACAAGGTGATTGGGTTTGCGACGGACGCGGGTGGGCGGACGAGCCATACGGCGATTATGGCGCGGGCGATCGGGATTCCTGCGGTGGTTGGGTTGGGCGATCTTTCAGGGAGCGCGCAGGACGGGGCGGCGGTGATTGTGGATGGCGATCGGGGGATTGTCATTGTGAATCCTGACGCTGAAACGCTGGAGCAGCATCGGACATACAACGAGCGAATGCGGGTGTTTCGGGCTTCGCTTTCGGAGGATGTGGATCGTCCAGCGGAGACGAGCGATGGCGTGCGGATATCGCTGCTTGGGAATATTGAGTTTCCTGAGGAGGCGGCGTCGGTGGTTCGATACGGGGGGGATGGGGTTGGGCTGTTTCGGACGGAGTTTGTGTATCTGACGCAGGAAAAAGAGCCTTCCGAAGAACAGCAGTTTGAGGCGTATGGGCGGGCGATCGAGAATCTTGGCGGTAAGCCCATGACAGTGCGCACGTTTGATCTTGGATCGGACAAGCAGACGCAGGAGCGGGCGGAGGCGCCCGAGCGGAATCCGGCGTTGGGGTGCAGGAGCATTCGGTATTGTTTGCAGAATATTCCGATGTTCAAGCGTCAGCTTCGCGCGATTTTGCGTGCGTCGGCGCTGGGGCCGTTGCGGGTGATGTTTCCTTTGGTGACGGACGCGCTGGAGCTTCGGCAGGCGAAGATGCTGCTGACGGACGTGAAAGAGGATTTGGAAGAGGATGGGGTGGCATTTGATCGAAATCTTCCGGTGGGGATCATGGTGGAGACGCCTGCAGCGGCGGTGATGGCTTCGACTTTTGCCCGGGATGTGGATTTTTTCTCGATCGGGACGAATGATCTGGTGCAGTTCACCTTGGCGGTGGACCGGACGAATGAGCGAGTGGCGAGCCTGTTTTCGGCGGCCCATCCTGCGATCAATCGGCTGATTAAGGATGTGGTGCGGACGGCGCGAAAGCACAAGATCGAAGTTTCGGTGTGCGGTGAGGCGGCGGGGGAGCCTGAGTTCACGATGTTGCTCATCGGGCTGGGGCTGCGTAGCCTATCTGTGACGCCATCTTCGATACCGGCGATCAAGCGGATCGTCCGGAGCGTCGATGTACCGCAGTGTGAGCGGCTGGCGAGGCGAGTCGGGTCGTTCGACTCAGAGCGGCAAGTGACCGCGTTTCTGCGAGAGCAGGCGCGGGAGATTATCCCCGAGGCGTTCGACGGGCGTTCCGTCGACTAACCATCCGAGTGTTCGGTTGGGAACGCTGAGACAGACCACCATCGCGGACGCGAGGCGATTGCAGTTTTCGCCCTCCGCAGATGATTCGACCCCCTGAGCTTGCCCGGCGACACGCTGGGGCGAGCGCCGCGAATCCCGCTTGAATGCGCTCTGGCGCGTCGCGGGTGTGCGAGAGAGATGGGGAGCTTTGATGTGCGAGCGGCGCTTCGGCGCCGTGATGGGCACGGGAAGTGTTGGATTGTTTGCGACGTGGACAAGCAAGCCCTTTGCAGCCGCGAACGACGCCGAGCGACTTCGCCCGTGCATGCCTGTTGGCTCAACAGCCCGCTCTCACAGGAACTACGCAGAGATTGCGTGTGTGATATGCATGCGCTGGCGCGAAGACTTGGCGAACCATTTTACTTTTAGAGGTTCATGTGCCAAAGACACAGATGCTGATTAACTACGTGCCCGGTGAGGAATGCCGGGTTGCGGTGACAACTGACGGCAAGCTTGAAGAGTTGCATGCTGAGCGATTGAATGCGGTCAGTCACGTCAACAATATTTACGTCGGAAAGGTGATGAACGTTGAGCCTTCGATTCAGGCAGCGTTCATTGACTTCGGACTCGATCACAACGGGTTTCTGCATATTTCGGATCTGCATCCGAACTATTTTCCAGGTGGCGAGAATGGGAAGATGGAGCAGGTGGGGCGCAAGACGCCGCGCCGGAGCCGGCCGCCGATTCAGAACGCGCTGAAGCGCGGGCAGGAGGTGATTGTCCAGGTGACCAAGGAGGGCATCGGGACGAAGGGGCCGACGCTGACGAGCTATCTTTCTATTCCAGGGCGGTATCTGGTGATGATGCCGCAGATGGATGCGGTGGGGATGAGCCGGAAGGTTGAGGATGAAGAGCTTCGGCGGAAGATGCGGGACACCTTGGGGCAGCTTGATTTGCCGGAGGGGTTTGGGTTCATCCTGCGCACAGCGGGAATGGAGCGGAACAAGACGGAACTGAAGCGAGATCTCGCGTACTTGCAGCGGCTTTGGAAGGACATGGAGCGACGGCGCAAGGCGGGGACGAAGCCGCGGCTCCTGTATGCGGAGAGCGATCTTCTGGTTCGCGCGTTGCGGGATGTCCTTACGAATGATTTTGACTCGGTGGTGATTGACGATCCAGCGGCGCTGAGCCGGGCGGCGAAGTTCATCAAGATTGTTTCGCCGCGCGGTTCGACGAAGCTGCAGCACTATGAGGGCGGGGCGCCGATTTTCCATACGTTTGGTGTGGAGGAGCAGATTCAGCGGATTCACTCGCGCGAGGTGCCTTTGCCTTCGGGCGGGTCGTTGGTGTTCGATGAAGCTGAGGCGCTGGTGGCGATTGATGTGAACTCGGGGAAGATGCGCCATCATGGGGACGCGGAGACAACGGCGTACAAGACGAACCTTGAAGCGGTGGATGAGATTTGCCGGCAGCTTCGGCTGCGCGATCTTGGCGGGCTTGTGATCTGCGACCTGATTGATATGAGGATGCGTTCGCATCGTCGGGAAATTGAAAACTTGTTCAAGACGAACTTGAAGAAGGATCGAGCCCGAGCAAAGACGCTGGCGATTTCACAGTTTGGGATTGTGGAGATGACGCGGCAGCGGATGCGCGGGAGCCATCAGAGTGTTCACTTCATGTCCTGCAGGGCGTGCGAGGGGCGCGGGCTGGTGCAGAAGCCGGATTCGCTTGCCAATGATGTAATGCGTGAGCTTTCGTATGTGTTGGCGCATGAGCGTGTGGCGCGGGTGCAGTTGGTGGTTTCGCCGAGGCTGGCGGGGGAGCTGCTTTCGGTGAAGCGGCAGGGGATCAGCCGGCTGGAGCGGACGACGCGCAAGGGGATTGATGTGCGTGTTTCCGAGGATATTCGCGTGGGGCGGATTGATCTGTATGCATATGACGAGCGCGGGGCAGACATTGATGTTGATCGTTTGCCGCAGCTAAAGGCGCCGGCGGATTTGCGGGAATGGAGCGCGGGGAAGAACGACAATGGTGATTGGGCGGTTGATCCGCTGATCGAGGAGCCGGCTGACATCGCTGAGGAGGAAGAGCGGGTCGAGGCGGAGTTCCTGGATGAGTTTGATGATGAGCTTGCTGAGCTTGATCGTGAAGAGAAAGATGAGAGCGGGGAGCGGGCGGGGAAGAAGCGTCGTCGGCGCGGAAGGCGCGGCGGTCGGGGTCGGCGACGGGAAGGGTCGCGCGACGAGGAGCCTTCGGAGTCTGCGGAGTCGGTGGATTCAGTGACAGAGGCTCCGGCTGGGCGCGATGACGGTGATGATCGTGAGGAGGCGCCGAGATCGAAGAAGAGGCGCGGTCGGCGCGGCGGGCGCGGGCGGAACTCATCGAAACGGCGCGCTGCGGGTGAAGAGGCGGGCGACGATCGAGCGGAGTCGAGCGCGCGAGATGAGCGGGCGCGGCCAGAGTCGCGTGAGGAGGAGGCGCCTGAGAAGCGGGCGCCTCGGAAGAAAGTTGAGAGGTCGGCTGGCGAAGAGGATCGCTTAGCGCCGCGCGGGGATTCATGGGATCTTGATCCTGCGGATCTTCCGGCGCCGCGGGCGAACAGTCAGCCGAAGAAGGTCGTTCGCTCAGGTTCTGCTGGGAAGGCTGCATCAAGTAGTTCGCCGAAGCCGGCGCCCACGTCGGAGGAGTCAGTGTCGCGGGAAGATTCCTGGGACGCTGCGCCTGAGGAGTTGAATGCTTCGCGGGCGCGTGCGGGGAAGAAGGAGAACTCGCCAGCCGGGGAGAGCGGAGATCGGGGGGATTCGTGGGATATCGATCCGGTAGCGGAGTCAACGGAGGAGCCGGCGAAGCGGAAGACGCGTCGACGAGGTGGGAAAAAGAGGTCGAAGAAGGCGCAGAATTCGGCGAATACGGTTGAAGTGAAGACGGAAAGCAAGGCTGAGCCTGCTGTGACGAGCGAATCAAAGAAGAAAGCCAAGAAGAAGGCGAAGCGGAAGACGAACAAGAAATCCGCTAAGAAGAGCGCCACATCAAAGGATAAGAAGAGTTGACCGGGGGTGATTCCAATGTGCTTCGGGTGATTGTGCTTGGATCGACGGGTTCGATTGGTCGGCAGACGATCGAGGTGGCGCAGCATTTGAATGAATTGCACGGGCGCGGGGAGTCTTCACGCCGGATTGAGGTTGTTGGCTTGTCGGCGGGAGCTAATGGAGAGTTGCTTGCGTCGCAGGCGCGTGAGCTTGGTGTGAAGTTTCTTGGGTTGTGTGATGCAAGCGCAACGTTTGAGGCGCCGGCGGGGGCGAAGGTGTTTCGCGGGGCTGACGCAGCGGAGCAGCTCGTGCGCAGTGTTGATGCGGATATGGTAGTCGGGGCGATTGTGGGATCTGCGGGTTTGCCGGCGACGCTTGCTGCGATTGAGCGCGGGATGGATATTGCGCTTGCGAATAAAGAGACGCTGGTGGCTGCGGGAGCGCTGGTGATTCCCATGGCGCGGGAGAAGGGTGTTCGGCTGCTGCCTGTGGATTCGGAGCATTCTGCGGTGTGGCAGTGTTTGCCGGAGGATCACTGCCCGCCTTGTCAGGCGTTGGGCGCGATTGGGCGGATTTTGCTGACAGCTTCGGGCGGGCCGTTTCGGACTTGGAGCAAGGAAGCGATCGAGAGCGCTACGGTTGAACAGGCGCTTGCGCACCCGACGTGGAGCATGGGTGCGAAGGTGACGGTGGACTCTGCGTCGCTGACGAATAAGGCGTTGGAAGTGATTGAGGCACATTGGCTTTTCGGCGTGCCTGGCGAGCGGATTGATGTGATGGTGCATCCGCAGTCGATTGTTCATTCGCTGGTGGAGTTTGTGGATGGTTCGATCGTCGCGCAGCTTGGCGCACCAGACATGCGCACACCGATCCAGCTTGCGCTCACCTGGCCTGAGCGGGCTGGGGGGTGTTCGGATCGGGTGGACTGGTCGACGTTGAGCGCATTGGATTTTGAGCCGCCGGATTTGGATCGGTTCCCGGCGCTGGGGCTTGCGTATGAAGCGATTGAAGCGGGGGGCGTTGCGGGTGCGATTTTGAATGCGGCGAACGAGCGGGCGGTTGAGGCTTTCCTGGCGGGAGAGATTCCATTTGGAGAAGTTTCCGGGTTGACTGGGTCTGCTGTGCGCTCGCTTGTGGCGAGGGGTGAGGGTGAGGCGCCGAGCTTGGAGCAGATTATGGCTGCGGACGCGGAGGGGCGGCGATTTGTTGAAGCGAGTTTGAGGCCGGCGCGGGCTGTCGCAGGCTCCCTTAAAGGTCGATAACACTGCGGGCGATGCCCGTCCTAGGATGAGCGCATGTTTGATCTTCTCAATAGCGCGTGGAACTTGGTTGCCGTTGTGATTGGCTTCGGCGCTGTGATTTTTATTCACGAACTCGGGCATTTCCTGGCTGCAAAGTGGGCTGGGATTCGTGTGCATGAGTTTGCGATCGGGTTTGGGCCGCCGATTTTTTCGTGGCGTCGCGGGATTGGGTTTCGCATGGGCTCCACTGTTCCCGCAGTGAGCGCGAAACTGAAGCAAGAGGGAGCGGCGGATTCAGATGAGCCGGAGGCGTTGCGGCTGCCGCGCGGCGTGAGCGCGACCGAGTATCGCCTGAACTGGCTGCCGCTTGGCGGGTATGTGAAGATGCTGGGGCAGGAGGATCTGAATCCGGATGCGACATCGAGTCTGCCTGATTCGTATGGCGCGAAGCCGGTGTGGAAGCGGCTGGTGGTGATTTCCGCTGGCGTTGTGATGAATGTGATTCTGGCTGCGATTTTGTTCGTCGTTGTGTTCATGGCAGGGCTCGAGCAGCCGGCGCCGATTGTGGGGAGCGTGCTAAGAGAGAGCTCTGCTGCGACCGCAGTCGCGACGAATGCGAAAGAGCTTGGCGTGACGGAGGTGGGCTTTGCGCCGGGCGATCGGGTGCTTTCGATCGGTGATGAGGCGACGCCGACATTTAATTATGTGCGTGCCGGCGCAGCGATGGCGCGCAAGGGCAGGCCGGTAGACATTCGTGTCGAGCGTCCCGGGGTGGACGGGGTGTTGGAGTTCTCGGTGGAGCCGAGGAAGAATGAAGAGACGAGGCTGCTGCAGCTTGGTGTGGGGCCGGCGATTTCGACGCGCCTTTGGGACGTTCGCAATGAGCAGGAACGCGAGCAGTTTGCCTTGCTTGCTGAGCGTGTTGGGGCGTCCGAGCTTGAGCCGGGGATGACGGTGGTTGCGGTTGATGGTCACGCGGTGGCGCATCATCACGAGATTGACGCGTTTGTTTCGGGGGCGGAGTTTGAGCCGACCCGGACGATGCGATTTACGTTGCAGACGCCGGAGGGGGAAGAGCGAGAGTTTGAGTTGGCGCCGAGGCCTGAGTTCCAACAGGCTGCGGTTGTCATCGATAAAGATCGTCAACTTTTCGCGAGGCATTTGCTTGGTCTGGCGCCTGCGGTGCGGGTTGGCAGCGTGACGCGACGCGCTGAGAGGCAGGGACTCAAAGCCGAAGACATTATTGCGCAGGTAAACGGACTGGAGTGGCCGAACGAGGCGGATGTTGTGCGTGAGATCAGCAGGTCCGCGGGAGCAAGCGTCGGGGTCGTGGTTGTGCGCGATGGAAAATACGTTGATCTTGGCCAGCTCAGTGTGACAGGTCAGGGGACTGTCGGTTTCAACATTGATACGACGCTTGAGGAGATGGCGTTGGTGACGCGCCCTCCGGCGGTCGGGAAGGATGAAGCAGACGAAGAAGTCGCAGCTGTGGAATTGGCGTTGCTTCCGGGCGCGGTGATCCTGGAAGTTGCGGGGAGGCCGGTGCAGGATTTTGGGGAAATTCGAGCGGAGCTTCGGCGGGCGACGCAGCAGGCGGCGGAATCGGGCGCGGGCGCGAGTGTGTCCTTGCGGGTGCGGCTGCCGATTTCCGGTGAGTTTGGGCAAGGAGCAGAGGTTGAGCTTGACTGGGCGCTTGCTTCGTCGAGTGTGAGCGCGCTGCATGAGCTCGGCTGGAGCACGCCGCTGCCGGCGGGGCTTTTTCAGTTGGAGTCGATTGTCTTGAAGGCGGAGAATCCAGTCCGCGCGCTCGCGATGGGACATGCTGAGACGAAGCGCGTGATTGTGATGACGTATGTGACGCTGCTGCGACTGGCGCAGGGGAGCGTGAAGGTTGAACATTTGAAGGGACCGGTGGGGATTGCGCACATTGGGACGCAGTTTGTGGATCAGGGCGCGACGCACCTTCTGTTCTTTCTAGCGATTATCAGCGCCAATCTGGCGGTGCTGAACTTCTTGCCGCTGCCGATTGTTGATGGCGGGCATGTTGTGTTTTTGCTGATCGAGTGGATCACGCGCCGGCCTGTATCGGTAGCGGTGCAGAATGCGGCGACGGTCTTAGGACTGGTGCTGCTGGGCTCGGTCTTTCTGATTGTGACCTTCAACGACCTCAAAGCGGTGTTTGGGTTGTGATTGCGCGCTGCGGCGATGCGGGTGAGTCGGTCACTATTAGTACGAAGATCAAATGGTTTTGAATAGTGTTTGGTCTGCTGCGCTGACGCGGGCGTCTGCACTCGGCGCGAGTTTGTTGATCCGGCGGGCGTAGGTTGGGAGAAATCCGCGCTCGGTGTTGGTGTGTCCGGCGAGGATGACGGAGCAGCCGCGCGCGACGGCTTCGATCGCTTCATGATGGCGCATTTCACCAGTGACAAAGGCGCCGCAGCCTTCAGCGAGTGCTGGTTTAAGGAGGCTTGCGCCGGCCCCGGGACAGACGCCAACGCGCTCGATGGGCTCATCAAAAGCGAGTGCGACTTTGACAGCGTCGACGCCGAGATGGCGTTTGAGTCTTTGCGCGAGCTCCATTGGAGTGGCGGGCTGATCGAGGTGAAGCCTGCGGCCGGCGCCGACGGAGCGATCGGGCTTGGCGGCGAGGGGATAGGCATCCCACGCGGGTTCTTCATATGGATGGAACTGTTTGAGAATTTCACGAACAAGTCCGAGGGCAGCGCCGGGGCAGACCATTTCAAGTCGGACCTCGGGGACAGTTTCAAGTTTGCCAGTGGCGCCAACGGTGGGCGCGGCGGCGTCGGAGCCGAAGAATGTGCCGCGACCGGGGAGATTGAATGAGCAGAGTTTGTATTCGCCGATGACGCCGGCGCCGACAGAGGCGAGGGCTTCACGCAGGCGGTCCAGATGATCTTCAGGAACGAAGACGATGAGCTTGTGTGTTTGTCTGGGGTCGAGGGCAGCGAAGGGTGAGAGCGCGGCGCGGTCGCTGAATGATTGGCTTTTGGCGAGGTCATCATCGGGGGCGAGCATGTCGCAGAGCCAATCGGTGAGGCCGCCGGGGGCTGCATCGAGGGCGGTGTGGGGTGAGTAGATCGCCATCCCGGCTTCGATGGCGCCGAGCAGCGTGCGCGACTTGGGGTGGTCTGCGGTGACGCGATTGAGCGCCTGGAAGATGGGGGGGTGATAGGCGAGGATCATCCCGGCGTTCAAGTTCCTTGCTTCGGCGAGGACATTTTCGGTGAAGTCGATGGTGAGCAGCGTGGGGCCGGCGAGGTGTTTTTCGCAGTCACCCACGAGCAGGCCGACATTGTCCCACTCCTCGGCGCAGCGGGTGGGAGCGATTGTCTCCAGCGTTTCGATGAGATCAGCAACGATCACGAGCGCACCCTCCTCCGCAAACACCCCGTCTTCGCTGTTTCGATGTGAATATTCCGCAAGTTTGTTGCCTTCGGGCTGTGAAAACGGGGTGCAGGCGATGATAACCAGTGGGACGTTTTTCGCACGAACTGTTCAGCCTGGGCGAGTGAGCCGATAGACTATTGATAAGAGTTTCATGAGGATGAGAGCCAATTACCTTTGGGAGAGCGCCAACTACTCATGCCCGCCAGCAAAACAACGACGCCAGCGACATCACCACAACGAGCCAAGCAGCGTGACGGCGCGAGTCCGGCCAACACCGTGAGCGCGAGGACGCACGAGTTGGAACAGGAAAAGCGGACGAAGTCGCAAGTGAGCAAGACAGCCGCCAATCGCAGGGGTGTGAAGCACTTTGTGCTGGACACCAATGTGCTGCTGCACGATCCGGAATCGATTTTCGCATTTAAGAAACATGACGTTGTGGTTCCGTTTGCGGTGCTTGAGGAGTTGGATGATTTTAAGTCGGGGAACTCTGATCTGAGCCGAAGCGC
Organism: Phycisphaerales bacterium; assembly: GCA_029260495.1. Lineage (GTDB taxonomy): Bacteria > Planctomycetota > Phycisphaerae > Phycisphaerales > UBA1924 > OFTM373. The sequence goes on along the minus strand of JAJDDD010000020.1, from coordinate 294,154 downwards.
GCGGACGGTGATTCGATATTTCGATGCGCTGCGTGAGGCGGGAAAGCTCGAAGAGGGCGTATCATGGAGCGACGCATTCGAGGAGCGTGTGACCAGTGAAGAGACGGGGCTGGTGCGGATTGTGGTTTCGCCTGATGAGAGGCCGCACGCGATTCGCTCCGATTCGCCGGACAACCGGATTATTTCAGTCGCGCATATGCTGATGGAAGAGGGGCTGCATGCGATTTTCGTGTCCAAGGACATCAACGCGCGGGTGAAGGCCGATGCGCTGGGGTTGCAGGCGGAGGATTATGAATCACACAAGATTGATGCGGATCGGCTGTACACGGGAATGCTGCGGATTGATGCGTCGGGTGAGTTGATTGATGAGTTGTATAGCGAGCGCATGATTGCGATTGATCGTATCGCGGACAATCTGCGGATTGAAAAAGAAGATGGGCAGACGATTGATCGCACGCCGGAGCCCAATCAGTTTGTCGTGATGAATGATTCGCTGGATGAATCGCACTCGGGTGTTGGGCGGCGCATTGGGGATACGGACCATCTTGTGCCGGTGACCGCGCCGCGCAAGCCGATTTTTGGAATCATGGCGCGCAATCTTGAGCAGACGATGGCGATGGATTTGCTGCTTGATGATGAAGTGAAGCTGGTGACGCTGACGGGCGGCGCTGGCACGGGCAAGACGCTCCTTGCGCTGGCTGCGGGGATGCAGAAGGTTTTTCAGGAGAAGCTTTACGAGCGACTTTTGGTGGCGCGGCCTGTCATTCCGATGGGGCGGGATATTGGATACTTGCCTGGTGACAAGGATGAAAAGCTTGCGGCGTGGATGCAGCCGATTTTTGACAATCTTGATTACCTGCTTTCGACGCGCGGTTCGCATATGCAGAACGCTGACTCACAATCAACCGAGCAGCGCATCGAGCGACTACTTTCAGATGGCAAGTTGATTCTGGAGCCTCTCACATATATTCGCGGTCGCTCGATTCCGCATCAGTTCATGATTGTGGATGAGGCGCAGAATCTGTCGCCGCACGAAGTGAAGACGATTGTCTCGCGGGTTGGCGAAGGAACAAAGCTGATTTTGACGGGTGATATCGGGCAGATCGATCATGCGTATCTGGATGAATCATCCAATGGATTGTCGTATTGCATCGAGCATTTGCGGGGCGAATCGCTGGTGGGGCATGTGACGCTGGCGAAGAGTGAACGCAGCGCACTGGCGTCGCTGGCGGCGGCGCAGTTGTAGGCGCGAGCGCATTTTGAGTGTGTTTGCGACGCCGCGCTGCTGATGGTGACGGTTTCAGAGCGCGGCTAATCGCTCTGCGACGTCCTGTTTCTTGAGCGCGCTGAGCAGATCATCAAGATCGCCGGCAAGTGTTTTTTCGAGGTTGAATGATTCGCCAAGGCGGTGATCGACTACGATGCTTTCTTTATATCGATAGGTGCGGATGCGTTCGGCGCGACCGCCGGCGCCGATCTGGGCGCTGCGCTCTTTGGCGCGTTCGGCGCGCTGGCGGGCGAGCTCCATGTCGTAGAGGCGAGCGCGGAGCAGGCGCCAGGCTTTGTCGCGGTTTTGGCGCTGGCTTTTGGCTTCCTGCATGCGCACTTCGATGCCGGTTGGCTTGTGGACGAGGTGGACCGCGGTCGCAACCTTGTTGACATTTTGGCCGCCGGGGCCTTGGGCGGTTGTGATGTGCTCTTCAACGTCGCTGGCGTCGATTTCGATTTGCACTTCGTCAGGCTCGGGGAGGACCGCGACGGTGGCGGTTGAGGTGTGCACTCGTCCCTGGGCTTCGGTCGCGGGGACGCGTTTAACGCAGTGGACGCCGGCTTCGTGGGCGAGGTCTGTCCAGACGCCTTCGCCCGAGAGTGTAATGACGGCGCTCTTAATGCCGCCCCCCGCCGCGCCCGAGATGGATTCGGAGAAGTCGAGGGATTCGACGGTCCAACGGCGCCGGGCTGCGAGGCGGTTATACATTTCGAGGATGTCGCGGGCCCAGAGGCCGGCTTCGTCGCCGCCGACACCGGCGCGCAATTCGAGGATAACGGAGCCAATGGCAGCGTCGTCAGCAGTGACGAGTGATTCGAGGAGTTGGCGCTCGAGTTCGCTCGTTTGTGATTCGAGGCTGGGCAGTTCTTCGCGAGCCAGCTCAGCGAGTTCCGGATCGTCGCCGGCGTCGAGGGCTTGTTGCAGGTCTGCAGCTTCGGCACGAAGGGATTGAAGCTTCTGGTAATGATCCACAACAGGATCGAGGGCAGCCTTCTTGATGGAGAGATCGCGCACTTTGCGGTGGTCAGCGAGGATGTCGGGATTGGAAAGATCGCGCGCCATCGCGTCCCGGTGAGAGGCCATCTCCTCAAGGCGGAGGAGCACTGATTCCGGGATGGAGGGGGATTCGCTGCTCACTCAGAGAGCTTATCAGTGTTGGAGCAGGCGTCCGCGGGAGAGGACCTGGAAGCGCAGCCGATAGCCTGGCGTCAGCCGTCGTTGGCGTCGGCGGCTTGCTTCTTTTTCTTGCTGCTCTGGAAGTAGTTCCCACCAAACTTGCGCTGGAACTTCTCGACCCGGCCGGCGGCGTCGACGAAAGACTGCTTGCCGGTGAAGAAGGGGTGGGAGCCGGACCAGACTTCGACGTGCATCTCAGGAACGGTCGCGCCGACCTCCATGACGACTTCACCGTTGTAGAAGACCTTGCAGTTCGGGTAATATTTGGGGTGGATATCGGTTTTCATAGCGTCTTCTCTGCGGTCGCGTGGATTCTGATTCAGGAACAGCTGTGGAGCCCCGTGGGCCATCAGCGGCGAATCGGAAATGGTACCGAAGAGGAGAGGCGGGGTCCAGTTGGATCGGCAAGGGTGGCGATCAGGTTTTGGCTGCCTACTTTTTGCGTTTGAAGCGAATCTCCATGGCTTTGAACTCGGCGCCATCAGGGCCGGCGAAGAAGCTCTCCATGAGATGTTCGTCGTCGCTGATGACGGTGTAGAGCGAGCGTTTGGACATGGGCTGGCCTGTTTGGGGGTTTACGAGTTGGCCAACCATGGTCCAGGCCTTGCCTGAGGGATCGACATCGCCGGTTTCGGTTTGGATCGAGGTGCAAGCGGTGTCGATCCAGAAGCCTTCGTACTTGCCGATGTCGGTGTTGTAGCCCCAGTAGCCGCGTCCCTCGAAGTTTAAGAAGGGGCCTTCCTGCTGATCGCCGGTGTAGGTTTGTTTGAGGAAGGCGCCGCCGAGGTCCCATTCGTTCACCATGACGCCGGTGGAGATATGGGGATCGCCGGGGCCCATCCAGAGTTTGACCTCTGCGGCGAAGACGCCGGCGAATGGGGTGAGCTTCATGTGTTCATCGGTGACAGTGGAGGCGGGGCCGTCGCATTGCTCGGTCATGGGATTCTCCTTGGCGGGCTGGATGGGCCATTATGACAAGTCGGGATCGGCATGATCGTCTGACGCCAAACACAGACCGATCAGAGGGGCGCGACGAGCGATGTGGCGCCAGGTGGAGGAGCGCGTACGCTATCGCGACGCATTCGCGGAGTGTTCTTACATGTCTGACTTCGAAAAACTGGGCTCATTTTATCTTGGCAAGACCTATGACGTCGGAGCGGGCGAGCCGACGGATGAGCTTTTGCTCTATGACTCCAAAGATCTAACGACCCATGCCATCTGCGTGGGGATGACCGGGAGCGGGAAGACGGGGCTGTGCGTCTCCCTTCTTGAAGAGGCGGCGATCGACGGCGTGCCGACGATTGCGATTGATCCCAAGGGTGATCTTGGGAATCTGATGTTGACGTTCCCGGAGTTGCGGCCGGGCGACTTTCGTCCGTGGGTTGACGACGCGGAAGCGGCGCGCAACGGGATGACAGCGGATGAATACGCCGCTGACCGAGCGAAGCTGTGGAAGTGGGGGTTGGGGCAGTGGGGAGAGGATGGAGAGCGGATTGCGCGATTGCGCGAGTCGGCGGAGGTTTCGATCTACACGCCGGGCGGGTCGGCGGGGTTGCCGATCAGCGTGCTGCGCAGTTTGCGCGCGCCGGAGAGCGCTGTTGCGGATGACGCGGACGCAGTGCGCGAGCGCGTAAGCGCGACGGTTGCGGGGCTGTTAGCGCTGGTTGGGATCGAGGCGGATCCGACGCAGAGTCGCGAGCATATTTTGCTCACCAGCATTGTTGATCGGGCGTGGCGTCGAGGGGAGGACCTCGACATCGCGGGGTTGATTATGCAAACACAGTCGCCGCCTTTTGATCGGCTTGGCGTGATGGATGTTGAATCGTTCTTTCCTGCGAAGGACCGAAACAAGCTGGCGATGTCGCTGAACTCACTACTGGCTTCGCCGCAGTTTGAAGGGTGGCGACATGGCGAGCCTCTTGATATTGGGAAGCTGCTGCACAGCGCCGAGGGCAAGCCGCGCGTGAGTGTGCTTTCGATTGCGCATCTTTCGGACGCTGAGCGGATGTTCTTCGTGACGATTCTGCTGGGTGAGATTATCTCGTGGATGCGGCGTCAGCCCGGGACGGGGAGTTTGCGCGCGATTTTGTATATGGATGAGATTTTCGGGTTCTTTCCGCCGGTCGCCAATCCGCCATCAAAGACGCCGATGTTGACGCTCCTGAAGCAGGCGCGGGCGTATGGGCTGGGCGTGGTGTTGGCGACGCAGAATCCGGCGGACCTTGATTACAAAGGCCTTTCCAACACGGGGACGTGGTTCATTGGCCGGCTGCAAACCGAGCGGGATAAGCGACGCTTGCTGGACGGTCTTGAGACAGCCGGCGCTGGGGGAATGGATCGCCCCGAGCTTGAAAAGATGATCTCTGGGCTTGATAGCCGGGTCTTTCTGATGAACAACGTGCATGATGACGGGCCCACGCTGTTTCACACGCGCTGGGCGATGTCGTACTTGCGCGGGCCGTTGACGAGCGCACAGATCAGTTCACTGATGAATGACAAACGTCAGCAATTAGCCCAGGCGACAGCCAAAGCAGAGAAGGCCACGGGCTCAAAGACAGGCGGGGGCGCTCGGAGGAAAGGGGCGGGCAAGGGGTCAGCCACTCCGCCGCCTCTTCCTGCGGGGATGAAGCATCAGTATCTGTATGCGAATGCGCAGACGCGGGTTGGGTATTCGCTGGTGTATCAACCGGCGCTGCTTGGGTGTGCGGTGATTCATCACGTGCGCACGTCGGTGGGGGTTGATGAATGGAAGCATGTGACATTGCTTGCGCGCCTGGGCGGATCGGTGGCGAATCCATGGGCGGAGGCGGATGCGCTTGGGGCGGAGCCGGGGGTGGCGTTATCGCCGGTTGAAGATGCGCAGTATGGGAAACTTCCCGCTGAGGCGTCACGCAAGACAACGCATACGCGCTGGGAGCGAATGCTCAAGAGTCATTTGTATCGAACCCACGAGGTGACGGTGCTCAAGTGCAAGGAGCTGAAAGCGCAGTCGGCGCCGAACGAATCGGAAGATGAGTTCCGGGCGCAGTTGCGACACTTGGCGCGTGAGAAGCGAGATTTGCAGATCGAGAAGATCAAGAAGAAGTATGCGCCAAAAATGCGCACGCTTGTGGAGCGTGTGCGCCGATCCGAGCAGCGGGTGGAGCGCGAGAAAGAGCAGGCGAAGCAGCAGGGATTCCAGACGGCGATTTCATTCGGGGCGACGCTGCTCGGGGCGATTCTTGGGCGCAAAAAGGTAAGCACGGGGACGGTGGGCAGGGCAGCGACGGCGGCGCGCGGCGTGGGCAGGACGGCGCGCGAGCGCGGGGACATCGCGCGGGCCGAGGAGACGGAAGAAGCTCTGCGCGCACAACTGGAGGCGCTGGAGCGTGAGTTTCAGGATGAGCTTGGGCGCGTTCGAGATGGGGACGGCGTCAACGACGTTGAAATAGAACGCATCGTTGTTCGCCCGCGCAAGGCGGACACGACGATCAGTCGGGCGGATCTGGTCTGGGCGCCCTATGTTGTTGATCCGACTGGAATCGCGCGGCCTGCATCGCCGGGGCTTGAGTGAATTGTAGAGTTGATGTGTGGGGGTTCGACAGACGAATCCAGCGCGAGCCGGCTATGCTGGTGGGTGGCGATCGTTGGTGTGAGGGCTTGAAACAGGAGCGCGAAGACAATGGGCATTCTTGATTTTATTAAAGGCGAACTGCTCGAAATCATCGAGTGGACGGACGACTCCCGCGATGTTCTTTCCCATCGATTTGCTGATGAGGACAAGGCGATCAAGCGCGGGGCGCAGCTCATCGTTCGTGAATCTCAGGTAGCTCAGTTTGTGTATGTGGGTCAGTTCGGCGACGCGTTCGGGCCTGGCAAGCACAGGCTCGAAACGGAGAATATTCCCGTTCTGACTCGTTTGGAAGGGTGGAAGTATGGGTTTCAATCGCCGTTCAAATGCGATGTGTACTTCATCAATACGCGGCTTTTTACAGGCAACAAGTGGGGCACTTCCAACCCGATCATGATGCGCGATGATGATTTTGGCATTGTGCGGGCACGGGCGTTTGGGACATATGATTTTCGCATTGTCAACGTTCAGACATTTCTGAAAGAAGTTGCGGGGTCGGATCATACGTTTCGCTTGGATGAGTTTGCCGAGACGATGCGCTCACGCATTGTGAGTATTTTTAGCGAGGCTTTGGCGACATCCAATGTTCCGGTGCTGGATGTGGCGACAAAGTATTCGGAGCTCGGAGATGCGCTGCTGCCATTGATTAACCCCTTGACGCGGGCAAAGTACGGGCTGGAGATTGCTAGTTTCATTGTTGAGAATGTCTCGGTTCCCAAGGAGGTCGAGGAGGCAATCGACAAGCGCTCGGGTATGGCGGCGGTTGGCGATTTGAACGACTATGTGAAGTTCCAGATGGCAGAAGGCATGTCGCGGGGCGGGGGTGGAGCGGGTGGCATGGCGACAGAGATGGCTGTCGGGCTAGCGATTGCGCAGCAGATGATGCAACAGGGCGGGCTGCCCGGCGGGGCGCCTCCCGGGCAGGTTGCGGCGGCTTCAACTCCGGCTTCTTCACCAGCGCCTTCTGGGCTTCCGGAACTGCTTACGCCCGCAGAGGTTGCCAAGGCGATCGGCGTTTCTGAAGACGATGTGTTGGCGATTGTTGAGAATGGTGAACTGCAGGCGAAGCGCATCGGCTCCAGCGTTCGGATTAAACAGGACGATCTTCGCGCGTACCTTGCGAGCTGAGTTGGTAGTGCTCGGAGTTATGGTAGACCTCACCGCCATCAAGCGCGACACGTGCCCAGCCTGCGGAGGGCAGGCTGAGTGGCAGCCCAAGGCGCAGGCTCTTGTATGCACATACTGCGGCACGGAGTCTCCGGGTGAACTCAACAGGGATACGGGTGAGATTCAGGAGATCGATCTGGTTGCAACGCTGCGCGACATGCCTGAGGATTTGCGCGGGTGGCGAGCGGAGAAGAAGACGGTTCGCTGCAGACACTGCAAAGCAGTGACAGTCTTTGATTCTGAACGAGTTGCGCAGCATTGCGATTTTTGTGGATCACCGGCGCTGGTTGATTATGACGAGGTGAAGTCGCCCATTCGCCCGTTGAGTCTTTTGCCCTTTAAAATAGATGAAACTCGCGTTCGTGAATCAATGCGTCAGTGGTTTGCGAAGCGATGGTTCGCACCGAACACACTCAGGCGCATGGCGCTGGTTGATACGCTTCGCGGCGTGTATATTCCCTACTGGACGTTCGATGCGCAGGCGCACGCGGACTGGACCGCGACAGCGGGCGAATATTATTACGTATCGCGGACGGTGCGGGACTCCAACGGGAAGACGCGCACAGTTCAAGATCGCAAGACACGCTGGTTTCCTGCGTCGGGCTCGGTGGATCATTTCTTTGATGACGCGCCGGTGCCAGCAAGCGTTGGGATTCACAGCAAGCATCTCAAGGCTGTCGAGCCATTTCCAACCAATGATCTTGTTCCGTATGACACCGCGTATCTGTCAGGGTTCGTCGTTGAGCATTATCAGGTTGTTCTGATTGACGCTGCGGCGCAAGCCCGGAACGCAATGGATGCGGCGCTGCGCAATATGTGCATTCGTGATATCCCCGGCGATACGCATCGCAATCTCAACGTTGATGCATCGTATGACGGGCAGTCGTTCAAGCACATCCTTGTGCCGGTATGGCTTATGACGTACACGTTTGGTCAGCGATCGTTTCAAGTCGTTATTAATGGATATACAGGCGCAACGAGCGGGGATTATCCCAAGAGCGCGTGGAAGATCATCGGCGCAGTCGTTGCGGGAGTAATCGCACTCGTGGTGATTGCATTGATTGCGAAACAACTCGCATAACTGAGCGCTGCAGCCATGCTACCATTGTCGGTGTTGCAGGAAGGCCGCCGCCTGCATTGATTCTTCTGCAAAGCCTCAATTGCTGATTACACCTAGAAATGGAGATTATTCATGCTTTATTGGGCGCTTGTCTTCTTTATTGTCGCGATCGTGGCAGCAGTCTTCGGCTTTACCGGTATCGCTGCAGGCGCGGCTTCCATTGCGAAAATTCTGTTCGTGATCTTCTTGATCGTGTTTTTGGTTTCGCTGATTCTTGGTCTGGTTCGCCGTGCGCCCAAAACATAGGGGCGGCGATCTCACAAAGCGTCCGGTGGGGTTTCTCAGGCCATCGAGCCTGGTGAGGGCGCGATTCACTCTCAACAGGGTGTTCAACTGACACTTGATCGCTTGGGCGGTATTGGTCTACACCAAGTGGTTGAAAGTCGTTGTGTTTTTCTTGTACGCAGGCAGTATATTGCTATGATGTAGGCTTTCAACACCCTGCCATGTGGAGCTTGATGATGTCAATTATTATTGCGTTGTTCGCATCAATGTTGGGTGTCGGCGAGGCGGAGCCGGCGATTTCAAATCAGGCAGTGGTGCGATTGGTGGGTCAATCACAGTTCAAAGGCCACCGAAGCAGGCTGCTGGACTTCACTTTGGATGGCAATGGCAGCCCGGTGCAGAGTCCCGGTGGTACGTTTGACATGATTACTGAATATCAACCGATTGGCATTGAGTTTGACAATAGTGCGGTGACGTTTAACTGGATTTTTGTGGAGAACCTGCCGCAGGTCAGCGGCTCTATTCGGGAGGCGATCTCGAAGCCGGTGGTGGTGAGCACCTTCGGGTTTACCGCAGTCCATTTCGCCACGCCTGTTCGGGCCGCGGGAATTACAGTCATCCTTGAGGACATGACGCCGAACCTGTTTGTTTCGGGTGCGGGTGGAACATTTGATGTTGACGATTCGTTCATCATTGCGACAGAAAAAATCAACGGTGTGACATATAACGCATTCTTTCTTGGCGTGGCTTCAAATGAACCGTTTACGTTGTTTACGTTTGGCATCCCTCAGGGCGGCGACTTCCTGATGGACGACCTGGTCTACATACCGACGCCCGACGTTGGGCCGGGCGATATCAATAGCGACGGCGCTGTTGACTCTGGCGACCTTGTTCTTGTGCTGGGCGCGCTGGGGACCGACGCTGAGTTTGCCGATTTAAATGACGACGGCCGGATTGACAGCAATGATATTGGGATTCTCGTCAGGCACATGTGTGCAGACTGTCCCTGATGAACGGTTGTCTGAAAGGCAATCGTGTGCCAGAAATAATAAACTCATCAGTACATGTCGATCTTATCGGCATCGTACTCGAGTCATGATCTCTCGGAGCAAATAAGCCCGAGGCATGACTATGAACATTGCACTGACTCTGTGCGTAACAGCATTATTTTTGGGGACACGCGCTGCGGCGGGCGGCGGCGAGCCAACAGTGCAAGTGGTCGGACCGGACTACTTTGAGGCGCGCGTTCACTCAACGCTTGACTTCACGCAGGATGGCGACGGCATCCTGCAAAGGGGTGAGTTTCTGATTGACGATCTGTTGTATGTGTCCTCGCTCGCGGAGTCTCTTAGGGGGCATCGACGGTGATGGCGTCGTCGGCGCGAGTGAATTGGCTGGCTTGCTCGGCGAGAGGGGCGGGGCTGGAAGTCTGGCTGATCTTGACGGCGACGGGGTTGTAGGCGGTTCAGATATGGCGTGCTCTTGAGAAAAGGCGATGGCGCGCCGGCTGGAGCAGTTATGTTGATTGCCGGCAGGTTCGGATCGTAAGAATGGCGATGCGTTTTTCCTGCTTTAACCGGCGCTGTGCCAGGTGAGAACTTTGTAGACCCAGGCTGCGAGCGCAAGAAGTCCGAGCACCGCGATCGTTCGGCCGTTGAGCATGCGCATTCCGACCGCCCAAATCCGGGAGCCCGTCAGCGCAACGTAGAGCCCCATCCAGAACATCACCGATGTTCCGATCGCCAGCGCCGCTCCGAATGGCTGCGTCTGCACTGCGCTGAGCAGGTCGGCATTTGCAGCATGAGTAAACGACGTCGTCATCCCGCAGGTCGGGCAAGGCTTGTCAAAGAGCATGGGCCAGGCGCATTTCATGAGGCCGAGTTGTTCATGGGTGCCGTGACCGCGACCGTCAGCGTGTAGATACGCTGCGAGAGCGAGCACGGACAGGCAACCCAGAGCCACGGCGCCAGCGGTTAGGCGCCCGCCAATCCCTGTCCGTCGCGGCGTGCGCGCCCGCGCCGCTGACGGCTCGGCGTTCCGATCAGGCTCGCCAATGACTACTCGTGACATAGGTAGACCGTAGCATTCTCTTTCTAATTTTTCTTCGGCGTGTTGCTGCTGACTCAAATCCAACGAGGAAAGAGAGAGGTCTATTCCAGGATAGGCTCGGTCGTTTGCTCACCTTTGGCTGCGATTTTGGCGTAGGCGACCGCCACGCCGAGCATTAACATGCCGAGCCCGAAGAAGCTCGCGATGCGCCATCCCGCGGGGACTTCTGCGAGGTCCACGACGAGCGCCTTGGCGGTCGAAACAAGAATGAGAGCGAGGCCGATGTAGCGCACAGCCGGCTGTCGCGCGCGGAAGCCGACAGCGATCATCGCGACGCCGAACAGGCCCCAATAGATGGAGAGCGCGGCGAGGCGGACGGTGTCGTCTGACGCGAGCTCCGCAGCGCCACGGGCGACTTCAAACGACGTCGCGGTGAAGAAGAGACCCGTCGTTACCGCGGCGACCGCAGTGAAAATCTGCTTGCGAATAGCGTCGTCGGTGATCCAGGCGCGGATGTATGTGACAGCGAGCGAGACGCTGATGATTGCGAATGCAAGCCACAAGCCGGGATGCAGCCCGATGGGCGCGGGGATATTTGACCATCCTTCAAGCGGATAGTGCGCAACCCAGTAGACCAATGACGCGCCGCACAGCGCAAGCCCCATAGCTCGCAAGTGTAATCGCGGGATGAAGTAGTGCGCTGCTGCAAGGATTCCGGCGATGCCCATCCACGCGATGAGCACACTTGGGGCGAGCGAGCGCGGGTGGGCGATGAAGGCGCCGAGTATGATGATGCCGATGCCGGCGCTGCTGACGGCGCGGATGGGGAGTTCGTCTGCGTTGCGAATGAGCATGAGCACTCCTGCGGCGATCCAGACTGCCGCGGCGATAAAGAAGCGAAGCTGCCAGTCGGTGACAAAGATTCCGAGCGTTTCGAATCCCGCGGGCCAGGGCGTAGCGTTGGCGCCGAAGACGGCGAGATGCGCCGTGGCGATGGTGAGCGTGACAACGCCGTAATAGTCGAGTCCTCGTGAGTTGATCCATCGACCGCCGGCGATCGCAGCCAGGCCCAGTGAGAGCCACGCGATAACTTGCGGCCAATCCGAGAATCCAAGCCCAATCGCGAGCAAAAAGAGCGAGCCGGATTGCACGAGCAGGCCGGCGCCGACGCGCTCGGGCTCTGTGCGCGGGAGATCGCGCATGATCCGCAGATGGCCTGCAAAGACAGATGAAATGGTCAGGCACAGAGCGCCGAGCGCCGCGGGGATGAGCCATGGCTCGACGACGGCGGTTTTCTCAGCGATGAACCAGCCGAGCGCGGTGACCCAGGCGGTGGTTGAGATTGAGGCAGCGACCTCCATCGGTTGTGGGTCGGACGCAGTCGCCGGCGAAGGGCGGAGGAGGTCTGCGCGAAGGGGCCGATCGTCGGTGTCCTCAGACGGGTTGTCTGTTGCGAAGAGTTGGCGTGATGCAGCGAAGCGCTCCGCGTGCACGGCGGCCCAAACGACGCTGAGGAAGAGGAGAGCCCACTGTGGAGTTTGCAACCCCTCCTTAAGCACCCACATTTGGCCGAGAAGGATCGTGCCCCACCATCCGAATGAGCGAATCGCGCGGAAGCTGGGAATCGTGCGCCCTATCCACGAGGAGAGCACGAGCGAGATGAGGAGCAGCGTCACCAGGTAGGACGTGAAGAAATATGGATGCGGCGTGTTCGTTGGCACAAGAACGGGCGCGAGGTAGCCGCCAATGAGTGATATGATCGCGACGGCCGCGAGACGAGAGCGCACGGAGACGGCGATGCCGAGAAACGCAGTCGCTGCGAGCAGCATAAACGTCGTCGGTAGAGTGAAGAGGTTGAAAAGCGTCATGGAGACATAGACGGACGTGTAGATCACGCCGATGCCTGCGGCGCTGAGTCCTGCCGAGGCGGCTGCGTTGATGCGGCGCAGGGCCCACTCGCCGGCGCCGAGCAGCACAAATCCGAAGAGCACGCCGGCGCCGATTTTCATCTCCGGGCTCATGTTGGCGAACCAGCCCCGATCCCAGGCGAGCTTGAAGAGCAAGCCCACCGCGATGACGACGACGATCGCGCCGAGAGCAGCGAATGTCTTGCCGCCGATGAGCTGCTCCGTCGAGAAGGGTTCTTTCTTGACCCGGCGCGGGGGAAATACATCCGCGAGGGCAGTCTGCTTGTCGTCTGGCACTGCGGCGGTCGTTGGGGGAGCCAGCGGCGGCGCTTTCGGCACGGACAACATCGTGGGCGCGGGTGGGGTTTCCGGCAGCTCGGGCGATTTCGGCGCTACGGGGCGCCAGGTCAGGCCCAGCTTCTTCTCGATCTGAGCGAGGCGATCTTCGAGTTCCGCAAAACGGTCTTCGCTGGCGTGATCGTGAGGCATGGCCGGTTTCTCCAGGACGTCTTGTATAGTATTTACTAACTATACACTCTGGATTTCACACTTGCCAGCTTTTTCTCAGCAGGATGGCCATGAGAGGCGAGGAAGGGCCCGGGTAATTCAGAATCAAACTGCCTGATTCCGGCTCTGTAATGGACAGCGACAGGCTGGTTTCCAGCCCAGGGCCTCGGTTTGCATGGCTCTTCTGGTCAGATCGCTTTGTTGAAGGTGAGCATGATCAGCCCTCGCGCCGGCTGAGGACGACGACACCGAAGAGGAAGCCCGCCAGCCCGATCGCAAGCAATATGAAACACGGCAGGAGCATCTTCTCGAGTGTGAAGCCGCGCCAGATCGCCCCCTCCATCGAGTACACCGCCCATTTCACGGGCGAGATATTGCTCATGGTCTGCATCCACGAGGGCATCATCATGAGCGGGACCATGCCGCCGCCGAGCATCGCCATGGGCATCATGCCTCCCCACGCCCAGCCGGCGACGGCCTGCTCGGTCTTGCCCAGCGTTGCGAAGATCATCATGAGCCCGGTGAAGCACGCAGCGCTGCTCGCCACCGCCATCGCGAGGCCGATCCATGAGCCGACGCGCACCCCCAGCACCAGATGGCCCACAAACAGGAGCAGCACGATCGTGATGATGCAGGCAGCGAAACAGGAAAGGCCCTTGCTCGCGAGAATCTGCGCCGTGGTGTGGGGACCAAGGCGAAGCCGGACCCATGTGCCGCGCGTCTTCTCCTGCACAAGCATCATCGCCAGACCGGCAGCGGCGCCAATGATGCCCCAGATGATCGCCTGCGGGAAGGAAATTTCATATGCGTTGAGCGGACCACTGCTTCGCTTGACGACATCTTCATGGCGGATTTTGATCGGCGACATGTCCGGCGCCTCGCTCGCATCACCGCCAGATTCCTCCTCTGTTTGAATCGCTTCGTCTGCCATGCCGGCGAAGGTGTCGAGTGAATCGAAAAATGTCATGAGTGTGGAGCGCCACTGATCGCCCATGTCTTGATCCGCGAGAACATCCTGCTTCATCTGCGCAATGTCAGGGCGCATCGAAACGGGATCAGCGAAGGAATCCTGAAGGCGCCTGAACGAAGCCTCCATGAGCAGGCCTTCGAGAAACCCCTTCTCCGCTGTTCGTGATGGGTCCACGCCGACTTCAACCTCGGGTGTATTCCCGGTGAACATCGCCATGCCGCCCGCGCCGCCGAACCCTTCAGGCAGGACGACGTACGCGACCGCATCACCCGAGAGCACCGCCTCCTTTGCGGTTTCGACGGTCCAGGGCGCGCCTTCGGGCGGTTGCTCAAGGTCGATCGCGTCCTTTTCGCCAAGCAGCGTGATGAACCGGCGCGAGTGCTCCGTGTTGTCGAGATCGACGAATGCGACATCCATCCCGGAGCTGCCTCCGCCATTTCCACCGCCGAAGATGGATCCGAAGAAGAGCGCAAACATCAGCGGAAAGAGGAGAATCCAGAAGACGCCGAACTTGTCGCGCCACAGCAGGAGGAGATCCTTTTTCGCCATCGTGAGAATGTTGTTCACGGTGGGGCTCCTATTCGTCGCGCAGGCGTCGGCCGGTGAGTGTGAGGAATACGGTTTCGAGATTGGGATTGTGCAGCTCGAGTGTTTTGAACGCAATGTTTTGGTCATGCAGCGAGTTGATTTGGGCAACGGGATCGTCAGTTTCGATGCGGAGTGTCGCGCCGTCGATGGTGCCGGGCAGGTTGGCGCCGGGCGGGGGCGGGTGTTCGAGATCCACCTGGATGACCGACGCGCCGCCGTGACTCTGGATCAACCCGTCGACCGTATCCATATCCAGCACGCGCCCGTTGTCCATAATCGCGACGAGGTCGCACAGCCGCTGAGCTTCTTCCATGTAATGCGTTGTGTAGATGATCGTGAGCCCTTCGGCCCGGAGCTGTTCGATGCACTCAAAGAGGTGATTGCGCGACTGCGGATCAACGCCGACGGTCGGCTCATCAAGAAGCAGAATACGCGGCTCGTGGATCAAGGCGACCGCGAGGTTCAGCCGGCGCTGCATCCCGCCGGAATATTCTGAAACTCGATCACGAGCGCGGTCAGCCAGGCCGGAAAACTCCAACGCCCAGTCGACGCGCCTCGCGAGCAACTTCCCCTTGAAGCCGTAAAGAGAAGCAAAGAAGCGAAGATTCTCGAGGCCGGTGAACTCCGGATACAGCGCGATTGATTGCGGCGAGACGCCGATGCACCGGCGCGCTTCGATTCGCGAGCTGGCGCCATCAATGTTGATCGAGCCGGCGTCAGGCGCGAGCACCCCGACAATCATGTTGATCGTTGTGGACTTTCCCGCGCCGTTGGGCCCGAGGAGACCGAATGTCATGCCGCGTTCGATCTCAAATGAAACGTCATTGACAGCGCGAAGGGCGCCGAAGCTCTTGACAAGGCCTTGGACGTGGATCATGGCGTCCAGTTATACGGCATTTCCCGTTTGGATTTCAGTGGCGCCGTCAGTGAGCTGATCGAGACGGGATGTTTATGCTGATCGCCGTCGGCGTCGCACCTGATCTCGAAACTCGCTTCGCTGATTCACGCTCATTTGCGAGCGCAGCCCGATCGGCTCGCCCTCTGCCCACCGAAGCTGCCACCCGATCCCGTGCACATCATGGGCGGAACTCGCGGCCGTTCCGATGTCTGGCGCGAGCGCGATCCGCAGTCCCCATGCCGGCGCCGAATCCCCATCTCGTTGAACAGCGCCTCCGGAGGGCTGGGCGCCGCGCATCGCTACACCGAGAAACCTTGCCGATGACTGCTCAAACTCATCAACAAGCTTCTGAAGTGATAGCTTCATATTCTCGCCGGTGCGCACCACCAGGAACTTATCGTCTCCGAGATGGGCTGCGACATGATCCAGGCTGTCTTCATCCCCGCCCACCAGCGAAGCGATCAAACCCGCCAAGATCCTTAGCAGCATGTCGCCCATTTCGAAGCCGAAGCGATTGTTGAACAAGTGAAAATCAACAATGTCGATAAACGCAGCGTCGATCTGGCCGTCGCCCTTAAGAAGTGAACTCAAACGCTGATCACAATCCACCCGGCCCGCCAGACCCGTAATTGGAACCCCATGCGCCGCCGATCCTGATGCCACACGCACACTGGCGCGCAACATTTCGCGTGGCGTCAAGGCGCCGATCACATCGCCCCCCGCCGCAACGATAATCGGCTCCATCAACACGCCTGACGATCGAGTGGAAACGGCGCGAATCGCATCAATCAAAGGTGTATGCGGATCCATCACCAGCGCGTTGGGCCGAACACCGCAGCCAATGAGCGCTGTGGGGTCTGTAGAAGCAAGCTCATCAATTTCCCGCCGCCAGCGCCAGCCAACGATCTGTTTCCCGTCAACGACCGCCACGCCTTCGATCCGTGGATGGTCAATCTCCTGCGAGACAATATCCGCCTGCTCATGCGCTCCGCGCGACAGCGCCGGGCTCATGACATCCGCGACGGTGATCGCATGCGGATGCTGACGCAGCGCTCGCTGCATTGACGCAGAGCACTCACGCAGCCACTCACCCAGGTCAGAGTCAAGATCCGGCGCGCGCTCCGCTGGCCTCCCGAGCAAGAAGCCCTGTCCAACGCCAACTCCAAGCTCAATCAGCGTCTCAAGTTCCTCAGCCCGTTCGATTCCCTCAGCAATCAGTTCTACGCCGCTAAACCGCGCAAAGCGCACGAAGAACTCAATCAGGTTCTGCTTGAATGGCTCAATATCGATGTGGTCAATCAACTCGCGATCAAGCTTCAGCCAGTCGGGCTTAATCGTCATGATTCGGTTCAGGCCGCTCGTCCCGGCGCCAACATCATCAATCGCCACCCGGAACCCAGCTTCACGCAGCTCCAGCACTCGATTTTCAAGTAGTCCCTGATCCGCAATCTCCGCTCGCTCCGTAATCTCAAGGACGATCCGCCCGGGGCTGAGCGACCCACACTCGCCGACCTGACCAGCGATCGCTTCCAGGAACCGAGCGTCTGTCACGACGAGCGGCGTGCAGTTCATGAACAGCATCCCGCCAGAGATTGACTCGCCCGCCTGCGCCAAACACGCTCCCCGGGTCACCACCTCAAGATCCCAGAGCATGCCGTGCGCGCCGGCGGCGTCAAACAACTCGCCCACGTGCGCAAATCCGTAGTCGGTCGCAGGGCGAGTGAGCCCCTCGCAGCCGAGCAGTTCTCCAGCGGTCAAATCGACCAACGGCTGATACACAGGGTGAATCGCGCGATCATCAATGAGTGAACGCAACGACGCCGCCGCCTCAGCGCTGGCAAGCCACGACTGCCGGGCTGCTTGATCTGCCTCATTGCTCATCCGTGCCGACTATCCTTCCCCAACTGCGCGCACGATAAACCGATAATCGCGCAACGACCTCGTGAGTAGGTTAGATCGGCTTCTCAGGCCGTTTTCTGAATCGCCTCATGTGTTTCCGGACGCTCAATCGAACCGGAAGACGCCCTTGCGATAGGCATAGATGAACGCGACCACCGTCGTGAACAGGAAGAACATAATCCGTCCGAGAAAGACAGCGCCCTCCGGCGTCTGGGGGGACATCTGCCCAAACGTCGCCGCCCACGGATAGAGGAAAATCACCTCAACGTCGAAGAGCAGGAAGATCATCGCCAGAATGTAGAAACGCACGTTGAACCGTTTCCTGGCGGACATCAGGGGGTTCATCCCCGACTCATAGGCCTGCCCCTTCACCGCGCCCTCGCGCGATGGGCCAATGATGAGCGTCAACGCGATATTCGCCACTGCGAAACCGACCGCCATCAGCACCAGAATGCCGATCGGAACATACACCGAAAGATCAGAGACAGCGAGCAGCATCGTGTGGATTCATTCCCTTTGTGAAGGCAGTTTCAACAAGAGCGGATATGTCCAGCGGAGGACGGTTTCACTTTTCAGCCTCCGCCTTCTGACGACCCGCAGGGCTCTCTTTTCTATCAATGGACAGTCTGGAGTCTAGCGAGTCTGCTGGCAAGGGGTCCACGCAGGAAAACGCCCTGGATCTCGGCTAGACTCTCTTCTGCTCGCCCGCCCTCCGGCGGGCGGCTGCAGGGTGTAGCTCAGCTTGGTAGAGCGCCGTCTTTGGGTGGCGGAGGTCGCAGGTTCAACTCCTGTCACCCTGATTTCCCCGCACGATCTGACAGGGGCAGCGTCCTCTCTGGCCTCGTCGTGCGGGCATCTCTTTCACACTCAAACAAAAAAACGACCCCGCTTCGTGAAAAGCAGGGTCGTGAGTCTTATCGTTCCGGTTGTGCGCCGTATTCGCGCTTTTGATCAGCGCCGGCGACGACGGAGGCAGAGAACGCCGCCCGTCGCAGCGATGGCGAGCGTCCCGGGCGCCGGAACCGCGGTTCCGTCGATCCGAAGCGCGTAGCCCGCGTCAAACTCACCCTCGTGGAAGGTGTATTCCAGGTCCGCGACTCGCTGGGAGCCGGACTTGCCATACGTTGTGTTGCCGCGTGCCAGCAGGTTGAGCGCGTCAGAGCGATCAACGCGCGACCACCGACCGCCGCTCAGATCGTTCGACGCCATGACGACGTAGTACGTTCCGGCGTCGAGAACCAGGCCTTCGGTGTCCAAGGCGTGCCACGCCCGACCACCGCTGGCTGAATAACCGTGCGTTTCCCACATCACGTTCGAGAGGTCCGACGCGCCAGCGCCAACCTCATCGGTAATGTAGACGTCGACTTCGGATGCGAGTCCGAAGTACGAAAGTGAACTAATTTCAGAAGCCGTAGGCAGCGTAAAGGTCTGAATCAGATTCGTTGCATTTCCGGTGCTATCCAGATTTGCACGATCCATCACACCGAACTGGCTCGGCTGACTCGTGAACACAAGGTCGTCAGCGTGCGCGGAAGCCGAAAGGCCAACCCCCGCCACTGCCAAACCCGCGAACAAAACAATCTTGCGAGTACTGTTCTTCATTTGAATATCTCTCCTTGGGCGGCGCGACAAAACGACCACCACTTCCCTGTTGCGTGCCGAATTTCGGAACGGCGTTAAAGACTCCTTTGCTCACGAACGCTGTGCAGGCGTTCCGCGAGACTCCCTGTATGCAGATGTAGAAATATCACGTTCTCAACACCCCGTCAAGCCTTTTCGCTGTATTCCGCTAAAACTGGGGCTTCAACCCCTCCCACCGGCGCAGCTTCCCGCGTCCCCTCTCGTTCCCTATTTCCCCCTCTTTGCCAAGTTCCACACCAACTGGCTCATTCCGAGCCCCAGGCCGACCCCCACCGCGTCAGCCGCCCAGTCCCATAACTCCGCAGATCGCCCGACAAACTGTTGCGTCCACTCATCAAAGCCGCCCCACACAAGCCCGAGAGCCATCACCACCCACCAAGCCCGCATTCCCGCCGGCCACGCCGCCAGCAGCAGCACCGTCCATACGCAGTACGCGACGACATGCTCGACCTTGTCGAACCACACGAAGGGCGTCGGACCAAGGTTCGCGATCGGAATGTGCGTCAGCGTGAACAGCAGGGCGGTGTACGCGCCAAAGCACACGCGCCATAACCACATACGCTTTGCAGAGCGGGGTTCACATGTTTTCATGTTCTCGGAACCCGCGCCGTGATTCACGCCGACCGCTCAGCCGTCGGCTTGAGCTCTACGACAACCTCGGGCGCCGCTGCGCTTTCCTCTTCCTCTTGTTCACGTTCAGCGAGTTCACTGCTGCGCGCGTCCGACTCCGCCACCAATCCTTCTGCGAGTTTTCGGAAATCCAGCGCGCCAGGCGCCCACGGCGCATATTCAAAAACAGTCTTCCCGAAGCTTGGACACTCCGCCAGTTTGATATTCCGCCGGATCGCAGGCCGATACACCTTCGCCCCGCTCCAGGGCGCTTCCCCCCCCTCGGCCGACTCCAAGAACGCTTCCAGATCAGCCACAACCTCCCGCGCATGATTTGTATTTTCATCATGCATCGAAAGCAAAACGCCCATCACGCGCAGCACCGGATTCACACGCTGCGCCACCAAACTCACTGTTTCAAGCAGCTTTCCCACGCCCTGCAGCGCCAGGAAATGCGCCTGCATCGGAATCATCACCTCTCGCGCTGCAGACAACGCATTGATCGTCAACATTCCCAGCGACGGCGGGCAATCCATCAACACAAACTCATATTTCGGTCCAAGTGTTTCCAGCGCCCGCGCCAGCCGTCGCTGCGCCCCTTCCATCCCAGCAAGCTCCGTCTCCGCTCCCGCGAGGTCCACCTCCGCAGGGAGCACATCCAAAAATGGACGCCCCTCCACCACGCTCGCGCGCGGATCATCATCAGGATCTAGCAAAACGTCGTACACGCTCCGCTCAAGCGCGCCCGGATCAATCCCGAGATGCAGCGTCGCGTGGGCTTGTGGGTCCAGATCGATCAAGAGCGTCCGCCGGCCCTGCTCAGCGATGCCGGCCGCCAAATTTACAGCGGCGGTCGTCTTTCCCACGCCGCCCTTCTGATTCATCAGCGCAATCCGCCGTCCTCGCCCGGCTGAATCCCGCTGCGCCGAGTTCTGCTGCACTGTTCCGCTCGCGCTCTTCCCAGCCATTTGTTCGCCTCCATGCTTTTCCGGCGGCGCTGCTCAACGCCCCTGCTCAAACCTCTCGGGCGAGATTCCATCCCGCTTTTACGCCGCCTGACGCCCGTTCTGCCTTCATAGGCTGATCCGTTGACCTAGTGTATCGCGCCCGACGGGTCCAACCCATCCCAGGATTTCCTCGCCACATTCGAGCCATCCCATGAAACATCCCCGCTCCGCCTCACGCCTCCGCCGCTCTCTCAAACTTGTCGGCGTCAGCCTCGGCGCCGTCGCCGGCCTCCTCGCAGCAGCCCGCCTCGCGCCCCGCGCCATCTCCCAGCAACTCCAACCTCCCATCGAAGAACACATGATCCATCACGAAGCCAAAAATCCCGACGGCTCCTGGAAATACACCAACGCCCTTGTCAGCTCCTCCAGCCCCTACCTCCTCCAGCACGCCCACAACCCCGTCGATTGGCGCGAGTGGGGGGCCGACGCCATCGAAGAAGCCCGCCTCCTGGATAAGCCCATCTTTCTCAGTGTCGGCTATTCAACGTGCTATTGGTGCCACGTCATGGAGCGGCAGGTTTTCGAAGACCCCGAAATTGCAGCCCAGATGAACGAGCTCTTCGTCTGCATCAAGGTTGATCGCGAACAACGACCCGATGTCGATGAGATCTACATGATGGCGACGCGTCTCGTCACCCAGGGCGGTGGCTGGCCCAACAGCGTCTTCCTCACCACCGATCTCAAGCCCTTCTTCGCTGGCACCTACTTCGGCCCGACGGATCAGCACGGCCGTCCCGGCTTCCCGCGAATTCTCGATGCGCTTTCTGGCGCCTGGAAGAATCGCCGGCCTGACCTCGAAGATGCTGCTGATCGACTCACTAGCGCGATGAAAGAGAATCTCGGCGGCAACTTCGACCAGTACATTCCTATTGCGCTCGACCATGCGCTTTCGGATCGCGCCGTCGCTGCGATTCGTCAGGGCTATGACCCCAACCAGGGCGGCTTCGGCCAGGCGCCGAAGTTCCCGCAGGGGTTCTATTTTCCATATCTCCTGGATGTCTATACACGCACGCAAGACGACGCGCTGCTCAACATCATCACCAACTCGCTCCATCACATGGCTCAGGGCGGCATTTACGATCACGTCGCGGGCGGCTTTCATCGCTACTCCACCGACGGCCTGTGGCGCATTCCTCATTTCGAGAAGATGCTCTACAACCAGGCCCAGCTCGCGATCGCCTACGCCGACGCCTACACGCAATCTGAAGACTTACTTTTCCGAAACACCGCCGAAGGTGTGCTTGATTTTGTCCTCACCACAATGACCGGCGATAGCGGGCAGTTCCTCAGCGCGCTCGATGCGGAAACCGACGCCAAGGAAGGCCAAACGTACCTTTGGACTGCTGCAGAGCTGCGCAGCATCCTCGATGACGCTGAGCAGAAACTTTTCTTCCACTTCTATGCGCTCGCCGACGTCCCTCTCATTCCCGGCCACGCCCATCCCGTTGGGCAAGCTCTGTACATGAAGGATTCGCCCCGCGCTCTCTACAAGACACTCCCCATGCGCGAGCTCGTTTCATTTGAAGAGACACTGAAAAAACTCCAGGCGATCCATGCCGACCTCCGCGCAGTCCGCGATCAACGAGATCAGCCGCGCCTTGATGACAAAGTCATCACCGCGTGGAGCGGTCTGATGATCGACGCTTTTGCGCACGTTGGCGTCGCTTTGAACCGTCCTGATTATGTGAGCGCCGCCAAACGGGCCGCCGACTTTGCTCTCACAGAACTCAAAACGGAGGACGCACGTCTCTATCGCGTCTGGCGCGACGGCAAACCCGAAATCAGTGCGACACAGGAAGACTACTCCTTCCTCATTCGCGGGCTGATCTCCCTTCACCGCGCCACCAATGAAGACCGCTGGCTCACCGAAGCGCTCGCTCTTAATGACACGATGAACACGCTCTTCTGGGATGAACAGGCCGGCGCCTACTTCCTCTCCGAGCCCGACCCCTACCTCATTGCGCGCACAAAAAGCCCGAGCGACGGCGCCATCCCCTCGGGAAACTCCGTCGCTGCGCACAATCTCATTAGTCTCTACGAAATCACGAGCGATGAAACACACCTGACTCGCGCCAAACAGCTTCTCGCTGCATTTTCAGGCATGTTAGATGAACAGCCGGGACGCCTTGAACACATGGCCCACGCGATCGAACGCTACGCGACGCTTCTCGCCAATCAGCCCGAAGCGGATCACGCCGCCCTCTTTGACCCCATTCGTCAAACAGCGACAGCGCTCAACGACGCTGATGAAATCGCTCAGCCAGCAACCGTCACAGTTTCAGCCAGCAGTTCTAAAGACGCCGTCGCGCCAGGCGAATCGTTTGAGGTCACACTCACGCTCGATATCCGAGAGGGCTGGCATATTTACGCCAACGGCGTTCAAAGTGAGTCGCTTATCCCCACGTCCGTCGCGGTGCGCTCTGAGACACCCCTGGCGGTCGAGCGCATGATCTATCCCGAGCCGACCACACTCGAAGGCGCCCTTTATCCGACGCCTGTCGCGGTGTATGAAGGCACGACGCAGATTCGCGCCATTGTTCACTTCGATCAATCCACGACGCCCGGCTCCGCAACTATCAATGTCCTCCATCGCCACCAGGCCTGCGACGACCGCGCCTGCCAGCCTCCTGTTGAAGAGGTCACGTCACTCCAGATCAACATCGCTGAATAGCGCATGCAACGTCTGACGCACGGCGCAGCATCGCCATCGTTCAAGCTACTTGGCGCTTCACACCGTCCAGTTGCCCAGCAGAATCGCCAGATCTCCGCTGGAAACGATGCCGTCTCCATTCAGATCAGCGATGCACGGAGTTGGCGGCGCCGGGCAGGGTCCCCAGCTTCCAAGCAGAATCGCAAAGTCGGTTGAGTTCACAAGCGCATCGCCGTTCAGATCGCCCACCTGTGACAAATCCGTAAACGTGATCGTCACGTCATACATTTGCGGCTCCCCCGCCGTCCCGCCTGCTGAAGTGATGATCACGCGGTGCGGCCCGGACATCATTAATGCCATCTCTGGCAGCGTTTCACCAGCGCCAAGCCCATTGTCATCAACGAACGCAATCACCTGGTTGCTCGGATCCCGCACTTCAAGGCGCAGATCCTGCATCGAAAGCGCGTTGACGGTCGGCCCGCTGGGACAACTCTGCCCCTGCTGCGCTGCGTTCGGATAGCTGAACCCTGTCGGTGTCACGGACGCCGACAGCGATGAAGGCGTCGTCGCCGTGAACCGGTATGTGTCAACATCATCTGTGTCGTGCAGGCTTAGATCGGTCAGCGTAAACGGTGCTCCCTCAACAAATCCGAAGTCCTCAAGATCAGGAGTCGCCGGCTCGAAGAAGTCTCCATAGAGGCTTTGCCCGCCGCGGATGTCATCCAGTTGCGGCCCGTCAAAGTTCAGATTAATCGCCGGCTCCATCAGCTTCGAGGAAGTCTGCGGGCACGAATGCGCCAGGCCCAAACCATGCCCGTGTTCGTGCATGAGCACATTGCGCAGGAATCGGAAGTTGCTTCCCTGCGAGTTCCAGTTTCGGCCGAAGTCCAGAATCATGTCGCCGTTTTCGGGGAAGAAGTTCGCCGCCAAAACGTTGTTGTCCAGAATCCCCATGACGATGCGCAAATCTCCGCGCGGCGCCCCCGGCGATGTCGCAGGCCCATCATTAAATGGCCACTGCACACCATCGTCGGGCACCTCACCGTAGGCGTTGCCCGTCAGTTCCGCCCAGCGTGCAAACGACTGCGCAAAGAGCGCTTTCCAGGTCGCTTCTCCGCCAAGATTCTGAAACAGTGAGTTCATCTCCGCGTTCAGCACATTGTTCCCGCCGCCCTGACCGTTGAGTCCAATTCCATCAGGCGCGAAGCTGTATGCCAACACAACCGGCGTATGGTCCACGCCAAGCCAGGGCGCTCCGACGAAGAACCGCGCTCCCATGCCGTTTGCCTGCGCAATCGCTGCATACTTCTCCTGAGCCGCAGCCATCACTTCGGGACTTGTTCCAGGCTCAAAGCACAGCGAGAGCGGAGGCATCCACACACCTTCCGGCGCCAGCTCATCCAATGCGTTCGGCGCATGATCAACTGTCGCCGCCATAGCGCACCCAATCACGCCCAGCGCTGCTCCCGTCACCTGCAGAACCTGCTTGCCAGTCATTCCTCGCTCCTCTGATCTGATTCGTCGTTATGAGTTGGCGACCGCCGGACTCGCCTCCAGCGCGCTCTCCACCATCGTATAGCGCTGAATCCATGATCTCCAAGCAATTTTCCAGGGCTTGCTCCCGAGAATCCATCGCTCGATAGTCAGCCGCCCCCCGTCAAGCCTCGCTCAGTTGGAGCGAACGGCTGCAAACTGTCGCTCAGTCAGCCATTTATCCGCCAGCATGACAATTTTTTCCTGCAGCTCCTTCACCGAACGCACGGGGACCGATGGCGGAATTTCATTGACCAAAATACTGAACGCCACCATATTTCCATTTTCAGGATCACCCAGATACCCCGACAAGCACGATACGCCGTTGAGGTACCCCGACTTCGCCCGCACTTCATTCTGAGGCGTCCGCTGAGTAAACCGCTTGCGCAGTGTCCCCGTCTCCCCGGGCTGCGCCAACGTCGCGAGAAATACATCCCGCACGTCATCATCCGCTTCAAGCATCACGGCGAGCCACTTCGCAAGCAGCGCCGGCGAAACTCGATTTCCCCGGCTCATCCCCGAGCCATCCGAAATCACAATTTCCGACGCATAGCGCGGCCCGAGCAACTCCTGAATCTGCATCCGAATCGCCGCCGCCCCCGTCGCCCACGAGCCGGGCTGCCCCGTCAGCTTCGCGCCGAGAAGCTTGATCATGCACTCAGCGTACAAGTTGTGCGAATCCTGATTGCACCGCTCCAGCGCCGTTTCCATCGGCGTCACCACAGCAGCGATCAACTCGCTCTCCGGGAGCGTCTCCTCATCCCCCGCCCGCCGATAGCGCACTCGCCCGAAGCCCGCCCGCTCAAGCTTTTCCGCAAAGAGTCGGGCAAGAATCATTGGCGAATCATGCACCGTCACCTCCACCGCCTCCTCCGTCGCCCACCGCACGTTTCCCGCAAGACGCATCGCATTCGTCCCCGGCGGCCGCGCCACCCAGAGCGTGTTCGACCCGTGACTCACCGACCGCGCGGTGTTGTCAATATTGAGCCAGTCCGTTTCGGGCTCTGTGCGCACGGTCGGCGCCATCCCCGCGTTTGTCGGATAGGCATACACACTCAGCACGTTCGCATGGAAGTTCAGGCCGGACACCTCCGCGCAGTACCACCGATTCAGCTGATCCTTCGGCCAGCTTTCATGCACCGATTCACGATCGAAGAGCCGATCGTCAACGATCAACTCGTCAATCTCTTCAATCCCCGCTTGCTCAATAGCGAGCACCCACTGATCAAAAAAATCATCCACCGACAGATTCATCTCCTCCAGCAGCTTCGGGTCCGCCAATCCCGGATCCCCTCCGCCGGTGATGATGAGCTTCCCATCAGCATGCGTGAGCTCGGTGCGGAATGAATACTCAGCCCCAAAGCTCAATAGGGCGGCGCCGCTCGTCACTACCTTCATGTTCGACGCTGGAATAAAAGAGGCTGACTTTCCCGTCACCACGTCCGCCAGCACATGCCCCGTTTCTGCGTCCATGATGTAGACGCCTACCCGCGCACCACCAATCCGCGCGTTGGCCAGCAAGCTGTCTATCCGCTGCGAGATATCCTGCGCCGTCGCAGCCGATCCAAACGCAACCGCCAACGCCCACATCAGCCCCAGTGCATGCGCCAAACTTAATGCGCCGGAGCGACGTGAATGCGAGTTCATCCTGTACATGCGAGCCTCCTTGCTTCGCCCGTGCCTTCCATCTGCCGATATCTCATCCAGTCTCAAGGTATCGGGAACCGGGCCCGATCGTCTCCACGATGCCCGCTCGCCGGTACACTCATCGCAACGCCCCCGATCGGGCGCCGCCTAACCCTCCTAAGGACGCTGAAAATGACTGAGAGCCCAACTGCGGTGCAGCAGAAACCTGAAATATCCTACGAAGACTTCGTCAAGCTCGACCTCCGCGTCGCCCGCGTCGTCAAAGCAGAGCTCCACCCGGATGCTGACCGTCTCCTTCGACTCCAGGTCGATGACGGCTCCGGCGTCCCCCGGCAGGTCTGCGCCGGCATCAAAGCCTACTACGCCTCGGAAGACCTCGAAGGAAAACTCGTTGTCATCGTCGCCAACCTCGCTTCCCGCAAAATTCGCGGAGAAGAAAGCCGGGGCATGATCCTCGCCGCTTCCGACGCTCCCAAGGGCGACCCAGAGGCCGAACGCAATGTCGTCGTCGTCACCCCGATCACGGACATCGCCCCCGGCTCAATCGTCAGTTGAACCCTGTCTCCCAGCGACTGCGTGGACGCGGATCAGTCCTCCCCGAATCGTGACTGAAAAAGCTCACTTAGCGTCTTGACCGCTGCTTCCGCGTCGGCGCCCTCCGCGATAATTTCCAGCTCTGCGCCCTTGATGGCGCCCAGCATCAACACCTGCATGATCGATTTCCCATCAACCTCCTGACCCCCTTTCCGGATCAGAATCGTGCTTTTGCACGCACTCGCAGCGTCCACCAGGCTCATCGCGGGCCGCGCATGCAGCCCAAGCCGGTTCAACACTTTCACGTGGATTGATGCGCGCTGCGACACCCTCAAAAACTCTCCATACAGGGCAAACAAAAAGACTCAGATCGCCACCCGTCGACGTTCCCACCAACTCCACACGTCCCGGGCGGACGACAAAGAATAGGGACCGCGAGTCTCAGGTGGCAAGCTGCTGCGCGTCTGCGTCTTCAAGCAGCGTCACCACGTCCTTCACCGTCGACGCCTGCCGCAGAAACCGCCGGAATGTGTCCTTGCTCAGGTGGCTGAACACAACTTCCATCGCTTTCAGATGCTCCTCGGGATTGTCCTCCGGGCTCAACAGCAGGAACACCGAATACACCGGCTGCTTGTCCAGCGAGTTGAAATCAATCCCTCGCGAACTCAGGCCAATCGCCGCCGAAATTTTCTTCACCGATGGGTGCTTCACATGAGGCACCGCCACCCCTCGCCCGAATCCCGTTGATCCGCGATTTTCGCGCTCCATCACACGCGAAATCAACTCTTCACGCAATTTTTTTGTCGCCGACCCCGCCGCGATTAACGCGTCCACAAGCTCCGCAACCAACTCCTCGCGCCCCGCCGCCTCGAGCTCCGGAACAATCGCTTTCTCATGAACAATCTCAATCAGCTTCATACCTGTCCTCGACTCGCTACCAAGCAGGCGACAACTCCTTTTCGCCACACTCAATGTTTTCGCAGCTTTTCCTTAAAATCCCTGAGCTGCCTCGTCATCTTATCGACTGCCTGATCAATCGACACATAAATGCTGTGATCCCGGCCGTGCGACACAAACCGATCATGCTTCACAACGTCCACCACCACCTCTGTCGCAAACTCTCCGTGCTCTGCCTGTTCCAGCACAACATCGATTTCCATCACACCATCAAAATATTGAGGCAACTTCTCGCATTTTGTATTCACATGCGAAACCAACACGTCTGTCAGGTCCAGCTTCTTCCCGGTCACTTCAATTCGCATCGGTGCTCCTACTCGCGCCTGACGGACATGCCATCGCCCGTCCCGCCAACGTCACTCATCAATCCGTTCAAAAAACGCCGGGGCATTCATCCCCGTCTCTCACAGCAGTTTACTCATCTTCCTTCGGCCTGTCCTGCGCCGTCGCCGTCAACTGCGCCGCCTTGAACCGCTCCGCCAACTCGTTTGGCTCAATCTGCTGCCTTTCAGGCACCAAAACACCCCCTGAAATCACAAAACGCAGCGCCTCGTCGATCGAAATCGGCAGGTCCACCGCGTCCTCCTTCTTCACCGTGATCGTGTACCCCGTAAATGGCGTCGGGCTCGAAGGAATAAACACAGTGATGCAGCCGTCTGCCGCAACACTCTCGATCGCCCGCATCGAAGTCCCCGTCATCAATCCAACCGTCCAAATCCCCTTCCGGGGATATTCCACCAGCACTACCTTATTAAAAGCCGCCTTCTGCTCCTCACCCAGCAAGAACTCCACCACCTGCTTCACATGCGGATACACACTCCTGATGACAGGCAGCCTGCGAAAAAATTTCTCAATCCGCCCGTACACACGCCGACCAATCAGCCCGCCAAGCAAAAGGCCTGCGAGATAGATCAAAACCACCGCCACCACCAGCCCGATCAACCCCAAATAGTGATCGTTCCACCATTCCCGCAGGTTCCGCTCCCGAATTTCCGCCCGCAGCGCCTCACCTGAGAGCGGTCTCGAAGCCTGAGCAGTCCGTTCGCGCTTCGCCAACGCAACCTGCTCGGGGTTCACGACAAACCACGTCGGCAACTCATCATCCGAAAACAGCGCCGGCGCCGCCTTGATAATCACCTGACGAATACCCGAGTTAATCGGCTCAGCCACATTCGCGTACACAAACCGATACGCCTGGACGAGAATCCACAGCGTCAACACCGTCGGCAGCAGAATCACAAGCCCTCTCCAAAAGAAGAGCTTGAAATCCTGCCAAAAAGTCTTCGGATGAACCTCGCCGCCAGCGGCGGCCTTCGTATGACGAGACATAAACCTGGATCAGCCTCCGGAAGAGTCCGCATAACCAAAAAACGCAGGCCAAAACCCCCGGGCCACGCCCTTTCTTCGGACGACGCCCGGCAGATTCCACACCAATCGCCGACAACAGGACTCTATGCCCACTCCCACACGAACACCAATCACGCCATCGCGTGGGCCAGCTCGCCTTCTGGAGGCGATCGGTCATGCGCACAAAACAGGCCGCATTAATGGCGGCCCGCCTTCACCATCTCGAAATTAGCCCGCCATCGGCCTGTCGCCAACTCTCACCCAGGGCTTCTTCCTAGCGATTTGTATGTTGTGAATCTGATCGAAGATTCTTCACTTCCACAACCCGCCGACCCGTCCACACTTCGAGCAACTCGTGGCGCGACCGCACACCCCACGCGCGATAAATCGCCTTAATGTGATCGTGAATGGTGTGCTTGCTCCGGTCGAGTCGCTTCGCGATTTCGATCTCCCCCAGCCCCTCCGCCAACAACGGCGCCACCATCCGCTGCGCAGGGCTCACCTGACGCAGCAAACGTTGCTGAAGCGCGCGCCGCGCGAGGATCTGCCGATCAAAGGCGCGCGCAATAAAGATCGCGCCAGTCTCCAGCACACAAACATCAGCGCATGTCGGACGCCAGGATTTGCTCAAACTGTCAACTCGAAGCGCAAGCACATGCGCCTCGCTGTCAGCGCCAAGAAAACTCGCGTCGGCGGTCACTGAATAATGCGCGCCCAATCCACGTCGACGCTCATCTGGCTTCCCAACCCCCGGGCGCCGTGGGCGCTCCGTCGCCGCAACGTTGTATTCACTGACGGTGAACTCAAGCAGTTGCTGTCGGAGCGGGTCGTGCTGCGCTCCAGCGCAGCCGGCATGCTCAACAGCGCTCACCCCATCGTCAGCCGGCGTGACAATCAGCGTCTGTGTAAATAGTGGAACATCAGCTAAGGTTTCGCCAACAATCTCGCTTGCCGCTTCAAGCCAAGCGTCTGCAATATTGTTGTTAAGTTGGGCAATTTTTTCTGCAATGATGCAGGCCCGATGCAGGGCGCCCATCCACGCCTCCACATCTGTAACAGCCTCAGACGAACACGCTTTCTTTCTCGCAGTACACATGACGCCTGTCTCAACTGCTCCACATCTCTATTCAGCCAACCTGTCGCCTTTACGATCGAGACTCATAAGCCAAGCGAACATCTTCGGTTTATCGGTTGGTTGCAATCCCCTTTGAGGGGGTTGGCGTACAAACGGTGCTTCAGGAATAACTTTACAGTCGCAGTCAACCCCCTAATATTGTGGGGAGGCGGCGTGTGCTCTGGCGTGTCCCTGCTCGAACTTGGCGGCAGCCTGCCCTCAAATCTATGTTGTAAATTTCAATAGATCGAACACGAGTCCATAATGTTGGATCAAATTTCGATCGAATAGCACGAAATTATGACAATTTTGCATTGAATCAAGGATTTCTTGTTGCGCTGCTATATGCAATGTTCACAATACGGCTGCGCAGCGATCGTGCGGACACGCCACAGTTTGCGCGCACAGCAGTCCAGTTTTACATGCACAAAAATAAATCTGGTTTTGTGACTTTCGCTTCCCCGCAGAACAGGCGCATGTGTTCAAACTCGACGCCGAGCGTAGAAAAATGCTCCAAGTGAGCCAGCGGCGTCAGCCCCGCCTTCACACGTCCTCCGCCCGCCGGGACCATTCAAACTCCAGCGGCTCCAGTTCGTCCATCAGTGTCTGTCGCTCTACGCTCAGCTTTCCCGATCGCGCCCCATCGCGCCACACATCAGGATTCGTAAGCTCGCTGTCAATCTTCTTCACGCGCAACTGAATTGCTTCAATGCGATTCTCAAGCTTGTTCGTGGACATCCGCTCCATGCCGTTGCGCGATGGTCCGCGCGACTTCGCCTCAGCCAGCTTGCGTTTCTCTTTCTCAGCTCGCAGTTGCTTCTCTTGTAGGCGAGCTGATCGCTTCGCTTCCTCATCCAGGCGAGCTTGTTCGCCGGCCCGCGACTTTTCCCGATCGTTCCAGTCCGAATAGCTCCCGATGAAGACCTCAGCTCCGCCTTCTCCGTCCAGCACCAGCAGATGATCGCACGCAGCGTCAATCAGAGCCCGATCATGGCTAATAAGCAGCAGTGAGCCTTCGTACCCGCCGCGCTTTGCGTCAGCCGTCAGCGCTTCTTCAAGGCGCTCTGCGCTGGGGATGTCAAGATGATTCGTCGGCTCATCGAGAATCAGCAGGTTCTTCCCACTCGCAAGGATCGTCGCCAGCCGCGCCCGGCTGCGCTCGCCTCCGGAAAGATCCCCCATCTCCTTGTCCTGATCATCACCTGAAAAAAGAAACGCACCCGCGAGATCGCGCGCGATCTGCTCTGAGACTTCCACCTCAGGATTCTCTTTCTTGATCGCATCCTGCAAGAACCTGTACACAACCTGCTCAGGATCAATGCCTTCATCAGTTTGGCGAAAGTGCCCGACTAATACATTTGCCCCCACCTTCGTCACGCCTTCGTCAGGCGCGATCTCACCGAGCAACGTGCGGACCAGCGTTGTCTTACCAGCCCCGTTGGGCCCGATGATTCCCCATCGCTCACCCCGGCCAATTGAAAAATCGAGTTGATCAAACAAAACTTTTTCACCAGCGTTCTCGCCGGTGCGAGCGTCAATGTTGTCGTACTTCTTGCTGATGTTCCGCGCCGAAAGCACAAGATCACCCGAACGAGGCGCCTTGGGAAGCTTCAGGCGAAATGTATCAAGCTCAAGCGGCCGCTCGAGCGCCCCATCCCGGGCCCGCGCCAGCTTGGACTGCCTTCCACGCGCCTCTTTGGCGCGCTGACCGGTCTTATACTTGCGGATGTACTCTTCCTGCTTGCGAAAATCCGTTTGTTGCTTTTCATAGGATCGCAGCATCGTTTCCCTGCGCAGGCGCCGTGTGCTGCGATAGGCTTCGTACGCCCCGGGGTACTCAATTAACCGCCCCTGCTCGATCTCGACGATTCTGTTCACTACGCGATCAAGCATCCGCCGATCGTGCGTGATCATCAGCACGGCGCCGCCATATTCATTGGTCAAAAACTCCTCAAGCCAAATTCTCCCATTGATGTCAAGGTGGTTTGTCGGCTCATCGAGAAGCAAAATGTCCGGCTCCTCAAGGAGCAGCTTCGCCAGCGCCAGCCGGGCCCGCTGACCGCCGGACAAATCCTTGCATGAAATAGCAAACTGCTCGTCAGTGAAGCCAAGCCCGTGAAGCGTCGCGTCGATCTTATGGTCGATCGTGTACCCGCCAGCCGCTTCAATGTCGCTCTCAAGCCGATCTTGTCGTCGAAGCAGCTTGTCAAGGTCATCCCCCTGCGCCGTCGCCATCTCTTCAAAGACACCATCAAGCCTCTGGTGCAGCGCGTGCAGTTCCGCAAACGCAGCCTCAGCTTCACCGCGCAGCGTCTCTTCCGGATCAAACTGCGGATCTTGTTGCAGATAGCCCGCCCGACGCCCCCGAGCCACCTGAATATCACCGGAATCAGGCGTGAGCAGGCCGGCGATGGCCCGCGTCAGCGTGGATTTTCCCGCCCCGTTGCGCCCGACAAAGCCAACGCGCTCCCCGGGCTCAATGACCAGCGTCGCGCCGCTGAGGATCACGTCAGTTCCGTAGCTGTGCTTAATATTGATCGCGGAAAGGAGAGGCATGGTGGTGATGATAGGGGCTGAGTCAACCGCCGACAGCGCTATTCGGGGCCCGTGAGCAGGCGCCTGAGCGCGATCGCCGGATCCTCACTCGTTCGCGCGAGGATATGCCGCCCGCCCGCCCGAAGGACGACGCAGCGAATCGCTGCGATGTGCTCGCGCATCACTCGGGCGTACTCGCTCGCTGCTTCCTTTCCAAATGAATGAACAGCAAGGCCTGTCTCGGGATCAACAAATCGCCCGGCGCCGACCCCAGAAATATCAAGCTCATCATCCGCAAGAATCTGAATCATCACGATCTCTCGCCCCGTCCCGCCCGCTCGCCGGGCAAACGACACCGTCGCCGCGCCTTTCCTCGCACGATGTAGTTCTTCCTCAAGCGCACCCGGATCTTCTAAACCATCACCAAGAATGACCTCCAGGCATCGCCCAGTGCGCACATCAGCGCTCGCGCGAACAGCCTGCGCCAAGCCCCCCTCCCCGTCCGCCTGCAATCCATCCAGCCCGACAAGAATCTCACGCGCCCGAGCCCATGTCCCTCCGGGCTGAATCACCACCGGCTCCCCCGTCCCACGCGCCGCGACCAAACCCATCCGATCTCCCTGTCGCACCGTCAGATAACACAATCCCGCCGCAATCTCCTTCGCTCGCCGGAGCTTTGTCTCACCCTCGCCCGTCACACTTGCAAAGCCCATCGAGGCAGAGGCGTCCAGCGCAATCATCACTGTGAGCTGTGACTCATGTGTGAATCGCCGGACGTAATGCCGATCCGTCCTTCCGAAGACCCGCCAGTCGATCCTGCCGATGGGATCGCCCGGCGCATACGCGCGGTAGTCGTAAAACTCCGCCGACTCACCCCGCCGACCTGTCGCGTGCTTTCCCTGAAAAAGCCCGTCCGCCAGCTTCCGGGCGATCACAGCAAGATCGCGGGCCCCCGCCGCCAACTCTGAAGCCCGACCCGCCAGCGGCGCCTCGCTGCGAGCTTGTCTGGAATGAAATCGCTGCGCCATCCACCAATCCTATTCCAAGAATATCGCCCGTGAATCTCGAACGATTTTTCCCCATTTCTTGGCGGGAGCCGATACCCGCTCTATTGTGTATTCCCAACCTTCTTAAGCGTCGATGCGTCGAGCTGTGGCCGATTCGACTCATCCACTTCGCATCCCCTCCACAGCCACGAGGAGACACGGTCATGCCTGCCAGTCAAAGCAATCCCTTCAACGCCCGCGCGACGCTCAAAACCAGCGCCGGGGAGTTCATCTATTACGACCTCGGCGCTCTCACGCGCCAGGGCGTCGGGCACGTCGACAAGCTCCCCTACTCGATCAAGGTGCTGCTTGAAGCAATGCTCCGCAATGTGGACGGTTTCATCGTCACCGCAGACGATATCGCCGGCCTCGCGAGCTGGGACGCCAAGAGCCCTGCTCGCAGCGAGCTTCCTTTCATGCCCGGCCGCGTCGTCCTGCAGGATTTCACCGGCGTCCCCGCCGTCGTCGATCTCGCCGCGATGCGCTCCGCCATGGCGCGCATGGGAGGCCAGTCCGCCGCCGTCAATCCACAGGTCCTCTGCGATCTTGTCATCGATCACTCAGTGCAGGTCGACGCCTTCGGCTCCGGCATCGCGCTCACCATCAACGCTGAAAAAGAGTTCGAGCGCAACCAGGAGCGCTACGAGTTCCTCAAATGGGGCCAGACCGCATTCGATAACTTCACGGTCGTCCCACCCGCGACGGGAATCGTGCATCAGGTCAACCTCGAATACCTCGCCTCCTGCGTCCTCACGAAGAAGGATGCACAAGGCGCCACCGTCGCCTACCCCGATTCTCTCGTCGGAACCGACAGCCACACCACCATGATTAACGGTCTCGGCGTCGTCGGCTGGGGCGTCGGCGGGATCGAAGCAGAAGCAGTCATGCTCGGCCAGCCTGTCTATATGCTCACGCCCGATGTTGTCGGATTCCGCCTCACAGGGAGGCTCCCCGAAGGCGCCACCGCGACCGACCTCGTTCTCACCATCACCCAAATGCTGCGCGCCCACGGCGTCGTTGGAAAGTTTGTCGAGTTCTTTGGGCGCGGCATCGAAACCATGAACGTCCCCGACCGCGCCACCATCGCCAACATGGCTCCCGAGTATGGCGCCACCATGGGCTTCTTCCCCATCGACGCCAGAACACTTGACTATCTTCGCCTCACCGCCCGTGATGAGTCCGACATCGAGCTTGTTGAAACCTATTGCAAAGCCAATGGTCTCTTCTGGACGCCCGACGCCCCCGAGCCCGTCTTCACTGACCTGCTCGAACTCGACATGGGAACCGTTCAGCCTTCACTTGCCGGCCCCAAACGCCCGCAGGACCGCATCCTCCTCAGCAACATGAAAGCCCAGTGGCGCAAGGATCTCGTCAACACCTTCGGCAAGAAATCAGAATGCGAAATTGTGCGCATCGATCGTTGGACGAATGAAGGCGGCGCTAACTCACAGAACACCGTCAACCAGGCGAAGAACTGCGATGGCGAATCCTCTCCAACCATCGCCTACAACGATCGCACTTTCTCTCTTCATCATGGCGACGTCGTCATCGCCGCCATCACAAGCTGCACCAACACCAGCAACCCCGATGTCATGATTGCCGCCGGCCTGCTCGCCCAAAAAGCTCATGCCCTCGGGCTCAAATCCAAGCCGTGGGTCAAAACATCGCTCGCTCCAGGCTCAAAGGTCGTCACCGACTACTACACCAAAGCTGGTTTGCTCGAACATCTCGAGGCGCTCGGGTTCTACGTCGTCGGGTATGGCTGCACGACCTGCATCGGGAACTCCGGCCCGCTCCCCGAACCCATTTCAAAAGCAATTAACGAACACGACATAGTCTCCGCCTCCGTGCTCAGCGGTAATCGAAACTTCGAAGGGCGCATCAGCCCTGACATCCGCGCCAACTACCTCGCCAGCCCGCCGCTCGTCGTCGCCTACGCGCTCGCGGGCACGGTGGATATTGATCTCGCCAATGATCCCATTACCCAGACCGAAGACGGCAAAGATGTCTACCTCCGTGACATCTGGCCGACGCATGACGAGGTGTTCAAAGTCAAGCAAGCCTGCATCGGACCCGATCAGTTCAAAAAGCTCTACGCCGAGGTCTACACCGGCAACGAAACATGGAACCAGGTTCCCGTCTCCGGCGGCGACATCTACAACTGGAGCGACAAGTCAACCTACATCCAGGAACCGCCCTTCTTCGTCGGCATGACTGAAGAGCCCGCCGAGATAAAACCCATCCGCTCCGCCCGTGTCCTCTGCCTCCTGGGCGACTCCGTCACCACCGATCACATCTCCCCCGCCGGCGCTATCCCCGCAGACGGACCGGCTGGGAAGTATCTCACGGACAACAACGTTCCGGTGTCCATGTTTAATAGTTTCGGCTCGCGCCGAGGCAACGACCGCGTCATGACGCGCGGCACATTCGCAAACATCCGCATTCGCAACCAACTCGCCCCGGGAACCGAAGGCGGCTGGACACGCGATCTGCTCGATGGGGAAGTCAAATCAATCTATGACGCCGCGTTGCACTATCAGCAGGAAGATGTCCCGCTCATTGTCCTCGCAGGCATTGATTACGGCATGGGCTCCAGCCGCGACTGGGCCGCCAAAGGCACTTTCCTGCTCGGCGTGCGCGCCGTCATTGTCAAGAGCTTTGAGCGCATCCATCGATCAAACCTCGTCGGCATGGGCGTGCTCCCGTTGCAGTTTGCGCAAGGCGCTGACGCCGACACCCTCGGCTTCGACGGAACCGAGAGCTTCGACATCCTCGTGCCCGATCCGCTCGGCCCCGGCGCCGACATCCCTGTCACCGCTGTCCATCCAACAACAGGCAAGACTACCAACTTCACCACCAAATGCAGGATCGACACGCCCGTCGAAGTGGAGTACTACCGCAACGGCGGCATTCTGCACACCGTTCTCCGCCGCATGCTCGACGAATCCAGACAGGGCGCAAGTGTCTGATCTGATCGGATCCCACCATCTCTAGCTCCACGTTGTTCAATGCGCCGTCGCGCATGCGCGCTATCGTGCGCCACTCACCCTTCTAACTCGCCGCAGCGCCGAGCGGCCGAAGGGTTATCGGGGTCACAACTGATTGTGTCAGCCTGCAAGCGATTGTCGGTGGTCGTTCTATATGCACCGTGCAGCTTTGACGGCTGTGCTGTTTGAGCCGGCCGTAGCGAGAGAACACCC
This sequence comes from Phycisphaerales bacterium, assembly GCA_029260495.1. GTDB lineage: Bacteria > Planctomycetota > Phycisphaerae > Phycisphaerales > UBA1924 > OFTM373. Next base: position 256,948 of record JAJDDD010000020.1, on the reverse strand, counting down.
GCGCGGACCTCCTCCGGGGTGAAGAACGGGAGGCCAAAGCATGGGCGCACCGTTCAGGGTTGGGCCGCGCGTGACGATTGAAAGGACGCTGGCGTCGCCCCGTGTCGTGCGGTCGCAAGAGAGCGCGTGAGATGGGACGAGTCAGCCGTCTGATTGAAATCGCATTCACCAATATGGCATTGAGCGCCGGCCAATACCACCGGCGAACTGAGGAGGCAGGCATGAACACGCATCACAACAGAACGCTCGCCAGCGCACTCTCGCGCAGGCCAATTTTTATCACCGCTTGCGTCGCAGGCCTCGCCGCCATGTCACTCAGCGGCTGTGGCGCCTTCAACGCGAAGAACAAAACCTACACCCGCAACTACAGCGCCGATCGCCACGCCTCCATGGCCAGTGCGCAGATTGACCCGCTCGAAACCTCCGGCAGATATGACGAGCAGTGGTATCAGTCCCGCGGGCAGGAAGTTTCGCTTCCCGAGTTGTGGGTCAGCGAAGCGCGCGGCGCCACCGCAGAAATCGAAGCCCTCCGCGCCCACGCTCAGGCAGCCCGAGTCAACCGCGACGCACGCCAGTCAGAAGCGATGGCCCTCGCCGACGCAGATCTTCACCGTGCGCTCACACGCGAGCAGATCGCACTCGCCCAGGCCGCTGAAGCGCGCGATGTCTTCACAGCGCAGCTCGATGAGTTTTCCGTCCGCGTGAGCGCCAAGGAAGCCGCCGGCAATAGTCAGTTCAGGCTCGACGACGCCATGGTCACCGCGCTCCGCAAGGACCGCATGGCCCAGTACGAAAAAGTACGCTCGCAGGGCGTCAGCGAATGGGAGCAGGCCAAAGCCCAGCATCAAGGCATGTTGGCTGACCGCCAAGCCGTCGCAGAGCGCGGCGCCGCCCAGGTCCAGCAAATGATGAAAATCGCTGAGATGACCGAACTCCGCGCCGCCAGCAAGGTCCGCGAGCTTCGCGAAACCGCTGACGCTCTGCGACAGCAGCACAGCGCCGAAGTTCAGGATCTCGGTCAGCAAATCTCAACGCTCACGCAAAGCGTCGCCGCCCAAAGCATGAACCTTCGCGCCCAGGCAAATTCGATGCGCGAGCAGGCCGGCGCCCGCGCCGCTGAGATCGCCGCCCAGATCGTCGCGCTTGAAGAGGCAGACGCCTTGAACGGCCATCAACTCGCCGTTCAGCAGGCTGACCTCCAGCATCAGCAGATCTCCGCCGACGTCAACGCGATGCACGCACAGTCCGAGGCGATGCTCACCGAGTCCGAAGCCCAGGCCCAGCGCCAACGCGCCGAATCCGAAAAATTCATCGCTATCTCAGAAGCTGATTACGAGCATCAGCGCTCTTCCATCGAAAAGTTCCTCTCGGACGCCGAAGCAGAAAGTTTCGTGCTCCGCGCTCGCGCCGACCGCTTTGAAGAAGAAGCCCGCGCCCAGTTCGTGATGGCGCAGGCTCGCGCCCAGGCCCGCGCCTTCCAAGCTGAAGCCGACCACCAGGTCGCCCTCTCCGATGCGCAGTTCGAGCAGATTCGCGCCAGCGCCGAGGCAGAAGCCTCAGCCATCAAAGCCGAGATCATGCAGACCCTCGCTACCCAGCTTCAAGCAGGCAGCGTCGAGTTCAACTGGGTCGACGACCAGATCCTCTCGCTCTCTCCCGATGACGCAGCTCCCGAAGTTAGCTCCGTGCCCGCACGCGAGTCGAAGCTCGAGCCCAACCACGTCGCCGAGTTCAAAACCAAGCTCGCCGATGTCATGCGCATGCGCAGCGAAGCGGACGCTTTCGAGAAGACCCGGACCGCAACCTATGAAGAGCGCACCGCTCAACTCGACGCATGGTGGAGCCAGCAACAGGCTCGCTACAACGAGAGCCTCGCCCAGGCCACCGCCTTCGAGCAAAAAATGATCGCCCAGGTCGACGACCTTCGCGCCAAGGCCGAAACGCACCTTCGCATCGGCGAAGCCAACTTCAGCCGTTCACAAGTCGAAGCAGAAGCCTCCCTCAAGGAGGTCGAAGCCCAGATTCTCAGTCTCCGCGCTGAGCTCGACGCTCTCGAAACCAAGGCCGATGCCCAGGTCACCGGTCTCCTTGCCCAAGCGGAAGCCGTCGATCGTGGCGGCGCCGCTCAGGTGCGCACACTCGAAGCCAAGCGCGACGCCACCCATCGCCGCGGGACCGCCAAGGTCTCAGAGCTTCGGGCACAGGCAGATTCGTTCAGCCGCAGCCAAAGCGCGCTCGCCGCACAGATGGCCCAGGAAATCAACTCCGCCAAGCAAATCCACTACGCCGAGCTGACCCGCCTCGATCAGGCCGCAGCGACATTCTCCGAAATCGCCCGCGCCAACTTCGAGGAAATGCAGGCCATCAGCGAAACCATCGCAACGATGACCGAAATCGAAATCGCGCAGCTCCACACGTCCAATGATTCCCGCCGTCTCGTCGCCGAGGCTGAGATCGCTCACCTCCGCAACGTCACAGACGCCCAGCAACTGTCCGGCCAGGCCGAGGTCGAGCGCATGCTCGCCTACGCCGAAGCCGATCGCGAAATCGCTGAGTCCTACGACACCGCCCAGCGTGCGACCGTCTTCGCTCGCTCGCAAATCGACGACGCCAGGATCTCTACCAAGTTCGCCGCTGCAGATGCGCAGGATGATGTCGTTCGTGCTCGTTTCGACGCCCGCATCGCTTCAGTCATCGCTGACCGCAACAAGGCCTTCGCCACCGAGTATCTCAGCAAGCAGCAGACGAAAGCCCGCGTCCAGCAGGCCGTCGCCGCCGCCGACGCATACCGTGCGATGAGCACCGAAGCCCTCGCCAATCTGCAGGACAAAGCCCGGGCCTTTGAAGTCGCCGCCCGCCACAACTGGGACAAGCGACTCGCTCAACCCGCTCAGTACTTCCCCCAGAGCTTCGAGCAGGCCTACACCGAGGCCGAAACCGATCAGTTCCTCATTGGAACCTTCATCGATAACTTCGACGACGAATAATCGTTCGTTGAAACAGCCTCTGGCTCATATGTGAATGCGACCGGGCGGGTTCCAAATGGAGCCCGCCCGTTCTTTTTTTGGGCATACGTTAGAATGGAAAACTGCAACATCCGGCTTCCAAACATCCAACCCTGGGAACAAAAAGGCTCCAATGATGCACATCCGCCCATGCCTCCTGCTGACGCTTCTCATCTCATTCCTCTACATCGCCCCAAGCACTCTCGCCCAGCCCGAATCAGAGTCGGAGCCAACAGCCGAAACTGCCAGCGCAGATGAAAAAGACGATCTCTCCGTCGTCCACAAGTCCGTCTCTGCCCAGGCTGGCGCGCTCAACTACACCGTCACCACCGGCTACATGCCGCTGACCAACGAAAAAACCGAACTCCTCGCCAATGTCTTCTTCGTCGCCTACACACTCGACGGCGCGCTCGACCCTGCCGAAAGACCCATCACCTTCGTCTTCAACGGCGGCCCCGGCTCCTCCTCCGTCTGGCTCCATCTTGGAACCGCCGGCCCCCGCCGCACGCAAATGGGCCCCGAAGGGTTCACTGCGCAACCTCCCTATAAACTCGTCAACAACTCCAGCACCTGGCTCGACGCCACCGACCTCGTCTTCATCGACCCCGTCGGCACCGGCTACTCCCGCCCCGCAGAAGACCACGAACAAAAAGAGTTCTCAGGCCTCAACGAAGACGTCCGCTCCGTCGGCGACTTCATCCATAAATATGTCACTCGCTACGAGCGCTGGGCCAGCCCCAAGTTCCTCGCCGGCGAAAGCTATGGCACCACCCGCGCCGCGGGCCTCTCCGGCTATCTCCAAAACCGGCACGGCATGTATCTCAACGGCATCATGCTCATCTCCGCCATCCTTAACTTCCAAACCGCCCGCTTCGATGAAGGCAACGATCTCCCCTACATCCTCTTCCTTCCCACCTACACCGCCACCGCACACTTCCACAACAGACTCCCCGCCGACCTCCAGCGCCGCCCACTCGAGGAACTCCTTCGCGAAGTCGAAGCCTGGGCCCTCACCGACTATCTCACCGCCCTCGCCCAGGGTGATGACCTCCCTGGCCAGCGTCAGCAGGAAATAACACACACACTCGCCCGCTACACCGGCCTCAGCGAAGAGTACGTCCGTGAATCAAACATGCGCATCCACATCATGCGCTTCACCAAAGAACTCATGCGCGACCAGCGCCGCTCCGTCGGCAGGCTCGACAGCCGCTTCACCGGCATTGACGCCGACGCCGCCGGCGAAACCTTCGACCACGACCCCAGCATGACCGCAATCATGGGCCCATACACCGCGATGTTGAACGACTACGTCCGCAGGGAGTTGGAATATGAAAATGAACTCCCCTACGAAATCCTCACCGGCAGAGTCCACCCCTGGTCCTATTCATCCTATGAAAACAGTTATGTCAACGTCGCTAAAACCTTGCGCGAAGCAATGACCAAAAACGAATCACTCCGCGTCTTCATCGCAAGTGGCCACTACGACCTCGCCACTCCCTACTTCGCAACTGATTACACCGTCAACCATCTCGGCCTTGAACCCCACCTCCAAAACAACATCACCACCAGCTACTTCCCCGCCGGCCACATGATGTACATCCAGGAGTCATCCCTCCGCCGCCTGCATAGCGACATCAAACAATTCATCGAAAACAGCGCCAACGTCGAGTGAACCCAAATGCCTGGAACGCCCTTTGCCGATCTCGCTCTCGCGCGCCGTCTGGAAGGCGCCGAAGGGCGCGCCAGCGCAGAGTTCGTCGCGACCCGCGGTAAACTTGATCCCAACAGCGGAACTGCCGTCCTCGAAGTCGCCGGCGCTCTCGCCATGTTCGATGGCGCTGATTCCTTGCTCACGCAAACCTTCGGCCTTGGCGTGTTGGAAGAAACCCGCGATGAACATCTCGACGCCATCGAAACCTTTTTCCGCGAGCGATCCGCCCATGTCGATCAAGAAATCTGCCCCCTCGCGGGTGTCAAACTGACTGCCAAACTCGTCGAGCGCGGCTACCGCCCCATCGAATTGGGCAGCGTCCTCTATCGCACCCTCTCTGATAAGACCGTATTTCACAGCGAAAAAGACACCAACCTCTCCGTCCGCCCCATCAACGCCGACGAAGGCACGCTCTGGGCGGAAACCGCGACGCAAGGCTGGGCCGACTTCGGCGACCTGCGCGAACTCATGCACAACGTCGTCCGCGTCAATGCGACCCGCGACGACGCGCAGGAGTTTCTTGTCGAATCAGAAGGCAAGCCCATCGCCGCCGGCGAACTGCTCATGGTTGAAGGCGTCGCCCTCCTCGCCGGCGCCTGCACCATCCCCGAAGCCCGCCGACAAGGCGCGCAGCTCGCCCTCTTCAATCACCGATTGCAATACGCCCGCCAGCGCGGCTGCGATCTCGTCATGATCGTCGCCGAACCCGGCTCCAGCTCCCAACGCAACGCCGAACGCAACGGCTTCCGTCTCGCCTACACACGCACGAAGTGGCGACTTGAGAAAACGCAATCTTGATTCGGAGAGAAGAATCATGATCATCATCCGAACTTTGGCGCTCTTGTTGCTGGCTATGTTGTCTGGTTGCTATCGCACCACATCTGGTCGAGATGCCTGGCCTTCGCAGCCGTATTATGGTGGGTCTGATGTAGCGATTGCTGAAGCTAGAATCACATCTTACCTTCTTTTCGATATGCGAGGGAGCGTCACATGGACCAAGCCGGGATTCGATCGAGTGTGTGTTTCAGCATCGCGTGTTGTGAAAAAAACGATTCGCTTCCTGAAACCTTTTGGATACTCGTTTGAAGAGGTTCCGCGGGATGATGAAAATCGTAAAGAATTGTTGGATGATGCTGCACAAAATCCATTGTCTATAGAGCGCGCTCATCACATATTTCAATCAACAGTCGTTGTTTGTTGTATTGATCCGATTGTTGTCGTAATCGCGCCCATACCTATTGGGACATTTTATTGGGGTAAGGCATTAAATGGATTTCCTGCGCATTTTTATGCGCCCGATCTCGTTGCTGAAGATGAACCGGAGCTAAATAAATTAATCGTCGTCGGCCTGCCTGGTGGCATCGTCTACGGGCAACAAGTCCCGTACTCCTCGGATCTTCTATGGGCATCGCCAGATTTGAACATTGAACCGACGCCCATTCAGTTCGGGCCGAATAGCGAAGGTCGTATCTTGGTGCCATGGGGCATGCTTCGGCTTGTGCCTTCCGGCGATTTGTTCCAGGTCATAGCGGAGCAAAGTGACTGAATGGTTGAACGCCGCCTTTGTATAGTTAGCGTATTGATAATCGAGTCACAGCATGGGCGCTAAAATTATCAGCCATAGTCTCTTTATCATTGGAATAATGATATTAATGTATACGATCATCATGGCTGACTATGTACGCCGTACGACAGACGAAGCAACAATTTGGGCCGTCGCGTATTATGCTGTCATGGGGCTGCTGGGAAGTGCCGTTTTCGGTATATTCGGCGCCATAGTCAGCACAACGGATCAAAAGATGCACCGCGCCAACCGCATATATTTTCTCATATATGCGATGCTCGCTGCCGTTGTTGTGCTGATGGTGCGTTTCTTGTGAGTGGGCGTGCCTCGCAGGAACTCTTTATGCTCGAACGCACTTAGTAAGAACTGGCAGTCATAAGAAGTCGCCGTCATCCAAGCTCTTCATCAGTCTTGTTATTTGGCGATTCGTGCTCTTTCTCCAAAGCTGCGTCCGTCACGGACGCGGTCAGCCAGACGCGGCCTTCGCTGCGCACGAGGCCGGTTGGGCGGCCGGCGGCGGCGAGTGTGGTGAGGAGTTCGGCGTCATTCAGATACAAAATTTGCGGCAGCGCGCCTGAGCGCGCGCGGGTGGCTGTTGAAAATCGGCGCGCGACGCCAGGTTCGACTTGAACAATCCGAATCGGCGTGCGATCTGGATCGATAACCAACTGTAGAATCAAGACTTGTGAACGCTGGTGCGTTGGGCGCGGCGGCGCGGCTTCGTCGGTGGGCAGGGGATCGTTGTGCGCGCGTGGTTCGTTGATCGGAGCGCCGGGCCCGGGCGCCGGCGTGCGCACTGTGAGCGCGACCACGGCCGCTGCGATGATGACCAGCCCGAGCGAGCTCACGCCGATCGCGCGGTTTCGAGCGCGCGCCCGCCGTCTCTGCGCTCCCCGTGTGACAACTTCCGCGCGCAGATCATCGAGCATCGCCTCCCGGCGCGCGCAGCCAGCGGATGAAAGCTGCTCATATGCGCCAGATTCGTGCGCATCATCATGCGTCATGGCTCTCCTCCTTCTCCGCCTGCGCGCGCAAACGGGTGAGCAGCCGCGCAAGCCTCCCGTGAACGGCGCCGGGTTTGATTCCAAGTCGGCGGCCGGTTTCTTCGAGAGTCAGACCGGCGCGGAATCGGAGTTCGAGGAGTTCGACGGACGTTCGATCAAGGCCCGACATGGTGCGCACAAGCCAGGCTGATCGGCCCTCTAGATCATCCACTTGTGTGCGCGAAACCGAAGCGTTTGTGCGCGAATTCGAGGAATCTGTGCGCACCAGTCCCTGCGCTGCGCCGCGTTCGCGCGCGCGCCGGCGGCGCTCCTGGCGAAGTGAATCAAGCGCCGTTGTCCGCGCGACACGGAGGAGCCATGCATCGAGTTCGGCGGTGGTGTCAATAGGTTTCATCTTGCGGATGGCGCGGAGCATGGCGTCCTGCACAATATCAAGCGAGCGAGACTCATCGAAGCCGGTGGAATGTTTGATTGCGGTGTAGAGCATGTCGAACTTCGCTTCATAAAGTGCAGCAAAGGCGTCGGTATTCCCCGCGATGATCTCGCGCGTCAGCATTCGGGCGTCGAGAGGCGGGGAAGGCATTGGATAAGAGTAGGCGGCTGCGGGAGGACATGGATTGTGAACAGATGGCGCATGACGCGGAGTTTGGCGTGGAGAGATGGGCAGCGACTGCGATTATTGTTTGTCGTTGATGTTTTTGGAGGCGGTGATGCGCTGGAGAATCCGGCTGTGCTCTTGTTGAAGAAGCTGTAGTTCGCTGCGAGAATTTGTAAGTTCCGCTTCGGCTTTCACAACGCGCAGCTCTGCTTCGGCGAGCTGAAACTGGAGGTTCCCAGATGAATCTTCGACTTGTTCGAGTAGAGCGATTTGGTTTTGCGCAATCTGGAGCTCTTTCTCATGGACGCGATTCTGACTTTCAGCGACGCGCATCTGGTGTTCGAGCATCGCGAGTTCGTTCTGGAACCGATTGTCGGATTGGGAACGGTGATTGGCGCTTTCAAATGAACGATCGATGACCAAATCTGCGACATTGATTTGCTCCTGGGGTCCACGGATGATGATGAGGGCGAGTTGTTCGTGGTAGAGGACTTTGGCGGGGTTTTGGTAGAGGGAGAGAGCAGCCTGGATGCCCGCGAGGAGTTGGTCGGCGCTGACGTCGGGGTTGTTATTGGCGAGGAGCATTTCAGCGACGCTCCAGACGTTGGTCTTTTCGTTGCGCATCGGGCGGTCGACTTCGATGCGGAACAGGCCGCGGTGGGATTGGAATGAGCGAGCATTGAGTTTCTGAAAGTGTCCGCTTTCACCAGGGCGCAATGTGCCGTCGATAATTTGAAGAGCGGCTGAGACGGTGACATCATGAAGCTCAAGCGAGGGGACGGGGAAGTTTGCGGCTTCGGGCATGACAACGATGTTGACGTCATCCCGGGCGCGCTTAATGAGTTGCACGAAGTCATTGATGGTTCCACCTGGAAACGCAATGTTAACGCGAGGCGGCGAGTTTGATTGTATGAATGGCTCAGCGTTGGGATCGGTAAAGTGATAACTCCCATCTGTGGTGACGACATCCAGTGTAGCGCCATTTTCTTGTTCGCTTGCGGGATGGTGATGGTGGATGACGGTCTGCTTCAACTCACTGAGGATGCTTACTGCAAAACTGGGTGTGACATTGTTCAACACAATTACAGGCAGTGGCGCGTAGGATGCGTTTTCTTCAACAACAATATTGTGATCCGGGCTGGCTTCGCGAAGTCCCTGGCAGTATTCGGCGATTGACCCGCCGGGGAAGTTGATGTTGAGCAGGCCGTCCTTTGTGCGCGTGACCCAGTCGGCGGCGAAGGAAGAGGCAGTTGCGAAGAGAAGAACGAGCGTAGCTGTGATGAGTGAGAAGGATGCTGGACGGCGGGTTTGGAACATGGGTGTAGCTCCTGCGGATTTGTTTTGCGCATCGGGCGCCCGTTATGGGCGGCATCCCGACATTGTGCGGGGGTGGGTTATTGTCTGTTGGTGATAGAACGTCGCCGGCGCGCGGTTTTCGCGCGAAAAATGAGAGAGAGGCGTATTTGATAGAAAGCTCAGGCGCCGGCGCGGATTTTCGGGCGCAGAGGTGGCGCTTCAGGCGAGAGCGATTTGCGAGCCAGGCTGCTGTAAGTTCAGTCGCCGAAACAGGTTCCGACGGCGCGGGCAGCGAGGATGAGGGGGTCTTCGAGTGAGACGAGTCGTTGTTTGTTGGCGACGGTGCGGATGTCGATGTCGGTGAGTTTGGTGTCTTTGCAGACAACGAGGCGGTTGCGCTCTCCTGCGGCGATGAGGCCGATGGCGTGGTGGCCGAGCAGGGTGGCGAAGACGCGGTCGGCGGCGACGGGTGTTCCGCCGCGGACGACGTGGCCGAGCACGGTGGTGCGGGCCTCGAGATCGGTGACGCGAGCGATGTCGTCGGCGAGTTGTTCGCCGATGCCGCCGAGGCGGATGGGGTCGGGGCTTGTTGGATCTATTTTTGAGACGACCTGTTTTCCGCCTTTGGGTTTGGCGCCTTCGGAGATGCAGACGAGGCTGAACCGTTTGCCGTGCTTGCTGCGTTCGATGACAAACTCACTGATGCTCTTCAGGTCGTAGGGAATCTCGGGGATGAGGATGACGTCGGAGCCTGAGGCGACGCCGGCGTGGAGCGCGATCCAGCCTGCATTGCGGCCCATGACTTCGACGACCATGACGCGATGGTGGGACATCGCGGTGGTGTGCAGGCGGTCGAGGGCGTGGGTGGCGGTTTCGACAGCGGTCATGAAGCCGAAGGTGAGGTCGGTGCCTTCGAGGTCGTTGTCGATGGTTTTGGGGAGGCCGATGCAGTTGACGCCGGCGTCAACGAAGGCTTGCGAGCCGGACATGGTGCCGTCGCCGCCGATGACGATGAGTGTGTCGATTTCGCGTGCAAGGAGGTTTGCGAGGCAGGTGTCGATGACGTTTTCAAACTGTGGTTCGCCTGAAGCGTTGTAGCCGGTGGCGTAGCGGGAGGGGTCTGCCTTGTTGCTGGTGCCAAGTATGGTTCCACCGGTGTTGAGAATGCCGGAGACATTTTGCGCGGTGAGGGGGTGTATGCGATTTTCAATCATGCCGAGAAAGCCGTCCTCGATGCCGAAAACTTCCCAGCTGTGATCGTAGATGGCGGTCTTGGCGACGGCGCGGATGACGGCGTTGAGCCCGGGGCAGTCGCCGCCGCCGGTGAGGAGGCCGATTCGTCGTGGTTGGTGGGACATGGAGGATGCTCCGTGTGGCGGCGCGGGAGTCGGTTGCTGGGCACACGGGGCGCGCGGACCGTGAGTGCGGGAACGGGATTGTCCCGTGGGCATTATCGGTCAGCGAGGGGAAGGGATGAATTGTTTGATTGAGTCCTGAATGAGGGGCAGCCGTCCGGCGGTGGCGGTGGGGGGTCGGTCACACTTGACCAATGGGGAGCGGTCCGTGAGCGTGTAGGTGTGACAACGGGTCGTGAGAGCGCGGCGGTATATGGGCGTGGCGGCGGGTCGCTGCGGCGGGCGGTTTGGCTCGCGGGTTTGTTGGGCGCGGGGATTGGGTTTTCGCGGGTTGTGGCGGTGGACGCTTCGGTGTTGCTTGCATGTGCGACGGGGCTTGCGATTGTTGGAGTTGTTGGGAGGGGGTTGGTGTGCCGAGCGGCGCTGGGGCTGGCGGTGTTTGGGTTGGGGGCGGGGTGGTGCGGTTTTCGTGTGGATGAATCGCGTGCTGATGCTCTGGGGCCGGCGCTGTCGTGGCGGGCGCCGACGCTGCTTGAGGCGCGCGGAGTTGTGCTGGGAGCGCCTGCATATGTGGAGAGTGGGGGCGCGTTTGCGGAGTTGGTGGATCGGCCGGGACGGATGCGGTTTGATTTGTCGCTGGAGAGTGTGCGCGGGGAGGCTGGTTGGCGTTCGGCATCGGGGCGGCTGGCGGTGTGGGTGGATGGAGATGAGCTCTTTGGTGTGCGTGCGGGGGATCGTGTGCAGGCGCTGGGCCTTGCGCGCGGGGTTTCGCCGGGAACGAATCCTGGTGAGGGTGATTGGCGTGCGCTTGCGGCGCAGTCGGGGTTTGCGGGGCATTTGGGGTGCGCGAGTGCGGAGTTGGTGAGTGGGATTGACTATGACTCGAGATGGGGAGCTGTGCGCGGGTGGGGGATTCGGGTGCTTGGGGAGACTCGCGGGCGGGTGCGGGGGGTCATTGAGGCTGGCGCGGGGGCCGACAGAGATTCTGAGGATTCGACGGCGCTTTTGAGCGCGATGCTGTTGGGTGAGCGTGAGGCAGGGTATGACGAAGTGCAGAGCGCGTTTCAGCGGGTGGGGACGGCGCATGTGCTTGCGGTGAGCGGATTGCATTTAGCATTTTTGACGTTACTTGCGCTGGTTGCGGTGCGGGCGGTGAGTCGGCGGGGATGGGCAGAGCCGTTCATTGTGGCGCTGATTGTATTGGTGTATGTGCTGTTGGCGCCGGCGCGCGCGCCGGTGATTCGGGCGGCGATCATGGTGTGGATTTTTCTTGGAGCTGATGCAACGGGGCGGCGGTTTGATTCATTGAACACGCTGGCGTGGGCGGCGATTTTTGTTTTGATCTGGAGGCCGCTCGATTTGTTTTCGCCGGGGTTTCAGTTGAGTTTTTCGGTTGTGGGAGCGTTGATTGCCTTGACCCCTCGTGTGACGCAGAGGTGGTTTGGTGAGCGTCCGGCGCCGGACGAGATGCGTTTCGCCTCACGAGTTCTCTGGCGGATTCGGGAGGCGGTTGTGGTGAGTGTGGTTGCGTGGTTGGTTGCAACGCCTTTGGTCATGCATCATTTCGGAATGTTCAATCCGCTGGGGGCGGCGGCGACGCTGATCGTCATGCCGCTGGCGGTGATGGTGTTGGCGCCAGGGTTCTTGTTGTTGGCGGTTGCGGCGATCGCGCCAGGGCTGGCGGGGGCAGCTTCAAGCGTATTGCATGCGCTGGCGGGCGCGCTGCGGTTTGTTGTGGCTGGGATTGAAACGATCCCAATAGCGGTTGTGTACACGCCTGCGGTGGGTTGGCCGTTGACGATTGCGATGCTGATGATAATTGTGTGGTGGTTGATGGCGGGATCATGGCGCAAGCTGCGAGGCGTGATGGCGACGGCGATTGTTGTGGTGTGGATGGCAGCGAGTTTTCTTTCACCTTCGCTTCCGCGAGATCAGGCGCTGCGCGTTGACGCGTTTGATGTTGGCGACGGGACGTGCATGTTGGTGCGCACGCGTGAGGCATGCTTTCTTTGGGATTGCGGCTCGATGGACCTTGATATTGGTGTCCGTGAGATACCCGATGCGCTGCGGGCGCTTGGGGTGCGTCGTCTGGATGCGATTGTGATCACGCACGCCAACATTGATCACTACTCAGCTGTTCTTGACATTGTTGAGCGGTTTGGCGCGCCGGCGGTGTTGCTTGGGCCGAGTTTTAATATGGCAAATGGTGATTTTGGAGATCCAGCGGCGTATTTGTTGCATGAACTAGAGCGGGCTGGGATTCAGACGCGGATTCTTTTTGCGGGGGAGTCGATTGAACCACTCAATATTGATGGTGAGATTCTGTGGCCGCCGAAGGATTTTGAGTGGCGCCGGGCGAACAACTCTTCGCTGGTGATGGAGCTGCGCGTGAGCACCGGTGGTGGTGAGCGCTCGATACTGCTGACTGGGGATATTGAAGCTGCTGCGATTGAAGGGCTGCTGGTGCGGCGGGTGGATCTGTCGCCGGACGTGATGGAGGCGCCTCATCATGGGAGCGCCAGGCCGGGAGCGATGAGCTTTATTTCGGACGTGGGGCCGGCGGTTGTGATCCAGTCGACTGGGCCATCGCGGGCGGGCGATGAACGGTGGGCGGAGGTTCGGGAGGGGACGCGGTGGCTTTCGACGGCGGAGGTTGGGGCTGTCTCAGTATGGATTGATGTAGAGGGCGAGGTGCACTCGTTGAACCAATTACCGGCTGCGGATACGGGACGAGCGATGGGGGCCCATCGTTGAAATCGGCGTTTGTTGCGATTCAGGATGGATATACGCGAACACAATGCGAACATATGAATAGATATTGTTGTGACAGCTGTCGGGGTTGGGCGTAGGATTGGGCTCGTTCGGCGGCGGTGGAGTGTCGATACTTGGACCTTGGAGCCGCTTACCCTATCGGAGTCAGCCAGCTTTGGATGTCACGATTCAGGTTCCCCGCGGCGCCGACGCAGTGTCGGTGCTTGGTTCGGGCGACCGCAATCTGAAGATCATTCGCGAGGCTCTGGGTGTGCGCATTGCTGCCCGTGAGGACACAGTTCGCGTGAGCGGCGATCATGCTGCGGTGGCAGCTGCGCGGCGAGTGATTGATCGTCTTGGGCATGAGGCGCGGCGAAGCCGGGCGATGTCGCGGCAGGATGTGCTGCGTGTCATTGCGGAAGTGGGGACTGAAGATGGCATGCATGACGCGATGAACTCGGCGCAGTCCGAGGGGGGCGAGCCGGCGGCGTGGGGCGAGCATCTTGATGTGTATGCCGGAGGCCGGCCGGTGAAGCCGAAGTCGGCGAATCAGCGCGCGTATTTAGAAGCGATTCGGGAGAGCGATCTTGTTTTTGGCGTGGGGCCGGCGGGGACAGGGAAGACGTACCTCGCGGTGGCGGCTGCGGTGCATATGTTGAAGATTGGGCGAGTGAAGAAGGTGATTTTGGTGCGCCCCGCGGTTGAAGCGGGGGAGAAGCTTGGTTTTTTGCCTGGGGACATGGAGGCGAAGGTGAATCCGTATCTTCGTCCGCTCTTTGACGCGCTGCATGACATGATGGATTTTGACACGATGAAGCGCTTCATGGCGCATGATGTGATGGAGGTGGCGCCGCTCGCGTTTATGCGGGGGAGGACACTGAATGACGCGGTGATCATTCTTGATGAAGCGCAGAACACAACCCGGCAGCAGATGAAGATGTTTCTGACGCGGATGGGTCAGCGTTCCAAGATGATTGTGACGGGTGACACGACGCAGATTGACTTGCCGGACCCTCGTGAGAGCGGGCTCATTGACGCGGCGCGGCTGCTTCGACGGGTTGCGGGCGTTGGGTTTGTCTCACTGGATCGTATTGACATTGTTCGGCACGACTTGGTGCAGCGGATTGTTGAAGCGTATGGGGATGATGAGCCTGTGAGCCCGGGCGTGACTTTTCGTGAGACTTCGCCATGACTGAAAAACAAGAAGGTCGGGCGTTTCACGCGGAGGAGGCGGCTGGCGCGGCCACGTCGGGCAAGGCGCGGCGCGAGCAGATTAAACGTGTGACGCCGAAGAAGAAGAAATCGGGGTGGCGCGAGCTATTGCGCAAACCCGTTGTTGTACACGGAGTGATGATTGCGATTGTTTTCGCGGTGTTTGCTGCACTTGTGATCTCGTGGGCTCGGGAGCAGTCTCTGTATGCGATCGGGCGGCTGGCGGATGAAGCTGTTGTTGTGCGGGCTGAGTTTGAGGTCGCGGATACGGTGGCGACGGAGAGTCGGCGCGAGGCGGAGATGGCGCAGGCGCCGCGTGTGTATTTTGAGGACGGCGCGTATTTCGATGAGATTGAGAACTCGCTTTTGAATCTTCCGACGGCGCTGGCGGACGCGGACACGCTGGAGAAGGTGGCGCCTGAGATTCGTCAGGCGTTTGGATTGACTCAGTCGCGTTTGGATGCGATTCGAGATTATGTGATTGCGGGCGAGGCGGACAATATTTGGAAAACGCATGTGTCGCGTCTGATTGGCCTGCTGCGCGATGTGCCGATTGTTGATCGTGAGACGTATCAGACGGAGACGCTGGCGCAATCGCGGATTGTGAAGTTGCGCCGAGAGAGTGAAGATCCGCGTGAGCGACTGAAGATTATTGTGATCAACATCGAGAGTGATGATTACAACGTTGCTATCGAGCGGGCGCTTTATGATGCGGGATTGACGGGGTTGATTGCGCAGCCGGTGCTTCAGCGGATTACGAGCACGCCGCGGCCGACGTACTTGCTTGACCAAGCAGAGACGGATCGGCTGCGGTCTGAGCGAGCGGAGACGGTGGCGCCGGTGAAGGCGTCGTACCCTGTGGGGCGTTTGCTTGTCGCGCATGGTGAAGTGATTGATGATGACGCGCTGGTGTTGATCCGGGCGGAAAATACGGCGTTTACTGCGGGGCGCTCTCAGGTGAATCTGTGGCTTTCCCGACTTGGCGGGCTGGGGTTGTCTGTGTTGGTGACGGTTGCGTGCTCGCTGTATGTGATTCGGTTTGCGCCGCGGCTGCGCCGGAACGCGGCGCGGATGATCGCGGCTTCTTCGCTGACGCTTGTGTGTTTGCTGGGGTCGGCGATTTTGGCAGCGTTTAAGCCTGAGTTTATTATTTTTGCCGCGACGGCGCCGGTGGTTTTTGCCGCTGTGATTTTGGTGATTGCGTATGATCAGCGCACGGCGATTGTGCTTTCTGCGATGACGGCGGCGCTCATCAGTGTTGCGCTAGATTTGCGCACGAGCGCGTTGATTATCGCGCTGGTGGGGGCGGTTGCGGCGATAGCGCCGCTTCATGAGGTGCGTAAGCGTGACGCGCTTGTTCGGGCGGGGGCGCTTTCTGCGGCGGCGATGGCGAGCGCGGCGCTGGTTGTGGGGTTGCTGGACTACGGCCTGGTGGAGGGGGTGTGGGCTCATATTGTCAAGGATGCGGGTGGGACGGCGCTGGGCGGTATGCTGGTCGGCGTTGTGACTCTTGCGCTCTTGCCGACGATCGAGCGCACATTTGACATTACGACTGATTTGACGCTGATCGAGCTGCGTGATCCGCAGCAGCCGCTTTTGCGTGAGCTTCAACGGCGCGCTCCGGGGACGTATCAACATTCGTTTAATGTTGCGCTTCTGGCTGAGAATGCGGCGGCAGCAATCGGGGCGGATTCATTGCATCTGTATGTTGGGGCGCTGTATCACGACATTGGGAAGATGAACAAGCCTGATTATTTCGTCGAGAATCAGCCATCCGGCTTTTCGCGCCACGACAAGCTGAGCCCGGCGATGAGTCTTCTGGTGATTGTGGGGCATGTGAAGGACGGCGTGGAGCTTGCGAAGGAACATGCGCTGCCGCGCTCGCTGCGTCATTACATAGAGTCGCATCACGGGACGACACTGGTGGAGTTCTTTTATCACGTCGCGAGGCAGAAAGCGGACGAGGAACAGACGGAGGAGCCTCGTGAGATTGAGTACCGCTATCCGGGTCCGAAGCCTCGGACGAAGGAGGCGGCGACCCTGATGCTCTGTGATGTTGTGGAGTCGGCGACGCGGACGATGCCTGATCCGACGCCGGCGAAGATTGAGGCGCTGGTGCATGAGCTTGCGATGAAGCGGCTGATGGATGGGCAGTTCAACGAATCCGCGTTGACGCTGCGCGAGCTTCAGCAGATTGAGACGAGTGTGATCAAGACGCTGGTTTCGATTCATCATGTCCGGGTGCCTTACCCGACGGACGAGGAGAAGGCGCAGCTGGCGTCATCGACAGCGGGGCGCGAAAAAGCTCAGGCAAGCTCGGCGGCGTCTTGACGTTCTGAGCGTGAGTTGCTGATGTTTTTGAATCTTTAGTTGGCGGCGATTGGGAGCAGGGGTGCGATCGCTCCTTCGAGCTCAAGAAGCATTTGCTTGCGATCGAGTCCGCCGGCGTAGCCGGTGAGCGAGCCGTCTGATCCGATCACACGATGGCAGGGGATGATGATTGCGATTGGGTTGGTCGCGTTGGCGCGCGCGACGGCCCTGCATGCAGTGGGGCGACCGATGGCGGCGGCGATGTGGGCGTAGCTTCGTGTTGTGCCGTGTGGGATTTGCTGCAGTTCTTTCCAGACGAGGCGCTGAAAATTCGTCCCTATGGGAGAAAGCGGGAGGGAGAAGGACGTTCTGGACGATGCGAAATAGGTGCGCAGCTGGGCTTCGAGTGTGCCGAGGGCGCGAAGATTTTCTGGAGAAGGGGCGTCCGATGTATGGGCATTCAGCTGGCTTTGGTTGAATGAAAGCTTGGTGATGGCTCCGTGCTGAGCCTGTGCGAGGAGCGGACCGAGGGGAGATTCGATGAATCGCTGTGAGCACTCATTCATTCTCGATTCCTCTCCATGTTTGTCTGCGGCGCACAGACGGGCGCTGAGCAGTTTACAATCTATATCGAGGGGCCGACGAACTCACCTTATGGAGGCTGATATGGCTGCGACACCTTCAACGATGCAGAGTCTTGGGACATCGATGCCGACTTTCTCGCTGCCCGAGCCAGCGACAGGTCGAACGATTCGCTCGGAGGAGTTTTCCGGGGCGCCGGTCGTGGTGGCGTTTTTCTGCAATCACTGTCCGTTTGTGAAGTTGATCGCGGACAAGTTCGCCGATGTGGCGCGCGAGTGTGAAGAGCTTGGCGCGCGTGTCGTTGCGATCAACTCGAACGATGTTGAGAACTACCCGGAGGATTCGCCAGACAAGATGATCGAAGAGGAGAAGCTGCGCGGATACACGTTTCCATACCTGTATGACGAATCACAGAGTGTCGCGAAGGAGTTCAAGGCGGCATGCACGCCTGATTTCTTTGTGTATGACAGCGCGGGGAAGCTGGCGTATCGGGGGCAGTTTGACGATGCGCGTCCAGGGAGCGATGAGGCGGTGACAGGGGCTGATCTGAAGGAGGCGGTGGCTGCGATCTGCGCGGGGAAGCCGGCGCCGGAGGTTCAGAAGCCGAGCATTGGTTGCAATATCAAGTGGAAGCCGGGCGCTGAGCCTGGTTATTAGTCGGTGGGTGAGCGCGAAGAGATCAATGACGCCGCCATTCTTGAGCATCGCGCCGCTGCGATTCTTTCGATTGGCGATGAGTTGATTCTCGGGCAGACTCTGGACACAAACTGTGCCTGGCTCGCGGGGCGGCTGCTTGCGATGGGTATTGAACCTGTCGAACACTGCACGGTTGACGATGATGCAGATGCGATTGCTGGAGCCATTCGACGATTGGCGTTGCGGGTTCAGTTTGTTGTTGTGACGGGTGGTCTTGGGCCGACCGCGGATGATCTAACGCGCGAAGCGATGGCGCAGGTGTTGGGTGAGGAACTGAGTGTTGATGCGGAGTTATTAAACGCGTTGCGCGCGCGATATGAGTCGGTGGGCGTAGCAATGCCGATGAGCAATGAGCGGCAGGCGTTGCGCCCTGCGTCGGCGCAGGCGATTGCGAACCTGAACGGGACGGCGCCGGGTTTGTGGGCGCGGGTGAGGATTGGCGGCAGGGCGTGTGACGTTGCGTGCTTGCCCGGCCCGCCGGGGGAGATGCAGCCGATGTTTGAGGCGCGCGTAGCGCCGCGACTGGCGCCGGCGAGCGAACGTGTGATTCGGACGCGCGTGCTGCGCACGTTTGGCATGGGTGAGTCTGCCATCGCGGACCTGCTGGGGGATTTGATGGATCGCTCGCGGAATCCCCTGGTGGGAACAACGGCGAGCAAGGGGATTGTGTCGTGCCGGCTGCGTTATGAAGGGTTGGCTGCGGATGCAGCGGGGGCACTGGAAGCAACAGCGGGGTTGGTGCGTGAAAAGATCGGCGGCGTTGTATTTGGCGAGGGGTATGCGACACTCGCGGGGTCAGTTGTTGAGAAGCTTCGTGACGCGGGGCAGCGGGTTGTTGTGGTTGAGTCATGCACGGGGGGTGGATTGGGGGCTGCGATGACTGCGGTCGCGGGATCGTCTGATGTATTTGTCGGGGGGTGGGTGACATATTCAGATGAAATGAAGATGCATATGGTTGGCGTTCGTGAAGCGACGCTGCGCAAGTATGGGGCTGTGAGCGAGCAGACGGCGCGAGAGATGGCGCTGGGTGGGCTGCTCGCGGTTCAGGACATGTCGCCCGCGCCGGGGCATGCGCTGGCGATTACGGGCATCGCGGGCCCGGGTGGAGGGAGCGAAGAGAAGCCGGTCGGGACGGTGTATATCGCGCGGGCGTCGCGGGATGGAACGGCTTCGGATGGCGCGGAGATCGAGATTCGTCGATTTGTATTTGTTGGCGGGCGCGAGATGGTGCGGCACTGGAGTGCGCTCAGCGCATTGGGGATGCTTTACTTTCACCTCACCGGCGAATCGGTCGGGAAGTTCGTGCGCCAGAGTGGATAGAGCAGGCTGAGTTATTATTCGTGTGGTTATTGCGTCTGGCGCGGAGCAGCGGAGGCGACAAGGCGAATGGTTTCGGGCAGGGCGCCGGCCTCGATGGTGAGATCCTCCGAGTCGTTGGGCTGGATGGTGAGATCGATCT
Organism: Phycisphaerales bacterium; assembly: GCA_029260495.1. Taxonomy (GTDB): domain Bacteria; phylum Planctomycetota; class Phycisphaerae; order Phycisphaerales; family UBA1924; genus OFTM373. The sequence goes on along the minus strand of JAJDDD010000020.1, from coordinate 237,405 downwards.
GGGCGCGATCGAGGAGCCAGGTGTCTTCGGAGAAATGAAGAGCAAACTCAGCGGCGGCGACGCCGGGAAGCAACGGGCGTTCTTCAAGGATGACGGGCGGGTCAGCTGGCTGAAGCAGGACGTACCACAACTCTCCGGCAGCGCCCATCGCACCGGGGCGGAACTCAAGACGTGTGACGCGATCAATGCCGCCGTCGATGTCGCGTTGAGAAACGAATTCGATTGTGTTGCCTCGCACGGGGTTCTGTGCGGGGTCGAGGACGTCAGCGGGGATAGGGCCGAAGTCAGTTCCAGTTCGGACCATCGAGAGTATGCGGTGCATGACAATGCGCGAGACAACGTGTGTGGAAGCGGATTCAGTTGTGGATTGATAGTGCTGCATTGAGGAGTTGAGCGCAGCGAGCGTCGCAGTGAGAAGAGCAGCGCTGATCGCGAGCGCGATGAGCATTTCGACAAGGCTGAAAGCGCTGCGGGCACGCGGTCCCCCTCTCATTGAGCGAGAGGGAGAGGCCGCGGCGCGAGCGTTGACGGTTTGTTTGCGAGTCAGATTCATTAGTAATCCGCCGAGATGAGTCGGCCCTCTCGGTAGGTGGAAGCGATGGGTTCAATCTGGATAGGCGCGATGAGTCCGTCGGGCATGACGATGTCAGGATCCCAGTTGATGACGACTCTGCCGAAACCGTTGAATGAGACAGCGGTGGATATTGCGGGGTCAGCGTCGGGATCGGGGACGCCGTCGCCGTCTTCGTCCCAGCCGATATCGAGGGTTCCGTCGCCATCGAGGTCGATGAGGTTGGAGAGGTTGAAGCCTTCCTGGTCCCCGTCATCGGGTCCGAAGTAGCCGAGCGTGGTGTTGAAGTTGGCGGGGTTTCCTGCGGCGACGCCAAAGTGCTGAAGTGCGGGATCGGAAGTTGAGGGGGCGAAAGTGAGGAGGAGCGCGCCGTCGACGGTGGCCTGGCCGCGAACATCAAGCACGCCAGCGATGACGAGCCCGCGCAGGTTGACATCCTGAGCATAAGAGGCGTTGTTGGTGCCGATATCGACGGAATAGTGCGGGAGCATCATGGAGGATTTTTCGATCTCATCGAGGTCGCTGCTCTCCGGGTTGTAGTCAGGATCCTCGGGGCGATCCGGATGCTTTTCATAAAAACGTGTGGCGCCGGTGAACTGGAGCTTGTTGCGCACTTGCGTGTAGTTGTTGGGTTTGTCAGCGACGATGGAGCCGACAAACGTGCAATCGTGGAAGCGGATGTTGTTGGAGAGGAGTTTGGTGTTGACACAGGGGCGGAAGGAGCCGTCGGGCATTGGAGCAACGAGGCGCGGAATGTCAAAGCCGCCGGGCTGGATGATCTCAATGGTGAAATAGTCGTTGTCGAGCTGGGCTTCGCTGTCTTCGGGCGGGGGCGGGTAGCGCAATGCGCCATCGGAGAGTTGCACGCCGTAGAACTGCCAGGATTGATGCGTGTTGTCGAGGTGATTCTCGACGCGCGTGACGCCGGCGAAGGTGCAGTTGATGAAGAGAGCGTTTAGTCCGCGGGGGATGACGACATCCTTGAAGACGATGTTCTCGAAAACGGGGCGTGTGTAATAGTCAGCGGCGGCGCCGGAGCCATAAGGCGTCGCTTCGGTGGTCGTTGAAATGGAGGCGCTGAACTGCTGGCCGACGGCGATGTTGTTTGCATCGAGAACGGGCGTCCAGAGAGCGCCAGGGACGCCCGCTTGCGTCGCAAAAGATGGTCCGTCGGCTGCTGCTGCGAGATCAGAGCTGGCGGAATCGAAGGTATCGGTTTCGATTTCCGGAAGCTCACTGTCGTCGACATCGAAAGAGATAGGCCGATCACCATCGGTGGTGCGGATGACGCCTTCGACGTAGTCCTGATAGTCATCAACGGTGGAGCCATCGCCGTCGTCGGCGGCTTCCCATGTGGAGCGCTGAACGCGCAGCGCGACTGGCCCGCGAATCTTGGCGTAGCGATCGCGGTAGTCGATAACGCCGTCGCGATAGCCGAGCGAGCGATCACGATGATCGACGACGCCATTTCCATCGCGGTCCGGGACCGCGCTGTCGATGAGGTAGGCGAGGTTTTCGTCGATGTCGCCGAACTCAGGTGAGAGCAGTTCTGCAGGAGTGCCCGCGGTGAGTGCGGAGGACAGGACGACCTTGCCGTTTCCATCAATGTCGTAGTGATCGAGGAAGACGTCGAACTCATCGACGGAGCCATCTCCGTTGGAGTCCGAGAAGGCGGCGTCGGGGTCTCCGTCGCCGTCGTAGTCTTCCGTGTTGAGTGATGCGAGACCTGCGGATTCGATGGTGTGCTGACTTCGGAGGCGATTGTCGCCGTTGGTGTCATCTGAAAGGACGGCGTCGTAGAGATCGTTGATTTTCTGATCGAGCGCGGGATCGAGGCCGCTGAAATCACTGAGGACGACAAGCGGGTGGCCGTTGGCGAAATCAACGTCCGTGTAGCGCACACCGAGGGGGCCGTTGACCTGAACGTTTTTGCCGATCATGAGTCGGCTGGAGCCAAGAATCGCATGCTTGATGCGTTTGACAACGTTGAAGTCCTGCTGAGAGGTGCGAGAAATCCAGCGCTGGCTGACCCAGTCCCATGAGTATCCTGTGACGACGGCGCGGATAACGCCCTGTGCAGGGAGCGGGATGTAGGTGATCTGTGTGGCGGTGGTCGCCTGGCCGTTGACCTGATCGAGAACCAGTGGGTCTGCAACGAGCCAATCGGCTTGTGATGTGTAGCTCGGTGTGATCGCGACGGTCGTGTCGGCGGCGTGCATAGTGACAAGGATGGCGCGGATGCCGTCTGTCTGGGCGTTGTCGTCAGCGTCGAGCACTTCACCGTCAGCTGCATCGAGCGTGCCATCCCAGAGGTCTTCGGCGTAGTCGGCGTCGATTTCGCCTTTCTCAATGCGGAACTGGACAGCGGCCCGCTGCAAACGAGCAGAGGCGACGCTGAGTCCTGTGTCCGTTGCGCCGATGGCGTTATTCACAAGGAGCTGCGTTTGTGCGGTTTGAAGGTTGCCCTGGCTGACGACCGCCATCGCGACGGCGAGCGATCCGAACAGCACCATGAACATCATGGAGAGGACGCCAACGACGCCTCTTCGATCGGTCCTCCGACCGCGCCGACGTTTGCCGATGTTGTGGTTGCTTGTCATGGTGTTGCTCCCTTGCTCCTCCACGTCGCTGGCAGTTCAAAGACAGAAAATGAAAATGAAGACTGGCGGGTTTGTCGGCGGGCGTGCGCTTAGGGCAGCACAAGCCATGAAACGCGCGAGATTTGGCGCGGCGTTGGTTCGGCCGGATCCTGGTAATAAACGAACACGGTGATGCGCACCGGGAAGTCATCGACTTCGATTTCCGGGTTTCCGCCAGCTGCGGGCTGGAAGAACTGGTCGATCACGACTGTGCGCAGATCGATGGGATCAACCTTCTGCACCTGGATGTACTGCGTCCAGCCAGCGAGTGATTCATCAAGGCCGTCTTCGCCTGTCGTGACGACACCGGCCCAGTCGGTGTTGGTGATGATCTCCCGGAACGCGTTGATGGGGCCGGGCAGGCGCAGGCTGACGGCGCCGGCGAGGTTGGTTCCGTCGCCAAACGCGACGCCATCAAGATCATCAAGGTCGTCAAAGTCGATGGCGGCAGCTTCACCGGGCTCAGGCCCCCAGCCTTGGAAGCCAGTGTGGGCGACTTCATTTTCGAAGTAGATTCCACCGCTGAACTTGTCATGTCGGGGGAAGACGCGCGTCATTTCGCGCATCTCGTTGGCGAGAAACATCGCGGTGGAGCTGTGCGTGGACCAGGAGTTCTTCTGGAGGAAGTGCTGCTGCGCTTCGAGCATGGCGAGCACGCCGGTGCCGATAACAATGATCGCGAGTCCGGTCTCCAGGAGTGTGAATCCGGAAGAGGTGGCAGCGCGCCTGGCGCGCGTCGCGGGTCGCTGTGAAGCTGAACACATTCGCATTGTCAATCTCCCTGCGGTGAAGCGCCCGCGTTGAGGCGGGTTGACGCCGCTGGTTCTGGGGCGCCCCACAGGGATAAGTATCGGTTATCCCACGATCTGGCTCATCTTGAAGATTGGAAGGATGATCGACATTGCGATAAAACCGACGATCCCACCCATCAAAATGATCATGATCGGTTCAATCATCGCGGTGACCGCCTTGATCCGGTCCTTGAGTTGCTTGCCGTAGAAGTCCGAGATCTCATCGAGGACCTCGCCGAGTTTGCCGGATTCTTCGCCTGCGCCGATCATCTGGGTGACGGCGCGCGGCAGGAGCTTGTCGCGCGACAATGGCTGGGCGATCTTCTTGCCCTCTTTGACCGCGGCGTAGACCTTCTGCCACAGGCGCTTGTAGAGCCTGTTGCCTGAAATATCCCCGGTGATCGCGAGCGTGTCGAGCATGGGAACGCCGGAGTTGATGAGCTCACCCATGGTTTGCAGCGACCGGCTCAGATAGAGCGCGCGGAACATGGGCTTAAAGAGCGGAGCGCTGAGTTTGAATCTATCAAACCAGAGGCCGCCGATTTCGGTCTTGAGGAAGAAGAAGACGCCAATGCCGATGCCGGCGATCGCACCAATGACGATGGGCCATTGATTAACGAGAAAGTCCGATAGCGCCAGGAGAAACTTGGTTGATCCGGGAAGAGCGTCTTCCTTGCCCTCAAAGACCGCCGCAAACTTGGGCAGCACGAAGGTGAGCAGGAAGGTTGTGACAGCGACCGCCATCCCGCCGATCACGCCGGGATAGATCATCGCGCCGACGACCATCTTGCGCGTTTCAATCTGTTGCGCGATGTTGGCAGCGATACGATTGAGCATGGAGCCAAAGGAGCCAGAGACTTCCGACGCGCGAACCATGTTGACATAGAGTGGACCGAAGAGCTTGGGATGGCGTGTGAGCGCATCTGAGAACTGCTTGCCGGACTCGACATCTGTCTTGAGCCCGCTGATGATGCGTTTGAAGCCGGCGTGTTCTGTTTGGTCAGCGATGCCTTCGAGCGCAGCGCGAAGGCTGATGCCGGCGCGCACCATGACCGCAAGCTGCGTGGTGAAGTCCAGGACATGTTTCTGCTTGGGCTTGCCTGCGTTGAAGTCGCGAAACTTTGTCAGCAGATCATTGGCGCGGGCGTTGCCTGACGCGGGCGCGAGCGCGAGGACATGGTGTCCCTGATTGCGCAGGATGGCGGCAGCCGTCATGGCGTTTTCCGCAGAGACGACGCCAACGGTTGTCTCACCCTGAGCGGTCTTGACCTGGTAGCGGTAGGAGGGCATGTGGGCCTGTACTCACTCCGTTTTCAGCGGGCGGAAAGCCCGCTGGATTGTTAACTCACGCAACCAACTGACGTTCAAGCTTGTCGGGGTAGGCAGACTGTGCGATCGCGTCTTCGCGGCTGATCATGCCGTTGAAATACAGCTCCGCGATGGAGGCGTCGAGACTTGTCATGCCGATGGCGCGACTTGTCTCGATGACGTTTGGAATTTCAAAGGTGCGGTTCTCTCGAATGATGTTGCGCACCGCAGGCGTACACAAGAGCACTTCGACCGCAGGAACCATGCCAGGGTTGTCAACGCGCGAGAACAGCGTCTGGCTCACCACCGCTTGCAGCGTATTGGCGAGCATCGAGCGGATCTGATTCTGCTGCCCGGCTGGGTACATATCAATAATGCGGTTGACCGTCTGAGAAGCATTCACCGTATGCAGCGTTGAAAGCACGAGGTGGCCGGTTTCAGCCGCGGTGATGGCGAGCGCAGCGGTTTCAAGATCGCGCATCTCACCGACGAGGATGATGTCCGGGTCCTGACGAAGAGCGTGCTTAAGCCCTGATGCGAACGAAGGCATGTCCTCGCCGAGTTCGCGCTGCTCAATCAGGCAGCGGTTGGACTCGAAGGTGTATTCGACCGGGTCTTCGAGGGTCATAATGTGCTTGCGGTAGCGCTCGTTCATCGCCTGGATCATCGCGGCGAGCGTGGTGGACTTGCCCGAGCCGGTGTCGCCGGTGACGATCACCAGCCCGCGCGGGAGGTAGGTGAGGCGCGCGATCACCTCGGGAAGGTTGAGGCCCGCGAGCGGGGGCACATCGGTCTTGATGGCGCGCAGCGCCAAGCCGACAACGCCACGCTGCATATGAGCATTGACGCGGAAGCGTCCGAGTTCCTTGGCATTGGCTTGATAAGAAAAGTCAGCGTCGTGGTTTTCGTCGAAGAGTTTGACGGTGGTCGAGCTCGCCATCCCCTCAAAGAGGGAGCGAGCGCCTTCTGGGGTGACCACCGGGTAGTCCATGGGGGTCATGACGGTGTGGACCCGCATGACGGGTGGATGCCCTGCGACAATATGAATATCCGACGCGTCATTCTCGTCGGCAGTGCGGAGGATGTCCTCAAGGTTCATGGATCGTCTCTCCAATAGCCCAATGGGCCAAACACACCGGCGCATGATGCGCCCGACAGCTTCGCAGTCATCGGCGATCAGGATGGGCGGGATGACCGCTCCGAGAAGGCGGGCGGGGAGGAGGCTCCAGTTCCGGGGGGTTGTGCGGGCTGCGCAGGCTGGTTTGGATGGAGCGGGCAAAAAAGAGGGGCTCAGGTATGGAGTGTTCGCCTCAAAATTGCATTCCTATGGGACGAAAGGCTTGCGTTTTACAAACTGTCCGATAGTTTCACTGGGGTCGCACGCCCAAGCTGGCGTTGAGCGACGTGTATTGGCAACCTGCTCCGAGAGGGGCAAACGCGTGAGCTGCGGTGGGGCTCGACGGAATGGAGGTTCCGCGAGATGTCCCAAGCGCTGCAGGCGCGACGCAGAGTTGCGTCTGAAACACACATGAAGGGTCGCTGTGAGTTGTCAGGGATTGATTCCTGCGCGCTCGAGTTGACCGGCCCGGAGCGGGATCATCTCTATAGATGCCTGGTTCGACTGACGCCGCGCGAGCGCGAGGTGGTGGCGGCAATGTGCGCGCGCGGCGGGAATGAAGCGGTGGCGGATCGGCTGTGCATTGCGCTGCCGACGCTTCGGACGCACCTGATGCGGATCAATCAGAAGCTGGGGACCGACAACAAGGGTGATTTAATTCGTTTCATTTCTTCCCGGCTTTTGGATGGATACCGCCGGGGGGTGATTTCACCTGCGCTAAGTAGGCCTAACAACAGTGTGGAGAGGGAGTTAGAGGCGATGATTGAGTAGAAGGCAGTATTCCGGGGGCGGGAAAGATCATCGTTTTCGACGATGCCGTCACGCGGGGGCTCTGGACAATAACTGGTCAAGTTTGTAAACACTCATAAACCAAGACCCGATGTTCTCGGCATGTCCGAGAACCGTCGAGCCTTGAGAGTGCAGTTTGGAGACAGTGATAAGGCTGGGCCAGCGCTCCGTCCGTCAAGGCCGGATGTATGTGTTCCGGGATTTTCGTGGGGCGGCCTGACCCCTATCAAACATTTAGGCGCCAGCAGGCAAGGAGGCGCTGCTTTTTTGAATGTGTACGGATTCACAAATTCAAGTGCGTGACCGAGGAAGCACCGATATGAGCCCCGCAATGCGGTTCTCGTTCAATTGGCGCCCTCTCGGCGAGAGTGCGTTTGCTTGAGTTCAGGATTCGTTCCGCATGAACCAGATATATCGCCCGGATGAAGCGGTTTCGCCGGGCGTTCACAAGCGTTTGTTGCTCGGGCATTTCAAGCTTGGGCGAGACAAATCGAGAACTCAGTTTTGTTGCCTCGGTCCAGTGTTGCTCGAGGCGAATGAAGATGGCCAACACTTGTCGAGACAACAGATCGTTGCCATTGACGAAAGGAACTCATCGAATGAGGCGTTTTACACCAACATTGCTTGCCGCCCTGGCTGGCGTCGGCTTCGCCGGCTCAACTACGGCTGGGCCCATCGACACACTCAACCCAAGGGTTGTTGACGAAGAGTCGATCGGGCAAAACACGGTCGTCCAGTTTAATCTTGCTCCGACCGCTCAATCCTCTCTGAACGACCTGGAGCCCGTCACGCTTATCCTGCGATTCTTCAGCGTTGACGCGATGGACGTAGTCACCACGCTTATTGACGTTGCAGTGCCTTCGGCAGCGATTGATGTCGACGGTGACGGCGTCTTTGGAGAGAACCCGGACGACGTGCTCGTGTACGCCGCCATCGGCGTCACGGATATTCGTTTTGATGTCGGCGCCATTCCTGGTGTGAACCTCGCATTCAATGCGGCTCAAGGCTCGAGCGCTGTTTCAGTTGGCGCCCAGATTCTGGCGGATGACGCCAGCATGAATCGTGACGCCAATGTCATCGACACCACAGCCGGCGTGCCAAACGAGGGCCCCGACGAGGCGCTCAGTCTCGTCTTTGACGCACTCGCCTTCTCCGGCGCCTTTATCAATACTGATGGCGATCAGCTCACGGTGGTCTTCAACCGCTCACTGAGCAATCTTGACGTTGGCAATGACGTGAACCACACGATCCTTGCAAATGTTGACGCTCTCGATATCGAAATCGCGGACAACTCCAGCTTCAACATGCCGGCGGCGCCTTTGGGCACGACCTTCCCGCCGACCTTTGTGGGCGGCGACAACATCGCCCTCCAGTTCGTGCTTGACCCGATGACCACCAACATTGACTCCGGTGATTTCCTCCGTTTCGTCATGGGTGGCGATGTGCGGGACTTCATCGGCGAGGACGCCGGCGATCTCACCGCGGGCGCTCAGGTCGAAGCCCTGACGGGCCTTGAGATTGATGAGGCGAAGTTCCTTGAGCGCGTCTCGGCCGGCACCGTCGCGGACGCGATCCGCGTCACCTTCAACAACCCGCTTGACTCCGGCGACATCGGCGACGTCGCATTCTGGAACAACATTTTCCGTGACGCCGGCGCCAGCGACCTCCTGATTGACGACGTCCGGATCGATCCTGCGGATGCGAACAGCGTCCTGCTCGATGTGGATATGGACGGCGATGACGCCGTCGCCGCCGACGGCACGGACGAGGACACCGGCGAAGCCTTCGAGCTTCAGCTCGATGAAATGGATGGCGACCCGCCATCAGACATCTTCGGGCAGGACTTCACCGGGACCGATACGGTTTCGATTGATGACTGCATCGCTCCCGCCCGCGCCTCTGGCTTCACCAATGCTGCGTTCGTCGATTGCGACGGCGATGGCACGCTCGACGCGATCAAGATCGTCTTCGACGAGCCCCTGGGCGCCACCAGCGCCAACAACACTGACGGCTTCACCCTGATGGCCAACAGCGGCGTCACGGTTCACCCCGTCGCAGGCATCGACCTGCAGACCGGCGCCCGCCCCGGTGATGCGAATCACCCGGGCATCTCCGGACTCGACGCTGATGGCGACGGCGACACCGGCGATGACGATGACACCACGTTCCTTCAGGCGGACTTTGACACAGCTCCGCCCGCGGGCGACGAAGAGCTTGCTCTCGGAACTCCCGAGCTCGCTTCGACGGATGTCGATGGCGACGGCGAGATTAGTGATCGCGAGCAGAACAACTCGATCGTCATCAAGTATGACATTGACTCTGTTGACTGGGACGGCGATGGCGACCTCGGCGGCGATGACGCCTTCGAGGCCCTCGGTTCGACCGGCGATTTCGGTCTGGTCAACGTCGATTTCGATTCTGACGGCACGGGCATCGAGGATGTCAACGGAACTGCGACGGCCGACTCCTTCACGGTCAACTCAAATGTTGACTGCGCCGCGCCAGTCGTGCTTTCCGTCAACTTCCTGACGGGTGACAACATCGACAGCGGCCAGCAGAAGGTCGCTGAGCAGGATGGCGAAGTCGGCGACGGCGGCGACAACATCGCTCAGATCGTCGCAACCGAGCGTTTGGACGCCGTCGCTGCCGTACGCAGCGGCAGCCCGGGCAACCTGGAGCTGGGTGAGTTCCGCTTCGGCGCCGGCGCCAATGACAACTTTGATGGCGGCACGGCTCTGTTCGTGGGCAATGATGAGAACGTTCTCCAGATTAGTGACGACGATGAGAATGGCTGGAGCGCTGATGATTCGCTGACGATTCGTCCTGGAAGCAGGCTCAGCGACAGCCCCGGCAACCTGTTCCCCGGAACGGATTCTCCTCTTCCGGCGGTCGACCGGACGGCGCCTTTCATCGGGCTTATCAATGACTTCTCGGGCAATGGCGTCATCAGCGCCTTCCTCATCGATTCCGACGCTGACGACTTCGTCGAGCGGATCGATATGTTCTTCAACGCTCCGGTTGACGCTGCGACCGTCATGGACGGCGACTTCACCGTCGCGGGCATCAACGCTGATGTTCCCACCACCGTCAGCGCTGATGGCTTTGTCATCTCGCTGAACGTTGACGCGGTTGCCGCTGACACGCTGCCCATCAGCGATCCTGTCGAAGTGACCTACAACCCGGGCGGCAACACGGTTGACACGCCGCTCGCCGGCCTTGATGGCAACGCGGTCGCTGACGGCTGCGAGACGTCCTTCGACGCCGACCAGGTTCCCGAGCCCAACGTTGACGCTGATTTCACCGCGATCAAGGTGATCTCGGGTGTGATTACAGATGCGGACGGCACGCCGGTTCCTGCGGGCACCAAGGTGTTCGGCATGGTTGCGGCGCCAATCGCCAAGTCAATCCGCGGCACGATGAACAGTGTTTCATTCGTTCTGACGGATAATTCTTCGCTGCACGCGGTGACGAATGTCATTCTCGGGCTTGAAGAGTTCGCGTACATGTTCATTGACAGCAACGGCACACTCATGTTCATCCGCAACGACAAGAATATTGACGAGAATGTCGACGCGATCCTGCAGCTCAACATCAACTCCACCAATCTTCAGCGCGTCACCTACACCGGTCGCGGGTTCACCGATTCGTTCGGGAACGCGACGATTTCGGGTGGCACGATCGAGGTGAGCTGGGGCCTGCTGGCGAGCGACAGCGGCACCGCGGTGAGCCTGTGGGACGAGGGCATCGGCGGCGCGCCGATCACGTCTGCTGCGGTCATCGGCGATGACACGGGCGCCTACGTCCTGAAGATGTCCGCTCCGATTGCAGCGTTCAACGGGATGCCGAAGCTGAACGCCATCAACTGGCCGGTCATCGTCGTTGTTGAGCTTGCCAACGGGAAGCGCTTCGCGGTGTCGAGCCTCGTCGATCGTCTCGGCGGCGGCGGCCCGATCTCCTTCGCCCCCAACAACCGGAATGACGACACCGACGGCTCAGCGCCTGGCGATTGTGTCTTTGATATCGATCTTCAGAACATCGGCATCACCGGTATGTACAACGGCTGGAACCTCGTGAAGTTTGCCCGCGCCAGTGGCTTTGCCAGCGCGAGCAACCAGCTTCCGCTGCTTCCGCGCGGCGTCACCGAAGATGATGTGGCGCTGGGCTCGGACTTTGACAACCGCAACCTCCCGCTTCGCGGGGCGTTGGCCCAGTTCGTCTACTTCGAGGATGACAACAGCGACGGCATGTACACCGCCGACGATGACGATGATGATTCGTTTGACCGTCTGATTGTTGATCCTCGCTGCTTGGAGCACTTCGCCTTCGTCATGACGAGCCGCGGCGTTCAGGTGAACAAGGCCTTCAAGGGTCGGTTCGCCAGCGGCATCACGACGCTGACGGGCGGGTACGGCCTTGGCTTCTTCAACGCTGACAACGGCCGTATCGGCATCTTCCAGGGCGGCGCCCCGATCTCCGCGGGCCCCGTGCTCACGGACAGCGGCGATCTGAACGCCAACCTCACCTTCGGCTGGATTCTCGGGTCATACGTCCCGGCGAGCTCCGAAGGCGACAGCGTGGCTGACTTCTTCACCACCAACGGCCCTGACAACGACTTCTTCATCATCTTCAACCGCACCGGCAACAACCGCGTCGAGGTTGAGACGGGCTCGGGCGTTTCCGACGGGTCCACGACGGCGAGCGAAGTTGGTTGTCTCGCCCTGTTCCTGCATTACAACAACTGACCTGATCGAATCGCCTCTCGATTAGGCAGTTCTGAGATGAGTTCGACGGGGGTCCGCTTTGACGCGGGCCCCCGTTTTTCTTTGGTTTCGCAGTCCCTTTGGCGATAGGCTTTGTAGGTTCAGCGTTTTCATCGTGCGCCGGCGGAGTGTTTCCGGGGCTGAGCGCACGATTGAAGAGGAGGCATACGCCATGAGTGAACAAATACGACGAAGAGTGGAATGGCGCCTAAGAGTTCGCAGAGCGCTTCCCGCGTTGATTGTTGCGCTGACGGGTGCGCACGCGAGCGCTCAGTTCACCGGGACCGACGCAGACACCGACTTCGTCGAGCGCATCACCGGGCAGGTTGTGTCGAGTGAAGGCGAACCAACGCCCGAGTCCGGCGATCAGGTCGCGGTGCTCTTTGGTGAATCTGTCGTCGGGCTCTTTACGTTTTCGAGTCAGCAGGACGACCCGCGGGAGTTCGATGTCATCATCTTCGGCGACGACCCCGATACCACACCCGTTGAAGGGCCACAAACCGGGCAGAGTGTTCAGTTTCAGTTTTTCGATCTCAGCACGAATATGGTGCGCACAGACGTAGCGCCAATCAACAGCGCCAATGAAGTCGTCAACCTCACCTTCCAGGGTGATTTCGTCTTTACGCTTCCAATCAATGTTCCAGGCGCTCCGCCTTTTCCCGGCGCTCCGGCGCGCGAGTTCAATCTGCTGCTCGGCGCCGACGCTCCAGCGCCAAATGATGGCGGCGGGAATGGAGGCGGCGGAGGTGGCGGCGCCGCGGCGCCCAATCCTGATGTCGATGGCGACGGCCGTGTGACGCGCCGCGACGCTGCGATCGTTCTGCGCATCATCGCCGGCGCCCAGCGGGCTGTTCCGGAAGGCGCGCTCGCGCGGGCGGATGTCAATGGCGACGGCGTCATTTCTGCGCGCGACGCGATCGCGATCCTGCGCCCGCAGTCACTGCGCGTTCCGACGCCGCTCACGCGGCAGGCGGGCGGTGGGGGGCAGTGAGGAATTGGCGGCTGCGCCGACCAACATCTGGCGCCTTCTCGCTGATCGAGTTGCTCGTTGTTCTCGTGCTTCTGGGTCTGGCGGTGGGCATTGTCGCGCCATCGCTGATCCGCCCAGCAAGCATTTCCGCACAAAAAAGACAACTTGATGCTCTTGCTGCGATTCTCGCTTCCCGCCGGGTTGAAGCCGTCCAAGCCGGCGGCGTCGTCGAAGTGACGCTCACACTTGATGACGAGGCGCTGCTCATCGCATGGTGGGTCCCATCCGCTGCGGAGCCGTCCGGCCCCGCCCCGCCGAAAGAAAGAGAGTTGCAGGTCCGTCGCGTTGAACCCTGGCGCTTCACCATGGAAACAGCGCCGGATGAGCCTGCCTCTGAGGTGAGCATTCGATTTGGCCCGCACGGGCGGACGAGAATGCAGAGCTTATGGTTTCGGTCGCGGGATCAGGCCGATAGAATATGGAGCGTCCGTTTTGATGTTATCTCCGGGGCGCCCTCGGTGGTTTTCCAGCAGGGGCGATGAACGACTATGAAAGAATTGAAGGAGACCACCGCTATGTTGCGCACTGCGCCACTGTTGCGCCGTCCGGTGAGCCGTCAGGCGCGAACCTGTCGTTCGGGTTTTTCGCTCATCGAGATGCTGGTGGTGCTGATCATCATGGGGCTGATCGCTGCCCTGGTCGCGCCGCGCCTGATGGGCAACGTTGGCAAGAGCAAAGTGCGGACGACGAAGGCTCAGATTCAATCACTCTCCGTCGCGATCAGCGAGTTTTATCTCGACATGGGGCGTTATCCCGCTCAGGAGGAAGGCCTCAGCGTTCTTGTCAAGAGTCCGGCGGGCTCAGACAGTGAAAAGTGGGACGGGCCATATATCGAGAAGGACACCATTCCCAAGGACGGCTGGAGTCATAACTTTGAGTATGTGCTGCCTGACGATGGGCGTTTCATCGTGAGATCGCTTGGCGCCGACGGGAAGGTGGGGGGCGAAAATGAAAACGCCGACCTCGACAACCGCACCTGAACCTGATTCGACGAAGCGCGTTCGCTGAGCGCGAGTGGAGAGTTTCGTGATCGTCTCCGATCCAGCCCGGGCATTGCTGAACTTCGATGCAGACGCCTTTGCGCGCCGGCTCATCACAGCAGGGGAGTTGTCGGAGATGGACTGGCGCCTGGCGCAGGAAGTCGCCCGGCAGAATGCGCATTCACCCTTGCGGGCGCTCCTTGATCTTGGGTTGATCAGCGAGGATGCGCTGGCGGATCAGGTCGGGGGCGAAACCGGCCTGCCCCGCTGGCGCGCCGACGATGAAGAGGACGCCCAGCTCTCTACAGCACTTCCCGTTTCGTTCATGCAGTCCAACAATGTTCTCGCGTTTGATCTTCCCGGCGCCGGGGCAGAGGGCAACGACGCCGAAACTGGAGAGAGCGCGCCCGTCAGCCTCCAGCTCATCTGCGCCGATCCTTCCGACCATCACCTCTGGAGCGGTCTGCTCGGGCAGCTCGATGCGCCCTTCACCATCGCGATCGGCGCCCAGAAGGACATCGCCAAACGCCTCGCTGACCACGCGGAGCGACCCGCAGATGGCGCCGACGACAGCGGTAACGACATTGATATTTCCGCAGAGATCAGCCAGTTGCGCGATATGGCCAGTGAAGCTCCGGTCATCCGGTTCTTTAATCAAGCGGTCGAGCGCGCCATGGAGCTTGGCGCCTCGGATATTCATCTCGAGCGGTTTGATCATCGCGTGGGCCTGCGTATGCGAGTTGATGGCCTTCTCGTCGAACAGCCAGCTCCTCAGCCGCGCATGTATGAGCCGCTCCTGTGTCGAATCAAGATTATGGCGTCGCTCGATATCGCAGAGCGCAGGCTGGCGCAGGACGGGCGCATTCGCATGCGTTTGCGCGGGCGCATGGTGGATATGCGCGTGAGTCTTGTTCCCACGATGTACGGACAAGACGCGGCAATTCGCATTCAGGATCGACAAAAACTAGGTGAGATCACACTGCCCGATCTTGGCTTTTCAGCGCAGCAAGTCGATCAGATCGTCAGCGCCGCCTCAAAGAGTCATGGCATCGTGCTGGTCACAGGTCCGACGGGCTCGGGCAAAACCACCACACTCTACGCGCTCCTGCGCAGGCTCGTCAGCGCTGAGCGCAAGGTCGTCACTGTTGAAGATCCGGTTGAATACGCGATGGATGGCGTCAACCAGATTCAGGCCAACCCCGCGATCGGGCTCACCTTCTCCACGTCGCTGCGTCATATTCTGCGCCATGATCCTGATGTCATTCTCATCGGCGAGATACGCGATCAGGAAACCGCGGACATGGCTTTTCAAGCAGCCCTCACCGGGCACATGGTGCTTTCTACGTTGCATACCAATGACGTTCCTGGCACGTTTGTTCGGCTGATCGACATGGGCGTTGAGCCCTATCTTGTCAACGCCGCCGTCGAAGGTGTCTCCGCTCAGCGCCTCGTGCGCAAGCTCTGCACAGCCTGCAGCAATGATCCCGAACAGCGCGAAGCCTGCAAAGCGTGCGGCGGCATCGGCTATCGCGGGCGCGTGGCGCTGATGGAGTTCAGCCGGGTGTCAGCCGACCTGAAGCGCGCCATCGTTGATGGAGCTGAAGAATCGAGATTGCGCGCCATCCTCAACAGCGCAGGGCACAAAGACCTGCGCGAGAGCGGGCAGCGGCTCATCGAGAGCGGCATGACCGATCAAACAGAAATCGCCCGCGTGCTCGGCGCCCACGGTGATGAGATTGATCTTGATTCCACCCAGCCCGCTGCTCCTGAGGGCTCAGGGTGACGCGGTTCACTTATAAAGCGATGCCCAAAGCCGGCGGCGCCGCGAGCACGATGGTTGTTGGGCGTCTGGAAGCTTCTGATGAGGGCGCTCTGCGCGAGCGATTACGCCGGGACGGGCTGATTCCTGTGGAAGTCAGGCCCGTCAGCTTCATGGATTCACTCCGGGGCAGCCTGGTGGGGTCTGGACTTCGGCGCAGCGACAGTGAATGGTTCTTCCAGACGCTTCGCTGGCTTCTTGAAGGCAAGGTTCCCATCGAGAGTGCGATCGCAACAATGGAGGAGATCGCCCCGCGTCCACCGCTCGCCGCCGCCGCCGTTGAAGTGCGCGAAGGACTTCGTTCCGGCGAATCCCTTGCCGTCGCGGTGGAGAAGATCACAGGCCTTGCGGATCGGCAGACGCTGGCGCTGCTGCGCGTCGGGCATGAATCAGGCCGGCTCGAGCACACGATCAATCTGATTGATCGCTCGCTCACCACCAGACAGAGGATTCGCAAGACGGTGACGGGTCGGCTCATTTACCCCGCGGTGCTGCTCGCGGTCGCGCTTGTGGCGATCTGGGTGATTTCAACGATCGTCCTGCCACGATTTGAAGAGACACTCGCCTCGACGGGCGTCCAGTTGCCTGCATCAACGCGGGCGACGATCGCGGTCGCGGGTGTCCTCAAGTGGGTGATCCCGCCGCTGTTGGTTGTGATCGCTGGGATGATTCTCACCAAGCGATTTCATCTGCCGGGGCCGCTTCGCGCCTCGATTGACCGTCTGATGCTACAGACGCCAGTGGTGGGGCACTTGCGCTGGCACGGGCAGGGCGCGATCGTAGCGGACACGCTTGCCACAATGCTCGAGGGCGGCGGAGATGTTCTGGCGGGGCTTGAGCAGGCCGAGGCAGCCGTCTCTTCCGGCGAATTGCGCAAGAGGGTCGCCCAAACCCGCGCTAGCGTGCGTGAGGGCGAAGAATTGGGTGAAGCATTGGCGCGCGAACGGGTCTTTCCCCCCATGGTTTCAGCGGTGGTGCGGGCTGGATTGGCGAGCGGAGAACTCGTCGCCTCCCTCCGCAGGGCTGCCGATCGCAGTGTGGATCGGCAGGAAGACTTGACCAGCCGGTTGCTCACACTCATGGAGCCTGCAATCATCATTGTGCTCGGTGGCGTCATCGGTTGGGTGATTCTGAGCCTGATCGCAGGGATGATGACGATAAACGATGTTGGCGGGCTGGGTTGACCAGTCGCCGGTCGAAGTATGGAACATGACCCAGCTTGGAGAGCAAGGTCAGGAGACGCCGCTATGTTGAAGGATCACTACCGAGTTGGAGCATTCGCGCTGGTCGCAGGCGCCGCGATCACAATCGCCGCCTGTCAAAGTTCACTTACGAATGAACAGGTCGCGCGACCAGCTCTCCAGACAAAGCTCAACGAACGAGCCCGACCGGTCTATGAATCGTTCGGTCGCGCCGGCGGACCGATGGACGCCCAGACCGGCGCCGTCCTCCTCGATCAACAGCGCCTCCGCGCCGCGCGCAAGGACAACGGCTTTGAGCCCGAAGTCTTCGACGCCGCCCCCGGCGAGCTTAAGCAGGTCAAGTACACAGCCCGCGAAGCCCCCGCGGAAGACGTTCTTCGCGTCCTCGTCGGTGAGATGCTCGAACGCTCCTATGTCATTCATCCCGCCGTCGTCAAGCGCGGCGAAACCATCACGCTCGACATCGATGAGCAAATGAGCCAGCGCGACATTGAAGACCTCGTCGGCGCGCTCGCGGCGCTGCACGGCTGGTCCCTCGACGTGCGCGGCGAAACACTCTTCGTTGGTCCATCTCAGGGCCTTGCTTCCGTTCCCACCGCGCCGCTCCTTCACGGCAAGGCTGCGAACCCCAGCGAACTCACCGGCGTTCGCGTCTTCCGTGCCGACTACCTCCCCGCCAAGCAACTGGCTGACGCAGTCAAAGAGTTTCTCGGTGAGGGCGGCAAGACGGTCATCTCCGGCAACACACTTCTCGTGGTCGAGCGCATCCGCCAGCTCAACCGCATGGCTGACATCGTTGAGGCGCTGGATACTCCCTCCTTCGACAACGCGGAAATCTGGACCTACGGCCTGAACAACGGCGCCGCCGCAGATGCCTCGCGCATCCTCACTTCCATGGCGCAAGCCTCCGGCCTCGCCAGCTCCGCCGACGCCATCGTCTCTTTCATTCCCGTTCCAACTTCCAACCGACTCATCGTCATCGCCAACCAATCGTCCATCCAGCCGATGGTTCGCCGATGGATCGAAATGGTCGATCAACCACCCGACGCAGCCTACAAGATGGATCCCTATCTCTATCGCATTCAGCACTACGAGCCCGCGGCTCTTCTGCGCAATCTCCAGGGCGTCTTCGTTGACCGTATCGCCAGCGATGGCAATGACCAAGGCGTGCGCCTCATCCTTGAACAATCAGAAGATCTGCTCACCATCGTCGCCTCCCCCGAGGACTTCCACGAAATCTACGCCTACCTTCGTCGCGTCGATATCGCCCGGCAGCAGGTCGGCATTCAGGTGCTCATCGCGGAAGTAACACTCAATGACACACTCCAGTGGGGCGTGCAATACTTCCTTCAAGGTGAAGCTGATAACCTGGACTTCGAACTCACCGCGCTGGCAAATGCCTTCGGCCCCGTCGCGCCGACCGGCACAGCCTTCCTTCTTGGAACAGATGGATTCGCGCTTGTCGAAGCCCTCGATCAGGAAACCGAGGTCACCGTCCTGAGCCAGCCCATCCTCTTCGCCCGTGACAAGGAGCAAGCCAGCTTCCAATCAGGCGCCGAAGTTCCCATCGTCACCGCGACCCAGGACAGCGCCACCCAAACCGGCGGCACCACCGGCATCCGAAATGAAGTTGAGTACCGCGACACCGGCATCATTCTCGACATCCAACCTGAAATTAATGAAGGCGGTTCGGTCACACTCCGCATCACGCAGGAGATTACCGACGCTATCCAGAACTCCACATCAGGCATTGATTCACCTACCTTCACTCTTCGTCGGGTGAGCACCAGCGTCACCGTGCCGCATGGCAACACCGTGCTCCTCGCGGGCATCGTTGATAAACGCATCACCGATCGCGTTGGCAAAGTGCCCATTCTTGGAGATGTTCCCGTACTCGGGCTCGCGTTCCAGAATATTGATAAGCGCAACGAGCGCACTGAACTGCTGCTCACGTTGACGCCGACAATCATTAATGATCCTGCCGACTCCCAGCCAATTCTCAGCGAGTTTCTCCTTGCCGCCCATCATGTCGTTGACGCTGTCCAGCAGTTTGACACAGTCGTTCCTTCCGTCTTTCTCGCCAGCGATCCCTTCAATGACTCGGCGATCGAGGTGTACGAGCGCAACCCCGTCTTCGATCAGGAGCAGGATGATCTTCCGCCGCCTGCCCCTGCTGATGTGCCCGGCGCCAGGAGCGGCCCAGCATTGAACTCCCTTGATCGCCTCGCCGGCGAGTTGTCCGATCCCGACTCCGATGAAACGCGCATGGTGGCGCTGTTTCTGAACGAGTTGACGGACCTGGCAGCCGGAGGCTGAGCCCAATGTCTCCGTTCGTTCAGCGACCCGCCGTCACACTTCTGGAAGCGATCATCGCGCTTGTTATCCTGACCGCCGTCGCCAGCGCGTGTCTACAGCTGCGGGCCCAGGCAATTGGAAGCGCCGCGCGACTCGCAGCCCGCAGTTCAGCACAGGAAGGCGCCCGCGAAGTGCTCGAGCTGGCAGCGGCCGGCCTGCTTCCGCCCGATCAGATGGAGCGCGATGAAGAAACAGCAGGTTCAGGGAGCGCTCCCGGCGGCGCCTCTGGGGGTGGGGGCGTCATTTGGCGCGGGGAGCGCCTGGGCGAGCCTTACCAATGCACGCGCACGCGACAGCAGGTTCCCAATCCCGCCCGCGCGGCGCTCCCAGCCGCCAAAGCACAACTGCTCGCAGCATATGTTTCCGTTGATCGGTACGAGGTTCACTATGCCGGTGCGACAGCCCAGCTTGTTGTGCCCATCTTCCGACGATGAAAACATGCACACGCCATCCCGAGTTACGCGACCGCGCCGCGATGACGCTTCTGGAGTTGATCATCGCGATCACAATTTTCTCAGCCTTGCTTTCCCTCGCCGCCGCGCTATGGGCCCAGACAGCCAAGTGGGCAGATGACAACGCAGCCCATCAGCAGATTCTGCGAGTTCAGCAGGCTCACGATCTGGCCCGCGAGCAATGGGAGGCTCGTCGCACAACCGCGCGCCTCAGCGAAGAAGGCGCCGCGACCGTCGCGCTCACACCTGAGGCCGCAACCTTTATCACCTCGACGCCCGTCCTCTTTCCCGATTGGCCGCTCGTGCGCGCAAGCTGGCTCATCGAACGCAGGTTTGATGTGCTTCAGGGCACTGAAGATTCAGCAGAGCTCATCTACGAAGAAACCAGAATCACACATCCCGAGTATGTCCTCGAGGGCCAGTACGACATCGCCGGCAAGCCACTGACTCGGCGCCTCGTCGCGCTCGATGACTGTCAACGATTGCACTGGGAAACTTGGCAGGCTCCGACGCGCGAGCTGCGCAGTTTTCAGCTTGACGCGACTGATCCAATGAATCTCTGGCGCGAACTCGAGCGCGGCGAAGAGGTCATCGAAGAAGAAACCGCAAGCCCCCTCGAAGCAGCCCAGGAGGAGCGGGTAGATACATCAAGCACAGCTGCTTCCACAAATAAACGGACCGACACCGCTCGACGCGATCTGCAACGTGAAGAGAAAGAGCGACAACGACAGCGCCAGCAGGGCGACGAGGCCCAGCCGCTGCGCGCCTTTCGCCTGACCGGAACTCGCGGCAGAGAGGAGTTTATATGGACGTTCATCGTCGAGCCTTCGCGCTGATCATCGTTCTCGCCGTAGCGGCAGGCGTCTTCGCCCTCGCGGTGCAGGGCGGCGCCATGATGCGCGCAGCGCTCGTCGAAGCTGGCGCAAGATCTGACATTGACTCTATGCGCCGTGATGCTCAAAGCGCCGTCGCGATCGCGCTCGCAGGCCTGACAATTTCTGCTGCAGATGAATACGACGTTGTGGGCGCCGGCGCCTCGAGCGCGCCAGGCGCATCGAGCGGTCCTGAAGCGCCCGAGGCGCCGGACATTCCCGAGCTTCCCGAAGAAATACGCCAGCTCTTACAAGGCATGTTGGAAGATGGCGAAGGCGACATCGAAACGCCGGATGTTGTTTCAGGCGCAATCGGCGCCGGTGGTCTGGCGTCGGTGCGCAAAGGCGCCTATTCCATCTATCGCAGCGTCGGCACGCCGACGATGCCGGTCGCCATTCCGGTCGGCGACCGTGAATACTTAGTCGAGTTCCGCGATAACACTGGGCGGGTAAATGTCAACACCGCAGAAGCAGCTCAGCTTCGGCTCCTCTTTGTGCTCAAGGGCATAGATGAATTCAGCGCTGCCGCCATCGCCGATCAAATCATCGACTGGCGCGATGAAGATGCTTTTGTCAGTCCGAATGGCGCAGAGAAGAGCACCTATGATCTACTGGGTGTCACCATTCGCAACGCCCCGCTCGCTTCGATCGAGGAGCTGCTCTTTCTTCCAGCCATGACGCGGAGCATGTTCGATCGCATTACTGATGATCTCACGGTGACAGGCGATGGGCCGCTCCATGTCGGCTCCGCGTCGCGCGAGGCTCTCCTCAGCTTGCCGCAGATGACGCCGTTATTGGTCGATCAGATTCTCACAGCCCGGGCCGCGGGGGAGCTGAATCAGAAGGCTCTTTCTGCAATTCTGGCGCTGGGCGCTCGCGAAGTCGAGCAGATGGTCCGCGTCGATCCAACCACTCGCTTGCTCTTTCGGGTGCGCCCCGCAGATTCACCCTCGCCTGCCTTTGTCGGCGAGGCTATCGTCACCAATAGCGCCGGCGTGAAGAGTATTCGTTTACGACTCGACCCCGCTGCCAACAGGGGATTAGATTCACAATGACCTTCGGATTCTGGACCAAACTGGTTGGAGTAGCGCACGGCGACGACCTGCACATCGCCGTTGTGTCGCGCACACCCTTTGGCGTGCGGGCCCAACCCGGGCCCCGGCTCGCTAACTTTCTCCAGATGCCGACTGACGAAGTGCGCACAGCCCTGGCCGATATCGCCAGCCCGTCCACGCCAACAACACTTGTCGCGCCCAGCGCCTGGTGCGCTGTGCGCTCGGTGCAGATCGTCGCAAAAGAGTGGCGCAACGCGCGCGAGGAAATAGTTCGTTCGATCGACTCGCTCGTTCCGATTGCTCCGGGTGAGGCAATGGTCGGCTATCTCGAAACGGTCGATGGCGCCGGCGAACCGCGCGGGGGAGCGGTCATCGCGATGCGCACAACTCACGTTGCTCCGTGGCTCGAAGCGCTCGAGCGCGCCGGGAGCCGGCGGGTGGAAGTGGTCACGCCTCACATCGCCGCGCTGGGGCTGGGTCTTCAGCATGATGCGCGGGCTGAAGTGATCGACGCCGCCGGCGCGGCGCTCGTCAGGCATGAGTTTGCGCACGGACGAGCGCTCTCGATCGCCCAGCCCATGCACGCCGGCCAAACGGAACCCTCATCGCGATACATTCTGCCAGCCGCGCAGGGCATCTACCCGAAAGATGCGCCGGGCAAGCAACTCTCAGAGTTTGATCTGGCGCTCGGCGCCGCGCTCGCGCCTACTGTCGCGGGTGGTGTGTTCAGCCCGATCGTGGGTCGTGATCCTGCGGCGCCAAAGCGATGGCTGGCGTCGGTTGCCGCTGGCGTCGCCGCAGTGATTTTGCTGGCAGCAGCGGGGCCTCTCCTTGGCGCTCGACTGGCGCGCGCAACGGATGCGCTTCAAACGGACCGCGAGCAAATGGCGGGTGAGGTAGAACAAATCGTGCGCATGCGCACGGATGCAGAGCGATACTCCCGGCTGCTCTCGGAAGGGGTCGCACAACCGACCAGTGAATGGCGAAGCGTGTTGCCGGCGTTGATTGACGCTCAGGCGGCGCTTGGCGCCGAGGGTTTTTTGTACCGCATTGAAGTGACGCCCGATCATCTCACGATGCAAGGTGAAGCAGAGAGCGCCTCAGAAACGCTGGAGCAGCTTGAAGGAAGCCCGTCTCTCGCCGGCGCTCGACATATGCGCCCTGTGCGCACCAGCGGTGTGACTAACAAGCAGATATTCGAGATACGCGCCGGTCGGGAAGGAGGCGCCCCATGACGGGAAGCTCGAAACGAACGACTGCATTGCTGGCGTTGGTAGCAGCGCTCGGTGCGCTTGTGATTCTTGATCGCACGGGCGTGTTTGCTGGGGCAGAAGGAAATGCCCTTGATGAGTATCAATCAGTCGCCGACGTAGCGGAGGGCGATCGCTCCCTGCTTGAGCAACGATCGCTGTGGACCAAGACGCTTGAGGAATCGAAGAATCGCTGGAATCAAGCGGAGGCAAAGCTGATAAAGACGCCGAGCGTCGATATCGCTGCGGGGCGACTGCGAGCGATGGCGCAGCGAACGATGGAGGAACTTGGGGTATCGCTGCAGACGTCGGTGCAGACTTCAACGGTTGCTCCGATCGAGGATGAGCAGATTCGAGTCGTCGGGCTCGAGCTGACATTTCGAGTTGACAACCCCGATACGCTCTACACGATCGTTGATCTTTTTGAAAACCTGCCGGATGTATATTCGCATGTGTCCTATCTCAGCGTGGTGGGGCCGGGTGTGCAGATGCGGGCGGGTTTGGATGTGACCTTGCGGCTTGAATCGCTCGCGTGGATCGGAGGGCAGGCCTCATGAATGATACTGGCGAGAATAGTCATGGCCCCATCAAGCTCAACAAAGAGCGTTTGGCGCCATCACGGCACGGCGGATCCAGCGCCGTGCTCTGGGCAACCCGCGGCGCGCTGGCGGGACTCGGTCTCGCCAGCGGTTGGTTTGCTTATTCGGTGTTTCGACCACTCCCCGCGGCAAATGTCAGCTTTGTCGATCCGGCTCCTGCGTTTGCTGTCATTCCAGAGACAGGCGTCGCGCTTCCGGATCGCACCAGCAGACTTCTCGCGCTGTCGCGTGAAAACTTCTTCGCGCCTGACCATGCTTTGTGGGCAGCGCAAATAGTCGACGATACGGAAGACCATCAAACTCAGGTTGTGCTTGATGATTTAGAAGACTCCGGAAAGCCATATCCATCTGCGCTTATTAAGGCGCTGCATCGCGGTGACTCGGCGCCATATGTTTTTGAAGACATCGAGGTCACAGGGAATGCGGACGTTTCGCCAGCGATACTTCGTGCGTTGAAGGATGTGCGTCTGCGCGGTGTGGCGCGCATGGCGCACGAGGTGTACGCGATGATTGGCATTGCGGGAGATGAAACGTGGCCGCAAAGTCATGTTGTCGCTGCCGGAGACACACTTGGGATTGAGAACGAGTGGAGCGTGCTTGCGATTGACGACTTCAATGACCGCATCTTTCTGACGCGCGATGATCGGAACTTTGAGTTTCGCCTGTATCCGGATCGTCCGTTGCGCGCCCGCCCGGAAGGGGCCGATGCAGATTCGATCGCAGCGGCTGCGACGGATGGAGAAGGCGGGATTCGTGTTGAAAGACAATCGCTTGAAGATTTGCGCCGGGCGCTGGCGGCAGAGGGGATCACGGGTGAGGAGATTGATGAACTCACCGATCTCATGAATGAGATTGATTTGGAAGAGGTGGCGCGGGGGCCGGCTCCTGCAGTAGTGACGGATGAGGTCGCTGCAGATCAATCGGATTCGGATGCATCACAAGCGATCGCCGCCACGAAGGAGAAGGGGCCGGCGGGGATCGAGGCAATTTTGCAACTGCTCTCTTCCAATCCATTTGGAGAAGAAGAGGACGACAGCGCCGGCGATGATGGCGCTGGCAATGAGAGCGACGCCGCAGGGGATGACAGCTGATTTAGGCAAATGGCGCGGGAGTCAGTGACCAGACTCGGTGACGCGGATCACTTCAGTGGCGGTCGTAGAGCCTTCACGAACCTTGTTGAATCCGTCCTGCCTGAGTGTGGACATGCCGCGCTCGATGCACATGCGGCGGAACTCCGATACATTCGGATTGCGCGCGACGACATCGCGAAGTTGATCGTCAACAACAAGCAACTCATAGATGCCGACGCGCCCTGCATACCCGGTGTTTCGACACTTATCGCAGCCTTTGCCTTCCCAGATCAGTTCTGAAGGGAGGCTGTTCAGTTCAAGGAACTCCGCCATTTCCTCTTCGGGCTTGATCTGCTCCTTGCAGTTGTCGCAAATCCTGCGAACAAGGCGCTGAGCGAGCACAGCGTTCAAGGCGGCGCCCACAAGGAAGGGTTCAAGTCCGATGTTGACAAGGCGCGTGACAGAGCTGGGCGCATCGTTGGTATGCAACGTCGAGAGCACAAGGTGACCGGTGAGGGCTGCCTGGACCGCGGTGTGTGCGGTCTCCATATCGCGGATTTCACCGATCATGACGACATCGGGATCCTGGCGCAAGAGAGCCTTGAGGGCTCGGCCGAAGGTCATATCAATTTTTTCGTGCGTTTGCGTCTGCGTGATGCCGTCGAGGTGATATTCGATCGGGTCTTCGACGGTGGAGATGTTGAGCTTCTGCTTGTCCATCTGGCGAATTGAAGAATAGAGCGTTGTCGTCTTACCAGAGCCGGTGGGGCCGGTGACGAGAATAATGCCGTTGGGTTCATTAACCTGGTTGCGCCAGATATGAAGCGCCTCGGCGGAGAATCCGAGATCATCGAGCGAAACATTGATCGAGCGGGTGTCAAGGATGCGCATGACGGTTTTTTCGCCGCCTGCGGTGGGGATGGTTGAAACACGGAGGTCGAGTCGTCTGCCGCGCACGGCGCAGCGAATTCGTCCGTCTTGTGGAAGGCGTCGCTCGGAGATATCAAGATTCGCCATGATCTTGAGGCGGGATGTGATGGCCGCCGCCATAGTGACCGGCGGATTCATCATCTCAAAGAGAACACCATCGATGCGGAAGCGCACTTTGACTTTCTTTTCGCCAGGCTCGACGTGAATGTCACTGGCGCCTTCCTTGACAGCGGTCTGAAGGATGTAGTTGACATAGCGAATAACAGGTGATTCACCAGCCTGCTTTTCGAGGTCTACTTCTTCAGTGCTTGACTGTTGGAACTGAACGTCATCCTCGTCGATGTCGGAGAGGATGTCATCAACGTCGATATCTTCCTGGAGAGCTTCGCCGAATGAATCAACGACAGCCATAACATCGGAGCGGGTGATCACGACGACCTTGAGTGAGTTGACACCCAAGCGCCGGCGAACATCGTCGAGGAGAAAGACGTCATCCGGATGGGTGGCGCCGATGACGAGCCGGTTTCCCTCTGTGCGCAAGGGGAGCAGTTCGTGCTCTTTACAGAACGCTGGCGTAAGTCGCTGGAAGTACTTGCCATCGATGGCGGTGTCGAGATGCTCAAGGTCGAGTTGTTCGAAGTTCAGGCGGGCAAGATCCGCGACAGCCCTTTGGAGACCCTCCTCGCCGACGCCCTGATCTGCGAGCACATCAACAAGCCGCTTGCCGGGAGATTGCTTGAGAATGGTGTTGGCGTTGGTGAGTTGTTCAGCAGAGACAATCTCCCGACCGACCAGCAGGTGTTCAAGCTCGCCCTCGCCGCGCTGGACGATTTCGTCGTGAGGCTGAAAGAGCGGCACAAGCGCTTCACCAACTCCGACTCGTGGCGTGTCGGGCGGCGGGGCGGGGACGGCGGGGTCATCTTCAAAGATCGCGGGCTCTTCACCAAAACGAGTTTGCCCGGAAGGAACAGCGGGAAGAGGAGAAAATGAAGCTTCCGCGTCGTCAATACGATGGCGCTTCTTGTCAGCGGATTTCAGGTCGCGTTTGGGGCGAGGGCCCGCGTCGTCGTCATCGACGCCGAGTTCCTTGAGCAAATCGTCGATGTCAAAGTCTTCCACAGCGTCGTCCTTGTGCTCTGCTATTGGCGTGCGCCATAGCCGCGAGATACGTGTTTACTTCTTCTGGCCCATTTCCAATGTGTACATTCCGGCGTCCGCCTCGAGGACCACGCTGCGGCCGTGGATTTCACGGACGATAAACGTGTCGACGATGATGTCGCCGACGCGGTAGGCCCGGCCTGAAACGCGCGCGATGGGCTGCATGCCGCCGAGAATGGCATTGAGTTCGAGAGCGCTGAACTTCATGCGCTCTTCCTTGCGTGTGCGCTCAAGCTGCCGGCGGGCCAGCTCTTCTGGAGAAATGTTGTCGGGAATGTCAAGATCGATGGGATCTTCTTTCTTGTCGTTGAGGACGAAGGGGTTGCGCTGTAGATCTTTGAGAGCGACCTGCACGACCTCATCGCTGCCCTGAAGATCTTCCATGACGCGGACATGGCGGTCATTGAGTTGTTGTTCGGCGCCGACGGGGTAGTCAATCTTGACGGTGGTCCACTTGAAGTTTCCGCCGAGCCCGAGCTTGCGCATGAAGAAGAGCGCTGCGCCGGCGACGACGAGCACCAGCGCGACGATGAGTATGCCTGAATGATTGCTCGCAGGCGATGAGACAGAGCCACCCAGGGCGGGAAGGCCGCCGCTAAGGCTTCGATCACCGGAGGTGTCCTGCTCTGGAGCGAGCGGATCGACTCCGTTGTCTATCGCGTCATCGGATGTGAAGGTGCTCATTCCGTTATGCCCCCTCGGATTCTTCATCGGACTCAAAGTAAATGCTCAGCGTGAATGTCGCATTGATGACGCCATCAACTTCGTCGGCGCGCTTGAGCTTGATATGAGGCATACGGGTAATGCGATCAAGCTGCTCGAGGTCGAGCAAGAAGGCATAGAACCCGTTGAAGTCGCCCGCGACCTTCATCTCCAGCGGCTGCTCCCAGTACGCAGCCGAGCGCACTGGCTTATCGCTCTTCACTTTGATGAGTTTCAGGTTGTTCCCGAGCGCAATTTCTGCGACCTGTTCAAGAATGACGTCCACTTCCTTGTGCGTGGGCAGGCGCGCTTCGATGAGGTGAATCGCGTTGGCGATCTCTTCATTGGCAGCGGCGAGGTCGTCGGTCTGGGCCGTCGTTTCCGCGAGCGACTGGAGCATGCTCTCCTTGTGCTCGATCTCCTGGTTGGCCTGCTTGATTTTCTCGCTCTGCGGGCGGAAGACGTACCAGAAGGACGCGACCGGCACCGCGAGAAGAATCAGGATAAAGACCAGTTCACGCATGCCGATCTTCATTGGTTGCTCCCTTCATTCTCTTTCTCGCTGGCGTCGCCCAGCAGAGATGAATCACCCTTGTTAAATTCGAACGCGTCGGCGGTTGGCGCGGTGAGCAGTTCAATTCGGCGAGCGTCAGCATTCGATTTCAGTGTCAGCTCAATGCGGAACTTATTGAGCCCGCGATCTCGAATAATTGTGTTCTCGCTGAACTTGAGATCCACACGATCAAGCAGCTCGCAATCCTGCAACGATGAGACATACCACGCCACTTGCGAATGCGTCGCCGCGACGCCGACGACGGTCACGCGCGTATCGAAGCGCGGCGGCTCGGGTGTCGCGGGCGTATCGCTCTGTCCCGCCTGGGTCGCAAGGCTCGTGGCGCCGTTCGCCGGTGGGCGCACAGCGCGAGCGGGTTTCACAGCCTTGCTCTCAAGCTCAACCTCAAGCAACGTCAGGCGTTCGGGCATGCGGTTGATGAACTCAGCCAGCAGAACTGATCGAGGCACATGTTCAATGAGCGCTGTTGTCAGCTCAGCCTTGGCGAGCATCTGGTTCTTCTGCTGTTCAAGCTCTTTGAGCAGTTCAATATCCTTGGCTGCCTGCGCATAGCGCACGTTGATCGCCTCCTGCTGGTCCTTGACACTTGACCATTGGCGATTGTTGACGAAGAATGCGCCAACAACGCCAAGAATTACAATGGCAAAGAGCGTGAGATAGATGAGGTTGGCGCGGCGTTCATTCTTCCTCTCGATGTAATCCTCGGGAAGGAAGCTCACGGCGCCGGCCGGATCTGATTTATTCAGTAAGTTGCGCATGTGGTTGCTCCGAAACGGTTCGACTGGTGAGCCTTCTCCTGATGAACTAAAGATCCTGCGGGCACAAGCCCAGGCCGTACGCGACTGCCCAACCTGGTTGGGCTTGTGTCAGATCCACGCAGCGCGTTGGTGTGTTGTCCTGGCGCGAAAGATGGGCGAGTGGATCAGCGATTCGAGCAGGCAGTGAGAGCGTGCGGGCGATGTGCTCACACAGCGCTCGGTGCCGCGTTTCGCCGCCTACGAACAGGGCGCGATCAACCCTCTTTCCGGGAAAGACCGCTCCGTGGTAGCGCAGGCACATCGCGACCTCATCGGTGAGCGTATCCAACTCCTCAGAGAGATCGACCTCAAGCTCCTTCTTCACGCGATCCGGCGTGGAAATCTGCACGCTCGGCGTAGAGCTCGGAATCGGGGCTGAGTCGCGGCGATCATCCTCTTCAGCGATCGCCGTCGCGACAGCTTGTTCCGCTTCTTCCATTTCCGCGTCTTCGGTCACGGCGCGCGGGGCTGACGGCTCACCGGGCCCGGTTTCGGGCGCTACAGCGTGACGCATACCGGCGTTCATCAGTGCGACGCCGTCGGCGCGTGGCTCGCCGGGCTCAATGACCGCCTTCTCAGGAAACGGTGCGAGCTGTTCCAGAAGAATTCTTTGAGCGCGAGCCTGGGAAACATCACATTTCAGCTTCTTGGCTGTCGCTTCATCAAGAGTTTGACCAGCGATGTTAATCGTCTTGGCGAAGACGAGATCGCGTCCGTGAGCGATCGCGATTTTTGTTGAACCGGCGCCGATATCAAGATACAGCGTCACCAGGTTTGTGTCAGACTCGCGCGATGTGATCCGATCAAACGCGCGCAGCAATGCGATGTGCTCTGCGTGGGCGCCCACGATTTCCAGCTTGCACTGCCGGAGCGCCTGCGCCTGCCGAAGCACAATATCGCGCCCAGCGGCGATGCAGATGACCTCCCGCTTGAGTGTCCCGCCGCGATTCACTTCCGCAACATCAAAAGCACGGACGACAACCTGCGAAGGCTCGTATCCCATCTGAACCTGCAACTGAGCTTTGACCTGGCTCGTGAGCGGCGCGTTGTCAGCGGCTTGAAGTTGCATATGCATGACGAGCGTCGCCCATGAAGGGATGGAGACGACCGCTCGTTTTCCGTGAAAGCCGACACCCTTAAGAAGTTTGGGCAATGCATCGACCTGGAACTGAAAACGCAGAGCGTTGTTCGTGCGAAGCTCGTCAGGAGTCTCCAGGCGGGCGGCGGCGACGATCGTTGAAGGATTATCACCTTCGATCTGCAGCGCTTTGAGAGCGCCCACGCCGAACTCAATCGCAATAGGGTGCGATGCGTTATTATGCACGCCGAACGCCATGGGAATCTGATCCTCCGGTGGCAGCCTCGCTCCCTGAAATGAGCGCGGGCATTGCCCGGACAATCATCGACCCGCCCCCTGACGCGCTTGACGCGCCAGTCCCAACGCACCCGGTTTGACCGACCGCTCCAGCCGAACCATCCGCTCCAGTCATACGAAACGATTACGCCGACGCCGCAAGAACGTCCGAGAACCACATTGACGTACGGGAAGAGAAGCCGTCGACGTACTTCTTAGAGCGATTCACAAATCAATGCCAGTTGATCGAGCGCGCGAGGGAGATCCCACTGCTGGGCGTCGCGGTTCCCCGTCGTATTACTGATGACGCGCACCTCCGCGAAGATCGGTCCATCGCTTGCGCCGAGGTCGCTGAGCCATCTGCAAGCGGTGTCAATCGCAGCGCCTTCCATCGCTTCAGCGATCGCGCCTGTGCGCTCTTGGACGCATGCTGCGCATTCATCCGTTCCTGAGCAGGTTGAGACGGTCGCGATAACTCCTTCATGGTCCGCCAAATCGCGAAACATCTCCCGAAAGGACGACCGCCCCGCCTGCTCTTGTCCTCTACGGATGGGCGGGCCGAAGCCCATCTCGTCTAACGTCTGGAAGCCGTCCGGAGTTGTTATTCCTTCGTCAGCGAAGACAGAGTCTGTTGCGACGACAACATCCCCGATCCGGGCTGGCCCAATTCCCAGAGCGCCCGCAACGCCAAGGTTGAGGACGCGCGCATGTTGTTTTGCGTCCAGCACCCGTGCGATCGCTCCCGCCGCCGCCGCCTTTCCAACGCCCGTCACCAACAAGTCGAGGCTGGGTCGAACCGGGTGCAGCGTCCAGGGCGAGATGGCGTGCCCGTCGTCGCCGAGCCCAAAGCCTCGCGCTGCAGCCCGCGCCTCGGCCGGGGCAGCCAGCACGATGATCGTCTTGCGTGGCAGTTGATCCAGAAGCCGATCGGTCATCTCAGCGGCGCACCCTTCTTTCCCTTCCAGCCAGACCTCCTCGCAGGCGCGTGGCTCATCGGCGTGGATGGGCCTAGTGTATGAACCTATGACGCGAGCGACGGCAGTAATGGTCGGCAACTTCGACGGCGTGCATGCCGGGCATGCCGCCCTCGTTCAGCGAGCCCGCAGCTTGGTCGGAAGCACTGGTCGAGTCATCGCGCTCGTCTTCGATCCGCACCCGCTGACGGTCATCAACCCCGGCGCCGCTCCCGCCAGGCTGTCAACATTAGCGCAGCGTGAGCGCTGGCTGCGCGAGCTTGGCGTGGATGAACTGAGTCACCTGGAGCCCTCGCCAGAGTTACTCGCCAAGAAGCCGGATGAGTTCATCATTGAGATTGTCAAGCAATATCAGCCGAGCGTCATTGTCGAAGGCGCGGACTTCCGATTCGGCGCTTCCCGCGCCGGCGGCGTTGAAACACTACGAACGCTCGGCGAGGCGCTCGGCTTCGAAGTGGAGCTTGTTGAGGCTGCCGAAGTCACGTTGCTGAGTCAGCATGTGCTGCGTGCTTCCAGCACGCTTCTTCGCTGGCTCATCGCTCAGGGTCGCATGGGCGACGCTGCTATCACCATGGCACGTCCGTACGAACTAACAGGAACCGTCGCGCAGGGCGATCAGCGCGGCCGGGAGATTGGCTGCCCAACCGCCAACATCGACACTCCGAACATGCTTCCGAAAGATGGCGTCTACGCCGGCGTCGCGGAGCTTGCCGACAGTCGAAAGTTCCCCGCCGCGATCAGCGTCGGAACCAAACCAACCTTCGGCGCTCATCGCAGACTGCTCGAAGCACATCTCTTGGATTGGGCCGGCCCGCTGGCGGAGAACAGCGACGAGTACGGCTGGCCAATCAAAGTCAGCATCACACGCTGGCTCCGCGATCAGGTGCGCTATGTCAGCATCGAAGACCTCGTCGAGCAGATCGAGCGCGACATTCAGCACACAAAACAGGTCTGCGCGTCGTTTGATCCCAACAGCCCCTCTCACGCCTGCGCGGAGGTTTCAGCTTGAATTGCAATCCAGAAGCGCCTCCATACACCTCAAACACTTCTCTTGAAGAGATCGCCCAGCGTCTTACAACCGCTCAGCGAGTCACGCTGCTCACCCACGCCAGGCCCGATGGGGATGCCGTAGGCTCAACGCTTGCGCTTGCACGCACTCTTAATCAGATCGGCAAGGACGCGACGCCCATCTACACGGGTCCGTGGAGCCGGCGCTTTGACAGCCTCGTCGCGAGAACCAAAACCAGACGCGTCGGTGAAGCCAGCCAGCTTCCGGCGGGGGATGACGAGCCCGACACCATCGTGATTCTCGACACCGGCTCCTGGACGCAGCTTCCGGAGGCGACGCCCTGGCTGAAAACGCGGGCAGAAAAAACAATCGTGATCGATCATCATCGCCACGGTGATCCCGAGATTGGCTTGCTGCGCTACATTGACAAGCAAAGCGCCGCTGCATGTGAACCCGTTGCCAAGCTCTGTCAGCTCTTGCTCGGCGCGCCTGACCTCAAGCAGCTTCCGCTTGACATCGCCGAGCCCTTGTACCTCGGCATCGCGACCGACACAGGTTGGTTTAAGCACGCCAACGTCAGCGCAGATGTTCTCAAGCTCGCCGCCTGTCTGCTCGACGCCGGCGTCGATCACGCCCGTCTCTATGTTGATGTTGAGCAGTCCGACACCGTCTCGCGCATGTTGCTGATGGGCCGGGCGCTCTCTTCACTGGAACTGCACGCAGACGAAAAATTTGCGGTAATGCGCCTGACGAAAAAGGACTTTCGTGAATCTGGAGGGGACATCACTGACGCAGGCGGGCTCAATGACATGCCCATGAGCATCGCCTCGGTGCGCGCCAGCTGTGTTCTGATCGAAGTGGAAGATGATCTCACCAAGATCAGTTTGCGATCCAAGGCGGCCGGCTCCTCCGGGCAGCAGGTGGTCGATGTCAACGAAATAGCGCGTGGACTTGGCGGCGGGGGACACCAGATGGCCTCCGGCGCGCGCATTCAAGCGCCGCTCGATGAAGCTGTGCGCATCGTTGTCGAGGCCGCGGCGGCGCAGATTCGATGAACGACCGTCCATACAAAAAGAAAAAATCGCACAAGAAAGATCCCGCCGGGCGCGCACAACAAACCTTCTCCAAGCCACCACTGCAAATCCTGACGACCACTCTCTGGGAATACCCCAGCCAGCATTACGGTGATCGCGAGCAGGGCGACAAAAACTATGTCGGCGCCACGCCCAGTTGGGTCATTTGGCAACTCCTCTCTCGCTACACACGTGAAAAGGATCTTGTCGTCGATCCAATGGTCGGCAGCGGAACGACGATTGATGTCGCCCGCGATCTCAACCGCCGCGCCCTCGGCTACGACCTGGCGCCGACACGCGATGACATCTTCCGCGCTGATGCCCGCAAGCTTCCCCTTGAAGATGGCGTCGTCGATTTTCTCTTTGTCGATCCGCCCTATTCAACGCACGTCAACTATTCAGATGATCCCCGCTGCATCGGCAAGCTCAGCGCCGGCGGTGACGAGGACGGCGCCGAATACTATGACGCGATGGCCGCCGTCATCAAAGAGGCCCACCGCGTCCTGCGCAGCCGCCGATTCATGGCGCTCTATGTGAGTGATTCGTTTCGCAAAGGCAAGCCATTCATGCCCATCGGCTTTGAGCTGTTTTCGATCATGCGCCAGTCTTTCCGACCCGTGGATATCATCTGTGTGGCGCGAAAGAACCAAAAGCTGAATCGAGGCAACTGGCGCAAGGCAGCTGAGAAAGACAACTTCTTCCTCCGCGGCTTTAACTATCTCTTTATTATGAAAAAAGAGGAAAACCCACGCTGAAAAGTGAGCGATGGTTGAAGCGTCGCCATCTTTCTGATGGAAAAACTTGCTGCGAGAAGTGTTGTTCAGGCCAGTATCTTCGCCGCTCGCCAGTGTCGGCCCAGGGCTGCATCCGCGTCGCCGCCAAGCCAATCCTTGAGAATCGCAGCGTACACAGAGCGGAAATCAATCTTGTATTTCAGATCGCCGCTGTCGAGATCAGTCAGCGAAGGATGCTTGCCAATCACACCCGGCCGCGCCATCGGCCCAGCGAGGAACATCGGCGCTGCAGCTCCATGATCCGTTCCGCCGCTACCATTCTGCGCCACGCGCCTGCCGAACTCGCTGAACGTCATCGTCAAAACGCGCGATTCGTTGTCCTGCGCCTTGAGATCGTCATAAAACGCCTTGATCGCGTCCGCGTACTGATTCAGCAGGTTGGCGTGGCGTCCCTGCGCTCCGCCTTGTCCAGCGTGCGTGTCAAAGCCGCCCAGCGCCGCGTAATAGATGCGCGTCTTGAGACCAGCCCGAATCATTGAAGCAATCATCGCAAGATCGCGCCCCAGCCGCGATCGCGGGTACTCCGCCAGCGGAGTCATTGCGACAGCCTTGCGAATCTCATCGCTCGCCAGCTGCGCATCGAGCGCGGTGCGCATCAGGAACCCCGCGTTTGATCCCGCAGGAACGCCATCGACCATCCCACGTCTCGCCGTCGCGTTATAAGGCGCCTTAAGCGATGGATGCAGGTCTTCACCCGTCCAGCGAAAGAGGTCCGCATTCTCAAAGGCGATCGGTTTGTTGATCCGTCCCTGCAGCGCGAGCGGCGCCTCGCGCCCGACCGCGACGCCAGCATTGGGTAAAGGCTCTCCGCCGCACTCGTTGTCAAAGTATCGCCCGAGCCAGCCATCACCGACGCCCGAAGTCTCCGCAGTCTGCCAGATGTCCATCGATTTGAAGTGCGAGCGATTTGGATTTGGATACCCAACTCCCTGCACAATCCCAAGCATCCCGTCGTCATACAAAGACTTGAGCGCGCCCATCTGCGGGTGCAGCCCGACAGCAAGCCCCTTGCCAAGGCGCAGCACATCGCGCTCGCCCACCGCAATTTGCCGGCGCGCGTTGTAGTACGCGCCATCGCCAAACGGAACCACCGTATTGAGCCCGTCATTGCCCCCGCCGAGTTGGATGACAACCAGAATGCGCCCTTCATCAGTTCCCGGAATACTCGATAGTCCGCTTGGCGCCTGCGCCAGCGCCGTCGCCGCGCCATGAAGAAAACTCGGAACGGTCACCGCCGCCGACGCCAGCATCACACCGTGCTGAATGAACGCCCGCCGGGTGTACGCTTTGGAGTTGTGAAGGTCCATGGGCGTCTCCTAGCAGAGTTGATGCTCGGGGAAAGCTCCGATAAGCACGAGCATGCCGACAAGCATGTCGCGCGTCACCCGGTCGCCATTGCCGCGCATGAATGAGCGGATCATTTCATATCGTTCTGTTTCGATCCATCGCTCACCGGTCGGCGACGGCCCGAGCACAACGCGGAGCATATGTTCACACACACGATCCGGATTGCGATCAGCTCCGGGCTCGACTAGCGCCAGCGGCGCGACCAGGTGCGTCGGGTCGTATTCACTTCGATCCCGTTTGCCTCGGAATCCGCTTGGTTTTTTGCCCGTGAGCAGATAGTTCGTTGTATTTTGCCTGATGAAAAGTGTGGATGTATTGATCCACGAGCGGCCGCCTTCCCACCCGGCGACAGAAGGCGGCATAAAGAGCGTTTGCCCCATCAGGCCCATCGCATCAACCAGTGCGCGCAAATCTCGCGCAGGTGTCTTGAGCGCGCGCACTGTTCCCACCACCAACTGCGCTGGCGACTTGATCTGTGCGCTCATATTGTTTGGGACGTAGAAGTGCTCGGAGAGCAAGAGCTGCCGAAGCATTGGCTTGATGTCGTACCGCTTCCTGCGCAGTGTGGATGCGAGTGTTGAGAGAACAGATCGAACCGCCGGCGGAGCCGTGCGCACGTCATCGGGAATATCCGCGACAAAGAAGCGATAGAGCTTGCGCACAAGATATGGAGCGCAGGCAGGATGATCCAGAATCGCGCGCACGAATCCGTCGCCATCAAAAGCGCCGCGCTTGCCAAGAATGCGCTTTGTGCCCCCATCATGCCAGTCGCTGCGAAACTGAAAGTTATTTCCTTCAAAGGTATGCCCGGTCAGGGCCCGCGCGCCTTCCTTGATGTCCTGCTCGGTATACGCGCCGACGCCCAGACTAAAAAGCTCCATCAGCTCGCGCGCGAGGTTCTCGTTCGGCGCCCTTTTGTGTGAACGATGGTTGTCGAGATAGGCAAGCATCGCGGGGTCGCGCGTGATGGCGCGCAAAAGCGTCTGGAAGCTCCCTGCAGCGTGCGCACGGAAGAGCTGATTCTGCATCAGCATGTGGTAGCTGTTCTCGATAGTTCGATAGCCCGTCGCGAAATGCCCGTGCCAAAAGAGCGTGAGCTTTTCCTGAAGGGGCCGGGGTGTGGTCATCATGCGGCTGAGCCACCACCGTTGCATGTCAGCGATCTGTGCGCGGTCTGCCCGTTGGGTCTGCTGACGCCGAGCGCGAAAGGCGGCGACGGCGTCTTCATCCTGGGCGGCCCGCGCTCGTTGATACGCCTGCCTGGCTTCGCGTGAGAGCGGCGCCATGATGTCTGCTTTGAACCGAGTTCTGGCGTCGGCGTCCGCATCGTCGTCGGGGATGTCCTCAAAGTTGAGCAAGTGATCGACGGCGCCTTCCGGGCCGAGATCAAGCAGTGTGCGCACGTCGTCGGGAGATCCACCGAAACCGGCGCGCAGGAGCAGATGCCTGGCCTGGTCGTAGCCGAACTGTGCGCGCGCGATCGGGCGGGTTGAGCTGGTGATGTCGCGAGTGTGCGCCTGCATCCGCCTCCTCGTTTCGATCGCGCTGGCGTTGTTCCGCTTGGTTTCAACAGCCCAACGCAGCCGGCGCATTGGGATTGCGTGAAGATGGCTTGCCAGCCTGCAGATTCTTCGCACGGGCTGGCCGGTGAGTTCCGGCTTCCTACTCTATCGGACCAACCCCTCGCGGAGCAGGGGAAGTGGATAGAACGTGTCGCGCCAACGGATTCCCCCAGCGAGCTGGGTGCGGAGAGCGGAGTTGGCGACAATGGCGGGCGCCAGGACGAAGGTCAGCGGCGTCAGCAGCGCGTTCCAGATGGACCAGCCGCAGCGCCGCATCGCGATTGCGACAGGGATGATCGTCGAAAGCAGCGCAGCAAAGGCAGCGACACCGGCCAACGTTCCCGAGAAAACTCCAATGATCGACAGAGACAGCAAAATTGCATAGACAGCGCATATGCCGCTGGCGATCCACCAGCGGTAACCGATCCATGCGTACATATTTTTCTCAAGCGCCTTGAGGAAGCCGAGCATCGTAGGGGCGTAGTGCATGGTCGCGTCGGCGCCGGCGAAGTAGCCCCGGCTGCGAAACCCTGCGCGGGAGAGGAGCAAGCCGAGCTTCATATCATCGACGACCTCCAGCCGCAGGGGTTCATGTCCGCCGATCGCGCGATAGCATTCTGTGCGCACCATATTGAAGGCGCCGACGCCGACGAATGCGTGTTTTCTATCGCGGTTCACTTTCAGGCAGCGATCGCCGACCGCGAGGAGCATATTCGCGATTCCAACCTTGGCGCCGGGCGTCGATTCAGGCTGGGTTGGGATGAGCGTGACATGGTCCGCGTGCTCATTCTGCGCGGTTTGAACGACGCGAGCAAGAACATTCGGCGCGAGCCAGATGTCCGCA
Source organism: Phycisphaerales bacterium (assembly GCA_029260495.1). Lineage (GTDB taxonomy): Bacteria > Planctomycetota > Phycisphaerae > Phycisphaerales > UBA1924 > OFTM373. The sequence goes on along the minus strand of JAJDDD010000020.1, from coordinate 199,628 downwards.
TCGCAGAAAAGAATCCATTCTCCGTTCGCATCGGCGGCGCCCTGCTGGAGGGCGTGACACTTGCCAAGCCACCGCTCCGGGAGAGTCTGAATATGAATCACGCGAAGTCGTTCGTGTCTTTGCGCCAGCTCATCGAGGAGAGCGCTGGCGCCGTCTGTTGAGCGATCATCCGCAACGATGATTTCGAAATCGATATGTCGCTGGGCGAGCAGTCGTTCAACGGTTGCTCCGATGCGGTGAATCTCGTTGCGGGCAGCGATAACGACGGAGACGGTCGGCGTCAGTGCGTTCTTCTGTGCATGCACATCAAGAACAGGTAGATCAGGTGTGGCGAGGGCGGTGCGAGTTTCAGTGATGGTCAGCGCGAGCCAAACTGCAGCGGCGAGCCAGAAGAGAATCTGAAGGACCATCTCGTACACATTTCCTCTCTGCATGGGACGGCTGCGATTCAGGCGTCGGCAAAAATGTAGCATATGCTACCGAATGAAATCAAGCAAACTTTCAGCGGAAATACTCTTATCCATGCGGTGATGGTGGTGCATGCAGACTAGAATGTATTGACGAAGGGTAGTTGGAATTATCGCGCCTTGGAAGCAGCGGAATCCCACTGGAGAGGTGAACAATGATCAAGCGGATCATCGTCGCGTACGACGGGTCGGACCTTGCCCGTGAGGCGTTTGCTTACGCTGTGCAGATCGCTGAGGCGGCGGGCGTCGAGGTGTTCGGGCTTCATGCGATCGAGCCGACGCCGGCGCCAATTATGATCGCTGATCCGATCGTGGGATTTGATCCAACGCCGATTGTCACGCGTATTGAGACGGAAGCGGATCGCAGAGCAAAGGCGCTTGAGCGCAAGGAGGCTGAGCGGGACTTTGCCGATTTGCAGCAATACTGCGAGAAGCGCAACGTTGTGTTTCGATCCGCGATCGAGGATGGCCCGCTGCTGGATCGGTTGCTGAACGACGCGGACCCGACGGACCTCATCGCCGTTGGCGCCGCGGGGCGTTTTGCCAGGCACGGCCTTGGATCATTTACAAAAGAGATTGTGAAAAACGGCCCGTGTCCGCTGTTGATTGTATCAGGTCCGCTTCGGCAGGTCGGGCGCATCCTCACAGCCTACGACGGATCGGGCGCTTCGGAGCGGGCGGTCGCGTGGGCGATCGCTGCTGCGGCGCAAACCAGTTGGCCGCTCACCGTGCTGGCGGTTTCGACTAAGAAACTTTCACTAGACGATGCGCTCGCCAAGGCTCAGGAGCTAGCCCCGAGGGCGCAAGTTGTGCACGAGGGGCCAGAAAATCAAAGCAAAACCCAGCAAATCGAGCGGATCGCTGATCACGCCAAGCACGCGATGCTCGCGTTCGGCGCCTACACCGACTCGTGGCTCCATCAACTCTTTTTCGGTGGGACAACGGGTAAGGTGCTGGCGGAAGTGCAGGCGCCGGTTGTCTTGGTGCGATAGCGCCGCTGGCGCTGAGCATGTTGGGTGGACAGTGCAAGTTGTTGATGGACAGTTCACGCCAACTCGGCGCCGAAGGGCACGACCATTTCACCTTCAACAGTGTCGATGCGGATGCGTCCATCATCATTGATGCCGAGCAGGCGGCCACGGTGGGTTTTCTTGTTGGGGAATGTGACGACGACACCCTCGCCGACGCCGTGCAGATGAGAGCGCACGTCGTTCATCAGTCCGGAAGAGACGCCTTCAGCCATCATCGCGTCGCGCAAACGTCGGCGCAGATCTTTGAGCAGCCGATCAAGATTCACCGGACGGCCAAGAAGATCTGAGAGCGTGGAAGCGCGCTGGCGGATGTCTTGTGAGAGTTCAGTTGTTGAAAAGTTGCCGTTGACGCCGACGCCGATGAGCGCATAGGTCTTGCCGGTCGGCTTAATAACGTCGCAAAGAACGCCGGCGATCTTCTTTCCACTGGCGTAAATATCATTCGGCCATTTGAGTGTGACATCTTCGCCATGCCCGTGGGTGGCGAGCGTGTGCTCGATCGCATGGACGCAGGCCATCCCCGCGCGGAGGCCGAGCCCGTTAATCACGCGGGCGGGGTCCAACTCAACAGGCCAGGCGAGCGTGCACCACAGCCCGCCCTCAGGGCTTTCCCACGATCTCCCATGCCGGCCTCGGCCTGCGGTTTGGCGAGTAGCGACAAAAAGCCGGGCATGATCGCCAAGCTCTCCTGATTCGACTGCCCGCCGGGCAGCCGCGGTGGTGGAGTCGATCTCTTCGTACCGCTCGATAGGGATTTGGGCGTCAATATCCATCATGAGAAGCTCCGAACAACTATTCTGGAGAGCCAGCCCCGTCCAACCCTGACGGGAAATTACCATTTCGGACCTCAGGCATCGTAGGTGACTTGCCCGCTTGCCCAATAAATCTGAGGCGACTCGGGCATTTTCGGAGATTTCCGGGGGAGTTCCGGAGCAGTTCAGAGGGTGGCTCCTTGCCCGGAGGCTCTGGCGCGTCGATACTTTCAGGAACTCCTATGGATCAAACTGACCTCAAGCCGACACCCGCGCCCAGCCGCGCCCCAATTGGGGGCGTGACGCTGCTCCTGGCGCTGGCTGCGATCGCAGCGATGCCTGCGGTGATGGGGGATGCGCGTCTGATGGGGCCTGCGATTCATTTTGGCGGCGCCCGGCATGCGCTGCCGACGCGCGAGCTGCCCACGGCGGTGGTTCGCGCGATGCAGCGACTTGTGCCAATTGCTGCGAGCGCCTCAGCGTCAACGCAGCGAGTGATGAACGTTGAGGCGGACACCGAGGCCCACGCTTCGCTGCCCATTCTTGATGTGCCCGCGCCGACCCTGGCGCAAGTACGGCCCGAGCTGGTCAATCTGCCGCCGCCGACAGCCTGATGTTGACGTTTCTATCTCAGGCTGAACGTTTGCCGTTTAGCCGGCGCCATTCGGCGCGATCCATGCGCTGCTTTTTCGGCGCATCGGTGATTCGTGTTCAATCAGGCCATTCCCCCAACAAGACATACGAGAATACAGATATGACACCTTCGCAGACGCAGGGCGTGCCGGTCATCGGGCCGCTGCTCAAGACTCTTTTTGGCACGCGCAACGAACGTTTCGTTAAGCGCTACACGACGCGCGTTGACGCGATCAGCAATCTTGAACCAGAGGTGCGCCCGCTTGATGATGCAGCCCTGCGCGCCAAGACCGACGAGTTCAGGGAGCGAATCGCCGCCGGCGAGAAGGCCAGCGATCTCGTCATTCCTGCTTTCGCTGTCGCGCGCGAGATCATGGATCGGAACATCGGCATTCGCAATATCTTCAACCCGGATCACGCAGAGCAGTTCCCCGTGGACAAGTTGCCAGCGGCGATCCGTGAGCTCTACGACACAACCAAGGCGCAGATGGAGAAGTTGGAAGACGCGGCGCCGGAAGGTCGATTCCTGGGCTGCGCTGAGCCTGTTCCCGGATGGATGCAAGTCGATATTCCTATCGAAATCTATGACGCTGTCCGCGAGTTGTTCCCGGATTCCAAGCCGCCCTTCCGCGCCCGGCCCTTCGATGTGCAGCTCATCGGCGGCATGGTTCTTTATCAGGGCAAGATCGCGGAGATGAAGACCGGCGAGGGCAAGACCATCGTCGCGCCTCTCGCGTGCTATCTTGCATCGCTTGAAGGGCTTGAGGTTCACGTTGTCACAGTCAATGACTACCTCGTTCAGCGTGACCGCGACTGGGTTTTCCCCTTCTACCTCGGCGCGGGTTTGACCGTCGGCGCGATCCATCCCATGCACATGCAGCCCGAAGACATCAAACGCGTCATGTACGGTTGCGACGTTGTCTACGGCACCACCAGTGAGTTCGGGTTCGACTATCTTCGCGACAACATGAAGAAGTCGGCTTCCCAGCAGGTTCAGCGGGCTCGCGAGTTTGCGATTGTGGACGAAGTTGACTCCGTGCTGATTGACGAAGCCCGCACACCGCTCATTATTTCAGGTCAGGCCTATGAAGAGATGCCGCGCTACGACCTCGCGCGTTCGCTGGCGCTCCATCTCGTCGAGAAGAACAAGCCCTGGTCGAGCGCTGATGAAGGTGTTCAAGAGTGCATGAAGCGCATCAAGGGTCTTGAAGGAGACATCCGCAACGCTCGTGACAAGAGCAGCGTCCCCGTGATGCAGCAGCAGATGGAAGAGGCCAAGAACAAGCTTCCCGAGCTTGAAGCGCAACGCGACCAGTTCACACAGTATTATGAGGTTGAACTGGACAAGCGCAGCGCCCATCTCACGCATGACGGCATCGAAGAAGCCCAGCGGACCGCGGGCATCGGCTCTTTCTATGTCGGTGAAAATGTCGACATGCCTCACCTGATGGAGCAATCCATCCGGGCCCACGTTGTTTACAAGCGCGATCGTGATTACATCATCTCGCCCCAGATGAACCCGCAGACCGGGCAAAATGAGCCGGCGGTCATCATTGTCGATGTCAACACCGGGCGTCCGATGGTCGGCAGGCAGTGGTCGGACGGTTTGCACCAAGCTGTCGAAGCCAAGGAAGGCGTTCCGATCAAGCCCGAAACACAGACCGTCGCCACCATTACGATTCAGAACTTCTTCAAAATGTATAAGCGTCTGGCGGGCATGACCGGCACCGCAGACACCGAGGCGCAGGAGTTCCATGACATCTACGGGCTTGACGTCGTCTCAATTCCCACCAATAAACCTGTGATTCGCGCTGATTACAACGACGTTGTCTACCTTACAGGCAAAGACAAGTGGAGCTCGATTGTTGATGAGATCAAGGGTTTTAATGACGTGGGGCAGCCGGTTCTCGTCGGCACCACCAGCGTCGAGAGCAGCGAGACACTCTCACAGATGCTGACCAAGAGGCACGGCGTGAAACACGAAGTGCTCAATGCCAAGCAGCACGAGCGCGAGGCTCACATTATCGAAAACGCCGGCCAGCTTGGCGCGGTGATGATCGCAACGAACATGGCCGGGCGCGGGACCGACATCAAGCTGGCGAAACTCACGCGCGAGCAGGTTCTGGAGCATTGGAAGCGTCGTGAGCTTGCGCCGCGAGAACTGACGACGGAGGCGACCGATGAGGAAGCCCGCCGGCTTATCTATAAGAAGATCGCGCCGCGAGAGCTTGGGCTGAACAAGCGCGACGTCGAGCAGATGTCTGATGATGAAATAGAGCTTGGTCTCTTGCGCAAGTGGGCTCAGGATCACACATGGGCCGACGCCAAGCGCATTGAGAAGGCGACCGCTGATGAGCTGCGCGATTGGATCGATGAACAGGGTCGCTTCCTGCTCCATCGCATTCGCTGGGTTTCTTCGGTCGAGGAGTTAGGCGGATTGCACGTCGTCGGCACTGAACGACACGAATCCCGCCGGATCGACAACCAGCTTCGCGGTCGTTCGGGCAGACAGGGCGATCAGGGCTCATCACGATTCTTTGTGAGCCTCGATGACGACCTTATGAAAATGTTCGCCGGCGAAACAACGATGCGCATCCTCTCGCGCCTGGGCATGAAAGAGGGCGACTCCATCGAGCATCCGATGCTCACCAAGAGCGTCGAGCGGGCCCAGCGCAAGGTTGAAGAACGCAACTTCCAGATTCGTAAGAACATTCTCGAATACGACGAAGTCATGGAGCATCAACGCCAGCGATTTTACGGACTGCGCCAGCGCTCTCTCGAAGGGCGCGATGTGAAGCACCTGATATTCGACTACATCGAGGAGTCTTGTGACGACTCGGTGGAGCGTTTTCTTGATCGAGACTACGCGATCGAGTGCGTCGCGGAGTTTGCCAAGGAGAAACTGGGTGTCTCCATCCCGTTCGAGCGACTGCGCGGGCGCGATGAGGAAGACATCGAGCGCCGGGTGCGCGATGTCGCGAAGGAAGAAGCTGGGCATATGGCTGCGCTGACGCTTGGTGAATACATGCCAGCCGAGTCGCCGCCGGAAGATTACGATCTCATTGGCCTCTCCAACTGGGCGAAAGCCGAGTTCGACGCTGACCTTAAACCCAGTGAAATTCGTGAGATGAGCCGCCGGCAGGTTGAACTTTCCCTGAGCGCGGCTGCAGAGGAGAAGATTGACAAAGCAGAGCTTGACGGCGTGGATCATTTCATGCGCAAGCAGTTTGCTGTCGCCGAGCTTATTAAGTGGGCGAAGGAAAAGTTTGGCGTCGAGATTAACCCCGAAGAGATCGAGAAGGCAGAAACCAACGAAGATGTCGCTGCATTCTTGTCCGAGCGCGCTCAGGATCGATATGTGGAGCGTGAAGTTGAATACCCGGTCACGTTCATGCTCGAACTGACGAAGGCCGCGATGGCCCAATCGCCTCAGCAGGCGTCAGCCCAGCTCGCGAACTGGGCCAATCGGCGCTACGACCTCGGCTGGGATGAAAATGTGCTTCGCACCAAGATGCCCAATCAGGTGCATCAGGAGCTGCTTGCAGCCTCGCGCAAGTTTCTGGATGAGCAGACGCTTGAAAAAGCCCTCGATGAAGCGCTCGCATTGAAGGACGATGACGACGCCCTCCAGGCACATTTCAGAGAGAAATACAACCTGGAGTTGAATCCATTGCAACTGCGCACACATGGCGAAGAGCGCGAAAACCTCGTGCGCAGCGCCGTCGAAGGCACACTCCGTGCGGAGATGGTGCAGTTTGAGCGCATGGTGCTGCTTGATGTCCTCGATCAGGCGTGGAAGGATCATCTTCGCGCGATGGATCAGCTGCGCGACGCGATCGGATTCCGCGCGTTCAGCCAGCAGGATCCGCGCATCGCCTTCAAGAAGGAAGGCGCACAGAACTTCGAGGAAATGGAGAAGGTCATTCGTGATCGCGTCACCGAGTTTGTCTTCAAGCTGCGTCTGCAGCCGCAGATTGGCCCGCCTCCGGGTCAGCAGCGCCAGCACCGCCCGCCCGCACAACGCGCGCCCGTCGCAGCGGGGGGCTTTGGGTCGATGATCTCCGGTCCCGGCTTCTCAAACACACCGACCACACCGCCGAAAAAGGAACAGGGCGGCGAGGACGAAGACTGATTCACACTCCGGCGCCGTCATCACGAAGGCAACGATCACGCGCCGATTGCGTGGAGCTGATTACTTGGCCGCATCGCGCCGTTTATCGAGCATGCGTTCAAAGATAATGAGATTCTGCGAGCGGTCCACGTCCCAGCGGATGCCGCCGATGTCGTACTCCGCGCTGATCCCGAAGTGCAGCATCGCCCGCTGGTGGTTGTCGCATTCAAATCGGATGGAGTCGTACTTTTCGTCTCGGGCCCATTCTTCGGCGGCGTGCATAAGCTGCGTCGCGATGCTCATCCGCCGGACATCAGGATTCACGCCGCACAGCCAGGCAAAATGCACCGAGGGCTTCAACTCCATGCCCAGATAAAACCCCACCGCGTCTTTGTTGACGCTTGCGACCAAAAAGAGCGGATTGGGCCTCGCTTCGAGCCGGCGTTTGAAGTGCGCCGCCTCGCGCTCCGGGCGGAACATCTGGTTGAAGAGATGCGCGACCAGGTCATAGTCGCGCGGGTTCACCTTCTCAACGACGACATTCATAACGTCAACCGGTCCTGTCTGGTGTTCTCACGCGCGAGACTGATACGATCCATCCACGGTTGACACCTTAATTTTCTCACCCACCGCAATGAACGGCGGCACGCGCGTCTTGAGACCCGTCTCCAGCGTTGCTTCCTTCAACTGATTCGTCGCCGTCGCACCCTTAATGCCCGGCGGCGTTTCCGTCACTTCAAGCTCAACACTTGCCGGCAGATCGAGGCTGATCGCTCGGCCTTCGAACATCATCAGCGTCACCTGCAGATTTGATATCAAATAGTCTTTCGCATCCCCGATGAAATCCGCATCCAGCTCTTCCTGCTCGTAAGACGCTGTATCCATGAAGATAAACCCGTTGGCGTCCTGATAGAGAAACTCCATGTTTCTCCGATCGACCGGCGTGCTTTCGATCGTCTCCGTTGAATTAAACCGCTTCTCGGTGATCCCGCTGCCTTCCAGGTCCTTCAGTTTCGCCTGAATGTAAGCGGGGCCTTTGCCGGGTTTGGTGTGCTCGTACTTGATGACCACATACACTTTGCCATTCATTTTGATGGCCATCCCATTGCGAATATCATTAGCGCGCACAGCGATTTGTCCTTCAGCTCGTATTTCATGGTTGGTCAGCGGCTGCATTCCGCTCTGGCCGATGAGTGTACCGCCCTTTGCCCATACTCGACGCCGCCGGCCCGCGTTCGTCCCGGTAGCATGGATCAGGGCTCCAATGCGCCGCCCCCCCACACACCCCGAAGGAGACAGCCATGCGCCTCACCCGGAGAGAGTTCACCACGTTGACCGCTCTGAGCGCCGCCGGCGCCGCAGCAGCGCCCACCGCCTTCGCCCGCTATCTGATGGATGAAGAGGACATCCCTCACATTCTCACCTGGCGTCCCCTTCGTCCTGGCGCCGTAGATGCCTATGTCGCTTCCGAGTATGGCGGCAACGCCCTGCTCGTCATCTCCACGTCACAGGCTGCCCTGATTGATTCTAAAAACGCCGGCTTCGGCGACGCCCTCCGCCGCGAGGCAGAGTCCTTCAACGCCAAAATCACTGCCCTCATCAACACACACCATCACGCCGACCACACCGGGGGCAACTACGCCTTCGCTGAGGACGTGCCGATCATCGCGCACTCCAAGGCCGCCCCGCGCGTCCGCGGGCAGGTCGAGAGATACACCGGCTCCATACGCAACGTCGCCCAGCAGGCTCTTGCGAATGAAGACGCCCCAGCCGCGCTCAAAGCCGACCTCAACACCCTCGTCGAAAAGCTGGCTGATCTTGACGCTGACAGCTTCGCTCCAACGCAAACCGTTGGCGACGAACACGAACTCCACGCAGGCCAGCGCGCCATTGAGCTGCGCCATGTTGGAAATGGGCACACCGACAACGATGTTTTCATCTATCTGCCGCAACTCAACGCCATCCACGCCGGCGATCTTCTCTTCCACGAGCTGCACCCCTTCATTGATGTCAGCTCGCACGCAACGACAGCAGGCTGGCAAAGATCGCTCGACGCCATGATCGCTCTGTGCGACAACGAAACCGTCGTCGTCCCCGGCCACGGCGAACTCACCAACCGCGCCGGCCTGACCAAACAGCGCAGCTATTTCGACATCCTCCGCACCCATGTGCGCAAAGCGATCGCCAACGACATGTCGCGCGAGGACGTGATGAACATGACCATCCCCGAAGTCGCAGACCACGGCTTCGCCCAACTCCAGCCCCGAAATCTCGGCACGGTCTACGACGAACTGCAAGCAGAGTGATGCAGATCAATCAACTGCTCGTCTCCCGGGGCTTGTGTCCCTGAGCCTCGTTTACGAGCTGGCTGCCTGCACTCCCGCCTGCGCGACGGCGTTGTCATTCTCCACCGCCGAGCCTGAGACGCCGATCGCCCCGATCACTTCGCCGCCACCCTGGATCGGAATCCCACCGGGAAACGTGATGAGCCCGCCATTGGAGTGTTCAATATTGAAGAGCGGCCCGCCCGGTTGCGAGAGCTTGCCGATCTCGCCGGTGGGCATGTCAAAGAGCCTCGCCGTCCGGGCTTTTTTCATCGCGATGTCGATCGACCCAAGCCAGGCGCCATCCATCCGGGCGAACGCCTTGAGATTGCCCCCAGTGTCAACCACAGCGATGTTCATTTTCGTGTCAATCGCAGCCGCTTTTTCGACAGCAGCCTGAACAGCGGCCTGCGCCTGGCTGAGACTGATGTTGCGTGCCTGAATCGAAGTCATATCTACGTCCTTTGTCGTTTTTCTTGGGGTCTAATGGCCGTCTCTTGTGACGGTCCTCCAAGTTTATCGATCCGCCGGCTTCATCCTCTCTTGCCATCAGGGAGGCATCGCCGTCTATACTCAGGGTATGGCGGCGAAACGGCGAGGTCCGGTGCTTCTTGAACTGGTCAAAGGCCGGCCGGCGTCGTCGACGCCGGATGAGCCCGTCGCCCCCGCCCCGCCAAAGCCGAAGAAGACGCCGCGACCACTCCCAGGCAAGAACACACCGGATGATGGTTCTGGCGCTGCGGGAGGTCTTGTTTCAGGGCGTGTCCTGCGCGTGCCAGCGGGATATCTCTTTTTCGTCGCCGCTGCTGTGATCGCTGTCTTTCTGATCGGCTGGGCCTTGGGGCATCGGCAGGCCGCAGCCGAGCACAAGCGAGAGATGGCCAATCTTGCCCAGCGTGGCGCTCTGCCGAGTGAGGACCCGCTCCTCACGGGCGGCGGACTGACGGCGCCGCTCGTCCCTGCGACGGCCCCTCGATCCACCTCGCCGGGGCCAACTTCAGGCCTCCCGCGAGCCGGCGCCGACCAGCCCGCCTCCCCCGCAGGCAGGTCGCCCGCCGAAGCCACCCTGCGGGAAGGGCTGAATTACCTGATCGTCGCTCGGGCCGACGCTGAAAATGCAGAGAAGGCCCGGGTCTTCCTCCGCGAGCAAGGGCTTAACGCCATCATCCGCCGGGAGAATAATCGCTGGCATCTTGTTATCATCAATCAGGCGTTTCCGAGAGGGACGACCGACGAGCCGGAGGCTCAAACGCTGAAATCTGAAGTCCAGAGGCTCGGCCGGATTTGGAAGGCTGAGCGCCGCGGGTACACAGATTTCAACGATTGCTATTTCAAGCTGTGGCGGCCCGGAGACTAACAGGCCGACCCCAGCGTCAACCACGCGGCGCGAGGCGATTGTCTCGACGTCCAGGATAGAAGGTGGGCACAACCATGAGCCTCGATCGCAGCCTGAAGACCGCCGGCAATTTGAGCGGCACGCGCTCCGTCATGACTCGCGCCGAGCGCGTTGAACTTCTCAAATCAAAGGGCGACCTTGATCCCAAAAAAGACAAGGTGCTCCACCTGCGCAAGACGGACCCCAAGCTGGCAATCAGCTGACTCGCCGCTTTGAAACCAGATAGCAATTTCGAACAGGCTCACCTTGCCCACCCGCAAGACGCCTTCGAACACAGTGTGCGCCATGGTTGATCTTAAACAGTTGCTCTCAAAGCGCGTGCATGATGTCGAAGCCTCAGGCATTCGCCGCGTCTTTGATCTCGCTGCCACATTGAAGGATCCGATAGATCTCTCCATAGGCCAGCCGGACTTTCCCCCGCCTGAGCCCATGAAGCGAGCCGCGATACAGGCAATCGAAGCCGGCCACAACGGCTACACACCTTCGCAAGGCATCGCTCCGCTTCGCGAGAGCATCTGGCAAAGGGTCGAGCAAGACCTCGGCTGGCGCGAAATCGAAGGACTCGGCCTCGTCGTCACCAGTGGAACGCTCGGCGCCCTCAACCTTGCGCTCGCAGCGGTTCTCGATCCCGGTGATGAGCTGATTCTTCCAGATCCCTACTTCGTCGCATACCCCCAGCTCACGAAGCTCCTCAATGGCAAGCCGGTGCTCTGCGATACTTATCCCGATTTTTGTATGACCGCCGAGCGCGTCGAGCCGCTCTTGACGGCCCGCACCAAAGCAGTCCTCGTGAACTCGCCCAGCAATCCCGCCGGCGTCACGCTCACCCAGGGCCAGTGCGATGAGCTTGCAGAGCTCTGCGCCTCGCGCGGCGTGCTGCTCATCAGCGATGAAATCTACGATGAGTTCGTCTACGCAGAAGGCCGGGATCCCAAAACAGGAAACTGCCCCAGCCCGGCTCGATGGGCCGGCGCCAGCGCCAGCGTGCTCGTCGTTCGCGGATTCGGCAAGTCATATGGCTGCACTGGCTGGCGCATGGGCTACGCCGTCGGGTCGGCGTCGCTCATCTCTGCGATGATCAAGGTGCAGCAGTACACCTATGTCTGCCCGCCCACGCCGGCGCAGTGGGGGTGCGTCCCCGCTTTTGAGTGCGATGTCTCCGAAACAGTCGCACGATTCCAAAAGCGGCGGGACATGGTGATCGAGGAACTCCAGTCCGTCACCGAAGTTGCGACCCCCGGCGGAGCCTTCTTCGTCTTTCCCAAGATTCCAGACCGCCTCGGGCTCACCGGCGCCCAGTTCATCGAGCGGGCGATCGAGCGCAACGTCCTCGTCATCAACGGCGGCGTCTTCAGCGCCCGGGACACCCACTTCCGCATCAGCTACGCCGCTGATGAAGCACGGCTCGAACGCGGCGTCGCGGCGCTGGTGGACCTGCTCCGAGGATAGGATCGATCTACTTCCAGCAGCATGGGCAAGCCACCGGCCGGACCGGCCCGCTCTCCCGAAGGAGGGGCAAGAGACGCAAACCCATTGGCTGGAGTACAATCAGCACGGTGAACGTCGCCGAAGGCGAGCTCTTCGAGTTCATCTCCGCCAGTCAGAACGCGACGCAACAAACCCGCTCGCCTTGTTTTCTTTGGACACTTGAAAGGATCAACCTATGGCTATCCGTGTCGGCATTAATGGCTTTGGTCGGATTGGTCGCCTCTTCTACCGCGCCGCCCACGATGATCCGCAAATTGAAATCGTCGCGATCAACGACCTCGTCCCGGCGCCCAATCTTGCCTACATGCTGAAATATGACACCGCGCACGGAAAGTTTGGCGAGAAAGTGACAGCCAGCGAAAACTCCATCACCGTTGACGGTAAAACCACGAAAACACTCGCAGAGCGCGACCCCGGCGCGCTTCCCTGGGGTAAGCTCAACGTCGACTATGTGCTTGAGTCCACAGGGTTTTTCACGTCGTACGACGATGCGCACAAACATCTGGACGCCGGCGCCAAGCGCGTGCTGATCTCAGCTCCAACAAAGACGACGGATGTCGTCAATACCTTTGCTTACAAAGTGAACCACGAGCAGTACAACCCATCTTCCGACTACATCATCTCCAATGCCAGTTGCACCACCAACTGCCTCGCGCCTGTAGCGAAGGTCATCAACGACGAGTTCGGCCTGGAAGAAGGGCTGATGACCACCGTCCACGCCGTCACCGCCACCCAGCCAACCCAGGATGGCCCTAGCAAAAAAGACCTCCGCGGCGGACGCAACGGCTACATGAATATCATCCCCGCCAGCACCGGCGCGGCCAAAGCCGTCGCCCTTTGCATCCCGGATCTCAAAGGCAAGCTCACAGGCATGGCGCTGCGAGTTCCCACCGTGGATGTTTCAGTTGTCGATCTCACCTTCCGCACTGAAAAAAGCACAAGTCTGGCGAAGATCAACGCCGCGATGAAGCGCGCTTCGGAGACTTCGATGAAAGGGGTGCTCGCCTACACCGAGGAGCCTGTCGTTTCCAGCGATTTCATCTCCGATCCCCACAGCTCCATCTTCGACGCCACCGCAGGAATCGAGCTGAACGATCATTTCTTCAAAATCATCAGTTGGTACGACAACGAGATGGGCTACGCCAGCCGGTGTGTAGATATGTTGCGCTATATCGGTTCGAAGGATCAATAAGCTGGGTGTCGCTGCCGACGCCGGGAAACCAGAGAGCTCAGTGCGAAGGCAAACACCGCAATCGCGCCCGGCGTGGGCGCCATCGTGAAGTTATCAAAGCCCACGCGTGTGTCGGACTCTTCAAAGATGTCCCACTGCGCTGTGATATTGACTCGCCCGACATTACTGAGAATCTCATTGAACTCAACAGTTTCAGCGTCCTCTCCCGCAACGGAAACGACCCATCCTGCAGCCTGAGCTTCATCCGTCGACCAGTTGGGATCAAAAAGAAAGCTGAACGTCGTCCAGATCGGCTCACCACGAACGATCTCGTCCACGGAAAGTTGGAAGGTCGCCTTCGCAAGCCGCTCGGTCGCTTCAATGAACTGAAGCTCAATTATGTCAGCCCGCGGATCGAAAAAGCGCACGTCAATGCTCAACTCATTCACTCCCGAAGCTGCGTAGTCGCCCGTCACATCGTCGCGCTCGGTTGTTAGTCCCGTGAGCGGAAAGGCCGGGCCCCAGTAGTACAGCCGAACAAAGCCATCCGGATTCCCGCCCGAAGGCAAGACTGTCACCTGTTCAGCGTCAATGGTGTCAAATCCGTTGAGCTGGCCGTTGTCCCAGCCTTCGGTCAACATCATCGCGCCAAAGGTGAGCGGTGCGCACGCTAGCAGCACAACCGCGCCCACAAAAAGGCAAAATCGCATCGGAATGACTCCTCTGAACGCTGGCAACGGTGCAGGCCGCCAGCGCAAGACTCTCTTCTCCTGTACCCCCTTAGAATAGCGGGGGTGTTCGCCTCGGGTCAACAATCTTTTCTGAGCTTGCTGGCCAAAGCCCCTCCAACCCCGTACATGACCTCCAGAAGCGGGTTTTTCACCCCATTGTCGCCACCTCGCGGTGGCTGGCCCGCGTTCTTATGCATCCCCAGCGCTCCCCAGCCGATGTTGCAGTCACGATGCCGTCCACGCTTATTCACCCCGCTCCGGCGCCCAGTATGGAAACCGTCACCGCGTTGAGCTCTGTCTCCGTCATCGTCCCGACCTACCGCGAGGCGGAGAATCTGCCCACGCTGATCGAGCGCCTCGAAAAAGTTCGCCACGCCGGCGAGCTTGACCTTGAACTGCTCATCATGGATGACGACAGCGACGATGGCAGCGTCGAAGCAGTCGAGCGCGCAAAACAAAGCTGGGCCACCATTCATGTGCGCACGACCAACCGCGGCCTGAGCCCCGCCGTCATCGACGGAATGCGCGCCGCGACAGGTGACATCCTCATCGTCATGGACGCGGACCTTTCACACCCTCCAGAAAAGATTCCCGAGATGATCGCATCGCTCCGCGCTGGCGCCCCCTTTGTCCTTGGGTCGCGCTACGTTCCAGGCGGATCGACCGACGCTGCTTGGGGAGTCTTCCGCTGGCTCAACAGCAAGGCGGCAACGCTCTTGGCCCGCCCCCTCACCAATGCGAAGGATCCGATGTCCGGCTTCTTCGCGATGCGCCGGGAAGACTTCAATCGCGCTGACGGACTCAACCCGATTGGCTACAAGATCGCGTTGGAGCTCATCGTCAAGTGCAGGTTCGATCACGTCGCGGAAACGCCCATCCACTTCGCTGACCGCGAGCTCGGCCAAAGCAAGCTCTCACTTAAAGAACAGCTCAAATACATCCAGCATCTCCGCCGTCTCTACATCTTTAAGTTTGGCACATGGTCGCACCTCGTGCAGTTTCTCGCTGTCGGCGCCTCGGGCGTGCTCGTTAATCTCAGCGTTCTGATGCTCCTGACACGACTCCTGACAACACCGAAGCCCCTCGCGGTCGCAGCCGCCATCACGCTGAGCATGGCGAGCAACTTTATGCTCAATCGCCGCTTCACATTCAGCTACGCACGCGACCAATCCATCGTCAAGCAGTTTTTCGGCTTCTGCACCGCATGTTCGATCGGCGCCGGTGTGAACTTCATCACAACAATGCTCGTACACAGCGCGGCGCCAGACCTGCCGCTTGAAGTAGCAGCGATCGCGGGCATCGCTGCTGGAATGGGTTTCAACTTCCTCGCCAGCAGATTCGTGGTCTTCCGCAGTCAATCGACCGCCGCTCACAAGCAGCCCAGCGACACCCCCCAATGAGCACTGGTTCAAAGCGCCCAACACAGGAACCGCCCGCGCGAGCTCAGGCCAAGGCGCCAAAAGAGTCACCTCAAACAAACAGACTCAGTGCATTTTTTGCGTTGATCGCCATCACGGTTCTCGCCGCCGCGCTTCGCATGTGGCGCTTGGGGTGGGCAACCCTCTCGCCTGATGAGTTTGCGACATATCGCTTTTCCAGCCAATCGTTCAGTCGCCTTTTCTCGCGCGACTATCTCGTCGAAACAAACCCCCCAACGCACTATGCGCTCCAGCGACTCTGGTTCATCTTTGGAGACTCCCGCGCCGCGATGCGCAGCCTGCCGCTTGTGCTCAGCCTCGCAACAATACCCATCGTTTATTTTCTAGCCAGGCGTCTTGCCGGCCGCCGGGCAGCGTTGATCGCAGCCTTCCTCTTCGCGACAGCGCCCGTTCATATCGCGCTCGCTCGCAATGCCCGCGTCTATTCGTTGCAGATTCTCGCCGCAACCTCCGCCGTCACAGCCCTCTGCTGGCTGCTCCCGCACACACTCTTCCGCGAGCCTGGCGCCGCTTCCAGTGATCTGACTTCGCAAACAGAATCAAACTCCCGCACCCGGCGCGCACTGCTCTGGATCGCCTACAGCTTCTCACTCGCGGTCATGCTCGTCGCCCACAACACATCCGTCCTCATTCTCCCCTTGATCGGCCTCTGGATTGTCACTCTCTGGCTCTTCACGAAGAGCATCTCGTGGAGTTTCGTCTGGCGCTGGGCGATCGCCACCGCGCCCGGCTCGCTCCTCTTTGCCATCTGGGCGCCAATCGTCTTGAACCAGGCTTCAAAGATTCTTGATGATCGCTGGTGGGTGCCTCCACCCGATCTTCACTGGATCTACTCACAAATGACCGGCGTCTACACCTACCCCATCTGGGGCAAACCCTTCATGTACCTGCTCGCGCCTTTCGGCCTATGGGCCCTGCGCCGGCGCCGTTGGTCGCTCGCCATCGTCCTTCTCTTTCTCGCCGGCCAGCCGCTGCTGACATATCTCTTCAGCCTCTACCGACCCATCTTCACCGTCAATGTCCTCGCGTGGGCGACGGTCTTCTTCTTCATTTGCGCCGGCGTCGCGATCGCCAACATCAAGCGAGCCCCCATGCTCTTCGCCGTCCTCGCTGTCACCATGTTCATACAACTCTTCGAAGTTCGCCTGAGCTATCCAAGCCAGCGCCAGTCCCATGATCTCGCGCCCCTCGCTGCCTCGCTCGCGCAGCGCGCCGACACCAACGACGCCCTCGTCGTCGCCCCGCCCTCAGCATTGATGAACCTGCAGTATCTCGCTCGCCATTCCCCGCTTCCCGATCAACTGCTCTTCATGACCTACGACGACCATCGCAATCAACTTGAGCCGTGGTTCGGCGGCGAATGGATTCCTCGCAGCCAGCTTCCTGACCGTGTCGCGAATGCCGATCGCATCTGGCTGCTTACGGAAATCACGCCAACAATCGACCTGCCTGAAGAACAAGGATTTGGCGCCATCCGCGCTGAGATGGCGAACCAATTCCGTTTGATATCAAACGAAACAACCGCCAACCATCGCCTGGAGCTCTACGAGAGATAAGTGCATGCTGAACTGGTGAATCATTCGTCGTCGTCATCATCCAGATCATCGCGCTCGTTGATCCAATGCTGCTGAATCGCTTCCAGGATGCGCTCATTCACCGGATGCCCAGCCCGTTCTTCAAACCCAGGCAATGCTTCAACAAGCCGGCGCAGCTCGGGGAATGAAATCGCATCAGGGTATTGCTCAGGATGAACGTCAGCCAGCTCTTCGCCAATGCGATCAACATCCAGCCAGTGGAATGTGTCAGTCATGGGATGATTCCTGCAAACGTTCACTGGCGCCATTGAGCATGGCGAAAAAGTGGCGCGACCGATTCTATGCATTCACCGAGACATCATCACAGTTGGGCGCCGCACCCGCGCAACAAAAAAACCGCTCGCGCCTGTTTCCAGGCGACGAGCGGGATTGGCGGTCATGTCGGCGTCTTGCGTAGTTCGAGACTTGGGGTATGCGCGGCATCCCTCTTACTGTCTGTCGCCAGACTCCAACGCCCCTCGCTTACTCGCCAAAATGACCAAACCGGCAAGGCTCGCTTTCGCAAACTCACCAGTTCCAAAGCCGCCCAAGCCGCAACGCAAGGACGACCATTCCTCTCAAGCGGGTGGCGTTCCCCAACGCTCATTCCGCAGAGCGATCTATCCATCACAAACGACTGCAAGCGCAGCCAAAAACGCATGGACAAATCGAGAATTATTCAAACCAAGTCCGCAACGTCTCCTGTGCAAGTCAACGTGCGTTGCCTCAGATAATACCGGCGGACGAATCTTCTGCAAGGATTTCCTCTGGAAAATCCTGCAATTCCGCTTGCAATCAGTCAACACGGGGGCCCTGCGGAAACTGGAGAACGCAAAACGCCCCACCGCCGCCAGCCGTAGTCCCCGTCCTCACCCCAACTTACATGCCCGCAGACATCTCACGCGGTCCCGATTCCCTACGGAATCTGCACCAGCCCGCTGGGCTGCAAACTTGCCCCCCCTCCGGCAGATCGCTGCCGAATCCCTGCTCCGTTGTACAGATTGTGCGGATGCCGACGCCGCAACGCCTCAAGCTCCGGGCTCATCAGCCCCGTCGAAAGATCCAGATCGAGCGACCCAAACACGCCCACCGTCACCATGCTCCGCGTCGGGCCGTGGTAATAAAACGCTAGCTCCCCCTCGGTGCGCAAAATCTGGGCCGCTTCCTCAGCTTTCTGCCTCGCCTCAGTGCGATCCGGCGTCTCATACACACCCACCTGCAGCGTATACAACGCGTTTTTCCCATGAATCTCTTTCGCCCGGGCAAGATCAAGCTCCGGATTCGAGCCCCCCCGAGCAATAAACTTCCTTGGCCCGATGAACGCCTGCGGAAACAACAGCGTCCCGTCACTGCCCGTCAATGAGCGCACACTCGCAATATCCCGCTGAGCATCAGGATGAATCCGCGATTCGTACGCCCCCATCGCGATCACCGCCCCGCCGGGTCGCTGTTCAACGAACACATTCTGAAACCCGCTCTTCGCCACAACGTTCGCCTGCTCCGCCCGCGCCTCGCTCAGAGCATCAGCCCCGCGAAACACCTCCAGCACGATCGACCACTGGCGATCTCCCGATGATCGCCCAGCTGTCCCCGTCTCGCCGGCCCTCGCCTCGGGCGCCCCCTGCCGCCGCTCGCCTGCAGGGCGTTCGACACGATCAGCCACTCTCGACTCCCCCGCGCCGAAGACCTGCGCCCCCTCCGCCCGCACCGATCCATCAATTCCCTTATCCGAGGGACCAGCGCATCCGCCCAGCAACCCTAACAAAATAGCAGCGACCCCAGCAATGGCCGCGCAGCGGAGCTCAGTCGATAAATATCTTTTATGCATGAGTTTATCAATCGTTCTAGTTCGCAGCATTGAAGAAGGAAAGAGCAATTTCACCCCCCGAACATCGAAAGCTCAAGGAAATCAACTCCGACCGACGATACTCATTTTCGGAGGGAACAACTTGGAGGTTCCCTCACACTCGCCATGACTTGCGAGCGACTCAAGCCCACAACGCACCCACGGATGAGAGCACCGATTTGTCGCCAGCACGCGCTGGTCGTGCGCGCTTCTTCTTTCCACAACGATGGAGAAGCCCGCCTGCCTCGCCCGAGCTGTCGAAGCGCATGTCCCCAGTGTCCTTTGAACCCCTACTTGTTTGAGAAATGACCATGAACGACTTCAACCCAATCAACATCAATACCAACGGCGCCCTTCAGGCAGCCCCACTCGAATCCGCCCAGCGCAACGGCTCCCTCAACGGCCACCCCGCCGCGACGGCCGCCAAACGCCCCTCCGACCGCCTGGAGCTTTCGGATCGCGCCCTGCTCCTCTCCCAGCTGCGCGAACAGCCTGACGTGCGCACGGATGTGGTCGATCGCGTCCGCGCCCAAATCGCAGACAGCGACTACCCCAGCGACGAAACACTCAACATCGCCCTGGACAACCTCGCCGCCGACATCCTCTAAGTTTTTCTCTGGTTGACGCCTGAGCGCTTACGGCTTGGGAAGCGTCAATAAAAATAGCCCGGGAAAAAAACAAAATATTCACTGAGTTCATCACTTAAAAATAGCCTTCGCACACGCGAGGGTTGTTTTTTATTTTGAATGAAGGCCTCAACCCGACCCGCTTCGCTCAAGAGCCCCACGAACCAAACAGTAGCGCCAGGTCAAATGCGTTCACGACGCCGTCGCCATTAAGATCAGCAGCGCACGCGTTCGGCGCCGGCGGGCACGGACCCCAACTCCCCAGCAATGTCGCGAGGTCAAAGGCGTTCACAACGCCGTCGCAATTCAAGTCTGCAGGATTGAACCTCCTGCCGAACACCACATAACTCTCGCCTGCTGAGTTCATGCTGTTCGGGGCTGCGTAGAGGGCCCCGATGATGAGGTCGTCAATTCCATCGCCGTTGATGTCCCCAGCTTCGGAAACGGAAAAACCACTTTCGTCGCCCGCGTCGACGCCGTTGAGGACGAAGCCGTTGGTTCCGTCCAGGGAAGAAAGTTCGATGGCGCCGCCATAGACCACACTCGTTCTGCCGAAAACCACATACGTCTCCCCTGAAGCGCCGCCGTTCGGATCGGCGAGATAGGCGCCGACGATGACATCGTCAATGCCGTCACCGTTGACATCACCAGCGGCGGAGACGGAATTGCCACTGCGGTCGAAGGCATCGACGCCCTTGAGGACGTAGCCGTTGAATCCGGTCAGGAAGGAGAGAGCAACGGTCCCGCTCGCGCCAACATTGGCCCCGCCGAAGATCACATAGCTCGCGCCGCTATTCAAGACATCGCACGGATCGGCGGCGGAGGCCCCGATGATGAGATCGCCGTCGCCGTCACCGTTCACGTCTCCCGCCAGAGAGACGGAAACGCCACTGAAATCGCCCTCGTCGACGCCGTTGATGACGTAGCCGTTGGTTCCGTTCAAGCTGGAGAGTTCGAAGGCGCCGCTCGCGCCCACACCCGCGCCGCCGAAGACCACATAGCTCTCGCCGCTGGAGAAGCCATTCGGATCAGCGAAGTGGGCCCCGATGATGACGTCGTCGACGCCGTCACCGTTCACGTCGTCGGCGGCGGAGACGGAACCGCCGCTACCGTCGCCCGCGTCAATGCCGTTGATGACATAACCGTTGGTTCCGTTGAGGTTGGAGAGCAGAATGAACCCATCCGCGCCAACGCTTTCGCCACCGAAGACCACATAGCTCTTGCCATGGGCTCCGATGATGACATCGTCCATGCCATCGCCGTTCACGTCGCCGGCCGAGGAGACGGAACCGCCGCTGCGGTCGCTCGGTCCGACCCCGAAGAGGACGAATCCGTTCGTTCCGTTCAGGTTGGAAAGTTCAATGGCGCCGCCTGCGCCCACACTCGCGCCGCCAAAGACAACATAGCTCTCACCGCTGTAGAAGCCGTTCGGATCGGCGTGGAATGCCCCGATGATGACGTCGTCGAAGCCGTCCCCATTCATATCGCCAGCAGCGGAGACAGAACGGCCGCTGTAGTCGTAGGCGTCGATGCCATTGAGAACAAAGCCGTCGGTTCCGTTCAGGCTGGAGAACTCGACAGCGCCCTTCGCGCCGACGCCCGCGCCGCCGAAGACCACATAGCTCTCGCCGCTGGAGAAGCCGTTCGGATCAGCGAAGCGAGTCCCGATGATGAGGTCGTCCACACCGTCGCCGTTCACATCGCCGGCAGCGGAAACAGAACGACCACTGCGGTCGTCTGCGTCGATGCCGTTGATAACAAAGCCGTTGGCGCCGTTCAGGCTCGACAGCTCGAACACCGCGCCAAACGGCCCCGCTCCGAGTGCCTGCGTCGACCCAGCCACAACAACAAGAACAGCAGCGGAGCTCAACGCATGCTTCTTCATGGGAGATCCTCCGAAAAAAAATGTGCGATGACCACATCGTATTCGCAGGGAAACTCGCTTTGATAGCAAAATCTTGGTATTCGGAGCGGCAGCTGCTTATAACACCGAGAACCGTGGTTTTCCCGGCTCCGCCCGCTTACCCCGTCACATCAAGCGACCGCCCCAGCGCCACCTTCGTCGCTGCCACATTCCGATCCGCCGGGTGGCTGTACAGCGCCAGTGTTGGCGCGCGTGGCGCCGGCTCCGCAGCACTGAAGTCAATCCCACCGGGCACCTTCGCTGCCACCAGCTTCCCCGCAGCCTGCGCAATCCCCGCCGCCGCCGCGCCGGATAGCTCTGCCGAATCAATCTTCCTGCCCGCCCGCGCCTCCACAGTCGGCGCCGCAACTCGCACCCGATCCGCCGGCGCCAGCCCGTAGGCCCTGGCAATACTCAGCGGCATGTTCGGGCCGGAAACGTTCACAAGCGATCAACTCCTGAAATGGGCGTTTTTTTCATCCCGACCAGCCGTGCTTCGGACAACCCCGCTCCAGCGGCGTACAAAGATGAACACGTCCTAAAAAGACCGCAAGCACAGCCCGGAACCTGCATACCTGCAAACTCACAGCTACGTCCGAAAATGCGGGCGAGAGGGCTCGAACCTCCACGTCCAAATGGACACGGGAACCTAAATCCCGCGCGTCTGCCAATTCCGCCACGCCCGCGCATTGTTCTCCCATACGATATCCATGCCAGGCCCCCCGATGGTCGATGTTTTCTACATCAATCGCCCAAATGGTCAAGCCCGGCGATTCGTCGAGGTGCAACACGTTGACTGCGCATCGGAATGATTGAAAGGGACGGCGCCCCAAGGCGCCCTGATCCCATCTTGTCTTGTGAGAGGACGCGCTATGCGGTTCCGTGACAAACTCTGCCTCTGCTGCACGCCTTGCATCATCAGGCTCGTGCTCGCTGCCACATTCCTCTGGGCCGGGTACGGAAAGATATTCACTTCCCCTGAATACACGCCCGCCCAGGCGGCGACCCTCGCCAACCTGGGAGTCGAGCACGTCCAGAACCAAGCCATCATGGGCTCCAACCGCCCCGAAGAAGCAGCCCCCGCCGCCGACGATCCACCCCGCGTCGTCGATTCCAACGTCAATGCAGACTTGGATGACTTGGAAGACATGGCCGCCGGCGCCATCTTCATGCTCGCCCAAAACAGCCTCGCAGATAAACCCGCAGAGCCCGAGGCATCATCTCCCGACGACACATCCCCCAACAAACCAAACCCCGACGCCAACGCGCCAGCCGCCGCACCACCCATGGCTCATCACTACACCGCCGCCGACTTCAGCGGACCCATCACCGCACGAGGCCATCGCCAGGTCGCACTGCTCGTCTATCACGCCACCCATCGCGAAGACGGCGCCGCCTCTCTCCTCCCCGACATGTTCAGTAAAAATCCCTGGCCTTCCCTCCTCGGTCAAGCCGTCGGCTACACAGAGTTCCTCGCCGGCGTCCTCCTCCTCATCGGCCTGCTCACCCGCCTCTCCGGCCTCGCCCTCGTCGGCGTCATGGCTGGCGCCATCTGGCTCACCGCCATCGGCCCCATCGTTTTCCCCGCAGCAGGCGTGAGCGCCGGCTCATTCCTCGGCTTCCTCCCCAACCTTGCCTACACCGGCGCGGAAGCTGGCGCTTCCTTCAATGCCTGGAGCAGTCTTCTTTGGCAGCTCGCCCTGCTCACCATGGGCCTCGCCGCGTTCATCTCAGGCCCAGGCATCCTCTCTCTCGACGGCCTCTTCTTCGGAAAAAAGCGCAAAAAGCCCACCACCGAGATCCAGGAAGCCAACACCGACTGACTCCATCCCGCCGATAAGCTGTGCTCAGACACATGAACACAGCCAGCCCCCCCAATAAGCCCCGTTCCAGTCGCGCCGCCCGCAAGTTCGCCGCCGGCTGGCTCCTCTCCGCCGCCATCCATGCTGCCCTCGCTGTCGCTGCCTTTTTCATCGTCTGGTCCACCGCACTCGCTCCCCCCGCGCCTCCTCCCTCAATGGTCAGCTTCGAGGCGCCAAGCTACGCCCCCGTCGTCGAAGCAGCCCCCGAACCCGCGGACTCCCAAACCACCCAACAAGCCGTCCCCCTCCCCGCACCCACCGCGCCGCCTGTCGATCTCTCAGCCCTTCTCAACGAAACCGCCGCACCGCGCCGCATCGCAGCGCCTTCTCAAACAACACTCGACGACGCCGACCCGCTCCGCGCCGCGCCACCCGAGCGCAGCCGCACCGTCAACTTCTCCGGGCTCGGCGCTACAGATGCCCGCGACATCCTCTACGTCGTCGACGCTTCCGGCTCCATGGTCACATCCATGCCCGCAGTCCTGGACGAACTCAAACGATCAATCACCGCGCTCCACCCCACACAGCGCTTTAATGTCCTGCTCTTCCAAAACGCAGACGGCGCCGGCTTCATCCGCGCCAATCTCCCTCCGGGCTCAACGCGCCCGCTCCTTCTCGACGCCACCCGCAGACACAAAAAGCACATCTTCGACTGGCTCGATCGCGCTCCCCTCGGCGGCGCCTCGGATCCGCGCCCCGCACTCCGCGCCGCCTTCACTATGAAGCCCGACGCCATCTTCCTCCTCTCCGCCGGCGCGCTCACCGGCCCTGACGGTAAACCCCTCGACGCGCAAGCCATCCTCTCCTTCCTCGATGAGCTCAATCCCGTTCGCCCCAGCGCGAATAATCGCCGAGTCGTCATCAAGGCGATACAAATACTCCGCCAGGACGAACGCAGCCTCCTCCGCGCCATCGGGGGCCTTCACGGCGGCGAAGACGGCTACCGATTCATCAGCGCTTCAGAGTTCAACCAACCAACAAACCCGGGCATGAGGTGACGCCGATGAACTTTCACTCAAGAACTCAACTCTCTTCCAACCCCCGCACCACCCGAACACTTCGTCTCGCGCTCATCATCAGCTCAGGCGCATTCATGTTCGCGCATTCAGCCTTCGCGCAGACTTCCAGCCAGTCCACCAGTTTCGCCCAGGCCTTCTTCATCCAGCACGACGCACGCGACGGCAGCATCGAATGGCTCGGAAGCCTCATCATCTGGTTCCTGCTCGCGCTCTCACTCAGTTCGCTCGGCTTGCTCGCCGCCATGTCGCTGACAAACCGTCGCCAGGACATCATGCCCGACGAAACCCACGATCGTGCCGCATCTCTTCTCGCCGACGGAAAAACTGATGAAGTCGTCGCGCTTCTTCAGCAGGATGATTCATACTTCGCGAGCGTGCTTCTCGAGGCGCTCGCCGAATCCGAGCACGGCGTCGAAGCCATGCGCCGCGCCCTCGACAACGCCGCCGATGAGTTCGCCATGAAGCGATTTCGCCGCATCGAACCCCTCAACATCATCGGCGCCGTCGCACCCATGATTGGTCTGTTCGGCACCGTCTACGGCATGATCATCGCCTTCCAGGAAATCGTTCGCGCCGGAGGCTCACCCGAACCCGTCGGCCTCGCCGCCGGCATCGGCACCGCCCTCACCACAACCTTCTGGGGGCTCGTCGTCGCCATCCCCGCGCTCGCCGGCCACGCGCTTGTGCGCAACACCATCGACGCACTCACCGCAGAAGCAGCCCTCGCCGCAGAGCGACTCATCGGAAACCTGACAACCGAAACTGACAACGCCGCAGCCACCAAGCCATCCCCGCGCAGCGCCGTGCGCTCAACCAACGGCGCCGAGGCGGCATAAACATCTTCGCTTGACGAGAACTACGCATGGCCCGCACACAAAAACTCGGACCCGTCACGATCGAAGCGAATCTCACGCCCCTCGTCGATGTCGTTTTTTTGCTCATTGTCTTCTTCGTCCTCGTCGCGCAGCTCACCAACGCCGAGCACTTTGAGCTGAATCTGCCAACCGTTCAAAACGCCGAAACCATCGAAATTCCAGCCGATGGAAAAATCACGATCAGCGTTATTCCCCGGCATATGCAGGGTCAACTCGGCGGCGCCTACCGCGTCGGCGTGCGCACATTCGCAGGGAGTGAACCCGGAATCGCCGCCCTGACCGATCTCATCCAAACCCTGCGCGCTCGTGATGTCGATCTCGTCGCGGTGATCCGCGCAGCCCGGGATGAGCGCTATCAAAATGTGCATCCGGTCATCGCCGCCTGCTCGCTCGCGGGCGTCATGCAGGTTGATCTCGTCACGGCGCCCGAGGCTGAGGAGCTCGCGCCATGAGCGCACGCACGCGTCGATCTCACTCACGAGCGCCGCGCTCGCGCCGCCGAACCTTCGCACGCGCCGCCAGGCTCACGCTCAGCGTCACTGCGATGATTGATGTCGTCTTCCTCCTGCTCGTCTATTTCATGCTCGTCGCTCAGTTTCGCCCGCGCGAACGCGCCATGCCAACCGACGCCGCCCCCCAGGAGATCGCCGAGCAGACCGATCCCTTTTCGCTTCCCGTAACGCCCATCCGCATCGCCGTGCATTCGGTGAGCGACAGTCCGAACGCATACGCGCTCGCCAGCGATTCACCCTATGTGCAGGGGTTCGGCACATTCGCAGCCCTCACCCAGGGGCTCACCTCGCTTCGTGGATCGCTCATTGATCTGGATCAACGCTTCATCGTTGTCCCCGAACCCGGCTCCCGCTGGGAGCATGCTCTTGGCGCGATGAACGCGATTCGCCAGGCAGGATTCACCAGCGTTTCCTTTGACAAGCCAAACGATGCGGTCATTGAGGCAAACCAATGATCAGCTCGCGCAAGGCGCGTCGCACCTTTTGTAGCTTGGCGCAGAGTGTTTGCATCTTCGCGGGCTTCATGGCACATGCTTCTGCGCAGACAACAACGACAGACACATTAGACGCTTCATCTCATATTGATGAACTGCGGAGCGCCGTTTCCACTGCGGGCACAGCCCGGATCGGCCAGGCTCGCATCGAACTCGCCGAAGCAATCCTTGCCCAGCTCGCCGGCGAAGGGCTCGACCTCACCCTTCTCTTCGGCGTCCCCAGCGCCGAAGACATCGCTCGTGTCGAGCAGGCAGCCCGTCAAGCTGGCGCCCTCGAGAGCGCCAGAGATCAACTCGAAGCCGCCGCCGCCGCGATCCAGCGTCAACCGGACTATGCAGAGAGTCCAAAATCGCAGCAGCGCGTCAGCGAACTGCTCGTCGATCTCGGTGAGCGCCGCCTGCCGCTCGTGCGAGCCCGTTCAGCAATCCTCCTCGCCAGCTCCGTCGCAGATGCAACCATGGCCCAGGAGCACGCGCGCCAGGCAATCGTCTTCGTCGGCGAGATGCCTCCCTTTGATGATCGCACTGATGCGCAAAGGCTCTTGATCGTCGGCGCTGCCCTTCTCATCCTGAGCGATCCGGACCGAGCCCGCGCCGCCTTTGAACAAGCTCGAACGAATGCCAACAGCGCCGGCGCCAGTAGGCTTCTGCTCGAAAGCTCAATCGGTCTCAGCCTCGCCTTGGGGCGCACCCAGGATGCCGAGGCTGGTGTGCGCCTCCTCGAGCAAGCCCTCGATGCGCCGCAGACAGCAACCCTCACCGCCGCTGACGGCGTCATCGCGCGCCTCGCCGCCACCGACGCACTCTTCCAGCTCACCATCGAGCGCGCCGCCGGGCTCAGTTCTGAAGCAGGTCGTCGTCGAGTCGTCGCCGAAGCCTTCGCGCGCTACGAGCAACTGCTCACCGACGAGCGCATCGCCGGCGACTACGCCGCCCGCCGCGCCCTCGTCCTCGACAAAGTCGCATCCATTCATCTGGACACAGAATCTACCCAGACACCGCCAATACTCGCTCTCGCCCACGCCCGCGCAAGTGAAACATCCGCAGCCATCAAGATGCTCGACGCGCTTCTCGCGCGCACGGATGAAGACCTCGGCCCCGTCGCCCCCGACATCCGCTGGGAACGCGCCCGCATCCTCCTGCGCAGCGCCCAATCGCCCGGCGCCCTCTCCCCGCTCCAGGACCAGCTCGACGCTGCAACTCTGCTCGCCGATCTGGCCGATCTTGGGCCTGGCCATCCTTTTGCGGTCGACGCGATTCGCGCGGCTTGCAGTTTGACGGCGGCGGCGGGCGAGACGGCGGGAGCGGTGCGTTTGCGGGCGCTGCGCGTTGGTACGAGTCGGTTTGCGCATTTGCCTGAGGTTGATGTGTGGCGTTTGCAACTTGCTGACCTTCTTGACGCCGCTGAACCTGAGGCTGAAGCGGCGCTTACGGCGATCGGGCCGGGATCAGAGCACGCCGCTGCGGCGCAGGCGCGGCTGGTGCAGCGCGCGCGCGAGCGGTTGATGCGCTCGTCAGGTGAGCAGCGAGAGGAGCTTGCGGTTGAGTTGCTTGAGCGCGCACGAACAGCGCAGGTGTCGGTGACGACGATTGACATGCGCACGTTGGCTGCTGACGCGGAGGTGGCGGCGCTGACGGAGCTCGGTCAAATTGAGGAGGCGGCGCGTGTTTTGGCGCGCGCAGCCGAGTGGGCGAAAGGGGGGGAGGGGCGCGAAATTAGGTCTTCGCGTGCGCTCACCAGCGCGCTTCGTGAGAATGTTGTGCGCGCGCTGGCAGAAGATGGAGGGGGCAAACATGGGTCGCTTGCCCCGGTATTCCTACAAACAGCGACGATCGACGCGCGGCTCGCGAGCGGGGCTGACGCGCCCAAGGCGCGCAAAATTGCATCACTCACGGACCTGGCGCTGGCGCTGACACTTGCGGGCGATGGGTGTCGGGCTGTTGAACTCTACGACGAACTCATCGCGCAACAGGGACGGGTGCGCGAGCATTTGCTGTGGCGCGGCGAGGCGCTTTTGGCGTGCGGCGAAGATGAAGAGGCGTTCAGTCAGTTTCGCGATCTGGCCGGCGCGCTGGAGGCGTCGGGGGATCGGTCGGCGGCGTACTGGGCGTGTTGGAGCCGGATGCTGGAGCTGCTGGCGAAGCGCAATGATGATGGCGAGCGGACCGAGATGATTCTGCGCGAAGTGCGCCGGCTGCGATTTCTTGATGAGTCGCTTGGGGGGAGCCCGTATCAGGCACGAATTGAACGTGTGGAGCGGGAACTCAAGTAGAAGTTGCTGATGGCGCGGCTGACCAAACTGCACCGCTCCGTCATTACGCTATGACTCAGCGGATCTTCTTTTTGGTTTCTTCGAGAAGTTCGTCGGCGCGGGCGAGGCAGATTTCGGATTCGATGTAGACGTTGTCTGCTGCGGCGGACCAGGCGCGGTTGATTTGGCGCTCTGCTGCGGCGAACTGGTCCATGAGCTCTGAGTAGCCGCCCAAGCCCATTTTGCTGACGAGGAGGGGGCGGGCGTCGATGAAGGCGACGATGTGGGTTTTCTGCGCTTCATCGAGACGAGCGATGATGGTGCGGAGGCGTTCGCGTTCATCTGAGATGCCGGGGAGGTCGCGGCGGAGCTTCGCGATGATTTCATGGATGGAATCAAGAGAGGCTTCGGGCGTCATCGCAGCGCCGCCGCCGGGAGCGCTGACTGCGGCGGCGGCGATTTCGCGTTTGCTTGCAGTGCGGACGAGCATGGAGCCAACGAAGAGACCTACGGCGGAGATGGCGAAGACCCACCAGTAAGTCCAGCGCGCGAAGCTGAACTCCTTGAGGAAGACGTGTTTGACTTTAGCGTCTTTGAGTTCTTCGAGGCGCTCGGGTGTGAGCTCTGTTCCATCTTTATGGAGATCATCTTTGAGGATAGGTTCTGGCGTGCGGCGCTTGTTGGTGTATTCCTCGGCGGTGAGATCGCCGGCTTCGTATTGGGCGCGGAGGTTGTCGAGTGTTTCCTGTGTGATTTTCTGAGCGCCGGCGGGGGCGGCGAGGCGTGCGTAGTGAACGACGCCGGCGGAGTCTTTGGATTCTTCGAAAGCGCTGGGGTCGAGGTCGGTGCTGGCGAAGTATGCGGTGGCGGCGGAGATCATGCCTGAGATGAGGCAGATGGTGAGGAGCAGGTTGCCGATGAGTTTCATTGGTGTATCTCCGTGTGCTGCCTTAGCTTTGCAAGAGGACGATGAAGTTGACTGAGAGGCCGAGCAGCGCATCTCCGACGATGAAGCCGGCAGCGAGTGGGACGCCCCATTCTTCTGCCCACGTCCGGCCTTTCACTTTGACGACGATCATGTTGATGATGCAGCCGAGGCCGTAGGTGGCGATGTAGTTCATGGGGAGATACATGGAGAGTCCGACGAGGACGCCGAGCCCTGAGAAAGAGCCGAGTCCGAGGAGAGCTCCTGCGAGGGCGCCGAGTCCGTAGAGCATGTAAGGCATTTCGCCACCTTGAACGCCGGTGATGACAGCCTGAAGGGCCTGGGCCTGGGGGGCGGTGGTGTCGGTGCCCTCGCCCATGGGGATGCCGAACTTCTCCATGTTGGCGGCGGCGATGAGAAGGAGAACGAACATGGAGATGATGGGGCCGACGCCTGTGGAGACGAGTTCGACGATTTGTTGTCGTTTGGGTTGAGCGCCGACGATGTAGCCGGTTTTGAGGTCAGCCATCATGTCTGCGGCACAGGTGATGGCGACGCAGAGCGCCGCTCCGATCATGACGGCGCCGAGCTGATCTCCGACTCCTGCTAAGACGAGCACAAGGACAACAGTGATGAGCGCCATGCCTGATATAGGCGACCAGTCTGTCATACCTGTGCACTGGGCGATGATGATGCCGGCGAACCATATCCATCCGGCGCCGATGAGCGCGATGATGAGTGCGCGCATGTGGCGGTTGAGGCCGAACTTTGCGAGGAGGCCTGGGGAGTCTGCTTTGAGTGGTTTGAGGAGTTGGTTTTGCTCGTCTTGCGAGAAGTTATTGAACTGGCTGAGCGTTTCTTCAGATTCAAAGCCGACGGTGTAGCCATTGACTGAGGTCATAACGCAGACGGGGCCCTGATTGGAGACGGGATCTGCGGTGTTGATTGGGCGGCCGGCGAGGAAGTCTGCGGCGCCGAAGAGGAAGATGGCGCCGAGGACGACTGCGGTGATGAGGACTTTGATGCCGAGCTCATCGCGAGCGGCTTTTCCGCCGCCTGATGCGGCGATGCTTTTGAGTGCTTCTTTGATTGCGGGCGCGGAGGCCATGACGCCCATCATGGCGCCGCCGAGAAGGAGTCCGATGCCGAGTGGTCGGTTGACGCCGCGATAGAGGAATGCGGGCGCCTGGTCTGCGGAGATTGTTTCGGGGACGACGCCGAGGAAGCTGAAGAGTGCGGGGTTGATGATGAGGTAGCTGAGTACGCCGCCGGCGAGGACGTAGAGGCCGGCGCGACCTGTGAGGTAGCCGGCGCCGAGCGCGAAGGGGGCGAGCGCGAAGAGAAGTTGCATGTCATCGGGGAGGCCGAAGATCCTGCCGGCGTCGATGTTTTCGTCGTCGATGAGGAGGTCGGGCTTGCCGTTGCCATCGCGATCAACCTTGCGGGAGAGGACCGGGTCGCCGCCGCCGAGTCCGTTGTAGGCGTAATCGACGTGATCGACGTCGGCTTCTTCCTGGGCGCCCATGCGCATGTTGACATCGGCGTAGCCGGGGAGGGGGTGGGCAGCCCAGCCGGCCTGGGTGGCGTGGAGTGCGTCCCATTCGAGTTCGCCGTTGGTTGCAGCGAGGGCGCGGTTGGCGAGTTCATCCTGGTAGTTCGTGACGGCGTAGGGCCCGCTCTTTGTGGCAGCTGCGACGGCGGCGAAGGCGGCCTTCTTGGCGTTTTCGAGCTCCCGCTCAACATTGGCTTCGTTGGCGCGGGCGGCGTCGAGTTGTGCTTCGCGATTAGCGGGGCTGATTGACGGATCTTCGCAGTCCGCGTTGACGGCGGCGCGGGCGAGTTTGAGATCGCCGATAAGCGTGGCGTGCTTGATGACCTCAGGCGGGGCGGCTTCATTCTCAATCCAGGAAGCGATCATCTCTGTGCGGAGGAGGGCTTCGTAGTCGAACTTTTCTTCTTCAACGAGTGTTGTGAGTTCTTCCTGGGCAGCGGGACGCGTGATGGCGGGGAGTGCGTAGGGCGCCGCGAGCAGGGCGGAGATGAGAATGCCCACGACGAGGACGATGGATTTTTTGGCGCCGGCGCCCGGGCTTTTGAGGATGGCGCCGACAGCGGTGGCGCTGGGAAAGCGGAGGCGCTCGATATCGAGCATTTGTTTTCGCAAGGGGATGATGAACGCGCCGCCGAGTATCGCGCCGGTGACGCAGGCGATGGTGAGGAGCCAGAAGTTGGTGTTGGGGGCGCGGCCGTCGACGAGTGGGACGCCGATGAGAAAGAGGACGGGGACGGTGAAGATGACGCCGGAGTTGGGTGTGTTGACGGCGGAGCCGATGGTCTGGCCGATGTTGACTTCGAGGATGGAGCCCTTGCGGAGGAGGCCGCGGAGGACGCCGAAACCGAGGACGGCGGCGATGGATGAGCCGACGATGGTGAAGCCGATTTTGAGTCCGGCGTAGGTGATGGCGGCGTTCATGACGACGCCGACGATGACGCCGAAAATGATGGCTGCGAGCGTGACCTCACGGTAGCGGGTTTGGAAGAGCCCCTGATCGAGCTCCGCCTCGGCGCGTTTCATATCGGCGCGAGAGCCGAGGCCGGGGGTGACGTGCTCAAGATGGTCGCCGTCTGAGCCTGGTGGGGGAGTAGGGCCGGGTGTGTCGGGCATCTGGATCGCCTCCTGGGAGTCCGCGAGGAGTCATGGACGGACGGGGTGAGGCATGATGGTGGGATTGTGGCGCGAACACAAGCGGGAGGGGGATTTGGAGGAGGGCGGTGGGGTATTAGAAGCAGCCGGCGTCCCAGGAGCCGAGGAGGAAGGCGAGGTCGGCGGCGTTGGAAAGACCATCGGCGTTGAGATCGGCTGTTCCCCAGGCGCCGAGGAGTTTGGCGAGGTCTGTCTGGTTGACGCAGCCGTCGCCGTTGAGGTCGGCGGATGTTGTGGCAGATTGGATGTTGTAGACGTAGGCGGCGCCGATGGCGGGACTTATAATTGGCGTAAAGCTGTCCCTGGCGCCCACGACAACTGTTCCCTTGTCGACAGCGACGGACTCGCCAAATTCCGTATCCGGGTCGTCGCTTGGAATTAGTTTGAAGAGCTCTTGCTTGGTCGTCAGATCAAAGATATATGCGGCGCCGTCGAAACCGTATCCGGTAGCCTGTGCTGCTGCAACGACAGCTACATTTCCATCGACAGCAACAGACGAGCCGAAGAGATCCCGGGAGGCTCCATCGCTTGCGAGCAGCTTAAAGAGTTGCTGGCCGGTCACTTTATCAAAAACATACACTGAGCCGGATCCCACACCATTGTCGTCGTCACTTGACGAACCGACGAGAATCATTGAATCGTTTAACGCAACGGTCGTGGCAAATCCGCCGGTTGGATCTCCGGGCAGCAACTTGAATAGTTGCTGGCCCGAATCCAGGTCGAAAACGTATGCGGCGCTCCGAGATGAGCCCAAGGCGCCGACGACGGCCGTCTTCCCGTTGATGGCGACAGCTCTGCCGAAGGAATCATCCGCCGCGCCGTCATTGGGCAGGAGCTTGTGGAGTTGCTGGCCGGTGGTGATGTCGAAGACATAGGCTGAGCCGGATCGAACACTCTTGTCGATGTCTCTGGGGGCGCCAACCACAGCGATCGTCCCGCTCACCGCTACGGTGGAGCCAAACTGGTCTCCTTCGGCGTTGTCATTCGGAAGCAGCCTGAGCAGACGCTCTCCCGTTGTAGCATCGAAGACGTATATTGATCCGGAAGAGCTGCCGTTGTCACTTTCAAAGGGCGCGCCAACAACAATGTTCGCGCCGCTGACAGCGACTGAGACACCGAAGCTGGCTTCGCCAGAAGCGCCGTCTGGGAGGAGTTCAAAGTGAAACTCCCCGGTCGTCACGTCGTAGACGCGAACAAATCCAGTTATACTTGAACCCAATGGAGCAAATCTTGAACCGGACGCCAGTGCGGTCGATCCATTCAAAGCAACATCTTCGACATAGACTCCTCGAATCAACTCAATTAGGTTTAGTCGGCGAAGCTCTTGTTTGACTTCGGTCTGTGCTGACGCAGCCACTGCTATCACTGCGAAGAATCCTCCACACACCCAAGTTGTTCGTTTCCTCATCGAGAGCCCTTTCGCAATGGATTGTCAGCTCCCTACGAAAGTAAGCCTATCGGTGGCGATCGTGCAGTCAATCAATATCTGCAAGATCGAGTGACAAGTCGGTCTGGCGTCTGGCGGCGTGGGCATCCGTAATCGAAGTGGTCGGGCCTCCGGTTGAAGGCAGGCGCCGCGAGGAGGTTGAAGCCGTCATGCCGAGTTGCGAGAGGCCGCGACGAGATCGAGGTCGCGAACAATGTGTCAGAGCTGGCGTGCCAGGAGCGCATCGGCGAGGGCGTCGGCTTCTGCATTTGAGACCTGAGCGTTTGCCGTGGCGCCGAGGGCTTCAATGCGGGCGCGGGCGTCGCCGATGAATGTGATCTGGATGCCGAAGTTTTCGCAGACTTTGACGGCGATGCCTGTGCCGATGGTTTTGTTGTTGACGCGGATATCAAGCTCTTCGTCTGCGGTTTTGGGCAGGTCGATGATGGCGCCGGGGATGAGGTTGAGCACGCTTTTGAGGGGCATCTCCCGCTCGCCGATGAC
Source organism: Phycisphaerales bacterium (assembly GCA_029260495.1). Taxonomy (GTDB): domain Bacteria; phylum Planctomycetota; class Phycisphaerae; order Phycisphaerales; family UBA1924; genus OFTM373. The sequence continues at coordinate 165,563 of JAJDDD010000020.1, read as the reverse complement.
GACGACGATGGGAACCTCAAGCGTCAGGATGGATTGAAGATCGGACACGCCGGGTTTGTATCGGCGATCCGGCGGCTGGGGCTCAAAGGGGAGTTTTTAAGGTGAGCGTGCGGGGCTTAGCCCTGATAGGCGGCGAGGATGAGTGTGACATTGTGGCCGCCGAAGCCGAAGGTGTTGTTCATGACGCGCCGGACGCGTGCGTCGCGGGCGGTATGGGGGACAAAGTCAAGATCGAAGCCCTCGTCGGGCTGATCGAGATTGATCGTGGGAGGGACGACGCTGTGTTTGATCGCGTTGATACAGGCGACCATTTCGACGCCGCCGGAGGCGCCGAGGCAATGGCCGTGCATTGACTTGGTGGAGGACATGAGGAGGGGGCCGCCGGCGGATTTGCGCGCGTAGTCGCCGAAGACGGAGAAGACGGCGGCGACTTCTGCGGCGTCGCCGAGGGGAGTGGATGTGCCGTGTGCGTTGATGTAGTCGATGTCGTTGGGGTTGAGGCGGGCGTGTTTGAGGGCGCCTTGCATGGAGCGGGCTGCGCCCTGGCCTTGGGGATCGGGGGCGGTGATGTGCCCAGCGTCGCTGGAGGCGCCGGCGCCGACGAGTTCGCAGTGGATGTTGGCGCCGCGGGCTTTGGCGTGGGCTTCTGATTCGAGGAGAAAGCATGCAGCGCCTTCGGCGAGGACGAAGCCATCGCGATCAACATCGAAGGGGCGGGAGGCCTTTTCGGGTTCGTCGTTGCGTGTGCTGAGGGCCTTCATTGTTGAGAAGGCGGAGACAGCGACGGGTGTGATGGCGCCTTCGCAGCCGCCGGCGATCATGACATCGGCTTCGCCGCGCTGGATGATGTGCATGGCGTCGGCGATGGAGTGTCCTGAGGAGGCGCAGGCGGTGGCGTGAGCAGTGGAGGGGCCGCGGAGACCGTACTTGATTGAAACGTGACCGGCGCAGCTGTTAACCATGAGCTTGGGGACGGTGAAGGGGCTCATGCGGCTGGGCCCGCGATTGATCAGGACATGGACGCCTTCTTCAATTGTTCCGATGCCTCCGACGCCGGAGCCGATGACAACGCCGCAGCGGGTGGTGTCTTCCTTGGAGAAGTCGATGCCGGAGTTGTTGACGGACTCGTGGGCGGCGACGAGGCCGAGCTGAGCGTTGCGATCGATGCGTTTGGCTTCGCGTTTTTCGAAAGCGCCTTCGATGTTGAGTTCGTGAACGGAGCCGGCGATTCGAACGTCCCACTTGCCTTCCCAGGGCGCAAAGGCTTCATTGCGGATGGCGCTGATGCCGGACTTGCCGGCGACCATCGCGTCCCAGGTGGAGGGGCAGTCGGCGCCGAGGTTGGTGACGGCGCCCATGCCTGTGCAGACAACTCGAACCGGATGTGTGGGGTGTGTTGTCATGCGGACAATATCCACAGCCTGCGGGTGACCCGGGGACAAGGGAAGATTCGGGAGTGGACTTCCTCAATCCGTCTGAGCGGTTGTTCCAGGTCCAACAGCGCGGCGAGCGCCCTTGCGAACAGGAACAATCAGGCGTTTTGTTTCTGGTGCGCCTGGAGGATGAAATCCACCGCCTGTCCGACGGTTTGAATTTTCTCCGCCTCTTCGTCGGGGATGGTTGTTTCAAACTCGTCTTCGAGCTCCATGACCAACTCGACGGTGTCGAGACTGTCGGCGTTTAGGTCATTGACGAAGCTGGTCTCGAGTGTCAACTCGGTGCGTTCAACGCCCATCTGCTCGGAGACAATATCAAACACCTTCGATTCAATTTCTTCTGCCGTCACGACTTATTCTCCGTCGCAGGCCGATCGCTCCAAGCCCAAGCTCGGCGGCGATGCGAAGCCCGTTGAAGGTTTCGACTATACAGGCTATCACCCCCGCTGCCACTGACGAATCGAGGCGATTTTTTGGGGCCTCGATCGGGCGTGGGGCGGCGGTTCATTCAGCACATTGTCAGCCCGCCATCCACACAGATGACCTGGCCTGTCAGATATCCAGCCTCATCGGAGGAAACATAGGCGACGGCGGAGGCGATGTCCTCGGGGATTCCGAGGCGGCGGACGGCCATCGCGGCGAGCACCTTGTCTGTGACGGAGTCGGGCAGGCCCGAGGTCATGTCCGTCTGGATGAAGCCGGGCGCGATCACATTGGCGGTGATGTTTTTGGCGCCGAGCTCGCGGGCGAAGGACTTGGTGAGGCCGATGACCCCGGCTTTGGCGGCGGCGTAGTTGGCCTGGCCGGCGTTGCCGACGACGCCGGAGGTGGAGCCGATGTTGATAATGCGTCCGAACTTGCCGCGCATCATGGGGCGGGCGGCGGCGCGGCAGGCGATGAAGACGCCGCGCAGATTGATATTCAGGACAGAATCAAACTCTTCATCACTCATACGCAGCGCAAGGTTGTCGCGCGTGACACCGGCGTTGTTGACGAGAATGTCAAGGCGACCGAACTCGGTGGCGGTGTCGTCGATCATTTTCTGAACGGCGTCAGCGTTGGACATGTCGGTGGCGCAAATGCTGGCGGACCCGCCGGCGCTCTCAATGGCTGATCGAACTTCGCTCAGCGGTCCTTCGCTGCGGCTGGCGAGAACGACGTGGCGTCCGTCGGCGGCGAGGCGCTCAGCGATCGCTTTGCCAATGCCGCGGCTGGCGCCGGTGACGACTGCGACGCGCTTGAAGTCCTGAGTGGTTGCGGGAGCCATAGTGAGAGTGGTTCCTTATGGGGAGCTGGCTTTGGTGGTGTTGGTTTTGAATCAGCCCGGTCGAAGCGGATTTCTTCGCCCTGGAACGCCTGTTCTTTGGCGTTTGCTGCCCGAGCGTTTTTTCGCGCGTTTCTTGTTTGGGCTTCTGTCATCCGCGTCGGCGGCGGGAAGAGGTGGGGGCTCGGGCAGGAGTTCGGGGAGTGACGCTTCTGAGAGGGTCAGGCCGTCAAACTCACTGGCGCGAGATGCGATGAGGTTGTCTTCTGCGAGCTTGAGCCCGGTGAAGAGCCATTGGTCTCCGACGTTCTTTGCGTCCCATGCAAGCGCGTAAGCGCCGGCGGGATCCTGAATCGCGAGGGCGACTTTGCCAACATCTTCAGTTTCTTCAATCGCGACGACGCGGACGGTTTCTACGCCGGCGGTCTGTTCGCTCCAACTGCCGCTTGCGCGAAGTTTCTCAAGGACAGCGCGGGCTGATGGATCGAGCATGGCGTCCATCTGGTCGGAGTCGCCGGTGGCGATGGCGGTCGCAAGTGTCGCGACGGCCTGGGCGAAGGCCTTGGTTTGAGGCGTGCGCGATTCCGGAAACTGGACTCGCGGGTCCATGTCGAGATTATCGAGGGGGTCAATGCGGGGGGCCGGGGCTGGCATGACTGGAGCGGGGGCGGCGGCCTGCTGTGGTTCAGAATCATTGCAGCCGGTCGGTGTCATAAGGATCACCGCGGCGCTGAGGAACAAAACGGCAGTTCGGGCTGCCTGGGCTGGGTTACGCTTCTGGTATGTCATGGGTGGTCACCTTTATGCTGCGTTCGATTCTTCGCATGAGTCCCGCGAGCGTTTTTCCGGGCGCCAGCTCGTGCATTTCACCTTCAATGTTGTCCGCGAGCCAGCGGCACCCTTGGGCCCAGCGGACGGGGCTTGTGAGTTGCTCGACGAGTCGGCGTCGGATGCTTGAGATGATAGACGCCTGATCGGGCTCGTCGTGCCCATGGGGCATGCCTGTGACATTGGAGAGGACAGGACAAAGCGGGACGCTGAGTTCGACGCGCTGGAGGGCAGCCTCGAGGGCTTCGGCGGCGGGGGCCATGAGGGGTGAGTGAAACGCCCCAGCGACAGCCAGCTTCTGGGCGCGGAGACCCAAGTTTCCGGCTTGCTCGACGGCGCGATCGCAGGCGTCGTTGTCGCCTGAGATGACAATTTGGCCCGGAGCATTGTAGTTGGCGGGGACGAGGACGCCCCCGTGGGCGGCTGTCTCGCAGAGTGTGCTGGCTTGCTCCTCGTCGGCGCCGATGAGGGCGACCATGCTGCTTTCTTGGGCTTCGGCGGCTTCCTGCATCGCCTTTCCACGGAGAGCGACGACCTGTAGGGCGTCGGCAAATGACATGGCGCCGGCGATATGGAGGGCGGTGTATTCGCCGAGACTGAGGCCAGCTGTGGCGGCGAGTTCGGCGCGGTCGTCCTCAGGCTCACGGGCGACGAGGGCCTGATAGCAGGCGACAGAGACGGTGAAGATAGCCGGCTGGGCGATGTCGGTGCGGTTGATTGTTTCAGCGTCCGCGGAGAAGCAGATTTCGCTGAGGCGGGCTCCGAGTTGGTCTTTGAGGATTTGGTCGGCGGCGCCGAATGTTTGGGCTGCTTCTGCTGACGCATCAAACCAGGCGTGACCCATGTCTGGTTTTTGCGCGCCCTGGCCGGGGCAGAGCATGATTCGTCGTGTGCTCATATCAGGCGCCTCGTGCGTGGCTGGCGGCGCATCACAGGCGCCACAGACTGCTGCCCCATGTTAAGCCGGCGCCAAAGGCGAGAAACATGACAAGCTGACCATCGGTGATTTTGCCTGCCTGGCGAAGCTGATCGAAGCAGAGCGGGACGGAGCCGGCCGAGCTGTTGCCGTAATGGTCAATGTTGACATACATCTTTTCTTCGGGGATGCCGAAGCGTTCGCGGGCGGATTCGAGAATGCGAGCGTTGGACTGATGGCAGACGAAATGATCGATCTGTTCGACGGTGAGGTTGGCTTTTTGGAGCGTTTCCTCGATGAGTTCGCTGAAACGACTGACAGCGAACTTATAGACGGCGCGGCCGTTCATTTTGAGTTTGCCCAGTGGCGTATCTTCACTGGCGCCGGCGGCGATGAGCTGTTCGGCGTGGCGCGGTAGGTAGAGATCGGGCCAGCCTGTGCCATCGGCGTGCATGCACTGGGTGATGAGGCCCTTGGCGGGATCATCGGTGACGCGAACGACGGCGGCGCCGGCGGCGTCGCCAAAAAGGATGCAGACGCTGCGATCTGTGTAGTCAAGGATTGAACTCATCTGATCACACCCGACGACGCCGACAGTGTTGAACGCGCCGGCGCGGACGAGGGCGTGCGCCGTATTGAGCGCAAAGACAAAGCCTGAGCAGGCGGCGACTAGATCAAAGGCGGCGGCGCCCTCGGCGCCCAGTTCTGCGGCGACTCTGCATGCGACGGCGGGGACGGTCGATTCCCCGGTGCAGGTGGCGATGATGATGAGGTCGAGCTCGCTGGCCTGCATGTGCGCATCTTCGAGAGCGCGGCCGAGCGCTTTGACGCAGAGCGTGCGATTGGATTCACCCTTTTCAGGGTCGCAGATGCGTCGCTCACGGATGCCAGTGCGCTGGACGATCCATTCGTCGGAGGTGTCGAGCATCTTCTCGAGGTCTTTGTTTGAGAGGACGCGATCGGGGACACAGGATCCTGTGCCGGCGATGCGCACGCCGAACGTTGACGGAAGCGCCGGTGTCGGCATGTTGTTGGAGCTCGTACTCATATGGCGCGCCTCAGGCAGAAGATTCTGCAGCACGGGCGCCCGGCTCGATCGCAGGAGCGATTTCCGCCAGACGCTCACGGATAGCGTCGTTTACGCCTGTTTTCACGAACTCGCGCATACCTCGAATGGCGCAGGTGATGGCGCGGGGCTTGCTTGAGCCGTGACAGATGAAGCATACACCATTGACGCCGAGCAGCGGGGCGCCGCCGTATTCGTTGTAGTCGTTCTTCTTCATGATCGACTTGAGGATGGGCTCAAAGCGAATCGCCAGTTCGGGATCATGCTCAAAGATCGCGTGGGCGAGGCCTCGGAAGAGGGAGCCGGCCATGCCCTCGGCGAGCTTGAGCATGGTGTTGCCGACGAAACCATCGGTGACGACAACATCAGCGGCGCCTTCGAGAAAATCCCGGCCTTCGATGTATCCGATGTAGTTGAGCCCGGGGGTGGTTTGGAGCAGATCGCGGACCTGCTTGATGATTCCGGTGCCCTTGCCTTCCTCGGCGCCGATATTGATCTGCGCGACGCGCGGCTTTTTGATTCCCAGAACATGCGAGGCGTAGACATCGGCCATGACGGCGTATTGGGCGATGTGGATGGGGCGTGGCTCGGGGTTGGCGCCGGCGTCGCAGAGGACGACGGGCCCATGGAAGCTGGGCATGGTGACAGCGATGCCCGGTCGATGGGCGCCGGGGAGGCGGCGCATCTGCATGGTTGCAGCGGAGACACAGGCACCGGTGTTTCCAGCGCTGAGGACTGCGTCTACAGGATTTTTTGACTTGCGGGAGCTACCGAGCACACACATGCGCACGATGGAGGAGCCTGTCTTCTGGCGGACAGCCTCGACGGGGGATTCGTGCATGCCGATGGTGTCGAGGGCGTCTTCGAGATCGAGGCGCGAATCGGAGACGTTGTGTTCGTGGAGGGCGTCGCGGATGAGTGCGGCATCGCCGACGAGGACGAGAGAATCCTCCGGCGCGAGATGCGGGAGCGCATCGATGCAGCCCTTAAGAATCGCGTCGGGGGCGTTGTCGCCTCCCATGACGTCGATAGCTAGCCTCATGGTGGGCTTAGTCCTGTTCCGGTGTCGCCAGTTTCAGCCCGGGACGGAAGTAACCGCAAACTCTGCATGCGCGGTGCGGCATTTTATTCGACCCGCAGTTCGGGCATGAGACGGTCTGCGTTGGTTTGATCGCAAGATGCGAACGGCGCCGCCGCGACCTGCCGTGGCTTTGTCTGTGTGTAGGAAGCATCACATACCTTTTTTTGAGCAAAGAACGCGGCACGACCCACGCTGAAAACGACGGAGAAAGGTACTCAGCGGGGCTGCCGGTGTCAATAGTTCGGGAACTGTTCTGTCCCGGGGAAGGGCCAGTTTCAGGGTGAGGCGAGTAGTGATTCGCCGGTCATTTCGGGCGGCCTGGGGAGGCCCATCATGTCGAGAGCGGTCGGGGCGAGGTCGGCGAGGCGGCCTGATTCGCGGAGGCTCCTGCCCTGGAAACGCTCGCCTACGACGTGGAGCGGGACATCGTAGGTGGTGTGGGCGGTGTGGGGCGAGCCGGTCTCGGGGTTCCACAATTGCTCGGCGTTGCCATGATCGGCGGTGATGATGAGCGACCCGGCGCGGGCGAGGGTGGCGTTCATAATTTTTCCGACGCAGGCGTCCACCGTCTGGCAGGCGTGGATGGCGGCTTCGAGGCTTCCGGTGTGCCCGACCATGTCGGGATTCGCAAAGTTGACAACGATGAAGGATTCGCAGTCTTTGTCAGCGAGGCGCTCCAGCACGGCGTTGAGCACGCCGGCGGCGCTCATTTCTGGTTGCTGGTCGTACGTCGCGACGCGGGGCGACTGGATAATCTCGCGGCTTTCACCGGCAAAGGGCTCGTCGCGATAGTCATTAAAGAAGAAGGTGACATGGGGAAATTTTTCTGTTTCGGCGCATCGGAACTGGGTGAGGTTTTGTGCTGAGAGATGGGCGCCCATGATGTTCGCCAACTTGGGCGGCTTGGGGAAGGCGATATGGACGTAGGGGGCGAGGGCTTCTTCGTAGCTTGTCATGGTGACATAGTTGAGTGAAAGGCGCGGGCCGCGAGCAAAGCCCTGCTTGCCGGAATCGGGTGAAGGTTTGACATGACCCTCGAACTCGGGGAGGACGAAAGCGCGCGTGATTTCGCGGGGTCGATCGCCGCGGTAGTTGAAGAAGATGACGGTGTCGCCATCCGTGATGCGCGTTTCTTCAGCGTGTGCGGGAGAGCCGGCGATGATGGTGGGCGTGATGAACTCGTCGCCTGCCATGCTCTTGCCTGTTGGCGCGTCGTAGTAGCATTGGGCAGCTTCGGCGGCGGTGTGCGCACTGGGCGCGTTGTTCGAGTTTTCACTCCGCCCGGTGAGGCAGCCGTACGCGAGCTGGACGCGCTCCCAGCGGTTGTCCCGGTCCATCGCGTAGTACCGGCCCATGACGGAGGCGATTTTGCCCACGCCGATGTGGCTGCAGGTGTGCTCGACATCTTCGAGAAACCCCTTGCCGGTGAAGGGGCCGGTGTCCCTGCCGTCGGTGAAGCAGTGAATGAACACGCGCTGCTGGCCAAGCTGTTTGCAGAGCTGCACACAGGCGTAGAGATGGTCGAGCCGGGAATGCACACCGGCGTCTGAAGCGAGGCCCATGATGTGGACCGCGTTGTTCGTTTCCTTTGCAGCTTGGATAGCAGCCACAAGCGGCCCATTTTTGAAGAACGAACCGTCGCGAATGCTCTGGCTGATGCGCACAGAGTCCTGCGCAACGATCCGGCCGGCGCCGATATTTTGATGCCCAACTTCGGAGTTGCCCATCGTTCCATCGGGGAGGCCGACATCTTCGCCGGAGGTTCGGATGAGCGTGGTGGGCCAGTCCGCTTCGAGCATGTCTGCGATAGGAGTTTGGGCGAGCTTGACTGCGTTAAATGAATCGTGCGCTGCGTTTGGATTGCGCCCCCAGCCATCGCGGATGATGAGAACGCAGGGTGTATTGACGGGCGCGGCCATCGGAGTTCTCTTCTTTCAACAGTGGGGGCGTGAGTGACCTACGAAACTCGCATGCGATATAACCATGCCCAACCGAAGACGCTCACCGCGTTTTATCCCAACTCCGCCAGCACGTTTTTGTTTTCGATCGCCTGCCCGGGCTCGCGTGATGAGACCCACTTCACCTTGCCATCGGGGTTGATGACGACGGTTCCCCGGCTCGCGACATTCATATCCGCCCAGTGAAAGCCGTAGGCCTTGCAGACGGCGCGGTGGAGGTCGGCGAGCAGTGGGGTGGTGATGCTTTCTTGCTCGCTCCAGGCTTTGTTGGCAGCGAACGAATCGCAGGAGATGCCGACGACGGTGGCGTCCTTGCTCGTGAACTTGGGCGCGTCCTGTGTGTAGCATTTCATCTCGGTGCTGCACACGCCGGTGAAGGCGAAGGGGTAGAAACTGAGCACGACGTCGCCGCCCCTGGCGAGGAGGTCTTTCAGAGAGACTTCGTTGCGGTCCTGATCCATCAGTGTGAAGTCGGGAGCGGTTTCGCCGGGCTCGATGGGGGAGCGGCGGATGGGGAGTTCGGTGGTCATGGTCATGGTGGTTGCTCTCCTGAGTTTTGAGGGCTTTGCTTCTCTTGAAGAATCGGAGGGGTTCAAACTCGGCTGGGGTGCGGTGTTCGCCGGCGCCTCCGGCGGCGATGCGTGGGTCCGCGCGGCGCGTGGCGACACAGCATAAAAGAAGGATAGCGCATGAGGATACTCTGACGGGGGATTGGTGCAGCAGGGTCGGGGAGCGTATCCTGAGTGTCGAGTCGTGCGACCGCTGAGGCAGGAGGCCTGCGTGAAGGAGAGTGATGGATGACGACCGCAACGACGCTAACTGATCGCTACGCTGAGGTTCGAGGTCGAATCGATGAAGCCGCCCGCCGATCGGGGCGATCACAATCGGAAATTCTGTTCGTCGCAGTGACGAAGTACGCCGAGCCCGAGCAGGTGCGCGAGCTGATGCACCTTGGGCATATTGACTTTGGCGAAAGCCGAGTTCAGCAGTTGGTGCAGCGAGCTTCTTTGGCGCATGAGTATCTGGACCGCATTCACACCGCCCCGAGTGTCGCTGAGGCGCACGATGAGACGGCGGGAAAGGTTCCGGAGAGCGTTCGCTGGCACATGATTGGGCACCTACAGCGCAACAAGGTGAAGAAGGCGATGGAGCATGCCCGGCTGATTCACAGTGTTCATTCGCTGCGCCTGGCGGAGGACATTCAGCAAACGGCGCTGCGCATGGACAAGACGGTAGACTTGCTTTTGCAGGTGAACTGCTCGGGCGAGCCGGGGAAGCAGGGGATTACAACGCCGGCGGCGCCGCATGTCGCTGAGCAGATCTGCACGATGGTGAACGTGCGATTGTGCGGGTTGATGGCGATGGCGCCACTTGATGCGACGCAGGATGAGCTTCGTATTTTCTTCGATCGCGGGAAAGAGACGTTTGACGACATCCGTCGGGCTGGGTTTTCGGAGGACTGCTTTACGATTCTCTCGATGGGCATGAGCAACGATTACGAACTCGCGATTGAGCATGGGTCCAACTGTGTGCGCGTCGGGACAGCCTTGTTTGGGAAGCCGGAAGGCGGGGATGAGGAAGAGGGCGCCGAGTAGAAGGGCCGGGCGCTTGTGTGCGCAGGCGCAGCTACACTTCAAGCATGAAAAAGAAGCTTGCGCAGGTTGCGATCGCGGCTCCGCTATGTGTGTCACTCGCTGGGTGTGAACGCGAGGAGACACTCACCGAGGCCGTTGTGATTGCTGAGAGTTCTGAGCGTGTTGAGGGTGCGTGGTGGCGCGCGGCGCTTTCGATTGATGAAGAGCGGGTGATTCCATTTTTTGTGAATCTGCCTGAGTTCGAGAGCGGCGAGGGGGCAGTCATTCGCAATGGGGTTGAAGATATTCCGGTTGCGTGCGCATGGGATGGGCAGTCGCTTGTGCTTGAGTTTCCCCATTACGACTCGAGGGTGGAAGCGCAGCTGACGAGCGAGGGCGATCTAGAAGGCGAATGGACGATCACTCGGCGCGATGGTGTCAAGCATGTCGCGTTCGCTGCGAAGCAATTGGATGCGTATTTGCCGCTGGCGCGCATGGGGATGGGTGACTGGGGCGCTGGCGTTTCAGCGGAGAAGGTCGAGCCGGCGCGCGAATCGATTTGGAGCATGGATTTTGAGGACTCCGGGCCTGCCAAGGGTGTTTTTGCGGAGGTGGCGCATTTCACTGGGGAAGATGCGCAGGGGAGTGTTCTTCAGGGAACGATTCTGACACCGACGGGCGACTACCGATTTCTCGCGGGGTCTCTTGTGAAGCGGGAATCGAACGTGCATCGCAGGGAGTTTGGGCTGTCTGTTTTTGACGGAGCGCATGCGTTTTTGTTTACAGGGGCGATTCTTGGGGATGTGATGGCGGGAACGTTTTACTCGGGCAACTGGTGGCGCGAAGAGTTTGTTGCGTCGCGCCTTGGGGAGGGCGAGACGTTTGAGCTGCCCGATGCATTTTCTGAGACGAATGTGACCGCAGGCGACCAACGGCTGCGCCTTCCGGCGCTGGAGAACGCTCAGTATCAGGGGAAGGCTGTTCTGGTGAACATCTTCGGAACGTGGTGTCCGAACTGTCACGATGAAGCGCCTTTCCTGCGCAAGCTCTATGAGAAGCATCACGATGAGGGGCTTGAGATTCTGTCGCTGGCGTACGAACACACGGGTGACGACGAGCGCAGCCGGGCCCAGGTGGCGCGGTTCCGCGAAAGGTATGCGATTCCGTGGGAGATTCTGATCGTGGGGACGAGCGACACGGAGCAGGCTTCGGCGACGTTGCCGAGCTTGACGCGGATCAAGTGTTTTCCGACAACGGTCTTTGTGGGGCGTGATGGAGTTGTGCGCGCAGTGCACACGGGCTTTAGCGGGCCGGCGACGGGGGAGGCGCATGAGCAAGTGCGCCAGGAGTTTGAGGCGCATATTCGGGAGATACTGTCAGTTTCCATCGTGGGGACGGCGGATTGAGGCGTCGGTATGATGGCTGCTATGAAAACGATTTTGATGAGCGCTGTCATGGTTTTGTTGGCGTTGTGTACTGCATCGTGCGCGGGGACGCGGATCGAGCTGGCCGAGCGGATGGGGTACGCGAAGCGCGAACAGCTTGTTGATCGCGTGCAGGATGCGCGCGATGAGCAGGAGAAGGCGAAGGAGCAGTTCGCGAGCGCTCTGGATGAGTTTCTGGCGCTCACCGGGGCTGATGGTGGGGATCTTGAGAAGGTGTATCGGCGGCTGAATCGGGAGTTTGAGCGGGCGGAAAACCGGGCGGATGCCGTCGGCAAGAAAATTCAGTCGATCGAGCGCGTCGCGGGAGCGCTGTTTGAGGAGTGGGAGAACGAACTTGGCGAATATCAGAACGCGGAGCTGCAGCGGGCGAGCGAAAAGCAGCTTGATGACACGCGCGATCGGTATGGCGATCTGCTTGCTGCGATGAAGCGGGCGGAATCGAAGATGGCGCCGGTGCTGGCGGCATTTAACGATCAAGTGCTCTTTCTTAAGCACAACCTGAACGCCCGAGCGATCGCGTCGCTGGATCAGAGCGTGGCGTCGCTGGAGCGGGAGATCGCTGTGCTGATTCAGGAGATGGAGGCTTCGATCGCTGAGGCGAATGCGTTTATTGAAGAAATGGGACAGTAGGCGATCGCGAAAAAGTCACGGCGTATCGTCGAGCACATCGCGCACTGTGAAGCTCATCAATCTCGGCGTCCATTTTTCGACAAGCGATTTGTGCACGGGGTGTTCGACGTACTGCGCATAATCCTCAAGTGAATTAAAGCCCACATAGAGCCCGACGTCGTAGTTGGCGTCAATCGTCGGGCGTCCGGTGTCAATGTGCCTGCCAGCGGTGTATGTCGAAACTGTCGGGATATTGGCGATGAGATCATCGCAGTCGCGGATGAGATCGTCTGCGTCTATCGGGTCCTGCAGATCGAAGAAGACGATGTGGCTGATGAGCGCAGTGCGCGGCGCCGGGGCGTTGACGGATGCGCAGCCGCCGACACTGAGCACGATGATCGAAAGAGCGAAAGCGGCGGTGCGATTATCCATGTGTGTTCTCCATGTCATCGTCTTCTGTGTCATCGTCATCGCCCATGTTGACGGCTCGAATCAGGAAGGGCATGGTGACTCCCTGTCCGAAGAGCGACAGAAGCACAACGAGGAACGCGACGGGCACGAGGTAGATGCGCAGCTCGCCGGTGGGCAGGCCAAGCACGAGCGCGAGTGACAAGCTGCCACGCAGGCCGGCCCAGAAGACAACGTGTTTCCAGCCGGTTGGCCAATCTCTTCCAAAGACGCGCGCGATGGGGTACACGAGCACAGCCCGCGCCAGGAACATCGCGCCAAGCACTGCGAAGGCGGCGCCGAAGACGGACGGATCGAGCAGCCGGCTCGCGCCGCCCACCGCGGGGTCGCTGAGCTCAAAGCCGATGAGCAGGAAAAGCAGCGCGTTGATGAGAAAATCGACGCCGTCCCAGAAGCCGGTGAGTGTTCGGCGAGTCTCGCGGGACATGGAGAAGGCCTTGCCGTAGTTGCCCATGATCAGGCCGGCGACGACCACCGCGATCACGCCGGAAGCGTGGATTGATTCCGCCAGGATGAAGGAGCCCCAGGCGAGCGCGACGGTGATGCCGGTTTCAAGCGTGTGATCGTTGAGAACGCGAAGGAGCGCGAAGGCGGCGAGGCCGAGCGCCAAGCCAAGAATTGTGCCGAGGCCAGCGACGCGCACAAACTCGATAAGAACGCTGGCGATGGAGAGGCCTGCTTCAGGGACGGTGTGTGCAGCGTCACCGATGGCCTCTCCGGCGCCGAGTCCGACCGCGCCGCCGGCAAAGACGGCCGTCTTGAGCACAGCAAAGAAAGCGACTGCGGTGCCATCATTGAAGAGCGATTCACCTTCGACAAGGGTTTTGAGTCGTTTGGGAACGCCAGCGGTTTTGAAGGTTGCGAGCACGGAGATGGGATCGGTCGGCGCGAGGACGACACCGAAGAGGAGCGCGACCTGCCAGGTGGCGGCGTCGACGCCGAGCTCGTTGACGAGGAAGGGGCGCGCGGCGAGTGCGACAGCGAAGCTGGTGAGCGCGACGCCGGGAAATGCCTTGAGCAGCACGGGGACCCAGACGCATTTCAGGTGTGAAAGATCAAGGTGCAGCCCGGCTTGAAAGAGCAGGGGCGGCAGAAAGAGCAGAAGGACAAGGTCTTGCGTGAGCCGCGCGCCGTCGGGGGCGATGCCTGAAATCGCCAAGGCGAGCCCGGCGACAACAAGCGCGAGTGTGTATGGCACGCGGGCGAACTTCGCCAGCACGCACACAAGAGCTGCGACGGAGAGCAGCGCGACCGTGAGCTCGATCGTGTGCGCAACACCGGCTCCCCCGGAATCCCCGAGCTCCCCTGCGTGCGCAGCTTGCTCTGAAGCAATGGTCAGAACCGAGAACATGGCGTAAGCGGCGCCCTCCGTGCTCGTCTTTCCGCGAGCAATTCCAACATGGTTAGCCGCGTCCGCCGATGAGCTTCTTCATGATCGGCGAGATGAGCAGCAGCACGAGTCCGGCGCCGACGCTGGTGATAATGAAGATGAGGAAGAAGTCCGCCTGCCCGCCAAGAATCGGGAAGCCGGCGGCGTCGCCTGCTTCGATGGGCTCGATGTAGGCGAAGGTGTACCCGCCGATGAGCTGGGCGATAGAGGGCGAAAGGAACCAGACGCCCATCATGAAAGAAACCCATTTCTTGGGTGCGAGCTTGGTGGTGAGGGAGAGGCCGATGGGAGAGAGGCAGAGCTCGCCCCAGGTGTGCAGGAGGTAGGCGAGGGCTAGCCAGTAGGGCGCCACCCTGACAAGCAGATGGGCGCCGTCGGCTGATTCGGTCGCATTGGGAGGCATGAAGACGCCCGAATCGCTGGACTTGGCTGCGACAACCATGAAGACAAAGCCCAGGCCGAGCATCAAAAGCCCGTAGGCCATCTTGACGGGTGTGCTTGGTTCAAGTCCGCGTTTGGCGAGCTTGACCCATGCGATGGCAAAGACGGGGGCGAAGAGAAGAATATAGGTTGGATTGACTGACTGGTACCAGGTTGCGGGGAACTCCTTGGCGCTGAGAATACGCAAATCTCGCGCCGCGGCGCCGCGCTCATCGACGATCAACGTCCCTTTGCCTTGTGTCGTGTCTGTGATGATGACGCCGTCCTGGTCGTCATTTTCCGCGAGCGTCAAGGAACCATCAGACTTCGCGGCCATGTTGGCGGCGAGTTCGGCGACGGTCGTCTCCGGATTGATATTAAAGGTGAGATCCGATCCATCCTTGAGGTGAACGTGGATGATTCCTGCGCCGACGTTGTACGGATTCTTGCGAGCAGCGATGATTTGGGGCTTTTCCTCACCTGATTCTGCACCGCCGCCCCCGTGGGCGCCGCCGCCATCGCCGATTGTCGCATGCAGCTCTCCAAAGGTCGTTTCCGCAAGACCTTTCCATTTTTCTCCGATGGCCTTCGATTCGATGACGCCGTCTGCATCGTGAAGGGCGTATATGCGATCCGTGCGCTGCTGGGCGAAGACGTTCATGGACGAGCCGGCTTGCTCAAAGGCGTACCAGAAGAAGATGACAAAGAGCGCAATGATGAAGAGCGCTGCGGTTGGGCCTCGTTCGTGTTTTTCCTGAGCCATTGTGAACCAGACGACGCCCACAAGCACAGCGGCGATGAGGAACACGAAGAATCCGAGCTTGAACACTTCAGCCGTGCCGGGCTCAAGGCTGCTGGCGAACTGAAGCCAGCTTGGCCGTGCGTCTACAGGCGTCTTGGCAAGGATGCCAAGCAGGGCGTAAATGGCGACCGGAATCGCAAGTCCTCCCATTGCAGCCAAAATCTTTCCGATGACGCGCATCGCAGGATCATGATCTTTGGGTGGCAGACCGATCCCTTTCAGAAGCTTCGGACGCCCGATGATGTAGACGATAAGACCGAGCACCATGCCCACGCCCGCGGCTCCGAAGCCGGCCCACCAGCCGTATTTCGTCGCCAACGCGCCGCACAGAATCCCTCCACCCACAGCGCCAGCGTTAATGCCCATATAGAAAATGGTGAATCCTGCGTCGCGCCGTGGGTCGCCTTCTTCGTAGAGTTGTCCGACCATCACAGAGACACATGGTTTGAAAAAGCCGGTGCCGATGATGATGAGACCGAGCCCCGAGTAAAAAGCGACCTGCTGCATTGTCGAGACTGTTTCGCCTTCAACATGGAAGATGTCCATCATCCCAAGGGCGCCGTGTCCCAGCGCGATGATGATTCCACCGATCACCATGGAGCGATGCGTGCCGATCAGCTTGTCCGCGAGCATGCCGCCAAAGACAGGCAGCAGGTAGACGAGCGACGTGTACCAGCCGTAAATTTTGCCTGCCTCTGATCGATCAAGCCCGAAGCCGCCACCGGAGCCACCGATGCCGTTGCCTGACACTTCAGCGATGAGAAAGAGCACGAGCAGCCCGCGCATCCCGTAATAGCTGAAGCGCTCCCACATCTCTGTGACAAAGAGCAGCGCCAGTCCGGGCGGGTGGCTCAGTTTCACGGGCCCCGTTGGGCCGTGGCCGAGCTCTTCCATCGCCACCTGCTGGAACTCTGAGTCTGGGTGTGGCTGGGCCAGCTTTTCAAGCTCTTCGTGGGGTTCGTGGGGATTGGGGGGATTATTTTGATCGCTCATGTCGCTTCGCTCACTCGGTGTCGGACTTCTGTCTGTGCTGGACCATGCTGCTCACGGACGGCGGGAGCAAGGATACCGCCGGCCGGCGCCACCTGCGAAATTGCCATCTGCGGCACTCACTGCTCGATCAGGCAGCCGGAGACGGCCCTGCCGGTAGGATGCTGATTGTTGAGCCAATTTCGATTCCGCTGATTCCCCCGGAGTTTTTCGCTATGCGCACGCGACGTTCACAACTTCCGCTTCTCGTGACGGCGAGTCTGGCGCCTGTCGTAGCCATGATCTTGAGTGCGTGCGTGGGAAGGTCGGAGAAAACCATCTGCCCTGTGCCAGCTCGCACTGGTCCCGACTCCGGCTTCCTGCGCCAATACGCCGAAACAGGACGATTCCGAAATGGCGCCCCTTCTTCAATCAAGCTGACGCCCGATGGCGAATCGGTGCTCTTTCTGCGCTCCGGCCCGCGCGATCGTGTGCGCAATCTTTATGAACAGCCCGTTGGCGGCGAGGAGCGCGTGCTGCTCACGGCGGCCCAGCTTCTTGGCGGCGCCGAGGAGCATCTTACTGAAGAAGAACTCGCCAGGCGCGAGCGCATGCGTTTGTCAGCCCGCGGGCTGGCGACCTACCAACTCTCTCGCGATGGCAATCGAGTTCTCACTTCCCTCTCCGGCGCCTTATACGTCTACGACCGTGATACAGGTGATACACGAAAGCTCGATTCCGATGCAGGCTTTCCCATAGATCCGCAATTTTCGCCGGATGGCGAGCGCATCGCAACCGTGCGCAACGGCGAGGTCTATGTCAGCGATCTCTCGGCCGGTCAGGAGTGGCGCGTCACGAAAGGCGCCGGCGGGAGCATCACCAACGGCCTCTCAGAGTTCGTCGCGCAGGAAGAGATGGATCGTCTTCACGGGTTCTGGTGGTCGCCGGACTCTGCCCGCATTGTCTATCAGCAAACCAACACCGCGGGCATGGAGCAGATGCACATTCCCGACGCGGATCACCCCGAGCGCGAGCCGGCGGCGTGGCCTTACCCCAGGCCGGGCAAGAAGAACGCTGAAGTGCAACTCGCGATCATCGATGCGCAGGGCGGCGAGCCGACGTGGATCCAGTGGGATCACGAAGCCTATCCGTATCTTGCGACCGTTAAATGGAGCGAAAACGCGCCGCTCACCATCGTGGTGCAGAATCGCAGACAAACCGAAGAACTCATCCTGGCGGTCGACCAGGAGACGGGATACACAACAACGCTGTACGCCGAGCGTGACGATGCGTGGCTGAATCTTGATCAGTCCGTCCCGCGCTGGCTTGAGGATGGCTCGGGGTTTCTTTGGACCAGCGAACGATCAGGAGAAGGTCAGCTTGAGCTGCGCAGCGCGGGCGGCGGCCTCGTGCGCCCGATCACGCCAGCAGGGCTCAACTTCCGCAACCTGCTGCATGTGGATGAAGAGCGCGGCGTCGCGTACGTCGCAGCTTCACCCGATCCGACGGAGCGCCATATCTTTCGTGTAGCGCTTGATGGCTCCGGCGAGGCGGAACAGCTCACGCACCGTCCAGGCGCCCACAGCGCCAGCTTCGCGAAAGAAGCGCCGGTTTACATTCATACATTTAATCCCTGGGGCGCCGGCGAGCAGGAGCGCTCGATTCGCAGCGCTCGCGGGCAGGAGCTTGGGCACATCGCATCCGTTGCTGAGAAACCTGCCTTTGAGCCAAACATTGAGCGCGTTGCGGTGGGTCGGAATCCACAGCTCAATGCGCTTGTCATTCGCCCGCGCGACTTTGATTCATCGAAGAAGTACCCGGTTATTGTTTCGGTGTATGGCGGGCCGCATGTGCAGGTCGTCACGCCGGGGCGCTCAGGCGGCGCAATGAACCAGTGGATCGCAGATCACGGATTCATCGTCGTCAGCATCGACGGGCGAGGCACACCCGGGCGCGGCCGCGATTGGGAGCGCGCCACCAAGAACAATCTCATCAAGCTTCCCCTTGAAGATCAGGCGCGCGGGCTGCGCGCGCTCGGCGAGCGATTCCCCGAGATGGACATTTCCCGAGTGGGCATCTACGGCTGGTCCTTCGGCGGATACTTCGCGTTGCATGCTGTCATGCGCGAGCCCGATGTGTTTCATGCCGCCGTCGCCGGCGCCCCGGTCGCTGCGTGGGAGGATTACGACACGCATTACACCGAGCGATACATGGGTCTACCAGGGGAAAACCCCGATGGCTACCACGACGCCAACGCGCTGACCCACGCCGCCAACCTGGAAAGGCCGCTCCTGCTCATGCACGGCACGGCGGATGACAATGTCTTCTTCGTTCACTCCCTCAAGACAGCGGACGCACTCTTCCGCGCGGGGAAGGATTTCGATTTTCTCCCGCTCTCAAACTTCACGCACATGGTCGCAGAGCCCGAGGTGACGGAGCGGCTGTACTCGCGGATCGTCGATTTCTTCAAAGCGCATCTTCAGTGAGCACCGCCGTCGAAGCTTGTTTCGGGTAGGGCTTTCCGGACCTGCAGGGCGATCTTCAGTCCTGCAGGGCGTTGAATCGTCGCATTTTTCAACGCCCATCCGGACGCAGCGGGGTAGACTATTCGAGAGCATCAGTCGCTCGCTGGGGATGTCACGTGGAGGAGGAAGACTGTGAAAGGTCGTGCGATAGCCATTCTTACCGGTCTTGCGTTGGTCGCGCCGTCCGGCGCGCTCGCGGACGAGGCTCCGCTCTTCGCGATGGACCCAGCCGATCCTTCGGCAGTCACACGGGGCCGGGTCATCACGGGTGACGACCCTTACCTATCCGCGCGCAGCGTTTCCCCGTCTTCGACACCTCGCGCCGCCGCCGGGGACATCTACACCGCCGCCCTCCTGACGCAGAATCAGGCCGATTCTTTCATTTTGAATGAAGGCGACAAGAGCTTCACCTTCGGTGTAAATCCCGAGTTTGCCGGCGCTTCAACCATCAACGACGCATCGTTCAGCAAGATCGATATGGAAATTTTGCGGCCGGACCTCGGGCCGGAGTTCAGGCAGATTCAGGTCAATATGTTCACGAATGACAGTTCGCCGATGTTGCCTCATGGCATCGACCCCGACGGGCCGGGCGGCAATGGCGTGCTGACGGCGCTGCGCCTGGATGTCGGCTCGTTCCGCGCTTTCGAGGATGATCTGTCCGAGCGCGATCCCATCGAGTGGGACGGGCTCACATTTGAAGTCATCTCCGCTGAGTTTGTCGTGTTCGTGGATGGCGTCGCCCTTTTTGTCGGCCCGACCGCGGCGGACTTGTTTGAGACCGGCCTCGCCAGCGCGGGCGTCGTGCTGGGGATCGGGGGATCGCCGATTGATGAGCTTGGCATCGTGTGGGTGGTTCGGGAGATTCCGACGCCCTCAGCATTGGTGACGCTGGCGATTGGGGCAGGGTTTTTTGCCCGTCGGCGGCGATAAAGCAGCCTGAATAACGTCCAGCCTGTTGATAGCCCCTCCCAGCTTGACGGCTGCTGTATTCTTCGCTCCAATACCCGGCTCGGCGGTTTTCCAGATTGGGGGCTGCTGAATACATCAAAACCGGATCGTGCTGGCCCGTGTCGGGCTGGCGGCCTGAAGCTGCAGTCGCGGCGTCTCACGCTTGATCGCTCACCTACGCCGGCCCCGTTTCGCCTTTGGGGTTGGGAGCACCGCGCCTCGCTGGATGTCTATCCACGGGCGACAGACGGAGACACACAATGGCGAACTACATTGGTCCCAAGGTCAAGCTCTCGCGCCGTGTTGGCGTGCCGATCGCGGATGTGCCCAAGCACACCGCTAAGCGTCAGCTCAACCCGCCGGGCATGCATGGCTACCGCGGTCGCCGGCTGCGCGATTATGGCGTGCGCCTGAATGAGAAGCAGAAGCTCCGCTACCACTACAACGTGATGGAGAAGCAGTTCCGCCGCGCGGTTGATGAAGCGACCCGCCGCAAGGGCAACACCGGCGATGTGCTGCTGCAAATACTCGAGCAGCGGCTGGACAACGTTGTCCGTCGCGCGGGCTTTGTGCGAACGATCTGGGCTGCCCGCCAGATGGTTGTTCACGGGCATGTGCTGGTCAACGGCAAAAAGTGCGATCGCCCCAGCTCTCAGGTTTCCAGCGGCGACACCATCTCACTCAAGGATGGCATCCATGTGCTCGCGCGGGACAATATGGAGTCACTCGCTGGGCATATCGTTCCAGAGTGGCTCGATGTCAACCCATCGGAGCTGACCGTAAAGGCAGTTTCAACCCCGACGAGTGATCAGGTGCCCTTCGATGTGAACACCAACCTGATCGTCGAGTTCTATCGTTAATCCAGAGGTTGACGCTGGTCGGCAGGAGTGGGGCGGCGCCGCGGCGCCGCCTTTACTTACGACTTGGTCGGCGGCATTCCCGTTTGCGATCTCGGCTCGCCAGTCGTCCGCATTCTTCTTCGTTTCCTCATCTCAACAGGAGCAGCGACATGATCCGCTTCCTCCGAAGATACGCCAAGGTTCTGCTGGCGGTGCTCGGCTCGATGTTGATGGTTGCATTTCTGGCGCCGCAGGCGATTCAGCGGTTTGGTTCCAGCCCAACCAAGCGCGTCATCGCGCGCATGGGTGATGCCCCCGTCACCGCGGCGATGTTTGATAAATCTCAGCGCGAAATTCAAATACTGAGTCAGCTGCACGAACAAATCATGCCTGTGCTCGGCGTCAGTGATGATGACGCTGTAGGACACTGGTTGATGCTCTCAAAGCTGGCGCGTGAGAACGGCTTTGTCGGTGGTCAGCAGGATGGGCAGGCGTTTGAATCAACCTTCACCGAAGACATCGCGCGATCTAGCGCTATTCAATTCGCACAGTATTATTCCCAGGCTGGTTTCCAGCGCAGTTATGACGATGTCTATAAAGACATTGTCACGCAGACTCTCCAGCGGTTCCGAAACGGGCGATCGGACCTTCTCAGGCGAGGTTTCACACCCGAGACCATCGATCGCGCTCTGGCGACCGCAGCAGGCGTCAACCGCATGCTCGGAGCGTATCTGAACTCCTTCCAGCCTTCGACGCCCGAAGCAGTCGCTGAAGCTCGACGCTTCTGGGACGCCGTGCGTGTGGATTACACGCTCATTCCAGCAATTTCCTTCTCAGCCGAAGCGCCTCTCCCCACAGATGAGGAGCTTCAGGCCCACTTTCAGCAGTATCGCAACCTGCGTGACGGCGAAGGTGAGCATCGGTTTGGCTACATGCTTGAGCCTGCAATCGAAGTGGAGTATCTGCAGATCAATCGAGAAGCGATCAAGAGTTCAATCGAGATTGACCCCGTCGAAGTGGCTGCGGAATACAACCGCAATCGCGGCAGGTACGCCGGCGAGTTCCAGGAGATGAAGGCGCAGGTGGAAGAACAGCTGCGCAACAAAGCGACCGATCAGGCCATGCGCGACGCAGAGCGCATCGCGACGCGTGAGTTTCTCAAACGTGAAGATAAGCTCCCATCGGATCAAGGCTTCCGAGTTGTGCCCGCTGACTGGCCGATCAATCGCCCAAGCTTTGAGACGGTCATGAATGCGCTCGCCACCCAGCTCAAGGAAAAGTACAACGTCCCAACCGCAGCGTTTGTCACGGTCCAGCATCGGCTCAGCACGATGGACGCAATTCCAATCTCGATGCAAGTATTGGGTGACACCCGGCGAGACATCGGCCCAAACAGTGTGCCCTTCGCTGTGCTCGCGTTCAGTGCAAAAGAACTCGATTCAGAGTCGCCATATGGTTTGCAAGCGGGCATTGTCGCCAAGCCGACGCAGAATCCCGCGGGCGACCTCTTCTTCTGGCGCGTCAACCGCGTTCGCCGAGAAGGTCCGCCCGATTCTGTTGCCCAGGTGCGCAACGATCTCATCACCGATCTCAAGCGACTCGCCGGCTATGAACTCATGCTTGAGCAAATCGAGGAGCTGCGTCAGGAGGCGACGTACGCTGAGGATCTCGACGCCTTCGCCCAGAATTATTTTGCAGTCGCGGTCAAGGATGTTGAAGTTCGTCGTTCCGGCGCAATGATGTCTGACGGGCAGCCCGCCCTTGAGGATTTCAACGATCAGGAAGTGCGTGACGTGCTCCTCGATCATGCCCAAACGCTCGATCCCACCGTCGGCGCCTTCAACTCGCTGGACGACCTCAACCTCGCCATCCCGCTTCCAGATTCCCTTTCGCTGGCGATTGTGCGCATCAACTCACTTGAGCCTCTCGACATAGAGTCATATCGCAGAGTCGTGCCGAATGTCATCTTCAGCGCAAAGCAGGCATTCGTCGGCGCCGAGGATTGGCCCTTCAGCTTTGAGACCTTGTCAGAACGCTTGGGCTATGTCTCGATTGATCGTGACGACGACCTTCCAGCCTCGGATGAAGCCGCTGGTGAAAGTGAAGAAAAGCCAACTCAGGCTGGGCTCTAAGTTTGCCGAGCCTATAAGTATATGAACGCGCTGAGCGCAAAAGATATGCCCATTCGCACCAAGCGTATCTATGAAGACGAAGCCAGGACCGACGGGTATCGCGTGCTTGTCGATCGGCTCTGGCCTCGCGGCGTGCGCAAGGAGGACGCCGGCATTGATCTCTGGCTGAAGTCGGCGGCGCCCAGCACCGAGCTTCGTAAGTGGTTCAATCATGACCCAGTCAAATGGACCGAGTTCCGCGAGCGATTTCAAGCTGAGCTTGATGAGCGAGATGAGCCGCTCGCCCCGGTCCGTGAGAAACTGGATGCAGGCGAAACGGTCACACTTCTATACGCATCCCGCGATCTGGAGCACAATCATGCCCTCGTTTTGGCCGATATTCTTAGCGAAAACAAATAGAGTCCGCTGGGATTCGCATCGCAGCATGTTCATGTTTGCAGCGGTTGCTGGCGCTGCGCTCGTGCTGCCCGGGTGCTATCAGCGAGTGACGCGATCGCAGGGCATTGGTTCAAACGTCAAAGACACCGAAGTGTACGAAACTCACAAATCCGGCCCGGTCGAGAGCTTCATCTTCGGCGAAGATGAGCGTTCGGGCAAACGGTGAGATGGCTGACATTCGATGCCCGTGGGCGAAATCCGAGCTTGCGATCCGATACCATGATGAAGAGTGGGGGGCGCCGACCCACGACGACCGTGCGTTGTTCGAGCTGCTGATTCTTGAAGGCGCTCAGGCGGGGCTAAGCTGGGACATAATTCTGAACAAACGAGCCGCCTACACGCAGGCGTTTGATGAGTTTAATCCCGAGCGCGTTGCTCGCTACACGAAGCGCAAAGTTGATTCGCTGCTCAAGAACTCAGGCATCGTTCGGAATCGATTAAAGGTTGAATCAGCCGTTCGCAACGCCCAGGTGTTTCTCCAAATTGTCGAAGAATACACCAGCTTCGATCGCTACATCTGGCGGTTTGTCGATGGCGAACCAATCGTGAATCGTTGGGATCGGATAGAGAAAATCCCATCGCAAACAGATGAATCCGCCGCCATGAGCAAAGCCCTCAAGAAACGCGGCTTCAACTTTGTCGGTCCGACCATCTGCTATGCGTTTATGCAGGCGACAGGCATGGTCAATGACCATCTCCTCACCTGCCCCAGGCGCCAGGCGTGCATTGTTCTCACGCCGGATACATGCAGCACGTAAACAAGCTGCTCACGCGATGCGCTTCTCGACAATCAACAGATGGTATCCGAACTGCGTTTTCACAGGTTCGGAAACCTGACCGATCGGCAGGTCTGAGAAGACGACCTTGTCAAACTCAGGAACCATCGCGCCGACTTCAAACTCGCCAAGCGATCCGCCGCCTGATCCGGAGGGGCATTTGGAATGCTGCTTCGCCAGGTCGGCGAACTCAACGCCCTCCTGCTCGATCTTGTTCTTGAGATCGACCGCTTCAGCTTCACTGGCGACAAGAATATGACTGGCGACGGCGCGAGGCATGATAATTCCTTTCGTTGGCAGCGGCGACACTTCGCCGCGCGTATGAGTTTGATGCGTCCGCCCGCATGGCGGCGCCCAACGAGTTTACACCATCATGCCGACGCGCGCCGCCTTGACCGAGAAGTTACGGCGCATCAATCTCATCAGCAGCGAATATCAAAATAAGCCGTCCCGATGCGGGATCCACTGAGAGAAAAAGCAACTCTCGCGCTTCATCCGCCCGTTCATTGAGGATCGCCTGCAACTCCGCAGCCGTGGGCATCGGGATGATTGCCACTTCATACATAGTCACCCTTTCGTGTCAGCTTCTTCCCGAGCGGAAAATGACTTCCTGAATGTGTTTTCAGCTTCGAGCGATCACTCTGCTGCAACCGCCCGGAGAGCATCGACAAGCATGGCGAGCTTTTCGCCGCCTTCGATGCGAATCTGCAGGCGCGTCGCTGTTGGGTCAATTGCAGGAATCAGTGTTTGATCTGTGTACTCCGCCGTTGTCAGAGTATTCGCGTCGATGCCTATTGGTGTTTTGGCAGGGTCAAGCCGGCGCGCTAATAGCAAGGTGAGTTCATGGCGCAGTTGCGTATTTTCATGGCGCGTGTATCCAAGGCTCGCTGGCGCATCAGTCTGACGTCGAAGCGGTGAGATTTCTTGCGTCTCGATCAATTCATTGGCGCGCTCGGTCGCCCGATGCACCAGCTCAAGCCCGTGAAAGAAGGAGCCAAGCTGGTGATAGCGCACCGCGTCGTTGACAGCGTCCTGCGCGGTGTACGTCGTGATGTCCAGCTCGCGCCGCTTGAGTTCAAGCTCCAGCGCGCGTTTGCGGCGCGACGTGCGGATCGCCTTGGTGATCGCCGGCGCGAATGCGCCTGAGTAAATCTCGTCGCTGATGAGCGCCCTGGCGCCGGCCGTTCCGGTGGAGGCGGCCGCGAGCGCTGTTTTCGTCATTTCACCGACCGCAGCCGCCCCGGTGGCGCTCAGCGCCAGTGTTGTCAGCCCCAAGCTGAGATTGGCGCTGTCTTCCGTAGCGAAGATGCTCGCGAGATGGGCTTCGGTCGCCCGATCGGAGAGAGTGAGAATTGTCGCCTGAAGAATATTGCGCGCTTCTTTTCGCGTCATCGATGCTGGCGCCGGCGTCGCGCCCACCGCGTACGAATATAACGGCGCCGACATGCCAGAAAGCGTGTACCGCGCAGGATTGATGGCGCCAGCCTCAATAGTCGTCAGCCCCGGGTCGTCACGTATAATCTCCGCCGTGCGATACCACTGGCTGCACCCCGTGAGCGTTGACAACACAAGCAATGCAAAAAAACAGGTGAAATTCTTTCCTTCCGCGATGCGCTCTCCCAAAGCGCGCCGCGATCGAACATCCAAGACAATCATGCCCAGTCCTCCGAGATGAGTCCATCTTCTCCGGAGGCAGGCGCGAGCCTATCACAGTGATCTTTGGTGGCGCAGAGCTATTTTGTTAAGAACCATCGCTTTGCGCACAGCAGATGGCTATTCGCTCGTTTCATCAAATTTCATTCCCTCAGATAGTGGCGTTCGCGTGATGATGACCGGGTGAGGTTTCTCGGTGCGCCACGGCGCATGTGCTGTGATTGTGTTGACGGCGTGAAGCCCTGTGCGCACAGAGTCTGCATCAGCGTCATGCGCTGGCGTTGTTGGCGATGTATGCTCGGAAGTATCAGCGCCGCGGTGGAGCATCAGCGTTTGTGTGGGATACGCAAAATTAACCCCAAGCTGCGCCGCCAGGCGCAAAATATCCAGCAGCAATCGGTGACGCTCGCGCAGCTCAGTTTCCCAGTTTGGGCAATCGAAGAAAACGTAGAGCATCACATCCAGGCTGAACTCGGACATTTTATGAAGATAGACATGGTAGTAGTCCTTGCGCATATAGGGATGAAGACGAACCAGCTCGCGCACACCCTCGCAGAATGCGTCAATGCGCTCGGGCGGGGTCTCGTAGGCGATGCTCAGATGCGTTGAAAAGCGTCGGTATCGCCGTTTGCCGTAGTTATCGACGTTGGTGCGCACTAGGGTTGCATTTGGAACGGTGACGAGTGAGTTATAGAACGTGCGCACGCGCGTCGATCGGAATCCAAGCTCTTCAACGGTGCCTTCCACATCGCCCACAACGATCCAGTCACCAACCTCGAAGGGGTGATCTGCAATGACGGCGACGGAGCCAAAAAAGTTTTCGATGGTGTCCTTGGCGGCGAAGGCGACCGCGAGGCCCCCGATGCCGAGCCCGGTGAGCAGGGGGAGGATATTGAGACCGACGGAGTTGGCAAGATAGACGACGCCGAACGCGACGATGAAAATTTTGGCGCTCTTGCGCACCAGTGGTATGAGCAGATCGTCGATTTTCGTGCGCGTCGCAGACGCTTTGCTCATCGCGACTTCGGAGGCGAGATCCGCGACACGAAACGCCGCCCAGACGCCGGCGATGGTCAGCAGGAAGCGGATGCCGGCAAGGAGAAGCGCCAGTGCGTCCGGCGGGAGCAGAAGGAGCCAGATCGTGGAAAGAGCCATGAGCGAGCCGGCAAAGAGCCCGAAGGGGCGCAGCGCGCGCTTGAGGGTTTTGGGATCAGCTTGCCCTTCTCGTTTGCGAATCGCAGCTAGAGCAATCACGCGCAGCACGGATCGCACGATGAAGTCAATGAACACCGCGATAAACGCGATGATGAATAGGCCAATCCATTGCCAGTATTCCAACGACAGGATGAGATTGCCCTTGAGCCCATGCGGCACCAGGCCGCGAATCGTGAGATTGGAACTGAGCGAGGTTTCGTCAAAGCCTGCGACAGAATCGATATCTTCGATAAGCGTGTAAAACTCACCAATCTCAAGAACTGTGCGCTTTGAGAACTTCCACACGCCCGGCGCCTCTTGCACCAGTTCGATGATTTTGTTCGGCGCCAACTCGCGAATACGGTCGGCGCCCGGTCTTCTCCGCGGAAAGAACGTGAATGAAGCTACGTTCTCTCGCGCGATCCATCGTTCGTCAGGCAGGTCGTTGAGATTCACGTCGCCGATGCGATTGATGACGCCAAGAAGCTGAGTCGCGACTGTTCTTCCAGCTTCGCGCATTGGGCCATCAATCTGAAGAGTCGAGATTGCTCGTTGGATTGCTTCGGTGCGAGCGGCGGATCCCTCCGGGTTGTCGTGGGCCCGCCCCATAGCGTCGAGGAATGTGCGCATGGCGTCGCGCGGGCTTTGGAGCTCGTCAACGGGTGGGTTTGGGGCGCCAGCCGGAGCTGATGCGGGCGGCGCTTCGGCGGGCGTTTGAGCGCCGGCGCACAGAGGCAGCAGGAGGAAAACAGCAGCACAGATCGAAAGGGCAAATGGTCGTGTTCGCATCGCGCCATGCTACCGTGCGATGGGGAGGCGGCCCGGCGAAGCGCTGCGCGACGGTGTTTATTCGTCCGGGCTCAACTCGTCAATCGCAGCGGCGATCTGGCCAATCCGCTTTTTCACTCTTTGAATCTCGTCTTCGATGTTGCCCCGCTGAATGTCCGGCAGCGTGCGAAGCTCGAGCCGCTTCTCAAGCAGTTCCAGTGTGCGTTGTTGCTGGGCGAGTGTTGATGCGAGGGCTTTGAGTTGAACATCAAGTTGAGTTTGCGGCTCTCCCTTTGTCAATATTTGTACTGGGAGAATCCTATTCTTCGCGTGAGCCCGCAGATCAACAACCCGACGCCTCGTTGCCCGCGCTCTTCGATTGGTGGAATCGTGGGGGAGCGCCTGGCCGCCTGCGACGGCGCCCATCGCAAAGACGCTATTGTCGGTTGACCGCTGTTCTGTGCGAAATGCCTGCGCGACGAGAATGGGCTCGGGGGCTGGCCACGGCAGGCCGATGCGATCTCGCCGAATCGGCCACGCCTGGCGCACCAGTCCTTCCCCGGGGGCGCCGTTTCCAAGATCAATGTAGACGCCGAGCGGCACACGGAGCGTCAACTCCGTCGGCTGGTCATCGTGTTTCGCATCAGCGCGCAGCAGGACAAGTTCAATCGTCTCGCCGGGATCGTGCGAGAGAATCGCAGCTGGCAGTTGGCTTGCGGCGGGGCGGGCGTGAAGATCAATTTTATCGACTTGCAGAATAATGTCGCGATTGTGAAGGAAGTCGGCGGCAGGAAAGTTGGGCAGCACATTGTTGAGCGCGACACCCGGACCAGCGTGCTGCTGATCAAACCCGACACCAAGCCCGGCGCGCGGTGTGCGCCGAAAACGATGCTCCAGCACCGTGTCAAGCCGACGCCACTGTTCAAGCGAAAGATCAGAGGGCGACTCAATCAAACGGACGAGATCCTCCGGCGACCCCTTGAGATTTTCGAGAGCCCGCGTCGCGCTTTCGCGCACAGCGAAGTCATCGTCATCCAGATTGTCGATGAGACGCACCAGGCGGGGGGTCGCATCGCGCTGGGTCGTTGGCTGGGCTTGCTGGGCGGAGGCGATATCGAAGTTGATCAGCGCGCCAATGCCGAAAGAAAGCGCAAGCATCAGGGCGAGGGGTCTTGAGCGCGGGGCGGAGGTGCGGGAAGTCATCATGCTGGCGGGTGTCCTCTCGTCGTGTGCGGCGCTGGAGCTGTGAGCTTATCTGATTAGATCGGTCAGACGCCGGGCGTGTTCCTCAATCCACGCAACTTTCCTCTGGACCATTCGCAAGAAGCCCAACCCCTCAAGCTGGCCGAAACTCCCGGTCGCTGCGATCGGCACGACCACTTCGACGATCAGCGCCTCAATCATGAGCCAGGGGAGCAGGTTGATCTCAGCCAGGCTGATGGTGCAGCCCTCGACCTCATCATACCCCCGACAGAAGGCCTGGAGGCGGTCCTCATCAAGGTTATCCTGCCAATCTTCGGGGTTTTCGCCCTGTCTGACGATGCTGAACTGGAGGGCGCCGTTGGCGAGGTCCAGAGCCCGAGGTTCGACGCGGGCTGCATCAAAGTCGACGACGGCGGCGATTTCGCCATTCGCCTGAAAGAGCATATTCCCGGGATGCCAGTCCCCGTGAATAACCTGTGCCGGCCAGTCCGCGAGCCCTGCTTCTCGGGCGTGATCAGCAGCGCGGGCGTAGGCGCTGTGGAGGGCCTCACAGCAGTGGGCGCCGTCCCCTTCGGAAAGGCCCAGCTTTTCGGGGATGCGATCCAGGTGCGGGAGCACCTTGGCTTCATTGTGATACCCGCCGGAGCGCGGCGTCCACGTCGGGCGATGATCCGCCAGACACTTGTGAAACTGCGCCAGCGCCCGCCCGGCGGCGCGCGTGGATGGAATCGAGCCGTCGTAGCTATTGCCAGGCACATACTCGAAGAGCTCGTAAATGCTTTTTTCATGCACAACAAGCGAGTTGTTGCTGCGCCGATCCCCTATGAGCCGCGCCAGTGGGAAACGCCGGGCTGCGAGATGAAGCTGAACCCCATGACAAAACGCGACCTTGAGTTCATTGTCGCGCCCTGGCGCTCTGCGCTTGAGCAGGTAGACGCCCCGCTCTGATTTGAGCACCACTTTGGGCGAGCGTGTTGATCCTCTGCGAAACTCGTGGAGGCCCTGAATGACGCCGACGTCGTAGTGGGAGAGGACGGTCGCCAACTCGAAGGCGTCAAAGCCCGCCCGGCTTATGTTGGATTTGCTGAGTTGTGAGCTTGAACCGACCCCCGATCCCATGGCCCCAGAGCTTGCGACACCCACACTGATTCCACCCGCAGCGATGGCGCGGCTTTTCGGGCTGGGGTTGGCAGACTGATCGGGCATTGGGCCCTACCCCTTCCGGCGATCACTCGACGTTCTGGACCTGCTCCTTGATCCGGTCAATAGCGCCTTTGATCTCAACGATATCACGCGAGATCTCAGCATCCCCGGATTTACTAGCAATTGTGTTTGCTTCCCGGAGCATTTCCTGGGCTAGAAAGTCCAGCGTGCGTCCAATAGGTCGCTCTGCACCCGCCAGCAGGTCCTTGTACTGCTTCATATGTGCGCTCAGCCGCTGCACCTCTTCAGCGATGTCGCTCTTCTCCGCATAGATCGCGACCTCGCGCACCAGGTCTGCGTCCTGCACGGCGGCGCCGGCGTTGGCCAGCATCGTCTCCACCCGTGCGCGCAGCCTCTGGTGATATTCCTCGACCACGTTGGGCACGCGCACCGCGACACGCTCAAGCCTTTCCACGATCGCGTCATGCTGGGACATCAACTCGGAGAGGAGCATCTCCCCTTCGCGCTGGCGCATCAGGACCAGCTGCTCGCATGCTTTTGCCAGCAGCGCAAGCATCACATCCCGGGCCCGGGCGTGTTTGGATTCTTCATCGGCAGGGGGCTGAAGCACGCCGGGAAGGGCAAGCAGCGGCCCGAGATCGACGCGAACATCGCCGCCATTCATTTGTGGCGTATCGCGGAGCTGCTCGACATACCGCCCGAGCGCTTGCTTGTTGATCTCATAAGCAGCGGCTTCTGATGAATCGACAAACTTGCCGACCAGTGTGACGGTGCCGCGCGTGAGCTTGCGACGAAGCTCTGCTTCAAGCTCGGGCTCCAGCGCCTGCAACTCTTCGGGGAGGCGAATCACAGACTTGAAGTATTTGTTGTTCAGGCTGCGCAGCTCGAGAAAATAGTGCGCGCCGGCCTCCTGTGCGGAGGCTTCACCGAATCCGGTCATGCTTCGAATCACGAGCGCCCAGCTCCCAAGTGTGGTGCGAGCAACTCGCGTCGGGTGCACATCGGTACAACGCTTGGCACGCGGGGCTGGCTCATTCAATCCCGCCTTCATCGGAAGCGGGCTCTGAATCCGTCGCCGAAGACGGCAGGTTCAAATCGTTCGCGGGCGGCGTTTCCGTCTCATTGGGAAAGAGCGC
The DNA here is from genome assembly GCA_029260495.1 of Phycisphaerales bacterium. Lineage (GTDB taxonomy): Bacteria > Planctomycetota > Phycisphaerae > Phycisphaerales > UBA1924 > OFTM373. The sequence continues at coordinate 134,561 of JAJDDD010000020.1, read as the reverse complement.
GCCAGGAATATCCTCGAATACTTCATCAGTCGCCTCGGCGTCCTCTGATGGAGAGTCGATCGTTGTGATCGCCCCTTCGTCGATCGTGTCCGCCAAAGCGGGGGCGGCGCCGGCGTCCAGGGGAATTTCATCTCCTGCGACGATTGCCGGGGCGTCATCGAGGCCGGTCGGGGGCCTGACCATGTAGTTCAGCACAATTGCGACGCCGAGGTAGGTGACGAAGATCAGAATGGTGGCGAGTGTGAGCGCATCGCCTGTCTTGGCGCCGAAGGCGGTTTGTCCCGAGCCTCCACCGGCGCCGAACGCGCTGGAAAGCCCGCCGCCTTGCGGGCGCTGGACCAGAATTGTCAGCACCAGCACAATCGACACGATGACGAACACAACCACGACCAGAGCGGGAACAATGTTGTTGAGAGCAGCAAGCGTCAGCATGGAAAGACCTTCAAAGAAAAGAGCAGAACAGCCACCGGCGTGTCAGTGGGAGTTCAGAGAAAACCAAGTTCAGGAGCCGGCGGCGGCGACAATGGCCAGAAAATCCGCAGCGTTCAAAGACGCACCGCCGATCAGCCCGCCGTCGATATCAGGCGCCGAAAACAACTCGCCCGCGTTCCCGGGCTTTACGGACCCACCATAGAGCACCCGAACGCGCGAGGCGATTGAGACATCGTACAAATCTTCCAGCACCACGCGAATCTGGGCGTGGGCTGCCTGGGCGTCCTGCGGCGTCGCGGTGAGTCCTGTCCCGATCGCCCAGACGGGCTCATACGCGATGACGAGCTGCTCCATCGACCCTGCTGAAACGTCCGCGAGCCCCGCCCGAAGCTGCCGCTCGTTGACAGCGTCCGTCGCGCCGGCCTTTCGTTCTTCAAGCTGCTCGCCGACGCACAGCAGGCACAGGAGGCCCGCGTTGACCACCGCCGCTGTCTTGGAGCCGACCAGTTCATCGCTCTCACCGAGGGCATGCCGGCGCTCTGAATGCCCGGTGAGGACGGTTTTGACGCCGATGTCCTTGAGCATGGTGAGCGAGATTTCGCCCGTGTACGCCCCATCGGGTTCGTGGAAGCAGTTCTGGGCGCCCAGAGCGACGTGGCTGCCGGTCTTTGTCAGGGCGGCGCCGACGCGGTCGAGATAGACGAAGGGCGGGAAGATCGCGACTTCAGCGCCGCTGTCTATTCCGACGCCACTCGCCACCTGCTGCGCGAGCGCTGCCGCGGAAGAGGCGTGCGTGTTCATTTTCCAGTTGCCGCCCACGAACGGCCTGCGCTCGGGCATCGTCATCCTCCTTCAAGTTAGAAAGCGAACCCGCGCGCAGTTTATCCCGGGTGAGCGGGACGTGTCGTGCGGCTGGAAGGCGCCAACCCAGAAGCTCAGCGATGAGTGCGGGCGCAAAAAAAAGGAACGCCGCAATCCCCGGAAAATCCTGAGAAAACTGCGGCGTCCCGGTCTGAGGTCAAGAGATGCAGTAGGAGGAAAAAGCGAAAATAGAAATCAGAGAAAAGAGAGAGAGATGGTTCGAGTGTGTGTTGAGTCCAGAGGTGTTTTTCTCTATCTCCTTACGAGAAAAAGAGGATGAGGTTCACTTCAGGTCCAAAGTCGGGGAAAAGGCCCGGCTCCCTCACCGGGCCTCCCCGGAAGTTTCCCGGACCCCCGGAAAACCCGCATTCCGTCCAGTCATTTCCTTAGACACCCGCCTTGACGGGTGGTTCCCAGGTCTGTGTCTTAAAAGGGCCGTCCACGGGAGTGTCCAGAAGATGATTGGAATAATTGCTGATGGTCTTGAGCGCAACGCCCACAATCACTTCCAGCGACTGAGCATTTGTGTACCCAGCGTTCTTGAAGGCCTGGACATCTGCATCCTCAACCCAGCCGCGCCGAGTGACGACCTTCCGAGCGAAGGTCCGTAATGCTTCGAGTTTGTTATCAGCGAGTTTCTCGCCGCTGCGGAGCGCTTCGATCACATCGCCCGGCACGCCGGCGCCCTTGGCTGCGGTGGAATGCGCCGCCATGCAGTAGTGGCACTCGTTCTCAAAGCTCGATGTCATCGCTACGACCTCTCGCTCGGTCGGGGTGAAGGAGGTTTCGCCATAAATGTCAGCGAGCGATAGATACGCCTTTACAGCAGTGGGCGCTTCCGCGAGCTTTCCAAGCATATTGGGGATGAAGCCGAGCTTTTTGTTGACCGCTGTCAGGATTTCCTTCGAATCTGCGGGCGCCGTCTCGATGGTGTGTGTTTGGAACTGTGCCATGGTGATTCCTTTCTGTGTCTCTCTGGCATTGATGCGTGAATGTGTGGACCAGCGTTGATTTTCACCGCTGCCCGTCTCCACATGAGATGCTCTTTGCGGAACGAGCGTTTCGTAAATAATGAAAAAAATCGATATTGAGGTATTCGTCCCGGAACCTACTTATTCAGGAGGCGGGAGTGAATGAGGCGAGTGTGGTGACGGCGATGTCTTTCAGAGTCGACTTGGGCAGTGAGGCCTTGGACATCACGATCATCCCCTGAGCAACGCATGCGAGCTGCCGCGCCAGGGCTCGGGTATTGGTTGCTTCCTCAAGCTGGCCAGCGTTGACTGCCCGCTGAAGTGTTCCCTCGATCGCATCCTCGACCTTCTGCATGAGTCCGCGGACAGAGTCAGCCACCACTGGATCATGGGGCGCGAGCTCCACCGCAGCGTTCGTGATCAGGCATCCCTTGCACTCGCCATCCACATGATCGACCAGAGCGTTGAACATCGCGTGAATGGCCTCGAGGGGGGAGTCGGCAGCGTGGAGCATCGCTTCGAAATTAGCGACGATGGTCGTGCCGTAATGGTTGAATGCGCGCACGTAGAGGGCGTGTTTGTCGCCAAAGGTTGAATACAGGCTGCATCGGTTGACGCCCGTGTGATCGACAAGATCCTGGATGGAGGTCGCTTCAAAGCCCTTGGCCCAGAAAATCTCCATCGCCTTGGTCAGGGCTTCGTCAACATCGAATTCTTTGGTGCGGGCCATGCCTGAAAACGTCGCTCACAGTTCTTGGTGTGACTTCAGATACACACAATAGACCCATCGGTCCAGCCCCCCAGCAGTATGAATCGTAGGCCAGCCAGCCTCGGCTCGCATCGTCGGGCGGTTCCCGGACGTCTGGCATGCGAGCGTCGACGGAAATCTGCGTCTGCGGTGTGCGATCGGGATTCTGCGGGCCGATACTATGGTCCGAGACGCCATGTTCACATCAACGCCTCAATCCGCGATCTTGCTGGCCAGCGTTTTCCTGACCGCGTCGGTTGGGTTCGTCCAAGCTGCGGATCAGCCCGAAAGCCAGCTGGAGCTTGTGGATCAGGGCGTCACCGATCGGGACGAGCTGGCGACAAGCCTCCGCGTGCTTTTCGATCAGCCCAACGCTCCGACGCGCTTCGCCAGGCTGTACCAGACGCCGCTGGCGCCGGGGCAGCTTGTCCGGATTGATGGGGGCGTCGCTGCGGTCTTTCCGAGGTCGGAATATTTTTTGACGCGCAAGCAGGGCGAGATTCCCGTCGTCCCTGCGGGAACGGTCTTTCTCATTGGGGGCGTCGAACAACTCGACTCTCCGCTCGTTCCCGACCCGTGGACGCCGCCGCCGGGTTCTACAGCGGAGCTCTTGCGTGTCCAGCGGCTCGCCGGCTTGAGAGCGCCGACACAAGCCACCCCGCGCTTGGCTGGCGCTGTGTCTGATTCATCCGCCCGGCGCCCAGACAGGCCAAACGCGATTTACGCCATTTCCGACCGAAGCGCCCGGCGGAGCGCCGCGACCGCGCAACTTGAGCGTGTGTCAGATGTTGAGCTTCGCGTGCCGACGGTTTTTACAGATGAGTCGCATCGTCGAACCAGACTTCGGGAGTTGCTTCAGCAGGCGCTCGATGAGTCCCGCGGGCCGGAAGAGTTGGGCGCCGATCAGGACAGTTCCCCGAAAGACTGAAATCTTCGCGCGCTGATCCGGTATGAACTGGCGGGCGCGGATTCTGCGCGCTCCAGCGCCGGGGGTGTTCCTCGCTCAGTCCCAACACATGGAGAATGGATGATGAAGCAACGCATGATGATTGTGAAAGCCGCCGTCGCCGCCGTCGCGCTGGGCTCCGTCGCGACGCTGACGCCCGGCTGTCTCGTCGCCGGATCGAGCAAGACGTATGAAAGCGGCCGCTACATCGGTCGTGACACCATCAAGCGTGTCAAGCCCGGCGAGACAGACAAGAACTGGGTGCGGGCGGTGCTGGGCGAGCCATCCAGCATGACCTATGCCGGCGAGCAGCATGGCGCTGAAATCTGGCGGTATGAATCTCGCAAGGTGCATAAGTCCGGTGGGTCCGTCTTCCTTCTCTTTCATGGCTCAGATCGCACCGAGACAACGCGCACCGTCTATATCCAGTTCGATGGCGATGTCGTGGAGGATGTGTGGTCTGACTGAACAGAGTTGGCAATACAGTTTAATTCAGATTCAGGCGCGCTTCGGCGCGCTTTTTTCATGGGCGAGCGCATCGCAGGGATGCGATACACTCTTCTCCATGACGAATGAAGCTTCACCATCAGTCGACAGCGCCCTTGAGCCATCTGCAAACCTGCCGCGCTGGCACAAACTTATTGAGCATTGGGATCTCACGCTGGTCTTTCTGTTTCTCGCGGTGCGATTCGTCATCAATCTTGAGATGAAACCGCTCTTTATCTTCTTTGCGGTCAGCTATCTCGCCTTCATGATCATGCTCTGGCATCGCACCGCTTTCTTTTCGACACTCTTCGTGCTTTTTCTGACAGCAGACAGCATGATCGGCACGCACCTGGCGACCAGGAACAACAACTTCGGCATTGCCTTCTGGGGAACGATGGCGGTGAATGCAGTAGTCCTGATTCTCATCGTGCGGAACATTCATCGGTATTTTCCACGCTGAGAACGATCGGAGGGTGCGCCAGTCAAGGCCGCCGGGTACACTCTGATTCATGGCGACCGAGCGCATCATCACGGCGCAATCGACCAACCCTGACGATGAGCAGGCCAACTGGTCGCTGCGCCCGCGCAGCATCGAGGAGTTCATCGGCCAGCCCGACCTCATCGAACGTGTTCGCATCACCATCGAATCAGCCCGCAAGCGCAGTGAACCCGTCGAGCACGTTCTGCTGGATGGCCCGCCGGGGCTCGGAAAAACCACGATGGCTCATGTCATCGCAGTGGAAATGGGCGCCCGTGTGCATGCGACAAGCGGCCCCGCGCTGACGCGGCCTTCCGATCTCGTTGGCGCCCTCACCAGGCTTGGCGCCAACGACGTGCTCTTTATTGATGAGATTCACCGCCTCCCCGCAGCCGTTGAGGAGTTTCTCTATCCCGCGATGGAAGATCGCCGGATTGATGTGACGGTTGATTCCGGCATGCATGCGCGGACTGTTTCGATCAATCTGAAACCGTTCACGCTCATTGGCGCCACCACCCGCGCGGGATTGCTTTCCTCGCCGCTGCGCGCGCGATTCGGTCTTGCGCACCACATGCGCTACTACGATGTTGATGAGTTGCTCATTATCCTTCATCGCAGCGCCGACCTGCTTGAGTTTGGCGTCGGTGCGACCACCGGCGCGCTGGATGGCGCGCTCAGTGAAATTAGCTCGCGCTCGCGCGGCACGCCGCGCGTCGCGAATCGCTTGCTGCGGCGCGTGCGCGACTACTCGCTTGTGCGCGCCGATGAGCGGGTGGATGCGCGCGTCGTGGCTGAAGCGCTGGCGCTGGAAGGCGTGGATACGCTCGGATTGGATGAGCTTGATCGCTCCTACCTGCGCACAATTGCGACCACTTACAAGGGAGGCCCCGTGGGGCTCGAAGCGCTCGCTGCGACGATGGGCGAAGACTCGGGCACGCTTGAAGACGTGGTCGAGCCGTTCCTGTTGCAGATCGGCTTTCTCGCCCGCACTCGGCGCGGGCGCGAGCTGACGCCTTCAGCGGCGGATCATCTTGGGCTCGATCGCGCAATCGTCGAAGCCAAGCTGTCACAGGCCTCGCCGACAGATTCCGCGCTGTTTGATTGAATCCCAGGGTGGATCAGCTTCTCAGCCCCCCGCGAAGGCCAGCCGGCATTTGGCCGGTGATGCCCCGTTCTCATCAAAGATCATTAGCTCATTGACCTTGTCTGTGCGCAACCAAGGCGCTGGAAGCTCATACCGGGTTTGCGGCGGAACTTTTTTCCCTGTCTCCGTCGCGACAAAGTATCGGCACAGGTTTCGCCCGTTGAGATAGAGCTGCCCCTTGGTCAGTCCGTTCGCATCGAAGAAAACCGTCGCGTCCAGCTTGGTGAGCTTAAAGCTCGTGCGCCACCACGTGGGGACGCCTTTGTGCCTGCTCATTGCGGAGGGCGCTGCCGACGTAAACGCTCCCGACGCCGGCGGCTCCCACCGTGCGAATGCGAGCGCAGCGCCGTCCGTCAAGGCTTCGACTCCCTCGAAGAAGGTCGCGCCTTTTTCGAGTTTGTTGATTCCATCCTTGCCGCAATGCATCGGTGCGATTTGCACGATGTTCTTTCCCCGGCGAAGAAGCTCGTTAGTCAAAAGGAAGTGTTCGATACCGCCGGAATCATCGAACACAAAGACCGGCTCGTCATTAAGAATGACAAGTCCGCCGAGCACGCCCAGGCGCGGGAGCGTTTGCACCTCAAGAATGATCGGCGACTTCTTCCGATGCGTAAACTCCCAAGTGATCCGCTCAGGCTCTGTCCGCTCCTGCGCATAGACGCCCCAGAGCGGGGAGCGAAATGTGAGCGGATCAACGGGCGCCGAGATGATTCGCGTCGCCCGTCCTGCTTTGAATGGCTTGATCGCGTAGACATGGCTCGGCAACCCAGCCGGCTTTTCAAGATTCAGCCCGCCGCTCCATCGGCCGGGATTCTCAAGGAGCAGCGTGAGTGTCTGCTCGCCCTTCTTGAGGGAGAGCGGCGTCTGGAACTCCGTTGCGCCCGGGCCCGCTCCGAGCAAGGCTGCGCTCTTGCCGCCCAGAAACACATGCGAACGCCCGTGGAGCAATGGGAATCCTGCGTGAATCTGCCTGGCGCTTTGGTTTTTTAGTTCGACCCGCAGCCAGCCATATCCATATGGCGCCCCCAGCGCCTCAAGCGAGGCTGGCGCGTCAATGCGGGCAAAGCGATCGCTTGATCCATCAACATATTCTGCAACGCTCGCCTGCTCCCAGCTTGTAAACGTGCGCGAACGAGGCGCCTTGGCGGCGGCGGATGGATGAATAATTTCCACCACACCCTCGCGTGAAATTTTATGTGTCTTGGCGAACGAATCGTGCGCGATGGGCTCGCCATCGCGCGTGACGCGCGACACGCCCACATAGATAGCGCCATCATGGATGCAGGTTGCGTCGATTTGCGATTTGTTGCAGAGGACGATCGTTGCGCCTTCGATCTCTTCGATAACGGGCGTCTTGCCGGTTGGCGCCGACAGCTCCACTTCAACATCGCTGACAGAGATCACGCCGGTGGCGCCCGCTCGTCCATAACAGACGAAGACGGACCCAACCAAAGCAAATGCGTTGAAGGAGCATACATCCAGTCTCGCCCGTCCCGAGAGATGCACATCAAAGAGGCACATTGCTACGGGTTGATCGCGAAGGTCTGCGGTGATCTGCCTGCCGTTAGGCAGCACAAGTTCAGCCTGCGCTGGGCGCTTTTTGGCGTCAAGATCGCCAAACACAAAGATCGCCCCACCCTGGGCGCCGATGACCGGCGCAATCGAAACGCCCTTCCCCGCTGTTGGCGGCGAGAGCGCGATGCACTGGTGTTCTGAATCAAACGACGCGAGCACGCTCTCGAAAGAAGATGCGAACATGCATACGCGCTTGATCGAATCGAAAAGCTCACCGCGGGCGCCGCCGGGACCAATTGGCGCTGCTTCTCCAGCGCTCGTCGCGACCAGACCTCCGTCACGCCCGCGAATGCGTCCGCCGTCAAAGCCGAAGTTCACGCCCGCGATCAAAGGCCAGAGATTGAACTGCCCGCCTCCCGCCAGCGCTTCTGCGAGCCGCGCCATGACAGCTTCCGGCGCCTGCGCTTGCCGAGCAGCGCCCCACACATCCACATCGCCGATGAGCATTTCGGTGACAATGCGCGGTGAATCAGGCGCGACGCTTCCGAGCTGGCGCAGCTTTGGCAGCAAAGCTTCGCTGTCGTTCCAGCCGTCGATGTCGCCTTCTGCTCGCGCGTAGAGATTGTTCGCGTTCACGAAGGGCACGGAGGCGCCATGTTCGCGCAGCGTTTTGTTCAGCGCGCCAAGATGCAAGGCTGCCTCTTCGTCGCCGCAATACCACTTGTGTTCGACCTGAATCAGCGCAATGGGGCCGGATCGCGTCACTTGGAGCTCGCGCACCTTTCCCATCGCCTGCGAAAGCCACTTGGAGGCGCCGCGCATGTACGCTTCATTGGTCGCCCGCAGCTGCACGTCGTCATTCAACATGATCGCAGGCGGAATCCCGCCCAGATCGAAGGCCCCATCAATGTAGGGCCCCACCCGAAGGATGCAGAGCATCCCCGCAGAGTCGATCAGCTTGATGAACTGCGCGATGTCAAGCTCGCCGTCCTCACCTTCAAAGTCGAACTTGCCCGGCGTCCGCTCATGGGCGCTCCAGCGTAAGGGCGCACAAATCGTGTTGAGTCCGAGCTGTTTGGCGTCCGCGAGGCGGTCAGCCCACTGCCCGGGCGGAATCCGGGTGTAGTCGATCGTCCCAGCGACGAGCCAGCGCCGGCGACCATCAATGCTGATGCTCTGTCCGTCGTAGGTGATTGAAGCCATGAAGAGGTGTGTCCGGAAAATGACTGCCCGTCCGCCTGGCTTGCGGGCGTTCGTCAGATGAGTGGGGGGTCAAACCATAAATGCCGGCGCGACGGCACGCAACGAACCCGCTCCCAACCTGCAACGACGTCCACCGCCCTTCGGTACACTCCCGAGTTCATGTTCCTCGCACGCACCCACACCCCGTCGATTCCGATTCCCCAGGGGCACTCGCGGCGTGCGCTCGCCGCCGGCCTGCTCATTGCCGCAGCGTCTCTGACGCCGGCCTGCTCCTCCCTCCGCGATGTTGATAAGAAAATTGACCTTCTTGTTCAACATCGATCTGATTCTCTCAACGCCGGCGCCCGCCCGCCGCGCGTGGATAGTGAAGAACAGGGTCGCTGGCAAGCGCCAGGTCAGGCGGACCTCCACCCCGAGACAGTCAACCCCTCAGCCTATGAGCTGCCCTACCCGATGGCGGCGGAAGATCGCGATGTCGCTGTCAAGCTCGATGAGTACGCGGAGATTCCTGCGGACGCGATGCACGTTAATCTCACAACTTCATTCCGCATTGCTCAGGAGACGAGCCGGGAGTACCGCAACGCTGAGGAGGATTATCTTCTCGCGGCCATCCGGCTGCTGATCGAACGCCATCGCTGGAGTCCGCGCTTTTTCGACGATCTTTCAGCCAACATTGCTGGCGACTTCGAGGGCGGCGCCGAAACCGCGCTGAATCTCGTCAACGATTTGCGCGTCACCCAGAGGCTCCCCTATGGAGGTGATGTCGAAGCCCGCCTCATCTGGCGCGCCACCGAGCAGCTACGCACCAGCGTCACCGATGATTACACCCAGTCCTCCTCGCTCGTTCTCAGCGCCAACATCCCGCTCCTGCGCGACGCGGGGCTGATCGCCCGCGAGGATCTCATTCAGGCTGAGCGTGATCTCGTCTACGCTGCCCGCGATTTTGAGCGGTTCCGTCGGGAGTTTCTCGTCGATATCGCGCAGGACTACTTCGGCCTCGTCGCCCAGCTTTCTTCGATCGAAAACCAGAGGCGCTCGCTTGATAGCCGGCGCAATGAGTTCGACCGTATGCAGGCCCGCTTTGAAGCCGGGAAGGTCAGCGCCAGTCGGGCCCGCCGGCTTGAGTCTGATGTCCTCGCTGCCCGCAGCGCCCTGATCGACCGCCGCGAGGCGTACCTTGTCGCGCTCGATCGCTTCAAGATCCGTCTCGGCATGCCCGTCGAAACACCGGTCATCATCGATCCCACCTCTCTGGAACTACCTGAGCCCGAGATTGCGCCTGCCCAAAGCGCGCTGCTTGCCCTCCGCTATCGCCTTGATCTGCAAAACTCGCGCGATCGGATCAATGACGCCCGCCGTGATGTCGCCAACAGCTACAACCAACTTTTGCCTGATCTCGATTTCGACGGCTCGGTTAACTTTGACACCGATCCTACGGATCGTGTTGGCGGGTTGTTGAGTTTTGACCTTGATGACGCCCGATACGCGCTCGGCCTGACGCTCAGCCTTCCCCTTGATCGAGAGATTGAGCATCTCAACGTGCGCTCGGCGATCATCGGTCTGCAGCGCCAGATCCGAAACTACGACCAGTTCCGCGATAATGTCATCCTCGACGCCCGCGCTCAGCGTCGGGAGATTGATCAGCGGCGTCTGACCCTGATCCTCGCTGAAGAGCGCGTCGAATCCACCCGCCTGGAACTTGAAGAGCTCATCATCAAGGAGGAGGAAGCCAACCTCATCTCCGATTCGCAGGATGATCTCATTCAGGCCGAGGACGCCCGCGACAGCGCCATGCGCGATCTTCGCAACGCCATCCTCGATTACCTGCTCGCGACGGGGCAGCTGCGTGTTCGCCATGACGGCTCTCTCCAGCCGCTCCCGGGGATGGGGAGCTATGAGGAGATGCGCGACCCCGAGGGTCCGGAAACCGAGGCGATCGAGGAATCCATCGAAGCGGCCCAGGAAGCTGTCGAGGAGATGGTCGAAGATTCCCCCGCAGACGATGGGTCGTAAAGCTGGCTTTATTGAGTTTCGCATGCGTGGATTTGGAATGAGCGCTCCAGTTTCCAGCCCTTCATGGGCTATGATCGTGGCGCCAGAGCCGAAACCTCCGCCCTCGCCATCGGTTTGATGGGGTGGAGGGTTCCGATTTCGACCTGCGCGATTTCCACGCGCGAATGCCCGATTCATCCGCACGTCAACCCCAGTTCCGGAGCGAGCCACCATGCCGAAGACCATCACGCGAACGCTCGTTGTCCAGTCTCGCTCCGCCGGTCCAAGCAGTCGGGCTGGAGGTGTGCGTCTGGTTCTGCTCGTCGCGCTCATTCTCGCCGGCCTGGTCAGCGTCGGTGCGATGGTGATGATGAGCGACGCGGGCGCCAACGCGAGCGCCACGACGCTCGAGCTCTACAAAGTGAGCGAAACCACCTTCGACATCTCCATCACCGCGAGCGGCGAACTTGAAGCAAAAAAGCAGACAGAGATCCGCAACGAGCTTGAAACCCAGGCCACCATCATCGAAGTCATCAGTGAGGGCTCGCAGGTCCAGGAGGGTGAACTGCTGGTCAAGTTCTCGTCCGATGTCATTGAGTCTCAGATTGATGAAGAGATGCTCCGCGTCGAGACATCCCGAAATGAGCTGGTCTCCGCCAAGAACTCATTGGATATCCAAGAGAGTGAAAACGAAGCCAATCGGCGCAAGGCTGAGCTGAAGCTCGAACTTGCCCGCATCGAATACAGGAAGTGGATCGAGGGCGACGTCGTCAAGACCCGCCAGGAGCACGAACTCGCAATTGATCGCGCAAATCGAACGCTCGAACTCAGGAAAGAGCAGTTTGAGAAAACGAAGAATCTCTTCGATCGAGACTTCGCTTCCAAGAATGATCTTCAGAGCGACGAGCTCGCATTCATAGAGGCTCAGGCGAACATCAAGCAGACTGAACTCGATAAGTGGATTTTCGAGACCTATGAGTTCAACAAGCAGGAAAAGAAACTCACCTCCGATGTCAATGAGGCCGAGGCGGAACTCAGTCGGGTCAAGAGTGAGAACGCCAACCGCCTCGCCAGCAAACAGGCAGACCTCACCAACAAGCAGCGCCAGCTTGTTATTCGTGAAGAGAAGCTCGGCAAGCTCACTGAGCAGCTCACCGCAACCACAATCACAGCCCCCACCGCTGGGCTCGTCGTGTATGCATCCAGCATGTCCAGTGGACGAGGCAGGGTTTTCTTTGGCGGCAGCGGGCCGATTCAGGTCGGGCGCTCCGTGAGCCCCAATGAGCTCATCATTGTTCTTCCCGCTGTTGAGAACATGGTCGCATCCGTCCGCGTGCATGAGAGCGTCGCCGGGCGCATCCGACCGGGGCAGCCTGTGTCGGTCAAGATCGACGCCAAGCAGAATCAGGTATACGACGGCGTCGTCTCAAGCATTGGCGTGCTTGCCGAATCAGAAAGCTGGCGCGACCCCAACCTTCGCGAATACACCGTCAAAATCGATCTCACCGCTGCAAACGACACTGGAGAGCTCAAGCCTTCCATGCGCTGCGAAGCGGAAGTCACTCTCGGCAAGGTTGAAGGCGGGCTCGCGGTTCCGGTGCAAGCGGTGCATCGTGATGGCGCTGTCTCGTTTGTCTATACGCCGGCCGGCTCGCGATTTGAGCGCACACCCGTCCGCCTGGGGCGGCGATCCAGTGTGTACGCTGAAATAGCCGCAGGCCTTGAAGAAGGTGTCAGTGTTCTTGTTCGCGAGCCCAAGCCCGGCGAAGTGCTGAGTGGTGAGTTTGATGAAGAGACCATTGCATCACTCATGCCCAAGCCCGGCGAACGCGGGTTCGGAAACCGGCAGTTTGCAGGAAAACGCGGCGGAGCCCCCGCAGGCGCTGTTCATGCCACCAATGGCGCCGGCGACGCCAAAATGACGCTCGCCACCGATGGCGACGCCGACACAAGCGTCGCCAAGGTGATCACACTCGACAAGGACAGCCTGGACAAGGACGGCTCCTTCACCTTCACCAACAGTGATGGCGAAACGCAGACCATGAAGATTGACACCGCCGCCCTGAAGAAAATGAAACTCAACGCTGCGAACCTCACCAAAGAAAGCTCTACGGACGAAAAAGTAGCGCCCGAGACTCCAAGCGCGGAAACACCCACCGCCGACGCACCGGCGTCAGACACGTCCTGATCCGCGCCCGCCACTACACTTGTTTCGATGAGCCGCGACACCATCGAGATCAACCCCGACATTCGCCGCGCGCGCACGCTCCCCGCGGCGGTCTATTCCGATCAGCACTGGTTCGATCTCGCGCGCGATCTCGTCTTTTCTCGCTCTTGGAATGTGATTGGCGACACCTCCATGGCGCGCACACCACGCAGCGCCCACCCCGCCATGCTCCTTGAAAGCTGCCTGGATGAGCCCCTGCTGCTCACGCGCGATGATTCCGATCAACTCCGCTGCCTCTCCAATGTGTGCACCCATCGCGGCGCCCTCGTCTGCGAAAACACTGAGAACTCCTGTGCGCACCTGCGGTGCAGATATCACGGCCGTCGGTTCAAACTTGATGGCGCCTTCGCCTCCATGCCCGAGTTTGAGGATGTCGAAAACTTCCCGACCGAAGCAGACAACCTCACCCGGTTGCCTCTCGAACAGTTCGGCCCGCTGCTCTTCACTTCGCTCAATCCCGCACACAGCTATGCGGACCTTCTGGCGCCAGTGCACGAGCGCATTGGCTGGATGCCGCTCGAGTCATTCCAACTCGATCCAAATCACTCACGCGACTATCTCGTCCGCGCCAACTGGGCCCTCTACTGCGATAATTATCTTGAAGGGTTTCACATTCCCTTCGTGCATGAGGGGCTCGCCGACACACTTGATTACGGCGCCTACGACACTGAACTTTTCGATCTGTCCAGCCTGCAGGTCGGCGTCGCCAAAGACGCGCAGGATACCTTCGATCTTCCCACGGCCCACCCCGATCACGGCAGGCATATCGCGGGCTACTACTTCTTTCTCTATCCCGCCACCATGTTGAACTTCTACCCTTGGGGCTTGTCGCTCAACATCGTCAAGCCGATCAATCCGGCGCTGACGCGCGTGCAGTTTCGTTCATTCGTGTGGGATGCGTCCCGCCTCGATCAAGGCGCCGGCGCCGCGCTCGATCGCGTCGAGCGAGAGGATGAGGAAGTTGTCGAGAGCGTTCAAATGGGCGTGCGATCTCGTCTATACAATCGCGGCAGATACTCTCCCGCTCGCGAGCAGGCGGTGCATCACTTCCACAGGCTGCTCGCCGCGTCCCTGAATAGAGAGTCGGCCTGACCATTGGCTATCGCGGGCCTGCAGCGTGACACCCATCGCACTAAAAAAATAGACTTAATCGCTCTTTGCATCCCCTCGCGCGAAGATGCTCGCGACGTAGTTCAGCACATCCGTCGCTGACCGATCGTTGTAGCCGAAGTTCTTGATCATCCGTTGTTTGACAACGTCGATCTTCTGCTGCGTTTCGTCATCCACAACGCTCGAAACCAAATTCTTCAACTTAATCGTATCGCGCGAATCCTCGAAGAGTTTCAGCTCAAGCGCCTTGTAGAGCCGTGCGTTCGTGTTGTACTCAAACTTCTTGTCGTCCAGCGAGAGCGCGCCAATATAGTTCATGATCTCCTGGCGGAAATCATCCTTGCGCGCCTCGGGGATATCAATCTTCTCTTCAATCGAGCGCATCAGGCGATCGTCCGGCTCCTCTTCCTTGCCGGTGTACCGATTCACCACTTTTTCCTTCTGCGTATAGGCGCGCACACTCTCGATGTAGTTCGCGCACAGGCGTTTGATCGCATCCTCATCAGCGCTGATCGCCCGCTGCACTTCACCCTTAATGATGTCCTCGTACTCATCCTTAACGACAGTGAGCAGCTCTTTGTACCGCTTCTTCTGCTCATCATCCGTGAGCAGCGAGTGGTGCGTCAGCCCGTCTTCAAGCTCGTTCATCACCATAAAGGGGTTAATGCCGCCTTCTTCAATCGCTTGGTGGCTCACCAGCGCGTTGGAGATCTTGTCCTGCACATAGCGCGGGCTGATGCCCGTCATTCCTTCGCACGCCTCTTCCTCCATGAGCTCACGCACGGAGTCCTCGGTAAACCCGGGGATCGCCTTGCCGTTGTAGAGCTTCATCTTCTGCACCAGCGTCAGCCCGGCTTTCTTCGGCTCCGCCAGTCGCGTCAGCACCACCCACATCGCAGCGACCTCCAGCGTATGCGGCGCAATGTGCAGGTTTGCAACACGCTCGGAGCCGAAATCCTTCTCGTAAATGCGCACCTCGTCATCAAGCCGTGTGTTGTAAGGCACATCAATCTTGATCGTGCGATCACGGAACGCCTCCATCAGCTCATTGTTCTGCAGCCGCTTGTATTCAGGCTCATTCGTGTGCCCGAGGATCACCTCGTCAATATGCGTCTGTGCGAACTTCTTCGGCTTGATCATGTGCTCCTGGCTTGCGCCCAGCAGATCATAAAGAAACGCGACATCCAGCTTGAGAACTTCAATGAACTCACACAATCCGCGATTGGCGATGTTCAGCTCACCATCGAAGTTGAAAGCCCGCGGGTCAGAGTCTGAGCCGTACAACGCGATTTTCCGGTAGTTGATATCCCCGGTGAGTTCGGTGGAGTCCTGGTTTTTCTCGTCCTTCGGCTGAAACGTCCCGATTCCCACGCGATCCTTCTCACTTAGAATCGCCCGGCGAATCTTCACATGATCCATCACACGCTTCCAGTCGCCTTCATAATGCACCATCAGATCGTGCATCACTTTCCTGCAGAAGGGACATAGATCCCCCTCAACACGAATGCGCATGTTCCCATGCGCCGGGCGGTAGTGCTCGTTCACCGTCACCAGAATGTCGCCGCGAGCCTCGACCGGGATCAGGCGCATGGGCTCCTCATGCATCGGACAAGGGTGTTCAATCGTTTTGTTCGTCGGTCCCGCATTCTCATCAAGAAGCCACGAGAATGTGTACAAAGCGCCATCGTCGGTGCGCGAATACGCCTCAAGCCCCTTCTTGATCAGCCGCGCAATCGTCGATTTCGAAGAGCCAACAGGCCCGTGCAGTAGCAGAATCCGCTTCTCCGTGCCATACCCCTCCGCCGCTGAACGGAACACATCAACCAGTTCCATCAACGGCTGATCGAGCCCGAAAATCGCGTCGGCGCCCCCGTCAATCGGATCAGAGAAAAAGTGATACCGATACACATCATTGCGGAACCGGCGATACTTCTCCCACCCGTACGACAGAATCATGTCGTAGATACGCTGGAACGCATTGCGCACCACGCCCGGCTTCTCTTGCACAATGTCGAGATATTCCCAGAACGAGCCATCCCAGTGGTGCTCCTGAAAGCGATGCCGATCAATCTTGCGATCAATCGCCGACAGAAGTTTGTCCCGGGTGGGATTGCCAGCGTCGTTTCCTGTGTGCTCCAACATCGCGTCATCCTTTCGCAACGAGTAGCGCAGCGCCCACTACTCACGCGCAAACCGCTCGCCACCATCTCAATCAATGAACAAAGCCAAATGAAGAACGCCGACAGGACGCCGCAGCGCGCCATCGCCAATCGGGCTTATCTCCACGACGCCCGTCAATCGCTGCTCACGTCAGAACCCGTGCGGGTCCGCCCGTCAGCGGCTCAACCAGATTGCTATCGGCCCGCTGCAAGCCGCCCGATAGCTTTATCCTTATGGTGATTCGGGCGAATCACCCCGGAGGTTGCTATGAAAGCGACCGGCGTTCGTCCGCTTCATATGCCGGACATCCCCCGGGGCTTCGTGCAAACCAACAGATTCTAGGACCATCATGAGCGCAGGAATCAAAAACAGCAGAAAGCTCGATGCTTCCGGCGTCGGCGTCACCGAAGCTGACCTCCCGCCCCTGCCTGATGATCTTTCCCAGGCGATCATCGACCCACGCGCCTGGTTTGCACGTCCAGACGCCCCATTGGAGATCGAAATCGGCTCCGGCAAAGGCACTTTCATCGTCGAGGAGGCAGCCCGCCGCCCCAATGTCAACTTTCTCGGCATCGAATGGGCCCGCGAGTTCTACATGTGCGCCGCCGACCGTTGTCGTCGCCACGCGCTCACAAATGTGCGCATTCTTCACACCGATGCAACTCAGTTCCTGCGCTTTCGCTTCCCCCCGGGCGCCGCGCACGCCATCCACCTCTACTTCTCCGACCCCTGGCCGAAAAAGCGACATCACAAACGCCGCGTCGTCCAGGATGCCTTTTTGACAGACGCCCACCGCGCGCTCGCGCCAGAAGGAGAGCTGCGCATCGTCACTGACCACAAAGAGTACTGGCAGTGGATGGAAAATCTCTTCACGGGCTGGTGTGATCCAGCCCGCAAAGGCCCGCGATTCGAACGCCGACCCTTCACACCAGACGATCGCGCCCAGGGCGCCCAGGCCGGCGAACTTGTCGGCACCAACTTCGAACGCAAATACGCCCGCGAAGGCCGCCCCTTCTATGCCGCCGTCTTGAAGAAGATTAACTAGAGTTTCACACCAGAGATGGGCGAACTTCACGCGTCGAAACAAAAATCGTTGCTGGGCCGTACAATTCTTGTTGTATCTCCCAATTTGCCTGCGCTAGAAACACTTCGCCGTACGCACAGGGACAATCCCGGTATTCTTATCCCATGTCCTGCGCCACCAACTGCGTCTGCGTTGTTTGCGGTCAATCCGCCCCATTCCCGCGCTCCGCCGGGGTCTGCCCTTCCTGCGACGATCCCACCGCGGTTCTTGAAATCAACTTCGATCTGGATCGCGTTCGCGCGTTAATGACGCCGAAAACGCTCGCAAGTCGCCCAGTCAATCACTGGCGATATGCCGAGCTGCTCCCGATCGAACCCGACGAGCGCGCCTTCACCTGGCCCGTCGGATGGACGCCCATCCTTGATTCACCCCGCCTCGCCGCCTGGGCCGGCGCGAAACGAATCCGGCTCAAAGACGAGGGCCGCAACCCCACGGGCAGTTTTAAAGATCGCGCCTCGTCCGTCGGCGTCCTGCGCGCCATGCAGATGGGCGACACCCGGATCGCCTGCGCCTCGACCGGCAACGCCGCCTCCAGCTGCGCAGGCTTCGCCGCGATGGCAGGAATCAACGCGACCATCTTCGTCCCCAAGCGCGCCCCAAAACCAAAGGTCGCGCAGCTGCTCATCTTCGGCGCCGATGTCCGCCGTGTAAACGGTACCTACGCTCAAGCCTACGACCTCTGCAGCGCTGAGTGCGAATCGCACGGCTGGCACAACCGCAACTGCGCCATCAACCCCTATCTCGTCGAAGGGAAGAAAACCTGCGGCCTCGAAATCGCCGAACAAACCGCAACGGACCTCCCCGACTGGGTCGTCGTTTCAGTGGGCGACGGCTGCACCATCGCCGGCGTCGCCAAAGGCCTGATGCATATGCGCGAGCTCGGATTCATCAACCGGGTTCCGCGCGTGCTCGGCGTGCAAGCGGAAGGTGTCGATCCCATCGCCATCGCTTTCGAGACGGGCGCCCTCCCGTCGGATCGCGCCGGCCAAACCGTCGCCGACAGCATCGACGTCCCCGTCCCGCGCAACTGGCGTAAAGCAGTGCACCGCGTCCGCGCTTGCGACGGCGCCTTCGTCCGCGTCAACGATGATGAAATTTCTGAAGCAATGAAAGCGGCAGGCGCCCGGGCCGGCGTCTTCGCAGAGCCCGCAGCGGCTGCCTCGGTTGCCGGCGTCAAACGCGCCATCGAGGAGGGCGTCATCGACCCCGGCGCCGACGTGCTCGCCGTCATCACCGGCAGCGGCCTCAAGGATGTCGATTCCGCCATCGCCATCGCCGGTGAACCGACGGATGTTGAGCCGTAATCCCCGATTCAATGGCCGGGTTCGCCTGTGGACCCGCTACAATCACGGTTTCTCCTGAATGATGAAATCGCGTGAGACGAATGACCACAACCACAACAACCGCCACCGCACTTGAGAACGCTGTCTCCCGCTGCAAAGAACGCGGCATCGTCATCCCCACCTTCGCGCAAATGCGCAACCCCGCCCTCATCCCCGCTGACTTCCGCAATCGTCTGAAACAGGTCGGCCTGTGGGACGTCGATCCGCTCAACCTCTTCCGCATCACCTGGAAAAATGAGCCTGTCGAAACCGGCGGCGGTTTCAACAATGGCAACTGGGTCGAGTTCCCAGCCTCACTCACCGGCGTCGATGCCCGGATCGTCGGACTTGTCGGCAAGTGGTTCCCCACCGGTGCGCACAAAGTCGGCGCCGGTTTCGGCTGCCTCATCCCCCGGCTCATCACCGGCGAGTTCGACCCGCTCACCAACAAGGCCGTCTGGCCCTCAACCGGCAACTTCTGCCGCGGCGGCGCCTTCGACTGCGCCCTGCTTGGTTGCGACGCCGTCGCCATACTCCCCGAGGGCATGAGCCGCGAAAGATTCGACTGGCTGCGCGACATTGGCGCCGAGATCATCGCCACGCCCGGCTCCGAATCAAACGTCAAGGAAATCTACGACGCCTGCTGGGAGATCAAACGCAACAGGCCCGAGTGCATCGTCTTCAATCAGTTCGAAGAGTTCGGCAACCCAATCTGGCACTACAACGTCACCGGTCCCGCCTTCGAAGACGCTGTCAACACAATCTCCAATCCTAATGACCGCCTCGCCGCCTTCGTCTCCGCAACTGGCTCCGCTGGAACCATCGCCGCCGGGGATTACCTCAAGACACTCGCCCCGCACATGCGCATCGTCGCGGTCGAAGCGCTCCAGTGTCCGACACTGCTCACAAATGGTTTCGGCGAGCACCGAATCGAAGGCATCGGCGACAAACACGTCCCCTGGGTTCACAACGTCCGCAACACCGACGCCGTCTGCGCCATCGACGATCAACAGTGCATCGACCTGATGCGATGCTTCAACGAGCCAGCCGGCAACGCTCTGCTTAAGTCGATGGGTGTCGATCAAAAAACGATGAACTCCTTGCCGCTTCTGGGCATTTCCTCGATCGGCAACATGGTCGCCGCGATCAAGACCGCGAAAATGTTCGAACTCACACAGAACGACATCATCGCCTTCCCCATCACCGATTCGATGGAGCTCTACGCCAGCAGAGTTGAAGAAGAGCGAACCGCGTACGGCGAGTACGATCCAACCACCGCTGCCCGCCACTACGGGCGCTGGCTCGAAGGATGCACGACCGACCATTACAAAGAGCTCACCTACGCCGACCGCAAAGCGATCCACAACCTCAAGTACTTCACCTGGGTCGAACAGCAGCAGCGCGACATCGACGACCTCCGCCGTCTGTGGGAGCCCGAGTTCTGGACGAAAACATACGCGCAGGCAGACGAATGGGATCAGAGGATCAACGAGTTCAACGCGCGCGTCGCGAGCGCATAATCCGAGGACGACATGAGCGAATCGATCAGCTTCAATCTCAATGGCGCCGACGCCACCTTCGCCGGCGATCCGACCACGTCGCTCATGACCTACCTCCGCGAGGAGGCCGGCATCACCTCCGTCAAGGATGGGTGCGCCCCACAGGCAGCCTGCGGATGCTGCGCCGTCGATCTTAATGGCAAGATCGTCCTCTCCTGCGTCATCCAGATGAAGAAGGTCGCCGGCGGCGCCGTGCGCACCATCGAGGGCGCCGACCCGAGCGTCATGAATACACTCGCCGACGCATTCGCTGTCAGCGGCGGGGCGCAGTGCGGTTTCTGCATCCCCGGGATCGTCACCCGCGCCGCCAACCTCCTTGAATCCAACCCCGACCCCAGCGAAAAAGACATCCGGACTGCGCTCAATCAGCACTTGTGCCGATGCACCGGGTACACCAAGATTATTGAATCCATCCAGCGCGCCGGCGAATCTATTCGCACCAGCGAGCCCATTAACGCCACAGAGCAGACCGGCGCCGTCGGATCGCGCCTCGTCAAGCACAACGTCCGCCCGCTCGTCCTCGGCAAACGTCCCTTCGTCGCAGACATGACCATCAAAGGGCAACTCTTCGGCGCCCTTCGGCTTAGCGACCATCCCCGCGCCATCGTCAAAAAAATCAATATTGCCAAAGCACAAGCAATCCCGGGTGTTGAGCGTGTCTTCCTCGCCAACGATGTCCCCGGACAGCGCAGCGTCGGACTCATCGTTCCCGATTGGCCCCTGATGGTCGCAGTAGGTGAGACGACCCGCTACATCGGTGACTGTATCGCTTGCGTCGCCGCCGAAACCAGACAGGCGGCCCGCGAAGCAGCGGACGCCATCGAGATCGAATACGAAGTCCTCCAACCCGTCTCCGATATGTTCGATGCCCTCAAGCCTGACGCGCCACAGATTCATGAATCCGGCAACGTTCTCTCCGTCTCCAAAGCACTCAAGGGAGACGCAGAAAAAACCTTCGCTGACTGCGCCCACATCGTCGAGCGCGAGTACACCACCCAGCGCATCGAGCATGCATTCATGGAGCCCGAAGCCTGCATCGCAGAGCCCATCGATGGCGGCGTTAAGCTCTACTCCCAGAGTCAGGGCGTCTACGAAGATCGCCGGCAAGTCGCCTTGTTGTTAGGCCTTGAAGAAAAGAACGTCGAAATCGAACTCGTCCCCAACGGCGGCGGATTCGGCGGGAAAGAAGATCTCTCCGTTCAGGGTCACGCCGCCCTGATGGCGCATCTTCTTCACCGGCCGGTCAAGATCGAACTCACCCGCGACGAGTCCATCCGCGTTCATCCCAAGCGCCATCCGCTCCACATGGCCTACAAGGTTGGTTGCGACGCCAACGGAAAGCTCCTCGCTGTCCGCGCCCGCATCACCGGCGACACTGGCGCCTACGCCTCCGTCGGCGCCAAGGTGCTCGAGCGCGCCACTGGTCATTCCACCGGCGCCTACACCGTGCCCAATGTCGATGTCATCTCCACCTGCGTCTACACCAACAACCTGCCCTGCGGCGCGATGCGCGGTTTCGGCGCCAACCAGGCGACCTTCGCCATCGAATGCGCCATCGATGAACTCTGCGAGCTCGGCGGGTTCGACCGCTGGCAGTTCCGCTACGACAACGCCCTCACTGAAGGATCGTCAACCGCCACCGGGCAGGTGCTTGCTTCAGGCGTCGGCATTCGCGCCACGCTCGAAGCGGTCAAAGACGACTTCAGAAGCGCAAAACACGCCGGCATCGCCTGCGGTCTCAAGAACACCGGCATCGGCAACGGCATGCCCGATTCCGGAACCGCCCGCCTCATCGTCAAAGCCCCAGATCATGTCGAAATCCATCACGGCTGGACCGAAATGGGTCAGGGTGTCCACACCATGGCGATCCAAACGTTCTGTGAAGAGACCGGCCTCCCGCCGGAAATCTGCACCGTCCATGTCCAGACGCATCACGAAACACCCTGCGGAATGACCACCGCCTCGCGCGCCACCAGTTTGGTCGGTAACGCCATCATCGAGGCCTGCAAACCTCTGAAAGCTGCCATGAACGGCTCCGGTCTCGCCGATCTCGTGGGGAAAGAGTTTTTCGGCGAGTGGGTGTGCGACTGGACCAACAAGCCTGGCAAAGAAAACGGCAAGCCTATCTGCACTCACTATTCCTACAGCTACGCTACACAGGTCGTCATTCTCGACGATGACGGCAAGATTGAGCGCGTCATCGCGGCCCACGACGCCGGAAGAGTCATGAACCCAACCCTCTTCGAGGGTCAAATCGAGGGCTCCATTCACATGGGCCTCGGCTACGCCCTCACCGAAGATCTGCCGCAGGAAAACAGCGAGCTTAAGTCAACGCGCCTGCGCAAGTGCGGCGTTTTGCGCGCTCGCCAAACCCCCGCCATCGTCGTCCGCGGCGTCGAAGCCCCAGACGAGTTCGGTCCTTACGGCGCCAAGGGGGTCGGTGAGATCGGGCTCGTCCCCACCGCCCCAGCCGTCGCCAACGCGCTCGCTCTCTACGATGGCGTCCGCCGGCGCACACTCCCCATGACTGATTCCGTCGCACAGGCTACGATCGATTTTTCATAGATGCCCATCGCCCTGACCAACGCGACGTTCATCAGCCGTGACGGCGCATCCATGCGCACGGGAACCATCGTTGTTCGTGAGGATCCCGCAGGCGATCTCGAGTTCGTCGATCGTGCGCCCAAGGGCGCCAAGGTCATCGACTGCGCAGGCAGGATCGTCACCCCCGCCTTCGCCATCGCCCACCACCACATCTACTCCGCCCTGGCGCGCGGCATGCCCGCGCCTCCAATAGCCCCGAAAAACTTCGTTGAAATTCTCGAACTCATCTGGTGGCGCCTGGACAAGGCGCTCGACCTCGACATGGTCCGCGCCTGTGCGCACGCTGTCGCGATTGATGCGCTCAAAAGCGGTGTGTCGGTTATCATCGACCACCACGCCTCCCCGAACGCCGCTCAGGGTTCCCTGCACACCATCGCCGGCGCTCTCGACGAGGTCGGCGTGGGGCATCTCCTCTGCTACGAACTCAGCGATCGCGATGGCGAAAGTAGCCGCGATGCAGGTCTTCAGGAGACCGACAACTACCTGACAAACCATCAGGGGCTCGTCGGATTACACGCATCGTTCACCGTCTCTGATTCGCTGCTCAAAAGCGCCATTGATCTTGCGCACACGCACGACACGGGCTTGCACATTCACGTCGCGGAGGATCAAGCGGATCAGGACCACTGCCTTGAAAACTATGACTGTCGTGTCATCGAGCGACTGCGCGCCGCCGGCGCTTTAGAATCATCCAAAACAATTCTCGCCCACTGCATTCATCTGGACAACAATGAGCGAGAGATCATCGCCGGCTCAAGCGCCTGGCTGTCGCAACAGTCCGAATCCAATCAAAACAACGCGGTCGGCGCCCTCGATGCTCGCGCTTTCCCTGACAAGGTGATGATCGGGACGGATGGGATGCACTCCGATGCGCTGGGCGCCGCCCGGACTGCGTACATGATGGCTCAGCGCGAAGAAGGGGGGATGTCACCGCAGGAAGCTCATAACCGCCTTCGTTCGGTGCATCGCTATCTGAAAACAAATCAGTTTGCGGGCGCATCGGACAACGACCTCGTCGTTCTCAACTATAACCCGCCGACACCCATCACGACCGACAACTGGCCTGCGCACATGATGTACGGGCTCAGTCGGGCTCATGTCGAATCCGTGATCGCGCGGGGCAAGCTCGTCCTCGATCACGGGCGCTGTGCGCTGGTGGATGAGGACAAGCTGCTCGCGGGTTGTCAGCGGGAGGCTATGCGACTCTGGGAGAAGCTGTGACGACCGACGCGCGCGCACAACTGAAGATCAACACCGACCGACTGATGGCGTCGCTCGACGAACTCGGCGCGGTCGGCGCCTATCACGACGAAGAGGTGAGCGTCACAGGCGTGCGCCGGCTGGCCCTGTCGCCAGAGGACGCTCGGGGGCGCCGGCTGGTCAAGGGCTGGTTCGAGGAAGCGGGGCTCACAGTCAGCGTCGACGCGATCGGCAACACCTACGCTGACCGAGCGGGGCTCGAGCCCGCCCAGGCGCCGGTGATGTCCGGTTCTCATGTGGATTCCGTTCCGACTGGCGGTCGCTTCGATGGCGCGCTGGGCGTGCTCGGGGCGTTGGAAGTTGTGCGCACGCTGAACGATCACGGCGTTACCACCCGTCGTCCGCTTACGATCGCCTTCTTTACCGATGAGGAAGGTTGCCGATTCGGGACGGACATGCTGGGCAGCGCCGTCGCCGTTGGGCGCATTCCGCTGGAGCAGGCGTATTCCCTCACCGACGATGATGGCAAATCCGTACAACAAGAACTCAAATCGATTGGTTTTCTCGGCGCAGAAGCGGTCGGCATGCGCACGCCTCACGCCTTTGTCGAGTGCCACGTTGAGCAGGGCCCCACACTGATTCATGAGGAGATAGACTTGGGCGTTGTCACGGGCGTGCAGGGGATTTCCTGGCGAAGACTGACGATCACCGGCGCCAGTGCGCACGCTGGCGCCACGCCGATGAGCTTTCGCAAAGACGCGGGGCTGGCGGCGGCGCGGATAAATTGTCGTTTGCATGAGATGTGCGCAGGCGGCGAGTACGGCGCCGAGATGCGCGCCACGATGGGTGTGATCCATCCCGAGCCGGGGATGATAAATGTAATTCCAGGTCGCGTCATCGCGACGGTGGACCTGCGCAACCCGGATGATGATGCGATGCGTCGGGCCGAGACGAACCTCGATGCGTATCAGCAGCACATTGCGCAAGAGTTGGGCGTGACGATTGAATCCGTCCAAACGGCGCGCACGCCAGCGGTGGTTTTTGACGAATCGGTGCAGCGGGCTATTGAAGCTGCTGCTGACGGGCAGGGGTTATCACATCGGCGGATTCTCGCCGGCGCTGGGCACGATGCACAGGAATGGTCTGCGGTGTGCAAGACGGCGATGATTTTCACGCCCGGATTGAACGACGGCATCAGCCATAACCCGCGCGAACTCTCCACACCCAAACAGTGCGCCGACGGGATCAACACGCTGCTGTCTGTGATCCTTTCACTCAGCGACGAAGACGGATGAGCACAGTGCACGCCGCGATGACGCAGACGGTGAGCGCATATCGGGGCATGCCTGCGCGCGTCGATGGACTTTCCACTCTAGCCGGCAAGCTGGACGAAATCCGCAAGGCGAACCTCGATCACCACTCTGAACTCATCGCGCAAGCGGCGAGCGCAGGCGCGCATATCATCGGGCTGGGTGAGCTTTTCCCCGCGCCTTACTTCGCGCTCGCTCGCGATCCGATGTGGCTCGATATGGCAGAGGATGCAGCGGGCGGCCCCAGCGTCACCCGTATGCAAGCAGAGGCGTCCAGACACGGCGTCGTCATCATTGCGCCGATCCATGAGTTGTGCGCACAAACTGGCGATCGGTTCAACACCGCGGTTGTCATTGATCGCAATGGCGCCAACCTTGGCAAGTTCCGCAAAGCGCATATTCCGCACGGCGCCAACGAGCAGGGTGCTTTTGATGAATCATTTTACTACGGGCCCGCAGTAGTTCCTTACAATGATGCGTCGCCGAAGATTCTTGGCGACAATCCACTGCTGCCTGTTTTCTCGACATCTGTCGGGCGCGTCGGCGTGAGCATCTGCTATGACCGTCATTTTTCGCGCATGGCTGAGGGTTTAGCGCGGGCTGGAGCGCAGTTGATTTTTTCGCCGGCGGTGACGTTTGGTGAAAAATCCCGGCGTATGTGGAACATTGAGTTCGAGTGCGACGCAGCCCGGAACAACGTCTTCATCGGTGGGTCCAACCGCCGGGGAGTTGAATCGCCCTGGAATCAGGACTATTTCGGCGACTCCCACTTTGTCGGTCCCAACGGGCGGTGCGACAATATCAGCAAGCACGACAATCTGGTGATCGCTGATATTGATTTCGAGTCTCTCGAAGAATCCGATCCATCAGGGTGGAATCTTGCGCGTGATCGAAATCCGCACATCGATTCCTGATTACACGTTCACATAACTGACCGGGGCATCATCGTGAAAAATCGCGGTCCGCAGCGCGTCAATAATGCGCAGGTATGTCAGGTCCACCGGGCCTGACGCCTCTCCGTTGATTGTGCCGGTTGGATCGTTCAGGTTGAGCCTGACATGAAATCCATCGCCGGCAAATGAAACATCATCACTCGCGAAGATCACTTCAAAGCGGGCTCCGTCAAAGCGAGCAAGGAATCGCGTTGAAGTGTTTGAGCGCTCGATGAAGAACCCGTCGTGCTCAGCGAACTCGTCGAAGCTCGCTTCCGAACCAAAGAATCTCGGCTTGAGGATGTACGGACCGCCATCCTCGGGACAGAACACATCGCAGTTGCCACACTCATTGCAGAAGTCGGCGAAGTTGGCGATTTGGTGCTTCTTGTTGAGCACGACCGATTCACACGGCTCGCTTACCCAGACACCTTCATTCTGGTGAAGTATCTCAACCGGGATTGCTTCCGGCGGCATCGAGAGCGTGAAGTTTGCATCGTTGGGACAGACGGGAATGCACTTGTCGCAGGTGATGCAGTTGAAGAGTTCCAGCTTCGAGCCGATTTTCTTTGGGGCTTTGCTGTTCGCTTCAGCGCCGTAGCGCGGGTTGTCAGCGACGGTCTGCGTATACAACTCAGTGTTGAGCAGAATCGCCTGTTCGCGCGTGGGCGTTGTTGTCCCCGCGCTGGCGGATTTAATGATGAAGTCGTCAATCGTGCTTGCGCCAAGGTCGGTCATTCGTTTGCGCAGCGCCTGGAAATACCCAGCTTGCCGGGCGTATCCGCCCTGGCGGAGCAGATCAGAGCAGGTGGTGATTGGCGTGAGTCCCAAAGAGACAGCGTCGGCGAAGTTGCTGCGGTCGATTCCAGCGGAGAAGGAGACTGGAATGTCGGCGCCAAACTCCCGTCGGAACTCGCCGACAAGAGTCATTGAGATGGGGTGCAGCGCGTGGCCGGAGAGGTACTTTTCCTTTTCAGTCGCCGGCAGATAATCACCATCGTGCTCGACGAGCAGCGTGTTGGTGAACTTTACTCCGAGGCCGAGCCCCAGGGAGTCTGCGGTTTGTTTGAGGCGTGTGACGAAGCCGACCATCTGGTCCCACTTCGTATCTTTCTCAAAGGCTTCAATTGGCGCGTTGACGTGCGAGTATCCCATCCGATCATGAAGAAGCTCATCGACGCGCGGCTTGCCAAGCAGGGTTGGGTTGAGCTTGATGATGCAGTGCAGACGATGCTCGCGCAGCAGGTAATCGATGATGCGCTCAATCTCATCAGGCGGGCAACCGTGGAAGGTGCTGAGGGTGAGTGTGTTCGAGATTGTTGTGGGGAACTTCAGATCGCGGGCCCAGGCGAACTCCTCGGGGATCTGCCCGCGCAAGTGATCGATCATTGGCGAAGAGTCACGCATGCCGTCGAGGAATGCGCGAACTGTTGGCGATTGGATGCCAGCTAGGTCGTACCCGACGCTCATGTCATAGATGGTGTCCTCGGCGCCGGGTTGCAGATCAAGATAGCCGGAGTGTTTGAGGATCGTGATGAGCATCATCCCCTTGACGTACTCTTCCAGCGATTGCTGGAGTTTCAACTCCTGCGACCATTCAACGTTGTAGCCGACTGTGCGCATGTCGATGCATGGTCTTGGGAGGGTGAGCTCATCGAGAACCTGGACCGTTTTGAGTTCGATAATCCGCGAGCCGCCCAGCCATGCGAGCGCAATGTTCTGCGCCATCTGCGAGTGCGGGCCGGCCGCGGGGCCTAAGGGCGTTGAAGCGCGGACACCGTGGAACGAGACGGAGAAATCGAGCTCGTCGGCGCCGGTGAAAAACTTTGATGAGGGGAGGTCGAAACAGGATTTCCCGTTGTCAAGTTCGCGCAGCATCCGCGTGACGAGCCGGCCGAATGGATAGGGGATGAGTTCTGCCATACGGGAGGCAAGGATACCTCGTTGGCGTCCGGGCGTGCGAACTTTGGACGAAGAATCCCACTGCGATTATTTACGGCGCCGACCGTTGCTGCGTCATTCGGCTGGCGATCGAAAGAAGCGGCTCCAACATCCGTGCGTTGTTTGGCGGCCCAGAGTTCATCGCCTGTGCGCATGACTTGGCTGTTTCACCGAGGGCTGGAAATC
This sequence comes from Phycisphaerales bacterium, assembly GCA_029260495.1. Taxonomy (GTDB): domain Bacteria; phylum Planctomycetota; class Phycisphaerae; order Phycisphaerales; family UBA1924; genus OFTM373. Next base: position 106,150 of record JAJDDD010000020.1, on the reverse strand, counting down.
CATATCCATCAGCGGTGTTGATGAGCTGCTGCAGCAACCGTTTGGCGTCGCTCTCGCTCTCGGTTTCTACAGCTCGCTTGAGTTTTTCAACGATGCGATGCACTTCAGCGATGTACGATTCAATCAAGCCGTTGGCGGAGTCGTCATCAGTGATCAGGCTTACGATTGGCGCCTCGGCTTCCGGGCCAGCGCTCTGTTGCGGCAGATGCCGGCTCAGTGTCTTGATGAGCTGCTCGGGATTCACAGGTTTGAGCAACACCGCGATCGCGCCGGTCAGGCGAACAGATCGCAACCGCTCTGGAGAAACTTCATCGGTGATCACGACAATTGGCAGTGTCAATCCCGCTGACCGCACCGCTTGAATCACCGCTTCCCCGCGAATGTCTCCAAGATCAAGCTCGCACATGAAGAGGTCGTATGCGCTCTTTTCAACTTCGGGCAATGCTTTGGCGACGGATTCAAGAGTCGTGAGCTTGATATCTGTGTTGCGCAGGTGCATCGATAGCAACTGCAACTGGGCTGGATCTTTGTCGAGATAGAGAACCCTGCCATTGATCGGGTGGGTAGTCTTTGGCGCGCGGCTTGACTGCGCTGACGATGTCGCGTTTACCGTAAAACATCGCGGGTCAATTTCTTTTTCAAACGATATACCAAGCTCGTGCACCTGCCCTTCGACGTGCCGGCAACGAACAATCACGCCGCTGATGTGCTCGGCATCGCCCCAGAGCGTTCCCAGCGCTACATCGCAGCCGGTTCCTTCATGCACAAAACCTCCATGAAGCAGACATGCTCCCCCTGCGGAGATATTGCGGGCGCATGTGACAAACTGCCGCGCAGTTCCGCCTGTATTGTGCACGGTCAACAGTACGTCTCGACCATGGAACGGGGATCGCTGATGGGTTCGGCGGCTATCCCGTCGGCGATCGTCCGCTTGCTTCTCGAGCGCGCATAAGAGCGCTTGTTTGTCAGTTGAACTCAGGCGAACAGAATGCTGTGGATTGGGGGCGGTCATGGCCTCTCACTCCTTTGGAAGGGGAGTATCGACCAACGCCTGCAAGCGGACTACTGCACAATCGCGTTCAAAGCGAGAAATTTCTTTGCATCACACCCAACTTGGGGATCGTCCGGCCTGGTGAGGGGGACAAATAACCTGTAAGCATCCTGCCAGTCTCTGAGTAAGAAAAGAACACGCTTCAATACTCAATTGGACATTGATTGCTTGTGATTGACATTCTTCTGCCATATGTTCAATCATTCCAGGCCTGTGAGGAAAGAAGAATATGAATGCGCTGCGTGTGTCTACTATTTTCGCCGCCCCTGTGCTTACGGTCGTTGCACCGAGCGTTCTCGCGCCGCCTGCCCGCGCCGCTCAGCGATTGGTCGAAACCATCCCCGGGGCGGATTTCGATGTCGGCGCCGGTCCTGTCATTCGCATGGTCACGGGGACGACGACCGAGCCTGTCTCCGGCGTTGGGTTTACTGCGCTCTGGACCGCCGTCGTTGCGGACCAGGAAAATGGCGTGGCGCCGTGGTCGCTCGACCTTGACATCAATATCGCGGCGCCCAACGGCGTCGATCAAATCTCCTGGGGTCCGATTGGCGGCGACCGCACATTCGCTGACTACCCCCTCCAGGATTTCACTTCCGGGCTTCCCGATGTTTCAGGTCAGGGCAATTTCACATGGACCTTCACCTCTGTCGGGCCGCCCTGGGTCGCTGGCCTGCGCAATGTTGAGTACCACTTGCTCGCAGAGACGCCCGACGTTCAGCAAGTCATCAACGGCTCGGTCCTCGCCGGCCCCATGTGGGATCGCCCATTCTTCATCGCTGGCGTCTCAGGGCTCGGTCCCGTTGTGTATGACGCGGTTGAGTTCACCGTTCCCGTCGCTGGCGGCTATTCCTTCGTCAGCGTTCTTCCGAATAGCGACAACAATTTTACATTTCTTTATCAGGGCGCTTTTGATCCCACGTTGCCTTTGCAGAATCTGCTTGATTACGGTCTTGGCAACGGCAGCGCGCCCAATGGAACGCCGCAGGGAACATCTCGCATCGACGCGCTTCTCCTCGAAAACACGACTTACTTTTTTATCACGTCGCAGTTCGATCGCTTCACGCCCGGCTCCGATTTTGTGAACACAATCACGGGACCGGCTGCGATGAACATCGCTGGCGCTTGTATTGCGGACCTGAACGGCGACGGGAATGTCGGCGCCGGCGACGTCGCGATCCTTCTCGGCGCCTGGGGGACGGCGAATCCAATCGCCGACCTGAATAACGACGGCATAATCGGCGCCGCCGACCTTAGCTTGCTGCTGGGGAGCTGGGGACCATGCCCCGCGCTGGCGCCACTCCCGTCACACATCGATCCGTGATTGCCACCCGACCAAGGCCACGACTTTGGCTGTCTGCAAGGGTTCGACTGTAGTGGTGGTGACGATGGCGGCGGCGGTGGCGACCCACCTTCTCCACTTCCCGGCCCCGACAACCCGCCCAACCCCGATCCGCGACCAACGCCGCCCGGCCCCGACGATCCACCGCCCGATCCTCCCGCCGGAGAATGTTCAGTCGCCATCACCGGCTGATCCCGATCCGCCGTTCGTTCAACTGCCCGTCGTGGATGGTCCGGATTGGCCGTTGACGATGACCTTCACAGCTGCTGGCTCACCTGCAGATGGAACACACGAATGGACAGTGTCAGGCGATGGGGCTTCCATTGTCGATGGCGCGGATGAGTCGCAAGTCACACTGGAGTTCACCGAAGCAAGCGCCGTCGTTGTCACGGTTTCATACACGACACCCGATGACGACGTGTGTGAAGACATGTGTGAGTTCACGATTATGGCGGTGAATCTGACCGGCCACTGGACGCTCACAGGCTTTGATCCTGTCATTCAAATTCTCTTTGATGAGCAAGCGGAAGTTCCGGACCATCTTGAAGAAACTCCCGGTGTCGGCATCCGGCGGCGCGATTCCATTCTGGCGCCGGGGCAACCCGGTGACAGCGAAGACATGGTGGAGCTCAAGGTGGATCTCGGCGGGCTTCTGTCGCCGCCCGTGGGTGTGAAGTGGTTTTTGACGCGCGACGATGAAAGCCTGCAGGTGTGGACAGCTACGATGATGGCGGGGCCGCAGGTGGGTGGCGAAGTGTTCGAGCCTGGAGAGCTTGAAAAGGAGTGCTTGGTCGCCCCTGGAAAACTCTGGGTGGAGAATGTCGAGAGCGGTTGGTCGGCAATCTCACTCGAAGATCGCGACGCGGAGACCGATGAAGTAGTTGCGCAGGATCGAGTGGTCTTTCACACCTTCCAGAGCGTCGTCATGGTTCTTGCTGGCGAAAGCGGCCTCCCGTTTATAGGGAATGCGCTGGCCCAGGGTACGACCGACCTCGCAATGAAAATAGCCCTGGACGGATACAACGTGCGCCTTCGTGCGGAGGAGGATGTAGGATTCAACGGTCTTGGCACGGCCTATGATGTCATCAAGCGCGATGTGGATAGGCGCAGCATCGAGCACCTCGCTATCATCGGCTACAGCCATGGCGGCGGCGCCACGCACGACCTTGCAAACCGGTTAGCAATCGCCCCTCCGGCGAGTCCGTTTTCCTTACGCCAAACGGCGTATATAGACGCTATCAAGCAAGGACCAAATCCTACGGACAAAGACCTTGAAACAGCTCCAGAGATCAGGCTTCCGCCGGGCACATTGCGTCATATCAATCTTTGGCAAACAGGTGATGCGATCTTGCAAGGCGCCGCAGTGCCAGGCTCGGTGATTGATATCAATGTTAATGCTCCGACACCTATCGGGTGGGGTTTTTCTTTGATTCATAAAACTATTGACGATGATGGGTCAATCCACGCTGATATCAAGCTTGAGGTGATAACCAATGTTCCTCGCTAAGTCGCAATCTCAAACGCTGCCCAGCAGGTATGGCAGATGTATGCTCATTGCGGGTCTCGCATGCTTGGCGTTCGCACTCATTGCGATGGCGCAGTTTCACACTGATGATGGCCCTCTCCAGCCGCACATCGCCGAGGTTGATCGACTCACAGATGGCATGTACTCAGAAGTTCTTGCTTCTCTCAGTGATGGAGGAAAGAGCTACTCGGAGTTGAAAATCCTTGAGTTCCAGGAGTTTATTGCGGGGAACAAGGAGGCAAAATCCGCCTTCATCGAATTGATTATCCAAGCGTTCAGCCCCGGCGCTGCTCTCGGCGAAATGGACTGGACACCGGGACTTGTCATCGCTCCTGCTTCTTCAAGTGTTCTTCTCGAAGCCCTGATGTCTGAAGCTGCAGAAGGTGGACGTCTTGAAGGCGTCTTCCTCAATGAAGCGTCAGTCGTAAAGAAGACAAGGAGTGAGCGTCGCAGCCACATACTTGACGACCATGAAAGAGGCGATTCTACTTGGGTGGGGTGGGGCAAATATCTTTGGCAGATTCCTGATTTCCGTCTTTACCAAGGTTATCTCGACGCGCACAGTTCTGAAGAGAGCGCGCCGTTGATCGAATATATTCTCCTGCGCGATCCCCATCAAGCCATCGACATTCTGCTCGAAGTTTACCCCAAGGAGTTCGAGAATCCGCAAGCTGTATGGGATGATCGCAGTGTCGTCGAGGAGCGCCTGTGGCTTTTCCGCCAGCGCATGATCAGCGGCGATCTTGACCCCGAGACGCTCGAAGCCTTCAAGCGCCTCGCGCAAGGCCCAAGCTGGTGGACGCGCCTCTATTGTCTGTCCATCGTCGAGGAAGACCCGTGGCTCAAGCACTGGTTCTTCAGAGAGTTTAACCTTACCGAGTCGTTGGGCGCCGATGATGTTGCAATCGTTCGCCAGGTCGCGAAAAAATATGTACTGCCCGAAGAGGAAAAACTGCAACTCAAGCAAATTGATCTGCAAAATCAAATGAGAAAGCAACGCTGGCTCGAACGCCAAGGTCAATGACGCACGCTGCGCTCCCGACGGACACAAAAAACCGCCTTCTGGCATTCTGAACGTCCCAGCCTAGAAAATTGCTTCGGGAATCATGCCATCGCGCGGTAGGATCACGACATCTATCCCTGTGATCTCAGGCCTGTTCTGGCGAGTCGGCCTGCGATCGAGAAGAGAGCTTGGAAATCGGCCGACCGGTTGCTTTGCGCGCCGCCGGCCTCTCGAAAGGAACCGAACATATGTGTTGCAGGAACGCACTGTGCCTGACGGCGGCCCTCGCGCTGATGACGGCTGTCATCGGATTGGCAATATCGGAGGCGAACGGCGAAGAGGCTTCATCTCTTAACCGAGTGATCCCCCGCGACGTCGCGCCGATCGACCAATCCAAGTGGAGTCTCGATGATCTCCTGAGCGGCCAGGAGGAATCCCTGCGCGAGCTGCGCGAAAAAATGCTCTCCGGCGAGGCGCTCCGTCTTCAGCCTCGCGCGGCGCTTCGCGGTGGCGGCACAATGGACATCGGTGAGATCGCGGTGATCGAGGATGATGGAACCCTTGTTGTCGGCGGCACCACCAACAGCACCAATATCCTTAATGCCTTTTTCGCGACGCATGGCGATGAATACGACATCGTCGCGATCTATGTTGCGGGCGCTTTCCCCGGCGATCCTGATCCCGAAGCCGGCTTCGCCTTCTTTTCTGGCGCCGCGGGATTTGTCGCTGGCATCGGAAGCGGGCAAGGCAACGGCAACGAAGCCAACGGTTTCACCCGCCTCACCGGCTTTGTCAACATGAATGATCTTGATGAATATCCCGCAGACCCCAACGCAGACTTCCTCGGCGGCGTCGCGTCCGGCGTTGAAATCATGGGCCAGGAAGCGCTCCACGCGTGGGCTGCCTTCGTTCAGGCTCAAGGCGCTGACATCCTCGGGCGCGGCGAAGCCCACTGGAGCTTCTTCCTCAGTCATCCCGGCGGTTCGGGCAACGCCTCACCCATGGAAGGCAACATCTGGACCGACAACGGCGATGGCTCTTTCACGACCGTTGAGTCTTTCAACGGGTTCAGCCCTCTTGACGATTATGTCATGGGCCTGCGCCCGCCTGCCAACGTGCCCGGCTATTTCCTCATCACAAATCCAAGTCCCGCCTTCGACGATTCATCATTCCCCGCGACCGGCGTCGTAGTCACCGGCAACCGTGTCGATCTCAGTGTGAACGACATCATCGCGCTGCACGGCGACCGCCTGCCTGCGACGGACACATCCATCAAGACCATCAAGATGGCTTTCATGCTCATCATCCCGCAGGGAACCACCGCAACGGTAGCCGACCTCGACAAACTCAATGGCATCCGCACCGAATGGGAAACCTACTTCAACACAACCACCGAAGGACTCGGCACGATCGACTCAACCCTTTCCGCTGGCGCGCCGACAGCGCTCCCTTTCGCAGACACCTTCGACTCCGGCCCGCGCCCCGACGACGCCAACTGGCAGTGGTGGCAAGGCCCCGTCGTTAACAGCCTCGGCCTCAATGAGCCCACCGGTGATAGCTCCCTCAATCTCAACGGCAACTGGGGCGGCGGAGACGAAATCCGCTCGCGCGTCATCGACCTTTCAAGTTTCGCCTCCGGTGAAGTCTCGCTGGACTATTCAACACAGCGCACCGGTGGCGGCGATTCCCCCGAAGGCGGCGAAGACCTTCTCATCGAGTATTTCAGCGACATCAGCACATGGGAGATTTTGCGCACCATCGCTGGCGGCGGCGCCGACGAAACTGCCTTCACCGCCTTCTCCGACACACTCCCCGATGATGCACTCCACGCCAACTTCCGTTTCCGCTTCCATCGCTTGCAGGGCTCGATCGGCGACTTCGACGATTACTTCGTCGATGATGTCAGCATTCAAACCGGCGTCGCGCCGCCCTGCCCCGCGGACTTTGATGGCGACGGCTTTGTGCTCAGCTCCGATTTCGCATTCCTGCTGGGTTCCTGGGGCCCGAATCCTGGTTCACAAGCCGACCTCGATGGCGACGGCTTCGTCCTCAGCGCTGACCTCGCGCTCCTGCTCGGACAGTGGGGGCCGTGCCCATAAGGCGTAAACGACACCAAGCTGATTGCAAATAAAAATAGCGCCGGTCGCGATGGCCGGCGCTTTTTTCACTTTTGACTTTCACGCGGATTATTGCAAATCGCAGCCGGTCGTCGTCTGTTCCTACGCCCCCGCTCCCACCGGCTCTGGAGTCTCGCTGGAACTGACAGCACCGCCGTTACCAGTCCCCGCCTTCTTCTTCGCCCGCCACTGTTCCTTGAACGCAGCGATCGCTTCCTTCAGCTTCTTCTCAAGCTCATCTGAAAACGCCTTCGCTGACGCAAGCTCATCACGAACATGCTTGCCAATGCCGTTCATGTATTCAAGCAACCCGTCCTCAAACTCCGCCACGTTGTCAAGCTCGACATCATCCAGAAGCCCGCGCGCGCCTGCGAAGATCGAAATCACCTGATCGATCACATCCATCGGCACATACTGCCGCTGCTTAAGGAGCTCAACCATCCGCGCCCCGCGATCCAGTCGCGCCTGTGTTGCCTTATCCAGATCCGTTCCAAGCTGGGCAAACGCCTCAAGCTCGCGATAAGACGCGAGATCAAGTCGCAGCGAGCCGGCGATTTGCTTCATCGCCTTGATCTGCGCGTTGCCGCCCACCCGAGAAACTGAAATACCCACATTCACCGCAGGCCGCTGGCCAGCGAAGAAAAGGTCCGGCTCAAGATAAATCTGCCCGTCTGTAATCGAAATCACATTCGTCGGGATATACGCTGAAACATCGCCTTCCTGCGTTTCAATGACAGGCAGCGAAGTGAGCGAGCCGCCGCCATTTTCATCTGAAAGCTTCGTGGCGCGCTCCAGCAAGCGAGAGTGCAGGTAGAACACATCACCCGGATACGCCTCACGTCCCGGCGGACGCCGAAGCAGGAGCGAAAGCTGACGATACGCCACCGCCTGCTTGGAAAGATCGTCATAAATGCACAGTGCGTGTTTCGGCGTCTTCCCCTTCGCTCCATTCCACATGAAGTATTCGCCCATCGCACAGCCCGTATACGGCGCGATGTACTGCATCGGCGCCGGCGTCGAAGACGAACCCGAAACGATGATCGTGTACTCCATCGCCCCGTGCTCTTTCAGCGTCTCAAGCACGCCTGCAACCGTCGACGCCTTCTGCCCGACCGCAACATAAATGCACACCACGGCGTCCGGCGTGCCCCAGTACTTCTTTTGATTGATAATCGTGTCGACAGCGATCGCCGTCTTCCCCGTCTTCCGGTCGCCGATGATCAGTTCGCGCTGCCCGCGCCCGATCGGGATCATTGAGTCAATCGCTTTCACGCCCGTCTGCAGAGGCTCCGTCACCGGCTGCCTTTCCGCGATGCCCGGCGCGATGATGTCCACCTTCGCCCGTTGATCCGTCTGAATCGGCGGGCCCCCATCAAGAGGCTCGCCCAGCGGATCCACAACCCGCCCAAGCAGCGCGTCGCCCACCGGGACATCCAGGAGACGCCCCGTCGAACGAACCTGATCGCCCTCCTTCACCGCAAGGTAGTCGCCGTAAATCACAGCGCCAACTGTGTCGAGCTCAAGGTTGAAGACCTGCCCCATGACGCCCCCGCTCGAAGTCTCAAACTCGAGCAGTTCGCCCGCCATCGCCTTGCGCAAGCCATGCACCTGGGCGATCCCGTCGCCGATCTGCACAACCCGCCCGACCTCGGAAACTTCGAGTTCGGCGGCATAGTTCTGGATTTCGGACTTGATCACGCTGGCGATTTCGTCGGTCTTGATCTTCATAATTCGTCGCTATGGCTGCTATTGAAAAGGTGGAGCGCCAGGCTCGGATCCAGGCGACATTCGCCCAAATCATCGATTCGCCCGCGCGCGGAAATGGCTGAGAATCCCCCCTATGGGAGCCGCACAGAATAGCAATTTGAGCCCCACCTGTCGCGGGGGAGAGCCTGCCACTCAGGGCCACCCCTACGGCTCTTCATCAAGAGTCAGCGAACCCTCATTTCTCCTCTTCAATCGCCACCGCCCGCGCGTCCCGCCGCCGCTCATCCATCGCCAAAAGCCTCATCGCCTCCGCAGCGTCAATCTCGATCAGCCCGCCGGCCTCCCCCGCTCGCGAGTGCTCCTCAAGCTCGCCAATCTCATACACAATCCGCACCGTCGCCGTCACGGTCACGTCCCCAGCCTCCATCGGCGGCGCCGAGTCGGCAGTACGAGACGCTGCGGCGCGCAACGTAGACGCATCGTAATACTCAGTGTACACCTGCGGCGAACGAAACTGCGGCTGATCCAGCTCCACATTTAATGTCCGCACCAGTCCCACGCCCGAAGCCTCCGCCAGCACGCTCGCATCATCGCGCGCGTGCTGCGCCGCCTGCCGAATCGCCTCCGCCCGCAGCGTGCGCTCATCCGCCAGCCCAAACGAAATCCGGTGCACCCGATTCACTCCCGCTTCAATCGCCTCCTGCAAAATATCGCCCGCGATCTTCAGCTTCTGTGTCTTCACGTTCACAATGTTCTCAACGCGATAGCCAACAATCTGAGGGGCCTTCCCACGCTTCGCCTCCGCGTAGATCGGCGACACATTGAACCGGGCCGTCTCAAGCTCATCATCACCCAAACCCATCTTCTTCAATGCGCGCAGCACATCCCGCACCTTCTTTGAGTTCTCCTCCACCACAGTCTTGGCCGACTCATCCTGCCCGCCCTCAGACAACACGCTGAGCGAAATACGCACTTCATCGGCTGGCGCCTCAAGCACCGCCCGCCCCGAAACCGTCAGCGTCGGAACCGGCTTTGTCACAACGCCTCGCGCGCCGTCCGGCTGCGCCAGAGCCGCCGCCGCCATCACACATACCGCGATCGCGCCAACAACCATCCGCCGCACTTGTCTGTTCAACATCATGAGTTTCCTTTTTTCCTATTTTCCCAGCGGCGAGCGCCCGCCCTACCGCATGAGCGCATACGCCAGCATATTCGCATTAATCCGCTTCGCCTCGCGCACCTCATTTCCCCCGCAACAGCAGCAACCGCCGCCCGCAGCCGATGTGTCATTCAACCCCTCAGGCGAATACACAATCGCAAGCCGGCCATCAAGCTCAACGCCAAAGAGCTCGCCCTCTGTCCGCTTCTTCGTCATCAGTGATTTAATGTCATAGATCGTATGAAAGAGTTCATGATCCAGTGTCAGCTTTTCCATTGCCTGCGCTGGGAACAAGCGCTCAATCGTCCGTCGCATTGAAGCGTCCCAATCCGCGTTCGAGCACCCCGCCGAAGCCAGCAAAAGCCCGCCGCGCTCCAGATACGAACGCAGATTCATCACCTCCGCTTCGCTCAGATAAAACGCTCCCTCGCCAGTCATAATGATAAACGGGAACGAAAACAGATTTTCTGATCCGATCTCCACATTCGCCAGCTCCTGCGCCACATTGATATCAGTCTCAAAGGCAACATCGCGCAGGAACTCCGTCGCAAAGCAGCGGCTGGTCTTCCCTCCCGAGTAGCTCGCCATCGCGGCTTGCACCAGGCCAATCTCACCAGCAATCGGCGCATCCGACGCCAGCGCGCATGAGCACATCAGCGCCAGAGCGCCGACCACACTGGCGCCGCTATGACGCAATCTCGCGCTGCTGTTCCAATGCCGCTGCTTACTTTTGTTCATTCGTTTCCCCATCAACATCATCCTGCGCTAGCCGCCAGAAATACCTCGCGGTCAGTTCACGATAGGCAGGCGCCACCGCTCGCATCGTCTCTGCCCGCCGCACGCCTTCCTCACCGGTCAACTCATGTGCTCCAGCTACAAATCGCGCCCACGAAGACTCGTCCCTGTCCGCCTCTATTTTCCTGCTGCCCGGCTGGTTCAACTCTTCCGTGCCCTCGCCCAGCCGTCCGCTGGCCCGATCACTCCCCGGCCCCGCGCCAGCGGCATTGCCATCGCCCGAGTTCTCGCTCGCGCTTTCCGCCATCGCCTCGCCTCCATGATCCTCGCCTTGTCCGTTTTCTTCCGTCTTCAAGGAGTCCTCGCCCCTGTCATCGCCGGTAGCCTCTTCGCCCCCAACCGCGACCCCCGAACTCATAACCTCCGCAACATCACCCTTCCCATTCATCGCGCCCGAAGCGCTCGTAGCCGCAACATCGTCTCCTCGGCGTGTCTCCTGCTCGATCGTTGCAGCATCGACAACATCCAGCCGCACCACAATCGGAGTTTCAAGGCCAAGCCCCGCATGAGAGAACGCATCAAACGCAATCTCATAGTTGCCCACGCGGTTCAAGGATCCCCAACCCCGCGCCTCGCGCCCGGCCGCGCTCGATTGCCAAGCAGACTCACCCGCAATCTCGCTGTGCGAAGACTCACCCATCGTCGAATACGCGATATCCGTCGAAAACACCGCGCGAATTTCAACCGTCGAACCCGCCAGAGCAGAGTGTGCATCCGCCGTGTCGTCCGTGTCAATCATCCACGTCCGGGCCCGCCCGCCAGCGCGCTCCGGCGCCGTAATCGTCAGCGCGGCGCTCATCACTCGCGGTTCATCCACCGGTTCAATCCGCGTCCACCGGCTCCACCCCGTATCGCCTTCCAGTTGAACATCGACCGGTCGCCTCAATGCGCGCAGTCGCACACTCTTGATCTCGCTCCCCATTGCATTCAGATTATGGCGGGCGATCGTTCCATCATCTGCTGCGCGTACGACAAGTTGTAAATATTCGGGGATTGCTCCTCCCAGCGTGATTTTCACTTCAACATCCTCGCCAACCAACGGCCGCGACGGCGCGATGTCAATCGAAAATTCCGTCTGTGAATACGGCGGGTGGTCCCCAAACGGAGCCACAAAACGCGGCGCCGTCTGCCCCACAACGCGCGGCGCCAGGATCGCAACTGCCATCAATACCAGCAGCGACGCGAGCGCACGTCCCCACACCCGCCGAGCGCGAGCCGTGTTCCCCGCGCGCGGGAAAGGCTCTCCCTTCAGTGCGTTCGCCGCGCGATCAACGGATCGATGCGCCAGGACCTGTTCAAACTGCAGCGCGCCCCCAGAGTTCGCAAGCGGCGTCAACTGCAACGCGTTAAGAACAACATTGTCATGCGCGCCAAGCAACGCCTCCAGCCGCCGCGCCGCCCAACTCCGCGAAGCCCGGGCTTGCGCGGGAATGAAAAGAGCGCTCAAGACAGCCCAAACAAAAAGAGCGCCAACACCCAGCAAACTCATAAACCGAACCATCGCTGGCATCGGTGATACTGCATCAAAGAGTAAGACAGCTGTAACGAGAAGAGGAACGAACCACAATCTCTCGCCAACGCGCGCGACCGAATGCCAAAACCGCATGGACGCCCGAGCACGCCGAACACGCGCTTCAATAAAGCGAGCATTCTCACCAGCGCTCTCCCGCTTGTTCTCATGCAGTTGCTGCACCATCACGCCATCCCCCCGCGCCGCCGACAAAACCACTCAACTCCCAGCAGCCCAACAATCAACCCAAAAACCGATCCATGCGGCCACAATAACCTTGGCTCCACATCCAGACGATGCGCCTCTTCTCGAACTTCGAGCAATCGCAACAGCGACTTTGGATCGTCCAAAGGCAGCATCTCCCCGCCCGTCCCATCGGTGAGCAATCGCAACAGATCCGGGCGGGCGGTTGTGTCAAGAAGCTCATCGCGGTCCTCTTCAATCACAAACGGCGTCCGCGCAGATACATCGCCATTTTCATGGCTCACTGCAATCGTGTACATCCCCGGTGTCTGCGGCGCAATAACCGCGATATAACGCGACCCAGCCTTGTCGGTTCGCGAAAGCAAAATGCTGCGTTTCGTTCCATCTGGCGCCATGAGTTGGGCATCAATCGCATCCTCTTCTTGATAGGATCGCGTCTGCGCAACTATTTGAATATTCTCCCCTGGCGCCGCGCTCGCAGGACTCACCGCAAGTGTGATTTTTTCACCGGGAAGAAAATCACCTCCCAGCGCCAAAAACCGTACAACGCGCGACCAAAACACGCGATACACGGAATCAAACTCCGCCAGCGCAGAAGGAAGCATCGCCCAGCGCCACATACCCTCCGCAACAACCGCAAACGTCGCCCCCGCCCCGACGCGTTGATGGGCGATCACCGCTTCCCCTGATCCATCTCCTCCATCAGCAGCGCTTGCAACCACAAACGCAAGGGCCTTTTCTCGCGACGCGCGAGCTGTGATTGAATGATCAGGCAGCTGCGCAAACATCTGCCCAAGATCACCGAGCGTTTCATGTTCGAAAAACTCACCGCCTCCCGGCGTCAGCGCTAACGACACGCGCGCCGGCTCTGAAGCCGATTCCTCCCACACCAAAGGTGAAAGCTGCCTGAGAACGCGGACCAACTCGCGAGAGGCAGCGTCATTCCCGCTCGCCACATCGCCGCGCAAAAAGATTATCGATCCTCCACGATCCACAACAAACCGCCGAAGCACGTCAGACCGCTCACCAAACCAACGTTCAACGCCGCGACCAAGAACCACAATGTCGAAGTCAAATATATCATCTTCTGCAATAGGCGCCTCTTCCAGACGCACCTCTTCCACACCAAGCGGCGTGCTCAAAAATCGCGTGACGCGCTGCCGTCTTCCAAGGCCCATGATCGCAGTGATGTCAACCTGTGGGTCAGCCCGCATTGTTGCAATAAAATGTTTCGCGTCCCACGACGGTTGATTCTCAAAGATCGCAACGCGAATATGCTTTCCGGACACCTGTGCAATCGCCCGAGCAACGTTATTCGATCGATCAATCTCCCTCTCAATAAAACCAAGGCTTGCCGTATATTCAGTAATTGCCATTTGATGCTGTATATGTTGCGGCGCCGCCGGCGAGACTTTCAGTTCAATATCCTTCGCTGTATCCAGCGCAACCCGACGACGAAGCACGATACGACTTTCGTCATCAATCAACTCACGCACGATCAGCTCCGACGTTTCGCCCTTCAGATTCGCGGTAGCAACATGAACGCGCAGCGTCGTCTGTTGTCCTGCAAACAAGATGGAATCATCAAGTGCTAATCGAACAGCAGCGTCAGGCGCTGATTCGTCAGAGCCAGCAACAACCGCGTGTATGCGCACGCCCAGCGCCCTCGCTTCAGCAGCCAAATGCGACAATTCCTGCGCCACACCCCGCGATGTGTCAGCCCCGTCACTAACAAGCACAATCTCCCGACTCAATCGACCGCTGTTCTCCGCCCTTTGCATATCTTCAATCGCAGTCCGCAGTGCATGAGCGATCCGGGTCGCATTACCGTCCGGCTGCAACTGCGCCATCGTGCGCAGCGTGGCGACCTGGGAATCCTCTGCAAAAATATGCAAGCGCACATCAGCCTTCCCCGCAAGTGTGAGCAGCGCGTCGCGCGAAAGCCATCCGTCGCGCAGCGCGTCAATCCGCCGCCGCGGATCGCCCAACTCATCGACGCCCGCATCAGCCAGACACATTGAAAGCGAACGATCAACAAGCACTGATACGCGTGGTTTGTCGATGTCGCCATCGCGCAGCACAAATCGCGAGGGACCAAGTAATAGCCCGCCTACCGCCAGAATGGCGCCAACCCGCAACAGCAACAATCCAAGTCCCCGGCGCCACGAAAGAAAGCTCCACATCACAATTCCAATAACGCAGGCAATCAACAGCAGCGTCGGCGCCAGAGCAAAGGGTGGATTGAGCGTTAAATCGTTCATTCCGCACCAGCCTTGTCGCAATGGCCCCGTTGCGCCCAGCGACCCGACGCCCCCAGCGCAGATTCGACGCCAAAGAGCGCCAGCGCCACAACGAGCAGCCACGGCCACACATCCGTCGAATGATCGGAGCGAAGAGCAGTGTCAAACTCCACGCCAGCTTCAGCGTCATGATGGATTTCGGCGTGAACGCTTGTCATTCGTCTGACATCTTCCAACGCAATCAGCCGAAAATCGCTTTCATCAGGATCGAGTGTGACTGCCCGCTGCGCAATAAGACGCCCGGCCGAATCAATAACTTCAACAACGCCCGGCTGAGATGGAGGAACAGGGCGCAGCTCGATGGCGTCGCGCGTATGGATAATCGCCACAGGGTCTCCACTACGCACCCGCACCGGAGGCGTCAGCGCAGCGTCAGGCGCCAGCCGTATGCTCACTCGTTCGCCAGGATGAATCATTGCCGCAGTGCGCAACGGCATAAAGCCAGCGCGAAGAAGCTCATGAATCAACTGCACAAAAAGCGGCGACCGAGTGAGTAAACTCGTCCCCGGCGCCAGGGAGGCATGAACCGCGACGAGTGAGCTGGCCCCAACAGGGATGGACTGCGCAAATGGCGATCCCGATTGAAACGAAAGAAGTGAACGCCCCAGCGCCACAGGCGCAAGCCCGGATCGGGTCTGAAACGAAATCTGTGAAAGCGCGCTGGTCCCATCAGACGTAAACGAAAGCTCATCGGTCAGCGTCAGGTGAAGTGGCGGCGAATCATCCCCGAGTGCTTCATAAAATGGATAACTCGCATTACCTACATCAGCAGACATAAAAGCTCGCGCCCGGCCCATCGTGGCAAGAAAATCCGCCAACGATTCAGTCGCCGATTGCGAGTCAGCCATCCAAAGAATGGCGCGCGATTCCGTCTCTGCGTACGCTCCCAACGCTGTAATAGTAACAGGCGCCAAGCCCTCCGCTTCAACAATCACGCATGCGTCAAAGCCGTCCAGCACATTGGCATCGTCAACATCATCCGGATGCATCGCCTCCACAGTGATCGCACCCAGATCGTCCGGCGCCAACGCAAGTGAGACATACCGCGCAGCCGCTGCTGAATCATTAAGACTGGAGCGCGTAAGGAGCGCGATGCGCAACCTTGTGCGCACAGTGGCGATCGCGACCGCTTCATCATCGTGTGGAAACTCATCCGCCCGAAGCGCAGCCCGCACAATGTGCTCGCCGGGGCTATCGAAGTGAATCGAAAACGTGACGGTGGCGGAGGCAAACGGCCCAATCAGCGGCGCCGTCCGAAGCGCTCCGCCACCGGGACTCCGCAACTGAACGGTTGGCGATCGTAGTGTCGATGAAAAGTTGGCGATCGTCACTATCGCCTCAGCCTGTTCGCCAACCCGAAGCATCGCCGGCGAAATCATCACACTTGTGATCGCAAGATTATCACTCACAGCGCTCGGCCCAACGGCATCCAATCGAAGATCGCAGGAATCACAGGAAAAGTCACTGACAAAATCGCTGGAAAACTGCGTCGCCTGCAAGTCTGTGTAGAGCACCACCTGACGCCGACGGGATCGCGCACCTTCATCATCTCCCGCTCCCTCAAGCAACGCTGCAATCTTCAAAGCGCCGCCCACGTCAGCTTTCTCAAGCGTCGCTTCGCTTGCGCGCAATTGTTCACGCAAAGCGTCAATGTTCACACTAAGCAGCGGAAGCGCCGAATGTGCCTCGCGCGCAGCAAACACGACCGCCGCCCGATCACGCCCCGGATCAAGCTTGTCAAGCACAGTCAGCGCGCGTCGGCGTGCTGCGTCATACAACGGCTCACCCAGTTGCGTGCGCGTCATCGAGGCGGACTGATCCATCACCAGCACAACATCGGCGCCGTCCTCAGAGTCGCTCGTCGCAATCGCGTCGGCTCGCCAGACGAGTTGATCAAACGCCAGCGCCAGCGTCATAACGATCGCAACGCGCGTCACCAGAAGCGCGATATCGCGCAGCCGCTGTCGCCGCAGGTGAGTAGCCAGCGCCTGACGCACAAACATCGCCGCCGGAAATACAATCTCAGGGCCCCGTCGCCGCGCCAGCAAATGCGCAAGCACTGGCGCCAGCGCAGCCACCCCCCCAGCCACAAGCCAGCCGGCTGAAAAACCCGAAATCACTGCCAGGAACAGCGTGCTCACACCCTTTTGTAGGGCGCCCACGCCCCGAGCGTTCCATACGAATCACCGAATCGTTCAAAGTGACCCGAAGTCACCCAGTCCATCGCTCATTCCGGGCTCGACGATGCGGCAGGGAGCGCCCCGACCAGCTCCTCCAGCCCCTCCTCCAAAGACCGCGCGGGCTCAAACCCTAAAAACTCACGAGCCTGCGTCGTATCTGCCCACGAGTGTCTCACCTCGCCCGGCCGGCCTCGTTCGTGCAGCGGCATCAGATCTCCCCGACCCCCGATCTGAGCCATACGCTTGGCAAGATCCAAAATAGTGATCGGCTTGCCCGATCCGATATTGACGACCTCCCCAGCAAGATCCTTCTCAACCGCCCCCGCCAGCAATAGCGCCAGAGTCACATCTTCAAGGTGAATAAAATCGCGCGTCTGCGCACCGTCGCCATACACCAGCGGCGCTTCACCTGCGCGAAGCTTCTTAATGAACGCAGGCGTCACAGCGCTGTCCGGACCCTTGACCGGCTGGCGCGGACCAAAGAGATTAAAGAATCGCAATGACATCCCCGGCAACCCGCGCGAACGCGCCCAGGCAGTCACCGCGAACTCACCCGACAACTTGCTCGCTGCGTAAGGCGAAAGCGGCGCCGGAACGCACGTCTCAACATGAGGCGGATCCGCATCACCGTACACCGCCGACGTGCTCGCGTAGATTAACCTCGCCGCCCCGGCCAGCCGGGACTCCTGCGCCACGCGAACCGTCCCGAGTGAGTTCACCTCAAACGCGCGCTCCGGATCATCCGAAGCCGCCGTCAACGATGAAACCGCCGCCAGATGAAAAACAACCTCCGCATCCTCGAGCGCGTCCGCCAGCGCCGCAGGATCAAGAATTGATCCCTGCGTGAATGGCGCCCGATCAGGCGCCCGATCCACCAGCGCTGCGACGTTTTCCAGGTCGCTGTTCGAAAGGTCATCAATAATGGCAACGGTTGCATCAAGATCAACCAGCGCCTCGGCCAGTCGCCTCCCGATGTACCCCGCACCCCCCGTCACGCATACACGCCGGCCTCCAAAGGCGCGGCGAAGCAACGGCATGTGTCTGTCAGGCCAGGGCATAGCCTGGGGATTGTAGCGAAAGTGCCCGTGCGCCTTCGTCCATCTCAAACATGCTCTGAAAATGAAGTTTTACTGCTGTGCGTGCGCCACTGAAAAGAGGCGCCGCTCACTCAGCCCGACTCGCTCGCTGCCTGTTCACGTCGCTCCGGCGTGCTCACCGTTTGCGACTCAGCTTCGCCATCATCTTCCGCTACCGACGCCGACTCTTCCCCAGCGTCCTCATCCACCACTTCCTCGTACTCCCACTCCTCGTCATCATCCTCAGCGTGCTCGCCAGCGACCTCATTCCCATCCTCATCGACGTAGACATACTCATACTCGCCGTCCGTCTCTTCTTCATCCTCTACGTCGACTTCGTCATCCACCTCTACATACTCATACCCTTCATTTTCCTCGTCATCAGCGTCAGCCTCAACGCCATCTTCAACAACCTGCATCATTTCACTCTCCGCAACTGCCCCGCCATCTCCGCTGCTGATCCTCTTCGCCTCCATCTCCGCGCCCATCGTCAGCGCCTCACCCTCATCATCCTCGATATCAACAACTTCCTCCGCTGCAAGAATCGGCAGCTCGTGCCCGGTCCCGCTCGGCTCAAACGGCGGCGCTTCCACAATTGCTTCATCGTCCGCCCCGCTCAACAACTCTCCATCGCTGTCCGCGTCAGCAATCTCGTCCGCCTCCGCTTTCACCGAAGATCCGAAGAGCGCTTCTTCTTGATCCTCCTTCGCCGCTCCCTGAGCTTCCGCTCGCTCTGGCGCTCCACCCGCCGGCGCTTCCTGTGGTTCAGCAGCGTCCTTCGCCGCCTGCTCCTTCATCGCCTCCCAAACCTCCGGCGTAATCATCACCTCGCGCGCCACCGTCCCCTTGTGATCCCCAATAATCCCCGCCATCCCCATCAGATCAATCAACCGCGACGCCCGCGTATACCCAATCGCCAGCCGCCGTTGCAAGAGCGAAACAGACCCGCGCTTCGTTTCAAGAACAATCTCGACCGACTTATCAAACAGCGGATCCTCTTCCGCCGCTTCGCGCGAACGCGCGACATGATCGTCGACCTCTGCCGGCGCCCCCGATCGAATCTGCATCAACTGCCGTTCAAACGAAGGCGACGCAACTTCCTTCAGGAAACGCACCACTCGACGCGTTTCACGATCTTCAACCAGCGTTCCTTGCGAACGAATCAACTTATGAGAGTGCGGCGATAGGAACAACATGTCCCCCTGACCCAACAACAGCTCCCCGCCCTTCTGATCCAGCACAATCCGCGAATCCATCCCCGATGCAACCTTAAAACTAATCCGCCCCGGCATGTTCGACTTGATCAACCCCGTCACAACATTCGCTTGCGGCCTCTGCGTCGCCAGCACCAGGTGAATCCCAACCGCCCGCGCCTTCTGCGCAATGCGCACGATCGAATGCTCGACCTCCTTCTGCGTCATCATCATGTCCGCAAGCTCGTCAATGACGAACACAACGTAAGGCAGCTTCCGCGGGATCCTCGCCTCTTCCTGCTCAGAGGCAGGCTCAAAACGCTCCTTGAGCTCCTCCCACGACAGATCGTTGTAACTGCTGATATCGCGCACACCAGCTTCCGCCAGAAGCTCGTACCGCTCCTCCATCTTGCCCACTGCCCATTCCAGAATCGCGCACGCCTTCGCCATCTCCGTAATCACTGGGCACATCAAATGCGGAATATCCCGAAACTGCGCCAGCTCAACCATCTTCGGATCTATCAAAACCAGTTTCAGCTCGTTCGGCTTCTTCGCATACAGGAAACTCATGATGATCGTGTTCAAACACACACTCTTGCCCGAACCAGTTGTCCCCGCCACCAGCATGTGAGGCATCTTCGCCAGATCTTCGATCAGCGGATCCCCGTGCGCATCCTTGCCCAGGAACATCGGCAGCTTCATTTTCCCAAACGTTGAGCCCTCGCCATGACTCATGAGCTCCTTCAGCCGCACCCGCTCCTTCACCCGGTTCGGCGCCTCAACGCCCACCGTGTCCCGCCCCTGCGTATTGGGAACAATGCGAATGTTCACCGCCTTAAGCGCCCGCGCTATGTCCGAGGACAGCGCCATAATCTGCGAAACCTTCGTGCCTGGCGCCAGCTTCAACTCATAAAGCGTGATGACCGGTCCCGAGTCAATCCCCACCACTTCTGCCTCAATCTTGTAAACACGCAGCGCCTCCTCCAGCGCCGACGCCTGCTCTCGCACGAATGCATCCATCTTCTCTGAGTAGTTGTCCTCAGGATCTTCCAGCAAATCCAGCGGCGGGAATCGATACCCCTCCATGTCCAAATCCGAGGTCTGCAAATCGCGCATGTCGTCATCAGTCGCGATTCGGGACTGTGCGCTGGAAAAACGCACCGGCAGCTTCGCGATCTTCTCCCGAAGAGAGTCAGCGTCAAAGACCTGCGGCGCCCCCGGAACATCATCCTCGTCGTCATCTTCCGCGATCAGCTCGGCCTCTTCTTCGTCCTCATCTTCATCTTCGTATTCGTACTCATCCTCTTCGTATTCGTCGTCCTCGTATTCATACTCCGCCTCGTCGGGCTCGCTCTTGCGCTTCCTCGCGGGAACGCCCTCCTTCACCTCCGCTGCACGTTCAACGGCTGTCTTCTTCCGCGCCACACGCTCAAGCTCTTCGTCATCGTCAATGTCCGTCGCGCGCAGCCTCGCCCGCGTCCGACTCGCAGCCCGCGCTAGTGCCGGCGTCGTCTTCCGCGCAATCAACGCTCCGGCAAAATCCACCAACTCATCAAAAGCCAGCACCGCGCCCACCGCAAAGAGCAACCCAATCCAAAGCCACGCTCCAAGCTCGCCAAACCGCGAACCAAGTTCGTGAGCCATGAACACCCCCACGATTCCTCCCGCACCCTCCGGCCGAACCGAACCGAACGGCCACGCCAGCGCCAGAATCCCTCCAACCGCGCTCGCCACCAGTACGAGCCCCACCGTTCGCAGCTTCGGCTGATCAAGAGGACGCCGACCCAATGCACAACCAATCCCCACCGCAAGACCCAGCATCAGCGCCCACACGCCTCCACCGAGCAACATGAACAAATGGTGGGCAAGAAATGCACCCACCGGCCCGCCAAGATTCAGCGCTGGATTATTGTGCGGCGCCACAAAGTGCCCCGGAGCATCCGCAGCGTCGTACGACAGCAGCGCGATCGCCACGAAAATCCACATCGCGCACAGACCCGCCCACGCAAGCCGACGCCACATCGGGCGCCGCCGCGCATCTTCTTGCGCAGACTTGCGTTGACCTTCGGATTGGCGTGGGGCGCGCGACATATCAGCACACCGGATATCGGCGACGGACCCTCTTTCAGGGCATGTTTTCAGTCGGCTTCAAACCCCCGTCGAGCCGAATCCGCCCCCGCCCCGCGCCGTCGGGGCCAATGCCCCTCGCTCCACCACCTCCACCCGCGCCACTGGCGCGATCACGAGCTGTGCAATCCGCATCCCGTGCTCAATCTCGAACCGTTCCGGCCCCAGATTAATCAGCCCGATCCGCACCTCACCGCGATAATCCGCGTCAATCGTTCCCGGCGCATTCACCACCGTCACGCCGTGCTTGACCGCAAGCCCGGACCGAGGCCGAACCTGACCCTCAAACCCCGCCTGAATCTCAATCGCCAAACCCGTCGGAACGAGCGTCCGCGATCCCGCCTCAAGTTCGATGGGCCCATCAGGCAGAAAAGCAGCCAGGTCCAGCCCGGCAGCCAGATCAGTCTGATACGCAGGAAGCGCCGCGCGAGAATCGAGGCGATTCACCAGCAACGTGCGCGCAGATGATTGCCCTGCATCAGGTTTAATTTCTACAGATGTGTCTGATTCCGACAGCGGTCGATGCGTCATTGGTCAAACGACCGCGTTGGGTTCATCAACCCGCTCAATTTCTTCGAGCAACGCGAGATCATCATCATCAAACGTCTGCTCGGTGCTCGCCAGCGACTGATTCAATGTCTCAATCATGCGCCGCGTCGAAACGATGCCCTGATCCAGGGAAGATTGTCCACGCACACACTCCATCGCGTCCACCCGATTAAACCGGGCAAGCTCACGCTCCGTAATGCGCTTGGCGTCCTCGAGCCCCTTGAGAAGAGCTTCCGCCTTATCACGCAGTGCGTTGGTTTCGAGCAGTAGCCTTTGGCGTGTTGTGATCGCCATGTTCACTTTCCTTGGGTGGAACTTGTTTTCGGACGCCGCTCACACGCAGTGGAGAGGAGAGAGGCGACCCGCCGCGTCATCGGCCTATCAGGCGGGTCGGCGTGAGCGGTTTGGTTGGCTCACCATTGTCTCCACCCCCCGCGCCGTTTCAAGCCACAGAAACCGTCGGTTCTGGTGAAATGGGTTGAAAGCCCCCTGCAGAGTACCCTGATATCCACCTCTGGAGCGCCTCAACCGCGGTCCGGGGATCTCCTGAGTTCTTCGCTCCCTCGAGATCCGCAAGCATTTTCACCACTTCTCCACCGTCCGGCGCCGCTCCCGCCCATGCCAGCACTCCCGCCGCCGCCGTCGGAAGAAGCTCCTCGCGCGCATGCACCAACTCCTCATGAAGCTTCTCACCCGGCCGCGCACCCGTCATCAGGATCGCTCCCCGCCCAGCCGCGCGCGCATCGAAGTCGTCGCTCCGCTCAGAATCACTTGTTTCCACCACAGCCGGCGTCAACCCGTGCGCACGCACAAAGCGCTTCGCCAGATCCAAAATATTCACCGGCTGACCCATATCCAAAACAAAAACATCAGCCTCACTCACCTCGCGCGGGTCGATCGCCGCCGCTTGCAGCACGAGCGACGCCGCCTCCGGAATCGTCATGAAGTACCGCGTCATGCGCGCATCGGTGACGGTGATCGGCGCCCCCTGCCCAAGCTGCCTCTGCCAGATCGGAAGCACGCTGCACGCCGACCCCAGCACATTGCCAAACCGCACCAGCGCGAATCGCGTGCTTTCCTTCTTGTGCGCATTCATCGAGCGAATATAAAGCTCCGCCACTCGTTTCGTCGCTCCCATGACGGACGTAGGATTCACTGCCTTATCCGTCGAAATCATGACGAATCGCTCAGCGTTCGCCTCCCGCGCCGCGTCCGCAATCGAAACTGTCCCAAAGACATTGTTCGTAATTGCGTGGGCGGGATGATCCTCCATCATGGGCACATGTTTGTGCGCCGCAGCATGCACAACGATGTGGGGCGCCGCCTCGCGTGTTTGCGCCAACGTCGCCTCCCGATCCACTACATCATGCAGAAGCGCCCGCCGCTCAACATCCCCATACCGCTCGCCCAGCTCTCGATCAATCTCAAAGAGCGCGTTGTCGGAGCGCTCCATCAGGACAATCAACTCCGGTTCACATCCCGCAACCAGCCGCGCCAGCTCCGACCCAATGCTCCCGCCAGCGCCCGTGATGAGCACCCGCTTGCCCTCGATGAGCCGGCGTGTCGCCGCCGTCGCTGTCGGCCGAATCGTCCGCCCGAGGAGCGACGGCAGGTCAATCGACGCCGGCGCGCCGGCGGCCAGCGAAAAAAACGTCGGCGTCGCTCCCGTCAAGACATCCGTAATTGTGGGCAGGAATCGCGCCGCGACGCCGAGTTCCCGCAGCACACCCTGCACCCGTCCGATCGCAGCGGCCATCGAGGCTGGCAGCGATATCAGAGCCGAATCGAAATGGCGCCGAGCATGGATCGCGCGCAGTTCAGCCTCTCCCCCCAGCAGGGGGGCGCCTTCCGGACCTGAGCCACCAAAGTCAGCCTCATCCATCAAAATCACACCCATTGGCGTGATTGGCGCCGGCGAGGAGCCGACCGCCTGCACCGCAGCGTGCATCGTCTGCCGCGTCGCGATCACAATCAGCCGGGGGGGCGATTCAGCGCGTGCTTGTTGTGGTTTCGATGGCAACAGCGACCTCCTTCAAGAAGGTCGGTATCGGCTCGCGCCGCGCCTGAGCGATATTTGCCATCGTCCCGCCAGGAATTCTCTTTTAGTCAGCCGCCGGCTTCGTCATTCTCCATCGCGCTTTCGCCGCCGAAGCTTTGCACGAGTTGGTCGAGTTCCTGCGCGACTTTATCCACCCGGTCGCGCGCTTCACCTCGGAGCCCGGCGCTGCCGAACTGATCCCGCGCGGCGGCGTACGCCTCAATCGCAGCCGCCCGCCGAGCCTGCCCGTCGATTCCCGATTGCTCCAGGAATCCGGTGAGCCCCTCCACGCCGGGAAGCGCCGGCTCAAGCGCGATGACCATCTTAACGAGCCGCTCCAGGTCCGCCTCGACGCTCGCTCGCGATGCGCGAATATCACCCAGCTTTTGCAGCAGCTTCGCTCGCCGAACCGCAGCGTCCGGATCACGTACCCCTCGCAGGTAGTTCGCGCCTTGCTCAGCGGCAGCCTCTGCCGCGTCACTCGCCGCCGCGTACTCGCCGGTCAATAACTCAACGATGCTCTCCACGCCCGCGCGGTACGCATCGGCCACCATCTCAGCATCTGCGCGGCTGAGTTCAGCCTGCTCACGCGCTGCGTCAAGGCGAGCCTGCATTTCATCGACAGAGTCATTCAGCGATCGCAACTGGCTCTCCAGCCGACCGATTTCGAGCTCAAACGCAGCCAGGTCCGGCTCGTTGCGGGCAATTTGCGCTTCCAACAATGCGACACTCATCGCCTGCTCGTCTGCGGCTCGCTGAACCTTGGTGGCCTGCCTGATCATCTCCGCGCGCTCATCGCCCGCCGCCGAGAGCGCCCGCGAGCGGATTTCCGCTTCCTGCGTTCGCAGCGTGCTGCGTTGCGTCTGATGCTGCGCCATTTCCTCGCGCAGTTCGTCAATTTTGGTCTGACGCTGATGGCGCCCGTTTCGAGCCTGAACAATCTCTGCTTTTTTTTCTTCCGCGAGACTTTGCTGAGCGCTGAGTTCTTTATCGGGATCGAAGCTCTCGAGCGCCGCAGCGAGACTCAACTGGGCCTGGGCCTGATCCGCAATCGTGCGCACCCGACTGATCGATGTCAGCAGCGTTTCCTGCAAATGGGTCGCCCGGGCGCTGTGGACGCTCGCCAGTCCTTCCATCGCAGCCGCGGAAATCATCTTCGCTGACTGTTGCAGTGTTTCGTCATCGGCGCTGCGCACGGGGCCAAGCGTGCGATTGATCTTTTCATACACCGCTTCGCGCGAGGCCGCCGGCAGCTGTTCCGGCTTGTCCGCTGCAGTCACGCCCCGAAGCTCCCAACTTGCCTGGGCAAGAAGCTGGCGGCTGTCAGCGTCCGGCTCGTCACAACCGGCGCTGGTAAGCGCGATCGCAGCAAAAAGGAAGAACTCCGCGCCGGTGCGGACTGGGCGGGAAAGATGGCGTCGTGTGGAGATCGCGATGGTCATACCTTGTCTTTCTCTCGGAGGAGCCGGGAGGTTCCGTCGAACCGGCCAGTGTACCGGCAGAAATGGCGTCGGGGCGGCCATAGACCGTATACCGGATGCATTGGAAGCTGGTTCAGCGATCGCCTCGAGGTTGATCCGGCTCTGTATTCTTGTTTTTCGCCCCGCTTGCAGACGGCTGCGGCGGGTCGTATTCGATGGGGTATTCCGGGCGGGGACGGTGCATGGAGCGGATCCACTCGACCGCCTGCTGATAGCGCCGATCCTCCACGCTGCGGAAGACCGGGCGCCAACCCTTAACATCCGGGTGCGGCATAACGGATTCATGCCGGGCGAGGCCCATCTGAAGCAGCGGCGAGTGTGCCGGATTGGCGTAGTCAATCAGCGGGCGATCGGGCCCGAGGGAGAACTTCTCCAGAATGATCAAATTCGTCAGAGCGCTGCGCTCGGCGGTGGGCGAACGGTTGTACAGAAACAGTTTGCCTGCTTGCTCACCTCCGTGGCAGCGCGTCGTCGCGCAGCGGTTCACGAGCCAGGTCTTGTTCACCTCGTCGCGAAAGCTCTTGAGAGAATCAGACAGTGAGAGCACATGCACCTCCGGGTACAACTCGCGGGCCCGCAGCTTGAACATCGTTTCCAGAATCTCGACAGGCTCGCGGCGATGGAACATCGCCCGCCCTTCGCGCGTTGACGGGATGAGTGAGTCACCGGCGTACGTCTTGAACATCTGCTCGACCGTCTTGCGATTAATGATCAAGCGCGGCGGATCGTCAAGATTAATCTCGTACACCTTGATGAGGTTGACCTGCTCATCAGACAGCAGCGGGAAGTCGCCGGGCTTGGGGCGATTGACATCTTGCGAAGTTTTTTCGGTTGGCTGGCGCGTGCTTAGATCGCGGTCCTGTTCTTTGGCGCGGAGCGCGATTTGCTGATCAAGGAGGGCGCTCTGGCGGATCGCCTCTCCGTTGCTGGGCTCGACTTCGAGAATATGATCAAGCTCATTGCGGGCGTCCGAGTAAAGCCCATTCAGTCTGAGCCAGCTGACAAGTTGAAGCAGGCGATCGACATCTTCATCATCGATGACAGCGCGCATCGCGGCGTAACGCTCGCGGATAGGGCGCTGGATGACGACGCGCTCGATCTCTGCCCGTTTGATCTTTGTCTCAATCGCGCCAACTCGAATGATGACCTCCTCGGGGGTGTCGCTGACGAGGACGCCGCGAACCCGCTGCCCGCCCACGAGCACCACGACCGCGTCGCGCTCCTGTTGGGGTCTGGCTGCATCCCGTGTGCGGTCGGCGTCGCGCTGCGCCGGGGCGGTGGAGGCTGCCGCGAGCAGCCCGAGGGCGCCGACAAAAGCCAGGATGGTCAGACGCAATGTATTTGAGCGCACATTCATAAGGGATGATTCTCGCCGACTCGGAGTGGGCGTGTCCAACGACGAAGGCAGCCGATCCGGCTCACGATGAATGATCCGGGCGAAACACCGGGCGGTGCGCGGGGTGGACAACCCGATTTTTCCGGCGGACGAATATCGTTGGCAGTGTAGACAAGCGGGGGGAGGCCATCGGCTCGGTCAGGCGGGCTCGCTCTCATTCGGCGGGGTGGGGTTGGCAGGATCGATCTCGCGGAGGTAACGCCAGGAGTAGATGCCCGTGGCGTGCCCATCGGAGAAGCGAATCCGGATCGCATAGTTGCCAACGAGTTCAGCGTCGATCGCGGTGAGCGTGTCAGCCGCGACGGCAGAGCTGGGCAGCACCGCGAGGGGGTTGGCTTCCAGTTCTTTTCGCAGCTCACGCGATTCTGCGGAGGGAGAGTTTCGGCGGAGGTAGGCGATCGTGTAATAGCTCGAGGAGCCATCGACCCACTGGACGGTCAAGCCGCGATCCTTTTTGAGATCGATATGCGTGGGGGCGTCGGTCACGCTTTGAGTGTATGCCCGGAGGCCGGCGATAGGATGGAGTGCGATGCTTCTTCTGACACCCGGACCAACTCCCGTTCCCGATCGAGTGCGCCAGGCGCTGGCGGCGCCGATCGTCCATCACCGCACCGAAGAGTTTGCAGCGGTGTGGCGCTCGTGTGGAGACGGGCTGGCGCGGGTGTTCCAGACCGCCGGCCCGGTCGCGATGCTCACCGGCACAGGAACGACGGCGGTCGAAGCGGCGCAATTGTCGTTTTTGAGACCGGGTGACACGGTGATCGTGTGCGAGAACGGGAAGTTCGGGCGGCGCTGGTGTGAGGTCTATGCGCGCACCGGCGCGTTGTATGACGTGGGCGTTGTCACGATCTCGGCTCCGATGGGGCGAGCGATTGCGCCAGACCAACTTTCTGAGGCGCTGGGGGCACATCCTGAGACTCGGGCGGTCGTGATGGCGCATTGTGAGACGAGCAGCGCGACGGTCAATGATGTGCGCACGCTCGCTCAGATAACGCGCATGCAAGCGTCAGATGCGATCGTGATTGTTGATGGTGTCAGCTCCATTGGGGCGATCCCCTTTGAGATGGATGCGTGGGGGATTGATGTCGCGTGCAGCGCGAGCCAGAAGGCGCTGATGTGCCCGCCGGGCGTTGGTTTGGTTGCGATGGGGGCGCGGGCTGTCGCGCGGCTGAAAGAAGCGACAGGTGTTTCGCTGGCGCCACTTTCTCTTGATCTGCGGCGCTGGCTGACGGAAGAGGAAGGCGCCGGGCTGAGCCCGCAGACGCCGGCGATCGGGCTTGTTTTTGGGCTTGTCGAAGCGTTGGCGATGATTGAAGCGGAGGGGCTTGAGGAGGTCTGGGCGCGGACGGCGGGGCTGGCGGAGGCGAGCCGGCGGGCTCTCACTGAGATGGGTCTGGAGCTGGCGTCGGAGGCGCCGAGCGATTCGGTGACGGCGGTGAGATATCCGGACGGAGTCGATGACGGGCTTCGTCAGGCGTGCGCACGGGAGCATCGGGTGCTTTTTGCGGGGGGGCAGGATGAATGGAAGGGGCGTGTGCTGCGAATCTCGCACATGGGGGCGGTGACGGCTGCCGATACGATTGCGGGGATTGATGCGATCGCCGTGGAACTGGAGCGTTGCGGACTATCGGACGGTCAGCCTGGGGCTGGGCGGCGACTGATACGAGAAATGCTCAGGAAAGGCAGCGGAAACGCAGCCGGCCGGTAGAAGTGACGATGATTATTTTCAAGGATTTGACCCAACGAGCGCAGGCTGGAAGAGGAGCAAGTGCAGCGATGAAGAGTGTGATTGAAAGTAGTGTCGCCCGTGTGTGTGCGGTCGCGATGGCGATGACCTTGCTCTTTGCAGGGACGGCGATCGCGAAGGGTACGCCCTTTGCGCATGTCGAGAAGCGCGGCGAGGGGGATCAAGCGATGATCCTGATTCACGGGCTGAGCACGGACTGGCGCATCTGGGAAGACTTCATGGAGCGTAACAGCGCGCAGTACACGATGTACGCGATTTCGCTTCCCGGTTCGTCTGGGAGTGAAGCGCCACCCATGCCTGAGGTAGATGAAGAGGGAGCGCGCGACCCGGATGAATCCACAACGCCGTGGATGGACAACGCGGTGCGCCAGCTTCGGAATCTGGTTCGTGATGAGGATATTGATTCGCCGGTCGTCATCGGGCACACGACGCTGGGTGGGGTGCTCGCGACTCGCCTTGCGCTGGAGTATCCGAAGTATGTGAGCCAGGTGATTGCGGTAGACGCATTTCTTCCCTGGATGCCAATGGGAGATGGTGCGCGAGTCAGCATTGAAGAGCGGAATGCATCAGCGGATGAAACGGTGTTTTTGATCAAGCAGTTCGATAACGACAGGTGGGAGCAGTCGCTGCAGGTTCCTTCAACGTATTCGATCAATGAAGACCGTGTCGAATGGCTCGCAGGCGTGATGCGCGAGACGGAGGCAAGCGTTAAGGCTCAGTGGCTTAATGAGTTGATTCGCTTTGACTTGGAAACGGACCTTCATGACCTTGCGGCGCCGATGCTCGCGACATATATGACGGTGGACAGCCCACCCACGGACGTGCGCGCGTGGCAAGCTCAGCAGAAGCGAGAGCAATCAATGCGTCTGATGGGAAGCTACGCAAGCGTGATGACGGCGAAGTTCGTTAACTGCAAGAACTACATCATGTGGGATTTTCCGGAGCAGTTTGACGAAACGGTCGCCAACTTCATCTCCGGTCAGCCGATCTACGACTTCGTTGCGCCGCCTGAAGTGAAAGCGCCTGAAGCTGCGGCGCCAGAGTAAGTTGAGCTACATCGGCTTCTTGTCGATGGTCACATCGTAGATCGAGAGCAGCTTTTCCTTGTCGAAGATCATTTCCTGGCGCGAGAGGCCGATCACGTCGTACTCGGTGGTGAGTTCGATGGCGTCGACGGGGCAGGCTTCTTCGCACATGCCGCAATAGATGCAGCGAAGCTCGTCAATATCAAACTTCACCGGGTACTTCTCGCGATCGTCCCAGGGAGATTCGCCGGCGACGATGTGAATGCAGTTGGCGGGGCAGAGCGTCGGGCACATCATGCAGGCGACGCACTTGACGCGGCCGTCATCATCGCGGTTGAGCCGGTGGACGCCGCGGAAGTTGTCCTTAAGCGAGCCGCCTTCCTCGATGGGCATATTCTCGCGTCGCTCTTCGGGGTACTGCATGGTTCTGCTGGTGTTGGGCAGGCCGAGCTTGGAGAAGACTCTTCCCTGGCCGAAGCTGGTGAAGAAGTGCCTCATCGTGACAACAATGCCAATGACGATTGGCCAGATGTAGAGGCGCTCGTTGGCGTTCATCGGCGGGGAATCGACGAGCAGGATGTCCTCATCACGGATGGGCATGGCTGGGAGGATACCAGATGGCTGGGCGCGGGCGCCGGCGTCGGGTGGATTGGAGTCATTTGGATTTGGGCGAGAGTCGATGGCGGTTCTGGAGAAACTCGCGTGTGACCCGGGTTGCTGCGGCGGTGAGTCGGTCGCGGGCTTGTTCTTTTGCTTGAGCGAGGGGGAGGTCCGGCGGTGTGATGATTTCGACACGATCGAAATGATGCCTGGCTTCCGGCGCGGCTGGATCAAGCTGGCCGACGAGTGCGATTATGTTGACGCCGGCGTCGCGGGCGGCTTTGGCGACGGCGCCGGTCGCTTTTCCGGCGAGTGATGTGGCGTCGAGCCGACCTTCGCCGGTGATGACGAGGTCGGCGGTCGTGAGATGACCGGCGAAGCCGGAAAAGTGGAGGAAAAGTTCGGCGCCGGGGCTGAGTTTCGCGCCGGCAAAGGCGGCGAGGCCGAAACCGAGCCCGCCGGCGGCGCCTGCGCCGAGATCGTCTGGATCAGCGTCGAGCCCTGCTTCGGCGCAGCGGCGTGCGAGATTGGCGAGGCTCGCATCGAGGCGATCGACTTGTTCAGCTGTGGCGCCTTTTTGTGGGGCGAAGACGCGGGCGGCGCCATTGGGGCCGAAGAGTGGATTATTGACATCGCATGCGGCGGTGAGGGTGGCGCGCGACAGGCGATGATCCATGTTTCTTACATCAATGTGGGTGATGCGGGGCAGGTCGGCGCCGGTGGGGGCGGGGATGGGATGATCTTGTTCATCAAAGAAGTGCGCGCCGAGGGCGCTGGCGCACCCGACGCCGGCGTCACAGGTCGCGGAACCGCCGAGACCGATGATGATTTGGCTGACCTGCGCATCGAGAGCAACGCGTATGAGATCGGCAAGGCCAGCGGTTGAGAGTGATTCGGGGTTGCGTTGGTCGGGGGGAAGAAGATGCAGGCCGACGACGGCGGCGCTTTCAATGATGGCGGTGCGGCTGGATTCGAGAGGCGCGTCGATAAGCCGCCACGGGATTGGGCGCTCGCCTACGACGGAGCGGGCGGGGGTTGTGATGGTTGTGGCGTTCGGATCGTCACTGAGCGAACTGAGCAGGCCGTCGCCGCCATCGGAAACAGGACACAGAATTACATTTGCGTCAACTATGAACTCTTTGATGGCGCGGCGCACGCCAACGGCGATCGCGCTTGCAGCAACGCTGCTCGTCATGCACTCTTTGAAGCTGTCCGGCGCGATGAGGATGTTCACGCCGACGCCCACAGCGGTTTCCGACTTCACGCGCTGTTCTCGTACTCCTTGAGGAATCCGACGAACTCGCGGCGGTGCTCCTGTTCGTCGGCGAGAAGTTGAATCGCGAGATCCTGGGTTGCAAAATCTACTCCGTCGGTCAGGCGGGCGATTTCTTCATATGTGTTGATTGCGCCTTCTTCCGCGTCGATGACGCCGCGAATGACAGAGACGACATCTGTTGTGTCATCACGGGTTTGGAGTGAGGTTTGTGACATTTTGAGGGATTGTGAGCCTGGCACAAGTCCGCCGATGACTTTTATTCGCTTGGCGAGGAGTTGGGCGTGGTCTAGCTCTTCCTGAATATCTGCTTGAAGTGATTCTTTAATGTGGTTGGCGCGCACGCCATCGAGATTGACGGAGTTGGCGATGTAGTTGGCGACGGTTTCGATCTCGCTGTTGTAGGCGCGGATGAGGGCTTCGATAATTTTCTCGTTGTTGTCGTTGTAAGTCATTGAAAAACTCCTATCGAGTGGCGGCGCGAGAAAATGTCTGCACGCCGTAGTTTAGTGACTGGGAACGCCGATGTGCTCCTTGAGGAAGCCGACGACGCGATCGTAGAAAACAAGCCGGTTGGCGAGTTTGGAAAAGCCGTGTCCTTCGTCGGGGAAGTAGACCTGCTCGGGATCGTAGCCTTGCTTTTGCAGCCCGACCGCGAGTTGCATCGCTTCGCCGATGGGGACGCGTGGATCATTGAGGCCGTGTGCGATGAGCATGGGCGCCTTTATTTCGTCAATACGGTTGATTGGGGAGATGGAGGCGAGGAACTCGGGGTCTGAGAGCGGGCCGTACTCCGCTTCTCGCAGTTTTCTGCGATAGCTGCGAGTTTGTTCGAGAAAGGTCTTGAAGTTGACAATGCCGACGACATCAACGCAGGCGCCGAACAGATCGCCACCCTCGACGACGCAGGCGACGGACATGAACCCGCCGTAGCTTCCGCCGTAGGCTGCGATTTTTCCGCGCTCTGCGTAGTTATTGTCAACAAGCCACTGTGCCGCAGCGACACCGTCGCGGACGGAATCCCAGCGTTTCTTGTAGTTGTCGAGTTGGTGGAACTCCCTGCCGTACCCCAACGATCCGCGCACGTTTGGCTGGATAACGCCGAAGCCCTGGCTTATGAAATATTGCGTGGTGGCGCTGAAGCTCGGGCGGTGTTGGCCTTCCGGGCCGCCATGAAAGTGGACGATGAATGGGAGCAGCTTGCCGGGTTTGTAGCTGGCGGGGATATAGAGGAAGGCGGGAATGGTGAGTCCGTCGAAGGACTTGAACTCTATGAGCGTTGGGAGTGTGAATGAAGAAAGATCAAGGCCCTGGGTTTGGGCTGTGGTGATTTTCGTTGGCGCGTGGCGATCTTCGATGTCGTAGAGGAAAGCTTCGCCGGGTGAGCGGGCGTTTGAGAGTGAATAGAGCGCCATTCCTTCTCGAATTTCGCTGACCGTGGCGATGCCCTGATCTAGTTTTGGTGTTCTGATTTCAGTGAAGCCGGGCGTTTTGTAGAGGCGCATGGGTCGGTAGCCGTTTTCATTGAACCCCGCAGCCAGATAGTCGCGTTCGTGGCTCAGGCTTGCGTTTTCGATGTCCCAGTCGCCGGGCGCCTGGACGGCGAGGTTCACTTTGCCATCCGCAAGCGTTCGCACGAAGAGCTTGCGTCGGCCGTCCCCCACATCGGAGATGAGGAGCACGTCGCGCTCGCCGAGCAGATAGCCAACGGGTGAGTTGTAGGTGGGGCCGGCGCCGAGATTGAGATTCGTGAGTTCGCCGGTCGTGGCGTCAAGCTCATAGACGCTCGCATCCGCGACGGAGCGATACTGGCCGACAATGATGCGCGACGCATCTTCGGTGGCATCCGCTGCGTACCAGTAGCCGGACTTGGCAAGGAGTTTTTGCGAGTTTTCTGAGTCCAGATCGTAGAGATACAGGTGAAAGTCACTCTTGCTTTCATCGTTGGCGGAGTAAATGAAGCCGGAGCTGTCACGCAGCCAGACCTGGAATCCATAGACCACATTTGGATCAGAGAAAATTGTGCGGAGTTCGCCGGTTTTGGCGTCGAGGAAATGCAGGTCGTTTTGCTCGCTGCCGCCGATCGCTGCTGAAACAATGATGGAGTTGTCGTCCGGCGCAACGGCGTAGCCTGAGACCCCGTCCTCGAAGTTGGTGAGCTGATCCATCTCGCCGTCAGGCCCGCGCGACACAGGCCTGCTGAAAAGTTGATTCACCCCTTCAGCCCAGTCGATGGCATAGACCCGCCCGCCCGGTGTGACGGAAACACTGCGCGGCGCCCGGACTTGAAGAAACTTCTCGATGCTCGGCGAAGAAGTCGAAACCGCCGATGAAGCGGCCCCCGTCGGCGCATCGCCTGCGATGGCAATGGCGTTTGCTGCGAGAAGCACGCTCGCCGCCGAGATGGCGCACGCGATCTTCGTCAATGAAAGGCAGGCGGGGTGCAGCATGTCATCTTCTCCGGAGTTGTGTTTGGCGAACGAGCCGATTCGGGATGCTCTTGAGTGCAGGCGGCAGTGTATGGGCTGCCTGCGGTATATCTTACGTCTGGGAGAGAAAAAGCGTCTGGCCGTTCTCAGCGTCGCGCTCGCCCGTGACGCACTCGACGATGACCCCAGCGACTGTTTCCGGCGTCAGGCAAGCTTCCTGCGGGATTGTCGCTTCATCGAAATGCTCGCGGAGCATGTTGGTTTCGATCGCGCCTGGGGCGACGGCAAAGGCGCGCACGCCGATATCGGCGCCTTCAATCGCGATGCTCTTGGCATACAGATTCACCGACGCTTTAGATGCAGCGTATGCGAAAAAACCGGGGAAGGGGTCAGCTGTGCCGAGGGTCGAAACATTGACGACGCGGCCTGATCGCTGCGCTTTAAAAATAGGCCAGAGCGCGTGAATCGCATATCCCGGCCCAAGCGCATTGATCGCGAACGTCTTGTGCAGCGTTTCGGGATCGGTCTGATCGATAGGCAGGAGCGGCGCGACGCCGGCGTTGTTGACGAGCGCGTCGATCCTGCCAAAGGTTGCGTGCGTGTGTTCGACAAGGTGGCGCACCTGCTCCGGGATCGCGACGTCGGTTGGAACGATGAGCGTTTGTGCGCGAGGGCCGGCGGCAGAGGCGGTCTCGATGAGATCTTCTTTGGTTCGCGACGCGAGCGCGACTCGATAACCCAGTTGAACAAGCTGGATCGCGGTGGCGCGCCCGACTCCTGCGCCGGCGCCTGTGACAATTGCGACCGGAGATTTATGTGCTGCATTCATGGACAAAATATACCTTGATGAAGAGCGTCAGGCGCAGGTGTTCTTCGAAGTAGACGAGCTGCAGATATTGGTCCGGCTATAGATCATCGAGAGAACCCGTCACCGGTCCAAGAAGATTTTTGATCGCGATGATCCCGACCGGGCGATCACGCTCTTCAACGATGGCGATTGTCGAGTTCGCGTCGCGCAATGTGGAGAGCGCCTCACGTACGCCGGCATTGGGTGTTAACTTCACCGGCGCTTCCATGAGGTCACGCGCATTTTTCTCCGGGTTGAGCCAGACTTCGAGCGAACTGATGACGCCGATCACTCTGCCTCGGCGATCAACAACAGGCCAGCGCGAGAAGCTCCGCTCGCGCAGCGCCGCTTCGAGTTGGTGTCGCGTCGCATTGGAGTTGATCGTCGCGGCTCGGCGCCAGGGGAGCATGAGATCGCGCAATGTCACATCGCGCAGCGCAAAGGCGCGGTCAATGAGCGTGGTTTGCGATTCACTCAAGACGCCGTGGCGCGCGCCCTCCTTGAGAAGAGCAGCAACGCGCCCGCGCGGCTCGCGCAGCCCTGCGTCACCGCCTTCGCGCACCAGCCGTCCAACCAGAGCGCCGAACCCCTGCACGATTGGAAGAATTAATGTGACTGTCAGCATGAGGCGCAGCAGCGTAAGAAGCCACGCGAGGCGCGGCGTCAGCGCGTCAGCCTCGACGCGGAAGAGCTCTTTGGGGAGTGTCTCGCCGAAGATGAAGAGCACCGGCGTTAGAAGAAGCGCATTGACGCCGATGAGGGTCCAGTCATTGAGGCCGGCGCCGGCAAAGAGAGCAGCGAGCCCGAGCGAGCCGATATAATTCGCCACGTTGTTGCTGATGAGCAATGTGCCCAGCAGCGCTGACGGGCGGCGCAGTTCGCTCAGGAGGCGCTTTGCGCCGGGGCTTGCGCTGTGGCCGTCATGCGATTCAGCGTGAACAATCAAACGCACACGGCTCACGCAATAACAACCTGTCTCCAGCCCGCTGAAGATCGCAGACCCAAGAACACCCAGGCCCGTCAGGGCAATCCAGAAAGCCATCTCGTTAGGGCTCATGGCTCTGGCTCCGGTTCTGAATCCAGCGTGAGAATAAGTGAGCGAATGGCGGTCTTCTCCATTGTTTCGACGCGCAGATGCACGTTTTCAATGCGCACTTCGTCACCCGGATGGGGAATGCGTCCGAGTTCGCGCACAAAGAATCCGGCGATGGTCGCGTCGCCGGCGTGCGCAGCCATGCCGAAAGCTTCGTCCCAGTCATGGGCTGCGAGCGCGCCAGGGAGTCGCCAGGTGTACGGGCTGATGCGCTCGATATTGAGAGTCGTCTCCGACATCGCGCCGGCGCCTGCGAGCCCTGCGATGAGCCGATCGGTGATATTTTCAAGGGTGATCGCGCCCGCGACGGCGCCATATTCATCAAGAACCACCGCGATGCGCTCCCGGCGTTTTTGCATGCGATCAAGCGCCTGATCGAGTCGCGCCTGCTCGGGAACAAATAACGGCGCCCGGGCATGAGCTCCGAGTTGGATGCTCCTTTCGCCCCGCCCAACGCGAGAGAGAAACTCCCGCGGGTTGAGCACGCCGACGACGCCGGCGTCGATCGAACCCTGGCACAAAAGGACTCGTGCGGTTGGCGTTTCGCGCAGAAATGTGATGAGATCATCTCGTCCAGCGCCCGAATCGAGGCAGGGAAGCTGCACGCGCGGCGTCATGACATCGCGCGCCTTTAGTACGCTCAGCTCGGTCACCGCGTCGAGCAGGCCGGCTTCGGCGGATTCAATTACTCCCTGATCGAGGCTTAGTTTGAGCAAGGCGCCGAGTTCGTCGGAGGTCACCTGATGACCACTGCGCGTCGGGCGCACGACGCGCGAGAGCGGCGCGATAATGAAGCGCTCGATCATCGCCGGCGCGGGGCCCAGCGATCGATGAACAATTAAAAGCAGCGGCGCCCCCACGCCGCACCAGCGCGCTCTGGCGGCGCCCGCGGCCATCTTGGGCAACACCTCTCCAACAAGGATCAGCGCCAGCAGCGTGGTCAAGCTGACGAGCGTCGCTGCGAGCGCGCCCTCTGCGCGCAGCGTAAGCACACTTGAAATCAGAAAATACACAACGTTGACGACCATGTTTCCCAGCAGGATCGTGATGAGCAGCCGCGAAGGTCGCATGAGCAGCGCGTGGGTTGCAGCGGCGCCGATCCCGCCGCGCTGTCGCAACTGAAACCGCTCATGTTGGGTCAGCCCGAAGAGGGCTGTCTCCGAACCGGAGAAGAAGGCAGACAACGCCAGCAGCGCGGGGAGCGTCAGAATAAATGGGAGTTCAGCAGAGGACATGTGTGGCGCCCGCCCGGGCGACTTTACTCCGCGCCTGGCTTCAGAGGGAAGTCCGCGCGCTGTGGGTTGTATTCCGGATCCAGCTGTTCGATCATGCGCTCAACGTACCGCCAGGCGTTCAACTCGACACGAATGGCTGCGAGGGCCTCTTTGTTCGGCGTCTCATTGAGGGCGGTGAACATTTCACCAACCTCAGCGATGTGCTGTGCCCGCTGCTCCTGCGCCAACTTTTCAAACTCCTCCAGACTTTCGCCGGCCGCTTTTGCGTCTTCCATCTCTTCACGCAGTTCGAGAATCTCCATCAGGTAGCCATCGGGCAGAGCATTGTTCTCCTCTTTGGTGGGTCCGCCGAGCAGGGCAAGAAGCACGTTGCCCCGGGATTCGGGATCTTCGAGCGTCTGGCGGGCGTCGTTGATCTGCGCCGTCCGGCGCGCCGCTTCAGCGTCGTTCCCCGCCCGGTCGGGATGAGCCTGGGCGCTCGTCCGACGCCAAGCGGTCAGAAGCGCATCGCGGTCAAGATCAAACTGGCGAGGAAGGCCGAGCGCAGCGAAAGGGTCGAAGCTCATGACCTGAAGAATAGCGGCCTTGCTGCGGCGTATCTCCCGTTTTGTGTCCCAGCGTATTGACGCAGCGGCTTTCACCAGTGAGCATGGGCGCGTCACCCTGGGGCGCCTGCGTCGTCACGCCCGCCCGGTTCGGCAATCATGGAGCACGACTCTTGGCGAAACATATTGGCATCGTGGCGGTCAGCCCTGAGGGTTCAGCCCTTTGCTATCGCGAAATTGCCCAGCGAGCTTCGCACATCAAAGCTCGCGCCGATCGCCCCCTCATCACGTTGCACAATATTCCCTTCGCCAACTATCTTGAAGCAATTCAGGCGGGAGACTGGGAGAGCGTTGGGCAGATGCTGTGCTGGTCGGCTGACACATTGGCCGCCGCCGGCGCAGATTTTTGCATTCTTCCTGACAACGCTGCCCATCACGCGATCCAGTTCGCCGAAGCCGGCTCCCCCATCCCCTGGATCAACATGATCGATGTCGTCGCGAAGGTAGTGTGCGACGAGCATCGCCGAACGGTTGGGATACTCGGCACCAAACTCGTCATGCGCGGATCCATCTATCAGACCGTGCTCGGCATGCACGGCGTCATCGTGCATGCTCCGGATGAAGATGATTCAGAGGCGATCGATCACATCATTTTCTCGGAACTGGTCGAAGGTGATGTCTTGCAGGAATCGCGGCTGCTCATGCTCAGCGCGATCGACAAGCTCGCGAGTCAGGGGTGCGAGGGTGTGATTCTTGGCTCAACTGAAACTCCCTTGCTCTTTGCCAGCGAGCGCCCGTCGCTTCCAACCTATGACCCTGTTGGATTGCTCGTGGATGAAGCGATTAGACAGTCGATTCAGTCAGCGTAGGGCTTGCAGAATGTCGCTTGCTTCATCCGGGCCAGGCGATGTTGTCGAGCAATCGCGCTTCTCCGAATCGGCCCGCGATGAGCGCACGGAGTGGGCCATCCCGACGCTCCGGCGGGAGCAAAGTTTCTGCATCTCGGACGACTGCATATTCCGTCTGGACGCCCTCACGATCGAGTAACTGACGCATCGCTTTTTCGGCGCGCTCAGGCGTTGACTCCTGTTGGCTCGCGCAAAGGGCGCGATAGAGGGAGGCTGCCCGTTTGCGTTCTTCTAGATTGAGTCTGGAGTTGCGCGAACTCATCGCCAGCCCGTCACTTTCGCGCACAGTTTCATGGGCTACAATTTCTATGGCGCGTTTATCCATCGTGCAGAGGGCGCGAACGACTTGAAGCTGCTGCCAGTCTTTTTCGCCAAAAACTGCTGCCGATGGCCCGACGAGATCGAAAAGGCGGCGCACGACCATCACCACGCCGGCAAAGTGACCGGGTCGAAATTGATCTTCCAAACCCGGCTCCGTCGCAACTCGGGGCATCGGTCCCGGATCTCTCTTGGAGCCGTCGAGTTCATCGGGATACACCTCCCTTACATCCGGCGCAAAGACGCATGTCGCGCCGGCGTCCGCAGCGAGGTCAACATCCCGATCAAGATCGCGCCGATAGCTGGAAAAGTCAGCTGGCTCATTAAACTGTGCGGGATTAACGAAGACGCTCACAACGACCGCCAGTTCGTCGCCAGCCA
Source organism: Phycisphaerales bacterium (assembly GCA_029260495.1). Lineage (GTDB taxonomy): Bacteria > Planctomycetota > Phycisphaerae > Phycisphaerales > UBA1924 > OFTM373. Next base: position 66,999 of record JAJDDD010000020.1, on the reverse strand, counting down.
GACGGGCTGCCTTTCGAATCAATGCGAGATGCCCCTCGTGCAGCGCGCCCATCGTGGGCACAAAGATGCCGCCGGCATAGGGTGCAAGTTCACGGTCTGTGCGCACAATCTTCATGCGCATGCCTCAAGCACAGAGCCTTCGCGTGTCAGCCTCTTGAGGTGAACAATCACGAAGCTGAAGCTCAGACGCCAGAGCGGAAGTGGGCTGCATTCAACTCTGAGAGTCATAGCCTTTCGGCAGGTCGTTCTCGCCGAGCAGTCGAAAGCCTTTTCGCCGTAAGATTTGCCCCGCCAGCGTTGTATCATCCACCGCCAAAGCGATGGTTGGCGTGCCGTTGGGACGCAACATCAACGGATAGGCGAAGCGGATGTTTAACTCTGCGGTTAAAAGAGAAAGGCACAAGCTTTCCAGCGTGTGCCCGCTCACCAGTTCCACAACCAGCAGGTCCGTTTCAGAGAACGCGAACCCGCCTTTTTCAAGCGCCAGTTTGGCTGAACAGGCGGCGTTTGTGATGACTCTCACAACGGCGTGATCAGAGGCCTCATGCACCGAAATCGCACAAATGCGACCATCAGCATGAGTGTCCAGCGTTTCGACAACGTCCAGCAGTTTCCCGACCTTGTTATCCAGGAACACGCTGTATTGCGTGACGCTGGGCGGCGCGAAGTCGCGACCGGTCTGGAGCGGACTCGCAGCTTGGCTCATCCAGCAACCTTTCATCCCGATTCCTTCCAGGATCAGTATTGAACAAAATTGGCCCCACGCTTCGCGATCACGTTTGGAGGAGTTCACACGAAGCGTCCGGGGCGATTATCCCACGCTGGTGGCATATCACAAGCCTTTTCCATGGATTTTCGGACGGGGATTTTTCCTTATTCTCCCCATTTCTCTCTCTTGCCATCTGAGTGTGGATGCGAAAAGGGCCAATGCAATATGGGGTGAAACCCTTGTAGTTGCGCTATATAGCGGTACAATTTAGTCTGGAAGAGGAGAAACCGACCAATGCACGTCATTGCTATGGCATTTCTTTTGGGAACGTCCTCAGTTTCCGTCGGTCAGACCACCGCCGCGCTCTATGACGCGCAGGCTGCGAGTCCGGCGCCCGATCCATCTTCTGTGGCAGGCGGCGATTGGCAGATTGCTCAGGATGCAGGGACGGTCACAAGAGGGCCTGTGATTGATCAGGGACTGAATGCTTGGAGTGTCACGGACGATGCGCTCACGGAGTTGCTTTGGTACAACGATCCATTGACGAGCGGGCGTCGTGATGACCTGTCCTCAAACGGATGGTCAATCACGATGGAGGCTCGGATGACGTCCACCGCGCCCGGATCAAGCGGTCTTGGCTTCTGGTACACGGACAATTCTCTGAACCGATATCTCGCATATTTCAATATTGACCCAGCGGGCGAGTTGCAGATCCGCGCGCAAACCAGCGCCGGGCCATCGGGCGCGCTCTTCGCCTCCGGTGTCGTCCCTGCCGGGACGGCTACAGACTCATATCACACGCTTACAATCCTCAACACCGACGGAGTTGGCGACGCGGAGGTTTACTTTGATGGTTCGATCGTGACGTTTGATTCGGGTGAGAGCTCGATCTCGCCTCGTTTTGATGGAACGACCGGTGTGCAGGGCGCCGTGTTCGGCGCTTTGTTTGCGGGGAGCACAGTGAGCGGAAATATTCGGCGTGTCGAGCTCCTTGAACTTCCAACGCCGTCCACCATCGGCGTATTTATTGTTGGCGGCCTGGTGTGTGATCGCCGCCGTCGCATGAAAGCTTGACGATATTCTGCGAGGGCGGCGTCACGCCGGCTTAAGAACGCAGCCACGAACCGTTATTCCGGCAGGACCAGCTCAATCGGCCGATCGAGTTGCGGGCACAGGCCAGCGTTGGCGCCTCGACTCAGGAGTTCTTCAATCGCTTTGGCGCCTTCCGGGCCGGCATCCAGCGTCAGAGCATTCACATACATCGAGACGAAGCGGTCTGCGATCGCTGGGGCGACGCCTGCTGAATATTCCATCGCGACATCGAGGCTCTGGGCGCGCTCGCGAAGGGCATGTTTGATGGATGTCTGAAGGAGCCCCGCGACGGTCCGCGACGCGCCGGCGCCGAACCGCTCGTCAAGATCACGCCGGATGACATTCAGCCCCAAAGGCAGGGGCAGCCCTGTTTCGCGTTTCCACCAGTCGCCGAGATCGACGAGAAGCTCAAGCCCCGAGTCGGCGAAGGTGAGCTGGGCTTCGTGGATGACGAGCCCGGCGTCAACGACGCCGTTCTGCACCGCTGCGACGATCTCAGAAAAGAGCATGGCGCGATGGGCAACCGTACGGCGCGCGCACAGTTGAAGTGCAAGGAATGCGGTTGTGCGCTCGCCGGGTGTCGCAATCACACCGCCGGACTCGATGAGATTTTCCAGTCCGCTCGCGGCTCGATCGGGGCGGGCAACGACCTTTGGGCCGTACCCATCTCCCATGCTGGCGCCGCTGCTGGTGATGGCGTAGCGATCCTCAACGTGCGCATAGTTGTGGGCGGAGATGGCGGTGAGATCCAAATCGCCGACGCCTGCAGCCCGTTGGTTCAACTCTTCGATATCGCGGGCGACGGCGCGGAAGCGGAAGCGGCCGGTGTCGATCGAAGGCTCGCGTCCCGTTTCGATGTCGCCCAGGGGCCACCACATGAATGCGTCGTCGGCGTCGGGGGAGTGGCCGATGGTCAGCAGGGCAGTGTTCGGCTCATCGTGGCTCATCAGCCCGATCATACGCATACGCCTGCCCGCCGCGCTGGCTACACTCGGATGTTCCCCATGGCAGGTCGATCACACAAAAAGAAGACGCCGGAACCTGAGATTCTGAATCGGAAAGCTCGGCATGAATATCACATCGAGCGCACGCTTGAGGTGGGGATGATTCTGATTGGCTCTGAGGTCAAGAGCGTTCGTGATGGTCAGGCGTCGCTGGCGGAGGGGTATGTTCGGGCGGAGGAGTCGCCGTTGCGTCTGACGCTGATCGGCGCTCACATTGCGGAATATCCCCCCGCGACCGCCCACAATCACAAACCCACTCGTCCCCGGCGGCTTCTTGCTCACAAGCGCGAGATGGAGAAGCTTGTGATGGAGTCTGCGGGCAAAGGCGTGACGCTGGTGCCGCTGAAGATGTATTTCAAGGATGGGCGCATTAAGCTGCAGGTGGCGGTCGCCCGGGGGAAGCGCCGCTCAGACAAGCGCGAAGACCTCCGCAAGCGCGAGGATGAACGAGACATCCAGCGGGCGATGTCCAAGCGGATTTAGGGTGATGAATACGAAACAGGTTCTTTTTCGGCTCAGATTGGCGGTGGGGCGCAGGGTGTCATAGCATCCATGTCCGGGCGCATGGGCGGATGAGTCATGCCTGTCAGGAAGGGCATACGGGAGATCATCAGTTGGCGTTGTTTCGGAAAAAATCGGATGAGCCGAATGAGGCTGGCGGCGCCGGCGAAGGCTCTGTGGACGCCGGATCGCCGGGCAGCGGGGGGCTGCCTTCTGACTCCGCCCGAGCAGCGAAGTTTTACAAGCATGCTCAGTCCGTTCACGACACGGGGAACTATGAGTACGCGATGACATTGTGGCTTCAGGGATTGCGACAGGATCCGGCGAGCCAGACGGGGCTGGAGTTGTTCATGAAGAGCGCGCTGGATTTTGCAGCGCGGGCGAAGAAGCCGGGCGCGACGAAGGATCAACTCAAGAACTTTGACGGCAAGGATGGGGTTGATCGGTACCTGAGGGCGCTCCTGGTGTGGGGGGCAAGGCCTGCGGATGTGCCAGCGGGGATGAAGGCAATTGCTGCGGGGACAAAGCTGGGTGTGGCTGAGGGGGCGTATTGGATTGGTGAGCGCGTGCTGAACCGGGCCCGCGGTGATGAGAAGCCGAAGAAAGAGACGTTTGTGAAGCTTAAGGATCTTTTTCTTGAGCTTGGCGCGTATGACCTGGCGGTGCAGGCGGGGAATGACGCGTTGTCTCTGGATCGGACGGATACGGCGCTTGAGGCGCAGCTGCGCAACCTGAGCGCACAGGCGACCATGACGAGCGGCGGGTATGACGCGACGGGGGATACAGGCGGTTTCCGGAAGAACATTCGCGATGACGAAGAGCAGCGGCTGCTTGAAGAGGGGGACCGCATTGTCAAAACCGAGGATGCCCAGTCGCGGCTGCTTGCGGCTGCGAAGCAGGACTATGAAGCAAGGCCGTCTGATTCAGCGGCGGTGTTGAAGTACGCCAATGCGCTCATTGACGGAGGAACATCTGCGGGCGAGAAGCTGGCGATGGAGATTCTTCTCAAGGCGCACAAAGACCTCAGCGAGTTTCGTTTTCGGCAGAAGGCTGGAGACGTGCAGCTTCGGCGGGCGCGACGGAAGCTTCGGCAGCTGCGCGAGGCGGCGAAGAACGGAGATGCTGACGCCGAGCAGACACTTGAGCAAGCAGAGACAAAATATATAGAGATGGAGATTAAGGAGCTGGAGCTTTGCGTTCATGCGTACCCGACGGACCTGGGATTCAAGTTTCAGCTCGGGAAGCGTCACTTTACGCTTGAAAACTACGATCAAGCGATCGAGTATTTTCAGCAATCGCAGAATGATGCGAAGTCACGGTTTGTTTCGCAGGTGTACCTGGGGCAGGCGTTTGACGCAGTCGGCTGGCATACCGAAGCGGTGGAAACGCTGCGCGGAGCCCTGCAAGCGTATGACTCCCCCGATGACAATCTGGGGATTGAGCTTCGATATGCGCTGATGACGGCGCTCCTGCGCAAGGCGGCGGATTCGGGAGACATCGCAGATGCGCAGGAAGCGGGGGCGCTGGCGTCGGGAATCGCGATGCGGGATATCGGATACAAAGACATCCGCGCGAAGCGCGATCAGATCAAGCAGTTGGTGACTGAGCTCAAAGCGAAGACGGCGTAGGGATGGCGCAGGGCGCGGTCATCATTATTCCGGCCCGGTTCGGTTCGGAGCGGTTTCCGGGAAAGCCGCTTGCGAGCGAGACAGGCAAGCCTCTTATTCAACATGTGGTGGAAGCGGCGCTGAAGTGCCGCCGGGTGGAGCGCGTCGTCGTCGCGACGGATGATGATCGCATCGCAACTGCGGTGCGCGGGTTCGGCGGCGAGTGCGTTATGACCCAGAGTGAACATCCGAACGGAACAAGCCGGCTGGCGGAGGCTGCGACGGCGCTTGAGCTTGAAGATGAGCGGACCATCGTAAATGTGCAGGGGGATGAGCCTGAGATCGAGGCTGCCGTGATCGAAGCAGTGATTGAAGCGCTGGAGAGCAGCCAGGCGCCGATGGCGACCGTCGGATCTCCATTTGCAGAACGGGAGAACGCGGGGAATCCCAACATTGTGAAAGTTGTGCGACGCCTTGATGGTCGGGCGCTCTATTTTTCTCGCGCACTTGTGCCGTTTAATCGTGATGGATCAGGAATGAAAACTGGGAGCGGGGGTGAGATCGTTCTCAAGCATGTGGGTGTCTATGCGTATCGCCGGTGGTTTTTGCGGGAGTTTGCGGAACTTTCCGAGACGCCGCTTGAGCGCACAGAGCGCCTGGAGCAGCTTCGCGCGCTGGAGCATGGGTATGAGATTGCGGTGGGAGTTGCGAAGGCGGAGCATCACGGGATCGACACGCCGGAGCAGTACGCTGAGTTTGTCAAGAGACAACGCGAGGGATAGACGCCGCTCAGTGAAGCAAGCGCGGGGGAGCCCGTCACGATTCTTCCGTTGACTTTGGTTGAGTCAGCGGATGCCCGCGGCGCCTTTGATGCGATCGAGGATGTCCCGGGCGTCTCCAGATCTTCCAGCAGCGGAGAGCGCGTCGGCGTGAAGAAGGCCGACGCGATACCAGAGAGTGTGGGGAATTTTCGTTTGGTCTTGAAGACGCGGCTGCTTGAGCCCGGCCCACACGGGAGTTGTGAGTTCCAGGAGCATGCCGGGACGGCCCTGATCAGCGAGGAAAGCCTTGGCGCGACCGATTGCTGTCAGCACATAGGCGCCAGCATCTATGGAAGTGTTGACGGCGTCGCGGTATGACTGGAATGCGATGTCGTTGTCACCAGCCTGTGCAGCGCGATCGGCGAGCTGGACGTAGGCCTGGGCAGCGAGGTCGGGGCGACTCTTGAATAAGTCGGCGACTTTGGACAGGACCCTGTAAGCGGTTTTGTCATCGGCGACGCCGGTCAGCGCAAGTCTGGCGGCGGTCAATGTATAGGCGGGCCACTCGCGGAGCGTTGATTTGTGAGCGACGCCGATCCATTTGACGAGTTCGCGTGAATCAAGGCCGGCGCCGAGCTGGCCGACGGCGGCCCAGAGAGCGTTGTTGGTTGGGCAGATTCGGGCTGCGGTCTGGAGAAGTTTGTTGGCAGTGTCGGCGCCGCGCTTGTTGATGAATGGAAGTTTTCGCACGGCGTCTTTTTTGCGCGCCTGTGCGATTGTGATTGGCGCCGGATCAGCGTCCAGGGTTCGCAGCACATATGTCGCGCCAATCAGGGCGCGGCTGAGCCAGCGATCTTCGGTAGAGAGGCTGTAGAGACTTGCCTCGGCGCCAACGAAGGCGAGGCTTGCTTCTGTGGACCATCGCGGATGGTAGGTTTCACTGGAAATGACATCTTCGTAATCTTCGCGATCCTTGTTGCGAGCGATCCACTTGAAACCATTTCTCTCCTGCGAGAGAAACCCGGACCAATTGTAGTAGAGGCCTTCGCCGTGCTGGCCTGAAACCCACACACTGGGGACGCCGACAGACTTTCCGACCATAGCGCCGAAGTAGGCTCGTTTTCGAATGTCACCGCCGTGGGCAAGAATGTTTTGGAGAGTAAAATCGGGGCGGGAAGAGCGATGTTGCCACGGGTCGTTGTTTTGACTGGTCCAGCGAACGTTGTCCATGATGGTGCGGAGGTTGCGCTGGCCGCCATATGTCGAGAAGGCCCATTGCATGTCTTCGATGGTGGCAGCGACATCGACGACGTAGGCGATCATCTCGGGAGAACCCGAGCGGATGTTGATGAGGAGTTTGTTCTCGCGGGCGACATAAAAGGCAAAGAGAGCTTCAGCGGAAGGGGGTTGCACAGTGACTTCGTCAAACTTGTACGCGAGTGGCGAGTCGTGAACCACACAGAGGGCTGCGGTGAGAGGGGCAAACTCGCTGATCGCCGATCCATAGGTTTCGTAGAGGTTGATGAGGATATTGATAGCGCCGGGCAGGTTTTCGTCGGCGTAGAGAGTGAGCGCCACTTCGCGCATCGCAACGGGTTCCTTATGGACGACTTCAAGCAGGCGGGGGCGCACCGACCCCTCAGCAGTCACGATGAGGTGCGCTGTCATCTTGCAGGATTCCGCCTCGATCCATGCCTCACGCTCGCGGCGGGGGTCTGAAGACATCACAACCGCGAGTTGGAGCTTGCGCGCCGCCTCCCACCGAGCTTCCCAGTCTGCCTCCGGGCCTACTTTGGGATCGAGTATTTGAGCGACAGCCTGATGGACGTGGTCTTTAAGTGATGTCGCTGGGGGATCAACAGTAAGCAGGTCGGCGACAGCTGTTTGAGCGCGCGCCGGTGTCAGCGCGATTGGCGTAATCAGAAAAACAAATGCAGCGAAGACGACAGCGGGCATGTGGTTTATGCGGCGCGGCATAGACAGTGCTCCTGCGGGAGATCAAAACGGGGTGCGAACGACACTGCCTTGACTTTACTTTTCTTCCTTGGATTCGACCTTTTCTTTCAGGTCCTCCAGCTCGCGCTTCAGGCGCTCAACTTCTTCGCGCAGCGATCGGGAGGCTTCATCCTCGCCTTTCCTGGCTGCGAGTTTGTCAGCCCACTCAGCGGCGCTTTCGCGCATCACGGGGTGCCGGTGTGTCTTGGCGACGCGGCGCAGGTCTTTGATGGCGCGTTCATCGCCAATTTCGATCAGCGCCGCGCCAGCCGTCATGCGGGCTCGCTCTTCGTGATCGGAGAGCAGGGGGGCGATGGCGCGGTAGGCGGCGTCTTCGTCGTGATGACCAAGCTCGCCGACCGCTCTAATTGCGGTCGGGCGCAGGCGATGAAGCCAGCCTGGCTTCGTGAACGGGATGACCGCTTCGAGCGCTTCTGGTTCGTCGAGGTCAGCCAGCGCGCGGATGGCGGCGGCGCGGATCTGCTCGTGTTGAGAATCGACCTTCAGCGCGTTGAAGAGAATATCCATGTGCTGAGAGTCGTCGTTCTCACCCAGTGCGTCGATGGCTTCGGCACGGACGGCGTAAGTCTCCGCATCGTTTTGCGCAACAAGCGCTAGGCGGCTGACTGCCTCCTCACCGCCGGCGACGCCGAGCGATCGAACAACGGCGCGGCGGACGCGGGCGTCGGTGATTCCATGGTCGAGGGCTGAGAGCAGGGTTTTGGCTTCGCCCAGTTCGCCGAGAGATTCAGCAACAGCGGCGCGAACAGTGCGGAATTGGCTGGCGTTCTGTAAGGCATTGTGTAGCGCAGCGACGGTGTCCTCGCCGGCGTGCTCCTGCAGCGCGTTGGCGGCGCGAATCCGCGATGGCACGGTTGGGCCGCGTTGAAGCTGGGCGATGAATCGACCGGCAGGCTGATTCACATTGATCGTGGCGAGTACGGTGATGTTTGGATCAATCACAACCATCGCCGGGTCGGAGTCGAGCGCAATCACGCGCTCGTGACGTCGACCATCAATCTTCATCGTCACGGTTCGCTCCCCGGCGCCTGTGTCGATCAGAATCGGCAGCTTAAAGCGGTAGGCGGGAGTGTCAGCGGAGATGAGTTGCTTCTGCTCGACCGCGATGGTGAGTTCACGGTCGGCTTCGCTCCATTTCGCGGTGATATCAAGCTCAGGCGTGCCGGGGCGGTGGGCCCACTGCTCGAAGAACCACTCCAGGCGTCTGCCCGAGACTTCCTCGAAAGTCTTGCGCAGATCGGATGTCTCAACAGTTTTGCCCTTGAAGCGATCTACATAGGTTTGCAGCGATTCAAAGAAGACGTCATCGCCAAGATTCATGCGCAGCATGTGCATGATGCTCGCGCCTTTGGGATAGGGATTTGAGCGACGGCGGAAGACTTCCCACGGATGCTCGTACAGGCGGGAGACCATGCCTGGCCTGTGGGCGCTGTCGGGGGCGTCGGCCGAGAGACTGTCAACGCGCAGCAGGCGCTCGTAGTTGCTTGTGTACATGTCGCTGAGGTAGCCCCGATCGAACCCGTCGCGCTCTTCAAACCAAAGGGACTCGCAGAAGGTTGCAAACCCCTCGTTAAGCCAGATGTGGGCCCAGGAGTCGCAGGTGATGAGGTCGCCGAACCATTGGTGGGCGAGTTCGTGGGCGATCAGCGATTCGAGGTCGGCGTCCTGGAGCGCGATGTCATCAAGGATCGCCGTGTCGTACATAGTGGTTGCGGACGTATTTTCCATGCCGCCGGCGCCGAAGTTCCACACCACGAGTTGGGCGTAGCGCTCCCAGGGGTAGTCCTCACCGAGGCGATTTTCGAAGACACGGACCATGTCCAGCGTCTTGCCGTAGGATTTTTCAACGAGATTCGCCTTGCCCGGCGGGACATAGACGGGCATGTCGAGCTCGCCCTGGCCGATATTGACAACATCGAACTTGCCAACGACGAGCGAAACGAGGTAGCTGACGTGTGGCTTTTCCTGATTCCAGTGGAAGGTGGTGGCGCCGCCGGAAGAGGTTTGGCTGACAAGCTTGCCATTGGAGCTGGCGAGGAAACCATCGGGGACGGTCGCGATGATTTCGGTGCTCATGCGCTCGTTGGGGAAGTCGTGCGATGGAAACCAGAAGCGGTTGGTTTCGGGTTGGCCCTGTGAGTGGATTTGCGGCGGCCGGCCTTGCCATTCAGGGGTTTCAACGGTCCAGAACAAGCCGTCAACAGGATGAGCAACCTCATAGTTTATGCGCACCTGATGGGTGACGCCGGGCTCAAGCGGCGGGTCGAAGCGTAGATCAAGCGTCGAGCCATTTTGGGAGAACATGACCGCCTGCCCTCGCTGCAGATCAGCGACAGATTTGATGTTGAGCTGCTCCGCGTTGAGCGAGAGAGAGCCGACGGGCTCCGCGATCGCAGCCAGTGAAAAGGTTTGCGTCGCACTCATCTCCGGAGTGTTCATATCCGGGATGTCAACTTCGAGGCGCATGTGCTGATAGTCGACGAGGCGGTCGGGCGGGTAGTTGGCGGCATCTTCTCCGGTCGCAGCGTCGAAGCGTTTGTCATCAAACGGAGCAGCGAGCGAGCGAGTTCGATGGAGCTTGCCGTTCAGGCACTCATGGTGGAAGGCAGCTTCCTCACCGGACGCGATCGCGACGGCGGCGATCGCGGTGGTTGAAGCAGCCGCGAGCAGAGGGAGAAGGCGTGGCGTCATGGCTCTGATATCTCCAATAGAAGGGTCGATTTTTAAGAAGCGGGGTTGGCGAGGATCGCACAGCGGGAGGGCAATGAAACAAGCAGGAGGCTTTTTTGTTCTTGCCGACATGAAGTGTAGCGGATTGAACCCGGAGCTCTTGGTGTCAATCGCCCAATGCGGTACGATAGATCATGCCCCCAAACACAAACCCAACTCACTCAAAGAGCACCAAACGCAGCTCTTTGGGCGATGAGCCGAACCAGGAGTCAGCGCCCGCGCGAGGGGACGACTTGCTCGCTGATGCCGGCGAAAGCCTGGAAACCAGCGAGTTCTACAGCCCCGTGCCGGACGGGTACGTCAGAGGGCGTCATAAATACGTCGCGGTCTTTGGGACGGTGATGTCCGGGCTCGGGAAGGGCATCTTTTCCTCCTCACTTGCCAAGCTTCTCAAAGGCAAGGGGCTGATCGTGGCGCCGATCAAGCTTGAGGGGTATTTGAATATCGATGCGGGCACGCTGAATCCCTACCGGCACGGCGAGGTCTTCGTGCTTGATGACGGCGCCGAGTGCGATATGGATCTCGGCACCTATGAGCGAATGCTGGATCAGGACCTGACGCGTGAAAACTTTGTCACCGCCGGGCAGGTGTTCTCGGAGATTCTCACGCGCGAGCGCCACGGGGAATATCTGGGGCGCGATGTGCAGATGATTCCGCATGTGACGGGCGAGGTGAAGCGCAAGCTCCGCGAGGTGGCGATGGCTGGCGATGGCTCCGGACCTGCGGATGTCGTCTTCGTTGAAGTTGGCGGAACAGCCGGGGACTATGAAAACGGGTTCTACATCGAAGCGCTGCGCGAGTTGGCGTTTGAGGAAGGGACGGACTCCGCCTGCTTCGTCGCGCTCACTTATGTGATCGAGCCGCCGGCGCTGGGGGAGCAGAAGTCCAAAGCCGCCCAGCTTGGAATCAAGCGTCTTATGGAAGCGGGTGTTCAGCCGCACATCGTCGCCTGCCGGGCCCACAATCCGTGCGAGCCGTCCGCGATGCAGAAGATCGCAATGTTCTCGAATGTGCCGCTGAATCGCGTCTTTTCGATGCACGATCGCGTGAGCATCTATCAGATTCCCGAAGCCATGCGGGCAGAAGGCCTGGATCGGGAGGTTCTTTCGATTCTGAATCTGCACGGGCGCGTTGATACGGTGCGCGAGGATGAGGCGCGGGCCCAGTGGCGCGAGTTTGTGCGCAATCTAACGAAGCCGGATCGGCGTCGTGTGACGATCGGCGTCACAGGCAAGTATGCAGCGCTGCGCGATTCCTACGCTTCGATCGACAAAGCAGTGGAGCATTGCTCTTCGCATCTGAGTTGCATCGTCGAGTTGCGCTGGATTGAAACGAGCGACATTACCGATCGCAACGTCGCTCACGCGCTGGCCGAGCTCGACGGGGTGATCGTGCCCGGCGGCTTCGGCACGCGCGGCGTAGAGGGCAAGATCGCGTGCGTGCGCCACTGTCGGGAACATCACCTGCCCTACCTTGGGATTTGTCTGGGGTTCCAGGTCGCCGTGATCGAGTTCGCCCGACACATGCTTGGGCTTGAAGGGGCAAACTCGACGGAGTTTGTCCGCGACTGCACCGACCCCGTGATCAGTGAGCTCCCAGAGCAAAAGCGCATCGAGCAACTGGGGGGAACCATGCGGCTCGGCGGGCAGGATGTGGTCATCACGCCGGGAACATTGGCGGCGTTCCTGTACGGCAGGTCGTCAGCGAAGGCAGGAAAGTCGAGTGGGGCGCCGTTTACGATTCGCCAGCGCTTTCGCCATCGCTACGAAGTGGACCCAACGTATGTCGATCAGCTGGAATCGGGAGGGATGGTCTTTTCGGGGAGGCATCCGCAGCAGCCCATCATGCAGGCGCTGGAACTGCCCGGGCATCCCTATTTCTTCGCGTTGCAATCGCATCCTGAGCTGGTGAGTCGTCCGCTTCGACCCGAGCCGTCCTTTATGGGATTGATTGCAGCCGCTGTCGCACGACGGCATCCAGACGCCGACGCTGCAGGTTGGACACAGCCAATCGTCAAGGCCCGCGCCTGATGGCAACGCTTTCTGTGCGCACCGATCGGCAGGGGCTCCATGAGATCACTTCGCTCGTGCAGGAGATTGTGCGCGAATCAGGCGTGCGCGAGGGTGTGTGCGTTGTCTTTATCCAGCACACGTCGGCGAGCCTGACAATTCAAGAAAACGCTGATCCTTCCGCGCGGCGAGACCTTGAAACCTGGCTCAATCGCTTGGCGCCGGAGAATGATCCGCTGTTTACGCACACCTCCGAGGGGCCCGACGATATGCCTTCGCACATCAAGGCGGCGCTGACAGCGACGAGCCTTTCAATCCCGGTGATGAACAGCGGGCTTGCGCTAGGGACATGGCAGGGAGTTTATGTGTGGGAGCATCGCCGATCGCCGCACACCCGGCGTCTTGCGGTGCAGATCATAGAGTCGGCGCGCTCGTAGACGTCCGAGAACGTCTGTGAAGAGCCCGCCTCTTGTGGTCGGCGGGGTAATTTTAAAAGTCAAGTAAAAATCTGTAAAGAGCGCGAAAGTCGCGCCGGATCGCTGTCGATAGGTCCACCATCTCCCGGGGCGTTAATCCCGCGCGGACATTGGCGCTGATCCATCGCGAGGTGATTTCACCTGACGCGACAAATCAGCGCGGGCGAGCGGGCCGGCGAATCGGGAGGCATTTGTTTCAGTTGAAGAAGAATGGACCGGATCACGGAAGATCGGCCAGCGTGGGCCGACTCGTCGTTCGGGCATCGAGATCTATTTCGCTCAGGAGTCTTGCGCATGCAGTTTTTCCCTAATAACTTCGGCTTTGGTGGTTTCGGCGGCTTCGGTGGTCAGCCTGGTGGTTATAGCCCGATCGGTTCGAGCCTCGGCGCTCCGCAGGGCTTCGGCTTTGGTCAGGGCCTTGGTCAGGGTTTCGGCCCCGGCTTCGTTCCCGGCCTTGGCAGCTTCCCGCAGAACCTGACCGGCGGATTCCCCTACGGCTTCAGCCCGTACAGCTCCTTCGCTGGTGCTTCCTATGGCGCTGGCGCTTGCTGCCCGCCCTTCAGCACCAGCTACAACGGCATCGGCGGCAACACCCCGTGGTCCAACGCTGCGCCCTTCGCCGGCGTCACCCCCGGCTTCACGCCGAACCTCAGCTCACCCGTCGGCGGCCAGTTTCCCGGCGTTATGAACAGCCTCCCCTTCGGCGGCTTGAACACCAACTGGATCAACCCGATCAACACCTATGGCGCCGGCCAGTCCGTCGCGCCCGGCTTCAACACCGTTCCCGGTGTCAACAGCTTCCCCGGTGTCTGCCCCAGCGGCATCGGCTACAGCAACATCGCTTCACCGTGGAACCATGTCGGCTCCTCAATCGCGGGCCTCGGCCAGTTCCCGTCCATTCCCAGCATGTTCAATAGCCCGATCTTCAACGGTGTCGGCGCCAGCCCGTTCGTCGGCGGCGTCAACACGCCCTTCGGCTACAACAACACTGTTCCGTTCAGCGGTCACAACGTGACTCCCTTCGCGAGCAATGTGAACTCATCGATCCCCTTCGGCCTGACCGGCGTCCCTTTCGGCGTCAACCCCAGTGTCCCCTTCGGTTTTCAGCCGCAGCCGTCGATGAACATGATGAACTCCCCCATGCCCTTTGGCTATGGCTATCACCCGTTCTATGGCCCGGGTCAGGTGGACAAGGATGGCAAGGTGACCGTCACTACGCAGGTCAGCCCGCACGCCTCTTCCCCGACCAGCCCCCAGATGCACCGCGAAGCTGCGTGACAGCCCGGCGAGTGCACGAAGCGCACAAGCGCCGTCGATGAAAATCGACGCTGACTGAATGAACAAGGGCGACCCTTTCTTGCGAAGGGTCGCCCTTGTTGTATTGACGCTTAGAATTTTGATGCGGCCGCATGCCGCGTTGCGTGCGTCGCGGGTTTCAGCCCCAACTGCCCAGCATGATGGCGGCGTCGGAAGCGCCGACGTTTCCATCTCCATCAAGATCAGAGATGCAGTTCGCGGGAGGCGCCGGGCATGGTCCCCAGGCCCCGAGAAGCAGCGCAAAGTCCGCGCTGCCGACAAAGCCGTCGCCGTTCAAATCCGCGATGGGGCCTTGCGCTGCGCACTGAACGATTGTGATGCCGCACTCATCGACGCCCGCTTCAACAATCGAAGGCGAGCCCAAGTCACTGGCGATGAAACGCACGCGCATCTGATTGGTCGGCGTGACGAAATCCGCGACACGGAACGAACGCTCAAGCCAGATCGTGTTGGCCTGAGAAAGCTGCTCCAGCGTGGTCCAGCTCTGGCCGTCGTCATTGGAGATTTCGACGGTCATTGTGTCGTCGATGGCGGCGTTCGCATCGTTGCTGTACCAAACCGCGTAGCTGAGGAAGGCGTCGCCACCCGCGCCGATGGCGTCCATGAGCGGCGATGTCAGCGTGGTGGCGCCGTTGTCGATGTCATTCGTTCCGACACTGTCGCCGGGGTTGGCGTTGCCGGTGATGAAACAAAGCGTGCCATCGGCGGAGTTGTCATCTTCAGGTTGCGCGATGGTGCCGACCGGGTCAGCCCGCACCCACACACCTGTCGAGGCAGTATCGCTCGGATCGCCGACAGTCCAGCCTGTGACAAGCTCAAAGTCGTCATCGAAGGTCACATCGAGGTTTTCCGCAGCGATCGCGGTGTGCGTGACCATCGGCGCTCCAAGCGGACTCGTGACCGTCAGGCCCGCGGTGGTCTGCGCCGTGAAGTAATACGAAATTGTTTGTTCGCATGGGATGGCGCCGAACGAAGCGCGGTACTGGCCTGGCGCGATCTCTGTCATCGGCGAGGTCTGAAAGCCGCTGCCGTCGTCATAGACAAGCATGGGTGAGGCAGGGTCGAGCGTGTTGTTTCCAAAGGCTGCGATATCCACATCAATCATGCCGGTGGAGAGCCCGAGTGATGCGGGCAGGCCCCCGGGGAACGTGAAGTCGAGCGGCGTGCCTCCAGCCAGCGCAAAGGATGGATCAAAGACAAACAGCCCGCGTTCGATATCCGAGACAATTACCGTGCCCGACGCGAAATACGGATAGTTCGACCAGGCGCCGTTGAAGTCCGGGCCATCCCCATTGGGGAAGGTGTCAAAGAAGCCAACCTCAACCGGATTCAGGGGATCGGTGTTGGCGTCGAAGATGCGCAAGCCCGTGCGGTAATTGGATTCATAAATGAACCCGTCACGAACGTAGAGGTTGTGGTCGATCGCGCCCATGCCATTGGAGAAAACGCCCATGAACTGCGGGTTGGAAAGATCAGAGACATCGAAGATGCGCGTCGTGGTGACGCCGACGAGCCCCTCCATTTCATCAAGCTCATCGTTGGTGTAGATGAGCTGGGTGTCCGCGTCGTACCACCCCTGGTGTGTGTACGCCAGACCTGCATAGGGCGTGCGCGAGAGACGCGTCATGTTCCCCTTGTCGGTGACATCGACGATATCGACACCATTGCCGCCCGCGTAGCAGAATGCGATCTCGCGAAGCTCCGGCGGTTCGCCCACCATCATGTTCACAACCTGCGCATCATGCACATAGGTCAGCGTGTATGAGCCCGCGAAGACTGGGGTGACAGGGTCAGAAAGATCATACCCAAGCAGGCCGCCGAAACCGAGGTTGGCGCCGGTGATGTAGAGGAAGCCGGAGTCTTCATTGACCACAAGGTTGTGCGAGGTCGTGAGCCCGCCCGTCGTGACAGTGTTGACAAGTGTGACGACGCCGGCGTCGATGTTGGAAAGATCAACCACCTGCAGGCCGACGCCGTTCTGATCCGTCATCACATAGGCGTGGTCTTGATACGTCTTGATGTCGCTCCACAAGCTATTGCTGTGGGAAATGGTGTTGAGAATGACCGGGTTGGCGGGGTCCGTGATTTCAACAAACGCGGTCGCGGTGCGCAGGCCCATGAGCGCGTACTCGCGACCAGATGGCGATGTGTATCCCCAGCAATCGTTGCCCATGGAAAACGTGGTTCCAGCAAAGGCGCCAAAGTCCGCCAGCGTCACGTTGCTCGAGAGGACGATGTTCTCGTAGGTGAACTCCGAAGCGCCGGAGAGCGGCAGGGAGCCGAAGGGTGTCCCGCAACCGCAACCAGCGCCGCACCCGCACGCGGCGCCGCACGAGCAGCCGACGTTTCCGCAGCCAACTGCGTCAGGTGAGTCAGCCAGCAGTTCGTCTTCTTCAATTCTCGGCGCCGGCGCTGCGGCGATCAGAGATGTATGCACTATCATTACAAAAGCGATCGCGATGGCGCACATAGACGCGACGCGGACAGCCCGACCAAATCGAAATGCAGGCAGACCGAAGTCTTGATGAAGCATAAGTGATCCCTATTTTTGGATTCCAGCAAGTCTCGGGTCCGAAAACTCAGCTCGCCTGACCGGACCGATCAACGCTGGAGAAATCTCAGAAAAGCTCTCGCAGCAAGAATAGAGCGCCCGAGGGGTGTCGGCGAGAGAAAAGCCGGGCTGAATGCCTCTTTTCGCCAATCTGTTCAGCAATATGGGGCAGATCCCTGAGGGGTTCCACCGGTGTCGTGAAATTTATCCGAGCTTGAGATCGCCAAGCTCGCCCAGACCCACGCCTTCAACATTGCCAAGCCCGCTCTTGAGCTTGTCTTTGCCCTTCTGCTTGGCCTGGAACTGCTCGCGAAGGCGACGCTGAGCCGGAGTCTCGTGCCGAATTTCCTCTTCCGAACGGCCTTCCTCGCCGCGGCCCCCACGCCCCTTGCGGCTGGAGGCTGGCGCTTCGGTGAGCTGCTTAATCGACAAGCTGATGCGCCGGCGATCCGAATCAACCTCAAGCACCTTGACCTTCACAACCTCATCAGGCTTGAGCGCGCTCTCGACAGTCGCAATCCGCTGCCAGGAAACTTCGGAGATGTGGACAAGCCCCTCGACTCCCGGCGCAATCTCAATAAACGCGCCGAAGTCCATGATCTTGGTGACGCGACCGGTCACTTCTTCGCCAGCTGTCACCTGCGTTGACGCCGACTTGAAGGGATCCTCCATCGCTTGCTTCATGCCAAGCGAGATGCGATTGGCGTCCCAGTCGATCTTGAGAATCTTCGCTGTGACTTCCTGTCCCTCTTTCAGCACACTCTCGACATTGTGTACGCGATCGTGAGCGAGGTCCGAGATGTGCACGAGCCCGTCCACGCCGCCAATGTCGATGAAAGCGCCGAAGGGCATGATCTTCTTGACAACGCCGGAGACAGTCTGGCCTTCCTTGAGTGTCTCCTTGAGCTTTCCAAGCTGCTCTTTGCGATCCTGCTCGAGGAGCTCACGCCGCGAAAGAACGATATTGCCTTTTCCAGCCCGATCGACGGCGCGAATCTTGCAAGTGAGCTTTTCGCCTACAAAAACAGATGGGTCAGCGATTGGGTGAACATCAACCCGCGACGCCGGCATGAATGCCCGGTGTCCCGCGACTTCCAGCTCAAGCCCGCCCTTGTTGACGCCGGTGACGCGCGCTTCAACAACCTGCCCGGGCTGGAGCAGCTCCCAGTCCGCCTTTTGCACCGCGCCGGGGCGCGAGCAGATAAAGAGCTGCTCATTGGCGTCATGGCGATCAACCACAACTTCAAGATCATCGTTGACTTTGGGAAGTTCTTCTTCCGGCCACTGGGATCGCTTCGCGACGCCAAGCTCCTTCGGGCTGAACTCAACGAAAATGTCATCCGGCCCAACTGAAACAACGCGACCATGCCGATGCTCTCTGCCAGCCTGCACCACGCGAGGCCCGCGGATCGCAGGCTTGGGCGCCGGCGCCGCGCTCGCAGCTTTCATCGCCGCTTCAGCCTGTTGGGCAAGGTCAGCGGGAAGATCATTCACTGTCGGCGCAGCGGGGCCCGCTGCGGCCGGCTGCTGCGGCGCTGGTGTTTGAGGGGGTGACGCCGCCGGAGCTGCGTTGGGAGCCACGTCTGGTGTCGCTTCGGAAGCTGGCGGCACTGATGACATGGGCTGAGAAGGCTGGCCGGTCGTATCGCTCATCATGACTTATTGAACCTGAAACTGTGAGCCGTGCGTTGGTGAGGTGGTTGAGTTCTCAACCCACTGGAAGGATATGCCCTCGTGACGCGATCGCCGCGAGATATAAAAGTGTACCGTCCCCCGCAAGCGCACGGAGTCGCAGATGCGGGAGATGGTTCGTTGACAGGGCTCCGCATGGGTGGTGGAATGCCAATCCGCTTTGACGGCGGAACGCCGATTGCGGGAACCGAAGCGTCGGCGGGCTCGTAGAAGATAAATGGTGGGCGTTCCGTGTATGGGCGTTCAGACGTGGTGACAGCGCGTGCTCAGGCTCGGATCGGGCGAAGACCCCGGTCAGTGACAGGCTCGCGCTCGCCAAAACAAGCACGGGAGCACATATGGCCTCCTCGAATATTTGCTGGGGCGTCGAAATAGGCGCCGGGGCAGTCAAAGCCTTGAAACTGGTCCGCGATGGTGATTCGGTCACGGTGGAGGACTTCGCGGTCATTCCACACGCCCGGCCTCTATCAACACCTGATATCGACCCCAACGACGCGATCCGCGTGGCGCTGGGAGCGCTCGTGAATCAGCATGATCTCTCCAAGGCGAACATCGCGATCTCAGCCCCCGGGCACGCCTCCTTCGCCCGCTTTGCGAAACTTCCACCCGTCGAGCCCAAAAAAGTGCCTGACATCGTGAAGTTTGAAGCTGTCCAGCAAATCCCCTACCCGATCGAAGAGGTGGAGTGGGACTACCAGACCTTCGCAAAGGATGACGACCCCGAAATCGAGTGCGGCATCTTCGCAATCACGCGCGAAAGGGTCATGGAGCAACTGGGTCGCCTCGCCAATGTCGGCGTCGAAGCTCGCATGCTCACCATCAGCCCCCTGGCGGTCTACAACGCGATCGCCTACGACGAAGCCTTCACCGTCGAGACGCCCGGAACTGTCATTCTCGACATCGGCACGACCGCGACGGATTTGATCATCGCCGAGGCCGGCCGCGTATGGATTCGCACTTTCCCGGTCGGTGGGCATCAGTTCACCGAAGCGCTCGTGCAATCTTTCAAGCTGCCTTATGCGAAGGCGGACAAACTGAAGCGCGAAGCGGAGCGCTCGAGCCACAAAAAACACCTTTTCCAGGCGATGCGCCCTGTCTTCTCCGATCTCACGCAGGACATCCAGCGTTCCCTCACCTATTACAGGCAGCTTCACCCCGAAGCGGATCTGAAGCGCCTCATCGGCGTCGGGTCCACATTCAGGCTGCTCGGATTGCGCAAGTATCTCGCACAGCAGCTCGGGATGGATATCGCGCGTCTGGACAACTTCAACAGGCTCGGCGCCGAGGGCGCGCGCGAGGCCGACTTCCAGGCCGTCACGCTCAATATGGCGACGGCCTACGGACTGGCGCTGCAGGGCGTTGGACTCGCGACGATTGACGCCAACCTCGTGCCGCTCCCGGTCATTCGCCACGCGATCTGGAAACGCAAAACCCCTTGGTTTGCAGCGGCGGCGACACTCGCGATCGCAGCAGGCGGCGTCAGCTTCTATCGCCCCTTCATGGATGCGCGCAGCGTCGAGCAGGCGCGCAGTAATCCGGAGCTCAATCAGATCAATCGCACCGTCAGCAAAGGCAACGAACTCCAACGCGCCTGGCAGGAGGTTGAACAAGAAACCAATCTGGGCTTCGCAGCCGCCAACGTAATGAGCTTGCTCAATCGCCGGGACGTGTATCAACGGATCCTTTCTGATGTCGGCGCCATGCTCGCCGCTGCAGAGCCGCAGGACGAGCTATTGCGTGGCGAAATCGAAAAAATTCCACCAGACCAACGCCAAATGTTTGATCTCGTCAGCTTGGATGTCGATTACTTCACCCCCTCCGGCGGCTCGTCGAAGGGTCCGAACGCCAGCGCCGGCGGCAAATCAGGACGAAGCAACAGCTCAAGCAATACGGGAGCAACGGGCGGTCGCGGTCGCAGTTCTTCCCAACTCGGAGGTGGCGAAAACAGGATTGGCGGTGATTCACGTCGATCCGAAGAACGCAGACGCGAGCAGCCCGCTCCGCAGGAAGGCCAACCCGCCAATATCAACGGGATGATGCGTCTCACGCTTGTTGTGAAATCCACCAACGCCGGCAGGCTCGATTTTGTCGACAACACTGTTCTTGAGTGGGTTCGCGAAAACGCCGAACGCGAAAACTGGCCCTACTCCATCCGCCCGATCGGGATTGACGCCATCGTGGTAGTCGAAGTCGGTGGTGATAGGCAAACTGGCGGCACAAATGCACGCGACGGTCGCTCGGGGACAAGTTCAACATTTGGAGGAACTGCCCGCTCCGGAAACCAGGGGTCGGATTCAGCGGCGCCTGCCGGATCGCTTGACGCATTGGCGCCGCTCACCCTGCCCGAAGATCCCAACCAGGGCGCCGTTGTCTATCAGTACACCATTGAGCTGGATGCGCCTCTTAACCCGCCCCAGCCAGCACTAAAACTCAACGAGGGTCAACGCGCGATGGCCGGGGAGGCTGAGTGATGAAGAAGGTTCTCGAACTGGTCAAAGCCAATGTGTTCATCGTCATATTCGTTGTAATCAGTCTTGTGTCCATGCCGGTCCTCATGTTCTTCAGCGCCAAACAAAACGCGGCGCTGCGCGAGAAAGTCGAGCAGGAAGTGGGGGAGGATTCGCGAAAAATTCAACAGATCAGCGTCACATACACAGCCCCCGTGTTGGACCCGAACTCCTCGCCAATTCCATTCAACCGTCCGCCCAATGAACCGACAACAGAAGCCATCCGCGCCTATGTCAAGGTGCTCAAAAAAGAGAGTGACGCCATCGTCCAACTCGCGCAGGAGCACAACAAGCGCGATCGCAGAATCCTTTTTGATGGTCTCTTCCCGGAGCCCGATGCCGCGAGAGAAACGCGCATAAGGCAGGCCGCGCCGGCGATTCGCGCAGAAGCTCATCGCCAACTCATTAACAATGTGGGCGCCGGCAGTCCGCCAGACGCCGAGTTCGTTTTGCAACTACTTCAAGATCGCCGGACCGACATGCTTGACCGGCTCGCCAGCCAGGGTCGCGAAGAGGACCCGGACGAACGAGCGCAGATTCGCACCAAACTCTCGGAAATACGACGCAATGTCTACATCGAGAAATCCAAGTATCTCACGTTCTATGCTGATGACAACGTGTTCAGGGGTGTCACCCCTTGGGAACAATCCTTCCTGCCGTCAATCGAGACGATCTGGAGTTGGCAACACCAATACTGGGTGCATCAGGACATCCTCGATGCTCTGGTCCAGGCCAACACCGTCGCGTTTCAGGCTGAGCCCATCGCCCAGGCGCCGGTCAAGCGCGTCGAACAAATCTCCGTGGCTGCATGGGATCTCGCAGACGCGGCGCCAACCGCCTCGGTCGGCCTCGACGCTTCCGTGCGCATGATGCCTGACTACGAAGCCTCCCTCTCCGGACGCGCCGGTTGGCCCCTCAGAGCCAATCCCCTTTACGACGTGCGGTACGTCGATCTCTCCCTGATCGTCTCCAGCAAACAGCTCCCCGCGGTGCTCAATGCGTTCAGCACAGTGAACTTCATGACTGTGTTGGATGTTGATCTTGAAGAAATTGACGCCAACGCACACTACGCCCAGGGGTATGTCTACGGCCCCGGTCATGTCGTCCGGGCCAAACTGCTTATCGAAACCCTCTGGTTGCGACAATGGATGGCCGAGTACATGCCCAGTTCTGTAAAGCAGACACTCGGCATCCCCCTCCCGGGGACACCCGTTGAGGCAACGAGTGAAGAGCAAGCCCCGCCGGCCTCAACACGAAGCCGCAGAGAGAGGATGCAAGGATGAAGCTGCGACGAATCAGCACTATCGAGAAACATGCTGAAAAGGTGTTCTTCGCTCTGATGGCTCTCGCCCTCTTTACCGTGCTCACCATGCAGTTCGGCGGCGGCCCCAACACCATCAAGGTCCACACTGATGAAGGTGTGCCCATTGATGAGGCCTTCCAGCGCGTCGCCAGCGCTGCCCAATCCAAGCTGCGCCAGCTCGAACAGCCCGAGCCTGATCCACAAGCGCCTCAGGAAGCCCCGAAACTGAGTGGGCGTTTCGCTGCTGCGCTTGAACAAGAGCCGACCGAGATCGCTCTCATTGACATCCCCCTTGGCCCGCCCGCTGGAGATGTCGGTGCGGATGAAGACCTTCCCCCTGATGAGAAACTGCTCGTCGAACTCGCTGTCGTTCCGGCGCCAAGTCAGGTCAGCGCTCGAGCCTTCGCCGGCACAATCGATCCACTCGTCATTGCAGCGATTCCGGATGTGCTTGACCGATCATCCAACATCCGCCCTGAACAGCCTTACGACATGCGCGCCGTCTCGGTGGAGGCCTCGTTCAACGCAGCGCCGCTCATCGCCGCCCTGCGCGCCGACCCCGATGGCGCCGGGCCGAAAAAACCTGTGCCCCTGCGTTGGTGGCAAAAGAGATTGGCCATCGTCGATGTTCAGCTCTTTCGGCGTGAGCTCTATCCCGATGGAAGCTACAGCAGCGCAGCGCTCATCGCGCCCCCGCCGGGGCGCATGAACACCCGGGCTGTGATTGATGAAATATCCGATCCCAAAGCGCTCGTCGATCTCATCAACCTCACCCGCGAAGCAGAACGGCAACTCGTTCAGCCTGCTTTCTACACCATGATCGCCGGCGAACCCTGGATTCCCCCCGCCGCCGCCAGCGACGCCAGCAAAGCATTCAAGAACAACCTCCGAACCTGGAAGCGATACCTCCAGCTCGAAGCAGAAATCCAAACATTGGAACGAAGGCTAGATTCCCAGCAAGACAAGCGCTCCGACGCCGGCCTCTCTTCCCTTGGACCGGAGTGGGTCGCCCAGGTGGGAAGGCCCGGAGGCGGAGGCCCCCGTGATCGCGATCGCGAATCAGACACCAGGCCGAAGGAAACAAAGCAAGACCCGCTTGATCGCATCCGCGATCAAATCCAGACTCGCCAACAAGAGCTCAGCCAGCTCCGCACAACTCTCCAGGCTGCCGGCATCGATGTCGAGAACGCCATCGTCGCCTCCCCGGCTCAGGACGCGCTTGAGGCCCCAATTGGCAGGCTCCGTGATGGTCAATCCGTTCAGGTTTGGGCCCATGACATCACAGTCCAGGCTGGCAAGACCTATCAATATCAAATTCGCGTCACCATCCCCAATCCCCTCTATGGATTCAGCGACTACATCGCCGAGGAAGCCCTCCCTCTCGCTCAAGAGCCCGTCATGGTCAGCGAGCCTTCTGACTGGAGCGAGCCCGTCATCGTCGACCCCAACTCCTACCTCTTTGTCACCAACGCAGGGCTCGGCGCCGGCATCGGCGCAGAGCGCAGCCTGCCCACCGCCACCGTCGAACTCTTCGAGTTCTACTACGGCTATTGGCGCAACCAGGGGCTCCGATTGCGACCCGGCGACGCCGTCATCGGCGAGTTGGCGCTGAATGACATGCGTCTGCCGTTCTTTGATATTCAACAAAACGAGGACAGCCCCGCCGTCGCCCAAGTCATGGACACGTCGCCTGACAACGTGCCGGTGGGAGCCGCAGGGTGGTTTCTACTCGACATCATCACCAAGCCCGCGATCGGCTCGGGCAGGGGCGCCGAGCAGTACGCCGCAATCTTTCGCAACGACGTCGGCGACGTAATCGTCCGCGAACAGCAGAGTGATATTCGCCTCGAAAGTCTTCAGCGTCTCCGCGACAGCGCCGCCCTTGGTCAGATGGCCAGCGTCCTCGACCCGGTCGGAGATCAACTGAGTCCAGCCAGCCGGCCCAACGCCGGAACGACGGGGCTCGGAGGCCCTGGACGCCAAGAGCGGGATGACCGCGAAAGCAGAGATGGGCGTCCGCCATCCTCCATGAATCGCGGGCGAGTGGGCGGCGGATGAGGCGGATTTGGAGTTTTTTCCACAGGCCCCGCTGCACGCCTTGACACAGCCGCGAGCTTGAATACACTCTGCGGCTCGCTCCTGACAAGGGGCGGGATCACCGGGCCGGGCAATCTCGCCTCCTGAGGCGTGCTTTCCTGGCCCTTGCGTTTCTTTGAAAACCGGATGATGGATGCGGAAATATTTCGCAGTCCCCAAGCACGCGACTTTTCAAGGTCTTTCCAACGTGCCCAAAGGACTGCGAGCCGAGATCGAACGCCTGCGTCGTGTTTGCTTCTTGTCGTATTTCTCTTAGCTCGATCGAAAGATCCAGTCGGGATAGATGCAGCAGAAAGCAACGCGAGCATGTAGTTAGTTAGTAAGTTTTTAGAAAAGAGCGATTATACGGTTTGTCACAGAGATTGGCGGTCGTTGGATGAAAGTCCGGCGGCGTCCGGTTGACGTGACGAAATCAATAAGAGCGTATGGTGGATGTCTTGGTGTCGAGAGGCGATGAAGGACGCGAGAACCTGCGAAATGCCCAGAGGAGCTGGTAACTAAGCTGTGATCCTGGGATCTCCGAATGGGGCAACCCGGCCCGTTGAGGGTCATCACACGCTGAATGCATAGGCGTGTGAAGCGAACCCAGGGAACTGAAACATCTCAGTACCTGGAGGAAAGGAAAGCAACCGCGACTCCGTAAGTAGCGGCGAGCGAAAGCGGATTAGCCAGTAGTGACATGAACCGGTTGGAAAGCCGGGCCAAAGAAGGTGATGGCCCTGTAGTGTCATAGCTGGTGAGGCATAGAGTAGATTCGGGCTCGTGGAACCCGGATTGAACATGGGGGGTCCACCCTCCAAGCCTAAGTACTCCTCGACAACCGATAGTGAATCAGTAAGGTGACTGAATGATGACAAGCACCCTTGTTAAGGGAGTGAAATAGTACCTGAAACCATACGCTTACAAGCAGTCGGAGCCCCGCTTGCCGGGGTGACGGCGTGCCTTTTGCATAATGAGCCGGCGAGTTGCTCTATGCGGCGAGGCTAAGGCCTAACGGGCCGGAGCCGGAGCGAAAGCGAGTCTGAAATGGGCGCTGAGTCGCATGGGGCAGACGCGAAACCGAGTGATCTACCCATGGGCAGGTTGAAGGGCGGGTAAAGCCGCCTGGAGGACCGAACGCACCAACGTTGAAAAGTTGGGCGATGACCTGTGGGGAGGAGTAAAAGTCTAATCATACTCGGAGATAGCTCGTTCTCTCCGAAATAGCTTTCGGGCTAGCCTCACGATGCAACTGTTGGGGGTAGAGCTACTGGATGCCTTTGGGGCCCTGCCCGGGTACCCGGGGCAACCAAACTCCGAATACCAACAGCCAAGACGTGGGAGTCAGTCCAGGGGTGATAATATCCGTGGACAAAAGGAAAACAATCCAGACCGCCAGCTAAGGTCCCAGATCTCCGCTAAGTTCGAAAGGAAGTCAGATTGCCGTGACAGCCAGGATGTTGGCTTAGAAGCAGCCACCATTTAAAGAGTGCGTAATAGCTCACTGGTCGAGGAATCTGGTGCCGATAATGATCGGGAATAAGCGGAGAACCGAAGCTGCGGGCTCGCATTTATGCGAGCGGTAGGAGAGCGTTCCTGTCAGCATTGAAGGCGTCCCGGAAGGGTCGCTGGAGCGTCAGGAAGTGAATATGCCGGCTTGAGTAACGATAAAGCGGGTGAAAATCCCGCTCGCCGTAAGCCCAAGGGTTCCTGGGGAAGGGAAATCCGCCCAGGGTTAGCCGGATCCTAAGGCGAGGCCGAAAGGCGTAGTCGATGGACAGCAGGTTAATATTCCTGCGCCTCTGTGGAGATCAAACCAGAGTGCGAATTTCCAAGCTCAGTGGAAGCATCAGCATGCTGAGGCCCTCGAGGCCGATACTGGGGGAGGGAGTTCCGAGAAAAGCTCTGGGGGCAAAGCAGAGTCCGTACCAAAACTGACACAGGTGGGCGAGGCGAATAGCCTCAGGCGCTCGAGAGAACGGTTGTGAAGGAACTAGGCAAATTGACCCCGTACGTTAGCAATAAGGGGGCCCTCCTCCCTTCGGGGAAAGGGCGCAGAGAATAGGCTCTGGCGACTGTTTATCAAAAACACAGCTCTGTGCTAACTCGCAAGAGGATGTATACAGAGTGACGCTTGCCCGGTGCCGGAATGTCACGGAAGTGGGTTAGCTTCGGCGAAGCTCGCAACCTAAGCACCGGTAAACGGCGGCCGTAACTATGACGGTCCTAAGGTAGCGAAGTTCCTTGTCGGGTAAGAAACCTTGCCCAGCGCACGAGCAATCGTGTTGCATGCACCGGCTCAAATCGGTGAAACCCTAACTGAAACTTAGATTTCCTAGCGGAAAGCTCTGTTTGCTGAGGGCAATACCGAGGGTAAGATCGCTGTTCGCGAGGACAGCGAATCCCTGTAACGACTTAGGGTGTGAGAACCCTAGAGGCTATCGAAAGATTGCCTAACACGCCGGCCCTGTTCTTTGTCATGGACTTGCTTTCTTACATTTCTGGTTTTGTCGACGGGGAGGGATGTTTTTGCATCTCTTTCACTCCTAGCAAGCGTCATTGCTATGGCTGGGAGGTACGACCTAGTTTTTCAGTCAGTCAGAATGCTGATCGGGCTGAAATACTGAATCAACTCCAAGAATTGTGGGATTGTGGCTCCATACGTCCTGATCGATCGGATAACACTCTTAAGTTCGAGGTTCGGAAAATTGATGACTTGGTGAAGAACGTTCTTCCCCATTTTCAGAAATATCCGCTTCTTTCGTCCAAGCAGGACGATGTCAAGAAGTTTGACCTTGTGTGTCGTTTGGTTTCCGCCAAACAGCATTTGCAACTTGAGGGTTTTAAAAAGATCGTTGAGGTGGCGGTGAGTATGAACTCATCGGGCAAACGTAGATATACAAAAGACGAGATTCTCAACTCGCTTTGAACAGGTGAAGGTATAGTCTACGCCACGGGAAACCGTGGAATTACGTGAAGTTCCGACCTGCATGAAAGGCGTAACGAGAGAAGTACTGTCTCAACCAGTGACCCGGTGAAATTGTAGTCGTGGTGAAGATGCCACGTTCCCGCAGCTAGACGGAAAGACCCCGTGAACCTTTACTGTAGGCTGATATTGGGCTGTGCTATGTACTGTGTAGGATAGGTGGGAGACTTTGATCCCTGGGCGCTAGTCCAGGGGGAGTCATTGGTGAAATACCACCCTGTTCATGGTTTAGTTCTAACGTTGATTCCCGTGAAACCGGGCAACGGACAGTGTCAGTTGGGCAGTTTGACTGGGGCGGTCTCCTCCTAAAGAGTAACGGAGGAGCCCAATTAGGTACCCTCAGCCTGGTTGGCAATCAGGCATCGAGCGTAAAGGTAGAAGGGTGCTAAACTGTGAGACTTATCAGTCGAACAGGTACGAAAGTAGGGCTTAGTGATCCGGTGGTTCCGTATGGAAGGGCCATCGCTCAACAGATAAAAGGTACTCCGGGGATAACAGGCTTATCGCTCCCGAGCGTCCATAGCGGCGGAGCGGTTTGGCACCTCGATGTCGGCTCATCACATCCTGGGGGTGGAGAAGCTCCCAAGGGTTTGGCTGTTCGCCAATGAAAGTGGTACGTGAGCTGGGTTCAGACCGTCGAGAGACAGGTCGGTCCCTATCTACTGTGGGCGGACGAAACTTGAGGAGGTTCTTCTTTAGTACGAGAGGATTTAGAAGGACGACCCTCTGGTGTTCCTGTTGTCGCGCTAGCGGCACGGCAGGGTAGCTAAGGTCGGAAAGGATAAACGCTGAAAGCATCTAAGCGTGAAGCCCTCTCCAAGATTAGGTTTCGTAGGGCAATGCCCGAAAGTCCCCTGGAAGACGACCAGGTTGATAGGCCGGATGTGTAAGTGCAGCAATGCATTCAGCTAACCGGTACTAATGGACGAACGCTTGGCCACATTTATCCAATGCTTTTTGATTTCAATCAAAGGACAAAGGTAAGAAATGTGAGATTGAAGATCTAAGATTGATGATGTAAGAATTCATTCTTCACATCTTAAATCGCAAATCAAAAATCTCACATTTGGTTCACTCTTGCTAATACACACCAAGTCAAACAAGTAGGTAGTCGGCTACCGCTGCTACCTACTTTTTTTGGCGACCATACCGTGGTGGAAACACCTGTTCCCATTCCGAACACAGTAGTTAAGCACCCCGGGCCGATGATAGTGCGAGCACGCGCGAAAGTAGGTATCGCCAAATTTTTTACAACAATAACCCCGCCGGGATTCGTCCCGAGCGGGGTTTTTTGATGGATAGTGTCGATTGAATGCTTGTCTGTGTCGTTATAGTTGACGAGAATTGAAGGACGTGGGACGGGAAGAGCGGTAGCTATCGTTTCTCCGGGAACGCAAGCAGTTATTGCACTTCAGGAATGTTGCTGACATAGAACGGTACATGCAGGAGTGCTAGACATGACTGTCGGAACACGAGTGTCGGACACAATCGACAAGATGGAAATTAGTGATCCGGAAGGTGCTCTGTTCCAGATCTGCGCGGCTATCGACGCTACCGCAAAAACCGAGTTCGGTAAGTCCGGCGGTAGTAGCTACAAGAACTTCATCCACCAAAACCTTGGGTTGATTACCGACATTGCCTTTGGTGGTTGCAAGATTCTCAATTTGCATCTCGAATACGATCATCCTAAACTCAAAAAGAATACCGATGGCTGTGTTCCCGTGCAGGAAATCCTTTATCACGTGGTTCGTTGTGGCTTGTATCACGATGCATCGCTCCCAAAAGACCTCAAATTCACCGATGAAAGGCAAATCCGAACCAAGGATGGCGTGTTGGTTTTGCCGTCTGCTCTGATCTACGGATTGATTATCGCGGTCGTTGTATCGCCTGTAAATTGCGGTGAACACGTTCCAAAGAAAAGCACGTTGAATCTTGGTGGTTTTCCGATTCCAATAAACAAACTGTGGGGCTGCCGTGATGAATTACTGTGGCTCTTGGATGTGGTCGACGAAAACAAGCGGCTCCAAGCCGCAGCGACCGCGTCATAACATCTGTATGGCCTTGTTAGTCAAGTGCGCACCAACGGCCAGCTATCGGTGGCGTTTTTCGCGCTCTTCTTTCCGCAGCTCATGCCATCGACGCAGCGCAGCAACCAGCGTGCCTTTGACGTCTTGCATTTTGGCCCGGCGCAGCCAACTAAGAATGTCACTCGGTGGCAAGCGGTGATCGCAAAAGTCCGTCGGGCGGCCTACCGTCAGCATCGATAACGAGCGCAGAACGGCCACGTCAGGGTCGTCGATCTCTAGCGGCAGCCTGTTGTTGATCGTGGCATCTCCGTAGAGCTGCCGGAGCAGTTGTCTTTTCTCTTCGTCTGTAGGCATGCGAAATATCTTGCGGTTGCGAGCCCACCCCATTTCCCATCGTGGGATTTCCTAATTTGGGAAATTATAGGCGTTTAGCGCAGACTGTTGCAACCCTCCAACCTTTGCGATAACTGCCATGAAGAAATCTCGCCATTCCACCAAATATCGCCGCGTATTGCAGTTGCTGCGCCAATTGCGTGAGGAGCGTGGTTTGCGACAATCTGACGTGGCTCGCAGGCTCGGCGTTTACGCTACCTTCGTCTCCAAATGCGAGGCAGGGGATCGTCGAGTGGATGTCGTCGAACTGGCCGATTTTTGCAAGGTTTACGGCATTTCCCTCAGTGACTTTCTCAAGCGAGCGGGAATACGGTAATTGCTGAGAACAACTTTATTAGCGACCATATTGTGCTGGAAACACCTGCTCCTAGTGCGCCCTCCATTAACTAAGCACTCCCTAGGGCAGATAAATCGTGCGAGGCGGCAATCCTGAAAGAAGACAGCTAACGCAGGTATCACCTTTTACAACAATAACCCCGCCGGGATTCACTCCCAGGCGGGGTTTTTCGCTGCTTCTGCCATAGCATAGCAAAAGTTTTCTCGGCGCTCTCAGCGACCTCTGCGGTAAAAAACCTGCTCCGTCAAAGGCCGTGACCAGCTTTGTTTTTCAGGCAGATTCGGCTCAAAACCCCATGAAAGACACTAATTTCCACAGCAAATTCGCAACCGTAGTCTAAATCGGTTAAACTCGGCGAATCAATTCTGAATCGCACCTTCGGTCGATGTGTCAAGGATTTGCTGTGGAAATGTTCATGAAGTCGAGAGTTTGGTTCTTCTTTCTGCTGTGCTCCTTCTGGGTCGCATCCCCCAAAGCTTGCCGGGCAATTGATCCCTCGATCACTGCGAACGTCAAACTCGATTTGGGGAGTTTCGCCATCGAGACCAACCCGTCTTTGTTAGTCACTCAGCAGATTCTTACTAGTGGTATTGATGCGAGGAGTATTTTAGAATTCCCGCTCACGTCGATTCCGTCGGGTACGGCGATCACAGCGGCAACACTTGATTTAGACGTAAGTCTCTTTTCGTTTTCGGGTGGTAGTTTTCCCATCGTTCCTGTTTTTGGTTACGCGGGCGATGGCTTCGCTGAAATTAATGATGCTGCTGTCACCCCTAACTTACTTGGGGCAAGCAATCCAATTACCCAGCTGGGCCCTATTACTATTGATCTCAGTACCAATTACATCGAAGGTTTACTTGGCATCTCGACGCACCTTGGGCTCTTGCTTATCGGGGACGCGAACAATCACCAAGCAGGTTTCGATAATTTTACGGACACACCGGTGCTGAATATTGCATTCGATTTTTTCACGCCTGGAGACTTTGACCAAGATGGCGATGTCGACGGCGGCGACTTTTTGAAGTGGCAACGAGGCGAATCGCCAAATGTCCTTAGTAGCTTAGACCTCGCAGATTGGCAAACCAACTTCGGCACAACGAGCGGCCCAGCAATTGCGGCGGCTGCGGTACCCGAGCCATCGTCAAGCAGCTTATTGGTCTGCCTCATCGTTAGCGCATGGCGGCCTCGTTATTTGCGTTCCTCGCGGTAACGCCATTCTCGTCAATCACGAAGTGCTAGCATTCATTTTTGATGCTAGCATGCCGGCCAATTTGGCTGCTAGACATTGTCTCGCCATTCCGTGATATTGCTTCTTCAACAGGCGGGCTGAAAAGTTGCCCAGCTCAATCAAAGCAGGAAATAAGATTACCACAGAGAACACAGAGCAGCACAGAGTACCTAGGAAATAAGTCTTTCTCCGTGTCCTCCGTGACCTCTGTGGTTCAAATAAATTGGTATTTATTTTTCAGTAGTTTCAACTTTGCAGTCGTCCTGGGGCGACTCGGTCGAACTGTTTTGATCGACAGACGTACTTAGATGCAAATGAGTTGGAGTTGATGTGGCACAAGGACAACAGCATGTTGTCCAGAATCAGCGCGACGAACGGCAAACGTGGACTGCCGTCAACACGCTCTAGGGAAAGGGCCATCAGCCGCGGTTGTTAGGGGAAATCTCTCGCAAAGTCTTTGAAAGTCACCCGCCTGCCTAGCGAATTTGAACTAGGCTTTTGATGTGTCACCGGTCGAGCTCCTTCTGTGAAGGAATCCCCTCGACTGAAAAACACCCTGGAAACAGGCTTTTCTCGACCTAGCCCTCGCCTCTCCACGCGGCTTCGTCACCCAACTCATCTAAAACCGACAAGCACCAAGTTCGCTTCAAGGGCATCGTTTTGTACGTTCCCCTTGAATTGAGAGCGCTGGTTGCTCACGAGGGAACGCTATGCGGATGGACACCAACAAACAGTTCGATTGGACTGGTAGCTTAGAGCAACTCGAAGACCGACTTTTCATGTCCGCCGATCCAGTAGGCGGATTTCTGGGTGGTGCCATCAGCCACCATGCGATCGTTGACGAAATCCCCGCGATTCATCAAAGCGTTGAATCGACTCCCGACTTTTGGATCGAGACAAGAGATCAAGAATCGCTCGAAGATCAGTTCCGGCAAATTGATACTGCATTGGCAGAGGCCCATAACCAGACAGGGCTCAACAATGTGCGTACCGACTATGGTTTTACTGGCATCGGACAAACCGTTGCGGTGATTGATAGCGGGATTGCGTACGATCATTTCGCCTTGGGGAACGGCTTCGGTTCAAACTATCGTGTGGTAGGAGGCTGGGACTTCACCGGTGAAAACGACGCTAACCCCTACGACGATGGACCCTCGGGTTCACACGGCACCCACGTGGCGGGAATTGTGGGTGGCGACTCAGGCAACGACACGGGTGTCGCACCGGGCGTCGATCTTGTCGCCCTGCGAGTCTTCGATGATGTGGGGGCCGGGTATTTTTCTTGGGTCGAGAATGCTCTCGACTGGGTTCATACCAATCGAAACAATTTCGAAAATCCCATCACAGCTATTAACTTGTCGCTGGGAGTTTCGGGCTGGAATGCTGAAACCATTCCCAGCTGGGCAAATCTAGAAGATGAGTTCGCTCAACTCGAGGCCGATGGGATCTTTATCGCCGTTTCGGCCGGCAACAGTTTCACCAGCTACAATGCCTCGGGGCTGAGCTATCCTGCAGCAAGTTCGCATGTCATCCCCGTCATGTCGACCGACGATAGCGGGCTACTCAGTTATTTCAGTCAACGTAGCTCGCGAGCGATCGCCGCCCCAGGTCGCTCGATCACCAGCACCGTGCCCGATTACGCTGGCAATAATAACGGCATTACCGACGACTACGCGACGATGTCTGGCACGAGCATGGCCTCGCCTTATGTCGCTGGCGCAAGCGTACTTGTTCGCGAAGCGATGGAGTTCGTCGGTTACACAAACATCACGCAAGATACGATCTATAACCACATGATCGCGACATCTGACTCG
The DNA here is from genome assembly GCA_029260495.1 of Phycisphaerales bacterium. Lineage (GTDB taxonomy): Bacteria > Planctomycetota > Phycisphaerae > Phycisphaerales > UBA1924 > OFTM373. The sequence goes on along the minus strand of JAJDDD010000020.1, from coordinate 33,863 downwards.
TTTTTCGACTCAGCGACCAACCAATCCTACAGCCGACTCAATCTCGAAGCCGCCATCGATGCCCTGATGCCAACCGACGACTACGGCTCCACCGAGGCTGGAGCCTATTCACTAGGTACGTTGAGTAGCAACATTTCGTTATCTGGGCACATTGGCACGCTTAACGATAAAGACTTCTTTACGTTTACAGCAGATGTAGCTGGGACCGTTTCCATGTCAGTCACGGGCGACCATGGCTTGCTTCCCAATTGCTCTGTGATAGATGTTAATGGGACACTTGCGAACAATGTTCTTTCGTTTGACGTCGTCGCCGGTGAGTCGTACACATTGTCCTTAGAAACTGCTGCAGGGCACGGCATCGGAAACTACGACCTCGACCTTGCGTTGGTTGCCTCTGAGATTCCTCAGGTACCCATTGCACCGGTGACGGTGAAGACGGTCGTTGCATCAAACGGAAACACTTATTCACTGGATTCAGAAAATTGGTTGAGCATCAACGGAAATCGTCTTTGGTCTGGAACGCAAGATTTTTCTATTGCGAGCAACCAAAATTTCGTTTGGCAGAGCACGAGCGGAATTCTCCAAAGGTACTCTGCTGCGGGATGGGAGACCCTCGATACCGATGCAACAAAACACATGGTTGGTGCCAATTCGAGAGTATACTCTTTAGGGTCAGATAATATTCTGAGCATTAATGGATCGGGAGTCTGGGGTGGAACCAACGATTTTCACATCGCCGATGACATGGCAATCTATTGGCAGAGCTCGAACGGATTATTGCAAAGACTTCCGAACGGAGGGCCTTGGCAGACGTTAGATACTGCAGTAATAGAATTTGCCGTCCGTCACGATGGTGCTGCATTCGCCTTGACTGCCGATGGGAATGTCACCGTAGACGGGGCACAAACTTGGGCAGGCATCAATGACTTGCAACTTGACAGTGCCGGGCAACTAGTAGTTGTAAACAATGACGGAAGCCTTCATTATGAAGCAGGCAGCTTTGCACTTAGTAGCAGTTTAGCATTGCAGAGCACTTCGACAGCCAGTCAGTCGGTAGGAGAATCAGTAAACTCTAGTGCTTTCGAGAGTTATGCGGCTCAAGGCTTCCTTCAGGCGATAAATAGTCGTGTCTCTACCTTGGAAATGGTCTTCTATGGTGAGTCAAACACTATCAATCAGGGCCACTTGCAGGCGTTTTCTCAAAACGACGATGGTGGCGATGCATTTTCTGTTTGGGAAAGCTCGCTCGCAGAGTATGACGTACAGCGAGACAACGGTGGGGACGACTTCGAATTGTACACTGATCACCTTGCTGAAGATCAGAACGCATGGATTGACGAAGGCGCAATCGATTCGCTGTTTGAGAACATGGGAGGATTGGCCTGACCTATTTGCAGAATTCTTTACGGCAAACAGAGTTTGTAGCTTCTGCTAAGCAACATGCTTTTCCATGAGTCTTGTCTTTCTGGCCCCGAGCAATTGTATAACCTTGGCAACAATTGCTTCGTGATCCATGCCATAATGCGTCCGTAGGTAGTTTTGACTACCCACAATCGATGAAAACCCTTCTCGAAGTCCGATGCGGTGAAAAAATCCAGGCATTACGCCACTCTCTAGCAAAGACTCAGCAACAGCACCTCCAAGGCCACCATCAACGGTGTGTTCTTCGATAGTCACTATGCCAGTGGTTTCTTTCGCTGCCGAAACGAGCGCTTCTGCGTCGAGAGGCTTCAGGGTGTGAACGCTAAGAACACGAGCTTGGATGCCATGCTTCGCTAGTTCCTCGGCTGCTGCCAAGGCGTTTGAAAGAATGCCACCTGTAGCAGCGAGTGTGACATCAAATCCATCGCGCACTCGTCTGGTTTTCCCCAGTCGGAACTCCTCGCCATTTTCGTAAGAATTAGGAGCAGACGATTTATCTAAACGAAGATACGAAACGCCCGCCGTATCTGCTACGGCTTCAGTAGCTTCTGAAGCTTCCCAGTGATCGCATGGAGAGACGACGGTAAGTCCAGGCAACGATCGCATGATTGCCAAGTCTTCAGTCGCATGATGCGAAACACCCAAAGCTCCGTAACTAAACCCACCTCCTACGCAAACGACATTCACGTTGCAATCGTGATATGAGGCGTCGTTACGAATTTGTTCTAAACATCGCATAAAGACAAAATTCGCGATCGAGTAGGTGAAAACAATATGCCCTTCCAGTGCCAATCCAGTGGCAAGCCCGACCATGTTTTGTTCGGCTATTCCCGCATTGATGAATTGGTTTGGGAAGCGATCGCGGTAGTCGTCAAATACGCAGAACCCCAAATCGCCCGTGATCAGCATGATGCGGGGATCTTGTTCCGCCATTAGGGACAAACGTTCTATGAAATGATCTCTCATGCAGCATCCTCCAGTTCTTTGAGCGCGGCGTCAAACTCTTCGCCGCGGGCAGTGCGGTAATGCCACAAAACGCTGTTTTCCATAAACGAGACACCGCGGCCTTTGATGGTATGCGCGAGCACGCAGGTTGGCTTTCCTGGAACTCTTGCCTCAGCCGAGAGACTATTTTTCAGGCTCACATGATCGTGCCCATCCACCTCGACCACATTCCAACCGAAGCTTTGCCACTTGTCGGTGAAGGGTTCCAGTCCTAGCGTTTCGGAGACCGTGGCCAGACTTTGGATTTTGTTGTAGTCGACGATTGCCACTAGGTTGTCAAGCTTATGGTGTGCGGCGAACAAAATCGCTTCCCAATTCGAACCTTCGTCACATTCGCCATCACCCAGTAAGACAATGACTCGATGGGAATCGTTTCGCAATTTTGCCGCTTTTGCCATTCCGGTCCCAACGGGCAGCCCATGCCCTAACGAACCCGTAGACAACTCGACGCCGGGAATTCCTTTGTGCGAGACATGGCCGCTTAGATTGGAGCCATCTTGGTAGTGAGTTTTTAATTTTTCGACGGGGAAAAAACCGGTTTCAGCTAAGGCCGCGTAAATCGCTGCCCCTGCGTGCCCCTTACTCAAGATAAATCGGTCCCGCGAGGGTTTTTTCGGATCGTTCGGGTCAACGTTTAGCACGTTCCCGTACAAAACTGCAACGATGTCAGCCATCGAAAAAGCTGCCCCTACATGCGAACTCCCCCCACGGCTGGTCATTTCCAGCGTGTGAATTCGTATTTTTCGAGCCAGTTCCTTAGTATCCATGTTGGTTACATCCTTACATAGCCAATATAGGGATCCCACGGTAGACGCTCGATTTGGACATTGTTGATGCCCAGCGTATCGATCAGCGCTTGTGTTTCACCTGGCCAGATGGGGTTATCTAGTTCGTCAAATGCCAGGATGCTTCCCTTCGGCATTCGCGGGACAAGTTGCTCGATCGCCGTCTTGGTGGGCTCATAGAGGTCGAAATCCAAGAATAATAAGCTAACAACTAAGTGTGGATGCTCTTCAACAAACTTGGGTATCGTTTCGCTGGCATCGCCTTCAACTAGGTGAACTTTGTCCATGTGACCAAGAAACCGATCTTTGTCGTACTGATCGACCAGAGCTTCCAGTTCATTTTTGGAATTCGATGAGAGATCTCCAGTATGCGGTAGAGCCACCACGTCGGACGCCACCAAGTTCTCATCCTTGTCGTCGATGGAAGGAAAGCCACTAAAGGTATCGAAGCCATAAATGCGTCGCGTGAAATTCTCGGGTTCGAGAATGGTGCTCAGCTTCGCCCAAGACATCAGTCCGAAACCTCGGAAGACCCCGCACTCAATAACCGACCCTTTCACAGGCAGCGCCATCTTGAAGATTTCGTAGTGCGCCAAGAATCGCTTTAGATGCTGTCGACGCACATACTTAGGAAAATTCTCCAGTTTTTCTTCGGTACTGTCGCTGCAGGCTTCAAAAATGTTGGCAATTGCCTCGCCTACCTGAAGCTCGCTTTCCGTTCGGAAGTTTCTGGTAGTTGTTGCTACACTCATCAGGGTCTCCATCTTGGTGGCATTTCGATTTGTGAGGATGTCGGTTTTTATGGCGGTGTCTACGCCGCGTCCGCAATTCTTTCCACAGCATAGAACTCCCGTATGCTGCCGCATACATACAAGACGTCGTCGTCACTTAAAGAGGTATTCAGCGGAAGCATTAGCACACGGTCGAAGAGCCTATTGGTAAACGGTAGTTCTTGAGAAAATCCTAAGTTTCGAAATTGATGAACCGCCTTTCCTCCCCACGGTAGAAGCGTTCCTATACCGTTGCTCTTTAAGTGGGCTTGCAGCTGGTTGCGGTGCTCTGCCTCGATTTCGTAATTCTGAAATATATCGAAATGGCTGGGGTGAGAGTCGGGGGCAGGAGGCAAGGCAAGCTGCGAAAGACCCGTCAGTTGCTGGTCATAGATCGCTGCGACCTCCCGACGCCGTGTAACAGCCTGGTCATAGCTATCAAGTTTTCGATTGAGTATGGCCGCCTGCAAGTTATCTAGCCTCGAGTTTAGGCCCCACATCCGCACTTCGCCATCTTCGCCCCGACCATGGTCACGAAGCATCTGTAGCTTGCGATGCATCTCATCATCGTTGGTAATCACACAACCACCATCTCCCAAGCAGCCTAGCGTTTTCGCGGGATAGAAACTAATGCAGCCTGCTTTGCCAAACGTCCCGGCACAACGGCCTTTAAACTTCGATCCTAGTGCTTGTGCCGAATCCTCAATGATCTCAAGCCCGTGTTCGTCAGCGATCGTTTGTAAGGCATCCATGTCCGCCGTGCGACCGTTGAGTTGCGTCGGGACGATCGCCTTGGTGCGGGGAGTAATCGCTCTCTTCACTGCGTCTGGATCAATCAAATGATCTTCGCGGCAATCCACCGGGACAGGTGTGCCACCTGCGAAATGTACAGCCGCAGCGGTCGCAACCATCGTGTGCGAGCAGAAGATCACTTCGTCCTTCGCGCCAATTCCGATTGCGCGAAAAGCCAAGTGTAGTGCATCGGTTGCATTGGCAATTCCCAGAACGTATTTTGCGCCAATATACTCGGCAAGTCGGCCTTCAAATTCTTTCAAATCCCGCTGTTGAATGAACGCTCCACGACGTCCCACATCCGAGAAAATCTCCATGAGCTGCTCTTCGTCGGAGCAGAAGACATCAGGATAGTCGAAAAAAGGAACTTTTGGTGTCGCCGCCACGATGCCCTCCTTGGCAGGATGATTCGGGTGTGATTGGATTGACAGAGGTCTCGACAGATTTAAATTCGTACTTCGCTAGGCCGCCACTCGACTAGCCGCAGCCTCTCGATTCCCGAGAGCATAAAGCACCTTGTGGTTGGTTGCTGGCTGGGTCACATCAATTGTTGTCATCGGCTCTCTCTCTGATAATTGATGTCCCAGCGCGGTAGGTAGGCATTGGAGTTTGCCAAAGAAAACCCGTTTGAAACGGGCCTTCCACTTCATTGTCTTAGGGATCAGTCGCAACTTGACCGCAACCGTCCGAACCGCTTGCCGACTCCGATTCTTCCATCCTTGCGGCTCCAACAGAAAACCTGCGTGAATAGTTGCGCTAAAACCGTTTCTTTCTAATAGCTCTCGCAGCTCCTTTGCTGAGAAATACTGAGTGCTAAACGGGCTCACATTAAAATCAGGTCGCTCGCGATTGGCAGAACAAATTAAGACGGATCCGCCCGGACGCAACACGCGATGGGCCTCTTGCACAAACAATTCAGGACGATCTAAGTAGTAGATTGCTTCGAAAAGCATGACGACGTCAAAAGAAGCATCGGGGAAAGGAAGCGACTGGGCGTCCATCTCTTGCACCTCAATACGCCCGCCGTACTGCTTCTTGGCAACTGCTGTCAACTTAGGGTCGTAGTCTCCACCCACAACCCGTTTTGCTCGAGTGGCAAGATGTCCAAGTCCAATCCCTGAGCCGCAGGCAACTTCGAGAACTTCCTTTCCCTCCGCCAACTCACCAGCCCAACCATAACGTGTATTGAGCATCTTGATCTGTTCAGAATTAACCGCAGCACCTGGCAGCTCGGTCACTGTTTCGTAACCTTGCAAGTCGGTGTTGCTCGTTTTGCCTGGCATGGGATAGCGCCGGATTTCTGGCGGAATCCAACCCCTGTGTATAAGGCCATAGAGCGTGTACGCTAGAATTTTCAAATCGACCCACAAACTATGCTGCCCAGCATAAAGTAACTGGAGCTTCATCTTTGTGGGGTGTATCAGCTCATCGTAGGCTTTGTCTGGGTCAGCACACCCGGTCAAGATAGCCCCTTCATCCGAATTCCATATCGAGGCCCAATCGGTGATTCCAGGTCGCATCTGCAATACCGCTTGTTCTTTTTCGTTATAGCGAGAAACGTAGTCTAACACTTGGGGACGAGGCCCAACGAGACTCATTTCCCCAACTAGTACGTTTAGTAATTGTGGCAACTCATCGAGCTTAAGCTTCCGCATGAAATTTCCAACGCCCGTGATGCGAGGGTCTTCATCGCTGGTCGAAGGGCCGCCCAACTGCTCGGCATCGGTGACCATACTGCGGAACTTGAAGATATGAAATGGTTTGCCGTGAAGCCCCGCCCGCTTACCTCGATAGAATACCGATCCCTTAGATCCCATTTTGATCGTGATTGCAAGCAGCAACAACACCGGACTTAGGGCCAGTATCCCCATTGCGCTGCAGACGATGTCAAAGATCCTTTTGACCACAACTTTGCTTCCTTGCGATTGTTTCTCATGTGACGCGCTGCCCATTCTTGTTGCGGGCAAGCTGTGTCAAGTAATCGCACATTTGGCCGTAAACGGTCTCGGCGACAAATTGCTCGCGGTAAAGAGCAGCAGCGTTTTTGGCCATCCTGGCACAGTACTCTCGGCTATCGTAGCAATCGCTCAAAACCCGGACAAGATCATCAGCCGACCCGTTCTGATAAGTCAAGCCACAGTCGTTTTTTGCTAGCAACGCCGCTAGTTCACCTTGCAAGCTAGAGATGACGGGCAGTCCCGCGGAAAGATATTCAATCGGCTTGTTGGGAAGGCTGATCGTAAAATCCCAGCTGCTGTGGTAGGGAGCCAAGCCTGCTGAGGAAAGGCTCATTAGGGAGCGAATCTTTGCTGCATCGACCCATCCTGGCAAGACGATGTTGGGGCATCCCGCTGCCAATCGTCGCCACTGAGCCAAGTGAGGACCATCGCCACACAGCACAAATTTGAAGCGGCGTTTCGATAGTTCCAGACGACGGGCCGCTTTGATAATAGGCTTGATTTCGAAGTGCCGTCCGATGCAGCCAAAAAAGCACACGACAAATTCGGACTTCCCTTCATCAATGCCCTGGGAACGCCAGAACCTGATGCCCTCTTCGAGATCCTCCTCTCCGACGGCTTGTTTTCGATACCCCATTGGAAAAGCCTGATCCAGGCCCGATTGTGGGCGGTCTGCGAAACCGAGCCCCCAGTCGACAATCTTCTCCGTAATGCCGGTGATAGCCGTTGCGTGAGAGGCCGCATATCTGGCATCTCGATAGGTTGAACGCAGCGCCAACTTGGCTGCAGGACGCACGAAGCCTGGGACGAGGTCGACTATCGCGTCTGGCCACATGTCGCGAAAATCGAGCACCACGGGCACGTTTCGAGCGTTCCCAAACTGGACTGCCTGGGTGCAAAGCTCAACAAGAGGCCAAGAGCAAATGATGGCATCGGGCAAGGGTTCGTATGGAGCCAGCGTCCTGAATTTTCGAGCAACGGCCCGATGGTTTCTCATGCGACGCAAAGAGACATTGCTTGAGTAGCTGTTTGCGGCAAGTAAGAAAATGTCGTATCGGTCACGGACGCTGATTCGTTTGTCGCGGTCTGTGCGCTGCCGTTTTCGGGAATGGTCGAACGACGAGGTCCACCACAGCACTTCGTGGCCTTGATGGTTCAAGTAATCTGCTAGAATTCCTGTTCTCAGAAGTCGTTCGTTGCTGCCGTCGGTTGGTAACGGTTCCCCGATGGTGATTAGCCAGATATTCATGTCGTAAATTCGTTAGCGATGAAGTGATTCAGGAGGGCTGTGAATTACGGAAGCAACACTAAGGCGTCAAGAAAAATCCCGGTCTCAAGAAGCATTTCCGCACTATTGATCTACCTGCAAAAGTTTACTTACCAGCAATCATTGACGTAAAATAGCAGTGCAGGAAAGTTTTTCTGCGTAACGTTCCTGTCGCAAAGATCACTAGAGGGCATCTTTCAAAAAATACTACCTCGTCGACACCAATTTGATTTCCTATCCAGATAATTTGTTGAATTGAGCGCGCAATACAGTATCCACATCTGGAATATAACGACCCGGTAACGAGAATGCTTCACGGAATTCGTGCGCCTCGTAACCGCCCTCCTTCACAATTTCGTTTGTTGGCAAGTAACCAAAGGTGTGATCTGTGTAGCCAATTGGTATCTGAATTTGAGCTGAATCTGGAAGAAGTGCAACAACTCCCTGAACAGCCTCTGCTGAGACGGCAACAATTGCGATGTCCTGCCCAAAAACAATTTGTTGGAAATGCATATCAGGACGGTCACAATCTTTATCCTGTAGCTCTGACAGTGGTAAATAAGTGCCTGTTGCCAGCATGGTTCCCGAAATGTTGACGTAGCGTTCTGTTGAGACACCATTTTCAAGAACCGTGGATGTCACGACGTTTGCCAGTGAGCCTGCCCAGTCATCCCAAGTTTCAGGAGTAAAAGAACCAAATTGATCACCATGCAGAAGAATCTTTTTCAGCCGCGATTTATAGGATCGTGACCGGGCAATAATTCGTGGGCGGATATCACCGGTAAATCCTTGGAAAAACAGACATGCTAGATCTTTGCCAAAGGTGTTTCTTAAAGTTTCTCGGACAACGCCGGGGTAATCTGCACTGACGCAGTTTGGAAAAGGTTGGCTGACCGGATGGCATGTATAGGACCACAGTACCAATATTGGTGTGGATGAAATTTCATCGTTGTCTATCGGGAAAAAACCAACCGTATGTACGGTTTCGTTTTTCAGCCCGCTTTCATTTGGATTAAGTGAGTAGTAGTTGAATTTCAAGTGCGGGAAAGGTTTTTTTCTGGGCCACCATAGTCGCTTCATTCGTCTATTTATTGAGTGATGGGCTTCGGCATTGGTATATTTCAGCGCGACATCAATGCGTTCAGCGTTCTGCAATCGCCGGAGCAGACACACTAATTTTTCACAAACTGATGCAAAATGGTCTTCGTCTACTTTCCCAAGAAGTGGCAGTACCCGGTCGGTTGCTGGGGCAAAATGGGTGTGGCTGGCACCAAATAATATTGCTTCTGGCGGAAACTCTGAGAGCTCGCGTTCGGCAATTCTGCGCAACTCCCAGCCTACAAACAATGCGTCGATTGAAATCAGGGCAACTTTGGATTGTCCTTGGTAGATGATCGCTGCGTTTATTTCGAGTTTGTCATGGACATCTGAAAATCCGACACCAGCCCCAAAACCGGCAAGAGGAACGGAATGGCTTGGTGTAATATCCTCTCTGTCGCAGACAATTGCAAAATGGGCCATTACCCAGCAACCCTTTTTAATCGACTTTTGGCATAACGCACTGGCTCTAGTAATTTGAGCGTTACGAATAACCGGCAAGATTCACATTCGTCGCGGTCGCACAATGCAAACTTAGGGTTTTGCTTCAATATGGCGTGTTCTATTTTATAGGCGCTGCTTGCATCAACAAGAAAGGCTTCTGCATTTCCAATCTTCCCCTTTTTTAAAATACGGGCTTCTTCATAGTAGGGGTAAAATTTCGCAAAGCCCATGCTGCATCCTGGTATGTCCTTTTTGCTATACCAACTTAATGCCCCGGAATTTTCATCCCAGTGATAGCGACCTATTAGATTAGAAATAAAATTCTTGGTGGAGTATCCCAAAGCGTGTTGAGCCAGATGGACGGTGCTAAATCCAGGTCCGGAATATGTACATCCAATTAGTAGCATCTTTCCATTTTGATCTATCAAATGTGACATTGGTTCAAAGCAGTGTTTTCGAGAGCTGTGATTTTCAATTGCCTCTCGAAAATTTCCAATTGCCACAAATGAATTTGTTGGATGGGACGATCGATATGCACCGGGGTACGCCAACAGTTGCTTGGCAAAAGCACCAGTTATCGGCTGCTCGTCTTTTGTAAAGGGCCAAGCCTTACTTCTTCGGAATAGGGTTTGCGTTTTAGTAAAAGAAAGCCCAATAATGGCACCTTCATTACCAACAACCTCTAGCAAAGCATCAATCAACATGCGTTTGGGGTTTGGTTTCATTCGACCAATTTTTCCCATATCAGCTCGCACGAGAACCTTGTCAGTAGGACCTAGGCCGAGCTCTCTCAAATCGGAGACGATCTGTTCGGGCGATAGGTTATTCATAGTTGAAGTACCCAAAGGACAACGGTGGACATTTTGCTCCGATTGTTGTATCGCAAAAGTGCGATGCTACCAAACAGCACTTTGGAAACGTCGAGAATTCGTCACTTTTGTGTGATTCGATGTCAGTTTAGTCATGCCTGCGATGTTTCTCGCCTTCATTGAACAAGGGAACGAAGAGAGCATCGCACAGATAAATACCCCTCGACTGTCGAAGAAATCGCCACTGAATTGACTCGCCACGAGAAACATTGCCGCGCATGCTAGGCTAGGGATGTGCAATCGCCAGTGGATTCGAATCGCATATTGCAAAAACTTCCATATCGTCACCACCAGCAAGCAGACAGCAATGACACCCCCTTCACACAGCAATTCACAGAATAGGTTATGAGGATGCGTGCTATTACTTTCGTCTGCTGCAAGTTTCAAAGCAGCCCACCCGGAGATGCCTGTGCCACAAACTGGGTAGTCTTTCCAAATTCCAATAGCCTCCTCGACCAAGATGTCACGTTCAGAGGTATAGCCATCCTGAAGGGTAAGCTCGATGATTCGATAAGAGAACGTTTCGTAGACTCGATTACCCAATGGGGTAAGGAAAAGCAGTAAGACCCCTACAGCCATTCCGCCGGTGACGAGAAAGAGTTTCGAAGAAATTCTAGTTCTGTCCGCCCAGAGATAGACCAAGGCCCCAATTGCCGAAGCCAACATTCCTCCACGGGAACCTGAAAGAACAACCAAGGCTATTGCAATCACCGCAAGAAACAGTTGCATGAAGTTGCGTCGTTGTGATAAGCCCATACACCCTGCAGCGAATAAGAACATTAGCCTCGCAAAAACATTCGGTCCACCGCCCAAGACAGCAAGTCTTCCGCTACCTAGTGAGATCAAAGCACACAGCATCAAAATCCCGGTCAAGAACACCAATGATTTCCAGAAAGCCCGATGAAACAGCTCTGCATCGGTAGATAGGTGCCAAAGGCCAATCACTATTAGTGCGCCAAAGGTAAGAAAGGTGTCGTAGGCTTTCAGAAGGCTAAGGTCAAGTTCGGGTGCCCACGCCACGGAACACATCATGTATAGGTATAGCAATACAAGATATCCGAAAGCTGACCTGCCATAGTGAGATGCCGCCAGATCCTGCTTTGTTACTAAGCGTCGTCGGGGGAATTTTATCAGCAGAGCGGTGAATACGAGTATCGGTAGGACCCATTGGCGAGGCTCTAGGAGCATGGAACGATTCAGTCCAAAGTATCGTTGAGATTCGATCCCTAGAAGTCGTTCTGGATTCCAGCGACCAACAAGCAAAAAAAATGCTGTTGTAGCACCAGCTACTTTGGCGCTAAGCATTGCATAGTCAGGGCGGGGCACAGTCAATTTACTTTGGGCTTGCAAAGGCTTAGATTGAAATAGGTAATTAGATCGGATAGTGATAGCCCTTTGCTAGAAGGAACGTACAGTAGCCAAGTTTATCCGAAGTCGAACCAAAAAATAAAAAAATGGGCGCTGACGTCACTACTCAGTCTGGGGCCTTTTCAGAACGCGATATGTTTCGAATAGAGTTAGCATTGCCAGTATGCACATCGAGCCTATGGAGCCAGCAATAATCAGGTTAACCCCTCCCCCCAGGCTATACGAAACAGCTAAGAACACCAGCAATGAGAATAGTGCCAAAACGCAGTTTTTTGAATTGAGGGCCTTGCGCGTTACGCCATCTAACACACTTCGCAAGGATATGTAGATTAAGAACGGGATAGCGGAGCAAATCATAAGGCGAATTATGCTAACTAGATCAGCATCCTCTGAGCTCATAAACAAAGCGACGGCAGGTTTTGCACAGAGTTCTACAACGAACACAACGATAAGAGAAACACCGATGCCAATTCCCAATAGCCTGGGAACAAGACGCTTGATATCACGGACTCTACCATTTGCCATCATTTTCGTGCTGTGAGGCAGTAGCACGATACCCAAGGGAGATATAAGCGACCCCGCCATGCCTAGCAGCGAGCAACCGAATGCGACAAAACCGGCAATGCGAACATCGGCAACATGAGCACAGATCGTTGCGGGAAGCGATAATAATGCGGCTAAAGCGAACGCTCCCGGAATCCTTGGAATTGCATATTGAAAAAGGTCATTCGTATGCTCGCGCAACAACGTTGTTGGCCTCCACTCATTGTAAACGATCCACAAGATCGCTCCAGCGGAGCAGATTGTCGTGAAACAGCCCGTCCACCAAAGAATATCCGCAGGACTGTCTCCAACGGCAAAGGCCGCCAGAGGAAGTATTCCGATATTGAGTGACTCTAAAACACAAGCCTGAGCGATTCGCATTTTTCCCTGCCAGTAGGGCCATGCGATACAATGCAACATACAGCCAAGAAGCACAAACACTATCGGGCCTATACAGTGGTGGTAAGCTTCGGAGCCAAAGAAAACCTTTGACATAGTAGACGCATAAAAAAAAGAAACCGCGCCTATGGCAAGGAGTACCACTGAGAATATCGTTATGGTCGCAAGTAGATAGGAGAAGGGCGATCTGCTACCTGAAATAGATTCCGCCTTAGCAACCTGCCGAGATAGAGCTATGCCAAATCCTTGAAATAGTACCGGTTGCAAAAGCGAGACGGAGCGTCGTGAAAGAGCGTATTCCGAAAATCCCTCAATTCCAAATTGCCGCGCGGCGAGAAAGTAGACAAGCAATCCGCATACCAGCACAATCGCAGAGGATAAATACGGCCAGACGAACTTCAGCACGGGAACGCCTTGTATTTTTGAAGGTATCATTCGATGGCAATTTCGTCATGTCGCTGTCAAGGGCGGGCGGGGAGTAGACTAGCGCTGATTGAGTTTTTCTCTTCGGGCAAATCAGGATCGGCAGTTATATTTACCCAGCCTTTTTGTTTTCCGAATCAAATTGGCTTGAACGACTGCTCCCACGCATCTTTCCGGCGATATATTCCTGCTGGGTTTCCTGCAGCTCTGGAAACATCGGCAGGCTCAAGCAATGGTTGCTGGCATGTTCGGCGACGGGGAACGAACCTAGCGCAAATTGCAAATCATGGTGTACTTCTTGAAGGTGGAGCGGAACCGGGTAGTAAATTGCGCTACTGATGTTGGCCTTGCCCAACTCAGATTGAACGGTCTCACGGTCTTCGACGAGTACCGTGTATTGATGGTAAACAGCTTCGATCAGCTCTCCTGTAACTCGAGATGCCACAGGGGAGGTGATTCCATGCGAGCCAATCTCTCTAGGCTGTTGGACCTCTGGCACTTCGGTCAAAAGTTGGTTGTACTTGTAGGCATGTTTGCGGCGCAAACGGTTCCATGAGTCGAGGTGGCGAAGCTTTACCCGGAGAATGGCTGCTTGAAGTTCATCTAACCTGCTGTTGAGCCCAAGTTCAGAGTGATGATACTTCACCCTGCCACCGTGGCGACGTAGCATTTCGACCTGCTCATAAATCTTCTTATTATTGGTCACAACCATTCCGCCATCACCAAAGCAGCCCAAGTTCTTGCTCGGAAAAAAGCTGAAACACCCGGTTGTTCCAAAGGTCCCCACCTTGCGGTCTTTGTAAGTAGCTCCTATTGCCTGAGCGGCATCTTCAATCACATGCAGTGAATGCTGGCTTGCGATTTCCATGATCGCATCCATCTCGCAGGGTTGGCCGTATAGATGCACCGGCAAAATAGCCCTTGTGTGTGGCGTGATAGCCGCTTCGATTTGTTGGACATCGATATTAAAAGTACGCGGATCAATGTCAACGAACACCGGTGTCGCGCCTACCATACCAATTGCTTCGGTCGTCGCGATAAAAGTAAAAGGCGTGGTGATCACTTCGTCGCCCGGGCCGATCTCCATGGCACGGAGTGAGAGGTGCAGCGCGTCGGTGCCACTGCCGACACCAATCGCATATTTGCAACCGCAGTAGTGGGCCATTTCTTGCTCAAACGCCTTTACCTGTGGCCCCAAAATAAAGTACCCCGAAGCAGCAACTTCCTGCATGATGGCATCGATTTCCTCCTTAATTTGGAGGTATTGCTGTTTTAGATCACAGAGTGGAATCACTTAAACGTCTCCTGAATGCTATGCCACTGCCTGACTTTGCGGCCTGATCTTACCAGTATCCGTTTCCTGAAAGCGTCTACCGCAATCCGAGCAAACGGCGACTTTTACCTGAAACGTTAAACTCAATCCGCACTCGCACGCCCAGCCATGCTGTCGAGCTGGGTTTCCATAGACGATGGCATGGTCCGGCACATCCTTGGTAATCACCGATCCTGCGCCAATCAAAGCGTGCCGACCGATTGTGTTGCCACACACAATCGTGGCGTTCGCGCCGATACTGGCCCCACGTTTCACTAGAGTGGGCAAATTGTCTTCGCTTCGATTTCGTGGAAAGGCAGATCGCGGGGTATTGATATTTGTGAAAACAATCGAAGGACCACAAAAGACGTCATCTTCCAACGTCACCCCTTCGTACACTGATACGTTATTTTGTATTTTGACGTTGCTGCCTATTTTTACCCGAGGTCCGATGACCACGTTTTGTCCGATGCGACATCGTTCTCCGATTCGAGAACCGCTAAGGACGTGGCAGAAATGCCAGATCGAGGTGCCATCACCGACAATCACATCTTCATCAAGGTAGGACGATTCGTGAACTACAAATCTTGAAGTGCCATCCATGGCTTCCCTGACTAAATGCTTAAACTGAAGTCTGCCTGTTTAGACCTGTGGCAGCAGTGTACCCAGCCTTAGGGTGACGCTGCAATAATAGAATCAGGCGACTTTGCTAGCACTGGTAGCCATCAATGGCATGCTCACTGTCGAAACTCGAGACACGAGTGGATGGGCATCGGACAGATTCATTTTTATCTTGGACCGGTTGATCGTGTGGGCAATTTCAATTGCAGGGCGAGTCTCACGAATGCCGGTGCCACGTCCCGCCAGTATTTCCTCATACACACGTGTGTGTAGATCTTTGAATCCGCCAGAGAATTCAATTTCCTGCCCGTCGTAGGTCATCGAGCGATAAGCATAACCGCCCTCCTCGACTACTTTGTCCGGAAGGTCATTGGCATCTGTAGAAAGAAACCACCGCACTCGGGCTCGTTCGAATTCGAGCGTCCCGCCCATTTGGCGCGAACGTCGAAGATGGACATTGCTTTGCTCGACTTCGCCGAACAACCAATGCAAAAGGTCGAAAAAGTGAATGCCAATGTTGAGCGCTACTCCGCCCGATTTCTCAGGCGAACCTTTCCACGAAGCGTCGTACCAACGGCCTCGTCGAGTGATGTAGGTTAGGCAGACATCGGCACGCTGATTCGCCGTCTGAGCTTCTAATTCAGCTTTCAACTTGATGAGCGAAGGTAGCAGGCGAAGCTGCAATACGCTGTAAACTCGCTGCCCGTGTTCTTCCTCTAGCTCCTCAAGGGCGTCTAGGTTCCATGGTGATATCACTAACGGCTTTTCGCAAATTGCGTCCGCCTTGACTCGTAACGCTAAACGAACATGCGCATCATGTAGGTAGTTCGGAGAGCAAATGCTCACGTATCGAACACGGTTTTCTTCGGTACTACGACGACACTTTTCTAGATAACGATCAAATCGCTCGATCTCAGTAAAAAAACGTGCGTCGGGAAAGAAGCTATCGAGTCTTCCCACGCAGTCATGAGGGTCGGCTGCAGCAACGAGCGAATTTCCCGTGTCGTGGATTGCCTTGATATGCTTGGGTGCAATGAAACCTGCTGCTCCAATGAGACCGAAATTCATGTTCGCTTTCCTTGCCGATGGTAGGGGCCTATGCTAGTGGCGGGCAAAGTTAGAGTAGAGCGAGAAAAGTTACAATCCCAACTGCAGAATCGCTCGATTTGTCTAAACCAGCGACCGATAGTATTCAATCGATCTCCGTAGCCCCTCTTCGAAACTGACAACTGGCTCATATCCGAGTACGCCTCTCGCGGCGGTGATATCAGCTAGGCTTTCTTTGACATCGCCCGCGCGTGCGTCGGCAAAAATCGGTTCAATGTTGGTTTCTAGTACGCGGTTTATTGATGCTAGCAAATCTAAGAGACTAAACTGACGTCCGCAAGCGACGTTAAACACCTTGCCCGCCGCATTGGGGGCGTCTGCGGCGGCCAGATTTCCTGCAACCACATTATCGATGTAAGTGAAATCGCGCGATTGCAGCCCATCTCCAAATACGGTTGGGCGTTTCCCCGCTAGCATTGCTGTCACAAACAAAGGGATCACTGCCGAGTACTCGCTCTTAGGGTCTTGTCGCGGGCCAAATACGTTGAAGTACCGAATCACCACGGTTTCCAACCCATAAGTCGCTGTAAAAGCTCGGCAGTAGAGTTCGCCAGCCAATTTAGCCGCTGCGTAAGGCGAGAGTGGCATTGCTAAGTCGCTCTCGCGCTTCGACATGTGGGGCTGATTGCCGTAGGCACTGCTCGAGCCTGCATAGACCACGCGGCCAACACCAGCTTCTTTCGAGGCATCCAACACATTCAGTGTCCCGGTGACGCAGGCAGCGTTCGTATCAAGGGGTTTGAGCACACTACGGGGCACCGACGCTAAAGCGGCCTGATGATAGACGACGTCGACTCCTTCGACCGCTTGGTCGACGGCACTGCGGTCGAGAAGATCGCCCTCGATTAAGTCGACTTTTCCTCCGAGGTGAGCGAGATTCGCTTTCGTTCCCGTGCTCAAATTGTCTAAAACCCGCACTGAATCGCCTCGCTCGACCAATGCGGTGGCAATATGCGACCCAATAAATCCAGCACCACCGGTTACAAGATACTTTTTCATACCTACCCTATTTTTTAAGGTCGTTTACAGAAATTTTCTTGTGCTTCGAGAGCATACTGATCCTGGAAAACTAGACAAGGTCGACAGCCCGGGCAAAGCCCGATAAGCTCTGACTTCCGACTGCATTTCGTATATTGTGTAGTGAATCCCAAGGGAAGCATAGTCATGCCCAAAATAACACCATTCGAGACCTTGAAGAGCCGGATCATTGAAAAAAAAGCGACCATTGGGGTCATCGGCCTTGGTTATGTGGGTTTGCCATTGGTGCATGCATTTGTCGAAGCCGGTTTCCAGACCCTTGGCTACGACGTCGATCAAACCAAGATTGATAAGCTCAACCAAGGAGAGAGTTATATAGGGCACCTCCCCTCCGAATGGCTCACTTCTTGGCTAGAACGTAAGCAGTTTAAGGCCTCAACCGATCCCCAAGTTCTGGCCGAGGCCGATGCCCTATTGATCTGCGTGCCGACGCCTCTTACAGAAACACGTGATCCAGATCTTAGCTATGTTGTTTCTACTGTCCAGACGATTGCAACTATCCTGAGGCCTGGCCAGATTATTGTTTTAGAAAGCACCACCTATCCTGGAACGACTCGCGATGTGGTTTTGCCCGAACTTGCTAGCTCGGGATTGGAGGTCGGGAAAGACTTCTTTTTGGCCTACAGCCCCGAACGAGAAGATCCTGGAAATCCAGATTTCTCGGCGGCAAAAATACCCAAAGTAGTTGGCGGCTATGATGAGCCTAGTTGTAGACTCGCAGAGCATCTCTACGAGACAGCCGTTTCAGAAGTCGTGCCCGTTTCGTCTTGCGAAGTCGCGGAGGCTTGCAAAATTCTGGAAAACACCTACCGAGCCGTGAATATCGCGCTTGTTAACGAGCTCAAAGTTCTCTGCGATCGAATGGGGATTGACGTCTGGGAAGTGATTGATGCAGCCAAAACCAAACCCTTCGGCTTCACTGCCTTTTACCCAGGCCCGGGGCTAGGTGGACATTGTATTCCGATCGATCCCTTCTATCTCAGTTGGGTGGCTCGCAAGCATGGCATGTCAACGCGATTTATTGAACTTGCAGGCGAAATCAATTCATCCATGCCCCAGTACGTTCTGAACCGTGTTAGTGAGGCGCTGAACGATGCGGGCAAACCTGTGCGAGGTAGTAAAATCGCTGTTCTAGGAGTTGCTTATAAACCTAACGTGGACGATCCACGAGAGAGTCCCTCTTTCATCCTTATCGATCAACTTTTGGCCCTAGGGGCTGAAGTGACTTACAACGACCCCTATGTGCCTCGTCTGCCAGCAATGCGAGCACATGATCTGCCCGATATGGCAAGCAACGAGCTCACTCCAGAGTACCTCTCGAAGCAAGATTGCGTACTCATTGCTACCAACCACGATGACTATAGCTACGATTTCGTTGTAGAGCATTCTCAGCTAGTCGTTGATACCAGAAATGCTACGCGTGACGTTGTCGCCGGTCGTGAAAAGATCGTGAAGGCATAGAGGTGGTACCCGCGCCTTCCCCAAGCTAGCGGAGAGAGCTTCTTTTGTGATGATTCGCGTAATTTGCGGATAATCTGGTAGCGGCAACGAGTCTCTGAGCCTTGTTGCGATCAGAAAAGACCTTGCACGAAGGTGCGGGAAATAGTAATTACTCCCACCCCGTAGTTCTAGGGGGTGTTGTGTAGCCATCCGGTTTGCACTCCGCCCTCCTGGCTCACCTTAGATACTGGCTCTAGTCACAGGGCTTTTGTTTCGTATTTTCCGAGCAGGCAATGATCCGAATCTTCGACCAGAAGAAATCGAAAACGTCTTTTGTTGCGGTAACGATACCCAAAAGGGGAGTCACTCTTCTCCTCTTCGTAATCCTCGTGTTGGCATCAGGATGTCAGTCGCCTGCCTATCGCGCCGGAGGATTGCCGTCAGAATTTCGTGCC
This sequence comes from Phycisphaerales bacterium, assembly GCA_029260495.1. Lineage (GTDB taxonomy): Bacteria > Planctomycetota > Phycisphaerae > Phycisphaerales > UBA1924 > OFTM373. The sequence goes on along the minus strand of JAJDDD010000020.1, from coordinate 14,747 downwards.
ACGGCCAGTAGCGGTCAGCGAAAGATTGACTTTTCCCGTGTAGCTTCCTCCGGCACAAGTGACTCGATCATTGCCCCCAGTGATCTCTTAGAGCTCACCATTGCTACCGGAAGAGAAGACGAAAAAATCCGTCCCGTGGCAGCCCGTGTAGCCGAAGACGGAACAGTCTTGGTGCCTGTTATTGGTCCTGTTCCAGTTGCGGGGCTTGAAGCTCTTGAGGCGGGGCAGAATATTGCCAACTTAGCAATCCAACGGGGAATGTATCGAAATCCGCTCATCACAGTCGAAATTAAATTGAAGGCGGTCAATCGTATTACGGTTCTTGGAGCAGTCAACGAGCCAGGTGTTCATGAAATACCTCGTGGCAGCAGCGACTTAGTGAGCGCGATTGCTGCTGCGGGTGGGTTGACGGACAAAGCGGGTACGGAAGTAGAAATTATTCGACAGTCCGTGGTCGGTCTTGCTTCAAACGAAAACGAAGCGCCTGCCTCAACCACGAACGAAGCAGAGGAAATTCAGCTTGCTGCTTATCAGGGATTAGGACAGCATTCTCCCTTGCAGGTTATGGGTAATTATGCAACACGACGGCCCAATCAATCTACCTTGCGTCTCGACCTCGCGAGCGGGCGTTCGGTGAGTCGTGAAGAAGCCAGGCTCAGCGATCGAGATGTCGTCCGAATCGTGCCACGTGTGGAAGAAGCCATTTATGTTTCAGGACTTGTACGAAAGCCAGGGAATTTTGAACTTCCGACAGATCAAGACATTCATCTATTAGACGCCATCGCGATGGCCGGCGGACGTAGCTCACCGGTGGCAGATAAAGTCTATGTGATTCGACGGGTAAAGAACCGCCCAGAGCCAGTCGTGATTCAAGCAAGCATTTCCCAAGCAAAGCAAAATGGCCTAGAAAATCTCCGACTCGCTGCAGGCGACACGATCACTATCGAACAAACTCCCTCTACCGCAATCGTCGACGTAGTCAGGCAGTTCTTCCGATTTTCATTCGGCGTGGCTAGTACTGCTTTCTAGTAAAGGTTTTTCGTAATCCCACTAACTTGCCAGAGTATCACGCGTGACATCTCAAGAGCCAAACCAACTGATCGAAGTAGAGCATCAGTCCGCATCTGCCGGTGAACTTATTCCCGTCATCATGCGACTGCTTCGCACGTTTCGCTATCGAAAAAAGGTGATTCTTGCCACGATTTACTGCTTCGGCCTAGCGGGTGTGGTCTTTTATCTTTTGGCTCCTCGCTACTATCAATCCTCTGCAAAATTGCTCATTGTCGAGCAGAAACTCGACCAAATTTCGACCGTAGGCGACTATGACAATACCGCCAATACGATGGCAACTCATCGCGAGTTGGTGACAAGTCCTCGGGTCATTAAGCAAGCCATCGAGATCCTCGACCCAAAGCATCGGGTCGATCTTGTGAATCAACCTCCCCGACGATGGGTCGAAATTATTACGAGTCGGCTAACTGCTCGAGTGACTCGTAAAACAAATCTTATTGAAGTCGCTTACAGCTCTCGTCACCCAGAAGCCGCTTCCGCCATCGTGGACGCCATCATTCAGTCGTATCTGCAATTTGTGGATGAAAATCATAAAGGGACTGCAAGCGACATCATTACCATCCTCACCGAAGAGCGAAATCAGCTCCAAGAGACCCTCAATGGAAGACAAAGCGAGCTTCAGGAATTTCGACGCCGGGTAGGCCACCTAGGAATTACACCCGACGATGGAATTGTCGAGCCAATGATTCAAAGGGCAATCCACCTCAACGAAGCCCTGCTCATTGCCCAAGAGAAACGACTCGAATTACAAGCAACCTTAGTCTCTGTGGAAACTTCGCTCGCTAACGGTGAAGACATTAGCCAGCAGTTAATGAGCATTGAAGCGACACTCGGAAGACAAATCTTGCTTTCCTCCATGGGTCTCAGTTCGCAAGACATGCAGGTTTTGAGCGAACAACAAAAAAAGCTCTTGGCGGTTGAGGAAGAGCTGCAAAGCCTCTCTTCGGAGTACGGACCTAACCATCCTCGTATCACAGAATTGCAGCAGCAATCGAAAACACTACAGCAATACCTAAGCAACTACCACTCGGGAGCCGGGCAACGCTTCGATGCCATAGGGAAATCCGTGCCAGGTAAGGTGATTGTCGACATGCTCCGCCAATCCTTTCGGCAAGCGCAGCAGAAGGAAAAACAACTTCGCGACTCGTTTGAATTAGCGCGATCCGAAGCGGCAGCACATAGCGATGCGCTCGTAAAACTGAGAATGCTCGAGCGCGATGTGACACGGAAAGAAGCATTCTATGATTCGCTCTCCAATAAAATCGCAAATTTTGACATTAGTCAGGTTCAAGCTCCGATCAAAGCAACAGTCGTCAGCGAACCTCTTCCTAATGACAAGCCCATCTCACCTCAATTACGCCTGGTTGTCTTCGTGAGTCTAATCGGCGGAACATTCGTCGGTTGTCTTATCGTTTACGTGCGAGACATCCTCGACGATCGATTTACGTCGCCTGAAGAGTTATCCAGTCAGCTAGGTGTTTCCATCTTGGCGATGGTACGCAAACTCGATCAGCTGCCCGGCGAGGGCCTTGCCACAATCCACACCCATGCGATACCAAGTTCTGTCGAGGCCGAGGCGTTTCGAACGTTGCGTACTTCTATCTCTCTGAGTGGCGAGGTGTGCGATCGCATTTTGATCTCAAGCTCTGAGCCCGGTGATGGAAAGACAACCATCTCTGCAAATTTGTCGGTAGCACTGGCGCAAGCGGGTAATCGAACTTTACTCATCGATGCCGATTTGCGTAAACCAGGTTTTACAGCACTGGCAAACCTCAAAGGAATACCAGGGGTCGCAGATATCCTTGCTTCAGACCATCCGCCAGAAGTAACCGCTCCCCCATTAATTCAAAAGACCGAGGTTCAAGGTCTTGATGTTTTGCCCGTCGGATTGCGAAGGCCAAATCCCTCGGAACTTCTTAGTGGGAAAGCATTTGCTGAACTACTCGCTTGGGCCGATTCGAAATACGATCGAATTATCGTCGACTGTCCGCCAGTTTTGGCAGTCAGCGATGCGCATATTGTCGGTCAGGTCGTCGATGCGGCCATTCTTGTGGTTCGTCCCGAGAAAAATCATCGTCGTTCCGTAATGCGTGCCGCCGAAAGCTTTCAAGCTGCTGGCTGCCGGTTACTTGGTGTGGTTCTCAACGGTTTGTCGAACGAAGCAAGTGAGTATGGTTATGGGTACGGATATGGCTATGGGTACGGCTATGGCGATGATTACGGCCACGAAGAGGAGTCAGATGCACAGATCGCTGTAGACTTCCAGGCAGCACTTGACTTTGATCAGAACAAATTAGTACCCAGACAAACCGCAACTAATGCAGACGCCCCCTATCCATTGTCAAAGGCTTCACCTGAACCTATTCGGCCACGCCGGGCCGCGTAGTGGTTTCTAAAGGTAGCTACAAAAATGCCAAGTCGGCACTTCCAATTTCCGCAAAGCACATTTCATTCGGCAACGGTCAAAAAACCAGAACCGTTGGCTGCATCCGCATGTCTACAGATTGTCGATCTATGCCTGGTCGGCACTCTTTTTGTGATGCCACTGTTCTTTGGCGGAAGACACGACTCGGGGCGATTGATACTAGTCGTCCTTGCATGTACTGCAAATTTTGCATGGCTAGTGCGACAAATTCTCCTAAAGAGAACAACCTGGACAAGCTCTTGGAGCTACGCGATTGTCCTCGCCGCTGTTGCTCTTGTAGTGATTCAATTGGTTTCTCTCCCGCAAAATTGGCTAGAAAGCATTGCTCCTCGTAATGCTAGGTTGCTGACCCTTTGGACAGCAGGAGCTGACAGTGGCCCTCAATTGGGTGCCTGGGAAACGGTATCGTTGACTCCCAGTGCCACTAGAATTGCCTTAGCAGTGCTTATTGCTTATGGGTTGCTTTTTGTGACTGCCGTACAACGACTTGAAAGCCTGGCGGACATCGAACGATTACTAAAGACAATCGCTATTGCCGCTACCGGGATGGCTCTGTTCGGGCTGCTACAATTCTTCTTCTCCAACGGGCGGTTTTTCTGGTTCTACGAGCACCCTTATTCGACAACTAATAATGCGGCAACCGGCAGCTTTTCTTGCCGAAATCATTTTGCGCATTTCCTGACACTTAGCATCGGCCCCATTTTTGCATGGCTTGTATTGCTAGCAAATTCTCATCGCGACAAAAAACGCAGGGAACAGATCGCTGCGGGGTCATTGCCTGCAACTTCTGTAATGACCTTGCATGTAATGTTGCTGTTGGTTGTGATTGCTACACTTTTCACTTTTTCACGCGGCGGTGCTATCGCCCTCCTCGTTGCTTGTTCAGTTGCCTTAGCGATTTACAGTTGGGGGGGATTGGTCTCTAAAAATTATCTTGGAGGTTTGGTTGGTTTTGGAGGGATACTCGTTGTTGGTGTACTTTCGATCTATGGTTACGACCAAGTAGCAGATCGACTTGATGATCTGACTTCCGGTTCTATTGAGGTGTTAGACAATCAAGAAGGGCGACGGCTAATTTGGGCCGCTAACTTAGATGCAATCAAAGATGGCGGCTTGCTTGGAAGTGGGGCCGGATCGCATCGTGAAATCTATCCAATCTATCTAAAAAAATCGTATCCTCTTGAATATACGCATGCCGAGAATGGATATTTGCAAATTGTTTCCGAGAATGGTTACTTTGGTGGCCTCTTGCTCGGTTGCGCAATTATCATGCTGGGCTACTGGTGCTTTCAAGCACTTTTTTATTCTTCTGGAATGAAGGAAACTGCTTTAGCGGGTGGGATTGCAGCAAGCCTTTCGGCCAGTGTTGTTCACTCGATTGTTGATTTCGTCTGGTTTATTCCCGCCTGCATGTCTTGCACCCTCCTGCTTGCTGCCTGCATGCTGCGACTTGCCCAATTGTCTGGCAAAGTGGTGAAGTCGACATCTGTCTGTCATAGGCAACAGTCATGGTGGGTTGGCTTGACCGCTCTCTCTGCTTTTTCAGCATTTTGGACCATCTCTACGTTATCAGGCCCTGCCTCTGCATCCGTGCAATGGGATAACTATCTGGCGACCTCTAGTGAAAGGAAAGAAATCACAACACAAAAAATGAGAGGATATTATCAAGATGAGAGTGATACCAAACGTAAGCAACTACTGACTAATATTTCGATCCAACATCTTAGGAAAGTTATTGCTCGAAATCCTGTCGCCGCCCGCGCTCATCTTCGACTAGCTGGCCACTACTTACACATCTTCAATGAAGTACAGCGAGATTCGGAGAATGCTTTAACAGTCGATCAGATTCGCGGTGCGGCAATCGCATCGCAATTTGCTTCGGCTGAGCTACTCAAACAATGGCTGGAGCGTGCTTTTGGAGAGAGGAGCAAGCTACTCTACCTCGCTTATCAACATACTCGTAGATCTTTGCAGCTTTGCCCGCTGCAAGGCGAGGGCTATGTCTATCTTGCCGAGCTCTGCTTCCTTGAAGGTCATGGTCATGATGCGATTGAAACTTACCTAGAACAAGCAGTCAATGTTCGACCCTATAGTAGCTCGGTAATTTTTGAAACTGGACGCCAGCAATTAATACTCGGACGTGCTGAAGACGCGCTCAATTTGTGGCAGAAAATTTACAATGACAAGGGATTACACCAACTTCAAATCGTACAGCTTTTGGCTGGGGAAATTCCAGCAGAATACTTTTTGGAAGTATTTAACCCAGACTGGAGTACTCTAGATTCAGTGTGGCAACGTTACAGCGAGAGAGGCCTGCAGGAAGACCTGGAAAGTATTGTGCAGTACTCGAAAGCACTTACAGAACGGGAAGAACAGGCGTATACGCACTATAATGCGTCGAAATTGTGGCAGTCTGTTGCTTCGATGCAACAATCGATCGAGGACAATGATGGTGCCTTAGTAAGCTTGAAAATGGCTTGCGATTTTGGTCCTAACGACTTCGCAGCGCATCGAGCTTTTGGGCATGCACTGCTCAATCACAAAGATTACCAATTAGCAAAAATACACCTTAAATGGTGCCTGACACGTGCGCCTGAAAACGGTTCTATCAGAAATGAATTCCTCTTGGCGGCGAAGGGTTGTGCTCTCAGGAGTGGTACAACAAACCGTTAGGCTGGTTTGGGTAGCGTAGACAAAACGAATTATAAATAATGAACTTCGAAGCACTAGGAAAAACGATGAACGTCAAACGCGCCCTACGCCTCCTAGGTGGACTGGCTGCTTTGCTATCTGTGGGCGCTATTGCTTACTACGCTGCGTTTTTAGTGCGTTTTGATGGTGATTTAGACCGCCCTACAACGTCGATCTTTTTATCAACTTTCGGCTTGGTATTAGGGGTGAAGCTCGTCGCGTTTGTCCATTCGCGTTTGCATCTTGAGTTCTCTCGATACGTCACTTTTCGAGATGTCCTCGTCATTGCCCGAACAGTTTCGATCAGCTCGATCGGAATTATCTTAGTCGACACGGTTGCACTCACTTCGGTAACGATCCCTCGCAGCATTATTCTATTAGATTGGGGAGTCACCCTGTGTCTTCTAGCCACGCTCCGTACGATTCCTCGGCTCATGCGAGATAGCGATTGGCGCATGTTTGCCCCCCGACGAGGAACTTCCGCTCTTATAGTCGGGGCTAATGATGCGGGCGAGGCACTCTTGCGTAGTATTCGTGGTAGCTCTGGGCTCGACTATCATCCGGTTGGTTTTGTCGACCAGCGAGCAAATATTCAAGGCCGTCGAATTGCCGGCGTTCCTGTGCTTGGCAAGCATCACGATATCGCAAACTTGGCCGAAAAACACAAAATTGATGAAGTGCTCATCACCGCAGGCTCGCTGCCCGGTAAAGAAGTGCGAGCATTGGTCGCATTAGCAGGGCAACACCGATTCCGTGTGAAAGTTTTGCCGAGCTACGAACAACTCTTGCACGAACGGGTCGCCGTCAACCCGCGACCCGTCGCTATCGCAGACCTATTGCGCCGACCTTCGGTGACGCTTGACACCGAGAGTATTCAACACTGGGTTTCTGGACGTACGGTTTTAGTTACAGGAAGTGCGGGAAGCATCGGCTCCGAAATTTGCAGGCAACTATTGAAGCTCTCCACCACGAAGCTAGTCCTTGTTGACCGCTCAGAAACAGGCCAGTTTTTTGTCGAACGCGAATTGCGTCGACTCGCGCCCGATGCCCATATCGAAGTCGTCCTGGCCGATCTCACCGACCGCGAACGCTTGGCAGCCGTTTTTGAGCAACATCAGCCCGACATCATTTTTCATGCTGCCGCTTATAAGCATGTCCCGCTCATGGAACAACACGTCGGCGAAGCCGTAAAAAACATTGTCCTAGCCACTCGCAATCTGGTCGATTTAGCCGAGGAGTATCAGGCGGAAGGCTTCGTGATGATCTCCACCGATAAGGCGGTGAATCCAACCAGCGTGATGGGATCCTGCAAACGACTCGCCGAACAATATGTCCAAGCAAAAGCAAGCACCTCGTCGTGTCGATTGGTTACCGTACGATTTGGCAACGTGCTCGATTCCGCAGGCAGTGTGGTGCCAATTTTTCGCCAGCAAATCGAGCGAGGTGGACCCATTACCGTCACGCATCCAGACATGATTCGTTACTTTATGATGATTCCAGAGGCTGCCCAGTTGGTTATCCAAGCTGGGGCGATGGGGCAGGGGGGCGAGATATTTGTCCTCGAAATGGGCGATCCCGTAAGAATCATGGACTTAGCCAAAGACATGATCCGCCTTTCTGGACTACGCGTGGGAGACGATATCGAGATCGAAGTGACAGGGCTACGCCCCGGCGAAAAACTGTACGAAGAACTATATGGTAGTAGTGAAAAACATCAGCCGACCCGGCATGAGAAAATAAGAATTGCTCTTGGCGAACCAAGAAGCTTGTTGCAGGTGATCAACGATATCCGTGGAATCGAGGAACTTACAAACGCTCCGAACGAAACCCTTCGCGCTGCCCTTCACCAGATCATTCCCGTCCAAGAGTCGGGCATACCAAGTCGCAGCACTCTTCAATCTCAACAGCGCCAAGCTGCCTAACTTTGGCAAGCTCCTCGTTCTCATTGCCACGCGACGACGATTATACCTCTCTTTGCATTCCCTATTAAAGAGGGCATTCAGGTCGTCTAATCCCGTGTTCTCAAAGAGTTGACGTAAATGTACGTGCCTGTGTCAGGTAATGCGTTGGAAAAATATAGGTTAACGGCTGAATAAGAAATAAGAGCAGTCACTTGAGTTCCTGCCCGCTGTCCTGTAGCGTGAGGTATCCGCTTGACATGTTTTTTCAACCCGTTCCCCAATTCTTTCAGGACACCACCGATGTCAACAAAAATCGCAGCGACTGGATGCGTCGTTCTTTTTGCCCTGTTTTCAATACTGACTTTTAGCGCCACAGCGGACGATTCCATGATGCTGATCGCCGATTTCGGGCATACTATTCAAACTGACCGCGGCGGATTCTATCGCGCTTGGGGCGGAAAACCCGACCAGGTGACCGACGATATTGTCGAGCTAGGCGAACCTCAGCACCTCGCTTGGCGAGTCGAGCTTGCCGAGCAAGCTCGCGCAGAAGGGATGGGGGCGATCATCCCATTGTTCGACGAACGATCTTCCGCTGCCGATGATCTTCTCGAAATTACCTCGGGGGCTGATATCTGTGTTCGCATCTTGGGGAGCTTAGGCCAACGGCAAGCAAAGGTAGAAATCGTGGCTGGCACCAACCCCGAAGCGGCTGGAACCACGATCGGAACCATTGACGCCGGCAAACTCGACCCGCGCAAGTGGAGTGAATTACGATTTGCTGTTCCCAACGACTTCACCGGTGCTGAGCGCGCTGGATTTGTGCGAATTTTTGTCGAGGGATCGGGTACGGCCTGGGTAGCCCTTGAATCATTGGCGATCTCTTCTGAGGCGACCGAGCCGAGTACCTCCAAGTCAACGGAATCCAAAACATTGAGAAAGGCACTCTGGTTTTGGGAAACGGATATTGTTCTGCCAGACCGGCGCAGGACTTATCTCCTGCTTGAGCTTTGTCGTACTCAGGGTATTACCGATCTGTATTGCCAAATCCACTACGACTATGAGGATGGCGAAATCGAGATGCGCTTTGCCGACGAGCATAGGGCTTTCAACGCATCGGCCGAGTCGCTTGGCATCACCATTCATGCGCTGGACGGAGCCCCCTCTTATGTCTTCCGAGAGAATCACCAACGCATGCTCGATTTAGTCGATACCCTTGCTAAATTCAATGAGGATGGATCCCCAAACGAGCGGTTTCAGGCAGTCCACCTCGACAACGAACCCTATGTATTACCCGGCTGGCACGATGACGATGAGCGACGGATCATCATTCGCGATTACATTGAATTAAACCAAAAACTACGCCGCAAAACAAAAGAAGTGGGCGTGGAGCTAGGCGTTGATATCCCCTTCTGGTGGGACGAACTTGATGCGGACGGAAATGCCAAATTTACCTACGACACCGAGACCGGCAAACAGCCCATACTTGAAGCACTTTTTCCACTGATGGACAACGTCGGCATTATGTCCTACCGCGTTCGAGTGACCGGCCTCAACGGGTTGGTGTTCACTTGCCTCAGGGAGTTTGAACTCGGCGAGAAGCACGAGGTCGACGTGTTTACTTCGATGGAATTGGGCACCGGCGACGATGTCGACAAAGGCACGACTATGGGAATCTACCCGTGGTCGTATTTCCACCGCCAAATAAGCACACTCAAAACAGTTCTCACCCACACGCCTGGATGTGCAGGATACGCCATCCACTATGCCGAACCGTTTGCCGAAGCGGTGCATGCGAAGTAGCCCGGTGCAACGGGATTATATAGCCCGACCATCCTGGTCGGGAACGTCAGCTGTAGGGTGGGTGCAGCAAAGCGAAACCCACCGTCGAAAACTACTCCGCTTCGGTATGGATGCTCGTCCAATCCATCTTGCCGATTTGCCTAAACAGCAACACCGTAGCGACCACAGCATATCCGGCAAAGCCGAACGAGTGCGAGTAGTTGCCAAAGCAGGCGTGGCCGAGCGAGAAGATCATCGAGAACAGCCCGGTGACGCCCAAAATCCACGCTAACCACTCTCGCCATCCCACGGTCAGATGGTCGGGGTTGCCAGCCAAATCGGGGATTGGCCCCCAAGAACCGGCGGGTCGAACCCGCTTGTAGAATTTCACCAAATGATCCTTGCTTTCTGGGCCGGTGAGGAAGGTAACCGGCAACCACACCGCCGCGGTGAGGATCAAGTTGACCGTAAACCGAACGGCGTAATCCTCGAGCCAAAATTCAGGCATGCCCAGCAGGGTGTGAATGACGACGGTAAATTTCAGGAGTAAGAAGATTCCCAACGACGAAAGCATCGCCGATAATTCGGTCCAGGCGTTGATGCGCCACCAATACCATCGCAACGGGATCACAATGCCTGCCCCCGACATCATTTCGAAGTAGACAAGCCACTGATCGCCAATCGATTTGGAATAAAAAGCCCAAATCCCCGCCAAGGTTGCCAAGAAAATCGAAGCAAGCTGCGAAATACGCACCAGTTCTTTTTCGCTTCCTTGCGGATGAATGAATCGCTTGTAGAGATCGTTCACGACATAAGAAGCGCCAAAATTCACGTGCGTCGAAATCGTTGACATATAAGCCGCCAGTAAAGCTGCAACCATCAGCCCTTTGAGACCCACCGGCAGGTATTTCATAAACATAATCACATAGGCGTGCTCTTCGTCGTAATGCGCCCCGTAAGCAGTCACATCTGGGATGAGAAAGAGCGATGCAATGCCCACCACAATCCAAGGCCAGGGTCGTACGACGAACATGGTGAAGTTGTACCAGAGCATCGCAAGGACCGAGTGTTTCTCGTCCTTGCACGAAAAAATACGCTGTGCGATAAATCCGTCCCCGGCTGCGCCAGCCCACCACTGCAGGCTGATGAAAACAATAAATGCCCAAACAGCGAGGAACCCGGCCTTGAGATCGAAAGGTGGAAGGAAGCTGGTGATTTTATTGGACGAAAGCACCTGATCCTTACGCCAAGCAGCCATCGCCTCGCTGGTATCTTCGACACCCGCTTTGCGAATTTCCTGTTGGAGTTGTTCTTCTGTCCAGTCGAGTTTGGCAAACCGATAGCGGATAACCGAACCACCGGCTTTGACCGGTTGGAGCTCGAACAGGATTCCACTCCCGAGCAACTTGTCACGCAGTGCAGTGCTGGTCAGCCCCAACATGCTGAACGTGTAGGCATCTTCCCATTGCGACAAAAATGCGTTTTTCTGCTCTGGTGGAATGTCGAGTTGCTCAAGCCGCTGAGTCAGCTGCTCGCGGTTCAAACCGTCCGCCTGCCAAAGCAGCGCGCCTTCAGTAGATGTCTTGCCGATCAGGCCACTGGCTAACAGGCTCGTGATGGCTGCCTGTGCAGTTTGTTGCGACGCTTGTTCATCGATGGGTATGCCGTTTCTAGGTTTGGGAAGCAAACTATTCGTGAGAACTTCTTCCTTGAGCACCTGCCGCTCGACGGCTGCCCGGTTTTTCACGATACCGCTCTTAACGGCCTCGTTGGCTTGTTCCACCATGCTCGTGGCTCCGCCGGCAACTCCCAGAACAACCGCCATCAAAACGATCGTGGCCGTCATGGCGAAGAAGAACTGAAAGAAATCGGTGGCCATCACCCCCCAAAGCCCGGCAAGGGTCGTGTAGGCCGCTGCCACGCCGAAGCAAACGAGAATGACGGTTGCTTTGGCGGGGATAATCGCCTCGCCGACGACTGGCCAACTGGCAATGCTGGCGGTGTCAACCACCGAGGCGACTGCCACTCCCTTGGCCACAATCAACGGCAGCCATTGGGTTTTGACGAACACGATCGTGGGGATATCCAGCGCCACGTCGAGAATCTTCGTCATCGCCAAAGTGACCCAGCTCATGGTCAGCGTGTTGCGAATCATCGAGATATACGTGGCCTGGAAAATTCGCAAACCAGCTGCGGGTTTTCCCGCGTACCGCAATTCGTTGAATTCCTGATCCGTAAGCACATTGGCACGTCGCCACAGTCGGGCAAAAAAGAACGTGCAGAGCATGAATCCCATGATCCCGCCCCACCAAAACCAATGACGCTGCATACCAATCGACCGCGTCCAGCCCGAGATTAACAAGGGTGTATCCGCCGCAAAGCTGGTGGCCACCATCGACGTGCCGGCTACCCACCAGGTCATCTTCCGCCCGGCCACAAAATAGTCCGACAAACTGCTGACGGCTCTTCGAGAGAAATAGAGGCCAATCGCGATGGTGATCGCGAAAAAAGTTCCAATGACGGCCCAATCCCAAGAGACCAGCGGGTCGAGTGTTTGCATCCGATGAATTTCCTTCAGTACGCGGACGAATCGAATAAGACAGTCGCTACCGACTGATCGGACATTGTTTGTGACCGATGCTCGCTACTCCGCTTCGGTATGGATGCTCGTCCAATCCATCTTGCCGATTTGCCTAAACAGCAACACCGTAGCGACCACAGCATATCCGGCAAAGCCGAACGAGGCTGGGTAGTTGCCAAAGCAGGCGTGGCCGAGCGAGAAGATCATCGAGAACAAACCAGTCACGCCCAAGATCCACGCAAACCACTCTCGCCAACCCACGGTCAGATGGTCTGGGTTGCCGGCCAATTCGGGAATCGGTCCCCAAGAACCGGCAGGTCGAACCCGTTTGTAGAATTTTACTAGATGATCCTTGTTTTCTGGGCCAGTCAGGAACGTGACCGTCAGCCATACCACGGCGGTCAGTATCAAGTTGACCGTAAACCGAACGGCATATTCTTCGAGCCAAAATTCGGGCATGCCCAGCAAGTTGAACAGGGAGTGAAATACGGTCGTCGATCGCATGAGCAAAAAGATCACCAGCGACGAAATCATTGCCGAGATTTCAGTCCAGGCGCTGATTCGCCACCAATACCATCGCAACGGGATCACAATGCCGGCCCCCGACATCATCTCGAAGTAGATAAACCACTGATCGCCGACCGACTGGGCATAAAAAGCCCAAATCCCCGCGATGATCGCTAAGAAGATCGAAGCAATTTGTGAAACTCGCACTAGTTCCTTTTCGCTTCCTTGCGGATGAATAAATCGCTTGTAGAGATCGTTCACCACATAAGAAGCGCCAAAATTCACATGCGTCGAAATCGTCGACATATAAGCTGCCATCAGAGCCGCAACCATCAGACCTTTGAGACCCACCGGCAAATACTTCATGAGCATGATTACATAGGCGTGTTCTTGGTCGTAATGCGCCCCGTACGCAGCCACATCAGGCACAAGAAACAGCGACGCGATGCCCACGACAATCCAAGGCCAGGGACGCATGACGAACATGGCGAAGTTGTACCAAAGCATCGCAAAGACGGAATGCTTCTCGTCCTTGCAAGAAAAAATACGTTGGGCAAGAAACCCATCTCCGGCCCCGCCAGCCCACCACTGCAGACTGATGAAAACAATAAAAGCCCAAACGGCCAAGAACCCGGCCTCAAGATCGAAAGGTGGAAGGAAACTGGTGATCTTCTTGGACGAAAGCACCCGGTCTTTGCGCCAAGCCGCCATGATTTCGCCCGCGTCTTCGGCCCCCGCATCCCGTATTTTTTCTTGCAGTTCGTCTTCCGTCCAGTTGAGTTTGGCAAACCGATAACGGCTGGCAGTCTCTTGTAGTTCGAAAAAGATCCCACCTTCCAGCAGCTTTTTGCTCACGGCAGCGTCGGTCAGCGAAGACTTGCTAAACGTGTAGGCTTCTTGCCATAGCGCTAATAAGGTGTCCTGCGATTTCTGTTCGATATCCAGTTGTTTCAGCCGATCTACCATCTGCTCACGGTTCAAACCGTCCGCCCGCCAGAGCAAGACCCCTGCAGGTTCCGAAGCTCTGGCTACCAAACCGTCTGCCAATAGGCTGGAAACAACCGTTCGCGCAGCCTGCTCGGCCGATCCCTGGTCAACCGTTGCGCCATCTCCCGGTGCTGATTCTGGGCGCAGACTACGGGTGAGATCATCCTCCTCAAGCACCTGTCGAATTACGGCTGCCCGGTTTTGCACGATGCCGCTTTGGACGGCTTCGTTGGCTTGTTTCACCATGTTCGTCGGACCGCCGGCAACCCCCAAAACCACCGCCATCAAGACGATGGTGGCAGTCATGGCAAAGAAAAACTGGAAGAAATCGGTGGCCATCACCCCCCAAAGACCAGCAATGGTCGTGTATGCTGCCGCTACGCCGAAGCAAATCAGAATGCCGGTAGCTTTGGCGGGGATAACCGCTTCGCCAACAATCGGCCAACTGGCAATGCTGGCCGTATCAACCACCGAGGCGACCGCCACGCCCTTGGCTATAATTAGGGGCAACCATTGGGTTTTGACAAAAACGATCGTGGGGATTTCCAACGTCACGTCGAGAATCTTCGTCATCGCCAACGTGACCCAGCTCATGGTCAATGTGTTGCGAATCATCGAGATATAGCTGGCCTGAAAAATTCGCAGACCGGCCGCAGGCTTGCCCGAATACCGTAACTCGTTGAATTCCTGATCCGTGAGCACATTGGCCCGTCGCCATAGTCGGGCAAAAAAGAACGTGCAGAGCATGAATCCCATGATCCCGCCCCACCAAAACCAGTTGCGCTGCAAACCAATCGTCCGC
>JAJDDD010000019.1 GCA_029260495.1 Phycisphaerales bacterium | reverse complement strand
GCCATCCTTCTCCGGGAGCGCCACGCGCAGCTCAAGCAAATCTGAGTTCACCCACATCTGGTTCGGCGCCGGGTCCGGCGGATCGCCCGCAAGCACCGGCGCTTCAGGGAACACAACGCCCGGCGCCACCTGTGCAATTTTCGGCTCCGTCTGCACAAGAACCGAGCCGAAGTGAATCAGAAACCCCAGCGAAATGGGCAGAAGCACAAAATAGAGGAAGAGCGTGCCGACCACGGTCAGCGCCGCGGAGAGCGGCGCGAGAAAGTAGGCGAACCGCCGTTCGTTTTTATAGAGCCCCGGCGCGACAAAGAGCCAGAGCTGGAACACAATCCACGGAAATGAAACGAGAACAGCGACAACAATCGAAACCTTCAGGTAGGCGCCAAAGGGCTCGAGCGGGCTGGTTGCGAGCAGGCGACTGGGCAGGCCCTCGGCCCGGAGTTGGGCTTCGACCGGATCAAGGAGCACGTCAAGAATTTGCGGGCCGAAAAAGAGACAGACGATCGCAATGGGAATCGGCACGATCAGCGCATAGAGCAGGCGCTTGCGAAGATCATCGAGGTGATCTCCGAAAGACATGCTGTGCCCGTTGGTCGCGGATGGTCCCATAGTCAAGAGCGTAGCCGAACTCATCTCAGCGGGAGGCGCCGAGTGATGGAGCCGCAGCTGTGACGACTGCCGGGTTTGCGCACGGGGCGACCGTGAGGCGGTCCGATAGAAACGCGCGCCGGCGCATCGGATGCTCCCGCGCTGGGAAAGACCCGAAAAAAGACGTGAAAACCACCTTGACCACCCCTCGAAGTGAGGCAGGTTGAGAGTGCGTAGGCGCGCTCGTTGGGAGGTGGGGCTCTATTCCGGGGCTTCATGGCGAGCGCTGTCACTAGCTGCTCCGCATGATGCGGGGAGAGGAAGAAGAAGATGCGTTGCTCAGTTTCTATCGTGGGAGCCATTGTGGGTTTGGTCGGCGTCGCGGGTTCAGCCCAGGCTGGCTTGATGACCCAAACCGGAACCATTCCGCTCCGCGTCACGGACTGGAACGAAACCATCATGCTCGATCAGTTCGATCTTGCGGATGGCCAGCGGGCGCTTGTTTCTGTTGGATGGACGGTCGCAGCGACTGTCATCGGCAGTGTGGAGATTGAAAGTCTTGACGCTGACACAACCATGATCGGCGCGAATCTCGGCGCCACACTCTCGCTGGATCTCGGCGGGCACGATCTGGGCGATGTCGAGCCGATGATCACACAGAACTTTATGGCGACGCCGTTTGATGGCGTGATCGACTTCGCTGGAACTTCCGGCGCGACATTTGGGCCGCTCATTCAGGATGTGATCGCCTCAGGAACGATCTTTGACGCGACCAACTTCATCGGCAGCGGGCTTGTGCCCTTGCAGGTGGGCGCGATCGGCGCCGCATGGGCGAGCGGGTCGGGGAATGTAATCACAAGCTTCACAACCGAAGCCCGCCTGACGTATGAAATTGTGTACCAGTTCACAGAAGTGCCCGCGCCCGGGCCGGTTGCGTTGTGCGCACTCGCCGGCGCGACTGCGCTCAGTTCGCGGCGGAGAGTTCGCGCCGCTGAGTGAAACTGTTTCAAGAATGCGTGGGTCCGAGCAGGACTCGAGCTGTTTCCGAGGGTTTTGGAGTCCGGGGGGACGCACAGGAGAACGAGAGTCATGAAGAGTAGAGCAACAACAATCCTGACCGCCGGCGCCTGCGCTCTGGCGACGGCTGCGGGAGCGTCAGCCGGGTCCATCACCTACACCGGATCAATCGCGGAATCGCGCACCAACTGGACCGAGACCATCATGGTCAATCAGTTCGATGACGCCGGCGGAGCGCTAACGCTTGAAGAGGTCATCTTCGAGCTCGAAGGCACGCTGACCGTCACCGCCAAAGCGGAGAACCGCGACGCGATCGCCCGGACGATTGAGCTTGATATGTCAGCGGAGCTCGAAGTGAAGAAGGGCAGCGAATCGCTTGGCTTGCTGACGCCCGGGATGACTGAGTTCTTCAGCGCTGACCCCTTCGATGGGGCGATCGACTTTGACGGCGATTCGGGCACAAGCTTTGACAATCTCACCGACACACTCAACACCATGAGCACACTTGAAGACAGTGTTGATGATCTTTCCGATTGGATCGGTCTAGGGAGCGTTGAGTTGATCGCCAGCGCCACAGCTCGCACGCTGGGCACGGGCGGCGGCAACCTGACAACGCTCTTCCAGACAACCGCTTCGATGGATTGGTCCGTCACCTATGTCTTCGCTGGCACGTTCATTCCGCTGCCGGGCGCCGCGGGCATGGGTCTGGCCGGGCTTGGCGTCCTCACGATTCGCCGTCGTCGATAGACGAAACAAGAGAACATAAAAAACATGCCACAGGCAAGGGCGTCCGCGTAAGTGCATCGCGCAGGCGCAACAAAACGTGGTTTGAGGCAACCCCCGAGACACCCGTCCCGGGGGTTGTTGTTTGCGCCGATGAGCAATAGGCGGGAGCACGACGCGAGCACGGGGTTTCGGTAGGATGGGTGGCCAACCCCGCAGGCGGCGCCAGCGTGCGACGCGCCTTGCGCAATCGGCCGAACGAAACCAACCGACCACACGGAGGCTCAACCCATGCGTCGCGCCAAGATCAGCATCATCGGAGCAGGAAACGTCGGCGCCACCTGCGCCCATTGGGCCGCCGCCAAGGAGCTTGGCGATATCGTCCTCGTCGACATCCCCGACAAAGAGGGCGTCGCGAAGGGCAAGGCGCTGGACCTTCTTTGCTGCGGGCCGATTGAGCGGTTTGACTCCAACATCACCGGAACGTCTGACTACAAGGATATCCGCGGGTCCGATGTCGTCATCGTCACCGCAGGCATCCCGCGCAAGCCCGGCATGAGTCGCGACGATCTCATTCAGACCAACGTGCGCATTGTCAAAAGCGTTTCGGAGCAAATCGCTGAATACGCCCCCGAGGCGATCGTCATCCTCGTCAGCAACCCGCTGGATGCGATGGTCTACACCGCATGGAAAGCCACGGGCTTCCCGACCAATCGCATCGTTGGGCAGGCCGGCGCTCTGGATGTCGCGCGCTTCCGCGCTTTTCTCGCGATGGAGATCGGCTGCTCTATTGAAGACATCACCGCGCTCTTGCTCGGCGGGCATGGAGACACCATGGTTCCGCTGCCTCGCCTCACCAGCGCGCACGGCATCCCTGTCTCCGAGCTTCTTTCCAGTGAGAAGATTAACGCCTGCGTTGAGCGCGCCAAAATGGGCGGCGGCGAAATCGTCAAGCTCATGGGCACCAGCGCCTACTACGCTCCCGCGTCGGGCTCCATCCAGATGGCCGAAGCCATCATTAAAGATAAGAAACGCATCATCCCCTGCGCCGCGTACTGCGAAAAGGAGTTTGGCGTCGGGGGCTACTTCATCGGCGTCCCCGCCGTCCTTGGCTCCGGCGGCGTGGAGAAGATCATCGAGATTAAACTCGAAAGCGCCGAGCAGAAGCTCATGAGCGAGTCCATCGCCCACGTCAAGGATCTCGTCAAGGTTGTTTGCGATCTCTTCCCGGAGCTGGCGTAAGTGCCGACAACATCATGGTGGTGAGCAGTCTTCTCCAAAGCGCCCGCAGTGTCATTCCACCGGTGTATGCCGGACGACATCCCCGCCGACGATGAAGATCACATCCTCTGCGATATTGGTGCTGATGTCGGCGATGCGCTCGATCGCGCGGGCGGCAAAGAGAATGTCGATGATGGGCCTCGCCGCTTCACCTTCCCGGCGGGCCAGCTCATCCTCCGCCCAGCGGAACACCTCTTTCAAGTGTTCATCCACGAACTCATCATCACGCCGAACATCCTCAGCCAGCTCTGAGTTATTGTCAGCCAGCGATTTCAATGCTTTGCCAAGCATGCTTTGCGCATGATTCGTCATGAGCATGAGCTGGGACGGATAGGCCACATCGTCGTCGGCCATATCAATTGTTCGCTTGCTCACTCCCCGCGCCAAATCCGCGATGCGCTCAAGCCCCGAGTTCACTCGAACCGCAGCGACCACAAACCGAAGATCAATCGCCATCGGATGTTGCACCGCGAGAACTCGCAGGCACTCGGCTTCAATATCGACTTCCATGTCGTCGATCTCATCGTCAGAAGCGCGAACCTTCTTCGCCTGGGCGCTGTTGCGATTGAGCATTGCGTCAAATGCTTGCCGAACCCGTTGCTCGGCGCTCGCGCCCATCGTCAGAATTAATCGGCGCAGCCCCGTAATGTCATGGTCAAGATCATGCGACATAGTGAGGCCTCCTTCGCCTCAAATACAAAATGAATCAACCGAAGCGACCGGTGACGTATGCCTCGGTCTCTTTCTTCTTCGGCTTGGTGAAGAGGCTTCCTGTAGGGCCATGCTCAACAAGCTCGCCCTCGTGGAAAAACGCAGCGATGTCAGAGATGCGCGCCGCCTGCTGCATGTTGTGCGTCACAATCACAATTGTGTATAGCTTTTCCAGCTCCCGCACCAGATCTTCAATGCGGTTTGTGCTTTTCGGATCAAGCGCGCTCGTTGGCTCATCCATCAGTAGCACCTCAGGCCCCACCGCCAGCGCCCGCGCGATGCAAAGCCGCTGTTGCTGCCCGCCGGAAAGACTCAGAGCGCTCGCTCGAAGCCGATTTTTCACCTCGTCCCACAGCCCGACCTGTTGCAGCGTCACTTCGACGATCTGATCAAGATCGGCGCGAGAAAGCTTCCGATGCAGCTTCGGCCCGAACACAATGTTCTCGTAAATAGACTTGGGAAATGGATTGGGCTTCTGGAAAACCATCCCAATGCGCTGGCGTATCTCAACAACATCCAGCTTTCGATCAAGCAGATCAACCCCCTGCAGCTTGAGCGTTCCCTCAGCGCGGGCGCTGTCGACAAGATCGTTCATGCGGTTGATCCAGCGCAGAAACGTGCTCTTGCCGCACCCCGATGGGCCGATGAGCGCAGTCACACGATGACGCGGAATATCGAGATGAATGTTGTGAAGCGCCTGAAAATCTCCATACCACGCGCTGAACCCGCGCACGGAGATCGCCGTCGCTTCTTCCGAGGTGCGCTCGCCGCGCGTTTTCAGGATTGATCGCACCGCGACGCGCGGCGTCGAGGGATCGCCCGCCGGCTCTGTATGAACTTCCGCTGCGGGGCGCTGCGCCTCCTCGGATGGTGTGTGCAGTGGATTCACAGGTGGTAGATCGTTCCCATTCATTGAAGCGGCCTCTGGACTTTCGCCCGAAGAATGACCGCGATGGTGTTGAAAGTAAGCAGCACCGCCAGCAGCACCATAATGCCGGAGGCGGCAACGTTGTGAAACTCTTCCTGCGGCCGCCCGGCCCACTCATAAATCTGCAGGGGCATGGCGGTGAACTCATCCATAAGGTTCTTCGGGAAGAAGCGTATAAAGACGACGCCGCTAATGACAAGAATGGGCGCCGCCTCGCCGATCGCCCGACTCATCGCGAGAATCGACCCCGTCATCACACCCGGAGTTGCAGCCGGGAGCGTGATGCGCGAGATCATCTGCCAGCGCGTCGCACCCGTCGCGAGCGCTGCTTCGCGCAGTGAGTTCGGCACTGCGCGGAGCGCCTCCTGCGAAGAGATAATCACAATCGGCAGCACGACGAGCATGAGCGTCAGCCCGCCCGCCAACACGGTCCGTCCCGGCGGAAGCTGAACGTAATACCACGAGCGAATGTTGTAGCGATTCACATAGGCGTCCGCAGCCACCACGCCCGCTTCTTCGATCTCCATCGCTTCTTCAGCGCTGATAACGCGAAGAGTGACATCACGCCCGTCTTCATCACGCATCACCAGCCCGTCGCGAAGCTCAAGATCGGGCGCGTTCTTGCCCGCGGCGCGGATGTCGAGCATCTGGCCCGAAGTGTCCACGATCTGATCGCGCCAGCGCTCGCCGAAACTCCAGACGGGTTCATTCGCGGTTCCCGCCAGACCGAACATCTGCACAAAGATCGTCAAACCCAGAATGCCATAAACGATGGAAGGCACGCCGGCGAGATTCCGAATATTAAGTTCTATGAATGCGTGAACTCGCCGTTTAAAGCGCCCCTTCGGCTTGAACTCCTCCAAAAACACCGCAGCCCCCACGCCAAGCGGGAGCGCTGCGATGGCGCACACCGAGCAAATCCAAATCGTTCCCCACAGCGCCGGCGCCAGCCCCGCCTTCTCAGCCTTGCGCGACGGCGGGTCCGTCAGAAAGCTCAGATCAAGATGCTTCAACCCCTTGGAGACAATCGAACCAAGCAGCACAGCGAGAATCACGATGGACATCAGCGAGGCAAGCGCACTCACGAACAGAAATGCGCGGTTCTTGCGAACTCTGCTCCGGCGCGAGCGCGGCGATCCAAGCGTATCCAGCTGCACGCCGTTCATTCGTACACCTCTCGATACCGCCGAAGCACAATCGCGCCAATCATCGTGACGATCAACGTCATCAGGAAGAGCGCCGTCGCGACCGCGTAGCTTGATCCATATTCGGGGCCGAAATTGCTCGTGTCACCCAGGAAAATCTGCACCATGTAGGCGGTCATCGTTTGTGTTTCCGAAGTCGGATTCAGCGAAAGCCGCGCAATGTTCCCCGCAGCCAGCGCGACAATCATCGTCTCTCCAATCGCCCGCGCGATCGCCAGCAGCGAAGCCGCGACGATTCCCGACAGCGCCGCCGGCGTCACCACCTTCAGCGAAACATCAAACTTCGTCGCCCCTGCTGCATACGCCCCCTCGCGCAGACTCCGGGGGACCGCCTGCAGCGCGTCCTCCGAGAGCGAGCACACAATCGGCAAGCACATAATGCCCACCGCCAATCCCGCGCTTGTCGCGTTATAAATGTCGAACACAGGCGAGGCATGTTCCTCGCCGACGAAGAGCGCCGTGATCCAAAGCATCATTTCTCGCAGCGCCGGCGTCACAACCGTCAGGGCAAAAAATCCGTATACAACCGTTGGAACGCCTGCGAGCACTTCCAGAACTGGCTTCAGAACACTGCGCAGCCGGCGCGGCGCATACTCACTCAGGAAAATCGCCGTCATCAATCCCAGCGGAATCGCAGTCAGCGCCGCGATCCCCGTCACCAGCAGCGTCCCGGAGATGAGCGGCCACACGCCGAAGTGCTTCTCCGCTCCAAGCAGAGGGTTCCACTCCAGTCCGGTGACGAACTCAACAAACGAAACACCCTCCATGTGGAAGAATCGAAGCGATTCACGAAACAAAATGAAGATGATTGAAAATGTCGTGACGACTGAAAAAAGCGCGCTCGCGCCTACAAGGGACACGATGACGCCTTCTTTGCCCGTCTGAGCGCTGCGCGAGCGCCGCCGACCCAGGCGTAGACTCGCCTCACTCGCTTGAGATGTTAAACTCGCTATGGTCATGCTGGCGCGCTCGCTTCCATAGAGGATCGGAGGAAGATGAACCCCCGCCGACAACTGACGTTGGGCGACAGCTTACTGATACACGCTGGGAAATGGTCCCTTGACTTTCTCGCCCTTTGCATCGAGGAACTGCGTGCCTGTGCGCATCGTGCGGAAGTTCTTTTCCGTACGGCTGTGAATCTCCGGCGGCAGCTTCACATACCCAACCTCTTCAACCAGATCGGGGCCGCTCTCCAGGTAGAACTCGACAAACATCCGAACCTCAGGACGCCTGGCGGAGTTCTTATTCACATAGATAAAGAGCGGCCGGCTGAACGGCGCGTATTCCCCATTCTCAATCGTCTCCGCCGTCGGTGTCACAGGCCCATTTCCGCCATCAATCGGAACAATTTTCAGTTTGTCCGCATTCTCGAAGTAGTACGCAGCCCCAAAGAAGCCAATCGCGCCCGCTTCCCCCGCGACGCCGCGCACCAGCACGTTGTCATCTTCAGAAACACTCATGTCCGGGCGAATAGATCCCGTCTTCCCCGCGATAACCTCCTTGAAGTAATCAAACGTGCCCGAATCCGCGCCAGGCGAATACATCACAATCTCAACGTCAGGCCAGTCCGCCCGAAGATCCGACCAGCGCTTCACATTCGTGCCTTCAAGGAAAATCTTCTTCAGCTCATCAACACTGAGGTAGTCAACCCAGTAGTTCTTCTTGTTCACAACGATGGAGAGCCCGTCATACGCGACCGGAATCTCGATGAACTCAACGCCGTTCTTCTTGCACGCCGCCAGCTCCTTCGCCTTGATAGGCCGCGACGCGTCGGAAATATCCGTCTCCCCGATGGTAAAGCGCTTGAACCCGCCGCCCGTCCCCGAAATACCCACTGTCACATTGACGCGCGGCGCCACGGCGCCAAACTCCTCAGCCACCGCTTCGGTGATGGGGTAGACAGTTGACGAGCCATCAATCTTGACCGCCCCGCGTAGATTTCGCTGCGCGCTCGCGTCGCCGGCAAACACGCCGATCCCGAGAAGGGCGACCGCTCCCGCCAGAGCGAACTTCATGCTTTTCATAGTGAGATCCCTTTCCTGTTCGAGCGGCTCACAACACGCTCGCCATCCCATTTCTTCTGCCTAAGAAGTGCTCCCGAACAATGCCAGAGTGTTATGACAACGAATCGTTCAGATTGCGCTAAGGCAGCATGCGGACTGCGCTAGGTTGGGCGTTTGTTTGGATATTGCCAGGCATTACAACCTGAAAAATGCTTATGCTCGCGGAAGCCACACTCGAAATGTCGAACCAGCGCCGACCTGGCTCTCAACGTCGATCAAACCCCCATGCGCAAGCGCGATGTGCTTCGTGATCGCCAGCCCAAGACCCGTCCCGCCCGAATCCCGGCTTCGCCCCTTATCAACCCGGTAAAACCTCTCAAAAATCCGCGGCAAATGTTCGGCGCTGATCCCCGGCCCCTCATCGATCACTGCAATCTCAACCATCGCGTCGCCTGAACGCTTCGCTGTCACACGCACGCGACTGTTCGGCGGGCTGTAGGCAATCGCATTCGCAATCAAATTCCCAACCGCCTGCTCCACAAGCGGCACGTTCACCATCACCCGTAAGTCAGCCTCCGCGTCGGTCTCAAGCTGAATGCCT
Organism: Phycisphaerales bacterium; assembly: GCA_029260495.1. Taxonomy (GTDB): domain Bacteria; phylum Planctomycetota; class Phycisphaerae; order Phycisphaerales; family UBA1924; genus OFTM373. The sequence goes on along the minus strand of JAJDDD010000019.1, from coordinate 65,066 downwards.
TTGTCCTCAGCCTGGGGTCGGAGTTGGAGGATCACATGATCGATAATTTCCCGCACCGGCGTCGCAGCCATCATCAGCGATTCGACGCCATCCCGCGATTCCAAATGCGTAAGCGCCAGCATGTCATCCACAATCGCGCTCAACCGTTTCGCATTGCGGCTGATCGTCTCCAGAAACTCACCTGCCTGCTCCTGATTGTCCAGCCCCGTTTCAATCAGCGTCTCGATATACCCGCGTATGTTTGTGATCGGCGTGCGCAGCTCGTGTGACACATTCGCAGCAAACTTCGCCCGCACCCGTTCAAGCCGGCGCAGTTGTGTCACATCATGCAGCACAATGAGCAGCCCCACCGGCGACCCCTCCTCGTCGCGCAGCGGGCCCGAATCCACCCGCACAATGGTCGGCGTCGCCGTTCCGCCGTCCACGATCTCAAACTCGCACTGCTCAGGCCCCCGGCCGAGAAACACATCAGCAATAAAGCTATTAAGCCCCGGATCGCGGACAACTTCCTGAAGAAGTCGCCCGCGCGCCTGCATTCGCGCAACGTCCAGCATCTGTTCCGCCGCCCTGTTCATGCGAAGCACACGCAGGGAATTATCAACCGCAATCACTCCCGCGCTCATCGACTCAAGCATCGCGCCTTGCTGCTGGCGCTTCGTGCGGTGTTCGCTCAGCCGGTCCGCGACGCGCGAATCCGCATCACGAATCGCCGCAGTGAGCGCCGCCAACTCCCCAAAAGTCGACGTGGTGTACCCGGAAGCTGCCGAGCGACCGTCCGCCAGTTTCTCTCCAATCTGCAATACCCCTTCGCGCATCGCATGAACTCGCGCATCAAGTCGCCTCGCGAGAAGGAAGATCGCGCCGGCTGTCAAAACCGATCCAATCAACGACACCACGAAGACAAGCCCTCGTCCCTGCCTCCCAAATCGCTCAACATCCGCCAGCGACGCCTCAACCCGCACAATCGATCCGTCAGCAGCGGGCGCCGCGACAAAAAGCGCCGGCGCCCCGTCATCTGCAACTCGCTTCGCCACTCCGACGCGCCCCGTCCGCGCTGCTGCAAGCTCCGGCCAGATCAGCGCCGCGTCAGAATCCGGATCGATAACCTCCGCCCACGCCTCCAGCGCCAACCCTTCCACCAGACGCTGTCGATCTTCGTCGATGTCGAAATTGCCTCCGGGAAGAGCCGCAATACGGCCAGCAATCTCAGTCGCCACCCGCTCTGCATTCCGCCGAACGCTTCGCTCGCTCTCTGCCACATGCCAGTTTGTCAGCGTCAGCCCAGCGACAACCATGACCACGAACTGCAGTGGCGTCAGCCAAACCAACAACCATGTGCGAAACCGTGTGCGTGCCCGCATCCCGTGCATTCTACGTTGTCAACTCAACGCTCGGCGCACGCCAGCTCACGAAGACGCCACATCCCATGATTCCGCCAGCCGGTACCCCACGCCTCGCACCGTCTCAACCAGCGGGCCCAACTCGCCAAGCTTTCGCCGCAGCGCCGCCACATGCACATCCACCGCCCGACTCGAAAGCACCGTTCCCGCGCCGTGCACCGCATCCACAATCTGATCCCGCGTCCGCACCACGCCGGGACGCTTGGCAAGAAAGTGCAGCAAGCGATACTCCGTCAGCGTCAACGTCACCAGTTCGCCGCCAACCTCAACACTGTGCCGGGAGTCGTCAATACGAAGTTCACCGTTCAGCAGGCTCAGGTGATGGCTCTCCTCCAGACTCGCTCGCTCGCGCCGCCGCAGCGCCGCACGAACCCGCGCCACCAGCACCTGCGGACTAAAAGGCTTCGTCACATAGTCATCTGCCCCGAGCTCAAGCCCCACAACAATGTCCGACTCCTCACCCTTCGCAGTCACCATAATGATCGGCACATTCTGCAAGGATTGATTCCGCCGAATCGTCCGGCAGATCGTCAACCCGTCAATATCCGGCAGCATGATGTCCAGCACCACCAAATCAGGCGTTCGCCGCTCCATCTCATCAAGCGCTCCCTTCCCCGTTGGCGCAATAGTCGACGCCAACCCATCGCGATCCAGATGGAACGCAATCAGCCTCGCAATATCCAGCTCATCCTCGACGATCAGAACATTCTGACTTGTCATGCACACTCTCCGACTTCCGCTCCAGCCAACCCCCGCTCGCCTCCCCTTGACGATACGCCCGCGGGGTCATCACTCACACCTACAGATCGCCGTCTTTACAGAAGGTTAGCGCATATCCGCCTCAGCCATCCAAATCAGCCTCATCGACGTACTATATGGATGCCGAGGGGGCGCCGATCCCTCTGTCAAAGGAGCTATTCATGCCGTTGGATTTTGAGAAAGTGCAGGGCAATGTCGTCTTCGTCCGGATGTCCGGGAAGCTCCACGACGCCGACTACAAACAGTCCTTCCTCCCCGCCATGGAGGATCTCTTCAAGAAGTGGGGCGCCCTTCGTATCCTCTTCATCATGGAGGAGGGCTTCGCCGGGTGGGATCTTCACGGCGCCTGGGATGAGCTCAAGTTCGAGCTCAAGCATATGCACGATGTCATCAAGGTCGGCGTCGTCGGCGAAGAGCAGTGGGAGGGGTTTATGGCCAAGCTCTCCAAGCTCTACACCCGGGCCAATGTCCGCTTCTTTCCCCCCAGCGAGCTGCCCGAAGCGCGCGAGTGGATCACATCCGGCTTTTAGCAGCGATCCAATCGCCCCTGTCCCAACAAGTAGGTATCCTTCTCAAGGTGTCGCCGGTGCGTAACAACCGCGCTCGGGGATCAAGGCGAGGCATTCCAGCTTTGAAAAACGCATCGGGCGATTGAGGAGCATCCCCACCATGCCAAACAACGCCGAGAGCTACAAGCAGCGAATCGCTCGCCTCAAATCCGACATGGTCAACCAGGGCCAGCGCGTCGAACAGATGATCGACCGCGCCGTCGAAGCGGTGTTCGATCGCGATGAATCCAAAGCCGCATGGGTCATCGAAAACGACGCAATCATCGATAAGGTTGATGTCGATATCGAACGCGCCGCCGTCGAGCTCCTCGCCGATATCGCCCGCACAAGCACCAATCTCGGCCCCGACCAGCTCCGCTGGATTCTCACCATCGTCAAGGTCAACAACGAGCTCGAGCGCATCGCGGATGAGGCAGTCAATATCGCCGAGCGCGCCGGCGCCTTCATCAGCCTGCCCCAGGCGCCGCCCGATCGCTTCCATGTGATGGCAAACTCCGTCATCGCAATCGTTCGCGACGCCAACAAGACCTTCGACCTGGTCGACTCCAACTTCGCCAAGATCGTCCTCGCCTCCGACGACACCATCGACGCATTCGAGGAGGCGATTCTCCGCGAAATGCAGCAGGAACTGCGCGAAGGCAAGGTCGAAGTCGATTTCGCCTTCGCCGTCAATCAGATGGCCGCTTCGCTCGAACGGGTCGGCGACCACTGCACCAACATCGCTGAGCAAACCATCTACGCTGCCACAGGTGATATCGTTCGTCACACCTCCGCCGGCTGGACCGCACCTGAGCAACCCAGATAGATTCGTTTCAAAGAGCAAACACCGTCGATGACCGCCACAACGACTTCAAGTCAGCATCGCGCCCTCGCACAAAGTCTTGCTGACATCAATCAGCAGCATCTGCTTACTTTCTATGACGACCTCTCCGAGCGACAACGCGCCGCGCTGCTTGACCGCATCGCCGCCCTTGACCTCGACGAAACCCCTGCGCTGATTAAGAAGTACGTCGTCACCGATTCCGGGAGTCCCGCCTTCGTTCCTTCGCGCACGCTTGATCCCGCCCCCTATTACCCCGCCGACTGCGAATCCGCACAGCGCCCCTGGGACCGCGCCTCCTTCCTGCTCGCTGGCGAAGAACTCATTGCACAAGGAAAAATCGCACTCTTCACCGTCGCCGGCGGCCAGGGCACCCGCCTCGGCTACGACGGGCCCAAAGGCTGCTACCCCGCAACACCCGCGCTCGGCAAACCACTCTTCCGCCTCCTCGCTGAGTGGGTCATCGCCGCCAGTGAGCGCTACAACGCGATCATCCCCTGGTACATCATGACCAGCCCCGCCAACCACGAGCAAACCGTCCGCTTCTTCGAAGATCAAAACTGGTTCAACCTCGATCGCGCCCATGTCATGCACTTTCAGCAAGGCGTCATGCCATCTTTCCAAATGGAAACCGGCGCCATCCTCCTCGATCAAAAAGACGCCCCCGCCACCAACCCCGATGGGCACGGCGGCTCCCTCCGCGCCCTCCACCGCTCCGGCGCCCTCGAAGACATGCGCCGCCGTGGCGTCGAACATCTCTCCTATACACAAATCGACAACCCCCTCATCAAAGCAATCGACCCCGTCTTCATCGGGCTTCACGCTGCCGCGCCAGATTCCTCCGCCGAAATGTCCTCCAAAATGGTCGAGAAAACCCTGCCCGAGGAGCGCGTCGGCGTCTTCTGCCTCGCCGATGGCAAAACAAGCGTCGTCGAATACTCAGACCTCCCCGACAAACTCGCATCCCAGCGCCGCGATGATGGCGCCCTCCGATTCAACGCTGGAAGCCCCGCCATTCACATGATCAGCGTCGATTTCATCCGCCGCCTCAATGAAGGCGACGCCGACTTCGCGCTCCCCTTCCACCGCGCCCAGAAGAAAGTCCCCTTCATCAACCTTGAAACAGGCAAGCGCATCGAGCCCGATTCTCCCAACGCGGTCAAGCTCGAAATGTTCGTCTTCGACGCCCTCCCCTTCGCGCATCGCTCCATTGTTCTGGAGACGCCGCGCGAAGAAGAGTTCGCGCCCATCAAAAACAAGAACGGCGCCGACTCCCCCGCCACAAGCCAGGCCCTCCAGTCCGCACGCGCCGCCCACTGGCTCGAAATCGCCGGCGTCGCCATCCCCCGCACCCCCGCCGGCGACCCCGACTGCACACTCGAAGTCAGCCCCCTCGTCGCCATGTCCGCGACCCAGCTCAAAGAACAGCTCACCCAAAATCCCAGCAAAATCCCCACCAACATCGCCCCCGGCGACACCGTCGTCATCGAACCCTGAAAACCCGCCCGCCCGCCATGAATATCAACCTCACCAACAAACACGCCGTCGTCTGCGGCAGCACGCGCGGCATCGGCCGCGCCGCAGCCATCGAACTCGCCTCAATCGGCGCCCGCATCACCCTCCTCGCCCGTAACGAATCTGCCCTCACCCAGCTCGCCAAAGAACTCCCAACGCCCGCCAACCAAAAACACACCTTCGCCATCGCAGATCATTCCGATCTCGACTCCGTCCGCGCCGGCATCCAATCAACCATTACAAACCACGGCCCCGTCCACATCCTCATCAACAACACCGGCGGCCCCCCCGGAGGCGCCGCCATCGACGCCAACCTCGATGAGTTCACCAACGCCTTCAGCGCCCACCTCCTCGCCAATCACATTCTCGTCCAGGCCGTCGTCCCCGGCATGCGCGCCCAAAACTACGGCAGAATCATCAACATCATCTCTACCAGCGTCAAAGAACCCATCCCCGGCCTCGGCGTCTCCAACACCATCCGCGGCGCCGTCGCACAGTGGGCCAAAACACTCTCCCGCGAGCTCGGCCCCGACCAAATCACCGTCAACAACATCCTCCCCGGCTTCACCGAAACCGATCGCCTCTCCTCCATCTTCAAAGCCCGCGCTCAAAAACAATCCATCACCGAAGCTGAAGCTGCCCAAGCCATGCGCGCCGTCGTCCCCCTCGCCCGCTTTGCAACCGCCTCCGAAACCGCCGCCGCCATCGCCTTCCTCGCCTCACCCGCCGCCGCCTACATCTCCGGCGTCAACCTCCCCGTCGACGGCGGCCGCCTCGCCTCCCTCTGATACACTCGCCTTCAATCATGCAGCGCCTCAGCAACTTCATCGCAGGCGAACTCGCCCCGCCCCAGGCCGGCGTCTATCTCGACTGCATTGAACCCGCCACCGCCGCCATCTACGCACAAACACCCGCTTCAACCGCCGAAGACGCCCACCGCGCCGTCGCCGCCGCCAAACAAGCCTTCCCCGCGTGGTCCGCCGCCCCCCAGGCAGATCGCTCTCGCGCCCTCCTCCGCCTCGCCGACCTCATCGACGTGAACCGCGAACAACTCGCCCAGGCAGAATCCCGCGACACCGGCAAGCCCATCACCCTCGCCCGCAACCTCGATATCCCTCGCGCCGCCGCCAATCTCCGCTTCTTCGCAACCGCCGCCGAGCACACCAGCTCCCAAGCCCACCAAACAGACAGCGCCGCGCTCAACGTCACACTCCGTTCCCCCCGCGGCCCCGCCGGCGTCATCTCCCCCTGGAACCTCCCCCTCTACCTGCTCACATGGAAGTCCGCCCCCGCCCTCGCCGTCGGCTGCACCGTCGTCGCCAAACCCTCTGAAATCACACCCGTCACCGCCCACACGCTCGCCGAACTCTGCATCGAGGCAAACCTCCCCCCCGGCGTTCTCAACATCATCCACGGCGAAGGCGCAACAGCGGGCGCCGCCATCGTCGAACACCCGGGCCTCCCCACCATCAGCTTCACCGGCGGCACAACCACCGGCGCCCGCATCGCACAAACCGCCGCCCCCATGTTCAAACGCGTCGCTCTCGAACTCGGCGGAAAAAACCCCACCATCATCTTCGCCGACGCTGACCTCTCCCGCGCCATCCCCGAAACACTCCGCGCCGCCTTCACCAACCAGGGCCAAATCTGCCTCTGCGGCTCGCGCATCCTCATTGAGCGCCCCATCTACCAACAAGTCGTCGACAAACTCGTAAGCGCCGCCCGCGCCCTCCGCGTCGGCGATCCCCTCGATGAATCAACCCAGCAAGGCGCCCTCGTCTCGCAAACCCACCTCGAAAAAGTAGAAGCCGCCGTCACACGCGCCCGCCAGGAGTCAGGCGAAATCCTCTGTGGCGGCAGCCGCGCCGAGCCCCCCAACAATCGCTGCGCCAACGGCTACTTCTTCCAGCCAACCCTCATCGCCGGCCTCGATATGCAGTGCGCCACCCAACAAGAAGAAATCTTCGGCCCCGTCGCCACGCTCACCCCCTTCGACACCGAAGAAGAAGCAATCACACTCGCCAACGCAACGCCCTACGGCCTCGCCGCCTCCATCTGGACAACAAACTTAAATAAAGCCCACCGCACCACCCGCGCCCTCGACGCCGGCGTCATCTGGGTCAACTGCTGGCTCCTCCGCGACCTCCGCACCCCCTTCGGCGGCATGAAACAATCCGGCCTCGGCCGCGAAGGCGGCGAAGAAGCACTCCACTTCTTCACAGAAACAAAAAACATCTGCTTCAACACCAACGAAGTCGCGCCATAGCCCCTTTTTTCAATTTCAAAGGGGGGGCGTCGCCATATCGCCCAAGCTTCACGCAACCGATCATCCGCCCCCTGCGTATCGTCGTCAGGGTCTCAATCGCACAGGCGATGTCAAACTGGGCGATCCATCATGCTCTCACCCGTGCAAAGAAAACAACGCCGCCGCGCCATCTGGCTCAGCTTCGCATTTAGCGGCGCCTTCTTCGCGCACACCTACTACCTTGCAAAGTTTATTCCGCGATCGGAAACAGTTCTCTCGCATGCACTCCGAGAGCGCCGAACTCGGCATCCCGCATTCCAATTTAAATGCTTCATTATCCGTGACAAGGGGGCGCTCGTTTCGATTGGCCCCGATCAGATCAAGGCTAGAGAGCGAGTTGCCCAAACATGGGGCTCAAACCCATTTCGAGTGACACGAGTTTGCATCATTCACGGTCGTTATTCTCATTACAAAGCTGGTATATGGGCGCCAACGCAGAAAATCTACGACCACCGACTTTGGGTTGAACTGATCGGAAGTCTCACACCAGCCGAGCGCGATTGGGCTCGCGCTGAATACGTCAAATCACAACAACAACTCGCAGCATGGGGCTCAACCCGCTTCGAACCCAAACTCCTCTCCCTCCTCGCGCAAGGCGAAGGCGTCACACGCACAACCATTTTCACCGGATACATCCACAACCTCATCGCGCTCATCACATTCATCGCCCTCATCCGCTCCCTCCGCTGGTTCCCCGAACTCCTGCGCCAGCCCTTCCACGAAATCCGTGTCGCGCAAAAACACTGCCCCGAATGCGACTACGATCTCACCAACAACCCAGCCCCCGGCTGCCCCGAATGTGGCTGGAACAAGGGTTTGAATGTCCCCATGTAGAGTTTTATGCTCACAAATTCGAATCGAGATTTAAGCGATATACAGCTTTCTTATCGTGGCTCAGGGCAGAATCAGAATATCGAAGATCATTAAGTATCAGCAGTTATCTTCATCCTCGGCCCATGCGCGTTGATGTGCGATATCGGGAGTTCGATCCTCTGAAGGGTGGAAGCCACTTCCCAAGGCAATGGGGGTAGCGGTTACGACCAGCTTCAAGTTCTTCTCATTTACTGGTTTTTCGACGCTACGAATCCACAGAAGAGATGCGATGCGAGTTGCTCCGGCAAAGTGTAGCGTTAAGGATGAGTTACTATATATGTTCCAGGTGTCGATTTGAAATCGAATCTCAATGCCGCCCGCCCGCGCTCGAACGTCTCGATACCTCCCGCCAGAGTTGACGCCGGACGATTTGAAATAGCACCGTCGATTCATGAACACGAACGCACTCGGAAATAAATGGGCGCGCATTAATCGAATACCCCAAACGCGATCAATATCCAATGGCGGAAAAAATCGTAAAAGCTCCTCAGTCATGCAAGAGAAATGCGATTGAAGTCTCCATCCTGTATTTTGATCCCATGTTTCAAACAGAGTTCGCGCTTGAGTCGGAGATATGGGGCCTGTCTTCGGAAGTCCGCGATTATCTATAATTTCCTTATATCGAAGATCGTCAATGCTTCCGCTTAGCAATCGCTCTTTACAATGTGTATTGTACATACCCAGAAGCATGTTAAAATTAAAGAACGTCCACATGCGACTATCTAAAGAACTATCAATGGTGGTTGATATATCTGGCAATAGCTTTTTATTGACTTCGGATTCCCAATCGGTTTTCCATTTTAATAGCATCTCGGGTGGATAGTCCGCGGATGGCGTGTCAATTTTTGTATGACAATCTTTACACAGAAGAATCAAGTTGTCATAGGAATTGTCAGCGCTGACATTCGGATCATTTCTTGCCGATCCAGGCCTACGTCCAATGACGTGAGCCATTTCCCCGAGAATAAAGTTTCCACTGCGGTTAATATTGGGCGTCAAGTCTTTTCGGCAATCAGGTGCAGAACAGCGGCCGGCCGATCGACTCCAGAGCAGCTTAATATTCCGTATAGTTATAGACATTTCGAATCCGCGTGATCCCGTTGATCATGTCATGTGTAATTATCATTCATTGTGACGAGTCATATGGGCATGTATTAGTTTGTTTCAAATATTGTATTAGTGCAGGAGAATGCAGCAACGCACTGTCCTGTGGAATGAACATACCACGTCAGTCAATCAAGGTCATCTCGCGCATTCACATTCCGCAACTCTTCCGCATCAATCTTCACACGCACAACCCGCTCAGCAGGCAGCGCATCATGCAAACTCAGTTCTCCACGTTCCACGCGCTCGCGTAAAATCGCCAGCGATTCGTGTCGATACACACCCGCGCAAGTCTCAAGCCGATCCGTCTCGCCGAGGATGGCAAGCGTTCCGCCGTCCGCGCTGGGTGAATCCGCTGTACTTGTTTCATCTGCTGCGTTAAGAATCCGCCGCACTGTTTCTTCTGTCACATTCACAAGATCACCCGCCAGCACAAAAACATCGCCCCCCGCGCGCGTGAGCGCTGTCACAATTCCCCCCATCGGCCCGGCGCCCGCGCCCCTCTTCACTGCCGAAAAGACCTCATCAGGCCAGTGCAAATCTCCCCGCGCTGCGACCTCCGCTGCGCAGTTTCCCACCACCGCCACGCGCTTGCCGAAGACCGCCCGCAGCGCTCCGATCGGCCGATCGATTAAGAGCGATCCATCAGGCAGATGCGCGCGCAGCTTGTCACTCCCGAACCGCCGCGACGCTCCGCCGGCCAAAACGACGGGCTGAATGTGCGAAAGCTTCATCACCCTTTGTGCGCTCATTGGCGACCCGCGCGCACAAATTGGTGTCGATCCTTCTCCACACTCACAGCCAGTGTGCGCGCGCCCGCGACCTCGAACATGACCCTTTCGTGCGAATCCCCCCCAAGTTCACCCATCTGCGCGCGCGAAAGTGAAACATCCAAACCCTCTTCCGACATGGCGCACGCCCCATTCTGGTCATCGTGTGCGCGCAAACGACACACAAACACGCGCCCCCGCCGATCCGCGCCCGGCGCCGCAATCGAAATCGCCGCCACCTCCCCTCGCGCAAGAATATCCATTTCCCCCGGCCCGATGCGCACGCGCACATGATCTTCCGTCAGCCGCACACTCATCATCACGAACCGCCAATCACCGGCAGCGCCGATGACTTTGCTATACGAACAATTGTGTGTTTAAACGCAGGCGTGCGCGATTTTTCGTCCGCAGCCAGCGGAATCAGCACGTTGGCCTCGGGGTAATACATCGCAGCGTTGCCCGCAGGCACATCAAACGCGCGCACAATGATGTCCGCTAGCTCACCAACATCAGTTGAAATCGTCACCCGATCGCCAATTTCAAGTCCCATGTGCTCAATATCCGCGATGTTCATCATGATGACATCGCGACGAGTTTGGTTGCGGTACCGATCATTTTCTTCGTACACCACAGTATTAAACTGTCCTTCGGATCGAATGGTCATCAGGCGCAGCTGATTGGCCAGCAGGGGTTTATGTTTCGGCGGGTCGAAGGTGTGGAACTTCGCTTTGCCCGAGTCAGTTTTGAACCGGGGGGAATGAAAGGTCCGGCCGGTGATCTGAAACTCTTCTTTGGTTTCATCAATCGCGCCGATTTTTTCGTATCCGGGAATAACTTTGCTGATCGCAGCGCGGATGTTGGCGTGGTCGCGCATCAGGCGCCAGTCGATGGGGGTTGTGTTTTTGAGAACACGGGTTGCGATATCAGCGATGACTTCGACTTCGGCGCGGGGGCCGGGGTAGCGCGAGGGGCCGCCGTCACTGAGGCGGACGTAGTTGAACATGGACTCCTGCGTGGTGGATTGTGGCTCTTCGTCGCGGGCGAGGACGGGGAGGATGATGGTTTCAGCGCCGACACCGTGGGCGTGGCCGGTGTTGAGCGTGGTGGACAGATAGACGGTGAGATCGATTTTGTTCATGGCGCGTTTTGCGAAGCCAGCGTCGGGGTTTGAGCCGTAGAGGTTGCCGCCGAGACAGAGCGCGAAGCGAACGGCGCCTTCATCGGCGCGGCGGATGCAGGCGAGCGTGTCCATGCCGGGGGTTGTGGGGAGCGCGAGGTTGAACTCAGATTCGAGTTTTTCAAAGATGGCGTCCTTGAGTTTGGGCGTGACGCCGACGGAGCCGATGCCCTGAACGTTGGAGTGGCCGCGCAGCGGGAGAAGGCCGGCGCCGGGTCTGCCGAGCATGCCTCGGAGCATGGCGAGGTTGGCGATCGCCTGGATGTTCTCGACGCCGTGGGTGTGATGGGTGAGACCCATGGCCCAGCAAAAAATAGTGTTCTTTGATTCTGCGTAGAGCTGGGCGACGCGGTTGACTGTTTCGCGGGGCACGCCTGATTGGGCGACAAGCTCTTCCCAGTTGAGGGCGCGGAGATATTCGAGAAACTCATCAGCGCCCTGGGCACAATCGCGCAGGAATATGGGATCGGTCGCGCCGATCTCTTCAATGCGCTTGGCGATGGCGAAGAGCAGGGGGATATCGGCACCGATGTTGGGCTGGATGTATTCGCTGGCGATGTTTGTGCCAAAGAAGAGACTGCGGACATCGGAGGGAACTTTGAAGCGGACGAGGCCAACCTCCTTAAGCGGGTTGATGACGACGATCGAGCCGCCGCGACGGCGCAGGTCCATCAGGTTGCGCATGAAGCGGGGATGGTTGGAGGCGGGGTTGGCGCCGACGAGGAAGATGAGATCGCAATGGTCGAGGTCTTCGAGTGTGACGGTCGCGGTGCTGGAGCCGGTGACGGCAGTCAGCCCGACGCCGGAGGCCTGATGGCAGTAGTAGGAGCAGTTGTTGACGTTGTTGGTGCCGTACAGGCGGGCGAAGAGTTGCAGCAGGAAGCCGGCTTCGTTGCTGGAGCGCCCGGAGAAGTAGAAGAAGGACTTATCGGGCGCTATTTCGCGGAGTTTGTCAGCGATGCGGGCGAGTGCGTCTTCCCATGTGATTTCGATGTAGCGATTGGCGCCCGGCGCGAGGAGGAGGGGTTTGGTGATGCGGCCGGCGTGTTCAAGCTCGCGCGGGGTGAGGCGCTTGAGTTTTTCGATAGGGAAGTCAGAGAAAAAATCATCGCGGATGGCGCCGGCCATGTCGGCGGCCATGGCCTGTACGGATTTTTTGCAGACTTCGGGGAAGCGTTTTTGTTCGTTGACCATTCCGCCGAGCTGGCCGCCCATGCCGAGCGCGCAGGTTTTGCAGGCGTTGCGCGAGCGGAGGGCGCGGTACATGCGGAGGTAGCCGCCGGCGCGGCGTGATTGTTTGAGTGTGTAAAGGATGGCGGCCCAGCCGCCGCCTGCGTTGACGGGCATCGTGGGGCTCCCGTGGGTCCGGGGGTGGGAATGCGTCGTGAGTGTAGGGTGTCGGCGGATGGTGCGCGTGAGGGTGGACGCGCTGAGAAACTAATCCAGTCAGCCTTCTTCGCCGATTCGCGGAGCAATACACTTCACGAGTTCCTGAATATCGTTGAAAACAACCGGCTTGGAGACATTCAAGTCCCGCTGTGCTTGTCTAATAAATTCTCGAACACGCTTGTCAACAGTGGCAAAATCGCAGTAGGCGAGGCCTGGAATGTAGGCTTGATCAACAAAGTCTGTATGGTTTTTCTGTTTGTTGTATTTCTCATTTGCGCGAACGTATTTGTTGTATTGGTGGTAGTACAAGAGCGTCCCTGGGCAGCATTGTAGATCGATTTGATCGACAATATTCTTGGGGTTTTTGCCAGGGCACGCGCTGTGTAGCACAGCGTCGAGTTGAAGAGCGTCTAATATCCAGTTTTTAATAAATGCTTTACCAAACAGTTCTGAGGTAGAGGATACTTCAGCCTGTGTTTTCTTCGTTACATTGAAAGCTATTTCGTCACCATCAACACCCTGCTCCAAAAGCTCCGGATTCTGGCTCTTGGCATATAGATAACATTTAACCTTTCGTTCTACCGAGGAGTTCGGAGGAGGCGCCGGGGGGTATTGCTTGTCCAGCGCATCATGCGTGTGGTTCTTCGAACTAGGATGGTGCAGCGCAAAGAAGTTCAGTAGCGAATCATCGCATCCTGGACAGGGATACCGCAAAATTTCGAATTGCGGAAGTCCAAGCTCGGGATGCATCCGGCCGCATTCGTTGAGTGCTTCTGCGAGCACAATACCACAAGGCCCGGGCGGGAATTCAAGAAGGTGGTGTGCAGAGTCCAAAATCTTCGCATATTGGAACGCGCGATTGTCGTCACGATGTTGAATCCATTCGCCGATCAAGAACTCGCAGAAGACAGCCGTTATTGCACCTGACTGCAGCCATTTGTGTAGATACCGGCACGCCCTTGCGAGGGAGCCGTCGTAGTCGTTAGGCAGGTCATCTCCCTCTTGAACTCGCAACATATCTGAGAGGAGCCAGGTGTCGAGAAAGACCCGTGGAGGCGTGAGGATACTTGACACGAAATTATCCTCCGGCAGAGTTTGGCGGTGTGGGGGTTCGACACGGTATCCTATTCTGCATGGCGATTATCGTTTTTCAACATCATGAATCGTGCCGACCGGGTCGGCTTGGGCTGACATTGCGGGACACGGGGTTCAAGCTGGATGTGCGCCGGCTGGATCGGGGGGATCGTGTGCCGGCGGATCTTGACAATGTCGAGGGCGTGGTGTCGCTGGGCGGGCCGGCGTCGGTGGCTGATCTGGCGGAGCGTCCGGACTGGATGCTTTTGGAGATGGAGTTTTTAAAGCGCGCCCATGAGGCGCAGCTGCCGGTGATCGGGCTGTGCCTGGGGCATCAGTTGGTCGCAGCGGCGCTGGGCGGGGACGTTGGGCGGATGTCCACGCCGGAGCGTGGTTTCTGTGAGGTGGAGATCACGCCGGCGGGGCAGACGGAGGCGATGCTGGCGGGAATCGTGTGGCGATCACAGCAGTTTTGTCATCATCAGGATGAGGTGAAGAAACTGCCTGAGGGCGCGGTCGGGCTGGTGACGTCTGAGCGGTGCGCGGTGCAGGCGTTTCGCGTGGGGCTGCGGACGTATGGGTTTCAATATCATTTTGAAGCGGATCGAATCATGGCGCATGAGATCATGAAGGTCAGCGGGGGGAAAGCAAGCGACACGGAAGTGACCTTCGGACAGCAGGTTGAAAAGCACTATTCGAACTTTGCGCGGCTTGCGGATCGGCTGTGCCTGAACCTGGCGACGTATCTCTTCACGCCGGCGCAGACGGTGTAGCGGGCGCTCCTCTGATGGGAAGCCGGCTTTCGATCACGCCGCCGGGGGATTATTTGCTGACGCGGGATGTGTGTTCGTACGGGTATTTTCTGCTGGCGCCGAACCGGTGGGATGGAGTGTCGCGGAGGCTGGGGCGGTCTTTGAATCTTGAGGATGGAATTGCTTCGCTGACGATTGCTCAGGCGGGGGGCAAGCGCGGGGGGAAGCTTGATGTGCGTGCGGATCGGGCGCTTTCACGCGGGGAGCGCGAGGAAGCGAAGCGGAAGATTGCGCGCATGTTGCGATTGGATGAGGAATCGCTGGCGGCGTTTCATCGGGCGGATCCGCGGTGGAGAAGATCGGGGAAGGGGCGGCTCTTTCGCAGTCCGACGTTGTTTGAGGATGTTGTGAAGACGGTGACGAGCTGCAATGTGACGTGGCCGGGCACGATGAAGATGAATCAGCGGTTGTGTGAGGTGATTAATCCTGCGTTTCCGACGGCGGGGCAGCTTGGGCGAAGGCGGGCGGCGACGCTGCGCTCGCGGTGCGGGGTGGGGTATCGGGATCAGCGGCTGATTGAGCTGGCGAAGCTGTTTCGGTCGGGGGAAGTTGAGGAGGCGTGGTTTGAGGATGAGGCGAGGTCGGATGAGGAGGTTGAGAAGAAGCTGCGCGGGCTGCCGGGGGTCGGGCCTTATGCGGCGGCGAACATCATGATGCTGCTCGGGCGATATGGGCATTTGGCGATTGACACGGAGACGATCCGGCATGGGCGCGAGGAGCTGGGGATGGCGGGAACCGAAGCTCAAGTGAGAAAACAACTCATGGCGCATTACGAACAGTTCGGGGATCAGCGGTTTCGCAGCTATTGGTTTGAGTCGTGGCTTGTATCCGAGCGGCGCAATGGGCCGGCGCACACCTGGACGATTGAGCGTGATTGAAGGGGCGGGCTGGAGTTGGCGGGCGCGATGCACCGGGGCGGCGGATCGCGTAGGCTTTCGGGCCTTGTTTCGTGACTAATGAGGATGCGTGCTGCGTGAAGAAGAGTCTTGAGATGCTGCTGGAGGGGATTGTCGATTACGCGGGGCTTTTTCCGCCGGCGAATCTCGATATGGAGGCGGCGGCGCGCGAGTATGGGTCTCAGCGGGCGAGCGCAGATGAATGGATGCTGGCGCGGTTCATTGTGCCTGCGGGGCGGCTGGTGGAGTTTGCTCAGGCGGCTGAATCGTTGTGGGAACATGACGACGAGCCGTGGTTGATCAGCGCGCTGGTGGGGGAGGATTTTGCGGGAGATCTTGGAGCGATTGCGGAGTTTAATGATCAGCATGCGCCTTCCCTGCTGGAGTTGGCGGACGGCGGGGACGATTCAGGCGCGGAGGCTGAGGGCGAAGGTGGCGAAGGTGGGGGCGCGGTGGTTGACACGATTGAGCTTCGCGCGACGACGACAGGGAAGCTTGAAGGGATTTTGCGCAAGTTGCCTGAGGAGTTGACAGCGTATTTTGAGTTGCCGTGGGCGGAGGATCCGCGCGGTTTGATCGCGGCGCTGGCGGGGTCGCCGGGACGAGCGAAGATTCGAACGGGTGGTGTGACGCCGGAGTTGATTCCGCGGGTTTCGGATGTGGCGCGGTTTATTTTGGCGTGCGCAGCGGGGGGTGTGCCTTTCAAAGCGACGGCGGGGCTGCACCATCCGATTCGGGCGGAGCATGCGCTGGCGTATGAGCCGGATGCTCCTCGGGCGACGATGCACGGGTTTTTCAATGTGTTTCTGGCAGCGGCGCTGGCGCACACGGCGCTGATCGATGCGGAGGAAATTCAGGCGGTGCTGAGCGAGACGGATGTGAAGAAGTTTCAGTTTGATGATTCGGGCGTCACGGTGGGTGAACGGCGGCTGACGAACGAACAGCTGGCGCGGGCTCGGGAGACATTTGTAATTTCGTATGGCTCGTGCTCATTTGCAGAGCCTGTTGAAGACCTTCAAGCGCTGGGGATGCTTTCAAACGAATGAATACACGCGAAAACCCAACCAATGATCCATCGCTTGAGAGCTGGGTTGAATCAGCTCGGGGGCATGGTGATTTTCCGATTCAGAATCTGCCGTTCGGCGTCTTCACGCGGCGCACAGATGGAGAGCTTGCGTGCGTTGGGGTTGCGATCGGCGACTCGGCGCTTGATCTCTCGGCGTGCTGGGAGGCGGGGCTCTTTGCGGGGACGCCCGTTGAGCATGTGAATGTGTTTGCGCGGGATTCATTGAATGATTTTGTGGAAGCCGGGCCCGAGGCGTGGTCGGCGGTGCGGGGGCGAGTGAGCGAGCTTCTGCGCACAGACACATCGACCTTGCGCGATGATGCAGCGGTGCGAGACACAGCGCTTGTTGAGCAGGGTAAAATTGCGATGCAGCTTCCGATGCGCATCGGCGATTACACGGACTTTTACGCGTCCGCCTATCACGCGACGAATGTTGGGAAGATGTTTCGGCCTGATGGCGAGCCTCTTTTGCCCAACTACAAGCATCTGCCGGTGGGGTATCACGGGCGGGCGAGCTCGATTGTTGTTTCGGGGGAGGAGGTGCGCCGGCCGATGGGGCAGACCAAGGCGGATGACGCGGCGCCGACCTTCGGACCATGCCGGCTGCTCGATTACGAACTGGAGATGGGATTCTTTATTGGTGTTGAGAACTCGCTGGGAGCGCGGGTCAGTGTAGAAGCGGCGAAGAAGCACATCTTCGGGATGGTGATTGTGAATGACTGGTCAGCGCGGGACATTCAGAAGTGGGAGTACGTGCCGCTCGGACCATTTAATGCGAAGAACTTTGCGACGAGTGTAAGCCCGTGGGTGGTGACGCTGGAGGCGCTGGCGCCTTTTCAGGTGAAGCACACGACGCGGGGCGCGGATGATCCGCCGCTTTTGGAGTATCTGAAGGGGGCGGATGAAGATGCGTATGACATTCAGCTTGAGGTGGGGATCGCGAGCGCACAGATGCGCACAGTGGGGACGGCGCCGCACATTGTGAGCCGGGGAAGCTTCCGGGATATGTTCTGGACGATTACGCAGATGGCGGCGCATCACACCTCGACGGGGTGCAATCTTCGGGTTGGCGATTTGCTCGCGTCGGGGACAGTTTCCGGTCCTGAGGAGAGCGCGCGGGGATGCCTGCTTGAGTTGACCTGGCGCGGGACGAATCCGATCACGCTGCCGACGCGTGAAGAGCGGAAGTTTCTGGCTGACGGCGATGAGCTGGTGATGCGCGGCTGGTGCGAGCGGGCGGGCGCGACGCGGATTGGTTTTGGCGAGTGTCGGGGGATTGTGACTCCGGCGGAGTGAGTCATTCGGGCGCACAGTTTATGGAGAAGCATTCGGCAGCTTCGATAGTGCGTCTTTCGTGATGAATGCGTTTGCAGCATCCACAACCTGTTGAAAACAGTCGGGGTTTGTCCACAGATCCGAGTGGGCGCCACCTTCGATGGTGAGTAGTGCGCCGTCGGGGGCTGCCTGGGCGATGTCTCTGCCGTCAGCGATGGGGCAGACGTCGTCCGCTTCGCCGTGAATGACAAGGAGAGGGGCGCGCAGACGTTTTGCGAGGTGGGCGCGGTCGAAGGCGCGCCACGAGGGGCCGATGCCGAAACGCAGGCCGAGGAGCGCGAAGGCGAGGGGGCCGACGCCGTTCCAGGGGTAGCCCGCGAGGCGCATGACGTTGCGTGCGGGGGTTTGTGCGCGCCGGTAGGGGGCTTCTGCGATGACCCCGAGCAGCTGTGGGTCATCGTTGAGCGCACTGGCGGCGCTGATGCTGACGCCGGCGCCGAGCGACCATCCGAGCAGGAAGTAGCCATTCCTGAGCGCGCCGGCGTCGCGAGCGGTTTCGATGAGTGCGCGCAGGGCGTGTGCTTCGTGTGTGCCGAGCGAGCTGACGCAGGGCGCTTCGCCTTGTCCGGGTGGATCCCAGGCGTAGAGGCGGGAGCAGTGGGGGGCGAGATGGGGCGCGCGGGCGAGGGCGCCGACGCGCGAATCGCCCCAGCCGGGAGTGAGGAAGATCGCGGGCGCTGCGCTGTCGCTGCCTTCGATGTCCCAGACCGGGAGATCGTGCTTGCTGAGGGGCTGGCATTGTTCAGCTGGCGTGCGGAAGGTCCACTCGGTGAAGACGAGCGGGGAGTCGAGTTCGCTGGGATCACCGGAGAGCGAGCGGGCGGCGGCGGCGGCGTAGGTGCGGCGCGGGGGATGGCACAGGCGCCAAATGATGAAGGTCGCGGTGAGTGCGAATGCGATCACCAGGCCGAGCGCGAGGATGAGGAACAGGCCGATCACAGGGGGTAAGCGTATCGCGTTGCAGCCAGGTCGCGCAGGTCAGCATGCTCCCCACGAACCAAGGAGGGCGGCGAGGTCGATCGCGTTGACTTTTCCGTCGCCGTTGAGATCGCTGAAGGAATCGCCTGACCCCCAGGCGCCGAGCACCTGGTTGAGGTCGGCGGCGTTGACGACGCCGTCGCCGTTGAGATCTGCCGGGCAGAAAGAGAGGAGAACATCGAAGGTGGCGCGGGCGTTGTTGTCGTTGGGGCTGACGGGGAGGGCCATGGCGGCGGCAGAGACGGAGAGTGTGTACTGGCCGGGAGGGAGTGATCCGGTGATGACTTCTTTGATGTCGGCGGCGGGCGCGAGAAATCCGTCAGCCGTGACGTGATAAAACACACTGCTGCGCGAGGCGCTGGCGAGATCGACGGTCGCCTGGGCGCTTGCGTCGTCGAAGATTTCATCAACGTGAAGGTTTGCGCTGAGGCGGAAGGAGCAACTCGTCGCGATGGAGAAGTTGATGATGTAGCGCGATTCGCTGTCAGCCGTTGCGGGCGGTCCGTCCTCCGGGCTGGGGAAGGCGGAGCATATGGCGGTCACTTCGCCGGCGGCTTGAAGCGTGTATGCAGAGATGGTTGAGGTTTGCCCGGCGAAGCCTTCGGCGCTGGAGCCTGCGGGCGAGCCGCCGCTGATAACGACGGCTTCTGCAGTGCGCGAGGTGTCAAAAAAGGCGCCTGGGGGCGCGGTGGCGGAAAGTTCCTGCTCATCACAGGCGAAGGGGCATGTGCCGGCCATGGCGTGTGCGGTGACGGTGCGATCCTCGCTGAGAACGGAGAGTTCGCCCGCAGCGGCGGGAAGGGCGGCGATCACCCATGTGGAAGCTGAGGCGAGGGCGAAAGGGATGGTGGTGCGCACTGATTTGGTCTCCCGCTGACAGGCCGCGGCGCAGAGGGGCGACGGCCGGCCTCCGCGCAGCAGCGATCTAAGGGAATCATCGGCGCGACGGTCGAAATAGGGTGAGCACATGGGGAGTCGCGTACGAAGCGACTTCCGTGAAGATTGTGCCTATCTCACGACGTTGGGCGGGGTCTGTCCGTTGAGGACGGCGGCGATATTGGCGCAGACCGTGGTCGCCATCAGCTTCCGGCTGGTTTCCGAGGCGGAGCCGATGTGGGGTGTGAGGACGGCGTTGTCGAGGTCTGAGAGGCCGGGAGCGAGGTTGGGCTCATTCTCGAATACATCGAGGCCGGCGGCGAAAATCCGCTTCTCACGGAGCGCGGCGACGAGTGCGGCTTCTTCAACGATCGGCCCGCGGGCGGTGTTAATGAGCACGGCGCGGTCCTTCATCAGAGCGAGCCGGCGGGCGTTGATGAGATGCCTGGTGTCGGTGGTGAGCGGAGTGTGGAGGCTGACGAAGTCCGCCTGGGCGAGTCCGTCATCGAGATCGACACGCTGGGCGTTGATCGGGGCGAACTCCATCTCCAGATGGCGCGAGCGGGCGATATAGAGGACGCGCATGCCCCAGCCGATCGAGCGGAGAGCGACGGCGCGTCCGATGCGGCCGGCGCCGACGATCAGCAGCGTTTTGCCTGCGATGGAGAGGCCGAGAAACTCATCCATGCCCAGCGGCCCGCGACGTGGATATTCAGGTGAGCGGACGTATTTCCCCGCTTCGGTGAGTCGGCGGGCGGCGCCGAGCAGCAAAGCCCACGCCAGATCCGCTGTTCCTTCGGTGACAGCGTCCGGGGTGTTGCAGACGATGACGCCGCGCTTGGCGCAGGCGGCGACATCTATGTTTTCATATCCCACCGCGAAGTTGCAGACGGTGCGGAGGGAGCCCCCAGCAGCGTCGAGCAGGTCGTCGTTGATCTGGTCGTGAAACATGGAGACGAGTGCGTCGAAGGGGGCATGCTCAGCGACAAAGGCGCGCAGGCGGTCTTGATCGAGAAACCCTTCTTCCGGGCCGACGATGACTTCGGCGTCGAGGGATGAGTAGTCGCCGGGCGTGACGCGCGTGACAACGACCTTGGGCATCACGACTTCTCCGGCGAGGCGGAGCGGCTGGCGCCCTCTTCATTCACTTGAACATCGAGTTCGATGTCGTTGAAGTCGGGGGCGCGCATGCAGCGGATGGTTTCATCGCGGGTGAGCGCTTGCGCGGGCGCGATTGCCTGATCGGTTGGCATGTCGGCGCGACGGCGCTCGACGGCTGCCTGGATGTTGTCTTCGGGGCGGGGATCGACGACGGGCGTGTCTGTGCCGAGCCAGAGGAGGTCGTCGATTTCCCAACCGTCTGACGTGATGGAGTCTGCAAGTTCGCGCAGCGGGAAGGCTCGATCAAGACGATCAGGCGTCAGACGGCGGAGGGCTTCGATATCCGTGAGTAAATGGCAGGGCTGGGGGCTGGCGATGACGCTCAGCTGCGCGAAGCGGGGGATATCCGCTTCGTCGATGAACTGGCAATGCTCGATGCGAAAGCCCTGCACGGTTGGCGCCGTTCTTTCGATCGCGTTCAGGCAGTTGCGGACGGCGGCGTCGCCGATCGCGTGCATTGCAGCGGGAACGCCAAGCTCATCGCAGATGCGCACGGCTTTTTCGATTTCGCCCTGCGACATGAGCGCCTTGCCAGTGGGGGCGTCGGGAAGCGGGTGGGCATACGGGAAGAGCATGTTGGCGGTGCGGGAGTTGAGCGTGCCGTCGGTGAAGAGCTTGGCGCCGGCGAGGTGAACATTGGGGCGGGCGCATTCTTCTTCGCGGGCGAGCAGATCGACGATCGCGTCCATGGGCGCATAGAGCCAGACACGCAGAGGAAGATCGTCTTCATCGGCAAGTTCAGCCAGAAGCTCGAACATCCATTCTTCACTCAGCATGTCATGAACTTCGACATAGCCGCGCGCAGCGAGATCTGTAGCAGCGACGCGCAGCCTCTCTTTGCGCTGGGCGCGGGTCGGCGCAGGAATAGCGTGCTTGAGGATGGCCCAGGCTTCTTCGAGGAGTAGGCCGGTGGGCTCGCCTGTTGATGGATCGCGCGCGATGATCCCTCGTGGCGGGTCGGGTGTGGCGCTGGTGATCCCCGCGAGAGTAAGGGCGTGACTGCTGGCGATCGCGGCGTGCTGATCGAACGATCGAATAACACAGGGACGTCCGCCTGCTGCATCGTTCAGCTCGGCTGCCGTGGGCCAGAGGGGCTTGCGCCAGCCTTCGACGCGAGCTTTGGCGCTGCGCACCCATTCATTTGGACCTTTGTTTGCTGAGAATACTGCGATGCGCTCCAGGCATTCGTTCTTGCTTTGGCAGGCGGAGAGATCGAGCATGGAGAGCTCGGCGCCATGAAGGTAGAGATGCACGTGGGCGTCGCGCAGGTTGGCGAGCTCCGGGTCGGGGGCGGTCATGATTCGCATCCGCCGGCGGCCTGCGCTTCGCGGATAAGCTCATCAATGAGCCTGGCGGCGTGTTCAGCATCTTGCGCAGGTTCAGCGAACGGAATGCGCACGACGCCAAAGCGCGCACGAACGTGCAACCCCTCGGGATCGAGCGCCACGCAGACGGGATCAGCGACAGCCACTCCGGCGCCTCGCTCGCACAGCTGCGTGAGCAATGATCTGTCTTGGTTCATTTTCTTGCAGGCGGCGGGTTCGTAATCCGCAAGTGGATTGGAGAGCATGAGCGCGTCGCCGTCATAGACCATCGGTCCCCACTTGGCGCTGTCGATGTAGCAGCTCATCCATCTGATGTCTTCTTCCCTGCCATGATGAATGCGCCAGCGGTCGGCGGCGGCGTGGGTTTCGCCATCCATGGGTTCGGGGCTGAGGATGAGCTGCATCGCGTCGAGGCTCTCCTCGGGGAGAAAGAGGACGGGGTGGGGATCGTCAGCGGCGGCGACCATCATGGGGGCGACGATCCGCCCGCTCTCGTTGTCGAGGACGAACTTGATGGGGCGAACGTGTCCAGCGAAGGCCAACTCCCCGGCGCGCTCGGCGCGGAGGAAGGAGATGGCGTGCGCGAGGGGGGGGCCGTCCTGGAAAGTTTCTGAAGTATTCACGGGATGGATTGTCAGGCGCCTGTCGGGCGGGGACAAGTTAAGTCGCGAAAAAGCTGGGTTCTTTTTGTCGTTCGCTTGCGTCAGGCAGTGGGCGGGCTCACACTCGTGAGCCTGATGCGGCACGAGGTATTCCAACACATTCTGGGTCAGGAAGGAGCGCAGCGGATTTTCGCGCGGGCGCTGGTGACGGGGCGAATCCATCACGCGTGGATATTTCACGGCGCCGACGGGGTCGGGAAACGCACAACGGCGCTCGCCCTCGCGGCGGCGCTTCTGGATGGCACGACGCGCGCCGAACCCGACGGTGCGATCACGGTCGATCAGGGAAGCGAAACCAGAGGGCTCATTCAAGCGGGGACTCATCCTGACTTGCGGGTGATTACTAAAGAGCTGGCGCGGTATTCGGATGATCGAGCGACGCGCGAGCGCAAGCTGATTTCAATTCCGAAGCAGGTGATCGAAGAACATCTGCTGGCGCCGGCGTCACGGGCTGCGAGCGCGCCATCAGAAGGGGCGCTGGCGAAGAAGGTGTTCATTGTTGATGAAGCGGAGCTTCTGAACCTCGAAACACAGAACGCGATGCTCAAGACGCTGGAGGAGCCGCCAGCCGGGACGGTGATCATTCTGGTGACTTCGCTGGTGGATCGGCTGCTGCCAACTATTCGGAGTCGATGCCAGCGCGTGCCGTTCGACGCGCTTGATGATGAAGCAATGCGTGCGTGGTTTTCTGAATGGTCGAGCGCTCTGGATGGACCGGTTGGTGAGGAGGAGATGGAACTGGCGCTGTTGTTGGCGGAAGGCTCGCCGGGGCGGGCGGCGATGGTGATTGAAACGGGCCTGACCCAATGGTGGCGCGAGCTGGCGCCGATGCTGGAGCGCACTGAGCAGGGGCGGTTTGCAGCGACGCTGGGCGCGACGATGGCGAAACTGGTGGATGACTGGGCCAAAGCCTGGGTGGATTCACATGACAATGCGAGCAAAGACGCTGCAAACAAAGCAGGGGCAGCGCACCTGTTCCGATTGCTCGCCGGCCGGGCCAGAAGACGGCTGGCGAGTGCAGAACAGGCGCCGGCGCTGCGAGAAATTGAACTCATCGCGAGCGCGGAGCGGCAACTCCGCGCGAATGTGAACATTGGGCTTGTGTTTGACAATCTGGCGGCGCAGCTGGCGACGGGACGTTAGAACTGTGAAGCCATCAACAGCGCAGGATGAGGCGCGGCGTGTATCCAAATTAGGTTTAAAATGGATTCTTGGTTTCTTGCTTTTGATCGATTAGCTCTTGGGTATATTCAAGATTGCCTCGGAGGGTTTGGTCGCCGGGCTTGAGCGCGAGCGCTTTTTCGAAAGACGCCTTGGCTTCTTCAAGCTGATCAAGTGCGAGCTGAGCAAGGCCCTTGCGATTGAATGTGTCCAATGTCGGACGGCCGTTCGCTTCAACGCGCTCGGCCCCTGCGATGGCCTGCTCATGCAACTCGTGGTTATATGCAAGTTGGACATACCGATCAGCGAGCACAATATTGACGGGGGCGTCGAGTGACGGCTCCAGGACAGTGAGTCCCTCGTTGATTTGGCCGATCTCTTCAAGAGCGTAGACACGAGAAAGCACGAGGCCGTCAAGATTGGGATTCGCGGCGTGGTTGTCGATGACCACGATGGCTTCATCGGGACGCCCAAGGGAAATAAGGGCATCGGCGAAGAGTTCGACATCTTCGTCGTTTTGATATCCGGTGGCGAAGAGGCGACGCCAGGTTGCGACAGCGCCATCTGAATCGTCCGACCGCCAGCGCATGTAGGCATCCCATGCGACGACAGACTCAACAGCGTCGAAGCGGTTGTTGGTCGCTCGAATTGCAGCGACGCCGTCGGCGTATCGGCTGAGTTGGTTGAGAGCTTTTAATTGATTGACGAGGTGTGTGACATAAGAAGGGTCTGCTTGCGACGCTTCCTCAAACAGAACTGCAGCGCGGCTGAACTCATTTCTTTCGAAGGCGGCCAGGCCTAGCGTATTGAAGAATGTTGCACGGCGACTGAGTTGGTGGGGCTCTAGCTGTGCGACGATATCGGTGGGTAGAGGCATTGATTCGAACAGCATGACCTGCTGAAGCGCCGCCAGAACAATTTCCTTTTGTTCAGCGTCTCCTTTCGGCCACATCCCCTGGAGCATGATGGCGCACCCATCGTTGAGTGTGATGTCGTGGATATGCTCGTAGTCGAGCCCTGGAGAGCCGTCGAGCAATGCATGGATTCGCTGTATTGTTCGATCGTCTGATTCAATGGTTTCTATCGATGTGATGTCAGGATCATTCGGATAGGAAAAATTGATGATCGACATCATCGCGCGGGCGACCTCGTCCAGTGAGAGAGTGTGTTCATCGATTCGCACAGCCCGCACAACCAGGCCGCCAACGAGCGTGGGAGGCTCTGCGACAAACTCTGCATGGGGGATCATGTCTGAAAAGAATTTGGACGTGCGCCATCCCTGGTCAGCCAGATTTATCTCGAATCCATATCGTTCCGAACGGAAGTCCTCTGCCGGCGATGAATCACCGTAGGCAATGAGGTCGGGATCGATGAAGTGAAATCCAGCCAGAACCTGACTCCACACTCGATTGGCTGCGGCAGCGTCTTGTTCTTGACCGAAGCTGAGAACCTGAACAGCAAATCCATTATAAGAAGTAAGCCAATTTATATAGTGGAATCGGCGCCCCGCTATCGTCCCGCGATAGGTCGCAGTGACGCCCTCGACGCCGTCAACGGTCAGAGTCGAAGTGTTCAGCTCAACGACGTTCGTAGAGGAGCTCTTGGCGTTTGCAATCGCGATTTCCCGCAAGCCCTCTGTCGTCAGCTGAACTCGAAGGCCAACTTTTTCGATTATGATGAGTGCGGCGATATCCGGATGGCTACGTTTCGCAAATACTTGTGCTTCCGGATTAAATTTTTGTGGATCCAGGAATATCCATGAATCATCCGGCGCTGTCCATTTGAAGTTGAGTTCTTTAAATGTCTGTGATGGGCCGGTGGGTCCGGACCAGTTGGCCGGGGATGTTGTGTTGGTTGAGTTTGGGGTCGTGGGGTTGATGTTGCCCCCACGCCCAAGCGCGACGAGCGCCATGGGCAAGCTTAAAAGCAGGATCGGCAGGCCGACGCCGAGCGAGATCATGCGTTCGCGTTTTCGCTGATCGCGTTCTTCATCGGTCATGTCCTTCTTTTTGCGCTTCCAATCACGACGAGGCAGGAACGGCGCGCCAATAAAAACTGTCAGCGGCCCAAGCCCAACCACAAGCAAGAGAACTCCTCCGACAAGTGGCCGAATGCTTGCGGGGAGTGGACTCGGGACATTTGAGGAGTTCAATGATGCAAGCACGGCAATGCTTCCGATCAAAAATATCAAAGCTCCAATGCCGTTCACAAGCATCAGGCTTATGCGCTCTGTTATTCCCAACTCGCCGCGTATACAACCCAGAACCGCCGCCAAGCCCATGAGCAGGATGAGAAAGGCGCCAAAAGCTCCTGGGCCTTGAGACTGATTAATGACTTGTGTCGCCAGGACGAGAAGCCCCCACAGAACTTCAAACCCACCACCGATGCCGAGCATGATTCGACCAAATAACTTCACGTTGAATCCTTGGAAAAAGAGCGGTGGAATCTCGCTGTCGAACGTTCGGACCAGCGATAGGCAGGCACGATGGCGCTGGCTCAGAAAGCAACATAATACAAGAAACATATCTGACGCCATGCCGGCGCGTGAAAACAGCCTGCGGCACGCTCCCAGCGACCTGTGTAAACTGGGCAAAGTGTGTTCCGTTCGCTCCTTGTGACGCTGAAATCCGCCTTTGAGACACGCGGAGGCGGGTGAAGGATGAGCAGCGGCGCCAGGCGTGCATAACTGAGTCGGTGGGGTGGCGGAGCGGCTGAACGCGCCGGTCTTGAAAACCGGTAGACCCGTCAGGGTCTCGCGGGTTCGAATCCCGCCCCCACCGCTTTTTAACGCAAGAATATCCGTCACGGCGAGTGAGCCGCGCCTTCTCAGGCGTCAGGCTCAAGGAACTTCTTGAGACTCTCCTTCAGTAAATACTCCCAGCCGGCGAGCCCCGCTTCTCTTGTGAAGGTGGGGTTGTCTTGCGGAAATGTCTCCCAGCCTGTGCAGGTCAGGGTCAGTTTCGTGCCGCCGGGTTTCTCTGGGTCGGGTCCGGATGGCGAAAGGAGGCCGCAGCCGATGCTGTTTTGGATCCACTTCCAGGGCCTTGCATTGAGGATTGGTGAAGCGTATCGTCCTCGGTTCGACTGAGCCGGAACGGCGGTCTGTCATCTCCACACCACTCCATCTTGGAGGTTTTATGCGTTGGCAACGGGCACACATTTACTGATAGATTGTCGCGACGTCCCATTAGACACCTGTTTGGATGATGGGCGCGTGCTGGAGGCGATGGCAACCGCTGCGCGAGGCGCTGGCGCGAACGTGCTTTCGCAGGTCAGATACCGCTTTGGCCATAACTCACCACCTGGATTCACCGCGTTCGTATTGCTCGATGAGAGCCATTGTTCGGCGCACTGCTATGCAGATATGCGACAGATTGCGATGGACATTTTTACATGCGGCAGCACTGATCCATGGGATGTCCTTGCGCTGATTCGTGAGCAGCTTGATCTCGGGGCCGTCACGGTGAAAGAGGTTCCCCGATTCATCATCGCCCCCAGCCTCACCGCAGAGGCTCCCATCGCAGCGAACGGCGCCGCGATGTGCGCGGGGGGCACACTATGAGTGGGCAGGGACACGCGACGCACGCGGACGCGTTGAGTTATTTGAGCGAGCCGATCGAGCACATTGACATCACAACGTTGGATGTTCGTCCGCTCATCGAGCAGATGAGCCATATGGCGTTTACTGCGCGCGATCTTGCCCGGGCTTCACAGATCTACGATCAAATGATTTCGGATAAATCGTGCATGATCGTGCTCTGCCTCGCAGGCTCGCTCATCAGTGCGGGGTTGAAACGCGTGTTTGTGGAGATGATTCGATCAAATATGGTGGACGTGATCGTCTCAACAGGCGCCAATATTGTTGATCAGGATTTTTTCGAGTCATTGGGATTCCGGCACTACAAAGCCTCCGCAGAGCTCACCAGCGGCATGCACGATCAGCGTCTGCGAGAGCTGGGCATAGATCGCATATATGACACGCTCATCTCCGAAGCAGATCTTCGAACCTGCGATGACACCATCACGCAGATCGCAGACGCCCTTGAACCCGGCGCGTATTCGTCGCGACAGTTCATCGCACAAATGGGACGCTATCTCGATGAGCAGCGGCCTTCAGAGGAATCGGGCATCGTCTGGGAGTGCTACCGACGCGATGTGCCAATCTTTTGCCCAGCCTTCAGCGATTGTTCAGCGGGCTTCGGCTTGGTGGCGCACCAAGCCTCGCGCAACGGCGCGCCGGCCATCACAATCGATTCCGTCCGTGATTTTCATGAGCTAACCAGACTCAAGATGAGCTGCGGCGAATCGGGACTGTTCATGATCGGCGGCGGCGTGCCGAAGAACTTTGCGCAAGATGTTGTTGTCGCGGCAGACATCCTTGGCGACGCTGTTCCAATGCACAAATACGCGATCCAGGTGACAGTCGCGGACGCTCGCGATGGCGCCCTCAGCGGATCAACATTGAAAGAGGCCTGCAGCTGGGGCAAGGTGGACACAACGTTTGAGCAGATGGTCTTCGCGGAGGCAACTCTCGCTGCGCCGTTGATCGTTGGCTACGGACGCCACCAGCGGAACTGGGAAAGTCGCACGGCGCGTCGGCTGTCGCGCACATTGGATCAGGTCATCGCCTGAGTGGTTCGACCATGCCTCGAGTAGCGATATGCCAAATGTGACGCCCTTCTTCCTTGGTTTGCCAGAGGCTTCACTTGAAAACTCACATGTTGTGCTGTTGCCACTACCATGGGAGGGCTCGGTTTCCTACGGCCGAGGAACATCCCGAGCGCCGCAGGCCATTTGGCGGGCGTCTACGCAAATCGAGCTGTGGGATGCTGAAACAGGTGTAGATTTCAGCGCTGTCGCGATGATGAGCGTTGATCCTGTTGTCCCCACTCCGGGTGAACTCGCGCACGCCTATCTCTCGCGTGTCCAGGAACAAGCACATCAGTTTCACGCCCCAGGCCGGCTGGTGATCGGCGTCGGTGGAGATCACAGCGTCACGCCTCCGCTCGTGCGCGCATGCTGTGAAGCCAACGGGATCGCGCCACACACTCTGACGGTCTTGCATATCGATGCGCATGCAGACCTGCGAGATTCGTACGAAGGATCTCCCTGTTCTCATGCAAGCGCGATGGCCCGTGTGCTGGAGCTTGGCGCACGCGTGATGAGTGTTGGCGTGCGTTCTGAAGAGCGTGAAGAGCACGAGCGCGCCGTTGCGTGCGATCGCCTGGAAACATTCCACGCGCAGGAACTCTTTCAGGATTCTTCAGCGCAAAGCGCCCTCAGCGCAAGGATTGATGCGCTCGAAGGGCCGCTCTATGTGACGCTGGATGTCGATGCCCTCGAGGTTCACCTGTGCCCGGGCACAGGCACGCCCGAGCCCGGCGGGTTGGGGTGGTGGGAGACGCTCGCCTGGCTGCGACAGGCCATCTCCAACAACCCCAAGACACTGCTCGTCGGCGCAGATGTTGTCGAAACCGCACCGATGGAATCAACAAGCGTCAACGAAGATGTCGCAGCAAGACTGGTGACCAAACTGATCGCCTACGGAATCTCGTCGGGCGAGTTGTCGTCAGGAATCCACGGACAAACTTAAGACAGCGTCCTTTTCCCGCTTGCTGTTCGTCAACAAGAAACTCAAGGCACGGGGCCGCCGAACGGTTCTTCCACAATTCGCTGCTGTTGAGCTTCTTTTCGCTCTGCATTGGTCGTGTCGCGCAGCTCCTTCCGCCGTGCGATGTTGAGCTTCGCAGTGCGCACTGCCCACCCGGCTTCTCCCACGACGCGCGCCAAGGCCCACAGCGAAGCCAGCATCGATAAGAACACCGACACCACGACGAGATCAATCCCGAAGAGAAGCAGCGAAAGACTCGGCAATCCCAATGGCAGGCGAACTGTCACGCCCATGCCCGAGAGAACACCGAACACAACGAACCATCCCACTGAGAATCGGATCAGCCGGCGCGTATCGGGGTCCTTCGCCCAGTCTGCAATCTCACCAATCCACCACGCCGTCGGCACGAGCCCAACGAATGCGATGATGGAAAGAATGTTTGCGACGCCCGACGCCCCCGACATGTCTACGACAACTCCCGCAAACCAGCACGCCTGCGTGCCAACGCCCGCGGCGCGCAGCCACACAACATCGTTGCGCGGACGCTCGCGCCCTGATTGGTCCGGTCGCCGCCGGCACACAAGCGCCACTGACACCAACCACCCAGCCGTCGCGAGCAGGAGCCAGGATTCGAGGTCCGCCCCGGCGCCTGTGCCGATCGCCAACGCCACCGCAGCGGCGACACTGAAGAGCATCCCCGCGAGTCCAAGTCGCAGCAGTCGAATAAAAGGGATCGGCGCCCGCACCAGCATGTCATCAGGAGGCAACGGCTTGTATTCGCCAGCGGGCGCCACCCGGCCAATTGGGCGCCCGCACTCAGGACATACGCCCGGCGCCGGCACGCCACGCAGGTTGTATCCGCATTTCTGGCAGGGCAGATCGCGATCAACCACAGCTGGCTTGAGCGCGGTTCGCTGGGCTTTGGTCGCAGCCTCAGACAACTCCTCCGCCGGCGCCAGCTCGTAGGTTTCCTTCTCTCGTTCGCTCACACCAACCTCCGAAGCCCCATCACAGGCCTAACTACGCAGATTGTGCCGCCCCGGTTGCCTTCTGTCAGCGCCTGTCGCCTGCTGACAATATCTGTTGTTTCATGTCGAAAGCTGTCGTGTGTGCGTAAAAATCTGACATTCTCTGACATCTATGCTGAAACAGCGTCGCAGATCAAGGACACTGCCCACATGAGCACGACCGCCACGGAGGGCGCCCGGAGCGCGACGCCGGCAGGATCCGGTTCGCACCCAAGCCCGACCACACAGATCGAAATCAAGCGTATCGAGCCCGAAACGCCCCTCGTCGACATCATGGCTGGCGCCAGCCGTCATGAAGTCCGCGTTCACGATCATGGCTTCGTCGCCCTGGTCGATGTCATGCCCCGGCTCGTCCCCGAAGGCTCAACCGCTGACCTCGCGATCGTGCAGGCGGCCCGCGTCTCATATGGCGCCGGCACCAAGCGCGTCAGCGAAGATCGCGGGCTCATCCGGTATCTCCTGCGCCATCGCCACACCACGCCCTTCGAGATGGTCGAGTTCAAGTTTCACTGCGCCATGCCCATCTTCGTCGCCCGCCAGTGGATCAGACATCGCACCGCCAACGTCAACGAATACTCCGCCCGCTATTCCATCATGCCTGACCGCTTCTACCGGCCAACAGTTGACGGCGTGCGGGCCCAATCACAAACCAACAAGCAGGGCGGGGATGAGCTGATTGACGTCGGCGCCGCTGAGGATTTCCTAGCCTACCTCGATGAAGCGGAGTCTTTGTACGGAAAGTACACCAACCTCATCGAGCGCGGCGTCACGCGCGAACTCTCCCGCGTCGGCCTGCCCGCGAGTTTGTACACGGAGTGGTACTGGAAGTGCGACCTGCACAACACGCTGCGGTTCTTGTCCCTGCGCATGGACGCCCACGCCCAGCTTGAGATTCAGGACTACGCCCGCGCCATGTGCGCACTGATCGAGCCCCTCGTCCCGGTGACAGTGGAAGCCTTCCGTGATTACGAGATGAACGCAACCCGCCTGACGCAGCTGGAAATTGAAGCGATCCGCACAGGCTCAAAGGACATCCACACAACCAACAAACGCGAACAAGCGGAATGGCAGGCGAAGCGCAAGTCGCTGGGGCTGGATGGAGTTGGCGCTGGCGCTTTGCGCGAGTAGTGGGGAGGAGCGATTCGTGTAGCTCCTCTGAATCAGTCCCCGCCTTCGAGAATATCGCTGAGTTCTTCAGCCGCGTCTACGACGGCTGTTGTCTGATCTTCACGATCCGCCGGCGTGCGTTCAAAGTTGATTGGCGCCGACGCTCTTGCGCGTTCGATCAGGATCGCCTGGTCGGAATCGTTCATGGCGCTGTCGGGTGTGATAACGATCATGCCTCGCGTCTGGCCCGCTTTCTGTCGTGGCGACGTCGGTTGCAGCGCTTCCTCAATCTCGGACTCCGTTGTCCCCCCGAACAGCCCGCGCTCCTGGAGCATTTCGATCAGCGTTGGCGCCTGCCATGCTGCGATGCAAAGACTCAACAGCGTGAACCCTATTCGGACCGGTGACTTCTTGCGCTTCATGAATCGAGGAATCGACCCTTCCGCCCGCCTTGGTCACCGGATGGGGAGTGCGGGTTGGCTTGTGCCGGCAAGAGGCGCTGAATGCGCCGCTCAGCCTGTCTTTGTCCGAGAAAACTAGTCCGTTTTCTCCTCAGCCAGCTGTTCGCGGGCCGCGACCGCCAGCACATCGCAGCGCTCATTTTCCGGATGATCCGAATGACCGCGCACCCAGTGATAGGTCAGCTCATGCCGGCTGCGCAGCTCATCCAGCATAAGCCACAAATCCTGATTCTTCACCGGCTTCTTCGCTGATGTCTTCCAGCCGTTGCGCTTCCAGTTGTCCATCCAGGACTCCAGCCCATTGAGCACATATTTGCTGTCGGAATAGACATCCACCCGGCTGCGAGTCTTGATCGCGTTAAGCCCCTCGACAACCGCGGTCAGCTCCATCCTGTTATTGGTCGTGAGCCGCTCGGCGCCGGAGTCCTCGCGCGCCAAACCCGAAACGGGATGCTTAAGAACATACGCCCACCCGCCCGGCCCGGGATTCCCGGAACACGCGCCGTCTGTATAGAGCTCAACATGCGCAAGCGAAGCCATCGCAGCATCGTAGCGAACGACGGCTCCCGCCTCGACTCTTTACGTCAGCGCATGTTGCGCCGGTGCGTGATTTTCTTCCTCATCCTCCTGCCCGCCGGCGCTTTCGCTGGCGACTGACTCATCCGCGTACCAGGTGATCAAACCCGGCAAATACGGATGCACCAGATTTTCATCGCGAGGCAGGACGCGCGCCGCAAATCCGCGCCGCCCCGATCCGGACGCCACAAACTCACAACCAAACTGATGCCTGCCCGCTCCCAAATCCTTCTCATGAGTCATCGGCGCACGATGCAGATTGACAAGATCGCCAAGACTCGTCACCTCGCCGTGAAGAACCTCAACCGACACCTCATCCGGCGACAAGTCGCCAAGATGAATCGTCGCCGTCACCGGAGTCTGAGTTCCGACGGGCGCCGTCACACCAATCGGCGTCGTGACCGACTCAAACCCAACCTCGCCCCAATGGGCACGATAGCGCTCAATCTTGGCTGTCAAACTGCGAGCCCGCTGTAGTGAGTTCTCCGCCAGCTTCACGCCATGCTCATGCGTCGGCATGTAATACTGCCTCGTGTACTGCGCAACCATCCGATTGGTGTTGAACATCGCCGTGAGTGTTTCAATACAGCGCTTCATCCGCTTCACCCACAGGCGCGGCGTTCCCGAGCGGTCCCGATCATAAAACTCCGGTAGAATCTGATTTTCCAGAAGGTCATACAGCGCCCGGCTTTCAACTTCATCCTGATAATCTTCAGAGCTGTGCCCTTCGTAGGATTCACCGCGACCAATCGCAAAGCCAAGGTCATTTTCATAAGCCTCATCCCACCATCCATCGAGTATGGAGACATTGATAACGCCGTTCATCGCGGCCTTCATTCCGCTTGTGCCCGACGCCTCAAGCCCGCGCTTGGGGGTATTCAGCCAAATATCGCACCCGCGCAGCAATCGCCGCGCAATGTTCATGTTGTAATCTTCAAGGAAAACAACGCGGGAAGCGCCGCCATCCTTCTTGGCGTATTTCACAATGTCCCGGATCAACTCCTTCCCGCCCCCGTCAGCGGGATGCGACTTGCCCGCGATCAAAATCTGCACCGGGCGCTCCGGATTGGTGAGCAGCGCGCGCAGCCGCTCCTTATCGCGCAAAAGAAGCGTCGCTCGTTTGTACGTCGCAAACCGCCGGGCAAATCCAATCGTGAACGTATTCGGATCCAGCGCGCCAGCGGAGTGTTCAATCTCTTCGCGCCCCACGCCCCGCATGGTGAGCTGCTTGCGAATCTGCCGCCGGCACCACTGCGTCAGCCGTTCGCGTTGCTCCTGATGCACATCCCAGAGCTCATCGGAGGGAATCTGCTCGATGTCGCTCCACGCTTCGGGATCACTTGGGTTTTCAAGCCATTCCGTGCCCAGATACTGATCAAAGAGCCGCGCCATCTCCGGTGAAATCCAGGTTCGCGCATGCACGCCGTTGGTCACATGCCCGATCGGAATTTCCTCCGCCGGAACTCCAGGCCAGATATTCCCCCACATCGACCGGCTCACCTCACCGTGCAGCCGCGAAACGCCGTTGCAATGTCGGGATGTCCGCAGCGCCAGCACCGCCATCGAGAAGAACTCGTTCTGATCAAACACATTCTCCCGACCCAGCGCCAACAGCCCCTCCGGAGACAGCCCAAGCTCCGGCAGCATGTCGTTCAGATATTTCTTGACCAGGTCCGGCGAGAAACGATCAATCCCCGCAGGCACCGGCGTGTGCGTTGTGAACAAATGCTGCGCCGCCGCCGCCTCGCGCGCTTCATCAAAGCTCACATTGTGCTCTGCTCGCAGTGTTCGAATCCGCTCAAGCGCCAGGAACGCGGAGTGCCCTTCATTCATATGAAAAACAGTCGGGCAGATGTTTAGCTTCGTAAGCGCGCGCATCCCGCCAATGCCCAGAATAATCTCCTGCTTAATCCGTGTCTCGACATCGCCACCATACAGATTCCGCGTGATATTCCGATCCTCAAGACTATTCTCAGGCATGTTTGTGTCGAGCAAATACAGCGGCACGCGCCCAACATCACATCGCCACACGCCCACCTTCACCGTGCGCCCGGGAAGCTCAACCTCCACGCACATCTGATCGTGCGTCTTGGGGTCGACAACCCGGTGCACCGGCTGATTCGCATAATCAATGTCCGGGTACGCCTCCTGCTGCCACCCGTCCGCATTCAGATACTGATGGAAATACCCACAGCGATAAAGCAAGCCGACACCCGTCAGCGGAATGCCAAGCTCACTGGCGGACTTCAAATGATCTCCCGCGAGCACACCCAAACCGCCGGAATAAATCTGCAAACATTCGGTCAGCCCAAACTCTGCAGAGAAGTACGCCACACCAAAGGCTTCAGGGTCATCTGACTTCTTCGCCATCTCCGCCAGCGCAGCATGTTGCTGCTGAAACCACGACGCCCGTTCCGCGTGCGATTCCAATCGCGCCGCGACATGCCCGAGCGCATGCAAGTAGCTCTGATCCTTCGCCGCCTTCTCGAGTTTGTGTTGATCGATCCGCCCGAGCAGCGCGACCGGGTTGTGATCCGTTGTCCGCCACAGATCACGATCCAACCGACGAAACAGCGACGCCGCCTCCGGATGCCACGTCCACCATAAGTTGTGGGCAATCGTCAGCAGTGGAGCCAGAGCCTCCGGCAGCGACGGGGTGACTCGGAACGCAGTGATCTTCGCCTGTCTCGCGTGAAGCATGTCTTTCCCTGTTCTCAAGCTGTGTGCTGTTGACAAACCAATCGAGTTTGCACTTCCATCTTCAATCTGAACAACCGTCGGCGACTTCGCCTTCGTGCTGAGCCGCGCGCCCTGCGTATTGACTCACATCGCCCATATCGGACGAGCAGGACGACCAGTTTAGAGACTCCCAGCCCGCCTTCCTTCGATTCCGCTCTTCCGCCTGTTCGGGGCGGTGTCGAGGGGGCGAAAATCACCTGAGATTCCAACCTCCCCCCCTCTACGCATCCGCACCCCGCTCAACCAGCCAGCGCAGCTCAGCTCGTCTCATCGCCAGTGAAAGCCCCGTGTAGATCGCCGCCCCAGCTCCTGCGATCGCGCCCAGCCGAAGCGCATATCCCGCCCATGTCTGCGCCTCCGTCGCGCCAAGCTCCCGCGCTCCCCAAAGCCCAAGCACAATCGCACCACTCATCGCGACAGTCGCGATCACCGACCGCCAAATGCTTCTCCAAACGTCTCCTCCAAACACATAAAGTCCGAGCGTCCTCTTGAGCGCGAGTGAAAGCGCCACAGTCTGCCCCACAGCGCAGATCGCCGTCGACCACGCCAACCCCGCTTCGCGCAGCGGCCAGATCAGCACCAGGTTCAGCGCCAGATTCAACGCCACGAAGAATAGCGCGATTCGCATCGGCGTGCGCATTTCATCACGCGCATAGAACGCCCGCGTCAACGTGTGGTTTAGCATGTACGCCCACACCGCCGCGCCGTACCCCGCCAGAGTCGCGCTCACACGACCCACATCCGCCCGATCAAACTCCCCGCCATAAAGCACAAACCCCGCCAGCTCCTCCCGCACCAGCAGCAATCCTGCCGACGCCGGCAACCCGATGAAAAGCCCCAGTCGAATTCCGCGCCTCAGCGTCCCGCCGAACTTCGCCTCGTCATCCGCCGTCCGCGCCAGCGCAGGGAAGATCGCCGTCGCCAGCGCAATCCCGAAAACACCCAACGGAAAGTGATACAACCGCTGCGCAAAGAACAACACCGCCGTCGAAGATTCATCCATCGGATACGCCACCCGCCCAACCACCGGCGCCGTGAGCTCCGGCCCCGCAAGCTCCGGCCAATACGCAATCAATCCATCAAGCAGCGCATTGATCTGCAGCGCGCCAAGCCCAATCACCACCGGCGCCATCCGCCCAAGCACGCGCCGGCAGGGCTCGCGCACATCCCCCCTCCAGCCACGCCACTCCGCTTTCCCGCGCAAAGCGCCAAGCGACCACACAAGTTGAACGAATCCAGCCGCCACCACCGACGCCGCGACTGCAAAGATCGTCGTCTCATCCCCCGCCCCAAACCCAAATGACCAGGCGCTCGCCGCCGCAATGATGAACACATTCAAAATAATCGGCGCCGCCGCCGTCGGAAAAAACACGCGATGCGTTTGCAGCCGGCTCCCCACCAGCGCCGTCACGCACACGATCGGCATAAAGGGCAGCATCACCATCGCCAGCTTCAGCGCAAGCTCGCCCCCCGGCTCCACCAACTCCAGCTTCCACGCCGCGAGCAACGCAAGCTCCCCCAGCCCCGCGATCACGGTCAGCCCGGCCGCCACCGCGCCCACAACCGTCGTCGCAAACCGCGCCGCCAGCTCAGGATCGCGCTTCAGCAGCCTCGCATACTCAGGCAGAAACGCCGCCGACAACGCTCCCTCGCCAAACAACCTCCGAAAGAGGTTCGGCAGCAAAAACGCAAACGCAAACGCTGACCACACGCCCCCCGCTCCAAAAACGCGAGCACACACCGCATCCCGCGCCAGCCCCACCACCCGGCTCGCCAACGTCGCCCCCGCAACAACCCGCGCCGCTGAGACGAACGCTCCACTCCCGTCCGCAGCATTCCCGCCGCTCTCGGCAGTTGTCTCCCGCTCTGTGTCAATAATGGTTGGCCTCTCGCTCACGCTGCCATTGTCGGCTCTCTGCCCCCAACAACAACATGACCACTGAATCTCTGCATCGCCGGATGCTCTAGCCAACCCGACGCGCCGCCGATCCTTCCGGCGCAGCCATCCCGCGCTCAAGCCATTCGATCAGCCGCCGCTGACCCTGCTCCAGCGTCGTCGCCGCCCGCGTCGTCTCCTGCACCACCTGAATGAGCTGCTCAAGCTGCACCCGCTGCTCCATCAGCCGCTCATGCGCCTCAGCCAGTTGCCGCTCGCGCGTCGCAGCCTGTCGCCGCTCCGTCAGCCACATCCACGCGATCAACCCCGCCATTCCAAACTGCGTCAGTGGCGCGACCAACTCCGCCTCAAGCATGACGATCTCCATGACAAACCATTACGACGGCGGATTATTAAGCTCAATGTAATCCGCTCGATATCCCAGGCTGACGTCCCGCCCGCGATCAACCCGATCATCAGGCTGAAAACGCAACAATGTCATATCCATCCATGTGCGCCCCGATCCCTCCACAAGATCGCCAGTGAGCGCCGCCTCCGCGTGCTGCCGGATCAAATCCACCTGTGACCACAACGCTGCATCCGTCGTCGCGACAAGTCGACCCGTCTGAATAATCGCCAGCTCGCGCGGCCCAAACACCGCGGTGTCCGTTTGCAGCTCATCAATCACAAACGCAGGCAGAAACAACCGCCCCACCGAACGAATCACAAACCGGTGCGGCCCGGAGTTATAGAGCGCTAACCCTGCAAACGTGCTCGCCATGCTACAACTCCACTTCCGTAATCGGATCCATTCCGCCATCCGAACTCACCGCCACCATGACAATCGTCTGCTCAATCCCGCTCTTCGCGCTCAGATCATGCTCTGCGCTCAGCACCACCACCTCACTCGTCACGCTCCTTCCCCCAACATCCGACCGCGCCGGCGCCACGCGCACACTCAAAGTCGCAGCCAATCCAGGCGCCACCTGAGAAGCGATCCCCGTTTCCCCTACATCAATGCGCCGAACAACTCGAATCGTCGTTCGCTGCTCCGCTGCATCCGCAAACACAACGTGCGGCCCATCATCAGACCACTCAATCGCCGATCGCGTCGTCCGCCGATCCACCGCGACCGCCGTTACACCAGCCAGCGCAATCACACCGCCAGGCGTCGTTAGAGTCACCTCTTCCGGATCGAGCCACAGCATGCTTCACCCCCTCACAAACTGCAGCGTGTTGAATCGCCGGATCGCGTCCGGCGACCCGTCGCCATTCAGATCAACTTCCACCATCGCCCGATCCCGATGGGCTGCAAATCGCTTTCGATACATCTTCGCCTTCGTCCAAAGCAACGAGTTCGGCCCCGCCATCGCGCTCGCAGCAGCGAAAATCAAGTGCAGCGCCCCCAGCGCCTCAACCCCTATCAAATCAGCGCTATTCGTAATGTCCATCTCGCCAGGCGTCGCGCCTGCATCCGACAGCTCTATCCCAGCGCAGCGCAACAACTGCTCATGCGCCATCTCAAGCTGCGGCCCGAACGAACACACCGTCATCGTCCCGTTCGTCACCGCCGGCGGAGGCAGATTCGCGCCATCACGCTTCGCGCGCAACAATGAAACTTCCAGCTGCGTCGTCGTCTGCCGGCTCACAATCTCCAGCGCCAACCCATCGACAACCGCAACATGTCCCGCATCAATCCCGGCGCTTACAAAGTCTGCCCCCACCACCAGCAGCGATGTCCCCGCCACCGTCACGCCGCCGCTCTCGTGCAAGCGCTGCCCGCTCCACGCCACATCACGAAACAGCAACGGCTCATACACCAGCAGGTCTCGATCTTTCGCAAATGACATCCAATGCTCCTCTCAACTCAACAACTCGCGTCCGACCAAAACCCGTCGACGACGCACGCTGCGCCGCCGACGAGTGCACGGGAGAAGATGGTTCGTGTCGCCCAACCCCAAACCTCCCCAAAGAAATATCACGCAGGCATCGCCAGTCCGGTCAGCGCCCCGTGCGCCTGCTCGTTGCGAAACTCCAGCGTGTACTCACCAATCACCTGCCCGACCTCGCTGTCGCCCGTCGACGACAAACGCTTGAAGTGGAAGCTCCGTCCCGCGAGCGGCAGCACATCCACACGCGAAGAATCAAGCAGCAGCACCGCGTCTTCCGGAACCCAACGACTCAAGACAACCCGCGCCACACCAAAATCGCTCGCGTACGTTGACACCTGGTCCACGAAGTTCGTGTCGCTCGGTGAATACGCCCGCGTATCGCCAATGAAGCCGTTGATCTGCCGCTTCTGCCCGCCATTCACAACGATCGTGTCCACGACTCCGCTTGAGTTGTTCCAGATCTCACGGATTGCAGCGTTCAACAGCGGCTCATTCAGCAAATTCTCATCAAACCCCGCGCCCGGCGGCATCGGGCCAAAATTCGGCACAAACTGATTTGATTGAATCAATCCCATCATCCCCGCCATCGTTCGCCGAACCGTATCACTTCCCTGCTGGTTCGCAGTCGGCGCCACGCCGTTAATCACCGAGTTTTCCAAATCGCGAAGCAACTCACGCAGCCGCTCCTGCATCTGAAAGTCCAACTCGTCGTCAATCCCAATTGACTGCGCCGCAAGCTGCGATCCGCTCACCTCCACGCCCGCAGTGAAAATCTGCGTGTAGTTCTGTTTGCGCACACGATTCGTAAACTTCGTCTCAGGCTTGTCAGACCCCTCCAGCGCCGCATTTCCAATTACCGTCAGCGCTTGATTGTCTGCAAGCATCTCCGGCGTCGTCGCGCCATACCCACGCACAACAGTCAGCGTGTCCAAAGCAATCGCCGTGACGAACATCACCTCCTTCGAGCCATCCACACGAATCTGATCGCCCACCTGAAACACCGAGCCGTTATCAACCGTCACACTGGTCTCGCTCGTCTCGTCCGGCGTAAACACCGTCTGATTGATCGCATCTGTGTTCGACAGCAGGGAGTCTTCAACCCACTCATGCACCGTTCCCATCGCCGCCCGTCTTGGATCGCCAAGATGCGCAAGAAGCGGCGTCTCAAAAGGGCTTACGATCCCAATGATGTCGCTCACATCCTCTGCAATCTCCGGAAGCCCCGCTCCCGCTGAATAGGTCGCCTTGCCTGTAAATGTCATCTGTTCTGTTCCTCATTCGTTCTCAGGTTTGTCTCTTTGTTCATTAACGCCGCTCTCACCCTCGCCCGCGCCTCACCCCTTCCGCTTCAAGCGCAGGTAATCAAGCAAGCTGCCCCTGTCTCCCGCCTGCGATGCGCGCTTCGCCGCTTCAACCAGCGTCGAGTCACTGGGGCGCAGCGCCGGGCTCATCGCAGTAGCCACACTCGACAGCCCCGTCGCCGCTGGCATAAACAAAAACCGCTTCCGCTCGCGCACACGCTCAATCGCCTGCCCGATGCCTCCCTCCGCGCTCGAACGCAGCTCCTGTTCAATCACCAACCTCGCTGTCTCAAGATCAACCACCCCAGCCCGAAGCAGCGCCACATCAATCTCTCGCGCCTGCTCAGCCTTTGTGATCGCGGTCTGTGATGCGGAAAGCGCCTCCTCCAGCTCGCAAACCTTTGCGTCAAGCAGTCGCTCGCGCGAATCATCACCCTGCTCGCGCACCGCCGCCGCGACAGGTCCGCCACTATGAAACTCTTTGCTTTTCAGCTTCGATCCCATCTCACCTTTCACTGTCATCGCATCCACATCCTTTCTCTTGCCTCACCCGCGCACTGTCTAATCGAGCTCTTGTCCGTCCCAATGCTTCCTCCCCCTGTTGCTCAACCCCTTTCTCAGGACACCCCCACATCCGCCGTCGGCGCCAGTCCCAGATCATCCAATACGCGCTCGCCCGGCACGCCCAACTCTCGCTTCGTCACCGCTGCATCAAGGCGCTCCTGCTCCATCTGCGGCAACGGATCAGGCCATTCAACGCGCACGCGCCGTTCCTCCGGACTCGTCCGAAATACACCCGCGCCGTCCATCGCCTTCAGAATCAGCCGCGAAACTTCCGCAAGCCCGCGCCCATACGAAATCTGCTTCCGCGATGTCTTCGACAGCAACCCCATCAGCGTGATGCGCAGCGCATTCGCGCTCGAAAGCTGACCAATCCGCGCCGGCAAAACACCCGCCGCCAGAGGCGTCACCGCCGACGCCTTGTCCATCGCCTGCCGAATCTCTTCAATGTGCGACTCTTCGCTCGGCGACGCCCCATCCCCACCAAACGCTTCAATGCTCGCATCCGCATTGTCCGTACACCACACCTGCCCCGGCCCAATCACTGCCGCAGCCCCGCCCGCGACCCCAACGCCTTCAAGACCCTTCGCCAAGTACATTTTGAATGACTGCAACGTCACGCGATTCGCACGATCACTCAGCCGCGTATTCAACTCATTCTGCAATGGGATCAGCGGCTCAACCTCGCTCAGACCCTCATAACGAAACGGCTGATGAATGTTCTGCACATGCGCAATCGGCAGCTCGTCCAGCGGATTCGCAATCTCTCCAACCAGCTCCTCATTCACATAAAGTTGGCGGTGCGCCGCTGAGTGAATTTCAATCACTTCCTCAACATCGCGGCTGTGCGTCCAATGGCGTCCGCTCAAGTCCAGGGAGCCTTCCGCCCGGGCGCTCCGTGATTCACGCACAAAGCGCACCACCATTGCCTCGATCTGGCGAAAATCTCCCGCCGACAACAACGGAATCGCGCGAGGCGCCTCGATCAACTCCACCCGAACCAAAGGCGCCAACTCCGCCGCTCGCCCCGCGCTCGATTCACCGCGCCCCCGGGCCGCCTTCGCAAACAACCCATCCGCCCGCACCAACAAATCCACATGCCCATGCACATTCCCAAGCAGCCCCATGTCCTGCAGCAGCGAAATCCCGCCGGACGCCTCAAACACCGCGTCAAGCACGCGCTCAATCTCTTCCCGCCGATCGTCACGCTCAGCCATGCTCCGAATGCGCACCGGACGCCCAAACATGAAGTCAACCATCGCGTGTATCCGCCACGCGATGTCATTCTCAATCACACGCTCCCGCGCTGCGCTTGCTCGATCATCCCCCTGCGCATTCTTCCTGCCACGAAGGCGAGCTGGCAACCCCGCCTCCTGCGCAAGTCTCCTCGCGGTCACCACTCCCCCCGCAGAAACTGACCGGTGCGCCGTCATCTCATTTCGGTAGTACGACCAGAACAAGTCAAACGCTGCCGCCGACTCTCGTTCATGTCTTTCAATCAACGCTCGCAGCAGCGCCTCATCAAGCCCAATGCTTCCAAATGCCTCAAGCTTGAATCCCATGGCGCCCTCACATTGAAAAAGGGTTCACTCGCTCCCCGCTGACAACCAGCGCAAGCCCTCACCCTTTGGGCCCCCGCCCCCATCCATGCGCGCAGCGTCAGCCCATGCGCTGCACTATCCGCGCGCAAACGTTGATCCACGCAAGAGAAACTAATTTTCAGTTTTTTGAGGTTTCCCCCGAAGCTCGCCACGCACTGTGCGCACGTCGCCAGCAGCCCATCCACACCAGCGCCGAAGCGCCACAGACGCAATCACCGTTATGAACACCCCGACCACGAAGCCAGCAAACTGCCAAGATCATGCGCGTCCACAACCCCATCTCGCGTCAAATCCCGCGCCGGATCGCTCGTGCGCCAACTCGCCAACAACGTCGCCAAGTCCTGACCATTCACCCGGCCATCCCCGTTGACATCCCCCGGGCATGGATCCGGCGCGAGCGCAAGATC
Organism: Phycisphaerales bacterium; assembly: GCA_029260495.1. Taxonomy (GTDB): domain Bacteria; phylum Planctomycetota; class Phycisphaerae; order Phycisphaerales; family UBA1924; genus OFTM373. The sequence goes on along the minus strand of JAJDDD010000019.1, from coordinate 21,879 downwards.
ATCAGGCACCGAAAAATGCCAACTCGCAACCGCATTTAAAGGCCGCTCCCGCTCCACCGATGTCAGTGGCGTCGGGACATATCCAAGATCCGAAACTCGACTCATCTCACGCTCAAACTCACCACCCGCAAGCTCGCGCCCCGCCCACAACTCGTACCGAGAAAAAACCAAACCTGCCCACGTTTCGTGTCCAGGCAGCAAAAAATCCGCCAAATAATGCGGCTCCTGCACGCGATGAAACACTTCACTCAACATCCCCGCTCCATCCGCTTCATATGCCATGAAAAACATCGGTGCGAGCGTATGCATGATGTCAGTGCGCCGACCCTCCGTGCAAAACTTCACACCTGCATGCCGAGTCTTCATCACATGCACCCACCAATACTGATCCCAGACCGGCATGTAGGAATGCACCATCGCATCCAGACCAATCAGCGTTGCTCCAGCTTCCACCGCGAGATCAACCTCTTGAAACGCCGCCCCAATGTGCTCGGCGCTCTCAAGGCTCAGCCTCTCCCACCCATACGACCCGTGGCCTGTGTCCGGCGCATTCGGATCAATGGCGTCGACAGCGTTGCCCATCTTCCGCTCATCATTCCCGCCGCCCGCCGGCGCCTGTCCATTTGTTGAAACGTCCCATCCATCCATCACCTGTAAACATCGCCCCCACCACATCCCCAGCGTCAACTCCGCGCCCGGCACGCGCGAAAGCTCTTTCACCCCATCCCCCATCGCGTGCCCATATTTGTCGCCATCCAACCAGTGACTCGTAAAAAGAAACGGAAAATTGAGCTGGCGTTGATGACGAAAGATTCCCGTCGGCGTGAACACAAGTACACGCTCCCATGATTCACCCAGTTGCACAATTTTGTCCGCCCAGCCGCCCCACCCATGCACATCCGGACGCAACGCCTGATTCGAAAATCCGTACGGATTTTCATCGCTCAGCCGATCCTCCTGCGTCAGCAACATTCCCAGCACCGGTCGCGGATCTCGCTCATAGCTCACACCGCCATACAGCCCTCGAAAATATTCCCGATATGGCGTCAACGTCTCCATCCATCGCTCACGATCGCTCGTCGCCCGCACCGCCATCCGATATGTTCTCGTCTCGCCCTCCGCCAACTCACTCACATACGCCATACGCGCATCCGACGACCGTGGACTTAAATACACATCGATGAACCACACTCCGACTCCCGCCTCCATCTCTCGAAGCACAAACTTAACATCATGCTTGTATTCCAACACCGGATACAACAGGCTCACCGACACAGCCACATCATCAGATTCAACTGTCATGACCGGCGAATACAGCTTCGCTGGGTATGGCCACCCATGCCCCACATCCGCGCGCACATCTTCAACGTCGCGCAATCGACCATCCAACTGATAGTCGCGCACGCGCAGCTCACTCCCCAGGTAGATCGGCCCAATGACCGCTCGTCCCAGGTCTCCTCCTTCTCCCGCTTCGTTCGCAAACGTCAACTCGATATCCAATCCATTCCTCGCCGGCTCCAGGGCAACCTGGGCCGTCGCGCCTCCCGACGCTCGATGCGCTCTGTGCGCATCATGAGTGCTCTGCGCTAGAACAACTTGTCCATCTGCCGCGCTGAGCAGGCGAATTTCACTCCGATCCCGCACAGCGACCGTCCGAGCGAGCGCATCTCCACCGCACACAACTGCGACGACGAGACAGACGACGACCAGTCGCGCGATCTGCTCAACCCGCTGCTCCTGTCGTGAAAATCGACAACAAACAATCGCCATGACACAAAACTCCCCACATTGTCAAAACAACTTCAGCGTTATATCTACACTGTAAAATAAGCACTGTGTCACAAAATAGCCAAAACCCGCCGGCGCCCAGCGTGACAGGCTCCGCGACAGCCACCAGTCGCCTTCTCAGAAATACACTGTACAGCAACAGACTTCCTGCTCACACCGTCGGAAACCCCGGGGCATTCCCCGAGAGATTGCCTCTTTCACTGAATCACACCCCGTCGGAGCAGAAGCAGCGATCAGGACGCGCAGCCCGCGTTCTTCCCCACAAAAAAGGCACGAGCGCATCATCACGCGCCCGCGCCGTTTTCAGATCGACTCTTCAAACAATGCGATCAATCAGCGTTAATCAATCAGGGAAGCAGGGCCCCCATGATCCCAGCAAAAACGCACTGTCCGCTGAGCCCACGATCCCGTCGCCATTCAAATCTTCAGCACATGGCAGAATGCAAATAATTCCCCAGGCTCCCAAGACCTGAGCAAGATCCGAAGACCCAACAAACCCATCGCCATCCAGGTCCGCTCCGCACGACAGGTGGCATCGCACACACACCGATCGATCCAGCGCATCCAAACCAAAGTTGCCCAAGTCCTCCGCAGGATTGCACGCGCCCGGCCCAAACAACAGATCCAGATTCCGCGAAACAATGCTCCCGTTACTAGAAAGAATATCTCCATCCGAGATAAACCCGAAGTTCGCGCTCGGGAATCCCGTCTCCACCGAGAACCAAATCTCTCCATCCGGATGGATGTACAGCGCATCAAGTCCAAAGTCGAACTGACACGGAATCGGTCCGCACAACGGGAAGAACGGCGCCACCAGACCAGCATTGCGAATCAAAATAATTCCCGACTCTGACAAAATATCTCCGTGGCCGATCATCGTCTTGAGCTGCTCAGACCAGAAATCTGTCTCGACGCTGAAGAAGATTCCGCCATTCTGAATCGCCGTCGGGAATGGACCAAAATGCACCGCATCCAGCCCCACATCCGTTGCCACCGGAATCGGCCAATAGGCAGCGATCAACTCCGCGTTCGTGCGCACAATCTCCCCATCACTTGACAACAAATCCCCATGCGAAATGCTGGTCACATCCACATAGCTCGCCTCCGTCGAAAAAAGCACAGGCCCCAGCTGCGCAATCGTCACCGCGTCCAGACCCAAATCCGGAAACACCGGCTTGAAGTGAAACGCAGCCAACAGTTGCTGATTCGTCAACACCCGACAGCGATTATTGCTCAGCAGATCGCCGTCACTCACCGGGTAAAACGGCGTCGGCGTCGAACTCGTCGCGGTCAGTCCCACTTCCGTCGAGAAAAACGTCTCGCGCCGACATTGAAACTCATCCGCTTCAATCGTCAACCGAACCGTCGCGTCCGGAATCATCCCGTTCTCACCCGAAAGCGATAAGTGCCCAGAGTTGTCCAGCGTTCCAGTCAGCAAGATCGGCATCGGCACAGGCAGCGGGCCATCAAACGTCGACAGCGAAAGTGAAATTACAACCGCCCCAGTCAGCGTGTTCCACGATCCACCCGAAAAGGCGCTCGGATCTTCTGTCAAAATGATCGGCTCGCCCAGCGCATTGGAGTCCGGCGAAAAGTTCGAAGCCACCAGCTTCGTCTCCCCGACCGATACACCCACCAACCCTGCAATCGCAGGCACAGGCACGCTCCGATCACGCAGACCCAGCGTGATATGACCGTGCAGCGGCGAAGAACTCGTCCCAATGAACAACTCAAACTCAATAGCGCTCTGTGTCGAATCAAGCCTGTACGTCGCGCATCGCGGCGGCGAATCTGCAGGCGTCACACCTGCGCTCACGCTCGTCTCTGCAATCACCACCGCAAGAATCAACATCAATACTCTCATTGCTCTTCTCACCCTTTTCATAACTCGCATCTCCTTCAGCATCGGTTTTCTCGCAAACGCCCCGGAACCCGAGGCGCCGCCGCCCCACGCAAGCAAGCCATGCGAAGCCCGTGCCACGCCAGAAAAGCCCCCCAACGCCCGCTCGCTCATCTTGTCGAGCCCGCTTCTTCAATAAGCCGGTGAAAAGTTCAACCACTCGCATTTTCCCGCTGGACCGCGCCCACAAAAAAAGCCCCCGGCTCATGCCGAGGGCCTTACTTCATCCACAGAATAAATAGCTGCACAACCTGCCCGCAGGCTATTCCTCCGGAATCTCAATCACACCCGGACGTTTCGGCGCCTCATCAGGAAGGGGCGGCGCCTCGCCGTGGTCCACCACCTCGCCCATGGAATGCACGATGAATCTGCCGCCGGCAATCTCAAGCCCCGCCGGAGGCGCCCCTCCCGTATTTCCCAGCAAACTGTCAACGTGGTAGACGCGATGCTTTGCCACCGGCCACGCTTTCGGCGAGTGTCCCACCACCTGCGCCCGCACGCCAAGTTGATAGCTGATCCACTCGGTTTGTTCACGAGTGTCCGCTTCTCGTAGACGCGACAAATCGCCCCAGTACAAAGGCCCTTGCTTGTCAATCCTGGGGCCAATCCAAAGATTTTCGTAATCCTTTATCTCGTCACGAAACTGCGCATTAATCTCCGCAAGCGGCCTCTCCGCATACTCCATCGAAACGCCGCCATACGAATACACAACATCCCCAATGCGAATCACCGTGTTCCGTGAGCGCAGCCAGTCTCCCATCTCCGTCCCCGGACCGATCATCTCCAAATATTCCGCAGCGCCAGGCTGGACTTGATATTCCATCTGCCTCTCAAAGTTGCTGCGCGCATACGCAAGTCGCCGTTCTCTCCGATCCGGGTCGTCCCCGCGAATCTTCGATTGCGCCAAAGGCGTCGCAGCAAACTCATCAAACCGCCGCATCAAATCTTCAATTAACTGTGCCCTTTTCTCTTCCGCATCATCCGACGCGTACTTCCGATACAGCGAAGCGCCCCCCACGTTCAGCCGCGAAATATTCCCGCGCAAGAGCATGTCTTCAGACTTCCCGTGCAGCACATGAACCGCCCCGCCCGCTTCCTGCGCCTGCTTCTCCAGCTTCATCAAAAGATGGACCGCCTCATCCAGCGCCTCGCCAGGCCCATACAAGTTGCCCAGCTGCACCAGATTCGTTTCCCCGCCAACCCAATCATCATTCTCATCAATCAGATTGAAATAGCGCATCAGCTCCCGAAAGTCATTCATGTGTCCGCCGACTGTCGATATCACAACCACACGGTCAGCCGCGGGAAACTCACACTGAATCGGTTCGCCCTCGGCCCGAGCAACGCCCGCAAGGAACATGCTCACAACCGCAGCGAACACAAACGTCAGTCCAAATACTGACTTCACCATCACTCCTCCAGTCTTTCGTCTTGATCCAAAGCCATCGCCCACCAGGGCTTCAGCCGTTTCGCTCATAACTCACAATCTTACTCTTCGTCACCCTCCGGGGGCGCCTCAAGTTCAATCTCATCGCGCCGCTGCATCACGACCTCCGTTGTCAGCGTCACCAGAATCTCAAGATCCTTGCTTCCCTGCGAAATCACCCGCGCCTGCGACGTCTCAAATCGATCCAGCCTCCCCGCCCTAAGCCCCCACACCATCGCCGCGTCCATCGCCTCAGACACCACCCGTGCCTCCGTACCGCCGATAAGCGGCTCAAGCTCCTGCGCGTCAAACGTCGCGATCCCCTGAACCACCGCCACCCCATCTTCAACCTGCTCGACCTCATAAGCCAGCGTCACCCTCACCGGCGCCCGACCACCCACCGCCACCCGCTCACGCCTCACCCATGATTCTCCCACCGCAGGCGCCGACCCAGCCAGCGCCGCCCCCCACACTCGTTCTGCAATCTCCCGAATCGCATCCTCAGAAAACAAAAACTCCAGCCCCGCAGCCTTTGGCAGCTCTGCAAAAACTCGCGCAAACTCATCGCCCCCCGTCACGGAAGCCACCTCGCCCCGCTCAGTCACCGCAAGGACGACAGATGTCTGCGCCGCCCGCCGCATCGCCTCCGCACGCTCGCCTTCCTCTTGAAATGCGATCGGCGTTCTTGAATCAAACGAAAACACATCCCCGCTTGGCGCCTCCACGCGCACCTGCAATTTCTCAAAACTTAAAGCCACCAGCGCCGGCTCATCACCTTCTCCCTCACGGAGCACCTCAAACACAACATCGCGCAACACCCACGCCTTCAACTGCTGCTCGCCCGCATACTGCACCCGATGTCCCTGCGACATCCGCAGACGATGCTCGTACCGCGTCACAACACCCGCTTCCAGCTTCGGCGAAAAATCAAACTGTCCTTGCTCTGCAACCTCCTGCGCCATCCCCCCGCCCGCCATCACAACCAGCGCGCACAGCCACACACTCATCGCCCGAACAACCTGACCACCTGACATCACGCCCATACTCCCTGATCCACCCCGGAAAGACACCCGATCCTCTGCAACCCAGCCCCTTGTATGCCCGAAGCGTCCCCCGGTTGCCAAACAACCCCCGAATCACCCCGTACGACCTGATTCCTGCCAAGTAGCTTCGTTTGACAATCTCTTCTTATACTCCCAGCCAACGAAGAACTCCCATCTCCACGCTGAGGATATTGCCATGCAGGCCCATCCCCGTGTCGCGCGTTCCCGGCCTCGCCTATTGCTCTGCGGCATCATTTCGCTGGCGCCGCTCTTCATCGCCGTCCCCACGCCCGCCCAATCCTGTACGCCAACTTGGAATAGCCCCATCGCCAGCCCAGGCGCCAACGGCGTTATCCGCGCTTTGATCGGCCGAACCGAAGCAAACGAAAACGTCCTCTACGCAGGAGGATTTTTCACAACCATCAACTCTGTTTCAGCTAGCAAAATCGCCCGCTTCGACGGCGCCAACTGGACCCCCCTTGGCGCCGGCATGAACAACACCGTCCTCGACCTCGCCCTCTTCGACGACGGCGCCGGCGAACAACTCTACGCCGCAGGCTCCTTCACCGCCGCCGGAGCCGTCATCGCTCAACGCCTCGCGCGCTGGGACGGCGCCGCATGGTCTTCGATCGGCGCCTTTAACGGCTCCGTCTTCGCGCTCGCTGTCTTCAACGACGGCTCCGGCGATCACCTCTACGCCGCCGGCGCCTTCACAACGATCGATTCCCTCCCCGCCAAACACATCGCGCGCTACGACGGCGCCAACTGGGCGCCCCTCAACGCCGGCGTTGGCCCAACCGCAGGCGCTGTCTTCGATCTCGCCGTCTTCAACGGTCGCCTGATCGCCGCCGGCGACTTCAACTCTGCCGACGCTTCCCCAGCCTCAAACATCGCCGCATGGGATGGCGCCACCTGGTCAGCCCTTGGTCCGGGTCTTAATGATGAAGTCCACACCCTTCTCGCCGCAGACCTCGGCGCCGGCCAGCGCCTCTTCGCAGGCGGCGTCTTTACACTCGCCGGCTCAACGTCCGTCAACAGAATCGCCCAATGGGACGGCGCCTCATGGACTCCGCTCGGCGCCGGAGTCACAGACACTGGCGCCCGCGTCCGCGCGCTCGCCCTCTACAACGACAACGGCCCCTCCCTCTTCGTCGGAGGCGAGTTCCTCCACGTCGGGAACAATGTCACCGCCTCCCGCATCGCTCGTTATGACGGCGCCAACTGGTTCCCCGTCGATCAAGGCGTCGACACTTCCGTCGCAGCGCTCGCACCCTTCGGCGACCCCGCCTCACCCCAACTCGCCGTCGCCGGCGACTTCACTGCCGCCGGACCAAACAACGCCGAAAACATCGCCGCCTACACCGGCTGCCCCATCACCACTCCCATCCGCGCCGCAGACATCAACGCCGACGGCGAAGTCAACTCCGGCGATATGGCGCTCCTCCTCGGCGCCTGGGACACAGCGTTCCCCGAAGCAGATCTCAACAACGACGGTCAGGTCAACTCCGGCGACCTCGCGCTCCTGCTCGGCGACTGGGGCTGACTCCCGCAAGGCAGCAGCTTCCTCAACACCACATCCACCAACACCGGCGCACAACACTGCGCCGCGCCGCCTTGCGCGCACTCCGCCAATTTCCCGCCAAACTCTTCAACCTCATCACATCCAATCAGCCCCCGCTCAGCCAGCTTGGGAAGATACTCCAGCAAAAACTGCTCCACCCAGCGCCACTCCATCGAGCCCGGACCGCCCGCTCGCGCCACCGGCGCAAAATACTCGACCTCTAAATCACAACCCGCCGCAAACTCCGGCACACGCTCCCCAATGTCGATCGTCGCCCCTCCATCCTTGAAACTCTGCAAACACGCCGCCACCGCCCGATCAAAAAATCCATGTCGCGGCGCCAGCCTCATCGCCCCCCAATCCAAATACTCCTGCAACACAAGCACACCACCCGGCCTCAAACACTGCGCCACACGCTCCACCACCGCCCCCGCATCTTCCACCCAGCTCAAGAGCCACCGCGCATACGCTGCATCAAGACTCCCCGCCGGAAGTTCAATGTCCTCAACCGAACCCAAACTCAACTCAATCTGAGCGCATGATTGGCGTTCGCAGTTCTCCTTCAGAAACACCAAAAACCTCTCACTCTTATCCCGCGCAATCACCCGCCCGCCGGGTCCAACAATGTTCGCAAGCTCCATAGACGTAAACCCGGGACCACACCCAAGATCAAGAACCCTGTCGTCCGCCCCAATCCCCGCCCGCCGCCACAACGCATACGCCTGCTCCACCCACACCTTGTGCTGAAAGCGCAGCCGCTCAACTTCCTGCTGCTCCGTCCCAAGGATGTACTCACCCTCTTCCCCGCTTCGCGCATCAACATCATCAGCTTTCAAATCGTGAACCACAAAACCCTCCCGTTCACTCACAATGTTCATCGCTGCCCAGCCAATACACCCACACCTTCAAGTTCCAGCAGCTTCTTCTTCCTCCACACGCCCCCGCCATACCCCGACATCCCCCCGTCGCTGCGCAGCACACGATGACACGGAATCACAATCGCTATCCGATTCTCCCCCGTCGCCCGCCCCACCGCGCGCGACGCTCCCGCCCTTCCAATCTCCGTCGCAATTGTGCCGTATGACGTGTACTCGCCATGCGGAATCTCCCGAATCCGTCCCCACACGCGCTGCTGAAACTCGCTCGCCGGCGCATCCAGCGCCACGCCAAACTCTGTCCGCTGCTTCTCAAAGTACTCCACAATCTCTTCACGAATCTGCGAAATATGCTCATTTTCTCGCAGCGCCACCGCACGTTTAAAGTGCCGACGAATATCACCAATCTCTCGCTCAAGCGCGCGCCGGTCAACAAACTCCAACAGCGCAATCCCCCGCGCCGACGCAATCGCAATCATCGGCCCAAGTGGCGACTCCAACCACTGCGCGCTCAAACTCTCATCCCCGCGCGCTGCCCCCGGCGCTTCCCCAAACAGCCGCCCAAACGCCTCCCGAAACCCGCTCTCTGAGTTGTACCCACTTTTCAGAGCTGTCGAACCCACCGCCGCCCCGCTGTGCAGCTCTTTCATCGCCTGACCCAATCTCCATGAACGCGAAAATGCGTGAAACGTCACGCCAAAGTGCTTCTTGAAATACCGGCGCACCGCCGCCGGCTCCAAACCGCGCGCCCGCAACGTCGCATCACTCACACGCTCCCCCGGCCGTTCCGCCATCCCGTCAAGAAGCGCCTGCGCCCACTTCGGTCGCTCCGGGTCGTTCCCCAAAGGATCACACACCTTGCAAGGTCGATACCCAGCGTGCAGCGCCTCCGTCGCCGTCCTCACAAACTCAACATTTCCCGGCTTCGGCTTGCGCGCATGACACGTCGGCCTGCAAAATATCCCCGTCGTCCGCACGCACGCAAAAAACACACCCTCGAATGAACCGTCCCGCTCAACCAGAGCCCGGTGCATCTCCGCCTCAGTCGGAAGCCCCCTCATTTCTGCGCATCGCACGTTCATGCACAGACACTACGCCCACCCGCGCAGCCCACGCCACCGAAAAATCGACAACCAATTCGAATCGTCTGCCCTTGCCCCCCAGCAGCCACCCCCCAGCCCGTCAAACCTACACCTACACCAACACCCCGCCAATCCCGCGCGCACGCACCATGTAAGGCTGAAGGTTCCGCCCCGGGCACGCGGTCGGCGCGAGCTCCCGATGCGTATGCACTCGCCGCGCAGGAACCCGATACACACGCATCTGAGACTTCAAAAACGCATACAACGCCGCCAACTGCGCCTCCGTCGGTCGCTGAACCTCAAAATTGCCGAGCGTTAAGATCCCAACATTCCCCGCATTCTGATCCGCAACATGCGCCCCCTGCCACGCCAGCGGCCGCCCCTCCCACGCCCCGCCCAAGGGATCGATCACATAGTGATACCCAATGTCTCCCCAACCCCGACCGTTCTGATGCGCCGAGCGAATGTGATCCAGCCGCGCCGCCACGTCGCGCACCGTGCGCAGCTCCACCGGCTCCATCCCATCGTGGTGTACAGTTATCCGCCGCACCGGCGTCATCCGATCCATCCGCGAAGGAATCGGTCTGGCCCCCGCCCACTGGCTCCGCGGCCGAACCATCGGCGACGGAATCGACGCCGGCGTCCGATTGACCTCCGAACGCGAAGACCACGACGGACTCGCCGGCCGCACCGGCTCGTATTTCGATAAATCACCTCTCCCCGAAACGCCATCCTCCGACGCCGGCCACTGAGGATCAGGCAGCGCCGTCCGCCGCCGCCCCGATGCGCAACCCGTCAGGAACAACCCCGCCGACGCCATCGCCCCCGCGCGCAGCCCCGCCTCAAGAATCGCTCGCCGGGTAATCCGCCTCTCATTCATGCTGTCCATCAACCTCAACCTGGAGATTCCAACGTTCGCACATCAAACTGAAATCTCCATCGGCCAGCCGTCCCTTCTATCTGCATTTGCGCTGCAGGTTCCATCATTTCATGCAAGCGCCGGGCTCTTCGCCCCGCTCGCCTCATTCACTTCTTCACCACCTCGCCACCGCGCATCACAAACATCACCTCTTTCAAGGCGCCAATGTCCTTGAGCGGATCCCCCTGTACCGCAACCAGATCCGCAGCCTTTCCAACCTCGATCGTCCCGACCTCATCCTCAATCCCGCACAGCTTCGCCGCGTTGATCGTCGCCGCATGGATCGCATCCATCTCGCTCATCCCCGCCTCGACCATCAGCTCAAACTCCCGCGCGTTATCACCATGCGCGCTCACCCCCGAATCCGTCCCGAAAGCGATCCGCACACCCTCACGATGCGCATTTCCCAGCGACTTCATCATCGCCGGACCGATCATCAGCGCCTTCTCCCGCACCGCCGCCGGAAACTCATCCGGAAAGTTCGTCGCCACCGCCACCACAACCTCCCCCGCCATCAGCGTCGGCACCAGATACGCCCCAGTCTTCTTGAACAGGCTGATCGATTCCTCATCAAGCAAGCTCCCGTGCTCAATGGAGTCCACCCCTGCTCGCAGCGCCGCGTTGATTCCCGCCGTCCCGTGCGCATGTGCCGCCACCGTGCGCCCCAGCAGGTGCGCCGTCTCCACAATCGCTTCCAGCTCATCATCAAAAAACTGTTGCTCTGTTCCCGCATTCGTCGCGCTCAAAACGCCCCCCGTCGCCGTGATCTTGATGACATCCGCCCCGCGCTTCACCTGGGCCCGCACCGCTTTTCTGCATCCATCAACACCATCCGCAACGCCCTGAAACGCCGTGGGCAGCTCAAACAAATCCTCCCGATACCCGTGCGTATCCCCATGCCCGCCCGTGGGCGTAATCGAATGCCCGGCGCACAAAATCCGCGGCCCCGGCACATGTCCCGCTTCAATCGCATCGCGCAGCGCAAACGCCGCCCGCTCATTCGACCCCACATTCCGAATCGTCGTAAACCCCGCTTCCAACGTCCGCTTCGCGTACGCCGCACCCCGCAGCGCCCAGTCCGCCTCCGAAAGCTGCACCCACTCCATCCGAATCTTCGGACTCATCTCCATCGTGATATGCGTATGGCAATCAATAAACCCCGGCGTCACGAACGCTTCGGTCAGGTCGATCAGCGTGATCGTCGCCTCCCGCGCGCCAGCAAGCTCGCCAGGCGCTGCATACCCGCCCAGCACCTCCGCGATCCGCCCATCCTTCACCACCACCGTCGCCCGCTCAATCGGCGCCTCCCCCGGAACCGCGAGCAACCTCCCGACATGAAGCACCGACCACTGTTCCCCTGCCTCAGCCAGCGCAGCCGGCGCGATCAACGAAAAAACAGCAACTCCAAACACAAAACGCCGAAAAACTCCAAGCATGGCCAGCCTCCAGGATGATGGATGTGTCCCGCCATCCTACCCAGCGGCCGCGAACCCCCGCGCCCCTGCCCAAATTCAATGCAAGAATTCCGTCCCCCCGCTGGTTCATATCCAGGAGCAGGCGCGACAGGACGGGGCGCCGCCGATATCCTCAGTGTGACCTGCCTCTCAAAGGAAATGCCTCCCATGTCCATGAAACGCTCACTTATGATCGCCTCCATCCCTCTGGGCATGGCTGCCTACATCGCCATCGCGGGCTCCACCGGCTTCTGCCCCGCCTGCCAGTCCATCGTCCAGTCTGTCACGGGCGCCAACGTCGAGCTCGCCTCCGCAGAGCCGAGCGACCACGCTGGTGCGCAAAACAGTTCAGATCATGCGCACCAAGACCAGGATGATGCGCACAAGAAAACTGCTGACGCGGACAACCACCGCGATCCTGCGCACGCCAGACCCGATGAAAACACCTTCAAACAGGTCCGCAGGCCGGGCTCCGTCGATGTCGAAGCTGAGTACGACGTGACGAACGCGCTCATCCCCCTTGATGAAATCCACGCCCTGCTTCCGCGCGACGCCATCCCTTCCCTGACCGACCCCAAGCTTGAGGACGCTGCGGGAATCGACTGGCTCAGCCCCGAGGATCGCGTTATCGTTGTCCAGGTTGGCGATGAGGTCGTCGCAGCGCCGTTCCGCATCCTCAACTTTCATGAAATCGTCAACATGACCGTCGGCGGCAAGCCCGTCGCGGCCACTTATTGCCCGCTCTGCGACTCCGCCACGCTCGTTTCGCGCACTCTTAAATACACCGACGGGCACGGCCACCCCGCTCAGAAGACCATCGAACTCGGCGTCTCCGGCGCCCTCTACAACTCCAATGTTCTCATGTACGACCGCACCGATCTCGCGCTCTGGAGTCAGCTTGGCATGCGGGCTGTCTCCGGGCCGCACGCTGGAACCGTGCTTGAGCATCTGCCCATTCGCGTCATCCCCTTCGAACGCTTCCAGTTTGACTACCCCAAGGGCAAGGTCGTCAGCATCGACACCGGCCACGACAAACCCTATGGCATGGCTGCCTACAAGAGCTACTTCGAGCGCGACGATCTCCTCGTTCCCGTGCGCGGCATCGGAACGGCGCTCAAAGCGAAAAAGACGCTCGGCGTCGGCATTCTCGCGGGTGACGAAGCCATCTTCGTCACCGCCAGCGCGATCGGTGAACAACGCACGATTCGCACAGCGATCGGAGACATTGTCCTCCGAACAGGCGAGAACGGCGTCGAAGTTCTCAGCGCCCCGGATGGCGCCCAAACCGCGCAAACATTCTACTACTCTTGGTCCGCCTTCCACCCGGAAACGCGCGTCATCGCTGGTCCGGGAGAGTGATTCTCGCGGATCAGTGTAAATAGCCTCTTTTCGCGCGCACAAACAAGGACAACGGCTGGCAACACGAATACGCTACACGCGATATGTCTCGCGATAGCCAATCCACAACCCAATCAAGCGCCGGCCCAATTGTCGGGATTGATCTCGGCACCACGAACTCTGTTGTCGCCTGCTTCGATGAGCGCGGCCCCTACATTCTCGATGAAGACGCCGGACCACTTGTCCCTTCCGTCGTGCGATATTCATCCGCCGGCGACACTGTCGAAGCGGTCGGCGTCGACGCCCGCTTGCGCGCCGTCGAGTTCCCGGATCGCACCATCGCGAGCGTCAAGCGACTGATGGGCAGAAGCGCCCGCGACGCGGCGAGCGATCAGCCATTTCTTTCCTATGAAATTGTCGAAGGCGCCCATGAAACCGCCAGAATCCGTGTTGGCGAGCGCATTATCACGCCGCAGGAAGTTTCCGCGGAAATTCTCCGCGAGCTGAAAAGAAAAGCTGAAGCAGCGCTTGGGACGCCGGTCCAGCGCGCCGTCATCACCGTCCCCGCGTACTTCGACGACGCCCAGCGCCAAGCGACGCGCGACGCGGGGCGCCTCGCCGGACTTGAAGTCGTTCGCATTGTCAATGAACCAACCGCAGCGGCGCTTGCGTACGGAATCGGCGCGGGCGCCAGTGCGCCGCAAACCATCGCAGTCTTCGATCTTGGGGGCGGGACGTTTGATATTTCTATTCTCGCGATCACACCGGCAGAAGAGGATGACAACTCGCCCGCGGGCGCCGACTTTTTCCAGGTGCTTTCCACCGCCGGCGACACACACCTTGGGGGTGATGATGTCGATCACATGCTTTTTCGCCTGCTCGCGACTGAAATAAGTCAGCAGTTCGACATTTCGCTCGATCGCGATGTTCTGGACCTGACCGCTTCTATTCGACAGGCGATTCGTGAGTTCTCTGAATCGATCAAAATTACACTCTCAGCAGAAGAGTCTGCGCATGTGCGCATAGATCTTGGCGCCGGCCGATTCTTTGAGCGCACAATCACGCGTGATGAGCTTGATGCATTGCTCGCGCCATGGATTGACCAAGCCCTTGTTTCCTGCCGGCGCGCGTTGCGAGATTCGAAGCTTGAAGCTTCAGACATTGATCGCGTCATCATGGTTGGCGGCTCGACGCGCATTCCGCTGGTGCGCAGGCGCGTTGGTGAGTTTTTCAGCGTCGCGCCTTATACAGCGCTTGATCCTGATCTTGTCGTTGCGCTGGGCGCTGCGGCGCAAGCTTCGATTCTGTCGGGCGACGACCGCTCCAGACTTCTGATGGATGTCATTCCGCTGAGCCTGGGTATTGAGACAGCAGGGGGGGCAGTCGCGAAGATCATTGTTCGCAATCAATCCGCTCCCGCGCGGGCTGCTGAGACATTTTCCACCAGCGTTGACAATCAAACCTCGATCAAACTTCACATACTGCAGGGCGAGCGCGAGATGGTTGAAGATTGCAGATCACTCGCGGTCTTCCACCTTGCGGGGCTCCCCCCCATGCCCGCAGGCATTCCCCAACTCGAAGTCGAGTTTCTCGTTGACGCCAACGGCGTGCTCTCCGTCAGCGCCGTCGAAAAGCGCAGCGGAAAACGAGCCTCGCTGCAGGTCGTCCCGGCGCACGGGCTGACGCGCGATGAAGTCGAACGCATGGAGACGGAATCCCTCACCCACGCGCGCGAAGATATGACGCGCCATCGCATCGTCGATCTCATCGCCAACACCCAACTCGATGTGAAGTGGATTCGCGCTCAGCTCGATCGCCTGAGCGCCGACCTTGATCCCGACTATCGGGCCGATCTTGAGAAACGTATCGCCTATCTGGATGACATCATTACCCGGGCCCAAAGCGACTGGCGCAGCGTCGATCCCGAAGATTTTCACAGCGCCAAGCAGGCTCTCGATGAAGCGAGCGTCCGAATGCACGAGATTTCGATCGCTAAATCTCTCCGTGAGGACGAGAACCACCCAGCGTGACAGCGCTTTTTGACTGTTGACTGTGAAGAACGTGTTGTCTTGGAAGAAAAAGGTTTGCGCCTTTCCATTCGTATGTCACAATGGTTCGATCGTGACTCGCGGCGCCATGACAAACTGTCTCATTTGCGGCTGTGCTGCTGTCTTCGCCGTGGCCGGACTTGCGCATGCCGCTGGCCTGGACGTGGTCTTTGTTGATGTGGGTGTCGCAGCAGGGATCCAGCCGTATCACATGGCGGGCGGGCTCGGCGGCGGCGTCGCAGCGAGTGATTTTGACAACGATGGCGATATTGATCTTTTCGTCCCCAACGGGCTCGGATTTCCCGATCAGCTTTACCGGAATCTTGGCGGCGGCGTTTTCGAGGAGATCGCCAGCGCCGTTGGCGTCGCTTCCGTCGAAAACTCGCGTTCCGCGCTCTGGCTCGACTACGACAATGACGGCGATCTCGACCTTCTCGTCGCCCGCGACGATCAGGGCGAAGAGTTTGTGAATCTCGACACGACGCTCATCCTCTATCAGCAAACGGCGCCAGCTCAGTTTGTCGATGTCACCGTCGCTGCGGGACTCTTCGCAGACCTCGCTGGAGATGTCTCGACGCACAACGGCGGGCTCTGCGCCGGCGATATCAATAAAGATGGGCATCTTGATATCTGTCTGGCGCAGTGGGATCGCGGCCTGAGTCTTTTTCTGAGTGACGGCGACGGGACGTTCACCGACATCACCATCGCTGCGGGTCTTGGGGCGCCGGGGAGCCCGTGGCAACCCGTCATGCACGACTTCAACGCTGACGGATTCATCGACATCTTCATTGCCCATGATTTTGCCGCCAATAATCTCTATATCAATCAGAGTGATAACACTTTTATCGACCAGGCTGCGCAAGCAGGCGTCGACACCGCATTCAATGAAATGGGTGTTGCGATCGGCGATTGTGACAACGACGGCGATTTTGATCTATACGTCACCAACCTTTATCGCATTTTCGACAGTCAGCAACAGCACAACGTCTTTTTTCGCAATCAAACCGTTGGCCAAACGCTTGCGTTCACCGAAATCGCCCAGAGCCTCGGTGTAGAGAATGGTGGTTTTGGTTGGGGGACGACCTTCTTCGACGCGGATCGCGATGGTCTTCCTGATCTCGGCGAAAGCAATAGTGTCGAGTTTCCCGCGGAGCCTAATGAAACCATAAAGCTCTTCCATTGTTCGAGTGAAGTCCCGCTTGCTTACGAAAACGCATCCGCCAAAGCGGGGTTTACATACATAGATGCGGGCAGTTCACTCATCGCGATAGACATTGATCGAGACGGGGATCTTGACCTTGCGCAGACCGTCAACACCAACGGCCCGCTCCGCCTGCTCAAGTGTCAACCCGCGCAGCCCGGCCCCGAGCCCGGATTTCTGACTGTGCGGCCGCGCCAGGCGAACATTAACACACACGCGATCGGCGCCACCGTCGAAGTTCGCATTGGCGCGGGCACGATGACCCGTCTGATCACCGCCGGCATGAGTTTTATTGGCCAGGAGCCCGCTGAAGCTCACTTTGGTTTGGATGCAGCGACTGTTGTTGATGAGCTCACCATCCGCTGGCCGGACGGCGGTGTCACCACGCATACGAACATTCAGAAGAACCGAATCCTCACCGTTGCTCGCAACTGTGCTGCGGATGTTTCCTTTGACGGCTTTGTTGGCGCCCAGGACATGGCGCTCCTGCTTGGTCAGTGGGGCCTATGTGCGCCATCTTGCGCAGGCGATCTTTCCGGCGATGGTTTGGTTGGTGCGCCGGACCTTGCGCTGATGCTCGGCCAATGGGGATCGTGCTTCTGACGCGTGTGAGTTGCGTTGGCCGGCTCTACGCTGCCTTTTCGGTCTGGCTTTCCGGCTGCATGTGTGTGAGCGCAAACGTCGTTTCATCTTCAGCATAGAAGTTGAAGTTCCGCACGTCCCAGCCTTCCGTCTCGACGATCTCAAGCTCTGTTCGTCGGCGCAGGTCCATACAGTCGGGCTCTTCGTCGAACCGCTCGTTGTCGGGCGCCGTCAGATTTTTTTCAAAGTCATCGCCCACCATTTGAACGGTCGGCCGGCAGGGCTCCAGCGGATGCCATTCGCACACAGCTCCGTGTGAGCCATCGCTCAGCGTCACCACTGTTCCGGGTGGATACGCTGGAGCAATGTGCAGGAGAGCGCGGATCGTCACTGGATCCAGCCGGCGCGAAACCTCCGGCGCCAGCACACGCGAGAGCGCGATGACATTTGGGGCTGCGGGGCGTTCTTCCTGAGGCGCCGACGTCGCTTTCAGGCGCTCATTTCCTTCGCGTCGGGCGCGGTCAAAGACATCTGCCGTCGCGAGAATCCTCGAGTACACATGGATTTTTTCACCGGCGAGTCCGTGCGGTCCGTCTTCTGAATCTACCTCGGGGAAGCCGGACCCATCCCATCTTTGATGGTGGTGCAACACCGCTGATCCGGCGCTGGGTTCGAGAACTCCCTGCACCATTTCATGTCCCAGCTGCACATGAGAGCGCCACTCTTCGTTGCGCTCATCATGCTCCTCGCGCCAGCGCTCGCGCGCCTCACGTGATAACTGCAGCATGCCCATGTCGTGAAACACGCCAGCGATGCCAAGATTCTCAACACACTTTGCCCGATTCGCGGGCAGGCGTCGCCGTTGATCAACGAGATAGCTGTCGAGTTTCAGGCCCATCAACATCGCCAGCACCGCGACATTCACCGAATGCCTCATGAGAGGCTGGCTGACCGCGTTGATCTCCTGAATAAAGAGCGCCGCCTTGGGATCTTCGATCAGCTTGTCCAGGAGATTCCGAACCATCGATCGATAGACCGGATATTCAAGCTGCAAGTGTTTCGTCATTTCCAGTGAGTCGAAGAGCTGTGTGACCATCGCGCCGAGCTTCGCCTGGCACGTGAGCGCATGAGGATTGATATAGCGCGAGACGAAAGCAAGCTGTGGGTGATGGATCCAGAGTTCCGCGACGGCCATATCGCTCAGCCGCTCGATCGCCTTCTCATCAAGCTCAAACCCAATGCGCAAGAGCACCTGGTCAGGCCGATGTGGATGATGAACCGCCGCCGCGAGCTTCATCCCGGGCTTGGCCATCTTGATTGGAACTCGAAGCATCCATTTCCTCCCGATGGGCCCGACGCAGCGGCTGGATAATCCCCATCAAGCCGCCCCAGGCCGCCTTTCCGCGCTCCAGATAGGCATCGACCCAATCCCAGGCTGACTTCCCTTCCGTCCCAAAAACTGCCAAAAGCGTGCCTTGGCGCCGACTCATAAGTCCTGACTCAGACTCGCCCCCGTTTGACACCCCGCCCCCTCTCGCTATCCTTTTTGGCTCGCTGCGTCGCCACGCCCGGTGGGGGCTGGTTTCTACGCAGCAAGACCATCCAGTTCGGCTCGTCATCGGCCTCGCCCCGGATCGCTTCCCGCGATCCAAAGCCAGCCAGTCTCGGGCCCGGACCACTTCTTCGAGGTCCGTCTCTCGCGGCTGCCAGGATTGGCAACAGGCGGGAACGGCTGTTCATGTGTTGAGTTCTTCAGGTGGCCACCATCACCTGAACCAAACGAAAGCGCTGCCACAATGCGACAAACTTACTTCGCCAAAGCCAACGAAGTCTCCCAGACCTGGCGCCATGTCGACGCCGAAGGCCAGCGCCTCGGCCGGATGGCTGTTCAGGTCGCGGTCGTCCTCATGGGCAAGCACCGCCCTGAGTACACACCTCATGTTGACACCGGTGATTTCGTCGTCATCACCAATGCTGAGAAAATCGTCCTCACCGGCGCCAAAGCTCAGCAGAAGATGAAGACCAGCTTCTCCGGCTATCCCGGCGGCCTCAAGGCAGAGTCCTACGAAAGCCTCATCAAGCGCAAGCCCGAGTTCGTCGTCGAGGAAGCCATCCGCAGGATGCTTCCCAAGAACAGGCTCGGCAGGCAGATGCTCAAGAAGCTCAAGGTCTACGCCGGCCCCGATCATCCCCATCAAGCTCAGAATCCCCAATCCATGAAGCTCGCGAGCGCCTGAACAACTCACACAGAGGCAGAATCAGCACCATGCCAGAACTCAACGATACGAACAACGCCCCCGACTCAGCCGGAGCTTCAGCCGGCGCCGCACTTGGTGAGAGCGTCACCTTCCCCAGCGCCGCTCCCGCTGCAATCGAAAAGCCGCTCGCCCAGGCTCTACCCCCGGATCCGCACGGCTGGTGGTGGGGCACCGGTCGACGCAAGACTGCAGTCGCGCGTGTTCGCATTAAGCCCGGCGCCGGCAAGTTTGAAATCATCATCAACGGCAAAAAACGCAAGACCATCGACGAATACTTCTCCGAAGCCCGCGATCGCGATGATGTCGTCGCTCCTCTTAAGGCCACCAACACGTTCGGCAAGATGGATGTCTCCCTCCGCGTCGACGGCGGCGGTTTCATGGGACAGGCTGGCGCGATCAAGCTCGGCATCGCCCGGGCCCTCAAGAAATACGATCCTGTCCACGAAAGCACCCTTCGCGATCATGGCTACCTCACCCGAGACGATCGCCAGGTCGAACGCAAGAAGCCAGGTATGGCCGGCGCCCGCAAGCGCTTCCAGTTCTCGAAGCGTTAATCCAACAACTCACCCGCGCCGGGCGTTTTTCAGCGTCGGGATGTGAGCATGAACTTCAAGCCGTCCGTCAAAAAACGGGCGGCTTTTTCAATGCGCTCCTGCCATCTCCCCAACGCCGCTATCCTGACGCCCATGCCCGACGCATCTCTTCTTGAAGCATTCCCGAATCCCTCGAGCTCGCCCTACACCATCGAGCACGTCGCTGAGGAGTTCACCAGTGTCTGTCCCGTGACAGGCCACCCCGACTTCGGCGCCGTCACGCTGCGCTATCAGCCGGCGCCCGCGGACGCATCGGGCCTGTGTGTGGAGCTCAAGTCTCTCAAGCTCTACTACCAATCCTTCCGCAATGAGGGCATCTATTACGAAGCGGTCACCAACCGCATCCGCGATGATCTCGCTGGCCTGATGAAGCCAACCTGGCTCCAGCTCATCACCGACTGGCGCGGCCGAGGGGGCATTCGTTCAACCATCACCGCGACCGCTGGCGATGTTCCCGCGATCTACCTCGCGCCGCGCTTGTGATCTTTTTGTGATGATGTCCACCGCGCCAGATGGGCTGCTCACAATCATCGCTGCACTTGATCGCTGCGTTGTCATAGATAAGCCCGCGGGCCTGCTCAGCGTTCCCGGCAAGGGACCAGATAAACGCGATTGTGTTGAAGCGCGTTTGCGCGCCATGTTCCCTGACGCGACGGGTCCCATCATCTGCCATCGTCTTGATATGGAGACTTCTGGATTAATGGTCGCCGCCCTCGATGCTGAGGCCCACCGCGATCTTTCCATTCAGTTTCAGGAGCGCAAAGTCGAAAAGCGCTACGTCGCGCTGGTGCAGGGCGCCCCGCGCGCACAAGAAGGCGTCATCGAGCTCAAACAACGCCTTGATGTTGACAACCGCCCCCATCAGATTCTCGATCCCGAGCGCGGCAAGCTGGCTGTCACTCGTTGGCGCGTTATCGAGAAGGGCGCCAACCTCCCTGCTCATTACACCCGCTTGGAGTTGACTCCAACGACAGGCAGAACCCATCAGCTTCGCATTGCGTGCGCCGCGTCGCCTCCCGATGGCCTGGGCTGCCCGATCGTCGGCGACACTCTTTACGGCGCCGGGATTGCGCAGGCTTCGCGCATGATGCTGGGCGCCTGCTTTCTTGCTTTTCGCGAGCCGGGGGCTCCGGCGGCGCGTTCATTTCAAATCGCAGCGCCGTTCTAGAAATTGAGAACACGCTCATCCACTGCGCGGCGTGCATACACAGTGGCTATTGCAGTTGGCACAGGCACAACCGCTCAAAAAATCATTTTTCTCCATCGTTGTTCTCACGGGTTATGCTGAGTAATCACGGAAAATTGCAGCAGTGAGGCGCTCGGCGAGTTCTTCAATGTCTTGCGGCGTCTCGTTGTCGAATAGCCGTTGCGATAGCTCGGCAATGATCATGCCAACCTGTTCACTCTCGCCATGCAGCGCGAGTTCCCCACGGCACATCGCTCGAATATGTCTCATCGCGGCCCAAACCTGCTGCCATTCATCTGTAAATCCGTTTAACGGCGGCCAATATGGCAGCAGGATTCGTAGTGGGCGAAGCGCCCGGCGCTCGCACCATCCATCGACCAGTGTTGATATTTCATGGGGCACATCCATCAGGCGCCATGATATGTCGTCCAAAGCGCCAACAACAGAGCCCGATATACACTTGACTTGTAGGGCATGACCGTAGATCGGGGTGGGAGGATTTGAAATCGATCATGCAACGATCCAAATCCTCTCCCGCGGCTTAGCGCCGCCTTGACGCTCCGGCTCCCGACGGTCTGGGTTGCCCAATCGTCGGCGACACTCTCTACGGCGCCGGGATTGCGCA
>JAJDDD010000018.1 GCA_029260495.1 Phycisphaerales bacterium | reverse complement strand
TCCGCAACGGCATAGTCTCCCGAGTGATTCACTCGGATTTCGAGGGGCAGAAACCGAAAGCTCCCCTCTACCCTTCAACAATGGTTCTTCGCGGTTCGGCTCCGTCTCCGTCAGCACTTACTGGCAAGCCCTTTCGGGCCTCTCATGGTTGAGCTTTTCACCGTCGGCTGTTTCGGCCGATCGCCGCGTCCGGTCTCGGACGCGATCCCGCCTGTCACCAGGTCGAGAGCTCCCCACGCCAGGCGCGTTGAACGGTCATAGGCATTACGCCCGTAGACCGGACCCCACGCACGGGATTTACACCCGCTTCAACCCACCACATCGAATGATGAAAGACGCCATCCGGCGCCTTCCAACCTTCGTATGTCCCTGTCGCCCGGTATCGCACGGACGTACATCGGATCGAACGCCAGGATTACTCCCTCACACTGCGGACTGGAATGTCACGCCGGGAGGGGATTACGCTGACGAGCCTCCGTCGAACCGGACAAGCGCGTCTCCACGCATCCGGCTCTACGAGAACAGCACGCCGAGGATGATGAATCCCTCGCCCTTAGCCAGTTGGCGCTGGTTTACCAGGTGTGCTGCCTCGTCTCAGCGACGCTGTAAGCGTCGGCGTCTGGACGACGCCGTCAGCCCTCCCGAGTTGACTTGGCGATCCTATCAAGAGCCGTACAGAATTTCCAGGATTTTGCCTTGAAAAGGCTACGATTGCTGTTAGCATGTCAGCGTACACATGGAGTTCTGATGACTCAGCCCCCATCCCATCCTGAGACGAATCGCATCGGAGACGTTCTCCGCAAACAGCGGATCGAAGTGCTAGGCATTGGTCTCCGCGACATCGCCAAGATTCTCAATGTCGCACCCGCGCATGTCACGGACCTTGAGAAGGGACGCCGGACGCCCTCAGAATCGTTGCTTTTGAGAATCGCAGACGTGTACCGCATTGACGTAGCCCAGCTTCGAGCTGGCTGGCATCGCCCCGATGCGATCGTCGGCGAGGTTGCCACCCAAGACGCGACCTCAGCTGCGAAGGTGCCCGAGTTCCTCCGGACGGCACGGAACCTCTCCTCGGCAGATTGGGATGCGCTCATCGCAGAAGCGAAGAATCGCACTACACGAGCCAACCAAGAGGGCCAGGAATCATGACTTTCCTGCCGACCATTTTGGAACCCAGCCCAAGGGTTCGTCGCGTGGAACGAGCGGCCAACGATTGCATCGACGCATGTCTCGATGCGCTCCGCACTGACGAGTGTCCGCTTCCGATTCCAGTCGAACGATGGATCGAGAAACCCCTCGGCATTCAGTTCGGTATCGCTGACCTGTCCGAATACGGACCGGATGTATTGGGTGCCACGTTTATTGACGAGAACGAGATACTCGTGAGCGAAAAGCTGGTGAAGAACACAGCGCGGCTGCGGTTCACCGCCGCCCACGAGCTTGGGCATTTTCGCTTGCACGCTTCGGTACAGAGGCACTTTCGGGAGACTTCGTCGCAGGGACCGGGCTCTCCAATCCAGATCGAACGCCAGGCTGATCGCTTTGCGGCTGCATTTCTAATGCCCGCCGACGCCGTCATGCCTGAGGTCCAGCACGCCTGTGAGTACTTCGCCCTCGATCCTGAAGCATGCTGCGCCAAGCTGATAGAGGACTGTGAGGAATCAGACTGGCTGTGGCGCAAACGAATTCTGCCGCGATTGACACGAGCGTTCGATGTATCGCTTGCAGCGATGCTGCACCGCTTCAGTGAGTTACGCCTGCCCGATGGGCGACCTTTCATTCCATCACAGGTGCGGAGTCGCCTGCTCCGTTCAGAGAACCCTACTGAGCCGGAAATTGTTGTTCGAGATGGCGTTCCGCACCGAGAGCAAGGCAACTCGTCGAAATCGAGGTGACTCTTTTATTTGCCCACCCTGTTCGCAGGCCTGCTGACAACCACCACACGATGTTTGAACACACCAAGCCAACCCGACTGAGCAGCGAAACGAGCAATGCTGGCGCATGGCAACAGACGCACGGGTTTGGTCCGGACTGGCTGCCGACCGATCCTCCACGAATCGCGCCATCGCTCATGACAGCTCAGGAGGCCGTCGTCTTCCTTCGCCTGGATGAGGGAGGCCGCGACATGGCCGATGCACTCAAGTCGCTCGAATACCTGGTCCACTCGGGAAGACTGCGCCCGTGTCGGGTCGGTCGCAACAATCGCTTCGCGCGTGCCGAACTCCAACGATTCGTCCTTGAGCAAACGGAGCGATACGGTCAGTCACAGTCCGCGGAGTAGATCCCAAACACCGATCCCATTAGCCTGTAAAGGCACACACCATGATCAATGTTCAACTCCAAAAGCGTACGAAAAACACAAAGGCCAATGGCAAGTCCCAGTACTGGACGCTGCGGTGGTATGGATCGGACGGTCGCCGCTACTCAGAGTCAATCGGCCTAGTTGGGAAGATGACCCGCAACGCAGCGGAAACCCGTCGACGCGAGAAGGAAGCGAAGATCAACGCTGGCCAAGTCGCAAGAGACAAGCCTCGCGAGATCACCCTCAGCGCTTTCATCGAGTACGACGTGGACGCGGTCGCATTCGACATGAAGCCCGACAGCCTCCAAGGCATGCGGCATGCAGGCAAGCACGCGACGGCTGCGCTCGGCGAGCACATTCTCCTGACGAAGATCAATCAAGCCTCGATCGGCCTGCTCAAACGGTACGTGATCGAGGAACGAAGCTGTGCACCGGCAACGCTTGCCAAGACGCTTCGCACTCTCAAAGCGATGTTCAACCGAGCGATCGGGTACGGGTTCCTTCAAGAGAACCCCTTTGCAAAGGTCCGCATGCCCAAGACACAGGCAAGATCGAAACGAGTGTTTTCGCCTGAGGAAGTAGGCGCGATGCTCGATGTCGCCTCCGGTCTGTGGCTGCGGACATTCGTACAGCTTGCTGTAAGCACCGGGCTCCGAAAGAGCGAGCTTCTCAATCTGCTCTGGCAGGACATCGACTTCGAGCGAGGCACCGTCCGTGTTGCCGCCAAGCGACCCGGCACCTTTACTGTGCCCGACCGAGGCGAATTTCGCATCTTGGAGTGGACCTCGAAGTCGTATAACGAACGAACCGTCCCTGTCCCCGAGGAGACTCTCTCCCGGCTCATGGAACTCCAAGAGGGCGGCGATGAGTCTGCGTATGTGTTCCTCTCTCTCGACCGCCTCGCGAAAATCGATGCGGGGTTGTCCAGCAACGGGCTCAGGGCCAACTTCGATTTGATGAACAACGTCGCCAAGCGGTTCCGCACACTCCAGCGTGAGGCCCGCAAGCTGCTCGCCCATCGGCGTGGAGCCGAGGTCAAGGACGTGCTGTGGCCAATGGGTTCACTTCACGATCTCCGAAGGACCTACGGCACGTTCATGGCGCGTGTCGTTCCCATCCATGTGCTCAAGGAATATATGGGGCACTCGAAGATCGATACGACCCAGGCGTTCTACCTCGCTGCTGAATCACGCGATGCGGACGTGGCGAGAGAGTCGCTCAGCGACTTCCTGACACACGGTGCGACAGACACTTCAAGACGCACTTTAGACGCACCGGGCGTTTTCAAGGGTAACGCACCGGATGCGCCAAAAAATAAACCCCTGCATTGCAGGGGTTTATCAAGCGAGGCGGACGGGAATCGAACCCGCAACCTCCGGATCGACAGTCCGGGACTCTAACCAATTGAGCTACCGCCCCAACAAACGCCAGCCAAAACACATCGCTGGAACGTGGAAATGTAGCCGCCCCGCCGCGACTGTCAAGGAGCACCGCCCAAGATCGCGGCCGGCCGACCCTCTATCAATCTCAGCCAGGCTTAACCAAATTGTCAACTTCGCTTTCGTGACGCCATCAATGCATCCTCACCACGCTCTACGCAGGCATGCAATTTCGATTCACCCACCGAGCAAACCCTGACAAGCTCAGCCCCCGCCAGCCCCCTACTTCCCCTCGGACCATCGACTCGCCATGCTGGCGTCAATCTTCAGCGGCGTCCGAAGCTTCATCGCGCCTTCCATTCGCGCGACGATCACCCCCATCGCTCCTGGCGCAAGATCAGCCGGCGTTTCAAACACAAGCTCATCGTGAATCTGGATTAGCATCTTCGTCCCTGCCAATGCCCGGGCTTCATCACTGACTTCCGCGCCTCCCTCCCCACTTCTCCCAGCGTCGACCAAACGCTGAAGATCCACCATCGCCAGCTTAATCAGGTCCGCCGCCGAACCCTGCACCACAGAGTTGATCGCGACGCGCTCGCCCATCGCCCGTTCCTGCGGCCTGCGCGATTCAACTTGCGGTACGGATCGCCGACGTTTCAGAATCGTTTCGACATAACCATATCGAATCGCCTGCGCAACACACTCTTGCAGAAACGTCGTAATCCCAGGAAAACGATGCTTGTAATCATCAATGATCTGCCCCGCTTCCGCATCGCTGATCTCAAGCCGCCGCGCTAATCCAAAGGGCGTCACCCCGTACACAATCCCAAAGTTCACCATCTTCGCAGCGCTCCGCTGCTCGCTCGTCACGTCATCAATCGCAACGTTATTAATTTGGGCAGCGACTTCACGATGAATATCCGCCCCCCGCTCAAACGCGGCCAGCAAGTTTTCATCGCGCGACAAGTGTGCAAGCAGACGCAGTTCGACCTGCGAATAATCCGCAACGATGAACTGATTGCCATCTTCCGGCACAAACGCACGCCGAATCTTCCTTCCGATCTCCGAGCGGATCGGAATATTCTGAAGATTGGGATCCGATGAAGAAAGCCGCCCCGTCGCCGCCCCAGTCTGGTGGAATGACGCATGCACGCGCCCAGTTTTCGGGTTGATCGCCTCCTTGAGCGCCACCAGATAGGTGCTCACCAGCTTCGTCAGCTGCCGATGCTCAAGCACCAATCCCGGGATCGGAGTTTCAACTTCTGGATCCGCAGCCAGCTTTTCCAGCACCTCAACATCTGTCGAATAGCCCGTTTTCGTCCGCTTGATCGGCTTGATTCCCAGCCCCGGCGCCTCATCATCATCAGATTTATTAAACAGCACCGCTGAAAGCTGTTTTGGTGAATCCGGATTGAACGGTCTCGGCGCCTGTTTTTCAATTTCTTCGCGTAGTTCCTCAATTCGTGCGCGCAAGCCGAGCGCCTGTCTATCAAGCTCATCCGCATCCACCTTCACACCGTTCCACTCAAGTTCCGCCAGCACATGGACTAATGGCATTTCGACGTCGTCAAAGAGCTCCTGCAACTGCATAGCCCGAATCTGCGGCGCCATCGCTTGGCACAAACGCAACGCGATGTCCGCGTCCTCGGCGGCGTACGCAACTGCTTGCCGAAGTGGAACTTCAGCGAAGGTGCGCTGATTTTTCCCGACGCCGATCAGCTCTTTGATGGAGACGCATTCGTGCTTGAGAAGCGCCAGCGCAAGCGCATCCAGACTGTGCGAAGAGCGAGAGGCATCGATAAGGAAACTCGCGACCATGGAATCAAAGGCGACGCCGCGCAGCTCGATGCCGTGATTGCGGAGAATGAGCTGGTCATATTTGAGGTTGTGACCACACTTTTTGTGCGCCGGATCGACCAGGATTGTGCGCAGCATTTCCATCGCCTGTGCGCATGAAAGGTGGGTTTCCGGCTCTGGTGAGCGCACAGGAACGTACGCTGCGACCCCGGGCCGGGTGGAAAAAGAGAGGCCAACCAGATCAGATGTGAGGGGCGAGAGCCCCGTTGTCTCGGTGTCGATGGCGAAAATATCTGCTGCCTTGAGTTCCTCGATGAGCGCGCGAAGTTCATCTTCCGTGCGCACACATGCGTATTCGCCGGCAGGTTCGATTTCCGGCGTGACATCGAAAAGCGTGCCGCCATATTCAGGTGGAGCAGAGCGCGAGCGAACTGGCGATAGCGCCGGCGCCGGCTCATCATCGGAGCTCTCACTCCCGAGCAGCTCCTGCACTTCATTCTGGTGGCGATTGAAGCCGAGCTCTTTGAGAATTGGAATGAGCCTGGACAGATCGAAGCGCTCGGTATTGGCATTTTCGAGATCGAAGTCGACTTCAACATCGCGCTTGAGTGTGATGAGTTGCTTACTGAGAGGAAGTCTGGGGGCGGCTTCGCGGAGGCGCTCTCCGCGCTTGCCTTTGATTTCGTCAGCGTGAGCGAGCAGTTCGTCCAGCGAGCCATATTGCGCGATGAGCTGGGCAGCGGTCTTGGGACCGATGCCTTCGACGCCGGGCACATTGTCCACGGTGTCGCCCATGAGCGTGAGCATGTCGACAACCTGCTCGGGAGCGACGCCCTTGGTTTCCTTGAGCTTTTCAACAGTGATCGCCTCCTCAGTATGCACGTCATACATCTGGACTCGACCGGGAATGAGCAACTGCTGAAGGTCTTTGTCCTTGGACACAATGCTGATGCGCAGATCATCGCGATCTCTGATGAGGGATTCAACGATTGTCGCGATGACATCATCTGCCTCGACGCGCTCGACGCCGAGCACGGGCACGCCGATCTCCTGGAGCAGCGAGACGCAGCGCTCGACCTGCGGGTGAAGAGTTTCGGGGGGGGGCTCGCGATTGGCTTTGTATGCGGGATAGAGCTCGGAGCGGAATGACTCCTGATCACCGGAGACATCAATCACGACGGCGAGATAGTCGGGATGGCATGTGCGCAGGAGCTTGAGAATCATGCCAACGAAGCCGAACGTCGCGTTGGTGGGCTCTTTGGTGACGGGCGAGGTCATCGCGGTGCGGATCGCGTGAAAGGCGCGAAAAAACTGGGCGTGCCCATCGATGATGTAGAGCGTTTTCGGCCCTGGCGGCTCAGACATGGGGAGCTGCTGCCCGATGGAGGCGCTGGAGCTGATTGATGTAGGCTTCGGCGGGCTCGATATCCCGACGAGCCATGACAGTGCGCGCGACAGCGATAAACTTCTCAAAGCGATACCACTGAGCCCCGTCATCGGTGAGCCAGGTGAAGCGTTCGATGAACGTGGGCGGAGGCGCTGCAGAGGCGATCATGGCGCCGAGACCGAAGACGCTGCCGGTCATGATGCGCGTGCCGATCGCGATCTTGACATGATCGCCGATGATAGCGCCGAGAAAGGTGAGCTCGGTGCGGCGACGCGGCTCATCGGCGGCGGAGCGTATGGAGACTTCGCCGTAGGTGTTGAGCAGGTTGGAGTTTGTGGCGCCGGCGCCGAGATTCACCCATTGGCCGATCCAAGAATCGCCGAGGTGGCCGTCGTGAGATTTGTTGGAAAATCCTTGAAAAATAGTCCCACCGACTTCCCCAGCAACCTTGCATTGCGGGCCGATGGATGTGTTGGCCTTGATGAGCGCGCCATCGAGGATGGTGGCGCCGGGCCCAATGTAGGCGGGCCCCACGATGATGACTCGCGGGCGAACCAAGGCGCCGGCGGCGATCACGATGGGGCCTTGGGCAGCATCGAGCACGACGGTTGGCAGGACGGTCGCATCGTCATCAATAAGGACGGGTGACTCGCCGAGAATTGTGACGCCGGGGTGCTGCGAAGCGTTTGCTGGCGCTTTGCGCACAATCGCATCCAGATCAAAGCGCAGCGCAGCGTCGCGGAAGCGGATGACATCCTCGGGATGAGCGAGCAGGCATCGGTCGGGCGTCTCACGAATAAGCGCGCTCTCCGGGAGTTTGAGACGATCGAGAAAATACTGAGCATCAACCTGGAGAAGCCTCGCTGCGACGACATCGCCCGAAGCAGATTCAACCATCGCGGCGCCAACTTTGAGATCGGCAAGACCTTCCGGCGGAAGAGCGCAGCGAGCGCTGACAAGGAGCAGCTCCTCAGCATCGGGCAGTTCATTGATGAGAACACCAGAGCCATTCTCGATGAGGGGCGCGACGTCATCCGGGCAGATCAGGGCGCTGGCACGAGAGCCAACGGCGCATTCAAGGCGCTCGATTGTTGTGAAAGCGCCTGTACGAATGTCAAAGACGGGGCGCAGGTCGGCGAGCGGCGCGAGAGCGCCCGTTCCATCATCGAAGATGACCAATGGCAGCATGGGACGAGTTTAGCGGAGGTGACCCGCGGACGCGGCGAACACGGAAATGGGCGATCGATGCGTCCGCGGTTCGGCCTGACGCACGTCGAACGGAGGGCAGAATGAAATCACAACTCATTCAGCGGTCAGGATCGCCGGGATAAAAAAACGCGTCCGCCTTTGAAGGGGAGGACGCGTATGGGAGAGAATGAAGTTGGGATTGGCTGAATTTCAGCCGTCGTAAGATTCGTAGTCCTCTTCGACGACTTCCTCTTCCTGAACCGGGGCGTACATATTGGGAGCAGAGGTCTCCGTTTCGTACATACTGGGAGCGGAGTTCTCTGTCTCGTACATGCTGTTCTCAGCTGGGGGAGCCGGGAGAAGAGCCTCGAGATTGCGAGCGGCGAGCGAGTTATCGCCATAGCCGGACGCTTCTGTGATGGCGAAGCGGGCGAGATCGGATTCGCCGAGGAAGTGGTAGACGGAGGCGAGCATGAAAAAGTCATCAGCGCGGTGGTGCTTGTCAGCGCGGCGTTCGTAGCGCTCCGCGAGGCGTTCGAGCTTGCGGGTCAAGCTGTCATCGACAGGGACATACATGAGGCCGTTGGGATCGAAGCTGAAGGCGCGGCGCATGGCCCAGACTGCGGTGTTCTCATCACCAGCGAGCGCAGCGGCGAGCGAGTAGCCAACTTTGGGCGGGCCGGAGTCAAGATCTGAAGACGCGACGGAGCCGAAGGCGCGAAGAGCGCGGGAGTTTTCACCGTCGCTGAGAAGATTCCATGCGCGATCCAACTGGGCGGAAGAATCAACAACGTAGGTTTTCTTAGGTGTGTTGTAGCTGGCGCCGGTGTTGTATGTGGTGGTGGTGCGTGTTTCACGGTACACACGACCGCCATTGTCATAAGTGCCGACGCCGCGGTCATAGGACTTCTTGGGATGGGCGACGTAGTAGCCGCTGTGATGGTTGTTCCCGTAGTAGCGTGATGAGTGACGGCCGGAATAGTGGTGAGACCTGCCGTAGTGGTGATTACTGTGGCCGTAGGATTTTCCGATGTGGATGCCGAAACCGTGGTGGCCTCGTGAACCATATTTGTAGCTGAAGCCAACGTGTGATCGGGAACGGGAATGCCCGCCGTAATGATGGCCGTAGCCGCTATGGCCGCGATGTCCGTAGCTGCCATAGGAATATGAAGAGGTCGGGCACGAGCCTGCGTCGGCGGGCGGCGCGGCAAAGAGAGAGATGGCGCCGACAGCGAGGGCGGCCTTGGTGATGATGGCGATTCTGAAGTTTTTCATTTCTGCGCCTTTCTTGAATAGCTGAAAGGTTGCCGGGTTGTGTGCTCACGGCGGAGACAGGCGGTCGCTTCGAGGGGAATCGTCTCGGCTCTGCACGCCAGCGTTCTGCATGGTTATACCAATAATGCGGAACGATGATTCCATAAAATTAGAAAAACGGACCTCTGAACCACCAGGCGTCAAGGGGGGTAAATGACTGAGTTTTGCATCCAGGCGGCTGGAGAGCCGATTAAGCCGATTTTTTTAGCGCCCAAGAGAGATTTTAGACGTTGAAATATTTTGCCTCAGGATGGTGGACGACGATCGCACTGGTGCTCTGCTCGGGGTCGATCTGATGATTTTCGGTGAGACGGCAGCCAATTCGGTCCGGCTGGAGCAGGCGGAAGAGCTTGGTTTGATCGCTCATCTCGGGGCAGGCGGGGTAGCCAAAGCTGTAGCGCGAGCCGCGATAACGCTGGACGAAGAGGTCGCGGATCTTGGGGGAATCATCGTCGGCGACGCCAAGCTCCTGGCGGATGCGCTTGTGCCAGAGTTCCGCGAGCGCTTCAGCGCATTCAACGCCCATGCCGTGCATGAACAGGTATTCGGTGTAGTCGTTGGCTTCAAAGAGGACTTTGGCGCGGCGGCTGGCTTGATCTCCCATCGTGACGCAGTGCATCGCGAGAATGTCCTTTTCGCCAGACTCGGTAGAGCGGAAAAAGTCGGAAATGCATAGTCGGCGTCGCGCAGATTGACGCGGGAAGGTGAAGCGCTCGATCTCACGATCGTGATCTTCGGGGTCGAAGATAATGAGATCTTCACCTGCACTTTGGACGGGATAGAAGCCGTACACAACGGCGGGGCGCAGGATGTTCTCCGCTTCGCACTGCGCTTTGAGGCGGCTGAAAATTGGTTCGATTTCGTCTTCAAGCTGAGCTTGATATTCCGCGTCGGACTTACGACCTTTCTTGAACTGCCACTGGCCTCGGAAGAGGGCGATCTTGTTGATGAAGGGATAGATTTCCGAGAGGGGAAGACTCTCGATGACGCGCGTGCCGAAGAAAGGCGCTGTCGGAATAT
This sequence comes from Phycisphaerales bacterium, assembly GCA_029260495.1. GTDB lineage: Bacteria > Planctomycetota > Phycisphaerae > Phycisphaerales > UBA1924 > OFTM373. Next base: position 34,023 of record JAJDDD010000018.1, on the reverse strand, counting down.
CAATGTCGGTCGCCACAGAGGAGTGCGCGGGAGCAGCGATAGTCGCGGTGGCGGCGGCCGGCGATGCTTCGTCTGCGCTGGCGCGGGCGGCATGGACTTTTTCGTCAGCGACGGCGCGCTTGGCGCGGCGCTCTTCGATTTCGCTGCGAAGGTCATCGAACTTACCCGCGCGGATGGCGTCCATCAGGCGCAGACCCTCGAAGGCGTCGCGCCCGTAGAAGACTTCGCCGGTTTCGTAAGTGGAGCGAAGCTCGGTTTCACAGTAATGGCGAGTCAGGGCGGCGCCGCCGAGAATGACGGGCGTACCAATCTTGCGCAGGCTCATTTCGCGCAGGTTGTCCTGCATGACCCCGACGGACTTGACCAGCAGACCCGAAAGGCCGACCGCGTCGGCTCCGTGCTCTTCAAGAGCGCTGAGAATGCTTGAAACAGGTTGCTTGATGCCGAGGTTGACAACGTCATAGCCGTTGTTGGAGAGGATGATGTCGACAAGGTTCTTGCCGATGTCGTGAACATCGCCCTGGACGGTAGCGAGGATCATTCGGCCTTTAGTTTGCCCTTCGATTTTGGGCATGTGCGGCTCAAGATGGGCGACGGCCATCTTCATGACCTCGGCGGATTGCAGCACAAAGGGAAGCTGCATTTGGCCGGAGCCGAATAGTTCGCCGACAACCTTCATACCGCCAAGCAGATGATCGTTGACGATCGCGAGCGCCTCATACTGTGTCAGCGCCTCTTCCAATGATTCAACCAGGTCTTGCTTCTCGCCGTCGATAATGTGCTGGCGCAAACGTTCTTCAAGGGGGAGATCCTTGAGTGTGGCTTTCTCCTCGGCGCCGTCGTGGGCATCATCCGGAAAGAGCTTGATGAACTCATGCAGCGGGTCGAAACCTTCGCGCCGACGATCATAGAGGAGTTCTATGGCGGCATTCCACTTTTCATCATCAATCTTGTTGCGAGGAAGAATCTTCGAAGCATGCACAATCGCGCCGGTCAGGCCCGCTTCGACGCACTCGTGAAGAAAGGCAGAGTTGAGCACGACGCGGGCCGGCGGCTTGAGTCCGAAGCTCACGTTGGACAGACCGACCACGGTGTGGCACTGCGGGAGGCGCTCACTAATAAGCCGGATGCCTTCGATAGTCTCGAGCGCCAGCCTGCGGTCCGCTTCGACGCCGGTCGTCACGGGAAGCACGAGCGGATCGAAAAGGATGTCCCCCGGCGCAAGTTCGTATTTGTTCACAGCAAGATCATGGATTCGCTCTGCGATTTCGATTTTTCGCTGTGCGGTCTTGGCCATCGCTTCGATGGGGTCTTCGTCGATTGCTCCTGCAACGACGGAGGCGTTGTACTTTTTGGCGAGCGCGCATATCGCGCCGAGCTTCTCTTCCCCATCTTCAAGATTCATGGAGTTGATGACGCACTTGCCAGCGGCCCGCTTCAAACCGGCTTCCATAACATCAATTTGCGTGGAATCAATCATCAGCGGAGCTGCGACCTGCTGAACAAAACGGCTGACGACTTCGCTCATGTCGCGCACGCCATCGCGCCCGACGTAATCAACGCACACATCGAGGACGTGGCTCCCGTCGCGAACCAGCTCCTTCCCCATCGAGACGACGCCGTCGAAATCTTCTTCGTTTAGCAGGCGCTTGAACTTGCGAGAGCCGTTGGTGTTGGTGCGCTCACCGACGATCAGAAAGGAGGCTTCCTGCTCGTAATCGACGGCGGCGTAGAGAGAAGCGGCGCCCGACCTGTTTGGTGTCTTCTCGACTCGGGCCGGCGCGCGATCCCCCACTGTCTGGACCATAGCGCGAATGTGCTCCGGTGTTGTGCCGCAGCAACCGCCAACAATGTTGGCGCCATCCTGCTCGACAAACCGCGCGAGCGCGTCGGCAAATGGCTGGGGCTTAAGCGGATACTCCGTGCGTCCTTCGACCAGCGCGGGCAATCCTGCATTCGGAACAACGCTGATGCGTCCCGGCCAATTCTTACTCAGCCAGCGGATGTGCTCCGCCATCTCGGTCGGTCCGGTGGCGCAGTTGAGCCCGAGGGATGCGATCGGATAGCCGCGCAGCGCGCGGGCTGCTGCTGCGATCTCGGTGCCGAGCAGCATCGTTCCGGTAGTTTCAATGGTGACGCTGACCATTATTGGAACATCATCCGGCGTTTTGTTGTGCTCATCGAGCGCCGTCAGGCAGGAGTTGATAGCGCACTTAATCTGAAGCAAATCCTGGCATGTTTCGATGATGAGCGCATCGACGCCGCCATCAAGCAGGCCGCGCGCTTGCTCAGCGTATGAATCGTGCAGTTCGTCCCAGTCGGTGTGCCCGAGCGTGATGAGCTTAGTGCCGGGGCCCATCGAGCCGAGCACAAAGCGGGGTTTGTCTTTGGAAGTATGGTTGTCGCAGGCGGCGCGAGCCACCTCAGCAGCCAGGCGGTTGAGCTCGCGCGTTTGATCGACAAGATCGAACTCGCTGAACACGAGTTTGTTGGCCCCAAAGGTGTCAGTCTCGACGATGTCGGCGCCAACTTCCAGGAAGCTCTCATGGATGCCCTGGATGACCTCCGGGCGGGTCTGAACGAGAATTTCGGTGCAGTTTTCCTTGCCGAGATAATCGCGGTGAAGATCACAATCACAGTCATGGATGGAGGTGCCCATGGCGCCGTCAATGAAGAGAACCCGGCGATCGAGTGCGGTCAGAAAAGGACTGGGCATGGCGTATGGGCCTCACGGGGCAGGGATTGGGAGGTGGCAGGTGATGCTAACTTAGGCATTTGAGCGAGGCAAGTTCGATTCATCGCTATTTTCGGATAAAAGGATAATAGCCTGCCAGGGGGCCTGGGTGAATGAAATCTCACGGTTGCTCCTCCCAAGTAGACGGGTCCGGCCGGATGGCTCGGTTCTCTGCGCGACACGAAGCGCCAGCCGCCCGAACGGGTACCATCCGCCCGCGACGCGCGGCTTCCTCAAGAGACGGATCGGGAACAGTCACGATTGAAATAAACGCGGGCGCGACAATGAGGCGCGAGGTATCGTTGCCCCACCGGCAGAAATCACAACAGATCAAGCGGAGGAAAGTGTGTCAGAGGCAGCGATCAAGATTGAGGGCGTGACGAAGCGATTCGGGACGAAGACAGCTGTCAACAAGCTGGATCTTGTCGTCCCGACCGGATCGGTGTGCGGCTTTCTGGGGCCCAACGGCGCTGGAAAAACGACGACGATCCGGATGGTGATGTCCATCTTTTATCCCGATGAGGGAAATATCAGCGTGTTGGATAAAGCGAGCGCAGCAGAGTCGAAGGATCGCATCGGGTATCTGCCGGAAGAGCGCGGCGTCTATCGAACAATGAAAGTCGGCGAGTTTCTGACTTACTTGGCGCGGCTCAAGGGTGTGCCGAGCGGCGGACTCAAGAGGAAGATTGAAGATTGGCTGGAGCGTCTGGAGCTGCCCGGCGTCTACAAGAAACGCTGTGAAGAACTTTCCAAGGGAATGCAGCAAAAGGTGCAATTCCTAGCTGCGATCGTGCACGATCCGGAGTTGGTGATTCTTGATGAGCCCTTCAGCGGGCTGGATCCGGTGAATGCGCGACTGCTGCGATCCTTGATTGATGAGCTGCACGGGGAAGGGAAAACGATCATCTTTTCGACACATGTGCTGGCGTCAGCGGAACAGGTGTGCGACCGGATTTTCCTGATAGATCGCGGAAAAAAGGTGCTGGATGGATCGATCGATGGCGTGCGAGCGCGCTTTGATCCGAAGACCGTGCTGGTCGAGGGGCCGGAGATCGGGCAGTCGGAAAGATCGCTCGCGGACATCGTCGGCGTGCATTCGGTGTCGCACATGCGTGTGACTGGTCGTGCCCCGGGGCTGGAACTGCATCTTGAGGTCGATGCAGACCCGCAGGAAGTGATACGCGAGGCTGCGACCCGGGCGCCGGTGACCAAGGTGGAACTGCGGCGGGCGACTCTTGAAGATATTTTTGTGCAGCTTGTGGATCGGGATGGTTCAGAAGACACCATCCGCGCGGCGCTCCAAAGCGAAGGTGAAGCGGTGGAGGTGACGGCTGATGCGTAATGTGATTCTGGCTGCGATTCGGGAATATAAAGCGACGGCGCTGACGAAGGCGTTTCTCTTTGGCGTCGTAATAGCGCCGGCGTTGATTGGCGGGGCGATCTGGCTTGTTGTGACACTGGGACTCTTTGCGGAAAAGCCCGCGGTGATGGAGGGAACGATCGCCGTCGCCGATGGAACGCCCGGTCAAGTGTTCGCGGAAGGGATAGAAAAACGACTCGGCAAAGAAGCGCAGGAAGCCCGGCAAAAAGAAAAACGCCAGGAGATGCAGCAGGCGATGGATGAATCGCCGGCGAGCGACATGATGCCCGGCGGAACGTCCGACATGGCGCTGGATATGGCTGAGCGCCTGATCGGCCTTGAAGCCGGAAATGTGACGATTACAGCGTTGCCCATCGACGCTGATCTTGAAGAGTTGAAACAGCAGGTGCTCTCGGGGGAAATGCTCGCGGTGGCCCATATTCCGCCGAAGCTGTTGGATGAGCCTGGTGATGAATATGAGCTCTTTGTCGGGCCGGAGATGGATCGGAAAATTGCAGACCGCATCCGTGAAGCGATTCAGGAAACGGTGATTGATGCGCGAATTAATACAAGCGGTCTGGAGCCGGATCGCGTGTTCGCACTGGTGAAGGCGCCACAAGCGCGAACCGTGACTGTTTCGGAGACAGGCGAAGAGGAAAGCAAGGAGTGGGCCCAGTTTGTGGTGCCGATCGTCTTCATCATGCTGCTGCTGACAGCGGTATTCACGAGCGGGCAGTACTTGCTGATGAGTACGATTGAGGAAAAATCAAGCCGCGTGATGGAAGTGGTGCTTTCAGCGATGACCCCGATGCAACTCATGGCGGGGAAGATTCTCGGCCAGGGCATGGTCGGGCTGACCGTGCTGCTCGTCTATGGCGGCCTGGGAATTGTGGCAGCGGTGCAGTTTGATCAGACTGGGATTATCCCGATGAATCTGCTGCCGCTCCTGGCGGTGTACTTCGTGCTGGCGTACTTCATGATTGCGTCGGTCTTTGCTGCTGTCGGATCTGCCGTCACCGAGATGCGCGAGGCGAGCTCGCTTCTTGGCCCGGTGTGGATGATCATCATCATTCCGATCTACATGGTCTTCTTTAATATTGACAATCCCAACTCAACGTTTAATAAGGTCGCGAGCTTCTTCCCGCCGACGACCCCGTTCGTCATGCCTGTGCGATTGAGTCAGCCTGGCGCCAACATTCCAATGTGGGAGATCGCGGTGACTTTGATCTTGTGCGCCGCAGGCGTGGCGCTCGCGGTATGGACCGCAGCGAAGATTTTCCGCATCGGCGTCCTTATGTACGGCAAGCCTCCAACACTTGTGGGATTGGTGAAATGGGTTCGACAAGGGTGAGCACGAAGCCCGCGCTGCGGCTCAATGGGAATAGAGACAAGAAGGAGAGCGTCTTTGGAGTGGTGGCAAGCAGTCATACTGGGGTTGGTCGAGGGGATCACGGAGTATCTGCCGGTCAGTTCGACAGGGCATTTGATTATCGCGTCGAGTTTGCTCGACCTTGACGCCCCCGACCAGAAGGCTGCGCTTGACACTTATCTCATCATCATTCAAGGCGGCGCGATTCTCGCGGTGCTCGGGCTGTACTGGCCTCGTGTTCTTCGCATGATTCGCGGGGTTTTCGGGCGCGATCCTGGCGGGTTGAAGCTCGCGATCAATCTCTTCATCGCGTTTCTCCCTGCAGCGATGCTTGGGCCGATCCTGCATGAAGAGATCACGGCGCGACTCTTCAACGTGCCGATGGTTCTCGCGGCGCTCTTCGTCGGCGGCATATGGATGATCTGGCTCGGTCGCGGAAAGAAACATCACGTCAACCTGGATTCTCACGAGGACGGCTCGCCTGCAGATCAGAAACACGCGCAGCTCACCATTGAAGACATGACCTGGCGCACGGCGCTGGCGATCGGCCTCTTCCAGGTGGTCGCGATGTGGCCAGGCACATCACGCTCGATGATGACCATCGCCGGCGGCACGCTCCTCGGACTCAAACCCAAAGAAGCAGCTGAGTTTTCATTTCTCCTGGGGCTCCCCACACTGGGCGGGGCGTTCGTCTACTCGCTGGGCAAGGACTACATGGCCTCCGAGTCCGGGCTGACCATTTTCAACGATCTCGGGGCGCCCGCGGTCATCATCGGCGTCATCGTCGCAACTATATCGGCTGCGATCGCGGTGAAATGGCTCGTCGCTTTTCTGAATACACATGGGCTCGCAGCATTTGGGTGGTATCGCATTGCGCTGTGCGCACTCTTCGGCGGACTGGCGCTGGCGGGGCTCGTCAATGTCACGCCTTCTTGACAGGGCGCGACCGCTGCGGGACAAAACACCCTATGCCTGCCAATGGAAGCCATCTTGTTCTGTACCCGGGCTCGTTTGATCCCATGACACACGGGCACCTCGATGTGATCCGTCGCGGCCGGCGCCTTTTCGATCGGCTTATCGTCGCCGTCGGAAGCAATCCGAGCAAGGCCCACCTCTTCACACTCGAAGAGCGCGTCGAGATGGCCAACCAGCTCATAGAAGAAGTCGTTCAAGAAGAACCAGACGGCGCGGATATTGAAGTGCGAGGCTATTCCGGACTCACCGTGGATTTTGCTGTTGAGATTGGCGCCAGTGCTATGCTGCGCGGTATCCGCAATCTCTCGGACCTGCAAAATGAAGTTCAGCAAGCGATCACCAACCGTGAGGTCGCGGGGCTCGAAAGCGTTTTCGTCGTCGCGGGGCAAAGCTTTGCGTACACATCTTCGAGCCTGATTAAGCAGATCACAGCGATGGGCAGAGACCTCGACGCTCTCTCAACCATGTGCCCGCCACCAGTGGTGGAGCAACTCAAGAAGAAGAAGCTCGCCAAGCATCCATTGCTCGAGAGTCTGACGGACATCGAGGGCTGAACGCGATAGAGTGCAGTTCCTGTATGGATTTTCGCATCATCAGCATCGGCACGCTCGCGGCGCATCCCCTGTGGGGCGAGCGGTCGCCCGTGCGCACCGGGCACGCGACGACAACGTTGATTAACTCTGAGGGAAAACGAATCATTGTCGATCCCGGGCTCCCGCCGCAAGTGATCGCAGCGCGACTGGGCGAGCGGGCCGGGCTCGAACCACGGGATGTGACCCATGTATTCCTCACTGCTTTCAAGCCGGATATGTTCCGGGGAATCATGGCGTTCGAGCGCGCGGTGTGGTGGGTGAGCGAGATGGAGCGCGAGGGTGTCGGCGTGCCGATGGCGCAGGCGCTGCGCGATGGATCAGTGAATGATGAGCCGGAGTTGATGGAGCGCTTGCAACAAGAGGTGGCGCTTCTCAAACGCTGTGTTCCGGCGCCGGACAAACTCGCGGAGCGCGTTGATCTCTTCCCACTTCCGGGTGTCACGCCTGGAAGCTGCGGGTTGCTGCTCGCTGAACCCCGGCACACCACACTGATCGCCGGCGACGCAGCGCCAACAGTCGAACACATTGAACAAGGCAAAGTGCTCCAACATGCTGCAGACGTCGAGCAAGCGAAAGAGTCCTTGATGGAGATGATTGAGATTTCCGATTTGATCATCCCGGGGCGCGACAATATCACTGTAAATCCAACCAAACGGCCGTTCTAGCTTTATGTTTGCAAATAAATCCAACCACGCAAAATTCCATACAAGATTGGCGCTTCTTGCTTTGGCGTGCGCCCTGATGATGCTCACTGCCACAGCGCCCGCGCAACAGCCGGCGCCCACAGACCCTCCGCCGCCGACCGCGCCAGTGCAAGAAGAACCCGCTAAGAGCGAATCTGAGGCGTTGGCGTTTGATGACCTGCCTCCTGCGGTGAAGTTGGGCGTGCGCACTGAGATGGTTCGTCGATCGCTGCGTGTGCATGCTGCAGTTGTGATTGTGCGCACGGGCGATGCATACATCGAGGCGATTAAGCATTGGTCACCCGAAGCGCGCTTCCCGGTGTTGATTGATGATGGCTCACTGCGCGCCAAGGAAGATATCGGACGGTTTGTTCGGGCGTTTCTCCCTGAAATTATGCTCTTCTGGGAAGGGAACACCGCGCGAGAGAGCGAAGAACAGGGCGAAGACAATGACGACTCGTTGCGGGCGCGGGTGAATTCAGCGGTTGCGCGTGCGTGGGGCGCCCAGAGTTATCGCGCTGTCGGCCAGCGTTGGATGGAGCTGCGCCTGCCGCCCCCGGGGGTGGTCATCGCTGCCGAAGATGATCCCGCCTGGACTGCGGCGCTCGCGCTCGCAGCAGGGCGGGCGCAGCCGCTTCTTTGGATCGAACCGATCCCGGGGCGCCTCGGAGCTTCAATGTCACGCGCGGAGTTTGACGACCTCGACCGACAGGTGCGCGCGGGCCTTGAGTTCATCGGCGCCAACTGGAAGCAACTTGGGGATATGGTGGACGCGCTCTCCTTGTGCTTGCACACGCCGATGCGCGTTAAAGATGAGTCAGACGTGCTGGCGACGACCGATCTTCTCGGTCGGCATCCGGATGGATCACGATATGCGTGGTGCGGGCAAGTTCCAGGCAGTGAATCTGTCGCTGCCTATCGCGCGATGTGCGCGCTCTTCTTGCAACCGGAGCGTGCGTGGCTGTTTGATGGATATGTGAATGAACCGCCGTACTCTGCCTTCAATGTCAAGCAAGCTGCTGAGCGCCTTGAACAGATCGGAGTCGGGAGTGATCTCAACACGCTCCCGAACGGCGGCGAGGATGATTGGCGGGCGCGGGCGGCGCGGCCGACCAATGCAGGGCTCATTCATGTGAACTCATCTGGATTTCGGCGGTGGTTCAAGCTGAATCCAGGCCGGGCGGCTGGTTCGGATATTCCGATGCTGCGTGTGCCAGCGATTGTTCACTTCGTCCATTCGTTTTCGGCGCAGAATGTTGGTGATCGGGAATCAATTGCTGGGCGCTGGCTTGAGCACGGCGCTTACGCGTATTACGGCGCCGTCGATGAGCCGTTCCTGAGTGCGTTTCACACGCCGGGCGCATTTGTTCAGCGCCTTCTTTCCGCGGCGCCACTTGGCGCAGCAGTCCGGCTCGATGGTCAGCGAGCATGGAAGTTGGCGCTAATTGGAGATCCGCTCATCACCGTTGGCGCCCAGAATGTTGTGCGCGGACCTCCCACGCGGCGCATCGCAGAGGCGCCTGAACTCGATGGAGCAAAATCCATCGATGCGCTGATGAGTGAGTCGCTGCGCGATGGACAGTACGCTGAGGGGGTTCGGTTTCTCGTCATGCTGGGGCGCGATGCGGACGCAACACGGCTGGTAAGAGCGGTGCGGCGAGATCAACCAAACTTATGGAACAGTGAGATTGCAGATGCCGCGCTGCCTGCCCTTTTTCGCACGGGACAGCGGAATTTGTTCTTCAATGCCTACGTGACCGCGAGCGAAGGCGTGGCGAGCGATCCTCTCTATCGTGATCTCCTCTGGCTTGCGATGCGCGGAGAGTTGAGTACCACGCGCAGCCCGCTGCTTGTCGAAACTTTGCGCCGTCGCATGCGCGACGAAACGCTCGGAGTCGACGGGGCGCTCCTGGCGCACGCGACGAAACGCGTGTCCGGCGTTGCGGCGGCAGAATCGCTGCTTCAAGATCTTATGTCGCGCACAGAGAACGCACGGCAACTCAAGCTCTTGCGCAAAGCGCTTTCATCGCTGTAAGTAGCTACGTCGTTGCTCAAATTTCATCGTTTACACCTGTGCGACCACTTCAACGCCCATCGCCCGCGCCATCGCAGCGCCCATGTCCGCAGGTGTTTCCGCAATCGAAAAGCCTGCTGCCCGCAGCGCCTTGATCTTGTCATCGGCGCCGCCCTGACCACCCGAGATAATCGCGCCGGCATGACCCATGCGCTTGCCCGGAGGCGCCGTGCGCCCGGCGATGAAGGCGGCGAGGGGTTTACTCATATGTTTCTTCGCCCACGCAGCAGCGTCCTCTTCATCGGTTCCGCCGATCTCGCCGATCATCAGTACGCCGGCGGTGTCGGAATCCTGCTCAAAGAGTTCAAGGCAATCAATGAAGCCCATGCCGCGCACGGGATCTCCGCCGATGCCGACACATGTTGATTGGCCCAGACCGAGATTGCTGGTTTGCCAAACTGCTTCATAAGTGAGCGTGCCGGAGCGCGAGACGATGCCGACCGCCTTGCCCGTCGGCGCCTCGGAGACATGCGTGTGGATGTAGCCCGGCATGATGCCAATCTTGCAGCCCTGCTTGGTGTATGGATCAGTCGCGCTCTCGCCGGCGCCGGTCTTTGGGCCGGGCGTAATGACGCCGGGACAGTTGGGCCCAACGAGGCGGATCCGGTCTTGCTCAGTGCGACGAAGATTCATTTCATCCAGCACCGCCCGCGCCTTGACCATATCCGCCACCGGCACACCTTCAGTGATGCAGCAGATGAGCTGGATTTCTGCACCCGCAGCTTCGAGGATCGCATCGGCTGAGAACGGCGGGGGAACGAAGATCATGGTGGCGTTGGCGTCTGTCGCGCGGACAGCTTCGGCAACCGTATTAAAGATTGGCAGCCCGTTTTCGTCCTTCTGCCCTCCTTTGCCCGGCGTGACGCCGCCGACGATGGTCGGCGCGTACTGCAGGCAGCCGCGCGTATGCAGGGCGCCGAACGCGCCGGTAATGCCCTGGCATATCACTCGTGTGGAAGCGTCAATCAGGATCGCCATGTGGAGAATCTCCTCGGTCGGTTGGGCCGCTGGGTGAATGGGCAGGATACGCCCGCATATGGACGATGACAAAGAGGAAAGCCTCGTCATTCAGCGCAGGGGACTTGAATCGGTGGGTATACTCCTCTCCGAAAGAAGAGGAGTTATCCATGCGCGCGATTGTCACTGGTCAGGTGGGGATGGAGAAAAAGCCGTATCTCGAACAGATCGTCGCTTTCGGCGGGGCTCAGGGGGAGTCGATTGATCTCTTCCATGTCGGCGATCTGATGTACAACGAGGCGCCGGACATCCACCACGGGCGGATTCTCGATCTGCCGTGGTCTCGGCTCGACACACTCCGGCGGGCGGCGTTCAAGGACATCATCTCAGAGGCGAAGGGCGCCCAAAACCTCATCGTCAACACCCACGCAACCTTCCGCTGGCGCCATGGGCTGTTTCGCGCATTTGATTTCGATCAGATCGAAAAGCTGAATATTGATCTCTTCATCTGCCTTGTTGACAACATCGAGACAGTGCATCACCGCTTGCACGCTGAGCACGATGTCGATGCGACGCTCAAGGACTGCATGGTGTGGCGCGAGGAGGAGCTTCTCGCGACAGAGATTATGGCGCAGGCAGCGGATGGAAAGTTCTTCATAGTCAGTCGCGGCCGGCACGCAAACACAACAGAGACCATGTTCCGGCTTCTGTGCCGACCTGACATGCGCAAGGTGTATCCGAGCTTCCCGATGAGCCACGTCGTCGACATGCCTGACGTGATGGCGGAGATCGACGCCTTCCGCGCAGCCCTCGCAGAGCGCTTCATTGCGTTTGATCCCGGAGATGTGGATGAGAAGCTGCTCCTGGATCGGGCGATTGAAGCAGCGAAAGACGGACACGATTTCGTTGATGTGGACCCATCGCCTGCAGCGCCTGACGGCATGCGCGTGCGAGTGCGGGAAGTGCTTGATATCGCGGGCGATGTGGACGGGCAAATCTACATGCGCGATTTCAAGCTGATCGATCAGTCGGACATGATTGTGAGCTTCGTGCCGGAACTCCCCGGCGGCGTCCCCGGGCTTTCCTCAGGAGTCGAGCGCGAACTCCACCACGCTTTCGAGCACACCAAAGAGGTGTACGTCGTCTGGAAACCCAAGAAAAACCCTTCGCCCTTCATTACAGAGACAGCGACACGGGTCTTTCGCTCTGTTGAAGAAACGCTGAAGTACTTCGAAGAGCAGGGCATGTATGCGACTACGAATCTCTTCGGGCATTGAGTTCGCCTTTTCAGTGCGCAGCCGCTTGGAGGCTTGAGCCGGCGCCATGCCAATCTCCGCCAAAGACATTCTTCGCCGGCGACACCTCGCAATCATGATCCTGCGCATCTTTGCGCTCGTCAGCGCTTTTCTCGGCGTGCGCACACTCGCAACGTGGCTCATCACCGGCATCTTTGCGGGCGATCTCTTCGACTTCGCCTTCTATGACTGGAACATGATTAACGCCCCACTTTTTCTCCTCGCTGCCCTCATATGCTGGCTCGGAGACAAACGGCTGGCGCGATGGATCGTCCCGATGAGTGCCCCCGCGTGCCCGTCCTGCGCCTACCCGATTGATCTTCGCCGGCAGCGCCGCTGCCCCGAATGCGGGTACGAACTGGCGCCAGAACCCGCTGATGATGGCTCGGTCAACCGGTGAAATAACACTCGCAAATCTCGCTCCAGCATTAAAAAAGGCCCGGTTCCACGCGGCAGGAACCGGACCTAAGCGGAAGTCCTGAGAAGGACATTCTGTGTGTATGAGATCGTCCGAAGGGACTTTCGGACGGCCCCCGGCTTCACCCGGCGAGGCCTTGACCAAGCAAAACGCCGTGCCAGACAGTGAGGCCCTGTCTCCTCGAATCTGCTTGCCGTTCCCCGTGCGGGGCGAAGCCGGCGACTGGAGGCGAGCGGGCGGCTCGCGTGTCTGTCGCCAAACTGTTCGCAAGCACACTCCGCCCGGTTCCATGCCCGCGAAGATTTTTGCCAGCCCGGCTATCGTGTTCCAACCTCATGCCCCGCTACAAGCTCACCATCGCCTATGACGGAACCCACTTTCACGGCTGGCAGCGCCAGGATGTGCCCGCAAACTCTGCCGCCCTGCCCAACGCTGCTGAAACCGAGAGCGCCGATAAGGGGCGCGTGCCCCTGCGCACTGTCCAGCAGACGATCGAACAAGCTGTGCAGCATGTGGTCCGCGAGCCCGTGGTGTTGCAAGGCGCGAGCCGCACGGACGCAGGCGTGCACGCCAACGCCCAGATTGCTGCCTTTTCAAGTTCCATTGATCGACGCGGCCCGACGGATGATCGGCTGGCGCTCGCGGTCAACTCCCGACTGGCGCCCGATGTGCTTGTGCGAAGCTGCGAGCCCACCTGGGAATCGTTCGATCCGATCAGCGATTGTGTCTGCAAGGGGTATCGCTATTTGATCCACACCGGACCCGAGCGCCCGCTGTGGGAGCGCCGCTGGTCGCATCACACCTGGCATGAATTGGATATCGCACCCATGCGCGAGGCGGCCGCCGCACTTGTAGGCGAGCACGACTTCGCTGGCTTCGCCAACGCTGGACATGGCCGGCTTACAACAGTGCGCACAGTGCTCAGCTGTGATGTTGAGCAGATTGATGATCGCGTGATTGCGATTGACATTTCCGGCACAGGATTTCTCTACAACATGGTGCGCATCATCGCTGGAACACTCCACGATGTCGGTCGCGCCAGACTGACCATCAACGATGTGACAGAAGCTCTTGCCACCGGCGACCGCAGGCGTGCAGGCCCAACTCTCCCAGCCAAGGGGCTGCGATTGGAGTGGATCAAGTACCGCGAACCGACTGCTCAGGAGCAAACGACGATCGCGATAGCCAAAGACGATCATGAGGTGTCGCCATGAAATGGGCGAGCATGACTTCAAGACGAGCGGTGTTGCTCCTTGTGCGCGTCATCCTTGCATTGCTGCTCTTGATCTCCCCCGGGGCGACGAACGCACAAGTGCTCAACTTCGACTCAGACCCGGAGTTGCTTGAGGGCGCCTGGTCGCTGCGAACCACAATGCCCGAGCGTCTTGAGGCGCAGATTGAAAAACTACATAACCGCCGCACGGATGCGAATCGAGCCGTCGCAATCGAAGCGATGGTTGGAGCGCGACGTCTAGCGAGCAGTCTGATTACCTATCCGATTCAGCCGGCGGACGTGCGGCTTGCGGCGGCCCTCGCTTCACTCCATCTTGTCGATGCGCTGCCGAAGCTCGATGAGTTCTTCATTCAGGCGCTTGCAAGCTCGGAAGAGGGCCAAACTTCAGACGCCCGGCGCACACTGACATCCTTCTCTCTTGCGGCCGATCGCGCCAGTCAGAATCCAGTGCGCACTGTTGACGAACTGGACGTAATGCTGCGCGATATCTTCCTGGATGTTCACATACTCGCGACGGCGTCCCGAAGCGGGGTTGGAGCGGCGCGATGGGGCGATCGTCAGGAAGCTTCCATTCTCAATGTCAATCTTGATGCCCGGGGCATTCATCAACTTGTTGGCAGTGAGCACAACATTGACACATTTCTCGATGCAATCGCATCTGCACAAGACCGACCCGTCCTCAGCCGGCTGGCTGATCAGCACGCCATGGTCTTTTCTCAGCTTGTTCAAGCTCACCAAACCATCGCTGCGCACAGCGATTGGCTTGGAGATCGACGACTTGAAGCCGCAGCGCAAGGCGCCAAGCAAATCGCTGAAATGTACACCCGCAGGCCGACTCGAAATGCTGCCTTGACGCGCCTTGAAGCATTCACTGCGTTTGCAGGCGTGTTGAACGTTCAAAGCGAACTCATCAAGCTTGGCGAGGAGCCCGGACGACTGCGTCGGATAACAATGGATCTTTGGGATCGCCTTTATAACGACGGTAAAGAAATAGATTCTGACGCGCCGATCACCATGCGCGCTTTTGTCCAAACACTGCGCACTGCTGCGAAGCGCCGATCGCAGCAACGCGATGAGACTCTTTCGCCCGATCTGAAAAATGGATGGAGGCGGATGCACATTGAAGCGGAACAGCGTGAAGACCATCTCGCCAAGGAATGGGCTCGGATCGCGCGCTCGCTCGAACTTTTGCGCAACCCAGCGATGATCAGCCTCATCGCCAAACACACTGCGATCGCTGAAGACCTTGAACTGGCTCGAACCGTCGATCAGCGCATTGGAACGTGGCCGCCGATGGTTTGGCCCGCGCAGGGGCGCGTGATGGGCCGGGTGTGGGAGCTTGAAAAGCTGCTGAACGATGAGACCCAGCGCAAGGCTGCGATGGAGGAACTCGCCCGCTTGCAGACTGAGTTCATCTTCGAGCCTGCGCAGATCGTTGAGATGGCGCGAGCGGCGACGCCGGATTCATCTGAAGCAAGATATGTTGACCAGTTGCAGCAAGCTGCGCAAAGCTGGCTGGATGCATTCGGGAGGAAAACGCAGGATGAAAGCGCTGCCAAAGCAATGCGCACATTTCACAACATACAGCAGTTGAGCGCCAGCGCCGATGTTCTTGCAAATCAACTCGACGAACCAAGTGTAATTCAATGGGCGGCTTGGCGCGTGCCGCCAGCTTTACTTGAGCGTCTTTACTCTGCGTTCTCCCAAAGGCTGAACGAACTGCTTTCCCAGGAACAGTCGCTGCATACACTCGGCCCAAGACTCCGGGAGCTTGAAGTGAGTCATCCAGAAGCGCTCCTCATCGCGACATTGCTGCGCGACGCAGTGATTCAGGAGTTTGACGAACATGCCTGCGCGAGCTGGACGTCCCTCCTCGTGCATCCTCGACTTGACTCTTCCCCGCACCGCAAACATCACGAGTCCCTCGCAGACTTGTCTTACGTTTGGGCCCAGCGAGAATCGCTGCGCGGCAAGTTCCGCGCGGGCGTGATGGATGATCTGAACGAACAAGCCACACGACTTTCCCGTGAGTTGCTACAAGAGCTTGAATAATCTGGTCGAACCAGCCAGTTGTTAGACACATACTTGGCGCCAGAAGTCGCCCGCCACTGGGCTGACGCCAGGTAAACGAAAGGTGGAGCAAAAGCACATGGCGAACATCCTCGTTGTCGGGCCGCACCCGGATGATCAGGAGCTTGGAATGGGCGGCGCGATCGCGCGCCTTGCGGATCAGGGGCACAACGTCCTGCTGCTCGATGTCACCAACGGCGAGCCAACGCCCCACGGCGATCCTGAAACTCGCGCCAAAGAAGCCGCCCAAGCTGCTGAAATACTCGGCGTCCAGCGCCGGCTCCTCGATCTGCCCAATCGGTTCGTCGAACACACCATCGAATCGCGCCATCTCATCGCAGGAGTTATGCGCGAGCATCAAACGGACATTGTGTTCACACCCTATTTCGAGGATTCGCACCCCGATCATCGCGCCGTGACGCGCATTGTTGAAGACGCGCGGTTTGATTCCAAGCTCAGCAAGATTGACCTCCCGGGTGACCCCGTCTACCCGCGCTGGCTCTTTTATTACTACGCGACTCATCTCCGCTGGGTGGCGAACCCGAGTTTTTGCCTGGATATTTCCGGTTGCGTCGAGCGCAAGATTGAGAGCATTCGCGCCTATCACACACAGTTCGTCTTGCCTGAAAAAAACCGCTTCATTGTCGAATGGGTCGAAGCGTCAGCGACCTACTTCGGCTCTCGCATTGGTTCAAGCGCCGCCGAGCCTTTCTTTACCAAGGAGCCGATCGGGTTGACAGGTTTCGACAGCGTCCTGATGTAGACAGCGCTTCAGCTGTCTTCGTGCGAAAGCTGAGCAAGTTGTTCAAGTCGATGCGCAGCGGCGCCGGAGTCGATCGCGCGTTTGGAAAGTTCTATGCCTCCGCGCAAGTCATCACACGCGCCCGCGACAACTGCCGCGCCCGCGGCATTTAGAACCGCAATCTCGCGCGGCGGCCCTGCTTCGCCGTCAAGAATTGATCGAATTAGTCTCGCCGCGCCATCAAGATCACCCGCCTGCTGAATATCCGCAAGCGACACGCGAACAAGCCCAAGTGATTCCGGATCAACCGTGCGTTTCTTTACGCGGCCGCCCTGTACATCCCACACCTGTGTCGGCCCAGTCGTTGTCAGTTCATCGAGCCCGTCGGCGCCATGCGCGACCATTGCTCGCTCACAGCCAAGTTCATTCAGCGCATCCGCCATCAGTTGGGCGTAACCCGCGTCATAGACACCAAGCAGTTGTCTCCGGGCCCCAGCCGGATTCGTCAGTGGCCCAAGCAAATTAAAGATCGTCGGAAAACCAAGCGACTTCCGCGGGCCCGCAGCGTGCTTCATGGCTGGATGATGCTGAATCGCAAAACTAAAACAAACCCGAGCTTCGCGCAAACAGCGAGCCTGCGTCTCAGGACTCGCGTCGATATTCACACCCAACTTTTCAAGCACCTCCGCCGATCCCCGACCCGAGCGCGAACGCCCGCCATGCTTTGCGACCACCGGCGCATTGGGGGCCTCGATCGCAGCGGCGATGAGCGCAGCCGCTGTGGAAATGTTAAATGTCTTCGGCGCCCCGCCCGTGCCGCAAGTATCAATGACTCGCGCACCGGACGGCAGAACATCGGTCGGAACGCCCGTCACATGACGGCGCATGACGCGCGCGGAGCCGATCAGCTCATCAGCGGTCGGTCCGCGCGAAGCCAGAAATGCAAGAAAAGCGCCGATCTGTGTTTCATTCGCGCCGCCGGTGAGAATCGTCTCCAGCGCTCGTTCCGCCTCGCTCTCAGAAAGCGTCTGGCCTGCAACAAGTTGGCGAAGTATCTCCTGCACGCACTGAGCGTATCGAACTGAGATCGTTGAGGACGCGAAAAGAGCGCCGCCCACGCGCAAGCGGCGCCCCCCCGCCTCCCTCTCCTCAAATCACGCAGCCCGCCGAATCAGCCCGACATTCGTCGCCAAACCGCCCAACGCGAGGATCGCCGTAGCAATCTCGCCATCGTCAGCGTCGGCGGCGGTGATCGCTTCGCGCAGGGCGCCCTCCGGAAGCCGAACGCGGGCTGATTCCCACCCGCTGAGCTGCCACATTGCAAACGCCGCCTCAACCGCAGAAACCCCCCGGACACACCCCGCATGCAAAGCGTGCAGGCCAAGGTCAATCGCATCTTCCACTCGCCTTGATAACTCCTCGCTGATGCACAATTGCGCCAACTCCTTCCTCGCGCAGAGCAGGGCGGCGATCGCGATGCTTGAGGTCGCCACATTGCCGAATGACCCCTCCGGAGCCTGCAGATCCAGAAGCTCAAGAATCAAACGCGGCATGCGTTCCCCCTGGCGATGGTCTCGAAGCTCCAGACAACGCTGAATCCCCAGCCCTATCGCTGAGGCGCCCAGCGATCGGGCGTCGTTGGTCAGCAGCAGGCGGGCCCGGAGCGGCACGGGTCGGCCGTTATCGAGAATCAGATTGAGAACATGATCGTGCTGGCTTCCAGCAAGCAACCTGTCGATTCGTTGGGCGGTCATCATTGGAAGGCCTCCATGCTTGTTCCGAGCCCACCCACATTTGTTCGGGCTCTTTACGGTTGGGTTATAGTAGGGTATCGGGCGCCTGTCAATGGTTTGATCGGATAATGTTTGGTATTTTTGTACTCGCCTTGCACCCGAACCCCAAACGCCCTTCCAAACGTCCGAATAACAGGCTGCCGCATGGTTTCAACACGGTGTTTTTCTCGATTAATATCGCCGATTTCAGGGAATCCTGCCCGATGATCAGCGGTTCACAGTATGCGGGCGGCTTATGTTTTCTTCCCAATCTTGGTTGGGTCGCAAGCCAATCCCCGAATGGCTCTGGGTTCTCCAGGGCGTTTGGACTAAGCTATGCGTGGATTGCTGGATCGATCCTGGTCGATTCCTGGCGCCGACATGAGGAGAGGGGCCCGTCCCCAAAGAGACGAGAAATATCACTTCAATGGAGTTTGCAACATGAAGGTTCGTTCTGGATCAGCAATCGTCACAGTCGTATGGGCGATCGCCGGCGTCACGGCGCTCGGCGTGGGCGGCTATTCGTACATGACCGGCAACACGCTCTGTAGCCTTGTCGGCTCTTGTGACTCCGGCGCGCAAGTCTCATCTGTCGCCAGCACTGACGGCGACTCATGCTGCGCCCTCAAAAGTGCTGCAGCGCAAGCGACTGTCGCCGCCGCTCCTTCTGAGTGCTCAACTAAGTCTGAATGCTCAAGCAAGGCAACCGAGGTTGTCGCGGTCAACGCCGCTGCGACTGAGAACGCCGAAGACTGTGGAGAATGCCCCTTCGCCGCGCAAGCGATCGCTGCATCAAACTCAGAATGCTCAACCAAGAGTGAGTGCAGCCAGGCTGCTCAAGCGACCAACGTTGTCGCCGCTGCTCCCTCTGAATGCTCCCTCAAATCTGAATGCTCAAGCGAAGCAACTGCGGTTGTAGCCGCCGCTCCGTCAGAATGCTGCGCCAGCAAGGCTGCGCAGGCGACTGAAGTTGTCGCCGCTGCGCCTTCCGAGTGCTCCGCAAACAAGACGTGCTCTGACACAAATCAGGTTGCTCAAACCCAGGCCATCCCTGTAACCAACGCCAGTTGGACGCTCGCATCCGCAGGCTTCCCCATGGCGATGCCCGTCTTCCACTATGAGTGCGGCGCCGTCGCTGCTGACTGCTCGGTCGCTTCGATCTGCTCCACCAAGCAGGTCATCGCTGCCGGCACGTGCGGCGGAGAGTCCTCCTGTGAAACCCAGGCGACAAATGTCATCGCTGTCAATGCAGCGACCACTGAATGCGCGACGGGCGCCGAATGCGCCGAGGCCGTTGCTGCCTCCTCCACCTGCTGCGAATCAAAGAAGGCCGCGAAGGCCGTCGACGCTGTCGCAGTTGAGAACACCAAAGCGTGCGGCCCGGACTGCCAGCTTGCCTGCTGCATCAGCGAGTAAGACTTTCACGCTTAAGAACTGAATCTTCACCCCGCGTTCTCTACATGGGATCGCGGGGTTTTTCTTTGTGCTTGTTTACGCTTCTGCCAAGACAATCGCTCTCCAACTGCGCACAATCTTGCCATGACCACATTCCTTCTCAAGACCGAACCGACCAGCTACTCCTATGACGATCTGGTGCGCGACAAAAAAACCATCTGGGACGGTGTCGCCAGCAATGCCGCCCTCAAACACATGCGCGGCGCCAAGAAAGGCGACGAAGCTTTCATCTATCACACCGGCAAGGAACGCGCCATCGTCGGCCTCGCCAAGATCACCTCGGATCCATATCCCGATCCCAAACAAAATGATGACAAGCTCATTGCTTTCGATGTCAAACCCGTCAAGCGAGCCACGACGTCCGTCACTCTTGCGGATGTCAAAGCAGACAGTCGCTTCGCAGGCTTCGCCCTGGTGCGCGAGCCTCGGCTCAGCGCCATGCCCGTCCCCCCCAAGCTGAACACGCTGCTGCGCAAAATGGCCGGCCTGTAGCAATGCAAAAAACAACCCGCGTTTAACCGACAATCACACCGTGATTAAGCAAGTGTTCTGTGAGTTGAGCCGCGGTGTCTCCCGTGTGATCAATCACTTCCGCGCGCCAGCCGCGCGCTCGGGCCGCCTCGATGTTGGCCGGGAGATCATCGAAGAACAGCACGCCATCGCCATTCGCGCCAACCGCCTCTTCAAAGCGCACATAGCACGCATCATCAGGCTTTCGCGCGCCAAGCAGGTGCGAAGCGTGCGCATGATCCAGAAGTGAAAGAGCGCCCCAGCTTTCCATAAGCCGCCAGTGATCTTCGTTTGTATTGCTCAGACAGGCAGCCTTGGCGCGACCCGCAACCCGAATACGCTCCAGCACAGTGCGCACGCCAGGGTACTCCCCATGCAACCACGCCAGATGCACTTTACGCACTTCCTCCGGCGCATACAGACCGCTGATCGAATGTGAAATCCGCTCGTAGTACTCATTCGTCTTTACGCCCCCCACTTCATAGAGCTCGACGATCCGCCGGCGATCTTCGGCGTGCGCAGAGTCGCGGTAGCCATCACGCACATCAATCCCAGCTCGTGCGCACGCCTCTTCCCACGATCGGCAAATGCGCACCAACACGCCGCCCAGATCAAAGCACACAATGCGCACAGGCCTCGGCGACTCAATCCGGCTCCCGGCGCTCACGTTTTCTTATCGCCTGCCTGCACACGCTCCGGCTTCATGATTTCCTGCAAGACAACAGTCGCAAATGATCCAGCAGAAAGCTCAAAGGCGATGCGAATGTATTCGCCATGCTCGTCAGCGCCTGCTTCCAAGTCAGGATCAATAAGAGGAACGCGCAGCGCCCGGCGCGCACCCGGAGCGCCGCGATTCATGCGCACAAGATCTTCCACTGTCACGCCGGCTTGTTCGAGAGCGCGCAGCTCAACCTCATCGCGAGCGCCAGCGCATCTCTTCATTTTCGGCCCCCACAACGGACCCGTCGGGCTGATCTCAAATCGGTCCATACGTTCAACGAGATCGCCAGCTGCCAACTCCTCGGCGCCAACGTCAAAGAGAGCATTGTTGTAAAGCTTGCACGCGATGTCCCCCACGTCGAGCTGAGCAAAGAGCCTGCTGCTGATGCGCTCATCCAGCACGTGATTGAAGATGGCTGACTGCAACGCGCTGAGCCAGAAGGTGCGCTGGGTGGTGTCGATGCGCCCGAATGCTTGCTCCGGTGTCGCGCCCGCGCTCAGACTCTGCAGCGCCCGACGCTCGGCGCTCGCCCCGCCAGGCCACTTGTCGAGCGCCTCTTGATACTGCCCCGCAGCGAAAAGTCCCCGGCTTTGCGCCTCCGAATGCGATTCCTCACCTTCGATGGGCCCCAGGAGCCAGCGCAGCCCCTCTTCTGCGTCACCCCGCACCATGGCGCGGCCGATCAGATGGTTGGTCCGGTGTGAACCAAACCGCTGCTCGCCGAAACGATTGGGAACGCCGGAGCTTGCAAGTTGTGAAAGCGCCGACTGCGCGCGGATGGACTCGCCGGCGCCGACCCCGCGAATCTTGATTGAAAAACGATTGCCCTTGAGATGCCCGCGTTTGAGCTTGTTGGTGTGCCGGTCCACCCACAGCGCGCTCATGCGATCATCATCAATAGAAGGCAGCGACTCCGTCGGCTTGCCCGGCGCGTGGATCGAAATTATCTGCCGTGTGATCGCATGTTTGTCCTTGAGCCCGGCGTAGCTGATGTCGCGCGGGCGCATGCCAATTTTGCGCGCAAGCCGGCGCACCATCTCCGTCGTCGTCAGCCCGCGCTTCTCGATGAGCATGTAGATATGCTCACCCTCACCGACGGGCGCATAAAGCGGCTGCTCTTCGACCAGAAAATCCTCGTGTCTTTCCTTGATCCGCCCGCCAATCCCTGCAATGTCCGCCGTCAGGTAGACCTGCGGCGTCAGACTCGGGTCAAAGTCGAACCGTGATGAGTGTGCAGCGGCTTCAGGCATGGGCGCCGCTCAAATCTCTTCACTCATCGCTTCATCGAGCACATGATCTTCGACGAAGATCGGCGCATCAAGCCCGACCCCAAGCGCGATCGCGTCACTCGGGCGCGAGTCCAGATGGATCAGCTCGCCGTCATCCTTACGAATATCCAGGGTGGCGAAAAACGTATGTTCAGACAAATCAATTATCGTCACCGATTCCAACGTCCCGCGCATTTCGTTAATCAGGCTCGCCATCAGCTCGTGCGTGAGCGGCCTCTTGATCTCAATGCCCTTAAGCCGGCGCTCGATCGCCTGCGCTTCAGCCATGCCGATCACAATTGGAAACGATCGCTCGCCAGCGAGTTCGCGCAGCTCGATGAGCTGAAAGTCGTTCAACTCGCGAATCAGGATTCGAGATAACTCCATCTGCACAGCCATCGCCAACCAACCTCCTCGCTGGCCAATGCTACACACGCCACCGATCCTGAGCAGGACGCGAGCAGAGTCTTTCTTAGGACTTGATGCGAGGTTCAAGCTTCTCAAGCAGCCATTCCGCGAACGCCCGCTTGTGAATCGCGCCATCAGTCTGCGCCACCGCGCCCTCGGGGCCGATGAGTTTCGCCTCGATCACGGTCGCGTCCATCGTCTCCAGCGGATTGGCGACGATGAGGTCCACGCCCTTTTTTTTGAGCTTCCGCATCGCCGACTCGACCAATCTGTCGGCTGGCTCAAGCGCAAAGCCAACCATGAGCTGCCCCGGATGCCGGCGCGAGACGACCTCCGCGAGAAGGTCCGGCGTGGGCTCAAGCTCGATAATGAGCTTCTCGCCAACTCGTCGAATCTTCTGCCCGCTCGAATCCTCACGAACCGGCTGCAAGTCGCCCGGCGGCCCGACCGCCGTGGGCGTGTAATCCGCGACCGCCGCCGCCATGACCAGTGCGTCGCACTCGGGGCTGTATTCAGCCAGCGCCGCGCGGAGGTCAGCCGTCGTTCGGAATGGAACGACGCGGACATGCGGGTGATCCACCGTCCTGCCCGTTTCCCCGAGCAGCAGGGTCACCCGCCATCCGCGATCTGCCGCCGTCTCCGCCAGCGCGACCCCAAGCCGGCCGGACGAGCGATTCCCCAAATAGCGCACGGCGTCAATGGGCTCCTGGGTCGGGCCGGCGGTAATCAGGAGTCTGTGGTGTGTTTCGCTCATATTCTGCCTGGCAACTCGCAAGAAGGTTGGGTGACGAGCAGTCTTCGGATTCTGACGCCAACCCGAACATCCCGCCGGCGTGCTTACGCGGAGACATCGCCCTAGTATTATCGCAGGCTCATTGCCGCCACAGGGGAGCCGCAGCATAATGCACACGAGGCCATGTGCGGATTTCTCCGCTTCACCGGCCAATCAGAGCGTATTCAACCATGAGGCCGGCGGGGATTTTCAGCCCCAAACGGGCGGACACGAAATCGACAACGCCGAGCGATCAGCCGCTCGCGCGACAACCAATAGGCAGGCATTCACGCACATGGCGCGATCGCGAAAGAAACTCGGACAGATTCTCGCCGGCATGGGGGTCATTGACGCCGACCAGATCCAGGCGGCGATGAAGCTCGCGCAAGGCTCGGGCAAGCGGATCGGCGAGGCCCTCGTCGAAGCCGGGCACGCGAGTGAGGACCAAATCGCCGCCGCCCTCGCAGCCCAGTTCGGCATGGACTTTGTCGATCTCGCCAAGGTCGGCGATCAGATCGACACCTCTCTCATCCCCGAAGAACTCATCCGCAAACATCAAATCCTTCCGCTCGCCAAGCAGAACGGTCGCCTGCAGCTCATCGTTCACGATCCGATGGACCTGGAGCTGATGGACATGCTCCGATTCCGTCTCAACGCTGAGATCGAGCCGCGCATCGCTGCCAAGGGTCGAATTAAGAGCTTCATTGAGCAGCGTTTCGAAGGCGGCTCGCCGCGCATGGTTGAAGCCAGCGAGTCGCTCGTCACCGAATCCATCGATCGCACGATTGATCGGTCGGTGGACAAGTCCGTTGACGCCTCCATCGACCGAAAAGCTGATGACGCCCCCATCATCAAGCTCTGCAATCGCATGCTTATCGAAGCGGTCAAAATGAACGCTTCGGATATTCACATTGAGCCTATGAATAACCGCGTGCGGCTGCGCTATCGCATTGACGGCGTCTGCATCGAACGCGACAACTTGCCCAAGCGCATGCAAAACGCAGTGCTCGCGCGTATGAAGCTCATGGCGGGCATCAACATCTCCGAGAAGCGCATTCCACAGGACGGGCGCATCAAGATTCCTGTTGATGACTCCGTCGTTGACTTCCGTGTCTCTTCATGTCCTACATATCACGGCGAATCCATCGTTCTACGTATTCTTCGACCGGACGCTGTCCGGATCGGCCTGGCAAACCTTGGCTTTGAGCCCGATCACCTTGAACTCTTTAATCGCATCATCCGCAGGCCCAACGGAATTTTTCTTGTCACCGGCCCCACCGGCTCGGGTAAAACCACGACGCTCTATTCCGCTCTTGACATTCTCAATCGGCCTGACAAAAAAATCATCACCGCGGAAGACCCGGTTGAATACTCGTTTGCTGGCATTAATCAGTGCCAGGTGCGTGAGAGCATTGGGCTGGACTTTTCGACAATCCTGCGCACGATGCTGCGCCAGGCGCCCAACATTATTCTGGTGGGTGAAATTCGTGATAAGGAAGTCGCGGAAGTCGCGATCCAGGCAGCCCTCACCGGTCACCTCGTCTTCTCCACCTTGCATACCAATGATGCGCCCAGCGCGATGACACGCCTTGTTGACATGGGCGTAAAGCCCTTCCTCGTCGCCTCCTCCATTCAAGCGGTCATGGGCCAGCGCCTCATCCGTGTGCTTTGCACATGCAAGCAGCCCGACGACAAACCCGACCCCAAATTCCTGGCGCTCACCAACATCACCAAGGAAGATCAGGAGAAGAACACGATTTACAAGCCCAACGGCTGTGATCGTTGCTACGGGAGCGGCTACAAGGGCAGGCAGGCGATCTTCGAGCTCATGGTCATGAATAACGAGCTGCGCGAACTCGCCTTCCAGCAGGCCCCCGTCAGCAAGCTCCGCGATGCTGCGATCGCCAATGGCATGCGCCCTCTGCTCCTTGACGGCAAGATCAAGATTCTCAAAGGCGTCACCGCGCCCGCTGAAATCGCCCGCATTGCCCAGGTCGAGGGGATCGTCTCCTTTGAAGAATCCGAATAACCTACTGAAACAAGCGAGCCTCACGCCGGCCTGACGCTCGTCGAACAACACACGATCCGCGCCCTTGTGCGCCGCCCACACCAATAGGGAGACCCCGCTGATGTCCACAATGCAGATCGACCGCCTGCTCGACACCGTCGTCAAGCTCGGCGCCAGCGACCTCCACCTCACCACCGGACGCCCGCCAACGCTCCGTCTGCACGGCGGGCTTCGCAATCTCCAGACCAAAGTCATTGACTCTGACGACATGGTCGCCCTCATGAAGTCAATCACGCCTGAACGCAATCAGCAGGAGCTTCAGGAAGCTGGCGGCACCGACTTCGGGTTTGCATATGGAGAAGCGGCCCGATTCCGCGTTTCTGTCTTTCGCCAGCGCGGCGATCTCGCGATCGTCTGTCGACAAATCCCAAACACACTCCTCACATTCGAGCAGATCGGCCTGCCTCAAATGTGCCAGGATCTGATCCGCCGGCCGCGCGGGCTCTTTCTCGTCACCGGCCCCACAGGCTCGGGCAAGACTACGTCGCTTGCCACGATGGTTGATTACGTCAACGCCAATTATGAACGCCACATCATCACGATGGAAGACCCCATCGAGTACTACCATCATCACAAGAAATCCATCGTCAACCAGCGTGAGGTTGGATCAGACGTGCCCAACTTCGCCGAGGCCCTCCGCCGGGCCCTTCGTCAGGATCCGGATGTGATCCTCGTCGGTGAAATGCGCGACCTCGAAACCATCGAAGCCGCCGTCCGGGCCGCCGAGACGGGCCACCTTGTCTTCGGGACGCTCCACACCACAGGCGCCGCCAAGACGATCGACCGCCTCGTCGATGCCTTCCCCGTCACCCAGCAGAACCAGATTCGCGTCCAGCTCTCCACCGCCCTGATCGGGGTGCTCAGCCAAGTGCTCCTGACGCGGATTGACACCAAGGGCATGGTCGCCGGCTACGAGTTCCTCCTCGTCACCCCCGCCATCGCCAATCTCATCCGAGACAACAAGAGCTTCCGCATCGACTCCTCGATCCAGACCGGCAAGAAGTTCGGCATGCAGCTCCTCGACGACCATCTCTGGTCTCTGTACTCCAAGGGGATGATTGCTGCTGAGGAGATGGTGGACAAGGGGAAGAACCCCCAGACCCTCACCGACAAGGTCCATCAGGCGGGCCACACAATCGGCAGAGCAGAGCTCGATGAAGCGGAAGAAAAGCCGGCTGAGTAATCGGCTGTAGTAGCCCATCTGGAGTTATCCAAGGGCTGTTTCCCTTGGTCCAACGCTATCTTGATGTATTGAAACCACGGTGTCACAACGCTCCCATTCCATGTAAACCCGTTGTTTCTTCGGAACAAGCACCGTAGAGTCAGCGAAGATACTTATGGCGGGTTCTTCCGGGCTCGCCACCCCTCGCCATGAGTGCGAGGCCCGATCCGGCTTCCGGGGCTGTTTGGCGGATCGAACGTGTCAGCAAGAAGAGGTGATCTCAGACAATGGGCGTCGACCTACAAGAACTGAAGGGCCGAAAACTCGGCCGTGTCCTCACCAAGATGGGGAAGGTGACGCGCGAGCAGGTCCATGAGGCCCTGGCGATCCAGAAGCAGAAGGAGCGCAAGACCCCGATCGGCGAGTTGCTCGTCGAGTTGGGACACGTTAGCGAAGTCGATGTGAAGGAGGCCGTCGCCGGCCAGGCGGGCATGGGCTTCATTGATCTTGAGTCCGTCGAAATCGATGATGAGACGCGAGGCTCGCTCCCAGCGGAGACCGCCCAGGCCTACCAGGTCGTCCCCTTCGCCTTCGATCCCAAGACGAAGCGGGTCAAGATCGCGATGAAGAGTCCGGATAACTTCCGGGCTGTCGATGACCTTCGCTTGCTCATGGGGTTCAAGGTCGAAGCCTTCATCGCAGATGAAGCCCAGGTCGATGCTCGAATCAAGAAGTTCTACAGCAAGGGTGAATCCGTCTCTGACGTTGTCAGCGATATTGCTGGTGACGACCGCTTCGCTGCGCTGGCTGACCGCGGGGACTCCCTTGATCTTGACGCTGTCCTTGAAGTCGCTGAAGACAACAAGGTCGTCAAGCTTCTGAACCTGGTGCTGCTCCAGGCGATCCGGGACAAAGCATCGGACATTCACTTCGAGCCCTTCGAGGATGAGTTCAAGATGCGCTATCGAATCGACGGCGTCCTCTACGAGATGGTTCCGCCGCCGGCGTATCTTGGGCCTGCGATTGTCAGTCGCGTCAAAGTTATGGGCAATCTCGATATTGCCGAACGCCGCCTCCCTCAGGATGGTCGCGTCGA
This sequence comes from Phycisphaerales bacterium, assembly GCA_029260495.1. Taxonomy (GTDB): domain Bacteria; phylum Planctomycetota; class Phycisphaerae; order Phycisphaerales; family UBA1924; genus OFTM373. Next base: position 6,287 of record JAJDDD010000018.1, on the reverse strand, counting down.
GCTGGTCGTCGGGGGCAATCCGATTGATCTGCGCGTCAGTGTACTTCCAACCATGCACGGGGAATCCGTGGTCATGCGCGTTCTCGATCGCTCCAACGTCGAGATGAGCATTGATCGCGTCGGCCTGCGCGATGATGACGTCAAGATCGTTGACGGACTCATCCACAAGCCCAACGGCATCGTCATCGTCACCGGGCCCACCGGCTCAGGCAAAACCACAACGCTCTACGCCGCCCTTAGCTCGCTCAACGACGTCGAAACCAAGATCCTTACCGCTGAAGACCCCGTCGAATACGATATTGACGGCCTATGTCAGTGTCAGATCAACACTGACGCCGGCCTTACATTTGCAAAATGCCTGCGCAGCTTCCTGCGTCAGGATCCGGACATCATCCTCGTCGGTGAGATTCGCGATCTTGAAACTGCTGAAATTGCGGTGCAGGCATCGCTCACCGGCCACCTTGTCTTCTCGACGCTGCATACGAACGACGCGCCCAGCTCGATCATTCGCCTGCTTGATCTCGGGCTCGAGGCGTTCCTGCTGACCGCCACCATCGAAGGCATTGTGGCGCAGCGCCTGGTGCGAAAAATCTGCGCCAAGTGCAAAGAGCCCTTCAGCCCCACCGAAGAGCAGCTCATGGAGCTCGCCCTTACTCCTGAAGAGGTCAAAGGCCGGGAGTTCTACCGCGGGCGCGGGTGCGATAACTGTCACGGCTCAGGCTACAAAGGCAGGCTCGGGATCTTTGAAATCCTCGTTATGGACAACGACCTGCGCGATCTCGTCATGCAGGAAGCCAGCACCAACAAACTGCGCGACGCCGCCCGCCGGCGCGGGATGAAGTCCCTCCGTGAGTCGGGCCTCCAGGCCATCTATGAAGGACAAACGACCATCGACGAGGTCGTTCGAGAAACCATCGAAGAATGAATCAATTGTCGTCGCTTGCAGCCCGTGAGCGACTTTGTGTGAAACAGCGAGGCGCTTCCCATGCCCACCTTTCAGTTTGAAGCTCTGAACGCCAACGGCGAACCACAAAAAGGCGCCATCGACGCCGCCTCCAGTGAGGAAGCTATCCAGCGCATCAAGCACCAGGGCTACTTCCCAACATCGGTGCGCGAGCAGAAGGTCAAGAAAACCGCTGCCGGCGAAGGCAAAAGCGCCAGTGACACCGTCAAGAAGAAGAAAAAAGGCGGCGGCATCACCATCGGCCGGGTCAGCACCAAACACCTCACACTTTTCACACGCCAGCTTTCCACACTGCAGGACGCCGGCCTCCCGCTGCTCCGTTCTCTTCAAATTCTCGAAAACCAGCTCAAACCCGGCAAGCTCAAGAATGTTCTCATACAAGTCTGCGATGATGTTGAAGGCGGCATGAGCCTCTCAGAAGCGATGGCCAAACACCCACGCGTCTTCAGCCGTCTCTACACAAAAATGGTCGCTGCCGGCGAAATCGGCGGCGTGCTCGACGTCATCCTCCAGCGTCTCAGTGAGTTCATGGAAAAGGCTCAGGCGCTCAAGCGCAAAGTCATCGGCGCGATGGTTTACCCCGTCACCGTGATCTTCGTCGCGATCATCATTGTGACGGGCATTATGTACTTCATCATCCCGCAGTTTCAGGAAATCTTCGAGGATATGGAAATCGAGCTCCCTCAGATCACACTCATGCTCGTCACTGTGAGCAAGTGGGTCGCTGGCTCCGCTTCGCCTGATCAAAAAATCCCCGGCGCCATCATCCTTCTCGCCTCCCCCTTCGTTGTTTTCATCTTCTTCAAGCTTCTGCGCCGGACCCCCCCGGGCCGCGCCACGTTTGACTATGTCACGCTGCTCATCCCAATTCTCGGCGGGCTCGTCCGCAAGACTGTCATCTCGCGCTTCACGCGCACGCTTGGCACACTCATCAGCGCCGGCGTTCCCATCCTCGAAGCCATCACCATTACCCGCGACACCTGCGGCAACTGGGTCTACGAACGCGCTCTCACCAAAGTCCACGACTCCATCCGCGAAGGCGAAACATTCGCTGCTCCACTTCGCGAAACCAAAGTCTGCAACGCACTCGTCGTCAACATGATCGACGTCGGCGAAGAAACCGGTGACATGGACTCCATGCTCATGAAGATCGCTGACAACTACGACGAGGAAATTGATGTCGCTGTCTCATCGCTCGTCTCTCTCCTTGAACCCGTCATGGTCATCGTTCTCGGCGGCATCGTCGGAACCATCGTCGTCGCGATGTTCATGCCCATGGTCGCGATGATCAACCAACTTCAAGCATGAGCTTCTGCAACTCTCACCAAAGGACGTTTCCAATCAACCAAACATGAACCGCCGACCAGCACATCCTGATTTTTGCCGCTCCAGTCGCAGCGCTTTCTCGCTTATCGAGTTGCTCGTGGTGATTGGGATTCTCGGGCTGCTCATTGGCCTGCTTGGAGTGGTGTTCTCAGGCGCCTTCCGCAATGCCCGCGAAGCTGCAACTTCGCAATATCTTGGCAATATCGGCTTCGCTATCGAACAGTTTAAGACTGACTTCAACTACTACCCCCCGCTTATTGATGACGGCTTGCACTCTCCCGAAGCGCAGCCGGACGCCAGCGATCTTGACGAAGAACTCCGCGAAAATCGCTACGCAAGCATCTATACACTTCCCTTGTATCTCATCGGCATCGGCGATCTCGACGGCTTTGCTGATCCTGATGATGAAGGCCTGGATGATGGCGTGACTGGCGCCGGCTTCCGGGATCCGGGCATTGATCGCTCATGGGGCGGCGCGCTCGAGCGCGACGATCACCGCGCCAGCCGCGCGGGGCGCACTTACGGCCCATACATGGATATCGGCTCCGGCGACAGCATTCGCAACGCCACACTCTCCGATCGCGTCAACCTCTTGACCGAGAGCGATCACGACATCGATGAAACTCGCATCAGCCGTCTCTACGTCTTCAGGGATCGATGGGACAACCCCATCCGCTACTACAGACGCTGGCCTACACGCGATCCGGCCAATCGCCAGAATCGCTGGCTTGGCGGGGCGCCGATTGAACTCTTCAATGCTGAGACTCTTAAGAACCTCGGCGCTGCAGAAGAACTCGCGCCCGATGTTGATCGCGATCTTCTCAACGCTTCCGGCTCCTTTGCGCTTCTCTCCGCGGGCTCGGGCGGCGTCTTCGCCGACGCCCCAATCGGTCGCGATGCGTTGCCGGAGAACTATAACCTGCTTGATGAACTCGCCACTCTGATTCCAGGCTCTATGCCCAGCGCCGAAGAGAGTCGCACCTGGCGTCTCCTGATCGAAAGCCTTGATGACAACGTGAGGTTCACGCCATGACCCGCCGCACGCCACATCAATGCGCCGCTGCCCCGGGCTTCACCATCCTTGAGTTGCTTGTGGCGATCTCCATCATCGCGGTTCTCGCCGGTCTCTCCGTCACCGCGGGCTCCGCGGTGCTGCGCCGCCAGCGCGTCACGCTCACTGAGAATCTGTTGCGCACGCTTGATCGCGCCCTCGAAGAGTACGTCACAGAACATGGCGCTATCCCCAAGTACATCGTGCTGGATGGCGAAGCAGTGCAATATGACGAAGTGCCCGGCTCGGACAACGATCTCGAGTCAGACCCCTACAACGGAATCAAACACTCCCGCAGGCCCGACGCCGCCGTCTTCATCAAGCAGGCGAATGCTGTCCAGGGTGGCAAGGGCATCATCAACGACCTCCCCGAACAGTTTCTTGTCATTACAAGCACGGATGACGACCCAGACATCACGCCCTCCATCGTCGATCCCTGGGGCGACGCCAGCAGCTGGCCTGTTTCCTCCGCTGGAGAACAATACCCCGTCGCCAGGCAACAACTCATCTACTACGTCCACCCTGACAACGATCTCGCCCAGGCGCTGTACGGCAGGTGCGTCAACCGCCGGCCTTACTTCTTCTCCGCCGGACCAGATCAGCATTACGGCCTGACCGCGGAGTTCGGCTCCAGCGTTGACGCGATCGAGCGCGCCACCAAGGCGCTCAAGGACAACATCTACTCCTACCCGGTCGATCCGCCCATCCTCACCACGAACTTCAACTCAATGCATCGATGAAACGCACACATACATTCCGGGGGGCTGCTTCACGCGGCGCATTCACGCTCATCGAGCTGATGGTCGTCGTCGCGATCATGCTCATCCTCATTATCGTCACCGTTCCTGCGGTCGGACGCATTATTGAATCCGCCAACTACTCCGCCGCCGTCAACGCTGTCCGCGGTACGCTGGGCAACGCGCGCACCAAAGCAATGCAAACCGGCAAACCCGCCGGCGTTGTCTTCCTCTTCGATATCGAAAAACGCACCTACACACTCCTGACTGTCCAGCAGCACGCCACCGCGGTCACGCTCAGCAAAGAACGCCTCAGTTCGACCAACGCTGCCACCATGACCTCAGGTCAGTGGGCCCTCCGGCCTATGGACAACATCACCCCTGTCCAGCTTCCCAAGGGAACTGCGGTCTTCGGCCTCTCCTTCAACATCGCTGATGAAGACGCTCCCATGATCGACACCGACACCTTCGCCTGGTACGCCGGCAATATGTTCAGCGTCGGAGGCAGCGCCGACCTCACCCCCTGGCTCTTCCCACGCAACGACCCGCGCGTCTTCCTCAGGCAAGGCCAGGATCCCTGGCGCGATGATGATGGCAGCCTCGATGTTCAGGAAGACGCCGTCCGCCACGCCAACTCCTTCTGCATCGTCTTTAACGAAAACGGCTCCATCGTCGACAGCGCCTCCATCGGCGCCAGCCCCAACAACCAGGATCTCTACCTCGAGTTCACCGACCTCCCCTACGACCTCGACGACCCCGACAAGGAAGTCTACGACGACCCCATCCGCTTTGATCCCGAGGCCAGCCCCTCGCCGGCGCCCGTGAACCCAACGACCAATCCAGAGGTGCTCCTGCGCACAGTCAGCCAGCTCGCCGTCATCGATCTCACGCGCCTGGCTGACGGAACCGGCGTCGAACTCCCCTGGCTTCTCCGCCCAGATTCATCTCAGGCGCTCAAAAATGCGCCAAATACTCGATTCCTCACCAATGCAGAACTCGGCGACACCCCCAACAACACCATCCAGCGGATGAACGACTGGATCACACGCAACGCCGAAGTTCTCGCTTTCAATCGCTACACCGGCGAAACCACCAGGAGGCAATGAGCAGCATGCCTGTGTTTACGACAGCTCGCTCGCGCATCACCACGCAGCGCTCACAACGTCTTGGCTTCACTCTTATTGAAGTCATGCTCGCAACCGTCATCCTCGGGCTTGGCGTCCTCGGACTCATCGCCCTCTTCGCCGGCGCCGCCGGCCAGCAGCAACGCTCCACCGAGGTCAATATCGCCGTCGGCCAATCCCGCAACGCCGAAGCGCTCCTCTCGCGCAAGCTCGGCGATCTCCAGGGTCCCGGCCTCACCGCAATCAACAACGCCCCCGGCGAATGGCGCCAAACCGTTTCACAAATCACTGATAACGCCCTCGCATTCGCCGCCAACGATCAATCCCTCTACGCCGTCATTGACGCCGCTTCCTTCGATATCTACGAAGCGCCTTTCTCGATGCCTAATCCAGGCGATACCGATCGCGGAGGGCTCGGCGCCGGCGACTACAACGATCCTTTCTTCGTCACCAGCGCAGCGACTGAAGGAATCAACTTTGCGAAGTTCTTCTCGCTTCCAAACTCGCGCATCCATCCCGTCAACATCACCGTCACTGTCGAAAAGGGCCTGTATCAAGGCCCCGTGGATGGAAGTGGCGAGTATTTCAGCTTCAGTGAGGGCACGCGCTCTCCGGCAGACGCCATTGTGAATTTCACCGTCCGCGCTTTTCAAGTCAACGCTGCCCCCAACAGAGCGCAACCCTACCGCTCCATCGTCCTCCAGTCTGCAGGCGATCCAATTGATTTTGCCACCACCGGCTTACAACCGCCTCCGGGTCAAAGCACAATTGGTAATGGACAAGGCTTCGATCAGAGCTATGACGACCTCTTTGCTGCCACCGTGGCCAATCGAAACACAGACTCCCCCCCCTTTTTCCCACCCCAGTTTACAGAGTTTGTGCGCATTGAGCTCAAAGATCCTGCAGTAGACCCCGACGACAAAGGCTTTATTCAGTTCTCTATCGAGCTTGAAGACATCGCCAACCCGAGCACTGGCTTCATCCAGGTCGAATGGATCGATCGCATCTCCATCGAGTATCAGTTCCGCAACAGCAGGCTCGTCTCCGTCAACGATCGGTTCATCTACGCCGCAAACGAATCTGCA
>JAJDDD010000017.1 GCA_029260495.1 Phycisphaerales bacterium | reverse complement strand
CGAGCGGGACGTCGGCGAAGGGTCACCTTACGCCGACGCGGCAGATATCAGCTGCCGGATTTGACGCCCCGCCCGAGATTGGAGCCGAGCACGGATGCTCGGCTGTTAAAACTTCCGGGGAAGGGTCACAGGATAGGTAATGGAGTTTGCAACTCAACAACTCGAAGAGCAGGGCGGCTCTGGATGTCGCTCGCGGGGATCGACGATGGAGCCTATCGCTTGGCGACTGTCGAACGCTGCTGGCGCGGCTTCCCGATGCGTCGATCGACGCCATCATCACGGACCCACCCTATGGCATGAACTATGTGAGCTGGACGGGGCAGCGCGTGAAGAACGACGGCGCTCCCTTTGTATGGTGGCTCGGCGAGGTGGATCGGTTATTGAAAGACGACGGCTGCCTCTTTTGCTTCACGATTCAGCAGGTTCAAGAGGACTGGCGTCGAGCCATTTCGTGGGCCGGGTTGAAAATTCAATCACAGATCATTTGGGACAAGTGCGTTCACGGATCAGGCGACTGCAAGAGGCAGTTTGGTCCGCAGCACGAGCTGGCATGGTTCGCCACGAAGAAGGGATACGGCTTTCCTGGCAAGCGCCCAACGACTGTGATCAGACACTCTCGGGTTCATGCCGTGCAGCGGCTGCACCCGACGGAAAAGCCGGTCGACCTGATGAAGAACATTGTCGAATCCATCACCGAGGCGGACGACGTGGTGCTCGATCCATTCGCCGGATCAGGTTCGACCGGCGTCGCCTGCGTCGAGCTGGGGCGACGGTTCATCGGGTGCGAGCTGGTCGAGGAGTATGTCAATGTGGCGCGGACAAGGCTGCGGAAAGCGAAGCCATGAGCGTTGATCGCAGGGAAAACGGGAACGGGGCGGAAAGCTCTGATAAATCGACGCTTGTGATCAACCGATGAAAAGGGCACTATGGCAAATCCACCATTGGAGAATGAGGCCCTGCTCGAAGCTGAATCGCACTCGGTCTCTCTCGGCGTTCGGCTTATTGCGAGCGTCACAACGATTCCATCCGATGATCAGCACGGTGTCATTCGCGCTCGCACAAAACTGGACGAAGCCGCATCTTCCACCATCATCCCGTTCGTTTTCGATCGGGGAGACGGATGGACGGTGTGCGGCTTCGCCAGGTTCGGCTGGGCCCTCGATCTGTATCGATGGGCAGTCACCGAACGATCTCTATCATCTCAGCAGGTCCATCGAATCGTTGGCCTCCTGCACGGGTATGCAGGAGAGGAAATCCAACATTTCGATGCCCGCCTGTTCTCGATTAGTGAGTCCTGCGAACCAATCGCCAGTTCACGGCTCGACGACAGCCGCCACATGGCGGAAACGTCTCACCCTTACTGAGTGCGATTTGTTTCGAGCAAGAGCAGCCGCCTTGATAGATGCCACTGGTCTGGCATATTTGGCCTGTCGTGTTCATGGACAAGCTCCTTTTTAATATGTGTTGATTGGAGTGGGTAAAATACGGGGAAGTCTGACATCGCTGGGACGTCACCCGGCTTTGTCAGGGAGGAAAAAGCGGTAGATCACAAAATTGATCGGGGGCCCGCGGATCGGCCTTTCCATGGCGCTTCTCGCAGTGGGTGGAGGAAGAAATTGACGCCGGACACTCCGTTCGGCGGATCAAGGATACCAGCAATGTATATGAGATCAAGCCGATCACCCCGCCTGCCATTGTGGACAACTTTTCCACAGCGATTGCAATTCCTTTTGCAAAAGGCACTTGTGCCGCGATCCTCTGTGTGCATTAAATTGTCTGTGAACCCAAAAGCAGTCAGGTGTGATTAACTGAAAGCACAACAAGAGACGCACGCAATAAACTCTCGCTCAGAAATGAACACGGGCTGTTCGCCTTGTTTTCAACGTCCGGCGTCATGTCCGACGTCCGCCCTGCAGATGAAGAGGGCCGGACAGGATTGGCGATTGCTGAATATCATGGGCCTCGCGTTCCCGCTTTACCTTGCGCTGGCGCCCTGAGCGTTCCCGTTTTGGCCCCCGCCCTTGAAACGTCGTAAGTCGCTATCAGTCAACAACTAACCGCCTTCACGGGTCATGTCCCCCCCGTTCCCGCTTTCCCTGCGCTCCACGGTTTATACAGACACTTGCGCACGATTTTCCAAATCGGGCTGCGCGAAGAATCAACACTGTTTGGTAAACATATCTTCATATGTTCTATATTTAGTGCGCATATTTGCAAGGGTTTTGTATGGTATAACCACGAAACGGCGCACGAGCAAAGACCATGCAGACACTTGGGGCAGCAATTCGAGACCGCCGGCAGGAGCTTGGGTTCACACAAGGGCGCCTTGCGCGCGCCGCGGAGTGCGCCAAGAGCTATCTCTCGATGATCGAGCGCGACCTGCGCCCGCGCCCGCCCTCTCAGGAGCTTCTTGCGCGACTTGAGCAGGCGCTTCGGCTGGAGCCGGGCCAGCTCATGACGCTGGGCCAGTGGCAGGCGACACCTGAGGAGGTGAAGAAGCAGGTCCGCGACATGCGCGCTTCTACAGATGCAGCATCGCGCCTGGCGGAGCTTGTGAGCGAGCGCGGGCTTGACGAGTTGTACGCCTCAGGCGCTCTGCACAAACTGGTGGCGGGGATTGCGCCGATCAAGGGCGTCGAGCGAGTTGGTCTTCCGGCGCAGGCGCCGATCATTAATAACGTCGCTGCGGGGTATCCCCGCGAGTTCACCGACCTTGGCTATCCGGCGCGGGTGGCTGACGAATATGTCGCTGCCCCCGATCTGCATGACCCGCAGGCATTTGCAGCGAGAGTGATTGGCGACTCGATGGCGCCGGACTATGACGAGGGCGACATCATTGTTTTCAGCCCCGAGCGCGATGTTCGGCCGGGAGATGACTGCTTCGTGCGCCTATGTAAGGATGACGAAACAACCTTCAAGCGCATCTATTTTGAGCGCGATGACCTTGGAAACGAGCAGATTCGACTTCAGCCGATCAACAGCGCGTATGTGCCGCGCACGTTTCCGCGAGAAGATGTCGCTGGCCTGTATGTGGCGGTTTATGTGATCCGCCCCGTTGGCGATCGCGAAGCCGGCGACCCTTGAGTCATCGTGATAAAAGAACAAGCGGATCAGCCGCTCGTAGCGATCAGCGATCCTCGCGCACTTCGACCTCATCAATCGTGGTTCTGCGAAGTGTCACGGTTCGCCCATCGGACGCCTGGGCTTGGCGCTCTTCAACAGTTTGCTTCAGCTCGCGTTTTTCATTGGAGGTTTCAGCGCTGACGTCGGCTGTCACGCCGCGCCAGATGTGGCCCACGAACTCGCCGATAGAGCGCGCCAGCGACATGACTACAGCGCGTCGTGATCGCGGGCTTGATCGATAAGCTCGACGATGCGTTGGGGCGTGACGTTTTCGTGAAGGGTTTCATCAACGAGGGCTGCGGGGGCGCCGCCGCACGCGCCGATGCACTCAAGCTCGATGAGTGTGAACTTTCCATCTTCGGTGGTTTCGCCGACGCCGATGTTGAGCCGCTTCCTGCAGGCTTCGGTGACCTCGGCATGCGAACAAATCTCACACGCGATGGATCGGCAGACCGCGATCAGGTGCTTGCCTTTGGGCTTGAGCCAGTATTCCTCATAAAAACTCGCGGAGTCGAGCACCTCGGCTGGCGCAAGATCGAGAAAGTCTGCGATCTCCTCCAGCGCCTGGGCAGCGATCCATCCATGGGCGTGCTGAACCATGTGCAGCGTGGGCAGCAACGCGCCCATTTTTGTTTCATACCGCGGCAGGATGTCGCGCGAAAGCTGATCGCACATTTCCTGCGTGAGGTAAGGCTCATCGCGCCTTTCGATTTGTTCCGTTGCTGAAGGCTTGGCGACCCAGGCCATACGCTACTCCTCCTCGACCCATTCTGGGATTTCACCCGGGCTGAACCATTTTCCATTGATGACGGGGTGCGGCATGAACTTGCCCCCCGGCGAAAGTCGCTGATAGCCCACAGGAAAGACTTCTTCTATTTTCTCAGAGCGCATTGGATGGTCGGGCGGATCAACATCGAGCTCACCCCATTGCACCAGGTCGATCGGGTCGCCGGCGGGGGATTCCAGCAACACCCATTCATGCACGTTGCTGAACGCGACGCCCTTCTCCTGGTTTTGAGCGCTGAAGACCAGCGCGCCAGCGAAGCGATCATTGGGGCCGGCAGCGAGCAGTTTGTCGCCCAGAGGCCCTGGTATTTGTGAGCGAAACCCGTTGAAGAGCACCGCGACCTGCCCTGGCGCGAGCTCGCACTCGGGGAAGACGAAGCGAAACGCCTTGGAGTCACCGCCCGGCTCATTCGTATTGCGATCGCGGATGACATACCCGGCGAGCTGGATCGGACGATCGTGGGGGTTGATGATTTCGACAAACTCCTCGCCGATCGCGATGCGCTTGCGGTCCTTGTTGGCGTCGCCGTGATCAAGGCCCCTATCCGGAAAGAAAAGAACTTCCATAATGACGGGGTGGGGGAAGGGGATGTTCAGGCGATTTTCTTCCTCAGCGGACTCAGCCGGCGTGAGTTCATCCGGGTCGGTCGCGGCGCCCGGTGTTTGTTGAAGCTGGGGCGTTCGCTCAAGATCCGCGTGGCCCGTCTGCTGCGCCGAAGCTGTTGACGGGCTCAACGCTGAAACACCCAACAATGTGAGAATCGCACCCGAAACGACGATTCGATCATTCTTCATCGGTCCAGCTCCGCTGCGACAACGTTGAGCGAACCAAGCGTCGCGACAATGTCAGCGAGCATGTGCCCTTCGGTGATCTTTGCCATCATCTGATAGTTGATAAAGCTCGGCGGCCTGGTCTTGACGCGCCAGGGTCGCGGCCCGCCATCTGCAACGATGAAATACCCAAGCTCGCCGTTGGCGGTTTCGTTGGCGCCATACGCCTCGCCGACCGGCGCGTCCCACCCGCGATTCGTCATGACAAGTTCGAAGTGCTGGATCAATCCCTCGATTGAGCCGTACACCTCAGATTTGGGGGGTATGGTCATCTTGCTGTCAGAGAAGACGTTGATGGGCCCGCCTGGAATTTCGTCGATGAGTTGCTTGATAATCTCCAAGGACTGTTTGATTTCTTCAAGGCGCACGCGGAAGCGGGCGTAGACATCCCCTTCCGTTGCGATGGGCGTCTTGAACTTCACCGCCTCGGCGCCCTGCCCGTCCCAGTTGTCTGCGTAGCACAGATATGGTTCGGTCTTGCGCAGATCCTGCCGCACGCCGGACGCCCGCGCGATGGGGCCGGAAAGCGACCATGCGATTGCTTCTTCTTCGGTGATTTCGCCGATTCCAACGGTGCGGTCGAGGAAGATGCGGTTGCGCATGACGAGCTTCTCAAGATCGTCAACGGCGCGGGGGATTTCTTCGTTGACGAGCGCCTTGACCAGCTTCTTGAACATCGCTTCGTCGGGCAGATCCATCATCGCGCCGCCGACGCGCGTCCAGTCGGGATGAAAGCGCTGGCCGGAAATAAAATCACAGATGTCGTAGATTTTTTCGCGCACGTTGAAGACGTAGAGGAACCCCGTGAAGGCGCCAAGGTCCAGCGCCGCTGCCCCGGTGCACAGGAGATGATCCTGACACCGCGCGATCTCCGCCATGATCGTCCGCAGGACTTTGCATCTTGGTGTGATTTCAACATCAAAGAGTGTTTCGACAGCGTGATGCCAGCAGATGTCATTGGCGATGGGAGACAGATAGTTCATCCGGCTCACAATCGTCACATATTGGTTGTAGTCGAGGTGCTCGCCGAGCTTCTCGAAACCGGAGTGAAGGTAGCCGATGTGCGGGGTGCATCGAGCGATGCGTTCGCCATCGAGCTCAAGCACGAGGCGCAGCGTGGTGTGCGTCGCGGGATGCTGCGGGCCGAAGTTCATGACCCACCGATCCTCAGCCGTCACATGGGTCGAGAGGTACTCGGTCGATTCATTATCGACATCGAAGGCTTTGGTTGGCTTGAGTGTGTAAGGCATGTGTTCGCCCTCGGCGTGATTGGGCACAGCAGTATAGGAACCAGCGCTGGTCGGAGGTCCGCAAGAAATGGGCGAAAGCGTGCGAATCCCGGCAGGTGTTGGCTACAGATTTGACAGAAGGGAATATCGAGCGCGGGATATGGGTTTGCGGCAGGGGCGGCGCTCCGTCGGACGCCCTTCTCCATGTATTCACAACGAAACACAATGAGAGGCGCATCACGATGACCACACTTCCGATTTCCACCCTCGGGCGACACAGCCTGGCTCTTGGCGCTCTCGCCCTTTCGGCGGGGCTCGTCGGCTGCTCGATGGGCGATCACTCCAACCCGACGCTCTCGATCTCCAGCGCCCGGGTTCAGGGTGAGCAGGCCACCTTTAACCTGGTCATCGAAAATCCGAGCGATGCTGATCTCACGCTCACCGGCATCGACTACACCGTGATTTACGGTCCCCTCCCCGTCGCCGAGGGGCAATGGACCGGCGAACACCCCCTCCCCAGTAAGGGAATTCTCAAGAAGGCTCTCACAGTCCAGTTCGATTCCCCGCCCATTGATCCCTCGGAACGAATGATCGAACTGACCGGCGACATGCTCTTTGGCAAAGGAGACGCCGGCGCGATGGAGATTCATACCGCCAGCTTCTCCGAGTCCACCACCGTCCGCTGATTGTTTTTCGCTGATCGCCCACAGGAGCCTTCTCTCTTTTTCTTCGAAACACACTTTGCCACGAACTGGAGCCACCACGCCATGAATACACTTGCCACCACATCAACACGCTCGCTTCGCCACCTTTTGACCGGATCAATCGCTGTCACGTTTCTCGCGGTTGTCGCGATCGCGGGTCCGCCCTTTGCGGGACGCGCCCCATCGGGCAAGAGCCTGATTGTGCCGCGTGAGGCCCAGTCCAAGGGGACGGTCTACTACGCGCTGCCCGGCCGCGACCCGCAGGTGTACTTCGAGTCTGACGCGCCGCTTGAAGACATCAAGGGACAAAGCAAGCAGTCGATCGGGTACGCGGTCGCGACTCAATCCGGTTCAGCCCTGGTCGCCGGCGAATGGCACGTCCCAGTAGAGAGCCTGAAGACCGGCATCGATCTGCGCGATGAGCACCTGGCCAGCTCCGACTGGCTCAACGCTGAAGAGTTTCCCAACGTCGTTTTCCAGCTCAAGAGTGTGCGCGACGCCAAGTCACTCAAACAAACCAGCGCCTTCTCCACCTACAGTGTGACGCTTGTCGGCGATATGACTGTCCACGGCGTCACTAAAGAGATGACCATCCCCAACACCAGCGTCACCTTCATGCGCGAAAGCGAGAAAACACGCGCCCGCGCCGCTGGCGACTTGCTCGCGATCCGAACCAAGTACACCATCACACTCTCAGACTTTGATATCTCTCATTCCGTGATCGGCAACAAGGTCGCCAACACCATCGAGGTTGACACCCGGCTCATCATGTCCACGGTTCCCCCTGAGAAGCAGTAGCTCCGAGTGATTTATACGAAAAAGGTGATGGCCGGCGGGCCGGGACTCGTGTTAGAATCCCGCTCTATGAACGATCAAGTTGCCGATCTCGAAAAACAGATTTTTGAACTCCGCCAGAAACTCACCGAAGCCCGCCGACATGCGTCGCCTGAAGTGATATCCACGAAGTACACCTTCCAGACGGCTGACGGCGCCGCCACGCTCGCAGAGCTCTTCAAAGACAAGGCTGATCTCATCGTCATTCACAACATGGGCAAGTCCTGTCCCTATTGCACGCTGTGGGCCGACGGCTTTAACGGCGAACAGGGCCATCTTCGGAATCGCGCCGCCTTCGTCCTCGTTTCTCCCGATGAGGTCGCGACCCAGCAGGCGTTCGCGCAGTCGCGCGGGTGGAGCTACCCGGTTGCTTCTGCTGCGGGCGCCACCTTCACCAAAGACATGGGCTTCGAGCACAATGGAAGCCCAATGCCCGGCGTCTCCGCGTTTCATAAATCAGCTGATGGCTCAATCACCCGCACCGGCAAAGCCAACTTTGGCCCGGGCGATGAGTTCTGCGCCGTCTGGCATCTCTTTGATCTGCTCAAGGATGGCGCCGACGGCTGGTCGCCCAAGTACGAGTACGTCTGAGCGTTCGTCTACTCCACGCGCTCATTCATCCTGATCTTTCTGTGATTGTTGCCCCAGCCACGCCGCGGTGACGCGCACGCCTTCTTCATACGTCGTCACGTTGTAGTCGCCGATCAACTTGCGCAGCCGGGAATCGTCAAATATCGCCGGCGAGTTGTAGATCGGCGCCACTTCTGAGAACGCCCTCGCATTTTTATCTCGCAATCCCTTGAGGCGCCATCTCATCGGCCCCACGACTTTCGCGCGCTTCGCTCCGCCGTCGCTGTTTGTGCGCATCATGCACAATGCCTTCTTAATCATGGCGAGCAGCTTTGCCGGCGTGACCGCGCCGGCGCCCCCAAGAATCCAGCGCGCGCCGAACGCGGCCTCATGATGCGCAAGCGCCACCACCGGAGCACCAACGTCAGGCATGTAAATAAACTCCCGCTCCACGTCCAAACGACCCGGCCAGAGCGGTCGCTCGCCCGCCAGCCGGGACTTGATCGCGCCATTGATGAAGCTCTTCTCCACCGTCGGGCCGTAAAAATCAGGCAGCGGCAAGACCGCCGCCCCCGCAGCAAGCAAGATCTCCTCCTGCTCGCGGCGCTGCTTTGACTTCACACTCCCGCCCGTCTGGCGGCTGTCTTCAACAATCGGGGTGCGCCGAATCGGAGCGTAGCTCCAGTAGCCGCTGATCAAAACGCCGCGCGCCCCCGACGACTTCATTGCGCCGGCGGTGTTTTTTCCCGCGCGCACATGATCCCCATATCGATCCATCGGCATGCCCACACAGTGAAAGACGATGTCGCAACCATCCGCCGCCCGTTTCGCCTGCTCACGATCAAGCACCTCCGCGCTCATGCGCTCAACATCCCACTGCCCGTACAGCCGCGCAAGGTTCGCGTCGCTTCGAGAAACCACCCGCACCGCGACGCCCCGCTTCACCAGATGCGATGCGATCGCCAAACCCGTACACCCGGTCGCGCCGAAGACCGCCGCCTTGTCAAACTGCAATCCCTTCTCATCATTCATCTTCACATCGCCTCCATAACCGTCGCTCAGCAGCAGGTCGCCTGGCCGATCGCTAGCATACCCACCTGCTGTGCGTAAGAACGGCGCCGCTTGGGCCGACAAGAACCGCCCTCGAAAGGAAGTCCTGTGATACTCGCGCTGTTCGGCGCTCTTGCGATTGGCCTGTGTCTGGGTCTGCTCGGTTCGGGCGGCTCCATTCTTACAGTCCCGGTCCTTGTGTATCTCGTCGGCCACGCGGAAAAGCAGTCCATCGCAGAGTCGCTTGTCATCGTCGGAACCATCGCCCTGGCTGGCGCTGTGCGCAACTGGACGCTGAAGCGTGTTGATCTTCGCGCCGTGCTTTTTTTCGGTCTGCCCGGAATGGCTGGCGCACTTGTCGGCGCCTACATCACCAAATCCCTGCGCGGCGCCGTCCTGCTTGTCATGCTCGCCGTTGTCATGCTTGTCGCCGCCGCCCTGATGGCGAAACCAAGGAAAAAACAACCCGGCGCTCTCCCGCCCGCGCCGCGATCAAATCTCCAGACAGCCCTTGTTCTGATCCCCGCTGGCTTTGTGGTCGGCATACTCCCGGGGCTTCTCGGCGTCGGCGGCGGTTTTCTCATCGTGCCTTCGCTCGTCCTGCTCGCCCGCCTGAACATGCACACCGCGATTGGCACCAGCCTCACCATCATCGCGATGTTCGCTGCTGCCGGTTTTTTCCAACACCAAAGCGCACTCGTTGAAATCGGCGAATCCGTCGATTGGCGCATCGTCTGCATCTTCGCTGCGATCGGAGTCCTTGGAAGCTTCATCGGAACAAGCGTCGCGTCAAAGCTCAACCAGCAGCTTCTCAAACGAATCTTCGCCGTATTCATCGTCATCATGGCGATCTATATTCTTATCCGAGAGGCGCCGGCTGTTCTGAACCATCACGACACTCCCAGCGCACAAACCATGGAAACGCCTGCCACTTCCCATGATTCATAGCGGTGCGCTGACCTAGAAAACCGCTGTTGTGCGCACGGATGATTACGTGCCGTTTCCGTTGGCGATCTCCGCGCTCTCAGTTTCGCGGAACTCAACACGAACCCGCGTGACGCGCGTTGGCTCGGCTTCAAGAACCGTCACAAAAAACCCATTTTGTGAAAAAACTTCCCCGGGATCAGGCATGTGGCCCAGCGCCGTAATGACAAAGCCGCCGACCGTGTCGTATTCCTCATTTTCGGGAAGCTGCTGGCCGATGTCTTCGAGCTTGTCGTTGACATCATCAATGTATGCGCGCCCATCAACAACAACGGCGCGCTCGTTTGGCAATAGCAGTATCTCTGGAGGCGTTTCGGTCGCCGGCTCGTATTCATCGGTGATCTCGCCGACGATTTCCTCAATCACATCTTCAATGGTGATCAACCCCGCCGTCCCGCCGTACTCATCGACGATAATCGCGATGTGCACTTTTTCCCGCTGAAGCTCTGCGAGCAGCTCTGAAATTTTCTTGCTCTCAGGAACGAAGTGTGGCTGGCGCAAAACAGAGCGCAGCTTAAAGTCGTTCGGGTCTTTGCCGAGATACGAAAGCAGATCTTTCGCGTAAAGAATCCCAGCGATGTGATCGAGATCCTCTTCATACACAGGAATGCGGGAGTGGCCGGCTTCTTCGATGAATTTCTTGATGAAACCGAGGTCATCCGTAATCTCAAAGCCCTCGATCTCCGTGCGAGGCGTCATCACCGCTGCGACCGAAGTCGATCGGAACTCGACGACGGCTTCGATCATGTCGCGCTCCGTCTCCGAAAGGCTGCCTTCTGACTCTCCTTCCGCGACCACAGAGATCAACTCTCGCTCAAGCTCTTCGGCTTCGGTGAACTCCGCCACGCCCGCGAGCCTGCGCACAATCACATCAACAAATCGCAGCGGGCGCGTCAGCGGGAGCGTCAAGAAGTAGCACACGCGAATCAGCGTCGCCAAACAACAGAGAACCACCTCGCCCGCGTGATTCGCAATGCTGACAGGGACGACCATGCCCACGATGTAGGTGATCGCGCCGGCGACCAGTGTCGCTGTCAGCAACGCAATCCAGGTGAAACTAATCCCCGGGCCGACAAACTCGTAGTACAGAGCGCCAACGATCGTCAGATTGGAGAGCACGCGCATAATTGACAGCGCAAGCACATGATCGGGAATATTGTCAATGATGGGCGTCAGGCGATCGGCCGTTCGGGTGCTTCTGCGCGTCGCGACGAGCATGAGCTTGGCCCGCGAGAATGAGCGCAATGACATGATGAGCGTGGAGAACAGACCACTGAACAGCGCGCTGACAAGAACGACAAGGATCGGCCAGTTGTTCATGGCGTCTCCTCGCGTGCGCAAGCATTGCTCGCATAGATCGGCCCGACACCAACCGCTTTGAGGATTTCATCTTCGCGCGCGTGCATCACGCGGGCGTCTGCGGGGTCGTGATCGTTATGGCCCAGGCAATGCAAAAGCCCATGCACAAAATACAGGAGTAGTTCGTGTTCGAGCGAGATATCACGAGCCTGCGCCTGACGCCGGGCGACATCGACGCAGAGAACAATGTCCACATCTAGTGGCGCCGGACGCCGGCCTGCTCTGCCGCCGTCGCGCGAGTTCTCGTCGCGCAAATCAAAGGTCAGCACATCGGTCGTGCCCGGAATGTTCTTGCGCTCCTCGTGCAGCTTCGCCATCCGGGTGTCGCTCGCGAGCGCGATGCGCACAGAGTGATCCGCAAGCGGGTCGATTGCGGCGTTCGCTTGTGACAGCGATTCGCAGAAGACGGCGCGGGCAAGTGTGAGCAGATGATCGACATCAAACTCATGCGCAAGACGCTCGGGATCTCCCAGTTCGACCATATCCGCGGGCTGGCCACCGGGAGGTTGGTCAGCTTCCTCGTCGCGCGGACTCAGAGGGTCCGCGTCGTCAGCCGGGTCGCGGAAGGATGTGCAGCAGGTTGTCGTTGCGTCTGACATTTGTGAACAAGCAGGTGTGCGACCGCCTCCAGGCGTCCATCGCCCATTCCGGGCGTCTATGGAGGGCATCGTCCAGAAGAAGGCCCCTCGTGAGTAGGCTCATACTGTACGGCCGCGCCGGGCGCTGAGCCAGAGTTGATTTGTATTGATGCCGGAAGATAGAGCCCGCCCGAAGGTGGTTTCCGGACGAATCGGAAGTTCTAAGGGGCCTTTGGGCCCGTGCCGGGGTCAGGAGTCTGGGTCGGCCGCTGCAGACGATCAAGAATGATCGAAATCGCGGGAGGCTCTCCATCCGAGAGAATGCTCTTCAGCATCGACCGGTGGTTGGCGCGCAGCCGCTCGACATCATCCACGCCCTCAAGCAGCGCGGACTCCACCGGCACAACGCCATCGCCAAGCTGACCCGTGGCCCGCTCCAGCTTCTCGCGGACAGCCACAAGATCGGCAGCAGCCAGAAAAAGTTCTGCGGCCTCCTCGCCAACAGCCCCCGCCAGGTCTTCATCATCGATCGACGCCAGCTCCCCCGCGATGATCGTCATGCGAACATTCTCCGGCAGCGGCCGGCGGTTAAGACCCTCCAGATACGCAGAGCCCTCCGCAAGATCGTCGCCCGCCTGTCCTGAGCCGTCAGAATAAAAAGCAAACAGACTCTTCTTGTCCCGGCCCGAGTTGTCAATCCAGCGCAGCGCCTGCTCACGAAGCTCTGCAAAAACGCGCAGCTTGGCCAACGGCGAGCCATGGTTCGGTGTGCCAACGGTGATCAGCCGGTTGATATTCGGCAGATCGTCATGATGATGCGCATCGCCGGCGTACATCTCCTTGCGCGTCAGCGTGTCCCGCGCCACCAGCCCGCCCATCGAATGCGCAACGATGTCAATATCCCGCACCCCCGCAGCCTTCAAACGACGAAGCGCTTTCTCAAGCTCTACCGCGGAAAGCCCGATCGCCTGATCATTGGGATAATCAAAGCGCGCCACCACGAAGCCTTCCTCGCGCAGCGCCGGAGCGAGATCGTCCCAAATGCTCCCCGGCTCATCCAGACCGTGAACAAGAAGAACAACGCGGCCCGCAGCGCGCTCCCCTTCATCAAGCCGGCGCCAATGCAAAGCGTCTTTTTCATCATCGCCCGCAGCCGCCTCCGCCTCTTCGAGAAAGCGCACTCCAGCCCGCTGGCTCATCGCCTCGGCGCCTTCACTCGCCATGGCATCTTCCACGGCTGTCGCAGCTTCTCCAAGGCTCGCGTCAATCCAGCCAACAAACGCAGAGAAAACCGAAGTTGTGTCCCGCGCCAGTTCATCCAGTTTGTGAGCGACCGGCGCCGCCTCAGCGCGGGCCGCCGGAGTGATCGCAACCTCCCCATTCAGCAATCGCGACCCCAGAATCGCGCTCGCCAGCGCCACAGCGCACACGGCCATCCACGCAGCCACCTGCTGATACCCGCGCCCAGCATGTCCCGGCGAACAACCCATCCGCGAAACTCCTTCAACCTTCATCCATATGGTTGCATGGTGAAGACTATGCTCATGCCCAGCTCGAGAGTTGAGGCAAACCAGAACAAACCACGAAACTCCCCCAACCGGGCGTCCTACCCATGAAACGATTCATCATCGGCACAACTCTCAGTCTCTTTGTCTTATTGGTGATCGGCGGGGGTGTCTTCTACGTCTCCACAATGACCACCCCCGGGACCCCGGTTCTCGGAGCAAAAAGCAAGCTGGACGACTGGATTCTCCGCCAGGTGCTCAACATCGCGGAGACCTACATCGTCCCGGACATTGGCTTCTCCGATTTCGAATATCGATTCCCCGCAGAGTTCGTCCTGAAGGGCGTCACGCTCACCGCCCCCACCGGGGAGGAGGTCGTCCGGGCCAAGCGCCTCATTATCACATTCTCTGAAACACCCAAAAAAGGCCGGCCGATCAAGATCGAGCGCATCGCGATCGAATCCGGCGCCCTCCGTCTCATTCAAGACGAAAGCTCGGAGCTCATGAGTTTCAAAGGGCTGCTCCCCTTTGTCGATCGAGCCCTCGTCAAGAATCAGGAATCCGTCGCTGAGGAAGTCCGCCTCTCAAGCGTCTTTCAGATTCGAGAGTTGAAACTCACCAACGCCTCACTCGTCTTCGAGCCCGGCGCCGGCAAGCCGCCCATGCGCCTGACGGACATCACCCTTGATCTCGACCTCCAACCCTCCGCTGACGAGCCCGGCTGGTATGAAATAGACACAACCATAGATCGCTCCCCCGTCTTTGATGTTGATGTCAAGGGCGCCTTCAATCTCGACACGTTCGTCACCCAGGTCGCGAGCCTTGCTCTGAATATCGAGCTTGAGGAGGAAAACTACTCCGCCCTTCCACCAGCCATTCAAACACTTCTGCGCGATCACGACGTGCGCGGCCAACTCGGAATCAACGCCTCAGGCACAATCCCCGTCCGCGAGTGGCGCCAGGCTGACGCCCGCGCCACACTCCAGCTCACCGACATCAACGCAGCAGCGGGCAATGGCCGACTGCCTATCGAAACAGGGACCGTTGAACTCAGAGTCGCCAACCAACTCGCCCACATCGAACCCGTCGAACTCCAGCTTCTCAACGGCCAGCTCACCGCAACCGGCCAGGCAGACCTTTCAACGCCGCAAATGCCCGCAACGCTCGACTGGCGCGTACACCACGTCGAGCTGCGCGAAGCCCTCCGCACACAAGCCCCCGCAGGCAAGCCGCCAAGCCTCGCTGGAACGCTCGACGCCAACGGGAATGTCCGCGCCGATGTCGCCGCCCCCAAACAAACGCTGCGCGGCGAGGGATCACTTTCACTCGACAAAGGGCGCCTCCTGCTCATCCCCGTCGTCACCGAACTCGCGCAGGCGATGAATGTCCTCGGCAAGGTGCGCGGCGCCACCTCTCTTACAGACCAGGCGACCGCCAGCTTCACACTGAACGGTGAACAACTCCGCCTCACACAGTTCAACATGAAGTCCGATTTCATCTCCGCGCGCGGCGAAGGAACCATCAACTATGACGGAAAACTCAACCTCGCTGTCAACGGCGGTCCGCTGGAATCTGTGCAGGACAAGCTCGGAGACTTCGGAAAAATTCTCGGGATCTTCACAGATTCAATCCTCAAATATCACGTCCGCGGCACATTCAAAAAACCAAAAGTCGATGTCAAACCACTCGGCCTCGGCATGAACACCGGCGACAAGGAGCCGGACCCCGAGAGTGACGCCCAACGCCGACAAGAAATCGAGTCATTGCACGATGAAAGCTGATCGACACCCGCGCCCAACTATTGTGGAAGCTGTGTGATGTCTGTGGGAATGGGCGCAAGTCCCTCCGCGGCGCGGATGATGTTCTGGTCTGCGACAACCTCCGACCAGGAGCCATACACAACCGCCAATCGCCCGTTCGCCTGATGAACCTCAAGCGACACCCAGGAAAAGCTCGGGTCGCTCGCCGCCACCTGCGCTGCGGGGTCGCTGAAAGCTATCCAAAGGTCCGGAGGCGCCGCTGACAGATCCGCCATCCGATGCGCAAAAATAAGTTGCCCAAACTTGTACAAGGGCTCTTCATCAACAAGTGAGTCGCGCAGCGACGTCAA
The DNA here is from genome assembly GCA_029260495.1 of Phycisphaerales bacterium. Taxonomy (GTDB): domain Bacteria; phylum Planctomycetota; class Phycisphaerae; order Phycisphaerales; family UBA1924; genus OFTM373. The sequence goes on along the minus strand of JAJDDD010000017.1, from coordinate 73,173 downwards.
CTCTTCAGGCGCCATCGTATCCAGCGCGCTGATGAGTGAGCCATCGGCAAGCACAGCGAGCCCCGCAGCCTGGGACGATTCCAACATGGAGGAATCAATGCGTTTGTCAATCAAAAGATCCAAAGCATGGCTCGGGGTCGATCCCGTTTCCGTCGTATAGCTCACCATCGCGCTGGCGAGATTTGATGGGCCAGTGTCCATGACTTGCCCGGAGCTGAAGCCGGCGCCCGCCGTAAGCGCCCACATAATGAACATCCCATACGCAACAACGGCAAGCACAACCGCGCCGACCGCTGGAAACAGCACCGCAATCGCCGCCCGCCACCCCGAAACCTGCTGCGCCGTCTTGAGCAACACTATCGAGCTCACCCAAACCCAAACGCCGCTGACATACCACCCACAGATGGGGAGGATGTTCAAAATCATCGGACCCTGGCCGTAATACATGCAGGCAAGCGTTGTGCCCAGCCCCGCCCGTCGCGAACCCGTCACCATGAGAACGCCGTGCGCGAGAAGCGCATGAATCGGCACAACAATAAACAGCGACAGAACGGCGCCTATGCACATCTGCACGCCAAGCCCTGCAAAAACTGCAAAAAACACGCCTGTTGCGCCAAGTCCGCCGCCACCCCCGGTGAAGAACAATGTCAGCGCCACAACAACCATGAGAAACAAAAAGACGACCGCAAGAACAAGCGCCCAGACAATGATCGCGAACTTCACCGCCGCCCCAACGCGCACATCCGTCACGCCCTGCACAATCTGCGATGGATTGACCAATGACGCCACCGCAGTCTTGTGCGCCGCGACGCGCAGGCCAAGCGCCTTGCGCCGAATCCACGGCGACGTAACCAGCGCGTCCGTCTCCGCCACCCCCTCAGCAAGCTCCGCCGGCATGTCGTCAGCGTCAACCCGCTCGCCACAGGTCACGCACGCAAACACGCGCGGGTCCGGCAACCCTTCATAATCAGTCCCCTGATACGCCTCGCCACAACTCGGACACAGAAAACGAACCTTCCCCGGCGCAAAAATAAACTCCGTTGTGCAAAATTCCCGCCCGCATTCCGGGCACGGACCCGGCGGACTCGCGCCCCAAAGCGAATAATCACACGCCGGACATCTCACCGTTGCAGCCTCTCCCCAACACTTACTGCATTGAATGCTGAATCAAGCACACCAGCCCAAACAAAATAGTAGATCAACCCAGCATCGACCCTACCGCTCTTCGGCATGCAACATATCCGCAGCGACGGATCACTACGCGCCGCACATGGCGCCGATTGCTCTCAGGAAGATCATCACAATCGCTTGTCCTTAAAATATATTGAATCTCCAGGAGACAAACGCGCCAAAGACGAACACAAGCACAACAGCGGTTGAAAGCAGCATCGCCATCGACGCTCGCCACCCCGAAACGTCCTGCGCTGTCTTGAGCACGATAGCGCCGCTTACACAAAACCACACACAGCTCACATACCATCCCAAATAAGGAACAATGTTCAGAATCATCGGACCTTGGGCATAATACAGCGCCGCCAGCGTCGTCCCGAATCCCGATCGGACTGATCCATTTGTTTTTAGCAGTCCATGCACAATCAACGCTTGTAGCGGTGTGACGATGAAAACCATAATCATGGCGCCAATGACAATCGGCCGCATTAGGTACAGCAGACCGTTGAAGTTGCCTGGCCAGATGCTTCCCGTGAACCCCCAAGAAAAATACATCACAAAAATCATAGAGAACACCACGCCGATGACGCAGACAAACCCCCAGACAACTCCAGCAAACGCCAGCGCGTCTCGAACTCGCAGTGTCGCCACGCCGCACACAATCTTTGATGGATCAAAGAACGATGCGAGAAGCGTTTTGATCGTCGCCTTTCGCAGCCCCAGTGATTGCCGCCGCAGCCACGGCGAAGCAACCATCGCGCTTTTCTCCGCCACGCCCTTGGCCAGCTCCACCGGCATGTCATCAACATTGACCCGCTCGCCACACGTCACACACGCAAACGCCCGAGGATCAGGCAGCCCCTCATAATCATTTCCCTGATACGCCTCGCCACAACTCGGACACAGAAAACGAACCTTCCCCCGCGCAAAAATAAACTCCGTCGTGCGAAAGTCCCGCCCACATTCCGGGCACGGACCCGGCGGCCGAATCCCCCAAAGCGAATAATCACACGCCGGACATCTCACAACTCAGCAAACTCCTGTCGAACCAAATTGGAAATCCAGAAAGAAGATATCAACGCACGGTCTTTGGGCGTCATCGCGCCATAATTAAGCGAGCCCATCTCAGCAAACTTCCACAGCAAAGAGTTGAACTGCTCTCCAGTTCAACTTTCGAGCATGTCATTGGAAGAAAAACCTGTCTCCGCAGCCAATTTAATCGTCAAGGCCAAATGGACTGCTGGGTCATCAGCCCGACTCTGCGCAGGAAACGGTGGACCGAACGCGCCGGACATCAAAACAAGAACCACCCCAATCGCAGCAACTCCAGCCATGATTACAGCGACCACTGGCGTCAGGACCGCCAACGCTGCTCGCTTGCCTGAAACCCCCTGTGCGGTTTTGAGCAGAATCACCGTACTCACCAACACCCACACGCCGCCGATCGCTCCACCGATATAAGGAACAACGCTCAGGATCATCGGTCCCTGCCCGTAATAAAACACAGCAAGTGTCGCTCCGAATCCAGTTCGGCAATTTCCGGTTCTCTTCAGCGCCCAATGCGCAAACGCCGCCTGAAGTGGCGCCGCAATGAATAGTGCGATCAAAGCAGCCATGACAACAAACTCTAAATATTCCAAAACCAACTCGCCATGCGCGACCCCACCGGAGATTCCACTGTCAACCCCAAAGAAACTCAACACGGTCACAAAAATAGAAAGAACGATCACGCTTACTGTAACTGCGACAATCCAGATAGCGCTCGCAAAAAACAACGCATCGCGCACACGCAGTTTCAAGATGCCCAATGCGAGTTTTTTTGGGTTTGCAAGAAGCGTAAGCGCTGCCATCATAAAAAGCGCCGCTCCAATCCCCATTGTGTGAAACTGTGCCCGGGGCGAAAGAATCAAAGCGTCCTTTTCCGTCACACCTTCAGCAAGCTCCGCCAGCATCTCGTCCGCATTGACCCGCTCGCCACACCTCACGCACTCAAATATGCGCGGATCGGGCAGCACCTCAGTACCATTCCCGCAATACGCCTCCCCACAGTTCGGGCACAAAAACCGAACCTTCCCCCGCGCAAAAATAAACTCCGTCGTGCGAAAGTCCCGCCCACACTCCGGGCACGGACCCGGCGGCCGAATCCCCCAAAGCGAATAATCACACGCCGGACATCTCACAACTCAGCAAACTCCTGACACGCACAGTGGAAACGAAGGCAAGCATAACTCGCGCACACGCTTTGATTGGGCGTGAAGTGGTCAATATTTCCGCCAACTCCCTTCGCTCGACCCCTTCACGAACGCGTAAGCAGCGTTTTCAAGCAATCGCAGCGATAGTGGCGTGTTTGCGCACGGTTCTTGCTGTTGTTTCACCATTGGATCAGAGATGGTCGGCGTCGCGGCGCCGCCGGACTGACTCGGGCGCGCCTGCTTCCCCTCGCGAGGGCGCGTCCAGAGCGGTTCGCGCGCCCGGCGACCGGCCTACCTGAATGCCGCCTTCCCGATTCTCTTCGGGAAGGCAAAGACATGTGTCGAGGCGAGTCGACCATGGACACCCAGAGCCTGTAGGAACAACAGGCTCAAAGAGGAGCTTTCCACAATGTCTGTAAACACCACAGCCGCAAGACAACTCTTACAAAGCGCTCTCTGCGCCGCCGCCGGCGCAAGCCTGGCGCTAGCAGGACCAACCGCCGGACCTCCCGGCCCCTGTTGTTGTCCCGGCGATCTCAACGGCGACGGCGTCAGCAACGCCGCAGACGTCGCCCTCCTCACATCACTCTTCGGCCCCTGCCCTCCCGGCGCGACATGCACAGGCGACTTCAACGGCGACGGACAGGTCAACGGCGCCGACCAACTCATCCTCCTCTCAATGGCCGGCGCCTGCTGCCCCGGCGATCTCGACAACAACCAAACAGTCAACAACCTTGACGCCAACCTCATGCAATGTTGGATTGGCATCTGCCCGCCCGACCCCTGCTGCCCCTTTGACTTCAACAACGACGGCGTCGTCAACCAGCTCGACGCCAACGCCGTCACCGCAAACTTCGGCCCCTGTCCGCCACCGCCATGCCCATGCCCCTGGGATGTCAACGGCGACGCCCTCGTCGACGCACAAGATCTCAACCGCGTCCTCGCTGCCTTCGGCCCGTGCTGTCTCGGCGACATTGACGGCGATCGCATCGTCGGCGCCCTCGATCTCGCAGCCATCATCGCCAATCAAGGCCCCTGCCCCGTGGGCGCGCCCTGCCCGTGGGATCTCGACGGCGACGGCAACGTCGGCGCCTCTGATATCAACATCGTCACCGCCGCCTTCGGCCCATGCTGCGTCGGTGATCTCAATGCCGACGGCGCCGTCAACGGAGGCGACCTCGCCACAATCCAAACCCTCCTCGGCCCATGTCCCGGCGGCGCCCCGGGTTGCCCCGGCGATCTCAACAACGACGGTGTCGTCAATCGCCTGGACATCATCATCCTCCTCGACGCCTTCGATTCATGCTGCCGCGCCGATCTCGACGCCAGCGGCGCCGTCGACGCTGTCGATGTCGCCGCCCAGCTCGCCGCCTTCGGACCTTGCTGCCCCGCAGACCTCAACCGTGATGGCTTCGTCGGCGCTGCAGACCTCGCCATCCTCCTCGGCGCCTTCGGAACGGGCGGCCCCGTCGGCGATCTCAACGGCGACGGCTTCGTCGGCGCCGCAGACCTCGCCATTCTCCTCGGAAGCTGGGGGCCATGCCCATGCGCCTGCTAAATGATTGAACGCTCTCCATCCCTCTTCATGCGCGGCGTGCCTAAATAGCGCGTCGCGCGGATTTTGCCAGACAGACAACGCCAAGCAGCACAACACTGCGCACGCTCCCAACGCGTTCACGCATTCATGATGAAAAAACTTCCCGGTCATCCCCGCGCTCACGCTCGCCCGACAAGCAAGCTTAAAAAAAGAACCCCCGGGCGGCGGCGGGTAGGAGTGTGAGGCCAGTCAACACACGTTGGCGCCGGCGCCTGGGGGTTTCTATGGAGAGAGACCAACCGTGTAATGAAGATATAAATTGTCACAAGCAACTCAAGCCCCAAGTTGAGGGTGGTGTGACGCCGCCCACGTCCGAACACTGTTCTGTAAACCAGCGTCGGACGTAGCGATACCTCCGCCCTAAAACATTGTTGATTCAAAAGTTGGGCGATTTCTACGCCATACAGATAAGTTGGGGTCCGGACGCGCTGTCAATCGACTGAAAATTTTTTTAGCGCGGTCGCAAATCGAACCAATTATCTGTTTCTCGCCGGGCGTTTTTAGCGGCTGGCGCGATCAATGAACACAATCGCCGATCCAACATAACTCTTGGAAAAGTGTTCAAGACTCATCCGTTCAAGCCCGCTGCCAGCGACTGAACTGGAGCGCTGAGTGCGCCATGGATTTGCGATCAGCACCTTCCCGCGCGACATGCCGAGCACCGCCACCATGTGCGTGCGCGAAACACCCGAGCGAATGGTGACCAGCACAGGACGCGACGCTGTCGCCATCTGCACCACCTCGTGCGCGCTGTAGTTATAAAGCCGCGGCTCAATATCACCCCCCGCAAGACGAAGCTCAGCCGCCTTGAGTGCGCGCACCATCGTCGACCCCTGACCGACGCGAACGTCCGCAAGATCCGCCATCTCCGCTTCCGTCACATGTAAATCAATCCCCGGCGCCCGCAGCGCCGTCGCAAGCGCCGCCGCCACACATGTGTCATCACGAGATTGCTGCGAAAATCCCGCCCCCATCGTCACATTCGCTATCTGGGAAGCAGGAACGCGAGGCATCACCATCCACGCGCCGCTGACAACAAGATAAACCATGCCCAGCGTCGCAAGCATCGGACCCAGCTTGCCTGTATGCAGTTGCAGACGTGCGCCCTCCCCTTCTTCAAAGCTCCGCCCGGGCTTCGGCGCTGACAAGATCCCAGCCAAAAACATGAAGGGCGGCACGATCAGCGTCCCTTCCACATACACAAGAACATCAAGCGGGATAACCGCAACCAGCGCCTCCATCACCCTGCCTCGGAGCGCCAACCCGACCAGCGCGACAACAGTCGCAAGCAATGCAATTTCCTGTAGCGACCGTGAAGTGCTTGTCACCGCCCGCCCCAGCAGGTACGCAACCACACACGCCAGCGCCTGCGCTATGAACCAGTTCCAGGATGCTTCTGCCAGCATCAGCAAACTCCCAACCCGGGCCCGGTCCCGCGGAAGACAACTCGTGCTGTCAAACCCCGCACACTCGCGCCCGCCCGCGATCCCGAGACCCACCCGCAGCGTCTCTGTTATTTTCGTCCCGTTTTGGGCTCGCGGCGCATTCAAGTGCTGATTTTGCAGAAACTTCGAACCACAAGGCCCCTCAGCGGGTCTGACGCCGACAGTGGATTTTGGATGGATGCCCGCCAGTCGACGTGGTCAGCCCCAATCCGTTTGCCAAAGCCCCGGAACACCGCGACGATCCGAACGTGCCAATCTTCGCTTCAGATCACGAGCGTCACGCGCTGTTGACGTGGTGGGCCCGCGCGGTCACCGCCAGACCATGGACCGTCTTGCTCGTCTCTTTCGCGCTCGCAGCCGGGGCGATCTCCATCACCGCAGCCAGACTCGAGTTCCGCTCCGACCGGAGTGATCTGGTCGATCCATCGCTCGACTGGCAACAGCGCTACTCCGCCTTCAAGAAAGCATTCCCGCGCTGGGACGACGCCGTCGTCGTCATCGACACGCGCAGCGCAGAGTCACCAGTCATTGAAGCCTTTGTCTCAGAGCTCGCCGCCGCGCTTCGCAATGATGATCGTTTCAACTCCGTCACAGATGGGATTGATCCCGCCCGCGCGCCCGCAACCCTGCTCCTGACTGCCCCGACAGAAGAGGTCCGCGCCCAGGCAGCCCAACTGGCAAGAGCAACGCCAATCCTCGCAGCTCCAACATTGGCGGACTTACTCACATTTTCAACGCTGGCGCCCACCCGAATCTCCGCTGAAGATCGCAATCAGCTCACCGGCTTGCTCCAGCGAACCGCCCTGGTCGCACAAGGCGATCCATCCCCGCTGCTCTTTCCGCCTCTGCCCGTCGAACGGCTCACGGTCGGCGACGGCAAGCTGATCGTTCTCCTCATCGCCCTCGCCGACAAAGGCGCCGGAGCAACGGCGCCCAAGACTTCGGGAATCGCCGCGCTGCGCGCCCACATTGAATCCTTGCGCACAAAACCAGACTTTGCCAATGTCCAGGCCGGCGTCACAGGGGTGCCTGTGCTCGAATCCGATGAGGCCGCCCTCTCCATGCGCGACGCGACAAGGGCCTCCATCCTCGCGCTGATATTGATCGCATCGCTCATGATGATCGTCTATCGCGGCGCCGTGGTCCCACTGCTGGCGATCGCATCACTCCTCATCGGTGTCGCGTGGTCCTTCGGCTATCTCACTCTCATCGTCGGGCACCTGCAACTGCTCAGCGTGGTCTTCGCAATCATGCTCCTCGGGCTCGGGGTCGATACTGCAGTTCATCTGATCGCCCGCCTTGAACTCGTCCACCCCGACCACGCCCACATGCCCGAAGCTGTCGCACAGGCCTTTCGCGGCGTCGGACCCGGCGTGCTCACCGGAGCATTCACAACCGCCGCCGCCTTCGGCGCAACCGCCTTCACAAAATTTGATGGCGTCGCTGAAATGGGAATCATCGCCGCCGGCGGTGTGCTCCTGTGCACACTGAGCGTCATGTCCTGCTTCCCCGCAGCCCTCGAAATCCTCCCCTTCCCGGAGCGCCGCCTGCGCACACGCCCGGGTGGAGAACGCAAACCATTCATGGGCGGCTCACTCAACTTCGTCGATCACCACCCCGGACCATTCATCCTCTTGTGGGCAGCGCTCCTTGTTGGGTTCGGTGTCGCAGCGTCATACATCCGCTACGACTCCGACCTCATGAAGCTGCTCCCCGACACGACCGAAAGTGTCCGATGGGAAGAAGCCCTGCGTCAGGCGGATGCCCAATCAGTCTGGCACGCAGTCGTGCGCACAGAGAGTATGGAAGAAGCAAGCCAGCTCACGCGGACCCTGGAAAAACTGGGCCCTGTCGGTGGCGTGGGGGGGGTGGCGATGCTCGTTCCATCTCCAGCCGAGGTGCGCGCAAAGGTGGATATTGTGCGCACGATTATTCCCAAACCGCCCACAACCCCGGTAGATACAACCCAAAGCTCAATCAGGGATATTCGCCCCGTCGCGCGACGAACTGCAGAGCTCTTTAAAGAAACCGACCCCGAGCTTCGGGCCGCCGCGGTGCGCATTGCGCAGGTGAGTGATGAAAATCTGGCCCGCGTGAACGCAGTCTATGCGCGCGAACGATCTGATCTCGCGCAACGGATACGCACGCTCCGGGCCGGCGCCCTGCCCACACCAGACGAACTCCCCCCGGCTCTTCACGATCAGTTCGTCGGCGTCGACGGCTCTCTCCTGCTGCGCGTCTTTCCAGCGGCAAACACGGAAAACCCGGAAGAAAGCCCCCTGGCGCCCGCGCAGCTTTCTGAGTTTGCGTCCGCGGTGCTGCGCGTCGCGCCGCAGGCGACGGGGCCGGCGATACAGATTTACGAATCAACATCGCTGATCGGACGCGCCTATTTAATCGCTGCAGCGCTGGCTGCGGGGGCGATTCTTGTGATTTTGTTTCTGGATTTTCGATCGCTTGTTGATGTCGTGTGCGCACTGACGCCGGTCTTGTGCGGGCTGACGCTTCTCCTGGGGACGCTCGCGATCTTCGGCGTGCGCCTGAATCTGGCGAATACAATCGTGATGCCCTTGATAATTGGCCTGGGCGTCGACTCCGGCGTTCACGCTTTGCATCGGTGGCGGGCGCAGCCTTTGGATTCGCCGGCGGGGCTTGCGGGGGGATCGGGTCGGGCGATCACGATGACGACGGCGACGACGGCGATCGGGTTCGCGTGCATGATGGCGGGGAGCCATCGGGGGATGGCGTCGCTCGGGTTGGTGATGACGCTGGGATTGGTTTTTGTATGGCTGGCGACGGTGTTCCTGTTGCCTGCGGTGTTGCGCGTGCGCACAACGGCGCGGGTTGTCGGGCAGGCGGGGGCGCGGGCGTATCGGGGGTGACGCGAGTCAGTCGATGCGCTGGGGCGTGAGGGCGTCGAGGAAGGGGGCGACTTCGAGGAGTGTGACGTCGTAGCGGGCGCGGAGCTGTTCGAGGAACCAGTATTTGTGGGCGGCGCCGAAGGTGATGAGGATGCGCTCGCCTTTGCCGCGGGCCTGGTTTAAGTAGGATTCGATGAGGGCGAAGTGCTTGGCGTTGATGTTGTCCCACCCGCCGTCGGCGAGGATGTCGTTGAAGTGGCGGTTGTAGGGTTCGAGCCCTTCCTTGATGATCTGGTCGTATTCATCGGTGTGGATGGTGCGCGGGTCGTCTTCGGGGCCAAGTTCTTTGAGTTGACGATCCATCGCCTCGACGGCTTGCTCGTATTCCGCCCACTCTTTGCGGGAGGCATCATCTTCTGCGAGGCGTTTGAGCTGGGCGTTGCGGTAGTTGTTCATCTCAGCGGTCCAGCCGGCGCAGGGGATGATGCGGAACGTTTTGTCGCTGAGCATGGGGAAGATGGCGTCGATGTATTCGGGAAACCGGCTGACGCGTGGTTCGGTGACGGCGCCGAGCTCTTTGAGCTGGTGCATGGCGCGTTCGAGACGGTTGGGGGGGATCTCTGTGAGGATGGCGTCGGGGTCGATGAGACGGACGATGTTTTGGATGGCTGCGACGCTGTATTTCTCGCTGGTGAGGTGTCCGGAGTGGATCATGCCGAGCACGACGACTTCTGTTTTGACGTTGGGATCGACGGGCGGTGTCGGGGCTGGCGTGTAGCGCAGCTCATGGAAGGTGTCGTCGCCTTCGCAGGAGATGTAGAGGCGATGTCCATCGGGATGGGCGCGGACGACGATGGGCTGGGCTCCGACGGTGAGATCGCCGACGATTTTTTTGGCTTTCACGTCGAGGATGGAGATGGTGTTGGCGCCGGAGTTGTTGATGACGCCGAAGGCGCCGTCGGTCGTGAGTGTGACAGAGAAGGGTCGCTCGCCGACACCTTCGGTGATGGTGTTTATGACTTCGAAGGATGCGGTGTTGATGTAGTTGATTTCGTTGGCGGCGCCGGAGGCGACGATGTAGGAGGTGTTGTCGTGTGTGACGGCGCCGCCTTCGGGGTGCTCGCCAACGGGGACTTCGGCGGCGATGGTGTTGTTGAGCGTGTCGATGACCTGCACTGAGTTGGCGCCGCGACAGGGGACGAAGAGGAGGACGCCGTCGGCGGTGAGATCGGCGGGATATGGCGCGTCGGGCGTCTTCCAGGACCGGGGGGCGCTGTTGTGCGCATGTGATGCGATGGGCGCGTGCAACTCAACGATGGTGTCTTCGTATTCGCAGACGAGGTAGCGTTTTCCCTGCACTTCGGGCGAGAAGAGGGAGGCGCCCTCTTTGATTGTTTCTATAGAGAGCGGTGTTGGTTTGGCGCCCGGGTCGAGGGGGATGCGGAGAAGTTCGCCTTTGCGAAACTGGGTGGCGATGAGGCTGCGCTGGTCTGCTGCGAGGATGACATCAAGGGGAACTTCACCGGCGTCGAGTTCGCGGATGATTTTGTGGGCACGGAGGTCAATGACAGCGATTTTGTTGGCGCCGGACCCAGCGACGTATGCGGTGGCGCCGTCGGAAGAGAAGGCGACGCCGTGCGGGGCGGCGGGGACTTTGATGTGGTTTGTGATTTGAAAGATCGCTTCCCCAGCGTGGAGTTGGGATTGGGGAGCGGGGGGGGCGGGAGGGGCGGGAGGGGCGTCGTCCGGAGCGCCGTGCGCGGGCGAAGATATGGCTGACACGAGAACTGTGAACATCGCGACGAGCGCCGCGGTGCGCCGTGGTGAAAGTAGTTGAGTGATTTTTACAAACCGGAAGATATTGTGATTCTGCTTTTTCATGTCCTCAGCACCTTTACGTCGTACTCGGCGATCCTGGCGTCGCGTGTAATGAGAGTCAGGTTCTCGATCCGGGCCTGAGCGATCTGCATCCGATCGAACGGATCCTGATGATGCACTGGCAGATCGGCGACGGCGAGCGCGTGCGGGAGCGTGATCGGCAGCGCCTCGATGTGGTCCTTGCGCAGCACCTCTTCGAGATTGCCTGGGAACTCAAGGCGACCGAGCGCCTTCTTGATCGCCATCTCCCACGCTGCGGCCGTGCTCATGTAGACCGCATGCGCGCCCTCGGCGATTGCGTCCTTCGCTTGAGCTGAGAGTTGGGACGGTTCTGAAAGCCACCAGAGCAAGACGTGCGTATCGAGCAGATAGCCATTCATTGCGACGGAGCCCGGAAGGCCTGATCAATCTCATCAGGCAGCGGCGCGTCGAAATCATCTCCAATACGGACGAGGCCCTTCCACTGGCCGCCGGTGCGCGTGCGATCGTCTTCGCGGAAACCGATTAGCCGGGCGATCGGCTTGCCTGCTTTGGCGATGATGAACTCCTCACCGCGGGCTGCTCGTTCGAGCAGTTTCGAGAGATGGGTTTTGGCTTGGTGTGTGTTGATTATTTCCATACATCTAGTTTATCAAACTAAGTCCAATGGGTCAATCTATATCTGCCAAAAAAAGCCCTGGCGGCGTCCAACCGTGAAATTTAGCGGGGTGTTGTCATTTGGGGGTAGATGATGACGCGGTCGTGTGCCATGAGGACGAGATCGCTGGCGCCGTCGCCGGTGACGTCTGTGATGCGTGCGTCGGAGGGTTCGTATTCGCGTGAGTCGCCGCGCATGAAGAGGCGGGTTTCGAAGACTTTGAACTCTGGTCCTTCGTAGAAGCGGCGGCGGTCTGAGAAGGTGAAGATTTCGGCCATTTGTTCGGAGGCGTCAAGCGCGACGACATCGGTGTGGCCGTCGCCGTTGAGGTCGCCGGATGTGAGTTCGTGCTCGAAGCGTGACTCCTGGTTGGTTCGGTGTGCGGCGAAGGGTGCGAGGTGGGCGCGCTGGCCCTGGAGGCGGATGACGCCGAAACTTCCGTCGCCGAGCGCGAGGAGGCCCGGGACGCGATCGCCGGCGAAGGCTCCGGCGCGGAGGCCTTTGATGTTGTAGCCGGGGAGGGTGAGTCTTTCTTTGACGCTCCAGGCGCCGAACTCGGGAGTCATGACGACGATGCGTTTGTTGGCGCTGTCGGCGGCGTAGACGACGGCGGGGTTGGCGTTGGTCGCGGGGCGGACGGTCATGGCGGCGAAGCTGGTGGAGGCGTCCTGGACGGTGACTTGTTCGATGACGCGCCAGCCGCGCTCGCGATCGAAGGCGGTGGCGCGGACGAAGTTTTTGTCAGCGAGGAGGAGTTCGGGGCGGTTGTCGCCGTCGATATCGAGGAGGGCGGTGTTTGAGGCGCTGGCCGCCTGGACGAGGCCGAACTGGGGCATGGTTTCATCGGTGAGGACTTCGGCGTCGTCGTCGGAAGAGCGGAGGATGACGACCATGGGCTCGCCGGCGGTGAAGAGGAGGAGGTCTACGGCGCCGTCACCGTCGATGTCGGTGGGGAGGATTGATTCGGGGGCGCGTTTGACATCTTCGAGTTCGATGATGTCGGGAGGGGAGTTGCCTGGGCGGTGGAGTTCGAGGATGAGATCGCGGCGTTTTTTGACAACGATGGCGAGCGCGGGGCCGTCTTCGAGTGAAGCGTGGGCGAGTGCGACGGGTTCGGCGCCGCCGGTGGCGATCTGCACGGGTTGGGGGAAGTCGAGTCGGTTGGATTGGGGATCGAACTGGCTGACGCCGACGGTTTTTTCTTCTTCTGAGAGGACGAAGACTTCAAGCTCGGGATCGGAGTCCCACTGGCCGGCGGCGAGGGCTTTGGGTGATGAGAGTGCGGAGAAGAGTTGGGAGTGGCCGAGCCCGACGGCGCTTGATTGGAGTCGGAGTTCGACGCGGTTTCCCGCCTGGTCTGCGGCGAGGATGTCGGGCATGCTGTCGGCGTTGATGTCAGCGATGACGGTGGCGCCGGCGCCGCCGGTGAGGGAATAGACTTTGGCTTGTGCTTCGCGTTCGCCGGTGACTGCGGCGCGGGGTTGGTCTTCGAACTTGAAGTCGTAGAACACGATGCGTTTGGTGGCGCGTTCGATGACGGCGACGGATGCGGCGAGGCGATCCTGGAAGTGGATGGGTTCGACTTCGCGGAGTGCGGGTGATTCGAAGCGGAGCTCCGGGCCGATGACGCCCCCGGCGACATTTGATGACTCGATTTGGAGCCAGAGTCGGAGTGGGGCGTCGTTGTCGGGGATGGCGCCGAGAATGTCGGTGCGGCCGTCGCCGTCGAAGTCGTCGGTGAAGAAGGCGACGATTTGCTCGTTTGATTCACCGGAGCCGAGTTGTGTTGGTTCGCCGATGGCGCCGGCGCGGGAGAGATCGAAGATGTGAATGCGCCCGCCGACGACTGTGAGGAGTTCGGGTCGAGAGTCGCCTTTGACGTTGGCGATGGAGAAGGCGGAGCGTGTGGCGCCGAGCCCGCGGGCGCGACGGCGGGACATGATCTCGAATGTGTCGGTGGAGACCTGCTTCATGATGACGAGTTCACCGGGATCGCCGGCGTAGATGAGGTCGGGGGCGCCGTCTTCGTCGACATCGTGGGCGGCGATCGCGAGGACGCGGTGGGCGACGGAGATTTCGATCTTGTCGTACCAGGGTGAGGGTGGGAGCTCGTTGATTTTGTAGGTGCGTTCGATCTCGACTTCGGTGCGTTCGCGTGAGCGCTGGAGGTGGAGCTCGACGCGGCTTTTGCGGTTGTTGATGATTGCGATGTCGGTGAGGCCGTCGGCGTTGAAGTCTGCGGTGATGAATGGGCCGGCGTTGTCGTCGACGACGATCATGCGCGGGGGGTCGAATCCGAAGTGGCGGGCGAGGCTGGCGGCGGGCTGGGCGGAGGCGACGATCGCGAAGGCGCCGCAGGCTGCGACGGCGAGAGCGCTCCGGGCGGGAAGACTGATGTGTGCGGCGCGCGAGGTTGTGTTCGTTGTTTGATGTATGGAAGTGGACATTGCCTTGGGCCTCTCCGGGGATTTGGGGTCGCGTTCGATGTCGGGTTGACTGGAAGGGGCTGCTGGAGCGATGGAATTGCGGTGAATGGAACTATTGGGCCTCTTTGGCGGTACTGTATCGTGGTGCGTCGCGTTGAACCGCCGGAATCGCTGGAGGCTGCAGGTTATGTCGAGTATTCGTCCACGAACCATCATTTGTCCGCTTGTTTTCATAGCCGGAGTGACGGCGCTTGCGCCCTTGGGAATCGCGTCGGACACGATCACGCTGCGCGACGGGAGGACGATCACGTCGCCGATCATGAAGGAGACGAAGGAGGCGGTGTGGCTTGACCTTGGGCACGATGTTCTGAAGGTTCCTCGGGATCAGATTGAAGGGATTGTGCGGGGGGAGTCACAGGGAGACGAGGGTGTTTCGGATGAGCTTGCGGATCAGCTTTTTCGCACGTCGAAGGATTTGCCGCAGCGGTCGCCGGAACAGCTTTCCAAACAGTTTGGTGAGTCGGTCATCAAGGTTTCGACGCCTTCGGGGCTTGGCTCGGGGTTCATTATTCATCCTGATGGGTACGCGATCACCAATGCGCATGTTGTGCAGGGCGAGACGAAGCTCAAGTGCACGGTGTATGAGCAAGGGGAGCTGGATTTTCGCCGGCGGATTATTGATGACATTGAGATTATCTCCGTGAACAATCATCTTGATCTTGCGCTCATCAAGATGGAACACCCGGAGGGGAAGAAGTTTTCGGCGATTTATATTCAGGGCGCCGAGAAGCTGGGGGCGGGCGAAGAGGTTTTTGCGATTGGCGCGCCTTTGGGGCTTGAGCGGACGCTTTCGCGGGGGGTGGTTTCCACAACACAGCGGAACTTTGAGGGGATGACGTACATTCAGACGGATACGCAGATTAATCCCGGCAACTCTGGCGGGCCGCTCTTTAATATGCAGGGCGAAGTGATCGGCGTGACGAACATGGGGATTCCGTTTGGGGAAGGTTTGAACTTTGCGATTCCGGCGCGGTATGTGCGTGATTTTATTCGGAATCGTGAGGCGTTTGCGTATGACAAGGAGAACCCGAACAGCGGGTACAGCTATAACGAGGCGCCGCCTCGGATTGAGTTTACGCCGCCGACGATTTTGGATGATGAGACAGAGGGCGAGGACAACTGATTGCGAACGTTGCTTATTTTTTAGGAACTATTTCAACTTGGAGCGCGAGAGAATACGACAGTGCGCCGGCCAGTCATTTTATATTCAACGCTTGGCCTAGCATTGAGCGCCGCCTAGGGCTCCATGATGATCCTCGTTTTGGTTACGTATCTTGATGACGAGGTTGGCATTGAGGCGGCGCGAATATGTCTTGCTTCACTCGCGTTTACGACCGCCGGCGCCGTGCTTTTCGCAATGATGCTTGGCGCTGGCTTGAAGCGCTACGGCGGAAACGGTGGATCTCATTTATGTGGCGCGTGTGAATACGATCTGAGTGGATTGAATACAGATAGATGTCCTGAATGCGGTTGGCACAGAGGCGAAAAGAGTAAATGAATCAGTTTTGAACACGAAAAAATGGCACACCATGTGGACTCGAGGTCATAGGCGCCGTGCTTGCGACAACCGTTCCGTCCCAAATTGAACGTCTCGTTTCTTATTGAATAGACCAAAGGATTCTCACGATGCGTATGACTTTGACTGCCTCCTCGATATTTTCACTGGCTCTGGCTGCGCCTGTTTCGTTTGGCGGGCTGACTATTGCGGATATCGCGCCGCCGGACGCGGTGGTTGTGGTTGGTATGGATGACTTTGCGTCGATGCGTAAATCGTTTGATCAGACACCGCTTTCAGCGATGCTCAAGGATCCTGCGATCAAGGCGTGGATTGATGAGATGAAGAAGGAGCCCTTGGAAGAGATCGAGAAGGCGCTGGAGCGCGTTGACGCTGACATGGATGATCTGGGTTTTCCTGAGGGGATGGCGGGAGCGGCGCTGTGGGTGGAGGAGCTTGATCCAGAGCGCGGGCCGGACTGGCGCTGGGTGTTCGCAGCTGATTTTGGCGGCCGGGCGGAGCGGTTTAATGAGATCATCGTTGAGGCGCTGGAGCAGGGGGCTGAGGATGAAGAGTTTGGGCTCTTTGATGAGAAGCGCGATGGCGTGAAGGTGTACACGATCGAGTTTGCCACGGATGAGGAACTCGCGGAGCAGGCGAAGGAATGGCGCGATCAGATGGAGCAGTGGCAGCGCGAGTGGCGCGAGGACATGGATGAGGAAGAGGCGCAGTTCCTGGACGACGAAGACTGGGAGATTGGCGATCCTCCGCCGCCGGGGCCCTTTGATCCGCAGCGCGTGTATTACGCGATGTCGGGCTCGACGGTGATTTTTTCCAGCGGACTTCGCGGCGCGGATCGGGCGCTGGACGCGCTGGCGGGGGAGAAGATGAAGTCGCTGGCGAGTGAGCAGGCGGACTATGCAGCGGCGCGGGCGCAGCTGGATGAGATTGGTGCGGAGATGTATGCGGTGGGTTTGGCGGAGCCCTTGAAGGACTTAATAGATGAAGCGATGGAGATGCTGCCTGTCGGCATCGAGGCGCCCGACATGGAGGCGATGTTCGAGGCGTTGGGCGTGATGGCGCTGCGGTCACTCAGCGTGACGGGGCGGTTTGACACCGGGAAATCGATGTATGAATACCGGGTGATCAGTCGGTTGGCGGAAAAGAAGGGAATCATGGGGCTGACGGATCTTGATCCGGTCGCCTTCCGCGCGCCGGCCTTTGTTGGCGCCGATGCTTCCTCGTACACGATGGTGCAGGTGGATTTTTCCGGAATTATGGCCACGGTGCAAGATTTCATCGCGGCGCTGCCGCAGGATCAGCAAGGGCAGGCGGGGATGATGGCGGGGATGTTGGGCGGTCCCCTGGGCGCGTTGTTTGATGCGATCGGGCCGGACGTTCACATCGCGAGCTGGCACGAGCGGCCGTTTAGCGCGACGAGTCAGAAACAGCTTTTTGCGATTCGTCTGAAGGATGCCGACGCGATGCGGATGTCATTGCAGCAGCTTGCGCCGTTTATCGGGTTGGCGCCTCGTGATTTTGACGGGAACGAGATTTGGGAGTCGGCGCAGGGCGCTATTCCGATATCGTTGGGCATTGGCTTTGGAAATGTCTTTATTGGCGAAATAGAAAACGTGGAAAATGCGATGCGATTGGCGGGAGCCGACGATGCGCCACGGCTTGATGGCGAGCCGCGATTCAAGATCGCCAAGCATGCGGTTGATGATAAGGCGATCGGATACAGCTACGCCGACATGCGAACGCAGATTGAGTACGCGCTGTGGACCGTCAAGAACGCGAAGGAGATTCGGCGGCAGCAGATGCAGGAATGGCTTGACCAACTTGATCCGGAGATGCGCGAGCAGTTTGAAGATCAGTTTGAGGATGACGCTGAGGAGGATGAGTGGAGCAAAATGCTCGCGAAGGCGCCGCCTGCGGAAGTGTTTTTGAAGTATCTGGGCGATGTTGTGTCGGTGATACGATCGAACGACGGCGGCTATGAGATGGTCACGCACGTGCTCGCGCCGGCGTCGAACTGAGAACAATCAAACCGTTGTGTAGAGCGAACAAAAAAGCCCGGCGCGTGTCGGGCTTTTTGTTTTGATTGTTTTTTAAGTTCAGTGGATTACTGAATAGCGCGGCGGCGTCGGATGGCGACGGCGGAGAGGCCGAGCATGGTGAGGCCGGCGGCGTTGGGGAGGGGGATGAGCTGGCCGATGAAGAGCCAGTCTTGTGTGCCTTCGGAGTTTCTGCCGTCGGCCTGGAGTGCGGTCCAGCCTCTGCCGACGAAGTAGCCCATGCCAGCTTCGGGGAAGTCCTGTTTGCCGCCGGTGGATTGGAGCAGGCGGTGATCATCCTGAAAGAATGCGAAGGGGTTTTCTGCGGTGGGGTCTTCGAAGAAGTCAAAGACTGTGCCCTGGGCGATGTCAGTGTTGCCCGCGAGAGCGGTGATGGAGCCTTTGTTTTCGAGTGAGGTTGGCGAGACGAACCAGCCAGTGCCGGACTCGTTGACGTTTTCCTTGTATGTGAAGTTGAGATCGAAGAATCCGACGCCGAATCCTGAATCTCTTTCGCCGCCTTCAATGACGCCCTGAATGGTGATGGTGCGCGACGTCATGGTTTCAGCGACGGTGAGTGTGACGCCCTGAATGGTGTCAAAGCTGAAGGTGGTGACTCCACCGGAGCCTCCGGCGCTGGTGAACATGTTGTCGCTGCGCAGGCCGTAGGGGGGCGGATCTTCCTGGGCATCGGGATGGTTTGAGAGGACGTAGGTGAGGTTTGAAGTTCCAGCGATTGCTGCGGAGGAAAGGAAGGCAGCCGTCAGGACAGCGATTGCCCCGGCAGGGCGGCATTCACAAGCACCGGTCAACATCTCATCTCTCCTTGCGCCGGAGCGCCATTCGCTGCACACGGGTTCTCCAACCCGTTTGCGCGTCCTGCAAACCACTACGAACCCGATTCTGAGCCGTTCCATCGACCTGCAAATCAGGTGCGTCCGGATAAAGCTTACCATGCCTGCCCATTTTGACAAGGCCAATTACCCCCCGTATTTCACCCCAATGATCTAAATTATTGGAGCGTGAGGCGGGGTTTGGGATGGTCGACGGCAAACCAGTCATCAGGCAGGCAACCGCTGGCGACGGGAGCCGGCGTCGCGGGGCGAGAGCGGTTTTGGTTCGAAGGGCATTCTTCTCTTGCGAAGTTTGTGTTTTTTTCTTGCGATGTCCACAGAGTGATGGTTAGGATTGTCGCTGGAGTCACGCGGCGATGCACAAGCCGCGCATCACTTCAACGAAGTGCTCGGAGATTCGCCGAGTGGAGGCGGTTGCCTCTTCATGGTGGGCAGGCGAGGAAGAAGCGCAGCATTGAACTGCACGCCATGACGCATAGAGACGGAGTGAGATGATGAAAGACGCCCACTTGATATATCGCTTGCTGGCAGGAGCAATGGCGATGCCCCTGTTAGGCGCTGTCGCACATGCTGAACCAATTTTGTTCACCAACCCGCCGCCGGGCGAGCCTGGTCATGCGGATTGGGAAGCCCTTGAGCTTCTTGACATCACGCGCCCATCAACGGATCAACCGGGGCTGTCGAATGGATTTGAAATAATCGGAACTTTTGAACTCTTCATTCGCGAGGAGTTCGACGTATTCAACAACACCTTGACCGTAAATGGCGTCCTCGACACCGGCTTTGGTGGTCGGATGAATTCAGGGAACGTACTGATCCCGTCCGAACCCGGCGACATCATCGGACCCGGCGGCGTTATACCAACGGGAGGGGGGGGTGGTGTGTTCTTTGACACCTTCACCGGAGGTGGCGCCCTCATCAAAGCCGAAAGATTCGCACCGCTCGGCGAGAGTTTCATCGCAGTGCGCTTCGCCGGCGCGCACGACGGGATCGAGATAACCAACTGGAAATATGGCTGGATTGGTTTCGAGCTCTTCCAACTTCCCAATGGTGGCCACGATCTTTACGCCACACGCTGGGCGTATGAAACTGAGCTCGACACCGCTATCGCCGTCATCCCCACCCCCGGAACAGCTGTTGTTTTTCTCGCTGCAAGCGCGTCTTTCATCGCGCGCCGGCGGAGAAGAAGCGCGGCGCCGAGCTGCACAGGACCATGAGACAGAGAGGCTGAGTGAATCAATGAGAGGTTTCAATACATTGATAGTGCGTTTATTCGCTGGTGGGATGGCGCTCTTTTTTTACAGCGCCGTCGCACTTGCTGACCCGTTCATTTTCACCAACCCGCCGCCGGGCGAGCCGGGTCATGCGGATTGGGAAGAGTTAGGGCTGCTCGACATCACGCGCCCCTCGACGGACCAGCCCGGAAGATCAAACGGATTTGAAATTATTGGCACCTTTGATTTCTTCGTTACCGAAACCTTCGACGTGTTCAACAACATTTTAACAGTGAATGGCGGTATAGGATCTGGCTTTGGCGGCAATCTGAACTCTTCAAATGGCCTTGTTATTCCATCAGACCCTAGGGAATTGATCGGTCCCGGCGGCGTCATTCCAACTGGGGGGGGGGGGAGTCTTCAGCAGCACCTTCACTGGAGGCGGCTCGCTCATCTCAACTGGCGCCATCGCTCCGCTCGGCGAGAGTTTCATCGGCGTGCGATTCGCCGGCGCATTCGACGGGCTTGAGGCCACCAACTGGCATTACGGCTGGATTGGCTTTGAGCTCTTTCAGCTTCCCAATGGCGGTCATGATCTTTACGCCACACGCTGGGCCTACGAGTCAGAGATCGACGCTCCCATCACAGTCATCCCCGCCCCTGGAAGCGCCGCTGTTCTTCTCACAGCCAGCGCGCCTTTCATCGCCCGGCGGCGTCGCGGTGTTCGGCCCGGTTGACGCAGTGAGCTCGGGGGGGCGCCGGCGCGGATATGGCCTTTGAAGAGACGAAAAGGCGCCATGCGGGGCGGAGGCATATCCGTGGGTGGCTCTTAAAAGGGTGGCAAGGGGGTTATCGGGCACGGGTGACAGGAGGCAGGAGGCAGGAGGCAGGCGTTGGCGTGAGCGCCTAGGCTTTGACCTGCGCTTGCTGGAAACTGGATCGTGCGTTCCACTATGTCCTCTGCTGGCCGGAACGGATTGGCGCGTCCGTCTGGAAGTCTCATGTTCACCGGCCCTCGGGCGCCGGCCTTCTTACAAAAAGAGTTGCACCTGTGAAAAGAGTCTTGTTGGTTGGAGCGCTTGCGTCGATTGTTGGCGCCATGGTCGGTTCATCTGTATTGCTTGCGCAGGCGGGTGAATCTTCGGGGCCGCCGGCGGCGCGGGTGGTGGTGGACGCTGCGCGGCTGGAGAAGATTGGCGCGATGCGCAGCGTGACGGGTGAGTTGCGTGCGCGTCGGCGATCGCTTGTGGCGTCGGAGGAGTCGGGGCGTGTTGTGGAGTTGATTGTCGAGCGGGGTGATGTGATTGAGGCGAATCAGTCGATCGCGCGTCTTGATTCGACGCTGCTTGATATTGACTTGCGTGAAGCGGCGGCTGAGCTGCGTCGGCGTGAGGGGGTGGCGCGGGAGCGGAAGGTGCAGGTGGAGATTGCGACTCGCGATTTGGGGCGGCTGAAGCAGCTTCTTGAGCGCGGCTCTGCGACGCAATCGGAGTTTGATGACGCGGTGTCGCTTTTGGATGAAACGAAAGCGAGGCTGGATCAGGCGGAGGCTGAGCGCGATGTTGCATCACTCAGTATCGAACGGATGGCGGAGCGTAAGGACAATATGTTGATTCGAGCCCCTTTCGCGGGGGCTGTTGTGGACAAGCGCACGGAGGTGGGGCAGTGGGTTGCTGACGGGGAAGCGGTGGTTGAGATTGTTTCGCTGGATGAGATTGACGCCTGGCTGGCGACGCCTGATCGGTTTGCGGCGCTACTTGGCGGGCCTGATGTGACGGTGCAGTTGAAGATCACGGCGACGGGGGAGTTGATCGAGGCTCCGATCGCGGGGATTGTGCCTGATGCGGATCCGGTGAGCCGGATGATTCCGGTGCGCATCAGTCTGGACAATACGGACAGGAAGCTTTCGCCGGGCATGAGCCTGAGCGGGCTGATCCCGACGGGCGGCCGTGAAGAAATGCTGACGATTCATAAGGATTCGATTTTGCGCGACGACGCGGGGGCGTATGTGTACTTTGATATGGGCGGAATGGCGATGGCGGCGCGGATTGAGCCGCAGTACGCGGTTGGGGGGGATCGGGTTGTTATTCGTTCAGAGCGTGTGAAACCCGGGATGTTGCTGATCGTAGAAGGCAATGAACGGCTGTATCCCACGCAGCCAATTAAAATTGTGCCCGGCGCGCCTAAGAAGAACGGGGGGAATGGCGGTGCGGAAATGATTCCGCCGCGGGCGGAGACGGGCGAATCAGAACAAGGATCGGCCGGCTGATGGATATTGTTCGGTTCGTCATTCAGAAGCCTGTCGCAGTGGCGGTGGGTGTGATCTTGCTTGTGATGTTCGGGTTGATCGGCGTAACGCAGATCCCGGTGCAGCTTGTGCCAAATGTTGATCGCCCGATAGTGACGGTGCAGACGAACTGGACCGGACGCAACCCCGAAGAGATTGTTGATGAAATCACCAAGGAGCAGGAGGAGCAACTCAAGAACGTTGCGAATCTGCGATCGATGCGCTCGGTGTCGAGCCAGGGGCAGTCGCAGATAACGCTTGAGTTTAATATTGGCTCAGATATTAATCGCGCGTTGCAGGAGGTTTCCGACGCGCTGCGCCAGGTGCCTGATTATCCTGACGATGCGGACGAGCCGACGATTAAGGCGGCAGACGGCGCGAGTGAGAATGCGATCGCGTGGATCATTATCGAGGTGGAGCCTGATCGGCTTCACCTGCATCCGGATTTTGACATCACAACGATCTTTGATGCGCTTGAGAAAGAGGTGAAGCCTTATCTTGAACGCATTGACGGTGTGGCGGAGATCAACATTTACGGCGGGCGCGAGCGCGAGGTGCGGGTGCTGGTCGATCCCGGAGCATTGGTTCAGTATCAGGTGACGTATACGGATTTGCTCGATGCGCTGCGGGCGGAGAACAACAATATTTCTGCAGGGGAGATCGCTGAGGGGAAGCGCGACTACTCGATCCGTGTGATTGGTCGGTTTGAAAAAGCCAACGACGTGCTGGACACGATTATCAAGTATGTGAACGGCGCCCCGATTTTTGTGCGCGACGTGGCCGATGTTGATATTGGGCACCAGAAGATTCGCGGGTTTGTGCGCGGGAACGGGAACGCTGCGGTCGCGATGAACTGCATTCGGCAGTCAAACGCCAACGTGCTGAACCTGATGGCGGAGTTTCGGGCACGCCTGGATGATATTCGGGCTGACATACTTCCAAATATTCATCCCGAGGTTGGGCCGGACCTGCGCATGCGGCAGGTGTATGACGAGACGGTTTACATTGATTCTGCGATTAATCTGGTCAAGCAGAATCTGTGGGTTGGCGGGTTGATCGCGATGGCGGTGTTGCTCTTGTTCCTGCGATCGTTTGTTTCGACGGGTGTTGTGGCGCTGGCGATTCCGATTTCGGTGATCGGTTCGTTTTTGATTATGTTGGCGCTGCATCGCACGCTGAATGTTATTTCGCTTGCTGGGCTTGCGTTCGCGGTGGGGATGGTGGTGGACAACGCGATTGTTGTGCTTGAGAACATTTACCGCAGGCTTCAATCGGGTGATTCCCCCAAGCAGGCGGCGTATCGAGGTGGGCGGGAGGTCTGGGGCGCGATTCTTGCTTCGACACTGACGACAGTTGCGGTTTTTGTTCCTGTGCTCACGATTCAAGAGGAAGCGGGTCAGCTCTTTTCCGATATATCTATTGCGATTATCGCCGCGGTTGCGCTTTCGCTCATTGTTTCGATCACTGTGATTCCTGCGGCGTGCTCGCGCTGGCTTTCGCATCATTCGCCTGAGGATGATGGGCCGATTCGTCGGGCGTGGGATAAGTTGTTTGGCGTCGCGCCGATGTTCAGCCGGCTGGTTGAGAGCGCTGCGCTGGGTGTGCGCTGGCTGATGACGGGTTGGCGCGGGTGGACGCTGCGTCCGGCGGTGATTGTCGGAATGATGGCGCTTTCACTACTCGGCGCGAAGATGCTTATGCCGCCCCTCGATTACCTCCCTGCGGGCAATCGCAACCTTGTCTTTGGGGGACTTCTGATTCCGCCGGGATATTCGGTGGATCAACGGCTGGAGATTGCCAACCGGATTGAAAATGACTTGAAGCCCTACATCCAAACGGATGTCAATGATGCGCAGGCGGCCGCCAGGCTCGCGCCGATCCCGCAGCGCAATGGTGCGCCATTCGATCCTGTGCCGATCAAGAACTACTTCATTGGCTCCTTTGGCGGGGGGATGTTCATCGGGGCGCGGAGTCAGATTGAGCAAGTTGTTTTGCCTGTGGGCCAGCTTCTGACCAACGCGATGAATGACATTCCGGATGCGTTTGGCGGGGCGAGGCAGTCGTCGCTCTTCGGGCGCGGCGCGGGCGGCGGGAACACGATTGATCTTGAAATATCTGGCCCGCGACTCGACAGGGTTCGCGCGGCGGCTGACCGCATGAACAGCCTCGCCAGCGCTCGGTATGGGCATGAGGATGTGCGGCCGGATCCTTCCAACTTCAATCTTGATCGCCAGGAATGGCAACTGCGCCTGACCAATCTCGGGCGCGAGTTGGGACTGCGCACGCGCGATGTTGGCGAGTCTATGCGCGCGCTCTTCGATGGGGCCTTTGTTGGTGATTTTAGTCTGAATGACGACACGATTGATCTTGTGTTGATTCCGAAGGGCGGAAGGCTGCTTTACAAGGAGCAGTTGGCGTCGGTGCCGATCTATACGCCGGCGGGGCGAGTTGTGCCGCTTGATTCGGTGGTTTCGATCGAGCCTGCGCTGGCGCCACAGCAGATTCAGAGAATCGAAGAGTTGCCGAGCGTGACGTTGCGCATCACACCTCCGAAAGGGAGCGCACTTGAAGATGTGATGCGCGAGGTGCAGGAGGAGATCATTGCGCCGGTGGAGCAAGCGGGGCTGATTGATCACACCATGCGCGTGCGCCTAGAGGGGACGGCGGCGAAGCTTGATGAGGTGAAGCGTTCGCTTGTTGGCGCCGCGACGTCTGCGGAGAAAACCAGCGGGTGGCAAACCGTGGGCAAGGGAGCAGCGGGTGTATTTTTTCTGATCACCGCCCTGCTGTCGGTCTTCATTGCGATGCGCGCTTTTCGCCGAAGCAGCGCTCGGATCGCCTATGGCGCCGCTGGCGCGCTCTTCCTCGGGGGAACCCTCGCAGCGATGATTCTGGCGGTGTCGATCGCGCCGCAACTTGCAGGCGCGCGACTGATCTGGGCGCTCGTCGTGACCTATTTATTGATGGCGGCGCTGTTTGAGAGTTTCCTGTATCCGCTGGTGATTATGTTTACGGTTCCGCTTGCGATTGTCGGCGGATTCGCGGGGCTCAAGATTGTCCACGAAATAACACTCGCCAACCCTGTCATCGCGCCGCAGCAGCTTGATGTGCTGACAATGCTCGGGTTTGTCATACTTATTGGCGTTGTGGTGAACAACGCGATTTTGATTGTGCATCAGTCGTTGAACTTCATGCGGGGCATGGAGTTTGGAGATGGCGCCCGCTCCGAGCGTTTGGCGCCGATTGATGCGATCACACAGAGTGTGCGCACGCGATTTCGCCCGATCTTCATGGGAACGCTGACCAGTGTCGGCGGGATGGCGCCTTTGGCGCTCTTTCCCGGCGCGGGCTCTGAGCTGTATCGCGGGCTTGGGTCGGTGGTGATTGGCGGGCTGCTGGTTTCGACAATCTTTACACTCGTGCTCGTGCCGCTGACGTTCAGTCTTGTGCTCGATATGCGGCGGGGACTGACCGCAGCCTTTGCCAAAGCCGGCGACGTGCGGAAAGAAGGCGCAACACTCGAGCACGAAGCAGAGTTTGAAGGTGAAGCAGAAGCGCCCGCGATCGAGCCTGCGCTTCAGCCGGTGGGGTAGCGATCATGTGTCGCTTGCTGACGGCGGCTCTTCACGCAGCGCAAGAACACTTGCCACAGCGTATTCAGCGGTGTGGCTGATGGAAACCATCCAGGCGGTCATGCTGCGCGTCTGTGCGATGGCGCCAGCTTCACCGGTGACGTTGAGCGAAGGCGCGCCGGAGGGCTGGTGGACGACTTCAACATCTGTCCATGCGATGCCGGACCGCCACCCTGTGCCCAGCGCCTTGAGGGCAGCTTCCTTGGCAGCGAAACGGGCAGCGAGGCATTCAAAGCGCCGGCGAGCCTGTGTGTCACAATACGCGCGTTCGCCAGGGGTGAAGCATCGCTCAAGAAAGCGATCCCCATGGTGCTCGACCATCTCGCGGATGCGCGAAACGGGCGTGATATCGACGCCAAGACCTACGATTGACACGCCATGATGATACTTGTCATGAGGATATGAGGGCGGCGACGCTCTGTTTCGCTTCAATCGTGGCGCAGCGCGACAATCGGATCCTGCCGGGCGGCGACCATCGCGGGGTAGAGCCCGAAGACCAGACCTGTAATCGTCGCGACCGCGAAGCTCACGGCGATGGACCAGGGCGTGACCTGCGTGGGCAGCTGTGTGTCCGGGGAGAGGAACCTGCCGATGAATGGCGCCTGGTGCATGAGCGGGACAACAAACTCGGCGAGCATGCTTCCGCCTACGCCGATCCCGATCCCGATGAACCCGCCGATCATGGAGAGCACGCTGGTTTCGACAAGGAACTGCCAGATAATGTGTTTGCGCGTTGCGCCCAGGGCGCGGCGGATGCCGATCTCGCGTGTGCGCTCGGTGACGGAGGCGAGCATGATGTTCATGATGCCGATGCCGCCGACAATAAGCGAGATGCTCGCGATAAATCCGAGCACGATGTTCCATGTCAAGGCGCTCTTGCGAGCGCTTTCGAGGAGCTCATAGGGAATGACATATTCGATATCGCGCTTGGATCCGTGTTTGGAGTTCATGAGAAGTTTCAGGCGGTCAGCGTCGGCCAGCACATACTCGCGGCGGGTGCTGGTGAGATAAACCTCCTGTATCTGCACTTCCGAAGCGCTGAATGTGCCGGATTCCCTGCGAAAGACGGTGTCGCCGAACACACTGCGCGCAGTGGTTATGGGAATGTGTGTGTCAAAGTTGAGGTCGCGCCCGATGAGAAGCCCCCCGGCGCCGCCAGCCAAACCGACCGGGCGCAACACGCCGACAATGCGCACCACCTTGTCATCAATGCGCATCGTCGCTCCAAGCGGATCATCAAAGGGAAAAAGAGCGCGGGCGACTTCATGACCGATGACGGCGACGAGCGCGCTCTCGTCCATATCGTTTTGCGTGATATAGCGTCCTCGCGCGACCATGAGCTTGGCGACCGCGGGGAGGTCGGGCGACACGCCGAACGCCTGGCTTGTGATGCGCAGGTCATTGCGAAGAATTTCCCCGCCGACACTTTTGATCGCGACGAGAGCTTCTGCGCCGGGGAAGTTTGTTTCGATCGCAGCGTAATCTTCGCGTGTGATGCCGTACTTGCTGACCCACCCTGTGCTCTGCCCGCCCTGGACTTGTGATTCCTCCGGGGGCTTGATGGAGCGAACGATGATGTTGGTGGCGCCCAGGCGTTCGAGCTGTTCGAGGGCTTCGCGTTTGGAGCCTTCGCCGATCGCAACCATCGCGATGACCGCAGCGACACCGAGAATGATGCCGAGCGCTGTGAGCGTCGAGCGGAGCATGTGGAGCCTGAGGTTTGTCAAGCCGAGGCGCATGGTTTCAAGAAGGAAGGTCATCTGCGTCTCGCGGAAGGTCGAAAGGGTGGAGTTCGCCCGCTTGGCCATCTACCGGCAGGGATCGGAACCTAGAATGCACTCATTCTTACCTGAGAGGATACGGCAAGTGGCAGTGGTGACGGTGATTCGAGAGGAGGAGCGAGAGGGCGGCTGGGCCTTTGCGATCGAGGTGACGGCCGGCCCCGCATCGGAGGCTGGCGAGGAAGCGGGAACCCGAGCCCCCAGGCAGGCGGTGACAACCCATCACAGTGTGCTGCTGAGCTGGGTGGACTACGACCACTGGAGCCACGGCAGGCTGGCGCCGGAACGGGTGGCGGGGGCGGTCGTTCGGTTCTTGATCGATCGTGATCCCGAGGGGACGCTGCCGGAGACCTTTGACGCTTCGACGGTCCGCAGGCGGTTTCCGGAGCTGGACGATCGGCTGGGGGAGTTTTTTTGAGGCTCGGTCGAAGTGCGGCGCTTCAATCTTCCGGTCGGCGACGGCGGTCTTTTTTCTGGCTGTGCTCGCGTTTGGTTTGCAGGCGGCGCTCTTTGGAGCCGCGCGTGGGGCGGGTTTTTTTTCTGCGTTTGGGCGGGGCGAGAGCGCGAATGAGCAGCTCGCGCAGGCGGTCCAGGCAGGCTTGCTTGTTCAGATGCTGGGTGCGGCGCTCGTCGGAGACGATGAGCACTTCGTAATGCAACTCGGGTGGTTGTGCTGGCGCGGGTTGGTCGCCGGCGCCGGAAGAGTCGGGCTGGGGGGTTGAATCATCCACAGGAGGCGATGGATCAAGGACGATGGCGCGCCGGCCCGCCAGGCGGACCAATCGCTTGCGAGCGGGCTTTGAGATGGGAAGATCATCGACATTGACGCGGAGTTCGACTTTGGTCGAGCGTTTGTTGACGTTCTGGCCGCCAGGCCCGGAGCTGCGCGAGGCGCGGAAGCGCAGAATGGAGCGCGGCGCGAGGACGCCGGGCGCGAGTTCGTATTGGCCGGGCGGCGAAGCCATGATGCGAGACGATATGTCAAATGATGGGCTGTGGGCGCGCGCAAAGATGGTGAAAGTGGCCAGAAACCTGTTCGCTGAAATGTGCGTCAGGCGATAGGCTTTCTCGCTCCATGAATAACTATGCGAATCGAAATGGAAGATGCGGGTCTCACAGGCGAATGGCGCGAGGCCGCTGGATCGCGGGGATGGTCATCATCTCATCTCTGGGCGGGGCGCCATCGGTGTTCGGCGCCGGAATGGAGCGTGATGAACTGACGCTTGATCTCGCAACGACAGCTTCATTGGAACTGGATGGCGCCAAGGCGCTGGACATCATCGATGCGGACGAGGAGGCGCCGTGGGTGGAGAGGCTGGACTGGGTGGTGCAGTTTGAGCCGGGCGTGTGGTTTCCTGCACTTGAGGCGGACCTGAAGACGCCGGGCTCATCTGGGGTTGCGCGGTCGCAGGCGCTGGATATTGATGAGCCAGAGGCGGCGCCGTATGGGGAGATTCATATCCGCACCGGTGATTGGCGCGTCACGCTGGCGGGGTTTGCGTTTCTTGTGGATGAGACGCGGTCAGCGCAGGAGAGCTTCTCGATCGGCGCGGTTTCGGGGGCTGCGGGCGAAAGTGTGGATACAGACCTTGACTATATTTCCCTGCAAGTGACGGCGGCGTATCAGTTTTACGAGCGCGATTTCGCGGGTGAAGACGACGGGATCGCAGCCCGGATGTTTGCGGAAGTCATGGGCGGCGTGCGCACCTATGACGTTGATCTTGAGGTTTCTTCGGGCGGCGCCACCGCGCGCGGGGATGAGTTCTGGATCGAGCCTGTCATCGGCGCACGGTTCGGCATTGAGCTGGCGGAACAACTGACGATTGATATCGCAGCGACGGCTGGGGCGATGCCCTTGGGCGATCACTCTTCCACATCATGGAGCGCGACAGCGGGGGCGCAGTGGCGCTTCATGGACAACGCGGGGGTGCAGTTTGGGTTTCGCCATCAGTTTACGAACCTTGAGGATGGCGACGGGGATGATGAGTTTTCGCTGGACGGCTCGCTGTCAGGGTTGTTTTTGTCTGTGGTGGTTCGGTTTTAAGATTACGGCCTATCATCATCCGTGTGCGTTCTGCACGACTTCACTGATGAGGGTTTCATCATCCAGCGACGATTGATTAAACGTGCTGTGTTGTGTTTTCTTAGTGGTTTGATCGTGAGTTTGTTGGTCGCGTGGTCAGTTGCGATTTTATATCCAACACACTTCGGAGTGTCTGCGGACGAAGTGACATGTCGCTCGGATCCGAGCTATTGCATGGTCAGTAGAACAATCGCTTACGAACGAGTCATTCGTGCGCTTGTGAAACCGGAGCAAGTAAGCTTCTTTAAGCCAAGCGACGCGCCGTATTGGAGTCTTATGCGGCGATGTGATTGGCGGCGCACGCGGGCAATTGTTGAAGATGCGAGAGGCTGGCCCATGCGATGCTTGATGTCCTGGTATCAACTGCGGGGACATGACATGGACGTACCGGGTCAGTTTGAGCTTCGAGGCGGATTTCAGTGGCGGAAACGACAAAGAGGCAGCTTTGTGTGGTATCCCCTTGATCACGTGCTGCCGCTTCGACCGATCTGGCCGGGACTTGTCGCCAACTCGTTCTTCTATGGCGGGATATTTTTCACAACTCCATTGCTCTTTGGAATAGGTCGAGCAGCGCTGCGGCGCAAATGCGGTCTGTGCGGCGCCTGTGGGTATGACATCAGCGACCTAATCGCTGACCGATGCCCAGAGTGTGGGCAGTCCATCCATAGAAAATGACGGCGAACGCACGCGCGACTGTTGGGCTGCGCTATTGTGTGAGCGCTCTGAGCCTTCTACATCATTCTCGGCCAAAGAAACGTGTCGTAGAAGGGGATGATCCACTCGACGAGAACATGGATGCCGACGACGGCGCCGACCATGCCGAAAATAATCTGGGCGCTGAGCATGAAGACATTGCGCGTGTAGTGGCGCATGTCATAGACGCGCACCGCTTTGTAGACGACCGCGATGCCCACCGCGAGGGGGATGAGCAGGAGCCACCACGCGGGGCCGGTCAGCGGGAGGGGGTCGAGGAATGGGCGGTATGCGAGTGTGAAGAGCATCACAGCCTCCCTTGCACGACGCCCGTGCGTCTTCGGCGCGGGGGGGCATGCCAGAGGGCGTCGATAATGCAGATCGCGTTGAGCATGCCGGCGATGGTGGCGTAGAGGGAGCCGATCTCGTTGAGGTGCCCGAGGCTCTTGATCCTGCGCGGGGGATTGTCAATAAACCACTCCGCGGTCTCGTTGGCGGGGGGATCGTTGAGCTTGAGGTGTCGCTGGTGAACGAAATCGACTGTGAAGGCGATGGGCCCAACTGCAGCTTGCGGGAGGAACCACCAGAAGTCCTCTTCACGATCCACGACATCGACGCCGCCGATGAGGATGCCCCCGAAGAAGAGACTGAGGACGCCGACCATAATCGCGATGGCTCGTTTTTTCTCCCCGAGGTAGAGGTGGCCGGCGCCAGGAAGAAGGAATGCGAGGACGCCCGCAGGCATCTGGAGGGTTTCGCGTGCTGGCGGATGGTCGTGGGTCATGCGCAGGCGTGTGGGGGGTGTTTGGAGGGTCTGAAAAAAGTTGTGTCTGGAAGCCGGGAAACGGATTGACAGAACGAAGCTCAGCAGTAGTGTACCGCTCGGGAGAGGCGCCGGGGCGCCTCGAGGCGCCAATAGGGTTGGAGGAGTCTCCCGGTTGCTGCTATTGAGCCCATGTCCACGAGTTCGCTTGTCTTGTTTGGGATGAACGCCATGGTTATCGAATCTGATCTGAAAGAACGTTCGTCTTCCTGGTTGCTTGAGGATGATAGTTATCGCGCGTCACGGGTGATTTGTCTCGACGAAGATGACGAAGTGGATGACGATGATTTTCTGGACGATGAAGAGGACGACCTCGATGCTGATTTCGATGATGAGGATTTGGACGACGACCTCGAGGATGATGACGACGAAGAGGACGACTTCGAGTACGACCTCGAAGATGATGACGATGATCTGTAACGCCGGCGCCGACCGGCGCATGCCTGATTGAGCTTGGACAAGCTGAAGCCGGGCGGGCTTTTCGGCGCCTGAGGGGAGCCGAAGCGATGAGCAGCGCCGCCAACAACGAAAACAAGAAGCAATCCAAAGCTACTGACGGCGACAGCGGGGAGTCTGCTGCGCCGCAGGAAGGGAGCCGGCGCTCTGTTGTTGATCGCAGAGTCGGGGCCAACCGGCGCGATTCTGGAAGTGGGATCAAGGCGCCGGAGAGCTTTGATCGTCGGCGCGGTGTGGGTCGGCGGCTGTCAGATTTCACCAAGGCAGCTGAAGAAGGTGAGATGACGCAGGAGCAGTTTCTGTTCCTCAGCGCCATCGACGCTTTCAAACGAGCAAACAACATGACCTTCCCGACATGGACGGATGTGCTGGAGGTCGTGCGCCTGCTCGGATATCGCAAGACGCAGGAGAGCGCCGTGCAATTGCCGAACGCTGAAGATTGGCAGGAGAAGCCGGACGCGCCAGCCAACGTTCGCACCATCGAGAGCCAGGAAGCAGCGTAAGAGAACTGGGCGCTCAACGCCTGGAGTGCTGCTCGCTCTTGGCGACAGCGGACGGTTGATATACATAGCCAATTCGGTAGAAGTACTGCCCCGCCGGCTTGTCATTGAGTTGCACAGGCATATTGCGTGTTGGTGACATGGATCGAAAGAACGACGCGACCCGACTGTCGTCAAGCTTATACCGACGACTTGAAACGAGAATTACGGTTTGGCCAGCGTATTCGCTCTTGTCGAACCAGTAGCTATACATCAGGCTGCTGTCATCGAAGAGATTTCGCCCGGCCGTGCCTTCAACGCCCTCACCACCGCGATAGTGATATGGCTCTGGAACGTCTGACTCGCGATAGAAGGCGAGTTCGCTGGACATCCAATATTTATCCATGCCAACGACGAGAGGTTCGTCCCCGTCGGCGGCTTCGATGTCGTCCTCGAGACGTTCGATTTGTTTGCCCAAATCTCGCCAACCTAGGCGAGCGGGATCGCTGGCGTAGCTGAGACCTGGGATTCCGACAGCGAAGTAGTGCAGTGCGCCTGCGAAAATCAAGATGACGACAACAATGACGCCAGGCCAGGCGCGTCTTCCCCACGCATCAAGACGGCTTGTCACCTCGCCGGGATGGAGAACCATCCGGTGGGCGATGAGTGGAATGGCGGCAAGCCAGATGGGTCCTGTCCAGTTGAGCTTGGGTTCATGGCGGAGGCTGAA
The DNA here is from genome assembly GCA_029260495.1 of Phycisphaerales bacterium. Lineage (GTDB taxonomy): Bacteria > Planctomycetota > Phycisphaerae > Phycisphaerales > UBA1924 > OFTM373. The sequence goes on along the minus strand of JAJDDD010000017.1, from coordinate 40,323 downwards.
GACGATAAAGACGCTCAGCGGAATGAAAACAAGACACGCTGTAAAGTGGTGTTTGCGCCTCATAGATTCATCATTGCTTTCGCTATGGCGCGCAAACTTCACTGGCAATGCTGCTTTGATAGCTGCGATAAGCCCAAGGGGGGTCAGCAGCAGCGCTGCCCCGCCGAGCAGTAGATGAAAGCCGAACTGAGGCGATTCACGAAGCCGGCGCGGACCCTGGAAATTAAAAGAAGCCCAATCGTGTTGGAAGTTCCACACGAGGACTGGGAACATGACCAAAATCATGATGATCACTGCGAAATAGGGTTCCGGACGAAGGAACCAGCGGCGCAGCTTGGGGTCGAGAAGAAGCAGCCCGAGCGTGGCGGGGCCGAGCAGCGCGATGGTGTACTTCGAGAGCATCCCCAGACCGATACAAACGCCGACGCCAAGCCATGCAACTCTTTTTTCCCCGAGAAGAGCGCGTTCGAGAAAGTAGAGTGCGCCTGCCCAGCAGGCGGCAACGAGCACATCGGGCGTCATCAGAAAACCGAATATAAAGTAGGCTGGAAAGACGGAAACAAGCATCAGAGCGCGCATCGCGACAGCGCGCCCGAACATATTTCGAGTCAGACCAAATGTGAACGCCGCCATCACTGTCCACGCTGCGACCGCGCCGACGCGCACGCCAAACTCTGTTTGTCCAAATAGATTGGTGCATCCAGCGATCACCCACGCGATCATGGGCGGATGATCCAGATACCCAAGCGCTGGATGCTGAGCGTAGTTCCAGTAGTAGGCCTCTTCCGGGATGAGTTCGGGCAAACCGATATACATGAGCCTGAGCGCGAGAAGAAAAATCGTCACACCAAAAGCAGCGCAAGTCCAGCGGGCTGAATGACATTCTCCGTCAAGCGAGAGCTTGGCAGGCACAGCGGGAATGGTGTTCGTGAGGGTCTTCATCGCGCAGTTGACGTTGATGATTTGGTATGAGCTAGGCGCCTCCGCCGTCACCAAGAACCTTGGGAACCTTGATGAAAGGTTCGTGGGCATCCGGCGCCATCTTCATCAGCGCGCTGGTCGGGAGCCCGTCGCGCGGCTCGTCTTCGTCAAAGCGATTGGTGACATCAAGGGGATGCGCCATCGGCTCCACGCCAGCAAGATCGAGTTCACCGAGGCGCTCGATGTACCCGAGCACCGCGTCAAGCTGCTCGGCGCGCTGGGTGATCTGTTCATCGGAAAGCTCAAGCCGCGAGAGCAGCGCGACCTTCCGAACCTGATCGGGTGTGAGTGGGTCTGCCATGGGGTATGATTCTACACAACAGATCCGCGAGCGAACATGCACTTTAAGAAACGGCCCAGGAAGATTGGAGAGCGGCAAGACGCTACAAGCTGCGGGCGGCGTCAAGAATCATGCGCAGATCAAGGCCGGTGACGACGCCGTCTGAGTTGAGATCGCCTCGCGCATTTTCAGTGCCAACCATGCCCGCGACGACGCCGACATCGGAGGAGTCGATCGCACCGTCGCCGTTCACATCCATGCCCCGGCTGAAGACCTGCGTCCAGGCTGGAACATTGATGACTCCCGCGTTGATCCCAGCGAAGACGGTGAGCTGGCCTGAGATGGTGGCAGCGGATTCTGCGGTAAAGCGGCCGATCCAGAGATAGAAGCGATCGTCGCCGAACCTGGCGGGATCCTGAATAGACTGGATTCCACCGATGTCGAACGTGGTCCACTCAGCCATGAGTGTCGGGCCCCAGTCATTGACGTCCGGCGCGCCGCCTGGTGTGAAGAGTGGGTTGAGTCCGGAGATGGTCAGGAAACTATCGAAAGGCGTGCAGGGGAAGAAGCTTGCTGTGCCCGGCGGGGGCGGACGATTGCCGCCAAGCTCCAATGTTGGCGCCTGGAAGAAGGCGCCATTGACGACAGTGATTCCCGCTTCAAGGCTGGAGTTGATGACAGGCGCTGCGTTTTCATTGACGAAGCCGAGATAGAGGTCAGCGGTGCGGAAGCTCTGGAGGTCTTCGCACGAGGAGTTGTCTATTTCAATCCATCGCGCGATGGCGAGCGCGCCGGTGTCGTCGTCATCGTCGGGATCATCAGGGTCGTCATCAGCTGGAGGCTCGCCCCATGAGCCGAGCAGGTAGGCTTGATCGCGCGCGTTGACGACGCCGTCGCCGTTGAAGTCGGCTGGGCATGGTGTGGGCGCCGGTGGGCACGGTCCCCATGAGCCGAGCAGGCTGGCGAGGTCAGCGCCGTTGACAACACCGTCGCCGTTGAGATCGCCGATGCGTGCGGACTCGATCACGAAGCTGCCGAACGCAGTAGCGCCGGCGGAGCTTGCGGGCCCGACGAGGAGTGTCACATCGCCCGCAACTTGTGCAGCGGTTGTCTTCACTTGGAACATCTTCGAGATCTGCCCCGGCGCAAACGCAAGCGTTGCAGGCGCGGCAACTGGGGCGCTGTTGGCGTTGCGGATGAGATTGACAACCAGGCCGGTTTCAGGAGCGGGGCCGTCAAGCGTGATTGTGCCTGTGGTGACGGCGCCGGCGAGGACCGTTGGCGGATTGAAGGTGAGCGTCGCGACGCCGCGAGGGAGGACGATGAGCTCGAACGATTCCTGCGCAGCGTCTGCAAAAGCGGTGATGGTGACAGCGCGGCGCGAATCGACTTCGAAGGTTGTGATCTGGAAGGTGACGCTGTCGCGCCCGCCGGGAATGTTCACGCTGGGTGGAACCTGCGCGATGTCGGGGTCGCTGGATCGAAGCACGATGCGAGCGCCGGCAGGGGGCGCCGGGGCGGAAAGTGTGACGACGCCGGTGGTCGTCGCGCCGCCCGGAATGCGAGGCGAGGAAAGTGTGCCGATGGACTCAAGCTCAGCCAGCGTTGAGCCGCCGGTCGCGCCATCCCAGCAATCATCGCAGTTTTCAATCGGAACAAACTCGGCGCCGTTGCCGCCGTTGGCGAGGTTGATGAAGTTGACGAGCAGCGCGCCCTGCACAGTGACATTGTCGCCGCCGGTGGTGATGCGCGCGACGCGGACGTAAAGCCTGCCGTCATCAAAAAGTGTTGGCTCAGGAATCGCAGCGGCGCCTTCGATAGTGAACCAGATGGCTGAAAGCGTCTCGCCCCAGTCGTTGGGGTCCGGAGTGAATCCGGGAGTAAAGTTGGGCGTCGCGTCGCCAAGCGTCAGGAAGCTGTCAGCAGCGAGACATGGAGCAAAGGCAAGGAGCCCCGGATTCGCCGGCCCGTTGGATCCGAAGTCGGAAGTGTCTTGGAAGAATGTTCCGCCGTCGATGCGCAGGCCGCCCAGTGCAGGGTCCGCGGTGACGACGAGAACAAGTGCGGGATCATTGAAGCCGAGGTAGAGGTCCGCGGTGCGAAAGTCCTGAAGATCGGCACACCCGTCAACCTCAACAGGCGCCCAGCGCGCGATGACCGCGGGATCGGGATCGATGGGGATTTCAATGTCAGGCGGAAGGTCGTCGGGGGCGTCAAGACCGCCGCCTCCGGTGTCGACGGGCGGCTGGCCTGTGCCTGGAGGAAATCCGTTGTCGATGGGGTTGTCCTCGAACGGGGAGGGATCGAAGAGGCCGCCGCTCCCGAAACCAGTTGAGCCCAGTCCGGACGCAAAGGTTGGATCGGGAATGTTGTTGGCAGGTGGAGCGACATTCCCAGCCGCGGGGCCGGAGTTGCCGCCGCCGCTGCCGCCACCGCCGCCGGACTGACCCGGAAGCTCGGGGCCCCGAGTCGAGCCGGACCCATTGCCTTGAGCACCCGACGCCGCGCCGGCGGAGCTGCCCGGGCCAGCGGAATCAGACTCCTGACCTTGTCCATTGCTGTCTGCGTTGTTGGCGTCGCCCTCAGCGGCGCCCGAATCAGAGCGAGAGCGTGATCGAGATGAAGAAGAAACAATCTGATCTGCAAGATGCTCCTGAAAGCGATTGCGGATCTCGTAAATATCTGGATCCGTGACGGCATCCCCTGGCTGGCGCGACGTGCTCGCGAGCTGCGGCGTGCGCACGCCGATGTTGCTGCCCTGTGTCGGTGATCGCTGGGCGGCGCGCCGGGCGACGCGCTCCTTATTTCGCTCAGTGAGCTTGGCGACTTCCTCACGGCGCTGCTCAGCTCTGCGTTCACGTTCAGCGATTCGTTCAGCTCGAAGAGCATCGATCCGCGCTCTGCGTTCATCCTGCTCAAGCTGGCGGGATTCCTCCGCTCTCGATCGGGATGCGAACTGTGTGGTGTCTGCGCGGTAGCCGGTCGCTTGATGTTCAAGTTGTTCGGAAACGGATGGTCCGCGTCGGTCAGATCCAAGCAGACTCTGGCGCCGGGCGCTGAAGGTGAATGGCTGGACGCTGGGACGCTGACGACCGCTGGATTCCACCTCGGAGGTGAAGTTGGTGTTGCGGGAGGTCTCCACACTCTCAGTTGAGCAGCTGCGCAGCATGAGCATGAACAGGGCGACGCCCAGCACGATTCCCGCGATGGAGACCAACAACGTCCGGGTCATAATGAGTCAGCATCCCTCTGTGGATTATCAGGCGTCGGCGTGTGGCGCTCCGCCTGTCCCAAGCATACTCCGCGTTGGGCGGCGGGAGCCGAGAAACGAATCGGCTCCTGAATCAGACCCGCGCGACCCGCACATGTTCCCCTGATTGGCGTATGAAAGAATAAGAAAGGGTTTTGTTCGGGTATTCGACTGCCTGTCTCCCGGTCCGTGGACTCGATGTGGAAAACCAAGCTGGCACGCTCGGCCGCTGGTCGTAAATCATGGTGGATTTTCCGGGGACCACCTGATTTGTGCGCCCCAGCCGACATTCGCGGCTAGCGGCCGACCCGCTATTAACAGGTGCCCCCCGAAGATGGGTTGTTCTAACACCCTTTGATGTCTGTAGTTAGAGCTGTCGCCAATACATATCCACGAATCGACAGGGCATACTACTACAACATATTCCTTTAACTCTTCTTAACGAAAGGGTGTAAGACCAATCGCGGAATCACTGGCGTCTCCTTTGCGTGAGCGCACAGACGCAGTGTGAACAAGTATGGCGGAAGACACTCTCCGTGTGGTGAACACCCCGCTTCATCCTCCAGGTTGGCATATCGGGCAGTAGACGGTGGTTCGCTGGGCGATCGTGGTTTTCACGAGGGGCGTGGCGCAGGAGAAACAGGGGGCCTCACCTCTGCCGTACACGGCGTGCTGGGTCTGGAAGCTGCCCTCCTCGCCGTCGGCGCTGGTGTAGTCGCGGATGGTGGAGCCGCCAGCTTTGAGAGCATGTGCGAGTGTGGCCCGGATGGCGCGAGCGAGCAGCACAGGAGCGTCTGGATCATGCGTGATGAAATCTCTGGCGGGCGTCTGGGGGGCGAGGCGGGCGCTGTGGAGGGCTTCATCAACGTAAATATTTCCGAGTCCTGCGATCAGGGTTTGATCGAGGAGAGCTGCTTTGAGGGGTCGATTCGCATGGGCGAGGCGTGACCGGAGCTGGGGTGCGGTGATTCGGGCGGCGTCGGGCCCGAGCTTGCTCCAGCGTGTTTCAAGGAGCTCGTCGAGCGAGTCAAAGGTCCAGATTCCGCCAAAACGTCTGGGATCACGAAATATGAGCCGGCCGGCGGATGATCGGGCGGCGCCAGGCTGGCTCAGCCGCCAGATCATGTGAATGTGGTCAGGACGTGGGGCGCGATCGCCGGCGGCGAGGTGGATGAGCTGGCCGGTCATGCCAAGGTGAACGCAGAGGGTTCTGCCATTGTCAGCGGTGATGGCGAGTTGCTTGCCGTGCCGGCGGAAGTCTGTGAGACGCGCCCCGGAGAGGAGGGCGCGGGGGGTTTGTTTGCCGGTGATGATGTCAGGCCGGCGAATGGAGACGGACGCAACTGCCAGATTGACTAGCGAGCGCTCAAGCGAGCGGCGGACGGTTTCGACTTCGGGAAGTTCGGGCATGAGCATCAAGAATACGCTGGGAGTCTCATATTGATCCCCTGCGGACACAATCCCTTGCTGCATTTGTGAAGATTGACGCCTCCGATGCAGCTTGTGAGCAGGAATGGAGAATCTCCGGGAGGGTCGGGCGGTATGATCCAACTCGGGCGAGGCGTGGCAGCGATCGGAGGCTGCCCGCGCATCGTTTGAGGCCGGTCTGAAACGTTCAATGATGCGTAAACCGATACACAAAAGAGCGTTTTGACCCGATGAAGAATGTTCCCGCGATCGTGCAACGTTTCGCACCGCTACGACAGATCAACAGATGACGACACTTCCGGCGAGGAGATAGAACCGATGCCCGATCCGCTTACTTCCAAGTCCCAGGTCAAGGCCGTCGAACCCGAACAGGCGGTGGACGAGGTCCGTCAGGCCTTCGAGAAGCTGCGCGAAGAAATTCGCAAGGTGATCGTCGGGCAGGATGAGGTCGTCGAGCAACTGCTCATCACGATGTTCTGCGGCGGGCATGCGTTGGTGGTCGGCGTGCCCGGGCTCGCCAAGACGCTGCTCATCTCGACGATCGCGCGAACACTCAGTCTGGGATTCTCTCGGATTCAGTTCACGCCGGATCTGATGCCGAGTGACATCACCGGCACAGAGGTGATTGAAGAAGACAAGACGACGGGCGCGCGGGAGCTTCGGTTCGTGAAGGGTCCGATCTTTTCGAATGTGATTCTGGCCGATGAGATCAACCGGACGCCGCCAAAGACGCAGGCGGCGCTCCTTGAAGCAATGCAGGAGCGTCAGGTGACCGCGGGCGGTGTTCGGCATGTGCTGCCTGTTCCCTTCTTTGTGCTCGCGACGCAGAACCCGATCGAGCAGGAGGGAACGTATCCGTTGCCTGAGGCGCAGCTTGATCGCTTCATGTTCAATGTTCTGATCAGCTATCCGAACGAAGAAGAGGAGCTGGAAATCATCCGGCGGACGACGGGCGCGCATGAGGCGGAGGTCACTTCAGCGCTGACCGGACAAGATGTTCTTCGCGTGCAGGAGTTGATTCGTCAGACGCCGGCTGCGGATCATGTGATTCGCTACGCGCTGCGGATTGTGCGCGCGACGCGGATCAAGGAGCACACCGCGGAAACACCCAAGCCCCAGATTGTGCAGGATTACCTTGGCTGGGGCGCCGGCCCGCGGGCGAGCCAGTACTTAATCCTCGGCGCCAAGGCCCACGCAGTCTTGAACGGGCGTTTTCATGTGACCCCTGAAGATGTTCGCGCGGTGACTCCGCCAGTGCTGCGGCATCGGATCATCACAAACTTCAATGCGGAAGCGGACAACGTGACCACGGATGATGTTGTGGATCGCTTGCTCGAGGAAATTAAGGTGGACGGGAGCGCCCGTGATCTGGACGCGGTGATGCGGTGAGTTCTTCTGCTGCTGACCAACCTCTCCAGGCGAATCTTTGTGGCTGACGCTTCGACACAAGCAGATCGCATCGACGCGACGACGTACCTGCATCCCCGGACGCTGGCCCGGCTGGGCTCCTTTGAGCTGCGCGCCAAGCATATTGTTGAAGGCGTGATGAGCGGGATGCATCGCTCGCCTTATCAGGGGTTCTCTGTCGAGTTTGCTCAGCATCGGCCTTACGTCGCGGGCGATGACATTCGCCATCTTGATTGGAAAGTCTTCGGACGCTCGGACAAGCTGCATCTGAAGCAGTATCAGCAGGAGACAAACCTTGATCAGGTGATTCTGGTGGATTCATCCGGCTCGATGGCGTTCGGCTCGCGCATGTTTCAGGAAGCCTCGGGAGCGGGGCGCAAGGTCGGCCCGCGCGGAGAGCTGGAGTGGACAAAGTTTGACCACGCGACAGCGCTCGCAGCGGCGTTCAGCCATCTGTCATTAAGACAGGGCGATCGCGTCGGTGTGACGGTCTTTGCCGACTCCGTCCGCGCCATGGTCCGGCGATCGAGCCAGCAGGGACAGTGGCGCCAAATCGTCGAAGCGCTCTCAGCGCATCCGGTGGAAGCGGAGACAGACCTGCCCCGCGTTGTCGATCTGACATTGGCGAAACTGAACAATCGATGCTTGATTACGATCATCAGCGATTTTTACACAGACCCGGAGCAAATTCGCACAGCCCTGGCGCGGTGCAAACATCGGCGCCATGATGTGATCGTGTGCAGAGTGGTGGACAAACAGGAAGAGGAGTTCGACTTCCGCGATGCAGCCCCATTCGAAGGGCTCGAAGGCGAAGGGCGGATTCAGCTTGATCCGCGGGCGATTCGCAAGGATTACCTCGAAGCATTCCAAGAGCACGCCGCTCAGGTGAGAAAAATTTCGCGCAGCTTCAGCTTTGATGATATGCGCGTCTGTACGCATGATTGGCTCGGGCCAACGCTCGCAGCCTTTGTCGCCAAGCGCAATGCGCGCATCAAACGGAGCAAAACCGGATGACGCTGCTGCACCTTGGGCTTGGGATCGCGGGGATCGCGTGCGTGGCGATTCCCATCATCATTCATCTGCTCTTTCGCAGGAAGCGCAAGCCAATCATGTGGGGCGCGATGCGCTTTGTCATCGAAGCGTACCGCAAACAGCGCCGGCGACTGACTCTTGAACAGCTTCTTCTGCTCGCAGCGCGATGCTTGGTTGTCTTACTCTTGGCGCTTGCGATCGCACGTCCTATCCTCGAACGCGCCGGCGCGCTCGGGGGTGGATCGGCTCGCACTGTTTACCTGCTTGTTGATAATGGGCTCGCTTCGACCGTGACGGATGAATCCGGTCAATCCGCACTTGAGCGTCACAAAAACGCAGCGCGGCAGATCATCGCATCCCTCGGCGCTTCGGATCGCGTTGGGTTGGTCACGCTCGGCGCCCCGGCGAGCGCCACGGTGGTTCCCGCTTCAACAGACCTTGCAGCAGTTCGGCAACTGGTTGATGACATTGACGCCACCGACGCCGCGATGGATCTCAACGGCGCTCTGGATCGTCTGCGGGCGGAGCTTGGCAGCGAAGATGAGGATGCAGGTTCAGGAGCGGTGGTTGCGATTCTCTCTGATTTTCTAACTGGCTCTGCTGACGCCGGCGCACCGCTCCCGCCCGTTTTTGGCGAGTTGTCCGAGGTTCGAGTTCTCGCGCCTCGTCCGAGGCAGTCGGCGCCTGGGAATGTGCAGGTGGTCGACGTCACGCCGTTGCGCAGCGTCGTAGTGACGGGTGAAACAGGCGGCAATGGAAGGGCGCCGCAAACCGTGCGCGTTGCGCTTCGGCGCACCGGCGCCGCTGTGGCGCAGCCCGATGCGACCACCGTGCAGGCTCGGGCTGTTTCAGGACGAGCGGGTGTCGTCTGGCCCGCCACCGAGACGGTTGTGCGCTGGGCGCCGGGACAGTCCGAAGCGACAACGTCGATGATCGTGGACATGGGCGCCGCTGCGACGTCAGCGACGGAGAGTGGATCATCTGTAGCGATTGAAGCGACGATTGATCGCGACGCGGTGATTGGGGACAACATCCGAAGAGCGCCTGTCACTGTGCGCGAGTCGCTGCGCGTTGGGATTATCGCCCGGCGTCGCTTCGGGGCGGCGCCTAGTGTGGATCGACTCGACCCCGCCGACTGGCTTCGCCTGGCGCTTGATCCAACACGTTCGGCGGCAGTCGAGCCGATCTCGATCGATCCCGCTTCGATTGATGCGCCTTCATTGAGCGCAGTGAGCGCAGTCTTTGTGATTCGCCCTGATTTGGTCGATGGTTCCGGCTGGGATCGGCTGGGGCGGTTTGTTGAAGGCGGCGGGCTTGTGGTTGTCTTTCCACCGACAGAGCCGACAGTGCATTTATGGCCCGATGAAATGGCGCGAGCCTTTGGCCTCTCCTGGCGCCTCGCGCGCGAAGCGAGTGAGTTTGAAGCCCCGATCACACTCGCTGCCGATCAGCCACTCAGTTTGGCGCTGGCGCATATTCGTGAGGAGCTTAAAGATCTCGCCGGTCCGGTCCGCGTCTTCAAGACGCTCGCGATTGATGGCGAAGCAACCGGCGCGAGCGAACTGGTGCGGTTGGCTGACGGGTCCGCCTGGATCATCGCAGGTGGAGTTGAGCCGCGCGTAAAAGAAGATAGCGCAGCGCGAGTGAACCAACCGAGTGATCAGGACTCGCAACAAGGCGCAGAGCCTGGCGCGAGCGCTCGTCTTCAGGCTGAAAGTCGCGGGTTGGTGGTCTATGTCGCATCCGCCCCGACGCTTTCGTGGACGAACCTCCCAGCCAAACCATTAATGGTGCCTTTGATGCAGGAGTTGCTCAGGCAGGGTGTGGGCAGCGCGCAGGGGGGATGGACAACGCGGGCAGGCGCCTTTCCCACAGCTCCGTCTCGGTCCGCTGAGCTGTTGCCGACCGCTGAAACCGGCGCGAATCTTGAGTCCATCCTGATTGACGCCGGCGGCAGAGCGGAGACAGCCGCGAGACTCGCCGGGCTTTATCGCGCCGTGGATGGCTCGGGCGCTGCGCGCGGGCTTGTCGCGGTCAATGCAGATGCAGACGCCGGACGTACAGACGTGCAGGCCGAAGCCACCATTCAAGCATGGCTCGCAACCAGCGGCGCGTCAGCCGGCTCAATCGAGTGGATTGATGACGAGTCAGAAGCCTCGCGCGGGCTTGCTTCCATCGCGGATGAAGAGCGCTCGCCGGTGAGCTTCCCGCTCTTGCTCGCTGCTCTTGTTGTCGCGCTGATGGAAACAGTGATGGCGCGATTCTTCAGCCACGCGATTACATCCAGCCCGTCGCGTCGGCGGCTCTTTTCCCGGCTGCGGGCGCCCGGGGTGAGCGCATGAACGATTTTCTCACCTGGGCCTTGGACCTCGACACGCTGCGATTTGGCGCAGAGAGCGTACGAATCGGGTTTGAACGACCGCTCCCCGTGTGGGCGTGGCCGGGCGTGGGGGCGGCGGCGATCGCGTTCGCAGTGTGGAGCTATTCCCGGCTCGCAGCCCCTGGCGCCGCCCGCGTGTTGCTGGCGATCACGCGGGCGCTGCTTCTCATTGCGATTGTGGCGCTCATCACCGGGCCGCAACTTGTCAAGACGGATGAATCCGTCGAGCGCGACTGGGTGATTGCGCTGGTCGATCGTTCAGAGTCAATGACGATTGCAGACGCGCCAGGTCAGGGAAGAGTGGAAGGACTCGGCATCACACGCGAAGAGCAACTGCGCGACGCGATCGGCAGGTCATGGCCGATGTGGTCAACCCTCGCGGAACAACGAACAGTCGTCTGGCTCGGGTTTGACGCCGGGGCCTATGACCTTCCGGTGTCCGGAACGCCGGGCGTGGATGGAGCGCTCGATCTCGGCGAGCCGGCCGGCCGAAGGACGAGCTTGTCGCGGGCGCTTGATCAGGCCCTGCGCCGGGCAGCGGCCCGGCCGCTCTCGTCAGTTGTGATTTTTTCCGATGGACGATCCATTGATGAGCCATCGCGGGCAGCGATTCGCCGGCTGCAAGCAGAAGCGACGCCGGTGCATGTTGTTCCGCTTGGAAGCGCCGATCCCGTGGGCGATCTTGCGATCCGGCGCGCCGAAGGTCCCGGCGTCGCATTCGTCAATGACATCGCGCCTGTCACCGTTGATGTTGAATCACTCGGCGCGACCGCAGCGAGCGGCGCCACCGTCCGACTCATTGATGAAGCGACCGGACTCACGCTCGATGAACAGCGAATCGAACCAGGCGCCAGCGACACGACCGTCACACTGACACATCGCCCGGAAGAAGCGGGCATGCGCACATGGATCGTCGAGCTTGAGCCCGATTCACCTGATCTGATCGCTGGGAACAATCAGGTGGAGGTCGGCGTAGAGCTGATCGACCGTCCGCTGCGCGCGCTCTATGTGGATGGATACCCGCGCTGGGAGCAGCGCTATCTGAAGAATCTGCTGATTCGAGAGAAATCGGTGATGTCGAGCAACTTGCTCTTCTCGCCGACGAAAAGATCGAGTCAGGAAGGGGATATCGAGATTGACGCGCTGCCCGGCTCTCCCGAGGAGTGGGCTGAGTACGACGTAGTGATTCTCGGGGATGTTTCCCCAAATGTCTTTTCAACGAAGCAGCTTGAAGACCTGCGCGAGCATGTTTCGATTCGGGGCGGCGGATTGCTGTGGATCGGCGGCGAGGGCTCGACGCCTGACGCATGGTGGGGGACGGCGCTCGCGGACTTGCTGCCATTTTCGCGCGGGGGCGCGGTGTCAGACCCCAACCGCAACGCGCTGGTCCAGCCCACGATTCTGGCTGACCGGTTCGGCGTGTTGCAGCTTTCTGAAGACGCAAGCGAGCCGTGGCCCGCGAAGCTGGCCGATCGGGCGTCGGGATGGTCGATGTTGCGCTGGATTCAACGGATTGATCCCAGCGCAATGAAGCCGACCGCTGAGGCGCTCGCGCTCGCGGTGGATGATGTCACAGTTGCCGAGTCTGCGCAGATGAGCGCAAACTCGACGCCCCTCGTGCTTTCCATGCGGTTTGGCGCCGGAACGATTTTGTATGTCGCGACGGATGAAATCTGGCGCTGGCGCTACGGGCGCGGCGAGCAACTCTTTGAGCGATTCTGGTTGCAGCTTGTGCGCATGCTCGGGCGCGTCTCACTGACCAAAAGCGGGAAGTCAGCGATCCTGACCGCAGAGCCCCGCCGCGCTGTGGTGGATCAATCGGTGTATGTGAGTGTGGAGATCCTCGATCAGGCGTTGCTTGAGCTTGGACTTTCGAGTGTGACGGTGCGCCTGGAGCGCGAGCGCCGGGCAGGTGAAGCCGAAGCGCCCGCGCCAATCGAACTGCGACTGACTTCAGAAGGCCAGGATGGCAGACGATTCGGCACGACGTGGGCAGCTTCCGAAGCTGGCGAGTGGCGCATCGAAGGCGCCGAGGCGGCGCTGGCGGGATTGGGACTGAGCGAGCAGGTCGAGGTGACGCTCCCCGATGATGAGCTGCGCCGCCCTGAGACGAATCACGCCCTGCTCGCAGCCATCGCGTCGGAGACAGGTGGGGAAGTGGTGCCCGCTGACGAGCTGGCGGGATTGCCCCCCAAGCTCCCGAATCGGCGGGTTCGGCTGGTCAATGAGACGACGGAAGCCCTGTGGGACACCCCTCTGGCGCTCTTGGTGGTGATTTTGCTGTTGACGCTGGAATGGGTTGGTCGTCGAGCGGTGCGGCTGGTGTAGAGTTCAGTTGGGTTTTTTAGGGGGACTGGGCGCCGCGCCCGCGCTGTCGGCCGATAAGAGTTGAGGAGATTGTCGGCCAGCAGATGGAAAAATGGGCGAAAATGGTGATCCACGGGTTGGTAAGGGCGTCTAAAGAGGATGACGTGCGGCGTCGTTGAACGCCCGTGATTGGTCAGGCGACGGAAAGGGCAGTGAGTTTTATGAGCGATGGCAGCCTTCCCCGCGATGATATGAACGTTCCGAATGAAGATGACTTAGCGCCGGCGCTCACGCCTGATCTTGAGTTGATCAGCAACAGTGTGGATCGGATGGAGTCCGTGCGGTCGGCGCTGCGGTCGCTCGCAGCCCGCGCACGGGCGACGCTGATCGCTCAGCGCAGCGCCATGCTGGGCGCAGCCTTGATTGCGATCGCGGTGGTGATGGGGTTCGCGGATTACTTTCTCCGTTTTCCGACCCCGCTGCGCGCGGTGCATCTGAGTGTGCTGGCTGTCGGCGCTGTATTTGTTCTGTGGCGATTTGTTGGGCCTGCGATCCGGTTTCGACCATCGACGACCGCGATGGCGTTGCGCGTGGAGGAGCATCACCCGGAGCTTTCGGGTTGGCTGGCGAGCGGGGTTGAGTTGGCGACCTCGGGCGACGCCTCGGGCGCGATGCAGCCTGTTCCCGGCGCTCACCCGGAAGACGCCGTGCGCCAGTGGGCGGACGGTGAGAGTGTTTCAGGAAATCTCGCATCGCGCGTGGTGAAGGAAGCGGGCGCAAGGTTTCGCGCTGGCGCGACGCGCGGGCTGATCCGGAAGGACCGTCTGGCGCGCGCGGGGGGTGTGTTTGCGCTGGCGCTGTTGATGGCGGCGGGGGTGTTTGTCTGGCAGCCGGCGCTGACGACGATCGGCGCGACCAGGCTCGCGGCGCCCTGGGTGGGGGCGGAGTGGCCCAAGCGCACACTGGTGGTTGACGCGACGACGGCGCGGGTGCATCCACTCGGGCAGGCGCTGCCCTTACGCGCCGCTCTGATGCGCACAAATACAACGGTTGAGCGCACAAACGTCGCAGCCCGGTATCGATTTATCAGCGGTGGACAGACGATTTCCACCAATCGCATGCTGATGAACTGGCAAGAGCGTCGGGTGCAGGCGTCTGTGGCGGGCGAGGTTGAGGGCGTCGCTGGAGATGTTGCGGTTCGCGGCGAAGGCGAGCTTTTTGAGAGGTTGATCGAAGCGGACGCGGAGTTTGTTGAATATCGATTTGAGACAGTTGACGACACGACGGAATGGCGCCGGGTGCGTCTGGTTCCTCCTCCTGAGGTTGTCACTGCGAGCGCGACGATCATGCCTCCTGCGTATGCGTCGGCGCTTGGGGTGAATATTGAGACAGCGGGGCGAGAGATTGTTGATCGGGATATGGGAACCGGGCGCGATGAGCGCGCGATTGCGCCGCGTTCACTGAGCGGGAGCGAAGTCGAGCTGAAGCTGACTTTGAATAAAGCGATTCCGGTTGCGACTGAGGATGCCGGTTGGCGCGAGGCAGTGTTTGGGGCTGCTGGTCGCGATGAAGGGATTGAGATTGAAGCGTCTATTGACTCAAACGTGTGGACGCTTCGGTTTGCGCTCGATGAGTCGATGCGTTTTCCGATTTCACTGACGGATGAGCACGGGATCGCATCGGTTGATGAAGCGGTGTATCGGTTTGACGCGGTCGAGGATCGGCCTCCCAGCGTGACGGTGACGGCGCCTGAATCGGATCGAAATGTGCTCGCGACGGCTGTGATCGATGCGGTGGGCGAGGGTCGCGATGATGTCGGCTTGTTGGCGGTGTGGCTCGAACAGCAAATCGCGAAGCCTGCGGGCGGAAATGATGGAGAGCCAAGCGGTCCGGGCGGAGCGGTTGAAGCGGGCGAGGTGACGGAGCTTGCGCGGGTTGAAGCACAGGGTGGCGCGCTGGCGAGCGCATCAGCGAAGATTGATTTGTCGGTCCTCGGGGTGAAGCCTGGCGATCAGGTGTGGCTCACAGCGGGGGCGCAGGATGTGTTTGCGTCGGGCGGAGCGCTGCGCGATGCGGAGCGATCCGCGACGAGGCGACTTTATGTGATTTCCGAGGCGGACTTGATTGAGGAGATTCGCCGATCTTTGGCGGATGTGCGCCAGCAGGCGATTCGGATTGACGAAATGCAGGCTGCGACGATGCAGCGGGTGGAGCGATATGGGCCTGATGGGCAGGCGAAGCGCGAGCAGGCGCAGATATCAGAGCGCGTCGCGAGGCAGGCGGAGAGCGTTGAGCAGTTGGGAGATCGGGTTTCTTCCAACGGGCTGAATGACGAGCAACTGCAGGGGCTCTTGAAGGAGGCAGGCGAAGCGCTGACAGAGGCGGGACGCCGCTCAAAGCAGGCTGCGGAACGACTCGATCGGGCAGTCGCACAAGGCGACGGTGAAGAAGGCGAGCGCGCGGATGAGCAGGGAGAGCGCAGCGAGGAAGGAGAGCGCGCACAAAATCAGCAGGGCTCCCAAAATGGCCAGCAGGGGAATCAGGGTGCGCAGGCGCCAGGTGGCTCCCAGCAGCAGGGGGGCGAGCAGGGCGAGCAGTCTGATGAAGCCCAAAGAGGCGAACAAAACAGTGGCGAACAAAACAGTGAAAACGCCCAGGGCGATCAACAGGGCGAGCAGTCACAACAAGATGGACAGAGTCAACAAAGCGGGCAGGAAAGCGGGCAAGAGGGTCAGCAGTCACAGCAAGGCGGGCAGCAGAGTCAGGGTCAGCAGGGGCAACAAGGTCAGCAAGGTGAACAAGGACAGCAAGGCGAGCAGCAGGGACAGCAGCAGCCAGGCGGCGAGCAGGAGGAAGCCCAGCGTCAGCAGGAGCGCGAGGAGATTCAGAACGCTCAGGAGCGCGTGCGCGAGGAGCTTGAGAATCTCATCACACTTTTGGATCAGGGTGAAGATGAATGGGTGATGCGGCGTGAGCTTGAAGGGATGCTTGAAGAGCAGCGCGAGCTGCGCGAGCGCACCGCGGAGGCGGCGTCGCGCAACGCGGGGCGGGATGTGAACGAGCTTTCGGAGCGTGAGCTTTCCGAGCTTGAGCGCATCGCCCAGCGGCAGCGAGAACTCGCGGAAAAGACGGAGGAGCTCACCAACGATCTTGCGGAGCGGGCTCAGCAGCTTCGTGAGAATGACCCCTCGGCGTCGGCTGGCATGAGCGCTGCGGCGCGACGGGCTCAGGAACAACAGACGGCGCAGAAGATGGAGCAGGCGTCGAAGAATGCTGGCCAAAACCAGATGGCGGCTGCGGGCGAACAGCAGGAAGAGGCGATCGAAGACCTTGAAGAAATGCTTGAGGACATCGAGCGAGGCCAGCGAGCCCGTGAAGAGGCGCTGCAGCGCATGCTCGCGAGTGTGATTGAATCGCTCGAAGCGCTCATCCGCAGGCAGGAGATTGAACTCAGCGCGTTGACAGCTGCGATTGATCTGGCTGTCTTCGACGGGCTCGATCAGGGGATGATTCGTTTGAATCAGAACACGCTGGCGGTGCTTGACATGGTGAAGACAGCCGACCGTGCGCTGGCGCCAGTCGCGAATCTGGTGGGGCAGGCGTCAGAGGCGCAGACGCGGGCGATTCTTTCGTTGCGGTCAGAGCCGATCCAGAGTGAGAAGGCGCAGGATGATGAAGACGTGAGTCTTGAGAAGCTGCGCGAAGCGAAGGAGAAGGCGGAGGAGATCGCAGCGGAGCTTGCGCAGCAGCAGAAGGATCGTAAGCTTCAGGAGATCAAGCAGAAGTATCGTGAGCTATTGGAGCAGCAGGTGGCGATTGCCAGCGAGACAGTTCCATTTGCTGAGATTGAAAAACTCTCCCGACGGGATCGGGCGAAGGTGCGCTCGCTGGCGGAGGGTCAGGAGGGCATCGCCAACGAGTTGGCGGATCTGGTGGCGGAGACTAGCGAGCTCACGGAGGCGGCGGTCTTTGATTATGCGCACAAGCAGCTTGATCGTGTGACACGCCAGGCGGCGGAATCGCTGCGTTCGGCGGCGCCTGATCAGGCGGTTGCGCCTCAGGAGCGCGCGGTGGGGCTGTTGCGGGCGCTGATTGAGGCGCTGGCTGAGGGTCAGAAGCCTGAGGAGGATTTCAACAAGGGGAATCAGGGCGGCGGGGAGGGAGGGTCCTCGCAGGGTGGAGATCAGCCGTTGATTCCGCCGATCGCGGAGCTCAAGTTGTTGCGGCAGATTCAGGTGGATGTGGCGCAGCGGACGCGGGCAGCTTCCGAAACCGCGGGGATTACGTCTGAGAAGATGAACGAGCTTGGCGAAGCGCAGCGGGACTTGCAGAGTTTGGGTGAGGTGCTGATTGAAAAACTATCGAAGCCGGAAATTCCAGGGATGAGCGGAGGCGCGCAATGAATATGAAACAGTTGTTGGGTTTGTGGGCGGGCGGCGCCTTGTTCGCGACGTTTCTCGCGGCGCCGGTGATCGCGCAGACTGATTCGGAAGCTGATGAAGCGCCGGCGAGCGAAACTGAGACGGCGCCCAGGGCGAATGATGAGCCTGACCTGGATGATCTTCTTGGCATGCCGGAAGAGGATCGCCCGGCGCGGCGGGTTGACGACGGGGACAGCGACGCGCTTGATGAAGAGCTTGATCCTAATGAAGGCGAGCTTGAGCGGGCGCTTTCGGCGCAGGAAGTTTCGGAGATGTTCGTGCAGGCGATCAAGCAGATGGGCGACGCTGCGGATCGCATTGAGCGCGGCGCGGATGCGGGGCTCAATACGCAGCGGATGCAGGAAGAGATCATCAAGAAGCTGGACGTGCTGATCGAGCAGGCGGAGCAGCAGCAGAGCCAGAGCAGCTCTTCATCGCAGTCGCAATCACAGTCACAGTCGCAATCCAAGCAGCAGCCATCGCAGCCTCAATCACAGAAGCAGGGTCAGAACAAAGAGCAGCAGGGGGATTCGAGTGAGAATGCGAATCTTCCGGCGGGTCGTGAAGGCGATTTGAACGACGCGATCGACGCGGCGCCGGCGGCGTGGGGATCACTTCCGGAGCGCGTGCGCGAGACACTCCTGCAGGGGCGCAGCGATCGGTTCAGCTCGATGTATAAGCGGCTGACTGAGGAATATTACAGGCGGCTTGCGGAGGAGGATGGCGAGCAATGAAGGCGCGATTTTCAGTTTGCGGTTTGAAAAGGGTGTTGACGCCGAGTTTTTGTGCAATAGCGCTCTGTTTTGCGAGCGCTGGCTCTTTTGGTCAGGATCGGCCTGATGATGGGGCGCAGAACAACGCGCTTGAGAATGAGATTACGCCGGAGCTTGATCGTGCGGTGACTGAGGGTTTGGCGTGGCTTGCGTCGCAGCAGAACCAGGATGGCTCATTCAACGGCGGTACGCGGTATGGAAGGCATGTTGGGATTACAGCGCTGGTGTGCTTGTCGTTCATGGCCGACGGTCATATGCCGGGGCGCGGCGGATATGGGGAGGTGATTTCGCGCGGGCTGGATTTCATCATCAGCAATGTCGCGGAGACGGGGCTCCTGGCTGCGGACACTTCGCACGGGCCGATGTATGGGCACGGGTTTGCGGCGCTGTTTCTGGGTGAAGTGTATGGCATGACGGCGGGCGGCCCTGATGTAGCGCAGGCGGAGCGCTTGTACGAGGCGCTGGTGAAGGCGGTGCGTTTGATTGTGCAGACGCAGAACGCGGACGGCGGCTGGCGCTACAACCCGGTGCCTTACGATGCGGATATTTCGGTGACGATCTGCCAGATCATGGCGCTGCGATCGGCGCGCAACGCGGGCATTGAGGTGCCCAAGCAGACGATTGACAAGGCGGTTGAGTACGTGCGCCGATGTCAGAATGTTGATGGCGGGTTCAAGTATCAACTGACGAGCGGGGGGTCGGCGTGGCCTCGCTCTGCTGCGGGGGTGGCGAGCCTGTATTACGCGGGCATCTATGAGGATCAGGCGATTGATCTTGGGCTTGGGTATCTCATGCAGCGAGCCCAGCCCGGGCGCAACACCCGGCAGGGAGCGCATTACTACTACGGGCATTACTACGCGGTGCAGACGATGTACCTCGCGGGCGGGGAGTATTGGGCGGAGTGGTGGCCGGCGATTCGGGAGGAGCTGTTGCGGCTGCGCGTGTCGGATGGTTATTGGGACGATCAGCACGCGGGTTCTTCCTATGGAACGGCGATGGCGCTGATCATCCTGCAGATGCCCAAGCGATATCTGCCGATCTTTCAGAAGTGAAAAAAGGAGCGTAGAGAACCCGGAGGAAGACCGAGAAGAGGGAAGAGAGCGGGGAGCGAGCGAACCTGTTCATTATTCAGCCGGAATGTGTGGCAGAACAGGGCTCCGGCGCTAGACTTATTAAAGTGAAGGCAGTGCGTTTGAACCGGATGACTGAGTTGACATGTCGATACGCTCAAAACGCTGTGCGCGCGCTGATGGCAGCGGCTTTGGCGCTGGTTGTCATTGCTCAGCCTGCCGGCGCCCAGAATGATCGGCGTGTGCTTGTCGATCTTGAGCTGCGTCCGACGTTTATTCGGCTGCTTTCGCTCTCGGACACTTTTATCATTTATGAAGATGAACATGGTCGACGTCGGCAAGCGACCTTGGGGGGAGTTGTCGCGATGCTGCCCGACCCGACAAAGACTCCAGTTGGCGCCGATGAAAATCAGCCTGAGCAGCGAGGATTTCTTGAGCTGATTGATGGTCAGCGTTTTCCGGGTGAGCACGCGACAGCGAGCGGCGATGAAGATGTCGTGGTGTGGACACATCCTGCCTTTGGGCGCATCAGCGTTGAGATGGATCGTGTGGCGCAGGTGGTGCTTGACGCGGGAATGCGCCGGGAGCTGCGCGGCGCGAAAGATGAGCGCTCAGCGCCTCTCCCGGCTACCAATGATTCCGTTCTGCTGGTCAATGGCGATGTCTTGAGCGGTTTTTTGATTTCGCTGGGCAATCCGGTTGAGATTGAAGTCGCTGACGAGTTGATCGCGGTGGCCCCGGAGCGTGTCGCAGCGGCGCGACTGGCGAACAATCTGGATCGTCTGGGCGGGCTGGTCGTCTGGCTTGATGACGGGACGGTCGCGGTGGTCTCTTCGATGGCGAGCAATGCGCTGGGCGAAGTGTCGGTGACGCTTCCTACTGGCCAAAGCGCGGAATATCCGCTGGACTCGGTGCGAGCGGTCGCATTTGAAGCGGGACGGCTGCTTCCCCTGGCGACGCTGGCGCCTGCAGAGCAGCGGGCGATTGATCGACGTCGGCTTCTCGATCCGGTGAGCGCTGCGAACCTGGCTGGGCGGAGCTCACCCATCGACCTCAACACGCCGGACCTGGCGCTCAATGGACCTTTGGTTGTCTCGTGGGAGCTTCCGGCGGCGGCGCGGCGGTTTGCGGCGCTGGCGGAGATGCCGATCGACGCGCTGCCTTGGGGAGATTGCGAGATTGTGGTTTCGATCGACGGCGCCGAGCGTGTGCGCGAGCGGCTGAATCAGGAAACGCGGCTTGCGGAGCTCTCAGTGGAACTCGCGCCGCAGGGACGGGCTCGTCTGTTGACGATCGCGATCCTGCCGGGCGAGTTTGGGCCGATCAACGATCGGGTTCTTTTGCGCAAGCCCCTGGTGCTGATCGACCCGGAATAACGCCTCGGGTTTCGCCGGTGAGAGACTCTTCGGCGTCAATTTGATAGTATGAGGTCTCGTTTCGCGTTTGAATCCAGGCGCTGCCGCTGAGCCTTCGCCTGGAGCTATCAACCTTTGCTCAGTGATATTTCAGGTTCAGTGTCCTGGCTGCGATGCAGGCTGCTCGCTTTTACGAAGCGAGGGGGTTGTCGTGGGCGCAGAGGGATCACCCTGAAAAATCGCGAAACGAAACAGGCGCTGTTATGTCGATCATGCCTCTTCCGCAGTTTGAGAAAGATCTCAAAGCAGACCGCGAAGCCTATAAAGCCCTCAAACCACCCACGAGCATCGTGGTGCGCTTTGGCGTGATGAAGCTGGTGGGTGAGTTTCCATACAAGGGTGACGCGAAGCCGGGGTGCGGGTCGAAGATTGTGCTTCGCTCCCATCGTGGGGTTGAGCTGGGCGAGATGCTTACGAGCACCTGCGCGAATGCGGGCTGTTCCAAGAGCGTGACCCGGCAGGAGATGCTCGAGTACATCGAGAACTCAGGCGGGCGGGAATACCCATTTTTTACGCGCGGGAAGATTATTCGCATCGCGACGGTGGAGGACATCCAGCGGGAATCCGCCAATGGAAGCCTGCGCCAGGCGATGGTGAAGAAGGCGAACGAGCGGGCTGAAGAGGTCGGGCTGGAGATGAAGGTCATCGAGGCGGAGCCGATTCTTGGCGGAGAGACGCTGACGTTTTACTTCCGGGCGGAGGATCGGGTTGATTTTCGTGATCTTGTGCGGGCGCTGGCTGAGGACTACCAAACGAGGATCGAGCTTCGGCAGGTTGGGGCGCGGGATGAAGCTCGGATCACTGCGGATTATGAGCGGTGCGGGCAGCATTGTTGTTGCAAGCAGTTTCTGAAGGTGCTCAAGCCGGTGTCGATGCGGTCGGCGAAGGTGCAGAAATCAACGCTCGACCCGCTGAAGATTAGCGGCCGATGCGGAAGGCTGATGTGCTGCCTGCGATATGAGGATGAGACGTACGAATCGCTGCGCAAAAAGCTGCCCAAGCGCGGGAAGCGTGTGGGGACGCCGGAGGGCGCGGGGAAGGTGATCGACGCACAGATCCTCACGCAGTTGGTGCTTGTGGCGCTTGAGGATGTGAACGAGCGGATCGCGGTGGCGGTTGAGGATTTGTGTGATCCGGACAACATCCCGAAGAAGAAGCCGGAGCCTGATCCTTTGCGCGGAATTGACGAGCGGGAGGCGAAGGAGCGCACGGATGATCGTGGGCGCCGGCGTCGATCCCGGGGGAGCAAGAAAGGCGAGTCGCGGACCAAGGATCAACAGCAGGATGCGTATCGCGAGCAAGCCAAGGCGCAGCCAGAGGGCGCCGACGGAGCGGAGGGGTCTGCTGAGGCGGCGCCGAAGAAGAAGCGCCGGCGCCGCGGGAAGCGTGGGCGCTCTGCGGGGGGCCAGGCCGCACGAGAAGGACAAGGTGGCGGCGGGCAGCAAGGCGAACGGACAGGCAGCGGTCGCGCTGATGGCGAGAGGCCAGCACAAAATGGAGATGCGGCGTCGAGCGATCCAGCTAAGAAAAAGCGGCGTCGTGGGCGCGGCGGCAGACGTGGGAAAAAAGGACGCGGGCGCCGCGGAGATGGTCCTCGCGGCGATGGGGGTGGATCAGGAGGCTCTGGGGGTGGCGAGGGCGGTTGATCGGGGGACAATATAGGGTAGGGCCGGGCTGGGTTTCGGTTTTTCTGCCACGTCACGAGCGCTGTGCGCCGATCTTGTCACCACGATGGATGATCTTTCTGTTGAGCATGGCGCCGCTTCGCCTCATTCGGGCGTGCCCGTTGACGTTGGGCGCCTGGGCGTCACTGGCGATGAGTCTGTCGTGAGTTCGGCGCCGACGGATGCAGTTGGTGGCGAGTCGATCAAGCAGATTCTGATCTCCATCATTGTTGCGTTTTCGATTGCGTTTGTATTTCGCGCGTTTGTGGTTGAGCCGTTCATCATTCCAACAGGGTCGATGGCGCCGACGCTCCTGGGGTCGCACGTGCGGTTTCACAGCGACGAGAGCGCTTATACATGGGCGGTGGCGCCGCGCGATTATGTTGATGGAATGCGCCAACGCCGGCCATTTTCGATTCAGGGCAATACCGCCTCCGGGTACAGCGCGCTGCGTGTGACAGACCCGATGACCCGGCGGCTGGTGTCGCGCGAACAGGCGCCGCTCTCTGCCGGCGATCGGATTCTGGTTCTCAAGCATGTGTACGCGCTGCGTGAGCCTCGGCGATGGGAAACGATTGTTTTTCGCAATCCGGAGAGTCCATTTGTCGGATCGCGGAATTTGATTAAGCGTCTGATTGGATTGCCAAACGAAGAAATTCGGATTGTGGATGGAGATATTTTTGTCCGGCGAACTTCGACGACAGATTCTTTTCGCGTGCAGCGTAAACCCTTGCGAATCCAGCTTGCAGCCTGGCAGACTGTGCATCAGATGAGCCCGCCAGCACACCTTCCCGAAGCAGCAGATGCGACGCAGACCATTCCGTGGATTACGCAGGGATGGGAAGTCGAAGGCGAAGCGCTGCGCACCGGGACGAGTGAGCCGATCCAGCTTGTGTGGGATGTTGCAGCCCGCGATGAGGATGGCGAACTGCTCTGGCCGATTGAAGACTGGGTCTGGTACAACGACAATCCGGGGCTGGTGCGCAGCCGGGGCCGATATCCGGTGTCTGACATTCGACTGCGCGCCGGTGTGGCGCCGGAGAGTGACGGACTCCGGTGCAGCGTTGTGCTTGAAGCGCGTAATCATATTTTTGAGGCTCGCATCGAAGATGGGCGCGCAACGCTGCGTATGAAATCGAACCTCGGCGACGGGGATTGGAGTGTGCTGGCGGAGGCGGAAGCATCGTCGCGCGTGCTGGCGCCGGGGCGGGTGACGAACATTGAGCTGTGGCATGTGGATCAATCGTTGCAGCTTTGGATTGATGGTCAGCGGATGCTGTATGGTGAATATGAGTGGGATGCGTTCAAGCGACTCGCCTACGCTGCGGGGCGAGATGTTTCAGAAGGATTGACCTTCAATCACGTTGACGCGAAGCAGTACCAGCGTCCCAAACTTCGGATCGAGCTTGGCGGCGCGAGCGCGACGCTGCATCGCGTGGCGCTTGATCGGGATTTGTTTCATCAGCCGGCGCGGTCGGCCCCGAGCTTTGCTCTGGGGGCTGACGAGTTTTTTGCGCTGGGGGACAACTCCGCCAACAGCCGGGATTCGCGCGCGTGGGATGAGATCGATCCATGGGTCGAGTGGCGCTTTCCTGGGGAGGCGCATGTCGTGCCTCGGGAGCTGCTGGTGGGGCGGGCGTTTTTTGTGTATTTGCCGGGGCCTCATCGGGAAAAGGGGCTGCCGCCGGCCCCGGACGCTGGGCGAATGCGATTCATTCGCTGATTTTCAGCGAGAAGCATCGGGGCTTTCATGGAGCGTCCGCGCTGATCCGCTACGATTCATTTCATGTCCAGTTTTTCATCTGATATTGAGAAGGGTGAGCTAGGCCCGGCGCCACAAGCAGGACTGACGCCGGAGTCCAGCTTTCCGTCGGCGCCCTCGCCGCCGTCGGAGCCAACGCCAAAAAAGCGCAAGCCCGATGAATCGCCCAAAGAGGTGATGATGTCCATCATCATTTCATTTGCGGTGGTGTTTGTGTTCACGCGATTTGTGTTTGCGTCGTATGTGATCCCGACGGGGTCGATGGCGCCAACGCTCATGGGCGCGCATATGCGTTTTTACAGCGAAGACACCGGTGTGAACTGGCCGGTGAACCCGTGGGAATATGCCAATGTCGCGGGGCGCGGCGTGCCTGTTCCTGTGCAGAAGGGGCCGATCTTCGCGCGCGATCCCATCACGAATCTTCCCTCCAATGAGAGGAATGTTCCGGTGCACGCGGGCGACCGGATTTTTGTGCTCAAATATCTATACACACTCTCTGAGCCAAGTCGGTTTGATGTTGTGGTCTTCAAGTTTCCGGGGGCTTCACACGAAAACTACATCAAGAGACTCATCGGACTGCCTGGCGAAGAGCTCTGGATCGCGGACGGCGACATTTTCACGCGCAAGCCAAATGCCGCCAGCGAGGCGGACAAGAAATGGCGCATCCAGCGCAAGCCGAGGCGCATTCAGCGGGATGTGTGGTACACGCTGTATTCGAGTGAGCTTCGGCCATTGACACTGGAGCGCGACGGGCGCGCCTGGTGGCGCGATCGCTGGGCTGGTCAGGGCTGGGAGGGTGATGGCAGGTCCTACACCCACCAAAGCAAGGATCGAGCGGAGCTGTCATGGAACTCCGGCGCACGGGAAATTGATGATTGGGTCGCGTACAACGACATCGAACTTCAGAACGGCAGGCGATTTCGCCCGCCGTTTCGGTTTCCGATCTCAGATGTGCGCATGCGGGCGTCTGTGACGCCCAAAGCAGAAGGATTGCAGCTAATCGCGGAAATTATAGCTCGTGGGTATGAGTTCCGGGCGCTGCTCGATGGGGATCAAGCGAGTATCCAGATGCGCGCCGAGCGCCGCGGCCAGATGCTGGAGTGGAATACACTGACAACCACGAACACGCAGCCGCTGACGATCGGAAAAGCAACCAGCATTGAACTCTGGCATTACGACCAACGGCTTGAACTCTGGATGAACGGGCGTCGGGTGGCGACGGCGGAGTACGAATGGAGCCCGGAGGAGCGCCTCGCCAATGCGCTTAAGCTCGGCGCCAGCGCGAGCGCCAATGTCGCAAATCCGAGCGCTTACAAGCAAACTCGCATTCGCTGGATTGTTGAGGGAGCGCCGGTGACGCTCCAGCGCGTGGGCCTTGATCGTGATCTTTATCTTCAGCCCAACAACAACACATTGCCCGCGCGCGGCGTTGGCCCGGACAACACGTTCGAGCTCGGCGAGGATCAGTTTTTCTTGTGCGGGGACAACTCCGGCGCGAGTCTTGACGCCCGCCTTTGGGACTCTATCGATCCCTGGGTTGAATCACAGATTGACGATCGGGTTGGCGTCGTCAACCGTGAGTTGATGATGGGCAAGGCCTTCTTCGTCTTCTTTCCGGGCTCCCACGGCGCTGTTGCAGCTCGGGAGCTTCCGGTCCCGGATTTCGGGCGCATGCGCATGATTCGGTGAGGGTTTGCGCTGGCGCGTTTACCGCTTTTCGATTCGCGATCGCACGTTGTCCAGCACATTCATGAAGTTGATGTAGGAATCGTAGGGCGAGTCATACGGGTTGAAGTACTTGTGAACGTCGCCGTCCGCGAAATACTTCGTACACATGTAGTAGAAGTGGTCGGAAGTCGTGAGCTTGCGCCAGTCGTTGAGCAGGTGTTTGGCTTCGATGAGTGAGTCCGAGTCTGAGGTTCGCTCCAGATCGTGGACTTTTTCCTTGATTGTGCGCTCCAGTTTGTACATTTCATAGAGTGAGTTGGACTGCATAGAGTTGCCAAGCCACGCGGAAAGATCGCGTTCGGTGTCGGCCCAGCTGACAACATTGGGCGCATCGAAGACGCCGACGGGCTCAAAGCGACCGAGCGCCTCGGTGGGTGTGTTGAAATGGTTATGCCCGGGGTTGATATCGAAAATCTTCTCCGGCAGGGCGTTGAGGAAGTTGAAGATGCCGGTTTCCTGCCACTGATGCTCGCCGAATGTTTCGTAGTCCATGAAGAGGTTGCAAATGTAGCCATCGCCGTTGATCTGGTTGGCCCAGTCGGCGAATTTTTCAGCCGTTAATGGCCACTCCGCCCAGGCGCGGTTTGAGAAGCGGAAGGCGATGTCATCGGAAAGGCGGTAGTTCTTGAGCAGCAGCTTGAATGGCTCTTCACCTTTGGGCGTCGAGACGCCGGGCGGGGTGTAGAGGTAGTTGGGCGAGCGGTACCCCAGGATGTGGTCCGCGCCCTCAGCGAGCATTCCCGCGAAGCGCCGCGACCCATCGTCATTGTTCATCGAAGCGATAAAGTGCGCAAGGTCGTTGTTGTAGATGAGTTCAGTGTTGCGAAAGACACGAGGCGTCTGGCCGAAGAGATCCTGAATCCGCTGGGTGTGCAGATCAACCTGCTCTTGAAACTCCTCGCGCGAGTAGAGGAACGAGAGCGAATGGTGGTACGTCTCGCCCAGGAACTCGCAGCAGCCGGAGTCCGCCAGTCGTTTAAAAATGTCGAGCACGTCCGGCGCCCAGGCTTCAAGCTGATCGAGAGCGACCCCGGTGATGGAGTAGCTGACGCGGAAGTTGCCTTTATGCCTTTCGACAAGATCAAGAATGAGCTGCGTCGTCGGGCGGTAGCACTTATCAGCGACTTTGAGACAGATTTGCTTGTTCTCGTCGTCAGCGAAGTAGAAGTGGTCCTCGTCAAAGACAGTGTACTTGCGCAGGCGGTAGGGCTGGTGGACCTGGAAGTAGAAGACAATGGAAGCCATGAGCATAGTGTAGAGGGATACGCCGGCGCGCGAAGGGGTCAGGCGCAAAGAGTTGCCTGTGCGCGCGGGCGCCGCGCCAGCGTCCACGAGGCATCGCGGGTGGCGGGGGTGCGACGCCTGGGGTGTGTGAACGCGGCGCGGCGCTAGGGGGCTCGTGCAGCGTCGGGCTCAAAGAGGAGCCCGGGGCCTGTATTTTTCTATCGGTCAGCCTGCCGCTTCGCGCTTCGCCTTGGCGCGGGCGTCATCCAGGTTGCCGACGTACATGAATGCATTTTCGGGCAGGTCGTCAGCTTCACCGTTGCAGACCTGCTCGAAGGAATCGATCGTCTCCTCCAGTGGAGTATAGATACCCGGGAACCCCGTGAACTGCTCAGCGACAAAGAATGGCTGGCTGAGGAATCGTTCAATCTTCCTTGCCCGCCCGACCGTCAGTTTATCTTCTTCTGAGAGTTCGTCCACACCCAGAATCGCGATGATGTCCTGCAGGTCTCGATAGCGCTGGAGAATCTGCTGAACACGCTGCGACACGTCGTAGTGACGCTGGCCGATGATCCGCGGGTCGATGATCCGGCTGGCGGAGGAGAGCGGATCAATCGCGGGGTAAATTCCCTTCTCAGCGATGCCTCGCGCCAACACAACGAAGGCGTCAAGGTGGGCGAAGGCGGTCGCGGGCGCCGGATCGGTCAGGTCGTCTGCCGGTACGTAAATCGCCTGGACGGACGTAATCGCTCCGCTTGAGGTGGAGGTGATCCGCTCCTGAAGCTCACCCATCTCGGTGGAGAGGGTCGGCTGATAGCCGACAGCCGAGGGCATGCGTCCGAGCAACGCGGAGACTTCCGAACCCGCCTGGGTAAAGCGGAAAATATTGTCGACGAAGATCATCGTCTCTTTGCCCGACGCGTCGCGGAACTCTTCGGCCATCGTCAGGGCGGAGAGCGCGACGCGAAGGCGGGCGCCGGGCGGCTCATTCATCTGCCCGAATACCATCGCGACCTTGTCAAGCACATGGGCGGTTTCGCCATGCTCGTCGGTGTACTCGGCTTCCTGCATTTCGAGCCAGAGGTCGTTGCCTTCGCGTGTGCGTTCACCGACGCCGGCGAAGACGGAGTAGCCGCCAAACTCGCGAGCGACGCGCGCGATCATCTCCTGGATGATGACGGTCTTGCCCACGCCGGCCCCGCCGAAGAGGCCGATCTTTCCGCCTCGCACAAAGGGGCAAAGCAGATCGACAACCTTGATTCCGGTGGGGAGGACTTCGGTCTTGGGGTTGAGATCGGCGAAGGGAGGAGGCTTGCGGTGGATGGGCGACCGTTTGGAAGTTTTGACTTCGCCGCGCTTGTCGACGGGCTCGCCGAGCAGGTTGAAGACTCTGCCAAGCACTTCCTCGCCGACAGGCACCGTCACTGATTCACCCGTGTCAATGCACTCCATGCCTCGGACCATTCCGTCGGTTGAGCCGAGGGCGACGGCGCGAACCTGCCCCCCGCCGAGATGCTGCTGGATTTCTCCAACCAGGCTGATGGTTCCGGTCCGATTCTCAGCCTTGATCTCGACAGCGTTATAGATGTCGGGAAGCTGATCCTCGGGGAACTGAACGTCGAAGGTTGAGCCGATGACCTGCGTGACAACGCCTGACGTGGGCATGGCGGTGCATCCTTGGTTTGAGTTGAGTCGCTGACAGCGAGGGCTCTCAGCGAGATGTGTCTGTGTACGCGAACCCCACCCGAGTTCTGCGTATTTCCCCATTCTCCAGAGCGGGGCGGACAGGATAGCGAGGCCGAGAGCGCCGGGCCAGTGGGGGGCCTGAAATTTGCCGTCGGGCTAGGTTGCATTCCAGGCGCCCAGCAGGAGGGCGAGGTCGGCTGAGCCAGCCATGCCGTCACCGTCGAGGTCAGCCGGACAGACCGTTGGCGCCGCTGGGCACGGACCCCAGGAGCCGAGGAGGGTTCCGAGGTCGGCGCTGCCGATGAATCCGTTGGCGTCAAAGTCACCGTTGATGATTTGGGATTCGTCAATGGTAAGTCGCTGGCTGGCGCTCGCGAAGAAGGCGCTGCGTCGGCCGCTGGGCCAGAGGATTTCGACGCTGAGGGAGGCCGCCTCGCCCACGCCGAACTCAAGATCGAGCGGCGCGGTTGTCGCTGCATTTGACGAGCCGGATCGAACTTCACGGAGTTGTGTTTCATTCGCACCGATGACGCCGTCCCCGTCAAGGTCAGCGCTGATGCGCGCGCGGGCGCCGATCGCGTCGCGCGAGCTTGCAAACAGGCCCGGGGCGTTGGGGTCGCCGGTGAGTTTGAGCGCGAAGTAAGTGTTCTGCGGGCACTGGCTCGCCAGTTCGTTCATCATGATCGAAGGCATCCGGCTGCGGTTGATAACTACGATTTCCACCCAGCCGTCCTGATCAAGATCGCCGGCCATGCATGAGCGGGAGTTGGGCGTGTCGGTGCAATCGACATCGTCACAAACTGCGGCGCCCAGCTCGATTGCAGCTTCGAAGAAGTTGGCGCCATCCATGTTGAGATAGAGATGATCGCGCAGATCGCGCTGGGTGGCGACGTAAATATCAAGCCAGCCGTTGTTGTCAAAGTCCGCCATCTGTGTGCCCCAACTCATGACAGCGGCGAGGCTGGTGCAATGCACAAAGGACAGCTCGCCTGCGGGCGATTGGGAGAGCTGATTGATCCACAAATCATTTTGGAAGGTGGTGCTGTCGGTGATGTAGATATCGATGTCGCCGTCGTTGTCTATGTCGCCCACATCGACGCCCATAGCGCGCTGGCTGAAGTTCTCAAATCCGATGTCATACGAAACCTGATCGTACCCCTGCCACACGCCGAACTCGTCAGCGCCTTTGTTGATGTAAATCATGTCGCGGTCACAGGCGCCATGGGTGATGTTTGCGACGAGCAGGTCGGGCCAGCGATCATTATTAAAATCTGCAAAAGTGCAGGAAATAGAAGAAGCGTAAGTGTGTCCGCACCCGCTCACTGGGCTCCCCGCTGCGGTTTCATAGCCGGTGACGTTGTACGTCTCGGAAACATCGGTGAAAGAGCCGTCGCCGTTATTGAGAAAGAGCGTGTCGCGCTGTCCGCGCGCCGGGCAGTCAAAGGCTTCGTTTGTGCCAACCGCTCCGTTATGCGTCGCGACATACAGATCGACAAAGCCGTCGCGATTCACATCAGACCATGCGGCGCTCAGAGAGTTATCCAAAGGCACAATCGGACACGCAGCGTCGCCCGTCGCAAAACTCTCAACATTCACACCCGCAGCGAGTGTGACATCAGTAAAGGCCAGGTTCATCGGATCGGGCGGCGCGCCAAGCTCCATGAACATATTTCGCAGCAACCGATCCGGCTGATTGTAGTTGGTGACGAAGATATCCACGTCGCCGTCGTTGTCGTAATCAGCCGCGACAGCGCCGGTGGACTCACCCGAATCGGCGGCGCCATTTGTTTCTGGAAGTTGTTGGAGCAATCGACCGCCGAGCCCATCCGGGATATTGATGAAGAGCTGGTTTTCAGAGTATGTTCCCGAGCCGTTGGGGTCGCCGCGCATGAGATAGAGTTCGGGATAGCCGTCATTGTTGAGGTCGGCAAAGACGCCCCCGGGGCCGCCGCCGTGCCCGCCTTGAGGAAGCACGGTTTCCAGCGGGCGTAGATCGGTGGGGATGGAGAGTTGATTGGTCATCAGCTGATAGCCGGGTGTCAGGCCGGCCGGCGCGGACAGAAGTGATACGCAGGGTTGCGCGTGGGCTCCGAGGGCGCCTGCAACACAGGAGCAGGCAGCAATCGAAAAGGCGCGTGTGATCGCAGGTGTTGTGCGCGTCAGCATCGGAAATCTCCTTTGAGTTCTTGTGCGGGTCGCCCTCCCGGCGGGGAACAACTCTGGAGGCGCTTAAAGGCATGATACCGCGCCCGCGATGTTTCCAATACAAAATATGTGACCCCGCCGTCACCCGGTCAGAACGCTACTATTCTTGCTGTGGAACTCACCGATTTTTCCGCTATCGAGTTGCGCGACGCGATCCGCTCTGGAGAGACCAGCGCCGCGGACGCTGCCCGCGCCTGTTTGGCGCGCATCGAGGAAGTTGATTCCGGCGAGAATGGGGTGAACGCCTTCATTCAGACCTTTCCCGAGCGCGCGCTCGAGCAGGCGATGAAGATTGATGAGCGCGTTGCAAAAGAGGGTGCGGAGACGGTTGGCCCGCTCGCGGGGGTTCCTGTCGCAATCAAGGACAACATGTGCCTGGCGCACGGACGCACGACGTGCGGCTCGCGCATGTTGGAAAACTACGAGTCACCCTTCACCGCGACGGCGGTCCAGCGCCTGATCGACGCGGGGGCGATCGTTCTTGGCAAGACCAATCTTGATGAGTTCGCGATGGGCTCATCCACGGAACATTCATATTTTGGCCCAACGCGCAACCCCTGGGATCGGTCCCGCGTGCCGGGGGGCTCCTCCGGCGGAAGCGCCGCAGCGGTCGCAGCGAGGATGGCGCCCCTCGCGCTGGGCTCGGACACGGGCGGGTCGATTCGCCAGCCCGCGGGACTCACCGGGGTGGTCGGGTGCAAGCCAACGTATGGGCGTGTGTCGCGGTGGGGGCTGGTCGCGTTTGCTTCGTCGCTGGACCAGATCGGGCCTTTTGGGCGCACGGTCAGTGATGTGGCGCTGGCGCTTGATGTCATCTGCGGGTTTGACGAGCTGGACTCAACCAGCGTGAACACGTCGGCGCCTGCGTGCGCACAAGCAGTTGATGCGCCAATCAACAAGCTGCGCGTGGGTGTGCCCAAGCAGGCGCGGAATGAAAAAAATCATCCAGCCGTCGCGGAGGCGCTTGAGCGCGCTATCGGTGTCTATCAATCGCTGGGCGCACAGATTGTGGATATTGACCTACCCACGATCGAGTACGGGATCGCAGCCTATTACATCATTGCGCCGGCGGAGGCGTCGTCGAACCTCGCGCGGTTTGACGGCGTGCGCTATGGACGGCGTGCGGAGATCGGCGCCCATGAAGATTTGATCTCGCTGTATTCCAGAAGCCGGGCGGAGGGGTTCGGCGAGGAAGTCCAGCGGCGGATCATGTTGGGAACATTCGCGCTTTCGTCGGGGTATTACGACGCCTATTACACAACTGCCCTCAGGGCGCGAAGGCTGGTCAAGGAGGATTTCGACCGGGTCTTTGCGACGGAGGGTGGCGGTCCGGGTGTGGATGTCGTGCTCTCGCCCTCAACACCCACGCCGGCTTTTCGGATTGGCGAGAAGGCGGATGACCCCCTGGCGATGTACCTGGAGGATTATTACACCGTGACAGCGAATCTGGCCGGGATCGCGGGGGTGTCGGTTCCGGCGGGGCTTGCGAGCATGGATGATGGGGTCCGGGCGCCGGTGGGCGTTCAGCTCTTTTCACCGCCATTCTCAGAAGAAAGGCTCATGCGGGCAGCGAACATGTTGGAATCCGGACTCGACTGGAACGACAGGCGGCCACCGCTGTAAAAGAAGGGAGGGCGGATCCGGGAGGAATCGTATTTCCACAGCGGGCGAGAGGCGGGGGGGCACTAAGAGCGCCCGCGCCGTGGCGGGGACATGGTGAGCGCCGGCTCCCGTGCGAAGGCGCTGTTTGTATGTGACGGAAGCAGATTGAATCAGGTTTACGGAACAAGAGTAAAGCGAGTGCATCGACATGGATAAGAAGAGTCTTTTGTATGGGATGAGTCTGGGCGCGATGATCGCGTTTGGCGGAATGATTCTGGGTGGCCAGGGGCCGGGGCGTCGGCAGGCGAAGTTTGATGTGCTTGAAGTGGATCAACTCCATGTGCGCGAAATGATTGTGAAGGAAAAGCTCATCACCGATGAAATGAAAGCCCGTCGCGTGACGATCATCAACGCCAGGGGCAATCCGCTGATCGAACTCAGGGAGATGGTCAATCTCGGGCTGATCCGCGTGAATGATGAGTGGGGTCAGGAGTTGGTGCGCATCAGCGGGATTCTGCGCGGCGGAGGCTCGATCACCACGCTGGAGAAGGGTCGGGCGATGGTGACCATTAACTCCACTCCCGATGGCGGCGCCGTCACAGTGAAAGCCACCCAGCGCGACGGCAAGAGCTACAACTCCGCGATTCTACGCGGCGCCACCGAAGGCGGGTACATTCAAACCATGAGCAAGCTCTACATGAATGATGAAGGCAAGCCCGCGATCGACATCACAGATCGGATGCCTCTAGGCATGGATGATGTCGAAAGTGATGAAAAGGATGACGCAGCCCAGAATGAACCCGCCGGAGAGTGACTGCGGCGCGAGATCGCCCACCTGGGCGCGGCAGGCATCGCTCACCGGAGCCCTTACATTGGTTTCTTCCCTGGCAGGAGAATGACGCATGAGAAACAGCACCGTCGCACTTTCGATGATCGTTTCGTTTGCAACCGTCGCGCTGGCGCCGGGGGCAGCACAATCCGCGTTCGCGCAGTCGGACGGAGAGCACGCTGCACATGTCTATGATGGCAGGTATCGCGGCGCATTCACTGTTCCGGGTCAGGGTGATATTGAGTTTTTCGTCACGGTTTCGACGGATGCAGAGGGCGCCCAGTCCGGCTCGGTGGACATCCCGGCCCAGGGCGTAGCTGATCTTGCGCTGAGCGATGTGGAGTTCGACGACGAGGGTGTGTCTTTTCACTTTGCGCAGGTCGGAGCTGCGTTTGACGGCGCGTGGGCTGAAGGCGGGCAGGTCACAGGCACGGTGTCGCAGCAGGGTTTCGAGCTTGATTTCACGCTTCGTCGGGCTGAGGAAGGAGAAGGGGAGGGGCCGGCCGTTGACCTTGGCGACAACCCTCTGGTCTACACAGGCGCTGCGGAGTTTCCAGGGCTGAAGCTGGAGTTCATCACCCGGTTTGCGCAGAGTGTCGATGGAAGCTGGGTCGGGGCGATTGATGTTCCGCTTCAGAACATGGTGGGCGTCCCGCTGCGCGATATTGATATTTCAGAGGACGCGATCACGTTTGTGTTCCAGCCGGCCGGCGCGCCGGTGGGCGCAGACTTTTCCTTCACGCGCGAAGTGCATGGCGGATTTGCTGGATCAGTCGGGCAGGGCGGGCAGACCTTTCCCGCGACGCTGAAGGAATCGAGCGCTGAGGAAGCTGCCAACGTCGGACCCAGGCGGCCGCAGACCCCCGCGCCGCCATTTCCATACGCAGCAGAAGAAGTTGTTTTTGAAAACACAGCTGATGGTGTGACGCTGGCTGGAACACTGACAATCCCCGATGGCCCCGGCCCGCACCCCGCTGCGATTCTGCTGACGGGGTCGGGTCCGCAGGATCGTGATGAAACGATCGCGGGGCATCAGCCGTTCTTGGTGATCGCGGACCATCTCACGCGCAACGGCATCGCGGTGTTGCGCTTCGACGATCGCGGCATGGGAGGCTCGTCGGGATCGACGCTTGACTCGACCGTCGATGACTTTGCCCGTGACGCATCGGCGGCGATGGATTTTCTCCGAGGGCGCGATGAAGTTGACATTGAAAAGATCGGCTTGATCGGGCACAGCGAAGGGGGCGCCGTCGCCCCGGTGACAGCGGCGGCGCGATCAGATGTGGCGTTCATCGTCACGCTGGCGGGGATGAGTCTTTCCGGAGGCGACACACTCCTGGTGCAACTGCCGTTAATCCTTCGGGCTGCGGGAGTCAGTGAAGAGCAGATTGAAATGCAGTCAGCGGCGCAGAGGCGGCTTGTGGATGCGATTCTGGCTGGCGCGTCGCGCGAGGAGCTGGCGGCGCCGATCAGCGATTTAATCCAACTTCAAGCTGGAACCGTTGATGATTCGCTTCTGGAGCAACAGCTGAACCAGATGGATTCAGCCTGGTTCCGCCATCTGATGGCGTTCGATCCCGCGCCGGCGCTTCGGCAGGTGCAGGCGCCGGTCCTCGCGCTCAACGGTGGGCTGGACATGCAGGTTCCGCCGAAAGCTATGCTCGTTGCGATGGAGCGCGAGCTGCGCGCCGGTGGGAACGCCGATGTGACGACAATTGAGCTGCCCGGGTTGAATCATCTCTTCCAGACTGCGGAGACCGGGGCGTTGAGCGAATACGCCCGGATTGAAGAGACCTTCTCGCCACGCGCTCTTGAAATCATGACGCGCTGGCTGCACGCGAAGGTCGACGGCGGATGAAGCGTGCGCGAAACTGAAGAATGTGAATGGCGTCGGGCGGGTCGCCGGTGTGCATTGGCTTTAACAAAAGTTGTGTTTGGAGTTTGGAAGGGTTGGGCGGCGCGGGCGCGCACAAGTAAGTAGCTTGGAGCCCTGCAACCGATAGACGGGTGGATGGATTCGCCGCTGTTTGGTGGACTGTGAAGATTCATTTGCTTGGGGCTATTGGGAGTCTGGGTTTGGTACAAGAAAAAAACATGTGTGATGAGCGGGCGGTTTCGTCGGTCAGGCTTTCACAGATGGTGGCGCTCTTTGGCGATCATCCTGATGTTTCCCGCCGGGCAGTCCGTTTCCCGTTGCGCGATCTTGTTGCGACGGCTGAGTTTGCCGGCGACGCGGGCGCGCAAGATGACGAGATGGAAATCGTCGTGCGGGACATGAGCCTCTCTGGCATGGGCTTTACTGCCACTCGCGCGATCAAGGCGGGAACGCATCTCGCGGTGCGCATCAATATGCCCGGGCGCGACGAGGAGGTCTGGCGCTGCGTCGTCGTGCGATGTCGTGCGCTAGGGCGCGGGGGGCATCGCATCGGCGCCTCGTTTTTCAATGGCGTTTTTGAATAACGAGGAAGGCGACCGGTTCGCTTGTTCCCAAGCGCGCGGTGCGAGTTTTGCAACCTACCGCGCTTCCGTTTCATCCTGGAGCAGGGCGATCGCATTTCGAATTTCGCTGGCTGCATTCCAGGGAAGGAAGTGGTTCCCCTCGGGAAGATCAATGATTTCGACGCGACGCCCGTTTCCCGCAAACTTCTCCTGCATATACGCAACATTCTCAAATGGCACGAGCCCGTCCTTTCGCCCGTGCACAATCACAATCGGGCAGGTGACGCGCTCAAGCAAAAGGGCGAGCTGCTCCAGTTCTCGTTTCAATGGGATAAGTTCGCGGTTGGCGTTGCGCAGCGATCTGGGCAAAAGATAAGGCACAAAGAAAAAGTTCCCGACGTATTGCATCGGATGGACCTTTTCAAGCTCTGGGTCCAGAGCCCCCGCGACAAGCACAAGACCATCGACCCGATCCGCATATTCAGCAGCGACCCAAGCTGCGATCGGCGCTCCAAGTGAATGCCCAATGAGAATAGGCCACCGACCGTCGCGCTCGACAAGCAAAGGCTCGATTGCAGCAGCCTGCTGCGCAAGCTGAGGAACCGCGATGCTTGGACAAGATTGTCCGAACCCAGGTCGATCAATCGAGATCGCATGAAGGCCCCGCGCCGGATTGATGAGATAATCTGCAAAGTTGGTCGCTTGTCCCGGCGTTCCATGAATGTAAATCACACGGGGCGCCTCGGGATCACCCGCGTAGATGTAGCTGATTTCCGAATCGGGGAGGCCCGGCGCAGTGTAGGTCGCCCGGGGTAAGTTGGCAGCTTCCTCGGACAGGCTGGGGCCAAACGTACACCCCGGACTGAGAAAGGTTAGAACAACGATTTTGGCTCCAGCGAGCCATCGCGGGCGACATGTTTGCAATCGAGCGGGCACGATCCAACAAGTTTATCAGCGAAAGTTGAGCCCGCATTAACACTGATCCTGAAGGAATCTGGA
This sequence comes from Phycisphaerales bacterium, assembly GCA_029260495.1. Classification (GTDB taxonomy): domain Bacteria; phylum Planctomycetota; class Phycisphaerae; order Phycisphaerales; family UBA1924; genus OFTM373. The sequence goes on along the minus strand of JAJDDD010000017.1, from coordinate 3,441 downwards.
ACCAGAGGCTGTCAATCCAAGTAAAATGTCATAGAGGCGATGGCACACACTCCTTCCAAGGCCGAAGTAGACCGCGTCGAGGAGCTTATTCAGCAGGCTCCAGCCGATGAGCGCGGCGCCAAATTGGTGTCTCTGTGTCGCGGGGACAGCGCCCTGCGCCAGGCGGTGGAGCAGCGACTGCTCGCCGATGCGCCGACCGCTACGCATGTGTCTCCGCAGGCGCCGACAGACGCCGCGCCACACGGCGCTGTGCAAAGGTTCACAGGACAGACGCTTGATGGTCGTTATGTCGTTGGCCGGCATATCGCGGATGGCGGAATGGGCAGCGTGTATGAAGCCACGCAGATCGAAACCGGGCAGCAGGTTGCGATCAAGTTTCCCAAAGCGCGTTTTGATTCGGGCGCAAACGCCGAGCAGTTCGTGCAAGAAATCCGCACGATGGCGGCGCTGAAGCATGACAACATCGCGCGAGTCTACGATGCGGGGGAGTTCAACGATCCAGAGGGTCGTCCTCGCCGATACCTGGTGATGGAGTTGGTTGAAGGCGCGCGCACGCTGCGGAAGTATGTGACGCAGGAGAATTTATCAACTGCTCGCCGTCTTCACTTGTTCCTGGAGTTGTGTCAGGCGGTTCACTTTATTCATCAGCATCAATCGCTGCACCGTGATCTTAAGCCCAGCAATGTGCTGGTTGATTCGTCAGGGCGCGTGAAGGTGACTGATTTCGGCCTGGCCAACTCGGGCGGCGGCACGATTCCCTATATGAGCCCGGAGCAGGAAGAAAGCAGCGCTGACATCGACGAACGGACCGACATCTACGCGCTCGGCGTCATCCTCCGCGAGCTCATCACGGGCCAGCGGCCGACATCTGACACAGCGGATGGAGCCAAACTGGGCGGCGAGCTTGGCGCGATCGCTTCGGACGCCTGCGCAACTAACCGAGAAGATCGGCCGGAAACTGTCGAGAAGTTGGCGCAACAGATTAGGAGGTTTATCGACAAGCGGGCCTACCAGCGCGTTCTGGCTCGTCACTGGGGCGCGGCCAAGGTGGTCGGCGTCATCCTCGCGATCACGCTCAGCGCCGTGCTCATTCGAACGGTGGTCGGCGTCAGCATCGTGCGCATGGAGGCGGCGCATGGCGCGTATTGGAGCCTCCTTCAACAGGTCGCTCCCGCTCCCGCAGACTCTGCACTGGCGCAGCTTGACCACGTTCGAGTCATCGCGATGCGGGACACCGATCGATTGGTGGAGCTCGCACATGAGCTTGGGCTCGAGGAAGTATCTGCGGACAACAAGAAGAGCTTTCGCCTGTTGCATGCGGCTTTGAACCGCAAGCTCATTGGCGCACAGCCCCGGGTGGTCGTGTGGGATATTCAATTTAAATCAGAGACAGATTTTGATGAGAAACTTGCAGCAAGCATTCGGGAGCTGCGCGAATCGGGAGTTGGCGTTGCGTTGATCATGTTTGGCTGGGGGGTCGATGAGAGCAGCGCGCCGCGGTTGAGCCCTACGATTTGGCAGGCCGGGCCATTGTGGGGCTCATCAGAGATATACCCTTCGAGCGCGGTAGGAGACGACTCCGATGGAAATTATTGGAGGCCACTGGCGCTCTTTCGTGCGGGGAAGCCGGCGCTCCCCTCTATTGTGCTGACAGCCTTCGCGCTCTCTCAATCTCCTGAAGATTTCTTCGAAGTTTCATTCGATCCTGGCTCGCAGGAAATAACTTTGCGTTTCTGGTTGCCCGCACTGGGCAGGCCCGACGTTCGCACCATGCGCAAGTACGAGCGCGTGCTCAGCCCCGGCGCCTTTCGAAGCGCTGCTGAAATTGCGTACAGCCCATCACTCTTTCGACCCTCAGAGGTGTCGGATGTCGATCATTTTGCGCTCAATCTTGTTGAAATGGCGCCGGAGTCTGCGCTCGATGAGATAGAGCTTGACTACAGCGATGTGCTGAACATGCCCACTGCAGACCTGGCTCAGCGCATCGCAGACAAAGTAGTGGTTGTTGGCGACATGCGATCTCGTTTGGTGGATCACCACACATTCGCAGGTCGTCAGAATGTTCCTGGCGCACATATTGTGGCATGCGATATCGAAGCATTGATACGCGACTACGGGAAGCGGACGCTGCCGCCGAACCTGGAGCGACTGTCTCTCGTTTTTGCGTCCCTTGCTGGCGCACTCGCGGCGGTGATTGCATTCCTGTGTTTGCATCGCCAGCTCAGGCACGGGCCCGTCAACGCGAATCGCATAGGCTCCGTCATCCTGTTAAATTGGGCAAAAACTATCAAGCTGCGCTGGCCTTTGATCGCCGTTCTTATGGCTGCGAGCGTGATTTGCAGCATCGTTGCATATGTTTACGCCGACGCGCTGCTGAGCCCGATATTCATTATTGGAGCGGTATTTTTGGGTTCAGAGTTGGGCGCCGTCGTGTTGAGCGCCCCGAGGGTTGTGAGTATATTTACGTCGTCGGAAATCGGGATAGAAACTTAGATTAACGATGATGTAGCGGGGGTGGAGCAAATTGCCATGAACTTGAAGAAGATCGCCATCGCCGTGATGCTTGGCGGCGCTGTTGTCAGTTTTTCGGTTGCGAATGCGCAGGAATTGAAATCGTCAACGCGCGTCAGGGACATTGAGGTCAGCCTTCCAGATAGTGATCATGAGAAGACGATTACTGTTAATTTGAAAAATCAGTTCAAGTCAATAGAAGGCCTTGTGAAGAGAACGCCCAGCGACCCAAAAGCATTCGTCGACGTTGATGTTATTTTGGGCGCAATAGACAACGATCCAGCAAAGGCCACGCTGAAACGAGAGCAAGGCAGTCCGTGGAGCAGCCTGAGTGTTGATCTTGGGTATGACGGATCGAACTACACATCCGCCGCCGCGCTGGTGACAGCGACCGAGAGCGCCGACCCAGCAGAAGGAGGCGCCGGCTTTGTAGGCCTGTGGCCCATCATCGTGCGCAGAAAAATCCAGACCGGCGCAGATGGCACGGTCTATTTGATTGTCGCTGACAAGCCAACTACGGCAGGCGGAAAGACTACATATGTGACGAGCGTGGCGCTGCTTGAAGGCGGCCCGGTGACAATTATCATCAAGGAAACCCAAGAGGTCACATTCAAGATTGATGTTCCATTCCATTTCTACGAAATTGTGGAAATAGTAGATGCTATCACGGGCGACTTGATTGAATATAAAGTCAACAATGAGAACCTCAGCGCTTCGGTTAAACCAGATTCGATGTTCGACAATGAACCCTTGATAAAGCGTGCGAATGAGTATCGTCAGGCAGAAAGCTTGGCGAAGTCCACCAAATAACACGCCGCTGCCGGGATCGCGCTACCTTCGCTCAATAACGCGCACGTTCTTCCTGCCTTCACCATCGCGCGAGCCGAACAACTTGGCGCTCCAAAGCAACACCCGGCGGCGCACGGCCAA
>JAJDDD010000016.1 GCA_029260495.1 Phycisphaerales bacterium | reverse complement strand
AAAGAGCTCGCCCGTGCGCGAGCCTTGAGCTGGATCATCGATGAACTGGGCGTAGTCGCCTTCGATGGTTAGGACGCCGGTGCTATTGACAAGCTGATCGTTGGCGAAGAAATCGCCGGGGAGGATGGCGCTGCTGTTGGAGACGTCGGCGGCGATCAGATCGCCGGAGCCGGAGATGATCCCAGGCCGGAGGTTCGTCAGGTGAGATTCGCCGGCGGCGTCGGGGGTCACTTCGACTGTCGCATCATCAAGCGAGAGACGAGCCTTGTTGGATAGCGAACCAATATTGATGAACTGTGAAGCAGGGGCGAGGGTGTGCAGTGAACGACCTACCTGTTCGTACCATACGATTTTGTCATCAGAAATTGAAGCAGATATCACATCTGTATTGCCGTCACCGTCAACATCTGCGGCATATACAGATGAGGCCCCAAGAGCACTTGACGAAAGTATATGCTCAGTAAATTGAGGCGGTAATGCGCCGTTATTCTCGAACCACGCGATCTTATCATCCCTCGACAACGCCAGAAGAACGTCAATGTCCCCATCGCCGTCTACATCCGCAGCGAAAACGGATGCGACAAATACGGACGCAGCTCCTTGTGCATTTGTTGGAATGACGTGCTCTGTGAAACTTGGTGGAGATAATCCATCATTTTCATACCACGATATCGGGTTGCCATTTACTGAAGCAGAAAGAACGTCTTGGTCCTGATCACCATCAATATCTGCAGCAAAGACGGAGTAGGCGCCAACGACGTTTGTCGAGATAATGCGCTCGGTGAAACTCGGCATCGGGGCGTCGTCGTTCTCATACCATGCGATCTTGTTGTCTCGGGACGACGCCGAAAGAACATCTATATCTCCATCTCCGTCCATGTCCGCGGCGAAGACTGATCTGGCGAAGTCGGTATCCGTCGAGATGACGTGCTCGGTGAAGCTCGGAGGTGAGACGCCATTGTTCTGATACCACGCAATCTTATCGCCGCCAGACGCCGAGAGAACATCCATATCGCCATCACCGTCAACATCCGCAGCAAAAACGGAGTGAGCGCCATTGGCATTCGTCGATATGATGCGCTCCGCAAAGATCGGCGGCGAGGTGCCGCCATCGGGACCAGTGTTCTCATACCACGCGATTTTGTCGTCTCTATTCGACGCTGAGAGCGCATCCATATCCCCGTCGCCGTCCACATCTACAGCGAAGACGGATTTAGCGCCGTCGACGTTCGTAGAAATAATACGCTCAACAAATTCTGGCGGTGAGGCGCCATTGTTTTCATGCCATGCGATCTTGTCGTCTCTCTCCGATGCTGAAAAGACGTCTATGTCGCCATCTCCGTCCACATCAATAGCGAAAACAGACTGAGCACTATCGGCTGTTGATGAGATAGTCTTTTCTGTGAATGCAGCTATTTCGCCATGAGTTGAGCGTGATTTGAGGGTAACTTCTCCTCCCTGATCAATGCTCATTCCACCACTCAAATCAGCCATTATCTGACTATCAACGACAAGCGTGGCACCAACCTCCACAACTATTGAACTTGTGGGTGTAAAAGCCAATCCTCCAGCTTCGAGTTGTGCAGCAGCGCCCTCTGGCGTGATTAGGGCGCCAGCGAGGCGCATCTGATCACCGGCTGCGGTGGCGAGAACACCCCCATCAGCAAGCATGAAGACGCCATCGTTTGGTTGAACAATCCCACCTGTGCTCGCAAGCGCAATATCCTTGGAATCAAAGTCCACGATTTGATCAACTTCAAACAGACACATATCTACATCTAGCGTATCCCCAGAATTGGCGCCAACGATTGCATTAGCAAACGAATAAGAAACGCTTCTCTGAGTCTGATTTCGAATGGCAAAGTGTGAATACCACGCGATCATTCCCGATGGATACGGCGGATAGCTTCTGTTTAGAGAAGCAGCAATGACATCCGTAGTTCCATCCCCATCGATATCTGTTGCATGGATGGAGCCAGCGCCATCGATTTTAGGCGACACAATGTGCTCGGCGAAGCTTGGGTTGGATAAGCCATCATTTTCGTACCAAAATACATTGCCGCCAGACGCCAGTACATCGAGATCTCCGTCACCATCGATGTCCTCGACAAGGACATCTCGGCTGGCGCTGGCATTAACGGAAATTACGTGCTCAGCAAAAGCCGGTTCCTCGGAGCCATCGTTTCTGTACCACGCAATCTTATCGTCAATTGAAGACACCGACAGTACATCCATGTGCCCGTCGCCGTCCACATCCGCAGCGAAGACGGCATTGGCGCCGTCAGCATTCGTCGAGATCATGTGCTCAGTAAAGGTGGGCTGTAGCTCGCCATCGTTTTCATACCATGCAATTTTATCATCATTGCGTGATGCTGAAAGGACGTCTAGATCACCGTCGCCGTCTACATCTGCTGTAACGATCGCGTTGGCGCCGTTGGCGTTTACTGAGATGACGCGCTCCGAAAATGCCGGCGGCGAAGCTCCGTCATTCTCATACCACAAAACTTTATTATTATCATAACATACTACAAGGACGTCCACATGACCGTCGTCGTTTACATCAGCAGCAAGCACTGAGCGGGCGCCAGGAGCATGTTGAGAGATGACATGCAAAGGAAAACTCCCCGTCGGGGAATCACCGTTCTCAAACCAATAGATGTTGTTGTCTGAAGACGACGCTGAGAGAACGTCCATATCATTATCGCCATCTACATCCGCAGCGAAGAGAGAAATACCGCCATCGCCATCGGCGTATTTTGAAATAGGAAACTCAAAGAATGTAGGTGCCTCGTTGCACTTGTTAAAACCGGAGTTGAGAAACCATGTGATTTTCTCACCGAAATTTGATGAAATGGACAGGATGTCAATATCACCGTCGCCATCCGCGTCCGCTGCGAAGAATGGAGCGCCGCTTGGCATTGTCAAGATGACGTGCTCCTCGAAAAATGGAGGCTCTTCTGCGCGAACTGCAGAGTCTGCGCCCAACGCCACAGCGCACAGCGGAGCGATCAGTCTTGTCCTAATCATGAGTGAATGCGTCTTCATCGCGAGGCCTCCTTCAAAGTGATCGTGCGGTTCTGTGCGCTGATGAGTAGTGATGGCGCAAGTCGGCCGCTGCGCGCGAGTGCGGCCCATCAGCCGCCGTTTCCACACCCCACAAGCCCCGTCCGGCGAGTGTACCGGCGAGATGGCGAGATTTGGGGTGAATTCCCTGTGTAGAAATCTCCAAGCAGCGGTAACGCCCTTAAAATGCGGGGCGAGACGCCCACCCCACTGCTCGACAGGGCCGGTCCGCCGAAGGGACTTCGCCGGAACGTGTTCACTGCCTGTGCGCATCACGCAGCCCTCTTTGGGCGGCCCTCGCCGGCGTTGGGATCTGGCAGCCTGCCGATCGGGCGCGAGAGGGCGTCATACAGCTCGTCGATCAGATCGCGATACGCGGCGTGGGGATCGACATTGTTTTTCGTCAACGCATCGAGACTTCGCTGCTGCTGCCAGAGAAAACATTTCCGAATCTCATCCATGGTTCGCAACTGGTTCATGCCGCGCCTCCTTTCAAGCTGACCTTCCAACAGAGAAAGAGGCGCCCGCGGCTCTTTGGCGCGCGGCGTTGTGGGATTACTGAACTTTAAGTCGCGTGATTTCCTCGTCGCATTCAGCCAGGCCAGCTTCCAACTCGTGAATCTCATCGGCGTGGGCATCCGCGCGGGAGCTTTGTTCTCGCAGAGTTTTAAAGATGTCCAGGCTTTGTGCGCGCCGGCGGCGGGCGTCGCGCCACAGGGCGACGCGATCGGAGGGCGGCCGAGCCTCATCTTGCGCCAGCGCGACGAGGGCGTCCCCCAACTTCGCGTAGGAATGGGCGAGAGAGCGCTGGATACGTGCGTTGTTCTGATCCTTTGCTGCGAGCTTTTCAGCAAGCTCAACTGCAGACTTGTAGTCATCACGAGCGTGCTCTGGATCTCCGAGCGCAAGATGGACGTCGCCCAGCTTCTTCTGGCTGATGACAAGACTTCGCTGATAGTTCATATTGTCCGGATCGCGCCCGGCGAGCTCATTATTAAGTTGATGTGCAGATTGGTATTGCTCAAGCGCCTCGTCGAGACGATCGAACGCCAGCAACACATTGCCCAGGCGACTGTGGGCGGCGGCGGTCGTTCCGGCGTAGATGTTGTTCTCTGGACGGGACGCCCACAGCCGCTCCATGATCTCAACTGCAATAGAGTAGTCACGGCGCGCTGTGTCGAGATCGTCATTGTTGACTCGGACATCTCCAAGCTTGATCAGTGAGGTTGCCATATCCCATTGCGCCCGCGCATTTTCTGGATCCGCTTCTGCGAGTTCACGAAGAATGTCGTGCTGAGCTGTAAAGCTTTTCAGCGCGCCCGGGGCGTCGCCAATATCTTCCTGGACGAGGCCGATGAAGTAGTGCACGTTTGCGAGATCCCGCTGCGCGGTGGCGTCATCCGGGAACTTCTCGGCGCGCCGCTGTCTGATGTTGAAGGAGGCTTGATACTCATCGAGGGCGCCTTGAAGATCGCCCGATTCACGGAGCCAGCTCCCCAGCGAGTTGTGGCCCTTTGAAAGATCGCGCTGGGCCCAGTCGGAGGGGTTGAGCGTTGCCAATCGTTTTCGAAGCTGCAGGGACTCGCGTGCAAGCGCCACCGCCTCAGTGACATTCCCCATCTTCTTGCGGAACTGAGCCTGCTCGACCAAGTATATCACACGAAGACGGAGGGTCTCAGGGTCCTGCGTATTCGCTTTGACGAGCTTGTCGAGAATGGAGCCAGCCGCGACAAGGTGCTGTTCCGCCGAGGCCGTTTGGCCTATGCCCGAGAGAGCATCCGCCACATGGATGTGGCTCGTCGCCAGGTCACGCTGCAGCGATGCATCCTCCGGGCTACGGGATGCAAAATCTTTTCTCAAGTCAAACGACTTCTGAAAGCTCTCCAGCGCCTTGGCCGGTCCGCCAAAGCCTCCGCCACGAAAACCACCCTGGATCGTGCCGATTTGGTCGTATCCCATCGCCAGAGCAGACGCCAACTCACGTTTCAACTTGGGATTGTCATCCGCCTGCGCAACCAAGTCGCTTAGGTATTCCAACCCAGTTTTGACGATCTGATCACGCACTTTCGTGGCGCCATTCAGCGTTGCCACACTGTCGTAAATATCTCCCAAAAGGACATTGAACAACGATTGAACCTGTTGACGACTCGCTTTGGCGTCAGCTCGCTGCTCTTCGGCAAAGGCGCGCTGCGTCTCCGCGATCACGCGCTGGCGTTCGGCAGTCCGCCAGCCCCACGTCGCGCCGCCCAGGCCGACGAGCAGTGCGACCATTATCAACGCCGCCGCTGCGACGGGCGCTTTGTTGCGTCTGATGAACTTTGTCGAGACGTACACCCATGTTCGCCGTCTGGTCTTCTTTGAAAGAGGCAGCCGAGAGAGGTAGCGCTGGATTTCATCCGTAAATTGCTCGACGGAGTCATACCGGCGCCTTGGCGACTTCTCAAGAGCCGTCAGGACGATGCTGTCGACGTCGCCGCTCAGCCGCTGGCGCAGCTTCTTCGGCAGGCCTTCGCGCGTCTTGGCTACGGATTCAGGTGTAATGTGGCGCGTGGTTCCGTCGGCCTGTTCGATCTCTTCCTCGATGCTGATTGCCGTGCTCGGTCGCTCCGGCTCCTCTTCGCAAATGATGCGCACGATCTCTTGCTGCAGGCGCGTCTTGAAACGGTAGGGGCGATGGCCGGTCAGCAACTCGTAAAGCAGCACGCCTAACGAATACACATCGCTCGTGGTCGTGATGGGGTCGCCGCGCACCTGCTCGGGGCTTGCGTACTCCGGCGTCATCAGGCGCAGCGCCGGTCCGGTCGCCTCCGCAGCGCCCATCAACTCTGGGTTGAGCAGTTTGGCGATGCCAAAGTCCAGCAGCTTCGGCTCACCCTCAACGGTCACGAGGATGTTGGCTGGCTTGAGATCGCGATGAACGATCAGGTGCTGGTGTGCGTACTGAACGGCCGAGCAGACTTTGCTAAAGAGCCGCAGACGCTCGACCGTCGAAAGCGTGTGCACATCGCAGTAGGCGTCGATCAGTTGCCCCTCGATATGCTCCATCACGAAGTAGGGACGACCATCGTCCGTCGCGCCGCCATCGAGGACGCGAGCGATGTTCGGGTGCGTCATCGCGCTGAGGAGTTGGCGCTCCATCTCGAAGCGACGGAGCACATCGTCTGTGTCCACACCGCGCTTGACCACCTTGATGGCGACGCGCTTGCGGAAGCGATCGTCGTCGTGTGCAGCGAGGTACACGACACCCATCCCGCCGCGCCCGATCTCGTGCAGGATGCGGTAGCGCCCGATGCGCTCCGGCGCCGGATCTGGATCGGGGATCGCACCGAAGAAACCGGCGGACCCACCACCGCCGGGCGGACTGGCGCCCTCCGCATCCGATGTTGAAGGCGGGATCGTCGGCTCATCACTGTCGTGTAGCGTGTTGTCGACCTGGTCATTCGCCATAGAAATCTCGCGGCGTGTCAGCGTTCATTACTTCATATAAGGATACAACGCAAAGCAACCCCGCCACGAAAGAGGCATAGAGAGCTTGCCGGCGCGCGGCGATGGCGATTGTTCATTCGAATTTTTGATTTTAGCGCGCCAGGGCGACGTTCAGGCCTCTCTTTGTTGTGGAAACAGTTTTTCCGCCCGGAACGGATAGTATGTGGACCATCGCTCCATCCCGCGTGCTTCGAGCACTTCGCCGCATTCGGCGCCAACAACACCGCAGACTACGATTCTCCGAAAGCACGAATCTGATGACGCCAACTACACGCAAACGCGACATCTTCCCTATGACCCAGCGCACCTGGATCGGGCGTCAGCTTGCGTCCGGCAGCGCTGGCCTCGACTTGGCCACGCGCCGTGTCATGGAGATTTACGCGAAGCCCTTGAAGATCTACTGCCTGGGCAGCTCCTACCGCAGGCTTGGCGATGCGGAGGAGATCGTCGCGGGGTTCTTCGCCGATCGACTGTCGCGTCCGCAGTTCCTTCGGCGCTGGATGGAGAGCGGACGCCCCTTGCGATTCTGGCTCATTGTCGGCTTCAAACACTATTGCCTGGAGCTCGCCAAAGCGCGGAAGCGAGGCCACGTTGCGCATGAGTTGTACGACGCCTCTGTCACCAACACCAACACGCCCGATGACGTCTTTCACCGCGAGTCGGCGCTGTCGATGATCCGCGAGGCGTTGCGCAGCGCCGAACTGGATTGCCGCGCCAATGGGCTTGAAGAGCATTGGCGCATCTTCCTTCGACATCACCTTGACGGGAGAGATTACGGCGCCATCTCCGAAGAGTTCGGAGTTGATCGCCGCCGCGCCGCCGTGATGGCCCGCACCGCAGCGAACAAGTTCAAGGGCGCTCTTCGCGACTTAATCGCTTGGGAGGGCGCCGCGCCCGCCGAGATCGACCTGGAAATCCGATCACTTATGGAGGCGGCCTCACTGTGACACCCAATACATCACACTCAGATGAATCCCACGAGCGAGCGGTCACTGGAGAAGAAGCAACACGCCTGTTGCCCATCGCAATCGCTGGCCCGCGGCGACCGATCGACGCCGTCATCGAGCGCCTGCGACAACCCGACGCCAACAAGTGGCTTCAGTCGATCCTTCGTGCGGCGGCGGAGCGAATGGAGACGCCTGAATCAACAGATGCGCATGCGCTGCTCGCTGAAGGTGAAGCGTCACTCGAGCAAATTCGCGCACTGAAGGAGCAAAGCAAATCCGAGCTGCGCACCGCCGACCCGGATGATCCACCCGCGCCGGCAGTCTTTCTCTACTTCATCGCCGTCGCCGCGGCGCTCGCCCATCACAGCGAGTCCATCAGCAGCATGCCGCGCGAGGAGATCGACCCGATTCTCGTCGATCTCGCCGACGCAGCCCCAGAGCCTTGGAGCGAGCTCTGCCTGCGCGCCGCGATGTCAGCCGCATCCCCCTCGGCTTGACGCAAGGCGAACGCAATCGGCTCTTCACCGAACCCAGCCTGCTCATCCCTTCGGACCTTTAAACAGAGGCCGAATAATCTCCAAATATCTCACTCTACGAGTAACACAAAACTCGGATTTAGACGCAATTGCGTCCCTCTCAGGATTGAGATTGTGCGTACCTCCTCAATGGCCAAAGCGCGGAGTGCGTTCGAATGAGGGAAGTTTTATTTTGCCCCGATTCGATCTCTCTTTCGCTTAACCAAAGGAGGGGGCAACGCCTCCTCCATCCAGCGATAGACTCCGGCTGGCGAATATTTGGAGGACAGTCCCCATGACCCGGACACAGGAGCCGGCAACCGAGTTGCTGAATCGAGCCAGCGGCGGGGATATCGATGCGTCCAAGGAGTTGATCCCGCTTATCTACAGTGAGCTTCGCGGGCTCGCGGAACGGCACATGCGGATGGAGCGGTCGGATCACACTCTGCAGCCAACCGCCCTTGTTCACGAAGCATATCTACGACTTGTTGATGGCAAGTCCATCGAATGGCGCGGGAAGGCACAGTTTCTTGCCATGGCTGCGACTGTGATCCGGCGCGTGTTAGTAGATCACGCCCGCGGACGGGGCTCTGCCAAGCGGGGTGGCGGCGATCGGGGCGTGACTCTCGTCGCCGATCCCCCTGATCGTGGATCGGAGAGTTCGCTTGATCTCATTGCTCTCGATGAGGCGCTCGATGCTCTGGCCACCCTCAACAAACGACAGGCTCAGGTAATCGAGCTTCGCTTCTTCGCTGGTTTAACCGTTGCGGAGACCGCGCACGTCCTGGAGGTCTCCGAACGCACTGTAAAAGGCGATTGGAAGATTGCGCGGGCGTGGTTGAGCCGCCATCTGGAGGGGGCAAGCTAGCACGACGGCAGCTTTCTCTGGAATTATTTGCCCCATTGCTACCGGAGTTCCGCTTAGCTTGGTGGAAAGGAATGGCCCGTTAATGCCAGACGACCTGCGTCATCAGAGAGTATCTCAACTCTTCCTCGCTGCTAGCGAGCTGCCGGCGGCGGAGCGCTCCGACTTCCTTTCGTCCGAGTGCGCAGGGGATAAGGAACTACAGCAAGAGGTCGAGGATATGCTTGCCCGTGACGGCGCGGTGTCGACCTTCGGTTGGCAACCACCGGTGCGAATCGGCGCAGCCTATGTAGCGCCAGCACAGGTTGGACCGTACCGCATCCTAAAGCAGTTGGGCGAAGGCGGGATGGGCGTCGTCTACCTGGCCGAGCAGTCCCAGCCTGTACGGCGACGCGTCGCCTTGAAGATTGTCAAGCACGGCTTGATAGATTCGCAGCAGGTTCTTACCCGCTTCGATGTGGAGCGGCAAGCGTTGGCCTTGATGGACCATCCGAACATCGCGAAGGTTCTAGACGCCGGAGTCACTGACGATGGTCTGCCATACTTTGCGATGGAGCACGTTGCGGGTGTCTCGGTCACGGAGCACTGTGACACGCACAAGCTGGGCATTGAATCGCGATTGAAGCTGTTCGCGACGATATGTGACGCTATTTACCACGCGCATCAGAAAGGCGTCATCCATCGGGACATCAAGCCATCCAATGTTCTGGTTCAGTTTGTTGAGGGCGAGGGGATCCCGAAAGTCATTGATTTCGGTGTAGCCAAGGCGACGGCCCAGCCGCTGACTGAGAAGACACTCTTCACGGAATACGGGCAACTGATCGGCACGCCAGAGTACATGAGCCCCGAGCAAGCGGAGCACACGGGTCAGGACATCGACACGCGAACAGATGTTTATTCGTTAGGCGTTGTTCTGTATCAGTTGCTAACAGGCTCGGTCCCTTTCGATCAGAAGACATTGCGTTCGGCGGCATTCGTTGAGATCCAGCGGATCATTCGAGAAATGGAGCCGGACAAGCCAAGCACACGTCTGAGCAGCCTCAAAGTTGACGAGAGCAGGGTTGTGGCCCGCGAGCGCCGAACAGACACCGGAGCGCTGCTCCGAGAGGTGCGCGGCGATCTGGATTGGATCGTCATGAAAGCGCTAGAGAAGGATCGAACGCGGCGATACGGATCGGCGTCTGACTTTGCAGCGGATATTCGGCGTCATCTGGAGCATCGGCCTGTTCAGGCGAGCCCGCCAAGCGTGGCCTATCGGTGCCAAAAATTTGTTCGACGAAATCGTGTGTTGGTCACGGCGGCATCTTTCATTACGACGGCGCTGATCGTTGGCGCGGCGGGAACAACCTGGCAAGCAGTGCGAGCAACGAGGGCGGAACATCACGTTCGTACACAGCGCGATCTTGCGATTCAGCTCATGAACGACTTCATCCTCGATTTTGAAGACGAAATTGAAAAATTGCCGGGTTCTCTAGCGTCGCGGGAGCTCTTGCTCGAATCGAGCACTCGGTTCCTGGATAAGTTCGCATCTCAGGCGGAGTCAGACGTGGCTCTCCAGCTCATACTGTCCCAGGCGTATCAGCGATTGGGTGATGCACTCGGAGGAGCGCAAAGTGGCAATCTTGGTCAGACCGATGCGGCGAGAGAAGCTTTTCAGAAGAGCCTTGCGCTGTTGGATCAACTGCGTGAGCGTGACGCGGATGATACAGGCGTCCTCAGGAGAAGCGCCTCGGTTCACATCAGCCTAGGCAAGCTCGATCTACAGGAACGACGGCACGAGGCGGCGACCGGACACTTCGAGCAATGCTTGGGCCTAGCAAGGCGCGCGGGTGATTCGAGTCTTGAAGCGACGGCGCTGCTCGAATTGGCAACGATCGATAAACGAAGCGGTGATCTTGAATCGGCGCATAAGCGATTAGAGACTTCGCTCAATCTCCACAGGAGGCTACGAGCGTCGTCCGACGCCGATTCGAATGATACGCGCAGTGTAGCGGTGGTCTTGTTGCATTTGGCGGATCTCTATTTTGAGTTGGGGTATCGAGACAAAGCGTCATCCACGCTCGATGAATCCATTTCATTACGTCAGCGCTTGCTGCTTGCCAATCCGAACTCGGCGCGGTTCCAGCGAGATGTCTTGACCGCGCGCCAGATGCTCGCAAACCACCTGTTGCACAGACGTGACGCCAAGTCGGCGGTTGAACAACTCAAAATATGCCTGAAGATTGGTCAAGCGCTATCACAGGACTCGCCCACGGACATGCGACTCAAGGCGGATATTGCGCGCTTACAGCGACAGTTTGGCGACGCATTAGCACAGCAGCGCGATCGCGTAGCAGCGGTTGATCGATACAGAGCAGCACGAGCGTACGCTGAGGAAGTCATCGCAATTGATCCAGTCGATCGATCGATGCGCGAACTTGTGGCGCAGATGCACGCGAAGGTTGGCAGCAACCTGGTGCTGCTTGATCGGCGAGATGAGGCGAGAGAGGAACTGCACTCAGCCATCAAGCTCTATCAAGAACTGCTCGATGAGGCGCCAGATTCATTTGATCTCCAGCTTCGAATTCTGACACCAATGAACTATCTGGCTGAGGCGCATTACAGAGCTGGCGACATCGATGCGGCGATCCGATGGATCCGCCAAACGATCGAACGAGTCCCTGCTGATTTAGATGAGCGATCAGAGGCCGAGAGTAAGATATTAGCTGCCACTCGACAGAGCTTGTTGGATGACTTGAGACGCTATGAGGAGCGCACCACAAGCCTTCGAGGCGCAGAGTCGAAGTAGTTGGGTCACAATGCCATCGATTTTTTCGTGAGTTGGCTTGTGTGAATGAATGTGAAGTGTAAGGAGCCATTGCTCATGCGTAGCAAAACAACACATAGTCCTGTAAGCATTCTCGGGATAGCCATGCTCTGCATCGCGCACTGGACTATTTCTGCGGCGAGCGCCCAGACAGTTTTGCGGGTTGACGACGACGCGGCGCCCGGCGGCGATGGCTCATCATGGGTCGCCGCGTTCAATTCATTGCAAGACGCGCTCGGCGCGGCGGCGGCTACGCCTGAACCTCGCGATGTTGAACTTTGGGTTGCTTGTGGAACGTATGCTCCTGATCAGGGCGCGGGTGTCACACCTGGGGATCGCGGGGCGACGTTCAACCTTGTGAATGGCGTCAGTCTGTTCGGCGGTTTCGCGGGTGTCGAACTCAACGTGGCTGATCGCTCCGGCGTCTTTGATCTCACGATCCTCACCGGTGATCTGGCGGCAGATGACGCTGGCGATCTCCTGAATCGAGCGGACAACTCCATCAACGTTTTGAGCACAGTGGAAGCTGGATCAATGACCGAGGTCAACGGCTTTCGCATTGTGAATGGACAAGCAGATGGGCTGGGCCCGCCTGAGCAAATCGGAGGTGGGTTGATCGTAAGTGATACGACGATCATCGTATCGAACTGCACGTTTGAGAATTGTGTGGCAGAGGCTGCCGGCGGAGGCGTCCATGTTGTCAACGGATCACTCCAGATATCGAACTGCACATTCCGCCGCAACGAAGTCATTCAGGGTGATGGCGCGGCCCTGGAACTCGTCAACAGCGTGGGCATCATTGATTCCACCAACTTCGCGGATAATGCCCAGCGATTGTGGCCGGCGGCCGCGGTGTTGAGCGCCTCCTCGTCATCAACTTTCGTGAGTTGTTCGTTCATCGGGAATGAAACCGGACTTACATGTGATGAGTTGCCTGGCTCAGCCGAGGTCTTCAACTGCTTTTTCAGTGGACATGCTTCCAGAGGCATTCTCTTTGACGATGTGCCCGCGGAAGTATCCAGCTGTACGTTTGTCGATAGCCCGGTTGGTTTTTTTGATAGTACAGAGGGTGATTTCTCGAACTCAATTCTACGAGGCAGCAGCCCCGCGGGCTTTCCGTCGCTTACCGTACAATCTCTAGGATCGCCAACAGCGGCCACCGTTCAATATTGCAACGTCGAAGGAAACTGGCCAGGGACGGGCAATTTCGATGCGAATCCGCTCTATGTAAACGCATCAGGCGCGGACGGCACGATTGGCACTGAAGACGACAACCTTCGGCTCACTCTTGCGTCGCCGTGCATCGACGCGGGAGGCAATTCGCTAGCGCCTCCGGATTCCCTCGATCTCGACGGAGACGGCGACACAAGCGAGCCGCTTTCGCAGGATTTTGACGGGAACCAGCGTTTCTTCGATCACTTTGAAACTCCCGATTCGGGAGCTGGGATTCCACCGATCATTGATATCGGCGCCTTCGAGTTTGCTGGGCCGACTGTTCGTTTCGCTACCCGTAAGAAGACGGGCGACACCGATGACCCGCGCAGCGTTTTCCCGATCGATCTCGATCAGGATGGAGATGTCGATGTCCTTTCTGCTGCGAGATTAAGCGGCGTCGCCTGGCATGAGAATGATGGAAGCAACCCGCCGTCGTTCGTCAAGCACACGATATTGGCGTCCGCAACCGGGCATCGCTCTGTGTATGCAGCGGACCTGGACGGTGATCTTGACATTGATGTCATCTCGGCGTCTGAATTTGACGACACAGTTCGCTGGCATGAGAACGTGGGCGGCGCTCCTCCAAGTTTCGTGGAGCATGTAATCACTTCGACCGCGAATGCGGCCCGCGCTGTCTTTGCATGCGATATCGATGGCGACATGGACATGGATATCGTGTCCGCGTCCGTTGATGACGACACTGTCGCCTGGTACGAAAACATCGGCGGATCGCCTCCTACATTCACAGAGCGGATCCTGACGACAACCGCAGACGCTGCGCTCTCAGTTCACGCTGCCGATGTTGACGGCGATGGCGACACCGATGTGTTATCCGCAAGCTTCTTCGACAACTCAGTCGCGTGGTTTGATAACCAGGGAGGCGCCGTGCCGACTTTTTTTGAGCGGGCGCTTCCAGTCACGTTTGCCTCGCCCCGCTCTGTGCTGGCGACTGATCTTGATGGCGATCTGGATCTCGATGTGGTGGTGACCTTTCAAGGTCTCGGCGTGCTGGCGTGGTATGAGAATGACGGCTCCGTTCCAACACCAGGTTTCCTACAGCGATTGATCACCTCGTCGGCGGACGTGGGGTGGCAGGCGGCTGCAGCCGACGTTAACGGCGATGGCTTTGTAGATATTCTCGTTGCCGCACATGACAACGATCTGATCGCGTGGTACGAAAATGACGGCGGCTCGCCGCCCGCGTTCGCTGAACGGATCGTGACAACTCAGCTCAACGGCCCGTTTTCGATTCAAGCAGCTGACATGGACAATGACGGCGATGTGGACATTGTCTCCGCCGCGGGCGATGGCGACACGTTGGCCTGGCATGAACAGGTCGGCGATGTCAAGAACACAACCGGTGGCGAGAGCCATCCGACGCTTGCGCAGGCAGTCTCCGCGGCGAGTTCCGGCGATGTCCTCCTCGTCGAGCCTGGCCATTTCCTGCTGGAGCCGCAAATCGATTTCGGAACCAAGGCGCTCACGCTCCAGTCCAGTGGCGGCGTCGAGTTGATCCAGGGCAGTTTGTTTCAACTCGCCGACATGTCCACAATCGAAGCCGATCCGCTTCAAAAATTTGTAATCGAGGGTGAGCTGCAGGCGAAGGCCGGCGCGACTGCAATGGTTTCGGGCAGCTCTTTTTCACTGGATAAGGATGGACGCATTGATGTGCGGACGAATGCTCTACTTTCAGTAGATGCGCCGAGCGCCACTCTTCGCGGAGAGTTGCTCTTCGAGACGGGCAGCACGCTCTCCTTCACCGGCGACGTCGATATGCAGCTTCTTCCGGTCTTTGGAGCGCAGGTGGTGGGCAGCCTCAACGGCCCACCTGAGACGGTCAGAACCGGTGATCTCGATGGCGATGGGGACACGGACGTTGTTGCTGTGCGGGAGAATGAGCTTGCCTGGTATGAGAACACCGGTGACCACACCAACTTTTTTAAGCATACGCAGGCAAGTGCACTACGGGCCGAGGACTGCGGCATCGCCGATCTAGACGGTGATGGCGACCTAGACATCGCGGCGGCAAATGGGGGTGGAAATCAAGGCAGTCTTGTCGTTTTTATGAACAACGGCGCTTCGCCACCGGGATTCTTGGAAACAGAATTCACGGTGCAAAATATTACTGCGCAACGCGGCGGCGTCTCTGTGGATGCTGTGGACTTTGACCAGGATGGTGATACCGACGTTGTCATCGTCTTCGGAAGGGTTTCCGGAGCAGATGGCCCGATCATCTGGTTTGAAAATGACGGAGCCAGCAATCCTCTCTTTGAAGACCAACCCATCACCGCGCTTAACGAGCAAGATGTTGTTGATGTCGCGGTCGTAGACTTTGACAGCGACTCCGACCTCGACGTGATATCCGTAAGGCGGGATCAGAATCTCATTGCGCTACACGAAAATCTCAACCCGGGATTCTCAGAGAGCACGCTCGCGAGCGGCGCCACGAGCGTCACGTCCATCGTCGCAGCAGACTTTGATGGTGACGGAGACGTCGATCTCGCGACAGTCGAGCAAACGGCGATCGCGTGGTATGAGAATGACGGGGCGGGTTCGCTGACGAAGCGAACCGTGTCGAATATCGCTGCAGTTGATCTGCTCGCGCTTGATGTTGACGAGGATGGCGATATCGATCTTGTCTCTGCGCAGAATCAGTCCGATTTTCGCTGGCACGACAACGAAGGAGGCTTTCCAATCAGGTTCACTGATCGCGTGATCTCGACATCGCTTCCCAGTATGTCGGCCATATCTGGCGGCGACATCGATGGGGACGGCGTCACCGATTTGCTGACAGGCTCTAGCGGGGACAACATGATTCGCTGGCACCGCAATCGTCCGGGCGCACTGCTGATGGACCAGCCCGGCGCGCGGCTCGAAGCGGCTGGCGATCTTCGATTGACCAGGTCCGACCTGAACGTCACCGGGACGGCAGTCGTTATGACGGGAGGTTCATTGATCGTCTCGGATACTCGAGGCATTCTCTCCGGCAATGGCGTCGTCGAAGGGAACGTTGTGAATGCAGGCGTTGTCACGCCGGACACGACCAGTGCACTGATGATTACTGGGAACTACGTCCAGTTTGATGCGACATCACCGGGTGCGCCCAGCGGCGATCTACTGATCGACATTGGCGGACTGATGCCGGGAATCGATCACGACGTGCTTGATGTAGCCGGGTCGGCTGAGCTTGGCGGCGGCCTGATCGTCAGGCTGCAAAGCAGTTTCACTCCACTGATCGGAAACGTGTTTCAGGTGGTCTCCGCCGGCCAGCCGATCACTTCACAATTTGATATCGCATTTTTCCCGGGATTGCCTGACCGTCGGTTCATGCGCGCCGCCGTTGATAATGGGGGAATGCGCGGAGCCGGCGGAGCTATCAATGTCGTCGTCGATGCGCTTCAGAGCGACGACGTTGAGTTTGGACCTCCCCAGGGAACGTCTTTGCCCGGCGTGCCCACCGCGATCGCGGTTGGAGATGTGGATGGACAGAGCGGCGACGACATCGTCGTGACGATCCCAGGCGCGACGACTCTCGATCCCGGCAGTGTCGTTTCTCTTCTGAATCAGGATGTCGCGCCTGACGGGACTTGGAACGGCTTCGCCGCCTCCGTGCAGCTTCCGGTGGGCGCCTTTCCGGTTGACGTCATCGTCGCTGAGTTGGACAGCGTTGTTGACGGCATGGATTCGCCTCTCGGCCCGGACCTGGCGATTCTCAATCGCACGGATGAATCAGTCTCGATCTACACGAACGACGGAATGGGTGGATTCACTGCCCACTTGTCAATTTTGAGCGTCGCCGGCGATCCTCGCGCAATGGTTGCTGAGGATTTCGATGAAGACGGCAAGATTGATCTTCTCATCTCCGGATTTCAGTTCGGCACCGGCGATCCGGCGCTTATATCGCTGCGCAACGTGTCGGACGGATCAGGCGCCGTCACGTTCGAAACACCAGAGAATAAACTCATCGATGTGGATGAGCCGGGCGATATTGATCCGGCGGACATTGACAACGTCAAGGACACCGACGCTGACGTGCTGGTCGCGGACCCTGCTGGCGGAAAGGTTGTGGCAGTCGAGAACACGTCGACACCGGGAAACATCTCATTCGGAACCACGGTTAACTTAGCCGTTGATGTAAACCCGGTGAAAGTGCGCGCACAGGACTTTAACGGTGATGGTCTGCTCGATATTGTCACGGCGAATAAGTCATCCGGCACGATTTCAGTGCTTCTGCACGATGGCGGCGCAGGAATCAGCTATGTAGATTCGGTGAGCTTCGGGGTTGGAGAGGATGCCCGCTCGATCGCCGCCGTCGACTTGGATCTTGATGGCCCCGGCGGCAATGGCGACGCTGATATCGCAGTTGTTGTGAATGGTCCCGGAGGCGGCGCAGTCAGGCGTTTGCGCAACGACACCGTCGGAAACCAGCCGTCCTTCGCGGATGAGGGGTTCGTGGGTATGACGGATGGAACGCTGTTCGTTGACACAGCGGACGTGAACCAGGACGGCAGGCCGGATCTCGTGACGGTTGAAGCAGGAGCTGGCGCTCTGCGCGGCTCCGGAGGTGGGACTCTCTTCATCCTGCTGAGTCTTCCCCCCTGCCCGGCCGACCTCTCCAATGAAGATCGCATGGTGAACTCGGCCGACCTCGCGAACCTGCTCGGACTTTGGGGAACGCTGGAACCGCTCGCTGATCTCGATCACGATGGTTCAGTCGGAGCATTTGACCTTGCGCTGCTATTGGGATCGTGGGGAGCGTGCCCATGAACGGCCACGAGATCCGCGATTTTTTTATCCAAATTGTGCGCGATTTGATTCAGAAGAAAACAGACAATGCGCAAACGGTTTGCAAGGCGGTACGGATATTCGTAAGAGAGATTGGCCCAAGGGTTAGTCGGGTGCTGACTTGAACAAAAGTCAATACATCGCCTTCGGCAACCTGACCGCCCGGGAATTCGCTGCCAACTCAGGCCAAGATCGACTGGCCGGATGAAGCCAAACACTCACCCTACAACTTGCACGGTTTGAGAGCAATTGCAGTATTTTTAGGATGCTCCCAAGCTCACGCGAGCTCACTCTCCGTCGATCGCTCTGCCTGCTTCAGCACCAGTTGGGTCGCGTCCTCAGACAAATCCGGCGGATAGCCGTACTTCGCCAGCAGGCGACGCACATTTCGACGCAGATTGGCTCGAACAGATTCTCGCTGAGCCCAGTCGAGCTTTGGCATCTTCTTCACTATCTCAGCAAGCTCGCGGGCCATGAGGCGAAGCGTGTCCATCTTCATGATTTCTTTCGCCGTGCCGTTCTCGGCGAGCGCGTCATAGAAAGCTGTCTCCGCTACGCTCAATCCCATCTGTTCGCCATGCCTCTGTGCCTCACGGAGGTGCTTGGCCAGGTCGAGCAAGCGGGTGATCATCTCAGCCGTTGTGATCGCCTTGTTCGTGTACCGCAGCATCGCGTCCTCAAGGGCCTCGCGGAACTTCTTGCTCTGAACGATGTTCGTGCGTTCGGTGATGCGAATCTGGTCCGTCAACAGTTTTCGCAACGTCTCCAGCGCCAGGTTCTTCTGCTCAAGCGCTGCGACCCGCTGAAGGAACTCGTCCGAGAGAATGTCCAATCGTGCCTCATCGAGTCCCGCCGCTGCGAATAGATCGATGACCTCATCCGCATTGATCGCGCTGCCGATGACCTGCCGCACAGCCACGTCCACATCTCGCTGTTTAGCCGTTGCGCCACCGTTGGAGTCATCTGCCAGCCGCTTGCGAATCATCGCCGCCACGCGCTGGAAGAAGGCCAGATGCTCGACGACGTCGTCCGTCTCTGGTCGTGGCACAGATAGCGCAAATGCCGCGGAGAGTTCCTTCACAAGCATTCGAAGACGCTTCCATCCGTCTTGCTCTGCAAAGACATGGTCGATCGCGTCGAGGTAGATCGGCAATACCTGCGGTGGCGCAGCGTCAAGTGCGACCTCATAGTCGCACCCGTGGAAGAACGATTGAAGCTTCTCGAAAGCTGCCAGCATCGCCGGCACGGCCTCGTCCTGAACCTTCTTCACGGCCTCGCCTGTCCCGCCTGCCTTCGTATATGTCGCGAGCGCGTCTGCGAGATGGTCCGCAAGACCCATCATGTCCACAATCAGACCGCCGGGTTTTTCACCATAGACACGATTCACCCGCGCGATCGCCTGCATCAGGTTGTGACCTGCGAGCGGCTTGTCGATGTACATCGTGTGCGCTGGTGGGCAGTCGAAGCCTGTCAACCACATGTCACACACAATCGCCAGCCGGAATTCATCTTCTGGGTCCTTGAATCGAGCCCCAAGAGCCTTCCGCCGCGCCTTCGTGCGCCCATGACATCGGATCGGCTTGACGAGGGGTTCGATCCGTTTCTCGTAGTCCGCGTTAGACTCCTTCTTCCGCTGCGGGGGGATGCCAGCATCCATGACGATCTTGACGACGCCGTTGTCATCATCGTCGGAGTGCCAGTCGGGGCGCAACTCAACAATCTTGTCGTACAACGAGATGCAAATCTCGCGACTCATCGTCACGATCATCGCCTTGCCTTCCATTGCGGCCCGGCGCTTCTCCCAGTGCTTAACGATGAAGGCTGCAAGGCGATCGATTCGTTCTTTAGCTCCGACGAGCGCTTCAAGCGGAACACGAATCCGATCCTCAACCTCTTCGCCTGATGCGTCGGCGGCTGCTGCCTTTTCCAGCTCGGCCTCTGCTGTCGCTGCCCCTGCATCGTCCACTGTTAGTTTGACGATGCACGACTCGTAGTAGAGCGGCTTTGTCGCGCCGTCCTCAACCGCCTGGCGAATGTCGTACACATCTGAGTACTCGCCGAACACATGAAGTGTGTTCTTGTCGTCACGTTCGAGCGGCGTGCCAGTGAACCCAACAAAGGTTGCATTTGGGAGCGCTTCCCGCATCCAACGCGCGCCGCCCTCCACGAACCCGTATTGGCTTCGGTGGGCCTCATCCGCCATCACCACGACATTGGTTCGCTCAGAGATCGCGTCATGCGCCTCGGTGAACTTGTGGATCGTGGTAAAAACCACACCGCCCGCCGCCCGATCGAGCAGCGCCTTGAGGTCATCTCGGCTCTCCGCCTGCACCGGCTCCTGACGCAACAGCGCCCGACCAGCTGCAAAGGTCCCGAAAAGCTGGTCGTCAAGATCGTTCCGGTCCGTCACCATGACGATGGTCGGGTTGGCCATCTTCGGTTCGCGTATCAACGCCCCGGCCAGCATCAGCATCGTCAGCGACTTGCCCGAACCCTGCGTGTGCCAGATCACGCCGCCGCGACCGTCACCCTCACCTGAAGGCGGCTTCAGGCGCCCGAGCACGCTTGCCCGCATCTTCCGCACCGCGCGAAACTGATGGTAGCCCGCGATCTTCTTTGAAATCTCGCCTCGTTCGTCCTCCTCGAAAACGACGCAGGTCCGCAGATAGTCGACCAGCGCCCGCGGCTCGAATAGCCCCCGGATCAGCGCCTCCAGCGTCGGCGCGCCGCCGACCTCGCGATCGTCGATCGGACGCCAGGGCATAAATCGGCTGCGCCCGCTGGTGATCGACCCGACGCGGGTCAGCATGCCGTCCGAGACCACCAGCGCCAGGTTCGACACGAAGAGGTCAGGCGCGATCTGCATGTAGCGATCGAGCTGGTCGATAGCGACGCCGAGGTCGGCCTGGGTGTCAGTCGGGTCCTTCAGCTCGATGACGGCGATCGCCATGCCGTTGAGGAACACCGTCAGGTCCGGGCGGATCATCTTGCCGGAAGGACCAGTGACGGTAAGTTGCCGCACGACCAGCAGGTCGTTGTTTGCCGGATTCTCGAAGTCGACCAGCCGGGCGCGGCCGCCCCGTGTCTCGCTAGTAGCTTTATCGCGGTACTCGACTTTAACACCGTCCGTGAGCATGGCGTGGAACCAGCGGTTGTTCTGGATGAGCGTTGGGTGCGGCGGGCGAGCGAGCGTGCTCACTACCTGATTTATCTCAGTCTTCGGCAACTCGGGATTCAGACGCGCCAGAGCATTCCGTAAGTGTTCCACGAGAAGCACCTCGGGGTAGCTCGTTCGTTCACTTCCGGGTTGCAGTGGTGCGTGTTCCGGCCCATTTGACAGGTCATAGCCAAGTGATTGGAGCCATCTCATCGCACCGAGTTCAACATCGCTTTCCTTCACTGGGTCGCCTCTATGGGATCATCGAACCCAAATGAGTCACCACAGGTTGATACTCCTTACTTGCACACGGTCGAAATCCCTTCGGCCAACACGCATTCATTCGACACAGCAACCTGTATTGCAACGGGGCTTGAAAGTTGACTCGCTCAACCGTTAAAGCAATAAAATCCGGATCGCACGACTCCCAAAGCTCGCTCACATCATAAGCCAAATACCGCGGCACATAACCGATCTTTACTTTTCTACCGCTCGCTCCAACCGCGAGTACCGCCACCGCATTTTTATCGTGTGGGTTGTCACGCTCGGGCGCCAAGATCAACTGGTCGTTGGTCTTCAAGCGATCGACACATTCCAAGCCTTCCCGTTTCATCCACCGGATGCCGTGAAGAAAAAACTTCGTGAGATAGCAGCCCGACGCGTCCGGTGATGGGCACGGAAACACCTCCAGTAAATCGGTCTGCCGCATCCCTTCAGTCAAACCCAGCATTGCAATCGGATTCGGGGGGTTGTTCGGATCGAAACCACCCCACACCAAAAAGGCCTCGTATTCGGGTCGCGAACTCGCGAGCAGCCGATTGGCGAACAGCGGAAACAATGTTTCGGATTCGTATACAGCTTCCAGTTCCAACATGCCAGGGAACGGCATGAATCCCTCCAGCGTCATCGCCCCGCGGGTATAGACGAATCGATAACCCCTCGAGCTGTGCTCTAGTCGACCAACCGGACTCCAGCATCCCTTCGCCGGCTCGCTCGACCGCCGTGCAATAAACAGTGTGTTCGTCATTGATCCTCTTCCATCAACAGCCGCCTACGATTCTCCTCCAGCAATCTCCGCGTGAAATCGCGGCACACCTGCGACATGCGACTTGGAGGCACCTGGACGAGCAGCGCCTCAATCTTAGGGCCATCTATCGCTTCCAGCTGTCTCAACCAGATTTGTGCCGCCTCCGCGGCCTTGATCGCAAATGCCCGCCATGCTTCCACAGTTCCCATCGGTCTTGTTTGCGTCGCATCAGCATAGAAAGCTGATTTCGCCCGACGTGCAAACGGCCCAACGCGCCGGCCTTTGTCATTGGTCATCAAACGATCATGACGCTCCTCATCGCTGAGATTCCTCGCCATCGATGCCCCGTGATCGAATGTTGGCGCCAACGCCAGTGCGACCCCATCAAACAACACCGCCCAGTTCTCGTGGTGTCGATCCTGATTCGCTATCCATGCGTCCAACATCACATATCCAGCAAATACATCCAGAGCGGAACTCACTCCGCCGGGGACGTTATCCATCCACAATGCGGTCGGCGCGTGAACCATACCCAGCACCTCCGCGACCGCAGCCACCGTGTGCGCTTGCACCTTGTACCAATTATTCTGTGTTGAAGGGTAGCTTGAGTCGCGCGCCAGCATCAACTGATTACCGTGAATC
The DNA here is from genome assembly GCA_029260495.1 of Phycisphaerales bacterium. Lineage (GTDB taxonomy): Bacteria > Planctomycetota > Phycisphaerae > Phycisphaerales > UBA1924 > OFTM373. Next base: position 269,837 of record JAJDDD010000016.1, on the reverse strand, counting down.
AACGAAACTGGTGGCGGTGCGCACGATTCGCAGACCACGCCCGGCTTCTCATTCGCTACGTCATACGCAAGTTCATAGTGAACATGCGGCAGACCGAGCAATGTGCATAACTCGCAGGCAATCTTCTCCGCCCAGTCCTCACCGGTGCCACGCTCTTCCGCCTTGAACAGCATGCGCCGATCGCCATCGCGATACCAGAACTTGCGCTTCGTGCCCAACGGCTCGAACACCTCATCGTTCTGGGAATCAACTGAGACGACATCGAACACCGCTATACAACCTCCTCGACCACACGATCGACGTCCTGCACACGCACCTCACCCGACAGCAGCTTCGGCAACAGCAAGTCGCGCATCTCGGCGAGTTTGCGCGACTCGGCCTCGCTCGACGCGACGAGGTCATCGAGTGGTCGAGCGATAATGTCGAAGGCGGCCTGTGTGTCTTCCGGGGGTGAGAGCATTGGCATTGCAGACAGGAACTGCTTGGTCACTGCCTTGTAGATCGTGCCGTCGCCCACTGCGTCTTCTTCGGCGAAGACGTGGGCGAGTTGATGAAGAAGGAACGACTGGCGACCGGTCAGGTGCCGGAGGCCCGCTAGTCCGCGACCAAGCACAAGCCGACGGTCCGCTACGTTGATGCGCCCCACGGGTGCACGCACGGAAAGCAGCACGTCGAGCGGCTCCGCAATTCGGCTCTCCACGGTGCAGTAGACGCGATGCATCGGAAAGCGAAAACCGTAGTTGGTGACGCCCTGATGAAACGGTAGGCCGTCGCCGCTTTCGTTGTAGTGCTCCGACGGTGGTGATTGCCCCATTGTCAGGTGCATGCTCTCATCAAGCCGCTTCACCTCCCACCCCTCCGGCACGGGACCGATCTCCGAATCCACGAACGCTGTCGGCAAGGCAGCGAAGACCTCCTGCGTCATAGAGGGGAAGGACGCGGCGCCGGCGGCCTTGGCTTTCATCGGCCCGAAGTCCACGAACCACGCCTTGAAGATCGCCCGCGCCAGCTGCTCGAGCGTCCGAGCCGTCCGCCGATTCTGCTCGATCATGTCGTCGAGAGAGCCGAGGACGCCGGCGATGGCGCGTTGCCCGTCAATATCGGGGGCGCACACATGGAACGCCTTCACCTCGGGGAAGTAAATTGTCTGATGGGTCGTTCCGTGAGAGAAGCGGCTGTATGCACGCTTCTCGCCAAGGAGAACATACTTCAAGTATCGATAGTCCAGGGCATCTGGATCGCATACCCAGTTGACAAAATCTTGGCTGGTCGCCATCGGCCGCCCCATGACGATGACATAGCCGACTGAAGCCGTTCGAGAAAGACAGACTGTATGTGCTGGAAGAAGCCGTGCTGAAGAGTTATTAAGTCCAGCCTGAGTAACATGCTGCTCCGTATCCAGAATGGTCCGGCCGTGGTTGCTGGTTGCGTCACGAATTCCGACCCACGGAATGTCACCATCCCAGTACTCGGGGTGCTTCCGGCTAGGCGTATGACCAGTCTCAAGCCGTGCCAGCTTCGTCAACAGCCGCCACTGCCAACCTGTTGGCGGCGTGCGGCTCCCATGACCAACGGCAAGTGCGTAGTCACCATCGATGTTCGCCGCTGTGGCTGCCCGACCACCAGTCTTCGTCGTAGTCCTGCTATCCACGGGCGACACTCGCTAGGCGTTCTCGAACCGTCGCCGTTAATCGCTCACCCTCTGCGAAGCACTTCTCCAAATCGGCCAGCAGGCGCGGGTACTTCTCTGCGAACGGCTCGCCGTCGTCTTCCTGCTCCTCGGCTCCGACATACCGGCCCGGCGTGAGAACGCAGTCGTGTTTCTTGATTTGCTCTGTGTTGACGGCTTTGCAGAATCCTGGGATGTCGCGGTAGGCCCACTCGCCGTGCTTCTTCTCGTCCCACCACTCCGGCGCGGGCTCACCGCGCCATTGGCGGAAGGCGTAGACGATGCGACCGATGTCGGAGTCGTGATTGGGATCACCCATGCCGTCGGCGAGAAGAGTTTCGCCGTCGTCGCCACCGGTGAGGACGCGGAGCGTCCGTTCTTGCAGCGTGCCGAACTTGCGTGCATCGATGAAAAGCGTTTCGCCCGCGCGGCCGCCCTCGCGATGTGGGCAGCCGTTCTTGAGATTCTTGCCGGTCTTGTCGCGGGTGAGGAACCAGAGGCAGACGGGGATGCCGGTGGTGTAGAAGAGCTGGGCCGGGAGGGCGACAATGCAATCGACAAGGTCGGCTTCGACCATGCGTTGGCGGATGTCGCCCTCGCCGCCGGAGCCGGACGAGAGCGAGCCATTGGCCATGACAAAGCCAGCGACCCCTCCGCCGTGCCCGTTGGGCGGTGCGAGGTGGTGGATGAAGTGCTGAATCCATGCGTAGTTGGCGTTGCCGGTTGGTGGTGTGCCGTAGCGCCAGCGGACATCGTCCTGGAGCAACTTGCCGGACCAGTCGGAGACATTGAACGGCGGGTTGGCGAGGATGTAGTCAGCCTTGAGGTCCGGGTGGAGATTGCGTAGGAATGTGTCGGCGGGTTGGGAGCCGAGGTTGGCCTCGATACCTCGAATGGCAAGGTTCATGTGAGCGAGTCGCCATGTGGTCGGATTGGATTCCTGGCCGAAGATGGAAATGTCAGTGCGCTGGCCGCCGTGCGCTTCGACGAAGCGTTCTGACTGTACGAACATGCCCGCCGAACCACAGCAGGGGTCGTAGACGCGGCCCTCGTAGGGTTCGAGCATTTCGACCATGAGACGGACGATGCATCGGGGTGTGTAGAACTCACCGCCGAGCTTGCCCTCGGCCTGTGCGAATTTGCCGAGGAAATACTCATAGACGCGGCCGAGCGTATCGCGGGCTTTGTCTCGGTCGCCCTTGAAACCGATGTCGGCGATGAGGTCGATGAGACCCTTCATCTTCACCGGTTCGATACCACGGCGCGCGTAGTCGCGTGGCAACTTGCCCTTGAGCGTGGGGTTGTCTCGCTCGACCGCCAGAATGGCGTCGTCGATCAGCGTTGAGATATCGGCGCGCGTCGCCTGATTCTGGAGATTGAGCCAGCGGGACTCGGGTGGCACCCAGAAGACTCGCTCGGCGGTGTACTCATCTCGGTTTTCGAGCAACGACTCGAGTTGGTCACCCTTGATGTTGTCGGCTTCGAGCTCCGCCTTGAGCTCTGCACGCCGGGACTCGAACGAGTCGGAAACATATTTCAGGAAGAGCAGGCCAAGGACGACATGCTTGTACTCGGCAGCATCGATCTGGCCTCGCAGTGTGTCGGCAGACTTCCAGAGTGTGTCGGCGTAGGCAAGGTCAGAGTTATTAGTTGTATCGTTGGCCATTCGAGTTCGCTCCGTTTTCACTCGATCTGCTTCTTCAGTCAGCCATCAATCTTTGCGGGATGGGGCTGCCAAGAACGCCATACTTTCTTGCCGGGGATCCTGCTCGCTGGAACAAATTTAGACAAGGCAGATAACTTCGAATCCTGTTGGTGCGCCGACAGGTTGTCGATCGTCCCGATCTCAGGAATTGTCCGTGCCTGACTCTTCGTTGTCCCGGCAGCCGCGGGACAGGCGAGCATTCTACATGGGGCGTATAAGTGGCGCTTGGCAAGCGCAAAGATGAGAAAGTGACATGAGCCACGCAGGTCATTTTCGACCTAGATTCGATTCAGTAGAATGGACTGGTAGTGCCCTGTCAGGCCCAGCATCAGACCTCCATCAAACCGAATCGCTGATCGACAGCGCCGACGAGCCGGTTCATCCAGACACTTATCTCTTCCGGGTCAACATCATGCCCCGCATCAAGGTCTCGAAGAGCCGCCCCCAGCTCCCGCTCGGCGGCGCGCATTTCTGCGTCGCGGAGCCCGTGCGTCCTCGCGTTCTGACTTGACGTTCGTTTTCCCGCGGCCGTTCTCGGCCCCGTCGAGCGTGTCCAGGGCTTCGCGCGCCGGACCGAGGCGCGCAGGTTCGCTCGGCCTGCTGGCGTCAACCGGTATGAACGCTTCGTCGACATCATCGCATCCTAGTTCGTTTGCGCAAGAAACGGCTCCGTTGAGTTGGCTGTTGGTCACGATCTGACCATCGCCTACGTTCACCTGCCCGCCGCTGATGATATTCGGAGAACGCGGCGCCTGGAGATCCCGCATTGTCCGCGCCTGTCGGCGGAAGGTGTTCATCGCCTGCTCGATGGAGGAGCGGAGCGCCGCAGCTTCCTTCGGATCCTTGGTCAATGATTCGCGGACGCAAAGTGTTGAAATCCGAATATGCTGCCAGAGGATTTGAACCGCAAGCATTCGCTCGATTGGATCGCGCGGCTGCAACTCCTCGAGATGCTGCTCGAGAAAGTCGAACGCGGTGTGCTGAGCGGCCTCCGATCCCCGAGCGTGGAGCATCTTCTCATAGGTGCTCGCGTCAAGGCTGAGCTGATGCAGAAACCGCGTGACCCGCGCGCCACCCCGCTCGCTGGCGGGACGATCGTCCCCCTTGAGCGCCCGGACGATCGCCTCCTGCACCTGCAAGCTTGAATGTTTGATCGGCTTTTCGCTCGAATCCATGAGCCTATACCCGGTCGGTGTCGCGGGTCGTCCGTACAGGTCGCTGCTTCGAGCAGCCCATTCATCGTAGGCCGCGCCCCAGCGCGCCTGAGCAGACAGAATAGTCCTGCCATCAGCTTCCAGCTCAGAAGTGAGTAGTTGCGAACCAGTGCGTCACGACGCCACACTGTGCGGATGGAAAAGGACTTCCAATCTGAAGGCGCCGCGGAATATCAACTGCGCAATCGCCTGCAAGACCTCCTATTGAAAATCGAGGACTTTAGAAGCCTTCCAGATCACTTGCGTTCATCGCCGGCGCCCAAACATGTTCTCACCGGTGAACCACTCGCGGGGAATATGCGCGATTATCACCAGCGTAGAGTGTTGGATGCGATTCGATCGTCGTGCAAAATTCTCAAAAAATGGAAAACCGCCGTCTTGCGCCCCGACGATCCCGCATTCAATCGACTTCACGAGGATCTGGGTTATGCTCTTGGTTGTATGTTTGTGACGTTTCACCCGGCGCAGGCGACAGACATTTGGCGTAACGGCGTCATTCCTCAGAAAAGACATTTGTCCGACCCACCGCCAGAGGCGCCGCCCATGCCCAAAGCGCCCCCCGCCACGCCAAAACTGAATAAACTTGGTCACGATGTCGACCGGATCGCATATGGCTTGCTTGCCGCCGGAATGCCCCTTACCCAAGCCCTAATGCACCCTGAGTTAATCAATGCAAAATTGGCGCTCAAGATAGGGCACAAATCAGCCGTCCGGCATGAGCGTGAGCGGCAGGTCTCCGTGCCTACACACATGACGAGAGAAGAGCACAAATGTGTGAAACATGCTTGGGAAATGGCGCCTCAGCGGTACGAGGAGTGGGCGAACGCCGAGACGGCCGTCGTGCGGTTCGTTGATTACCTGACGAAGAACAAGCCAGCCGAAGCCAAGCTCGACGTAAATGGGCTAACCGAATCTGATGAACCCGAGGAATCCGGCAAGAACAACTCTCCACCGCTCACCGCGAACGATCGGCTCGTGCTCAAGACATTGGCTAAGTTCGACCCCACTTGCTTGTGCGGTGGAAGGAAAATCGAAGACGCAATGCCTTCGGCGGAGAGACTCTCTCAACGAACCATACTTCCGATCGTGAAAAAACTCGTCGAGCTAGGATTCGCTGAGCGACCGGAGGGTAATAGGGCCGGGGCTCGCCTCACCTTGGCGGGCCGCCGCGTCACGCAGAAGATTGCCGACTAAATACCGCTTATCTTCCGCTTATCTTCCGAACCATGCTCGACTCTCTGAGCATGAACACCAAACAACATCCATCCGACCCCCTGCCGCTGAACACAGCGGCTCGCTGCCTGCGTGTTCCGGCTCGCTGGCTTCGAGAAGAGATTGAAGCTGGGCGTATTCCTGCTCTTGTCGCTGGAAGCGCCATCCTAGTGCACGTCCCGACCGTCTCGACCCTGCTTGCCGAGAGAGCAAAGGGAGAATCGGGGGTGGACTGTGACTGACTCGGGACAAGAACCCGCCCGCACGCCGGCAAGCAACACGGGCGATGAAATCAACATCCACAAGTATAACTCGCTGCTCATCGACGCTAAGGCCGCAGCGGCGATGCTTGCGATCGGGAAGCGCACGCTTTGGACATACACCAACTGCAACGCGATCCCATCGCGGAAGATCGGGCGGGCTGTGCGGTATTGCCCGGATGAGCTGCGCGCCTGGATCACGGCGGGTTGCCCAACTGACGCGGGCGCGGCTGATCGCGTGCGAACCGCCATGCGGAAGGAGGCTCGCCAATGAGCCCGATCGACCGTGTTTTGTCAGCGCTGCGAGAGCGAGCCTGCGTGCCCAAGCAATCCGGTAAAGGCTGGGCCTGCAGATGCCCTGCCCATGACGACCACTCGCCAAGTCTCAGCATCGGTGTCAGCGACGATGGGCGCGCGCTCGTGCACTGTCACGCCGGATGCCCGACTGATGACGTGCTTGCAGCGATCGGACTGAACCTGCAGGATCTGATGCCCGTCCCCGTCACCAATACCCCTCGCCGCACACGCAGGACCAAGGTAGTGGGGACAGGGTCACTGAATGCGACCGCGAAAGCTGAACCAATCTACGCGACGGCGCGCGAGGCGGTCGCCGAACTCGAACGCCGGCATGGCCAGCGCTCGGCACTCTGGGTCTACACAGATCCGGACGGATCGCAGATGGGCATAATTATCCGCTGGGATCACGCTAACGGAAATAAGGACTTTCGCCCGGTCAGTCTGAATGGCTCGGGGTGGACGCTGCGAGGCATGTCTGAGCCTCGCCCTCTCTACAAGCTGCCTGCGCTAGCGAAGGCAGATTGCATTTACGTCACCGAGGGTGAAAAGGCCGCCGATGCAGCCATTGCCTGCGGACTCGTGGCGACCACCAGCTCTCACGGCTCTAGGTCCGCAGCGAAGTCAGACTGGTCAGCATTGCGCGGAAAGGAGGTGGTGATCCTCCCTGACCATGACGACGCCGGGGAAAGGTATGCCAATGAAGTCTCCAGGCTCGCGGGCAGGGCAGGCGCTCGATCCGTATGCATCGTGCGCCTTGCGGATCAGTGGTCAGAGCTTCCAACAGGCGGTGACATCGCCGACGTGCTGGAACTCTCGGGTGGTTGCGCAGAGGTCGTGCGGTCGGCGATTGAGAAACTGGTGGCCGCAGCCGAACCCGAGGAAATGCTGACCTCGATTGACTCCGCACAATTCGTCCCCTTTCCCGTGGACGAGCTACCCGAGCCCATTCGTTCCTACATCAAGGACGGTGCGAAGGCGATTGGCTGCGATGCGTCATACATGGCGCTGTCCATGCTTTCCGCGCTCGCATCGGCGATTGGGAACACTCATCGCATCCAGCTCAAGCGCTCATGGACAGAGCCAGCGATCATCTGGACCGCCATCGTCGGCGAATCGGGAACGGCCAAGAGCCCGGCGCTTGAGCTGGCGTTGCGAGCCGTCCGAAGGCGCCAAGACCGGGCGCTGAAGGAATACGCCACGGCGATGAAGGCGTGGGAAGCTGAATATGCTCGATGGGAAATAGAGCAGGCGACGTGGAAGAAGGACGCGATACGAGGCAAAACAACGAGTGATCCACCTGAAGCTCCCGAGAGACCGGTCTGCTCGCGCACCTGGACAGACGATATTACGACGGAAGCGCTGGTCAAGAAACTCCAAGAGAATCCGCGTGGACTACTTATGGTCCGCGACGAACTTTCCGGATGGTTCAACTTCGATCGTTACACCGGAGGCAAAGGCGGCGGCGATGTCGCAAAGTGGCTGGAAATGTTTGGTGGTCGATCGCTGATTGTGGACCGTAAGACGAGCGGAACCGAGCATGTGCCTTCCGCCTCGGTGAGTATCGCGGGGGGCATCCAACCCGAAACACTGCGCCGATCACTCGGACAAGAGCTCCGAGATAGAGGCTTGGCGGCGCGCTTGCTCTTCGCCATGCCGCCACGCAGACCAAAGCGATGGACGGAGGATGACGTTGACGAACGCATTGAAGTCGCGGTGGCAGATGTCTTTGATGCGCTCTACGCCTTGGAACCCGCAACAAACAGCGACGGTGATCCCGAACCCAGGCTGGTGCGGCTCAGCCCCAACGCGAAACGCGCATGGGTGCGATTCGTCAACGAGCATGGAGCCGAGCAAGCAAGCAGAATAGGAGATGAAGCAGCGGCATGGAGCAAGCTGGAGTGCTACTGCGCTCGCTTCGCTCTTGTCATTCATCTGACACGGGTATCGGCTCATGATCCCACTCTCACCGATCCTGAAGTGGTCGATGACGCGAGCATCGCGGCGGGCGTGGCATTGGTGCGGTGGTTCGCAAACGAAGCTGAGCGGGTCTACGCGATCCTCGGGGGCGGCGCCGAAGACCGCGAGCAACGCCAGCTCGTCGAATGGATCGAGGGCAAGGGCGGCTCTGTAACAGCGCGCGATCTGACCAAAGGACTCCGAGCCTACCGAGGTGATTCAGCCAAGGCCCGTGAAGCCCTCGACAGCCTCGTTGAGGCCGGCTGGGGCGCTTGGGACACTTCAGGACCGGGCAAAACCGGCGGACGGCCCACTGCAAGATTCATACTTGGCTCCAGCGTCCCCGACACCGAAACCCGCACTGATGATGACAGGATGGCCGGTAATGGGGACGGGGACAGTGGTGACTCCCCCGAGAGTGACCGTGAGTGATACGTTGATGAACGCCGCGCGCAGACCGGAGTTCATCCCCCGGCGGAGCGCTGTACACGAAAGGCAAACAAATGGCTGGACGGAAACGAACACGAAGCAAGGGCACGGGATCACTCTACAAGCGCGGTGGTCAAGGACCGTGGATCGCAACGTGGTATGACCACAACGGAAAGCGACGTGAGCGCTCGACGCGAACCACTGACAAGGCGGCGGCTGAGCGCATCTTGTCGAAGCACGTCGCCGACACAGCTTTACGGCGGGACGGAGTGATCGACGCCGGCCGAGATCGCTTCGCCACCGAAGGCAGAAAACCGGTCTCAGATCACGTCGATGCCTACATCAGCCATTGTCGTCACGCCGGCCAGGCGCCACGGCACGTTGACCAAAAGGACGGCCACCTAGGCCGTCTGATGGACAGCGCGAATGTGACGAGACTCTCGGACCTGACTGCTGACGTGCTCGAACACCACTTGGGACGGCTAAATGACGCCGGGCTCTCAGCGCGGTCGATAAATTTCGCGCGCCAAATTGCTGTTGCGTTCTACTCATGGTGCGTCAAGACCGGCAGGGCCGAGGTGAACCCGCTGCGTATCGTGCCGAAACAGGATGAGATGCGTGACCGACGACGCATCCGTCGCCCGATGACCGATGACGAGCTCGGAAGACTGATCGCCGTCGCCCGCGAGCATGGGCGAGAAGCGTGGTACATGGCCGCAGCGCTCGCCGGCTTGCGCAAAGGCGATTTACAACGACTGACGTGGGCGGACGTGAACTTTGGCGAAATGACGATCACAGTTCGGGGCGGCAAGGCGAAACGCGTGGATGTGATCCCCATGCACCCGCAGCTGGCCGAGGCGCTGCGGCGTCGGCTTACCGAGAGGCCGGCGCTCGGAGGGGCTCGAGTGTTCTCTGAGACGGTGACCGACCGAACGCGATTGCGTGACTTTCTCAGGGCAGGCATTGCTCGCGAAGAAGTTGTGACCGATGCGAATGATGAACCGGTGATAATCGGTAAAGGGAAGCGAAAGCGACCCAAGCTCCATATTGTGACTGAGGATGAGGATGGACGAGTGGTCGACCTTCACGCGCTTCGAACCACATTGGGAACGCAGCTCGCCCGCGCAGGCGTTGCTCCGCAAATTGCACAGAGGATCATGCGACATGGCGACTACCGAACCACGCTCGCGCATTACACAGTGCTCGGATTGACAGACACAGCGAAAGCAGTGGACGCCCTCCCCAGCATCCGAACGGACTGTGAGCGAGAAGATGATCGGGCGACGGGGACCACGGACGCAAACGCGCGAAATAAGACCGACTCGAACCCCCAGCCATACCCCCAGCAGTTGGAGCGCGAATCCCGGCGATTCAGGGCGGCGAGCTGCGAGAACACGCCGGCAATAGAAGCCAACACAAAGATCACAAACCCAATGAAAAACGGCCCTTATGGGCCGTCAGACACAAAGCGGGTGACCGGACTCGAACCGGCGACATTCAGCTTGGGAAACTGAACGCTTTCCCTGCTGGCGCTATCAGCAACACCGACTCGGGACACCCCCCCAGCACCAGTCCCAGCAGTTGCGAACACGGCGCGATCGAGGAGCTAGATCTTGTGGTTGCCACCTGGGATCACCTACCACCCGCAATGCGAGCGGGTATTGTCGCAATGGTCCGGGCAAGCCTTTGAGGAATCTGAGAAGGGCCCACGGACCAGTTGAAGGACGACATGACACCTGAATGCTGGCATAAATTCAGGGATCGTCGCGCACGTAGGGATTCCCGTTTTTGACACAGGCCAGATGTCAAAACCTTGTCCCTAGCCCTGCACCACCCCTAATCAATCCCCAGTGACGCAGAACATCGGCCCTGCAGCCCGCTGCACAAATGTGCGCGTTCCTGCAGCACAATAATGATCGCGCATTAAGCAGGAATAATTGTTCTCTTTCCAAATTTGAGTACCAGTTCTACTCACGAAGTGTCATTGCGGTTGTGAAGCAAGGCCACAGAGGCCTGACTGAAACAATCAATACTCAAAAGGAGTTTGGATCATCATGAATAACCGCAACAATCGCCCGGAACGCTCCCGTGATCGTGTTCGCAATGACGCCTACGATAATAGTGGACGCGCTGCGTCTAGCGACATGCGCGATCCCGTTGAAACAGATCGTTCAGATCGGCCCTCAACGCGGCGCTCTGATCAAACACGGCGTGATTCCCGTAGTGGGCCCCGTGAAGCTCGTTCTGATCGCGCATGATCTCATGCAGTAATTCTCCTCATGCCAAGAAACATATAGCTTGAAAGGAGGAACCAGATATACGCGGGTCACAGCCGCGCTACCTTCCATTTCTAAATCAAGTTGAATTGTCAATGATCACCGCGAGGGGTGGTCGAAAGCCCACTCTCTCGCTTTATCGCAAAATTTGATCACTAAGTCTGGGGTAGACAAGCTGATGAAAGACCCACCAAGATCGTGGTATGACGCCTGCGCTCATAACCCTTCTCTTTTGAATTATGCCGAACAACAAGCTACATCCAGAACATCTTCTCACTCCGAGCCTGCTTCCGCCGGTGAAACAGTACGGCGAGAGCTATTGGATGAGTTGGATCAGTCCACCTGGTGCGCCGACAATCAGGGCTGGAGATTTCACATCAAAAGACGTGCGCGTCAACTTGCTCAGAAATTGGGCAACCGCCGGAGAAATAAAATCAACCATGTTGAAGAGGCGCAACATGCTTTGGCAGACACATCTGAAAATCCGGAAGATATTTTGCGTCAGATTCGCGGTCTTGACGACTTGCCCTTTAATCAGAAAGAGCGGGAGACATTCCGCGCTCTCTTCCAAGTCGTTGTTCCGAAAATCCTAGCTGGTACTCTGAAGTCTAAAGGTGATATCGCCGATAAACTTGCAGAAGTTCTAAACCTGGGGCCGGACATGGCACGACGCCGGCTTAAAGCTTTGCATGACGCGATTAACGAGCGAGATAGATAGATACTGCTATTCGCTAAATCTGATTTTCTCCCTTAACCAAATTCTGTGCTTTCGTAACGCGCTGGGTTCATCCTGCACGGCATGCCGGCGCATTCGATAAACATCTGTGTGCAAACAAATATCTTGCACTTCACACACACAAAGTGTAAAGCAGGCAAATCCCAAATGACTATTGATGAAGAATCCATGGACAACAAGAAAATCATCGAGGAGCTAGTAATCGGCGCTGCGGGTAAAGGAATGACCACGCGCATTGGTCGCGCTCACACCGATGAAATTTTACGCCGTGTATTTTTTTCTCAAGATCAAGAGCCAACGAACGTCATCGACGAATACGTTGATTCGTTCAAGGACACACCAGAATATGTTGAGCTTAGCGCTTTCGCTGAAATCGCTCTTACGCTGTTCTTCAATGGAAAATATCGATAAATGACCACTTTGATCTGAAGCTATGCAACGAACCCTGATGCCGGGATCGTTTCTGTCAGGTGCTAACATCGCCGAAATACGGACTTGTGCCCGATGTCCGGATTTCCTATTTCCCGAATTGCAGGTCGCTGCCTCGATTGCAGGTGCAATGAATAATAAGGAACTATATGTACCCCCGGTGCAGCCCCATGTGTTTCAACGCAGCAAGCTCAAATGACCCCACGGGGATTCGAACACGGTGCAAAATCTCCGGGGAATACGGCAATTTCAGAAATAGATGTCACAAATTCCGCCACACTGAGCCCCGACGACCTCGAACTCACCCGGATCATCGACCGGTGGCCAAGCCTTTCAAGTCCCATCCGGCGAGCCATTATGGCGCTGATTGAGTAAAATGACGTCCTGAGTTGTAGTGCACGCTGCTATGCGCGGTTGCCCATCGCTGGGTCACAACATCCTGGGATTGTGTCCAAGTGACGGTCACGGTGGACGTCTCACCACCACCAGATCGATAGGGCCCAGAGACCAACGAGTAGCCCCATTCCTAGGTAGCGGAAACGTAGTTTCTCGTCCGTCAGCGCGGGCTTGTCGGGTAGGTCTCCTTCCGCTCCATGCCAAGTCCGGGCCCAGTCAAGATGCGGTCCAAGAGACAACAGAGTTGACCTAGCCGGGCAGAGGAACCAGACGCGTATTCCAATCAATCGGACTTGCCGCCCCACCATTGCGGTTCAAATCCTCTCGCCCCGATTAGAGCGGAAGCACTTGGAAACAAAGGCTTCTGCTTGTCATATTGGGATAGGCGTGGCGGATTCTTGATCTTCGTGAGCGAACTTCCTGGTTGTGGGTCGCAGCACTCCGATCTCAACGGATCACGCCGTTTCTTTGATTCCGTCATTGGATCTTGTGCAAGTGGAATACCTTGTGCATGATCTTCCACTCGCCATCGACTCTCAGTAGCGTGAAGAGGTCGGTGAAACGATGCCCGGTCCAGTTGTCAAGTTCGAGTCGAACCGTGGCTACCGATCCCGCGACGTCGATTCGCTCGATCTTGGCACGGAGCCCCATCGCGGGTCCGTTTCCCTGGCGCCAGTCAAAGAGCACGCTGATGGGGCCCGCGATCAAGTCATCGCCGAGGTATCCAAAGATGGTCGCCTGCTCATGAAACGCTGCTGCCATGGTCTCGTAGCCGGACGATCTCGCTCCGTCGATGTACCGCTGGATCACAGAGCTGATCACGCCCTGATCCGCTGCATTGAGTTGGTTCGCATTCATCTTGTTGATCTCGGATCTGGGTGGTACGCGTTGCAACGCACGTTGTCTTCAATGCCGCGCCGGCGCTTTCGCGCGGACACGGTGTCACTCTTGTTGGAGTCGGCCTGCGCCGCCCGTTCAGAGCCCTTTAGCATGCGCAGGCGGGCTCGACCTCGGGAAAGTCGATCGTCGGTTGCGCGGCGCGGTTGAAGTAGTTGGTGAAGACGTTGACGACGACGTTGCCAATGATCTCGGTGATCTCGGTGTCGGAGTACCCCGCCTCGCGCACCGAATTGAAATCGGCGTCGCTCACGCCACCGCGTTCAGCGAGGATCGCACTGGCAAACTTGAGACCGGCGTCTTCACGGGCATCGGCCGCGTCGCCGTGGCGACTGCTGAGGATCTCATCTTGGCTCAAACCAACGGATTTGCCTGCGGCCGAATGAGCCGAGAGGCAGTAGCGGCATCCGTTGGTCTCGGCCGAGAGCAGCGCAATCTGTTCGCGCAGCCGGGGCGAGAGCGCTCCGGAGCCGAGGGCTCCGCTGAGGCCGAGATACCCCTCGAGGACCGCAGGCGCATTGGCCATCGCCTTGGTCATGTTGGGGATAATGCCCAGTTTGCGCTTTGTTGAATTCAACAACTCTGCAGCTTGCTCGTTGGCATCGGACGGTTCGATCAGGTTCAGGCGTGTCATGGCGTGTCTCCTTTTAAAAGACGTTGTTATGAACAGTGATTTCGCATCATTGCGGCGTTACGGACGCCCGTCTGTGGACGCCTGTGTGCTTGTCTCGGTGCTATGCCCGACGACCTCGCGTTCAAGCCAGCGGCGCACGAGTGCCGCGATCAGATCACCGTCCTCTTCAAGTGCAAAATGGCCCGTATCCAGCAGGTGCAGCTCGGCTTTGGGCAGATCGCGCAGGTACGGCAGCGCTCCCGATGCAGGGAAGATCTCATCGTGACGCCCCCAGGTAATGATTGTCGGAGGCTGGTGCTCGCGGAGGTAGGCCTGCCACTGCGGGTAGCGAGGCGGGTTGCTGCCATAGTCGTACGCGAGTTCGAGTTGGACATGGACGTTGCCCAGCCGATCGAGCAGAGGCTGCACGACAAGCCAGTTGTCGGGGCTGATCGCATCGGGGATGCGGGTGCCGTGCGTGAACTGCCACGTCGTTGCTTCCAGCGTGAGAAGGCTCCCGAGGTGCTGGATCGCAGCCTGGTCCTTGGGGTTCTTCCAGTAGTCGCGCCATGGCCCCCAGAACGAATCAGGCAGACCTTCTTCGTACGCGTTCCCGTTCTGAACGATGAGCCCGGCGACGCGTTCGGGATGCTTGGTGGCGAGGCGGAATCCCACGGGCGCGCCGTAGTCCTGCAGGTAGAGCACCCAATTCTCAGCGCCGACGCGGTCGAGCAACTCCTCCATCATGCTGGCGATGTTGTCGAAGGTGTACTCGAACTCGTCCGCGGGCGGAGAGTCCGAGAGCCCATAGCCGGGGTAGTCCGGTGCGATGACCCGGTACTCGTCCGCGAGCTTCGGGATGAAGTCACGGAACATGTGGGAGCTGGTTGGGAAGCCGTGCAACAGCACGATGACCGGCTCATCCGCGTCGTGCCGATCCGCTCCGGCCTCTCGGTAGTAAATCGTTGTGCCGTCGATCTCCATCGAACGTGTGTAGACGGGAACGCTCTCGACTACGGCGTCGGGCCTGGCGCCGGGTGGCGCCGCATTGGCTGGATGGGGCGCCATCGAGGCCACGGTGATCGCCATCGCGGCGAACAGGCTCATGGCAGGCTTGTAGGTGTATTTCTCAATCATAACGGTTCTCCTTCTAGGCGACCTACTAGTAAGTAAGTCTGGGGGGCAAAATAAAAAGGACGACTATTTCGCCCTAAGCGACTCCTTGATCTGCTGCAGGATCTGGCGGGCTTTCACGGCGCCGTGTGCCCTTCCGAACTGCATGGCGCCCTGTGCCGCTGCAAAGATGAGCGCGGCCTCAGCCTTGGGATCTCCGGGAAAATCCATGACGCCCGCACGCCGACCAGATTCGAGCACATCTGTGATCCAGGCGATGATGTGCTTGGCCAAACGGCACATCTCATCTCTCATCGACTCGGGTACAACGTTGAACTCAGAATGCACCGCGCCTGCGGCGCAGATGCGATCGCGCGTCTTGATGATCGACAGAATCTGTCCAACGTACCCGTCGAGTTGTTCCCAGGGGTCATCCGACGCCCGCTTCACTTCGCCCAGAGCTGACGTCACGTCGGCAAAATATCGCTCGGCGACAGCCAGACCGAGCTCCGCCTTACTTGGGAAGTGGTGGTGAATGCTCGCCTTGGTGATGCCGAGCCGGTCCGACAGATCCTGGTAGCTGAACGCGCTGTACCCGCGCGTCTGGATCAGTTCGGTCGCGATCTCTAGGATTTGCTCTTTTCTATCCACAGCCACAGCCTACCATCTAGATGGTTGATTGTCAAGTTGAAGACTGAGAAAATTCTCCCTCGGGCTCTTGAGGTGGGATGGTGGGTTTTTCAGAAAATCACAGGACCTTGAGTGCCGCGGAAAGACCATGATCGCCACGGCGCTCCCGCGGTGGCGAGACGCACAAATGCGGGTAGCAGAAATGCAAGCCGATTGCGCGCGGGGACCTGAACACCATCTCTGGTGGTGCTTTCACGGTGAAATCAGAAAGCTCGTCTTAGGGCGCCAGTGGAGTATTTTGGCCGCAAAAGTTCAACTGGCGCCCTCTCTCTTCCTGATTTCTGTTGTTCGCGTGCGTACGGCTCGTTTTCGGTGGTGTGTCCACCGTCGTCAACCGCGGTCTCGCGCAAGGCTCTGTCAACGAGCGTGCGATCAGTTCGGATTAGGCTGACCGAACAACAGTCCGACGATAGGCTCTTCGTTCGGGTTGCAGATGACATAGACGAAGTCACTTTCGCGGAGCCGGGTTGGACCTCGTGCAGGGAGAAGCGTGTCTCCTCGGACAACGAACAGGGCCGAAGCATTGCGCCCGCTCGGTATGTGCAGCGGGTCATCGTGAAATGATCAGCCGCGCTTCCAAGCCCCAAAGGCCGATACCGGCGGCAACAAGTTCAACCGGTGTCCTTTCACCTCGATATTAAGGAATCAATAACTCCAACAAGCGTTGCAACAGCCCGGGCTTGCGGATCATTTCTGATGCGTCCTGTCGGTCCAACATTCATTGAACTCGAGCTGTTAGGCGAGCAAGTCAGGGTGTTTTGTCATGGTGGAGTCAAGAGATGGGCGGTTGAGTCGGTAGTTCTTGGGCGCGCAGTGACGGCTTGTTGATCAACGACGATCTCCGTTCTGTAAAGTCGTCATCGGGCTCATTTCTGTCATCATGGGTCAACCGCGCGATAAATCTCCAGTGCAGGCTGATGCCGAGAATAACCGCGATGTGCCAGAGCTCGTGCGGACCGAACACTCTTGGGATGATTGTGGGCCATTGCAGGCCGAGCAGAATTGCACCAACTGTGTATGCCATACCACCTGCGAACACGGATTTGACATATCGAAAGCCGCGCCGTCGCCACACGATGACAAGCGAAATGCTGGCTAACCACCCCATAGTAATATAAAGGCCTGTTCCCAAGCCCTGCGGCATGCTCGCGAAGTAGATAGTGACAAGGGTGACGCCCGTTGCTGCGATCATCCAAATGATCAAAAGGCCCACCCAGCGCACAAAGCCACGAAAGAGCAAGCCGTGAATGGGTGTGAATGTCCCGGCGATGAGTACAAAGATCGCTGCGTGATCGAGTCGGAGCATGACCTCCGAACCCGCCCCTCCGCTGGTGAGCATGTGGTAAACGCCGCTGACCGAAAGCATTATGACGCCGGCGAACACAAAGGCGCTCAGCAGCGCGACCCGCAGGCGATCGCCCATGTTCCTCAGAACCAAGCGGACGCCAAGTACCGCGAAAACAACGGCCGCTCCGAGATGGAGAAAAGCATTGACAGGTTCGTAGAACCCGGGAATTGAGTCAACCATTGCAGATAAGTATAGTTGTGCAAGCAGGGTCGCGATAAGGATGAGATCTGGTATGAATGACCTTGCTACTGATCAGGCGAGGGCTTGACCTGCCCCCCAAATCTGATCCATTCCGAAGCTGGTAGTTTCGGATGGATCAAGGAGGATTCGGGCATGGCAAGGATTCCGGTGCGACGAGACAGATAGAGTTTTCGAACCCCTGGAACACCTCTGATTCTGTGGGGTCTTGTTCTGGTAGCCCCACAAGTAGCGCTATTTTAAATGATAAAACCTGACAACGAATGACAAAGCCTGATAGCGCCTGAGAATCGTCAAGAGATTGGCCTGCAAAGGCTTGGAGTGTAAACCGTTGTTGTTGTAACAGTTGTCAACCACCCGCGCGGAGAATCCCCCCTCTCGGCTTTCTTCTCGTCAAATAATGTTCTTCAGCGTCCTGGTGCCAGGAACATCCAAACCCCATTTTGGACCGTAGTGAGTTAGGCCTGCCCTGTACTCGGAATGGCGCCGCATGGCATTCACGGGAAGCACAGCAGTCGAAGTTCGCGGCGGTTTCACAGAAATGCGATAGAACCGATCTGTTTGCTTCCATCTGGTTTTTCAACTTCGATCCACCATGCTGCATCTGCTTGGAGTGGGTCGGATGCTTCGGCGTGGATGTCGTAGTCATCGTGGGAGGGGGCGTACTCGCCAAGTGCAACGAGTGAGTCAAGACGATCCTCGACGCCAATCCAGGCGCGAACCACTGTTGCGCCGTTGTCGTTGTAGGGCAGTTTAACGACGAGGTGCATTTCCCTACCTGGCGCGGTTTCGCCGTGTCCCTGGGCGCATTGCACTTCAAGATCGCCGATCATTGTGGTCCCGAGTGGCGTTTCCACATGATCTGAGTCTTCGGCGTGATCATCCAGAGAGGCATTGTCATGCGCAGCTGCAGAAGATGATTCAGTGTCGCTGGCCGGCTCACTGCAGCCGAGCGTGGCGAAAAGAGCGCAGCAGGCGCTAAAGGTCAGGGTATGGACGAGGCTGTTCATGATGAAGCATCCTTATTTTTTTTACGCGATGACTTTCCGGTCGTGCCCTTTTCGATTTTTTGCCCAAACACCAACGAGTAGCCTGCAGGCACGACGACGAGATTGAGAAACGTCGAACTGAGCAAGCCGCCCAGTGTGACGATAGCGAGTGGAGCCAGAAGTTCACTGCCCGGTCTGCCGGCGGCGAGCGCGAGCGGCGCCAGTCCGAGGGCTGCGGAAACAGCGGTCATGAGGATCGGGACAAGGCGCTCCATAGAGCCTTGAACGATCGCCTCGCCGAGAGGAACTTGCTCTTCCTGCATCAGATGATTGTAGTGATTGATCAACAGAATGCCGTTGCGGACAGCGATGCCGAAGAGGGTAATGAAGCCCACCATGCTTGCGATTGAGATAACCGGCGCTTCGTAGGGGCCGCCGCTTCCGACGAGAGCGAGCGTGTTGCGGATCATGCCGCCACCTTCGGTCAGGTAGATCGCGGCGATGCCGCCGATCAGCGCTAGCGGCATGTTGAGCATCACAAGAACAGCAGCGCGCATCGACCCGGTGGAAATCTGCAGCAACATGAGCATTACGATCGCAACGCCGATCCCAGCGATGGAGATGGTTCGCGCCGCGGCCTGCTGGGCTTCGAACTGTCCGCCGTAGACGACTGTGTAGCCGGCCCTCTGTACGATCGGCGTGACACGCTGCCGAACTTGCTCGACGAGATCGCCAAGGTTTTCACCCTCGCCAACATTAAGCGAGATGACAGCCTTTCTCTGGGCGTTTTCTCGAGTGATGAGGTTGCTGGACCGTTCGGGCCCGATGTCCGCGACATCGCGCAAACGAACGATGGCTCCGCTGCGCCCGCGCAGGAGTAGCTTTTGCACTTGATCAATATTCTCGCGCTGGTCAGCAGCGAGTCTGACGACGAGGTTGTACTGCCGAGGCCCCTGATTAACGGTTGCCACGACTTCGCCATAAATCGCCTCACGAACCTGCTCCGCGGCGTCAGCGGGACTGAGTCCCGCCATGGCGAGCTCCGTGTGGCGGTACCGGATGGGCAGAGATGTGATCATCACCTCGCGGTTGGCATTGACATCGCGCGCCCCCGGCAGTTCTTTAAGTTCTGATTCAATCTCCTTGGCAATTGCTCGCAGCGCCGCAAGATCGTCGCCGAAGACGCTGATGGCGATCGCGGCCGGCGTGCCTGAGAGCACATGACTCAGTCGGTGTTCAATCGGCTGGCCGACCTGAGTGACAATCCCGGGCACGGAAGCGAGAATTTTGTCGATATCTGCTCGTATTTCTTCTCGGTCGCGCCCCGTAACTACGGTGACCTCGATTTCGGAATTGCTCACGGGCTCTGCGTGCTCGTCGCGTTCGGCGCGCCCGGTTCGGCGTGCAACAGTGTGAACGCCGTCTATTTCCGTTAGTCGCTGTTCGACATTCCGCGCCAAACGGTCGCTTTCAGCGAGCGAAGTTCCAGGTGGCGCAAACAAGAATACAGTGAATGTTCCTTCGTTGAAACTCGGAAGAAATGATGTGCCGAACGTGGACGCTAGCAGCAGCGCCAACGCTGTGGCGATCGCTGCTCCACCAAGCGTCCACGCTCGATGGCGAACTGCCAGACGGAGCGCTGGCTCATACAGTCGCTTAAGCCACCGAACCAGAAAACCGTCGTGCTCCTCGCGCTTTGCTCCAAGCCGCCCCCGAAGGAGATGCTGGCACAGGGCTGGCGTCACAGTGAGCGCAACGAGAAGCGACGCGAGGATCGAAACCATGTACGTCAGCGCAAGTGGTCGGAAGAAACGGCCTTCGAGCCCTTGCAGAAATAGTAGCGGAACAAAGACAATGACGATTATGATCGTTGCGAAGACCATGGCGGGGCGGATCTCATTGCTTGCATCAAAAATGACTTTCATCAGGGAGCGATGTTCAGCTTCCGGCTTGGCTTGATTTTGTTTGAGTCGTCTGAAGACGTTCTCAACGTCGATGATGGCGTCATCGACCAGGACTCCGATCGCAACCGCAAGCCCGCCGAGGGTCATGACATTGAGCCCAAGATTCATCCAGTCCATGAGCAGAAGGCCAACTGCGATCGAGATAGGCAGGGCCGTCAAAGTGATGATTGTCGTGCGAACATTCATCAGAAACAGAATGAGGATGATTGCGACGATAATCACGGCGTCGCGGAGCACATGGAGCACGTTGTCGATCGAGCGATCAATGAAGTGACTTTGTCGCACGACATCGCGATTGAGCGCCATGCCCGCTGGCAGCACGGGCTCGACTTGATCCAGTAGCTTGTCAATCTGAGCGGTCAGCGCGAGTGTGTTCGTTCCCGGCGTTTTTTTGATCGAAAGAATGACCGCAGGCAAGCCGCTTTCAGACCCCGTTCCGCGCTTCAAGGCCGGGCCCAGGCGCACATCCGCGACCTGTCCGATCGTGACAGGCGCACCATTGTGGTGCTTGATAATGGTGTGCGCAATGTCGGCTGCTTCCGTTACGCGACTCTGTTGACGCAGCGGAATTTCAAGGTTTCCAGCATCAGTGAGATAGCCGCCGCTCGCGGTGCTGTGGGCGCCGCGGGCCGCTTCGACGACGTCTGAGATCGTCAAATCATAAAGGCGCAAACGCTCCTGATCGACATTTACCTGATACTCGGGCAACTCGCCGCCGATCGCGACGACTTGAGCCACACCTGGCGCCGAGAGGATTTTGTTGCGCAGCACAAACTCTGCGTACGAGCGAAGCTCCATTGGAGTCGCCAATCCATCGGGCGAGGAGAGTGAGATAAGCATGATCTCGCCGACGATCGAACTGATCGGCGTGAGCTCGACATGCACGCCATCGGGGATATCTTCACGCACCGCAGCCAAACGCTCGGCCACGAGTTGGCGCGCGCGGTACAGATCGGCGCCCCAGTCGAGGTCCACCCAGACGATCGACAGGCCGATCGCGCTGGCGCTGCGCACGCGCCTCACGTTGCTCAGACCATTGACCGCGGTTTCTATCGGGAATGTGACGTACTGCTCAACCTCATCGGCGGCAAGACCGCCGGCCTCGGCCATGATCACGACGGTTGGCGCGTTGAGTTCGGGGAATACGTCCACGCTCATGCGCGGCACGCGATACGCGGCGTAGCCAACCAGAAGCAGCGCAGCCATCAGCACGAACGATGAGTAGCTCAATGAAAATTTGATCAGAGCTTTGAGCATCACGGCCCCTCCCTTTAATGATCGTCTTCGTCGTGGAATGTGCCGTCAGCGTGGAAATGCCCGCCTTTTTGCTGCCCGCTTCCCATCGCGGTCGCAAGCATGAGCTGGAACGCTCCGTCGAGCACGACCTCGTCACCCAGACGCACACCACTGTTTACGACGATCCATCGTCCATCGTCGATGCCGAGGTCCGCCTCGATACGGATGGCTTTGTTGGGATTCTTTGGATCGCGACGGAAGAAGACAGGAACAAGCCCGTCACGCTGAACCGTCGCTCTGGGGATCGCGAGCACAGGCGATCCAGTGTCATCCGTCACGATCTCCATTTGGGCTGAGACGCCCGGGCGCGCCCATGATGCGAGTTCGGAAGGAACAACGATCAGGTCGACAGTGCGCTCGTCAGGGTCGCCGGAAATCCCAAGCGTCAATGCCCCGGACATCGTATCTGAGATATCGATTGCCCCAGTTGCGCGCGTCGGCGACGGCGCAACAATTCTCGCAGGTAAGCCATCACGCAGCTTTCCGAGGTCACTCTGCAAGGCGGTCGCACGGAAACGGAGTTGGTCTGGTCGAACAACAGTAAGGACTGGCGCTTTTTCGTCTGCCCACGCGCCATTTGTCAGTCCGAGCGATTCAACCACGCCCGCGTCTTCGGCTCGGACGATGATCGTCGTAATCGCTCGCCATCGCGGCCGCCGATCCTGGAGGGAATCAATCTCCTCACGCAGTTCGTTTACGGAAGTCTGAAGCAGCGACGCTGCAGAATCGAGCAGAAAGTCTCGCTTCGTAATTGCCGCAGCCAGCTCCGACCGCGCCTCTGATTCATCGGCTTCGAGTCCTGCCTCCTTCTCCAGAATCTCAGCGAGTTGGGCCTCTGCAGTCGCGACGGCGCCACGGGCTTCGTTGAGCTGGGCCAGACGACCGCCCCCGGCTTCGGCGACACTCTGAAGTTGAACAATCCGCTCGCGGCGGATCGCAATAACTTCTTCCAGTTGTTGCTCGTGATTGCGGTGCGCATCAAAAAGAGGGCCGAAGCTCGCGAGGCGCGTCGTGAGGCGCGCGATCATCGCCTCCGCGTCTGTCACCTGCCCTTGCAGTTCACGCCAGGCGGGTGAATCAATTTGGTACAGCGGCATTCCAGCTTCAACATGTTCATATTGTTCAACCAGCAACTCAACGCGGCCTGGAAGCATGGTGCGATATTCACGCTTCGCTGTCGGCAGGAACTCGAAACGTCCCGGCACACGAAGGGTCTGCTCCACCTTTCGCGGTTCAACCTTGATAAAAGTTATGCCAAGGTTCTGGCGCACCGCCGGAGGGATATCTACGCGGTTCGTCGGCGCTGCCGCAGTTTCGCCCGTATGGGTATTGTTCATGGGAGTGTCAGTGTGTTCGGTCTTGTCAGGGTTGTTTTCACAACCGCCACTCACGAGCATTGCGATTGATAATAAAGCGAAAGAGAGTTTCTTGAAATTCACTGATCACCTCCCGCAGCGTCGCCTGCGGAGTCGTGTTGTTGAGTTTCGTTTGCTGTCGCGCCGTCAGCTATAGGCGCTGGGGCGAGCGCAGCGTCAGGGCCGAGGAGTTGTGCGATTGAGATCGCCGCGCCCAGCTCGGCGAGCCGAAGATCAAGAAGCTGCGCCTTGGCGCCAAACTGTCGTGTCACAGTTTCAAGCAACAGCAGCGCATTGACCTCGCCAAGTTCAGCAATCTGCTCAACTTCTTCTGCTTGTTCGGTGAGCATCGGGATGATTTGCGATTCGACGGCGCTTCGCTGAGTACGCGTCGCCTCAAGCGTTGCATTCGCTGTTGCAAGCTCCCATATTAATCGCTCAAATGTCGTTTCCGCAGCAGCGCGAACAACTTCGCGCTCTGCGCGAGCTTCCATGATGTTGGCGCGATTTGCGTTCAGAACTGGAATCGGAACTGAAACGCCGAGAAGCAGACGATCATCGTTGTTTTCACTGCCATATCCTGATCCAATGGTAATGTCCGGGTACTGCTTGCGGATCTCCAGCCGCAGAGATTCCTCTGCTGCATGATATTGAGCCCGTTTGATCGCAATTTCAGTGTTCGATTCGATTAAGCGTCGGACATCATCATCTGCCGTTGGCGCTTCAGTGGTTGGAATTGCAGAGACGAGTTCTGCAAGCGCATCGGGGGGGAGCCCCATTAATCTGAGCAACTCAAATCGGGCTTGCTGCGCTTGAAGTATCGCTTCGTTCAGTGCGGCGCGTCGGCTGGCTAGCTCCACACGGAACAGCCGGCCCTCAACTCGATTGAGTTCTCCTGCTGTTTCCAGCCGGTTGGTGATTGAGCTGATCCGCTCGACTTGTGCGACAATGTCGTCCAGAAGGCGCGCGCGCTCTTCGGCGATGGTCCACTTCGCCCACCCCCGGCGCACGTGCGCGCGCATTGACCATTCAGCATCAACAATGCGTCGAAGCTCCGCCTCATACAGTGCGCCAGCGCGGTCCGTTGCGACGCTGAGTCGACCGGAGACTGGAATGGTGAGGCTGAGCGTAAGCCCGAACTCAAATGGAGAGGTGGGGGAGAGAATCTCAGCGCCGTCGAACCCGAAGACCGGATCCTGCCACAATCCCGCGTTCTCAAACGTTGCGAGCGCGACGCCAGCTCTAAGCCGGGCGAGTCGCAAGTCTGCGTTATAGAACAGCGCCAGCGCCTCCCCCTCTGCCAGCGTGAGTCCGTCCGAAGGATCAAAGCGATCTGGAGCGTCTGCGCCCGCTGACCGCAATCTTTCCGCAAACGCTGAGACAGGCTCTGAATCAAAAAATCTGGCTTCCAACTCGTCGCGATATGTCGCAATGTCGAGCGGCGCCGGTGTATACGACTGGCAGCCAAAGGGCGCGCATGCCAGCCATCCAATACACACGCCGAAATAAACTATCCGCCGCCATTGAAGGCGCCATGTCGATAGCATCAATGCATCTCCTGTCCGGAACGACAACAATCCGAAAGCCGCGCAGCGATCACCGCACCGGGCACACGGGGTCAAGGTTCAGACAGGAAATTAGACTATTAATCGAGTCGTTCGCAGGGCGGCTAGACGATGTGTTCCGCCCGGATCACTACAGTGACTTTGAGGAGGTCCGCGCCACCATGCGTTGCCGGAGTTAATGTTGATAAGGGAAAACAGCGCCAGGGTTGGGGCTGGCAACTCCGCCTCGTCAAAGACATCCCGACCTCTAGCCAATAAATCAACAATCGTCAGTTCGATATCGATGCAGCCACAGTCGTCGTCGTCATGGTCATCGGTCGGCGCCGGGGTCGGGAGCCCTGTTTCATGCTCGCACGCAATCGCACACTCCGCAGCGATCTCACCCTGGCTGTGTTCGTGGCCGCCGCCAAGGCATATATCGACGCCACCGCTGACTCCGCCGAACGCCGCCTGGACGGCGATGGCTACAAGAACCAGGATTGCGATGGTTCGCCTATGCATGGCATCCATTATATCGACCATTCCGGCGTCGGTTTCCAGTAGGCTTCCGAAAACCCGCTGGTCCGCTGTTTACCGCAGAGGACCTGCGAATCGATTTTCGGAACGCAGCCTTGTTTCAAATCTCTGCCGATGGGCTGATGGTTGCCATTTTAGAGAAGGTGATCGCGGCAAGTGACTGATTTTGACGAGAGAAATCGTTGATTCCAAATACGAGACGGGTGACCGGACGCGGCAGTGTAAACCTTGAGTTCATGTTGAGATCGTATCGTTGGCTTTACTCAAAATATTCTGCTCCGTCGGCGCCGTCGATACCATGCGAGTCTTGATAGTCTATTTGTCGGCCGACTGTCCAGCGATCCAGCAACAGGGCGACAATCCACACAAGCACGCCCAGCGCCAGAACCGTTGTTCCAATCGAATTATTCGCAAGTTCCAACAGGTTGCCAGCGATTGCAAGCGCTACGTTCAACACGATAAGCCACTTGATCAACCAAGCTAGAAAAAGTCTGCCGCGACCAGACATTTTCATACCCCACAAACGTCAGCAGCTCGTTGCTTCATGTAGAGATGGATTGCTGTCGCGCGGTAGACGTGGGTTTCGGGGCCATCGGCGTTTTCTACTTTGAGACTCGCAGGCTCATCGGCGTTGGGCTGGCTTCGGTCTTCACTGACGAAGAGTGGCCATGGCGTGCGCAGTATGGCGAACCCATCATCATCGAGAAGCTGGACTGTGCGGGCAAACTGGTTCAGTACGCGGGCGCGGCTGGCGAGGTTGCGCATCAGGGGATATGGCGGATCGAAGAAGATTAAGTGCGATGGGCGCGGCGTGCGGGCCAGGGCGCCAGCGCCAAGCGCATCACTTTGCACGACCTCGCACCGATCCTCGACGCCGAGCTTTTCGATGTTGGACCTGAGAAGATTTGCGATGTCGCGATCGCGTTCGAAGAAGACGCACCGGCTGGCGCCGCGCGAAATTGCTTCCAAGCCGACGACGCCGGACCCTGCGAAGAAGTCGGCGACTGGTTGGTCTTCGACGTGGCCGCGGAGAAGGTTGAAGAGGGCTTCACGAACGCGCGCGGGCATGGGACGGGTTTTTTCAGCGTCCGGCGGCGAATTGAGCGTATGGCGACGAAGCTCGCCCGCAGTGATCTTGAGCATGGCGAGTGATGGAAGCCGGATGTGGCGGGCGCGTCAAGCCGGCCTTGCCGAAAGGCTCCCGGTGGAAGTGAGGGGTGCGGCGCGAAAATCAGTAGAATCAACAGCGGAAAGGCCAATCTGTAAGGCGCTGTGGTTGCCTGCCTTTGAGCAGGCTCCTAGACTGACCGGCCTTTCATCCGGCCATCCGGATGATTCGATCAAACTGATACCGACCTGCCGCCCACCTGCTTTGGAGAGCTTCCGATATGGCTTCTTACCTCTTTACCTCTGAATCTGTCTCGATGGGCCACCCAGACAAGGTCGCAGATCAGATTTCTGATGCGATCCTCGACGCGATGCTCAAAGAAGACCCGACTTCGCGGGTGGCGTGCGAGACGATGGTCTCGACGGGGATGGCGGTCGTGGCGGGGGAAGTGACGACTAGGGCGTACGTTGAGATTCCGGACATCGTGCGGGCGACTGTCCGGCGGATTGGGTACACCGAGCCGGCGATGGCGTTTGACCATGAGACGTGCGCCGTGCTGGTGAGCCTGAAGCAGCAGTCTAAGGACATTGCGCAGGGGGTCGATCGGGAAGGGGCGGGCGATCAGGGCATGATGTTCGGGTTCGCGTGTCGGGAGACGGATGAGTTGGACCCGCAGGCGCTGATGCCGTTGCCTATTTATCTCTCGCATCGGCTGGTTGAGAGCCACGCGAAGGTGCGCGAGTCGCGCACGGTTGAGGGCTTGCGGCCGGATGCGAAGAGCCAGGTGACGTTGAAGTACGATGCGCCGGGGAAGCCGGCTCGGGTCGACACTGTGGTTCTTTCCACGCAGCACGCGCCGCACTGGAATGACGATCAGGCGGGGCTGAAGCGCGAAGTTGTCAAGCACATCATCAAGCCGACGCTTGGGGCGTGGTGGAGTGATGATATTACGATTCATGTGAATCCGACGGGGCGTTTTGAGATCGGCGGGCCGCACGGGGATGTGGGGCTGACTGGGCGGAAGATCATCGTCGACACCTATGGCGGCATGGGTCGCCACGGAGGCGGCGCCTTTTCGGGCAAGGATCCGACGAAGGTGGACCGGTCGGCAGCGTACATGGCGCGCTATATCGCAAAGAACATCGTTGCGGCGGAGCTTGCGGATGTGTGCGAAATCCAGCTTTCGTATGCGATCGGTGTGGCTGAGCCCACCAGCGTGCATGTTGATTGCCAGGGAACCGCGAAGGTGAGTGAAGATGCGATCGGCAAGGCGGTGCGTGAGATATTTGAGCTGACGCCGCGCGGGATTATCGAGGCGCTCGGGTTGCGCAAGCCTATCTACACCGCCACCGCCTGTCATGGTCACTTCGGTAGAAAGCCGGATGGCGACAACTTCACATGGGAACGGCTGGACAAAGCTGAGGCGCTGAAATCCGCGGTGCGGTAATTCTCGATAGTTGAGGCGCCGTGGCGATTGTTCTCCTACAGCTTTATGGGCATGCGCCCCATGATCCGAGAATGAGCGCCAGGTCTGCGCTGCCGACGGCGCCGTCACCGTTGAGATCTGCTGCGACGCCGGCTTGTCCCCATGAACCGAGCACGACGGCGAGGTCTGCGCTGCCGACAGCGCCATCGCCGTTGAGGTCGGCGATGCAATCTTCGTCACCGGTAATCACACTGAGTGCGTCGTGAATCTCTTTGGTCATTTCCGAACCGGTGGGCAGAACGGCGCCATGGACGCCGTTGGAGTAGTTTGAGCTTCCGCCGAGCGCAAAGCGCAAGTTGGACCAGTCGTCATAGCCAACAAGCGTTTGGCCTGGCGAAGTGTCCGCGGCATTGACGAGGCCGTCACCGTTGGAGTCGGCGATGACATAGCTCAGATCCACAGTGACAGCGGTATCGGTCGAGTCGCCGTCCCTGTTGAAGTCAGCGGGGCCTGTTTCGCGTCGAATGACGGAGGGCTGGCCGCCGATGGGAACAAAGCTGCCCGGCATTCCACCGATGCCAGCGATTTCACTGAGATTGGATTCATCAAGCGTTGGTCTGACAACGCTGGAATAGTCGAGCGTCCAACTGAAGAAGTAGCCAATGTTGTTGGTGGGCAGACCCGGCGGAGTTATCCAGGTGTAGTTCATGACGGACTTGTAGTTGGGCTTGTAGTTGATCGAATCGCACCCGCCATGATCGAGCCCGAGATTGTGCCCGAGTTCGTGCATGAAAAGGCCGCTCTGATCGGAAGTTCTGCCGCCAAAGCCGCCCTGGCCATCTGTCCAGGCGCCGAGCGTGATGATAAAGTCGTTTCCGGGCATCTCCGCGACGCCTGAAACGCTGGTCGCTCCAAGAAGGTCGGCGTAGATTCCGTACCGATAGACCATGAGCTTGGCGGCGCGGATATTGACCCAGTTTGAATCTGCACGCTCGGCTAACGTTCCGAAGAAGCTGTTCTTTGTTCCAGCAAACTCGGGAGGCCAGGGAATGGCCGGCGGATTAAATGTCCAGCCGGTCAAAGCGATGTTTGTTTCATCAAGGACAATCGTGCCAGGAACACTGCTCTGGTTGCGCAGTGTGATGCCGGTAGAGCCGTCGGGATTCAGGACCGGAGCGAGCGCGAAGGCGCTGGCGAGTTGATTCATCGTCGTTTGCGTCGGCGCGCGGCCGACCATCGCGTCCACCTCGACATACAGATCCTTGCGCAATGGACTTGGCGCTGATCCGTCTGCCGCGTTCATGAATGTGAGGCTGTCAAGTATTCCGTCTGTGTTGGCATCGATTCCGACAGTTTCCCAGGCGTCAAGTAGCGCATCACCGTCTGTGTCGAGCGGCGTGTCATTCGTGTAGATATCAGGAAAAGAGTTTCCGTCGCTGCCGCCCACGGGAGAGAAGCTCGTATTGAAAGCGATGGCTGACCCATCGCGCGAAAGTGAAACACCGGAGCGCAGAAGATTCGTATTGTCAGTCAGGCTGACGGCTGAGATCACGGTTGTGGCGATGGCGCCCGGTTCATCGTAGATGCCGTCACTGTCTGTATCACGGTCGTGAAGAAAGGCGTGGGCCAACCCCGATGTTGATGGTGCAAGCGTTGTTGATTGTGAGATGAATGTGACGAATCGACCATCGCCGGAAATGGAAGGACCGAAGCAGTCAAAGTCAGCTTCGGCGCCCGATGAGGAAATGCTCATGCGTGTTGTGACGCCAGTCACGCGGTGATGGACGAAGACGTCCTTCACATTGTTCGTGTCGCCGGTGACGAGATTCGTTGCAAAAGTAGCCCAGACGATATGGTTTCCGTCGCCGGATATCTGCTGCACAGGTAGCGCGATCGGTTGTAGAGGCAGCGTATGGTCTTCGTTCTGTTCGACGCCTGCTGTTGAGACGCTGACGCGAGTTGTGGATATGGCGCCGGGTTCATCGAAAAGGCCATCGTTGTCTGTGTCACGATCATGCACGAATACATCGTCCTGAAGGTTTGTGTCATTGGGCACAAGGTTGTTGGTGTTCATCCAGAAAGAGACGAAGCGCCCGTCGGCGCTGATTGACGGGTCGCCGAGAGCCTGTCCGTTGGGCTGGGAGCCATCAGACTTAACATTGACGCGGACGGTGGAGATCGCGCCCGCCTCATCCTGAACACCATCAACGTCCAGGTCGCGGTCATGAACGAAGATGTCTCGGCCATTGTTGGTGTCGTTGGGAACAAGATTGGTCGAGGTGCTGATGAAGACGACATGGCGGGCGTCAATGATGCCTTGTCCGCTGCTGTTGCCTTGGACGCTCATGGCGCCGCCGGTGCTGGCGCCGTCTCCTTCGGCGCCTGAACTGGAGACGCTGACGCGCACGATTTGGCCGGTCAGACGATTCTTGGCAAAGACATCGTGCAGGCCGTTGATGTCGCCGGCTGTGAGTGCTCCACGCGAAGAAAAGCTGACCCATGCGCCGAACGCGGAGACTGAACCGAGCGTTGCCTCTCCGAAAGGCGCCTGAGCGCCGGCTTGCGTTTCACTGATGCGGATGGTTTGCCCCGTCACGCGATCGCGCAGGAAGACGTCGGGTGTCGGCCCGTTTCCGTCCGGCGAGACGATGTCCGTCGCTGCTGATTTGTAGGCGACGAAGCGGCCGCAGGGTGAAATCGCTGGAAACAGTCCAGGGGCATTTGGGCTCAGCCCGGAGGCATTGCGCGAGATGATGGAAAATGTCGGCGTCTGAGCGGTGACGCAAGCGCACACAGCCAGGGCGCCGGCTGCGGCGATCCAGCGGGTCTGAGGTAGATTCGTGGTGAAAGAATGTGTTATTGAAGGTAGAAGTTGCATGGCGCTCTCCTCACGAGCTGGGAAGGAACATGTCGAAACACGACGACGTATTGGTCTGACGTGGGAGGCTTCACAACCCGCCTCCAGTAGTTCCTTTGCGCGGCGATGCCTCTTCTTGCAGTTGAATTTGAGCTTTCTTCCCAGAAACCACCCAAAAGCCCGACTCCGGCCCGATATCTAGGATTCTTCGGTGGCGTCTTGCCACGCAGATCCATTTCAAATGCTCACCCGAACCACTACAGCCCTGCTCGAAGATCTGGTCGATCCCGCCAACGAAGCGGTCTGGCGCGAGTTTGATGAACGCTACCGTCCGGCGCTCTTCGGGCTTGCCCGCCGGCTGGGGCTACGTGAAGAAGATGCTGCCGACGCTGCCCAGGAGACGCTCGCGCGATTTGTCGCTGGCTTTCGCCGGGGTGATTATGACCGGACGCGCGGCAAGTTGAGATCGTGGTTGCTGGGCATCGCGCGCAACTGCGTCGTTGAGATGCAGCGGAAGGCATACGCCAAACGAGAGGTGCGCGGGGTGTCAGCGATTGTTGACCTGCCGGCTGAGGCGGATATTGAACCGCTTTGGGATAATGAAGTTGAGCGCGTGCTCCTGGAGCGATCAATGGCTGAGCTTCGACAGCACTCGCGTATTTCGGAAACCAACGTTCATGCGTTTGAGTTGATCGCGGTCCATAACCGGACGCCTGGCGAAGTGGCTGACCAGCTTTCGATATCAGTGAACGACGTGTATCTCGCTAAGCATCGTTGCTTGAAGAAGCTTCGTGAACGTGTGGCTGAGCTTCGTGAACTCTACGATGTGATGTGATGACTGAAGACAGGAACGACTTTGACATGCATGGCGCCTGCCCGGACCTAGCTGAGCTGGAGGCGTTTCTCGTGCTCGATGAGGAAGAGGAGAGGCCGTCAGATCCGCTCGCGAACCACATTGATAGATGCTCACGCTGTCAGCAGGAAATCGAGTCACTTCGTAAAAATAACGCGCTGCTAACGACGCTTCGCAGTGCTCTATCGCAGAGCCAGTGGCCCGTGCACGAAGAGTCGAGTGATGCAATATCTGCCTTGGCCAGCTCAACAAGTATCTCCAATGCGCCGAGCGGGTATCAGATTATCGAGGAAGTCCATCGTGGGGCTCAAGGCGTGGTCTATCGCGCTCGGCAACGCGGCGCGAAGCGAGAGGTTGCTCTCAAGCTCCTGCTCGCAGGATCACTCGCGACGCGGAAACAACGTATGCGCTTTGAACGTGAGGTTGATCTCGCCGCCAGCCTGCGCCATCCGAATATCGTCACGGTGTATGACTCTGGCGCTCTTGATGATGGCCGGCAGTACATCGCAATGGAGTTGATCGATGGTGTTCCAGTCGATCTATACGTTGCAACTATCGCACAACGCGGCGATCACACACCTGCTCATCGCCTTCGCGCTGTGATTCAACTGTTCGTTACGATTTCGCGCGCCGTCGCACATGCGCACAGTCGCGGCGTGATTCACCGCGATCTCAAACCGAACAATATTCTTGTTGATGAGACCGGCGAGCCGCACGTTCTTGACTTCGGTTTGGCGAGGCCAACGGAGTTACAGGAAGATGCCTCACTTGCGACGAAATCTGGTGAGTTTCTCGGCACACTCGCCTACGCAGCGCCCGAACAGGTTGCCGGAGATCCCAGCGCCGTGGATGTGCGCACCGATGTTCATGCGCTTGGAGTGATGCTCTACGAAGCTCTGTCGGGATGCTCACCTATCGTCGCAGAATCCATGCGGGCGACGCTGCGCCAAATCGAAGAGGGCGCTTTGATTGCGCCGAGTCGTGCTCTGGCTGACGCTGAAGATTCGCCGTTCTCCTGGCGCCTCGACGCGGACCTCGACACGATCGCCCTCAAGGCTCTGGCGAAGGAGAAGGATCGGCGGTATCAATCCGCAGCGGCTTTGATGGATGATCTTGTTCGCTGGCTCGACCGTCTTCCAATTGAAGCCCGACGTGATAGCGGTTGGTATGTCTTGCGCACGACTGTGCGCCGGCATAAGGCTGTGACCGCGATTGTTATCACAGTGATTCTCGCATTCACGATTTTTACAATCACTGTGACATCGCTCTACGGTCGCGCCGCTGCTGAAGCCGCCAAAGCAAGGCAGGTCAACATTTTTCTTCAGGACACATTCGCCTCAGTGAGTGGGACGCCGGGGCGCGAGGTCACCATGCGCGAAACTCTCGACGAAGCTGTGCATTGGGTCGAGATTGCGCTGGCGAATCAACCGGAAATCGCAGCTTCTCTCCGTTCAACAGTTGGCGCCAGCTATCGCGCGTTGGGTCTGTATGACAAAGCTGATGTCCAAATTACCATCGCGCTGAACCTCACCCGATCGCTTTTCGGCGATTCTCACCCCCAAACCGCGCGGGCTCTCAATCTTCTTGGCCTGCTTCGCAGCGACCAAGGCGAGCTTGACGACGCTCAGCGGCTTTTTGATGACGCGCTTGCAATCCGACTCACCCATGTCGGCGCGCAATCCATCGAAACCGGTCAGTCCTACTACAACATCGCGAATCTACATGTTCGGCGAGAGCAGTTTGACGACGCTGAGCAGTATTTTGTGAAATGCCGAGACATTCGCACCGATCATCTTGGCCCTGAGCATCCTGATGTAGCAATGTGCATCTATCGGATCGCCCAAACAAAGGCTGAGCGCCACGATGCGACTGGCGCAGAAGCACTCCATCAGGAAGCGTTGCGTCTGCGTCTGGCTTCCCTCCATCCGGAGCATCCGGATATCGCTCGCTCGTATCTTGCGCTGGGTGAAGCGATTCTTGAACAAGGCAAACCAAGCGGAGCTATCGAATATTTTAGAAAGTGCCTGCATCTGCGTGAATCTGCGCTGCCGGAAGAGGATTGGCGCATCGCTGAAGCGGTCAGCGCGATCGGTCGTGCTCAAGTGGCGCAGGGTGATTTTGAAAGCGCTACAGTAAATCTTCTGAGAGCGGTGGCAAGCTTCACCCGGACACATGGCCCCGACGCCGATGAAACCCGCCGTGCAGCTAAGGCGCTGAATATTGTGACTGCCAAGTGACTCTCCCATGCGGCCCCCGCATCGGGCGACTCGCTATTCGCGAGTTCGACTGAAAGAGAGATCTTCGCGTATGCCTTCCAGCTTGGCTCGGCCGGCGCGATCAACAAGACTGACAGCGATCGCGACGACGATTGAAACCAGAAATGCAGGAAGAAGAACATCAATCGCTTCCACTTGTGCCTTGGCTTTAGGCATTTCCGCCATAGCGAGCAAAGCTGGCGCCGCGAACTTAAAGAACGGCACGCCGAGGAACCCCGCGATCATGGCCCAACGCGCGGCGAGCGCCGTCAAGCGTGACCAGAAGAGACTGAGAATCATGACAGGGCAGAATGTCGCTGCGATGCCGGACCATCCAAAAATGATGACCCAGAAGATGCCTTCATCTTTGTTATAGTTGGTAATCGCGATTCCGATGCCAAACGAGATGAGCGCGAGTATAAGGGTGAGGCGCTTACTTAGTTTCATAAGCGAAGCATCGCTCATGTCCGGATGTCGCGTCTTCTGCCAGAAGTCACGGACAGCGGCGCTTGATGCGACAACGAGCAGTGAGTCGATCGTGGACATAATCGCTGAGAGGACCATCGCGATGTACAGGCCAGCAAGAAATGCGGGAAGCAGGTCTTGTGACATGAACGGCAAGATATTTTCTGAGTCACTGCCGATCTGAGCGTGCGTATACAGTGCGCGCCCGACCATACCCACCAGCACGGCGCCTGAGTCAGCCAGGACTGTCCACCCCAAGGCGACCGCGGCGCCTTTCTTAAGTTCGGAAGCGCTTCGAAGTGAGATAAAACGAACAAACACCTGGGGGGATCCAAGAAAACCAATCCCGATCGCCACGAAGCCGATGATCTGCGCGACCACCAGAGGATTCCATTCTTGCCCTGCTGTCCATGAAAGATGGCTGATGTGATCTGTGCGAAGAATGTCGAGGACGTTTGTCACGCCGCCGGCTTCGAGCACGCCAACAATCGGCAGAAACACCAAGCCAGCAAACATCAGTGTTCCCTGGAAGACATCCGACCAGACGACAGCGAGGAACCCGCCTTTGGTGATGTAGAAGAGCACAACAAGAAAACCGATCGTCGCGCCGAGATAGTGATTCCACGATAGAAACGCGTTGAACGCTTCGCCGGTCGCGAAGACTTGTGAGCCGGCGTAGATCGGAACGAAGATGATCAGCGATCCCGCTGCGATGAGGCGAAGCCAGTGTGAAGTGTCACGAAAGCGTGACTCCAGATAATCGGGGATCGTAATGGAATCGTATCGGTCGGTCAGGCGTTTGAACCGACCCGCCAGGAGCAGCCACGCGCCTCCAACGCCGATGCATTCACCAAGCACTACCCAGAATCCCTGTACACCGAGTGCGAAACCGACTCCGGTCAGTCCAAGGAGCAGCCAGGCAGATTCGCCCGTCGCGCGCGCGGAGAAGGCGACATTGATAAATCCGAGCTTTTTGCCGCCTGCGAAGTAATCGCGGATGTCGTGCATTCGCTTTGAAGCCAGATGCCCGAGAATGAGCAGAACAAAGCAGTACAGCCCGACGGCGAGCAACTTCATGATTGAGTCAGATTCGATGCCTTCATCTCCTCGTGTTCAAGTGCAAGCGAGCGCAACGCGATGGCACTGACCAAAGCTGGCATGGACAGAGCCTACCGTGAACTCACCGGCGATCAAATAGCCGGGTTCGCGGATGGGTTGATCTGTAATGAAGTGCCGTAGCGCACAAGCTCAATTGGAACAGCGATTGTAGATGCTGCTACGGGCTCTTTGCGCTGCTCCTGCCGCCCGAAACGATGTCTCGCATTGCTTCGAAGTTGAGAATATCGCCGCCAAGATCGGTCTGGAGCGCCTCGGCGTCGGCCTGCTTGGCGAATGCAGCGATATGCGACGCCATCGGCGTTCGTAGATCCGGCGCTCGAACGTACACAGCGTCCGTGGCAGGCAGCCATTCCATTGTGCTGTGGTCATGGGCCCAACGATTAAAGATGACCGTCTCACGATGATTCATCTCGTGGTTGATCTGGCAGTTGAAATCGTCAAAGAGCAGTGATGTTGCACCGCCCCGCTCATCTTCGATGATGGTCGCTGCTGCGAATCGCTCATCACTAATTATCATCCCGCATTCAGCACACACATCCTCGCCGAGATGAACAACCGGCGGTCCGTCGGCGGCGTCATCACCGCAGCCGGCCACGATGAACAACGACAAGATGGTGATCGTCAATACGAAAAGTGAGCGGATCATACCGGCGCCCTCCGTGTGAAGATCAATGCAGCCGCCAGGAAGCTCAGGGCGCCCCATGCTGCGAGCACACCCGCCAGCATCCACGGCAAGGCGGCGCCGAATGTGCGCGAGGCGTAGACGCCCGCTGGCCCGAGCACATCGAGTGATGCATTGAGCCCGAGGATCGCTGACATCTTGAAGGCTTGCAGCGGGTTGATAATCGCGAGTGAGAAAAGCTCCTGCACGCGAAACTTAAACAGCAGGGATCCCGCCATCAGCCCAAGATCACTGAGAAAGACGAGAGTAAGCCAGACAAACACCGCAACGCCCGTCGCGACGCTCGCTTTTCGTGTTGACACTGAAATAAGCAGGCCAACTGAGAGCGTCACAACAGCAAGTAGACATGTAAACCCGACCAGCGACAGGAAGGAGCCGACGCCCGCCCCCCCTGCTCTCCAGGCGAGCACGCCCGCGCTCAAGCCGAACCCGATGCACAGCGAAGCGCAGAGCGCCGCGCTCAGACCAATGAATTTTCCGAGCAGCAACTCCAGCCGTGAGACGGGCTGCGCAAGAAGATAGAGCAGTGTGCCACGCTCACGCTCACCGGCGACTGATGTCGCGCCGGCGGTCATCGCCATCAACGGCACGACGAGCATGACAAGATTAAGAAGACCCGCGGCGGTTCGGCTAAAGCCTGCAAATCCATGCGAACCCGTCCCTGCGAGCGACATAAATGAAGTCGCCACTGCGAGCACAGCAAAGGCGGCGGTATACAACAAGAACCAGCGACTGGTTAGCGCTTCACGCAGCTCCCGCCGCGCAAACGCCAGCGTGGTTCGCATTGCTGATGGACACATCGGCAGAGAAGGCGAACTCAATCCAACCTGCGTCATCGCGCGCCCTCCTCATTATTGAAGTCTTCAAGGATTTCAAAGTCATGAATATCGACGCCAGCTTGGGCGAGCAGCCGGATCGGCAGAGCCTTTTTGTCATGAGGGGCCAAAACGCATAACCCGCGACCATTGAGATGCACAATGTGACCAGCGTCGCGAAGCAAGGTGGCGGCGGACTCTTCGCGCTCGCCTGCGACAACAAGTCGCATTGTTTGCACAGCGCCGGCGGCCGGCCATTGGCTTGCAGGCGTTGTGTCGCGCACTAACCGCCCCTTTTCC
The DNA here is from genome assembly GCA_029260495.1 of Phycisphaerales bacterium. GTDB lineage: Bacteria > Planctomycetota > Phycisphaerae > Phycisphaerales > UBA1924 > OFTM373. Next base: position 232,834 of record JAJDDD010000016.1, on the reverse strand, counting down.
ATCACAAGCAGGCGGTCAGCAAGACCAATTACCTCATCTGGCCGATGTGAGGCGAAGAGGATCGTCTTGCCTTTGCGTTTCAGAACTTGCAGCATTTCAAAGACTTCGCTCCGGCCTACAGCGTCAAGGTTCGATGTGGGCTCATCAAGGATAATAATCGGCGGATCAGCAAGCATCGCGACGGCGAGCGCGAGTCGCTGCTTCATGCCGCCGGAAAGATCGCGAACGCGCTTGCGCTCATGGCCTGTCAACCCAACCTGTTCAAGCAACTCGACACATCGCGCGGGATCAACCCGACGAAGCTTCGCGAAGAAGATCATCGCAGCCCCAAGACGCGTATCGTCATGGAACGCCAGTTCTTGCGGCACATAACCGATCAGCCGGCGCGCCATCTTGCCTCGTCGTTTGACATTCTCGTCACCGACAACGATGCGGCCGCGAAACCGGAGCACTCCGAGCAAACAACGGATAAGCGTCGTCTTTCCTGCTCCGTTGCTTCCCCACAGCGCAATCGACTCGCCCTCGTCAATATGAAACGAAACTCCATCAACCGCGGCGACGGGACCGAACTTCTTGATGACGCCCTTGACATGAATCATACGAGCACCTCCGAACTAAGGGCAGCGACAGGTCCGGGAAGAACGGCTGATCGACCCATCACGTTCAGCACGAGCACCGCGACGCCAACTAAGCAGATAGCGCACACCGTCATCAAGCCCGCGTGTGATCTTTGAATCTGGACAATCTCAACCGTAGGCGGCGTCATGAGGGGCGCTGTGTCTGCGAACTTCGGCGACGGGCGCACCGCTGGCATAGCGCGGGCGGTGAACTCGATCGCCTGCTGCGCAGGGCTATGTACGAAGAGCCGAAGGTTGGGCTCCCTGGCGATCAAACTCTCAAACAGACTGGCGGCTTCATACGGAAAGTCACCAATTCCGTCTCCGTCAGCATCGAAACCGGCGTAATTCGACCAGAAATTGCCTCGCCCATCGCGAGTGAATGTATTGAGCGTCAGATCCCCTCTGCCATGCACCGCAACTTGCTCTTCGTTCTCGACAAACCCGTTCCCCGTGAGAATGACATCATGAGTGTTGGGTGTCATCAGCATTCCCCGTTCGTTGAATGCAATCAGGTTCCCTTCAAATACCCCAGACGAATCTACTGACGACGGGCTGTTGTCGATATAGCTTCCAACGCGGTTGGCGAGCAAGCTGTTGTTGCGAACGACTATCCCATCGCAATCTTTCAGGCCGATCCCGTACCCGCTGGCGCCGCGATTCTGCGCCAGCGTGTTGCCTTCGATTGTGATCTCGTTGCTGTACATCAGATAGATGCCCACGGAGTTGCGCAGCAACACATTTTCTGATAGCACGGTGTGATGGCTATACATAAAGTGCAATCCGTACCGACTGTCCTCGACGCGATTGCGACGAATCATCAGGTCTTCGGAATACCAGAAAACCATGTCGCGTGTGCTGTGCACGATGTTGTCTTCAATCACGCACCCGTGACTCCACCACAGGCGAATCCCATCGCCTCGTCGTCCGAGCTCCATGTCCTTCCCACGAATCTGGTTCTGACGGATTACCGAGTTTGGAGCTTCGCGCAAATCGATCCCAAAGAGCGCATCCTCAATGCGGTTGTCTTCGATCGTCACCGGCCCGGTCTCGGCGCGTATTCCGGCTGGCTCTCGATCAATCCCGGCTCCGGAGCCTGTGACAGTGAATCCGCGGAAGGTAATGTCTGGCGCGAGCAGTTCGACAACTGTGCCTTCGCCGCCGCCGTCAAGAGTGACAACTCCGGCGCCTTCGAGAACGATCGGCTTGGTGATGCGCAGATTTCCGGTATATCGACCAGCAGGAACACGAACGGTCGCCCCCGGATCAGCGGACTCGATCAGTTTCTCGATCGCGCCGACCGTTGAGACGTATTCCGCTGCGATCGCCGGCGTCATCGTTGCGCCAGCCACGAAAAGCGCGAAGGTCACAATCGCACGTTGAAGCTTCACGCCGCCTCCGCTTGGCGCGCCGCTTTGACCAGCGGCATATAAGCGCGCCGATGAAAAAAGAGCGCCGCAATCATGACGACCGACGCGATCGTCGCCAGAATAAGTCCGGCGCCGGCTGACGCGATCGTCTCGAACTGCCCAACCATCCCCGATCCCAATATGGGAGGCACGAATGGATCAATCGCGGATGAGAGCGGCGCATCGGGGTCCAGATTCTGCCCAAAGTGACTCATCCAGAGGTGGAGATCCAGCAGGAACGTCGCTGGAAATAATGCTGCGGGCAGTACAAGCAAAACCGCCCATCGGCTGTGTATCCACGATGCGAGTTCAAGCATCACGACGAGCGCAATGAGCAGGTAGACGCCGATCCGGCGTTCGATCCGGGCCGCCTCCTCAAGTGAGCGCATGCCGATGTAGTGGTTGAGCCCATCAATCTCAGCGACATCACCGGTGAGATGGTTGACAAACGCGGTGAGATGCAGGTTGTCGGGGTACTGCGGCGCGACGAGATCCATGTGCCAGTAAGGCAGGAAGAGCGACACGAGAATTAGAATGCGCGCCACGAGAAGCAGAAAACTCGGGACGCCATAGCGAAGCCCGCCCTTCGCCAGATCGTCTGACCTGACCCGTGGACCGATGATTCGATCTAGCAATGAACCTGCCATGTATCGTTGTCCTTACATTTGAACTGGTGTTGTGTTTGATGCGGGTCAGTCCGCAGCGAGAAAGGCCGCCCCGCATCTTTCGACGCGGAGCGGTGTGAGATGTATTACTTGGGCTCGACCATGAAGTAGCCAACCATTTCCAGATGCAACGCTGAGCAGAACTCAGAGCAGTAGAACGGGAACGTGCCAGGCATATCCGCGATGAACTCAACCTTCGCCGTCTCGCCCGGCTCCAGGCTCAAGTTGATGTTGTACTGCGGCACCGCGAAACCATGAGTGGCGTCGATCGAACGTTCAATGTTCGTGATCCGCCACACAACCTTGTCGCCTTGCTTGACGGTGATGTGCTCGGGGTTGAAGTGGCTGCGAATCGCAGTCATATACACTTCAACAGTGTCGCCCTTGCGCTCCACCCGCTCCATCTTGGCTTTCGGCGCCTGCGGATCGAGTGATTGCGTATGCGGATCCCAGCCGATTTCCGGATAGACCGTCCAGGGATTGAGCTTGTCCGCCTTGATAATCTGCGCGTAGTGCGGCTCGCCAACACCGATCGGCATGTCATAGATCACAGGCATCTTTGTCCCGCTCTCAGTGATATCAATCAGCTGGAAGTTCTGTGGGAGCAGCGGTCCGGGCGGGAAGAAACGATCGACCGACCATTTATTGAACGCGATCAGATACTTGCCATCCGGGCTCACTGTGTCGCCCTCAGCGACGCCAATGTGCCCGACGTTGTAATGGACCGGTGTTTTATGGACGAGCGTCCAGTCAGGCTCGGGTGTTCCTTTGCCGTAGGAGCCGCCCAGAGTCCAGCGAGCGACTGCGGAATCGAGGAAGAGCGATGTGTACGCGTAGCCGTCCGGACCGAACTGCGTATGCAGCGGACCGAGGCCGACCTCGACCTGCGCTTCGACAACGGAGTCAAAGTTAAGCACGGGCACGCCGAATTCGTCATGGCTGGAATAGTCGCGCGATGCGATCGCCCTCTTGATCTTCTCGAACGAATAAATAGTGGTGTGTGGATCGAGCTTTCCTGAGATGACGATGAAGTCACCCTTCGGCGCCACATCCACACCATGTGGGCTTCGCGGTTCAGGCGTCAGGTGCAGAAGGTCTTCCTCAATCGCCGTCGCAAGCGTGATAACGGGGAAGTCCTCGATCATCTCCACTTTGCCGGCTTTGAAAACCCGCTCTGCCTTCTTCCAATCGATGATGTGCAGGTAGTCCGTCGCATTCTTGCTCACACCCGCCTCGAATGGCGGCTTCTTGTCCTGAATGCCGCCGACCGCAAGTTCGGTGTTGATGGAGTTCATGAACAGGAAGCCATCACTCACGAGCTTGCCAGCGTCCGACAAATCCTGCCAATAAGGCGGCAGTTCCATTGCGAAAGATCTTGTCTTGTCAACCCGACCCTTCTTCCGGTCGAACTTCCAAAATGTCACCGAACCCTTGTACTTCTCCTTATATTCACTGATGGGCGCATATTCGAAACCCCAGGGCACGGCGTATTGCCCGCCCTCAATGACATACTCCGTGTTCGGCGTGACAAATGTTCCGCCATGATCGCTCACCGTCAGCGGGTTTTTGATGATCTGCTTCGTTTCGAAGTCTCGAAGATCGATCACCGCGATGCGCGCATTAATCTTGTCATTGATAAAGAGCCACTCGCCGTCGTAGTCGCCAGCTGTCTCGGAAAGCGCCGGATGGTGGGTGTCGCCCCAGAGGTTTTCCTTACCGTCGACGTAGCCTTCCGCCAAAATTTCTTCGCCAACCCCATAGCCCCATCCCTGCCAGGGCTCGGGAGTGAAGACCGCGATGCTCCGCAACATTCGCATCGACGGGACGCCGATCACGAAGACCTGCCCACTGTGACCACCGGATGAGAACATGATGTACTCATCCTTCTGCCCGCTGGGTGTGAAGGTCTTGGCGGCAGCCATCAGATCCGCGGTGCTCAGCCCGCGGGCCTTGGCGACCTTCTGCACGTCGCTCATCGACTGACCAAACGCGGCTGATCCACAGCACGCGACAGCCCCAATGACCAATGACGCAATCAGTGTCCTTTTACTGTTCTTGTGCGCTTTCATGATCCCTTTCCTTAATGTTCCCGCTTCTTGATGCACACGGACCAGCATTATTCGCCGGCGTGCAACGCGCGGATGTATGTGATAATCGTGTCAATCTCTTCATCAGAGAGCGCCGGATTCCCACCCTTCGCGGGCATGTCGACGCCTGTCGTATTCTCAGCGTCCCAGATCGGACGCCCCGTCTTGATAAACGCCACCAACTCCTTGTCGCTCCTTGACTTCACGAAGTCACTTCCAGCAAGCGGCTTGCCCAGCCCTTCCATCCCTTCGCCTCCCGGGCCGTGGCATGCTGAGCACGACGCCAGAAAAACGTCATGCCCAATTCCCGACGCAGCGCCTACAAGTCCAGCCACCTGCTGCCCGGCCGCCTCTGTTGTCTTCGCGATCCAGTCTTCAAGCGTCACCGGCTCGACAGATGGATCCTGCAACGTGCGCAGATAGAACACCACGTTGCGAAGCTGCTTATCGCGAAGCCGGGGATTCCCCGCGCGAGGGGGCATCGCTGTCCCCGTTGTGTTGACAGGGTCCGCCGCCGTGCGCCCTTGCGCGATCACATCGAAGAGCTCTTCGTCAGTGTGGGCTTGCACATACTCGCTGTTGCGCAGGGGCTTGCCCAGCCTGACCACTCCCTGCGCGTCCTGCCCGTGGCACACTGCGCACGTTCCTTTGAAGGTCAACTCACCACGCACGAGTTGAAGCGGCTCAACGCCAAGTTGCCTCGCCTCCGTCACCCACGGGAGAACCTGAGGCGCCGGCTGGAAGGCGATCATCACCACAAATATGACCGGTATCATCAACGCGAAGAGCAGCCCGAGCCCAATCGTGGCCCACCGATAGGGATCGGGATGTTCAGCCTCGCCTGTCCCTTGGACCGCTTCCGGTCGATCATTCGCTTGCTGACTCATCTCACTCGAACTCCTTTTTCACCTGCTAGAATGCAGATTTGGAGGCATAAATGGCATTGTCGATGCACATATCTACTTTTCGGATAGGGAGACTAGCACATCCTGAAATAACGGTCAAGTGGAGCTGAATATCTATTAATCAGTTTTATCGGGTCGCTGAGCCTGTGCCTCAGGACTCGAAAGCGGAATCACCTGCCGCGCGTCGCACAGTGGGCGGAAATCGTTCACCAAATCCGCAATCGATGTCGCCCCGAAGACACGCTCAGCGTGCGCAATCTCATTGTCCAGCAGCCGATGAACCGAGCAGAGTTTCGTGTGCCCATCAATGCCCAAAGGGCACTTTTCTATGCGAGAAATGCTGCTATCCGTCGCAGCCAGCACATCAAGCACGCTAATCGCCGACGGTAACTTGGCCAGCGAAAATCCCCCGCCAGCCCCGCGTTGGGCGTCAAGAATCCCAGCCCGGGCGAGCATCCGCAGCACCTTCTGCAAATACCCCACCGGAACCTGCGTCGCTTCTGCGATTTCCTGGGCAGCAGCCGGCACTTGCGGCATCTGAGCGAGAATCACCACCGCTCGCAATGCGTATTCGGAAGTTTGGGAAATCATATTTTTGGCGATGGCTTGGCGCAGTAATGCATAACAGAGGACATTATCGCCAATAGCAGGCCAATGTCAACAACAAGCATCGCCACCGACCCGATAGGGCCCTACCACTCCGGCCCGCCGTGATACCTGCCGTAAATGTCTGCCAGCGCCTGAACCATCTCGCCCAGCGTGCAGTGGGCCAGCGCGCCATCGACGAGCGCGGGCATGACGTTCTCGTTGTTGCGGGCGGCTGTTCGGATGGCTTCGAGCGCCTTCTCGACGCCCGCTCCGTCGCGGTTGTTCTTGAACTTTGTCAGGATCGAAACCTGATCGACTTCAACCTGCTCGGGGATCGTCAGGATGTCGATGGGGCGATCTTCTTCATCATCGAGGTATTGGTTGACGCCGACGATGATGCGATCGCCGGACTCGCACTCCTGGCTGAAACGATAGCTTGCTTCAGCGATCTGCCGGCGGAAGTACCCCTTGTGAATGCCCGCGATGACGCCGGCATGCCCTGCTGGATACGCTCCGCCGCCCATGTCATCAATCTCGTCGATGTACTGCAGCGCTTCAGCTTCCATCGTGTCGGTGAGATGCTCGATGAACCACGAACCTCCAAGAGGATCGACGACACGCGTCACGCCGGTTTCGTGCGCAAGAATCTGCTGAGTGCGCAGCGCGACAGTGACAGCCTGCTCAGTCGGCAAACCCAGCGTTTCATCCATGGAGTCCGTATGCAGACTTTGGCACCCGCCGAGAACGCCGGCCATCGCCTGGTAGGCGACGCGGACGATGTTGTTAAGCGGCTGCTGTTCGGTAAGCGAACAGCCCGCGGTCTGCACATGCGTTTTCATGAACCACGACCGCTCACTCTTGGCGCCATAGCGATCGCGCATCATCCGGGCCCAAATTCTGCGCGCAGCTCGCAGCTTGCAGACTTCTTCGAAAAACTCGTTGTGACTATTAAAAAAGAAAGAAAGGCGAGGCGCAAAAGCATCAATATCCATGCCTCGCTCCAGGCACGCTTCGACGTACTCCATGCCGTCGCGCAATGTAAACGCGAGTTCCTGTGTCGCAGTTGAGCCCGCCTCGCGGATGTGATACCCCGAAATCGAAACAGAGTTCCATTGCGGCACATGGCTCGTCTGGAACTCAATCGTGTCCACCACCAGTTTGACCGACGCTTCCGGCGGGTAGATGAACTCGTTCTGCGAGTGAAACTCTTTGAGAATGTCATTCTGCAACGTTCCGCCGAGCGTGGACCAATCAATGTCCCGCTGTTTAGCCATCGCGAGATACATCGCCCAGATGACCGCGCCGGGCCCGTTGATGGTCTGGGAAACGGTCACCTCGCCAATGGGAATATCCGCATAGAGGCGGTGCATATCCTCGATGGTGTCAATCGCGACGCCGCACCTCCCCACTTCGCCCGACGAGAGCGCATCGTCAGAGTCGCGCCCCATGAGCGTGGGAAGGTCGAATGCAGTGGAGAGGCCGGTGTTGGCTTTGGTGCTGGTCTTGGCTGCTTCAAGGAGATACTTGAAGCGTTGATTGGTGTCGTCCGCCGAACCGAAGCCGGCGAACTGGCGCATGGTCCAGAGGCGCGAGCGGTACCCTTCGGGATACAGCCCTCGGGTGAAAGGGTACTCGCCCGGCGCCGCGATGTCGCGATCAAGATTGGCGAGCGATGTGATCGGCGAATCCGGGCTGTACACAGGATCGAGGACGACGCCGGAGATGGTGACAGCGTGCGGATCGACCTCAGCAAGGCCGGGTCCGGAGATGGTGGTGTGGGCGGTGCTCATGGGAACATTCTAGCGGGTCAAAGCGAGCCGCAGCGTCGGGGATGAACGAACGCTGTCTAGATTTCAATCACTGCCCAGCCCTCCTCCAATCTTAAAAGCTGCCACGGCGCCCAATGCAACGAAGACCCACTCCATAGTGGCAAATTTCGGGTAGAAATTATGGAACACAAGGTGCGCGGACAACATGTCCGGGCTAAATGTCCACTCTTCGCGCAATGCCTGGCGTTGTTCGTCGGACATCGCTTTCCATCGCGCCAGCGCCTCCGTTTGGATATCCAGTGGATACACATCGAGTGACGTGCCATCTGTGCCAACATCCTCAGGCCAGACAATCTCTTGGCCAGTCTCCATATATTCATCCACAATGTAGGCGGCGACAATCGAAATCATAGAGCCATCGCTTGGCGCACCATCCCATTGTTCATGTGCTGCCTCCTCCACAGCATTTTGCAGAAGCATGTACGCCATCGCTGACTTTCCAGCAATAACAGATGAAAGAACGATCATCACAGCAAGAAAGCCCGTCTGCATGCCAGCGTCATGTCGCGCTACCTTCACCACTGCTAGTCCGACTAGAACGCCCATGCCCAGTATGAAAATGCTGATCCGGTATCCCGTGTAGTATCCAATCGCAGCCCAGATAGCCGAGCAGATTAGACCTGCGATCAACCCTGCCACGCCTGCGCGAAGCAAAACACCGATATTCATCGCATTCCCTTTCGCTCCAATCAATCGTCGCCCATATTGCCGCCGATTTGGAAGGCCGTTGCAGCAGCCAAAAGGAAAAAGATCCAGTCAAAGACACCGAAACTGTTCTTGAAATCCTGGAGAGTGAAATTCGCAGACATCAACTCCGCGTCGAATGTGAACTGCTCGCGCATCGTTTCCTGCTCGTCGATCGTCATCGCATGCCAGTTCGCGACTGCCTCGCTCCAGATTTCCGGTGGAAAGTCTGCTTCGACATCCCCCAAATCCGCACTCATGTCCTCCGACCACTCTATTTCCAAGCCAGCTTCCGATTTCTTGGACCAAATGCCTTCTGCAAGAAATGAAATCAGCAACTCATCATTTGGCACACCACCAACTGATGTATCCGCCATGGCCTGACGAATGAGCATGTGCGACGCTGCATATTTTCCACCGACAACCGAAGCAACAGCAATGACAACCGCGATGACCCCTGTCTCAAGTCCGGTTCCACCTTCCGAGGCGGCCGCGACCGCGACCCCCACGATCAAGCCGATTCCCCACGCGGCATAGCCAATCTCAAAACCGGTGTAGTAAGAAATCGTCGCCCAAATGGCGGCGCCAACCAGGCCGGCTATCACACCCGCCACACAAGCACGAAGCAACACGGCGACATTACTCATCTGGGATCCTTTCTTACATGGATTCTCAAGGCCTCAATCTCAGTTGGTAGGGATGAGGCGCCACGCCTCCAGTCTCGCGGGTTGTTCACCGGAATGCAAGAATTTGGCGCCAACTTGCAAGCCACCCCCGCAGCACTAACAAGCCCGTTCCGTGCTACCCCCCAACCTCCCAGACCCGCCCTGAAAAGGCTGGCGCGGCGTTTTCGTCAGGATTGCGTAAGCTCTGTGGGATGACTTCCCCCCTACTCGCCCCTGAAAACGTCCAATGGAGCTTCCAGGCGCTGGGGCTCTCACTGGGGCTAGGGCTTCTGGTGGGTCTACAGCGGGAGTATGTGGACACGCCGGTCGCAGGCGTGCGAACATTTCCTCTCATTACGCTCCTGGGCACGCTGACGGGGATGCTCGCGATGTCACTGGGGCCGTGGGTGGTGGTGGCGGGGATCATCGGCGTCGTCGCAGCAAACGTGGTGGGAAATGTTTTTCAGATGCGGTCAGACGACGCGTCGCCTGGCATCACCACCGAGATTGCAATCCTGCTCATGTTCGCGGTCGGCGTCTTCATCGCGCATGGCCCCTGGATCATCGCGGTGGCGCTGAGTGGCGTTGTGGCTGTGCTGCTGCACGCCAAGGGCGTCCTCCACAGATGGACCGACAAACTCGCGGACAAAGATGTTCGCGCGATCATGCAGTTTGTATTGATCAGCTTCGTGATTTTCCCGGTGCTGCCGAACGAGTTCTATGGTCCTGAGGGACTACGCGTGCTGAACCCCAGGCAGGTGTGGATGATGGTTGTTCTTGTGGTTGGAATCAGCCTGGGCGGCTTCATCGCATACAAGTTTCTTGGAAAACGCGCCAGCACTATTCTCGGCGGACTGTTCGGCGGGATGATTTCCAGCACCGCGACCACCGTCAGCTACGCCAAGCACATCCCCAAGGAAGCTCGCTCGAACGGCGCGATCAACGCTGCGACGCTCGCGATTATTGTCGCTTCCACCATGATGTACGCGCGCGTGCTGGTGGAGATTGCGATTGTCGATCGTGAGTTCTTTAAAGTAGCCGCCGCGCCCATAGGCGCGATGCTGGGTTTAATGGCGGTGCTCTCGCTGTGCTTATGGCTGGTCGTCCGGCGGACCGAAGATGATCTACCCGAACGCGAGAATCCAAGCGAGCTGCGGTCCGCGATTTTCTTTGGTTTGCTCTACGCGATTGTGCTCATCGCGACCGCCTGGGGCACGCAGCAATTCGGTGATGCTGGAGTGTTCACTGTCGCGGGCGTGTCGGGCCTGACAAACATGCACGCCGTCACGCTTTCAACAGCGCGATTGGTGAAGTCTCACGAAGGAGCGATCGGAGCGGACACCGCGTGGCGGGCGATCATGCTCGCTTCGCTCACCGGCCTCGTCTTTAAGTGCGGCATCGCCTATGTGCTCGGCGGACGCCGGCTCTTTGCGATCGTCACCGCGTTTTTCGGCGTCGTGATCGCCGTGGGCGCCGCGATACTTATTTTCTGGCCCGCAATCGGCTAATGATGCCATTTCACAGGTCAGCTCGCTCTGCGAAGAGGAGGTAGACCATCTTCGGATTCTGCTATTGGCGGCTCTGCGCCTCTTGATGAAAATCCTGTCGCCATGCCCTCCTCCGGGGCGGGCGCGAAGGACGGATTTTCCATCCGTGTGGAACCGTCAACGTGAACGTGCTGCTGACCCTCGTGCTCTTCTTCGCGCGTCGCGCCCAGCTTGAACGCTGTCACGCCGGCGAGTCCGAACCAAAGAAAATCCATCATTCCAAAGCTAAACAGGAATGCGATTCCGGAATACTGATCGCGCAGCTGCTCAAACTCAGCCAGAACAGCCACGCGCACCTGCGCCTGTTGGGAGTCGTCAAGCATGAGCCAGTAAGTGTTCGCCTCGTCCCATATCTCGGGCGGAAAGTAAGCAGCGTCCGGCGCTGCGTCCGAAACATTCGCAGGCCAGTCGAGAACTTCACCAGCGCCTTCGCGCTCGTGCGCCATGTCGCGCGCCACGATCGCAATAACCTGCTCGTCAGTGAGGCCGGCGGTGAGCAGGTCGCCATACTCAATCTGAATCGCAGCGTACTTGCCAGCAAAGATAGACACGAATGCGATGACCACCGCAACAGCGCCAGTCAGCGCGCCGCCGGTGGAACCCGCACCCGCGCGCACGCCGGCGCCGACAACGAAGCCAATCCCTAACGCAATCCAGCCGATCTCATAGCCGGTCAGATAACTGACAATCGCCCACAGGCCGGCGCCAACCGCCCCGCCGATAAGACCGCCGACAACCGCGCCAATAGATGAACCGTGACTCATCGCTCTCCCTCCATCGTGATCCATAAAGGCATCGACGAACATCGAAGGAGGATTCAACTCAAGCGCCAATGTGAACCGCCTGCGCAGGCGATGAATCAGACGGCTCCATGTGCATCATCTGAATCGTCTGGCGAATACCTACTTATTACGATGCTCGTAGACGCCCGCGCCGGTTTTATCGCCAAGCCGGCCTGCGGCGACGTACTGCCTAAGCAGCGGGCACGGCGCATACTTGGGATTGCCCAGCCCTTCGTAGAGCACATTCATGATGTTCACGCAGGTGTCCAGCCCGATAAAATCCGCAAGACGCAATGGGCCCATTGGGTGGTTGCAGCCGAGCTGCATGATGCCGTCAATCGCCTCGGGCTCCGCGACGCCCTCCATCAGCGCATAAAAAGCTTCATTGATCAAAGGCATCAAGACGCGATTGGAGACAAAGCCGGGGCGATCGTTCGCGGCGAGCGGTGTTTTGCCCAGACGCTCGGCGAGCGCGAGTGTGCGCTCGACGACGGAATCTGCTGTCTGCATGCCGCGAATCACTTCAACAAGCTTCATCACAGGAACCGGATTAAAAAAGTGCATCCCGACGACCCGGCTCGCGGCGCCCCCCGCGCTGGTCGCAATCTCTGTAATGCTGATCGAACTGGTGTTGGAGGCAAGCACAACAGATTCATCAGGAAACATCTTTGCGAGCGTTTTGAAAAGATCAAATTTAACCGCCTTCTCCTCGACGATCGCTTCGACAACCCAGTCAGCGCCCGCGATCTCATCGATACTCTGCGTGTAGCTGATGCGCATCGACGCGGCTTCGGCTTCTTCAGCCGTCATCCGTCCTTTCTCAACAGCCCGGCTCAAGAGCTTAGCGCGGAGAGCCTTGCACCTTTCAATCGAGTCGGCGAACGAATCAAAAACGACGGCTTCGATTCCGGCTTGCGCGGCGACTTGGGCAATCCCGCCGCCCATCTGGCCCGCGCCAATCACGGCGAGTTTTTTCACTTCAGACATCTGTGCCTCATCTTGCTGGTGTCGGTGTTCGGGCGAAGAGTTTAGCGACCCGCAGCAGCCGGTTGGACGGTGTCAACAGGAATCCGTGCGACGCCCTCCATATAGGTGACCGCCCGCCCCGCGAGATGCACCCGCGCCAGCCCGGAAGGATCGTCCGGAACAAACTGACAAAGAACATCGCCTCCGCGCGCCGAAATCTGCCGGGCCCGGAGCGATTTCTGGCCAAGCCGGCTGGACCAGTAGGGCGTCAGCACACAGTGGCCCGTCCCGGTGACCGGGTCTTCATCAATGCCGGACTGCGGGCAGAAATATCGAGAGACGAAATCAAGCTCAGAGCCAGCCTCACCCGGCGCCGTCGCAATGATCGCGCTCCGCGGAACCTCCCCCACCTTCGCAAAGTTCGGCGCCAATACCTGCACGTCTGACGCGCGATCAAATACGGCGATCGTCTCGCAAAGATCATTCACGGGCGACGTCGCTTTGTGAATCTCGACAGGGCGGGATCCAATCGCATCTACTATTTGATTGATCAACGCAGTGTCATCTTCCTGCGAAACTTCAAAAACTGGAAAATTCAAAACAAGCCGACCTTCAATATCCTGCTCGACCTTCAGCCTCCCTGAGCGCGAGCGAAGTCGGAGTTGATCCCCCCCGTACCCCAGATGCCTCCACAGCGTGTGGGCCGCAGCGAGCGTCGCGTGCCCGCAAATCTGCGCCTCAACCGTCGGCGTGAACCAGCGTATGTGATAATCATGCTCCGCATCATCCGGAGTCGGAACGAGAAAGACGGTTTCCGAAAGATTGTGTTCGCGGGCCATAAGCTGAAGCGTCTCGGTCGGAAGCCAGTCTTCAAGCGGCACAACCGCGGCGCCATTACCGGAAAACACGTGATCCGTAAAGGCATCAACGAAGAAGACGCGAAGTTCAACTATGTCACTTAGGTTGCTCATGGATCATTCTCACTGGCTGTTAGACGAACTGCCTCAGCGCCATCGTAGCCAGCTCACACCGGTCTCCACAGCGAACATTATTGCCCGCTACAACCTTCCGCGCGAACCCAGCAAGGACGGCTGGCGACTCAATGACAAGAGCCATGCCCACACCTGCTGAAAGAGCCTATGACGAATGGCTTGTCCTGCGATGTCAGGATGGGGAGCCGGCTGCGCTGCGGGTGCTTGTGGATCGGTGGGATGGCAGACTCCGCGCCCACGCCTGGCGTCTGACCCGCCACCCCGAGGCGGCCCGCGATGTGACCCAGGAAGCCTGGCTCGCCATCGCCCGAGGCCTGCGCCAACTCAATGACCCAGCTTTCTTCCGGGCTTGGGCCTACCGCATCGTCACTCACAAATGCGCAGACTGGACCCGCGCCAATCAGCGCGAACGCAAGCTCCTGGACGGCGTCAGGAATGAACCGAAATCTGTGAACCCACCACCCGCGCCATGCGACTCAATAAATGAAGAAAGTGATATCCAGCGAGCGCTCTGGCGCTTGCCCCTCGAACAACGCGCGATCCTTTCGATGCGCTATCTCGGGGAGCTCAGCGTGATCGAAATCGCCGCGGCGCTGGATATCCCGCTGGGCACTGTGAAGTCCCGACTGCACAAAGCGCGCAACGACCTGCGCCTACTTCTGGAAGGAAAAAAATCATGAACGATGATGAAAAAAGAATCAGACAGGCCATCAAGGATATGGGCGCCGGCGAACTCGATGGGCCCGATCAGGGAATGTGGGAAATGTTCGCGACGACGCTTCACGGCAAGCAAAAGTGGTGGATGGTGCTCATCCACCTCTGGGGTTTTGTCTTCTTCGCCGCTTCAGTCTTCGTCCTCGTGCGTTTCTTTCAGGCTGAAACAACGAAAGAGATGGTCGGCTATGCCATGGCGTTTCTGTTTTTCATGAACGGCGTAGGGATGATGAAAATGTGGGTCTGGATGTCAATGAACCGCAACTCGATCCTGCGCGAAGTCAAACGGCTGGAAGTTCAAGTGGCGCTACTCTCTAACGACGATCAATAGCACACAACGATCATTCGCCCATCACTATTTACCGCTCAACCATCATCGCGACAGCGTTCCCGCCACCCAGGCACAACGCTGCGACGCCGCGCTTCTTGTCCAGCCGCCGAAGCTGGTGAATCAACGTCACCAGCACGCGAGCCCCGCTGGCGCCGATCGGATGCCCCAGCGCGACGCCGCCGCCGCAGATGTTGAGTTTTTCTTCGGGTATCTCGAGCTTCTTCGCGTTCTGCAGCGCCTGGACAGCAAAGGCTTCGTTGAGTTCGTAAAGGTCCACTTCGTCGCGCCCGACGCCGGTCTTGCGCAAGAGTTCAGCGATCGCGAGAACAGGAGCGGTGAACAGTTCCTTCGGCGCTACCCCCGATGTGTAGTAGCCGGTGATGCGCGCCATGGGTTCAACGCCCATCTGCTCAGCCTTCGCAGCCGTCGTCACCGCGAGCGCCGCAGCGCCATCTGAAATTTGGCTCGCATTGCCAGCGGTGACAGACCCTTCCTTGCTGAAGGCGGGGCGCAGATTGCCAAGACCCTCGGCGGTCGAATCCTCGCGGATGCCTTCGTCTGCAAGGACATCTTTTTTCTGCTTGATCGCCGCCGCTTCGAGCGGAACGATTTCCTTCTTGAACCAACCCTCCGCAGTCGCCTTGGCAGCCCGCTGATGGGACTGGGCTGAAAACCGATCCTGCTCCTCCCGTGAGATCTCAAACTCATCGGCGACCCACTCCGCAGCGCAGCCCATCGCCCAGTTCTCAATGGCGCATGTCAACCCGTCCGCCAGCATGTGGTCAATCAGCGGCGTATCTCCAAACTTCACCCCAGCCCGGACGTGAGCGAAATGCGGCGCGAGCGACATATTCTCAAGACCGCCCGCAATGACCGTCTCTGCGTCTCCAGCCTTAATCGCCTGGGCAGCCAGCATGACCGCCTTCAGCCCGGAGCCGCACACCTTGTTGACTGTCACACACGGAAGCGTCGCAGAGAGCCCCGCGTTGAGCGCCGCCTGCCTCGCTGGGTTCTGCCCCAGCCCCGCTTGCAGCACACACCCCATGATGACTTCTTCCACATGATCGCGCACCGCTGGCGCCTCCTTCAGGACGGCGTCGATTGCGAACGCGCCGAGTTGCGGCGCGGGTGTGCGGCTCAACCCGCCGAGAAACCGGCCGACTGGAGTGCGTTTGGCTGCGATGATGACAGGCGTGCGGTCGGCGGACATGGCGTTGGGCTCCTCCGGTGTGTTCGTCTCGGAAATGTATTTCAAGTGAATCGCTGGATCGCCTGGGCAAGCGAATCGCGATCCGGTTCCCGCGTCATGGGAAGTCCCCTATAGTAGCGGCCTCGCTGCGCTCTGTATCCACTCGCCAGGTTTGCCATGGCAGGATAGTTCAACAGCGCGGCGCCCCACTTTCACGAACGCGACAATCACATCTAAGGAGCTATCAATGCCCGCCACTCAGACCGACACCGCTGTCACACTCTCCGCGGATTCCAACCAGGCAGCGGGCATCGCGGAGTTCGCTGTCGATTTTCTATCCGGACGGATCGGCGAGCCCGATGAAGTCGTCCGCCGCCGCACCGAGATATTTCACACAGACGCGACGCTTTGCGGCCTATCCGCCCTTGCCCTCGGAACCAATGCTCCCAATGTGCTGCGCGCCGAAGCCCTCGACTATCCCGTTCGCGCGGGCCAGCCCGGAGCCACCGTCTTCGGCTCACAAGAAAAGGTGGCGCCGGAGAAGGCGATCGTTGCCAACAGCTCCGCTGTCCGTGAATGGGATTCCAACGGCACCAACTTCGGTTTCAATCCAAAGCTCGGGCACACCGCAGGAGAATTCGGTCATAACGATTTTTATCCCGTGTGCATCGCAGCGGCGCAAGTCGCCGGGCTCGATGGAAAAGCCGCGCTCCGCGGCATGATTCTGCTCGATGAAATTCGCGGTCGACTTTCGGAAGTTTTTAGCCTGAAGACATACAAGATCGACCATGTGGTCCACGGCGCGATCGCGTCGGCGGCAACCTACGGCGCGATGCTCGGCGCTGCGCCTGATCAAATCGAAAGCGCCATCGGCATGGTTGTTGCGCACTACATCCCGTGGCGCGCCATCCGCGCCGGCAAACAGCTCTCCGATTCCAAGGGCGCCTCCGCAGCGATCAGCACGGAAGTTGCTGTCCTTTCCATGCAGCGCGCCATGCGCGGCTTTCGCGGCCCGCGCGATATTTTCCGCAATCCCGAAGCAATCTTTCGCTTCTTCGAACCAACGACTCAGGGCGCCCAGCGCTGGACTGAACAAGCGCCCAGCCCCTTCAGCCTGGTTCTGAGCCATTCCGGCGATGACTTTGCAGTCATGGGCATGCACTTCAAGCTCGGGCTCTACGAACATCAATCCGCCGGCGCCCTGCAGGGGCTGATTGATCTCATCACACAGAACCCGCATCTGCTGGCTGACGCGGGTGGCGAGAAGATTCGCGATATCAAGATCGTTGCCTATGAGCCGGCGTTTGGCATCATCGGAAACCCCGCTAAACGCGATCCGAAGACTCGCCAGAGCGCCGATCACTCGATGGTCTACATAGTTTCCACCATGCTGAAGAAGGCGATAGACCGGGCCTCGCGCAACGAACCCGTCGGCCCGGATTCCGACAGCGCATGGAAACAACTCATGCTGGCACCCGCCGATTTCAACAAAAACGCGATCTTCGACAGCACGACCCGCGGTCTGATGGAAAAGATTCGCTTCGAGCACGGTGGCAAGGAATATGACGATCGCTATCCCGATGGAATACCAACGTCCATCGTAATCACCGACGATTCAGGAGCTGAGCATGGCTCCGGGCTTGTGATGTACCCATCCGGCCATGCGCGCAACACGACGGCAAATCTTGTATCCATCCTGCAACACAAATTTCAACTACTCGGAAGTCTCGCAGCCACCGATGCGACGCAGCTCATCGAACGATACGACAACGTCGGCGCCAAGTCTGCCAGCGAAATTTCACAGTTGAATGATTTTCGCTTGACCATCGGCCCCAGCATCGATGACTAACGCAAAGGCTGGATATATCCTGCGAACAACACATTCGTTGAGTTAATCCGCCCTCCGCGTAAGATGGGTCTGATGAAACCGAACCCACACGAACACCCCGGCGCCCGCCTTCGCGCTCTCATGGACGATCACTGCGTCAGCCTTCCCGGCGCCTTTAACGGGCTTGTGGCGCGGGCGGTCGCGCAAACCGGCTTCGAGGCCTGCTATGTCTCCGGCGGAGCAATGAGCGCCGCAGCCGGCGTGCCGGACGTTGGCCTTCGCTCCCTGGATCAGTTCTGTGAGATCATCCAGCAGGTCGCTGACAGTTCCGGCCTGCCTGTGATTGCTGATGCTGACACGGGATTTGGCGAGCAGGAAATGGTCGCGAGAACTGTGGCCGAATACCACCGCGCCGGGGCGGCCGGACTGCATCTGGAAGACCAGGTCTTTCCCAAACGTTGCGGCCATCTCGAAGGGAAAACACTCGTAGCGACAGATCATTTTCAGGAAAAAATCGCCAGCGCTGCCAAAGTGAGGGACGCGATTTCCGGCGGCTCATTCATCATCTGCGCGCGAACGGATGCCGCGAGTGTGACAAACCTTGATGACGCGATCGCGCGTGCCAGGGCCTACGTCGATGCCGGCGCCGACATGCTGTTTCCCGAAGGGCTGACGAGCGAAGATGAGTTCAACCGCTTCGCCCAATCGCTCCGAGGATATGGGGCCGCAGGCGGCGTCTACCTCCTCGCGAACATGACCGAGTTCGGTAAAACGCCGATCATCCCGCTCAAACGCTTCGCGGATCTTGGCTACTCGTGCGTAATCTTCCCGGTGACGACCCTGCGCATCGCGATGGGCGCTGTCACGCGGGCGCTCGATTCAATCAAAAAGCGCGGCGATGTCACAGCCGTCCTCGATCAAATGCAGACGCGCAAAGAACTATACGACATGCTCGAATACACGCCAGGGGAAGAATGGATCTTCCCCAAGCCTTCTTCTCGCGAGTAACGCAAAAGGCGCTCAGAGATTCAGGCGCGCATCCCAATCTCACCAAAGGGAGCCGAAGCCTTACTAATGACATGTTCCAGCCCCATGCCGTCGAGCGGATAGTGATCTGTCAAAATGTCCGAGAGCGACTCAGCGTCCGTCAGAACAAAATAGCAAGGCGCCTCGAACTGCCTCATCGCGAAGCGCATCGCGCGAGGCAGATGCTGAACAACGGTGACGACCACGACCTCCGCTGCATCGTGTGAAAGAGGCATCATGCGAAACTGCCACGCCTGCCGGCGCGTAATCAGCCCCACTGCGCTCGCTTCGATGTCATAGTTATAGGGATCGACATGCTCGACGATCTCTGCGTATTGAAGTGCCCAGGCCCGTTCAACGTCGCGCTCCCCAACATTGAACAACCGTTCAGCGAGTTCGCCAAACGGCCGTTGCAACTCCTGCTGTTCCTTCAGAATGATCTTGACCTGATCTGGTGTGAGCAGGCCGTTCTGAACCATGACTTCGCCAATACGAACAGGCATCGCGCATCCTCCGACTAACACAAGTGAACATCCATGCCACCCCTGCCATCGGCGTTGGCGCTTCCAGCCCACACCCATGGCGCACGAAAAGCCTCTCTCGACGATGGGCTGAAACTCTTCCGCGGAAGCTCACGAACACGCAGAAAAGTGCGCATGGGCGATGGGCGAAACGCTGATTTTCGCTACCCGCTCCTTGACGCCGGCTGAATGGTATTGGAGGCGCCACCCGGGCTCTGGGACCAATCACGTCCGAAAACACGAAACCCGCCCCCGAATCGCTCGCACCAGGACCAATATCCGCCTGACCGAAAGCCGGACCAAGGCCCGCTACTATTTCCTCAAGCTTTCTCGGACGCCTGCAGCATCTCAAAATCGGAGCCAACTCTTTGCCAGACCTGACGACTGAGCGTGAAGTGGAGCAACTCGATCAGCTCACCCACCGTTGCAGCGAACTTCAACAGCAGCTTCGCGAAGTGATCGTGGGCCAGCGGGACGTTGTCGAACAGTTGCTCATCGCGACCTTCTGCCAAGGCAGCGTCCTGATTGTCGGCGTCCCCGGGCTCGCCAAGACGCTCCTCGTCCGCGCACTCGCTTCTTCCCTGAAACTGACGTTCAAGCGGGTTCAGTTCACGCCCGACATGATGCCCTCGGACATTCTCGGCGCCGAACTCATCCGAACCGATCCAGCCACCGGCGAGCGCTCGCTCGACTTCGTGCGCGGCCCCGTCTTCACCAACATCCTTCTCGCCGACGAAATCAACCGAACCCCCCCGAAAACACAAGCAGCCCTCCTCGAGGCAATGGCTGAACACCAGGTTTCTATCGGCGGTGAAACACATCAACTCGATGAGCCCTTCATCGTCATCGCCACACAGAACCCAATCGAACATGAGGGAACGTATCCGCTCCCCGAGGCACAACTCGATCGCTTCATGTTCGGCCTGCAGATGGAGTACCCCAAGGCAGCTGAAGAGCGGCGAATCGTCGCTGAATCTGAACGCATTATGGAGGCAGCCTCTCAAATCAAACCGCTCTTTAATGCGACAGAACTTATCAAACTTCGCCGGCTGATCGCACGCGTTCCCGTCGCTGAGCATGTGATTGACCATGCCGTCAGTCTGGCGCGAGCAACGAGGCCGACGGATGACTTATGTCCAGAATCCGTAAGACAATATGTCAGCTGGGGCGCCGGACCCCGCGCCGGGCAGATGCTCGTCCTCGCAGCCAAATGCCTCGCCGCCATGGAAGGGCAGCCCACGCCCAGCGCTCATCACGTCCAGCGATTAGCGCCCGCGACGCTCCGGCATCGGCTCGTGCTGAACTACGCCGCGAGTGCGGAAGGCGTGACCGCGGACGACATCGTCGATCGCGTGCTCCGCGAAACTCGCGGCATGCTCGACGACTCGGAGTAAGCGTCGTTTCAAGCCGGTCTTCAGTTGATGAACTGTCGAGCTGCCCCGTCGGCGAATCTTAGGTTGGTCTTTGCGTGCTTTTTCGGAACCGGCCAGCAAGACGCCGCGTATCCACAATGTGACCCGTCCGTGCTGAGGCGCTTCCCCTCAGACGAGTCGCGGATGGGGAGAAAGATTGATCAGGTGTGTGAACTGAGCCAGCGGCGACGAGCCGTTTTGTTTCCTCGCGCCGGTTGGAGCTGGCTTGGCCACCAACATGTCTCTCCCTCCGGCGACCTGTGGCTTCGTTGGTCATGGGTCGCTGTTTTCAGCGTGGATGGATTGCAACCAGAGCTCTCTTTCTCGCTTCAATCGCCCTCTTGCTCCCTGCGCTGGCCATGCATTCGGTAGCATCCATCGCGATGGCCGACGACCAACACAATCCAGCACGCAGCGAGTCAGCACTCGCCGCCGGTGAAATTCAGACCGGCGAAACCGTCATTCGCGAGGCTGGCGCCATTGAAACAACGGAGGTTGATCGCTTTACAGCCCTCGTCGACGCCCATGCGCCTACGGCAGAACTGGCGCGCAACCTCCAAGCACAGGAGCCGGCTGATGCAGCCGACTCACTGGAAACGCTCGAGTCCAGCGACTCCGCAGAAGTGCTCCACTCCATGGATGATGAGGCCGCCGCCGAGGCCCTCGCCAACATGGAACTCCCCCTTGCCGCCGGGGTGATTGAAGATTTGCCCGCTGATGAAGCAGCGAGATATCTCGCCCTCATGGACCCCGACGACGCCGCGGACTTGCTACAAAGCGTCGATAACGAGCAGGCCCAGCTCCTCCTCGCAAACATGCCCCGGCTCAAGGCCGCGACGCTCGCACAACTTGCCGTCTACGACCCCGAGACAGCCGGCGGCCTCATGACCACCGATCTCGTCAGGTTCGCCGCGGACTCGAGCATTGGCCAGGCGATCCAGAATCTCAGAATCCACGCAAAAACAGACTTCGCGCAAACCAGGGTGTATTGCGTCGACAACAAGCAACGACTCGCCGGCGCCATCACGCTCAGGGCCCTGCTCCTCAATGACCCCGAGAAGCGCATCAAGGATGTGATGGATGCCGAGGTGCCGGCGCTCCGACCCGAGATTGACCGGGAAGATGTCGCTCGGGCCTTTGATCGGTACGACTATCTGGATCTGCCCGTCATCGATGAACACCAGCGTCTGCTCGGCGTCGTCACCATTGACGATGTGATCGACATCATCCGCGAGGAGCACACCGAAGACGCCTTCAGGCAGGTCGGCGTCACCAGTGAAGCTGAATCCGTCTACGCTTCACTCACCACCAAAATCCGAAGCCGGTTCCCATGGCTGCTCATCAATCTTGGAATGGCGACGATGGCGGCGCTGGTGGTGCTCACATTCGAAGGATTGATTGATGAAATCGCGATTCTCGCTGTCATCATGCCCATCATCGCCAATCAGGCGGGCAATGCCGGTCATCAGAGCCTCGCGGTCACGCTGCGCGGGATCGTCCTGAAGGAAGTCCGCCGAGGACGAACCGGCCCTCTGCTGATGCGCGAGACGCTCCTCGGACTCTTTTCTGGCGCGGTGATCGGATTCATTATTGGGCTGGCTCTCGCCGTGATGGGCGCCGCGGGTCTGCATGACGAAGCCGGATGGAAGCTGGGCGCCATTGCTGCAATCTCGATGGCGGGATCTCTCTCCATCGGATGTTTTGTCGGGACCGCCATCCCGCTGGTGCTCGATCGCCTCAGGTTTGACCCCGCGACAGGCTCCTCCATCTTCGTCACCATGCTGACCGACACCGCCAGCTTCTTCACCTTTCTCGGACTCGCTTATAGACTTCAGGGATGGCTCAACCTGGCCTCTGGTTGACGCTTTGACGGCAGACCGGGACACTGCCCGGAACCGAAGGCGGCTGTTGCACGAAGATTCCGGCAGACCCCGGACTGAATATATGCAGGCGCGTTCGGCTCGCAGAAGGCTGCCCCGTCGGCTCCGGCTGCGATCAATCAAGACTCAGGAGTTGTTCCCCCATGGCTTCACGCACCACGATGGGCCCAGGCATCGCTATCACCATGACCCTCACGGGGGCGCTGCTGATCGCTGCTTTTATCACCGCAGTCGTCTTCTACGGCAAGGCCCAGCGAGCGGAAAAAGACACCGCCGACCTTCGCGCTCAACACGCCGCGATCGTCAGAGCCGGAGAGGAAAACGATGACGAAATCGCAGCACTGCTCTCTGAATCTCAGCGCTCGGGACAAAGCCTCGTCATGTATCTCAAAGACTCCCGGCGAGAAACCATGCGCCGCGTGACCGGCAATGCTTCCGATTCACTGGCTGACCTTGAACAGAAAATCCAATCTGTCGAAGGCGCAGACACCAGCTCACTCCTTCGCGTCATTTCCGAGCGCGACCGCCAGATCACGGGGCTCGACCGCTCACTCCAGGAAGCCAACGCCGCCCAGCAGGCCGCCCAAAGCGATCTCCAGGCCGAAGTCGATCGTGTGTCCCGCCTGCGCGATGACCACACCGCAACGCTCGCCGCCCTCAACGACGAAATCGGCCGCTACCGCAGCGAGCTTGAGGTCTATCGCAACTCCGTCCACGACACCATCGGCGCCAATGATGAGCGTGTTTCAGCTATCCGCAACAACGCCAGCGAAACTGAGAACGCTCTCCGCGAGCGCGTGCGCGAACTCAATGAAACAATCCTGATTCAAACAGATACACTCGAAAGCCTGCGCCTCGCACAAAGAGGAAACACGCTTCAACCTGCCGACGAAGCGACCCTCGTTGATGCGCGCATTATCTCCACCGATCCCCAAAGCGGCCGTGTCTTTATCGACATCGGCAGAAACAATCGCGTCGTCCTCGGTATGACTTTCAAGGTGTACTCCGAAGCGTCAAGCATCCGCCCAGACGCCAGCGGCGAATATCCCTCCGGCAAGGGCATCGTCGAGGTTATCCGTGTCGATGAAACATCCTCAGTCTGCCGAATCATCGGCGGCGGACGCCGTGGCAATCCGATCGTCACCGGCGATATCCTCGCAAACGCGATATACGACCCCAACAAAACCTATGAATTCGTCGTCTTCGGCAACTATGACGCCAACCGCGACGGACTCTCAACGCCTCACGAAGCCAACTCCATCAAGAGCGTTATCAAATCCTGGGGCGGCCGCGTCACTGACGACATCAACGGCCGCACAGACTTTCTCGTGCTCGGAGAAAAGCCGATCGTTCCACCTGCCCCCCCCGGAGATGCCGATATCGCCGTCATCCAGGCCTACATCCACCAACAGCGCGGCGCCGAGGAATACGACAGACTCTTCCGCACCGCTGTCCAGACCAACATTCCCATCCTTAATGAAAACCGCCTCTACACACTCACGGGGTACACCGGCGCCAACTAAGCAGCCATCTACTTCTCAGTCACCCGGGAATAATCCCCTTTGCCCGCCGCTCTGAAAAGAATCACGCATCCGCTGCTCTATGCCAGCGTGCGCGCTATCGCTGGCGCGAGCAATATCCTCAGCATCGACGACACACTCCTCGTGATCGATCGCATCGGCGACTCATGGGCCCGTTCCAAGCTCAACCGCGACAGACTCGCTCGCGCGCATGACAACATCCGCTGGTCCTTTCCGGACTGGACAGAACAGCGCGTCGCCGAGTGTGCGCTCTCGGGATACCGCCACCTCTTCCGACTCGCAATCGAGATAGCCCGCGCTCCGCGACTACTCACCCAAGATGGTTGGCCCGTGCGCATCCAGATCGGCGACATGCGCGATTCACTCGAACTCATCATCAGCCGCCAGCCCAAACTCCTCATCACCGGCCACTGCGGAAACTGGGAGTTGCTCGGCGCCACCGTTGGCATGCTGGGCCTGCGCACGCATGCTCTCTATCGCCCGCTTGATGTCACCCCCGTAGACAAGTGGGTCCGACAATCGCGCGCCCGTTTCGGGCTCAGCCTGATTGACAAATTTGGCGCCACCGAAACCCTTCCCCGCTGCATCGAGCGCGGCGAGTCCGTCGGCTTCATCGCTGATCAAAACGCCGGCGACCGCGGCCTCTTTGTCCCCTTTTTCAACCGGCTCGCATCGGCGTACAAAACCATCGGCCTCCTCGCGATGCGCTACGAAATGCCAATCATCTGCTCTCACGCCGTGCGCCGGGGCGGATCGCGCACCGCGCGCCTCGCGTATCAAATCAACGTCGTCGATGTCATTCGCCCCGAACACTGGCGCGATCAGCCCGACCCGCTGTTCTATATCACCGCCCGCTATCGACGGGCAATCGAAATGATGGTCCGACACTCGCCTGAGCAGTACCTCTGGATGCACCGCTACTGGAAAAGCCGCCCGCGCCATGAACGCCAGGGCGACCCCTTCCCCGATGCGCTGCGTGAGAAAATTCGCTCACTCCCCTGGATTTCTGATGAAATGCTCGAACGAATCGTCGAGCGGTCAGCTCGAGATGCGCGAGAATATCTCCCAGGCTCGCCAAAACGCTAAACGGGCGCAGGGCTCCTCTTCTGGCTATCCGGCTAAGAAAAATGAATCCCGGCATTGCCCAATAGACGCCTCCCGCCCATACTTCTGGCCCCGTGCCATCTCCCCGCCAAGTCATCCTGGTCAACCCATCCGAGAACGGCGCCGAACCTTTGGGCACAAAACGCTCAGTGATGCGCACCCTGCGCGGGTTCAACACTGCTCCCGACGGCTCCGCTGAGAGCTTTGGGATGGCCCACGGCCCCGGCCTGCGCGTCGAACTCCCAATGGTCGATGACAAGGACGATGTCATGCAGGCAATGGTTACACTGCTTGAAGAGGAGATCGCCTGGCATGTCCTCAATCGCCTGTGCCGATCCACTGGCTGGGCCATGATGGACCCGGAAACCGGCAGAACGTTCGGAGGCGAGCGAGCTTCGACAGAAGGATAGAAAAAAATGCCCCAGGAAACCAAATCCAAACCGAGCCCCGTCGCCACCGAAACCAATCTTCAGGGGCTCGTCGCTTGTCGCAATGATGAACAGGAACTGCTCGATGCTCTGGAAAAAGCCTTTGATTATCGCGGCGATGTCTCACTCAATCTCGACACCGGCCAGAGACTCGATGGCTATATCTTCGACCGGCATCGCGGAGAAGGCTTGGCAGACTCCTCCCTGCGTCTCATGCCGAATGACTCAGACGACAAGATCGCAGTGAGCTACGCGGACATCGTGTCCATCGAGTTCACCGGCAAGGACACCGCCCACGGCAAAAGCTTTGAACGCTGGATCGAGCGCTACATCGAAAAGAAACGCAAAGGCGAGTCGGCGAGTATCGAAGCTGAATCGCTCGATTAAGACTCTGCACTACAGCAACATAATCGGATCGACATCAATCGCGACGTGCTTATTCGAACGCAGCGTGCGATCGTTGCGCGCCGCTGTTAGTGCTTGTTGAATATCGCCTGCGCTCGGAGCCGTCAGCTCAATCGCAATACGGTGTTGAGTCGCTATCCGCGATATCGGGCAAGGCATCGGCCCGCGAATATCAACCGCCGCCGGCGCACACACGCGCAAAGACTCGCGAATCGTCCGCGCTAGCGCCGCCGCCTTCGTGTGATCCCTGTCGCGCACCACGATGCGTGCCATACGCGTCGCCGGAGGCAGTTCAGCTCGCTTGCGCAACTTCAGCTCCCATTCAGCGAATCCGCGATAGTCATGGTTCGCTGCATACTGAATCGCAGGAGCGTGCGGCGAAAACGTCTGCACAATCACACGACCCGGCGCCGCCGCTGTCCGCCCAGCTCTTCCCGCGACTTGCGTCACAAGCTGAAACGTGCGCTCCGATGCGCGAAAGTCCGGCAGGTTAAGCGCTGTATCTGCATTAATCACGCCGACAAGACGAACGTTTGGAAAGTCCAGCCCCTTGCCAATCATCTGCGTTCCCGCAAGCAAACGCACCTCGCCTCGCGCAAAGCGATCAAGCGCCTCGCGCCACTGGCTCGAGGAGCGAATGACATCCGAATCCAGCCGAAGCATCGTCTCGCGCGGAATCAACTCCGAAAAAAGCCTGGCGAGTTCCTCTTCAACCCGCTGCGTTCCCATCCCAAAAGCTGAAATCCGCTTGCCACAATCCGGGCAGACCTTCGGAAGCTTGATCTCCGCCAGGCAGTGATGACAGCGGACCAGCCCGCCATCAGGAAGCTTCTTCAGTTTGTGATAAACCATCGTCGCATCGCAGTCATCACAACTGAGCACGAATCCACACCGCTGGTCAGGGCAGCAAATGTAGTTGGCGTAGCCCCGCCGATTAAGCAGCAAAATCACCTGAGCCCTCTGATCGAGCGTCTGCTGAATCGCCCGAGTCAGACGCGGCCCGATCAATGCCTGCCGCGAAAGTTGGCTCGCCTGCCGGCGCTCCTCAACAAAATCAACAATCTCCACCCGTGGCAACTTCGCTCCGGCAGGACGCTCCAGGAGCTCATGCAGCCGCCAGCCCCCCTCAGTCGCGTTCCGCCACGACTCCAGAGAAGGCGTCGCCGAAGCAAGCACAATCGGACACCCAGCCATCTGAGCCCGCTTGATCGCCACATCCCGCGCGTGGTGGCGCGGCGCCTCCTCCTGCTTGTAGGCCCCATCGTGCTCCTCATCGACAACGATGATCCCCAACGGCAAACTCGCTTCACCTCCAAACGGGGCAAACACCGCAGATCTCGCCCCGACGACCAGCTTCGCCTCCCCCGTCGCGACCGCCTGCCACTGATGGTGCCTCTGCGCCGCCGTGAGCCCCGAGTGCAATACCGCGACTCCAGAGTCCCTGAATCTCCGGGTGAACCGAGCAGCGGTCTGCGGCGTCAGGCTGATCTCAGGGACAAGCACCAGCGCGCCCTCACCACGCTCCAGCACCCGCGCGATGACATCCAGATAGACCTCGGTCTTGCCCGAGCCCGTCACACCGCGAATCAGGTGGACGCTGAAGGCGCCAAGCGCCGCGCTGATCGCGCCGACCGCGCGAGTCTGTTCGTCTGTGAGTGTGACGGGAACGAGGTCGGCGAGGTCTGCGCCATCGAAGCTCGCCCGGACGATATGTGATTTTTTTGTGCGCAGCGCACCCGCGGCAATAAGTCGATTGATCGGCGCAAGTGACTTGGATTCAACAAGTTGCGCAAGCTGGCGCGGCTCCACCGGAAACACGCCCGCACCCAGTTCCTCGATCCGGGCCCAGACCTTGGCAGTGACAGGCGGCAGCCGCCCTTCAAGTGCAACGTCGGTGCGCTCAAGCAGTGTTCTTGTGCGCACCCCAACAGACCGTTTTACGGCGGCTGGAAGCATTGTCGCCAATGTCACACCCAACGGCGCACAGTAATACCGCGATATCCAACGCGCGAGTTCAACCAGCGAAGGAGGCAACGCTCCCGCAGCCCGACCAAGAATCGGCTTCAGCCGATCCAGTGAAACCCCTGATTTCACATCGATATCGATGATAAACCCCGCTGCAGGACGATCGCCCTTCCCAAGCGGCGCCAGCACACGATCCCCCACCTGAACCGAGCCGAACCCTTCGGGGATGAGATAAGTCAGCCCGTCGGGAAAATCAGCCGCCCGCTCCACCGCGACTTGTGCGCAGCAGATCGGGGCGTCGGGATCACGAGAATGGAACAAAGATGCGGGCACAATGGATAAAGAGTAGCGGGCGTGAGAATGGGCTGAACACCCTTGTGGTGTTCATTTCAGCGAGTTGGGCGTCGATCCGGGGAACCCATTGAAACGGCTCAGGTTGCGTACTCAATGGAACCGAAGGCGGTTGCGAGGGCAATATACGGAAGTTATGGTCCGCCCGGCTTGCTTCGCCCGTAGGGCGCAGGGGCTGGCCGCGCTGTCGGCGCCAGATGTTGGCGACCCGGCGCGACAGACAGAGAATTGACTCGCGCAATGACAAGTGCGTTCGGAGACCAGGGATGCAGCAAAGAAGCCGACGTGTGACAGGCATGATCCTCGCAGCAGTTGTGTGCGTCTGTTGGGCGGGGGTTGACCTGACCCGCGCAGACGAGCTGGCCGCCTCCACGATCGACGAAGCGGCGACGCTCATGGCTGAGGGCCGGCTCATCGCAGCCAAGCGAGAGCTTGTCCAACTGAATCGTAATGAGATGAATGAGTACGAGCGCGAGCGTGCGTTCGACCTGCTGACCTCGATCGAGCGTCGAATCCGGCACGCTGACCCTGTCGATTTGAGTCTCCAGAAGGCTGAGCTCGCGATGGAGGCTGGCAATCTTCGGGAGGCGGATCGGCAAGCGCATGCAGCGAGGCGCTCTGAGCGAGCGACTCGCCCGCAGCGCGATGCGGCTGAGTTCATCCTGAAGCGCTCCGAACAACTCAAGAAGGAGTTGGCGCCGCTCGTTAATCCGGCGCTTGAGCGCGCTATCGCGGACTTCAACGCTGGCGATTACGCCGACGCGAAGACCGGGCTTGACAGCGTGTATCGATCGGGAGTTGAGCTGACTCCAGCACAGCTTCGGGAGATTGATCGGCATCGCCAGCGCGTCGCTGAGCTTGAGCGCTACCGAGGAGAGCCCTTTGCGTTTGAGTCTGTCTCACTTGGCATGTTCCAGCCGGGGCGGATCACACGGCGGGATGACGCCCGGGGGCAACAAGACGATTCGCAGATTGATGAGCCTGATGATGTCATTTTCGAGGAGCCCATCATTGAGGATGAGGGGTTCGTCGACATCAATGATGATTTTATGGATGATGGCTTCCAGGACGCTGAGTTGACTGATCCTGGGGATGCGGGCGATCAGGATTTCCAGGACATGCTGAGTATGGAAGCGCAGCGCGTGCTTGCGGAGGCGGATGCTGCCTTTGGCGCGTCGCGCTACAACGAAGCGATCCGGAAATACCAGGAGATTCTCGGCCCGTTCCGCGGATTTGTCAGCAATGACGATGTCCAGCGGGCGGAGCTTCGGATCGATGAATCGCGCGTGATGCTTCAGCAACCTGGCGCGGGAGCGCTCAAGCAACAGACTGATACGCGCAGCATCATCGTGCAGCAGGCGCGAGCAGAGTTTCAAGATTTTCTAATTCAGTCTCGCGAGGCTCTTGTTGCGGGTGATTTTAATCGCTCGCGCACGTTGGCTGAGCAAGCGCGTATTCGCCTCTCCGATGTGCGGGGGCTGTTCTCGGAAACTGAGTTCAATAACCTCTCCGTGCAACAGACGGCGCTGATTCAGGAGATCATCACGGCGGAGGAGACGTCACGACTCAACGAGGCTGATGAACGCTCGTCAAAAATCGCAGATGAAGCGCAGGAGCAGGAGCAACTTCGTCGTCAGGAGAAGCGGGTCCAGATCAATGAATCGCTGGATCGCGTACGCGCGCTTCAGCTTGAGCAGAAATACGAAGAGGCCTTGCAGGTCGTAGATCAAATCTTGTTCCTTGATCCTCAGGATCCAGCGGGGCTTTTGCTTCGAGATACGCTTCGTGATGTCATTCTCTTCCGCGAGTTTGACCGCCTGCAACGGGAAAAGCACTACGGCTACGCTCGAGAGAGCGTGAACATGCAGAATGAGCTTGTCATTCCGAGAAACATTCTCGACTATCCTCCGGATTGGCCTGAGTTGAGCTTCCGGCGCGGTGAACCCACAGCGTTTACAGAATCTGCAGCGGACCGCCGCGTGCTGGCGGCGCTGGAAGCGAAGCGCGTCCCTGCGACTTTTGCTGACAATACACTTGAAGACGTGCTTGAGTTTGTCGCAACAGTGACGAACTTGAATGTCGATATCGATTGGGAATCACTCTCAGACATCGGCGTTGATCGTGACACGTTGGTGTCACTTAATCTGCAAGCTTTGCCCGCCAAGGTGATTCTGGATCGCGTGCTTGAGAAGGTGAGTCCGGACAGCTTCAGCAGAGCGAGTTGGGCGGTGAACGATGGTGTGCTCGTCGTCGCCTCGGATGCGGACCTGCGCAAAAATACGTTTATCGTTATTTACGATGTGCGCGATCTCCTCTATCAGATCCCTGATTTCAACAATGCTCCGGAGCTTGATCTTGACAGCGTCCTCAACCAGGGCCAGGGAGGCGGCGGCTCCGGCAGCATCTTTGATGAAGAAGATGAGGATGATGAGCGAATCACCAAGCAGGAGCTGCGCGAGCGCCTTATTGAAATTCTGCAAACCAATGTGGACTTCGAGGGGTGGCGTGACAACGGCGGCGACACTGGAATCATTCAGGAGCTGAACGACAATCTGATTATCACCAACACGGCGCGGAACCACCGGCGCATCAGCGGCCTGCTTCGACAGCTGAGAGAGATTCGTTCGATTCAGATTAATGTCGAAGCTCGGTTCCTCATGGTGACGCAAGAGTTCTTCGAGCAGATTGGATTTGATGTCGACGTCATTTTCAACGCTCAGAACAGTCAGTTTGAGGATGCTCTTGCGCAGCAGGACATCTTCTCGCCCACGGTGGACATCCCCAGCGGCAGAACGACATTGCTCCCATCCAATATTGTCAATGCATTCTTTTCAAGCGCGGCTGGGAACCGAACTGGAGCGACGCAGGAGTTTCAGGACACGGACCCTGGCCCGGGGTCCGTGCCCGGACTGGTGGCGACGCCGTTTGCCGCAACCGCGCCGAACCGGACCAGCATGATTCCGGTGAACCAAAACAGCGCGAGCATTGTTGAGTCGCTGATCAGTTCGCCGTTCGCCTCAAACTTTGTTGGGCCGGACGGCTTGACGCCCGCGCTTCAGCTTGCAGGCACGTTCCTGGACGATGTGCAGGTGGATTTCCTTGTTGAAGCAACGCAGGCGGATCGGCGAAGCATTGTGCTGACTGCTCCGCGGCTTACGTTCACGAATGGACACACTGCGAATATCTTTGTGACATCTCAGCGGTCGTTTGTGTCGGATCTCAATCCGATTGTTGGAACAAACTCCGTCGCGTTTGATCCACAGCTCAGTGTGTTGAGCACGGGTTTCTCTCTTCAACTCGATGGTGTCGTTTCCGCAGATCGTCGGTATGTCACGCTGACCATCGACACAGCCCTTGCTGAAGAAATTCCGAACCCATCTCCAAATCCAACGGTGACAGCGCAGACGGGTGGGGGCACTCAGGATGGCACTGGCAGCCCGCCTGTGACGGCTTCTTTTGAAGCGCCGGCGATTCAGATCACCAGCATCTCGACAGGCGCGACGATTCCGGATCGAGGCACGCTCATGATCGGTGGGCAGCGCATTGTGAATGAGGCTGAGGTTGAGTCGGGCGTGCCTGTCCTGAGCAAGCTGCCGATCATCAATCGATTTTTCACGAATCGGATTGAGTCGAAGGAAGAGATGACGCTGTTTATTCTGATCAAGCCGACGATTATCATTCAGAACGAGGAGGAGGAGCGGAACTTCCCGGGTCTGCTCGATTCGCTCCAAAACCGGTTTGACGCTGGCTTCTGAGCCGGCCGGCTTTTCCGGTCAGCGTCCAGACGAACTGCTTCCATGACCCGTGGGCGGCGTCCTGCGGGTCTTTTCATTGCGCTGGTGTATCTTGACAGACAGAGCAAATCCCGAGTAGCGTTTTGGGCTGTCCGCCCTGTGTGGCAAGGAGGTTGACTTGATGGCGTCTGGAGAATCTCGGCTACGAGTACAAAAAGAGAACGATGTGACGCAAGTCGAGTTCGTTGACCGCAACATCCTCGATGAAGCGAACATCCAGCAGATTGGCGATGAAATATCAGCGTTGATTGATGCTGAGGCTGATCCCAAAATCCTGATTAACTTTTCCAATGTGGATCATCTTTCCAGCGCGGCGCTGGGAACGCTGATCACGCTCAACACCAAGGTGAAGGGCAAAGGGGGAGAGCTGCGTCTGACGAATATTGACCCGCAGATTTATGAGGTCTTCGTCATTACGAAGTTGAATCGGTTGTTCCAGATTTACGACACGGCTGAGCAGGCGCTGGGGGCATTCTAAGCAGCGTCGCGTTGGCGGCTCGCCGCTAGGCGTGCGCTTGCGTCTGTGTGTTTTTCGAGGAGGACAGGGGTGGTGGCTTTTCGCCGATGACTGGTCGTGATCCCAACGGCAGCGAGAATGAGGTGACGTTGATCCTCCACAATGATCGCGAAGCGATCAAGCGCGCAGAGATCGCCTTTACGGAAGATGTTGGTTCGTACGCGTACCCCGAGGCTGCGACTTTCGCGCTTCGCCTGGCGTTTGAGGAGTCGGTGATCAATGCCTTCCGCCATGGGCATGCCGCGTTGCCTGATGAGCCGGTTCAGGTGAGTTGGCGGGCTGGGCCGGATGAAGTGCGGCTGACTGTAGAAGACAACGGGCCGGGCTTTGATCCGGAAGCGATCCCGGACCCGACGCTGGAAGAAAACATCGAAAAGCCGTCTGGGCGGGGGCTCATGCTTATTCGCGCGTATATGTCGCGGGTGGAGTTCAATGAAAAAGGTAATCGCGTGACGCTGACGTATGAGCGTCCGTCGGCGTCTGAGGCGGGATGACTTACTCGCTGGCGCCGGGCTCTCCGTCGATCAGCCAGTGAAGGGCGTGGATCCCGCTTCCCTGAAGCAGTTCTTCGGCGGTCTTTGCGCGGGCGGCCATCGGCGCCATTTCCTTGAGGAGCTTTTCCAGTTCCGGGGGGGTGATGCGATCGGAAAAAATGAGCGCAAGCTCTTCAAACGCGTCCATCTCGTTTGACTCGGCCAGGGTGCTTGACGGGGCGGACACAAGCTGATGAATGTGCCGTTCGACTTCATCCTGGACAAGATCATCGAGTTCACTCAGGGAGGCCGCGGTCAGCAATATCTCAGCGTAGAGACGGCGTCCCTGCCGGCTTGAGAGCCGGATGAGGCAACGCCAGGCGGTAATTTCAAGCTCAGCGCCCTCATCGTCAACGTTATTGGAGCGATCGATATTGAGACGGAGGCGCCAGCTATCGAGCAGCTCTTCCGTAATTTCTTCCGGCGTCAGGATGTCTTGCTGCTCGGGCGGCGTCACAAGCACACAGCGATGCTCATGGGCTGCTGCATCTGCGCCTTGGGGATCCTCAATCGCGGGAACGTCGTAAGCAGCGAGGACGGCTTCGACTCTGTCGCGCAGGGCGATTTCCGCGCGGATGGTGACGACCTTGTGCTCATCAATGAAAATGTAGAGAAAGGGCTCGAGGGACATGGCTCCAAAGCCCACCATCCCATCCTCGAAGAACCAGGCGCCATGCCGGCGCAACTCCTCGACGAACCGGTCAAAGCCGACGAGGTCATAGGCGATGTAGGGATCGATCTCCCGGAAGGCGTCATTGCCGAGCACATCGAGAATCGGAAATATCCGTTGAGGCAGCAGGGCGAAGAGAGATCGAGCGAAGTTGGGCAGGCGGTCAGCGGTGATGACGATGTCGT
Organism: Phycisphaerales bacterium; assembly: GCA_029260495.1. Taxonomy (GTDB): domain Bacteria; phylum Planctomycetota; class Phycisphaerae; order Phycisphaerales; family UBA1924; genus OFTM373. Next base: position 198,704 of record JAJDDD010000016.1, on the reverse strand, counting down.
AGACGTAGCGGTCGGGCCATTCTTCCCAGTCTGCTTCGCCGTCGGCGCCGTCGGCAGCTTCAAACTGGACGGCGTACCCGGGCGTCGGCGCACATTCCTCGACGGGGTAGACGCCAAGTGGAAAGGCAAAGTCCCCTTTGGTTATTCTCGTGATCGACGTATCAAGCTTGGATTGAGACAAGAGTGCGTCGCTCGGAGGGGGAAACGTTGTCACCAATGGTACCTCTGGGCTGTTGCTGAGTCCGGGATTCGTCAGTGGGTGAGATTCCAACAGATCGGCGCGCCAGCCTCTCATCTTGCCTCAATGAAGAGTCTCCGGGCGCCCGCGATGGATCGGGGATGGTGAAACAATCGCGTCCGTCTGGTAGGTTGGCAGGGATTGTCCGAGAATAGTCCACCCTGAGACAGGCTGGCGCATCTGGCGCCGGCCGGGCTCCGGCGATGCAGGAGAGACCATGAACGGCAACGGATTCCTCGAAAGCTTCAACGAGGCCCTTGGCAAGATCAACGGCGTCATCTGGCATAACTATGTGCTCTACGCTGTCCTCGGCGTCGGTGTGCTCTTTACGCTCTGGAGCGTTTTCTGCCAATACCGGGCGCTCACGCACGGCATCTCCGTCATTCGCGGCAAGTATGACGACAAAAACGACCCCGGCGCGATCAACCACTTTCAGGCCCTCTCTGCGGCGCTCTCGGCGACTGTCGGGCTGGGCAATATCGGCGGCGTCGCGGTTGCGATCGCGCTGGGCGGCCCCGGCGCGATCTTCTGGATGTGGATGATTGGTCTGGCGGGGATGGCGCTGAAGACCACTGAAGTGACACTCTCGATGATCTACCGCAACACCGATGATCCGGACAACCCGCACGGCGGGCCGATGTACGTCGCGAGCAAGGGGTTTGCCAAGATGGGGCTTGGCGGCGTTGGCAAGATTGTCGGCGGCATCTTTGTGATCACGCTGCTCATCTCCGCGATCACGGGCGGCAACATGTTCCAGGCGTGGAACGTTGGTGAAGTGACCAATGAATATGCCAATGTGCCGCGGCCCTTTATCGGGATTGTTCTGGCGGTGATGGTCGGGGCGGTCATCCTTGGTGGAATTAAGCGCATCGGAGCAGTTGCGGGCCGGCTCGTGCCCTTCATGTGCGGGATGTATCTGCTGGCGGCGATCTATGTGCTCGTTCTCAAGGCGGGGGACATCCCTGAGATGTTCGGCTTGATCTTCGAGGGCGCCTTCGGTCCGCTCGAAGCCGAGGGAGCGTTCATCGGCGGGGCGTGGGGCTACGCGTTCCTGTGGGGTATGAAGCGGGCTCTCTTCTCATCGGAAGCTGGGCAGGGGTCTTCACCCATCGCGCACTCTGCTGCGAAGACTGATGAGCCCGTCCGCGAGGCGGTTGTCGCGGGGCTTGAACCCTTCATTGACACGATTGTCGTGTGCACGTTGACGAGTTTGGTGATTTTATCCAGCGGTGTGTGGAACCGGGCGCCGGACACTGTCTTTGAGCAGGCGCCTGCGGTTGTTCAGGTCGAGGGTGGATGGACGCTGCAAACAGGAGAACTCGGCGAACGGGCGGACCGCAAATGGCGGGACGGTGATCAGATCAAGGTCAAAGTCAACGCGAGCGCCAATGAAGAAACCGCCAATGACATGCACATGATTACCGGAGAGGTTCAAGAGAGCGATGATGGCGCCTTCACGGTCACATGGGATTCCCTCGAAGGAGACCTGAAGCCAACGCTGGTCGCTGAACCTGACGGCGGGTATGGCGGGTTTGCGAACTTCTCCGGCGCGACGCTTACGGCGAAGGCGTTTGACGCTGTCGCGCCGGGTCTTGGGATGTGGCTGGTAACAATTGCGTCGTGGCTGTTTGCGCTTTCGACGATGATTTCGTGGAGCTATTACGGGGAGCAGGGCGTTGTTTTCCTTTTCGGCGACAAGTCGGTGTTGCCGTACAAGTTTATCTATTGCTTGCTGATCTTCGTTTCGTGTCTGGGATTCATCAAGACGGATGAGGAGTTGGACAACCTCACGGCGCTGGGCACGGGCGTGATGCTGTGGGCGAACATTCCGATCATGCTGATCTTTGGTGTGACGGCGATGACTGCGTACCACAGCTATTTCCGCCGGCTGAAGGCTGGGGAGTTCCATCCGCACAAGGCTCCGCCGATCACTGATGTGATTGAAGGCTCGGACGTCGAGTAGGTGGTGTAGCTGGGCGGTTATCCAAGAGATTTCACAGAGCCCTGGGTTTCCAAACCTGGGGCTCTTTTTATGCGCATGCGCCTGCGTGCTCGCGCGGTTGGCTATCAGACGTCACAATGGCGGCATGTGGGATGTAGCGCATGTTTGTGAAACAGCGATGGCGGGACTCTCGGCGAGGGCTCTGGAGTGTGACGCTGAGCAGACACCGACTGGAATTGACACACTCGATGAAGTTCAGTTGCACCCGCTCATGCGTCGCGGTCTTCTTGAGGGCGGCTACAACGTGCTGGCGGAGCAGCGGTATCCGGCTGATCGTGAGAAGAAGCGGCGCAGCCATGGTGAGCGGTGTGACATTGTTCTGACGCGCTCGCCGGGGGAGGATTTGATCGACCCGCTGCTTGCGGACACACTTTTTGCGGGTCACGGAGCCCGGGCTGAAGATGCGTTTTGGATTGAGGTGAAGGTTGTTCATCAGTTTGCGGTTATCGATGGGGCTGTGAAGGACGGGGTTCCATACACATCGCAACTGCTACAGCAGGCGACGCAGGATGTGCGCAAGATAAGCGGGGCGGCGTCTTTGCCTTGGCGGGCGATGCTGATTGTTCTGTTTGCTGTGGACAAAAGTGTCGCTGAGCATGACTTGATCGCATGGGCGCATCATTGTCTCGATCAGGGGCTGAACGTACAGTCGCCTGTCGTGCGAGGTTTTGCGATGACGGATCGCATCGGCAACGCCTGGTGCAGCGTGGGTCTGGCGCGGGTGAGGTCGTAAGCGATAGAGGTGGACAGCGGGAAGCTGTTTTATCCCGCGTGCGCACAGAAACGGATCATGAGATGGGCGCCGCCTTTTGCTCGGCGGGCGTTGTCACTCGTTCGCGGCTGCAGCTGAATTGTTCCACCCAACTCAGTGACAATTTCTCGGGCTAGCGCCAGGCCCAGGCCGGGGCCTGGGCGTTTGGTGGAGAAACATGGGTCAAAGACACGGTCGCCTGCGTCGCGCGGCGGGCCGGGGCCGTCATCGAACACATCAATCTGGACTGTCGGCGGTGATGTCTCGTCGTCGTCCGTGAGCATCTCGGCGATCAGATCAACGCGCCCTCCCTCGCTTGCCGCCTCGATGGCATTGCGGAGGGCGTTGACGATTGCGGTAAAGATTGGGCCTGCTTGAACAAGGACCAGGCGCGGGGAGAACTCGACGTGAAGCTCGACTCCCTGCGAATGCGCGAAGGCACGCTGCGATTCGACGGCGTGAAGCACCGCTTCGGCGAGGGGAAGGTGCTCGTGATGTTCTGGCGGAGGGTTGAGGCGCAATGGCGACATGACATCGCGCATGAGGTGGGCCATTTGATCGAGCGATCGCTGGACGCCCGCCAGTTCGGAGCAGATTTCCTGCTCGAGCGATCCGAGGACGTCGCCCGTATTGATCCGTTGTTGCGCGCTGGAGACAAAGCCCAACGCGCTGCCGAGCAGCAGATCCATTTCCTTCGCGATTGCGTGGACGCGCTCGGTGACTCGGTCGGCGGCGAGAGGTCCGGCGTCAGGCTCAGGCGCGGGTGTGGGCCTCGGAGACACAGAGCGAGGCTCAAAGGGACGCTTCGGGTCCTGATTGTGATGTGCTCCCTCGTCCATCGCTGGAAAGATCGGCTGAGTCCACCGGCGGCTGAAGCGTTATCGCCACCTTCTTGCTGGCGCCCCGTCGTTCCGGTTCCTTAGCGGACGGGGGCTAAGAGCTACAAACAGGAGCACTCAGAAGGTGATGCCGCTCATGCGCCAGGCGGCGAGGGCGAGGACGACGATGAGCACGCTGCGAACGACGCGCACTGGGAGGAGGTGGGTCAATCGGGCTCCGAGCCAGGCGCCGAGCATCGCGGGAATCGCCAGCGCGATCGCGATGACGCCCGCGGTGATGCGCGGGTCGATGACGCTGGCCTCGCTCCCAGCCATCGCGTCGGGGAGAAGCCAAAACTTCAATGTCGCGCCGACGGCGGCGGTCAGGCACATCGCGGCGCTGCTCGCTCCGATCGCCTGCCGGAGCGGGAGTTTGCATAACAATTGCGCGAGTGGCGTAGCAACGACCCCCCCACCCACGCCGAGAAGACCTGCGACGAGCCCCATCGCGCCGCCGACGATGGCGCCGCGCCCGACTGTCACCCGAGCGTCTTTTTCGGCGGGCTCTGGTTTGCTGCGGATCAATGTGCGGGTCTGCTCGTACCCGACGTAGAACAAAAAACCAGCGAAGAGACTTCGAAGCCACTCTCCTGAGATCGCATTGGAAAGCAGCACGCCGATGATGATTGCCGCCCCGGCGGAGGGTAGGAGGATGCGGAAAAGGTCTGCGCGAACGGCGCCTTCCATCCGATGTCTCAGCGCCGCAGGGACTGCGACCGCGACATTCACGGCCATCGCGGCGGCCTGAAAAATGTGCTGATGCTCAGCTCCCCGGTCGCTGAAGAGAATGACCAGCCCGGGAATCATGATGATGCTCCCGCCTATCCCGAGGAGCCCGCCGAGAGATCCGGCGCCGAGCCCGATGAGAGCAATCAATCCCAACTCCAGTGCTGTCATCGCGCCCATTTGAGCACTCTACGACAAACCTGTCTGCTCGGAAGAGTTGCCCACGCACGAACTCGGAGTCGGCGGTGTACGATCGGTCGCCGATGTCCACCAACCGCATTGTCACTGTCACGCTGAATCCCGCGGTAGACCGCGTGATCGAAGCGCCAGGTTTCGCCGTCGGGAAACGGGTGGATGGGCGTGTCGTCGCGTGGTACCCCACGGGCGGAGGCATTACGCTCTCTCGCGTGCTGGCTGTTCTTGGGGATCGCTCGATCGCGACGGGATTCGTCGGCCAAGCTGAGTTGGCGTTCTTCGAGGAGCACCTTGAGCGCTCCGGCGAGGGCCGGACGGTGTGCCAGTTCCTCTTGTGCAGAGATCGAACGCGCGACAACCTCACGATTGTTGACCCGATCAATGACACGGAGACGCACATCCGCGACCAGGCGTTTAACGTCACGGAGGACGATGTTCGCCGGATGGCGAGCAAGCTCAGCATGCTCGCCCGAACGGGCTCGATCATGTGCTTTGGCAGATCGCTCCCGCCTGGCGTCTCGCCGGCCCAGTTCGGGAGAATGGTCGGCCGGTGCGTGAATCAGGGCGCCCGGGTGGTCATCAATGTCGATGAAGAGGCGCTGCGAGGCCTGGCAGGGAGGACTGTCTGGCTCGCCAAGCTCAACGTTCGACAGCTTTCCCAAATGTCCGAGCGACCCGTCCATGATGAAGCGTCCGTGATTGAAGCTGCCCGTGCTCTGACAACGCGCGAGGGTGGGCATATCGAGCATGTCATGGCGACGCGCGGCGCAGACGGCGCCATCCTCGTTGGCGAAGGGTTGACACTGCTGGGACAGGTCTCCGTCCATCCGGGCCGGGTTGTCAGCACGGTCGGCTGTGGTGAAGCCCTGTTGGCTGGCGTCGTGAGCAAATGGGATCGGACGGGCGACTGGGAGCAGGCGATGCGCGAAGGTCTCGCGGTCGCCACGGCGAACGCTGTCGGCCAGGAGGCGGGCGGCGTCGAGATGGACGATGTGGAGGAGTTCCGGTTTATGGCGATGGTCCAGCAGGCCTGAAGCGCTACTCGCGCTCCTTAATGTCATTCTTTTTTAGACCCCCTGTTTTGGGGGCTATACGGCGGATTCAGCCACCGTCACTTCATCGGACTCTGTGATCTGCCGTTATAGATCGTGCAAACGTCACAGACTGACGGGCGCGGCGCGCCAACCCGAACGTCCCTGTAGAATCTGGTGAGACGGATCGTACGCTGGAACGATGGCATCTTGGGCGATGGCGCCCGAGGGAATAACTTCAAGACTCGGGGTTTCGTCTCCGGCCTCAAACCCGCAATGGACTGCGGAACGAGAATCGGCGCGAAACTCATTGGGACAACAGAAGATGCAGACTCCCCGGCAGATTATCCGGGCCCGATTTCTCCTTGAAGCGGGCGCCTTCCTCTCACTGGCTCTTCTCGTGGCGACCTCAGCTGCGATGACGAAACAGGCAGTCCATGCGCCTCCGCTTGCTGCCATCGAGCCAGCCCACGTCGATAACGCACCACTCGTCTCGCTCGTAGCAGCTACGGCTGAGACTGAAGCGACGCCCACCACTGAGATCAACGAAACGGCGCCGGGCCTCCTCGATGATGAGCGCATTCGTTTCTACAACGGCCGTGCGATTCGTCCGGCTCGCATCGTGAACCTCACGGTTACCGCGTATAGCCCGGATCATCGCTCGTGCGGCGACTTTGCTGACGGCGTGACCGCGAGCAATATGTCCATCTGGACCAACGGCATGAAGCTCATCGCGGCTGACACCAGTATTTTTCCCTTTGGCTCGATGCTCAGTGTCCCGGGGTATGACGGGGGCGCGATCACGCCCGTGCTCGACCGCGGCGGTGCGATTAAGGGAGATCGGCTGGATGTGCTCTTCCCGACGCACGAAGCGGCCCGCCGTTGGGGCGTGCAGGATTTGGCGGTCACGGTCTGGGAGTTTGTCGACGAGGGTTGAGTCCTGCGAAGAAATGGAACCTCACTATTGACTATTCAACTGTCGCTTACTCTTCGATCTCCTGGATCACCTGCAATGAGTTGATCGAAAGATCGAAATCAAACACAACGTAGGGCCCAACCAGGCGCGGCACGTTAAACACACCTGACGCTTCGGCTTCGGCGTCGTAGCGGGGCTTGGCGGCGAATACGCCGGCGATCTCAACCAATGCATTCTTCCCTGCATCCTCAAACCGCGCCGTTTCCCGCCGGTTGACTGTCAAGTCAAACGGGACGCCGATGGGTTGTCGCGTCTGTTGGTTGAGAACGGCGAGCGTCACGACCAATTCCTGGCGTCCCTCGCCGGGTTGCATGTCAATAACGCGCAGCAGCCACTGGACAGGCTTTCGGTGCCGAAGCGCCGCCTTCCGGGCCCAGCCCTGCGCTTTTCGTTTGAACCGGCCGATCTCAGCGGCTGTTTCACGAGGTTCGGCGCCGAGCTCCTGTTCGTATTCCTTGTGCAGGGCCTGATACATCGAGTCGGGCGCTGAGAAGGGATCTTCGGGCAGGTCGGCGGACACTTCTCCTGGGTCATTTCCGTCACGCGGCGTCCCTTCGGGTGCTTCGGCTCCGGGGCGCGATTGGCGCAGCTTGCGGATTTCGGTTTCGAGGCGCGAGATTCGTCGGGTGGCGCGCTGAAGCTGACTGTCAAGCTCGGCCACTCGGGCTCGAAGCCGCTCGTTTTCCTGACGCAACTCGTTGGCGCTCTGAGCAGAAACGCTGACTGGCGCTCCGATGAAAAAGAGAGGCAGGACGATCGAAACCAGAACTCCGGCAGGCAGGCATCGCATGATCTCACGCTCCGACGGGTGAAGTTAGTGTCTTGACGCCCTAGCATACGCTCGCCCAACGCCCGCGTTGCTTTTCATTGGGCGCGAGGTCAACCCAAGCCATTATGCGCGTCCGCTCATCCACAACTCGCCCGAAGACGATCGACGAACTGCTCAGCGCCGACCTGATGCATCGGCTTGATCGGCTGGACGTCGCCACCCGCAGGATCTTCGCGGGGCGCCTGCCTGGCGAGCGGCGCTCCAAACGCCGGGGGCAGTCAGTCGAGTTTGAGGATTACCGCCAGTACGTCCCCGGCGATGACCCCAGGCGTCTGGACTGGAAAATCTACGCGCGCCTGGATCGCCTCTTCCTCAAGATTTTTCTCGAAGAAGAGGATATTTCGGTGCATCTTGTTTTGGACGCCTCGGCGAGCATGAACGCCGGCGACCCGGACAAACTCATTTTTGCCCAGCAGCTTGTGATGGCGCTGGGATATGTCGGGCTTGTTTCCAACAATCGGGTTGGCGTCACGGTCTTTGGCGGCGAAAAGCTTCTCCGCTTTCCCGAAGCGCGCGGCAGGCGCGCTTCACAGCGCCTGGGCTCATTCCTTCTGGACGTTGTGCAGCCGGCTGCCGACGAGTCGGGCGTCGGCGCCAGCTTCGAGGATGCGATGAAGACAGTCGCCCGCACCCGTGTGGGTTCTGGGGTGATGATCGTCATCAGCGACTTTCTTTTCCGGGAAGGATTCGAAGACGGCCTGCGCCTTCTCGCGGGGGCGCGCGGCTTTGACGCCTGGTGCCTGCAAACGCTCAGCCCCGGCGAGATTGACCCTGAAAGCGAGCGTGATGAAGCCTTTGACACGGGCATCACCGGCGATCTTGCCCTTGTTGACGTTGAAACGGGGCATCGTGCGGAGGTGACGGTGACGGCGCCTCTGCTCAAGAAATATAAAATGCGCGTCGAGCAATACTGCGCCCGTCTTGAGCTCTACTGCGCGTCGCGCTCGATGACGCACCAACTGATTCGCACAGACGCGGACATACCGACGCTGCTGCTCAATCAGCTTCGCCGACGTGGATTGCTGAAGTAGCGATCTGCGCCGGACCGGAACTCGTTTTTATGACGCGCTTCCCTGCTCCTGCCTGCTCAGTTTTTCGATCAGCTCGTTGGTCAGGCCGAGAAACTCGTGCATGTGCTGATCGTACGTCTTGCTGTCTTCATCGCGCGAAAGATCGAGTCGCAGTTCGTTAATCACTTTTGTTCCCTGGCCGATCCAGGCGTGCCACGTCTGGGCTGAAATATTTTGATGGATCCATTCGCCGATCGGGCCCTTGAACGGCGGACCAGGCAATTGTGTTCCCGCGCGGCCTGTTTGATGACACACGAAGGCGCCTTCCTCCAGCATTGCTTCCGGCGCTGTGGACTCGACCTCCGGAACCGGGGCCCCAAGCTCTTCAAGCATCTCCTTCATCGCGCGAGCAGGGAGCATGTCCCCGCGCTTCGCAGCTTCTGCATACCCTTCTGTCAGCGTTGAGATCGCTCGATCCTTTTCGCCGGCTTTGATGAGTGAAGCCCCGGCGAGCTGCCAAGCTTTGGACATTTCCGCGTTCGCCTGAACGGATTTCAGATAGGACTCGGCTGCGTCACGATGCCGTCCTGCCTGCGCGTAGGCGCCGGCGAGGCTGAAATGGGCCATATCGTTGTCCGGATCCTCCCGGCACATGTTCTCGAACTGACTGATTCGCTGCTCGATGTCCATCACAAAGTGTTCCGCTCAAGGTTCAGGGATACAAGGGGCATTCACCACTAGGGCGTCTATCCTACGCAGCAATGACCGACACTGAGCAAGCCCGATTCGATTCGCTGCTGGAGCAGGTGCTCAAGAGCCTCCCGGAGCCTTTATCCAGCCTGCTGATCGACACCCCGCTGATCGTTGACGATCAGCCGGACTCGCAGCTGACGGACGAACTGGGGCTTGATGACCCTGCGGAACTCTGCGGGCTGCACACAGGCCAGGCCCTCACCGAGCGGTCTGTTGAGGATCCCACCCGATTTCCAGATGAAATTCGCCTGTTCCGCCTCGGCATCGTCCTGCTCGCCGGCGGTTGGGACAGAACGGGCGCCGACGAACGCGTGCGTGAGGAAATCCGTATTACGCTCCTGCACGAAATTGGGCATCACTTCGGGCTCGATGAGGACGATCTGGCTGATCTTGGGTATGCCTGATTCATTTAGCTTTCATTTGCCCACATGAGCCTAAAATCCGGCTTGCTACTGTCCGAATCAGTGAGAGTTCCCCATTGGGCGAGCTGCGCCCTTTTTGAATCAGCCTCAGGAGACCTGCTGTGCGAAATCCCGCGATGACCCCTTGTTCTTTTCTTGTCGGCGCCCTCGCCGCCGCTGTGTTCGCGCCCATCGCGATGGCGACGACCCTCTCGTGGATGGAGCTTGAGGGAGCTCTGGCGGAGCGCGCCGAGCCGCTGGCCGCCCTTCTGTCAGGTGAAGCCCAGCCGACGCTGCGCGAGCTTGTCGCGACATTTGACGAGGCCGCCTCGCGGGCGGACCTTGACGGCGTCGTCCTCCGCCTGCGCCAGCCTGCTCTCACGATGACGCAGGTCGAAGAGATCGGCGAGGCAATTACCCGCCTGCGCGACGCTGGCAAGCGCGTGCATCTCTTCACTGAAATTTATGGCCCCGTCGAACTTGTCCTCGGAGCATACTGCGACGAGGTTATCGCGCAGTCCGGCGCCGCTGTCTCTCTCCCGGGCGCTTATATGGAAGAGATGTACCTGGCGGACGCGCTCGGGATGATTGGCGTCAAAGCGGATTTTGTGCAGGTCGGCGATTACAAGGGCGCCGCGGAGACACTCGTCAACACCGAGCCGAGTAAAGCGTGGAACCAGAATATCTCCCAGCTTCTTGATTCGCGCTACGAAACACTTCGGGAACACATCGAGCGCGGACGCAATTTTACGGGCGCTCAGCTTGACGAAGTGATGGAGCGCGCCTGGTTCATTTCATCTGAGGAGGCTGCCAGCATCGGGCTTGTCGACGCCGCTGTTGATCGGCTCAGCCTCAACGATCATCTTGAGACACAGTACGGCGAGTTTGATTTTGAAATCAACGAAAACGCGAGCGGCTCACTCATGGAGATGTCGAACCCATTTGCCATCTTCCAGATGCTCATGGAGGAGCCGGACAATGCGGTGCGCAGAAACTCCATCGCGGTGCTTCACGTCAATGGCGCGATCATCGATGGTGAATCCACTGAAGGTGGAATTCTCGGAGGCTCGGGCTCTGTTGGAAGTTTGACGATGCGCGAAGCGCTGGCGGACATTGAACATGAGCCGAAGATAAGGGGACTCATCGTTCGCATTGACTCGCCCGGCGGAAGCGCTATCGCGAGTGAATCCATCTGGCTTGGCGTGAATCGCGTAGCGAAAAAGAAGCCAGTTTGGATTTCTGTCGGCTCGATGGCGGCGTCGGGCGGTTATTACATTGCTGTCTCCGGCGACCGCATCTATGTCAACCCTTCGAGCATCGTGGGCTCCATCGGTGTCGTCGGCGGCAAGTATGTCCTTGGAGGGGCGTACGAAAAACTCAATATCAATGTCATTCCCCGTGGACGCGGACCCATGGCGAGCCTCGCGAGCACACTCATTCCTTGGACGCCCGAGCAGCGCGGGCTCGTGCGTGAGCGCATGGCTGAGACGTATGAACAGTTCGTCGCTCGAGTCAAGGCAGGTCGCCCTGACATTGATATCTCGCAGACCGCTGAGGGACGTCTCTTCTCCGGTGACAAAGCGATCGCGATGAATATGGCCGACAAAATTGGCGGCATCGACACCGCGATTAATGACCTCGCGCGTGAACTCAATCTCGCGAAGGGCGCCTATGACGTCGTCAACTTTCCCCCGCCGAAGAGTCTGGCGGAGATTTTTGAGTCCATGATCCCAGGAACGGTTCGCGCGCCGGGTCTCGACAACAGCCACAGCGCCATCATTACCGAGGGCGCGGGATTGTTGCGCGAACTTGTCGGCCCGCGGGCCTGGCCAGGCCTGCGCGATTCGATGAACGCGCTGCTTCATCTTCGTAATGAGCCGGTGCTTCTGGCATCGCCGCGAGCGTTGATTTTTCGTTGAGTGAATCCAGCGAATGATCGATTGGGCGATTTCGCTGACATCTTGATAGATACGCAAAGTGGGGCGGGATTTAATCCCGTCCTGTTTTTATGTCTATGCGAAGAGATCGATTCCAATCGATGCGTTGACAGCCGGCGTCTCTTCGGGCTTGGGCTCATCGACGCCTTGAGATCCGCGTTCGTCTTGGCTGTTCTTGTGAGAACTGGCGAGCTCCTGCTGGGCGTCCGCCGCCATGCGCGCCGCCTTGGCTGCGACCGCTCGATCTGCGGAAGATGGATCCCCAGGCGCCAGCGCAGCCCGCTGGATTTGCTGAGCTTTCTGGAGTGTCTCCTCGGGCGTCGCGCCGGGTGATGTGTCTACCTGAACATGCCCGCCAACTGCATAGCGTTTGCCGTCCGGTCCTGCCTGGTACTCAAAGCTGGGCCCGCCGACCGCGAGCCCCCCTGCTGCCGCCTTGTGGGCCGCTTCATGCTGGCGCACCTCTGAATCACGCAGACGAAGTTTTTCAACCTGCTGGCGCTCCTCCTGCGTGAGGTCATCAGCCCGGCTTGAGAAGCTTGCTTCGTCACCGTCTGCATTGCGCTGAAAGGCGGTCGAAACGACCGGCTCGGCTCCGCCTCGGAGAGAGCGCCCACCTGCTTCGGCGTCATAGGAGCGATCCGCCGGATGGAGGGTGTCGATCTCTTCGGGCCGGAGGGAGTCTGCCCCAGCTTTCGTGGGGGCAGCGATGCTCCGTACTGCCTGCGCACCGACGGCGCTCCCGCTGAGCTGAGCGAGTAGAAAATTCGTCCCTGAGTTGGCTCCAACGGGGGCAATCACGCTGAGCATCCTCCACGCCCACCATCGACGCTTGGCCGCGGTCGCGTGACGTGATAAACCCGGCGGACCTCATCATCCAACTTGTAGCGCGACCGCTTGCCTTATTCGGGTAAACTTGGACCTTTCATCCTCGCCGGGCAAGAAAGAACGCCTGTCACGGGTTGGTGAAGCAACACCAATGGGCGTCGGTGCGTACCCTCGGGTCGAACCATACGGACCTCAGCTACCCCTACATCAGCCTTACATTTACTGCTGCGTCCCTGAACCCGGCAGTTGGAGAGACAAACCCCATGAGCAGCACACTGGACACTGGCGCCAACGTGACGCCCATTCAACAGCATGTCACGCTCGATCCCGATCAGAAGCATGACCCGCACAAGACGCGCTTCGGAAACTTCCTTAAGGCGACGATCAAGTTCGGCGCCTCGGACCTGTTGCTGAAGACAGGCAAACCACCCGTTATTCGCCTGCGCGGCGCGCTCAAGCAACTGGATACGGACGCGATCCCCTTCGCTGAGTTCGTCGATATCGCCAAGCACATCCTTAATGAAGAGCAGTGGGGTGATCTGCACAGAAATGGCTCTGTCGATTTCGCCTACGACTATGACGAGGGGCATCGTTTCCGTGTCAATCTCTTCCAGGCGCGGGGCAAGCTCTCCGTCGCTGCCCGACTCATCACGAGCGATGTCAAGCGTTTTGAGGACCTGTACCTTCCTGAAATCATGGCTGAAATCGCCTTGCAGCCGCAAGGAATCGTACTACTCGCAGGCGTGACAGGCTCGGGTAAGTCAACAACGATTGCGTCGATGATTAACTACATCAATGAGCGCAAGCCCGTTCACATCATCACGATTGAAGACCCCATTGAATACATCTTTGAGGATAAGAAAGCCACCATCAATCAACGCGAGATTGGCATTGATTGTCTGGACTTTAAGCTCGCGCTCCGTGCTTTGGTGCGCGAGAATCCTGACATTGTGCTCGTCGGTGAAATGCGCGACGCTGAAACCTTTGAAGCTGCGCTTCATGCCGCAGAGACGGGTCACCTCGTTTTCGGCACTATCCATGCGTCCTCAGCTCCGCAGACGTTCCAGCGCATCTACGACCTCTTCCCGCCGGAAGAGCGAGAGCAGGTGCGAAAGATCCTGGCGTATCAGATGCGCGCGATTGTCTACCAGAAGCTCATGCCGACGCTGCATGAGAACATCCCGCGAATCCCGGCTTTGGAAATTCTTATTAACACACCGGCCTGCAGAAAGTACATCCTCGAAGGCCGCGAAGGCGAGTTGCATCAGGTCATCAACTCCACTGAGGCCCAGCAGGCGGGCATGATTGACTTTAACGGCTCACTTGTGAAGCTCGTCGAAGAGGAATACATTCACACACGCGTCGCGATGGAGGCGACTCCCAACCCCGACGAGCTCCAGATGAGGCTGAAGGGAATCGGCTGATTTTCTCCAGGACTCTGCCCTCGGAGAGCGCTCCGTGCGGCGTTTCGCACTTACTCGCGAGAAGGTGGAGTCCGCGCTAAGCGGGCTGACAACCAAATCGCACTTTGCAGGCCGACCACGATGATCGACACGCTCGTTTCCACCTTGGACCCACTCCTCTCTTTGGCGCAGCTGCGCGGAGGTGGAGGCGGTGGCGCAGGAGCGGGAGGCGGCTTTTCTTCCAACGCCGGCGGGGAATCGCTCGTCCTGGTTTCGTGGTGGAAACCTCTTGTGCTGTTTGCGGGCTTTGTCGGATGGGCCTGGGTCGTCGCGACGATCTACGACAAGGACGCTGCGCGTTTCTATCTCGGCCGCCGCAAGTGGAACCTCATCCACGTTGTGTTCGCTGTCGGCGCCATTGCTACCGGCTTGCTTCTGCCGAGCTTCTGGATTGCAGCGCCGGCGTTCTTGGGCATCCTTGGCGCTGACCTTGTCCTCTACGCCCTCAAACGCAACACTGACAGCCGAGTCCCGGCGGGCCAGAAGTGGTCGTTCGACCTCGATAATATAAAGCAGGCTCGCGCAGATCGCCAAAAGGAAAAGCTACAGAGGAGTGTCTCGCTTGAGTTCCGCGGGCCGGCCGGCCTCGTGGCTGTCCCGCCGCGCGAAAGCGCTGAATACCAGATCCGCGTCGCCGCCGAAACTGTCCTTCGTGAAGCGGTCGACGCCCGCGCTTCACGCATCGACATCGCACCTGCTGGTGATAACGGCAAGTACGCCATGGGTCTTATGGTTGATGGCGTCCGTCAAATGCTTGATCCGCTCCCGTCGGATCAGGCGCTGGCGATCATCGACTTCTTCAAGGGCGCTTCCGGGCTTGATATCGCGGACCGTCGCCGAAAACTTCGTGCTGATCTCGGCCTTGAGCAGGCAGGCGGGCGCCGCACGCTGCGCATCACCACCGCGGGCGGCTCCAAGGGGGTCAATCTGACGATCCTCTTTGACCCCGCTGAGCAGGTTCATTTCAATATTGATGAACTCGGTGTGCTTGATTCCCAGATGGGTGAACTGAAATCGATCATCCAAGAAAGCCAGGGCGTTGTTCTCGTCGCTGCCCCTCCGATGAACGGTCGCACGGCCACGCTCTACGCGCTGTTGCGGGCTGCGGATCCGTACACCTCCAACGTCCAGTCCATCGAAACGGAACCCGCTGCCCCGATTGAGGGCGTCCGCCAGAACGTGTTTGATCCTTTCGCCGACGCAGAGTACAGCACCACAGTCCGCTCAATCCTCCGCCGCGATCCTGATGTCGTCGCCGTCGCGGAACTTCCGGATGCGACCACCGCGATCGAAATCTCGCAAGCGGATCATGAGCGAACGCGCACCTATGTCGGCCTGCGGGCTGAAAACGCGCTCGTCGCTGTGCAGACCTACCTCAAAGCGGTTGGCGATTTGGAGAAGGCCGCCACATCGCTGCATGGAGTGATCGCTCAGCGTCTCGTGCGCAAGCTTTGCTTGAACTGCCGAGTCGAATACGCACCTTCGCCTGAGCTGCTTAAGAAGCTCGGCGTGCCTGCGGGCAAGGTGAGCCATCTCTATAAAAAAGGTGGACAAGTGCTCATCAAGAACAAGCCCGAGGTCTGTCCGGTCTGTAAAGGGGCTGGCTTCTTCGGCCAGGAAGGCGTCTTCGAAATCTTCGTCATTGACGATGACGCCCGAGCCGCGATTCGCGCGGGTGATCTCGCCGGCCTGCGATCGGCGCTCCGCAAGAAACGATTACCTTCCATTCAAGAGGCTTCTGTGCAGAAAGCGGTCCGGGGTCTCACCAGCGTTGAAGAAGTTGCACGCGTCACATCTCCCCCGAAGAAAAAAGATAAGGCTGCGGCCACGTCATGAATAAACACCAGCGCCGAGGAGTCTGCTGATGATCCTCAACATCGTCGTTATCGCCGCCATCCTGCTCATCGCATACATGTGGACTGCGAAGGGGCTTTTTTCCGCGCTTATCCAGTTTGTTTGCACGCTCGTCGCCGGCGCGATTGCCTTCGGCGTCTGGGAGTTTGTCACCAACAAACTTCTCCTTGGCCTCTGGGAAGATGGCGCGTGGACGCTGGGCCTGATTCTCCCCTTCCTCGCTTCCCTCTTCGTCCTTCGACTCATCACTGACAAGGTCATCATCGCTAATATCGAACTTGACGACACCTCTAACTTCGTCGGCGGCGGCCTATTCGGCGCCGCTACCGGCGTCATCAGTGTTGGCATACTCGTCCTCGGCGCCGGCTTCATGCGCGTTGAGCCTGCCATCCTCGGTTATCAGGCCGTCGAGACAGCCTCGCAGGGATATATCGCACGAAAGGACAAGCTCTGGCTCCCGGCCGACATGCTTACGGTTCGCGTCTACGAATGGCTGAGCGTCGCCTCCCTTTCAACCGGCTCCCCTCTTGCTGAGCGCCAACCCGATGTGCATCTGCAAGCGGCCGCTCTTCGGCAAACCTTCAATGACAACAGCCGCACTGCGTACAAACGGGCTGACTTTGACGTGATCGGTCAATACACCGTCGCCGGTAGCGATCTCTTCAATGATTCGTTCACGGTCGATCGGCAGAGCGGCGACCTGCTCGGCCCCCAGCGGGTATTTGATATCTCCGGCGAGGCTCTCTCACCTGGCGCGACCGAACTGTTCGGTGTCGTGCTCAAACTCAATGCTGGAGCACGCGAGAAGAGCGGCCAGGTCGTGATGGGGCCCGGGCAAATCCGCGTCGTTGGCGTGGACGCCTCTCGTCAACCATTTGGCGCCCACGCCATCGCTGTCATCACGCAGACCGCCGGCGATGCGCTGCAATATGGACGCTTCCGCTTTGATGGCCAGGGGGTGTTCGTCGCCTCCGTCGGTGGCGCTTCCCAAACAACCATGGGTTTTGAGTTTCCCATTCCTGCGGGCGCGACAGTCACCGATGTTCTCGTGAAAAATGTCCGTGTGCCAAGCGCTTCGATCCCGCCGATCTCCGTTGCTCCTGCTGACGGATTCACGCCTCAAGCTCGCGACGAAGCGATTCGCTCGCTCGCGCTCATTAACGCGGAGAGCGCCTCGGGACCAACCGGTCCCAACACGGGACTTGACCGAACCTCCACAACCAGCGCATCAGGAACGACTCCCACAGCAGGAGGTCCGAGGTCCGCAATACGCCAGAGCAATGCCATCCCCATCGCCTTCCATCGTCAGTCGAAGGGCAATCTTGAAGTCAACGAAGAGAACGAGATCTCCGGCGGACACCATAAGTTCAGCCGCTCTTCACTGACGCAACGCAATATATCGAGCAAGTTTCGTGTCGCATCGTTAGCTCAACGCCCTGGCGTTAAGACCGTTCTCGTCGATGTTGGCCTGGAGAGCGCTTTTTCCCTTTTCGGCAAGTCTGTGCAAATGGCGCAGGATGTCGCCGGCGCCCCCACACTGATCGACAACCTGGGCCAACGCTATCAGGCGATCGGCTGGATCTACGAAGAAAGCGACACCGTCGATATTCGCGTTACGCCCGATCAGCCTGTGCGAGCCCTGCGTGAGGTGCCAAACCTCAGCCGCACACGCACCGATCAGAAACTGACACTCATCTTCGATGTCACCGCCGGCGTTAGCGTTGTCGAGTTCGCGATTGGCAACAAGGTCATCACCACGCTTGACACACCGCTCGTCATGAGAACTTTTTAGCCTTGACGGCTACTTGAGTTTCGGCAGATACCCACTCGCCTGCTCCACGAGGCTTCGGATTGCGGGTTGCGTGACATCCTGTATTGACTTGAGTTTCAGGTGACGAAGCAGTTTGCCGCTTCCTTCGAGCAGACTCTCCGGATCGTCAAGATCTGCGCCGTAGAAGAAGCCAAGGTTGACGTGTCCGCCATGTGGCGCGATGTAGCAAAAATGCTCAGACATTTTCTTCGGCCCGACGCCGTAGCCAACTGTCTGCTGCCTGACCCATGCGACTTCCGTGACGCCGGGCATGACGGCGACGATGAGATCTCGGGCTGCGAAGGCTAGTTCTTGTATTTCAGGGCTCGCCCCTGCGATAACCTGCTCGAATGCGCCGTCGCCGACTGTCTTGATATTTTGTTGCACGACGTTTTCCCCTCCCCGCATTTTCAAACATATCACCCATTTCCCTCGGTGAGTCAAACGAATCGATAGATAGTTTTTCCCAAAGGGTGAATCGCGAACATGGCGCAACGATTCAAAGCAAGAATCAAAGCTGCGCATAAAAAACAGATGAGAGGTTCGGCCCTCTCATCCGTTCTAATTTAGTCGGCGTGAACACGACATGAAGCCTCGGTCCGCTTACGCTTGCGCCGGCTCCGCAGATGCTTCCGCGGCGTCGTCACCAGACTGCTCATCCTGTTGAGTCGCTGGCTTCGACTCCTTCTCGATCAAGTTTCCTTCATTGTCAAACTCCATCTCTTCGCGCTCATCCATGTCGATCTGCCGGTCCGCCACTACCCACACTTTCATGTCCGCCTCGAGGTCTGCGTCCAGCTTGACCAACACCTGATAGCTGTCGATGCGCTTGATTGTCTGCCCAAGACGCACGTCGCGCGCGCGCACATTGAATCCATCAGCCACAAGCGCATCAGCAATGTCCCGCTGGGTCACCGAACCATAGAGGAGCCCCTGATCGTTGCATGACCGCTCCAGAGTCACCTCGTGCTCAGCCAGCTTGTCAATCATCGTCTCTCGTTGAGACCGCAACTCGCGCATCTGTCGTTCAGCCACCGCGCGCTTTTCTGCGAGCGCCTGCTTTAAATCCTCTGTCGGCTTCGCGCCAAGCCCGCGCGGCAGCAGAAAGTTGCGCGCATAGCCAAGCTTCACATTCACAATATCACCAACAATGCCGAGGTTTTCGACATTGTCCGTCAACAACAGTTCAACAGTCTTCGCCATAATGTCCGCTGTCCTTTCTTATCTCGCTTCATCGCGAAAGTTCAGGAGCGCCACCGCGCCCCAACGGGGGTATCTACTTCTTACATCACAGAAACATTTGTATTCAATCACGTTCAAAACGGTATGTCATCTTCACTGATCGGCTCATAACTCTGGCCCCCACCAGAGCTTACCGCCGCAGATCGCGTTGCTCCCCCACCGGAGTCTCCGCCGCCGCCATCACTGCGACTGTCGACAAACTGGAAGTTCTCAACCACGACGCGCAGCTTCGACCGGTTCTCGCCCGATGTCTTGTCCTGCCAGGTGTCGAGCTTGAGTCGCCCTTCAATGAACACCGGTCGCCCCTTGCAGAGGTATTTGCTCATCGTCTCCGCGGTTCGTCCCCAGGCTTCACAATCGACAAAGAGAACCTCCTCCCGATCCTGTCCGTCGTTGGTGCGAAACTTCCGGTTCACCGCCAGCCCAATGTTCGCCACCGTCGAACTGCCTGCTGGCCGCATTTCCACATCACGAGTCAGATTGCCCATCAAGAGCACTTTGTTGTAGCTGCCTGCCATCATTCACCCTTTTCAGCGGAGAGAAATACCGTTTCAAACATCACAAGGCGATCTTCGCCCTACTGAACGCCTCAAAATCACTCAGCGCTGGCGGCGACAGGCTCAGCCGGGCTGGCTTCTTCCTTTTTTTCGCTCGCCTTGAGATTCGCTTCATCCTGAAGAGACTGCCGCTCGTCCAGAGCCTGAATTTCCTCGAGCGTGAGATGATCAGCCCGCGTCACCATCGTGCGCAGAATTCGCTCTGAAAGATTGCAGTCACGCTCAATGCTCACCAGCTTCGACCGGTCGCACTTGATATACCCCAGAATATAGAGCCCGCGCTTGTGTTTCTTGATCTCATACGCCATCCGACGCTCGTCCCACTTCTTGAGCGCCAATGTCTCGGCCTCTGCTCGACGAAAAATTTCGCCAATGTGATCAATCACACCCTGCATGTCGCTGGTGGCGGATTGCGGGAACAAAAACAGCGCTTCATACACGTTTTCTCGTACTTCACTCATAGCGATTCATCACCTTTTCTTAGCTCAGCGTCCTTCTCGCAGACGCTGCGATCATTGTCTTCCATTTTACTGTCGTTTTCTTCAATCTTGATCGTCGCAGGGTTTGCCGTCTCAGTCGGCTTCCGCTCCTGCTTGGGTTTCGGCGGCCGAACATTGAACGTATTCATCGCGGTTGTCACGCCCTGATTCACCCACACCTCAGCAGCATCCGCAGACTTCTCAACTGCAGCTTCCACTGCTTCCTGCTGCTCATCCGTAAACCGTCCGAGCACGTAATCCTTCTGAGGAATCCGTCCTGGCCCATCTATCCCGATCCGGCACCGCGCGTACTCATCTGTTCCAAGCAGCCGCTCGATATCAATGAGCCCGTTGTGCCCACCCGCTGAGCCCTGCTTCCGAATACGCACGCTCCCAACCGGAAGCGCCACGTCGTCAACCAACACCAGCAGATCATCAACCGGGTCCAGCTTATAAAACCGCAACGCTTCGGCGACAGCCTGCCCGGATCGGTTCATGTACGTTGTGGGCTTCACCAACATGCATTTTTCGCTGCCGATCGTCACATCCACCGTCAGCGCGTGGAACCGCCCTCGCGGGACGGCTCCCGCCGCATGTCGACGCGCCAGACAATCCACCGCGAGAAAACCCGCGTTGTGTCGCGTGCGCACATACTCCAGACCAGGATTGCCCAGACCGACGATCAACTTCACTCCTTCTTCTCACCCTCAGAATCAGACTCATCCTTCTTCTCGGTAATGACCTCGGGCCCTTCGCCTTCACCAACGACCTCGGCGCCCTCGGCCGGCTCCTCGACCTCCTGCTTGATCACAATGTTCGCAAGCACGTCATCGGGATCTGAGGCAAGCTCAAATCCACTCGGAAGTTTCAAATCGCTCGCATGAAGAGAGTGCCCGATCTCAAGCTCAGAGATGTCAAGTTCAATATGCTCGGGAATGTCCGTCACGCGGCATCGAATCTCGATTGAGTTGGTCGGGTGCAGCAAAATAGCGCCCGCCTCCTTCATGGCGTCCGACTCGCCCACAAGCCGCACATGCGCCTGCACCTCAACCATCTCGTTCAGGTCAACTCGCGCCAGATCAACATGGATGATATTCGTGCCCAGGTAATCAAACTGCACATCCTTGAGCAGCACCGTTTCGTCAGCGTCGCTGTCCATCTTCAGCGAGAACACCTTCTCGCCCGCGTTGATATGCAGCAATGCATCCTTGGCTTCGATCGCTACATGCACCGGCGCTTGCCCGTGCCCGTACACCACGCCCGGAAGGCCCCCGGCCTCGCGCACTCGACGTGCATATCGCGTTCCAAGTCGGTCGCGTTTCGTGCTTCGTAAAACATGTGTCTCAGTCGCCATCTCAATCATGCCTCCAGGTGCTTCGTTGAACTATTTCTTAGATTCTCTTTTGGAATTATCTCTTTGTCTGCTTCGCGAAAGCGAACAACTCGCTCACGGAGAGGTTGTGATGAATCCGGTGAATCGCATCGCCGAGCAGCTTGCCAACACATAGCTCCACAACGCGATCCTGAATTGGCGTCAGTCGATCGCCCAGGGGAATCGTGTTTGTAAATACGATCTTTCGAATCGGGCTTGCAGCCAGCCGTTCAATCGCTGGCCCAACCAACACAGCGTGCGTCGCGCCGACGATCACTTCCTTCGCTCCCCGATCCATCACCAGCTCCGCCGCAGAACACACTGTCCCGCCAGTCGAGATCATGTCATCCATCATCAGCACTGTGCGGTTGCGCACATCGCCGACAAGATTCACGGTGTCCACCTGACTTCCCGAAAGTCGTCGCTTCTCGACAATCGCTAGCTCGCCGCCCAGAAGGTCAGCGTACATATTCGCGACCTTCACATTCCCGACATCCGGACTCGCCACCACCAGATCGCCAAGCTCTTCGCGCCGCTCGCTGAAATACTGATAAAAGACCGGCGCCGCAGAAAGATGGTCCACCGGAATATCAAAGAACCCCTGAATCTGCGCCGCGTGCAGGTCCAGGGCGAGCACCCGATCCGCCCCCGCCTCGGTGATCAGGTTCGCGACCAGTTTCGCGGTGATCGGCGTCCGCCCGACGTCTTTCCGATCCTGCCTCCCGTAGCCGAAGTACGGAATCACTACCGCCACCCGCGCCGCCGACGCCCGCCGCAAGCAATCACAGTAAATCAACAACTCCATCAGATTGTCATTCACCGGCTTCGACGTCGAAAGCATGATGTAGCAATCGCGTCCGCGCACGTCCTGTTCCACCTTCACCAATAGCTCGCCGTCCGGGAACACTTCGGTATCCCCATGCCCGAGAGGCAACTCAAGATGGTCGCAAACCCGCTGCGCCAACTCCCGACTGCCCTGTCCGGTGAAAATCTTCAATGTGTCAGCGTCGCTCGCAGCCATCAGGCGCCCACCTCATGTTGATTCGCACGCGCGAGAAGAATCTGTGCGACTTGCTCGAGCTGCTCGACTGTGTTGATCGAATGCACTTCATCCTCAGGCACAATGTCTACAACATCTACGCCGGCGCCATCCTGAAGCAAAATCGTCGGCGCCTCTGTGACATAGTATTCGCCTGAAATCGCATCCTTCCCGACACGCTCAAGCGCGCCAAAGAGCGCCTCCCGTTCAAAGCAGTAATAACTCGGATTGATCTCACGAATCTCCCGCTGCTCGGGTGTCGCGTTTTTCTCTTCGACAATGCCGACAAAAACGCCTGCCTGATCGCGCAGAACACGCCCGTACCCGGCTGCGTTCTCGACCGTCGCGGTCGCCATAGTACAAATCGCTTCCGATCTCTGATGTCGCTCGACAAGGCGCCCAATCGTGGCGCCGCGAATCAATGGACCATCGCCGCACAGCACCAGGACATCTCCGACATAATCCGCCAGTGCGCTCTTGGCGCACATGACCGCATGCCCCGTCCCGAGTTGCTCAGTCTGCTCGATGAAAATGATGTCATCCGCATCGTCAGAAAAAATCTCCCGCACGATCTCCTGCCGATGACCAACCACCAGCGAGATTTGCTCGCACCCCGCCTGCCGACACGCAGCGACCACCCAGCGCACCATCGGCGCACCAGCGACCTCATGCGCAACCTTCGGCAGATCGCTCTTCATCCGCGTGCCCTTGCCCGCAGCAAGAATGATGGCGGCTAATGGCTTTGACATCCCAATCACTTCGATTGCTCAGAAACTCCCGCGCTCCACTCTTCAGCTGCCCAAGCCAAACAAAAAGCTGGCCCGCTAGGACTCGAACCTAGAACCTTCTGGATCAAAACCAGACGTGCTACCGATTGCACCACGGGCCATTCGGGCGTTTTGCGCGAATAAATCTGAGTACATCGCCTCCGATGAATAGCGAGCCACTTCACAACGGCTCTGGACCAACGTTCAACCACACACGCGGCAAACGCTGGATCTGACCAACCTCCACATCGGGAAGCTCGTCTGAGGCGAGTCCGCGGCGCCCTCTCCCGGAGCAGGATCCTCCATCTGCCGCGACAGAAGAACCCGTGGCCGCGCCTTACACGTCACGGCCGGCTCCACCATTGGGAGAGCAAGGCCCAAAGTGTACGCCGACTCGCCGGCGCCTTCAATCCGCCGCCTCTGTCACAGACGAGGCGCCCCTTCGCCATCAAAATCCTCAGCCTCTACATCCCCCTCGTCTGAATCCGCCCCTTCCCCGGCTGACCGCTCGATCACCCACTTGCTCATGGTGTCATAGCACGTCGCCAGCAGCCCCACCAAGGGAAACTTCGCATTCTCAAAGGGCGAGGGCCCCAGCCTTCGCAAGAGCGGATGTGACACCACCGGGGGCTCGATCAAGGTTTCAAGCTCGTCAAGCCCCTTCCCAGCCGACCAAAACTCGTCCAGGCACAACTCCAGCGCCGGAGCGTTCAGGGCTTCATCCGGCAAGGGACGCTGGGTATATGCAGGCGCCGCCCCACCCGCCGACGCCGCCACCGCGCGACGCTGTCGGAGTCGCTCGGAAACATCCCCAATCGCCATCCCGCGCAATGAGAAAATCTCAAACGGCTCTGCATCAAGTATTTCACCTGCCAGATATCCCAAGCAGCACACATGCTTGCACCAGGGCCCATCCTCCTTACAGGAACACGATACTTCCACATCGTCAGCTTCAGCTGGAAAAAGCCGCACTCCCAACGGCGCAAATAGATCCTCAATATTTCGCGGCATCTCCCCGGCCAAGAGTTTGGCTGCATAAATCGCCTGCTCTGTCATCGCCGCCATCCCCTGCTCCCACACCTCGTGTGAAAACGTGGGAATCTTTATGACAACTTCATACGCGCGCGGCGCCCGCCCCTGCACCTTCGCCAGCATCATGCCCGGCTCAAATACGATTGACCGCGTCTGCCCGCGCTTTGAGTAGTCAAGACCGCCGAGCAACGCCTCGGCCGCAGCTGCGTTCTCAAATAATCGCAGCCATCGCTGCCCAACCCAACCCTCAATTTTCGGTGCGTCCTTCCCGCGCAGCTTCACGCCCCCGCGCACCGTTCGTGGTTTTTCCGTGTCCCGCTGCGGGAATCTTGTCGTAAAACTGCTATGACGCCCCCGATTCATACGCGCTCCTCTTCCAGAACTGAATCAGTTCGCAACGTCAACATATCGCGCAGTTGATCCGTTGAAAGCTCAGTAAGCCAACGCTCACCGCTCGAAATGATCGAATCCGCAAGTTCCATTTTCTGTTCGATCATCTGATCAATGCGCTCTTCAAGCGTCCCCAGCACCATGAACTTATGCACATGCACCGTCCGCGTTTGCCCGATCCGATGAGCCCGGTCTGTCGCCTGATTCTCAACCGCCGGGTTCCACCATCGATCAAAGTGAAACACATGATTCGCCGCGGTGAGGTTCATGCCGAGTCCGCCAGCCTTCAGCGAAAGGATAAAAATCGGCGAAGAGCCGTCTCCGCGCTGAAACCGATCCACAAGTTGCTCTCGACTCTTCGCGGGCGTCCCTCCATGAAGGAACAGCGCCTCCGTGTCCAGGTCATGCATAATCATCGACGAAAGCAACCTCCCCATCCGCCGAAACTGCGTAAACACAAGCGCTTGCCCGCCCGCAGCGGTCACCTCTTCAAGCATTTCAAGCAAACGCTGACACTTCCCCGACCGCGACGCGATCGCCGGCTCATCTCCCAGCTTCCCACTATCGCGCGCTACATTGTCCGGATGATTGCAAATCTGTTTCAGCCGAATCAGCGTCGCCAGCACCACACCACGACGCTGCATTCCATCAACCCGATCCACGTCTTCCAACATGCTGCGCACGGTCTCTTCATACATCGACGCCTGCTCCGGCGTCAGCGGGCACAGCTCCTTCGTTTCAATCTTCTCTGGAAGATCCGCAGCAATTGCAGGGTCGCTCTTGAGCCGGCGCAACACAAAAGGACGCACCAACGCGCGAAGCTGCTTGCCTTTTTGCTTGTCATGCCGACGCTCAATCGGCGCCGCAAATCGCCTCTTGAACTCACCAAGCTTGCCCAAGTGTCCCGGATTGCAGAAGTCCATGATCGACCACAACTCGCTGAGCCGATTCTCAACCGGCGTGCCCGTCAGCGCCACGCGCCGAGTCGCCGTCAGCGCGCGCAGTGACTTCGTCTGCTTCGCCGCAGGGTTCTTGATGTTCTGCGCCTCATCCAGCACAACACGCCGCCAACTGACGCGCGACATATCGTCCCGGTCACGATGGACAATCGCGTAGGTCGTCACAACGAGATCGCTCTCTTCGGCCTGCTTCACCATTGCATCGCCCGCCAGCCGCTCAATCCCGTGATGCACAACCACTTTGAGTGAAGGCGCAAAACGAGCCGACTCACGACGCCAGTTGCTCACCACAGACGTCGGCGCGACCAGAAGCGTCGGACCCAGCGCCACCCCTTCCTTCGCCCGTTCGCGCTCGTGCAGCATCAGCGCCAAAAGCTGAATCGTCTTCCCAAGCCCCATGTCATCTGCCAGACACAACCCAAGCCCAAGCCGATCCAGGAACGCCATCCATGACAGCCCCTTGACCTGATAAGGCCGCAATGAGCCAACAAAGTCATCCGGTTGCCCAATCATCTCAAACTTGTGCTCTTCGCCATCGCCGCCAAGAATCTTTGAGACCCACCCCGTAGCGCTCAGCCCGACGATCGGCGCCGCCGCGCTGTCTTCAGCTGCTCCGTAGGCAATCCGCAGCGCTTCACTCAGATGCATCTTCCCGCCCGGTGTCTCGCGCACAAACCGAGAAGCCGCCGCCAGGTCCTCCTGTCGAACTTCAACCCAACGCCCTTTCAATCGCAGGAGCGGATGCTTCGACGCTGCCAGTTCCTCAAACTCCGCCAACGTCAGCGATATTTCTCCAACTGCAATTCGCCATCGGTAATCCACCAACGCGCTGAGCCCGAATGATCCCTCCGATGCCTCGGATGAACCGCTGGATCCGTCCGGCGCCGTCTCTTCCGACTCTATCTCAAGTCGCAAGCCTACCCGCGCCTCCTGCGATCCCCACCACGCAGGAATTCGCACACCGACTCCCTGCTCCATGAGGAGCGGCCGAACCTCGCTCAAGAACTGATGCGCCTGCGCCGTTGTCAGTGAAAGCGCCGTCGGCTCAGATTCATCGAGTGCGCGTTCGAGCGGCGCAAACAAGCGAGACGCCCGCCCAAGCTCCGCCAACAACAACTCACCCGGCGAAGAAAGCCGCCGTCCATCCACCGTCGCTGCATCCGAGGGAAGCGACCACACCTCCGCCGCATCGATTACCGTCTCTTCATCTTCAACTGATTCAAGCTGAAACCGCAGTTCCCACGCCGCGCCGACACCATCGCTTTTGTCATCCGGCAGAATGAGCGGCTCTTCAAGCCAGAGTCGCAAGCGCCACTCCACATCCGCCCCGCGCTCATCTAGTCGGCCGACCCATTGTCGCACACGCTGCTGCATCCGCGCCCGATCAGGAGCCGGCGCCAGCGCCTCGCGCCCACCACCCAGAAGCCCCGTCAGCCACGCCACATGTGAATCGTCGCCCGCATCGCGCCCCTCGATCGCATTAACCATCTCATCATCAATCAATGCCCGT
Source organism: Phycisphaerales bacterium (assembly GCA_029260495.1). Taxonomy (GTDB): domain Bacteria; phylum Planctomycetota; class Phycisphaerae; order Phycisphaerales; family UBA1924; genus OFTM373. The sequence continues at coordinate 171,675 of JAJDDD010000016.1, read as the reverse complement.
CGGCACAACGCATCCGTCACTCGCTGAAGAAAATCCTCCAGAATCGCCCACGGCTGATGCCCGTGATCGTCGTTCACCGCGCGGGCAGCGCCCGGCATGGCGCTGAGCAAAACTCCCAACCGCTCCGACGTCCGCTCATCGCTCAGCCACGCATGCCAAGCGCCCTCCAGCGGCCCTTCACTGCGCTGCACAAGCATGGGCATGACTCGCTGTCCTGCAATCAACGATCGCGCAAACCGACCCGCCGCCGCAAAGAACTGAATCGACACACCGACGGCTGCCTGCGATCCGCCAGCGCCGTTCTCATCATCTGCTGACAGGCTGTCGCCCAGCCGCTCTTCCAAGGCGTCAAGAACAAAGGGCGCCGCCTCAGCGTCAAACTCAATCGCCGGCGCGCTCCACGCGCGCAACTCCGAATCACCCGCCCTATCGACATCGTGCCAAGAATGCCCCAGCGCATGCGCCAAATGCGGACTCGGCGTCGGGCCAGCCGGCGTCGATGGCAGCGCCAAACTCAGCTCCCCATCCCCCGCAATCAATTCCCCAAGACGCAACTCACGAACAATTTTTTCAAGATCATCGCACCCCATCGCAAACGGATGCCCCGCTGCATCACCTGTTTCTAGCCCTCCACCTTCATCCCCCGACGTGGCAGCTGGCGCAGCGTCATACCCCGACGCATCCTCCCCCCACACCCAAAGGGCGCCCCGGGACCAACTCGCGTGCATGACCCGCATCCCTGACTGCGCGCTCATCCCTCCCTGTCCTTTCCTTTACAATTCCTGCTATTCAAATGAGGGCGGTGGGACTCGAACCCACGACCAGCGGCTTAAAAGGCCGATGCTCTGCCAACTGAGCTACGCCCCCGTCTTCCTCATCTTCTCGTCTTTCACCCGCGCGACAGCGCGGCCGACAAGTCTAGCGAACAACCTCCGCTCCGTCGGCGCATGCTGAACTTCCCCGCCCTTAAAGCCGCCGCCAGTGGCGTTCAACCGCATCCAACGCCACACTGAGGGCCATGCCCAGCGCTCCCGAATCCATCCTCGCCCGCATCGCCCAATCCAGCCGCACCATCGCCGCCCTCGCGGACCAGGCCGAGCAGATCCAGTCCATCACCCACGCATGCATATCCGCTCTTCAGTTTGGCGGCAAAATCCTCACCTGTGGCAACGGGGGCTCCGCGGCGCAGGCCCTTCACCTCGCTGAAGAACTGCTCGGCAAATATTGCAAACCCCGTCACCCACTCGCCGCCACCTGCCTCAATGCCGATCCCACCACCCTCACCTGCATCGCCAACGACTTCGGCTTCGAGCACGTCTTCAAACGCCAGATCGAAGCCCTCGCGACGCCCGAAGACATTCTCGTCGTCTTCTCCACCAGCGGGAAGAGCCCCAACCTCGTCCTCGCACTCGAAGCAGCCCGGGCTCGCGGCGCCACAACAGTCGGCCTGCTCGGCAAAACCGGCGGCCCCTGCGCCCCCCTCTGCGATCACCCTCTCATCGTGAACGCCGACGACACCGCCCACATCCAGGAAGCCCACCTCGTCATCCTGCATCTCATCCTTGAATCTGTCGAAGCCTGACGCGACCACTCATTACGGCGTCATCATTGATCCATTCCCCCACGCTCCCAGCATCAGCGCCAAGTCCAGCGCTCCCACGACACCATCCTCATTCAAATCACCCTGTGCGTCCGGCGCGCCTCCCCACCCGCCAAGCAGGATCGCCAAATCGACAGCGCCCACCACGCCATCACCATTCAGATCACCAAAGACCGGCGGGGGCGGTGGATCGATCAAATCTCGATCCAGCACATTAATAAACCCATCTCCATCCGTATCCAGCATCGAAAAGTTTCGGGCATGCGATGCAATGACCACTTCGCCGTTGGTCATCCCGTCGAAATCGTCAGGTCCGCCATCCAGCGATAAAAGCGAAGTGTCAAAAATGCCCGCGTCCACCTGATTCGCAGCGCCATCACCGTTCAGGTCGCCTCTGGTTTCCGTAAATCCCACGTCGGTGTACACATACAGCGATGTGACGGCCATTGAATAGGTTGTGCCCACAATCGCTGTCAGATTCCAGCATGTTGGATCAAGAAAATTGCCGATCGTCGCTCCCGCCCAGCCATCCGCGATCAGAAACGTCTGCCCCGGCGCGGGCAAGACTCCCAGGAAATCAATCACATCCTGCATGCCTTCCTCGATGCTGTGCTGATCGAGAATGTCGCCGTTCAAGGGCTCAGCCGGGGCGCCGGCAAGCATCCCAGCGCCGACCTGATCGAGCGGATACACCAATGTCACCGTCGTCGTGTCCGTCACGTCATTATGCGCGAAGCGCAGATTCACCATCGGGTCATACAAACCCGGATTGCTCCCATTCGATGCGCTGACATCCTTAAATCCGGTCGTGCGCTGAAAGAAGCGGCTCTGCATGATCCACGTCTCTCCAGCGTTGAATGCCGAGTCGCCCTCAATATCCCCGCTCACAATCGAGATGTCCGAGCATCCGCAGAACGTCAACACCCATTCGATCCCCGATCGCTCATATTGCGGCGGCGTGCTGATGTCATTGTCATAGTTCGCAAACTTCAGCGCGACTCGATCGCGGATGGCCGCATTCGGGCGCCCGCCAAAACGCGCTACATTCGCCAAATATGTCAACGTCGCTGCAGACTCCAGCGTGCCGCCGGTGTTGATCTTCCCGTCAATGTCGATTTCGATGAATCCATACACCGGCCGAGGCCCATATCGAAACGGCTCAAACGGCCGCCCGCCAAGGCCGATCGTCCCCGGAGGGTTTACCAGACCATCAAACACTATTTGTAGACGCAACAAGTGCGCCGCATTCGGCGCCACCACCGCGCCAACGTATGGGTTCCCAACCGGATCGTCGGGCAGCCACCCAGCCACCGTCACTTGCCGCAGATCGATCACCTGCGCATCAAAGTTTTCCATGTCTCCAGCCTGAACCACGTCCGTCCGCCGCACCATCGCGTCGCCGACGGCGTCCGTCCACATCGCGACGTTGTTCACCACCACCCGCGCGTTGACGTTTGTCACTTCATTCCCGTTCGGTCCCTCCGTCGGCGCCACTGCTGCTCCGCCAGAGCCTGTTGCCGCCGACGCAAATACACACCAAAGCATCGCGCCCGCTGTAGACTGTCTTCCGCGCGCGTATCTCATCGATTTGCAATCTCCTGTGCAAAATCAATCAACCCGCTCCGCTCCAATCTGTACCGGAAGCTGCTCCGGTTCATACCGATGAGCTTCGCCGCCTTGGAGACGTTGCCCTTCGCGTGCTCCAGCGCCTGCTGAATCAATGCCTTCTCAACAGCGTCTGCGCAATGAATCCCGCGTTCGAAGTCAAAGACAAGACCATTTACATCGCCATTGCTCGCAGTTTCCACCATCAGCCGCGTGGCCCGTGCGCTCAAGCCAAGATCATTCGCCCCGATCTCAGCGTCATCTGTCAGCATCACCGCGCGCTGAATGGCGTTGGCCAACTCGCGTACATTTCCCGGCCAATCATGCTTATGAACTGCTGCTCGCGCCAAAGCTGACAAACTCGTCTCGCCCCGCCCAAACTGTTTCGAGAATCGCTCGAGCATCGCGTCCGCCAGCAGGTCCACATCCGCTCCGCGCTCCCGAAGCGGCGGAATTGAGATCGTAAACGCATTCAGCCGGTAGTAGAGATCTCGCCGGAATCCGCCATCCTGACATCGTTTTTCCAGATCTTGATTCGTTGCAACGATCAGCCTCGCCCGAACCCGCCGCTCCTTCGAGCCCCCCACGCGCCGGTATGAACCCTGTTCCACAACGAGAAGAAGCTTCGCTTGCAGATCCGTTGGCATCTCCCCGATTTCATCCAAAAATATCGTGCCCCCCTCAGCCATCTCAAAAAGACCCGCCCGCGCCGCCTTCGCATCCGTAAACGCGCCCTTTTCGTGTCCAAAGAGTTCACTCTCCACCAGCGTCGCGGGCAGCGCCGAGCAGTTCACATGCACGAACGGCGACTCAGTTTCGGAACTTTCATCCCCTCCCGACGTCGCGCGCTGATGAATGTGCCGCGCCAGCACGCCCTTGCCAACACCCGTCTCCCCGAGCAACAAAATTGAAGGAAGCGCCGCGCCGCCCAGCAGACCATCCGTCGGCGCCCCATTGGGAATCGGTAACTGTGCCAGCCGCTCCGCCACTTCCATCGCAGCCGTCCATGCCTCGCTTTTGCCCACAATTCCCTGCGTCGCAGCCTCTGTGCGCTGTAATCGTTCGTAAAGCCTCAGCCGCTTCGCAGCGCGCCGCTGCTCAAGCCACCTCTCCGCCTGTAACGTCAACTCTTCAAGACTTATTGGCTTCTGAAGGTAATCATCCGCCCCGTCGCGCATCGCCTGCACCGCGTTCTCCACGGTGCCGTACGCCGTCATCACAATGATCACGCCCTCAAACCCATCTGCTCGCAGCCTCTTGAGCAGTTCAACCCCCGTTTCGCCCCCACCCAAATTAATATCCGTAAGCACCAGGTCAATATCGACCTCGCGCGTCCGCTGCCACGCTCCGGCAGCGTCCGAAGCCTCGGCCACCTCGTGCCCAGCCTTGCCCAGGCGCCGACCGATCGATAGCCGCAGGTTTTCTTCATCCTCAATGACGAGTATTTGCGCCACGGCGCCTCCATCCTCATTTACACGTCCGGGTCGGACTCGGGAGTCTCGTCCCCGCGTGCCTCCACCGGTAATCGAATCACAAATGTCGCTCCGCGGCCACCTTTAACCTCCGAATCGGCGCCAGAAACCTGCCCATCGCCAATCCGGACACTCAAGGCCCCCCCGTGCCCGCGAACGACCTGCTGAGCAACTGCAAGACCGATGCCGGTTCCTTCCGCCTTCGTTGTGAAGTGTGCCGCGAAGATCTTGCCGGTCAACTCTTCCGACACCCCAGTCCCCTCATCTGCGATTTGAAGCTCCCAGAATCGCCCATCTTCACCCTCTTTCGCGCCCACAGCCACAATCCCGCCCCGTGGCGAAGCCTCGATGGCATTGGTCAATATTGCCACCACCGCCTGTTCCAGATGCCTTCTGTCAAACCGGGCCCGGGTGGGCGCCGCCCCAGTGTCCACTGTGATGCGCACATCCCTTGACTCTGCCGCCGGCGTGTGCGCAGCGATCAAGCCCTCAAGCCACCCCCCCACCTCATGCTCCCCGGGCACAATCGCCAAAGGCGACGTCGCCTCAAGCAGCTCCGTCAGCCAGCGCTCGAACCGATCCACCGTCCCCACAATTCGATCCTGGTTCTCGCGGAGCTCACTCGCCTCATCAAGTTCATCACGCGAAAGCTCCGCCAGCGAGCGGATGCCTGAGAGCGGGTTCCGCAGGTTGTGCGCAAGCCTGCGCACGACCTCCCCGATCGCCGCCAGCCTTTCACGCTGAATGCGCTCCTCCTGCATCGCTGAAACCATCCCCGCCATCTGATTGACCTCGGCAGAAAGCTGGGCAAGCTCATCGCTTCCCGCGACCGGGGTTCGGTGTGAAAAATCGCCGGCAGCGATACGGGCCGTCGCTGTGCGCAGCTCTCCGACAGGTTTAAGAACCCAGCGTCGAATCAGCAGGGCGCCCAGTGCGCACAGCAGAAGCGCGCTCAAGAGCGCCAACCCCAACACCAACAGCAGCTGTGCGCGGATATCCGCTGAATGCGCCAGCGCCAGTTCGGCGCTCCCGTAGACGCTCTGCTGCATGCGGGCCACAATGCGCCGCCCGGTATCGAACGCTTCGCTGCGCTCGTGGTCGCCCACAGCGGGATCACGCCCGCGATCCAGTGTGTCATCCAATATGCGCACCGCCTGTGCGCCTCCGAAAAATCGCGACCATGGGCTTTGTTCAATCCGCGCCAGCGCTTCACGGGCCTCGGTGAGCGCGTCTGCGTCGCCACTCTCTGCGAGCTCCATTCCCCGGCGAACGGCTTCCAAATCCCCGAGAAGCACGGGAATGCTTGCTAATGGCTCGGAAACCTCGCGCTGCAACAGCCGGAACGACCACATCGCCGTCCCGAGACTCACGACGATTGTCAGACCCAGCAGGCAAAAGAGCACTGCGAATTTTTGCTGAAGCGACATCCGGAGAGACTACCGCATCGCCTGGTAGTCCCATCGCCAGCCCGACTCCTCTGCAGGCGTCGGCGACGAATCAACGTGTCCATCAACAAACGCCACGTTGAGCGTCTTGCTGTGGCGCATGGATGGGAACCAATACCGATCATTGGCAAAGGGCCCTGAATCCTTGAGTGTGGGCGCTGACAATACCGGCACGGACTCCCGCCTGGAGGCTTCGGCGCCGTCGACATCCCATGCCAAAGGCACGTTCGACTGCGCCAGAGTGTCCATGTCGAGCTTCCCTGGGAAAAGACGCTCTGATTCACGGATCTGGATTATCGTGTAGGCCAAGCGCATGTTGAATGTGTATGACACGTTCTGCGGCGTTTGCAGCGCGCCATCTACGCAAGGCGTGCGCGGGCGAAGCACCACATCCCCCTTCACTTCGGCGCAGCGCATTGGGTCTGTTCCATTATCCATCAATCGTGGCCACTGCGAGGGCAACTCCGGTTCATCGCCGTGGCGCCAAAAGTCCGCCGCCCCATATTGACTGTCGATGAAAGCTGACAGCGTGAACCGATCCCCGAGCCGATCGTCTCGGCCGCGATCGCCATGCAACTCCGGGTCGCCATAAAGAGAGAAATCAAAGGCCACAGTGCGAAGCGACATTTTGCACTTAAAGCTCCGGGCTGACCGCATCGCCCCGCTGACCACGGGCAACATCAGCGACAGCAGCACAGCGATGATGCCGATCGTGATCAGCAGTTCAAGAAGCGTAAATCCTCGCTGGGCGTCCACCTGTGGATCACCAGCGCGCTGGCGCCAGTTCTTGAGCTTCCGATTCGGAATGCCTGGTCCTTGCCCCAATCTCCTCCACTCCACTTAGAAAGATCAACTCACACTCTACCCACGCCCAACCCGGCTCTACAACCCAAAACCAGGCCCATTTCCAAACACATGTCGACCGATAACGGGGTTGGTGAAAGTTTTCACCACTTGCCAGCGCGGCCCGGGCGTGCCTTTCCGAACTCGGCCGGCTAATACTCCCGCCACCTGCGCATGAGTCACTCTCACAAAACATGCCCTCTCGCAATGTCAAGTGCATTTTTTCATGAGTTGCGCCCATGGCGCCGTCCTTGCATTTCCATCTATTACGCGCGCATGGGCCATGTGCGCTGATAGGAGAACGCTTTCATGAAATATGCGACCCAAGCCACACTCAGTGTCGTTGGCGTCACGACGACCGCAGCTCTGGTTTTTGCTGCCGGACTTTCGACTGATGTCCAGTCAAACGATCAGCTCGTGCGCATCGAATCTGCACAGCGAACCCAAGTCAACCCCGGGCATCCCACCATCGAGGATATTCTTGAAATGGGCCTGCCGTTCCAGCGAGGCGCCACAGGGCCAGACCCATTTCCCGATCCTGATGATCCGCATGATGCGCCGCTGGAATCCGGCGCTTTCGTCAACTTTGAAAGCCCGCTCATTGTTCCCGCCGTCCTCTCCAGCGACGGCTCGAAGCTCTACGTCACCAATACACCGAACAACCGCGTTGTGGAAATCGACACGACCGGGGTCCGACTCGGAATCACACGCGAGTTTCCTGTGGGGCTCGACCCGGTCGCGCTTGCGCTGCGCAGCGACAACGAACTCTGGGTTTCCAATCGCCTGTCCGACAACATCACTGTCATCGATCTGAACTCCGGGGAGACCGCTGACATTATCGACGTGGGCGACGAGCCGGGGGTGATTCTCTTCAATGCCGCCGGCAGTCACGCGTTCGTTGTCTGCGAAGGGCCACCGCTTGCGGGTGAGGGCGATGCGATCGATGAGAAGTCCGGCCTCGTTGCGGTCAACACCACCACACACAATATTGTCGGCACACACATCCTCGATATGCACGGCGGCCGGGCTGCAACGTATGACCCGACGACCGACACCATCGCGGTCGCCTCACTTCTTTCTGGAAACAACACCTACGTCGCGGGCCAGCCTGTCATTTTTGAGTTGCTGATCGACCCTGACGATCCCGGCGCCGGCACGACCAACACTTCGTTTCCTGATCTGGTGATCGGGCAGTTCTTAAGTCTGACGGCGCCGATCTTTACCGCGGGCGGCGCCGGCGGACTCGGCGAATGGCCCGACCCATCGGCTGTCCCCGAAACACCGGCTCCTTTCGTCATGCGCATCGTGCCAGATGCAGGTGTGACCACCAACAATCCCTGGGGTGACATTATCAATGTCATCTCGGACGGCGCGGGCAATCCTGACCCCGTCGCGCTGGCTCAGTGGGAACTTGAAAACCCAACACATGTCAACGCCTTTGATACGTTCACCGACACGATCAATGACGTGAAGGACACACTCGATCATGATATCGAGGTTGTGGATGTCTCCTCCCCTGCTGCGATGGTTTCTCAGAAGATTGTCTCCAATGTCGGCACGACTCTTCCCGCGATGGCGCGGAACCCGGTCACTGGTGATCTCTTCGTTCTTTCCATTGACGCCAACAATGTGACGCGACTTGAGCCAAACCATCAGGGCGTTTTCATTGATCATGAACTCACGATCATCCGCAATATCAACTCCGTAACTCCAACACTCGACAATCGCGATCTCAACGAAGGCATCCTGAACTTTGACGATCCATCTGTCTTCAACCCTGACGCCCACGCTGACGCGATCTCGAATCCGTCGGCCATCATTTTCACACCTTCTGGCAACCACGCCTTCGCGCTGGGTCACGGCTCGAACAAACTCGCTTCGCTCGACGGCGTCACCGGCGCGGTTCTTGATCGGGTTGATGTTGGCAAGGGCCCGCGCGGGCTGGCCTACGACCCGATTACCTCGCGCGTCTACACCGTTGACCGGACCGCGATGACTGTTTCAGTTGTCAATGCATTCGATCGCAACAGCCTGACGGAGGTGGAGACATTCTCCCTTTTCAATCCCGAGCCGGCGGTCATAACTGAAGGCCGAAACTTTCTCTACAGCACTGAGTTTTCCAATCTCAACCGCGCGAGCTGCGCAACGTGCCATATTGACTCCACGCTTGACGGCCTGGCGTGGGATCTTGGGAACCACACAAAGACAACTGTTAATGACAAGCCGCACATCGTCATTGATCTCTTCGGCAACCCGTGCCTGGACGGCAATGGGATCAACCATCCTGTGAAGGGGCCGATGGTGACACAGTCTTTGCAGGGTCTTGATCGCCATGATCCATTCCATTGGCGCGGCGACAAGCCACAGTTCCAGGATTTCAACGGCGCTTTCGAGGATCTGCTTGGCGGCGATCAACTCGATCCGGCGGACATGGACCGCTACGCCGACTTTATTATGACGATCGCCTATCCGCCGAACCCTCACCGCAATCGCGACAACACGCAGAAGGACGTCAATGCGATAAATGGTCGAGCGCTGGTCATCAATAGCTGCGATCGGTGCCATGAGCTTTCCCATGATGGCGCTCTCACTGTCGAGGATGAATGCAACACCATCACCGGGGATTCGGCCTTCAATCTGAACGGCCTCTTCGCGCAGCTTCAGATGGTTCCGCACTTCCGCGATCTGCGCGCAAAATTCCACCTGGATAAGTACACGGGGTTTGGCATGGTGCACGACGGCCGTGATGAAGCAGAGGACAAGCCTTCTTCCATGCACGAGTTCCTCAGCTTCTTTTTCGGTTTCGGTCCGCTGCAGCAGGATGAAGGGGCCGCCTACATTCTTTCGATCAATAACAACGTCATGCCGATCGTTGGGGCGCAGGTGCTTGCGACGGACACATTGCAGATGCAGCCGGCGCCGGGCCAGCAGGCTGGCACGCAGCAGCAGATCTTCGGGCAGCCCGTTCCTGCACCTGAAACTGATTGGGCCACCATCAACTTGATGCTGCAGCAATCTGCGCTCGTTCCGAGTCGGAATGATGTTGTCGTCAAGGGTTTGGTGGGCGATTCGCAGCGCGGCTGGTGGCTCATTGCGAACGACCCGGCGACGCTCTACCGCTCAGACCTTGGCACGATCGTTTCCCACCAGGACCTCGTGGACCTTGTGGCGGCGGGCAATCGTCTGACGTGGTCAGCTGTGCCGCCGGGGTCCGGGCGACGCATCGGCATCGACCAGGACAATGACTGCCTGAGTGACGGCCTTGACGATGCTCCACAGCTTGCGCGCAAGCACGCGGACTTCAACGGCGACAACTTCGTCGGAAGCGCTGACATGGCGCTCCTGCTTGGAACGTGGGGGACAACGCTGAGCCAGTTCGACCTTGATAACTCCGGCAGTGTCGGTTCAGGTGATCTGGCGAATGTCCTCGGCTCCTGGGGGGCTTGCCAATAACGGCCGCAACGTGACGTCTCCTTGAGCGTCGCGAAACATCGCAGCGTGATGAAGCTCGGAAACTATTCCCTTCGTCACCGCAAGGCGCCGCCGGAACACCCAGTTCGGCGGCGCTTTTTTGCGCACGTCTCCTTGTTCGCAACCTCAGCACCGCACAACAACTGCGGTCGCGTCGTCGGCGAGCGCTGGCGTTCCCGCGTGCCCCTCCACGGCGTTGAAAATGTCCTCGATAAACTGGTTCAGGTCGGCGGCGGGTTCGAGAAGCTGACCTTCAAGACCCTCCATCCCGAACTGATTCAAGACATCGGTCCCGCCCGGCGCTCCGGGCTGCTCGACCAGACCATCGCTGACAATCACCGCCAGGGCGCCCGGCGTGAGCTGCTTCTTGACGGCCTGATATTCAAACTTCGCATCGACGCCCACAAGAATACCGTCGCCTTCGCGCAATTGCTCGATGCTTCCAACGGACTCGCGCAAAACGGCGTGCCCATGACCAGCGTCCACATACCGCAGTTCACCCGCTTCGATATCAAACACACCGAGCCAGAGTGTCAGAAACTTATTCTCAGGTTTGCGAGGCCCAATAAACCGGTTCAGGTCTGTCACAGCCCGCCCCGCATCTCCATGTGATCTCAACGCAGCATGCAGATAGCCCTGGGCCGCAGTCATCAGCACGCTCGCAGGCGCCCCCTTGCCGGAAACATCTCCCAGCGCCACTGCCAGGCGTCGATTATCAAGCTGCAGTATGTCGAAGAAATCGCCGCCCAACTGCCGTCCCGGCCGGCTGCATCCCACGCACTTCATCGCGCCAAGCGCCACGGCGCCGCGCGGCATGATCCATCGCTGGGCCTCAGCGCCCGCGCTCAACTCGGCATCCAGCTCTGCATAGCGCACGGCCATATCCAGCCGGCGCAAGCTCTCCATCGCCATCGCGCCGATGCGCGCGACGCCCGTTGCAAATGAGGCAGCATCCGGAGCGACCGCGTTCCTCGCGCTCCCGCCGCGATTGTCGAGATAAAGGAACGCCCCGACACTCTGTCCAAACATCATCGGCACGCACAACGCTTCATCAATCGAAAGTTGCATGACGCTGACCGCCTGCTCGGTCGGCATGGTCTGTCGGGTCAGGCGCACAGGCTCGCCCGCCGACGCGCGCTCAATCAGCGTTCCGCTCGCCTGCAAGTTCCCACGCTCGTCCACCATATCGCCTCGATGAGCGAGGACTTCCACATCCCCCGCTTCACCGACCTGACGAATCACCGCGGCGTTTGCAAACCCCGATCCCTTCCCCGCTGCCTCAACCAATCGCTCGGCCAGCTCGGCCTCGTCTGAGGCTGCATGAATCGCTAAGGCGCAATCGAGCAGCAACTGGAGCCTGCGCTGCGCCAGCGATTGCTCCTTCTCCGGCGCCACGCGCGAGACCACGGTCCCGTCCGTTGAATCCTCAGTCAGTTTCGAAAGCAGCACCGAAGCCGTCTCGTGACTATTCGGATCCGTCACCTGCACCGTCCACGGCGAGATGACGATGACATCGCCGGGGCGCAGCGGGGCCTCACGCTCTGGCGACAACCGAATTCCGTTGAGCCATGTCCCGTGCTTACTTCCCGGGTCCGAGAGAAGCCACCTTCCAGCGGAGAGCCGGGCCTTTGCGTGCAGCCGGGACACGCGTTCATCACCGGGCAGCTCCAGATCGTTATCCGATCGGCGCCCGATCGAAACCCGTGTCTTTCCGGCCAGATCCAATCGGACCACCTGGTCCCCGTGCCTCGCGTGAAACTCCAAATCGGATTGAGCTGGGTTCGTCGCCATCGCGCTGGACATCATAGGAATCACCCGAGCGAACGCCCCGGGGTGGCGGCCTTCTCGCCCTCCACGCCGTCACAACGGTATCCTGTTGGCACGCATGGACGCCTGGCCCACAACACTTTCGCTGATGGCACTCTTCGCACTGGCGCCTGCTGACGCCCAGTCCACCGAATACGAACTGGACCCGGAAGCGGGCTGGGTCCAGACGCAGGCCCCCGAGCCCGGCTCCGACGAAGCGCTGATCGCCAAGGCCCGCGCGTATCTGGCTGACGACCGTCCGGGCCAAGCCGCCGCCATCCTGACACCGTGGCTCGAGCGCAACGCCTCCACCAATAATCCCTGGGTATCTGCTGCCCTGCTTGCTCGCGGCGACGCCCGTGTTGCCCTCGGCGAAGAGTTCAAAGCTCTGTATGACTATGAGGCGATCGCACGCCAGTTTGCTCAGAGCGAGGAGTTTCCTCTTTCGGTTGAGCGCGAGATGGATATCGCCCGTCTTTATCTTGGCGGGATGCGCAAAAAATTATTCGGCCTGCGCCTTTTCAGCGCTCGTGACGAGGGCATCGAGCTTTTGATCCGTGCGCAGGAACGCATGCCTGGAAGCGCCTTGGCCGAACAAGCCGCGATCGAGCTTGCTGACTACTACTTCGATCACCGCGACATGCCGATGGCGCGCATCGGCTACGACCTCTACCTTCTCAACTTCCCAGGGGGCTCGAATCAATCCAAAGCCTTCGCGGGTCGCATCTTCGCAAATATCGGCCTTTATCACGGCCCGGAGTATGACGCTTCATCACTTCTGAACGCCCGCGAGCAAATCTCCGGATTCGAGCGAGCCTATCCTGCGGACGCACAACGACTTGAAATGCAGGAGTGGAGTGAACAAATCAAGGAAGCTCTCGGCGCCGAAAAACTCGAAGCTGCCCTTTGGTATCTCGACCGTGGCGACGGGCCCAGTGCGCGGCTGACGCTTCGCCGCCTTGTTCGGCAGCATCCCACCACGCAAGCGGCTGCGCGCGCGATCGACATTCTCACCCAGAATGGCTGGCTTGCGGCTGACAGCGCCGATCTCCCAGCGACCCCAGAAACGGCTGCGGCTCAACCTGTTTCAGAAGCAGACACCGATGCTGATTCAACTAGTGAGGCTGTTGAGCAATGATCCGCCCCGCCGCCGTCACTCTGTTTGCTGCCCTTTCCTTTACTGCGGCGATGCCAACAGGCTGCGCGTCGAGCCCAAATCAGGGCTACTCCTTCGCTTCTCCCTACAACGAGAGCATCCGCACCGTCTCCGTTCCTGTTTTCGATAATGAAACGTTCCATCGCGCCGTCGGAGTCCGGCTGACTGAAGCAATCGCAAAGGAGATCAATCGCTCGACGCCATGGATCGTCGCCCCGGCTGACCGGGCCCACACCGCCCTCTCGGGGGTTGTGCGCGACACCCGTTTGCGCGATCTCTCCACCAACGACGACTCGGGCCTGGTTCAGGAACTCGCCATGCAACTCACCGTCGATTTCACCTGGACGGACAACCGCACCGGGCAGACGCTCGTCGCCCGCAGACGCTTTACAGGCGCCGGCGCTTTTATTCCCGCGCTCGGCGTCGGCGAGCGGATTGAGGTTGCTGAGCAGGGCACCATCGAGGATCTCGCGCGGGCGATCGTCGCGGAGCTTCGCTCGGAATGGTGAGTTCCCGGCTCTCAGCACGGCTGGCCCACAGCCTGCCATCCACCCGCCTATCCTCTACTTGCTTCCTGCCTTCGCTCGCCCTCTTACTTCACACCGCCAACGAGCCGATCTTGAGCAACTGACCACCAAGTCCCTTTCTATATTGATTCCCAGGATTCTTCATGTCCGACCAGCCCCAAGACCCGCAATCTCCTGAACGCTCCCCCAAGACCGGTGATGGCGCCTCCGCACCTGCGCGCACTCCCAATCGCGGGATGTTTGGCTGGCTCATCGTCTTCATCCTCATTGGCGCCCTCGCACTCGTCTTCAGCCAGGTCGGCGCCAACGGCGTCAAGCTCGACAACTGGGCTGAGTTTGAAGCGCTGTACAACAACGGCGATCTCAAGCCCGATTCCATCGTCCTCAAGCAGGACGCGATCATCGCGACGCGCATCGCCGGCGTTGACGGCCCTGAAACGATCGTCCGGCTTAAGATCACGCCCGCCCACAACGAGTTCTACATCTCCAAGCTCGACAAACTCACCGATGGCGCCCTACACGACGAAGCGTCTCCCCCGCTGTGGCGCTACATCCTCCATCCCTACACACTTTTGATCATCGTCGTCATTGTCGTTTGGATATTCATCCTGCGCGGTTTGCGTGGTATGTCCGCGGGCGGAGGCATGCTCGGAAACTTCGGCCGCTCGCGACACCGCTTGATGGCGAAGTCGACCACCGGCATCACGTTTTCCGACGTCGCCGGCGTCGATGAAGCCAAGGAGGAGCTTCAGGAAATTATCGCATTCCTGAAGAATCCCAAGAAGTTCACCAAGCTCGGCGGACGAATCCCTCGCGGCGTTTTGCTCGGCGGCCCTCCCGGATGCGGCAAGACTCTGCTCGCCAAAGCGATCGCTGGCGAGGCGGACGTTCCCTTCTTTTCTATCTCGGGGTCTGACTTCGTTGAGATGTTTGTGGGCGTTGGCGCCAGCCGCGTTCGTGATCTCTTCAAGCAGGCCAAGGAAAACTCTCCCTGCATTATCTTTCTCGATGAAATTGACGCTGTCGGGCGCCGTCGCTCGGGCGGCTTTACGACAGGCGGTCATGACGAGCGCGAGCAAACGCTCAATGCAATTCTCGTCGAGATGGACGGCTTTGAGACTTCCGATCAGATCATCGTCATTGCTGCGACCAATCGCCCGGATGTGCTTGATCCTGCGCTCATTCGCCCGGGTCGTTTCGATCGCCAGGTGACTGTCCCGCTCCCGGACGTCAAGGGGCGCATGGAAATTCTGCGCGTGCATGCGAAGAAGGTGAAGCTCGGCCCTGATGTTGATCTCGAAAAGGTCGCGCGCGGCACACCCATGTTTTCCGGCGCCGACCTCGCTGCGATCATTAATGAATCGGCCATCATCGCGACCATGGCAGATAAAGACTTCGTCGAGCACGAAGATCTTGAGGAAGCACGCGATAAGATCAAGTTCGGGCGCCAGCGCAAGAGCCGCGTTGTCGAAGAGGAGGAGCGCGTCGCGACCGCGTACCACGAAGCTGGGCACGCTGTCCTGCAGGTTCTTCTTCCGAACACGGACCCGCTGCACAAGGTCACCATTATTCCGCGCGGCGAGTATGGCGGGGCTTCGATGTCCCTCCCGGAAAAGGATCGCTATGGGTTCGGTTTGAAGTGGCTCAAGTCCATGATGCGCGTCGCGTGCGGCGGACGCATTGCTGAACAAATCAAGACCGGGGAGGTTTCCTCCGGGGCTTCAGCCGACATCGCCCAGGTGACGCAGATCGGCCGCACGATGGTGCTGGAATGGGGTATGAGCGACAAACTCGGCTTCGTGCGCTACGCCGGCCGTGACGACAATGATGGCTACGTCCCCGAGCGTGAATACTCTGACGAAACTGCGCACATCATTGACGAAGAAATCAAACGCTTTGCAGATGAAGCGTACACTGAGGCTGAATCGGTCCTCCGCGACAACTGGGAAAAAATCGAAGCCGTCGCCCAGGCGCTTCTGAAACACGAAACGCTGAGCGCCGACGAAGTGCAAAAACTCATGCGCGGCGAAGAACTCGACAAGCCGACTGTGAGCGATCTTCTCGCTGCAGAAGCAGCCAAAAGCAAAAAGGCGCCCGCAGCTCCACCGGCCAAGTCGGCGCCGCGCGACGACCGCGGGCCGGAAACCGGGGTCATGCCAAGCCCGGCATAAGCGTTTCAGCACGCGATTGATTGTTGCGATACGGATCAAACGGAGATTCCCCTGCCGCAAGGCTCTTCACATGCAAGCTCGTAGGGAACCACTTAGTTTCGTCCAGATCAAACACTGAGTAGGATTGGTGGATGAGCTGCGCAAGCGCCCATGCAATGGCTGGCGACGGTCGTCGAACCAATGAGGATTGGGTCGCTCATCTGCGACACAACCGTCCAGACAATTTAGAGGCGCAAGAGGAGTTGAGACTCTACATCAGGCGTGGCCTCGGACGAGCCTTCGCGAAGCAGGCGGACCTTGATGACGCCACACTGGAAGACCTTACGCAGGAAGCGATGCTTCGCATCACGACAAAGCTCGACGGATTTCGCGGCGACAGCCGTTTCACGACATGGGCGATGGCGATCGCCATCCGTGTGGTGTACACAGCGCTTCGGCGGCGGCGCTGGGGAGTGCGATCACTCGAGGATCTGGGTCTCTCCAGTTCTGCCCAGCTGCCCTCCAAGCACACCTCCCCAACGGGGCAGATGGCTTCGACATGCCGGACTGACCTACTGGGCGCTCTGCGCGAGGCGATCGCCCGTGATCTGACTCCTCGCCAGCGTGCTGCGGTGCTCGGGGAGCTTGCCGGCATGCCGACTGACGTCTTGGCGGAACAACTCAACACCAACCCCAACGCCCTGTACAAGCTCCACCACGATGCCCGACTCCGGCTCAGAGCGTCGCTGCAAGAAAATGGTTTCTCAGAACCGGACGTAAGGTCAATCCTGCATGAGGCGTCTAACAGGTGATGGAACCGACTCGCGAACAACTTGTGATCCTCGCTGAGCAGCTCGCCGAGACAGCGGCGGAAGAAATTGACTGCGAAGCAGTTCTTAGCTGTGTGTCGGCCTATTTGGAGATCGCCGAGGCCAGTAAGACGCTGCCGCCTGAGCTTGATGCAGTCGCACAACATCTCAAGGTATGTCCGGAATGCCTGGAAGAATACCAGGCGCTTGTTCGCGCGCTTGCGCCAGAATAGCCGGGATGCCCACCCAATAACGAATAGCTATGATAGTTCGCGCATGTCAGGCTGCGGAGTTGCGTCCGCGCTGAGGGAGCGGATGACCATAATGCATCACCCGGTCAAGATTTCTTAATTTTTTATATCCCACGACGTAAGACGTGGCCTCTTGTGCGCGTCATATGGGCAGCATCGTCTCGTTGATGCGAGACGCGACGAACAAAGAAAAACGTTGGATCAAAATAGAAAGGAACCAACACATGCAGACCCAGACTGACATCAGCGCACTCAACACTGAACTGAACGAAATGACCAAAGTGGGCAAGATTCTTGAAGCCTTGGTGGAATTTTATGACGAAGATTGCATCTTCCAGGAGGGCAATGCCGAGCCGCGTGTCGGTCGCAATGCCCAGCACAAGCACTTGTCGGCGTTCTTCGCAACTCTAAAGAGCTTCAACGGCGCCACACTGCACAGCGCGGCTGTGGGTGGAAATGTGTCACTGAACGAATGGACCTTTGACATGGAAGGCCCGGACGGCCCGATCCTCTGGAACGAGATCCTCCGCCGCGTCTGGAAGAATGGCAAAGTCGTGAGCGAGCGCTACTACACAAGCTGATTGGCGCGCCAGCATCAAACTATGAATACAACTCATCGTCGGGCGTGCCGGGCGCAGGATGCGCCGGTGCGCCCCTACTTTGATCCAGCGGGGGCAGGTCTTGCGAACGTGGCGCTCGCTCTTGATAAGAGTTGGAGAGCGGGGCAGTCAGGAAGCTTTTTTTAACTACCTCTGCGCCTTGATTTGTCGAATCGGGGCGACAGGACACAAGTTGAACTTTTTTGGAAGACGTTGGGCGTTGGGAACCGGTAGTGCGCCGGTTGTGGGCTAGTCGGCCGTTCTCAAACGGATGATTCGGAGGAAGTGGAAAAAATCATCAAGCGCCGATGCAGTGTGTCATCGCTTCCGCCGTATGCCCGCTTTGCCGCATGGTTTCCCTCTTCATCACACGGTGTGGTTCTACCCCTCATCGGCCACGGGGCAACTGAGGCTCTTGTCATACATCCCGGACCGATCGAAGCAGCATGGGCGTCGCTTCCCTTTGGCAAGCATGTCGCAAGCCTTGTCGATCCGCAGCGTCCGCGTCTCGACCCGCTTGCCGGAGGTGATCCATTGGATCCAATCTCGGCGTGCGAGGGGCGTGATGTCCGACCACACTGCCTTGGCCTTCGGAGTGGCGGCGAGGGCTTTGCGTAGATCTGTCGGTACCGTGGGTTCCGGCTCCACGGTCACGGGCGCGATATCCACCGTCACGATATCGCCTGCCGCCGTGCCCGCGCCTTCACGCAGCTTTCGGTCAACCTTAAGCCAGTGACCTCCCTGGCCGTCCGGCTGCAGGGTGGCTTGAAAGGCCTGGCCGTTGAATGCGCCTTCAACCGACACCAAGCCCCGCGAGGGGAGCTTCGCACTGGCTTTCTTCGGCAGAGCCAGAAAGGTCCAAGTGACGGCTTTCGCGCCGTCGGTTGCTTTCGGCCGGAAGAGTGTTGCAGTGAAACGAATCATCTGCGGAGCACAGCCAATCTCGGTGTCGTTCCTCATGGGCTTTCGGGCCCATTGAATCGGGGCGACTGGATTCGAACCAGCGACCTCTTGACCCCCAGTCAAGTGCGCTAACCAAACTGCGCTACGCCCCGCCTTATTCGTCCGCGAGTCTAAGCGGTGCGGGGTTCGGCGGCAATGCGGGCGGGCTTGGCGCCGGGGGCGATGCGTGCCCGGGATGGCCCTCAGCCAATCGAGATGTGAGGCGTGACTGGCTGATCCGTCTGATCAGTCCTCCTTCTGACCCCTCCTCGGAGACAGGGTCCGACGGACTATTTGGAGGGCCAGGGCGGCGGGATGGACAGTCCGGCTTGCCTGAGCGTGGGGGTGTGATACACTTGGACTTCGGCCAAGATCGGATGGCTGAAAGCGCCAGGCGGAAGCGGCGGTGGGTTCGTGTCGCTGGCGCATGTTGGATTTTTGCAAGAAGACGAGCTGAAGGGCGCCCCGAGGACGAGGCGCTCCTGAGGTTCACCCCCAAGCAAGCCCCTGCGGTTTCGATGAGGCTTGGTGGGGTGGGAAGCTTTCTCGGCTTTTCGCCTGACCATGATCCCCTCCCGATTCATCGGTCCGCGGCTTTGCTGCAAGCACGGCGATCCTCCGATGGCAAACTCACTTGTTGAAGACCTGATTGAAACCGGCATTCACTTCGGGCAGCACGCTTCAAGCTGGAATCCGAAGATGGAGCGGTTCATCTACGGCAAACGCAACTCCATTCACATCATCGACATCAAGGAAACCGTAAAGGGATTGCTTCTCGCGAAGAAGTTCATCTCTAAAACGGTGGCTGAAGGAAAAGATGTCTGCTTCGTCGGCACCAAGCGACAGGCGAAGACTGTGCTGGAGCAGCGCGTCACCGATGTCAAGATGCACTACGTCATCGAGCGTTGGCTGGGCGGCACGCTGACAAACTTCCGAACAATTCGCTCTCGTCTGAAAAGACTCGAAGAGCTCGAAGCGATCGAGGAAGCGGATAACTTCCAGAGCTACTCCAAGAAGATGGAGAGCCGCCTTCGCAGAGAGATGCGCAAAATCAAGCGCAACCTCGAAGGCATCCGGAATATGAATAAAATGCCTGGCGTGATCGTGGTGATCGACGTCCGGCGTGAGCTGAACGCTCTTCGCGAGGCGCACAAGCTCGGCATCCCGACGATCTGTCTGATCGATACGGACGGCGACCCGGCGCTCGCGGATATTCCGATTCCAGGCAATGATGATTCAATGCGGGCGATCGATGTGATTGTTCGTGAGTTGTGTGCAGCGATCGTGGATGGCAAGCAGATGCGGCCGTCGAAGGATGGCGAAGGCGACGCTGCTGAGGCAGCTCTCCAGGCTTCGACGCCTCGACGCAGCACACGGGCGCAGTATCGGGCTGACGACGCCACGCCGATCGCGGCGGAGGTGGAGCCAGGCGAGAGTGAGACGGGCACTCCGGTCGCAACGGCGACAACGGAGACCGCAGGCGAATAACTTTGGTTGCGGCTGGCGCGAGAGCGCGGCCGCCGAGACATCGGAGATTGATCAGCCATGGCGGAAATTAGCGCCAAGGACGTGATGGCGCTTCGCGCCTCAACGGGCCTCGGAATGATGGATTGCAAGCAGGCGCTCGCGGAAACGTCAGGTGACGTCACCGCAGCCGAAGACTACCTGCGCAAGAAACTCAAAGGGAAAATGGATAAGCGCACCGACCGCGCCGCCGGCGAAGGTCGAATCGTGATCGCGGTGCATAAGGATGGGCGCGAGGCGACGATCGTTGAAGTGCGCACTGAAACAGATTTCACCGCGAAAAACGAACAGTTCGCCAACGCTGCCAACAAGGTCGCTGAACTCGCGCTCGACGCCAACGCGGGCGATGTGACGCCGACGGACGCGATGAACGCGATTGTCGATGAGGTTCGGATCAAGACGGGGGAAAATGCCTCCATCGCGCGGGCCCACAAACTGACCGGCGAAGGGTCGACGATGTTCGGCACCTATATCCATCACGATGGAAAAACCGGTGTGCTGATTCAGGCTGAGGGATCTGTCAGTCAGGATTTGCTGCGAAATGTGTGCATGCACATCACTGCGGCGCATCCGCGGCCCCTTGGAGTCTCAGCTGATGATGTTCCAGCGGATGTGATCGAGAAAGAGCGCCGGTTTGCGATGGAGCAGGCGCTTGAATCGGGCAAGAACGCTGAGATCGCTGAGATGATGGTCAACGGAAAAATGCGAAAGTTCTTCGAGGAAGTGGCGCTCCTGGAGCAGCCCTTCGTGAAGGATCCGGATAAGAAGATCAAGGAGTTGTTCCCGAATGACGCGACGATCACAGCGTTTCTGCGCTGGCAAATCGGGGAAACCGGCTGACTTCGCGTCGATATCTTCACCATTGTGACATATGTTCAAAGCCGGCTCTTCGGACGCCGGCTTTTTTATTGCGAGGATATATTCATCGACGTAAACTCGCTGTTGCATTGTCGCGTGGGCTTGCGCTGCCTGCCGCGTTTTCAGGGAAATTGGAAGTCACTTGGGAAATAGGAACTATTCGATGTCATCATGTATTGCTGGAGCCGGAGTTGCGGCGATGTCGTTGTTGTGCGCACCGGCGTTGGCGGTGAGCTCGCCCTTCACAGAGGACTTCACAGATGGAACAAACCGAGGCTGGGGCGGCGGGGCGTTCGTTTCAAGCCCGGTGACAGGCGGCGTCGGTGGCGCCGGCGATGGTTTCCTGCGCATCGCGACAGAAGAAGACGCCTTCTTGGGCTCGCGGAATCGCGGGATCGAATATGCCGGCGACTACATCGCAGCCGGTGTCACAACAATCAAGCTCTGGCTCGCTGACATCGAGGGGGATCAAGAGCTGGATGTGCACCTTGCGATCGGAAGGCGCACCAATCTCTGGCTCTTCAACGAAGGCTTTGCGCCGACGGCGGAATGGAGCGAGTTCACGGTCGATCTCACCGATAAGTCGCTCTGGACGCAAATCGCCGGCGGCGACGCTGGACTGACATTCACAGACGCGCTGTCAAGCGCTGATCGGATGCTAATCCGCCACGATCCAGCACCCTTTGCCCCTGTTGCTATGGGGCCGGATTTGATTACAGGTGAAGTCGGCGTGGACCGAATCCAGTTTATTCCGGCGCCCGGATCTGCTTTGCCATTGATTGGACTTGCGCTGGTTCTCGCACGAAGACGGAAGTAAATCAAAAATCCCCGATTGCACACACGCCACGTTCGTAGCGCGCAGCCTTCAGCCCCATGAGCCAAGCAATATCGCAAAGTCAACGGCGCCGACGATCCCATCGCCATTAAGGTCTGCGGCGCAGTCGTCCGTGCCCCACGCGCCCAAAAGCAGGGCGAGATCGAACGAGGAAACCACGCCGTCGCCATTCAGATCCGACGGCGTCACTCCAACAACCCCGACCTTTGCCAACGGATCGCCCACGGGAGTGCTTTGCCAACTCAGGAAGGGGACGGCGGCGTAGGCTGCTTCGGCGTAGGTCATGTGATTGAGATAGAGATTCTCAGTGAGATATTCAAGACTCGCGACGCCGACCGTGAAAGGCTCAGCGACGGTGGCGATTGTGAATGAACCCCCGGCTGCAATAAAATCAAGCGCCTGACCCTGATTTCCACGGATGGCGCCGTTGATAATGCTGTTGCCGTTGAACGACTCGATGGAGAGAAAAACCCCAGCGGGATGCACATGGGTGTAAGTGGAAATGTATACACCGGCGCCTGGCGGGCTTTCACCGCACATTCCGCTTATACGGTGATTCTCGCCATACGTTCCGATGACTGCGAGCGGCGAGGTCTGATCGGGCAGCTCAAACTGCTCAAAGAACTCGGATGTCTCATCGTGGAGGATACTGCTGAAGCCTGCCGGAGTGAGAACTGCGACGGTCTGATCGTAGTCATCGCGGGCAGGAAGCAGGGCGCCGAGCCCGTCATCATCAAGTTGATCGGTGCAGGAGTATTCATCGAGCAGCACCTGCGTCTTGCAGGGCGTAAGCGTAAGATTTTGCGAACGCGAGATCAGGGCGGCGATGTTGTCGATTGCGGTGTTGGCGCCGCGCGCGACAGGATCAGGAGCGGCGTCCAGCCGGCAAACAAGATAGAAATCACCCGGTGTGAGATCATCAATGCTCCATCCCGCGTTCTGGATGACATCAAAGTTCGCATCTGTGCGCACAGTTTCGATCTGCGCGCGGGAGAAGGAGTCGATGGGCACGCCGACAGAGCCGTGGTAGGGATTGTCGATGAGGCTGGAATAGCGAAAGTCGAATGCCTCGCCGGCCTCGCCGGGAAGGGAGAGATCCTGCTGAACGAGGGAGAGCTCGCACTCGAAGCTGGCGAAATCGGAAGTGATTGAAAATTCTAAGCCAGGAGTACCAGCTATGCGCGCAGGCAGGCCGCGCGTGGTGGCGATCGCGATCACCTGCTGGGAGGTCGGAATGGGCGCCGCGCCGTCATTGAGAAATGTGAGCAGCGGAGCCCGAATCTGGCTCTCGTAGACGGCGCGCGAGATGTTCCCCGTCCCGAGCGCCGTGTCGTTGAGATCGAACTCCAGCACGCCGGGGTGAGCTGCGATGTAGAGATCGCGGACAGCCTGGGATTCCGCGTTCTGGGAGTTGTACAGAAGGAGGACTCGATCGGGCGTCACGTCTGCCGCCGCCGGCTGGCAGACCATCCATATGCCAGCAGCGAATGCCAGCGCTCCGGTGAGGCGTGGTGTTTCTCTCATCTCACCCACAGAGTAGACGGGTTTGCGGCCCGGTCCAGTGAAAAGCACGCCCGAGAACCGACCATTGGGGCGCCCACCCTGGCGCGACCAGCGTGACCGCGCCAGAGGCTCGGAATATCGCTCGCGAGCGCGTGATCGCTACAATGGGTCGTTTCGCCCGAACGGCCTTTCAGGTAAAGAACCGTCCCGTCCGGCAGCCAAGAGGAGTGGACCACACATGAGCAACTTGATCCTGGAAAACTTCATCGGCGGGCGCCGCGTGGGCGAGGCGGGCGGCGAGGCGGCCGTCGTGACAAATCCGGCGACGGGAGAAACGGTCGGCACGGTTCGGCTGGATGACACGCGGGCAGCCGAGGCTGCGGTAGCAGCGGCGCGAGAAGCATTCCCAGCCTGGGCAGCGACACCCGTCGGGGAACGATGCCAGTTCTTCTTTCGCTACAAAGAAATCTTGGAAAAAAACTTCGAAGAACTCGCGCAGATGATTGTGCGCGAGCACGGCAAAACATCGCCGGAGGCGCGCGGCGATGTGCGACGCGGGATCGATTGCATCGAGTTTGCATGCGCTGCGCCTGCCCTCATGATGGGGAGCTCTCTGCCTCAGATCGCAGTCTCCAGTTCGTTTTGCAGAACAGATGATGAGGGCGGCGTCGGGATTGATTCATCAGCGGATCGCGTGCCCCTGGGCGTGTGTGTCGGGATTACGCCATTCAACTTCCCTGTCATGGTGCCGATGTGGATGTGGCCCATGGCGATTGCATGCGGGAACACCTTTGTCTTGAAGCCATCGGAAAAAGATCCGGGGAGCACGATCCGCGAGGTCGAGTTGGCCCATGAAGCAGGGCTCCCGGCGGGCGTTCTCAATCTGGTGCAAGGCGGGCCGAAGGTTGTCGATCATCTGATTACGCATGACGACGTGCGCGCCGTCTCCTTTGTTGGCTCGACGAAAGTCGCGAAGCACATCTACTCCACTGCGACCGCGGCGGGCAAACGGGCCCAGTGCATGGCCGGCGCCAAAAACTGCATGATCGTCATGCCCGACGCCAACCGCGAAGCCGCAATTGACGGTATGCTGGGCTCTTGTTTCGGCAACACCGGGCAACGATGTCTGGCGGGCTCGGTGCTGATCGCGGTGGGTGACGCAGCGGACTGGTTGGTTCCGGCGCTTGTGGAAAAGGCGAAAGAGATCAAGGTGCGCGCCGGTGATGATCCGCAGGTGGACATGGGGCCGCTCATCGATGAAGCGAGCAAGCAGCGAGTGCTGGGGTTCATCGAAGCTGGCGTTGAAGACGGCGCCGACCTTGCGCTGGACGGTCGCGCCCATGAAATGCCGGCGCAGGGCTGCTTTGTCGGACCGACGATCTTTGACAACGTGACCAGCGCAATGCGCATCTGCACGGAGGAAATCTTCGGACCTGTGCTTTCCGTGATGCGCGAGCCGACACTGGATGCGGCGATTGCCGCTGTGAATCGTTCGCAATATGGAAACATGGCGGTGATCTTCACGAGCAGTGGGTACAACGCCCGGCGATTCAAGATGCACACTGACGTGGGCATGGTGGGCATCAATGTTGGTGTGCCGGCGCCAATGGCGGTCTTCCCGTTTGCAGGGTGGAAGGATTCGTTCTTCGGCTCGCTCCATGCAAATGGCGAGGATTCGGTCCGGTTCTATACAGAATACAAGATCACCGTCACTCGCTGGATGTGAAGTTCAGAAGACAAGTGGAAGCTCTACGAGCCCGCGTGGGCTCAATTGAATATTGATGAGGTGATACATGCCGAGAATCACACGGGCCGCGCTCATCCAGGCTTCGAATCCCGAGCCGGCGGATTCACCTGTTGAGAAGATCAAGCGGGCGATGATCGAAAAACACGTCGGGCTGATCGGTCAGGCTGCGGACAAGGGCGCCAACGTGTGCTGTTTGCAGGAAATTTTCTATGGCCCTTACTTCTGCGCCGAACAGGACACGCGCTGGTATGAAACCGCCGAGTCGATACCCGATGGACCAACAGTCCGCCTAATGCAGGATCTGGCGCGCAAACATGAGATGGTCATGGTTGTGCCGATCTATGAAATGGAGATGTCCGGCGTTCTTTACAACTCTGCCGCTGTCATCGACGAGCGTGGGCAGTATCTGGGCACGTACCGCAAACACCACATCCCCCACTGCCATCCCGGCTTCTGGGAGAAGTTCTACTTCAAGCCCGGCAATCTTGGGTATCCGGTATTCCAAACGACGTTCGGGAAGATCGGCGTCTATATCTGCTATGACCGGCATTTCCCGGAAGGCGCGCGCGAGCTGGGGCTTAACGGCGCGGAGATCGTTTTCAATCCATCCGCGACTGTCGCGGGGTTGAGCGAGTATCTGTGGAAGCTCGAGCAGCCGGCGCACGCGGTTGCGAACCAATACTTCATCGGCGCTATCAATCGCGTTGGGACGGAGTCACCCTGGA
The DNA here is from genome assembly GCA_029260495.1 of Phycisphaerales bacterium. Classification (GTDB taxonomy): domain Bacteria; phylum Planctomycetota; class Phycisphaerae; order Phycisphaerales; family UBA1924; genus OFTM373. Next base: position 145,807 of record JAJDDD010000016.1, on the reverse strand, counting down.
ATATCGGCGAGTTCTATGGATCGAGCTACTTCTGCGACCCGCGCGGACAACTGATCGCTGAGGCGTCGCGAACCGAGGATGAGGTGCTCGTCGCCGACCTGGACCTCGACATGATTCAGGAAGTGCGCAACACCTGGCAGTTCTATCGGGATCGTCGGCCGGAGTCCTACGAAAAGATCGCTGCGACGACCGTGGTCATGCCGGCGACTTGAGAACTGCTCGATTTTCGATCAGGAGAATGCAGCCCCGATGCAGAATGTGAAGTCAGGCGTCATTTACGGGCTTGATGACAAGCCGCCGATCGGCAAGGCGATCTTGCTCGCGCTCCAGCACACGCTCACCATGTTCGGCGCCACCGTCTCCGTCCCGCTCCTACTCGGACCGGCGATGGGCATGACGGACGGTCAAGTCGCGACGCTCATTTCTTCGGTCATGCTGTGTAGCGGTGTCGCGACGGCGCTGCAGGCAACGATTGGCTCGCGGCTTCCCATCATTCAGGGAGTTTCGTTCAGTTTTCTTGCAGCGTTTTTCTTCGTCATCAGCACACGAGCAGATGCTGGCGACGATGGGCCAACGATTATGCGATACATCGCGGGCGCCATCATCGCGGGCGCTGCGATCGAAATGTTGATCGGGTTCACGGGATTGATCGGCTGGCTAAGACGCGCGCTGAGCCCCGTAGTGATCGGTCCCGTCATCATGTTGATCGGCCTGGCTTTGTTTCAGCATGGCGCTCCCAAAGCAGGCACGCACTGGCCCATCGCCGGGCTGACTATTTTTCTCGTCATTTTGTTTTCGCTGGCGCTCTCGCGCAGATCTCGGTTCTTTCAGATATTTCCAATCATCACTGCGATCGTCGTGGTGGTGACGCTCTGTTGGATTCTCTCAATTCCCGCGATTGGCGTCTTTACCGAAGGGCATCCAGCTTTTGTAAATCTTCAGCCCATCGCATCGAGCCAGTGGGTGCGACTCAATCCGAGTGAGATCTTCTTCCCTTGGGGGACGCCTCTGTTTGATCCCGCGTTCATCATCGCGGTGCTGGCTGGATATCTCGCCTCCATGATTGAATCGTTCGGCGATTATCACGCGTGCTCTTACATGGCGGGCGGGGGCGATCCCACGCCGAAACAGATTTCTCGCGGCATTGGGTTTGAGGGCGTCGGATGCGCGATCACCGGCGTGCTCGGCGGGTTCAGCTCCACGTCATATTCGGAGAACGTGGGCCTCATCGGACTCAGCAAGGTTGGCTCGCGCTATGTGGTGCAGATTGCAAGTGTTATTTTGATACTCCTTGGTGTTTTTGGAAAGTTCGGCGCCTTTGCAGCGGCGATTCCCGGGCCGGTGGTTGGCGGGCTGTACTGCGCGCTCTTTGGGTTAATCGCAGCAGTTGGTGTGCAGCAACTCGCAAAGGCGGACCTTTCCTCAGATCGAAACCTTTTTATCGCGGGGTTCAGCTTGTTTATGGGCTTAAGTGTTCCGGCGTATTTCAGCGCGATCGGTGAAGCAGCAAACATCGTGACCCCGGGCCAGGTGCTCGCCTCGTACAAACCAACTGCTGAGCCTCTGCTCGCAGCACTGCCGGAGAACCTGCGCGGCGTGATCAACGCGATCGGCTCGAACGGAATGGCGGTCGCTGCCCTCCTCGGAGTGCTGCTCGACAATCTGATTCCCGGTTCAGATGAAGAGCGAGGCATCGTTATACCCAGCACATTGATTCCCGAAGCTGGGGATATCGGCGCGGGTGATCCCCATGACTCCCGCGAGCGCAGCGCCGCTGCTGGTGCGCACAAATGACACGTACCTGCGCACAGACTCGCACACTGTTTGGCGTTGATAAAGCGCTCATAGGCATGGTCCATGTCGGCGCCCTGTCTGGAACGCCTCGTCATACTGACCCAATAGAACGCATTATCGAGCAGGCAGTCTCCGAGGCCCAACTGCTTGCTGAATCAGGGTTTGACGCGGTTATTCTGGAGAACATGCACGATGCGCCGTACCTGCGTCGGCGCGTCGGGCCCGAGATCGTCGCGTGCATGACCGCAATTGTGAGAGCCGTGCGCAGCGAGATCCACAAACCGCTCGGGCTCCAGATTCTCGCTGGAGCAAACTGCGAAGCGCTCGCGGCGGCGCAGGCTTCCGGAGCGGATTTCATTCGCGCTGAGGGGTTTGTTTTCGCGTCGGTCGCGGATGAAGGGCTCTTTGCGGAAGCGGATGCGGGCTCGCTGCTTCGGTATCGGAAGATGATCGGCGCCGAGCATGTGCGCATTCTTGCGGACATCAAGAAGAAGCACAGCGCCCACGCGATGACCGCTGACGTTGACCTCGCAGAAACCGCCCGCGCCGCTGAGTTCTTCGGAGCTGACGGCGTGATTGTGACGGGAACAGCAACCGGGGCTGCGACAGCGCCCGAGCATGTTCAAGCTGCGGCTGGCGCGACGAAGCTTCCGGTGATCGTTGGGTCGGGCGTGACGCCGGAGCAAGTCCCCAAGCTCTTTGAGCACGCTGATGCGCTCATCATTGGTTCATATATCAAACGCGAGGGGCACTGGGCAAACGAGCCGGACCCTGCAAGAATACAACACATCGTCGAGGCAGCGCACGAAACGCGTCGCTCGCCCGCGTAAGAGGAGGCCATCTATGTCACAGGCAGCAACATCCCTGCCCACACTTCCCGACTTTGACTACACACCGCCGCCCTACACGGGGCCGAGCAAGGCGGAAGTCATCGCGATGCGCAAGCAGTATTACATGCCCATCGTGACCTACTACCGCGATCCACTCATGATCGTTGACGGGCAAATGCAATACCTCTTCGATGAAACCGGGCGGCGATACCTGGATGGGTTCGCCGGCATCGTCACGGTTTCGGTGGGGCATTGTCATCCAAGGGTGATCGACGCAGTGCGTGCGCAAAATGAGCGCCTCCAACACACCACGACCATTTATCTGCATCCGACGATGGCGGAGTTTGCCAAAAAGCTCGTCTCAACATTTCCGCCTGAGATGAATCTGACGAACGTGTATTTCGTCAACTCAGGATCGGATGCCAATGATCTGGCGATGCTTCTTTCTCGCGCGTACACGAAGTGCTACGACATCATCGCACTGCGCAACGCATATCATGGCATGTCCCCCACCGCGATGGGGCTTACAGCCCACTCAAACTGGAAATACAATGTTCCGCAGGGGTTTGGCGTGCATCATGCGCGCAATCCGGACTGTTTCCGCGGGCCGTATGGCTACGACGATTCCAACGCGGGCGCCAAGTACGCGGAAGATGTCGCGGATGTGATTCGCCACTCGACAAGCGGGAATATTGCGGCGTTTATCGCGGAGCCGATCCAGGGCGTCGGCGGCACAGTTGAGGCGCCAGCGGGGTATCTTCAGCAGGTGTATGAAATTGCACGAGGCGCTGGCGGATTGTGCATAGCAGATGAAGTGCAAACCGGGTTTGGGCGCACAGGAGAGAACTTCTGGGGATTCCAGAATCACGGCGTGACGCCGGACATCGTGACGATGGCGAAGGGGATGGGTAACGGCTGCCCGCTGGGGGCGATTGTGACGCGCCCTGAAATCGCACAGGTTCTCACCCAAGGGATTCACTTCAATACGTTTGGCGGCAATCCAGTTTCGTGCGCACAAGGGCTGGCGACGCTCAGCGTAATCCTTGACGAGAATATTCAACAGCGAGCCAAGACCGTCGGCGGTCACCTGAAGAAAAAGCTCGAAGGTATGAAAGATCGGCATGAAATTGTCGGCGATGTCCGCGGCCGCGGGCTGATGCTCGGCATGGAGTTGGTGACGAGCCGATCAACGAAAGACCCCGCGTCCAAACAGGCGGCCGACGTGATGGAGCGCTGCAAGGAGCTGGGGTTGATCATCGGCAAGGGCGGGCTGTATGGAAATGTTCTGCGGATCAAGCCGCCGATGTGCCTGACGGAGGCTGATTGTGATTTTATGTGTGATGTACTTGACATTGCACTGACGGAAATCGGTTCCGATTAGGATTTTCCCAACAGCCGTCAGAGAGAACCTGGAAGCGAAAGAAAAGAATGAGGCATATTCATGTCCCTGCTCATCAAGAATGGTCGGATTGTTACAGCAGATGATGACTACTGCGCGGATATCTACTGCGCTCATGAAACGATCACGCGGATCGAGCCCACTATTGATTCGAGTTCGCTGACAGACGCCGGCAATCTTGAAGTGATCGACGCTTCAGGCAAGCTTGTTTTTCCCGGCTTCATTGATCCGCATGTGCATATCAACCTGCCGTTCATGGGAACGAACGCCTGCGATGACTATGAATCCGCGAGCAAGGCGGCGCTGGCGGGGGGCACGACTACGCTTATCGAAATGATCTGTCCCGGTCCCGATGACGAGCCTGCGGCGGCATTCACCGAATGGCGCAGTCTTGCCGAAGGCCTGGCTGCGGTGGACTATACATTTCACATGGCTGTTGTTCGCTTTGATGAGCTTGCGCAACGGCAACTGCGACAAATCGCTGAAGAGGAAGGAATTAAGTCTTTCAAGGTCTTTCTCGCGTACAAGGGCGCGTTCAATATCTCCGATGAGAATCTCTTTGCGCTTATGACAATGGCCAAAGAGCTGGGCGTCATGGTGACTGCCCACTGCGAGAACGCCGAGGCGATCGCTTCCATGCAAGCGCAGCTCATCGCCCAAGGCAAGACCGGTCCGGAGTGGCACGAGCCTTCGCGCCCGACAACTGTCGAGGCTGAGGGAGTGCATCACCTTTGCGCCTTCGCAGAGTTGACGGGGGCTCATGTGTACTGTGTGCACACCTCCTGTGATGAAGCTGTTCGTGCAGCGGTTGAAGCAAGGCATCGCGGCGTCAATGTCTGGGTCGAAGCGGTGGCGCCGCATCTTGTGCTTGACAAGACTTACGCAGAACGGCCCGACTTTGAGGGCGCTAAATACGTCATGTCGCCGCCTCTGCGAGAAAAGCGGCATCAGGAAACCCTCTGGAATGGCCTGCGATCTCGCGCAATCTCAACCATCGGCACGGATCATGCGCCCTTTAAGTTTCACGATCAAAAGAGCATGGGGCGCAATGATTTCACAAAGATTCCCAATGGTTGTCCGGCGCTGCAGGAGCGCGTGAGCCTGATCTACACTCACGGCGTGCGCAAAGGACGCATTGATCTTCACACCTTTGTTGATGCGTGCTCGACCCAGGCGGCCAAACTCTTTGGTATGTATCCGCGCAAAGGGACGGTTCGCGTTGGGTCCGACGCAGACCTGGTGATCTTCGATCCTGTTGCGCAGCGGACGCTTACTGTCGAGACAAGTCTTTCCAATCTTGATTACTGCGCATTCGAGGGTTGGGAAGTCTTTGGAATGCCGAATGTCGTCACCGTGCGCGGCGAAGTGCAGGCGCGAGACGGTCGGTTTGTAGGCTCGCTGGGTCGCGGACAACTCGTGGACCGAAAAGCGACTCATTTTTAGCGATTCAATACAGTCAGATACGAGCCAACAGAGCAGTTTGCATCATTCCTGATTTGCCACAAGCTTGTCTGTCTGCTCCACAAACTTTTCGCCTTCCCAGCCTTCGTCCTTGGTCACCATGCCCGCCTTGGCGGCTTTTGCTGCAGCTTTTGCGTCAGCCTGAAGACGCACAAGCTCAGCGTGGGTTGTGAAGTATTCAAGGCTTTTGCCGCGAAAGTCTTCGATGCTGGAAAAGTTGTGCTTCTCCATAAAGGCTTCGAGACCGGCGTTGAGTTCGTGGATCAGCTTGTAGCCATGAATCATGACGCCGGTGCACACCTGCACGGTTTCAGCGCCAAGCAGAATGAACTGGGCAGCATCGTCGCCGGTTTCGACGCCGCCGATTCCCGAGATCGTGCGTTGCGGATACTCGCCAGCGATTGCAGTCGTGCCGTCTTTTTGGACAGGCTGCCCGCTGTTGCCGCCGTACATCATCGTGGCGATCTCCATAACCATGCGCAGCGCGATCGGGCGCACCGCCTTGCAGGAATACCCGCCGGGCACCGTGTAGCCCTCAACCGTCGGTTCAGGGCGCAGCGTCTCAAGATTCACACCCATCACACAGAGGATGGTGTTGATTGCCGCGATTCCCGTGCATCCAGCCCGGAGCGCCGCCCGCGCGGGATCGACAATGTGCGTGATGTTCGGCGTCATCTTGGCCCAGACGGGAACCTTTGCAGCCCCCATTACCCAACCGCAAACCTCTTCGAGGATTTCAGGATCCTGTCCCATTGCGGCGCCCATCTTGCGCTCGGGCAGGCCGTGCGGACAGGAAAAGTTCAGTTCGAAAGCATCGACACCGCATGCCTCACACCGCTCGACCAGCTCCACCCAGCGATCCTTGCTGCACTCTTCCATGATGGAGGCGATGAGCACGCCGTCGGGATACGCATTCTTCACATCCTTAAACTCTTTTTCCCAGACTGAGAAATCGCGATCCGAAATGAGCTCGATATTTTGCCAGCCGTATACGGTGCGGTCGGGCGTGCGAGCGCGCGCGTAGCGTGGCGCGACGTTGATGACCTTGGAGGCGTCGAGACTCACTGTCTTCGCGATGACAGCGCCCCAGCCTTCCTCAAATGCCTTGTTAATGACATTGGCATTGGTGCCAGGTGGACCCGAGCCGATGACGAAGGGATTGGGAAGCTCCAAGCCGTCGAGCGTCTTGACGCGCAAGCTAGACATCGCAATTTCTCCTTAAACTCTCCCCGCAACAACAATCATGCGCGGACCACGCAGCTTACCACGGTGGCGGTATCCACGTCGGAGCACGGAGAAACTCAACAAAATATGCGATGCGGCGGACGGTGACGGCTGGATCTGCATATCTCTACTCGATCGACCCGCCTATGCACTCACCCCATGCTCCGAGAAGGGCTGCGAGATCGAAGGCGTTCACCACGCGATCACCATTGATGTCCGCGACACACTCCGCCGGCGCAAACGGGCAGTCGCCCCACGCGCCAAGCGTCGCGGCGAGATCAAAGCCATTTGTCAGCCCGTCGCCGGTCAGGTCTGCGAATTTGGGATTGACAGTGAGTTCGTAGGTAGTGCCTGGTGCGCTTAGTGGTTCAGTGACGATCGCGTCTTCTGTGGTGGCGGCCTGAAAATAATAATGCACATTGGCGCCGCAAGGTTGGGGCGGAAGCACTGCTTCGTATTGGTTGCCGCCGAGATGAATGAGAGGCGCTGTCAGGAAGTCACCGTGATTGTGATCGCCGCCGCCAGTTGGATCGCCGTTATGATCGCTGTCATGACCTCCATCATCATGTCGCGCGGAGCTGCGCGTGTGCGGCGCCTCCGCCCGGTACACGAGCCACCCTGATGTCGGATCAATCTCGGCTCCAAAGTGTCCCTCCAGCGAAACTCGCAACGTCATATCACCTGAATCAACCTGGGAGGGCAACCCTTCGGGGAAGCCGAAGCCAATTTCAGGAATGCCTTGAAGAGCTGCTGTCGCATCGAGCACGAAGAGCCCGCGTTCGATATCACTGACGAGCACAGTCCCGCTGGGCAGATAGGGATAGACACTCCAGGCGCCGGAAAAGCCGGCTGAGTTGTCACTCGGCTGCGTATCGAAAACACCGGTTGGCAAGGGATTTGCTGGATCATGATTGGCGTCGAAAATCCACAAACCGGATTTATAATTCGCTTCAAACACGAATCCGTTGTGCACATACAAGTTATGGTCGATCGCGGGAAGCCCTGTCGTGAATGATCCTGCAGGCTGAACGTTGGATAAATCAGAGACATCAAACACGCGCGTGAGCGTCGTTGCTGTAAACCCTCCGAGCTCATCCAGCTCATCATTGACATAGAGCATCTGCGAAGCGGCGTCATACCAGCCCTGATGCGAGTAGCTGAGCCCGGGATAGGTGACACGAGTCAGCCTGTGAATGTTGCTCTTGATCGTCACATCGACAACATCAATCCCCACGCCACCGGCAAAGCAGAATGCAATCTCACGCGAGAACGGCCCATCCGGGATCGTGACCACTTGAGCGTCATGCACATACGCATCCGAGTACGTCCCAGCGAGCTGCGGCTGCTCTGGATCAAACAAACTCAACACGACCAGTCCGTTGGCGGGTCCGTTCGCGCCCGTGAGATAGGCGAACCCGCTTTCTTCATTAATTGTAAGATTGTGAGCGGTGGCGAGTCCGGCATCGGTGAAGGAACTCAACAAAGTCGCTACGCCAGCATCGACTTGCGAGAGATCGATCACCTGCATGCCGCCGCCCGATTCGTTGACGACGTAGGCGTAGTTCTGATACGTCTTGATATCGCTCCAGGTGCTCGGCGCATGGGGGATGGTTGTGATAATGTTGGGGTTGATCGGGTCGGTGATGTCGACAATGCCCGTCGCGGTGTCCAGTCCCATCAGGGCGTACTCGCGCCCCGAAGGTGAGACATAGCCCCAGCAGTCGTTGCCGCGCATCGCGCTCGCGCCAAACTCCGCTGCGCTGACACGGCTCAGAAACTCGATATTGGCGCGCGGATAGACATCGGGTGATTCCTGCCCCGGTCCGACGGGATCGGTCTCACCCAGCCCGGGCTGCTCATGGGCAATCGATAAGGCGGAGATCGCGACGATCGAAAGGGCCCCGAAAGTAAAGCGTGCGCGCATCGGATGATTCTCCAATCAGCAAGAAGTCACTGGTCTGCTGTCCAGCCTGCCATCGCCGCCGCGTCTACGACTCGGGCTTCACCGTTGAGGATAACACCCCCAGAGGGCCAAATCTTCACCCTCTTACGAAACTGGGGATCACCCGAACGTGGATTCCGGCCCCGCCATTCTCGGACCAGGCCTCTGCGATCCAGGCCCTGTCGCAAGCCACGGGGTCATGTTCTACACTCTGACTCGACCGCAAAGCCGGAGTGGCGGAATTGGCAGACGCGACGGATTCAAAATCCGTTGCCCGTAAGGGCGTGAGGGTTCAAGTCCCTCCTCCGGTATTTTTCCTGAGCTTGGCCCCATCGCGCCACACAGCGGTGATCAGTTGTCCTTCACAGCGATCAGTTCGATGTCGTAGATGAGCGGCGAGTTGGGGGGAATCGGCCCTCGACCCTCGCTGCCGGCGCCAAGGTGCGGCGGGACAATCAGCCGGCGAACACCACCCTTTTTCATACCCAGAATTCCAAGCGTCCATCCGCGGGGGTAGCGATCCGATGGAATCGCGGTTGAATCAATCATCATGCCCGGAGCGCGAGTGGATCGAAACGGGATCCCATTCATGAGATAGCCCGTTGTATGCACCGCCACACTGTCGGGAGCCTCGACGGGAATTCCTTCACCCTCTCGAAGCCTGATGATGACCAGTTGATCACTGGTAATCTCAGGAGTCGGCAGGGGCCCAGTTTTGATGAACTCGATCGCCTGCTCCGAATCGCCCCACACCGTCTCGCCATCGACGTTGTAGCCCACAACGGTCCACAGCAGTTGGTCTCCCATAAGCACGAACTCATACTCCGCCGTCCACGCTCCAGCGTGAAACGTCGACATCGTCCCGGTGGAGGCAAACGTGACATCGCCCGTCGCGTGATCGATGTTGACATTCAACCTGCCGACTGGCGAGAGAAAAGCTGACGACAAACGTGGCAGGTACTCAGGCGCTGCCCACATTCCAATGTAAGTGTTTCGCAGCGGAAGCCCCCTCGGAAACTCGTTGACAAAAAGCTCCATGCCCGCGTCATCTGAATGCTCACGCACAGACCAGATTTGCGCCCAGATCGGCTCCAGTGGACGCTGTTTGAGAGTCACCTCCACATAAAACGATGGAGGAAGATCAACCGTCCGAAGCTCTGCGATATGAAGCGTCCGCTCGCCTGCCTCATACGTCCCGACAAGTCGGTCAGCAAGATCAAGCATGAGTTTGCTGGGCGCCACCGGGCCAACAATTGGAGCTTTTTCTTCTTCCGCACCCCGCGCTGGAGCCGTTGCGATGAGCAGGCTCATCATGACGCAAAGAGAAGTTGTGAACGCGTGAGTAGTCATTGGTCAGCTCATCCGTGCATCGGAGACCGTCGGTGTCGTCCGAGAAGTGCATTTTGTCACTAATAAGTCCAAAAATGGACACGCTGAAATCTAGCAGTACAAAAGTCGTAGGTTATACTGTCAAGCGGTCGAAATGTTGGAGGCGAGTCCCGAAACGCGGCAAAACGGGCTCGCTCAGTATGTACCGTCCACGGCCGACGATTGGGGTAGTCCCACACCAATGGGTTCTCGACGCACATCGACCTCGCGGGTCGTCCGGATCGACTCCGCACCTGCCCAGGGGGGAAATCCTATTCAGGATTCCTTCCAATGCTATTCGTGTGGGCGGAAGTACCGCTGGCGCCAGGAAATTTCCGGAAAGACCATGCGCTGCAAGTGCGGGTCAAAAATGCGATGCCCAGAGTTGCATGATGAAACCATGACGGCCGGGAAGTCTCTCGATGACACTGTGCAGGACGTCGTCCTCGATGAGCATCTCGACCATCTTGCCCATCACGAAACCATCGCTGAGCAGACCGATCTTCACACCGAGTATCGGCGGATCTACCAGCGCGGAATATTCGGCTGGCCTATCGGTGGCGAGGTCTTCCTCTTTGGAGTTCTTTCCGTCGTTGGCGTGAGCAGCGTCATCCTGGCCTTCATTCTCGGCAAGCATTTCTGGTGGTGGATCGTCGCTGCGGTGCTGATCGGGCCTTACGCCTGGTGGCGGCTGTACATCGCCTGGCCACGCTGGAAACAAGGTCGATCGTGGACTGAATGCCTCGAGGACATCTTCAGCGGCGATGAGCAAATCTCCAGCGACTAAGCCGGCGCCCGCCTGCCTCCCCGCGAAGGTAGTTTGAGCCGCAGAATCGTCTGTGCTATACTGCTGGATTCGACCAGAGCTGCTCCTGATGGCTGATGCCGAGGCGCCACACATAACACAAAGCGGAGAACAGGGCTTGATGTCTCAAGATCCGATGGACATCCTTATCGGCGCGGATGAAACGCAACGGGGGGATTCGCAAGCTGCGTTGAAACATGTTCGCGCTGGCCGCGAGGCCTTCAACCAGGGTGATGATGCGACCGCCGTCGCCGAATGCCGGCGAGCCGTCGCAGCAGCCCCAAACAACGCCGACTCGCTTTTTAATCTCGCATTCGTGCTCGATCACGTTGGCGAGGATGACGAGGCCCTCGCGCTCTATGAGCGCTGCGCTCAGCTTCAGCCGGCGCCGATCAATGCGATCATTAATCTCGCGGTGCTGTACGAGGATCAGGGCGCTTTTGCCCAAGCTGAGAAATGCCTTCGGCAGGTGCTCGACACCAGCCCGAATCACCTGCGGGCCCGGCTCTATATGAAAGACGTTCTCGCGTCACGCGAGATGTTTTATGACGAAGAGCATGATCGTGATCTCGCCAAGCGCAACGCGATGCTGGACACGCCGGTCACGGACTTTGAGCTTTCCGTCCGGGCTCGCAACTGCTTGAAGAAAATGAATATCCGCTCGCTGGGCGACCTCCTGCGGGTCTCCGAAGCAGAACTCCTCGCCTACAAGAACTTCGGGGAGACCTCTCTCGATGAGATCAAGGAGATGCTCACTGCCAAGGGGCTCAGGCTCGGCCAGCGCGTCGAGGAACAACAGCGGCAGATTCGACGGGATGTCTACGATGCTGCCCGCAAGAGCAACAGCGAAGCCTCGCTGAATAAGCCTGTTTCAGACCTGAATCTTACCGTTCGAGCGCGTAAAGCCTTGCAGATGCTCAACATCCGCACGATTGGAGAACTGGCTTCCCGCACCGAAGCGGAGCTCATGGGCGTCAAGAACTTCGGCCAGACCTCTCTCGTGGAAATTCGTGAAAAGCTGATTGAGCACGGACTCGGGCTTCGCACGCTCGACTTCTGACAGGTGGCGCGGGAGAATCGGGCCGATAGTGAAGACGAGGAGCCGGCGTTGGTGCGCCGGCGCATTGATGCTGCCAACCTACGGGTGAAAGGGTCATGGACGGCCTGATGCATCCCCCCACTGCGCGATCCCGATTGCTTCTGGCGCTCGCTGTGCTCGCAGCCTTGGCCATCCTTGCCTTTTCCACACCCTCTTGCCAACGCGCTATGCGCTCAGGGCAAGCGATAACCGGCGGACGCGGCGGCGACACAGCTGCCTTTACCCCGGCTGGATATGAAGCCAATGCGCTCGAACCGCAGCTTCGCGTGCGCATCATGCAGCGCACCAACAATATCTCGCTTGATGGCCCGCGAGAGTTTCTCGTCACGCCGATCGCCTCTATCCGAGAACTCCAGATTCTCCAGGGGCCAATAGAAGTGAAGCTCGGTGACTACGCCTTCCGAATGACGGACGGCGCCGGCGCACTGCACGAGTTCGCCCGAAGTGATGAGGTTGAGATCAAACCAATAGGCGTTGGTTCGCTCACCATCAATGGAGCAGAACACCCCGGCTCGCTTTCGTTGCGCCCGACGGGTGAGATCGCTCGCAACCGCTTTGACGTGATCGAGATCGTCAGCATCGAGTCATATGTCCCAGGCGTGATCGCGAAGGAGCTGTACCCGAACTGGTCTGACGCGACGTTTGAAGCGCAAGCGATCGCTGCTCGGTCCTATGCCCTCCATGAGCGAGCCCGCAGGCGCGGTCGCGGGTCATTTTTCGATGTCGAATCGACCACACGAGATCAGGCGTATGTCGGCGCGACGACCAACCCCCATGCGCTCCAAGCGGTCACAAAGACGCGGGGCATCGTCGCCCTTGATGGCTCATCGCTCCTGCGAACCTATTACTCAAGCACGTGTGGGGACCGCCCAGCCGCCGCCCGGCACACCTGGCCCACCGGAAAGGGCTTTGAGTTCAATCTCGCATCCCCGCTTCAGGAACAGGAACGCACCTGCGCCTGTTCGTTCAGTCCGTTGCACCGCTGGGAGGTCCGTCGACCAACGCATGAGCTTGTCCGCCGCTTCTCTGCTTTTGGCAAATCACAGGGTCATCGAGTCTCAGAAATTCAATCCATCCGGGCGATCACTGTGATCGAACGCAACGGCGTCGGCCGCCCGACGCGGTATTCAGTCACGGACGCCGGCGGACGTGCCTGGCGGCTTTCTGCAGAGCAGTTGCGACTTGCATGCAACTATCAGGCGCCCGGGCTTCCCTCCCCACATCGCTCTCAGCGCATTAATTCGGGTGATGTCGAGGTCTCGATCCGTGGCGGGGCGGCTGTCATCAAGGGCCGGGGATTCGGCCACGGAGTCGGAATGTGCCAGTTCGGCGCCGAAGGACTCGCCAGGCAGGGTCTCCGCGCAGAAGAGATATTGGACCTGTATTATCCAGGTGTTCAACTCAGCCGGAACTATGGGTCTTCCCGATCCGGGAGTTGAAGGGATCCCCACGTCCGTCCGGTGCGTAGAATCGTCTACATCATCCGGGGGTGAGAGACCCAAGGGCGAAGCCCGGAGAGAACCAACCGCTCCCCGCGCCCTGCGGTCCCTGCCCTCCTAGCATTGCTGAGGGAGCCAGGCAATGACCATATCGACTATTGATCGACCAGAGAGCGCGCAGGTCGCGCCCCCGTCCATTCAGCCGCAGGTCTCGGCCCGAGATGTTGCCCGGTGTCTCGACGCCGTCAACGCTCTCGTCGCGATCCTCGGCCCGAGCGGGGATGTTGAATGGGCCAATGCTGCGTTCGCAAGGGCCCACGGCAGGCCGCGTGCGCGGGTCCTCGGGGCCCTCCCGCACGATCTCTACCAGGGAGACCGTCTCCGTGAGCTTGAGTCGGTCTTCCGAACGACCCGTGAATCAGGCAAGGGCCTCCAGTTCCGTGATTTACGCGACGGGCAGGCCTTTGAGTTCATCGTCCGGGCGATCGACGGCTCCCGCGTGCTGATCGTGGGCAATCCAATCGCAGCGACTCCGGACGAAGCAGACATCCCCCAGCAGGAATGTGAGCGGACTGAGTTGAAGTCCGTCTCCTGGGGCCGGCTCGACAAGCTCTCCAAGCGGGAGCGGGAGGTGCTGGTGCTGCTGGGCTCTGGAATGACGATCAAGCAGATCGCCGAGAAGCTGGGACGTTCTGAAAAGACAATCGAAGGGCACCGCGACTCGATCTACCGCAAGATCGCCGTCAACAACCGGGCGGAGTTGGCGATGCTCGCGATTCGTGCGGGCTTGATACCTGCAGCCGTCAAGAAGGACGTCAGCGCCTAGATTTCCATTTCCAGGTCAAAATATGCTTGGCCCCGGCTGACGTTGCGCCGCCTGTGCGCCATAATCGTGGATGACCAGCGCCGCTGCGTTGGCGATCCTCAACTCTGGAGCAGCCATGAGCGAACGCGGCCTTGAGCCCGGCATCCGAACCAACTTCTCCGACCGCATGAGCTACGCCGGGTACCTTTCCCTCGATCAGTTGCTCGCTGCGCAGCGCCCCCTCTCCGACCCCGAGCACCACGATGAGATGCTCTTCATCATTCAGCATCAGACTTCGGAGTTGTGGATGAAGCTTGTCATCCATGAGCTGCGCGCTGCGATTGCATTCATCAAACGCGACCAACTCGATCCGGTCTTCAAGATTCTCGCTCGGGTAAAACACATCCAGGGCCAACTCTTCAACCAATGGTCCGTGTTGCAAACGCTCACTCCAACTGAATACGCGCAGTTTCGGGGCGTGCTCGGAAACGCCAGCGGGTTTCAATCCGTGCAGTATCGGGAGATCGAGTTTCTGCTTGGAAATAAAGACCAATCAACGCTCAAGGTGCATGAGCACGATCCAATTGTTCACAAGCGACTCAAGGAGACGCTTGAAGCGCCGAGCATTTATGACGAGTTCCTGCGGTCATTGTCCCGCCGAGGCCTGCCAATTCCCGAGGGAATCGCGGAACGGGACTGGACGGTCTCTCGAAGCGAGCCCGATCCGGGCGTTCTCAGCGCAATCAAAATCATCTACGACTCACCGGACGAGCACTGGGACGCTTACGAAATGTGCGAAAAACTCGTTGATGTGGAGGAGCATTTTCAACTCTGGCGCTTCCGGCATATGAAGACCGTCGAACGGATCATCGGGCACAAGACAGGCACAGGGGGCTCGTCAGGAGTGTCCTTTCTCCGCCGAGCTCTCGATCATGTGTTCTTCCCCGAGCTGTGGGAAGTTCGAACACTGATCGGCGTCCAGCCATCTCCGTGAATCATCGGTCCGCGCCGACGGTATAGCATGGTGCGAATCAATATCTTTTTCCGACCACTGGAGGTCGTTCCAATGACCAACCGCTCGTTTCCCCGCCTGGCGCTCTTCCTCTCACCAGTCGTCATCCTGATCGGCGCGCTCATTGCCCCGGGAATCCCCGGAACAACCGCCGCCCACGCCCAAACGGCGCCGGACGATATCTACGCGCTCTTCGATCCGATTATCGACGTGTATTCGGAGATTAACGCCCGCTTCGTCACCGATCCCGACATGCGGGCGATTCAACAAGCTGCGATCAACGGCATGATCGAAGCTCTCGGTGATCGCTATACCGAATATGTCTCTGCCGAAGATCTCGCCGAGTTCGACAAGCAGCTTCGCGGTGAATACATCGGCATCGGCGCCTCTGTGCGCATGGAGGATGACTGGCTCACCATCGTCAGTCCGTTGGAAGGCTCGCCCGCTTTCTTCGCTGGCATTATCCCCGGCGATCGCATCGTCGCGATTGAGGGCGAATCGACGGCTGGCGTCAGCATTAATCAATCGATCGCGAAGCTCACAGGCAAGCCTGGCGAACCCGTCTCTGTCACCGTCGAGCGCGGCGAAGATCAATTCGACGTCGTCATCGTCCGCGAGCAAATCGTTACGCGCACAGTCCACGGATTCCAGCGCGCCAATGTCGATCAGTGGAACTACATGATTGATCCTGAAACCAAAATCGGCTACGTCCGCGTCTCGCAGTTCACCGGCGGAACGACAGCTGAGTTTGACGCAGCGCTCAGCCAGCTACTCGATGAGGACGTCCGTGGAGTCATCCTCGATCTGCGCTTCAACCCCGGTGGCCTGCTTAACACCGCTGCGGAGATGGCGGATCGATTCCTTGACAGCGGCTTGATTGTCTCCACCAAAGGCCGAGCGATCGCTGAAGATCACATCTACGCCACGCCGCAAACAATGGCGCCCGATCTGCCGCTCATCATCATTCTCAACCGACAAAGCGCCTCGGCCAGCGAAGTCGTCTCCGGCGCGCTGCGTGATAACGGCCGCGCCACCGTGCTCGGCACGCGCAGTTTCGGCAAAGGCTCTGTGCAGGCGGTCGTGCCGCTCCCCTCCGGTCAGGGACAACTCAAAATCACCGAGCAGCGTTATTACGGCCCATCAGGCAAGGTGATTCATCGCGAGGATGACTCATCGGAATGGGGTGTCGATCCCACCGAAGGTTTCTATGTGCCCATGACGAACGATGAATACAACGCGATGCTCACCATCCGCCGGGAGCGCGAAGTCATCCACAATGAAGGCCGAGCCGACCAGGCGCCGATATCCGAATCCCCGGACGATGTCCTTGCAGCGTTGAATGACAAGCAGCTTTCCGCCGCGGTCCACGCGTTACGCCTTCGCCTGACGGAGGGAGATTGGATTCCCGTTGGCGAAGATGATGGAGAAGAAGCGCTTCGCATCGCAGAGCTTCGCAGGATGCAACTGACGCGCGAGCGGTTGCTCCGTGAAATGCAGCGCGTGGACGTGCGCGTTAAATCGCTCAGCTCCGTTGTCGATGACGAAGACCGTGAACTGGAGCCGCTCGTCCCTGACTCTGTTGGACTTTCAGGCGGACGACTTGAGATTTTCGATGACACCGGCGAACTGATCGCTGTCTTCAACATCACCGGCGAGGGGTTGCCACGCTGGTTGATTGACGCCCCTATCGAAAAACGCGAGCCGGCTCAGACCAACTAACGCAAAGCGGAATTTAATTGCCCGCAGAACTTACGGCCCGCCGCCGGTGGTCGCTGTCACGCTCGGGTTCTGCCCACCGCCTGGAATCTCTGAAGAGTTCTGCACGACGACCGTGCCTGAGTAATACCGACGCCCGGCGCTGATTTGCCGAATGTCCTGCGGCCAGAACGGATACCCATCGATCTCGCGATGAATGTAATCCGGGGCGCGGATAATGAGCGAACCGTTGTACTCACGAATCGTCGCGGCGTCGCCGCCGTTGTCCACCCATTCATCAGGCTCAACGATGGTCTGAATAAGTGTGATGATGTCCGTCACCTTCTCCCGGCGCGTTTTGCGATCCGACTCATCGTCATCTTCCTCATCGAAGATGCTCCCCGATCCGCCGCCGCCCTGCCCCTGATTCAGAACGCTATCAAGGTCCAGCTCCGGCGCATTGGTGAAACTGGGTATCTCGTAGAGCAGGTCATTGATGTCATACATCTCAAGACGTGGAAAGCGATTCAACCAACTCTTCGGCCCCACCTGAAGCTCACCCGTTGGCGTGAGCTGCCAGCCGTTTTGCGTGAACTCATCGAGCTCTGCTTTATCAATAATGCGCTCGAGCAATGCGAGCAGTGAAACATTATCAACCTTGATCGTGACGAGTTGCTCACGATCCATCCCATCAACAACCGCAGCATCCGCCCAGCGATAGCTGATCTGGGCGCCGGACACTTCTGCGATGAAGTCCAAAGCGTCTTCAAGGCGCGCATCTTGAAGCTCTATGGAGATGGGCTTCATCAAGCGCCCGAGCGTCTGAGCCCGCGGGTCAACAAAATGCCTCTGATGCAGCGGCGCAGCGCCGGCTCCCTCCCGCTGTGCGTATGCGTCAGACGCCGTCACCGCAAACCCAGCCCAAAGAAGGCCCGCAACCGTGAACACCCTGACTGAAGTTTTCATTGTTTCGCCTCAAGAAAAAGGGGAGAGTCAACCACGCATAGTACGCCGCTCAGAGAAGAATCGGCGAAAAATCCCACTGAAGTTGAGCGGACGACTCCTGACGCCCGCTTATAAGTCTGATTCGCGGAAACCAATGGCCCGGTTCCGCGAGATGGCGCGCCCGGGGATATCCCGAGGGTTTTTGCGCCTCAAAACGAATAACGCCTCACTGCTCCTCGACCGGCCTCTCGCGACGAAGGCGCTCGCCAGCCGAGTCGAACGCCTCGATCGCCTCGGTCAGCGTGAGCAGCCCCATCGCGGAGGCTTCAAGCGTCAGCCTCTGATCCCACGAACTGAGCGCCACGCCGCCGATCGCCCGACGCTCATCGAGAAACAGAAACCCCGCCTCGCGCGGAACCATCAGCTGCAGTACAAATCGCAACGATGCAGAAAGCCTCGCTACCTCCGCGGGGGTCTCAGCCGGCGATGTAAGTCGATCATCTGCAAGCATGGTCGCGAGCAGCGCTACCGGCCGAATAGTCTGCCAATCGGGAAGACGAATACGCCCGCGCGTAAAAACGATCCCGCCCACCAAATCCAGTCCGTCTTCGCCCACGTCGGCATTCCCAAGCTGATGATCCCAGACAAGCTGGCGCAACTCACGCAAGCCGGCGCCGGACGGAATACTCGCTGCATTCTCTTCAAGGAGTTCAAGCTCCGCCCATCCAAGCCATGGCGTCATCGCAGGCAGGGCGGCAGCCGGCGTATCGCGGAAGAGCCGCCGAACCAGACGCCGCGCAAGCTCCTGTGATTCAACTCCATCAATCGTGTCACGTGAGAGCGCGTATGCAACAAACGCCAACGCGGGATCATTGAGTGCCTCATTCGCTTCGAGCGCACGTTGGGCATGCTCGGCAACCACCGCCTTGCATTGTGCTGCAAGCGCAGCGACCGGTTGCCCCAGCCCCTGCTCTTTCATGTTGGGATCGTTAAGAAGCTCAGCATGCGCTACAATAAACGCCGCAGCAGCCCGCGGGGAACTCGCTGGCGAAGTTTCTTGAGCGTCAATGATAGAAAGGTCATGCGCAATGCTGCGAGCAAGAACATACACCGGCTCTCGAACTGCGTTATCCGCCGCCAGCGATATCGCGTATCGCGCCAGCGCGAATGCTGCGAGCGCCTGCTCAAACGGCCCTGCCACACCCTCCGGGCTATTGAGCCACGGCTTGTATGTGCCGTACAAACCATGCGCCGCGTCGCGTCCCAGGTGATGCGACTCAATATGCCTCGCGATGCGCATCGCTGCGTTGTGAAGTGAAGAAGGCTTTACCTCGTCGAGTGTGACGAGCCGCGATCCACGATAAAGAAAAACCGGCGCCAACTCTGCCGCAGGCTGGGCGATGCGCTGCGTCGTAAATGAATACAGCACCACACCCGAATCCATACGAAGCTGGGAAAGCGAAAGCCGGGGATCACCCACCGTAACCGCTGGAAGATCAAGCTCCGCCAATGATGCAGCAAGCGCTTGAGCTGGCGTGCGATTCGCTGCCAGATACACACCAGGAAATACACCGCTGACACGCTTACCCACACGCGCCGCGACGCCGTGATACCCCGGCGAGAGTTCACTCAACACAACGGGCAGCGTGGCGATCGGCAGCGGAACAAGCTCATTTGCCACTTCAAGATCTATCGTCACGCGCGGCGCCTGTTGCTTAAGTTGCTCATCGCGCGTTGCGTCGCGTTCGATCGGACTCCGCTCTGACGCCTGCTCCATCGCCTCTCGCGTCGCGCGCCAGATCATTGTCCCGAGTTCCGCGGTGTCATCGCCTGCAAAGCTCGACCCCCGCCCGATCACGCGCCCCGACAAGCGCAGCGTGACGCTCGCGCCCCCCGTTCCTGCGGGATCAATCGCTTGCGCCTCCTCAGGCTCCTCCCAGGCGCGCACCCAGCCCTCGAGCGTCCGGTACGCAACCAGAGAAGCAAAAACATCCGGCGGCTTCGACGCCCCGGCGCTCGGCGCCAGCCCAACTACAATACACGCACTAATAGTCGCAATGAGCAGACCACGTCCGAAAAAATCTCGCATCACATCAAAGAGCCGAAAAAAAACCATCTGTAATCGACCCAAACCATGATTTTTTGTATTCGCTTCAGCTTTATCCTGGTGTATATCTAAAGAGCAACGCATTTGACCCCTTTTCTGCGCAGCATGCAGCGGCGCAACAGCAAAGATCTGACGGAGGCGTCCAGCCAGGATGACCCACGCGATTAAGACAAGCATGTTGGTCTTTGAACTCACCGAGCAGCGCCGCCGGATGGCGATTCTGACGATGTTGACCTTCCTTGTTCTCTGCTAAACATCTGCAATCAGATTCTTATGCCACTGCAAGAGGTTCGACACAGAGCCTCCTTCTTCAACATCTCAGCCTACGAAAAAAGCCCAGCCATGTGAATGACTGGGCTTGTGAGATTGTAGAGTCGGCTTGCTGGAACCGGTCAGACCACGCTCAAAGCTCGATCTTGTCCGTACCCATCGCGCCGTGATCGTCCATGCCTCCCTTTGCGGGACCGGCAGAATCAATCCGGCCCTCCTCGCGCTCAGCCCGAGCCTCATCCGCGGCTCCCCACTGAGCCCGCTTGAGCGACAGCCCGATCTTCCGATCAGAAGTGTCCACACGAAGGATCTTCACATCCAGCTCTTCGCCAGCCTTGACGACATCCTGCGGGTTTTCGACCTTGTGGTCCGCGAGCTCGGAGATGTGGAGCAGGCCTTCCAGATCGTCTTCGAGCTCGACGAAGACACCGAAGTTCGTGATCTTGGTCACCTTCCCTCGTACAACCATGCCAGGCTGGTACGCGCCGGGAATCGCCGACTCCCACGGATCCTCGGTGAGCTGCTTGTGACCAAGACTGATGCGCTGCTTGTCCCGATCGACATCAAGAACAACGCAGGTGATATTGTCACCCTTCTTGAATATCTCATTCGGGTGCGCAACTTTTTTGGTCCACGAAATATCAGAAACGTGCAGAAGCCCGTCAATGCCAGGCTCGATCTCGATGAACGCGCCATAGTTCGCAAGATTGCGCACAGCGCCCTCGATCATCGTCCCCGTCGGATACTTCTCCGAGACCAACTCCCAAGGGTTGACCTCAGTCTGCTTCATGCCCAATGAGATTTCATGCTTGTTCTGATCGATATCAAGAACGACAACATCAACCTCATCCCCAGCGTTGAGTAGCTCAGACGGATGGTTAATGCGCCGCGTCCAGCTCATCTCCGAGATATGCACGAGCCCCTCGATGCCGTCATCAAGCCGCACGAACGCGCCGTAGGACATGATGTTGACCACCTCGCCCTTGATCCTGCATCCGACCGGGAACTTGTCTTTGATGGACTCCCACGGGGAAGCCTCCTTCTGCTTGAGCCCAAGCGCGATCTTCTCTTTGTCGCGATCAATATTGAGGATCATCACCTCAATCTTGTCATCAATCCTGAGCATCTCAGAGGGATGGTTAATCCGGCTCCAGGACATGTCCGTGATGTGCAGCAACCCGTCCAGTCCGCCGAGATCGACGAAGGCGCCGAAGTCAGCAATGTTCTTGACCGTGCCCGTGACCGTATCACCCTCATTGATGCGCTCGAGCAAAGAGGACTTCGCTTGCTCGCGCTCAGTCTCAATGAGCTTGCGCCGGGAAATAACGATATTGCGCCGCTGCTCATCAATTTTGAGGATCTCAGCCCGCACGCTGCGCCCGATATATTCACCAATATCGCTAGGCCGACGAATATCCACCTGCGAAGCAGGCAGGAAGACCGGCACACCGATATCGACCAGTAAGCCGCCCTTGATCTTCCGCGTCGCAATGCCCTCAATAATGTCGCCCTCGCGCGCCGTCTCGACGATCCGATTCCAACTAATAATGCGGTCAGCCTTGCGCTTCGAGAGCTTGATCGCGCCGCCCTCACCCTCAAGGTCTTCGAGCAACACCTTGACCTTCTCGCCGGCTTTGATCTCCGATGGATCGTTGAACTCTTCCTTCGCGACAAGCCCCTCAGACTTCAGGCCCACTTCAATGACGACATCGTCGCCAGCCATCCCCACGATCACGCCGTCGAGAATCGATCCGGGGGTGCAGTCGGCAATCGCGCCCTGCAGAATGGAGTCCATATCGCCTTCGCCAACGCTGGCGCCGAAAGCTTCCGAGACGAGCTGCTCTGCCTCGGCGTCACCGATTCCAAGTGACGCGATAAGCGTTTCATCGATCATAATTCAGTTGTTGTCCTTTCCGCCCGGCTGCCTCCATCGATTCCATTACAAATCCGGAAGATAGAGCTTCGCTTGGGCGGCCCGTGATAACCGGCGGGCGCCGGACCCCGCTCGGGGCTGTGAAAGATGTATGTCGCCCCCCAACCAACACGGCCGGATCAGAGGCGAGCCAAATAATGTAGCAGGGACGATGACATCTGGCGAACTCCCCCACCGTGACGCCCCCCCGTCTACTCCTCCAGCAGCATCCTCCTGTGCGGGTTTGAGAGGGGAACAGCAGCAAGCTCATCTCTGCTCAACCACCGCGACGGAGCCGCAGGGGCGCCCTCCCGCAGTCTTACACGCCCCCGATGCACGCCGAACTGGACAATCCGATGGGTCGTGTGGTGGGTGAAATCCTGTCGCTCGCCCTCCACCTCGACTGAAGGGAGCATCAGGGCAAGATCATCAACGCTCGCATGCCCGCCCTCATTCTCAATCGTCGGCGGCTGGAACATGCCCGCCCACAGCCCATCCTCCGATCGCGGCGCCACCAGCACACGCCCGTCACTATCTCGCGCCACCACGCAGGTGTGAAAAACCTCCCGCCGCTTCGCCCGCGCCTTGGGCAATGGAATCTCATCCTGCGTCCCCGCCCGATGCGCAGCACACCTCCGCCGCAACGGACACTCCCCGCACCGAGGGCCGACAGGCTTACACACAACCGCTCCAAGCTCCATCAACCCTTCATTCAGCGCAGCTACGTCCGCTGCCGGCGCAGCGACAACCAACTCCTCCGCCCGACGCCACGCAAGCTCCTCCGCTCCTCGATCATCAGACGCCAGCCGCATACCCTCAAGACGCAGCAGCACCCGCGCGACATTTCCATCAACAAGCGCTGCCCGTTTTTCAAATACAATGCTCGCGATGGCGCCCGCGGTATAGCGCCCCACACCCGGCAGCTTTTTCAACTCATCCACCATGTCGGGGACCCGGCCATCCAAGTCTTCAACGATGCGCCTACTGGCGCGATGCAAGTTTCGCGCCCGTCGGTAATACCCGAGCCCCGACCACGCCGCCAGAACATCCTGTTCAGCCGCCCGCGAAAGCGATTCCACATCCGGAAACCGCTGCAGAAATCCTTCATACTTTTCAACCACACGCGCCACCTGCGTCTGCTGCAGCATCGTTTCCGCCACAAGCGAGCGATATGGATCGCGCGGCGACGTGCGCCAAGGCAGCGCCCGTTGTGAAGCTCGAAACCACTCCGCGATCGTCGCCGCCATCCGCCGATCGCGCGATCGAGAGTTCGCCGCACACCCAGCCATCAGTCAGCCTCAGCAAGCGCCCGCTCCACACCCTGCTTGACCGCAGGCCACTTCGCATCAGGCGTCTTGTTCACCGTCATCCATTCACCCGAAAACAACAAACACGCCACACCCGACGCCGCGAAGATATCCGCAGCCAGCGCATCGCCGGCAGCTTCATCACGCGAGCGAAACGAGCGCGGGCGAAACGAAATCGGCCCATCGAGAATTAGCTTCAATGCGTTGGGATTCGGCGTCTGTTCATATCGCATCACTTTCCAGGGCATTACGTCAGCCTACGGATGCCGCCGCTGAAGATCAAAGAAACCAGCTGCCATCGCATGCGCTCCTGATTGACTCGTCTATGATGCGCATCAAGAAAACCGAGTTGGAGAACCGTCAGCACATGGGCCGAACAACCGAGCGAACCGATCTAAAAGTCGCATCAGAGCGAGCCGTCCTCGCAGCCTTGCATTTGCCCCAAAGCCGCCTCGATCCGCGCGATCCCATGGGCGAGATCACCTCCTTAGCTCAAACAGCCGGCGCCGAAGTCGTCGGCGAGCTCGTCCAGCGTCGCGATCGCCCGGAAGCGGGAACCTTCATGGGCAAAGGCAAGCTCGAAGAGCTCCGCGATCTCTGCAACGCTGTCAATGCAACCCTCGTCATTTTTGACAATGACCTGTCACCTGGCCAAATCGGAAACATTGAAGAAGTCGTCCAGCGCAAGGTTGTCGATCGCTCTGAACTCATTCTCGACATCTTCGCCAGCCGCGCTACCACCCACGAAGCCAAGCTCCAGGTCGAACTCGCCCAGCTCGAATACACCTACCCGCGCCTGCGCGCCATGTGGGATCATCTCGAACGCATTGTTGGCGTCGGAGGCGTTGTCGGCATCGGCGCCCGCGGACCTGGCGAACAGCAGCTCGAAATTGACCGCCGAATCGTCCAGCGCAAACGCACCCAGCTCCGCCGCGAGCTTGAGGACATTCAGCAGCGAAAACGTCGAAGTGTCCGCAAGCGCAAGATGGATCATTTCACCGTCGGTCTCGTCGGCTACACCAACGCTGGCAAGTCAACGCTCTTCAATCAGCTCACCGCAGGCGGCGCTTACGCCGACGACCGCCTCTTCGCCACACTCATGACGCGCACCCGTGAATGGGAAGTTGGCGGCGGCGTCACCGTCATGCTCTCCGACACTGTCGGCTTCGTGCGCGACCTCCCCCACAATCTCGTCGCCAGCTTCCGCGCCACGCTTGAGGAAACAACCCACGCCGACCTTCTGCTTCTCATGGTCGACGTGTCAGACCCTGCCGCCGACCTCCACTATGAAACGGTCACGCGCACGCTTGATGATCTATTCACCGAGACGCGCGAAATTGAAGAAAAGGAAGGCGAAGCCTGGGAAGAGCCCGACCGCCTTGTCATTTTAAATAAAATCGATCAGCTCGCCGACAATGCCGAGCTTCTGGTCTGGCGCCAACGCTGCCCCGGCGCTGTCGCCCTCTGCGCCCGCGACGAACACCATCCCGGACTCGAAGATCTAAGAAGCACAGTTCTCACCGAAGCCCGGGGCGATGTGCGCGAACTGGACCTCACCTTGCCCCTCGCAGACGCTAAGGCGATCAACCTGCTGGAAAATCGCGCCGAAGTTCTCGAACGCGCCTATTCCTCCGATTCTGTGACCATGCGCGTGCGCATCGGAGTGCGCATGCTTGACCAAATCCGAACCGGCGGCGCAAAGATTACTGTTGCCACGCCAAATAGCATGAATTCGTAGCTCGCCAGCTACGGCAGAATCACAAACTCCACATCGGCAGATATGAGCTGCAACGGCGTCGGCTCCTGAGTGTCTTCATAGGTGACGTTCACGGAATATCGCCCCGGCGCCAACTCAAAGAGATGCAACAGTTCACCCTTCCCAGTCTGGAAAGAGCCGCCCGGCTCAATCTCAAACTCAACGTTCTTGTCCCGCAAACCCCGCGGCGCAAACACCTCCCGCCGGATTGCTCCCGCTTCAGTGATTGGCGCCAGTTCGCCTCGCTCATCCAATACATCAACTCTATGGTTCGGCCAAAATCCCGATCCCCAAATCACAACCGGCGCCTCCGACTCATTTACAATCATCACTTCGTAAAGAATCGCCTCACCCGAACGGAATGCGTCTCCCTCAATAGTCAGCTTCAGTTTGATGTCGTTGCGCATAAGCATCCCCTCTTGCCCCTCCGGAATAGCCAGCCGATCAACGGAAACAGGCGTATTTCGACTCCCCACCTCGCCTGCGCGAACGAACACAGCCCCAAGAACAACAACTCCCACCACAATGAAAACAAGAACGGCATGATGGATGATGATCTGTTTCATCGCATGTATCTCCAAAAAACAATAGGACGATTTCTCAACAGCCGCGACAAACACCAGAAAGTGACCTCGAAACATCGCCCCCGCCCCTCCAGCCTGTCGAATACCGCTAAAAAGCGACGTGGGGCCAACACGAAGGTGTCGGATCCCACGCCGCCTCTTGCGAAGAGTTTGGATGTCAGTCGAATCTGATTCTTCAGGATGATCGGCGACGTCGCGCCCCGGAAAGCATCAGCAGTCCGCCAAAGCTCGCCAGCGCTGAAGGGCCCGGCACAACATTTAGCTTGTAGCCCCACCGAATTCCATCATGCACCGTCACTTTCTTGTTCGTGATGTCGGCGCTAACGAGGAAGAGATCAAACGTAACTGAATAGCTGAAGGCCGCGTTCGGAAGCGGGCCCAGACTTGGATTGTCAACAAAGTTAAGCCCAGCTACACCGAACTCTGCATCGGTGTAGTAGAAGGGCTGGGTGTCGTCATTGGGTTTGGGGTCAATGTGCCTGCCGGAAAGCGATGAGTTAAACATCTGCACCCAGCGCAGATTGAAACCGCTCTCTCCCACACCCGGCGCATAAGTCGCGTCCATACGAGCGCCACCTTTTCGGCCACCCAGATCCTTCGCCTGATAGTCCTTGATCGAGAGTGTGCCCGCGAGCTCACCGCCGCGAACCGCCGTCCAGCCCGCAAACTCCGCTGGCGCGTCGCCTGCAAATGTCGTAAAGAAGTTCGAGCCAAGCGCCGGGACACCAATTTTCGTGACAGGATCCGGATCAAGCACCGACGTCGCATTCCACGGCGCCGTAAACCCTGTGAGCGGCACCGACGCGACATGGTTCGTCGGCCCCGCCACTGTAAATGCAGCGCTCGCCTGCGACGCCGCTACAACGACAAATGCCAATGCCGAAGCGGTTTTCGCCGCTCCCGCCCTTGAGATGAGCTTGTGAATGGTCGTAGAAAGAACGCTGTTGACACTGCTGGTGGTGTTCTTACGCATTTGAGTTTCTCCTTCTCGTGTGAGGTGTTTTGCGGCGTTGTGTTTGCTTCTGCTTGCCGCTCACGTTGAAGGCGTCAGCAAGACGAAGCGACTCACGCGCAGAGAAGAAAAAATTAAAAATGTTTCGTTGTTCGATCCGTCAGGAAACCCCGGCCCTACCCGATCGTGCGCCGCTCATCATTCACGACGATCACATCCGCCCGGGCCCGGTAGCCAGCCGCGTGCTTCGCAAAAGTCGGCTCCGCCACACCCTCAAAGTGCTCCCGCGCCGCCTGAGCCCCCCATCCTCTCTCGCCCGTCTCCTCAATCTCCTCCCACCGCCGCCAGCGCGCCTCTGCCGATGCCTCGACAAAAACACACACATCACCTCCCGCAGCCACGCGCTCATGCAGCGCAAAGATCCCTTCACACACCACCAGCTCGCCCGGCTCAACCACACAGTGCCCAACCCGGCGATGCTCCTTGAAAGACCATCTCGGAATCGCAGCCGCGCGCCCCGCCGTCAGTTCGCGAAGATGCTCCGCAAGCAGTTCCAAGTCCGCTCGCTCCGGGTCATCCCGTTCGTGCATCGCAACACTCGAATAGTCCGGCAGATAATCATCCGTCGAAATAACGACTCCGCCCAGCCCCCGTGCAAAGCTGGTCTTTCCTGCCCCAACCGGCCCGCTCACACACACGATCACCACCTCGTCACCCGCGCTACGAAGCTCGATGCGCCGCTGAACCTCTGCCAGCCCCTCATCCCAGCCCAATCTGATCGGCGACGCTCCCATATCGACGCCGAAGGTACCATCACCCCCTTCTCCCAGTCGCCCCCGACTCCCACCTGGTCTCCTCCATGACTCAACTTCACGGTTTGCTCGGCGTCTTCACCATGCTCGCGATTGCCCTCGCGCTCTCCACCAATCGCCGCGCAATCTCCCTGCGCATCGTCACCGTTGGTGTTCTGCTCCAACTCCTGCTCGGCTATCTGTTGCTCGTGTTTCCCCCCGCCGTTCGCGCCTTCGAGCTTATCGCCGCCGGCGTGAACAAGGTCATTAGCTTCAGCCGCGCTGGAACAGAGTTCGTCTTCGGCAATCTCGCGGACCACAGCGGCCCGTGGGGCGTCATGTTCGCCATCGAAGCACTCCCCGTCATCATCTACTTCTCTGCGCTCATGGCTGTCCTTTACCACCTCAGACTCATGCAGCGAGTCATCGCCGCCCTCGCCTGGTGCCTGCGAAAAACTCTCGGCGTCACCGGAATCGAAGCCCTCGCGATGGCCGCCAATGTCTTCGTCGGCCAGACTGAAGCACCCCTTTGCGTCAAGCCTTACATCGACCGCATGACACGCTCCCAGCTCATGACCCTCATGGCAGGCGGCTTCGCAACCATCGCCGGAAGTGTGCTCGCTGTCTACGTCGGCTGGCTCGGCGGAAATGATGACGCCACCCGCATCATGTTCACAAAACACCTCCTCACCGCCAGCATCATGTCCGCACCCGCCGCCTTCGTGATCGCCAAGATCATGATCCCTGAAACCGACACACCCCCGTCCGAAACGAACCTCCACATCACCGAAGAGCGCACCACGAGCAACCTCCTCGACGCCGCAGCCACCGGCGCCACCGATGGTTTGCGCCTCGCCCTCAATGTCGCCGCCATGCTTATCGCATTCGTCGCCCTCCTCGCGCTCGTCAACTGGCCCATCGAAGCAGTCGGCGACTGGGCCCCCATCCGCTCCTGGCGCGAGGCCAATGACATCGGCCCCCTCTCACTCCAAATGATGCTCGGCGTCATCTTTCAGCCCATCGCATGGTCCATGGGAGTCCCGTGGGCGGAGAGCAATATCTTCGGCGCCCTGCTCGGCGAAAAGATCATTGTCACTGAGTTCATCGCCTACGACTCACTCCGCGACGCCATCCTCGCCGACCCACCCCTGCTCTCCAGCCGCAGCGCTCAAATCGCAACCTATGCCCTCTGTGGCTTCGCCAATCTGCCATCACTTGCGATTCAGATCGGCGGACTCAGTGGAATCGCGCCTTCCCGCAGGCAGGACTTCGCCTCACTCGCCCTGCGCGCCATGATCGCTGGCGCTTTGGCATCCTGGATGACCGCCAGCATCGCCAGCATCTTTATCCGCTAGCCCGATGAGCCGAATGAGAAGCCGAAAGAGAATCTGACCAAAATGACACGCGCCACATCATTTCCATTACACAAGATCAAAGCCGTTATCTGCGAGGGCGTCCACAAAAGCGCCGCCGATCTCCTCACCAATGCCGGCTACACCGTAGAACACCTCCCCAGCGCCCTCAATCCCGATGAACTGCTTGACGCCGCGCAGGACGCACACCTGCTTGGCATCCGCTCGCGCACCACTGTCGATCCAAACTTCTTCACCCAGGCGCCGCGCCTTCTCGCAATCGGCTGCTTCTGTATCGGCGCCGACCAGGTCGATCTCAGCGCCGCGGCTTCCAACGGCGTCGCTGTCTTCAACGCGCCCTTCTCCAACACGCGCTCCGTCGCTGAGATGACCATCGCCCAGATCATCGCGCTGAACCGTCGACTCTGTGATCGCTCCTCCCAGTTGCACGCGGGCAAGTGGGACAAATCCGCTGTCGGCTCCCACGAAGTCCGCGGCAAAACGCTCGGCGTCATCGGATACGGACGCATCGGCTCCCAGGTCTCCATCCTCGCCGAAGCAATGGGCATGCGCGTCCTCTATTTCGACGTCGTCAAATGTCTGCCGATCGGCAACGCTCAGCAGGTCGATCCACTCGAAGATCTCCTCGCCCGCGCCGACGCCGTCTCCCTCCACGTTCCCGCCACCAGCCAAACCGAACAAATGCTCGGCGCCAACCAACTCGCGCGCATGAAGCCCGGCGCCCTGCTCATCAACAACTCGCGCGGCGCCGTCGTCAATCTTGACGCTCTCGCCCATGCGATTCGCTCCGGTCATATCGCCGGCGCCGCGCTCGATGTCTTCCCGGTAGAGCCCAAGTCCGCTGACCAGCCCTTCTCCTGCCCACTCTCTGGTCTGCCCAACGTCATCCTCACACCCCACATTGGCGGCAGCACCGAACAAGCGCAAGAAGCGATCGCCGACGAAGTCGCAACCAAGCTCATCAAGCTCACCAATAACGGCTCAACCACAACCGCTCTGAACGTTCCCGAAGTTGAACTGCCCATCCTGCACCAGGACAACCAGCGCATTCTCCACTACCACCAAAACGTCCCGGGCGTGCTCTCCAAGCTCCACCAGATCATCGCCGACCGCGGCGTCAATATCTCAGCTGAATACCTGCAATCCGACCCCCACCACGGCTACGTCATCCTCGACGTCGAACGCAGCCAGGCTCAAGCCATCGCCGACGCCTCCAGAAATATCCCCGAAACGATCCGCGTGCGCACACTGTGGTGAAAATCAGCCGCGCTTATTCGACTTCGTTGACATTCGCTAGAATCGTCGGCTGGATCGTCATCTGATCCACGTACTCTGTGCGCGCATCATTGGACCAGTTGTCCCACTCATGCACGCACTCATCGCAGCACAGCCCGATCCGCTCTCCCTCCCACTCCACAACGGTCGCACCATCCACCACCTCTTCAGGGTAGACCGGGCACATCCCATTGATCGTTCTATGTGCAGCGGCAGTGCTCGCCGACGCCCCCCTCTCCGTATCGCTCAGTGCGGATATCCGCGTCGCCTCTGAGCCGCTCTCCTCGCATCCCGCCAGCGTCATCCAGCCCAGCCACGCCGCCAGAGCGATCGCCCCGGTAGCATGCGCTCCGAGAATAACGCCTGTTTTCGCCCGCCAATCGCTTGTGTAATTAATCATCACCTTCCCGCATCGACAATCCCGGACCCCCTCCTTAAACTTGATCGCGGAGAAGAGAGGTCAAAATCCATGACGACAAGCTTTGGGGCGCTCTGCTCCGACTTCTACATCAACTCAAAAATCGGGGTCCGCATGGACCTGCCGACCAATCGCGAGACCGTTCTCGATCTCTTCGAGCGCCTCCGCCGCAGCGTTCCTGATCTGCGCCGATTCCGTCGATATGAAGAAGAGCTCGCGCTCGAATCCGCCCAGCGCGCCGGCGGCCCCCAGCAGTGGATTTCACTGCGCCGAAACAATATCCGCGCCGGTTTCGTCAACCCTGACTCCCTCGAACAGGCGTACGCGCTGCACAACCTTATCGTTCAGCTCGCCCCCTCCTTTCTTACCATCAACGCGCTGGATATCTCCCATCTCGAAGTCGTCTTCGGGTTCGACTTTGAAACCAAGGGAAATCATCACGCCATCATCCGCGACGCCCTGCTCAGAGGAAGCCCCCTCGCCGCCCTCGCTGATTCAGAAAATGGCGCCGCCATCAATGTTTCACCAGAGGTCGGAGTCTCGCTCACGCCTACATGTGAATTCCAGGCAAGTTTCGAGGTCAAAGCCCGCACATCGACCAGTCAGGTGCGCAAAGGGCGCTTTCGCGAGGAAGCCATCAGCGTCTACGTCATCGTGCGCCGAATCGGTGCCCCCGATGACATCCGCCAACTCCCCGAGGTATTTAAGCAACTCACGACCTACGCCGAAGAGTTGAGCCAGGAAAAAGCTCTCCCCCTCCTCATCCAACCCCTCCGGCAAACAATCGCCTCACAGCATTTCGAATAGCAAGCAGCAGTTTCGGCATTATTCCGGCCGGCGCTATACCCGCTCAGACTCTTCGGCCTGCTTGTGTTGTTGGAGTGAGGACTGCTGATTCAGAGACCCGCACTCCTGACACACAACCCCCATCGCACCGCCCGGCTCCGTCGAAAGATCGCCGCCGCACGTCCAGCAGATTGGCTTGGCCATCTTGCTGGACGTTGTGTTCAGCGTGCGCGCCATCGCAAGCACCACCACCCCCACCACCGGCAGCGTCGCCAGCCACGAAGGCCCGAGCGAAATCGTCGCAAAAGCCGCCAGAGGAATCCCGACCACAATGACAAGCAGCCGCAACCGAACTTTCTCAATGAGCGTCATGCCAGCTCGTCCCCTGAATTCCTCAAAAAATTACAGACATCGTGCCTGATCAAGTATATCGACAACCAGGGCTCACCCTCTCAGATAAAATTATCCAATCTGCCGCTACCGATGTCTGTCAATAATCCGGCGGATCCGCTCGGGCTGAGGCACATCAGCTGTCCGAATCTCCACATCATCCTGCCCTGCGCTCGATATGCCAATCGCTCCAACATTGAACACGCGATTCATAACGCTTTGTTGAACTTCGATATTGCGGATATCCCGATGGTGAACCTCGCTGGTCCGCTTGCTGAAGAACCCATCCCGCTTGATTGTCCGCTCATTTGTCACCGTCAGCGACGTAAACATCGCCTTCCGAAACCAAAACGCACCCAGAACAACCCAGCCCGCCAGCGGCACAATCCCCCATCCAATCCACCAAGGCTCATTCGCTGCTGTCCACCCCATCGCTACGCGCCCCCCATTGAGCGCCAGAGGCGCAAACGCCAGCAGCGCAAACCTGATCGGCTGACTGCGCCAATATGACGGCCGAACCACCAACAACGTGCGCTCATTTTCGCGCACATTCGTGGCAGATTCACTGGTTGCCCTCCCCCTTGTGCGCGCCGTTGTGTCACGAGCGTCGGGAACGATATTCACATCCCCGCAATGGGGGCATTCGACCTTCGTCCCGGGCTCATGCCCTGCGACATCCAGTTCACGATCGCATCTGTCACAAATGATTGACGTCATACTTCCTCGCTTCGTTGCATCAGTTCACATCCCTCCCCTGGCATTATTCGGAAATCATCCCCGCCACTGTGCGCCCCAGCCTGTCTCATCTCCGCCTCCCGAGGAGACGCCCAATCCTGCTTATCGGCGTTCCTCCATGATCTGAACTCAATGTAAGCATTATGTCAGGGTTGCGAAGGCGGGTGAGCCTTCATTTCTCGCTGAACAGCCAATTTTGCGCAGAGTTTTGACATCCATGCAGGCTATTGTTTTCTCCGAGCCCTAGCGCGAGTATCTGGAAAACCAAATCTACGGGCTCTCAAATAGGAGAGAAGCTGAATGCGTCACTGTCTCATTCGTCGTTGTTTCTGCGCTGTGATGGCTGCGCTGACAGTCTCCGCGATCGCCCCCGTCGCATACGCGCAGTTCCGCGTCGCGACGTGGAATGTCACGAACTATTCCGCTGGCCGGGTCAATGAGTTCGGCACGGCGATCTACGGCGTCTTCGAAGGTCGGTCACTCGCGCCCGACATCCTCATCGGCCAGGAGTTTCTCTCCGCGTCGGGTGTCACCAACTTCCTCAACATCCTCAACACTGCTACGGGTAGCCCCGGCGACTGGGCCGCCGCCCCATTCAGCAACGGCAACGACACGGACAACGCATTCTTCTATCGCACCACCCGGGTGGATTTCCTGGGCATGACCGTTGTCGCGGTCGGCAGCGGACCACCCAATCACCCGCGCGATGTCAACCGCTACGACGTTCGACTCAAAGGCTACACCGCTGACGACGCCATCCTCGCCTGCTATTCCTCGCACATGAAAGCAGGCTCAGGCAGCGACGATCAGGCTCGCCGGCTCCTCGAAGCGCAGGCCATCCGCACTGACGCAGAGTCGCTCCCCCTAACTTGGAAGTTTGTGCTCGGAGGCGACTTCAATATCCAGTCCTCCAACCAACTGGCCTATGGAGAGATGACCAACTCACAGGCCAACAACGACGGCCGCCTGTTTGACCCCATCTCAACGCCGGGCAGTTGGAACAACAATGGCTCGTTCCGCTTTGTGCACACGCAGGATCCCGCCGGCGCAGGCGGCATGGATGACCGCCACGACCAACTCCTTGCCTGCGCTGATCTTCTTGATGGCGACGGGTTCGACTACATCGGCGATCCCACCTTCCCCTACAGCACCACTGACTGGGATGATCCCAACCACTCCTATCGCTCATGGGGCAACGATGGCACAAGCTTCAACGTCGGGATGACTATCGCCGGCAACACCATGGTCGGCGCCACGATCGCGCAGGCGCTCGTCACGTCCGCAGTCTCAGGCGGGCACCTCCCCGTCGTGATGAACATGCGCGTTCCTTCCGAGATCACCTCCGACACCATTATTGATTTCGGCCAGGTCGCGATGGACAGCTCAGCCATGCTCAATCTCACGGTCGCCAACGACGGCGACGTTGCGCTGTGGACAGCGGCTGGCGTTGACACGCTGGATTACATGCTCACCGCCCCGGCGGGATTCACCGCGCCAGCCGGCGCCTTCACCGACGACGCGGGCGGCGCCTCCAACATGCACATCATCACGATGGACACGTCGTCTCCGGGTGTGATGTCAGGCTTTCTCACCATCAACTCCGACGCGCCCGATGAGCCGGTGCGCCTCGTCATGCTGATGGGTGAAGTCATCAACGCCTGCACCGGCGACCTCGACGGAGACGGCAATGTGGGCTCTGCTGATTTTGCCCTCATCCTCGGCGCCTGGGGCAATCCCGGCGGAGTAGAAGACCTTGACGGCGACGGCAACGTCGGCTCCGGCGATCTCGCCTTCCTGCTCGGCCAGTGGGGCGCGTGTCCGTAAGAACATCACATTCGAACACTCGATTGATTAGTTAACTGTACGATGCTCAGGCGTTCATCTGTAGAGGTGAGGCAGAACGCCGGAGATCCATATCGTGAGCATGATCGAATCAAGTGAGAGCGTGAACACCGGTTCCGCAGAAGAGTTCCTGGCTGAAATTGAAAATGAAAAAATACGCCGGGAACTCGTGACGCTGACGCAGCTTGACGCCTACGACTGGCACAACATATTCCCCAAGACGACCGGCATGGGCGCCGCCGGCGACGTCAAACGCCGCGTGCGCATGCTGCAGAGCGTGGAGCCGCGGCTGGAATATCTTCTCTACCCTGGTGAACGCATTGAGTTCATCACCAAGGGAACACTTAATAGTTTTCTTGAACAGTTCTTATTGGGCATTTGGTCTGTTTTCATCAATCGCACCCTCTTTCTGTTTACAAACTATCGAGTCATTCTCGTGAGCAGTGATGGCGAAGGTCGCGCCAAAGCCATGATGTGGCAAATTCCCTACGACCGTATGAAAAAATTCGGCGCCGGAAGACTTTCCAGCTCTCTTCGTTTTAAGCTTGTAGGCTCGGGCACGCTTAACTTTTCTGGTGTTCCCAGTCGCGATCGAAAGAGTTTAAGAGAATATGTCAGGTCCCGAGTAGCACAAGTTCAAGACCCCAGCTTCGCTTTTCCAAGCCATGCCCCTTGCGATTCCCTCTGCACCACATGCGGCACGCCTGTGCAACACAAACACTACAACTGTTCGGAGTGCAGCGAAGAGTTCATTAAGCCCCGTACGCCCGCTCTATTGTCACTGCTCTTACCGGGCTTGGGAGATGCTTACCTTGGAAATCACTTTATTGGTGTGCTTGAGGCTATTGGCTTCTTGTTTGTGTTGGGCTTCGCCTTTCTTGCCGGAGCCGTCGCAGCAACAACTTCTGGTGGGATTATCGCTGGTGTCTTAACAGCGTTGATTGTCATTTTGATAGCTAACACGTTCGATGCCATAATCACTCTCAAAATCGCATCCAAAGGCAAACTCCCCAAACGCCTCGCCTGGAAGGGCAAGTAAAACCCGCCCAACACCGCTCAACTCGCCCGCCTATCATCTGCGCGCATGAACGCGCCATTCCCTCCAACCAAGCTCGCCCGCATGATTCGCTCCGGTCTGCGACGCTACCCGCGCCATCTCGCGAGTTCGCTGCGCCGCAACAACGCCCAACTGCACACACCCACTCCCGCTGCGTCACTCTGCCCCGCCCCCAACACGCTCGGCGCCATTTGGCTCGGCCATTCCTCCACGCTTCTCCATATCGGCGGACGGTGGATACTCACCGACCCCGTCTTCTCCGATCGCATCGGCGTCCGAGTCGGCCGGCGCACCATCGGCATCGGGCGCGATCTGCCCCTTCCCCTCTGCCCAACGAAGCTCCCGCCCATCGACTTTATCCTCATCTCCCACGCTCACTTCGATCATCTTGACCGCCCAACACTCCGGCGCCTTGCCTGCCCGCGAACAACCGTCATCACGGCTGAACGCACCGGCCGGCTCATTCCCGCCGGCTTTAATGATGTCATCGAACTCCCCTGCGGCCAGCAACTGAACTATGACGGTGTCTCGATTCAAACTCTCCAGCCAACCCACTGGGGGGCGCGCATGGTGCTCGACCGCAGACGCGGCGTCAACGCCTACCTCCTCGAACACAACGCTGACCGCATCCTCTATGCTGGCGACACCGCTGTCACGCACGCATTCAATGCGCTCGAATCGATCCGGCTGGCGATTTTCGGCATCGGCGCCTACGACCCCTGGGAACACGCCCACGCCACGCCCGAACAGGTGTGGTCCATGTTCTGCGCCCTCGGCGCCGACCATCTCCTGCCCGTGCATCATTCCACGTTCGAGCTCAGCGACGAACATCCCGATGAACCCATGCGCAGGCTCCTTCGCGCCGCCCGCGCCGACAACGAACGCATCATTCGCGCTCACCCCGGTGAACTCTGGACGCCTTTCAAAGCAGCGGGCTGAAAAGCTGCGCTATGTTTTCGCTGGCACGCCGCCATATGCCGCGTTGTTTCCATTCCGCCAGATTCACGCCATCCGAATCGCCCATGTATTGCTTCTGCAACAATCGCAGGTGACTTGCAAAATCTGTGTCATACACCGCCAGCGTGATTTCAAAGTTAATCCAGAACGAACGCTGATCCAGATTCGCCGACCCGATCAACGCGATATCCCGATCAACCGTCACTGTTTTCGCATGCAGAAGCCCGGCGCTGTAATGCTTAATTCGAACCCCCACTTCAAGCAAATCCTCATAACTTGACTGACTCGCCGCTGCGACCAGGCGTTTGTTGTTTCGTTTCGGCAACACTAGCGTCACTTCCACCCCCCGAGACGCAGCGCTCATCAGCGCAGCCAGCGTCGTCGGATCGGGAACGAAGTAGGGCGTCGTCATGATGATCTCTTCGCGGGCCGCATACATCGTTGTTGTAAACATCGTCTGAATCGCTCGCGGCCGAAGCCCCGGCCCAGACGGCAGGAGCTGCACCGCTGACGTTCGCGCTCCGTCCTGCTCCCGGAAAACGTCCATTGGCGGAACATATCGATCCAAATCGCTGATCCTCGCCTCTGCTTCCGAGTTCCAATCACTGATAAACAGCAGCGAAAGCCCCTGCGCCGCCGGCCCCTCCAATCGAACCGTCGCGTCTACCCACGAGCCAACCCCGTTCCGCCCCCGCGGGCCAAAGGTTTCATCCGTCACATTCTGCGATCCGCAATATGCAACCTTCCCATCAACAATGCACATCTTCCGATGATTGCGCAAATCAATCCGCGCGAACAGCAAACGAAAGAAGCTCACCGGGAGCATCTCAAGAATCTCAACGCCATTTTCGCGCAACTTTGCAGCCAGTTCGCTTTCAAGAAACGCATGACTCCCCGCAGAGTCAACCGCCAAGCGACATTCGACCCCACGGCTTGCCGCTCCCATCAATGCCTCCGCAACCTCGACCGCCTTCCCAGTCGGTTGAAAGATATATGTCAGCAGGTGGCAGTAGGATTCCGCGCTGTCGATATCCGCGATCATGGCCTCAAGCACTTCGCTTGCGCTCGCCAGCAGATGTAAGTCATTTCCGATGAGCGCGGGCGCATTGCATATGTTGTTCCCCAGACGCGCCAAATGCCAGAATCTTTTTTCGTCATCATCCCATCGATGCTCTCGATGCTTCCACAGTCGCGTCGCGTAAGGCTCCACTTCCGCCGCTGCCTTCTCGAACCGCCGCAGACGCCGAGAGCCCAATCGATTCTCACCGATCAACACATACAACCCCGCCCCCGCCACCGGCAGAAACAAAACCAGCAGCAGCCATGCGTGCGTATTTGCGAGCGGCTGCCGGCGCATCAAAATGCGCAGCGCCAACGCAAGCTGCAAGAGAACCACCAACCCCGCCGACACCGCCGGCCACCACGAAAGCACATCCATCCCGCCATGCTACCTCGGGCGACGCTCCTCTCGCCCAAAGCGTCATCCGCTAGCCAGCCACAAATCTCTTTCGACTAAGCCTTTGCCACCAAACCAGTTAGAAATAATCCACCCGCGCCTCTCTTCTCCACACTCACCCGACCGATGGCCCCGCACGCCACGGGGCTCTACTCTGACCACAGGCCAGCCAGCGCACGCGGGAGATTCCCATGCGTCCCTCCCCACGATCAGGCTTCACACTCGTTGAAATACTTGTCGCCGTCTCCATCATCGCGCTCCTGCTTGGCGTCCTCGTGCCCGTCCTTGGAAGCGTTCGCGGCGCCGCCAAATCCGCCGGCTGCGCCGCCATGCAGCGCAATCTCTTCATGGGCGTCCAAAACTACGCCAACTCCAACAGCGACAATCTCCCCGGCATTAACACGACAGGCAGAAAATATCTTGGATCGCTCGGAGCAACGACGCACATCCCCGAGATGCTCTTCGACTCCTCCCCAAACACACCCACCCAAACCTTCGATTGGATCAGCCCGTCCATTGGTCTGGACGCCAATCTCGATCGCAACCGGGCCCGCAGGACCAAGCAAATCTTTGAAGATCTCGGCTGCCCTTCCGCCGGCGCTTTCAACGACAAACTTTACGGCTTTGCTACTGACAAAACGCCTGACTTCCAGACACTCATCGACAGCGAAGGCATCGGCCAAATCAGCTATCTCTCGCCCGGCCCATTCCACCTCGTCGGCCCCGCGCCCCCCGGCGCAGGCACCGGCCGCCGATACGGCTGGAGCGGCCCCGCCATCCCGCCTCAGAGTTATCTCCCGCGCCTCGACCGCGTCGGCACGCAACTCTCCGGCAAAATCTTTATCGCCGACGGCACACGCTACCTCACCAAAGGCGGCATCCTGGACTTCGATATCTCACCGTCGCCGAAGTATTACGGCTCATTCACATCATCTTCACCTATTTATTCCGGCTCAACCGCCTACGGACGCGAACCGCATCACCCACAGTTTAATAGTGAACGTCACGAATCACGATCGACGTACCCATACAACAAGAACCTCTCCTACCGTCACGGCGGCGGCATCAACGTCACGTTCCTCGATGGCCACGTCGACGGGTTGAGCGAAGCGGAATCAAAATCAGACGCAACCCGCTGGTACCCGCGCGGCAGCATCTTCA
This sequence comes from Phycisphaerales bacterium, assembly GCA_029260495.1. Classification (GTDB taxonomy): domain Bacteria; phylum Planctomycetota; class Phycisphaerae; order Phycisphaerales; family UBA1924; genus OFTM373. The sequence goes on along the minus strand of JAJDDD010000016.1, from coordinate 106,860 downwards.
CAGGCATACGCGCATCGCGCGAATCCTTGCTTCACCACAAAATCGACGACATCTTCTGGTGAACCCGCCGCCTCGCAGTGAAAGAACGATGCTCACTGCGAGACGCCAGAGCAACTTGCGCGATCGTGTTCTGGCTGGGATGTTTACGAACTCCACGAACCAAGCAAGATCGCTAAGTCGCTTGCGCCTACAGAGTGATCGCCGTCAATGTCGGCTAGGCATGCGGCAGGCGGACAGAGACCCCAGCTTCCCAACAGTATCGCGAGGTCGGCGGCGCCAACCAAACCATCGCCACTCAGGTCTGCAGGAAATGACTGCCTGCCGAAGACCACATAGCTCTCGCCGCTGTAGGAACCGTTCGGGTCAGCAAATTTAGCCCCGATGATGATGTCTTCGACGCCATCGCCGTTGACATCGCCCGCGGCGGAGACGGAACCGCCGCTAACGTCGTTTGCATCGACGCCGTTGATGACGAAGCCATTCGCTCCGTTGAGGGAGGAGAGCTCGAAGGCGCCGCCCGCACCCACGCTTGCACCGCCGAAGACCACATAGCTTTCGCCGCTTCTACTACCGTTTGGATCGGCGGAGCTTGCCCCGATGATGATGTCGTCGACGCCATCGCCGTTGAGATCACCAGCGGCGGAGACGGAACGGCCGCTGCGGTCGTATGCGTCGACGCCGTTGAGGATGAAGCCGTTGGTTCCGCTGAGGGTGGAGAGTTCGATGACGCCGCCCACACCCACACTGGCGCCGCCGAAGACCACATAGCTCTCGCCGCTGAAGATATCGTTCGGATCGGCGGAGCTTGCCCCGATGATGATGTCGTCGACGCCATCGCCGTTGAGATCACCAGCGGCGGAGACGGAAACGCCGCTGCTGTCGAGCTCGTCGATGCCGTTGAGGATGAAGCCGTTGGTTCCATTGAGGGAGGAGAGCTCGAAAGCGCCGCCCGCGCCCACGCTCGGGCCGCCGAAGATTACATAACTTTCGCCGCTTCTGTCACCGTTCGGTGCGGCGAAGAAGGCCCCGATGATGACGTCGTCAAAGCCGTCGCTGTTCATGTCGCCGGCGCCGGAGACGGAAAAGCCGCTGAAGTCATCTGCGTCGACGCCGTTGATGACGAAGCCGTTGGTTCCGTTGAGGGAGGAGAGATCGATGGCGCCGCCCGCGCCCACGCTGGCGTCGCCGAAGACCACATAGCTCTCGCCACTGTTCGAGGCGCCGTTCGGATCGGCGAAATGGGCCCCGATGATGATGTCGTCAATGCCGTCGCCGTTGAAGTCGCCGGCGGCGGAGACGGAACCGCCGCTGAAGTCGGATGCGTCGACGCCGTTGATGACGAAGCCGTTAGTTCCGTTCAGGTTGGAGAGCTCGATGGCGCCGCCTGCGCCCACGCCTACGCTGCCGAAGACCACATAGCTCTCACCGCTTTCGGCGCCATTCGGATCGGCGCCGTATGCCCCGATGATGATGTCGTCGACGCTGTCACCGTTCACGTCGCCCGCGGCGGAGACGGAATAGCCACTGCGGTCGCTTGCGTCGACGCCGTTGATGACGAAGCCGTTCACTCCGTTCAGAGTGGAGAGTTCGAGAGAGCCACCCGCGCCCACGCCGGCGTTGCCGAAAACCACATAGCTCTCGCCGCTGTAGGAGCCGTTCGGATCGGCGTAGCTGGCCCCGATGATGATGTCATCAACGCCGTCGCCGTTCACATCACCAGCGCCGGAGACGGAATAGCCGCTCAAATCGTGCGCATCGACGCCGTTGAGAACGAAGCCGTTGCCCCCGTTCAGGGAAGAAAGCTCAATCACTGCCGGAAACAGCCCCCCGGCAAGCGCATGGGTCGTCCCAGCCAAAACAACAAGAGCGGCGGCAGTAGTGAACGCATGCTCCTTCATGGGAGCCTCCTCCTCAAGGATGTGCTGGAAACAGCATACGGCTACAGAACCCTCTATCAAAGCAGAATCTTGCGGCGACAACCCAGGGCTATTCAATAGAACCCGACCATGCGGGGCGCGCTATCCCCCGATCGCCGCCATATGCCGATCCGGCGGCGTAAACGTTGCGTCACCAATCCCGTGCCCCGCCTGCTTCGTCCAGGTCGCGTCGATGAGAAATTTTCTGATCTCCTCGCGCCCCGCTCCCGCTCGCAGCGCCGGACGAATGTCCCACTCGCGCGCACTGAAAAGGCACGGCCGAATCTTTCCATCCGCAGTCAGCCGAAGTCGTGAACACGCCCCGCAGAATGCCCTCGTCACCGACGCAATCACACCGACCGAGCCCGGCGCCCCATCTGTAAATCGATACCGCTGCGCCGTCGCGTGCGCATCCTCCCGCCCAACTGGCGCGAGTGGAAACCGCTGGCCAATCGCCCCCAGAATCTCATCGGCGCTCACCACCTGCCCGCGATCCCACCGCTTCCCTGAATCGAGCGGCATGAATTCAATAAACCGCACCTCCACCCCAAGCTCACGCCCTAGCTCCGCCAGATCTCCAACCTCATCCTCATTTACACCACGCACCACCACGCAGTTCATCTTGTTCGGCCCCAGACCCGCGCGCTGAGCGCAGCGCACCGCCTCAATCGCTCGCTCCGGCGCCGCCTCAACGCGTGTTATCTTCCGGCTTCGATCCTCGCGCAGCGTGTCCAGACTCACCGTCACGCGCGTAAGCCCTGCGCTCTTGAGCGCATTGGCCATGTGCTCGTCAAGTAGCGACCCGTTCGTCGTCAGCGCGATGTCATTGACGCCCAGTTCAGCGATGCCTGCAACAATCTTTCCAAGCTCGGGATGCAGCGTCGGCTCTCCGCCAGTCACACGCACCTTCCGCACGCCAAGCTCAACCGCCGCCTCCACGACCTGCAACATCTGCCCGGCCGTCAGCACCTCCTGCTTCGACATGAACCTTGCGTCCGGATCAAGACAGTACACACATCGAAAATTGCATCGATCAGTCACGCTCACGCGCAAATCACGAATCACCCGCCCATGCGAATCAACCAACTCAGAAGATTCTCCCCGCTGCGCAGGCGCGCTCGGCGGCGACATTTGATCCGAGATAACTGGCAATGCGAGTGTCACACAAACTCCATTCTTGATCCATGTAGAACAACCACGATGATTCTACCCCCGAGCCTCTCCCCACCGCGGAACTTCCATTGATACGATTCCCCCCATGGAAATGACCCCCGCCCGCTGGAACTACACTTCTTCCTATATCCGTAATGTTTTCGGCGTTGAGGATGGTCACCTCGCCGGACTCCAGGCTCGCGCCACCGCCGCCGGCCTCCCCGATATCGCCATCTCCGCCGATGTCGGCCGGCTCCTCGCCATCCTCACCTCCCTAACCAACTTGGGTCTTGGCGCCGCCCTCGCCCTCGAACTCGGAACGCTCGGCGGCTATTCCGCTATCTGGATGGCCCGCGCACTTGCTCCGGGCGGCAAGCTCATCACCGTCGAAATCGACGAACACCACGCTGCCTTCGCGCAGCAAGAGTTTCACGACGCCGGGGTTGCCGATCGCATCGACCTGCGCCGCGCCGCTGCGCTTGATGCTCTCGTTGAACTCTCGCGCGAACTGCCGCCCGCCTCTGTCGACGTTGCCTTCTTCGACGCTGTCAAAATCGAATATCCCGCGTATTTCGAGCTGTGCCATCCGCTTATCAAGCCAGGCGGCCTGCTCCTGGCTGACAACGCGCTCGGCTCCAGCTTCTGGATCGATGACCCACCCGGGACAGATCCAACGCGCGACGCAGTCGATGCATTCAACAGGATGATCGCTGCCCACGCTGACTATGAAGCAGTCATTGCTCCGTTGCGCGAAGGTGTGCTAATTGCGCGCAAAAAACCGTAGGTGATTGTCCCCATCCCCTCGCCTCGACCCGTGCGCTCACTCTGGACAAACTCCCCACGCGCCGAGCAGAAACGCCAGATCCGCACCATTGTTGACGCCATCTCCATTCACATCGGCAATTGCTGAATCTACTGCCCACCCACCGAGCAGCACAGCGAGATCCGTTGCATCCGTCTCGCCATCACCGTTCAAATCAGAAGGGCACGTCGCCACACTCGCGTTCACCGCAATCGTGACTCGGTACAGCTGTGTGTCATCCGTAAAATCGTGTCCAGTCACACCAACGAAAAATGTCTCTGCGGAGTTATTGCCCAACTCAAACTCCACAATTGATTCCGCCTCACCCCGTTCCGTTTGATCCGCTGTCGCCAGAATCATCTGAGCGTTCGGCTCTAGCAGATCAAGTCGTAGATCGGCTATCGCCAAAGAGTTGATGGTGGACGACATCGGGCACCCCGGCCCCTGTGGCCCTTCCGGATACGTCAGCCCGACCGGCTCCAGCGTCACCGTCACAAGAGCAGACGCCTGCACGTTGAAACCAAAACGATCCGCATCACTGGGCGCGCGAATCGCAACCTCTTCAACAACCACCTGCTCACCAACATTGACATTGCCAATATTTGGAATGGTCGGCGATCCCCCAAGAACAAACGCCGGCCCAAAGCGATCGTTGTACAGCCACTGCCCACCCCGTACATCATCGTGTTGAGGCCCATCAAAGTTTGTATTGAGAAATGGCTCCATAAGCTTGGTGCCGTTGGCTGGACAGTTGTGATTCAGACCAATGCCATGCCCATGCTCATGCGAGATAATGTTCTTGGCGAAGCGAAAAAGATTAACCGGATTGCCCCAATTCTCCGCCTGATCCAGCACCATGTCCCCATTGGGCGGAAACATGTTGTACGCCAGAATTCCACCCGGCCCATCAATCGTCTTCATCACAATGCGCACATCACCCCGCCCGAAACTCCCGCCCGCCCCGAAAGCGCCATCATCGTCTGCGATTTCCTGATAGTGAATCCCTGTAATCTCAGACCAGCGACCAAAGACCGATTGGAACACCTGTTTCCAGGCATTCTCACCTCCGGGCGCGAACGCAGTATTGAGCCGTTGGTGCAAAACATTGGCGCCCGGCGCATCAGGAATCCCCTGCCCCCCGGGAACAAAGAATCCATCTGCTGGAAAGCTGTAGGTCAGGTCACCCGTTGACCCAAGACCAAACCAACTCTGATTGCTGGCCTGATGGCGAGCGCTTCCCCGTAACGCCGCCGTCACCTCCTGCACATAATCATCCGGCGTCCCCGGCGCAAATAGAGCACACGCAACCTCACCATCAAGCGACCCCGCCAAGACGTCCTCCGGCGCGCCCGGCCCGGTCAGCGCCGCCCCCGCGGTCGCCAACGCGCAGCACATGCCCACAATGACGCCAGTGTGAAGTCTCTCCATCATTCGCTCCCTCAAGAGCCCCGAGCAAGGGCTCAAAAACGCCGTCGCAGCCGCTTCCCACACAGCTCCACATCAGCATAACCCGCCTCAGCCGGCCAGCCTCATCCACAGACATATTGGCAGGATTCTGGCCGGGTGTTCCACCGGAATAACCCGCACAACCCGAACCCCATGAAGCCCCCGGCATTCAATATCAGAAAGGCCCAAGTCCTCCGCCAAACAACACCCGATCCAACACCGCCAGCCCCCTCATTCCTCATGATCTCCCACACGTTCGGGCGCTGGCGTGGGCGCTTCCTCCGGCCCGTCGGGCAATCCAAACTCACCCCACCGCTCCGCCACCGCCTCTTCACCCAACTCAAACTCCGCCCCGGGAAACGAAGCAAACGGCCTCCCCTCCGCCAGGACATGTTCAGGCAGCGCGAGCTTCGCCTCCGACAGCGCCCGCAGCATCGCACTCGTGCTGTTCGGCCCCAGCAGCCGGTACACATCTTCCCAAAGCCGATCTCGATGCAGCTCTGAAGCCTGCTCCAGCGTCACCGCGTACTCTGCTTCAAGACGATTGTCCGCTTCAACCAACACCGGCTCGATCCGCACGCCCCGATTGATCTTCGCCACCCGAGGCATGTTCTCCCGCTCCCAGCGCCCGCGCCAATCTGAACGCTGCATCGCGGATCCAAACTCCACAACGCCATCCAGATGATCAAACTCATCCGGGCAGTCAATCTCCAAATACATATGCCGACCACGCCCCGCCACCACCCAGCTGCGTAGCTCACACGCGCACATCGATCCCTCCCCCGCCTCCGCGATCAGCTCGTCACCCCCAACAGCTGGCAGTCCCCCGTTGTCACACGATCCAAGCGCGCAAATCCAAACCGCCACCACGATGAATCCAGAAGACAACCGCACTCTTTACCTGCCTTTTCCAATGTAAAAACAGATGAACCGTCACTCCACCAGGCTCTTGACCTCATCAGGCAGATCAAACACGCTCGGCTCGATGGTGTTGGCTTCAAACGAACTATAGTTCACCACCCACTCCATCCCGCTCACTTCATGATTCAGTTTCGTTGCGATCAACAAACCGTCAAACTCTTTGTAATCGCTCAGCGTTATCGTAAGCTCCGCCGGCCCCTGCGGAGTTTCGAACATCTCGACCCGACCCATCAGAAGCCCGGTCTTGTCGCTATAAAATTCAGTATACGTCTCGCCGTCGTATGTCACCTCGACATGATGACACATCTGATCCGCAAACTTTTCTTCGCCAATCAGTTTCACGCCATCAAGAATCTGCATTGTGGGCAGCAGGTTGTATCCCGTCGTCGCGTCTCGCGTCGCGGTTCTCATCTCATCGCCTTCGAGCAGCTGCGCTCCCGCCTGCCCATCCATGGTCCATGCAACTACCCCGTCAAACCCCCGCCGCTGCGTTCCAAACGATCCCATATCCACCTTGACCAACATCCGATTCGGCCGGGAGTACTTCACTTCCAGATCACCCTCGAGACCAAACGAAGGCATCAAGTATTTTCCAACCAGGTGATACGACTTGATATCCTTAATCGCACGCTCGCCGCCGATCTTCTTGATGTGGGTCGCAATAATCTCGCGCCCCGACCAATCCACAACGACATCATCAGCTCTCACCTGTTGCGGCGCCAGGATGGCGAAAACAATCACCGCTGCAAACAAGAAACCTGAGAGTACCTTCCCCATTGTTCTTCCTTTCGATTGGCGTTCGCCGGAATCCCGGCATCTCTCGCCAAATGTCATGATTAAGCTGATTCACCGATGCTGACAGACCGATTATTCTACGGCTTCCCTCCATCGCCGTTGCGAGGGGGTTGCCCTAACTTTTTCACCGCCCCACTCAAACAAGACCTCCAGCGACGCACACCACGCTGATGCGCAGGTACGATAGCCTCGGACGGCCCAACCGCCGCTCGTGCCCGTAAAATACACTGCTCAAAACGCACCCGAGCCGGGTGGAAGAGCGGCTCGCCCCAGGAGATTCCCGCCATGCTTATGTCAACCAAGCCAATGTTCGACCTCGCCTATTCCGGCGGTTTCGGCGTCGGCGCTTTCAATGTCAACAACATGGAAATCACGCAGGCCGTCATGGAAGCCTGCCACGCCGAACGCAGCCCCGTCATCCTCCAAATCTCCAAGGGCGCCCGTGCCTATGCCAACATTCGGTTCCTCAAAAAAATTATCGACGCCTGCGTCGAAGAATATCCCGAGGTTCCCATCGCAATACATTGCGATCACGGCGACACTGTCGAGCTCATTCAGCAGTGCATCGATGACGGCTACACCTCCGTCATGCTCGACGGCAGTCATCACCCCTATGAAGAAAATGTCGCGATCACGCGCGCCGCTGTCGATGTCGCGCACGAAGCCGGAGTCGTCGTGGAAGGTGAGCTCGGCATGCTTGGCGGCATCGAGGAAGACGTCGTCGGACTCGACGCTGAGGAATATCACAAGAATATCGAGCAGTTTCTCACCGATCCCGAGCAAGCCCGTGACTTCGCAGACCGCACACAGATCGACTCACTCGCGGTCGCAATCGGCACAAGTCACGGCGCTTTCAAGTTCAAGCACGAAGCAACGCTCGCCTTCGACCGCATCGAAAACATCATGAAAACTTGCCCCGGACTCCCCCTGGTCATGCACGGAAGCTCCAGCGTCCCGCAGGATCTCGTCAAAATCGTCAACGCCAACGGCGGCAAACTTCCCGGCGCCATGGGCGTCCCCGAAGATCAGATCGCCCGTGCCGTGCGCACTTATGGCGTCTGCAAAGTCAATATCGATACCGACCTTCGCCTCGCCATGACTGCAAAAATCCGTGAAGTCTTCACCGCTGATCCAGCGGAGTTCGATCCCCGCAAGTATCTCGGCCCCGCCCGTGACTCCATCTGCGAACTCGTCAAACGCAAACTCCAGATGCTCAACAGCGCCGGAAAAACCGACGAGGTCGTCGCCCACTGGAACAAGGAAGGCCAGCCGCTGCCAGCGTTCTATTCCAGAGCCGGCGCCGGCGTCTAAATCCAATCCAGTTTCCGTCCGGTCGCGCGGCTATCTCTCACGATCGCGTCACCCGCCCTCCGCCGCTTTCAAGATTTCATCAAAGCGTTCCGCGCCCATCCCCAGTTTATCCGAGAAGTAGTGCAGAATCACGCGCTGTTCAGTTGAAATCACGCCATCTGCCAGCGCCACCTCAAAGAGCGCCTTCATCGATTCCTCGGCGTCCATCGTGATGATCGCAAACTGCTCCTTATAAAAGTCCCGATCTTCCACCGCCCGATTCACCATCGCCCGAAGCGACGCCGCCCCCACCCCCGCATTGTCCGCCAGCTTCCGAAGGTGCGGATGCTCAGTCGCGTCCACATCCCCATCCAGCCCTGCAATGCAACACGCCGCCCGCAACAACTCGACTTCACGCAGACTCATCAACTTCTCCTTCTCAGCAGCATCATGCGCTGATTGAGTCTAATCGGATGGCGCACTTCCGCCACCAAACTCTCGCCTCGCGCGATCCAAACAATCCAAAATCTTCTCAATGTCTCGCTCACTCAACTCTGAATGAAGTGAAATCCGCACCCGGCTCCCGCCCCGCTCTACGGTCGGCGGGCGAATGGCTGGCGCCCAAATCCTCGCCTCCGCCATCTTCCTCGACAACTCAACCGCATCCTCCGCCTCCCCCACCACCAGCGGAACGATCGGCGTCAGCGCCTCATCCGCGCTCGCAACCCGCCAGCCAGCCTCACGAAGACCCGTGCGCACCTGCACAATCACATCCCCCAGCCGGGCTCTTCGCTCCGGCTCGTCACGAATCATATCCAGCGCCGCGTCGATCGCCCCGACCTGCGCTGGCGCAGCCGCCGTCGTGAAAATGAAAGGCCGTGAAAAATTGTCGAGCGCCTCAATCACCTCCACCCGCCCGCACACAAACCCGCCAAGTGAACCCAGTGCTTTGCTCGCCGTGGAGATCGTGATGTCCGCCACATGCCCCGCCGCTGCATCAAGCCCCGCTCCCCCAGGCCCGAGCACGCCCGTCGCGTGCGCCTCATCCAAAATCAAGCACACCCCGCCCTCCGGAAACTCGCGCCCCAGCCGATCCCGCATCGCCCCGAGCTCCGCGATCGCAGCCACGTCCCCATCCATCGAAAAAACCGAATCAGAAACCAGCCACACCGTCGCCTCAGGCCGTTCTTCAAGATGCCGCCTCGCCAGCTCCTCCGCCCGCGCAATGTCTCCGTGCCGATAGACCCGCGCCCGTCCCGCGGCGAGCCCTGCCCCGTCCAACAGCGACGCATGGTTCAGTTTGTCCCCCAGCGCCAAATCGTCCGCCCCCACCAATGCGGAAAACACTCCCAGATTCGCCATATATCCCGTCGGGAACAGCCTCGCCCCCTGCGCCCCCTTGAAGAGCGCCAGCCTCGCTTCAAGCCTTTCGTGCAGCTCCAGACTCCCCCCCGCCAGACGCGACGCCCGCGACCCCGCCCCACTCTCCCGCACCGCCCGCACGGCGCCCTCAATCACCCGTGGATGCTGCGCCAGCCCGAGATAGTCATTCGTCGAAAGATTGATCGCCCCTTTCGGCAGGACGCCCGCCACAGCCTGTCGATGCCATCCACCCGCTCGCCGAATGCGCAAACGCTCCCCCAGCCGCGCAAGCCACCCCGGCTTCCCGCTGCCTGACGCGTGTTCATGCTCTATGACAGTTAAACTCGTGTGAGAATTCACACGCCAGCCCGCTAGCGTTTCTTCCCGTTTACCAAGGCGTGCGCAACTGAGTTCCGCGCCGCTCGCGTCGTGACCACAATCTGGGCCGCCCGCGCATCCATCTCCTCGCGCATCCCCTCAGGGTCATCAACGCATTTCTGCATCAGCCGCCCAACCTTGAACTTCACCGTGCGCTTCGCAGGCACATCAACACGCTCAAGCGTCTTCGGGTTCTGCGCCTTCCGCGCCGCACGCTCCTTCGGCTCAAACACGCCAAAATCCCGAAACTCCAGCCGATTTCCCTCGCCCAACTCGCGCGTCATCTCATCCAGAAGCGTCTGGACGATCCGTTTCACATCAACTCTTTTCAGGCTCGTTTCTTCTGCGATTCTGTCGATGAGGTCTTTTTTGGTGATCGTCGCCATCGAAGAACCGCCTGCCTTCGCTGGTGTCCCACTCAACCCTTAAAGCGCACTCCAACTCCGTGGAAGCAACACCCCCGGGCAGGCTGAACGTCTTCACCAGGAAACCAAATCACAGAAACCGACTATGTTCGCGTTCGGGTGATACACATGCCCGTCGCGTGGAGCGTCCAGTATGAACCCTTTCGGCTCTCAGGTCAACGGCCTACGCAAATTACCGCGCCGCATTCCTGCCCATATCCCCAATTTTCTCAAAACCCCTGCGTAAACGCACGCTAACGCACAAGACGCCCCCGAATATCACGAACTCCAAGATCACGATCTCGCCGCGTGAATTCCGGGCGCTCAGCGTCAAGTAGGAAGATTGCGTAATTCGAACGACGCTCCATCTCATGGAGCAACTCCGGAGCAAGCACCTGCGATGCGCGCGCAGATCGCTCAGTTGAATCCAAAGACATCCCTGTTCGACCACACCCCGCGCCTCCCCCCGCAACGATCCAGCTCAACAGCGCAATTGCCACCGCACGTCGGCCAGCCGCCAGCGCCGCCGCGCGCTGCGGCGCCCACACTTGTTGAATCTGTCGTGAATGGTCTTCAGACATCCCCCAAGCATGCGCTCAATTTCAGCGTGTGAAAGAAAAAACTGCCCAAACCGCCTCTTTCCTCTCACTCACGTCCGCAAAAATGCGCGCTCCGCCACATCAATAGCCCGCGACAGCGCCGCCGCCTTATTCACTGTCTCCTGATGTTCCGCTTCCGCCTGCGACTCCGCCACAATCCCCCCCGCTGCCTGCAGGTGATATGTCCACTCGTCTGCATCTGTGCGCAGCGCCGTAGGACACACAATCGTGCGCAGCGTCAGCGCAATATCCATCTGCCCATCCAGCGACACATACCCCATCCCCCCGCCATAAGGCCCGCGACGCAACGGCTCAAGCTCATCAATAATCTGCATTGCGCGAATCTTTGGCGCTCCCGAAATCGTCCCCACCGGCAGCGTCGCCGCCAGCGCATCCCAACAGTCCATCCCCGCGCGCAGCTCCCCCGTCACTGTTGAGGAAATATGCATCACATGTGAATACCGCTCAATCTCCATGCAGGCGGCCAAGTGAATCCCCCCCGGGGCGCACACCTTCCCGACATCATTCCTCCCCAGGTCAACCAGCATGATGTGCTCAGCCCGCTCTTTCTCATCCGCCAGAAGCTCCTTCTCCATCGCCGCGTCCTCCTTAGCCGTCTTCCCCCGCCGCCGCGTTCCCGCGAGCGGCCGATTCGTCAGCGCCGACCGCCCTGTCGCGCCATCACGCCGAACCCGGCACAAAATCTCCGGGCTCGAAGCCACCAAAATGCACCCGCGCGCCTGCATGTACACCATGTACGGACTCGGATTCACCGCACGCAGCGCCCGATACACATCAAAGGGATCCACCCGTGATCGCCGCTCAAAACGCTGCCCCAGCACCACCTGAAAAATGTCCCCCGCGCGGATGTACTCCCGCGCCCGCTCAACCATCGCGCCGTGCTCCTCCTTCGTGATGTTGGATGCAAGCTCCCCCGCTCGCGCCTCCCCCGTCGTCTGCGCTCGATCCACACGCCCGGACGCCAGCGGCATCGAATGCGTCTGAACGCGCTTCACAAACTCCTCCAGCTTCACGAGCGCCGCGTCATATCGCTCCCCTGGATTATCTCGCGCATCAACAACAACGAGCCGGATCAAATGCGCGAGCTTGTCAACGTTGTCGAAGACCACCACCTCGTCATAGAACCCAAAGTGCAGATCAGGCAGCCCTCGATCATCCTTTGGCGCCCCCGCAAATGAGAGCTTCTCCGGCTCGGCGTACCGCACCGCGTCATACGCTGCATACCCAAACCACCCGCCAAGCACGCACTCCGGCAACAACCCCCCCGGCGTCCCATCCGCCGCCGGTGGCTGGACATAGTGAAATCGGGCCGAAAGCTCGCGCAGTGTCTCAAGCGGATTCGCAGACTCCACCTGCTGCGTCCTGCCCGCTCCATGATCCTCGATGACCACCTGATTCCCATGAGCCACAATCTCAAGCGCAGGTTGCGCCCCCAGGATCGAGTGCCGCCCCTGCCGCTCGCCACCCTCGACTGACTCCAGTAAAAACGAAGGCGCCGTCCGATCATCCGCAGCCACCAGCCGTCGGTACGCCAACACCGGCGTCAGTTGGTCCGCCAACAGACGCACGCTCAGGGGGACCACAATCTCCGGCGCCCCTGGCCTCGTCTCTCGGCGAGCACCTTCAACCAAAGCAACAAACTCTTCACGCGAAAGTGTTGGCATCTTGAAAGTGTAAAGCCGCGACCAGCGCCGCGCAGTATCCTTTATCCCATGCGCGTGCGACGCTCCATGCCCGAAGCCCGTCTTGAGATCATGCCTCTCATCGACGTGGTCTTCCTGCTGCTCACCTTCTTCGTCTTTTCCCTCGTCCTCATGATCCGCGCTGATGTCCTCGATATCCGCGTCCCCGCACTCGTCGCCGGCGACCCCGCGACACGCGTCAATGTCATCACCATCGGCCTTGACAGCGCCGGCGCCCTCTATGTCGATGGTCAATCCGTCTTGAGCGACCAACTCGTCAGCCAGATCCGCGACGCCCAGCTCCGCTCCCCCGACGCCAAGCTCCTCGTCGCCGCCGACGTGCGCACCACCAGCGGCGCCCTCCTCACCCTTATCGACCAACTCGTCGACGCCGGCCTCGGCGAGTTCAGCCTCGTCAGCTCACCCGCGGAATAATCACACGCCTCACTTGGCCGCCGCATATTCCGTCAGCTTCGCCTTCAGCCGGCTCCGCTCTGCGTCGTCTTCCGCAAGCTCAATCGCTCGCTCCTGCGTCTTCACCGCGCCCTCAGCGTCTCCCTGCATGTGCAGCACTGACGCATGAATATCAAGCAACATCGAATCATCCGGCCGCAGCTTCTGCGCCCGTTCAATCGCCATCGCAGCCAGCTTGAGATCCCGCTCTGCCAAAGGCTTACTCACAATGAAATACGCAAGATTCGCCAAATCGTCCGGACTCTCGTTGATCACATTCTCAATAATCGTGCGCCCATACGTCGCAGCTTCTTCCTCGCGCTTCAGCCGAACCAGCTGCACGCCATAGCTGTTCACTGCATAGTTCCCAAACAGCGAATGATCCAGCGCAATCACATCTTCAAGTTTCTGCAATGCCCCGTCCCAGTCGCCCCCCTGCGCCAGCTTATTCGCTTCCCGCAGCATCCCCTCAGACTTCCCCAACAGCCCCGCCACATCAACATTCGCAACAACGCGCTCGAGCACACGGTCCATCTCATACGGATGCCCTGTCCACGCCAATCGCCCGGAACGATCAACAATCGCGATCGTCGGAATCCCCGTCACACCCAAAGGTCTGAGAATCGCTTCCTCGACCGCGCCATCTACGCTCTCCACCATCGCATAGCTGATCTCGTCACCCTTGCGCTCCACCCAGCGATCCGTCGGCGCCTGCCCAGCCTGCTCGAAAACCGCAACGCCAATTACCTCGACGTCATCATCCCGATACATTTCCGCAAGCTCATTCACATGAGGCATCGCCTGAATGCAAGGCGCGCACCATGTCGCCCAGAAGTCCAGAACGTACACCGTCCCTTCCTCGAACTTCAAGGACTCCTCACCCTTCAGCCAGTTGACCTTCCCGCCAAGATCGGGCATCTGCTCAGCTACTTTCAATGGTCCAGCCAGCGCCAACGGCGACAACGCCGTCACCAAAGCTGTTCCAAGTGCGGCCATCATGACAGTCAACATTCGATTCATCAGTCGTCGCTCCTGCGAGCTTCTTTGCTCGCTTTCCAGGGCTATTGGATAAGGCTCAAATACACCCGCCCAGTGAAAACTCGCATCCCACCAGGCCGGCTCTCCTCTCTCGGCGCTCCTTCTACCGATGAACTCATCGGAGGCCGCACCTTATTCCTTCAACTCACATCCTAGAATGACGCCATGACCCGTGCGACCAGCACATCTTCACGCCTGCTCATCAGCATCGCTCTCAGCCTGCTCCTGCACATGCTCGCCGCCGTCACGCTTGCTCATATCGGAGCTGACGCCGCTGATCGCGCCATGACACTCGAGAAATCCGCCGAAAAACCGCGCCCAAACGACACCACGCTTGGCCTGAAAAAATCACGCGCCGCCACCATCAACTGGCTCGGCGCCGAAACCCCCACCGAACACCACGCTGAGCAAGCTGACGTCGAACAGCCGGCCTTCACCCGCGCCGCGACTGCCCCCGCCCCGATGCCGCCTACGCCTGCCGTCACGTCAGCTGCCCCAGCGCCCGCCGCCGCCGACCTTGCTCCAACCGAAGACGCCAGTCCGGAAGAGCCATCTCCAATCGACCTCGCTCAGCTTCCTCTCAAGCCCGCGCCAGACCTAATTCCAAACGCCCCAGCCCGCCTCCATGCGCAGCTCGAAACAGCGATGGGCCCCCCCGCACCCGAAGACACCGCTACACCAGAGCGCGACGCCACGCCCAAACCAATCGAAGACAAGGCCCGTCCCGCTGACGCTGACGACCAATCCCCGTCGCAAACATCCGACACGAGCACCAAGCCCGAGCAAGCAAGTCCATCATCTGAACCCGCCGAGCCCGGCCTGCCCTCCGACAAGGAATCTCAGGCGTTCGCCCTTGAGAAACCCATCAAGTGGCGCCCAGGCCAGCCTGCCGCTGCAGAAGGTCTTGAAATCAAAACCGTCCGCCCGCGCTGGAGCACCTTCATCCAGCTCACTGCGGCGCCCCGCAACCCGCGTGTGATTATTAAGTTCCGCCGCGATGGCGCCGTACACAGCGTCGATCTCATCCGCTCCTCCGGCTCGCGCCCCGTTGACGGCCCCCTCATCGACGCCCTCTATAACTGGATCGCGGAAGGCGAGCCCCTCAACCAACTCCCCGAAACTGCCAAAGACGCTCCACCCGCCACGCTCGCCGTCGAAATTTGGATCGACCTCGTTGGTTGACCTCCCCAAGCAAGGCAGTTGGGGATTTTGGCCAATTTTAAGGGCCATTCTCCTTTCAGAGCTTCCCTGCTATCCTGTCTCCCTGCGCCGCGCCGCCTGGCCCGGCCTCTCAACTTCCAAACATCAAGCCCCCCACACGCATTCACACAAAAGCGCCGGAGAGAACGACCGCCATGACCACCACCATCACAATGACCGACAAAGGCCTCAACGTTCCCGATCACCCCGTGATCCCCTACATCGAAGGTGACGGCACCGGCCCCGACATCTGGCGCGCCACAGTGCATGTCCTCGACTCCGCCATCGAAAAGGCCTACTCCGGGCAACGCAAAATCGAATGGCGTGAAGTCCTCGCTGGCGAAAAAGCACACACACAAACCGGCGACTGGCTCCCGCAAGCGACACTCGACGATTTCAAAACATACCTCGTCGGCATCAAGGGCCCGCTCACAACCCCCGTCGGTGGCGGCATCCGCTCACTCAACGTTGCGCTGCGCCAAATCCTCGACCTCTACGTCTGCCTGCGCCCCGTCCGCTGGTTCGAGGGCGTCCCCAGCCCCGTCAAGCGCCCCGAACTCACCGACATGGTCATCTTCCGCGAGAACTCCGAAGACATCTACGCCGGCGTCGAGTTTGAGCAAGGCACAGACGAATGCAAACTTTTCAAGAAAATCTGCGCCGAAAACTTCCCCGAACTCTTCAAGAAAGTGCGCTTCCCCGAGACGTCAGGCTTCGGCATCAAGCCAACCTCCCAGGAAGGAACCGAGCGCCTCGTCCGGGCTGCGATTCGCTTCGCGATTGATGAAGGACGCAAGAGCGTCACCCTTGTTCACAAGGGCAACATCATGAAGTTCACCGAAGGCGCCTTCCGCGACTGGGGCTACGAGCTCGCCAAGAAAGAGTTTGGCGCCAGCCCTCTCGATGGCGGGCCCTGGCACACACTCAAGACCAGCTCCGGCGACGAAATCATCATCAAGGATGTCATCGCGGACGCCTTCCTTCAGCAGCTTCTTACACGCCCTGCTGAATACGATGTCATCGCCACCATGAACCTCAACGGCGACTACATCTCCGACGCCCTCGCTGCCTGCGTTGGCGGCATCGGCATCGCGCCGGGAGCCAACATCAACTACGTCACCGGAACCGCCATCTTCGAAGCGACACACGGCACCGCGCCCAAATACGCAAACCAGGACAAGGTCAACCCCGGCTCACTCATCCTTTCGGGCGAAATGATGCTCCGCTACATGGGCTGGCCCGAAGCCGCCGATCTCATCATCAAGGGCGTCAACGGCGCGATCAAAAACAAGACTGTCACCTACGACTTTCACCGCCTCATGGAAGGCGCGACACTCGTCAAATGCAGCGAGTTTGGAGAGAAAATCGTCGGTCAGATGGGGTAACTACTCAAGTCCCTCCCGCACCAATCGCTGAATAGCATGCGCCAGTTCCCTTTGCGCTCGCCGCGCAGCTTCTGCTGCGCTTGCGCCTTCGGTCCGTCCCTCCGCCGATGTTGTCGCAACAACTTCTCCGGTTGCAACATCAACCACGTCGATATGCGCACTCCACGCTGAAACGGCGCGCCGGCGATCGAATGATCGGCGCCGCTCAGTCTTTCCTTCAATCCGGATCAATGCGTCTACTTCATCAGTCCGCACGCCCGATACAACCCGCATCCCCAATCTCCGCACCGCCCGCTGCGCCCCAGCCAGCATCCCCTCGGCGCCTTCGCCGCGCACTTCAATCGCGACGCCAACCTCAGACAGAACACCATCCAGCGTGCGCTTAATCTCAAAAGTCGTGCGCACATTTTCCAACAATGTGCGCGCACCTGCATGTTCTCCAGGAGCGCCCCGCCCCGGGTCGATCACACCAAGCACCGCGCGCGCCTCGTCAAGCTTCAGTGAGAACTCCAGCGCCTCACGCAGCGCCCCCACTCTTTCCAAAGTCGAACGAGTGTCGCCCGCCTGCTGCATCGCCAGTTCTCGCTGGGCACGAAGTCGCGCTGCTTCGTTTTCATAAAACATCGCGCCCGCCCGCCGCTCCAGCGCTGCGAGCGCGTGCCACTGTCCGCTCGCATTTTCAAACCGCTCGACAATGCGCGCCCCGATGAGCGTCAGTTGTGTTTCAATTGAGATGAGTCGCGCTAAATCGTCCTTCGGGCTTTCCCCGCTGGCGCTGGCTGAGTAAAACACCTCGCGCGACTCCACCTTCGCTTTAATCTGCGTCGCGAGCGCCGCCAAAGCTCGTTTCTCCGCCCCCTCGGCGGTCCCTCCTGTTCCAACAGCGACAAGATAGTGCCCTTCTGGGTGCTCGCGATGAGGCTCCTGAACCCACGCCGGCGCCCGCGCATCTGCTGAGGCGGTGTTGATGGCGCAACCAGAACTCATTGTCAGAACCAAACCCGCGAGAAGGCGACCGAACAACCTGCGCAAGAAAAAAGGCGCTGGGCTCTTCGTCATAGCGAGTTTCGACTTGCTCATCACACGTCCCGGCGCTGTGTCAGTGTTATCGGAATCACTCTCTGGTATTCTTGTCAGCAGCCCCTACGAACCAGCCAATGTTAGCCCAAACTAGCAGGAGTGCCGCCAATCATTTGGTCGATCATTCTTCCATAGGCAGGCAGGACAGTATCGGCGTCTTTTGCGCCCGCCGTTCGCAGACTCCAGGGAGTTTCATAATGGGCATCGGCCTTTCTCAGCTTCACCGTGACAACGGCGCCCGCCTTCTCGTGCTAGCTGTGTGCGCTAGCGCTCTCGCGCTCACCGCGGGGTGCAAGTCCAAACGCAACTCCAAACCGAAGATTTCGGTCACGCCGACAGAAGTGACGCGCGTCTTCACGCCGGAGTGGTACGAAGAGACGCCGCGCCGGGATGACGGGCTGTTTGTTGAAACCTCCCAGGCGCTTGGCGTGACGCCATCGCTTTCAGAGAGCATCGCGATCAACATCGCCCGGCAGCGGCTTGCAACGACGATCGAGTCTCGCGTCGATGCGCTTCAGCGCAACTTTCAGGAGGAGCTCGACACATCGGTCGGTCCGGATCTTCTCCAGCGATTCCAGAATATCAATGCGATTGTGACGAGCAGGACGATTTACGGCAGCCACGTCGTGCGCAAGGAGACGTATCTCGAAGGCGACCAATATCGCACGTTCGTGCTTCTTGAGCTTGACGGACGGGAGATTGACTCCGCTTACCTCGACAATCTCAAGGAATACGAAGAGCTTGAAACCCGTCTGCGCTCTTCTGAAGCCTGGGCTGAGCTTGAACGCCGGGCCCGCGAGCTGCGTGAAGAACGTCAGCGAGGGCGGAACCGCAGCCCGATGACCGACCGGGAGATTCGCAGCGGCGGGTGAAACTGAACGCTAAGCTTCCACGCGTGAACACTGGTGAAACAACGCGCGATCCGGGGCAGGCTGGGCACACGCTTCGTGATTTTCAGCAGCTTATCCGTGAGCGCTATTACGCCACGGACTCGGCGCGGGGGGCCGACGGGACATTTGTTCTTTTCATTGAAGAGGTTGGCGAACTAGCCACAGCGATCCACGCCAACGCCCCCCAACGCGATCCCACGCCTGAAGCGCAGGCAAATCTTGTCGAGGAGTTTGCTGACTGTCTGGCATGGCTGGCGACGCTGGCCAACATCACCGGCGTTGATTTTGAGTCGGCGATTGAGAAATACACAGACCCCGACCGTGTCAAGGGCGTAAAGAGCTAAGACGATGGGCCGGATTGTTGACATTTTTGACGCTAAACGAGCCGCCGGCGAAAAGGCGCTGATGCCTTTTTTGTGCGCCGGGCGCCCGTCACTGGAGGCCCTCCCTGATCTTCTGGCAGGGGTCGAGAACGCCGGCGCGTCGATTGTTGAACTTGGGTTTCCGTTTTCTGACCCAATCGCGGACGGCCCTGTCATCGCTGCGGCGATGCATCGCGCTCTTGAAGCGGGCGTGACGGTTGATGCGATTTTCGACACTGTGGAAAAGGCGCGGCCGACGCTTAAGCTCGGGCTGGTCGCGATGGTCACCGTCTCCATTGTGACGCGCTGGGGGACGGAGCGGTTTCTCGATCGCGCCGCTGAAGCTGGATTTGACGGGTTTATTTTCCCCGATGCCCCGCTGGAAGAGGCTGAATCTCTCGTCGGCGCCGCTGGCGAACGCGGGCTGACTGCATCGCTGCTCATCTCCCCCACCACGACGGACGATCGGATGGCGCGCATCGCAGCTCTTTCCACCGGCTTCGTGTACCTGCTTGCTCGGATTGGGATCACGGGTGAACGCTCTGAAACGCCCGATATCGGCGCTCGTGTCGCGGCCCTGCGCCGCATTACGGACCTTCCGATCGCGTGCGGGTTCGGCATATCAACGTCCGAACACGTCCGAGCCGTCGTTGAGCACGCTGACGCTGCGATTGTTGGATCGTCGTTGGTCCACCTTCTTGAGAAAGCCTCGGACACTGGGGCTGACGTGATCGCCCAGGGAGCCCGCTTCGCAAAAGAGCTGGCAGTCGGCCTTCCGATCTCGTCTTTGAATCGATGATTCGATCCGAAAAAAATGACTCCACCGTCCGGTGACGATGACTTCATTATGCCGAGAAAAGAAGATAGAACGAGAACCATGATCTTCGGGAGCCTGCAATGGGGATGACCACCGTGGCGACACAACCCGTTCGACAACCACAAGACCATATTGAAGCTGATGCGCCCTGGCAGGGGCCGCATGTGGCGTCGGCCCGCGCGGATGAGCAGAAGATTGAAGATATCTACGGGCGGGATGTTTTTTCAGACCGTGTGATGCGCCAGCGCCTGCCGCGCGAGGTTTATGAAGCGGTCAAGCGGACGGCTGAGCGGGGCAAGCCTCTGGATCAGTCCATCGCGGACACCGTCGCCAACGCGATGAAGGAGTGGGCGATCGAGAATGGCGCGACCCACTATACGCACTGGTTCCACCCGCTCACGGGGTTGACGGCGGAGAAGCATGACTCATTCGTCGTGCCCGACGGAACCGGCGGCGCGGTTGTTGAGTTCTCCGGCGACCAGCTTATTCAGGGTGAGCCTGATGCTTCGAGCTTTCCTTCCGGGGGCATCCGCACAACCTTTGAAGCTCGCGGGTACACAGCCTGGGACGCGACGAGCCCGGTTTTTCTGAATCGCGGGCGCAACAATGTGACACTTTGCATCCCGACTGCTTTTGTTTCGTGGACGGGCGAAGCGCTGGATATGAAGACGCCGTTGCTTCGATCTATGGATGCGATTTCGAAGCAGGCGCTGCGTGTTCTGCGCGCGCTGGGTGAACATGATCATGTCAAGCGGGTCTTTACGACGCTCGGGGTGGAGCAAGAGTATTTTCTTGTTGATCGAAACTTCTTTTTCCAGCGTCCTGATCTTATGGTTTGCGGGCGCACGCTCGTGGGCGCCAAGCCCCCGAAAGATCAACAGCTTGAAGACCACTACTTCGGGTCTATTCCATCGCGGGTGCTGGCGTTTATGGCGGAGCTCGATCTCGAGCTGTACGCACTGGGCATCCCGGTGCGCACTCGGCACAATGAGGTGGCGCCTGGTCAATACGAAATTGCATCGATGTTTGAGGCGGCGAACATTGCTGCTGACCATCAGATGCTGGTGATGGAGAAGATCGAGCGTGTGGCGCCGCGCTTTGGCCTGCGCGCACTTCTGCACGAGAAGCCCTTTGCGGGGGTGAACGGGTCAGGCAAGCACAACAACTGGTCTTTGATGACCGACGCAGGCGACAACCTTCTCAATCCGCGGGATGAGGTTCACACTAACGTTGTCTTTCTCACGTTTTTGTGCGCTGTTTTACGGGCGATTGATCTCTATGCGGACTTGCTTCGCGCCTCTATCGCGAACGCGGGCAATGCGCATCGGCTGGGCGCGAATGAAGCTCCGCCGGCGATTGTTTCGATCTTTCTCGGCGACATGCTGACCGATATTATCGAGCAGCTTGAACAGGGGTCGCTGACATCGACTCAACAAGCCGGGGCGATTGATCTTGGCGCGCGTTCGCTGCCGCAAATTTCTGCGCACACGGGCGATCGCAACCGAACCAGTCCATTCGCTTTCACTGGAAATCGCTTTGAGTTCCGCGCGGTTGGTTCGTCGGCTGCGGTGGCGTGGCCGAACACGATTCTCAATATCATCGTCGCGGATTCTCTTGACTGGATCGCGACGAGGCTTGAAGCAGACCTGGCGAAAAACGCCACCGTTGAGGAGCGCTGTAAAGCGGCGCATGCGATTCTTCACGAGATCGTCAAGACTCACAAACGCATTATCTTTAATGGTGACAACTATTCTCAGGACTGGATCGAGGAGGCGAAGAAGCGGGGGCTGCCTCACCTGAAATATGCGATCGACGCATTACCTGTGCTCAAGGAGAAGCGCATAGTTGATGTCTTTAATCGAGCGGGTGTGTTGAACCCGGCGGAGGTTCGCTCGCGTTTTGCGATCTTTATCGACACCTACAACACACAGCTCTCGATCGAGGCGGCGACGTTGGTCAATCTGTCGCGCCAGCTTATTCTTCCGGCGGCGCTGCGGCATCAGCTTCAGGTTGGCGAGGCGATTGCTGCTGCTCAATCAGCAGGCGTTGATTGTGAAGATCAGCGGCACATGCTTGAAGACATTGTCGATCTGATTACGCGGTTTCGCGGAACGATCGATGCGCTGAAACGGGCGCTGGCTCACCCTTCTGAAGACGCTGAGGCGAAGGCGCACCACTTTGAGGATGTGGTCAAACCTGCGATGGGTGATGTCCGCGAACTCGCTGACGAGTTGGAACTTTTAGTCGCGAGCGATCTTTGGCCGCTGCCGACGTATCGCGAGCTGCTTTTTGTCAAATAATTTTGTCAAATAAAGCGGCGGCGTCTGGCTTTCCACAGGCAGCTGATCCCGAGTAGCGCTGCGGCGCCTGGCGCGGGAATCTCGGTGATTGTCCATACGATCTGAACTTCGTCGATCCCCATCCCTGCGGCGTCTGAAAGAACGCCCTGCCCGGCGAGGCCGACGCTGTAGTCTTCTCTGCGCAGTGTGTTGCTGGCTACGAGCATGCCTGAAGAGAGGGCGACAATCTCAGCGTTGAGCACAGTAAAGCCCGCGCTTTGCCATTCGATTGGATTGGCGACGCCGTCAATGCGGCTTGATGCTTCCCAGCCGCCGATGTCGAACTGTAAGTCTTCGAGCGGAACTTGTGATCCCGGATCAAAGCCGGCGGGCAGCCACTCGGAGCTGTCATTGGTGAAGGCTGAAACGATGATCTGCTTCAAAGCGCCGCCAAGACCAATCTCGGTTGTGGCGAGGGTTGTGCCAACGCTGGTGATCAGATTGTCGCCGTTGTCTTGGGCGCCGGCGCCGAATATGAAATCATCGGGGGCATCGTCGAGATAGTGATGGCCGAAAAAGTTTCTGGCGCCGACGACTGCGGTGAACGGGTCATTCGTCGCGTCCCGGACAGAACCACTCTGAGCGGCGGCGTGCCCGCGCAGGCTGAAATAGGCTGATTGCTGATCGTCATCGAGCGCATTTGCAGCGCAAGCGAAACCGGACGCGCCGGTCAAAACAGCAACTGCAAACCGTGTCCCCACACGATTTCCCATCGTTTCTCTCCCCTCTCATTCACTGCCAGGCCGCCGCTGCGCCACGCGCAGAAACCGCCTAACAGCCTCCTGAGAGACATCATAGCGAAATGATGAGGCAGGCTGACTCCAAAACCTCACCTTGTGCTCCTTTATTGTGCTGGTTCCGCGGCCTGCGTCAAGCTATTTCTCCCTGACGACGGCAGACTCACAGCAAAAAATACAAAACACACCTACCCCGATAATCCACGCGCTCGTCAACTCGGACTTTGAATAAGCGAGCCCGAAGCCTTTCGTACCGCCTGCGATTTATTAAAACTCTGCGCTTCGTGGGGTTCGCGGGAAGGGGATCACGTCGCGGATGTTGGCCATGCCGGTGACGAACTGAATCAGGCGTTCAAAGCCGAGCCCGAAGCCGGCGTGGGGGACTGTGCCATAGCGGCGGAGATCCCGATACCACCAATAGTTTTCCTTTGGCAGTTTCATTTCCGCGATGCGACTATCGAGCACATCGAGGCGCTCTTCGCGTTGTGAGCCGCCGATGATCTCCCCGATGCCCGGCGCGAGGACATCCAGTGCAGCGACTGTTTCGCCGTCATCGTTCATGCGCATGTAGAACGCCTTGATCCCTTTGGGATAATCCGTGACGACGACCGGGCGTTTGATTTTTTCTTCGGTGAGGTAGCGTTCGTGCTCGCTTTGCAGATCGATCCCCCACTTGACGGGGTACTCGAACTTTTTATCCGCCTTCTCAAGGAGCTCAACTGCTTCGGTGTAGGTGATGCGCTCGAAGGGGGATTCGAGCACATGTTTGAGATTGTCAACCACGCCCTTTTGGATGCGAAGATCGAAGAAGGCCATGTCATCCTCGCGCTCATCGAGGAGCGTTTTGATGAGTGATTTAATGAAGTCCTCCGCGAGGTCGGCGTTGTCGGAGAGGTTTGCAAAAGCAATCTCGGGCTCGATCATCCAGAACTCTGCGAGATGACGGCTGGTGTTGGAGTTCTCAGCGCGGAAGGTCGGGCCGAACGTGTAGACCTTGGAGAGAGCACAGCAATACGTCTCGACGTTGAGCTGGCCGGAGACGGTGAGGTGGGCTTCCCTGCCGAAAAAGTCTTGCTCGAAGTCCATGGCGCCCTCTGGCGTGCGCTGCGTATTGACAGTGTCGAGCGTGGAGACGCGAAACATCTCACCGGCGCCTTCACAGTCGCTGGCGGTGATGATGGGCGTGTGGATCCAGTAGAAGCCGTTTTCGTGGAAGTAGCGGTGGATGGCGGCGGCGAGACAATGGCGCACGCGCGCGACGGCGCCGAATGAGTTGGTGCGCGGGCGCAGATGGGCGACTTCGCGCAGATATTCGAAAGTGTGTCGTTTTTGGGCGATGGGGTAGGTATCCGGGTTGTCGACCCAGCCGACCACGCGAATGTCTGTGGCGCGCAGTTCGACGGTCTGTCCCTTGCCCTGGCTTTCGACGAGCTCGCCGTCGGCTTCGATGGCGCAGCCGGCGGTGAGCTTCTGCACTTCGGACTCGTAGTTGGAAAGCTCGCCGGGCGCGACGATCTGGAGCGTATCGAAGCACGAGCCATCGGTGAGCGCGATGAATGACAGACCGGCTTTGGAGTCTCGGCGAGTGCGGACCCAGCCCTTGATGGTGATTTTCGCGCCGGGGTCGGCGGCGAGAGCGTGATTGATCGCAAGCCATTGCATGGTTGGTGAGTGTCTCAAAATGGGTGAATGAAGAAAGAAGGCAGAGTCGAACCAAGGCGCACTGTAGCTGGGAGGACGGCGTGAAGGGAGATAGGCTTCCGGTCTGTTCTCAGACCAGCTTAATGATCGATATGGTTGCAGCGACATAGCGATCCGCGTCCTGGATAAAGACGGGGGCGCCGGACTCTGCGTGTTTGGTTCGGAGTTGGGCCAGGGCGAGGGGCCTTCCTGCGAGTTTGGGGCTCAGAACGCTGGTGGTGATGACGCCGACTGCGTCCGCTGATGAATCATTGGCGGAGAAAACAGATGTTCCCGGCGTGGGGAGCGCGGCTGCGGGGTCTTCAATATGCAGCGCGACTATGACTTGCTTGGGCTTGCCCAGCGATTGCATGCGCGCGACAACCTCCTGGCCGAGATAGCAGCCCTTGATGAAGGAGACACGGGCGTCGAGCAGGCCGGTTTCGTGGGGGAGGGAGTCGGGGCCGAAATCGACGCCGAAGAGGGGAAGGCTCGATTCAGTGCGAACGATGTTCCAGGAGTCAAGACCAACCGGGCGCGGGCCGGCTTCGATAAGGCGTTGATATACAGCAAGAGCGTCAGCGGGCGCCGTGTAAATGCCGATGCGCGACAGGTTTGCTTCGTCTGATATTTCGATGAGGGTTTGGGCGCCGGCGATGTCGCCTTGTGCGCATCGACCTGGTGCGAACTCACCATTACTGATCGAGATCACGGCGCCGAGGAATTCGAGAGCGCGCGGGCCGATCAGCTCCAGTTTGTGCATCGAAGTAGAAATATCTTCGAGTTGAACCTCGTCAACAATAATGAACTCTTCGAGCGTGTTGAGGGTTTCGTGCGCGCGCAGGGCATCGACTTCAACCAGCATTTTTTCGCCCAGCTCGAACAGAGTCATATCTGTGGTGACGCGCCCCTTGCGGCTGAGCCAGAATGAACGGCGCGAGTGCAGCGGGGTGAAATCCTTGAGCTCCTGTGTCAACATGCGGTTGAGAAACTCGAGGCGGTCGGCCCCGGTGGCAGAGATCACCGCGCGGTCGGGGCGATCGAGAAGCCCGGCGTCAGTGGTGATCGCGGCGTACTCCGCGTTGGCGTCGCTGAAATCCTGGACAAGTTCGATTGAAGGCGTCGCAGCAAGATTCATTTCAAGAAGGCGGGGCGAATGCGGGGTGAAATGTGAAGATGCCTGGACGTGCAGATTGCGAAGGGGCGTTGGATGCGTCATGGTGTCTTTATTCTGAGGGGCCGGGTGGGCGAAGAAGAGGCAATGATAGGTCAGGCGGTTCAACAGCTGCGCGGACTATGAAGGAAAGGGTAATTGCGTTGAATATTGACTTGCTGAAAAGACTGTGCGAGACGCCGGGGGTGCCGGGGCGCGAAGATCGCGTGCGCGAACTCATCAAGAGTGAATCAGAGGGTCTGTTTGACGAGATCACCACGGACCCAATGGGCTCGCTCATCTGCACTCGACGGGCGCGGGGCTCGGGCGGCGGGAGCAAGGCGAAGCGCGTGTTGCTGCTCTGTCATATGGATGAGATCGGGTTCTATGTGAAGCACATCGACTCCAAGGGTTTTCTGCGAGTTCAGAACGCTGGCGGGTTTGACACGCGGAATCTCTTTGCCCGGCGGGTGCGCATCAGCACGCGCGAGCATGGAGACATCATTGGCGTGATGAATCCGGGAGGGCGGCCGATTCATATCGCGACGGAGGAGGACAAGAAGAAGATTCCTGAGATGAAGGAGTTCATCATTGATCTGGGACTCCCGGCGGAGAAGGTAAATGAGATGATCCGTGTGGGGGACATGGTGACGATCGAGGAGCCGTTCATTGAGGTGGGCGACAAACTGGTTTCGAAGTGTCTGGATAATCGGCTGGCGTGCTGGGTGGGGATTGAGGCGGTGCGCGGGATTGAGAAGGCGGGCGTGAATCATGCTGCGGACATCACAGTGGCGTTCACTGTGCAGGAAGAGGTAGGGCTGCGCGGGGCGCGGACGAGTTCGTTTGGGATTGAGCCTGATATTGCGATTGGTGTTGATACGACGCTCGCCTGCGATACGCCTGGCGTCCCCGAGGATGAGTCGGTGACGGTGCAGGGCAAGGGCGTGGGGATCGGCGTGATGGATGGCTCGATGATCGCTGATTGGCGGCTGATTGAGGATCTGGAGAAGGTCGCGCTCGCCAACGACATTCCTGTGCAGCGGACGATTCTGCCTCGGGGGGGTCAGGATGGCGGGGCGGCGCAGATGGCGGCGTCCGGTTGTCGGGCGGCGGCCCTGCTGGTCGGTTTGCGAAATATCCACACGGTGACCGAGATGGCGGACAGAGTGGATGTTCAGGCGTACCGCGATCTGCTGACAAAGTGGCTTCCGACTGTTGAGTAGATGAAATCGGGGCGATCACCCCAAGGTGAATATGGCTCAATGGGCGGGGCGGTGCTATCCTCCCGGGCTCGTTGTTGGCTGAAGTTTTCACGGTTGGCGACCAAATAGAAGAGGGCGCGGGCGTGAAAATCTGGCCGGCGATGGCCGGAGCGGTCGATTCGCGCTGCGGTCAACATCAGTATTGATGGCGGATGGTTGGTGTCTTTTTTTTATACAAAGCCAATGCAGGCATAAGCACGGAGCACGATCCGAAGCGCATGACTCAGGTCGCTGGAAGATCCTGGACAGACCTCAAGGTCACGACCCGGCGGGCTTCAATCCCCGAGGGATTGTGGCTCGGATGCCCCTCGTGTGAGAAGATGATCTACCGGAAGCGCATGGAGGCGAATCTGCATGTTTGTCCGGAGTGCAGCCATCACTTTCGCATTGGTGCGAAGGAGCGCGTTCGGCAGCTTACCGATCCTGATTCATTTGAGCCGATGTTCACGGAGCTGCGCACGAGCGATCCGCTGAGTTTCGTCGATCGGAAGAAGTATCCGGAGCGGATGGCGGCGGAACAGAAGCGCACGGGGCAAACTGAAGCAGTGCAGGCGGGGGCGGCGTTTATCAAGGGTCGGGCTGTCATGCTGTGCTGCCTGGACCTCACATTCATGATGGGTTCTATGGGCAGTGTGGTGGGCGAAGCAGTGACCCGATCGATCGAGACGGCGCTCGACCGTGATCTGCCTTTGATTATTGTGAGCTGTTCCGGTGGAGCGCGGATGCAGGAGTCAGGGTTGTCGCTGATGCAGATGGCCAAGACCAGCGCAGCGCTGGCGCGGTTTGATGATGCGAGCGGACTGTTTATTTCTGTGCTAACTGATCCGACGACAGGCGGCGTGACCGCGAGCTTTGCGATGCTTGGCGACGTGATTCTCGCGGAGCCCAATGCGCTGATCGGCTTTGCGGGGCCGCGTGTGATTCAGAATACGATTCGGCAGGAACTTCCCGAAGGTTTCCAACGGGCGGAGAGCCTGCTGGCGGGGGGCATGGTGGATCGGGTCGCGCCGCGGCGCGAGCTGCGCAATGAGATCGCCCGGATCATCGATTACGCAGGGAAATAATGATGAATGTGCGCACGGTGGCGAACCGTCGGCCAGTTCTGGCGGCGGCGACGCTTGGGGGCGCTTCGGCGGTGATGTTTGCGCTCGCGTTTCCACCCTTTCATATGTGGCCGCTCGCGTTTGTCGCGCTCGTTCCGCTCTTCACGCTGGCGGGAAGTCTCGAGCGCGGCGGGCGGGCGGGGATCATCGTTTCGCTCATGTGGCTTGGTGTGTGGCTCTTTCACCAACGCTGGGTGATGGATGTGACCATGGCTGGCTACCCGCTGCTGGCGATGTACTTGTCGGTGTATCCGGGAGTGTTCGTGTGGATGGTTGTGCGCATGCGGCGAAGCGCGACGATTGGGCGCGCGCCGGTGTGGATCATCGCGCCGATTGTTTGGACGGGGCTTGAAGTGGTGCGCGGATCGGTGGTGTTTTACGGATATCCGTGGTTTCTGGTGGGACATCCGACGATCGAGTGGACGAACTGGGCGTCGTGCGCGGGGGTGCTTGGTGCGTACGGTGTGAGCTGGATGACGGCGATTGTGAACGGACTGATTGCGCAGGCGGTGGTTCTTAAGGGGATGAAGGCGAGGGCCGGGATGCTCGGCGCTGCAGTCGTGGTGATTGTGGTTGGCTGGGGCGCTGGCTTGGGGTATTCATCACTTGCGCGCACCGGCGCCGTTGATGATCGTGTAACACTGAGCATTGCGGTGGTGCAGACGAACGTGCCGCAGGACAACAAGATGGCGTGGGATCCGGATCGGCAGTTGGCGGATTGGGAGGATTTTAAACAGACCACACTCGAAGCGGCAGCCCTGGGTCCGGATGTGATTGTCTGGCCCGAAACGATGTTTCCCGGGATGGCGCTGAATGCGGATGCGATCGCTGCCGAACGTCTGGCGGGCCTGACATTTCGCACATCGCGCGGGCCGACACCGACAACCTTCTTCGCGGATGAGCTTTTTGCACTGCAACAGAGCATCGGAATCCCGATGTTGATCGGCGCGTCGGCGCGGGAGAACCTGCGATTTGAAGAACTGCCGGATGGCGGCGTGCAACCCGTCTCAGACGCGAGCTACAACAGCGCCTTTGTGATTGTTGATGGGCGCGTGCAGAGTGGTCGGTATGACAAGCGACATCTGACGCCCTTCGGCGAGGTGATGCCGTACATCTCGTGGAGCGAGTGGCTTGAGACGAAGCTGCTGGATATTGGCGCGGGCGGGATGCGGTTTGATCTGGAGCGTGGGCGCGGGGCGGGGCTGCTGACGATTCCGCTTGAAAACGCGAAGGCGAGCGGCGTGCGTGTGGCGACGCCGATCTGCTTTGAAGCGACGATGTCGGGTGTGTGCAGAAAACTCGCGACCGAAGGTGAGGGCGCGAATCTGATTGTCAATCTCACGAATGACGGGTGGTTCGGTGACTGGACCGGCGGACGCGAGCAGCACCTGCAGACGGCGAGATGGCGGTGCATCGAGCTAGGAACTCCGATGGTTCGGGCGGCGAATACGGGAATCTCCGCTGTGATTGACTCGCGTGGGCGCCTGGCCCGACGCGAGAGCGGCGTGGACCCGAGGGAGCGCGTCGCGGGCGCGGCGCTGTGGCGGCTTGATATTGAGGGCGCGGCTTCGACGGGTCCGCGGACGATCTACGCTCTGGTTGGGGAGGCGCCGGGCTGGACGCTGCTGGGGTTGACGCTGGCGGGTCTGATCGCTGCGATCTCTGGCGATCGGCTGGGGAGACGGGGGGAAGAGGCCGATAAGGATGGATCGAACGCAGCGAAGGATGCTGCGTAGGCAGATGGAGCGAAAGGGCAAAGGCGAACCGTGAACGATTTTTTAAAATGCAGCCATGTGTGGCGGACGACGATTCTTGCGGGCGCGATCGCGGTTGCTGCTTCCGGGTGCGCACAGCGGCGCGGAGCAGCGCCACAGCCCGTCGTGAGCGGAACCAACAGCGTGATGAGCGAGTATCACTCGCCTCTGGCGCGTTCTGAGCTGCGCGAGCGGGCGCTGGATCTGCTTTCTGAAGCTGGCCTGAGCACATACCCTCTGCTGCGCGCTAATGCGATCGAGGGATTACAGCCTGCGCGGGCGCGGGCGGAGCCTCTCGTGCGTTCGGGACTGAATGATGAAAACATGGGCGTGCGCACGGTCGCGGCGATGACGGCGGGGAAGCTTCGGTTGAGTGAATCAAGGGCGTTCATCGAGCCGCTGCTTGCGGATGAATCGGAAATGGTGCGGGCGGCGGCGATCTATGCGTTGCGGCGTTTGGGAATGGGAGTCAGTCCGACGCCGTTGGCGAATTTTCTTCACTCGCCCCATGCGAACGTGCGGGCTCATGCTGCATTTATTCTCGGTGAGCTTGGGGATCCGTCGGCAGTTGGGATGCTGACCGAGGCTGCGGGGGATGACATTCCTCGGGCGCCCTTGGTTGATGTGAAGATCATGCGGCTGCAGATCGCAGAGGCGCTTGTGAAACTCGGCAAAGACGAAGCATTGGAAACGGTGCGGGCGAGCCTGTATCCGAGCAGGCCCGAGGAGTATGAAACCGCGGCGCTGGCGGCGCAAATCATTGGGCAGGTGGGCGATCAGCGTTCGATGTCGAGCTTGATCTACCTCACGGCTCGGGTGGATGAGCAGCAGGCGACGATGCCTGCGGAGGTGCGCCTGGCGGCGGCGGCGAGCTTGGCGCAGCTGGGGAACCCCCGGGGCTCGTTTATCGCGGATGAGTTCTGGCGGCACGATCAGGCGTCTCTGCGGGCGCAGTCGGCCTTTGTCTTTGGAGAGACCGCAGTGATGGCGAACCTGCCGAAACTGAAGGAGATGCTGGATGATGAGTCCGGTCTGGTTCGGGTGGCGGCGGCGGCGGCAATTTTGCGAATCACGGATCGGATGGCGGGAGATGGGGCGTCCTGAAACGGATAGGTTGACCAGAAGCCGGGCAGGCTGGGGGAGGGGGTTTGAGTCATCAAGGCCGATTTTCGGTATCTTGTTTAGCTATGCTGAGCTTGATGGTGGATGTTCCAGGGGATCCGCTAGCAGGTTTGGTGCGTATCTGAGTTGAGAATTGCGAAAGAGCCGGGCTTGGTTCATCGCGTGCGACGCGAGGCCGAGGTCAGGCTGACTAGAAAGGGAGCAGACAGGGTGCATCCAGTCACAAAGATTCTGGTGGTCCTGGCGGCGGTGCTGGCGATTGCGCTGGCGGCGCTTTCGGTGGCGGTGACGACAAACGCGCAGCGGATCGGCGAGAAATATCTTGACGAGACGATGAAGCGCGAGACGATCAGCGCGACGCTGCAACAGGCCGTCGCAGACAGTTCGGCGGAACTCGCGCGGCTGCAGACCGAGGCTGAAATGCTGCGGCAGCAGACGAGCGACGCGCTGAAAGAAAAGGAAATTCTTCAGCGTGAGAACAATCAGCTTCTTGCTGACGCGAAAACCGCACGGCTTGACGCGGATTCGATCCAATCGCGAATCGATCAGCTTGCTGCGACCTCGCAGACGCAATCGGAGTTGCTGGACAGTATGTATGGTGAAGTTTCGAGCCTGCGTGAAAGCGAGTTGCGGTCGAGCCAGCAGGAGATTCAGCTGGCAGATCGAATCAGCGATTTGAGCGCCGAGCTTGAGGTGGCAATTGAAACAAACCGTGCGCTCCAGGAACGACTTGCATCACTGCAGCCGAGCGGAGGCGGAGTCCCACAGGGCTCGCGCACAACTACAGCCCGCGGCCCGGTGTACGGGACCATCACGGATGTTCGTGAGGACGCGGCGGGAAGGATGCTGGCGGAAGTCAACCTCGGCAGCGCGGATCGGGTCGAAGAGGGCATGAAGCTGACGATCTTC
Organism: Phycisphaerales bacterium; assembly: GCA_029260495.1. GTDB lineage: Bacteria > Planctomycetota > Phycisphaerae > Phycisphaerales > UBA1924 > OFTM373. The sequence goes on along the minus strand of JAJDDD010000016.1, from coordinate 74,808 downwards.
CGCGGGAATCAGTACCTCGGGAATCTTGTCGTCGACAATGTGGACTTGAACGTGGCGATCGGCGAAGTGCGGATTCCGGGCAATCAGTCGTTTGACGTGCGTCGCGGAGACCGCGTACAGACGCGCATTCGATAAAAAGGGAGGTTGATGATGAGTCAACTGAAGATGAACCTCCCGGGCGCTCACGTCGCGATGGGGCCGCAGATGAATATCTATACGGGGCTGTTGTTTCTGGCTGCCCTGGCGTTGGTGGCAGCGGTGGCGATCGTGTGGCAGGTGGGCGCGTCGCTCTCACCGGACTCGATGCCCTGGACGCTACAGGACCCCAACACCATCAAGTTGAGCCAGTGACAGGCGGCTGAGGCGGCTTGTGAGGGGCAGGAGGTTGTTGTTGCGCGCTGGCGATAGCGACGCTGAGATGTGTTTGGGTGATGGGGTGGATGCAGCCGAAGTGAATATCCGATAACTTCGTGGACTGTGAGGATAGGGAAGGATGACAAGGCCCGACGGAGCGGCGCCGCGCGTGTGAGCGTCGCTCTTGCGTCAGGCGAGGCTGACCTGTGCTGGAGACGCTGAAAAACGTGAGCTTTGAGAATCTTCTTGGCTGGTTCAGTGTCGATATGGGAATCGACCTCGGCACCTGCAACACGCTGGTTGCGGTGCGGGGCGAGGGCATCGTTCTCAATGAGCCGAGTGTCGTTGCCGTCAAGAAGGGCACGAATCAGGTGCTCAATAACGGGATGGCGGTGGGTTGGGTCGCCAAAGAGATGCTGGGCAAGACTCCGGGCTCGATTTCTGCGATTCGTCCGCTCAAGGACGGCGTGATTTCGGATTTCGAGATCACGGAGGCGATGCTGGGGTATTTCATTCGGAAGGTGAATGGTCGCAGCCGGATCTTCGGGCCGCGCGTTGTGATCTCGGTGCCCTCAGGGATCACCGCGGTGGAGAAGCGGGCGGTTTTTGATTCAGCAGAGCGAGCGGGGGCGAGAAGGATCTATCTGGTGGAGGAGCCTGTCGCTGCGGCGATTGGCGCCGGGCTGCCGTTTGCTGAACCGACGGCGTCCATGATTGTCGATATTGGCGGCGGGACGACGGAAGTCGCGATCATGACGCTGGGGGGAATCGCGGTGTGTGAGTCGGTGCGCACAGCGGGCGATGATATGGATGAGGCGATCATCAGCCATCTCAAGAAGACGTACAACCTGATGATCGGGGAGCAGACGGCTGAGCGCATCAAGATCGAGATTGGGTCGGCGGCGCCCATGGATGAAGAGCGTTCGATGGAAGTGCGCGGACGGGACATGATTTCTGGTCTTCCTCGCAAGATGGTGATTACGAGCGAGGAGATTCGCGAGGCGCTGCAGGAGCCGCTTTCCGCGATTGTGGACACAGTGACGCGCACGCTTGAGCGGGCGGAGCCGGAGCTTTCTGCGGATCTGGTGAACAACGGAATTAAACTTGCGGGCGGCGGTGCGCTCTTGCGCGGATGTGATTCGATTCTTTCGACAAGCACTGGGCTTGAAGTGTTTCTGGCGGATGATCCGTTGACGTGCGTTGCGCGTGGAACCGCGATTTATCTTGAGAACCTGGATACCTGGAAAGACACGCTTCAGAACGACATGGAGTACTGATCGGTGTCAGGCTGCGGGGAGCGATGAGCAGGGCTCGGATCTCACAACCGCGGGTCTTTATCGCGCTGCTGGCGTTGATGGCAGTTCTGGCGCTCGCGCCGGCGCGGGTGACGCGCTGGGCCGAGTGGTTTCAGGCGCCGACGCAGTTTGTGATCGCGCCAATATCGCACACTTTTTCCTTTGTTTCCGGAGTGTTTCGTCCGGCGCGGTCGCGGACGCTGCCTGATGATCCGGCGCTGGCTGACCTTCAAATTGAGCGCGATGTGTTGCAATCAGAGCTGTTCCGCGCGGAAGGGCGCATTGCTGATTTGGAACGACTTGTCGATGAACTGCAACAGGGGCTGAGCGCGCATCGGGGATCGCCGATTATTCCCATCGAGGCGAGCGTTGTCGGTCGGAGCAGCGATCCTTCCGATGGGCTGCTTCTGGTGCGGGCGGGAAGTGATCGCGGCGTTGAGAAGAGGGAAACGGTGGCGGTGGTCAACGGCGTGCAGATTGTGGGGCGCGTGGTGAAGGTTGGGCCGAGTATTTCCGAGGTGCTGCCGATCACGCATTCACCGCGCGGTCGGAAGAGTGAGCAGGACGGAGGGTGGATTGGCGGCGTGATACATGTTGAGGGGCTGGATCGCTCGTGGTCGTGTCAGCTGCGAGCGACGCGCGACGGGAGGCTGCGCGGGGATGTGCATCAGGACGCTGAGAACATTGAGGTGGGACAGATTGTTCGGCTGCGCGATCCGAACTGGCCGGACTCGGCGCAGATGCTTGTCCTTGGACGCATCGAGCGCGTCGGGAGCAAGAAGGATGCGCCGCTGCGCATGGAGATCGATGTTGTGCCTGATGTGGATCTGGCGCGGGTTCGGCGAGTGGTGTTGCGCGTGGCTGATGAGGTGGATGGATGAGCTGTCTCGTCTTTCTATTGGCGGCGTGGGTGTTTTTCGGGCTTGAGCTGGGCCTGAAGGGCGGGTTGGAGCTGGGGCGCGCGGGGGTGGCGCCGAGCTTTGTGATTGTGCTGCTGGCGTTTATTGGTGCGTCAGCGCCGCGGATGACGGTGTACTGGGCGTGCCTGGCGCTGGGGATCGTGATGGACCTGACGCATGCGCGTCCCACGCCGAGCGGAGAGAGCGCGGTTGTGCTGATCGGTCCGTATGCGTTGGGGTTTGTGATTGCTGGATATGCGGTGCTGACAGTGCGCACGCTCGTGATTCGGCAAAACCTGTTGACGCTGGCGTTCCTGAGTGTTGTGGCGGCGTTGATGGCGGGTGTGATTGTGATCGCGATTGCAGCGGTGCGATCGTGGTATGACCCCTTGATCGGGATCGACGCGGGCGGGGAACTACTGGAGCGGATGGGGTCGGCGGTGTATACGGGGTTTGTCGCGCTGGTGCTCGGGCCGCTACTCATGTGGATGAAGCCGGTTTTTGGCTTTCCGCAGGCGAATCGGCGCACGGGATGGGCACGGGGGTAAGCCGATCAGCAAGCCTTGTGGGTAATGCCGGCGCATCCAACCCACCGCCTCATGATCGGAATACAATGTGGGGCGTGGCGGTTGATCCGTGAGGCACGACGCCTTCGACCAGCCATTTTCCTCCTTCGACCGCGACATTGTGAACATGGGAGTTCCTGATATGTCTCAGAGCATCTGGCATCCAGCAATCGCGTCCGACGACGCCAAGCGAGCACTTGAAGCAGCGGCGGCGAGCGAAGGGCTGTCGGCGGGTCAGATCGACATCGAGCCAATGATGATTACGCAGCATTGGGACCGGTACTCAGACACAGACCACGAAGTCTGGAGCATCTTGTTCCAGAAGCGGATGAAGCAGCTTGAGGTTGAGGCTTCGGATGTGTTCCTGCGCGGGCTTGAGATCATCAATCTTCGTCCCGACCGTGTTCCGGACCTGCGCGAGGTGAACGAGAACCTCCTGCCGATGACGGGTTGGCAGAGTTGCGGTGTGCCGGGGTATCTGCCTGCGAAGTCGTTCTTTGCGTTTCTGGCGAAGCGCCGGTTTCCGACAACGGTTGCGGTGCGGCCGAAAGAGAGCATGGACTATCTACCGGAGCCGGACATTATTCATGATGTGTTCGGGCATGTGCCTTTGCATGCGGATCCGGTATTTGCGGAGTTTCTGCAGCTGTATGGCAAGGCGGCGCTGCATACGGATGACCCGGAGCTGACGGAGCAGCTCGCTCGTATTTTCTGGTTTACGGTTGAGTTTGGGCTGATTCGTGAGGACGGCAGGCTCAAACTGTACGGCTCGGGGCTGATCTCAAGTGAAGGTGAAGGGCGTCACGCGATTCACAGCGATGAGGTTGAGCGGCGGCCGTTTGATCTAGATGTCGTGCGGAACACTTCGTTTGAGATCGACCACTACCAACCGATTTTATATGTGCTGGAGTCGTTCCAGCAGCTTCGCGATGAGATGGAGCGATTCGCAGGGCATTTGTTGGATGAGTCGCCGGGAGTGATCGTGTAGCGCGGCGCGATAATCACTCGGCCTCTGTGCGATGTTATGAGTTGTCACGAAGAAGGAGAAGATTCTTCCCGCCGTCAGCAGAGAATGCGATCTGAAAGCCTGATTGCTTGAGATAGGCGCAGAGGTCGGCGGCAGCTTGCTCACCGACGGTTTCGGGGTGAAGCTCGACCGCGATCTTGCGGACGGTGTTCAGGTTCATGATGGGGATAAGGTCAATCTCGCCGCCCTCGACATCCATGATGAGCATGGTGGGTTTGATGTGCTGGATGACTTCATTGACGGGCTTGACGGGGACGGTAATGGCGCGGGCATGGTCGCTGGCGATGGTTGAGGATGTCCAGAAGTCCTGCTCGATGTAGAATGTGTGCACGCCGGTCTCGGCGCCAAGCATGCAAAGCTCCAGCGTCGGCGTGACGCGGTTCAACTCATAGTTGCGACGGATGGTTGGCTCTAGGGCGGGGTTCGCTTCATAGGCAAAGACTCGGTCGCCGCCGATACGCTGAGCGACGTATGTTGAGATAAATCCGAGGCCGGCGCCAAGCTCAAGGACAATGTCATCCGGGGCCAGCGCCCGCCTAATGCCCTTGAGTTCACTCTTTTCGTAGTCGCCCGCGTAGATGTACCGCTTGACGGTCGGTGTGATCACGTCGGTGATGGCGAGCTTCACGCCGGCATGATTGACTATTTTTGCGCGGCGAGCCCGACGCCAGGTGAGGAGCACTGTGCGGCGCAACGAAAGAAGCGTATTCTTCACCATAGCAGGGTGACTCCCCAGTGAGCTCCGACGACGGAGACTGAGTCAAGGACGTGCAGGCCGATTCTTTCTGGCGCATCGAACGGCGGCGTTGAGTTTGGAGAGTGAACTATGGGCATTGAAATAACGTTTCTTGGTCATTCCGGGGTGTTGATTCAGGCTGGGGCGCATACGCTGGCGATCGACCCGTTTCTCACGGGCAATCCGGCAGCCAGGCACACGCCGAAGGACATCAAGTGTACGCATATTGCACTGACGCATGGACACGCGGACCATCTCGGCGACACCGTTGAGATCGCCCGGGCGAATGGCGCGACCGTGATCGCGGCCTTCGAGCTCTCCAGCTACCTAGAGTCTCAGGGTGTTGGGAAACTGGAACCGGGCAATCCGGGTGGACGCATCGCGACAGATTTCGGATGGGTCGCCTTCACGCAGGCTTTTCATTCGTCGAGCTACGAGGGCGTCTACATGGGCCAGCCCTGCGGCGTGGTGGCGAACATCGGGGGTGTGACTCTGCACCATCTCGGGGACACCGCACTCTTCAGCGACCTGAAACTGATCGGCGAACTTTACAAACCGACCGTGTCGTTCATTCCCGTGGGTGATCGGTTTACCATGGGGCCCGAGCACGGCGCGCGGGCAGCGGAGATGATCAAACCGAAGTTCGCTGTGCCAGTGCATTACGGCACCTGGCCGCTCTTGGCGCAGGATATTTCCGCCTTTGCGCCGGCGGGTGTGAAGGTCAGAAAGATGACCGCGGGGGAGACGTGGAGCATCGAATAACGCTCAACGAGCGCGTGCGTTTAGATGGCTGAGCCAAGAAGAGCACAGAGCTTTTTACACTTGCTCGGATCGCCAGGTTCGAATCTGCCCGCGAGCAAGGCGTCGATCACGCCGTTGATTTCCTGACGGGCGCCGGCGAGGTCGAGAGCGTCGAAATCAATGGCGCCGCGCTCGCCGGTTGAGAGGATGTGATACTCAGCAATCCCCTCAGGCGGGGCGTCGAGATCCTGCTCGTGCATGAGCGCCATGAGGTAAATACAAAGTTGTAGGTCCTTCTTCGGAGGAGTTTTCAGCTTCTTCGACGCACTCCCCGTCTTGTAATCCACCAGGCGCTGGCGTCCATCTGGAAGCATGTCGACGCGGTCGATCTTGGCGATGAAACTGTGCTCGACACCGTTATGTTCATATGGAAACTGAACACTTCGCTCGACTTCGATGACATGCAGGTTTTCCTCGCGCAGCTCGTTGTGCGCCGCTGTAAGCAGGCCTTCGAGTTGATCCTCAGTCGATGGGTCGATTGGGATATGGCGCGGCGTTTGCCGGCGCAATTGAAGCTGACCTAGTTGCAACAAATGGTTGAGGTCCGGCGCCGCCCGGCCTTCGGAGTCAGCAAGCCGATACTTGTTGTAAAACTCTTCGAGTGCTTTGTGAACCACGCTCCCCACGACGAGCGCCGGTGTCTTGGGTTCGTCGAGCTTTAGAATGTTCTTGACAGCGTAGCATCGCGGGCATCGGAGAAAATCGCTGATTTTCGAGTATGAAAGAGAGAATGGCGGTGGTTGCGGACCAACGATCGGCGCTTCTTCGCGTGCGTAGCGCTCGATCATTCGCTGGACGACTTCACCTGAGAAACCAGCTGGCATGAGCGCCGGTTCAGGCTCGCGCCCTCGCTTGAGAGCGGAAGCGATGACGATCGTGCGAAGCGCATCGCCGGCAGAATCCACCAGTGCATCGAGGTTGTCAGCGTCCAAAGCATCTTCAGCTTCAGCTCTGCGGATTGTTGCGGCGGCTTGACGCCGGGCGCCTTCGATTACGCGTTCAAGGCGTTCTCCATTTTCAATAAGCGTCTCCGCGAGCGATGATCCACCTGCCAGAAGCGGGGAAGATTCAATGATTGCGTCTCCGTCGATGACCGGGGCTTCAAGCTGAGGGGCTGCAAGGGTGAGCTCATCGAAGAAACACGTTGATTTAGAGGGGTTTTTGCGCTTTTTGCCGACAAGAACCAGCCGGCGTTTGGCGCGGGTGATCGCGACATAGAACACGCGACGCTCTTCATCAAGACGGTCAACCGGAAGTTGTCCGGACAGGGATTCGGGAAGTGGGTCTTTGTCAATTCCGCCCTGAGTTTTTGGAAAACCATGGCCCGGCATAACGCGAGCGACAAAGACTGTGTCAAACTGCAACCCCTTGGCGCCATGCGCGGTGAGAACGCGTACGCCCTCTTCATCGCCCTTCTTGTTGGGATCGACATCGGTGCGATCTTCGTTAATAAAATCGAACCCTTGTTCGCCTTTATCAAGATCCTGATAGTGTCGATGAAAGGCAGCGATATCTGCGGGTGGCTCAAGAGCGTCTATTCGCCCGCGAATGAAGCGGAGGGCTTTAATGAGCGAGCGGACCCGCTGCGACCGCGCCCGCGCTTTCGGCGCATCACCCTCGACGAGGCATGCTTCGTGAATGATGCGCTCTGCGACGCGATCTGCTGTCTCCTGGGCAGCGCACTGGCGCAGGCGCTCGACGGTCTGCACGAAATCGCTGACCGCCCGGTCCTGGCTGTGATGTTCGCTCAGCCAATCGAGAAAACTGAGCTGGCTGCCATCTGAAGCAGCCCGCAGATGTTCACCGCGCCAGAGGGAGACGCGGTCAGCGGGGATGCTGAATGGCGGAGCGGTGAGCAGTTGTTGAGCCCAAACGTTTTCGCGCGGGCTGGCGAGCAGCGCGATCCAGTTGAGCAAACGCCTGACCGCGGGCTCTTCGAGAATCGAGGCGCGGTCGATTGCGGAAAACGGAATGCCACTGAGATCGAGAGCATCCGCGACCCCAACAAGATCGGAGTTTGAGCGCACAAGAACGGCGTATTCGGAAAACGGGCGTTTCGTTTTGGCTTGGTCAGCGAGGATGAGCGCAGCGATGAGTGAGCCCTGACTTCTCCAGTCATCGAGCGCATAAGCCTCGACGCTCTCCGGCGATTCGCATGTGGGGGCGATGCGGTCGGGATCGGGCTCGCTTTGCTTATCTTCTGCGAATCGATCATCTATTTTGGCAATGATCGCGTTGGAAGCGTTGATGATGACCGGAGCGCTGCGGTAGTTGCGCGTCAGGCGCAACGTCTTGTGACTTGGGTAGTGCGATGCAAAGCGTTGAAATGCGCGCACATCAGCGCCACGGAAGCCGTAAATCGCCTGATCGTCATCTCCCACGATGCACATATCAGGTGAACTCGAGCCACCACCCGGCGCCAGGGCTGCGAGGAGCTCAATCTGCGCGGGATTCCAATCCTGGAACTCATCGACAACAACGTGTTTGATTTCACTGCGGATGATCGAAGCGACAGCCGTATTCCCACGGAGAATCCGAAGCGGGAGCGCGATATAGTCATCCAGCGTCAGGGCGCCGTCAGAGAGCCGACGCTCCTCGTATACCTGGAAACACTTGACAAGCTGGGCATAACGCTCAACTAGAGCTTGTTCACCCTCGGCTTCAACTGGATCAGCAACGCTGGCGATGCGCTGACGTTCGCGGTCGAGCCATGCAACAGCATCGTCGGGCAATACGTCGGCATTGGCGCAATCTTTGATGAACGTCGTTATTTCAGGAATGAGCCGATCGCGTCCTTCTGCCCGGCGATTGTCGAAGATTCCATGCTCGATCATGAGTTCGCGCAACATGCGTTTTCGCTGCGCGGTGTCCATGATGTGGTCTTCGGCGCCGAGCGGGAGCATGTCGCCGAAGCGGCGAACAAGTGATCGCCCATACGCATGGGCGGTGCTCAATCGAACACGTCGAGCGATTCGCGGGTCGATGAGCTCAGCGAGTCGCTCGCGCATCTCTTCAGCGGAGTTGATGGTGAAAGCGATCGCGAGGATGGATTCGGGCTCTGCCCCGGCGCCCCCCTGCTCTCGCGGCGCCAGAAGGCGCGCCAGGCGATGCACGATCACACGTGTCTTGCCGGCGCCGGGGCCAGCCAGCACAACCAGAGGCCCATCGTCATGCAGCACGGCCTGCCTCTGGGCCTCATCGAGATCGTTCAGAAAGTCTGGTTCAGATTCCATGTTGATTTCTGGCTCTGCTTCAGTGGCGGCGTCGGCTGCGGCAGGCGCGGTGCGCGATGGATCATCACTGTGTTGCGACCAGAGCAGGTCTGCTTCACTCATAGCGACTATCGTAGCGGCGATGGGAAGAGAGTTGCGCCCGTGAACAGGAGAATCACACCGTGAGCGCACGGAAACAGATAGAACGGACAGGTGTGCTCTTTGTATGCCTGGGAAATATCTGCCGTTCGCCGCTGGCGGAAGGAGTTTTCCTACACCTCGCTCACGAGCGGGGCATGGAGGATCGATTCCATGTGGATTCGTGCGGCACGGGCGGGTGGCATGTCGGCGAACGCCCGGATCACCGTTCGGTGGCGGTCGCGAAGAAGCACGGCGTCAAACTTCCCAGCCGGGCTCGAAAGCTCGATCCCTTCGAAGATTTCGACCGCTTTCATTGGCTGATCGCGATGGACAGCGAAAATGAACGAGAGATGCTGACCGAAGGGGCCCCGCGAGAGCGTGTGCGCCTGCTGCGATCGTTTGATGTGACGCTCAGCGGCGCCAAGGCCGCAGATCTTGATGTGCCCGATCCCTATTACGGAGGAGTGGACGGGTTCGATCAGGCGTTCAGCATGATCCAGCGAGCGTGCGCCGGGATGCTCGACGCCATTTGTTGAATCACTTCACTCTCAAACGCCCAGCAACATTGACTCGGGGGACTCGATGTTTGCCTTGATGTGCTTGAGGAAACCGACGGCGCCAGCGCCATCGACAACTCGATGGTCGTAGGAAAGAGCGAGGTACATCATCGGGCGCACAGTGACTTCGCCGGAGCCCGGCTTATCGGGATTTTCGACAGGCCGACGAATGATGTTGTGCATGCCGAGAATGCCTGATTGCGGCGGGTTGAGGATGGGCGTTGACATCATCGAGCCGTAGACGCCGCCATTTGAGATGGTGAAGGTGCCGCCCTGCATTTCTTCCAGGCCGAGTTTGCCATCGCGGGCGCGGGTCGCCAGATCAACGAGGGCAGACTCGATTTGCGCAAAGGAGAGCGATTCACAGTTGCGCACAACGGGCACAACAAGACCCTTGTCCGTGCCCACCGCGACGGCGATATCACAATAGTGGTGCTTAAGAATTTCCGGGCCGGAATCTCCAGTGGCGATCTGCGCATTCACGAGGGGATAGCTCTCGAGCGCACTGACAGCCGCCTTGATAAAAAAGGACATGAACCCGAGCTTGACGCCGTGCTTCTTCTGGAAGGCTTCCTTGTGACGAGCACGGAGGGCCATCACCTGCGACATATCGCACTCGTTGAACGTGGTGAGCATCGCGGCGGTGTGCTGAGCTTCAACGAGGCGCTGGGCGATTTTCTGCCGGAGCGGCTTCATGCGCTCGCGTGTGATTTCGCGTGAATCCAAACGAGGCGACGGCTGAAAAGCAGGCGCGGCGCTGACCGGTTTGCTCGCAGCAGTCGAGGCGGCGCCTTTCTGCATGAAGGCGATGACATCCTGCTCACGGATGCGCCCGCCGGGTCCGGTGCCGGTGATGGTTGAAGCATTAACACCGTTCTCGTCAGCGATTTTTCGCGCGAGGGGAGTCATGCGGATGTCTTCGCTCGGGCTCGCGGCGCCGTTCTTCGAGGCGGATGCGGGCGGTTGTGGTTCGGATGCGGCGCGTTCTTTAGTGGCGGTGGCAGACTTCGCGCTCGAGGCGCCCGATCCCCCTGCGGCCACTTCAGATTCTGTCTTCGCGCCCCCCTGTTTCGCAGCCGGGACGTCGGCGGACTCATCAATCGACCCAACCACCGCGCCAACCTGCACGGTATCGCCTTCACCGGCGCCCGTCTTGATAAGTCCGGCGACCGGGGCTGGCACCTCGACGGTGATCTTGTCCGTTTCGATCTCGAGGATGGGCTCATCGCGATCGACGTAGTCCCCATCGGATTTGAGCCAGGCGCCGATGACGCCTTCGGTGATGGATTCGCCGACGGTTGGGATCACGATGTCGGTAGGCATGTGTGTGCTCGCTTCGTGCGTGCTGCTGGACGCAGTTGCGCCAGCGGGTGGATCTCAAATGAATAACGTATCAGGAAGACGCGCAGACGGCGTCGCGCATGGGAGTCGCGACTCCGACGTTGAGTGCATTCTGAAGCAACTTGTTCTGTTCCGATTCATGTTGTTTCTTGGAGCCGGTCGCCGGCGTTGCGCTGGGATCGCGACCGATGAAGGGCAGCGGCTCCCAACCAAGACGCTGATTGCATTCGACCACCATATACCAATAGGCGCCCGCGTTGCGCGGCTCTTCCTGCACCCAGACCCGCTCGGCCTGGGCTGGATAGCGCGAAACGATCTCCTGGAGCAGCTCGCTGTGCAATGGATAAAGCTGTTCGACACGAACCAGCGCGATATCGGAGCGCTTTTCTTCGCGCCGGCGCCGCTCCAGGTCGTAATACACCTTGCCCGAACACAAAATAACGCGATTCACCTTCTTCCGATCATTCCCCCCAGATTCAAAGTATTGATCATCAATGATTTCAACAAAGGCGCCGCCCGTGAGCTCGCTCACGCAGCTGGTGGCCTCGGGCAATCGCAGCAGGCTCTTGGGAGACATAACAATGAGCGGCTTGCGGATATTCCGATGAAGCTGGCGCCGCATGACATGGAAGAACTGCGCCGGTGTTGTGGGATACACCACCTGCATATTGTCATCTGCAGCGAGCTGGAGAAATCGTTCGAGCCGGGCGGAAGAGTGCTCCGGACCCTGCCCCTCGTAGGCGTGCGGCAGCAACAGCACGAGTCCCGACCAGCGCTGCCACTTCAGCTCCGCGGAGGCGATGTACTGATCGATGATGATCTGGGCGCAGTTGGCAAAGTCGCCAAACTGGGCTTCCCAGATGACAAGCATGTTGGGATCCGCAAGCGAGTAGCCATACTCAAACCCAAGCACGCCGGCTTCAGAAAGCGGACTGTCATACACACAGAACCGCGCCTGGCGCGGCTTGCCGTCAGCGCCAATTGTGCCCGGGGTCATTCCTTCGACTCCGAGCTGCCCCATCTCGCGCATGTGGTTCAGCTGGACGTATGGCTCGGCGGTGTTCGCTTCGCGCAGGACCGCATGCCGGTGGCTGAACGTCCCGCGGCGACTGTCCTGCCCGCTTAGCCGGACAGGCACACCATCAAGCAGCAACGAACCGTAGCACAAGGCCTCCGCGGCGCCCCAGTCGAGCGCCTCATCGTTCTTCACCGCGTCTGCGCGCTTGGTGAGAATCTTCTGAAGATTGCGATGAACCTGAAACCCCTCGGGCCAACTCGCAATCGCATCCGCAACTTCGGTGAGCGCCTCCAATGGAGCGGTTGTATCGACCGGCGCATGGGAGTAGGCCCCGGTTATACCTTGCCATCGCCAGCTTCCGGGTTCAATCGTTGGATCCTGCGGGTTTTCAGTCGCTTTGGATTGCGCACGCTCCATCTGCTCATCAAGCTCGCGGCGGATCGTCTGCACATCTTCTTCAGTAATCGCGCCCTCGGCGAGCAGCCGCTCCGCATATGTCTTCAGAACGCCTTTTTTCTTTTTGATAAGCGCCGCCATGATCGGTTGGGTGAACGTGGGATCATCACCTTCATTGTGCCCCCACTTGCGATAGCAGAGCATGTCAATCCCGATGTCCTTCTTGAATGTCTGGCGATACTCAAGCGCCAGCTTCGCGACAAACGCGACCGCTTCGGGATCTTCACCATTAACGTGCAACACAGGGGCGTTGATCGTCTTCATCACATCGGTGCAATACCGGGACGTGCGCCCTTCCTCCGGACCTGTGGTGAAACCGATGAGGTTGTTTATGACGACGTGAATGGTTCCGCCTGTCTTATAGCCGGGAAGCTGCGAATAGTTCAGCACTTCCAGCACAACACCTTGAGCAATGAAAGCCGCGTCTCCATGAATGAGCATGGGGACAACGCGCTGGCGATCGGTGTCAGTGTGCAGCCGCTGCTTGGCGCGCGTGCGACCCTCGACGACGCCTGCGACGGATTCAAGATGGCTTGGGTTGCTGGAAAGAACAACGCGAATCTTCTCGCCGTTTGTCGCCACGCGATCGCCGGAATAGCCGAGGTGATACTTGACATCGCCGCCGCCCTCGACGAAGTCCTCGTCCCAGCTTGCTTCGAACTCTGTGAAGATCTGCTCGTAGGTTTTGCCGAGCACGTTGTTGAGCACGTTTAGCCGGCCGCGATGGGGCATCCCAAGGACGATCTCATCAACCGAGAGGTCCGCTGCCCGCTCGACGATGCAATCGAGCAATGGAATAAGCGACTCGCCACCCTCAAGGCTGAATCGCTTCTGCCCAACGTAGCGCTTGTGAAGAAACGTCTCGAACATCTCCGCTTTGTGGAGCTGATAGAGCAAGCGCCGCCGCTCTTCCTTTGAATAGACGGGCTGGGCTCGCACGGCTTCAAGTCGCGCAGCGATCCACTCGCGCTCCTGCGCGTTTTCAATGTGCATAAACTCGGCGCCGACGTGCCGGCAATATGTTTCATCCAGCAGCGCGATGATCTCGCGCAGCGGCATTGGTTTTTCAAGATTGAGGCCGGCAGGCTGGAAAGAAAGGTCGAGGTCCGCTTCGTTGAGCTGGTAATGCTGAGGATTGAGCTCCGGGACCGTCTCAGGCTCGCGGCCGAACGGATCCAACTCCGCAGCGATGTGCCCCATCGCCCGAAAAGCATGAACCAACGACGCGACAGCCAGATGTGTGCGAGCTTCACCGGCCAGCCCGGCTGACGGCTCGCCAGCTTCAGCCTCAAATCCTGACGAAGCCCTGGCGAGCTCGAATCCCTGAAAGAAGTGGGCCAGATCGTCGGTGACGGACTCCGGCGCGGTGCGCCACTGGTCGTACTGGCTTTCGATGTATTCGGCATTCCAGCCGTTGACGGCGGAGAGTGGAGCTTGGACTGGCGATCGCATGTGCGGCCCCTGACTTGACTTATGAACACCCGGATGGCAGTTCGCTTCCCTGGATCGACGGACTGACGCCGTCTGAGCGAACCGCTCTCGAATCTGTTGATCTTAGTGTTTGAATCGGCAGTGGGAACAGGCTGGATGAGCGGATTTTTTGCATGCGGACCATGTGGGCGCCGTGTCTCAATATCCGCCTTTCAGGCTGTTTAGGAAATCACTTCAAATTGTTCGACTGTTTTCTCAAAAAGCTGCATTGGGAGAGCGGCGGCGCGACATCCTCCTCTGGACGAAATACCGATAGGCGCCGCTTGCCCTCTGGCGCTGGCGGTCCGGCGACGAAATCAGAGAGTTCCCAATCGTTGACCGCGCTTTACCCAGGAGCGCGGCCTCTCAGGCGCCCCTTGCTCTGTATGGGCTGGGGGCTCCTTTTTTTTACTTGGGCTCAAGGGGCTTACGTCCGCCCGAACTGTCGTTCAAGATCACGGATCGAAAGCCGAATCGACGTGGGCCGCCCGTGAGGACAGTTGCTGGCTCGCTCGTACCGGCTTCGCATCGAAACCAGCTCGGCCAACTCCTGTTCCGTCAGCCGATCACCGGCCTTCACCGCCGCCTTGCACGCCATCATGTCAACGATCTCATGCAGCGCCTCTTCAGATGACGACGGAAAGCCGTCAGTCTCGGCCTGTTCGAGCAGATCACTGAGAAACTCCGACGGATCGACCCCCTTGTCAAAGAGAAACGTGGGGAAGGCGTGGACGGCGATGGTGTCGGGGCCGAGGGGCGCCGCCTCAACCCCCAGCTTCTCGAAGAGGGGAGTCAGGTCGGCCAAACGCTCGACACGCTGGGCTGGCGCCGACACAACCGCAGGCGTCAGCAGTCGCTGGCTCTCGAAGACGCCGGACTGAAGTCTCTGCATGATCTGCTCAAACATGACGCGCTCATGCAGCGCGTGCTGATCGACAATGACCACGCCCTGCTCATCCTGCGTGACGAGATAACTCTTATGCACCTGCAGCACACGATCTGCGGGGCGGGCAACGGGAATAGGCCCAACCTCCTGTGATGGCTCCGGCACGTGCTGCCCCATCGCGCTGCGAAGTGCGTCATAGTCAATACGAGCGTCTGGTCCGCCAACAGCCTGTTTGAAAGAGTCTGCAAACGCAGCCGCAGAAACGCTTCCTCCTGAGCCGCTCCCGAGTTGGCCGGCGGGCCCTGGCGATCGATCAGAGCCGAACTCGCGGAATCCGCCCCGGTCCTGGCCCGGCCATTTCGGCGTCAGATCCGCGCGCAATAATGCCTCGCGCAGCGCGCGATGGACCACCGAGTGCACCAGCCCAGAATCACGAAATCGCACTTCCGCCTTGGCAGGATGCACGTTGACATCAACCGCGGCGGGCGCCATCTCCAGCATGAGCACCGCAGTCGGCTTGCGACTGGGCTCGATCAGCCCGCGGTAGGCTTCCTGAATCGCATGTTGAATCGTCCGATCGCGGATCGGCCGGCCGTTCACAAACACATGCTGCCCCTTCAATGTCGGCCGCGCCAACTCAGGTAGCCCCGCGAGCCCCCACAGCGCCAGGCCCCGCGCGTCATCAAACTCATCCGCATGCACTTCGATCAGACGCGGCGCCAATTCTTCACCCAAAATCGCAACAACCCGCTGCTTCGGAGATTGTCCTGCAGGAAGGTTCAGTCGCTCACGCCCGTCAATGCGCACTGTGAAGCCGACATGCGAATGCGCCATCGCGAGCGTGCGCGCCGTCTCCAGGCAATGCCCCTGTTCGGTCTGGCTTGTGCGCAGGAATTTTCGCCTCGCGGGTGTGTTGAAGAAGAGATCGCGCACAGTCACGCAGGTTCCGATCGGCCCAGACTCTGGTCGCTGCTCGGAAAGAACCTCGCCGGCGGCCTCGATCGTGTACGCGCTCTCCTCGTCACGCGGGCGCGAGCGAATGCTCAGCCGACTCACCGATGCGATCGAAGCCAGCGCCTCCCCGCGAAAGCCGAACGTCCCGATGTGATCCAGATCTGCCGATTCGAATATCTTGCTCGTCGCGTGCGGTGCCAGCGCGAGCGCCAAATCCTCCGGCGCAATCCCGACGCCGTCATCCGTCACCCGAAGCAGATCAACACCCCCCGCTTCAATCTCGATCACGATGCGCATCGCGCCAGCGTCCAGCGCGTTATCGAGTAGCTCCTTCACAATGGACGCGGGTCGCTCGACCACTTCGCCAGCTGCAATCTGATTGACAAGCAGCGCCGCCAGCGACTTGATCCGCAGCGAAGGAGCTGATCCCCCGCTCTGATGCGACTGCCTCCGAGATGGCGCCTCCGTGCCGCTGGACATCACCCGATTCTACCCACCCAAGGCGCCCGAGCTATCCTGCTGACAGGATGTCCCACGGCGCCGCCCCCCTGCCTACGACTCAGCACGCCTACACCGGCCTGCCTGCGCTCTCGCCAGATGAGCTGCACGAGCGGCGTGAGCGCGTCTTTCTCGTCCTCGCTGGGCTCTTTCTCGGCACGCTGGCGATGCTGAATATTCTCGGCGTCACAAGATTCCTCAATCTCGCGTGGTTTATTGAGGGCTCAAACGAGTGGCGCTACAAGCTCGCGATCGCTGTCGGCGTCCTTCCCTACCCCCTCACGTTCCTTTGCACCGACTTCATCTCAGAGCTCTACGGCAGGCGGCGGGCCAACTTTGTCGTCTTCGTTGGCTTCATACTCAATTTATGGGTGATCGCGATTTTGTGGCTCGGCGGGCTGTGGCCCGGCTTTGAGAGTGAAGCCGACGCGGGAACGGGGATTTTCTTCGATGTGCGCAAACTCGCGTTCGGCGCTGTCGCCGCCTCGATGATCGCCTACCTCGCTGCCCAGTTCATTGATGTGCAGGTCTTTCATTTCTGGAAGCGTCTGACACGAGGCAAACACCTCTGGCTGCGCAACAACGGCTCCACGCTTGTCAGCCAGCTTGTGGACTCTGCCGCGGTGATCCTCATCACGCATTACTACGCCAGCGCGATTCCGATCGAAGAAGCAGAGCCACTGGCGCCGCAGCTCTTCGCCTTCATCGCGACGGCTTATCTCTTCAAAGTCCTTGTGGCGCTTCTCGACACACTCCCCTTTTACGCCGGCGCTCACTGGCTGGCGCGATTCCTGCGGCTGCCCCCGCCGACGCACATGCCCCATCCTCCTGCTGCTGCGGCTGTCGAAGCTGGCGTCGGGTGAAGTTGCTCCGGGCGCGGTATCCTCACACTCATGCCCGACACAATCTTCAACAAGATCATTGACGGCGACATCCCCTGTCACAAGGTCTACGAGGACGACAAGGTGCTCGCCTTCCTCGATATCGGCCCGCTATCACGCGGACACACACTGGTGATTCCCAAAGAGTCAGCCCAGACGCTTGATCAACTCTCTGCGGATTCTGCCGCTGCAATTGGGCGAGTGCTGCCGCGCATCGCTCAAGCGGTGCTCAGCGCGACGGGCGCTCGCTCGTTCAATGTGCTGCAGAACAACGGCGCCGACGCCCATCAGGAAGTGATGCACGTTCACTTCCACATCATTCCAAAGTACGACGACGGCGCGGGCCTGGGGATCGGCTGGAAAGCAGGCGCCCTTGATGCCAGCGAAGGCGCTGAACTCGCCAAACGCATCGCGGATCAGTGTCGAAGGGAAGCGTAAGGCCGATCAGGTCAGCGTCAGCTTTTCACGGCGCAGTTGTCAACAATATGCGCCCAAGCGTCAACACAGCCAGTGTGATGAGCGCGATCGAAACAAAATTGAGCACAAATCCCGCGCGCACCATCTGCCCAATTGTCACGCGTCCGGAGCCAAAGACAATCGCATTGGGCGGCGTGGCGACGGGCATCATGAATGCGCAGCTCGCTGCCATCGATGCAGGAACAAGCAATAGCATCGGCTCGGCGCCAATCCCCGTCGCGACGCCCGCAAGAATTGGAAGGAAGGCTGTCGCCGTCGCTGTATTGCTCGTCACTTCAGTTAGGAACACGATCAGCGCCGTCACCCCCAGCACAAGAATGATGATTGGCGCCCCACCGATGATCGCCACCTGCTGCCCAATCCACCCGTCCAGCCCCGTGCTCTTCACAGCGCTCGCCAGCGAGAGCCCACCCCCAAAGAGCAGCAGCACGCCCCAGGGAAGGCGTTCAGCCGTTCGCCAATCCATGACAAAGGCGCGCCCCCGCCGATCCGCAGGAAGCATGAATAGCAAGATCGCCGCCGCCATCGCAATCCCAGGATCCGAGAGATTCGAAATAAAGGGCATGTGATCCACAAGCCAGGGCCAATTCGTTAATGGCCCGCGCGCAATCCACACTGTCGCGGTCGTCATAAAGACCGCAAAGACAATCCATTCCGGCGTTGATGTCTTTCCAAGTGTCATAAGCTCATCACGAATCATCTGCCGCCCGCCGGGAAGAGCGCCAGACTGAATCGGAAAGAGAATCCTTGTAAGCAGAAACCACATAATGAACAGGAACACTACAACAACAGGCGTCGCAAACAGCATCCATGTTCCAAACGAAAGCTCCATGCCATACTGCGTGTGCAAAAAGCCCGCGAGAATGGTGTTCGGCGGCGTGCCGATGATCGTCCCCATCCCGCCCACACTCGCTGAGTACGCAATGCTCAGCAGAAGACAGGTCGCGAAGTTGCGAATCGCGGGTGAGTCGGAGTCGTCAACACCGTCACCTGACAAAACGCCTTCAGACTCTTTGAGGCTTGTGCGCACAAGATTGATAACACTCACGCCGATAGGCAGCATCATGACCGTCGTCGCGGTGTTGCTGACCCACATGGAAAGAAGCGCCGTCGCGAGCATGAACCCTGCGACAAGCCGCGCGGGTGTGCCGCCGACGACGCGCAGAACGATCAGCGCAATGCGCCGGTGCAACCCCCACTTCTCCATCGCCAGCGCCAGAATGAATCCGCCCATGAAGAGAAAGATGAACGGGTCCGCAAATGGAGCCGTCGCTTTGCTGATCGAAGAAACCGAAAGCAAAGGCAGCAACACAATCGGCAGCAGCGATGTCACCGGAAGTGGCAGCGCTTCGGTCATCCAAAGCAGCGCCATCAGCACGCCCATCGCCGCCACCCGCCGCGCCTCTTCGGGAAGCCCAACGTCGGGACCAGACGGCAGCGCCGAATACACGACGATCGCGCTGACAGGCGCCGCGAATCGTCCAATCCAGGCTATCTGATGGGCAGTGATCAATCGAAAACTCGCGTCATGAAATCAACGCGCCGATGAGGTTGGCCTCCGAGACTCGCTCACACCTGCGCAAGAATCTGCTTGCGACCAACCATCGGGTCCGCGGCCTTATACACACGCTGCAACCGAGGATTCAGCCGGGCAAGAAACTCGTGCGTAATCATCCCCGCCTGCTTCGCCAGCGTTGGCAGATGATTCGGCGCCAACCGATCAGCGCCGACAATTTCAACCTCCGCGCCCACGCACGCGACCGATTCGTCAATCTCTGTGACATCAACGGTGAGCTGATCCATACTCACACGACCAACAACCGGCGCAAAATATGTCTCCCCCGACGGCGCAATGATGCCCACCATGGCTTTATTTGAGAGCGCCGTCGGATATCCATCCGCATACCCGATCGGAGCCAGCGCCAATCGCCCCGGCCGATCCGCAGTCCAGGACGCTCCATAGCCGACCGACTCACCCGGCTCGACGTTCGCTGTATGCACAAGGCGCGTCATCCACCGCACGGAGGGCGTCAGGGATTCAGCCAAAGCGAGGTTCGCGCAGGATTCCGGATGCGTGACATCCTCAGCGCCATAGCCGAAAAGACAAATCCCAACACGGATCATGCTCGCGTTGAATTTACATGATTGCAGCAACCCGAACGTGCTGGATTGATGAATCAGACAGTCATCGGGAATGAGGTCCGCGCAGTCATTTATCCACTTGAAGAAGTCCCGCGCTTCCGCCTTGGTGCATTCAGGATCAGAATCAGCACAGGAAAAATGGGTCAAAACGCCAGCCAGCTTGACCCGCCGAAGCTCCGCGATGCGCCGCAAGAGGCCCAACGCTTTCTCCGGCCTCGCCCCGCCGCGATTCAGCCCCGCATTGAACTCAAGATGCACAGGCAAGACCAGACCGAATCGGTCGGCGAACTGAGCCAGAGCTTCAAGTTGAGAAGCGTCGTGCAAAGTCAGATGCAGTTTGTTCTGCACAAGCGCCCGGTAGAGCACATCGTTGCGCGCAAATGCGCGCACAGGCATCAGCACGAGCACCGGCGTGCGGATCGCCCCCTCGATGAGTTCCCGCGCCTGCTCCGGCGTGTAGACCGCCATCATCTCGACGCCTGCAGTCTCCAGACGCTTCGCGATACGCTTGGCGCCAAGCGAATAGGCGTCGGCCTTAAGAACCGAACAAATACCAACCTTCGGTCCGACAAGCTGCCGAATCGCTCCAATATTTTGTGCGATCGCTCCGAGATCGACCTCCAAACGACTAGTCGCATCCATGCGTCGTGCTCCTCTTGCCCGCCAGCATACCCGGCGCCGCCGACGCCAGCGCCTCATTCGCAACTGCGGGCAATGTTGTATCGGCGCTCTGGTGGCGCTAGGATGAGGGCGCTCATGAGGAGACGCCGGATCGGCCGGCGTTCGAGCCGACAAACCCCGTCGCACGACGCGATGAGTGAGGAGGTCCGCGCCCAAGCGAACGCGCGCTTTTTGGGATGCCCTGCGTCGCCTGCTTCCTGCCCCCCTGAAGCAGCCAACGTGCGCCATCCTAAGGAAGCGCGCCGAGTGCGGGTTGCGGACACAACGAATGCCCGACGATACATCGGCTGAAGATGTTGCTGCAACCAATCCAGCGTCAGAGCCCGCGCGCTCTGATGAATCCGAAGACACCAGCCAACAACGCAAGAAAAAAAGACGCCGGCGACGTGGCAAGAGTCGCACTGATGACGCGCGCGACGAATCCCGCGCCGACACAGAACCGTCACCTGCTGAGCAATCAGAATCTGAAAGCAAGTCCGACACCTCCAAGCCCAAACACAATCGCGGTGGGCGCAGTCGCTCGAAAAAGAGCAGTGAACCCAGCGACGGCGGGCATGAAGAGCGTGATCGCTCATCGCAGTCGTGCAAGTCGGGCGATCCTGAAGAAAGCGCGCCAGAGAAAGAATACGACAGCGATATCTTCGCCGCCGCCCCCTTCGATGAGCTCGGCCTGCGCAATAGCGTGATGAAAGGTGTTCGCGAAGTCGGCTTCGAGCGCGCGACCTATATCCAGGCGAAGCTCATCCCCGCAGTCCTCTCCGGCGTCGACGTGCTCGGCCAGGCGAAGACCGGCTCCGGTAAAACCGCCGCCTTTGGTCTGCCGCTCTTTCATATGGCAACGCGATCACTGCCATTCCAGTCGATCGTACTGTGCCCAACGCGCGAGTTGGCGATTCAAATCGCCAGTGAAATGTCACGATTAGGTAAATACACACCGATCAAAGTCACGCCCGTCTACGGCGGCCAGGCGATCGAAAAGCAAACACGCGAACTTGAAAAAGGCCCCGAAATCATCGTCGCCACACCCGGTCGACTGATGGACCTCATCGGCCGACGCAAACTCCACTTCGACAATGTGAAATTCGTCGTCCTCGACGAAGTCGACCGCATGCTCGATATCGGTTTCCGCGATGACATCAAAAAGATTCTTCGCGCCATGAAGGGCGAACATCAAACCATCTTCGTCTCCGCCACAATCAGCGGCGAGATCGAAACACTCGGCCGCACTTTTATGCGCGAAGGCGCTGCGAAGATCGTCGCAGCCGCCGGCTCGCTCACCGTTAGCCTTGTCGAACAACATTATCTCACGGTCGAACCCTGGGATAAACGAAAACTGCTCACACACTTGCTCACGCATGAAGATCCTGCGCTCACAGTCGTCTTCTGTCGAACCAAACGCACAGTGGACGACCTCACCGCCTATTTGTGCAAGAAGAAGATCGATGCCCACGCGATTCATGGCGACATGTACCAGGGCAAGCGCAACGCCATCATGCAGAGGCTGCGAAAGGGCGAGCTTGGCGTCCTGATCGCCTCTGACCTCGCAGCCCGCGGACTGGATGTCGACGGCATCACGCATGTTGTCAACTACGATCTCCCCGAAGACCCCGAAGTCTATATCCACCGCATTGGGCGCACCGCCCGAGCCGGGCGCAAGGGTGTCGCATGGTCGCTGGTCACGCCGGAGCAAGGCAAGCTGCTCTCTGACATTGAAAAACTTGCCAATGTTGAGATTCCACTGCTCGACTACCCCGACTTCGTCGCCGGCGCGCCGCCGGAGCGCGTCATCCGGGAGCGCGCAAAGAAAGATCTCGAAACAGAGCAAGCCCGTTCGCAGAGCCGGTACCAGGATCCGGACCTCCCCGTCAAAACGAAAGTAGAGAACGACGCTCGGTTCCCGATGGGACTCGTTCCGACAAAACAGCCGCCCAAGCGAATGCAAGGGCGCCTGCGCACATCGCGGTCGAAGCCGAAGCCAACAGGCGAGAACCCCCCGACGGAATGATGTACAGCGGCCATAATTATTCCAAAATCATGCAGTTTTACAAGCAGGAGGCTGCCGACCATGCCGGGACAGCAAGCTCGCATCCTCGCGTTTAGTGGAAGTTTGCGAAAGGAATCCCTCAATCAAAAGCTCGTCGAGTTCGCTGCCCAAGCTGCGCACCAAGCAGGGGCTGAGGTCAAAGTCATTGCTCTGCGCGATCTTCCACTTCCTGTTTTCGACGAAGATCTCGAAGCCGCGCAAGGACTTCCGGAAAACGTCTTGAAGCTCAAGAGTCTTCTCAAAGCTCACGACGGCTTCCTGATCGCCAGCCCCGAATACAACAGCGCTCCTTCTGCAGCACTTAAAAACATGATTGACTGGGCCTCTCGACCAGCTCCCAAAGAATCACCCCTCGAATGCTTTCGCGGCAAGACCGCCGGCATCATGGCAACCTCCCCCGGCGCGCTCGGGGGCCTTCGTGGCCTGCCTTTTCTGCGCCTCATCCTGAGCAACATCGGTGTTTACGTCATCCCCGAACAGCACGCCATGTGCATCGCTCACGAAAAGTTCGATGATTCCGGCGCCCTGATCAATGACGCCGACGCCACGATAATCCGCAACATCAGTGCGCAACTCACCAAATTCACTACAAATATGCTGGACAACTGAGGCACGCTCGCCCGAACCCCTCTCAGTCAACCATGCTCGCCGGCGCCGTCAGTTCAAGCATCCTGTCGAGCGCGACCAGCGCCCATCGCCGCGCCTCCGCATGCACGCGCACCTGATTCACTACCCGCCCCTCCGCCAGATGATCGAGTGACCACAACACGTGCGGCTCATCAATCCGGTACATCGTCGTGCATAAGCACTGACAATCGCTCAAAATGCGCACATCAACACCTCGCTTGCGCGCGATCTGCGCCAGTCGATTGACAAGATGCACTTCCGTTCCAATGACCCATCGCGACCCTGGCGCAGCGTTTTCAACCTGCTGAATAATATATTCCGTTGATCCATTCAGATCAGCCCGCTCCACAACCTCCCGGCAGCACTCCGGATGCACCAAGATCCTGGCATCTCCATCCTCAGCCCGCGCCGCATCACAATGTTCCGGGCGGAACAACTTATGCACCGAGCAATGTCCCGCCCAAAGAATCACAGTTGACGCCATCAACTGCTCAGGCGTCGCGCCCCCCAACGCTGCGCCAGCCCGAGTCTTCTTCGGGTCATACACACACGTCTGCGTCTCTACGTCAAGCCCATACGCCGCCGCGGTGTTGCGCCCGAGATGCTGATCGGGAAGAAAAAACAGCTTAATGTCCTGCTCCGCGTCAGTCTCAGGTTCGGCGCCTCCCGCCATCGCCCATTCAAAAACCTGCGCCGCGTTTGACGAAGTGCACACCGCTCCCCCGTGCTCGCCCACGAACGCCTTGATCGCCGCAGATGAGTTCATATAGGTAATCGGAATCAGGCGCCCGCCCCACCCCTGCTGCGCGAGTGAATCATGAATCGCCTCCCACGCATCGATCACATCCTCATACGACGCCATATCCGCCATCGAACATCCAGCTGACAAATCAGGCAGAATCACCGCCACATCGTCCGGCGTGAGAATGTCCGCCGACTCCGCCATGAAATGCACGCCGCAAAATATCACATGCTTCGCGCCCCGCTTTTGAACCTGCTCCGCCGCCAACTGCGAAAGCTTGAAGGAGTCACCCGTAAAGTCTGCGTGGCGCACAACCTCATCCGCCTGATAGTGATGCCCAAGAATGACCAGTTGATCGCCAAGCTCTCTTCGGCGGGCCTCAATCCCCGCCGACAGCGCGTCAGAACCCATCGCGAGATACCGATCCGGAAGCGACGGCTGCCAATGCGTAAGTTGGATCATTTTTCATCTCCAAACGACTCGCCGCCTTCATCTCAGGCGCAATACGGGCGCGATTGTAGGGGCCTCCGCGGACATGGACAGTTCTACCCCCAAAAAGAAACCGACCGGCCCATAATGGACCGGTCGGTGTGAAAATTCGAGTTGTCGTTCAGCGTTCTTAGAAGAGAAGCTGGAACTGGAACCGAAGCGCGATCTGGCCATCCTCATCGCCTGAGTCGAGCAGACCGATGCCAGTGTTGGCGCCAGCGCCCGCAAGGCCGCCAGCAGCGGCGCCAGCGAACAGGCCGTCCGTCGAGTCAAAGAACCACTGAACGTCAGCTGTAAACTTCGCAGCGTGGCCGTACATGTAGTAGTTGGCGCCAGCGGTCAGAGTCTTGAACTCATCGTCACCGACGAAGACATCGTCGTCGAGGAAGATGTGGTCATACCGCGCAAAGATTTCAATATCCTCAGCGACATAGAGACCGCCCTGGACAACGAACGCGAAGTTGTCAGCGTCCTGCGTGCCGAGGCCGACAGGCACATCCGAGAGCGTATTGCCGATGAAGGCAGCAAACACATTCCAGCCGTCGCCTTCCACACTCGCATCAACGGTGTATGAGAAGCGATCGATAACCGTTCCACCAGGAACGTCAGGAGACTGCTCAAAGTGGCCCGCGGCGCCGACCATGACGCCGTAATCAGAACCAGGCTCGCTGGTGAAGTCCTTGAACTGGCTCCACTCGCCCGCGATGAGAACTTCAACACGACCTGTGATCGCCCAGTCAGCGGGGTCGGCTCCGAGATCGGAGTTCGCGCTCGCCAAGCCATCAGAGAACGCAGCGCGGAAGCGCCACATCTCGTCGGCATAGGTCACCTGGATGCCCTGAGAACGACCCTGATTGAAGAGCTCATTTGCAACGGAGCGATCCGCAGCCAGTTGATACTTGGAGCTCACCAACTCTTCGCGAAGCAAGGGCAGCTTGAACTGACCCCAGCGAACGCTCCAGCCGTTGCTCATGTCATACTCAACATACGCGTCCTCAAGAATGAAGGCGCCGCCAGCGCGGTCGAACGCGCCCTGAACCTTGTACCGCAGTTCCGGCTCGTAAACGTGACCGGAGAAGGTCAGCTTCGTCCGGCGGGTCTGAAAACCACCTTCGAAGTCGTCAACCCGCTCGCTGCGATCAATGATGCCGTCATCATCATCGTCAAAGCCAATCATTCCATCATCATCGCGGAAATTCGCGGTGTAACGGAACTGCACCTGACCGCCAACATTCAGGCGGAAGTTGCCATCGGGTGAAGCAAGAAAGAACTTGCCATCGTGACCGGCTGTCCCGCCGCTCTGAAGCAGGCTGGAACGGGTCTCAGAATCAGCAAGCATTTCAGCTACGAGCGCGCGGACTTCGTCGGCGTCGCTGGACCACGATTCACTGTCAGCAACCGCGGTGGAGCCGAGGCTGACCGCAGCGCCGGCAAAAATGATCAAACCTGTTGTGGGCCTCATCTGAGACGTCTCCTTAGACTGGTTTTCGAAGGACGCGTCGAGTCCCCTTCGCGTCCCGGGTTCCTTTGGTGTTCGTCGTCAGGCTGTGGGTCGGACTCGAGCCGCCCCAGTCACCTTCAGACACATTCACTGACTCACAAACTTATCAAGCTCTCACTTTCGGGCCGGCTCCGCCGAATCCGCAAGCGATCGCTAACTATACTCATCTTGATAGCAGATGCAAACCGGCGTCGGGTTCAATATTCGGTCCTAGCTGGGCTAGGCCGCCACAATTACCGCTCATTCCCAAACTCCCCGCTCCCGGGGATATGCCCTCCGGATCAATCCGTCGGAGCTACGAAAAACCCAAACCAGTGCTGCATCTGTAAACACTTTTCAAAAAACGACTTACGTTCTAAGTAAGACGCCCCAGGTCGCTCAACGTCCGATAATCTGGTTGCCAAGGCCCGCAGCATTCCGCAGGCCACTTCGAAAATTCTTTTACAAAAATCGATTCCCCGATGCTGCCGCATTAAATTTACATGACAGCCCCGACCTCCAGGAGCTCCAGACCCGCCTGCACAATCTGCCGGGCAGACAGCCCGCAGTGCTCCAGCAGCTCCTCAGGCGACCTGGCTGACTTCGGAATCCGCCGCACATGCATCTGCTTCAGCGAGAAGGAATCCCCCGCGTCGGTCATCACATCCGCCACCGCAGATCCGATCGCAGCCCCATAGTTGTCCTCAAGCGTAATCACATACCCATTGTTCGCCTGGGCCAGATCCAGCAGCATGTCCCCATCGAACGGCAACGAATACAAGTCCACAAGCGTCGCCGAAATCCCCTGCTTATCAAGCTCGTTAATCGCCTTGTTCGCTTCGTGCACCATGTACCCCGACGCGACCAAAAGCACATCACGCCCCTCGGACAACACCTCCATCCCGCCCAGATTGAAGACAACATCATCGGAGTACAACAACTCCGTCTCAGGGCGCAGTGTGCGCATGTAGCACACGCCTTCATACTCCGCCATCACCTCCGTCAATCCATATGCTGCGTATGCGTCCGCGGGCTGAAGAATGTAGCACCCCGGATTCCCGCGATGATCGCGCATCGTCGTAAAGCTGCGAAACCACGCGATGTCAGGCAAGCCCATCTGGCTTGGACCATCTGACGCAAGCGAAATCCCCGCGTGCGAACCAACAATCTTCACATTCGCCCCCGAGTTGATCGCCATCTCGATCTGGTCGTATCCGCGTGTCACAAACTTGGCGAACGTCGAAACAAAAGGAACCTTGCCAGCAGCAGCCAAACCCACCGCCATCGACATCATGTTCTGCTCCGCGATCTTGCACTCGATAAACCGCCCAGCTAGCGCCTCGTCTTTTCCAAACGTCTCCGAAAAGGTCGAGTTGCTCACATCCGCATCCAGCGCTACAACGCGATCGTTCGCCTGCCCCAGCGCCCGCAGCGCCAGCCCATACGCCTTTCGCGTCGCAAGTTGCCCGGATTGAAGCAAAGACTCCATATCCCACTGCTTCATCGCCGCTGAAAGGGTCGGAATATCAAAGTTGCCTGCGGACCGCGCCGGCGCTTCAGCAGGCGGGTTGATCGTGAACTGATCGCTCTGCACCAACGAGGATGTCATCTCGACGCGCCGCTCATCAAGCTCCTGCTGCGCACGCGCCAACGCATCGCCCATTGCCGGCTTGCCATGCCAGTTCCCCGTCTGAAGTGAAGGCGCCCCCCACCCCTTCACTGTTCGCGCCACCAGCGCCATCGGCGCGCCCTCTCCTGCATCCGACAATGCTGCAAACTGCTCAATCGACTCGCGAATCTGTTCCGGGCCATGTCCGTCGATCAACACCGCGTTCATACCCGCCGCCACCAGCTTCGCCTGAATCCGCTCCGGAGACTGCTGCCCGCTGACCGGACCCGCCTGCCCGAGCCCGTTGCAGTTAAAAATCGCAAGCACATTCGTGAGCTGCTGATCGATGATCTGATCAACCGCCTCCCAAATCTGCCCCTCGCGTGATTCCCCATCTCCGATGATGCAATACAAACGCCGATCGAGCCCATCGAGCCTCGCCCCTTCCGCAAGCCCCGCCGCAACAGAAAGCCCCTGCCCCAGCGATCCCGTCGCTGCGTCAAAGAAGGGAAATCCTTCCATTGGGTTCGGGTGTCCATCGATTGACGAGTCCAGCCTCCGAAGCGACATCGCATCGTCGGCCGTCATCGGGCGTCTTTTCTCCGGATCCCGCCCGATCATCCCGCCCAGCCGCGCATACGCCGCGTACACAATCGGAACCGCATGCCCTTCACTCAAAACCAGCCGGTCAGACGTTGGGTACGCCGGCGCCTCAGGGCTCCACCGCATCGAATGAAACATTAAGACCGTGACAATCTGCGCCAGGCTCATCGCTGTGGTCGGATGACCCGCTCCAGCGTCAGCGCACATCTCGAGTACAAGCTTGTCAAGGTCGATCGCTTGGGCGTGGACAGCAGCTTCAAATGACATGGCATTCCTTTATGTACGATCGCGGAATCGGAGTGACGATCCAGCGTGGGGGCGCGAGGGTAGCATTCTGTTAGGGCAATCGCGCAGCAACACAGCCGACGCTGAGCGATCCAGGCAGATGAGTATCCGGGTTCTTGCCGGCGAACACAACCTCGGCGTCCCCCGCCCTCCGAATCGGCGCCGTGCGTGGACAGACTGGCGCAACCCAATAGGGCGTCTCCCGTTTCGATACACTCTCCCTGCTATACCAGCGAGGAGACGCCTCAACATGAAGGTGATTTGTGATCGGGCTGCGTTGTTAGACGCGGTAAATCTCATGGCGAGCATCGCGCCGGCGCGCTCTCCCAAGCCCCAACTCTCATGCGTCCATCTCTGCGCCACCAAAGATGGTGACGCCGGCCGCCTCACACTTACCGCGACCGACGCGGAAGTCTCGCTGCGCCTCACAACGCTCAACGTCGACGTCAACAAACCCGGCGAAGCCCTTGTTAACGCGCAGAAGTTGCAGCAGATCGTCGCCGCTGAGGACGCGGAGGCAACGCTCACCATCGAGGTCGACGGCGACCAAATCGAAGTGCGCGGCGCCGACGCAAAGTTCAGAGTCTTCGGATTCCCCCCGGCAGAGTTCCCGCCCGCTCCCGAGTTCCTGGACGCCGACGATCCGCGCGCGGGAAAGATCTTCACCGTTCAGGCCGCCTCGCTGGAAACTCTCGTCGGGCGCACACTCTTCGCGACTGCGCGCGAGACTTCCCGCTACGCGATTAACGGTGTCCTGCTTTCACTCAAGGGTAAAAAGCTCGAGCTCGTTGCAACCGATGGTCGCCGCCTCGCGCTCGCTCGCGGACACGCCGAAGCCAGCGCCGACACGGAAATTGCTTGCATCATCCCCTCCAAAGCAATGCAGATGGCAAGCAAGCTCATCGATGATCCCGACGAAAATATCCGCGTCGCCATCACCGACAACCAGGTCATTTTCGGATTTAACGCCGATGCCGGCGAGCCCCGCGCTGTGCTCGCCAGCGCTCTCGTCGAAGGCGCCTTCCCTCCCTACGAAGACGTCATCCCTACGGATCAGGATAAAAGAGCTGTCTTTGACGCCGCCGCCCTGCGTTCCGGCGTCCGCCGCGCCGCCCTCCTCACCAACGAAGAATCGCGCGGCGTGCGCATGAACTTCACCAACAACGATGGCAACTCCCTGCGCGTCAGCAGCCGCGCCCCGGAAATGGGCGAAGCGGAAATTGATGTGAATGTTGATTCCTACGATGGAGACGCCATCGAAATCGGCTTCAATCCCACATTCCTGATTGATGCGCTCAAGGTCGTCGACGAACCCCAGGTGGTCATCGAAATGAAGGCGCCCAACAAGCCCGGGCTTATCAAAGCAGGAGCAGACTTCGTCTACGTCGTCATGCCCGTCAGCTTGCAGTAAACCTGCCCGGAGGGGATTAAGTTCGACGGAACGCTGCGCGAAGACGCCGCACCGGCGGATCACAGTCATCCTCAAAATCATCGAAGCCGCGTATCGCAGTCAGTCCACACCTGCTGAAGAGCTCGTCCAGTTCCCTCTCGCTCACGCAGAAAGGCGCTGCATCCTGAACGCCCGCGCGCGCATCACACCCGCGCGCAATCGTCAGCAAAATGCCGTGCGGCCCGAGCATATCCGCCATCGCTTCAGCAAGTTGCTGCCGGAAGTTCGGCGGCGTCACTCCAAACGCCCGCGTATCCACCACGAAATCAAACCGATGTCGATGTCTCAACGACGGCGCCAAATAGTTTTCAACAGAAAAAAATGACGCATGCAACGGATGCAACTCTTTCGCCCGTTCAATCGCTGTTCTCGAAGCGTCGATCGCGCACACTTCATACCCGCGATTCACAAGCTCAACCGCGTCATGCCCGTACCCGCAACACACCGCCGCAACACGCCCGCCCGTGCGAATCAGGCTCGGCGCCAATGCATTCAGCCACGCCACCAAACACGGACACGCCCTGTCCGATTCCCAAGGCGCCAGCGCCCCCGCAGCCTGCGCCTCGCGATACATCAAATCAATCCACTGCGCAACATCCTCCTCCGTCGTCAAATGCGCCGGAAGAACCAATGACGAATCAAGAGTGGTGGACGGCTGGATCATCGTTGTGGACATGAGCACGCCTCCATGCGCGGGAAGCACTCGAGCCGGCGGCTGACGCAGCCGGAGGCCCTGGGCGCCACATCGGCAAAAGCTCTCCCCTCCGTGCCCCAAGGTTGGGACACCCGAATAATAAGGAGTTTTCCAAACCTTCAGCATACGATTCATCGGGCTGGCAACCACCCTATTTTCACCAAATCGATCGCTTATTCGGGCTTTGTCGGGGCCAATGTCCCCAAATTCAGGGGGTCTATCATCCCTGTTGGCCTAATCTCGCCCGGGTCTTCGCCCCAACCCCTCTCGGCGGGAAGATCGCCGTCGATTGATTGATCACACCCTGCCCCACTCGGATCGGTCCTGCCTCCGTCCGCTCAAACGCGCTTTTCGCATTCGCAGCTGAATACTCCGTCCCAAGAAAACGCCGCTTCAGCGCGTGCGCCACCACCGGCGTCGTCCCGCTCCCCGTAAACGGATCGAGCAACAGATCACCCTCATTGGAGCACGCCCGAATCACACGCTCCAGATACACCTCCGGCAACTGATTCTCGTGCTTCGCACGCCGCTCCTTGTTGTTCCCCTGAATCCGTCCCCAGTATTTCCCATACCAAACATCCATCGGCACCCGCATCCCATTGGGCCCCTCCGCCTTGTTGTGCGTACGCGGGTCAAAATACGTCGTCGCCCGATCGCTCGGCTCAAGAATTGCATCCGCATTCCAGGTGCGAGCATCAGGGTCTTTCACGAAATACAGCGCATGCACCTTGGACATAATAAAACTGCCCATCCGATTCTGACCAAACCGGAAATGCCACACGCACCAGTTGATCATCGTCAACCCGCGCTTCTTCAGATGCACCACAATCTCAGCCGCGGTGTCGTCGGGAATGTTCACCCACATCGAACCCGTCGGCGCCAGCGCCTCGATGCACGCATCAAGCCACTCCTCCGTAAACCGCAAATACTCCTCGCGCGGCAGCCCATCGTGCCACTCGTCATACTTCACCTGCCAGTTGAACGGCGGATCCGCAAAGATCAAATCAACCTCACCCGCAGCGCACTCAGGAATACGCGGCAACAGCTTCCGGCAATCACCCACATATATGCGCAACTCCGGATCAACAAGCACATGTTTCGGCTTCGGCGGTTGTGGTGACATCAGTCTGGCGCGTCCATTTCAAAAAACAATGAAAATCAACTCTCCCCCGCCAAGGCCCTGCAATGGCGCAACCGACAGCTTCCCCAGCAATGTTTCACCATCATCGCCCAACTCACGTCCCGTACATCCGATCCCCCGCGTCGCCCAGCCCCGGATGAATAAACCCGCGTTCATCCAGCTCACGATCGAGCCCCGCTGTGTAGATCGGAACATCCGCGTGCTCCTCCCACATCCGCGTCACACCCTCCGGCGTCGCCAGCAGGCACATCATCCGCAAATCCTTCACACCCGCCTCGCGCAATAGTCTCGCAGCAGCAGCAGCGCTCCCGCCCGTCGCCAGCATCGGATCCACCAGCAACACCGGCCCTGCATCCACATCCCCGGGCAGTTTCGTCAAATACGTCACCGGCGCCAGCGTCTCTTCATCACGATAGAGCCCGATGTGCCCAACCCGCGCTTCAGGCATCACATCCAAAACACCCTCCGCCATCGCCAGCCCCGCACGAAGCACCGGCGCGACCGTAATCGGCGTCGCCAGTCGGATGCCCATCGTTTTTTCCAACGGCGTCTGAATCTCAATCCGCTCCGTCGGAAACTCCCGCGTCGCCTCAAACACCATCAACCCAGCAATCTGCGCCACCTGGGCCCGAAACAGACGATGCGTCGTCGATTCATCACGCAGGAGCGTCAGCTTGTGCTGAATCAGCGGGTGCTCGAAAACAAAAAGGTTCGCATGCTCAGCGTGCGGTGTTGACATCGACCAAAGGGTACCCAAGCCTGCGCTCGGCCGCCTCCCTCACCCATCCCCCCCCGACTGCTGCAACAAAAGCACCGCCAGATCGTAGATCGCATGCACCGCCACCACGATTCCAAACCCGCGCACCACATACAACGCCCCGAAGTACAGCCCCGCCAAAAATAAAAACCCAAACCGCAGCATGTCCAGCCGCCCGTACACCCACACATCGTGATACAGCGCAAACCCGATCGCAGAGAGCGCCACCGCCGCCGCCGCCCCGGGCAGCTCCCTCGCGCCGAGCAAATCCACAATGATGAAGTGAAAAAACGCAATCCCCAGCATCCGAAAGAGCAACTCCTCATACAGCCCCGCCCCCACCGCGATCGTCGCCCGCGCCTGCCACGGAAGCTCCGTCAGCTCTGCCCCGGAGTTCGCCAGCGCCGTCGCAACCGCCCCCGGTTCAGCAGTCGGCGCCGCCCCCGCCATCGCCTTCCCCACCGCCTGCCCCAACACCCAGATCGGAACCGTCCACACCAAAGACTCAAACAACATCCCAACCAAAACGCTCGGCTTCATCCGCCACGAATCACGCTGAAGCAGATGCCAAATCAAAAGCGTCACCACCAACGCCGCCCCCGGCAGATAAATCCCGCCAACGCCAAACGCGCGGAAAAAATCCGCCAGCATCCGATGCGCACGAATCGTCTCAAACGCGCCCCCCGCCCCGCCGTGCAAATACAGACCCGAACCCAACTCATACAACACAATCAATGGCGCCAAAAAAACCAATATGTGCAGCGGGCGCATACTCACCGCGCCATATGACGAAAGATCATCACTCTTCTTCAGCGCCGGCGCTTGTTCAGAGCGCGCCTTCCGTTCAGAGCGCGTCTTCTTCCGTTTACCATCACTGCGCGAAGTCATGGCGCAAGAATAACACCGCCCGCGCGTGTCAGCCCGTCAGTCCCACCAACAGATTGTGCAAAGTAAAAAACCGCCCGGGCCAAACGCCAGGGCGTTCGACGTTCAGCCAGCCTGCCGCGCCTTCATGCGCTTGACCAACCGCGACTTCGTCCGGGCAGCCCGATTCTTGTGAATCACACCCTTGCCCGCGGACTTGTCAATCGCTGAGCACGCCAGCCGCAACGACTCCTTCGCCTTGTCCTCCTGCCCATGCAGAATCTGCTCCAGACAATCCTTGATCGCCAGCCGCATCGTGCGTAAACGCCAACGGTTCCGGCTACGGTGCGTCTCGTTCTGACGAATGCGCTTGCGAGCAGATACGGAGTGAGCCATAGGAAAATCGAACCTTTCGGAGTCCTGCGTGTCCAATTGAAAAACTGGCCGCCCGGGCGAAACCATCGCCCAAAGCGGAGCCCCAAAGTATGACCACCAACCCCCAACCAATCAAGCCCCGCCCGCTCGATTCTTCCTGTCCCCCAAATCTGCCTCTCCCACAAACCCCGCCAGCCAGCCATTCCTCAATCCTATCCCCCGCCCGGATCCCGCTCGCCCGCGCCGACCCAGCCTGCATCGATTCAGATTCCCTGCGCTGATCCTGACCCAGCCCGACGCCAGCCAACTCCAAAACCCACCAGCCCTTCTCACCATCAACCCATCACATCCCTCGGCGCAGCACCTCCATCGTTCCCGATCCGTCTGCGATCTTCCCCAAATCCACCTCCGTTCTTGCCCGCCCCCACAACCCCGGCTACCCTTCCCCTTCACTACGCTGCGCGCGTAGCTCAATTGGATAGAGCACCTGACTACGGATCAGGAGGTTGGGGGTTCGACTCCTCCCGCGCGTACTTCAACGGCCCCAAAGGGCCGTTTTTCATTCAGAGGGCAGCCTGTTCGGATCTTCGATGAAGTGTTCAGCAACGGTTTAGGATAGAACAACCCATCAGACTGCGATGTAGCCGTTTCCCGTATTATGGTCCCGTAAGCGTTTCACGTCAGGCGGGAGGCGACGCGACACTGGTACAAGACTTGCGGCATAGGATCACTCATGGAAGTAGAAGTCGATAACGAACTGTTCCCACCACGCCAGAGAGTCGTGTACCAGGGTGCACCGTTGGTTGAAGTGGTCTGTCAGCTCCAGTTTCCGACGATCCTGAAGATTGGCGCCTCAGAGCCCGTCGAGTTCCAGGAACAAGTTCGCGAGCAGTTCCCGATCTTCGAGTTGGAGAATCAGGCTCAGTCGGCTCTACCTTCCCAAGTTGCCGAGATGCTCGGTGTACAAGCCGGATCAAAGGTGTACCGTTTTCGGGACGAGGGCCAAGCCTGGACCGTCTCTCTATCCAACGAATTCATCTCGCTCAGCACGACCCGATACACCCGGTGGGAAGAATTCAGACAGAAACTCAATGCCCCGTTGGGTGCTCTTCGGGACTTGTACCGACCTTCGCCGTTCTCACGAATTGGGCTCCGCTACATCGACGCGATCGTCCGCAGCAACCATGGCCTGAACGAGACCACTCCCTGGTCCGCATTGCTTGCGCCGCACATCTTGGGTGAACTTGCTATTCCAGCGGTTGCCAATTCCGCAAACGAAGTACACAGGCGATTGGCGTTTGCCGATCCAGCTACCGGCACACGCATCCTGCTGAACCATGGACTGCAGAATGTCCAGGTGGGCAAGAAGCCCGCTGTCGGATATATCATCGACTTCGACTTCTTCAAGTCCGGAAAAATAAACGTCAACGAAGCAGAAGGAGTGTTTGATGGGTTCAATGAGATGGCAAGCCGAGCGTTCCAGTGGTGCATCACACAAAAACTCCATGAAGCTCTACGACCAAAACCCATTTCGAACTGACTCGCACTGGAACACTCTCGTTCTTGCGCAGGGAGGCCCGAATGTCGAGTTTGACTATATCGCAAGTTCGTCTACTCCGCGCGCCTACTTCAATTGGCACTACGACGATGAAGGAGCCCGCACGGAGACAACGCACTGCATCTACTCGACCACGGATCGCCTCGACGAACTTCCGGAAGCTTTAAAGCTTCGCACCCTTTGTGTTTGGCTTGCCGCACAACTACCCGAGGAATCGCTTTATGATGCGGCCGAGTATCTGACCTCGGTGGCAGAGAGTTATCAACTTTCGCAGGCCATCGACAGGTATGAGGTCAACGAATCACGTCTACCAGGCGGCAAGATTCGGAATGAGGAATCAACGTTTTTTGGCTATCCTGAGGACTGAGCGAGGGTTTGCTTGGCGGAGTCGGCAAGACAACTCGTCGGGCCTGAAAAGACTGGAGAATCCAGCGCACCTCATGTACCCCGCTATTCTCCACTCGAACTTGAGGCCGCTATACGACAGGGAGAGATCCTATCCGATATCGTAGAGTGGCTAGCTGACCCGACGACAGATCCACCCGATGTTCTGAAGGTCGAGCACGAGTATTGCGTCGTAGCAACGCAAGACTGTGACCTAGAACAAGACTTCAATGCGCGCAACGGAGAAAAGGTGAAGCCGCAGAATCACATCGCTGAGGTATTGCTCCTGAGCGCATTTCCCTCGACCAAGACCAATGAGAACCATATTGAGGACAAGGGGCTCCACAAGAAGATTCGCAACAACGATCACCCAAAGCTCCAGCTCCTAGAAAGCGTGCCATCAAATGAAGATCTATGCGGCGAAGGGGTGCCGGAACTTGTTGTCGATATGAAACAGGTGTTTTCTATCCGTCGGGACGAGTTGTATCGCCAGATCAGTGCGGAGTCTGATCCAGCCCGACGTCGCGCGCGACTCGTATCGCCGTACCGCGACCACTTACAGACGAAGTTAGCGTTTCATTTGGGCCGCGTAGGCCTGCCTGAGCCGCATTTGAGCGCCTGAAAAAAACTCTACCTAGACCGTCATAACTGCCAAGCGGGCGAGATATCCCTCCGAAAAATCCAGAATGGGACTGAAGCATCGCCATGTCCCGTTGAAAATCCCACGGGAGCAGGTTGGTCATATCCTACGCCCCATCATCGCTCACGGCGCCGCCACAAACTCCCCTACCCCCTCTTATCCCGGGTCAACTGCGCATAAGCATTGTGGTTATGAATCGACTCAAAATTCTCACTATTAATCGAGTACCACGTCACCCGCTCATCATCTTCCAGCGAAATCGCGAGATCGCGCACAATGTCTTCCACGAACTTCGGGTTCTCGAAGGCAACTTCCGTCACAAACTTCTCGTCGGGCCGTTTCAATACCGCGTACACCTGGCTCGAAGCCGCCCCCTCCAGGTGCTTCACCAGATCCTCAATCCACATCGTTTCATCAAACCGCACCCGCGCTTCGATGTGGCACCGCTGATTGTGCGCACCGAATCGGCTGATCTCCTTCGAACACGGGCACAAACTCGTCGCCGGCGCCGTCACCCCCATGATGAAATCTTCGACCCCGTCGGCTGAGCATTCGAACCGCACCTTGTAGTCCATCAGCCCCGGCATCTTCGTCACCGGCGCCAGCTTGCGCACAAAGTAGGTGAACTCCAACTCCAGATGCGCCTCCTCAGCGTTCAGCCGCTCCTTAATTGCCCGCGCCACCTCCGGGATCCGCTCCGGCGTCATGCACTCCGCGTGCTCGTTGAGCACCTCAAGGAAACGGCTCATATGCGTCCCCTTCTGATGGTGCGGCAGCGACACATACATGTTGATCGTCGCGACCGTCGACTGCTTTCCGCCATCCGGCGTGCGCAGCGTGATCGGATACACAACGTCCTTCACGCCCACCTTGTCAATCGCGATCCGCCGAGCATCGCTGCTCGCTTGAACATCAGGCATCGTGTGGGCGGTGTTGATCTCGACCCGAACTCCCCCCTCGGTGGGTGGAGTCGTCGGCTGGGTGCTCATATGGCGTCCTTGGAAAGAGGCAAAAATGGCGTGACAAGAAAACAGGGCTCAATCATAGGACGCCCCATCGCCCGAGCAGGTCACAACATGTTGCTGAGCCCGCAAGTCCCCAAGTTTTTCACACTTCAGCCCGTTTTTCCAGCATCGAACCCCCCCACACCATCCCAACCGGAATCCCCAAAAACGCTCCCGCCACCCAATCCAAAGGCGACATCCACGCCAGCGGGAACAACTCATTCGCATACGCCCGGGCCACCGCTTCCCCACCCTGCAACACCGCGCCCAGCGCGGGTCCAACCACCGCGAGCGCCGCCATCCCCGCGAAAAACCACACCGAAGAAACGCCATGCCCGACAACCGAAGCCACCGTCGCCCCCGCCAGCGCCCCGATGGCAGCCGCCGCGAGTGTCTGCCCCTTTAAACCTTCCCGCGCCACCAGGTACGCAACCACCCCCCCGACCACAATCATCGCCGCCATCGCCAGCATGGTGGAGGCTTTGCTGCGCGATTCCGCTCCCCGCCCTGCGCCAAGCTCTGATTCGTCTTCCTTCTTCCCAACCTGATTAATCACCCACGCCATCGCGATCGCCGCCGTCCCAAGCACAAACCCTTCCGTTGCCAACCGCCACAGCGCTCCGCCATCCTGCGTCCACACCAATACGCCCTGCACCGTCCCGCTCGCAAAATCACTCCAGATCAGCACGATCCCCGTCACCAGGTAACCAGTGCGCACACCCAGAACCCGAGCAGCCGCCGCCCCCGTCGCGCCGGCTATCACAAGCGCCGCCAGTGTCGCCAGCACGCCTATGACAATGCTTCCGCTCAGCAGCATCGTCGCGTCCGGTCCCCCATCCGGCGCCCGAACAGCGCCCACGATCAACGCTGTCAGCGGACCCACCAAAAGTGCTGCGATCGCGATAGCTATCCAACGGACGACTTCCTTCATAGCAGCCCTGATACCCGCATGGCGCGTCGCGGGCAAACGCCGGGCAAACCCACGCCGCCAGGCGACTACACTGCCGCCATGACGCCAACGCCCCTCGCTCTTGATGGCTCCACGCTCTCGTTCGCAGATTTCGAGTCTGTCGCGCGAGGTTGCCGGCCTGTCTCACTCGCGGAGCAGGCCCGGCGCCAGATTCTCGCTTCCAATGAAGCCCTTATCCAGGCGATCAATCTCGGCGTCCCCCTCTACGGCGTCAATACGGGTTTCGGCTCACTGTCACGCACGCGCATCAACGACGACGAACTTCCTGCTGTCCAGACCAATCTCCTTCGATCACACGCTGCCTGCGTCGGCGAGCCACTTCCCTGCGAAACCGTCCGAGGCATGCTCCTGCTCCTTGCTGCATCGCTCAGTCGCGGAATGTCCGGCGTGCGCATCGCCGTCGTCGAACAAGTCGTCGCTCTCCTCAACGCAGGCGTCACGCCCATCGTTCCAAAGACCGGCTCCGTCGGCGCCTCCGGCGACCTCGCCCCCCTCGCACACGCCACTCTCCCACTCATCGGCGAAGGTGAAGCCGAGATCGGCGGCGAAAGAGTCACCGGCGCCGAGGCCCTCAAACGCGCCAATCTCACACCGATCACACTCGGCCCAAAGGAAGGTCTCGCGCTCATCAACGGCACCCACCTGATGGCCGCCCAGGGCGCCCTCGCGCTCATCGACGCCCAGCGACTCATGCGCGCCGCGATTGTCGCCACCGCCATGTCCATCGACGCCAATCGCGCAACTGATGCTTTTCTTGATGACCGTGTCTACACAGCCCGCAATCATGATGGCCCAGCCAAGATTGCACATGCCCTGGCAACTAGCCTCAAGGGCAGCTCCATCCTGCCAAGTCATCGAGCTGATGATCCCCGTGTGCAGGATCCCTACTCCTTCCGCTGCGCGCCCGTCGTGCTCGGCAGCTCACTTGATCTCATCAACTACATCCGCGCCAGCATCGAGCGTGAACTCGGCGCCGTCACCGATAATCCCCTGGTCTTCTCCGATGAAAACAACGCACAAGCCCAGGTCATCTCCGCCGGCAACTTCCATGGCATGCCCATTGCGCTCCCGCTCGACACGCTCGCCATCGCCCTCGCGCACATCGGCGGCCTTTCCGAGCGCCGCGTCTACCATCTGCTCGCTGCGTCGGACTCTGAAAATCCCCTCAACGCCCACCTGAGCCCCCAGCCCGGCCTGCACTCGGGATTGATGATTACCCAATACACCGCCGCCGCCTGCTGCAATGAGCTCATCCACAACGCATCGCCCGCGACAGTCGCCAACATCCCGACCTGCGCCGGCATGGAAGACTACAACTCGTTCGGCCCGCTCGCTGCAGACAAAGCCCGACGCAGCCTCTCACTTGCTGCGAACACCGTCGCGATTGAACTACTGTGCGCCGCCGAGGCGCTTGAATATCAACGTCCGCTGAAATCTGGCGCTGTTGTGGAGCGCGTGCATGAGTGTGTTCGATCGCTCGCACCAAAGCTCAGCGCAGATCGACCGCCTTCTCCTGACATCGAGAAATTGAGAGGGTTAATTTTGAGCGATCAACTCGAAATAATCACGCCCGACCTAGACTTCTGAGAGTGAGTGGAAAGACGCCATCTGGAGAGCTTTGTCATGAGCGCACTTGATGCACCAGCAATCGGCAGAACCATCCGCGCCCCGCGCGGCGCCCTGCGGACCTGCAAGACCTGGCAGGCTGAAGCCGCCATGCGCATGCTCATGAATAACCTCGACGCCGAAGTCGCTGAAGACCCCGCCCGACTCGTCGTCTACGGCGGCCGCGGGCAGGCGGCGCGCTCCTGGGCTGCCTACGACGTGATCATCCAGACGCTCCAGCGCCTTGAGCCTGATGAAACGCTGCTGGTGCAATCGGGCAAACCCGTTGGCGTGATGCGCACGCACGAAGACGCGCCGCGCGTCCTAATTGCCAACAGCAACCTCGTCCCTCACTGGGCGACGCAGGAAGTTTTCGATGATCTGGCGCGGAAGGGCCTCATCATGTACGGGCAGATGACCGCCGGCTCATGGATCTATATCGGCACACAGGGCATCTTGCAGGGCACCTACGAAACATTCGCTGAATGCGCCCGGCAGCATTTCGATGGTTCGCTCGCTGGACGAATCTGCGTGACAGCAGGGTGCGGCGGAATGGGCGGGGCCCAGCCGCTCGCGATGACGATGAACAGCGGAACCTGCCTGATCGCCGACATCGATCGCGCCAAACTCGATCGACGCTGCCATGAAGGGTATCTCGATGAGGTCATCGAGGATGTGGACAAAGCCATCGACGCTGCCCTTGACTACGCGGAAAAACGACAGGCAGTTTCCGTCGGCGTCCCCGTCAACGCGGTCGAGCTCCTCGATCGGCTCGTCGAGCGCCAGCTCACGCCTGACATTCTGACCGACCAGACTTCCGCCCACGATGCGATGTCCTACGTTCCCGCGGGGCTCAACGTCGAGGAGGCGGACACACTCCGCTCCATGGCGCCGGAGGACTATGAAAATCGCAGCCTTGACACGATGAAGCAGCATGTTGAGTTGATGGTGGAACTGCAAAAGAGCGGGGCGATTACGTTTGACTATGGAAACAACATCCGCCAGCGCGCGCTCGAGCGTGGCTTCAAGAATGCATTTGATTTTCCGGGTTTTGTCCCCGCCTACATCCGCCCGCAGTTTTGTAGCGGCCGTGGACCTTTCCGATGGGTAGCTCTTTCGGGTGATCCTGAGGATATTTTCGCGACAGATCGCGCGCTCATGGAGCTCTTCCCCAAGGATGAAGCATTGCATCGGTGGTTGAAACTCGCGCAGGAGCGGGTGCAGTTTCAGGGGCTCCCGGCGCGGATTTGCTGGTTCGGCCTGGGGGAGCGCGAGAAAGCCGGGCTGCTCTTTAATGACATGGTGGCGCGGGGAGATGTCTCGGCGCCCATCGTCATCGGGCGCGATCACTTGGATTGCGGGTCCGTCGCGTCGCCCAACCGCGAAACGGAAGGCATGAAGGATGGGTCCGACGCGATCAGCGACTGGGCGATTCTGAATGCGATGGTCAATGTCGCGAGCGGCGCCTCGTGGGTGAGCTTCCATCACGGCGGAGGTGTCGGCATCGGGTACTCGCAGCACGCGGGGCAGGTGATCGTCGCGGACGGCACGCCCGGAGCGGCTGAGCGCCTGGCGCGGGTGCTGACGAACGATCCTGCGATGGGTGTGATCCGACACGTGGACGCGGGATATGACATCGCCTGCACCTGTGCTGATGAGCATGAGGTGGATATTCCGATGCGGGACACATGAATGGCGATGCGGTGAGTCGCGCGGAGAAGCCGTTATGCTGCCGCGCATGGCGACACTGATTACCAATGCGCGGGCGCTGACACTGGAAGCTGGCGATCGGCCACGGCGGGGACTTCACCTCGGATTGCTTTCGGCGGCGGACCATACGGACATTTTGATTGACGGCGAGATGATTGTTGCGGTGGTGCCGAGTCTTTTGCGTGCTGATCCACGGTCGCCGACCTTTCTTCCGCCGGGAGGGGATCCGGAGCTTGACGTGATTGACGCGGGGGGGCGGGTTGTCATGCCGGGATTCATTGATGCGCATACGCACGCGATGTGGGCGGGGGACCGGCTGGATGAGTTTGATCTAAAACAGCAGGGCGCGGGGTATCTGGAGATTCTGAAGGGTGGGGGCGGGATCATGGCGACGGTCCGGGCGGTGCGGGCTGCTTCGGAAAAGGAACTGGCGGCGAATCTCTCAGCGCGACTTGAGGTGATGCTGAGTGAGGGGACGACGACGGTTGAGGTGAAGTCGGGGTATGGGCTGACGACAGAGGATGAAATCAAGATGCTGCGCGCGATTCGGCGGGCGGCGAAGCGTTTTCCGGGGACATTGGTGGCGACGGCGCTCCTGGGGCATGCGATTGATCCGGAGCGGCCTGATTTTGTCGAGAAAACAATCAATGAGACGCTGCCTGCGGTGCATGATGAGTTTCCCGAGGTCGCGATTGATGCATATTGCGAAGAGGGGGCGTGGTCGGTTAATGATTGTGTTCGGCTGTTTGAGAGAGCGCAGGAGCTGGGGCATTCGATTCGCGTGCATGCGGATCAGTT
This sequence comes from Phycisphaerales bacterium, assembly GCA_029260495.1. Classification (GTDB taxonomy): domain Bacteria; phylum Planctomycetota; class Phycisphaerae; order Phycisphaerales; family UBA1924; genus OFTM373. The sequence goes on along the minus strand of JAJDDD010000016.1, from coordinate 32,587 downwards.
CAACGGGCTGGGGATGACAGAGCAGGCGATTGAGATGGGGGCGAGGAGCGTTGACCACCTTGAAGCAACGGGCGAGGAGGAACTGAGCAGGCTGGCGGAATCCGAGACGTTTGGCGTGATGCTGCCTTGCTCGGGTTTTCAGGTTGATAACCGGTATGCGAACGGTCGCGGATTTGTTGATGCAGGCGGAGTGTTGGTCGTAGCGACGAACTGTAATCCGGGGTCGGCGCCGACGAGTTCGATGCCGTTTGCGATTGCGCTGGCTGTGCGCAAGCTTGGATTAACGGCATCTGAGGCCATCTCAGCGTGCACAGTGAATGCGGCGGCGCTTTTGGGGTTTGAAGATCGGGGTGTGATCGCAGCGGGAGCGCGGGCGGACTTAATAGTGCTGCGGCACGCTGACGAACGGCTATTGGGGTATGAGTTTGGCGGCGATCCGGTGGATGTAGTTGTCTGCGGGGGTGCAGTCGTCAAGCGGACACTGTGAGCGCCTTTCAAAACGGGAACGCGCGACCCTGTTATCTTATGGACATGGCACGACGACCGAGCCCAGCGGATATTGATCATGCGCACGCATCGGCGCAGAAAGTTGTGGAGACGCATCGGCGTTTGGTGGATTTTTTGCGCGTGGGGCAGACGCTTGGGCAGATTGACGCCTTCGTGGCGAATACGTTTGATGAGTTTGGGTGCAAGTCGTGTTTCAAGGGGTACAAGGTTGCGCACACGCCGCCTTTTCCGAGCTTTGCGTGCTTGTCGGTGAATGAGTGCATTGTTCATGGGACGGCGGGGTATTTGACCAAGCCGATGGAGGCGGGTGACTTGCTTTCGATTGATATCGGGGTGACGCATCGGGGATGGATTGGCGACGCGGCGTGGACGTATGTCTTTGAGCAGGGGAGCGATGAGGCAATTCGACTGATGGAATGCGGGAAGGAATCGCTGCGTCGCGGCATTGAGAAGTTGCAACCTGGCGGCGTGTATCTGGATTTTGGACAGGCGGTGCAGGAGCACGTTGAAAGCGAATGCGGGTTTTATTGTGTGCGCGGGTTGGTTGGCCATGGGTACGGGCGGAAGCTGCACGCGCCGCCTTATGTTGCGAATCATGCGCCGGCATATCCGGGGGAGTGTCCGGATTCGAAGACACTGATCGAGCCGGGGACGCTGGTGGCGGTTGAGCCGATGATCGCGGTGGGAACGGCGCAGATCGCGCATCGGCGCGGTGAGTGGCCGATTTTCACAGCTGACGGCTCACTCTCGGTGCATTACGAGCATGATGTGTACATCAGCGAGGATGGGCCGCGCGTATTGACGGAGGGTCTGGATGATTTGCCGAATGTTATTGGGTGAGTCGCGGCGCGGTCAGCTTTTGAGCAAAACAAACTTTGGGTCTTCGACGCGGGTTCCTGCTTCATCGGTGATGGTGTGGCGGAAGCCGGGGCGCAGAGCGCCGGTGGCCCAGTCGCCGTCGGCGCTGATCGCGATGAAAGCGACCTGGTGTTCCTCGACGAGGTCGTAGCGCTGCTGGAGGCGCTTGAGCGTCTCTGTGATGGCGTCGGCGGGTGTTGCGCCGCGGCGCATAAGTTCGACGACGAGGAATGAGCCGCAGACTCCAGTGATGAGTTCGCCAGTTCCGGTTGCGGCGGCGGCGCCGGCTTGCTGATCGACGTAGAGCCCCTGGCCGATGATGGGGGAATCGCCGACGCGGCCGGGGACTTTGAAAGCCATGCCGCTGGTGGAGCAGGCTCCAGCGATGGCGCCGGCGCGGTCGCGCGCAAGGATGCTGACGGTGTCGTGGGTGCGCATTTCGCGGGCTTCTAATCGGCGTTGCTGTACGTCGACACCTTCGAGCTCTTCGACATTGATCGGCGGGAGCCAGCCCTTGTATTTGTCGCGGTCGATGGTGCGGGGGTCCTTGCGCCATTTTTCCCAGACGTCCTTGGAGGATTCGCTGAGAAGCTGGCGACACTCGAAACCTTCGCGGGCGGCGAATCGTTCGGCGCCTTCGCCGGCGAGTGTGATGTGGATTGTCTTTTCCATGATGCGGCGTGCGATTTGTACGGGGTTGGGATAGTGCTTGATGAATGCGACGGCGCCGCACGCGCTGGGGTTAGTCATGACGGCGCCATCGAGTGTGACTTCGCCGTCAGCATCGGGTAGGCCGCCAACACCGACGGAATCAATGGCAGGATCGTCTTCGATGACGGTCGCAGCGTTGGTGACAGCGTCAAGAGCGGAGCCACCGGCGAAGAGGCCCGGCGCGGCGGCGTCATTGCCGACGGGACCGAAGGACCACGTTGTCAGGATGAACGGATGCATGGTGACACTCTCCGATTGATGATCAGATGGAAATATGAAGTGGCTGATGATTCTGGGAGAGCTATGGGCGCTCCAAGGGACGGTAGAGTTCGATGATAAGTGTGTCATCATCGGGGGGGCCGTCCCGATGGGCGTCGACAGCGCCGAGGGTTGCGGTGGCCCAACCGCTTTCGGCGACGATGCGCGGCTCGACGGAGGCGATGGCGCGCTGCAGACCATCGACGCGGAGCATGTGTCCGGCGTGGTCGGTCGCCTCGGTGGCGCCGTCGGTGTAGGCGAGGACCATATCGCCGCGTGCAAAGCGAATAACCTGCTGGCTGGGTGTGAATGCTTCGGTTTCGACGGCGCCGAGCATGATGGCGGTGGAATCGAGGCGATCGAAGCGGCCATCGACCGTGCGGAGAAATGCTGGGGGATGACCGCCGCTGGCCCATTCGAGTGTATCGAGGTGGGGATCAGCGCGGAGGCAGATTGCGGTGGCGTAGACGCCGTGGGTGGCCATGGTGAGGTGGACGTATCTGTTGAGCGCGACGAGTGCCTGGCCTGGCGAGAGGTCGGGCTGTTCTGCGAAGAGGCGTTCGAGTTCGCCGTAGAGGCGGTTGACGGTAAGGGCGGCGGCGATGCCGTGGCCGGTGACATCGAGCATGACGACGCTGATGGGACCGGGTTCGTCGTTGAAGGCGGCGCCGGGGCGACGATTGAGATGGTGGACGAAGAGAAAGTCTCCGCCGATCTGGCGCATGGGCTGGTAGCGAAAATCGAAACGGACGGGGCCCGTGAGGATTGGAGCGGGGAAGAGTGCTTCGTGAATGCGGCGGGCGTCGGTGAGCTCCTTCTTCATGACGGTGTGCGTGGCGCGCAGTTTGTGATAATGGAAGCGGTTGTGAAAGCGACTGGTGCGCCACCAAGCGATGAGCATTCCGGGGACGCCGACAATGGGAGAGATGGCGACGAGGATGACGGTCATGGACCAGCCGTACTCGGAACTGCCAAAGACAATCGCCATGATTGTGAAAACGAAAAGCAAAGGGACAAGGGGCTTGATGGCTTCTTCGGGGGACCACGGGATGAAGAGGGCAGCGGTGAAGTGGATGACAAAAACGAAGAAGAGGGCAGCAGGCCCGACCGCATTTTCAAGGCGCTGGCCGGCAAGTTCCGTGTCGCCGATCACGGGAATCCGATGGAGCAGCGGGTTGACGATGACAATGACGGCGCCGGAGGCCATTACGAGCCAGAAGACGAGGCGAATCATGCGCTCGCGGCTGAGTGTTTGGCGCGGAAGCACAAAAGCGAGAGCGGATGCGAACATGAGCAGTCGCAACAGTGGAGAAAAAGCCGTAGCGCCGGCTCCGGGCTCGGACCAGTCTGCATCGACGAGGAGAACGAGCAAGTGGATGGCCGCGACGGCTGCGAGCAGAGAGCAGAACCAAATAAAGCGGGAGCGCAGCAATCGCCTGCGCTCTGTCTGGAACTCATGCCTAAAGTCTGAAGTCACGGTCGCGGTCACATGACGCCTCCCAGCTGCACAATCTACACGATTGTGGGGTAAAGACGGGGGGTGAGGCGCGCAACGCCCGATCAATCGCAACAAGGGAGCATCGGGGATCACAAAGTCGGGCGGGAGACCTCGACGATGAGCGTATCGTCGGCGGCGGGTCCAAACCGCTGAGCCTGCAGACGCTCCATAATGCGCCACACGAGGCTTGTGTCACCGGCTTGTTCATTGACGGAAGCAAGCACCAGCCCTTGCAGACCTTCAACGCGGAGCATTCTGCCGAGATTGTCACGGGCTTCGGTGGCGCCATCGGTGTAGGCGATGATTTTGTCCCCTGGCATGAGGGGTGTGTGTTGTTCGCTTGCATCGAAGTCATCGCCGGCGCAGGCTCCGAGAACGAATGCGGTGGAGTCAAGCCGATCGAGCCGGCCGTCAGCCATGCGAACAAATGCGGGTGGATGTCCGCCGCTGGCCCAGCGCAGCACGTTGGCAGATGGATCGACGCGCAGGCAGAGCACGGTCGCATAGACGCTGTGAAGGGCGAGTGTGATGTGAACGTAGTGGTTGAGCGCGGTAAGCACATCGCCGGGCCCGATGTCGGGCTCCTCGGCGAAGAGGCGTCCGAGTTCGCCGTGCAAACGGTTGACGGTGAGTGCTGCGGGGATGCCGTGGCCGGTGACATCAATGATGACGATGGAAAGAGGCTCGGCGTCGGCTTCCCCGTCGGTGACGCCTGGGAAGCGGTGACAGAAGAGGAAGTCGCCGCCGATTTGGCGCATGGGCTCGTATGCGTAATCAAAGCGGACGGGGCCATTGGTGATTTTGGGCGGGAGGAGCGCTTCATGGAGGCGCTGGGCTTCGGAGAGTTCCTGGTGCATCGCTGAGTGACGGCGGCGCAGCGCACCGTAGTGAAACTTCTTGCGAAAGCGGTGTTGCTTTAGCCAACAGACGAGCGCGCCAGGCGCTCCCATAAGCGGGGAGAGGGCGATGAAGAGCGCGGTGATGACGAACTCACCCTGAATGTAGATGAGGAGGATCAGGGCGTTGAGAATGACAAGCGGCCAAATGGGTCGGTAGCACTCGCGCACGGTCCAGGGCAGAAAGAGGCATGCGACAAAGTGGATGGCGAGAATCTGGACCGCGACACCAGCGGCTTTGCTCTGCGAGGATGAGCCTTTGACGGAGACTGGGCCCTGCGACGGGTTGAAACTGGTGGAAATTCGCGGGCCGGACGATTCGTCGGCGGACGGATCGGCGATGGGATCGCTGGTTGTTCGATCAGTGTCCTCAGGCGTTGAATCGCCCGAGGCTTGATGGTCATCTGTCAATGTCTCAGCGGAGGGCTCTGAAGCTTCACCTTGCTGCGCCGCAGCTTGGCGGGCAATCTGCTCGCCGATCTCGGCGCCGATCGGCGCGGAGATCAGCGCTATGCCGCCGGTGGCGACGATGGTCCAAAAGGCAACGCCGAGGAGGCTTGCTCTCGAAAGATGCTTACGTAGGGCGATCCAGAAAGCGACGACGTACGGGACGCCGGAAAGAAACTGTAAAACAACTGCCAGGTATACGAGAGGCCCGACATTCGCGGCGTCCACCTGACTTGAGAAGGATTGAGCGAACAGAAGAAAAACTATCGTGCCCAGCATTCCAACGATATTGATAGCACTGAATATGCCGGTGAACCAGAGCAGGCGCCGGCGGAGCCAATCCGAGCGTTTGACTTCGAACTCGTGTCCGAACTCTGCGGTGAATGTTGCGGTTGTTTTGGTTGGGCGCGCCACGTTCAATAGTCTACCGCGTCCGTGTGACGAGGATGCCTGAACCATGTTTGTGCGCAAAAAAGCGGACGTTTGGGCTCAGCGGTTGGCGCCGGGCTTCCAGAGGACATCGCCGGCGCCCCCAGCATTGGCGATCCGAGCCAACACGAAGAAAAGATCGCTCAGGCGATTCAGATAAACCATTGTCTGGGCGTTTGTCGCGTCGGGCTCGGCGGCGATGAGCTGCGCGACTCGTCGTTCTGCCCGCCGGGTGACTGTCCGCGCGATGTGAAGTCTGGCGGCGAGCTCTGTCCCTCCGGGAAGGACGAAGGATGTGAGGGCCGCAAGGTTCGCGTTGGCCTGATCGATTTCGTGCTCAAGGCGCTGGGTTTGCGCTGGGGTGATGCGGAGCTTGGCGCCGGGCTCTTCGTCAGCGGTGATCGGCGTGCAGAGGTCGGCGCCGACATCGAAGAGGTCTTGCTGGACAGCGATGAGCATGGCAGCGATGCGCGATTCGATATCGGTGTCCTGGCAAGCCGCAGCTGCGAGACCAACGACAGCGTTTGCTTCATCGACTTCGCCGTAGGCTTCGACGCGGAGATCGGCTTTCGGCCGGCGCGAGCCATCGCCGAGGCCGGTCTGGCCTGCGTCGCCGGTCTTGGTGTAGATTTTGGTGAGCTTGACCATGGCGCCTCCGGTCTTTCGATCGCTTCGTTTGTTAGGAGAAAATGAAAAGGCGAGCGACTGTGTAGCCGCTCGCCTCGATAGTTTCTCATCTTACGCGGACTCGCGTCACGCGGCGTCTGCTTACGCGGTGGGGACAACCTCTTTGACGAGGTTCGGCGGGAGCGGGCGATACTCCAGAGGCTCCATCACAGCCGACGCCCGGCCCTGCGAGAGGCCGCGGAGGACGGTGGTGTAGCCGAACATTTCAGAGAGGGGGCATTCAGCGGTGATGATCTTGATGTGTCCGCGATCTTCTGTGCCAACGATCAGACTCCGGCGGGAGCTGACATCGCCCGTGACAGCGCCGAGGTATTCCTCCGGTGTGGTGATGACAAGCTTCATGATGGGCTCGAGCAGGGTCATCCGGGCTTTCTGACAGCCGGCGTTCAGCGCGAGGCGGCCGGCCTGCTCGAAGGCGACCTGGGAGGAGTCGACTGGGTGATAAGAGCCGTCGATGAGCGTGACCTTGATGTTGATGAGGGGGTAGCCGGCGAGGACGCCTGAGAGCGCGGTGGTGCGCACGCCTGCTTCGACGGAGGGGATGTACTCCTTGGGGACCGAGCCGCCGACAATTTTGTTCTCGAATGCGACGTTGTCCTTGAAGTCGAGCCCGGCCTCCTCAGCCTGTGCTTCGGTGAAGGGTTCGAGGTGGATGATGACATCGCCGAACTGACCGCGGCCGCCGGTCTGTTTGACGAAGCGCCCGCGGACGTCCATCGCGGCGCTGAGGATTGTTTCGCGATAGCTGACGCGGGGCTTACCGACTTCGACGCCAATCTTCATATCGCGGATGAGCTTGTTCTTGATGATTTCGAGGTGGAGCTCACCCATGCCGGCGATGATGGTCTGGCCGGTTTCGTTGTCATAGGTGGCGCGGAAGGAAGGATCCTCGCGACGAATGATCGCGAGGGCGTTGCCAAGTTTTTGTTTGTCGTCGGCGGTCTTAGGCTCGATGGACATCGAGATGACCGGATCGGGAAATGTCATGCGCTCAAGAACGACGGGATCGTCGGTGGAGCAGATGGTGTCGCCGGTGCCGGTGTCCTTGAGACCAACGACGGCGACAATGGAGCCGGCGCCAACAACGTCAAGAGGCAGACGATCCTTGGCGTGCATCTCGAAGATACGGCTGAGGTTTTCTTTTCTGCCGTTGGTTGAGTTCAGGACGCGCTGGCCTTTTTTCAGTTGGCCGGAATAGATGCGCAGGTAGGTGAGATCGCCGTGCGAATCGCTGACGACCTTGAAGGCGAGGGCGGAAAGAGGGGCATCTTCGCTGTTCGGAAGCGTTCGCTCGATCGACTTGTCGCGGGGGTCGTAGGCGGTGATGTCGCCAACCTCGACAGGGGCGGGGAGGTAATCAATGACGCCGTTGAGGAGTCGCTGGACGCCGATGTACTTGAGAGCGGACCCGCAGAAGACACCCACACACTCGTGATTGAGGACGCCCTTGCGAATCGCGGCTTTGATCTCGGCGTCGGTGATCGAACTTTCGTCGGTGAGGTACTTCTCCATCAAATGATCATCAAGCTCGGCGGCCTTCTCGATCATCTCGTGGCGCCAGAGTTCGGCTGTCTCGACCATGTCGGCCGGGATGTCGCGCTCCTCAACCTTGGCGCCAAGCTCGGAAGAATCGAAGTAGTAGGCCCGCATCGTGAGCAGATCGACCATGCCCTCGAAGGTGTCCGCGGCGCCGATCGGGTACTGGACGGCGATGGGGTTGGCGCCAAGCCGGGATTTGATCGTGCCAAAGCTGAACTCAAAGTCAGCGCCCATTTTGTCCATCTTGTTGATGAAACAGAGGCGCGGGACGTGGTAGCGATCGGCCTGGCGCCAGACTGTCTCTGACTGCGCCTCGACGCCCTCTTTGCCGTCAAAGACCGCGACGGCGCCGTCCAGAACGCGGAGAGCTCGCTCGACTTCAATGGTGAAATCAACGTGGCCCGGCGTGTCAATCAGATTGATCGCGTACTCAACGCCGTCATAGATCCACGGGCAGGTTGTCGCGGCTGACTGGATGGTGATCCCGCGCTCCTGCTCCTCTACAAGGAAGTCCATGGTGGCGGTGCCTTCGTGGACCTCGCCCATCTTGTAGTTCTTGCCTGTGTAGTAGAGAACGCGCTCGGTGACGGTCGTTTTTCCAGCGTCGATGTGAGCGCAAATCCCGATATTTCTGACTTTCGTGAGGTCCATGACATACTTTTCCTGCGCCGAAGCGCTGTTCTGAATGAAGGCGCCACACTCATGTGAAGGTGGACGCGGGCGAAATCCAAGTGTGTTCTGAATCGCCGTCGATGTGGCTCCGGCGTCATGCCGGAGGGACCACCGTGGCGATGGGTTCATTGATTGTGCTATTTGAGGGGGCAGCCGTACGAGCGACATAAATCGTTGTCAGGGCTGCGTATCGATCGATCCCGGCTCGCGGAGCGCCGCCGGGATGCGGAAAGCTCAGCACGGGCCGGCCGAATCGTCCTCGTCGGAAGACTCCATGCCGAACCTCCAATTCCAGGCCACTATAGGCGTATACCTTGGCACTCCAATCACGAACGATAGGCGCATCGCCTCGGGAGGGCCGTTGAGGATCAGATAGTACACCCCGGACAGCCGCCGTCAACGCCCTGGCGCGAACTTCGCGCACGCTTTCAGCATGAGTCCGACGCCAGGCTGGGGCCCTGAAACGCCGCTGAATCTCACTTTGTGACCGTCATATTCAGAGAATCGACAAGAAAGGCCCATTGATCGGCCCATTCCTCGATCCGCATTGCGGTGGGTTTGCCGGCGCCATGCCCCGCCCGAGTCTCAATGCGGATCAGAATCGGGTTGTCACAGCTCTGGGCCTCCTGCATCGCTGCAGCGAACTTGAAGCTGTGCGCCGGGACGACGCGATCGTCGTGATCGCCGGTCGTGACCATCGTCGGGGGGTAGCAGACCCCTTCCTTGATGTTGTGCAGCGGGGAGTAGCCGAGCAGGTTTTGGAAATGCTCCGGCTCATCGGGCGAGCCGTAGTCGGAAACCCACGCCCAACCGATGGTGAACTTGTGGAATCGGAGCATATCCATCACACCGACGCCGGGGAGGCAGGCGCCAAACAGCTCGGGCCGCTGGGTCATGCAGGCGCCGACGAGGAGCCCGCCGTTGCTTCGTCCGCCGATCGCGAGTTTGGACGAGGATGTCCAGCCGCGATCAATAAGAAACTCTGCGGCGGAGATGAAATCATCAAAGACGTTCTGCTTGTTGAGAAGTTTGCCGGCGTCGTGCCAATCCTTGCCATATTCACCGCCGCCGCGCAGATTTGCGACCGCAAGCACGCCGCCCATTTCCATCCAGACCAGATTTGGCACAGAGAAGCTGGGTGTGATGGGAATGTTGAATCCGCCGTAACCATAGAGATAGGTTGGCGTGTTGCGCGTCAGGCGCAGGCCGCGCTTGTGAGAAAGAAACATTGGGATGCGCTCGCCATCAGCGCTGCGGTAGAAGACCTGGCGCGTGACATACTCGCTTGGGTCGAAGCGGAGATCGGTGTCGAAGATTTCAGCGCTCTTGCCGGTTTCGATGTCGTGGTGAAAGACGGTGGTCGGGCGGGTGTAGCTGCTAAAGGCAAAGAACGTTTCTGAATCGCCACGCTTGCCGCCGAAGCCGAAAGCGGAGCCGATTCCGGGCAGTTTGACCTCGCGCTGCAACCTGCCGTTGAGTCCGTAAACCTTAACCTTGGTGTGGGCGTCGCTGAGGTAGGAGGCGAAGAAGCTCTCCCCAACAACATTGGCGCCGCGCAAGGTGTCGCGCGATTGTGGAATCACATCTTCCCAGTTGGCTTGTTCCGGCTGGCGAATGTCAATCGCGAGGACGCGCCCGCGCGGGGCGTCAAGGTCGGTGAAGAACCAGAAGATGGGGCCGTCGTTATCGACGAAGCTGTATTGCGCTTCGAAATCCGGAATCAGGCGAACGACATCGGAGCCGGCTGAGGAAAGATCCTGATACGAAATCCGGTTTTTCCTGCTCGTGCCCTTCCACTCGTTGATGATGAGGTAGCGTCCGTCATCGGAAACACTGCCGCTGAATCCATGCTCGGGCTCGTTGGGGTCTTCATAGATCAACTCGTCCTGAGATTGATCTGTGCCGATGCGGTGATAATAGAGTTTCTGATAGTAGTTCGCGCTTTGCAGCTCAGCGCCTTCCAGGGGCGCGTCGTATCTGCTGTAATAGAAGCCCGCGCCATCGTGGGTCCAGGAGGCGCCGGAAAACTTCACCCAGCGGATGTGGTCGCCAAGGTCGCGTCCGGTAGCGACATCACGAACGAAGAACTCCTGCCAATCGGAGCCGCCATCTGAAACGCCGTACGCGACCATGGAGCCGTCATCACTGACGCTGAACCCGCTGAGAGCGCGGGTGCCGTCTTCCGAAAGAGTATTGGGGTCCAGCAGCACGCGAGCGTGCCCGCCAACTTCATCGGCGACGTACCAGACGCTCTGGTTCTGGAGGCCGTCGTTCTTCGTGTAGAAGTATTGCCCGCCGCGATTGAAGGGGACACCGTGTCTCGTGTAGTCCCAGAGTTGGGTCATGCGATTGTTAATGCGGGCGCGCTCGGGAATGCCTTCGAGATATCCGAAGGTGACCGCGTTTTCCGCTTCAATCCATGTCCTGCTGGCTGGGGAATCTGGGTCTTCCAGCCCGCGGAATGGATCGCTCACCTCAACGCCATGGAGCACATCACGCTGATCGACCTTCACCGCTTCAGGGTATTGCAGCGAGGCTGCGGGGCGATAGCGCATCGCCTCGGCCTGCATTGAAGCTGTCTCCATGCCAGGTCGTACGCAACCGGGCACAAGGAGGGCGATGGTAAGCGACGTTCCAAGCAGGATTGCACGGCGAATCATGGGCGGGCCTCCTCGCGCACCCTCAATGTGAGAGGGCGCGTTGTGAATCGAAAGTGAACGAAGATATTACAACAATGGGCGGAACGTCGCACCGGGTCTGTGTACACGCCGGGGATTGGGCAGGACGGCCGTCAAGCCTTACTGGACAAGGCCCTGGGTGAGCCGCATGAAGGCAGTTTCCAGGTTGACGGACTCTTCGGTGAACCTGGAAATGCGGAAGCCCGCGTTGACGAGGCGATTCGGAATATCCGTAAAGCTCTCAGCGGTCGCCTCATCAAGCTGAACATGCATGATCTGGCCGGCGCCGACGTCACCATTCATTGTCTCGGCGCCCTCATCGACAATCGTAACCTTGACGACGCCGGGCGCGGTTTGCAGCAGCTTGGCTGCTTCCATGATCCGTTCCGCGACGCCGACATGGAGAACCCTGCCCATCTTTGCCTTGTGCATGACTTCGCGCACGGTGCCATGAAAGAGCAACTCGCCTTGTTCGATAATTCCAACAGCGTTGCAAAGCTCCGCGAGCTCGTGAAGGATGTGGCTTGATATAAGAATCGTCTTGCCCATGCGCTTGAGTTCTTTGAGCAGCTCGCGCACTTCAATGCGGGCCCGCGGGTCGAGCCCGGACGCGGGCTCATCCATCAAAAGCACCTTGGGGTCGTGCAGCAGCACGCGCGCCACGCTCAGGCGCTGCTGCATGCCACGGCTGAGCGAGCTCACTTCAGAGTTGGCTTTGTAGTTGAGGTCGGTGAGATCGAGCACATCCCCGACAACGCGGCGGCGTTGCTCACCGTGGATGTTGTACGCCGCTGCGAAAAACTCCAAGTACTCCGTGACGACCATGTCTTCGTAGGCGCCCATGAAATCGGGGACGTAGCCGATGACGGGGCGAATCTGGCGATTCTGATAGCCGATCGTCAGGCCGTTGACCATCGCCTGGCCGGATGAGGGCTTGAGGAGTGTGGCGAGGATCTTGATTGTGGTTGTCTTGCCGGCGCCGTTGGGCCCGATGAAGCCGTAGCAATCCCCCTCCTCAATGACGAGGTTGAGATTGTTGAGCGCTGTGAACTCGCCGTAGCGCTTGGTCAGGTTGATCGTTTCGATCATCGCCATGAGGCAGGTTCCTGCTCCGATTCTTGGTCTGACTCTGGAAACACTGGGTTGGCTGGCAGCGGATACACCCACCGAACGTAGACCCGTCCGGTGGATTCAGCCAGTTCGCCATCCACAAATATTGGCGCCGGCGAGGGCGCGTCTTCAAGCTCGCCGACGATGATCAGGCTCGGTTGCGTGAACCAGCGGGCGAGATCAAGCCCGTGGGTGATGCGCCTCTGAAGCACGACCTTGGATTGCGCGGTGAGCGATGACCACTTTGGCGGCTCAATCATCGGCTGCCAGGCGAGCATCGCGAGTTTGCGCATCGCGTCCTGCGGAGCGCCGATCCCCCCATCGATCCCGCCGGAGGCATTGAACCCGCTTGAAGTTTGAGACAGGTCGCGAAAATAAGCGTCCGCTGTTCCGGGCTTTGTGAGTTGATCGAGATCCAACCTGGCGCCCGGACGCCACTCGGTCAAGGCCCACGCCCGTGTCCGCGCGAGCAACGGCCCGCCGACCACGTCAACGAATGGTCGCTGGCCCAGAACCAAAATGATGCGCACATTGCGCAACGCGCCAGGAAGTTGATGTGTCAGCGCTCCCTGAAGCCCTCCCGAAGAATCCAGAAGAATGCGCTCATCGATGGGCCGGGGCATGCCCCACGGCGGCGGGCCGAGCCATTGCGCCTGGAACTGCTTCACCGTTGATCGGGTGGGAACTATCAACGAATCCGGCTGGCGCGCGTTGAGCACGTAGGCGCGCGGGTCCGGGAAGCTCTGGTCACCTGACGAACTTGGGTCCTTCCACGGCGAGAGCGCCTGATGCCAGCGCGTTGCATCCTCGGGCGCTCCGAGCGAAACCTGCTGTCGTGAGTATGTCGGGAGGACGACGCTGAACCAGGTTCGAGCGCGATCCAGCGGCTGCCCATACACATGATCGAGAAAGGTGATGTGTCGAACCGCGACATCACTGGGGCGCATCAGTGTCGCGCCGCCCCACGCGATGATGGAGAAGAACCCTGCGACAGCTGTGAATGCGACCCATGAATGATGCTGCTTCTTCATCATCTTGAGCACCGCGAACCCGAGCGGACCTGCAAGCACCAGGTAGGCGGCAAAGACGACGAGCGCCATCAACACACCCGCGCTGGCGCGGCCCATCATGTTGATCTGCTGGCCAACTTCCGAATCGAGCCAAACGCGGCGGCGGTTGGTGAAGTCTGCTTTATCACCCAGTTTGGTCATCTCCGCGCTGGTGAGGGCCGCTGCCCGGCGTCCGAGGATCCGGTGCCAGAGCCGCTGCGCGTCAATCCGGGGACCGACGCGCGGCAGATCAAAGCCAATAACGGTGACCGCCCCGATGCCCACCAGTCGTCGCACCGCGACGGCTGACCGATCAGGACCAGCGAGAATCACACCCGCCTCTTCGACGCCTGCTTCCGGGTCCGGCGTAAGCACGCTCAGTGTCGCACGACTCGCCATCGGCGCTACGCTGCTGGTCAACATCGCGCGATATGGCTCAAGATCAACTTCTTCTCGGCGATCGATCGTCATCACAGGCATGAGATCAGCTAGCGGGTTGCGCGAACTAGTCCACGTCCCCCCCACCGGCGGGAGCGCGATGATGAGATGCCCGCCTCGACGCACCCATTCGCGCAGCGCGCGGGCCTGATCCGTAGAAAGCTCTGTTGGCTGCTCCGCGGCAGAGTCTCCCACCCAGACGATTGCTTCGAGAGGCGCCAACCCCATCCACCGGTCAGGAAACTCACTGGGCGAGACGCCGACAAGAATGCGCGTGAGCTCATGGCCAGTCGGCGGAAACCCCCCGCTGCGCCGGGCTGACTTGGGCGCGGTTGTTGCGTACGCGTCAAGCCCGACGGGATTGCGTCCGACCACTGCGATGAGACCCATGCCCTCGGGAATCGTTGTTGTTGGTTGAATGCGGGTGGCGCCAATCTGCCTTCCGACGCGCAACTCGTCATCGGCTGCGCTCGTGTCCGCTTCATGCGCTGTCACGACAAAGACGCGCGAGGCGACATCCGGCGGCATCAGCCCGTACAGCCAGAACCCCACCGTCTTATTCGCATTGATCGTGACGGTCCGCTGGAGGTAGACCGTATCCCCGTCTGCATCCTCATAGGCCATGCGCACGACGCTGTTGCGCGTTTTGCCTACGAGGTCTGTGACCGCGATGCGAACTCCGGCCCAATCCGCGGGGCGCACCTGATCGCTCACGCCAAATCGCTCGACAGCGATTTCCACTTCGCTGGCGCGATCTGCGGGTTGCGCTGACACGAGCCGAGGCGCCACCAGGCTCCAAAGCGTCATGGCGATCAAAATGCTGAAGGCGGCGCCCACCCGGTGCGTCATGCCCTGATTCTAGCTTGTTGCTGACCTCTGATGGGGCGCGGCCCTCAAGTCCTGCCCAGCGAAGGCCGATTCGTCACGTATCATGGCCACCTTCCCCCCTGCTGCGATCGTGCTGATTCTTATCGTGGGCGCGATCACGACACTGACGATTCTCCAGGCCTGCGCCGCCGCCGTGCGCGATGTGACGGCGAGAATCGAGCTTCGCGATCAAGCTGACGCACTCCGCCGCGCGTACAACGACCGCCTGGCTCGGCTCCGGGCCAAGGCGCTTGGGCTCGACGCCGAAGAAGAAGTAGCTCCCGCTGGCTCAAACGCCCCCCAGAGCACGGATGAGTCACTTCAGCGCGCTGCGTGACTCAACCACGCTCCCCAAGTCATTATTTACTGAGCCATCGCAGCCAGCTCGCCAATAAGCCGCGCGTGTGCTTCCTGGGCCCGGCGCCAGCATGAGAGATCGAACTTCTCATTGGGTGAGTGGACGCGATCATCCTCCAGACCGAACCCCATCAGCAGGGTTTCGAGCCCGAGCACCTCCTTGAGCATTCCCACGACGGGAATCGAGCCGCCGGATTTAATGAGGGCCGCCTCCACACCCCATGTCGCCTTGAGCGCGCGCCGCGCCGCAGCAAGGTACGGCGAATCTGTTGAGACTGTCGCTGGCGGCCCACCGCTGTGGTCGTGGAACTCCCACCGGCATCCCGGCGGCGTGCGCTCCATGATCCACTTCCGAAATGATTCGGTAATCGCTTCCGTATCCTGATCCGCAACGAGTCGAAAACTCACTTTTGCGCCGGCATGGCTGGGGATCACCGTCTTGGCGCCAGCGCCCTGGTAACCGCCGTACACGCCGTTGATGTCGCATGTGGGCCGGGCCCATTCGCGCTCGGTCGCGGTGTAGCCTTCCTCGCCCACATCCGCATCAAGTCCGAGGCCGATCCCCGCGAGCGCCTTTTCCTGATCGACATCAAGCTTGCTCCACACTCGTCGCTCTTCCGCGGAGAGCTCGCGCACGTTGTCATAGAATCCCGGAATGGTCACCCGGCGTTTTTCGTTCCAAAGCTGGGACAAAACCTTGACCAGCTCACTAATCGGGTTCGGCGCCCGTCCGCCCCACAGGCCTGAGTGGAGATCCTGATCGGCGGCGTGCAGAATGACCTCCGTATATGCAAGCCCGCGCACGCCATACGTCACAGCCGGCGCGTTGGCGCCGAGCATGCCTGTATCACTAATCAAGCAGAAGTCCGCTTGCTTGAGCTCATCAGCGTGATCGTTGAGATATTGCTCCAGGTTGGCGCTTCCGGACTCTTCTTCACCTTCGAGCAAGACTGAGATTGTGAGGGGAATGTCGCCATCCGTTTCTTCTGTCCAGGCGCGCAGCGCTTCGAGGAATGTATGCACTTGTCCCTTGTCATCCACAGCGCCGCGCGCGACGATCCGGGCGGGTCGGCCTCCCTCGCCTTCACCTTTGATTGTGGGCTCAAAGGGTGGACTCTCCCAGAGTTCTAATGGGTCAGGCGGCTGGACGTCATAGTGACCGTAAAAAAGCACGTGCGGCCCGCCACGACCGCCCGCGTGATGAGCCCACACAATGGGATGCCCGGGGGCTGACGATGTTCCTGTTTCGCGCAGTTCCGCTTCGATTCCAATCTCGCGCAACTGATCCCGGGCCCATTCGGCAGCCTGCCTCGTCTCAGCGCGGTAGGCCGGGTCTGTGCTGATGCTTGGCATCTTCAGCCAATCAACCAGCCGCCTGAGGGCTGTTTCCTCGTTCCGCTCCAGTCTTGCGACAACGCTATCCACGCCCATGTCTGCGCCTCCATGTCATAAGAAACGCAGCATACCTGCCACAGCCTTGCGCGGGCTTTGCGCGGGAGTGAAAATATGATTCTTACACCCTGGCGCGGCTGCGCTTCCGCCGGAGGCGCCCGCGCAGCGATGCCCACGCCACCGCGACGCGCACCACCGCTCGCACCGGCCACCTTGGCGAGCGATCCTCGAACTGCATTCCACCTGTTTCGGTGAGGAGTGCGCTGATCCGCTCAAAGGAGGCGCGGGGCGCCGCGACCTCGAACCCCTCAAGCTCGGCATATGTTCGCGGTGGGCGCGCGTACAGATCAGCCCCGCATTTCGGGCATACAAACGTCGATTCCCAGCGATCACCCTGCAGCGCCCGGCCGGCGTAGCCACACCCCAGGCACATTCGCTGACATAGACGTTCGGATACGACTGGCCCTTCGCTCCGCATGAAGCCAATATACCAGAGTCGGCCCGTGCGCCACGATGCTCTTTTCAACTTCTCCGCGAACCCGGACTCAAACCTCATATGCAACACGATTTGCGGACCTGGGCTGAGCATCTGCGCTCGATTGCCCGCCGGGCGACCCCCCCCGCTGACACCATCTCCGCCCCCTCGCCCTGGTTCACCACCTGGCGAACCGGGGAATCGCCCCGCGAAGATATCGCTGAACATCTTCCGCCTGATGAACAGCTCTGGCGCGCACTCGCGCTGAAGCAGCCCATCCCCGATGAACTTCGCGTTCAGCTCTTCAGCGATGAGAATCTGTGCGCCCCCATATTCGAGCAGATCTCACCCCAGCCGATTGAAGTGTGGACTGAACAGGATCTCTCCGCGATGCATGCGCTGGCGCATCAAGTCGGCGCGATGAGGGACGATCGCTGCGGCGCCCGCGCGCTCGGCGCGGCGCGTTGGCATGTTGAAAACACCCAGCCGGATAACGCCACCAATCGACCGTGGGCGCTGCATGTTTTTCTCATCCTCGACCAACGAGAGAACTTCCCCGAAGCAAGACTGTACGCAGAAACACTCCTGCACAACTGCATCGCGATTGCAGGAGCGCCCGATCCCTGCAGCGCTGAAATCCTGAAGGATGTCGCCGACGCGCTCGATCGGGCTGAGCATGCGTGACGTCGCTCTCATTGCCTAGTTGCCGGAAACAACGCGGCGCGCAGAACTGCGTCAAGCGTTCGGATGTTGGCCGATTCCCGCTGGCTCCAGTCGGACGCCCAGGCCCAGCACAATCCGATTGGCATAGGCGAAATACGCAATCACCTGCACAAGGTCAAGAATCGCGCGATCATCTAATCCGGCTACCCGCAGCGCCTCGATGTCCTCGCGATCAACGGAGGCAGGCGCCTTGGTCAGCTTAGCTGCGTACGCAATCATCGCGCGTTCGCGCACTGTCAGGTCTTGCGTCGCCTCACCGGCCAGCACTTCATCTGCAACATGTTTGCGATCTTCGGGGAGCAGCCGCCGCAAGCCTGCGGCATGATGCTGACAGCAATATTCACATCCATTGGTCTGGCTCACGACCGTCCCCACGATCTCGCGCTCAACACGCGAAAGCGGCGATCTTTTGTGCATCGCTGTCACATAGAGATCGAAGTGGGCCCGGAGCGAGTCCGCACTGAGCGAATGGACCCGCATGACGTTGTCCAGCGTCCCATCAGGGTTTCCCACCCGCCGGTAAAGCTGCGCCAGTTCGCCCTGCGCCTCTGCTGGATCGATTGTTTGAATGAACATGCCCCGCATCATCCCCACACCGCGATGGCGCAGCAAGGGGTTCGGTTGAACCGGGTAGGCAAGCCGGGCGCCTTCCAGATGGCTCTTTCTTCTCGCCAGAGCCCTCGAAGCGGTCTATATTCAAAGCAGCACGGAGGCTTCGCTTTTTGTCCGGCTGAGGCAGGCCCGGGAACCACTGGCTACTTGAGAGGGAGAGACAAATGATCAAGCGCGTTGCGCTGTGCGCCATGTCGCTGGCCGGAGCAGCCTTCTTTACAACCGATATTTTCGCAGTCGAGTCAGGCTCCGAGACAATTGACCCCCAGACCGCATCCATTCTTGCGGAACTCCAGGCAGCGGTGGAAGCTGATCCCAACGCCGCCTCGACGCGCATGCGTCTGGGGTACATTCTCCGTGACCTGGGCCGGGAAGCCGAGGCCCAACGCTGGCTCAATGAAGCAGTCACACTCGATCCGGTGCTTGAGTTCGCTCCTGACGCTGATGACGCTCTTTCCGTACGCGGCTTGGGCACGACCGGACCCGATGTGTACACATGCAAGATCCCCATGGCGACCAACGCCTTCAACTGGACGCTGAATGATCCTGGCGCTGCCGTACGCGTTTATACGTTCCCCACAGATAGCGGGAACGGCGGCGACGCGCCGCTTGATTGGATCGGCCAAGGCAGCCCTGGTCAGAATGAACAAAATCACCCGGTCATCACCCAGAACTTCTTCCGATATCTCAGCGATGAAACCGGCGAGAGCAGGCTTGTTCAAATCGGCATGTCCTGGTGCAAGCACGGATTCTGTGCGCTGCAGTTCTTTAGCTGCGGCCCCTGCCAGCCTATCGGCGGTGGGTGCGAACTCGCGTTGGGGCCTGGATGCTCTGATCCCTACGACGCCGCGCTTAACGGCACCCAGTTCCGCCTTGGCCCGCGCTCCGAAGTCAACCCCGTAACCGCGATGAAGGTGCTGCCACACACCGTTCCTGACATCGAAACCGTCACAGGGGGGCGTTTGCTCATCGACGCCGACCAACTCATGGGCAGCGGCGACTACATCGTCGAAGCCAACTATCTTCATCCACAGGACATCGCCGCCGGCAATCAATACAACAACTCCTCGTGGCGACCCATCGGCTACGCCAGCGCCACAACACACCTGCGCGGCATCCCAGGCGAAACAACCCGCCAACTCCAGCAGGCAATCTTCGCCTGGCAGGAGTACAACCCCGCGGTTGTCATCCAGCACGTCGATATCCCCGGCGATGGGCGACTCACCGTCGCCTATCTGGTTCGCCAACTTGATGAAGACACATGGCGCTACGAGTATGCCATCCAGAACTACAACTCCGATCGTTCTGCACAGGCTTTCTCTGTTCCCGTCGCCGACGGCACGATCATTTCTTCACCCGGCTTCAACGACATCGAACATCATTCCGGTGACGGCGTCGGCGGCGTCACATACGACGGAACTGACTGGTCCACCTCGATGGCAAATGGCTTTTTCACCTGGGCCACCCAGACTTTCGATATCAACGACAACGCCAATGCGATTCGCTGGGGCAGCATGTTCAACTTCTGGTTTGACGCAGACGCTCCGCCGGTCGAGGCCGATGCTGTCATCGCGATCTTCAAGCCAGGCGCCGACCCCAGCGCCACCGTCACTGTGATGGCGCCCGCCTCGGGACCATGCATCGCGGACCTCAACGGCGACGGCGTCGTCAACTCCACCGATCTCAGCTTCCTGCTCGGCGCCTGGGCTCAGGGCGACCTTCTGGCTGACCTTGATGACAACGCTGTCCTCAACGGCGCCGACCTTGCGCTTCTGCTTGGCTCCTGGGGCGCCTGCTTGTAAATCAAACCAGCGCGATCGCTGACTCATTTGAATACGTAGCGCTACGCCAAATGAAAAACCCCCCAGCGAAGCTCGCCAGGGGGTTTCTTTTTTCATATCAACCAACTTCGCTTTGCTTTTACGGACACGGGCCCCAGGAGCCCAGCAACTGCGCCGCATCGCCGGCGCCGACGTTTCCGTCACCATCAAGGTCCGCGACCGACGGACCCGGTCCCCAGGAGCCAAGCAGAACTGCAAAGTCGCCGCTTCCGACCATGCCATCGCCATCCAGATCAGCGATGCAACTCGCCATCACCTCGCAGGTCAGCAGCGTCACATCAAAGTCATCGACGCCAGCTTCGACAACCGACCCAGGCGCCGGGTCTTGTGTGATAAACCGCACCTGCACCTGGCTCGTCAGCGACACAAAGTCAGAGACAACAAACTCATGAAAGACCCAGCCGCCCGCGGTCCCGGCGCCGGCCGGCCCGACCGTTTCAACATTCACCCACGTCGAACCGTCATCGGTCACGTCGACAGTGAATGATTCGGTGTTGGGTTCAGCGCCCGTGCCGTTGGAGAACCAGCGCCAGTAGCTGATCATCGCGTCGCCACCAGCGGAAAGATCTACGACGGGCGAAACAAGCGTTGTGGTTCCGCTATCGACATCGTTATCGCCAAGTCCGCCGCCGACCAAGCCCTGCCCGGTCACGAAACAATCCGTGCCGGCGACCGTATGGTCATCCTCAGGCTGCGCATCTGTGCCAACGGGGTTCACACGCTCCCACACGCCGGTCGTCGCGGTGTCGCCGGGAACGCCAAGCGTCCAGCCCATCGGAGCTTCTGCCGGATCGGAGAATGCGACCTGAATCTCCCCGACATTTGCGATAAAGAAGTTCGCCGGAGCGCCGTTCGGATCCGTGCGCGTTCCGCTTTCTACCGTGTCAGCAGAAACGAAGAACTCAGGCATATCCACACACTCGGCGCCAGGAAGCGAGGCTTCATACAACGTCCCGCCCAGCGGCGTGAGCGGCGTCGTCAGGAACACACCGCCGTCAAAGCGGTAGTGCAGCGTCTCGCTGCCACCCACCAGCGTTTCATCGCGCGGGTCAATCGTCACGTTGAACATCACTGAAGTTTCTGGAGAAACCAGCGCCGGCGGAGTGTCTGCTGAAATATTCAATGGCAGGATTCCGCCTTGCACATCGCCCGTCATCACGAGGGCAAAGCCCTGCGTTCCCGAGTTGACCGCAGCTCCACGAACACGAATGGTCCATGTTCCCGTCGACGGGCTGTTCAGATGCACTTGCTCAACATTGTTGCGGTCATCCTTCGCGCCGCCAAGGATGCTCACACCGCCGCTAAAGACATTCCCAAGGAAAATCTGCCCGGTCGGCGACTCCACCTCAAGATCAAGATCATTCACCGCAGCAAGCGCCGCCCCGCTCGCGCCGGGCGCGTCGGTGAAAGCCATCGTCACGCGAAGCTGCTCTGACGAACTGATAACATCAATCGTGCGCTCAAACTGCTGCCCTGTTGAAAGGCCGCTCGCGTTGCGCATATCTTCAATCTGAAGCTTGCGCGCATCACCGGGGAAGAAGAGCGCGTTGTCCGCTTGCACGCGCCCCCACCCTTCGCCGTTGCTTGGGTAGCCAGCAATCCCGGTCATATCGACGGCTGAGTTCAAGAGCGTCGCCTTCAGCAGAGCGCCCGTCGGTGTTAGACCGTCCGGCCCTGTCGCAACTCCGCTCGGGAAGTAGCCATCAATGTAATACTGCCGAACGAGGAGCGCCGTCCCCGCGACAGCGGGGCACGCCATCGATGTTCCCGTCAGGCCCGTCGTCGAGCATGCGGTGCCGGCGAGTGAAGATTGCGTGCTGCACCCTGGAGCGAAAATCTCAGGCTTGCGCCGCGAGTCCGAGGTCGGTCCTGTCCCGCCGGAGCAGAAGTTGCCCTGGTTCGGCGTGTCCTGCGACGCGCCCACCGCGAGAAGATTCTTCGCGTTCTCCGGATTCTTAAGTGTGCCTGTGTTCGTCACCGCAAAGAGCACCAGGTGGTCCTCGTTGTTGCGCATAAACGTGTCAACTCCAACCGGCAGACTGTTGTAAGACGTCGTCCCGTCATCACCCCAGGAGTTCGTATGCACGAAGGCCCCCTGGCTCGCATGCAAGTTCAGATTCGTCTGCATCGCCGTCCCGGAGAAGCCCGGCACCGTGTCATACACGAGCTTTCCGCCATAGGCGACGCCGCGTGTGTTGTCGTTCGCGCCGTTATCACCCACCGCCGTCCCCGCGACGTGCGTGCCGTGCGTGTCGACGGGCGTTGTCGTCGTGTTGTAGGCGACAATCTTGCGATGGCCGGCGCCGAACGGGCCGCCATCCAGGAAGGAGCAATGGTTGGCATCAACGCGCCCATCCATGACGCCGACAATCTGCCCCTCGCCGTGAATCCCGTTGTCATAGAGCGGAGTCGCGTTCACGGTGCTGCTCTGGACGATCCACCGATCCGTCGAGTTGCGGTAGGTGATCTCCGGCGCCTCTTCGACAAACCGGATCGCGTCCAGCTCCGTCAGCGCCCCGACGCTCTGCGTGGGGATGCTTACCGTGAACGCCTCGCCGTACCCAACCTTCCCGCGATGCAGAACATTAGCGCCATTGATCGCGCGAATCGCTTCGATCGTCTCGACGACTTCAATGAGGTCCGCATCTTCAAAGAGCATCACAGTGAGTAGTAGATCACCCGCCGCAGCCAACGCCTGGCGCTCTTTGGTCGCCAGAGCGCGTGTTCCGATTTCAGGCGCCAGCTTCCACGTCTTGTTGTATTCGCCGTGCCAGCGCACAAAGTCCAGTTGCCCTGCCAGCGCCGGATCCGCATTGTTGAGTGTCGCGACAAATGCGTTGGTCGGCAGATAGGCGCCCAGGGTCACGCCCGTCGCTTCGAGCTTCGTGCGGCGCTCTGGGGTCATGGGTCCGTCGAGCTGCAGCACAAACCGCTTGCCCGCTGTCGCAGTCTCGATCGACGCAGCAAGTTCGACCTGGTTGTTCTCAAGCTGGTATGTCCCTGTTCGCAGATATAGGTGATCCATCTCGATCGAGGCCAGCCCGTTCGGGATCTCAACCTCAATCTGCGCCGTCGCCTGCCCCGCCAACGCAAGCAAACACGCCGCGCCGACAAAACCCTGACTAATCATTCTCACTCTCAACACGCGTACGCTCCTTCTTGTATTTCGTGGCTGCGGCCCGACACTCGCCATGTCAGACCCACTCACCTGCCGACTCCCGCTCGCACGATAGCCCTGGCCTGCGTCATTCCAACGCAGACCCGCCAGCGGTCATTTCATGCAGGCTTGATGACAGCCCTCTCATTCTCTCTCGCTTTCGTCGCAGAAAGCATCTGATGGTCATGATATCCCCTGTTGCCCCAGCCTCCCATCAGTAAATTGACCGATCTGCACCCTAGGAAAGCTGGGCGAGATACCCGCCGGCCCGCGCGGTATCCTCATCCCATGAACACACGGACTATGGGACTCAAAAATCGGCCTGGCCGCCTAAGAATCAACAATCCGACCGGCCTACTCGCAATCTTCCTGGTTGGCGCCTTCCTCGCCGGCTGCGGCCCGAGGGATCATTACGGCAGACAGCCTCTCTCACTCTCCCTTCGTGACGCCTTCCCCATCACGCTCGACGGGCAGATCACCCCCGGCGAATGGCCCGGAGGAATCATCGCTCGCGCTGATCACGACAACTTCTACTTCCGCGTTCCCGGCGCCGAACAACCTCTCCAGGCCGGATTCGCCACCACCACGATTTGGGTTGACGAAGATCGCGACTCCGCCACGGGCGTCAATCCTCCCGGCCTCCCCAATTTCGGCGCCGACCTCATCGTCCACTTCTCGCCGCCTGATCCCCAAAAACCAAATGGCGTCGGAAGCGGCGCCCGCGTCGAGCGCATCTCCCCGGATGGCGAAACAGAACTCCAAACACCCGCCCGCGCCGGACTCCTCCCCCTCCCCACCAATGCAGCCGCTGAGCACGAAGTTCGCGTCGCGCGCACCAACCCCGGCGCCGACAGCCCCGCCCGCGCGCTCATCACACGCACATCCTCAAACGAACACACCGCCGGCGGGGGCCCGACTATCGTCGATATCGTCCCCGACCGACGGCGCCATCCCAACCCCCCGCGCGCCGCGATCATTGAGAAGCATGCGCGCGCCGATGTGCGCATTGTGTCCTGCAACGTGCTCTGGGCGTCGCCGCTCAACAACCCGGCTCCCTTTGAGCGCATCTTTGCAGCCCTCGCGCCTGACATCATCCTCCTTCAGGAATGGGATCTGCGCGACTTTGACGCCCCCAAGATCACCGCGCATGAACTTGCGACATGGTTCAATGACCATCTCCCGGCGCTCGGCCCCTGGCATGCCGCCGTCTCCACCGCGCGGGGCGTCGCCATCGTGGCCCGCCACCCGCTTGAAGATGTCGGCCTGGCGCCGCTCTCACCCACGATCGAAGCCAACGGTGAAGAACTGATGCGGCGCAATGTTCGTCTCGCCAGCGCCATCGTCCACACCCCCTCGGGCGACATCCTCGCTGGAAGCCTTCATCTCAAGTGTTGCGGCGCCGTCGGCACGAGTGAAGACCTGAAACGCATCGCGGAATCTCTCGCGATCAACACCGCCCTTCGCCACAAGGCTCGGGACATCAAACCCGCCGCCCTCGTCCTCGCGGGGGATGTCAATCTCGTCGGCTCACAACTCCCGCTTGAACTCCTCCGCACCGGCGCCGACCTTGACGGAAGCAACCTCACCGTCGCTCAACCCACGATCACCGGCGATCGCGCTGTCTACACCTGGCGCGACCCCAAGAGCAACTTCCCCCCCGGGCGTCTCGACTACCTTCTCTACTCAGACCATACGGCTTCAGCCCAGGCGGCCTTCATCCTCGATTGCGGCGCCCTCTCCGATCGTGATCTACGTGATCTCAACCTCTTGCGCACAGACACCAGCGCCAGCGACCATCTCCCGACAGTCATTGATCTTCGCATACACCGATAGCGGTCGCTCGAAGAGAGCGGTTACGCGAAGATGATCACTTTTTTTCATACTGTCTCTTCGCTGCGATCCGGTCGCTGCCGGGCACGCGGACATTCCAGGCAAGCCCGACGCGCGACATCAGCCAGATGATGATGTAGCTCGTATCAAGCTCCCACCAGCGCAGTCCATGCCGGGCGGATGTCGGGAATGCATGGTGGTTGTTGTGCCAGCCTTCGCCGAAACCGAGGACGCCGAAAATCGCATTGTTGCGGCTGAGATCATGGCTCCGGAACGGCCTCGTCCCCCAGATGTGGCACACGGAGTTAATGCTCCACGTCACATGATGCACCAGGAGAATGCGCACCAGTCCGCCCCACAGGAAGCCGAGCATCGCGCCCGACCATGAAAGCGTCAGCACGCCGCCAAGAACAGCGGGGATCAAAAGCCCCAACAACACCCAAAGCGGAAAAAGCATGCTCATCGTCCTGATGAACTTGTCCTTGCGCAGATCAGGCACATAGCTCATCATTTTTTTCGACGTGGGCTCGAACATCCAACCCACATGCGCACGGAAGAACCCTCGCGTCATATTGAGAAAACCCGATCCATGCAGGTGTGGAGTATGTGGATCTTCATCGCAGTCGCTGTGCTGATGATGCCGACGGTGGAACGCTGTCCAGCGGATCACCGGGCCCTCAACGGACATTGACCCGAGAATTGCGAGAATTCCCTGCATGACACGGCTCGTATCAAAGGAGCGATGCGTAAAGAACCGGTGATACCCAATCGTCACGCCGAGCCCTGTCGCGATATACATGCCCGTCAGAAGCCCGAGTTGAACCCAGTCAAATCCGTTGTTCCACGTGAGAATCATCGCGGCAAGAAGGCCCACAAGCGGCGTCACAACCACGATCAGTGTGATAATGCGCGGCAACGTGGACATGGGCTCCTGATCGTCCGCATGTTGCATAGACGCTGAAACAGGCGCGGAAGTGAAATCACCGGCCGCCTCAGGAACGGCGACCGGGCACATGACCTCTTGCGCAGAACCGGAATGATTCGGTGTCAGAGAAACTGTCTCGCCGCCGGTGCAACCCGGGAGCGACGCCAAGCCGTCCTTGCTCATCAATCCGGTCCTTTATGTCAGTTATTCGTGTTGGGCAAAAAAAAGCGCGCCGTTTACCGGCGCGCCAATAGCAGAAATATTACCAGCCGCCGCGAGAGCGAGGACGCTCTTCGCGCGGACGGGCTTCATTCACCCGGAGCTGGCGACCGCTAAACTCTTTACCATCAGATTCACGAATCGCTTCCTTACCAGCATCATCATCGCTCATCTCAACAAAACCAAACCCTCTGGGCCGGCCGGTCTCGCGATCGGTGGGAAGTGAAACGTCTGTCACTTCGCCGTACTGGCTGAAGTGCTCGCGGATTTCCGACTCGGTCGCGCTAAAAGGGAGGTTGCCGACATAGATCTTCATCATTCTGTATCCATATGACCCGAGGTTTAATTCCGAAAAAGACCCTCGGGGCTGATCTTCGTCGGGCTTGCCACCGACGATCCAGATCGCGATCGTCTGCGGACTTCATCGATGAAAGCGAAAATATAATACCCGGGACCAGCCCGTCGGGCCAATCCGATGTCAATCGCCTCCGCGACGAATATCCCGGAGAACTCCGGCGACCCACCCCCTTGCCTCTTGCAGACCCAGATGGCCAGCACGGGGTCCAAATGGCCCACGCAGCCGACAATCCCCGGCTGGGCGACGCGCCACCAGCTTTCACACCACCGCCACCACGACTTTGAACTCTCCAACGAATACTTCGCTGCTGCCGAAAGTTCGACTCAATCACCATGCTCACAGCGACTCTTGAACCAGGTCCGGACCTCGTCCATTACCTCCCGATCGCCTCGACGGTGATCTCCGCAGCCTTTCTCGCCGCCTTGCTCCGCCGGGCGACCAAACGCCGCTTCCCGCCCCACCTCCTCTGGTGGGCGGTCGGCGTCTTCTTCTACGGGCTTGGTACGGCGATCGAATCAACCATCACACTCCACGGAAACACCGAAACCCTGACGAGGCTTTGGTATTGGGCCGGCGCGATCCTCGGCGCCTACCCCCTCGCAACGGGGAGCCTCTACCTGCTCGCCAGGCGACCCCTCGCCCATGCTCTGACCGCCGTTTCGCTCACGGTCGTCATCGTGGCATCTATTGCTGTGCTGCTGGCGCCGATCGATCCCGCCCACGTCGGGCCATATCGCCCGACCGGCCACGCGATCGAATGGACATGGATCCGCTGGCTCACACCAGTCATCAATCTGTACGCCGCCCTCTTTCTCATTGGAGGCGCCATCTATTCCAGCGCCGGTTTCTTCGCCTCCGGTGCGAATTACAGACGAGCCGTCGGCACCGCCCTCATCGCCTTTGGGGCCATCCTGCCAGGGATTGGGGGCTCGATGGCGAAGAGCGGCTATACCGAGGCGCTCTATGTCGGCGAACTCTTCGGCATCATCCTCATCTGGATCGGCTACGAGTTCTGCGTGCGCAGCCCGGCGCCCAGGAACACTGTCAACGAGCCGGCCGACGAAAAATCATTGGTAGCGTCGTCTACTCCATAATCGCCACGATCACGATCACAGCGACGACGGCGAGAATCAAAAGCAGAATCGTCAGCGTGATCCAGCCCGGCACATGCTTCTCTGTGTCATCGTTCGGGGTGTAAAGCCCAATCGTGAGGGCGGCGAGCACCTTGCCGAACATCCTGCGAGCCGAGGTAGGTTCAAGGCGAAGCGTTCTCAAACTCGCCCTCAAGAAGAAACTCCTCCAGGAGTTCCAGATTCGGCAAAAACGCGTAGATCGCAAGCGGAATCATCAGAAGAACGATGATGTACATCCATCGCACCAACCTGCTTTCTGAAATAAACAACGCGTAGATGGAAAATGCGATGCTCACGAAGGGCAGGAATAACGAGAGAACTCCTGTGATCCCCCACCCTGTATCCCCACAGCGGAAGGCCACCACAATTCCGACGAGCAACGCTGCGAAAGAATACAGCCCCGCAAGCGAAATGAACGCGCCGAACATCCCCAGACTTGTCCGCCCCAGATGCGCCAAAATCACAAACACCAGCAACGACGCGATTGCAAACACAATGACGCCGTCCACCCGGATGCTCTTGTCCGCCTTCTGAATCTTAATCTGGCTCGCACGCGCCTTGGAAATCTGTGTTCCAACCGCTATGCCGCTCGCGGTGTTGAACCCGCACGCCAGACAAAGCACCGCTCCCGCATCCATCATTGCGCTGCACTGCGGACAGGGTGTGCTCGAGAACTCAGTCTCGCCGCCCACATCGTCAAAGTCGATCAGATCCGCCCGCACGTTCGATTCATCAGCGCTCACCCGGGCTGAAAGCGGCGGCGCAGAGATCGCCGGCTCTCCCATTGGGGGAGTCTCATCAAGCTCTTCAGCGAGACGCTTGCGCTCCCTCTGCTCCTGCAGGCACGTTTCGTGCGCATAGGCGCCGTGCTTATTCTTCGCGCGCGGCTGCCCGGCGCAGTTTTTGCCGCAAATAACACAGAGCTTTTCGCCGGGCGTCTGTTTCTCAGGGGAAAAGTCGGGCATGTGCACCAATGTTAACAATCTGCCGAGCCCGTCGCCACATCGCGCAAACAACGAAACCGCACTCTCAAGGCTCAGGGTCGGCACTCGCTCTCGCAGTCCACCGATCGCGCAACTCCCGCCGCGCCGACGGCCAGGCAAGCCACATCCCGACGAAAAGCACATTCCCCATCGCGATCATCACCAACACGCGCCAGGGCCACGGGCCGAGGTAATCAATCAGCGTTGGCGCCCCGGGAAGCGTCCGTCCAACGTATCCGTACGTCGTATCGAGCGCCAAATTCAAAGGTGTAATCACCACCACATACGCCACGCCCACAACTGCAACTGTCACAAAATCGCGCACACCTGGCCTGAAACCGCGCACAACCACGTCATATAGCGCCGACCCAACGATCTGCGCATGACTCACCCAGAAGAGCCAATACCGCATGTCCGCCGGCCCCTCCTCAACCACCGGCGTAATAAAGCCGTGCGCTGACAGCCCAAGCCCCATGAAGTACACCATCGCCCGCGCCCACCGCCGCTCGGTCAGCAGCGCCACCGGCGCGAGGAAGACAATCACATCGCAAATGTGCAGCGGCAGACTCTCAATAACATTGAAGTGCGCCGGCTTGAGCCACCACATCACCGAGAACATCTGAAAAATCACAATCCCAATGCACCACGCCACCCGCAGGCTGAACTCTCGCGTCAATCCACCCAGCCACGCCCTCCTGTCACCGCGCCACGCGCGCCCGAGCATGATAAAGACGACCATCGCTCCGCCAAATGCGAAGAGAGCGATCGCATGATCCATCGTGAAAGGGCGAAATGGCTTGGCGCGCACGACCGGCGCCGCCGCCAGCAGATGAGAGAAGGCACACAATCCTGGAGTTGCCCAGATCGCCACGATCGTCAGCCTATCGTGCGCACGCCCCTGCTGCGTTATCATGTCTGAAGTCGCCACAGTCCCATCAACTTCAACCATCGGATTCCGTCCAGCGATGACCACCGCCATCCACATACCCACCACCGAGTTCGAGAAAATGGATCGCTGCGGCGACCTTGACCACCGCCCGCGCGTCCTGCTTGGAAAGATGGGCCTTGATGGACACGATCGAGGCGCCAAGATCATCGCGCGAACCCTGCGCGACTCCGGCGCCCATGTCATCTATTCCGGACTCTGGCAAACGCCCAAGTCCCTCGCAGTCAGCGCACGCGATGAGGATGTCGATGTCATCGCTGCCTCGATGATGAGCAACTCGCATATGGTGCTCGGCCCGCGGCTGCTGGAATCGCTCATAAAGATCGGCAGGCCGGACATGCCCGTGCATATGGGCGGCATCCTCCCGCAGGAAGACATTCCCAAGCTCATAGAGCTTGGTGTCCGTCGTACCTTCACGACTGGCGTCAGCTTGCTCGACATCGTTGAAGCAGTCCGCTCTGAAACCAGGCCTTACGCGCAGCTCGTCGCCGACAAACCCCATCCGGTCGCTCAGCTGGCTCGTGACATTTCACTATTGCACGAAGACAGACCGGTTCGCAAAGACGCCAAACATCAAAGACCGGAACGCGTCATCGGCATCACGGGCTCGCCCGGCGCCGGCAAATCTACCCTGGTCGCTCAACTCGCCGCTGAGCACACTCGCCGAACCAAAGACGCTGACAGCAATGCTCGCATCGCTGTCATTGCGTTTGATCCGAAGAGCCCGCTCACCGGCGGCGCGCTTCTGGGGGATCGCCTGCGGGTTGACTTCAACACACTTGGAGAAGCCGTCTTCTATCGCTCGCTCGCCATCTCCGGCGAGGATTATCACGCTCTCAATGGCATCGTCACGCTCGTCGGCGGATGCGAACCCGACGATGGCGCCGGGTATGACACACTCTTCGTCGAGACTGTCGGCGCCGGCCAAAACGAAACCAAGGTGCGCGATCATGTCGATCGCACCGTTGTCGTGCTGACGCCCGGCATGGGGGACGCGGTGCAGATGGACAAGGCGGGCATCCTTGAAATTGCCGATATTTTTGTCTGCAATAAGGCCGACCATCCCGGGGAAAACGAGCTCATGCGCGATTTACGCGATATCGCGGGCAAGCGACCCGTCCTCGAAACCGTCGCCACCCGCGGTGAAGGCATCGGCGAGCTTCTCGATTTGCTGACCGGCTGATTTTCTTATCGGCAAATTTACTTGTTAGGAAACCGATCGGGTCTTATAATGGTAGCTTCAGTTGGGGAAGTGGGGTGTCGCGGCGCGCCGAGGGCGTTCCTCGATGCAAGATGAGCGGCGCCTCTCACAAGTGGCATTCACAAAAGTCACACTCCTGGGAGCAAATCACAATGAAAATTCGTACGCAAATTCTCGGCGGCTGTCTGATCGCAACACTTGGCGTCGGCGCGGGCACGCTCATCGCCCAGCATGACGGCAATGATATGGACGAGCAGAAAATGATGGAGGAGGCCTACATGAAGGCCGGCCAGCCTGGCGAGCATCACAAGAAGCTCAATCAGTTGGTGGGCAAGTGGGATCTCAAGGTCACCATGTGGGCCTATCCGGGCGCGACACCGGAAACTTCGGACGCCACCGCGACGTACAAGTGGATCATGGACGGCCGATTCCTGCTCAGTCATATTGATGGCGCCGCCTTCGTGCCTGGTCAGGACTTCAAGGGCATGGAAATTCTCGGCTACGACAACCTGCGCAAGACGTACACAGCTGCATGGGTCGACAACTTCGGCACCGCCATCACGACGTCTCGTGGTGAGTGGAATGACGCCACCAGCAAGTTCATCTCGCATATGGAGCACATCGATCCCATCTCTGGGGAAGCCAAAGAATCGAAGTGGATCATGGATATGTCAAACCACAACAAAATATTCTCCAAGTCCCTCAGCAAAGGCCCGGATGGCCAGGAGTTCAAGGACATGGAGATCGTCTACACCCGATCAAACTGATCGCGCCAAGCGTTCAGCCTGAACGCGCCAGGAAAATATCCACGCCGGTCTCAATGGTTGAGGCCGGCGTTTCTTGTGTTTCTTTACCAAGCAAAACAAACAACACGGAGCATCACATCATGAAAATTCGCACCACCATCATCGCCTTGCTCGCCACCGCCGGCGTCGCATTTACCGCCGGCTCTCTCGTCGCTCAGCACGAAGGGCACGACGAAATGAACATGGACGAGATGATGGAAATGTACATGAAGCTCGCACAGCCCGGGCCGCATCATAAAAAACTCGACAATCACATTGGGGAGTGGGCCCAGACTATCACGCACTACGGTATGGGCGAAGGCCCGGAGATCACCAAAGGAACAATCTCCAGCAAATGGATTCTTGACGGCCGTTATATTCTCGACCATGTGGTCAGCGAGTTCCGGGGCGTGCCCTTCGAAGGTTTCGGCCTCACCGGCTATGACAATACAACCAAGGAATATTTCTCCACCTGGATCGACACCATGGGCACGGGCATCATGCTGACGCGCGGCCAGATGGATGATTCGGGCAACATCGTTCAGACCGGAAGCGTCCCAACGCCGGATGGCCCGTTGCCGGTCAGGACCGTCGTCTCGCCCGTCAACAACGACAAGTCCTCCTACACCATGTATATGGACATGGGCGCCGGCGAGATGAAGGTGATGGAGATCGAAAACATCCGCGTTTCTCACTGATCAGCGCGAAACACCCAACTCTCGAACCATCCAACCCCTGCATTACGCGGGGGTTTTTTCTGCGCCCATCCAAGCTCACTCGAGTTCGCTAGGCTACGCCCGCTATGCGAGCAATCATCATCACCAAGCAGTCGCCGAAAGGCCCCGTCGCGCCGCAGATCGAAACGTGCGATGATTGGCCCGAACCCAGCTCCCCAGCGCCGGGCCAGGCCCTCATCCGCACAGAATGCTCCGCCCTCAACCACATGGACCTCTGGGTCGGCATGGGCATTCCCGGCGTCGACATCGAATACCCCCACGTTGGCGGC
>JAJDDD010000015.1 GCA_029260495.1 Phycisphaerales bacterium | reverse complement strand
AGCGATGCATCGGATGGCTCAAGAACTGCCGCCGTCTCGCCACCAGGTATGACAAACTCGCCACCCATTACCTGGCATTCGTCAAACTCGCCATGATTCAACGATGTTCACGCATTCTCGATCCATCAAACACGGCCTAGCATGTATCCGTGAGCTGCGCCTTCACAATTCTAGTTGCGGGTGTTTTTACGCTCGCATTTGTCTGGATGCTTGCAAAGTCACAGGAGGCGCTCGCTGTATTCAGAGCCAAGATTTTCGAAGACCTTGATGAGGCACTGCAAAAACTCGAACGATCTACGAGGTTTGTCATCTTTCTTCTGACGCTTGTTGCGTTCTTCAGATGGCTATTCCGGGCAGGTCCGGTTGTGGTTGGTCGAGTTACCCGAACTGGCCCATTGCCTGCGTTAGCCTGGCGGGGTGAATGAGTCCTTCAAGATGGTAGAGCAACCCCAGGCTGGGTCGCAAGGAGGCCGCAGGCCGACTGGAGTCCCAGCCTGGGGCTGAGACCGCCTGTTCACCCTCTTGCTGGGCGAACTCCAACGGCGTGATGTAACCCAGTGATCGGTGCGGACGCACATGGTTGTACTTCCAACGCCAGTCTTCCAGCACCACACGCGCCTCGGTCAGCGTCCACAACTGTTCACGATTCAAACACTCGGCACGCAACCGCGCGTTGAAGCTCTCGATGTATCCATTCTGCCAAGGGCTCCCTGGATCGATATAGATCGTCTTGATCTTGTTCGCCGCCAGCCACGCACGCAGCTTGGTCTCGATGAACTCACTGCCGTTGTCACTGCGGATGTATTCGGGGGCTCCGTGCACATCGACCAGATCCGACAAGACCTGTCTTACTTTGTTGGCGTTGATCCGCCGAGCGACGTAGACGCATAAGCACTCGCGCGTGTGCTCGTCGATAATATTGAGCATCCGAAGCTTGCCGCCACGAACCGTCGTGTCGTGAACAAAGTCCCACGTCCACACGTGACCGCGATGCGTCGCCTTCGTCGGCAGGCCCGTGCTGGGACCTTGACGACGGCGTCTGGGTTTCTTCGCAGGGACCGCCAGCCCGAGCTCGCGACGAAGACGCTGGACAAGCCGACAACCCACACGCCAGCCCTCTTTCTTCAACATCCGAGTGATCTTCGCGTACCCAAGCTCCGGATGAGCGCGAGACATCCGACGCAACGCCGTCTTCAGCTTCGCCAGCCAGGCGTCGGGCTGCTTCGCTTGGTACCGGAACGTGCTGCGATGCAAGCCAAAGTGACGGCACGCCGAACGGATCGTGCAACGCCCCAGATCCACCAACGATTGAACGATCTGCCGCTTGTGGCCGGGGCTCACAACTTTTTTTCCAACGCCTCCTTCAGCAGCTCCTTCCCAAGCATCTCGTCCGCCAGCATCCGCTTCAGCCGTCCGTTCTCACGCTTGAGCTCTTTCAGCTGCTTGGCCTGATCGACCTCCAGCATCCCGAACTCACGCTTCCAGCGGTGGAACGTCTGCTCGCTGATCTGGTGCGATCGACAGACATCCAAAATCGTCGTGTCACTCAGCTCCGCCTCACGAAGAATCCGGATCTTCTGCTCCGTCGTATGACGCTTGCCTTTCATCATCTGGTCCTTTCCAGTTGGACCAGGCTAACCCTTCAGGTGGACCAGTTCTCGTAACCTCAACCAGTAGGTATCCGGATCGTCGATGTGGCCCAGCATCACGTTGATACCCTCATCGTGCACACTCAGCGCCTTGTCGAAGTCGGAAAGGACCACGACGTAAGGATAGTTGTACTGGTTCAGCTTCTCGATGAGCGCGGCGGCGATCGGTCCGTACCGCGTGAGCACGACGTGCCCGCTCATGTTGGGCGGCGCCTCGGTCGGCACGCGGGCGGCCGCCTGCGCCTTCATCCACGGCTCGTAGAAGAACTCGATGAATGTGAAGGGAAGCAGGACGAGTAGGAACACCACGCCGGATAGCAAGACGAGCAGCGAGAAGAGACGGCCGGCATCGGTGTGGAACGTAATGTCTCCGAAACCCAGCGTCGACATGACCGTCAGCGTCCAGTAGACGCCGGTGACCCAACTGTACTCCTGCCCCTCCCGGGCCATGAGGAAGTGGAATACCACGCTGTATGCGGCCACCATCGCCAGCAGCACCGTGAAGAACCGCACCAGCAGCATCAGATTCCGGCGGCTCGTGCGGTTGCGCACATATAAGAAGAAGAGGGTCGAGAGTGATTTCATGTTGGAGACGTCCCGAGCAAATCATAACGGGTCCGGCCAGGCCGGGGCGCCGGCTCACGGCCATCGATGACGTATTCTGATAGACTGGCGGATCACGCGAACCATCGCCAGGAACCCGCCCGATGAACGACCAAATCAGCTTCTTCGAGCAGGTGAATCGCAACTTCGACCGCGCAGCGATCTTCACGAAGCATCCGCCGACGCTCCTCGAGCAGATCAAGAAGTGCAACTGCATTTACCAGGTCGCCTTCCCGCTGCGTCGGGACGACGGTTCGTTCGAGGTGATCAACGCCTGGCGGGCCGAGCACAGCCACCACAAGCTGCCGACCAAGGGCGGTATCCGGTACAGCATGGGGGTCAACGCCGACGAAGTCGAGGCGCTTGCCGCGCTCATGACCTACAAGTGCGCAGTGGTCGATGTGCCGTTCGGCGGGGCGAAGGGCGGCATCCGAATCGACCGCACGGCGTACTCCGACGGAGAGCTCGAGCGCATCACGCGCCGCTTCACTTTCGAGCTGGCGAAGAAGGGGTTCATCGGACCCGGCATCGATGTGCCCGCGCCCGACTTCGGCACCGGGGCTCGCGAGATGGCGTGGATCGTCGATACCTACCAGCAGATTCACCACGACGAGTTGAACGCCATCGCGTGCGTCACCGGCAAACCGGTGCCCCTCGGCGGCATCCGCGGGCGCGAGGAGGCAACCGGACTCGGCGTTTACTACGGCATCCGCGAGGCGTGCGAGATCGCGGAGGAGATGCAGGCGCTCGGCCTGGAGCCCGGCGTCGGCGGCAAGCGCGTCGTGGTCCAGGGCTTGGGCAATGTCGGCTCGCACGCCGCCCGATTCCTGGCGAACGAGGGGGGGGCGAAGATCATCGCGGTCGCGGAGCACGACGGGGGGATCTTCGACGAGGGCGGGCTGGCGATCGACGAGCTCGTCGCGCACCGCGCGGAGACCGGATCGATCCTCGGCTTCCCGGGGGCCCAAGCTCTGCCGACGACCGAGGGCGCACTAGAGCTAGATTGCGACATCCTCGTACCTGCAGCGCTCGAGAACGTCATCACAAAGGCGAACCAGGATCGCGTGAAGGCCCGCATCATCGCCGAAGCCGCTAACGGCCCTGTGACGTCGCAGGCCAGCGAACTGCTGCAAGATCGAGGCACCTTGATCATCCCCGACACCTACCTCAACGCCGGCGGCGTAACGGTGTCGTACTTCGAATGGCTGAAGAACCTCTCGCATGTGCGCTTCGGCCGGCTGGAGAAGCGGTTCGACGAGCATGCCTTTCGCCGCGTGCTCACCGCTGTGGAGGGCGCCACCGAACGGGCTTTCCCGTCGCACATGCTGGAGGTGTTAGCCAAGGGCGCCGACGAGCGAGATCTCGTTTACTCCGGGCTAGAGGAGACGATGGTGGTGGCGTTCCAGGGCCTGCGCGAGATCCAGAAACGGCACGGGGGCCGCCCCGACCTCCGTGCTGCGGCGTTCATCAGCGCGATCGACAAGATCATCGCGGCGTACGAGTCGCGGGGGATCTTCCCGTAGTGATCGCGACTCTCCGCCGGTGCATGTGGCCCGCCTTATCGTAACTCAGCACCACCGTCCCGATCCGGCCGACACGCGCCCGCCGATCCGCATAACGTATCTTCGCCCTGCATGCCGGCGATCGTGTTCTCCGAGCGCGATCTGTTCTCGCCGCACGCATCGTCGCTCGTCGAATTCCGGCGGCAGGCTCGGACCGTCGTCGGTGGCGCTCACTTTCGAGAAGGGTATGCGCTCGCTGATCAATTCGTCGTAGATCCCTCATAAGAAGTATGTATTGACGCGGAAATCCGCGAAGGAGCGAACACCATGAAACTAGGAATTCTCTCGACCGCGCCGAAAGCATACAGCACGCGGCGTCTCCGGCAGGCTGCGGAGGAGCGAGGTCATACTGTAAAGGTGCTCAATACACTCCGGTTCACGATCGACCTCGAGAAGACCGAACCAGACCTCTACTTCAGGTCCAAGATCCTCACAGAATACGACGCCGTCCTCCCGCGGATCGGCGCCTCGATCACCTACTTCGGAACCGCCGTCGTCCGCCAGTTCGAGCAGATGGACGTCTACACGCCGAATACGGCGAACGGCATTACGAATTCGCGGGACAAGCTGCGCTCAATGCAGATCCTGAGCCGGCATGACATCGGTATTCCACACACTGCTTTCGTTCGTGACCGTGCGGACGTGCTTCCCGCGATTGAGCGATTGGGAGGAGCGCCGATCGTCATCAAGATCCTGGAAGGGACGCAAGGCATCGGTGTCATCTTGGCCGAATCAACGAAAGTTGCAGAGGCAATCATCGAGACGCTCCAGAGTGCCAAGCAGAACGTGCTTCTCCAGAGGTTTGTGAAGGAGAGCAAGGGGAAGGACATTCGAGCACTTGTCGTGGGCGACACGGTCGTCGCCGCGATGCGCCGAGTCGCGCAGGGTGACGAGTTCAGGAGCAACGTCCACCGCGGCGGCCTAGCCGAGCGGGTCGAACTCGAACCGATCTACGAGCAGACCGCGGTGCGTGCCGCTCAGATCATGGGCCTCAGGATCGCCGGCGTGGACATGCTGGAGGGAGCAGATGGCCCGCAAGTCATGGAGGTAAACTCGTCTCCGGGGCTCGAAGGCATCGAGGGGGCGACCAAACTCGACATCGCGGGAGCGATCGTTGAGCACATCGCCAATCAAGTGAACTTTCCAGAAATCGATCTTCGGCAGCGGCTCACCGTCACCAAGGGGTATGGCGTGGCCGACCTCATGATCCCTGAAGGATCCCACTTTGTCGGGAAGACCATCGAAGAGTCGGGCCTACGCGATCGCGACATTGCGGTGCTCAATCTTCATCGCGGAACATCCGTGATCTCAAACCCAAAGGGCACGCGGGAACTAGTCGCAGGGGACAAACTCCTCTGCTACGGCAAGATCGACGAAATGCGGAGCTTTGTTCCCGACAAGCAACTCCGCAAGCGGAAAGTGAAGGCGAAGAAGCTTGATTCGCGACTGCTCGAGAATCTAAAGACGCCATAACAACCGACTGGTGTGAATGTAGAGTGAATGACGTCTCATTCTTCTCGAACTGACGGCTGTTTCGCACAGGTGAAGTAGTAGCATGGACGTGGCGATACCGCCGTGTTGCGTCGAACAGGCAAATAGTCACGGCCCTGCGAAAGCATGACAAAGCATTCAAAATGGAACGGTTTCGAACCCGTACCAGCGGCGAGGGGCGAGGCCGGTCGTCACGCTGCAGGCGTGGGCTGAACATCGAGATCGTCACGCAGGGCGCTGAGTGCGTGTTCGGCGAGTCCCGCACCCGCCTCGGCATAGAAGTTGTGCACGACTCGTGCTCCGGCTGCCTTCAGTTCAGCGACCTGGTCTCCGAATGTGCCGGCGGCAGCGATCACGCCGCAGTAGTCGTGCGTGTTCAGCAGGCGGATGACGTCCATGTTCGACGAGTGATCGCGGAGGGCGAGGACGACCAGCGGGAGGGCGTGAAGCTTGGGGTGCAGCACGTCCCAGAGTTCGTGATCGATGCCGTCGCCATGCACGACCGCGCGGCCAGCTTCATTGTGACGTCGCACCTGGTCGAGGTCGTGATCGAGCCCGACGACGCGCGGCCCTAGGTGCTCGGCGAGGTACTGGTAGGCGCCGGTGCCCACGCGTCCCATGCCGAAGATGAGCGCATCCACGTCGCGCAGATCGAGTGCGGCCGCAGCGTT
The DNA here is from genome assembly GCA_029260495.1 of Phycisphaerales bacterium. Classification (GTDB taxonomy): domain Bacteria; phylum Planctomycetota; class Phycisphaerae; order Phycisphaerales; family UBA1924; genus OFTM373. Next base: position 44,613 of record JAJDDD010000015.1, on the reverse strand, counting down.
GCTGGCCGTCGGTCGTTCGAAGCGACGCAGCCGGTCAGCGAGGCGCTCGTAGATCCGATACCCGCGTGTACAGAACGGCGACGCGATGACCAGGCTGGCGGACAGGGCGAGAGCGAATGTGATGAGCCAGTGCGGCTCCAGCCAGCCGAGACTAACACCGACGGCGGTGACAATGAGGCCGAACTCGCTGAAGTTCGCCAGGGAGAGACTCGCCAATGTTGACCCACGGGCCCGCAGCCCGAACCGTGTGAAGATCAGGAAGTAGAGGACCACCTTGAGCGGGAGCACGATCAGGAGCAGCGCCGCCGTTCCCGCCGCAGAGAACGTCAGCGAGCCCGACAGGCCGACGTTTACGAAGAACCCAACAAGCAGGAGCTCCTTGAATCCGAACAGCGCTTGGGTCAGCTCCTTTGACTTGGGGTGACCGCCCACAATGACCCCGATTACGAGCGCGCCGAGGTCGCCCTTGACGCCAGTGAAGTTGAAGGCGCCGTAGCCGACGACGACTGCCAGGAATAGGCCGCAGACGACCAGCAGCTCGCCGTGACCGGACGCGGCGGCGATGCGATGGAGCAGCGGGCGCGCGGGGATCAGCAGCAGCAGGGCGATCGCGAGCGGGGTCGGCACCGCGCCGGCGGACAGGGCCAGGAAAATCACCGCGAACAGGTCCTGCATGATGAGGACGCCGATGGTGACCTTGCCGAAGTTGGCGGACTGGTCGCCGCTCTCCTCGAGGATCTTGACGGCGAAGACGGTGCTAGAGAAGCTCAATGCGAACGCGATAAGGAGGACGGTCCGCACGTCGAGGTCAGCCAGCGATGCGACGCCGACGGCGCCCAGTCCCAGCAGGGTAATGACGGCGCCGGCGGTGACCAGCACGGTGTGCAGCGATGTGCCGGCCCAGACCACCGGTCGCGCGAGGGTTTGGATCTTGAGCTTGAGGCCGATAGTAAACATCAGCAGGGTGATGCCGAGGTCGGCAGCCATCTGCACAATGGGATCGGCCTGCACGCCCATGGCGCGCAGAGCAAACCCGGCCATAAGGAACCCGACGAGCGGCGGCAGTCCGGCCAGTCGCGCGGAGAGTCCCAGCGCGAAGGCGATGGTGATGATCAGGACAGCCACAGGGAAAAATAGTACCACAACGTCGACCACATCGCGGTCCCGTACACAATCTGGGCCACGCAATACGCGCGTAAGACCCGCGAACTTCGTCTGTCTATCACCTCCTTACCATCAAATGCACGCCATGCTCAGAAGAACACTGGCGTGCATCCTGCGGCGCGCCGCGTATCTGCGAGCTGCCCGGCGTGGATTCCCATGTGAATGGCGATGCCGATCAGGCAATCGCCCACTGTCTCGAAGGACGGGCCACCTTCGACCGGGTGACAGGGCCTATCGAGATCGCTATCCGTAAGCGTCGCGACATGCTTGAGCGTTGCAGCTCGAACGATGTCTAGCTCTTCGAGAAGTTCGTCATAAGACAGACCGCCAACAGCGTCAGTGCTAGGGGTTGATCCTGGACCGAAGAGAGAAGCCCATTTCTCGTACCGATTCCTTCTGTTGAGCAGGTACCGATCGAGCCCCTGCGCCTCGCCGTAGATAACGTGCCCGAGCAGCCAATAGGCGTGGTGCCCCTCGCCCTGCGACGCGCGCGAGAATGGGTCGCTCTCCATATCGCGGAACAGAGCCTCGGCAAAGCCCTTTGAAGTTTCCAGCGAGCCGCGGATGACTTCGATCGCGTTCATGTGCGATCACCCTTCAGCATTGGCGCGCATGCGTTCAAGCATGAAGTTCCAGCCCGTCTTGACTCCCTCGCGGTGCTCGGGATTGATCAAGCCGACAGCGGTATGGTGAAGGGCGAGCCGAGTGCGTGATGGACTGTCCTCCGTGAGTTTGTACTGGATGTGTGAGATCGCGGCATAGGACATGAACATCGAACCGGTGATCTCGATGAGCGTCGGCGGCTTGATGACCTGCACATGACCCCACAAGTGGCCCGAGTTGTTGCCGAGGTCGCGATACCACCGCCCGCCGGGATAGGGTTCAATTACCATCTGCATCGAGACGCCGTCGGGCGTCTCGTTCTTGGGGCCCATGGTGTCAAGGAGGGCCTGAAATGCTTTTTCGATCGGGGCCTTGATCTCGATCTCACGTTCGATGTCGAGAGCGGCCTCGGCGAGAGACTGAGCAACGCTAACCATGACTTGATGCTCCTGTTCTGTATTCCGAACTAGCCCATGTGATAGAAAAACTCTTCCTTGATGATCTTGCCCTTCGCAACCGTGTACAGGCCCATCTCCTGCATGGTGAAGCGGTTGCCCGCCATAGGGCCGGCCTTGGGCGTGATGTCGTACTTCATAAAGGTGATGAACCGATCATCATGCGGGTAGGGCCCGTCAATCTGGCCCGAGTGGACTTCGTGGTTCTCATACCACCATTGGTTCTTACCCCTGACGGCGTCGACACCGTTCATTGTCTGATCCATCGGGCCGTCGGCGGAGGCCTCGACGGAGACAATGTCTTTACTGTAGAGTTGATCGATCGCGTCCATCCCTTTGCCGGCGCCGCAGAGCTCGACGAGCTTCTGTCCAATCACCATCGTGTCGTTTGAGGCCATGTTTAGGTTCCTTTCTTCGTGGGATCTGTGTCTTGTTGGTCCGCGCGGTGCGCCGTTTCGGCGTGCTCCTTGATCTTCGTGAGTTGGTGTTGCCAGAACCGTTCGAAAGTCCTGGTCCAATCATGGACCGCCTTGATGGCGTGGGCGTTGAGGCTGTAAAGCCGATGCCGACCAGCGCGTCGCACATTCACGAGGCCCACCTCCCTGAGCACTCGCAGGTGCTTCGATGTCGTCGGCTGGTCGAGCCCGACTTCGGAGACCAACTCACCCACCGCCCGCTCACTCGGCGCCCGAGCAAGGCAGTCGAGGATGTCCCGCCGGCGTCGATCACCGATAGCGTTGAAGACATCCAAAGTCGTTGCCGTGCGAACCATACTGTCAACATATGCCATTTTTAGCATATGTCAAGACCTATAGCCCGATTGCGCCTAGACCCAGATTGCGGCCTCCCTTGTAGATTGAGAGAACTTGAGGCTATTCGCCCTTTGTTCAACATCCCGTCGCGATGAAACAGAGGCGTTTCACCGACCAACAGGCTGAGTTTGCGCCAATGTCACCGATTGGCGGCGGGTTTATGCACGTTCGTGAGCGGGCCTGCTTTTTGGACGTTTTTGACAGGGGTATGGCTGGATCACAAAAACCCTATAAAACAAGTGATTTTCGTAAACTGCCTGCTCGGAAGTTGATGAATATGGGGCAATGCTGGGGCAGGTTTGGTTTTTGGGCTACATCTAAGTCATTGCACAGAAGCTACTTATCAAATTGCGACTTCCTGACTCTTATAATCAGCGGGTTAAAGGTTCGAGTCCTTCGGGGGGCATTGACGCACGGGCCGCGATTGATGAATATGTGGCACACAATCACGAGGAACGGTCGCATCACGGGCTCGGAGACCAACGTCCAGTCCGATCGAGCGAAGGTTTTCTCGGCGAGCCGATTGTTCAGCGTAGAGCGAGGCTCGGCGGGATGCTGCGTCAACACCACAGGCGAGCCGCTTGAAGCTTGCCCTTAGTATTTGGACGGTACGACGTCATTAGCACACAAACTCCTGGTCCGCGTCGATGGTGGTGATTGGAGTAGAAGTAGGATTCCGAACGCGGCGACAACCGATTGGAGTCTGTGTGCAACAGCGAGAGTGAGCGGCCTGCTGTTCTTCTCGCTACCTTCTGCGCTCGCCCGCTTTCGTTGGTACGTTGTCCTCAAGTCCCTTGAGCGATTCGCGCGCTTGTTCCATTCCAGGCTCTAGTTGGAGTGCGGTTTCGTAGTGCTGGCGTGCGAGGTCGGTGCGCCCTGTAAGTTCATGCAGCATGCCCAGCCGCCAGTGCGCGGCGGCCAATGAGGGCAACCGGCTTCCAGCGGGCTTCCTCGCAATATATTCCTCTAGCGCCTGCTTACCACGATCCAATTGCTCGCCCGACAAAACGGCGGTACGACCGATTGAGTATCGCGACAGATCGCTGTCCGTCATTTCAATGTCTTTTTCAAACCAGGCAAATGCTTGTTCCCACTCTCGCTCGTTCCGATGCAAAAGGCCGATCATGAGATATGCGCTTTCATCTTTTGCATCGAGCGCGATGATGGCGTGGTACTCCTCAATCGCCTTGTCCGGTTGCTTCTTGTCGGTATAGACTGTGGCCATAAGGCGATGCGCCGCGATGGGATCTCGTGTGCCGATCTCTTGGACCTGTTTTTGCCCCCTCTCGAAGCTGCCGCCAGCCACCGACGGCGCATTGAAGTAGAACAGTGCCAAGTTTGTACGGGCGTCGATGTTGTCCGGGTCGTACTCGACCGCCTTGGCGAAGTGCGAACGAGCTTTCTTTGAGAGACCGAGCTTTTGGAGCATGCCCGCAGATTGAAGCTTGTCTCTGTAGGCCCGGCCTAGCCACATGTGTTCGATTGATCCGCGCGGCAGCAGATCGACAGCGCGGCTGAGAGAGGCGATCGCGAGGTCAACTTTGCCAGTTGCGAGATACTCACGACCAGCGGCTAAAAGTATCGCTGCATCATTGCCTCCTACCGCAATGGTGGATTCATTGACCGTTTCAAGCGGGAGGCTGAGTGGCTGTTGTCCGGCCTCGGTATTGACCAGTAGCTCGCGTCGTACGGGCAGGGTCAGATAGGACGACCGCTCAGCTGAGTGAAACACCGTCTGGCGAGCGGTTGTGAACTCTGTGGCCAGGAATGGATCTTGGCCGTTGTTCGGATTTCGATCGTACTTGGGGAAATTGCTGCTTGAGATTTCGAGGCGCAGACGATGCCCCTCTGGGATTGAAATTGCCGTGTGCCCTAAGTCGATGGTCACCTCGAAAGAGATGTTCGGCGCGGAACTCGCTTCCAACTGGGCACTGACTCGTACGATCCCGTCCTCGACGATTCGAGCGTAGCCATCGGGGCGCACGACGACGAGCTTTGCGGTGAAGTCGGTGTCTTCGCCGGAAGTTGCTGCGTACAAGTGGACCGAGACGGCGCCCGTGATCTGTATTTCCTCTGTAAAAGGTTCTGACGTGTAGATGAGTACATCGTTGCGCCGTTCGATGTCCTGCTGATCTTTTACGCCCAGCAGTTCAGGAAAATAAAAGAACACCGCTCCGCCGAGTGTCGGCACTGGGTTCATCGGATCGAAGATGAATTGATCCGAAACCGCGCCGGCGGGTTTCGATCTGGCGAGTGTGCCATTGCCGCTGGAGCCATTTGCAGAGCCGGCACTGTCGAGGTACCAGCGTACATCCTTGACCGATGAGCCTCTCGGAGGCCAATCGGTGTCATGCGCCCAGGCGTTCTGCCCCATCACGAAATACGTGACGGGCGGCTCTTCGAGAATCCCGTTCTTCTGATGTTTCAGCGTCGCATCAAACCAGCGCAACGTCAGTGCGATCATCTCATTCTCGCCAAACGCCGAGGCATCGCCAAAGTGGGCGTCGCCAACCTCAAACGTCCCAAATAGCATCTGATTGTGGTACCACGGGCCCACCGCCAATTTCTGTGCTTGTTTCGACCTGCTGGAGATATCGCGGAATGCGTCAAGGGTGGAACGGTAAACCATGTCATGCCATCCAGTGACCTGGAATACAGAACGTGGCACCTCGCCTTTTGAATGGCTTTGAACGGGGGCATCGAGCCAAGCCGGATCCTCCCACGTCTCGTTTCGAAGCCCGGCTGCGCGAATCGCGTCGCGCAACGGCGTGTGACGGAACAGCGCATTAATATCAAACTCGGCCAAGTTGCGCTGTAAACGACCCTGCTGCGTCAACATCCAGGGAAGATTGAGTTGGAGATGCATCGCGCCACCAGGTCGGATGACATTCTCGGGTGAGATCCAACCCGAGATGGAAAAGATTGACTTGAATGCCTTCACTTCCGCGTCCGCTAACACCAGCGCCGCAAAGCCACTGTAGGACGAACCCCACATGCCGATGTTTCCGTCACACCATTCTTGATCGGCCAGCCATTCCAACGTAGCGAGTCCATCGGTGCGCTCGTGCGGTCGAAATGGCTCGTGCTCTCCACCGGAACCGTACCGTCCGCGAACGTCTTGGATCGCCACCGCGTATCCGTGAGCGACCAGGGATTCAGCGAGAAAGCTCAGTTGCTTGCTGCCATAAGGTGTACGAACCAAGATGACCGGTGCGCTTCCACCCGAGGGGAGATAGACGTCTGTTGATAGTTCGACCCCATCGGGTGCGGCGATCTGAATTGTCTCAACGGACGCGGCAGTGGCGGCTGTGCAGCTCACCAGGGTCGCCTGGCCCAGGACGATACCGATACCTATGAATAGCTTTCTCATCGATTGACCTCCTATGAACGATGGGACTCTTGAGAAAATGGCTCCGTCTCGGCTCTGTAGTCTTCCAACATCCGTTGGAGGTCAGCGGGGCATCCTGATTCACCCGCATTGTCGGCCTCGGACGAGCGCCGCTCAATGCGCACAATGCTCTCGTCGATCCACTCCAGTAATGCTCGTCGGCGCATCAAGCCGTGATGCAGGGTCAGCCAGGGGTAAAACATGTTGGCTGGCATATCGTTGGGGAAGCCCGGTGTTGCGGACATCAAATGTTCGATCGCTTCGAGTTGAACAACGGCGTCGATGACCTCTCCCCGCATCGAGCGCATCAGTTCAAGAGCACGCTTGCGCGGATGCGCATCGGCGGTGACGGAGAAAATCTTCGCCAAGTACTCGAACTTGTGCGGCGGAACGACAGCTTTCTGACGGAGCCAGCCCGCGAGGCGTGTGCGTCCCTTCTTTGTGAGCCGGTATTCCTTGCGTGCTGGCCCCTTGGAGGAAGGCATGCTTTCGGCGCGGACGTACCCCTCGCGGTCAAGAGCCTCGAGTGCACGGTAGATCTGGCTCAGGTCGGTCTGCCAGAAGTGATGAATTGTGCCTCGAAAAAAGTGGATCAGTTCTGTGCCGCTCATCGGCTCGCGGAGGAGGCTCAATAGGATGTCTTGAAGACCCATGTTTTCAGTATATGCATTTGCATATACTAAGTCAATGATTCAGAACGGCTCTTCGCTGCACTCCTGAAGCAGGACAGTTCTCCTCGACTCCTAATCTCGATCCACTCCCGCGCAAGCCTCTTTGCTTACTTCGTTTCCAGCCTTCGCGCGTTTCTGAAGTCGGAACTAAACAGAGCGTGCGCTCGTACCCATTTCCTGATCCATTTGATGGGTGAGAGAATCTGTGATCATTCGGCCTCTGTTTTGAGGTCGTATCGATGAAGAAGTCAAGATTTACGGAGCAGCAGATCGCGTTCGCTTTGAGGCAGGCCGAGGGCGGCGCGAGCGTATGAGAAGTTTGCCGGAAGCTGGGTGTGAGCGAGCAGACGTTCTACCGGTGGAAGAAGAAGTTCGCGGGGATGGGCATTGCTGAGGTTCGGAAGCTGAAGCAGCTCGAAGAAGAGAACCGCAATCTCCCACGGCTGCCCAATCACGGGAGGATCAAGCTTGATCAAGGCCGCCTCTTTGCCAGTATCAATAAGCACTCGCTTGACAAAAAGGCACTCTCGCACTTTTTCAAAACGAACACTGTCCATGGAAGAAAGAAAGTACAGCATCAGAATTCCGGATTAGCCCCACCTACCTTGTCAATGCTAACTGCGCCACTGCGCCTCCAGAAGGCAGACCTGCTGCATCACGATAGTTTGGAATATTAGCAGGGCTTACCCGCCAGATTCGGCTATTGAATCCGTTTCGCTTAGGGAGCTTTGGCGGGCTGTGTTCAAGCGATTGGGGCCTATTTGTGGGGCGCGGAGCTTCGAGAATACACTTGACGAACCCGGCTTCATAGAAGCTTTGGGGACAAACGCAGTCCGGCTAGCGCTGCCTTTTGCTGCCCTTAGACAAAATCTGCGCCCGCTCAATCGCCTGTTCAATCGAGCCGCACATATTATCGATGCCGATCACCCGGTCGAGTCCCGTCTTCGTCATGGCCATGAGCGGTTGCGCGTGGACTCCGGATAGCACCAGTCGCGTCCCATTTCGAATGCATTTTTCGTGCAATTGCATAAGCGCGTGCAGTCCAGTCGCATCAACACTAAGCACGTGCCGCATCCGTAGAATAAAAACGGAGGGAGGCCGCTCAAGCCCCGCCAGTGTGTCTCGCAGGCGATCCGCGCTACCGAAGAAGAGCGAGCCGTACACCTCGTACGCTTCTACCCCCGGGGGGAGTGAGGGAAGATCGGGCGCATCGTCGTCGTCATTATCCGCGACGCCAAGTGATCCTACGCCGGACATGTCTGCCATACGTTTCATGAAGAGGAGCGATGCCAGCACCATCCCGACCATGACTGCAACCGTAAGATCAGTCAGGACGGTCAGTCCAAATGTCGAGAGCAAGACAATGATGTCACTTCGTGGTGACCGCAGGATCCATCGAAAGTGGTCAAGCTCACTCATGTTCCAAGCCACTATGAGCAAGACGGCGGCAAGTGTTGCGAGCGGAATGGCTTTGGCGAGCGGAGCAGCAACGAGCAGCACTAGCAGGAGCGTGACTGCGTGGACGATTCCCGAGACAGGAGAGACTGCTCCCGCTCGGATGTTGGCGACGGTGCGAGCGATGGCGCCGGTGGCGGGGAGGCCCCAGAAGCACGAGGTCGCCACGTTGGCGACGCCGAGTGCCACCAGCTCGGTATCGGAACGGTGGCGGCGCCCGGTCATGCCGTCGGCTACCACGGCGCTTAGGAGTGACTCGATCGCGCCGAGTATGGCGATCGTTGTCGCTTCCGGGATGAGTTCCCTTATGAGGGCGGGATGGAACGCCGGGAGATGCGGAGCTGGGAGCGAACGCGGTATGCCGCCGAACCGAGTCCCGATCGTGTCAGTTCCAATGCCAAAGAGCATGACTGCGAGTCCGGCCAGAATGACGACGATGATCGCTCCGGGCAGGCGCGGCAGGAATCGGCGGAGAATGATTAGCGCCACGAGTGATCCGACACCAACCAGGACCGTCGAAAGGACCCATGTGTCCCAGGCTCCCGCCAGAACCTGCAGTTTGGGGACGAAATCCGGTGGGAGCGGAATCGCATCGCCGGCAGCGTTGGACGGTCGGAGTCCGAAGAGGTCCTTCAGCTGAGTCGCCGCGATGACGACGGCGATGCCAGTGGTAAAGCCCGTCGTCACGGGGTACGGAATGTATTTGATCAGGCGACCGAACCCGGAAAGCCCCATGATTATGAGGATCATGCCCGCCATGGCCGTCGCCGTCGCCAGTCCTGCGTACCCGTGTTCGGCGGCGATCCGGTACACGATGACGATGAAAGCGCCGGTCGGCCCGCCGATCTGAACACGGCTGCCTCCTAGAGCCGAAATGATGAAGCCAGCGATGATCGCAGTGAAGATGCCCAGCGCCGGCGCTGTCAGCGCCGGGTTGATTGCCTGGAGTTCTTCAGCGATTGAATCTGGAATGGAGGCAATCCCGAAGGCCATCGCCAGCGGGAGCGCGATGATGCCCACGGTGACACCCGAAAGCACGTCGCGACCGAAACTCCGCAGACTGTAGCCTTCGCGCATGCAAGTGATGATTTTGGGACATATCATCGACAACCATCGCCCTCCTTGGAAAACGGATCTTACCCTGTGCATCGTGCTCGTGTCAGTCGCGAGTCGTTGAGGAGAAAGTGATCGCCATGAGACAGCACAATCGGATCTGCGCGGTCTGTGGCAGTTCATTCACCGAACGAGGTATTGTGCGCGGCGTTGTCGTGCGCGCCGCTGGCGGCAGTGGTGACGGCAGGACAGGCGCTCGAGTTCAGGAGCTTCGAGTCGGTGATGGACGCGGTGCGTCCCAGGCATCGGCGACCGACATGGGTGCTCGGCAACAAGGGGTACAGCAACCCGCGTGTGCGGCGATGGTGTGAGCGTCGCAACATCTGGGACGTGATCTCGCAGCGCTCAGACCAGCTCGAACGCGAGGGGCCAAGGGATTCAGTCGATCGATCTAAAAAGAGCGCAACGTGGTGGAGCGTTGCATCGGTTGGCTCAAGCACAGCCGCAGGCTCGACATACGCTACGAATAGCTGGCGACTAGCTCACACGCGATGATCATACTCGCTTTCATCAGCAGATATCTGAAACTTCCGGAACCGTCAGACACTACGTAGAAGTCGTAAACGCCAAATCGATGCTGCAGATGACGCAATCCCAAGGACGAGGGCTTGATTCGAGGTGAGCTGAAGCACCCAGCTCGTCGAGCCTGATGGCCAATCGCTCGGGTTAACGAGTATCGCTCCGGAGTGCGACCGTAACAAGCTAGCGCGGTGGATGAATACATAATCCAACTGTAGAATGAGAGTGGGCGCACAGAGTCTATGCTTGGACTGGAGAAGATGTCAATGCAATTTCATCATCAAATCGAAGGTCAAGTTTTTGCAAGAATGCATCATTCTTTGTCGCGCATGCTGGCGCTCCTGCTTCTTAGTTTTAGCCCCTTATCAGCGTTTCAAAGCGCGATCGGCGAGTACGGCGGTTTACCTCGGCGCGGTCTGCTGGGCATTAGCATCAGTCAGAATGATGATGGCGCCCTCTACGTCATGGCGGTAGGACCGGGATCAGCAGCTGAGCGGGCTTCGATACGCGCCGGGGACGTCATTATTTCGATTGATGGAGAGACATTCGCCGCGCCACAGGCAGCGGCCAACGCGATTTCCGCGCATGCCGGCGGTGACGCTGTTGAGCTACTGCTTGCGCGGGATGGCAATGAATCAGCGTTCAGAGTCGAACTCGATCCACGTCCGATTGAATCTCATGAGGGTTTGAAAACAGTCTATGACGCAGCGAACGTAGGCGAGTATCGAGTGCGAACCATCACTATTGCTCCTCGGGCTGCCGGCGCTGATACGGCCGTGCCTGCTGTGCTATTTCTGCAGGGGCTGACGTGCTCCAGTTTGGACAATTGGACTGGGCGCGACGACTCGTATACTTCGCTTGTCGTGGATATCGCTCGAGCTGGATACGCTGTGATGCGCGTCGAGAAGCCCGGTGTTGGCGACAGTGAAGGACCGGCGTGCCGAGACATCGGCTTCGCGGAGGAATCGGAGGCGTACAAGGCTGCGCTGCGATTGCTGTCGAGTTATGATTTTGTCGATACCGAGAACATCGTGTTGTTTGGACACAGCATGGGGGGCGTTTTTGCACCGATTGTCGCAGCAGAAGATGCGGTTGCGGGTGTCGCGGTATACGGCACTATCGGCAAGCCTTTTATCGAGTACATGGTCGAGAATACGCGACGCCAGGACGAGCTTGCCGGTGTCGATCTGCCTGATGTCGAAACGCTGATGCGACACCGGTTGCAACTCTGGAATGCGATTTTCGAACGCGGCTTAAACCGACGTGAGGTGATTGAGGCCGAGCCTGCGTTGACTCGATACGCAAACATGGCAGGATTTGATGACGATGAGCACATTTGGGGTCGTTCGCTGCTCTTCTTCCGCGAACTTGTGGGACTGAATATTGCAGGGGCATGGCAGCGCATCTCGGCGCCGGTGCTGATTCTTCACGGCGAATTCGACTGGGTTGCGAATCGGAGCGACCACAAAGTACTCGTGGAGATCTTGCGTCGGTCGCAGAACAATGATGTGACGTTTAAAGTCATTGCGAGCACAGACCATAACTTTGAGTCGTATGCTGACCTTCAGAGTAGTTATGACGAGCGGTATACCGGTCCGTATTCATCGGAAACGGCCCATGTTTTTATTGCATGGCTGTCGAAATTGGAACATCAACTGAAGTCCTAACAATCTATTTTGCCCTGTTTCAATACTCCACCGACGTACACATGTTGGTGTAAGAACAGGAGATGCAGTTGCAGCGGGCACGCCCACGAGCACGAAGACGAGAAGTTCCTGACCTTAAATGGACGCGTGGACATTCACCTCCGAGTGCGCATTGTCAAGCTCGGCGAACAAAAATTCTTCACCGTACCCCATGATGTAGAGGACAAGCCGGTCGCTTACAGGCTCGCCTGTGTCCTGCTCTTCGAACCGGAAAGGGTGCGCACCACTGGAGACTCGGACCACGGCTCCATCATCGAACCTCATGACCTGGATCGCCTGTGATCGTGCGCGCTCGGCGCAGGTTAGCTCCAACGCGCGCGGCCGACAACTATAATGTGCGATTACGGAAGGCGGTGATTCCGATGCATAAATCAATGCGACGGTTCCAATACCTCTATTCATTTCGCAGGGAGACGGACGATGGGAGCTGCACCCTATGACGGCGCACTCAGCCCTCGCTCTGCATTGCATCGAGTACGGCCCACCGTGCGTATAACTCCGTCACTCGCGCGTGACTATCCGAGAGCTTGGAGTAGACCAATGCGGCTTGCTCGTGATTGGCGGTGAGCGCCGGGTTGGCGGCCTCTGTCTCAAGCTGCTCGACTTGGGCCTCCGCATCGAGGATCGCCGCTTCGATGCTGTCGTATTCGAGTTGGAGTTTGTACGTCAGCTTGCCGGGCTTGGGCTGATTCTGTTTCTTCTGAGCTGATGCGTCCGGCTTGAGCTTCTCGGAGGCTGGGGGTGCCGCGTTCATCCTGGCTGAGTTCCATTGTTCGATCGAGGCAAACCACTTGGCGCCGCCTCGGTCGTCGAGCGCCAGATACTCCGTCGCGATGCGCTCGAGCAGGAAGCGGTCGTGCGTGACCAACACGATCGCGCCTGGGAACTCAAGGAGCGCCTGTTCAAGAACCTCCAGCGACGGAATGTCGAGATCATTTGTTGGTTCGTCGAGCAGGAGCACTTCGGCTGGCGAGAGCATCAGGTTCGCGATGAGCACACGGGCCTGCTCGCCCCCAGAGAGATCACCGACATTCATCGACAGCTGATCCGGATCAAACAGGAAGCGGCTGGCCCAGCCCGTTACATGAACGCGCCCTCCGCAGTAGTCGACCGTGTCACCGGACGGGCACAGGGCTTCCCGCAGCGATTGGCTGTGGACGAGCGACGCCCGGTGCTGGCTGAAGGTCACGACCCGCAGGTCATCGGCCCGCTTGATAGTTCCCGAGTCAGGCTGGAGATCGCCGGACATTAACCGCATCAGTGTCGTCTTGCCCGAGCCGTTCACGCCCAGCAGCCCGATCCGTTTGCGCGGCGTCAGCGTGAGGTCCAATGAATCGAAGAGCCGTTTATCTCCCATCGACTTCGATACACCATGCAGGACCAAGAGCTTCTTCGTTCTTCGATCAGTCGCTTGGAATGCGATGAGCGTTGTGCGGGCGGGGGCCTCGTTGCGATCGGTGGTCGTCTTCAACTCGTCGCGGCGGTTGGCGGCCGCTTCGACCTGTGTCTTGTTCCGCGTCTGGCGTCCCTGGACTCCTTGCCGCAACCAAGCGGTGTCGCGCCGCACTCTGTTGGCGATGCTTGACTGGGTTGCCTTTTGCGCGTCAAGGAATGCATCCTTTCGCTTGACAAACTCTGTGTAGTTTCCTGCCGTCTCGAAAGCCCCGCCAGGGTAGGCCGCTGAGAGCTCGATAATACGTGTCGCCGTGTTCTCCAGGAATCGCCGATCGTGTGTCACGAAAATCATCGCCATAGACGCCTGCCGGACGAATCCCTCGAGCCACAGGACACCGTCAAGATCGAGATGGTTCGTCGGCTCATCGAGCATCAGGATCTCCGGCTCCTGCGCGAGCGCTCTCGCAAGAGAGAGCCGCTTGCGCCACCCGCCAGAAAGCGTCGCAACCGAGCGCTGAAGGTCGGAAAAACCGAGCTTCGAGAGTGTGATGGAGGCGCGTGTCGTTGCATCCAGATCGGGCTCACTATTGTCGTTCAAGCCCGCTACAACGACAGACAATGGCGTGGCGTCATCGGGAAACCGATCGTCCTGCTCGACGTACGCCATGCGCAGGCCACGCCTCCTGACGATCTCTCCCCCATCTGCCTTTATATATCCCGCAAGGATTTTCATCAGTGTCGTCTTGCCACTACCGTTCGGGCCGATGAGCCCGATGCGCTCGTCATCCTCGACATGGATTGAAACGCCATCGAACAGGTTGTTCGAAGAGTACGACTTCATCAGGTTGCGAGCTGTGAGAAGCATGGGCATGAGGAATGAGCGGCGTTCCCAAGAGATGCGGCGAGACGATGGTGTATCTGGAGTGGACGAACTACATTACCTGTTCACGATCGAAGTGTTGAGACCGGGTGTCGAGAAGGAGTGGGGTGACCTGGTCCTCAGGGACTTCGCTGAATACTCAGGCTAGGATCGACTGGGCGGATGGCGCCAAAATTACCCTGCGGTTGGCGCGGCATTGGACACAATCGCATTGGTTCCCGGCTGACAGCGTGACTCTATGAATGCGAGCTGAGTATCGCCCAGTTCAGACCGAAACGAGCAAGATATTTACGCAGCCGATCTGAATCGTTAACGGAGCTTCGCTTTGTGCGTGACGCGGCGAAGAGCTTGCGGCCAGCTTCGGACATTGATTTGGACTGGCTACAGATTTCGAGCACTGCATCGAGTTGGACTCGATCAAAGAGATCGATCTCTTCAATCTGTTCGGGAGATAGAAAGCGGGCGAGCGCTAAATTATCCGGCTTGCTAAATTTGTCACTCCAGATGTGCGCGAGCCGGCTTGTTTCTTCATCAACAACATCAAGCGTGATGCGGCCGCCGGGCGCGAGTGTAGCCATTCGAGTGAGGGCGGCGCTGAGATCCCGAAAGTTGCCCGGCCATATCGCGCTGGAAGACGATGCAAACTCGATGAATTTACGACGAGCTTCCTTGTTAAACCGGACGAGTTGGTTTCGATCGCGAGCAAAGCGCTCAAGCTCGTATTCAATATTTGGTTCAATGTCTTCGGGACGATCGCGGAGCGCCGGCAACTCGAAGGTCCAGAGGTTAATGCGCGCAAGCAGATCATCGCGAAAGGCGCCATTTCTCACTTGGTCATCCAGATTGCGGTTGGTTCCGGCGACGATCTGAAAATCGCTCGAGACCTCAGTGTCGGCCCCGAGAGGCAGGAATTGCTTTTCCTCCACGGCGCGAAGGAGCATTGCCTGCTCATCGAGGCCAAGCTCGCCGATCTCATCGAGAAATAGCATGCCTCCATCGGCGCTTCGCAGCAGACCAGGCCGTTCATTGATCGCGCCCGTGAAGGCGCCCTTCTTGTGGCCGAACAGCGTGGACATGGCTGCGTCGCCTCGAAGCGTTGCGCAGTTCACCTCTACGAACTGGCCTGTAACGAGCCGACGATGGTGGCGGAGCTCGTAGATCCGGCGAGTCAGATGCGACTTTCCAGCGCCGGTGGGGCCCGTTATCAGTATAGGATCGATTGTACGCGCCGCGACATGTTCGATGCGCTCAATCAGGCTGTTAAAAGCGAGGTTACAGGTCTTGATCCCGCCCTTAAGCGAGGCGATGGCGTCCGTGAGTTCGCGTTCAAAGCGCGAAGCGAGCCGGTCGTAGCGAGAAAGATCAAGGTCGATGATGCTGAATCTTCCCGCTCCATCCTCTGCGCGGCGCGGCGGGCTGGCTTGGATAAGGCGGGCCGGGAAGTAGCGAGCTTCAGTGAGCAGAAAGTTGCAAATCTGTGTGACATGGCTACCCGTTGTGATATGAACGAGGTAGTCCTCACGCTCAGGGTCGAAGGGGTACGTCGTGGCAAAGTCATGCAGGGCGCCGTAGACCTCTTCGAAATCCCACGGATCATCCATGTCAAGAATGTGCCTGACGACATGGGTCTCTGGCGACACCGACTTGATGTCTTCTTCGATGGTGTTTGCGAGAGAGGCGGCTCGTCGACTGTGAAGAAGGTCGAGCCGGTCCACTAGGAAATCGTCGTGTTGACACAGTGACACGGTCGGGCGCCACCGCATCCAGCGTTTGGAGCCCTTTCCGACGTCCAAGGTGGTTCCGAGAATGCCCAGCACCACGGTTGGTCGCCGGTCCCGATCGCTGGAATGGGTGTATTGCGTGGACATGGTTGAATTATATTATCGGATAAAAGACGATACATTAGGATATATTTATCTTGTCACAATAGTTGCCTGAGAATGTGCCGTATGGCAATAAACGGCTCAGTTGCTGCCTCACCGGTGATTTTGGCTCTTCTCGACCAGATGCGAAAAACTTGGCACGCCACGTGCATTATCCAGTGCGGGCAACACACCCTGGCTCTTTGACAACTCGGGATTGCAAACTCACTTATTTGGATCGCACGATCAGGCGGCGCCGGGGCGGGAGAAGACTCCGCCTCGGCAGGGGGTTCGATTCCCTCGGCATCCATTCGATCCTTTTCTGTCATCCGGCGACTCGCGGCCCTCACGCTGTGATTGGGTTGGTGTGTTTCGTGACCACGGGCTCCAACAACAGAAAGATCGCTCGCGATTAGCTCTAACTGGTAGAGCGACGGGCTTTAGCTCGTAGGTTGTCGGTTCGATTCCGACATCGCAAACCTGGCAAGGGTGTCACAGCCTGGGGTTCGAATCCCCCCGACCGGGACCGGTTAGTCTCACCAGTCTTAGGAACTGGCAGTAGTGGGTCGAGAGGCGCCCGATTGCGTGGACGCTGTTGGCTTTGCTGATGTTCCTCGGCGCTTTGCGCTGGGATTCGGATGCAAGCCGGCGCCGCCAACACGGCTTGCGGCTTGGCGGATACCGACGCGCCACAGCGCGACGCCCGCGAACGAACGCTCCGCTGAACCTTGGGCGCCTATGCGCCCTGGCGATGCGGCGCGAACGCTCCCGGCCGTGTGCTCACTGACGCATCTTAAGCCGAGCCCCGCCGTCGAAGCGGGCGAAAGCACAGTTGGACCTCTCGGCTCACATTGAGTGTTTCTTGTTCTTCCAAATCTCACTGCATTTTGAAAGGAGTTGGACTCATGTTGAAAACTACTCGCGTACGGAAGCATGAAATCGGTCTGTGGTTTCGGCATGGCGATCTCCATAAAGTGCTGCAGCCTGGCACGCACCGTCGGCTCGCACTTTGGCGCCTGGGACGTCGAAACCAGGTGGAGGTTGTGGACGTGTTGTCGCCTCGGTTTGAGCATGATCTTCTGAAGATTCTTGTTCGTGACAGCGAGTTGAACTCTCGACTCACGGTGGTCGATCTGACGGAACAAGAGCGTGCGCTCGTCTGGATTGATGGGCGATTGAGAGCGATTCTGCCTGCCGGCCTGCATGCGTTCTGGAACACGCATTGCGAAGTCTTGGTCGAGCGCTATAGCGTGGCGGACCTTCGGCTTGAGCACTCCAAGATTGACGCAGTAATGAACTTCAGGGGCGCCTCCCAGTTGCTCGCGGCTGTCCGCATTGAGGCCCACGAGCGGGTCATGCTTTTCCGAGAAGGCGAGTTGATCGATCAACTTGAGCCAGGCCTTTTCGTGTACTGGCTCGGCGGCGCCAAGGTCACGTGGAAGTCAGTTGATCTGCGCGAGCAGGTCGCCGACATCCAGGGCCAGGAAATCATGACGGCCGACAAGGTCACACTTCGTATGAACCTCGTTGTAACGCATCGCGTGACTGATCCGGTTAAAGCCGTAACCGATGTGTCAGATTGGGCACAGGCGCTGTACCGCGAAGCCCAGCTTGAGCTGCGCGCCGCTGTCGGTGGGCGCACGCTTGAGCGGCTCTTGTCTGACAAGGACGAGGTGGGCGCAGAGATCCGCGACCGGCTTGCAATGCGAACTGGAGAGTTTGGCGTCAGTATTTCTGGTGTTGGTCTTCGTGATTTCATCCTTCCGGGCGACATGAAGGTCATTCTCAATGAGGTGATCGTCGCTCAGAAGCAAGCGGAGGCGAACCTCATTCGGCGCCGCGAGGAGACTGCGGCGGCGCGCAGCCAGGCGAACACGGCCAAGCTCCTCGCGGAGAACCCTGTGCTCGCCCGGATGAAGGAACTGGAAGCCCTTCAGGAGATCATGAAGGGTGCGAATGCCACCTTCGTGCTCGGCGCAGGTGATCTGTCCGAGCAGATCAGCAGCCTGATCCGTCGTGAGGCGGCGTCGGCAAACAACTGAACGCCTCCGTCCGTGAAAGCGGACGGCGGCTATTGAATATCGAAGCCCCGTAGCTCAGCGGAATAAGAGCACCGCGCTACGAACGCGGAAGTCGCAGGTTCGAATCCTGCCGGGGCTACTTGTTGAGCAGTAGTGTGAGAAGGGAGTTCCCAATGTCGAATATGTCGGTGAGAAATTTTATTGAAACTGGTGAAGCCACCGCAATGCTCACGCTTCCCGATGATCAGCGCCCGGTCACAGTGATCGGCACTGAAGCGATCCGAAACACCTTCGACGATGGGTGCATCAGGCAGACGATTAACTCTGCGATGGCGCCAGGTGTTTCTCATCTCGTGCTCAATCCCGACGCCCACGTTGGCTACGGAACGCCAGTTGGGTGTGTGATGGCAAGCCCGAGTCACATTTATCCCGGTCCCATCGGCGTGGACATCAAGTGCTCAATGAGTCTTCTTGCAATCGACATCGATGAGAACGCGGTTCGTGATGCGAAAACGCGGCGCGCGATCATCAACGCAATCTGCGAGCGGACACCAACGGGAGCTGGACGTGGACAACGGCACGCGCCCAAATCGCGAGCAGTGTCGCATGAACTCGGATCACGCATTGTCACAGAAGGAGCATCACCTCAGGTTTGTGCAGAGCTGGGCATCCCGGTCGAATGGGCGGCGCGTTGCGAAGATAGCATGCACACAGGTCACGACGAATCAACCGACACGCTACTGGTGCGGCTCGAACATTTGAAAGTGGATAAACGCTTTGTTGAGCGGTTTCCGAACAAAATCCGCCAGCTCGGTTCATACGGCGGCGGAAACCATTTCGGCGAGTGCGAAGTCGTGCGCGTTGATGAGTCAGAGCGGGCCCGCCACGCCGCGGAGGTCTTCGGGCTGCGCGATGGCGCAGTTGCCTTCCTGTCGCACTGTGGTTCGCGAGGGTTCGGCCACGATCTGGCCCAAGGACAGTTCCAATCAATGGAGACGCACTTTGAAAGGTGGGGAATCCCGCTGCCGGGAGATGATCTGAAACTCGTGCATGCGCCGCTTGGAACCGAACAAGCGAACGCTTATCTGGATGACATGGCTCTCGGAGCTAACTTTGCAACAGTGAACCACCTACTGATTAATGCGCTCGTGCTGGAGGCGTTTCGCGAAGTGTTCCCGGGTATCGACGGGAGGTTGGTGTATTTCATTAGCCACAATATCGCGCGGAAAGAGATCGTCGACAGGATACCTCAATGGGTCCATCGGAAAGGAGCGACGCGAGCATTTCCAGCTGGGCACCACGCGCTCACCGGAACGCCGTTTGAAAAGACGGGACATCCGATCCTGCTGCCTGGCAACCCACAATCGGGATCGGCCGTTATGGTCGCCGACCCGGGCGCTGAGAAATCATGCTACAGCGTCAATCACGGCGCAGGCAGAGCGATGGGTCGAAAGGCCGCAAAGCGGAGTCTCGATCAAGCAGCAGTGAACACATCGTTTAATGAGTGTGACATCCTGACGAACTGCCGGAACTACCCGATCGACGAGGCGCCGGAAGCGTATAAAGACTTCGAAGAAGTGCTGCGCTCGGTAAAGCTTGCAGGATTGGCCAGTGAAGTTGCGCGACTGGAAGCGCGGTTTGTGATCAAAGACGGAGACAAAGCGGATGATTAAGATTGACGGGTCAATCGGCGAAGGCGGCGGTCAAGTCCTCCGAAGTGCGCTGACACTGTCGATGATCACGGGCCAGCCGTTTCGCATCGAGAATATCCGCGCCAACCGCTCCAAGCCTGGGCTTATGCGCCAACACCTCACTTCGGTCAACGCAGCTCGTGATGTTTGCGCTGGCGATGTCCTCGGCGCCAGCGTGGGCTCGGATGTGATCGAGTTCTTGCCGGGGTCCGTATCCGGCGGCGAGTACCATTTCTCGATCGGCACCGCAGGAAGCACAACGCTCGTATTGCAAACTGTATTGCCCGCGCTGATCACGGCGTCTGAGCCCTCGGTGATCACCATTGAAGGCGGCACGCACAATATCTATGCGCCTAGTGTTCACTTTTTGGGCCGCGCCTTCCTCCCCTTGATTGAGCGAATGGGACCGACGGTTGTGCTTGAGTTGAAGAAGCATGGGTTCTACCCGGCGGGTGGCGGGCGCATTAGCGTCGATGTTAATCCTGTGGACCAGCTGGAGCCTATTGATCTACTCGAACGCGGCGACGTGGTTGAACAATATGCAGTTGCAACAGTTGCGGGACTGTCCGGCGAGATTGCAAAGCGAGAACTAGCGGTCATCGGAGAAAAACTTGGTTGGTCCGAAGGAAATTTACATATCGAGCTACTCGATGACGAAGTTGGTCCGGGCAACATTTTGACCGTCGAAATCGTCTGCAAACATGCGCATGAGGTCTTTACAGGCTTTGGCGAGCGTGGCGTCAGTGCGGAGCGAGTCGCTTCCCGCACAGCGGGTGACGTGCGCCGATACCTCGCAGCAGGTGTTCCTGTCTGGCGCCATCTCGCAGACCAGCTCATACTTCCACTTGCAATCGCCGGCGGGGGGAGCTTTCGGACTGGTCCGCTCTCTCAGCATACTGAGACGAACGCAGCTGTCATAGAACGGTTCCTGGATGTGAAAGTTCATATGGCGCCGGCTGACGATCGCACGGTGACCGTGCGTGTGCATTCGTAAGTAGCTAATCAGGATGCAGTGATACGATGCCGATGAAATCCGATGACATGCGAATTGCTGGTGACTGGTTTATGATCGGCGCGGTTCTTCCTTCTTACACAAGGACGACCGAACGCTGGATTCGGCTGCAGAACTGCTGCGTGCCAGCATTATGTGTGCAGGTCAGTCACCGAATAGGAGTTGGGCATGGGTAACGACGCCGCTTGCAAGCTGTCTTCGGTGCTGTCGAATAGGGTCGCACTTTTGCAGGCGTTGAAGGTGAGTGATGATTGCATACTGCCTGCGGGAACTCTCGGCACATTGGCGAGCGATCCGCATGGTGAGACTATTGACGTTGTAATCAATCAATGCCATGGCACAGAGCTGAATATGCCAAGGAAGGCGTGCGCGGTCGTTCGTATGGAAGGGGCGCTGCCTCTGGCTGATGAACTCTCTGTCATGTTTTCTGCGGTTGTTGGCTCTCGCGCACAAGACCTTGCTGATGAAGATTCAGACTTTGATCGCCGTGGGTTTTATCTGTCTGGTCCAGGTGTCCACTTCTCCCTTGTCGGAGCGCCGGCACAGCTCGTGCACGATCAGGACCAGCTGTGTTTGTGGGAAGTTGAGAAATTCCTCAAACTGGCGCTCAAGGCGAATCCGACGGTGCTCGAGACTTTGTATAGCCCGTGTGTTGAGTTGTGTGCGCCGAAAGTTTGTACGGACCTGGACAGGCTGAGGCGAAGTGGCGCCTTTCTATCTCGACGGGCGCACCAGACCTTTGTCGGCTATGCTAATTCACAGTTTGAAAAAATGAGCAGGGCGAGAGAGCACGGTGGCGTCTTCAAATGGAAACATGCGATGCATCTTATTCGGATCCTCCGTATTGGAGTTAGCCTGATTAGGAGTGGTGAACTCGATGTTGTCGTTCCGACGAAGGAACGCGAGGAGCTTCTCGCGATCAAACGAGGGGATTGCGACTGGAATGACGTGATACAACTGCGATCAGAGCTGGTTCAAGTCATTGACGCCGCGGTGGATCAATCTCCGCTTCCAGCCGAGCCAAATATCGCTGCCGTTAGTAAATTTTTGTTCAATCTTCGTGTCGCTGCAGTTCAGGCGCTTGAATAATGATTGAACCCGAAGATCTTCTCAATTCGGTTGTGTCGGACCATCCACGGCAGTTGGTGTTCGCTACAGTGAGCGGAGCGCACCTGTACGGGTTCCCTTCCAGGGATTCTGATTTTGACATCCGGGGTGTTCACTTAATGCGCCGGGATGAGCTGTTCGGGCTTGCTGCGCCTTCGCAAACGGTGACGCATTGCGAGGTTCGTGATGGCCGGGAAATCGATATGGTGACCCATGACGCGAAGAAGTTTTTTCAACTCATGCTAAAACGAAACGGCTATGTGTTAGAGCAACTATTGTCGCCGTTAGTGATTCATACGTCGGTGGAGCATGAAGAACTCATTGATCTTGGCAAAGCATGCATCACTCGGCATCACATTCATCACTACGTCGGATTTGCTCGAAACCAATGGGATCTATTCATGAAGGAGGAGCGGCCGATGATCAAACCTCTGCTGTACGTCTATCGGGTATTGCTGACAGGCATTTACCTCATGCGGACTGGAAGAGTAGAGGCAAACCTGGTCAGTTTGAATAAAACATATCACCTGCCGCACCTGCCTGATCTCATCGCGAAAAAGATTGAGGGATGCGAGCATGAACCTCTCTCGGACGCAGATGTGTCCTTCCATGAGACTGAGTACTCGCGTTTGCAGTGCGAACTCAAAGAGGCCGGCCGGATGTCAACATTGCCCAATCAACCTTCGGCGCGCGAAGGACTGAATGACCTGCTACTCCGCCTCCGTCGGAAGACATGCTCGGCGTAGAACATGTAAATTGTGGTCTGACTGTGGGCAATCGCGAGTGTGTGACGCATACTTTGGCGCCGATTGCCCTCGGCATCCTGTTTCAATACTTAAGCGGAGCACCGTGCAGACACCCTGTGGCCGAGGTTCACGAAGCGAGCTCCCTCCGAGCCGTCTGCGTTTGACCACCAACCGGCGCCGCGGCTCGTCATTCGGCCTTTTCACAACCTCGATCGTCTGTATCCGCACCAGCGTCGTCAACATGACTGCCAGTTAGGGTGGGGTCTCACACCTGTTCAACTCCAACCGCCAGCTGCAACGGTATTCGCTGATTTCATGCCGACGTCACATCGTCTGAGTATTGGAACAGGAGGGGGTCACATGTAGATCGACTTGGCATGGAATAGTGTAGAATCACCCTGCGTGAAACCCTACTACAGATTTTTCGAGTGCTTCCTGGCTTTGGTGTTCTGCGCGTTAGCAGTCGCGCAATCACCAACTGCTACAGAGACCCCTGCCGATGAGTTGACCGCTACTGCAGTGGAAGCGCGGCTGGCCGACCTGGAAGCGAGGCCGGGCGTTGACGAGGCGACCAAGGCATCGGCGGTCGCTCTCTATAAGGACGCTGTTGAGGAACTTCGGCGGGCGAATGAGCTCGCCAAGCAATCGATCGAGATGAGGCGTCTAGCTGATGAGGCGCCGCAGTTGCTTGAGTCTATTCGGGCCGAGCTGGCCAAGCCGCCGTCCGAGCCGGCTCCTGAACCACCGGCTGGCGCAACGCTCCAGCAGCTGGAACAGGCGCTTTCGCAGGCGACGGCAGATCTGCAAACGGCGAGGCAAACAACAGCCGAACTTCAGGCGGAGACGACGAAGCGCAATGAGCGTCGCACCGCACTGCCCGAGCAGATTGCCAACACCCGACAACGGTTGGCCGCGGCGGACGCAGCGCCCACGGGCCAACCCCGCGAGGGTGAGCCTGCGATTCTTGCGGACGCCCGCGGTGTATTGCAGCGAGCACAATTGGAGAGTCTTCGCCGTGAAGTTGAGGCGCTCGAGATGGAGGCCGCCAGTTATGACGCTCGCCGCGATCTCTTACCGGCGCGTCGTGATCGGGCTCAGCGCCGCGTTGCTCAGTATGAGAAGCTCGTGTCAGCCTGGCAGGGGTTGGTCACTGCACAGAGACAAACGGACGCGCAGCAGGCATCCCGTGAGGCCCAGAGGCTGCGCCGCGAGGCTGCGAGACAGCATCCGGTTCTCAAACTCTTTGCGGATGAGACAGCGGCTCGCGCCAAAGCTCGCACCGGCGCCACCAGTGTCGCTGAGCGCATCGATATTGCATCACGAGAATCTGCGGAGGTGCGAACGCAGCTTACGGCGCTTGAAACGCAGTTTGCGTCGATTCAGCGTCGGCTGCGCGCATCCGGGCTCAACCGCGCAACAGGGCTTCTACTCCGACGTCAATACGAAGCCCTTGAGGACCAGTCTGAACTGCGCCGCAGAGTTCGCTCCACCCAAGCTGAGCTGGACATTGCTGAGTATGAGTTCGTCGAGCTTCAGGATCAGCGGGCAGAAGCAGGGGATATCGACGGCATCGTTCAGCGTCTGCTTGGGCAGATCCCATCGGAGGAGGCCGTCAATGGCCCTTCGGATCTTGAGCAGGTTGCCCGTGATCTTGCAACAGCGCGTCGAAATCTGCTTGACCAGCTTATCGCTGATGCGACAACATATTTTGAAAAGCTAGCTGATCTCAACACAGCTCAACATGAACTGCTCGCCGTTTCAACCTCGCACAGCGCATTTATTGAAGAGCGCATTCTTTGGGTTCGGAGCATCGCTGGAGACCGTGCACCGCGATTGGATGATTTGCATGAGGCGGTCGCCTGGCTGACTGATCCGGCGAGTTGGCGTCAGGCCGCTGTTTCGATGTCGGCGTACTTTACCAAGAATTGGCTCTTCATTGCTGGCGGCATCGTGCCGCTTATTGCTTTGTGGTTTGTTGGTCACCACTGCCGTAAGCGACTGAAGCAATTAGGCGACCTAGTCGCGCGCTATCGCACCGATTCGTTCGCCCATACACTTTTTGCATTGATTTTAACGATGTTGGTCGCTGCGGCGCCAGCATTGACGCTCTTTGCTTTGGGTTGGCTTCTTTCACGTCCGGACGATCAAGTCGACGTTGCGCGGGCATTGGGCAGCGGGATGCGTTCGGCGGCGCTGCTGTTTTTTCCACTTGCATTTCTCCGACACTTGATGCGCAAGAACGGGCTTGCGCAGGCGCATTTTCAATGGCCGACAACGACGCAACCGATTCGCCGAAACCTGCGCTGGTTTATTCCGGTGGTTATCCCCGCGGCGATTCTGGTCGTGGCTCTGGATCAGGGTGGCAGTGAAGCCGCCAACGCATCATTGGGGCGAATCCTGTTTACAGTTGAACTTGTCGCTTTGTCGATCTTCCTGCACCGCGTTCTGCGCCCGAAGGGGCCCGTTCTGCGGCGATTTGTGGAAGAAAGCAAGGGCAGATGGGTCCACGGGCTTCGATATGTGTGGTATCCACTGTTTCTCTTGGCGCCTCTTGCGCTTGTCACAATGAGTTGGCTCGGATTTCACTACACGGCTCTGCGACTGGAAGCACGGCTTGAAGAATCATTAACATTGGCGCTTGCGCTCGTTGTCATCAACGGCGTCATGCTTCGGTGGCTATTCGTCGCAAGAAGACAAGTCGCAATCGACGACATGAATCGCCGGCGCGAACTGGCCGCCGCCAAGTCAGAAGCGGAGCGAGGCGCCACATCGGCTACCCAGACTGCAGTCCAGGCCGTCGACGAAGACAAAGTTAATCTGCCGGCGATGAGCGAGCAGACCCGTCAGTTGTTCCGTGCTGCCATCGCTGTGACCGTCGTCGTGGGTCTTCTTTCCATCTGGTCTGAATCGCTTCCCGCGCTGCGAATGCTTGATCGCGTACAGGTGTGGCCGAAGGTGCAACTAATCGACGTTGGCGCCACCACACCCGATTCCGTGGAGCCACACGCCAACACGGCGCCGCCGAACGGACAGAGCGCACAAAACGGTGCGAGCAGCGTGCCTGCACTCAGTCCGATGCTGATTGATTCGGCCGAGAGTTCCGCTGCGAGTGGCGCCCAGATCTTGGAGCAGCCGCTATCCATCACGCTTGCCAATCTGGGCCTCTCGCTGATCGTGTTGGTTGCGACATCGATCGCATTCCGGAATGTGCCGGGTCTCATTGAAATCATCGTTTTGCAGCGATTGCCGCTCGATGCCGGCAGCCGCTATGCGCTGAGCACGGTGCTGCGCTACATCATCGCGATTATTGGCGTTCTGATTGCATTCAACATTCTTGGTCTTTCATGGGCGAAGGTGCAGTGGCTCGCTGCGGCGCTCACATTCGGTCTCGCCTTCGGATTGCAGGAAATCTTCGCGAATTTTATTTCAGGTCTGATTATCCTTGCGGAGCGTCCATTCCGACTGGGAGACACGGTGACGGTTGGCAGCGTCTCAGGAAAGGTGACCAGAATACGCATGCGGGCAACCATGATCTCGGACTGGGATCGGAAAGAATTGGTAATCCCAAACAAGACTTTTATTACAGGGGAGGTCATCAATTGGACGCTTTCCGATCCGGTGCTGCGCGTCATCATTCCGGTTGGCGTGAGTTACGAATCCGACGTCGTAAAAGTCGAATCGATTCTCAAGAATGTTGCTCAAGCACACACACTGGTTCTGGATGATCCTGAGCCAACAATTTTATTTAACAGTTTCGGCGATAGCACGCTGGATTTTCAGCTTCGCGTCTTTATCCCTCATATTGATTATCTATTTCAGATTCGCCATGAGATGCACATGGCTATTATCAAAGCGTTCCGCGAGGCCGGCGTTGAGATTGCCTTCCCGCAGCGCGATTTGCACATCCGCTCTGCAGGCGACCTGGTCAAGCTTGTAGAGAAGCGAGAAACACAGTCGTCGGCAAAGTCTGGGGATCAAGACGGCGAAGCAGGATCAGGATGACAACCATGGCGAGCCGACTCCAAACTCAAGACGCACCCGCGACGCCTCAACTGACTATTGGCTGGCGCGAGGTCATTGCGCTTCCGGAATGGGGCATCATGCGCGTGCGCGCAAAGATCGACACTGGCGCCAGAACCAGCGCCATCCATGTTCACGAGATTCAGGAGCTGGAAGACGGTCGGCTGCGGTTTGAAGTGGTTGTCAGAGAACGTCCCAAACGCAAGAGCGTGTGGATCGAAGCCGAGCTCATGCGCGAGTCAGAGGTCAAACCGAGCAGCGGAGTGTGTCAGCGCCGACAGGTGGTCGAAACCGTCATGCAGCTCGGCCCTGTCCAGCGTCGGATTGAACTGAGTCTGGTCTGTCGCAAGGGGATGCTGTGCCGAATGCTTGTCGGCCGGACCGCGCTCGACGGCGACTTCATTGTGGATCCATCGAGACTGTATGTCGTCAGCAACTCCAGTATAAAACGCCGAACCCCGAACAAGGAGACGCCATGAAGCTCGCCGTCCTTTCCACTGCGCCAAACTGCTACAGCACTCGGCGTCTTCGTCAAGCGGCTGAAGCGCGCGGGCACCGCGTGAAGGTGCTCAACACACTCCGGTTCGGCATGGATCTCGAAGAGGGTGAGCCGAGCCTTTATTTCCGCTCTCGTGAACTGAGCGACTATGACGCGATTCTTCCGCGAATTGGCGCTTCGATTACATATTACGGTGTCGCTGTTGTGCGTCAGTTTGAGCAGATGGACGTCTATACACCAAACACCTCAAACGGCATCATGAACTCGCGCGACAAGCTCAGATCACTGCAGATTCTGAGCCGCCACGACATTGGCATCCCGCACACAACATTCGTGCGAGATCGCCAGGATGTGCTTCCTGCGATCACGCGGTTGGGTGGCGCCCCCATCATCATCAAGATTCTGGAAGGAACGCAGGGTGTCGGCGTTATCCTCGCCGAAACAACGAAGACAGCAGAAGCGATCATCGAGACGCTCCAGACCGCCAAGCAGAACGTCCTTGTTCAAAAATTCGTCAAGGAAAGCAAAGGGCGCGATGTTCGCGCCTTTGTTGTGGGCGATGCAGTAGTTGCAGCAATGCGGCGCACTGCGCAAGGGGATGAGTTTCGAAGCAACGTCCATCGCGGGGGAACGACAGAGCGTGTGCAGCTTGAGCCGAAGTTCGAAGAGGCTGCGGTGCGCGCAGCGCAGATCATGGGTCTTCGCGTCGCTGGCGTGGATATGCTTGAAAGCAATGATGGGCCACAGATCATGGAGGTCAACTCTTCGCCGGGACTTGAGGGCATAGAAGGGGCGACAGGGCTGGATATCGCCGGCGCCATCGTCGAATACATGGCCGGTCAGGTGAACTTTCCCGAACTTGACCTTCGACAGCGACTTACTGTTTCGAAGGGCTATGGCGTTGTTGACCTGTTGATACCGGAGGGCTCAGAGTTCGTCGGCAAAGCAATCAGTGATTCCGGTTTGCGGGAACGTGATCTTGTTGTTCTTAATTTGCATCGCGGCACGTCTGTCATTTCAAATCCGAAGGGAAGCAGGGAGCTGGAGGCAGGCGACAAGTTGCTGTGTTATGGTAAGTTTGATGGCATGCGCGATTTAATTCCGGAAAAACAACGTCGGAAACGCAGGGTCAAGGCAAAGAAGCTTGACCCGCAGCTTCTTGAGGATCTGGAGACCGCCTGATGCCCAAAGATGACGATCCATCTCAATGGTTCGGTTCCACCGTGCAGCCGCAGTCGCGGGCGTCCTTCGCGGCCTCGCTTTCTGAGAGTTACCTGGGCGCTGACGTGACAATCCCTGTTCATGTCTGGCGCGGGCGCCGTGAAGGCCCCACTGTCTGCGTCACGGCGGCAGTGCATGGCGATGAAATCAATGGCGCCGGCGCCATTCGGCAGATTATCAAAGAGCCACCCTTTGAAATAGTCGCTGGCACGCTGGTACTTGTGCCAGTCGTCAATATTCTTGGGTTTGAGCGACACACCAGGTATTTACCTGATCGACGGGATCTCAATCGCTCATTCCCAGGGTCAAAGACAGGCAGTCTTGCCAGCCGCATCGCTGCATCGTTCTTCACGCAGATTACAAAGCGATGCGACTTTGGCATCGATCTGCACACTGCCGCAGTCAGGCGCACAAACTTTCCGAATGTTCGTGCAGATATGACTGACGAGCGGGTGGCGTCATTTGCCAGAGCATTTGGCGCCGGGTTGATCGTTTCGGCCAAGGGGCCCAAGGGCTCCCTGCGAAATGCGGCATGTGACGCCGGCTGCGCCACGTTGATTCTTGAGGCAGGTGAAGTATGGAAAGTGGAGCCGGGCGTGGTGGAGTACGCCGTTCGAGGGATCGTCAACTGTCTCAAACACCTGGAAATGGTCGAAGGCAAGCCGGAGGAACCTCCTTATCGCATCGAAGTTGACGCAACAAAGTGGATTCGGGCGACACGCGGAGGGTTTCTTGAGTTTCATGTGGCGCCGGGAGACACCGTGGAAAAGGACGATCCCCTCGCCACCAATACCGACTTGACCGGCGCCGAGCTCAACATCATCAAGGCGCCGCACAACGGGATTATCCTCGGCATGACAACCATTCCATCGGTTGCGCCCGGTGATCCGGTGTTCCACCTCGCTTTTCCTCGCAAGAGCGCACTACGGAAGATGGAGCGCATTGTTGGGGGTCTTGATAACGATTCGCTGCACGAACGGATGCGTGAGGGTCTCGCGAGCAGTGTTCTCATTACGATCCCGGAATCAGACGCGTGACTCAGCCGGCACATCAAGAGTCGGATCTTTCATCATTCAGGGAAGATCTGGTCCGGGCCATCGAAGAGGGGAACGCAGAGCTTTGCGACTCCCGGCTCGACCAGGCGCCAAGCCGTGACGCGATTTATGTGCTAGCGGGGCTGTCCGATGACCAGCGCACCCGGCTCTTGACGCTGCTCTCACCCGAGGATGCCGCCGACGTTATTGAGCAGTTGCCCGAGGCGCAGGCAGTCGATTCACTGGAAGATCTCGATGCGGCTACGGCGGCAAACATCATTGGGGAACTGTCAAGCGACGACCAGGCTGACCTCATCAAAGCAATCGACGACGATGAGGCCCGGGCAATTCTTGACAAACTCGACACGGATACGGCGGCGAATGTGCGTCGCCTTGTCGAATATCACGATGAATCCGCCGGCGGCTTGATGCACACGGAGTATTTTGTATTCCAGCAGTCGCACACGATCGGCGATGTATTGGCCGACTTGGACAAAAACGCTGAAAAATACGCCAAATACGACATCCAGTATATGTACATCATTGATGATTACGGCAAACTTGCAGGCGTCCTGCCGATTCGCCAGCTCTTGCTGTCGAATCGAAGTCTAAAGCTTTGTGACGTAATGATTGCGGATCCCATCTCCATTTCGGACACGATGCCACTCGATGAACTCGCCGGCGTCTTCCGTGAGCATCCGTTTGTTGGTCTTCCCGTCATCGAATCGACTGGTGGATTGCTCGGCGTGGTCGAACACGCCGATGTTGAACAAGCGGTTGCAGACGGAGCAGACTCGGTCTACCGGCAATCTCAGGGTATTGTCGGCGGCGAAGAGTTGCGGAGCATGCCGCTGCTCGTTCGATCGCGCCGCCGGCTGGCTTGGCTGAGTACAAATATCGTGCTCAACATTCTCGCGGCCAGCGTCATCGCACTCCATCAGGAAACGCTCGAAGCGGTCATCGCACTCGCTGTTTTTCTACCAATCATCTCCGATATGAGCGGCTGCTCGGGCAGTCAGGCGGTCGCCGTGAGCATCCGCGAACTTACGCTTGGCATCACGCGGCCTCGGGACATCGTTCGCGTGCTGTTCAAAGAAAGCGCCGTCGGCGTCTTGAACGGAATTGCCCTCGGGCTGCTGATTGGCGCTGTGGCATACGCCTGGAAGGGCAACATCTATCTGGGCGCCGTTCTGGGCCTTGCCCTCATGCTGAACACAATCATTGCTGTTTGCATCGGTGGGGCTGTGCCGCTCATTCTCAAAAGCATGAAGGTGGATCCCGCCCTCGCTTCGGGTCCGATTCTTACGACGATCACCGACCTGTGCGGCTTCCTGCTCGTGCTGTCATTCGCGGCAGCGGCGATCGGCTATCTGACTGGGTGAACACGAGTCAATATTTCGCACACTCTGCGCCCATAGCTCCTATGACATCGCTGGCTTAGAGCCACTTGCACCATCGAACCACAGCGAAGGCGCCGAAGCCGATCAACCCCAAAATAATGCACAGATAGACAAAGCCATAAGGATTCGTCGCCCACGGAATACCGCCTACATTGGCGCCGAGCAGGCCCGCGATAAACGTGAGCGGGAGAAATATCGCAGCGATGATCGTCACCGCGTATATCCGCTGATTGATGCCCTGGGCGAGCTGGTTGGCCAACTCATCCTGAATGACGGCCGCGCGCCCCTTGTCCGCGTCGAGATCCTCGACGAAGCGCGTCACACGACTGATCGCCTCCTTGATCGCCCGCCGTTGCTTCGCATCGATCGCGTCAAACTTTGCTGCATGCAGGTCAATCAGCGCCTGCGCTTGAGGCTTGATGTGCCGGTGCAGCATGATGGCTTCCTGCCGGAGCGCGACCAGGTCCGCATGGTTCACCACACTGCTGGGATCGACCGCACGATCCTCAAGCTCATCGAGCATCTCGTCGACACGATCAACGACGGGGCCCATGCGCTCAGTGATGCCGTTGATGATCGCAACGAGGACGGCGCCAACCGACGCGAACCCCTCGCCTCGCTCAAGCCGTTCAGCGACCGCGGCAACGGAGCGGAGAGGCTCGCGTTGGAGGGTGATGAGGCGGTGCGGCTCCACCCACAGCCGGATCGAGATCATGTCTGACGGGTCGGCGCCGGAGTTGAGGTTTACGCCTCGCAGCGTGATGAACAGCCCGCCCCCGATTGACTCGACGCGTGGCCTCGTCGTGCTCGCGAGGAGCCCCTCGGCGACATGCGGATCAAGATCGGCGCCATTGCGCAGCCAGGCCTGACTCTCGGCCGACGTCCTGTCAAGATGCACCCACACCGGACCGCGATCCGGTGACCACAACAAGATCTCTTCCCATGCGACGGAGCGGGCTTGAGAACCATCCAAACGGAACGCATGCAAACATGGCTTCTGGTCTGACATAGGCGGAGTTTATCGTATTGCCCAGTACAGAACGATCCCCACCGGTGCAGATTCGTGTCGTCTTTGGGATACAAACGCATCTGGGCGAGACGTGTCTTGCAGCGACGAGGCGAGTTTGCGAGACGACGCCTCGCCGAGTTGGTAGTCCAGGCAGCGACCGCAAGATCAATCGTGATCGTCTGGCCCATCTTGTAGGCGAACAACCCGACGCCACCGCGGCGGAGCTCATTGCGAGGCTGAACGTCCAATGCATCGATTCGGCGATCTGTAAAGCACTCAAGAAGATGGGCTACACCCTTAAAAAAGACAATCCATGCGGCCGAGCAAGACCGATCTGATATCGCCGCGCGCCGCTTAGCGTGGAAGATCGTCCAGCTCAACCTCGACGCCGGGTGGCTGATTTTCATCACCGAGACGTTTCGGAGGTGGGCCAAGACCAACATGACCAGGTTGCGCGGCCGTGCGCTGTGCGACAGTAGTGGACGGCGCGGTCAACGGCGACATCTTCGAAGCCTTCGTCGAACAGGTGCTCGCGCCCAAGCTTCGGCCCGGCGACGTGGTCATCATGGATAACCTGTCGAGCCACAAGCGAGTGCGGACGAGAGTGCTGATCGAGTCCGCTGGCGCAGAACTGGTGTTCCCCCCGCCCTTCAGCCCGGACCTGAACCCGATCGAGATGGTGTTTAGCAAGATCAAGCAGTTGCTGCGTTCGCTGGGTTGCCGAACGAAAGACGCGCTGTGGCAAGCAATGCAATCGGTGCTCGACGCGGTCTCTGGGCCTGACGCAAGAAACTGCTACCGCCACTGCGGAAACACGCTACACAATGATAAAGTACGCTCTAGGTATTTGGACGTTACGACGACGATGAGGACCTCGCGGTTGGTGCGCCTGGCCACCTGGTCCCCATTCTGCAGGATGAAGAGATGATGTACGTCTACCGAGGCTAGAGCAACGGCGCCCCCCCTACTCATCAACGATCAATGTCACCTCGCAAGCAAAGCGCCGTACGCAAGGTGAGGGCAAGGGGAGTGCATTCTTTCAAGACCGAAGTACTTATAAAGTGGGCTTCGTGTTCCCCAGCGGGGGCAAATCCACAAATGGCAAAGAGTCTCTCGTTCCACCGCTTGGCGGCGTTGCCCATCGTCCGGTAGAGGTGTCTGCTAGCGGATCGACTTTGGCGCTCCAAATTCTTCCCCGACTGGGGCGGACCAAGAGTTTGTGCGCCCCTTTTCGATGTCCGATGTGTCCGGTCGCACTCACATTTGCTGAGTATTGAAACAGGCCGAGATGAGTTCATACGATGAGTCTACACTCCTGACAGGTCCGGGCTCGACCAATGACAGCAGCCCGCCGGTTTCACTACACCTTGTCGTCAAGGATGTTCACAGTGAACTAAATACTTGGACGGTACGGGTGGGCATGCCGCCGTTGGCCGAGAACGGGTCCGTCGAGCGAAGTAGACAGCGCACGGACTCATCTCTCTGGCAACTGTTCGCGGTTATCGTTGCTGGCTGGATGTCCCGCCAGCAGCATGCCTTATTGCGATCCTGCTCTATACAAAGCATCGATTTCCAACGGTGATAATGATCGATTATAAATTCTTAAATCATCCATGGCGCCTCGAAACTCCCTTGTCGTCGGAGTTTCTTCGGTCCGGCTGCCGAATCGCATGGGCGCCGAGGCATCGGCGGGAGGAAGTGCGGGGCGATGAAGAATTAAGTTCTTAGGTTCGCCGTTGAAGTAGATGAATCCTTCGTCTGCGGTCATGGTCACGGCGATGTGATTCCATTGTTCATAAATTTGTGGGTTCTTAATTTTGAGCGCGTTTTCGCCATTGACAGAAACGCCGATGCTGCCCTGGTGAATCCACAAACTATAACCATGGGCGCTGGACGGCCCATCAGATTTCTCGACAATACGCTGAGCTGGATCACCACCGTTATCTTGCTGGTATACCCATACAGAGATGGTGAACGCCGAGTCCGCCAGCATCAGGGGGTTAGCATCATCGATAAAGCCCAACTCCACGACATCGTCATCCCCGTCGAACTCAAGGGCCCGACCGATCTTACCGGTCACGCTTCCGATCGTGAAATCGAATGGCGCTCCCGTGAGTCCTTGAAGAGTTCCGTGGCTGGATTGCCCGCTCACATCGCCAGCAGTATTCCCGCTCGTTTCGTCGAATGTCCAATGAGCTACGGGCGGTTCCTCAAGAATGCGATTAACCTGTTCTCTTGTCAAAGCGCAACTATAGATCCGAAGGTCATCCAGGCGTCCCTGAAAATGCCTCGTTTCCGAATCAGCTCGACCGCCGATCACCATTGACGCCGGCGCATTTGCGGGAGGCAATGCGGGGTGATTCCAGATCAAAGTTCTAGGAGCGCCATTGACGTAGATGTATCCCTTGTCGGCGGTCATTGATGCGGCAAGATGAAACCACCTTCCATATATCCCTGGATTCCGAATCTTGAGCGCAGTACTCCCGTTGACGGACACGCCAATGCTGACCAAATCGATCCAAAGACTGTAGCCGTTCGTGCTGTTGGGTCCATCGGACTTCTCGACGATCCGCTGCGCAAGCTCAGTTCCAACCATTTCCTGGTATACCCAGACCGAGATGGAGAAGTCTGAGTTCGCCAACATCAACGGATTGGTGCTGTTGATTTCGTCGAGCACGATTATGTCATCATTGCCGTCGAATTCCAAGGCCCGACCGATGTTGCCGGTTACTCCGGCGGTATCGAAATCAAATGGCGCTCCTGACGGGCCATCTAGTACACCGAAATTTTGAAAATCGCCGGAGTCGCTGGCCATAGTGCCGTGCGTTTCATCAAGCTTCCAGTGAGCAATGGGAGGAGCACCCAGACTCGCGATTTCCTCTGCTCCTAGAGCAAAGTCGTAGATTCGAAGGTCATCCATTCGGCCCTTGAATGCTCTATTCGGCTGAGACTGTTTGGTGCGGCTGCCGATGCGCATCGTTGTAATGGCTCCGGGGGGAGGCAGGGTGGGGTTGTGCAGAATCAACTCCTGAGGCTCGCCGTTAATGTAGATGTGACCTTGGTTTTGGGTCATCGTGGCTGCTAGATGGTACCACCGTCCGTAGATCCCAGGATTCAGGATCTTCAGAGCGTTGTCACCGTTGACAGAAACGCCGATGCTGCCGCGGTCGATCCAGAGGCTGTAACCGTTCGCGCTGCTGGGGCCATCGGATTTTTCGATGATGCGCTGCGCAGGATCGCCATCACCATTTGATTGGTATATCCAGACTGAGATGGTAAAGTCAGATTTCGCCAGCATCAGCGGGTTTGTGTCGTCTATAGTATGGAGCTCGATGACGTCATCGATCCCGTCAAACTCAAGGGCACGACCAATTTTGCCAATGACGCTCCCGATCGTGAAATCGAACGGCGAACCCGAAAGCCCTACAAGAGTGCCATGGTTCTGGAAGCCCCCGGAGTCGTTCGCCATGTCACCATCTGGTTCGTCAAACTTCCAATGGCCAATAGGTGTGTCTTTGGGGTGAATCCGAAGGGTTTCGCCCACTTTCAACTCGCACTCATATTCGCTGCTCGCAAAGAACTCCTCGGTGATCTCGTTGTTGATTCGCACCTGGACAATACGGCCGGCCATGTCAGAGGTATCGACCGTGAGAACTCCGACATTAACTGATGGAGCAGCCGGCGGCGGGTTCGGCAGGCAAACCTGGCTGCTTAGGTCGTCATTATTAAAGGGTAGGCTGAGCGAGAATGTCTTCATATGAGAACTCAGGCTGTATCGCAGCGTGCCAGCCGAGCTCTGGCCATCTCCCAGCCAAAGCGTGAAGGGTTTCGTCTTGACGAACCCTGCGACATACAACTCGTCTTCACTATTCAGTACTGGTTGTGGAATCAGGCCGTTTCGCAATTTTTCTATGTACCACGACTCGGCGGCGGGCTGCGAAAACTCGTCTAGAAAACCATGATCCCAGTACTGAACCTCTTCGAGTTCGCACTCAAGATTTCCGTTAAAATCTACGCAACTCATGTCGCCGAGATGATGGTGGATATTGTCAAACTCTCCCGGAAAACTTTCATTTTCTTGTGCGCATTCGAGGTATGAAATATGATTGCTCGGCGGGCTCGTTGTTTCGCTGGAGTTGACGAAGAGGTGAATTTCACTGTACGGATTATTCTTTGAGGCGAGATTGGAGGCGCGTGCGCGGTATCGGTCGGTGACCACCGGGTCATTCAGCCGGGGATCTCCAACGTCGTCGATCAGTATTCCCTTGTGCGTATCGGGGTCTGGATTGGGGCCGCCGTTTGCTCCATGTTGAAACCACCCGTTTTGCGTGTCGAGACCATAATCGGACATGCCGAAGAATGACGAGCCCAGACGAAAATAATCAGGAAACTTGGTGAGCGCGGACATGACATTACCACCGCCACCTGAATAGCCCGTGATATGAACGTTGGAGCCATCGGCGAAGGCTGCATGGCTCAGTTTGAAATGTTCAACAGCGTCGTAAATATCATGGATCTCAACACCACCGGAATCTCGGACACCTTGGCTGCCATCGCGGCCTCGCATCGCGACGGAAATGACAAAGAAGCCTGAGTCTCGTAGCCGTTCTGCATTGTCTCTGACTTTGCCGAAGTTTCCAGCTGATGGGGTGAATCCGTGCATCACTACTGCGATTGGAGCCGGATCCAGATTCGGATCGTTGTCGTAATTCAGCTCTGCCTTCAAAATCAGAGGTTCGCCATCGATTGTCGTGACGCTTGAAAAGTAGTCACGCTGCTCTACGATTGGTGCGCCGCGCGCTGGTTCTGAACTGCTGGCTAATGTCACGCCGGTCATCAAAGTGAGAAGCAGTATTGTAGATTTCACATCTAACATCGAATGAAAATGTCCTATTTTAAAACAAAGAACTACGAACTACGACTCGTTTTGTCGTGATAATCAAAGCCTTGCGATCAGGTATCGCTGATCGTAAGGCACGTTTTATTATTTAAAATTTCAAACAGAGAACCGTGTCGCATGGCCCGTTGTTGCAGCTATAGAGGAAACAAATCTGCCCGTTCTGGAAAAATGGTCCTGAGCATATTCCGCATACAATGACCGATTCACTATCGGGGGCAACCGGGACGGGGGTGGTTTGCCACGCCGATCCAACTCCAACAGCAATTGCAGCACCGGCAGCGATAGCAACGGCTAATTTCATTATGTTCGTCATCGATAATACTCCGTGGGTTAAGGCTCTTGCCACGCAGAACGCCTGCGCAACGCAGTATTCGGGGGAATTGCTGGACCACACTGGAGATCACAAATATTGTATTGTTGAGCCCAAGCTGTGTTGTCAGCGTATCGCTTTAATGAAAACACATCATCTTTGTGTATCAGCTGTTTGTCTTGTACAAAAGCGACAATGTGATTTAGGATTGACGCGTGCTCAGTCTGCCGCTGATTGCAAAGTCGTCGAGAGTTCATCGGTGATCGCTGATCCTAGGGCTTGTAGCGATCCTGGTGACGCCCCGTATAATTCGGTGCATTCGCGAATGAAATGCGGTTGATCAAAGTACCCGAACCACATTGCAATAGCTGCCCACGAGAGATCTGGCCGTTTTGAAGCCATTTCTACGGCGTGACGTAGGCGGACAATGCGGCTATACATCTTGGGTCGGACACCAATCTCGCGTAGAAAACGCCGCTGTAGAGTTCGCTCAGAGATCCCAATCTGGTTTGCTAACTGTTGAACTGATAGTGTCCCGGACGATCGTATGATCCGACACAATGCCTCGTTGACACGCTGATCAACAGGCGGCGGTCTGAGATAGTCGCTTAGAAACACTACGAAGCGCGCAAGCCGTCGCTTCAGTTGTTTCTCACTTTCAATTTGATTAAACAGACGGTCCAGTGTGGAAGCTGACACTATCTCGGTATCGATTAGCCCGATTGAAGAATTCGTTAGCTCTGGAACACTGAAATCAAAAAAACGAGTGAGCCCGCTCGGCGTGAGCCGAGCCGAGATAATTTCGGCCGGCCCCGCTGTCCAGAGTCGCACTGGCCTAGTGAGCTGGCCGGCAATTAGTGCGCGGGGTTCGCTTCGGATTACAGCGGATTGGCCCTGAGACCTTGGGGCGCCGCCGAGGTGCAATACGATGTCTAAGCTTCCGGTCGGCAGAATCAATTCAGATAGATCACCGGAGTACGTCCAAAGCTTGGTTACGCACGACGAGAGGTGCTCGGGAACTTCCGCTTCAAAGTATTCAGGCATCACGCAACTGCTAAAGTGCACCTCGGGACCGCGCAAACAACATGCTCGACAAGGCGAGCGGCGCCCGAGCACCCAGTTGTGTTCGAGCATAGATTCAAACTGATAGGCATTTTACAATATTCCCAGCGAATAGGAGAAAATGTCTCTTTATGCCGTTAGTGAAGTGTCTGGGTCAAGTGCCCACTTCTTCAAGGCCGCACCGTCCAAATACTTAGGCTGCGCTTCAAGCGACTGTTCTGTGGTAGTGATTCAGCATCCCGCCGAGTCTTGTCGAACGCTGTACTGATGCCTTGGCGCGAACAAGACTGCTTGATCGGACCGGCCGCTCGTCTCCGAGCCCTTGATGCGACCGTTCTTCGTGATAGTGCGCCATGTACTCATCAATCGCGTGCCTGAGATGCTGTTTCCCGAGGAAGATCATCCGATCAAGACACTCTGACTTCATCGATCGGACGAACCGCTCCGCGTACGCGTTCAGGTTCGGACTCCGCGATGGAGGCTTGATAGGGTCGACGCCTGCCGACCGTAGGATCGCGTCGAACGATGCAGCAAAGAGCGGGTCTCGGTCATGGATGAAGTATCCGTGAACCCAGAGTAATCCATCGAAAGGATCAGTCAGGCTTCGTGCGATCTGTTCGTTCCACTGCCCATTGGGCGCTCGTGACATCCTCACAACCTCAACGCGACGACTCGATATGTCGAAGACAAAGAACACGGAGTATCGAATGAGCCCGCGCACTGTCCAGACCTCGACGATGAAGAAGTCGGCTGCAGCAATTGATTCTCTATAGGCTTTGGGGAACGTCGACCACGGCGTCCGTCTTCCTAGCTCTGTCGCGGGTTCAACGCCATGTTCCTTGAGAATGTTCGCCACCGTTGAACGCGCAACCCAGTGACCCAGATGCTACAGCTCGCCTCGAATCCGGCCATACCCCCATAGAGGATTCTCCTTCGCCATACTCAGCGCTAGTTGAGCGATCTCGAGCATCACACGAGGACGGCCCGGTCCGCGCTTCGCGCTCCCGTCGTACTTGTTCGCGATCAAACGCCGATGCCACCTCAAGATTGTGTCAGGTGTTGCGATCGAGCAGACCTCCGCCAACCGACTTCTGCCCAGCGCCTTTCCCCTCGCCGCAAGTCTGCGGCGCTGGTCGTCATTCAGGCGGGCCCGTTCGACGCCGAGCTTCTCACGGAGCACCCGATTCGCTTCGCGCAGATGATCAATGCCCTCTTGTTGCCGCCGAGACATCCAGCCTGCCACGATCACCGCCAGGAGTGGCCAAGGAGCTGATTTCATTCGCCGATTCTATCTCTCACCATGAACAATTTCGGCCAATGACAACACGATACCCATCACGCAACTCCTTGCCTTCAAGGAAATTGACAGTGGGCTATATCTTTGGACGGTACGGCATCGAGCCTATGCGCGTCATACATATCCGGCGCCAGGTCAGAACATGGCTACTCAACGCGAATGTCGAGCGGCTTTTCAGGGATGATAAAGCATGGGAAAAGCGAGCGTGGCTCCAGCTTGGAATCGATGGTATCCAGCATCGGCTGAACGCCTACCGGAAGTGGCATAGCCGCTTCCGTCCGCATTCGGCCCAGGTACATTGACACCATCTGAAACGGAACGCGGTGTTCCAGCTTTGGAGACTGTTAAGTACGGAGAGAAAGGAGGTGTTGAACCCAAGATCTAGCTGCATCGGCGGTGTGTTCGAGGTGATTCACGGCTGGCTTATCCGGTTATCCAGGTTTCAAAATGCCGTCCTGAAGCCGCGTAAGACCTCGCACAAACTCTTGGCCCTCCTGGATGGCGGTGCTGAGAGCGCATGAAGGTTCCCGAATGCGGCGACATCCGATTGAAACCTGCCGGCAACGGTGAGAGCGAGCCGCTAGCTGATCTTCTTGCTGCACATCTGGCTCGCCC
Organism: Phycisphaerales bacterium; assembly: GCA_029260495.1. Taxonomy (GTDB): domain Bacteria; phylum Planctomycetota; class Phycisphaerae; order Phycisphaerales; family UBA1924; genus OFTM373. The sequence goes on along the minus strand of JAJDDD010000015.1, from coordinate 4,646 downwards.
GCTACTCTACTCACAACTTCACCCTGAGCCTAAACCAATGCATTTAGCAGCGATGTCTGGAAAGCAGGAAGGGAGGTGCGGACATCGCTCTCCACAATCGTGCCATCGACTGGGCTAACGTCAGTCTCTCCGATTCGCCAATTCCTGCGGTGTTCTCTTGGTCGTGCCCATTTGCGCTCACGCCTTTTCACGATTCATAACCTGCCTTGTACATATGATGTGGTTATTTTCGCGAATTCCAATTGTCCAGATGCGACTCAGGAGAACTTTCAGGTTTTCTTCAGGAGGTTTTGGGTATCAATGTTGGTCGTTCGTGAGTATGAAGTATTTGAGTAATCCGCTTGTCTGTGAAATTGTATGTGAATGAGCACTATCGCTTCTGGAGGATATCAAACCATGCCAGCATTCTCTTTCGGCGTCGTTCTGCCCTTAGCATTTGTTTATGGAAGCGGCGGCGTGCCCGCCGTTTGCAACACTGAGGGAGAGTGTCAACATAGCCCTACCCGCGCTGCGGTGGATGCCTGCTACTACACAGAGGGTCTGACGGCGCAAGAAATCGTGGAGATTATCAATAGGACTGGCCTACGACCGCCCACGCAACCCGACCCGTTCAACGATTTTATCTCATCAGAAACTGTATGGGTTGGCGATGCGGATCTTGGCCCGAGTCGCAACGGGGAGCGCGTTCGGCTGACGTATAGCTTCCCTGACGACACCGCGATCTGGGAGTCGCCCGGTTTTCCGTTCAGCGGCCCCAATGATCTCAACGCGACGCTGCAAGAAGTATTCGGGCAGCGCAACCTCGATCTCGGGCGAGAGTTCATCCGGCAGGGGATTTCGGTGTGGGCGTTCTACGGTGGTGTTGAACTGCGTGAAGTCGCCGACAATAACTCACAACTTGATCAGGATCCTGTTTCGACGCCCAAACGCGGTGACATTCGAATCGGCGGCACGGAGGCGTCATTTGAAGTCCTCGCGACCAACTCATTCCCGCTCTACGGCGGTGATATGGCGATCAACACGTTGCATTTTGATGAGAGCATCTCGGGCGTCGCCTTTCTCGATGACACCGGCTCCTTCAGAACGCTTAGGCATACCGTCGCGCACGAGCATGGTCATGGTCTGGGGTTTTTCCATACGGTGCCATGCACCGGGAACAAGACGATGGAGCCCATCATCCCGCCGGGGGGGATTGAACCGCTGCGTGTTGATGAGCAGCGAGGCGCCGGGAGCAATTACGGCGATCGTTTCTCCGGAAACTCTTCGATAGAAGCGGCTGTGCAGCTTGATGCTCTGGATCGGAATATTCTGAGCCAACAACTCGTGACACCTGCGGTAGTGGAGCGACACCTGTCAACGAATGGGCCGGAAGGACTCACTGGCGCAGCTTCTGACTGGTTTCGCTTTGAGGTGAAGCAGCGCAGAGTCGTGGAGATCAGTGTGACTCCAACTGGAGGCATATACACCGCCGGCGCCCAGCAATTTGGATGTTCGATTGTGCCGTGTGGCGACGCACCCTCCGGTGCTCAGGTTGGGGATTGCTTTATCTTTGCTGAAACAGCCGGCGACTTGGCTTTTGAGCTCATCGCGCCCGATGGAACTGTGACGCTGCAAAGCAGCGCCGACCGCGGCATGCCGGAAGCTCTCACAGTTGAACTTGAACCAGGCGCGTACCATCTGCGTGTATTTGATAGTGAGCCGCTTACACACGTCTCTGCACGCCTGCAACTTTACGACCTCGCGCTGCGTCTCGATGGCAGCGTTGCGCCGCCACGCGCGTTCGCTGGAATTGACAAGCGCATCCGGGCCAAGCGGAACTGCTTCTTTATAGGAGATATTTTGTCGACCGCGCAGGAGCCAGGCGCCACAATCGTTCGCTACGACTGGGATCTTGACGGCGATGGCGCTTTTGAGACGAAGAACACCCCTCGTCCTGTCGTGCGATATCAGTCAGCAGGAGAAGTAAACGTAACACTTCGTGTCACCGATTCATCGGGTTTGAGAGATACGCATTCTATTCAGGTCACAGTGGTCAACGGGCTGAGCACATCAGGAACACCGGAGTTGCTGCCCGCGCTCCTGAGCAGCGCCGCTGCAGATGTCAACTCGGACGGCGCCGTTGATGCGAAGGACATTGCTTCCATTGTGCAACTGTTCGGCGTCAATGAGTCGGTGTCAGCTGATCTGACGAATGACGGCCGGGTGGACTCCGCTGACCTCGCCCTGGCGCTGCAAGAGTTGCTTGAAGAACAGCCATAGCGCCTGGAGTTGGCAAGTGAGTCCGCGTCACATGAATCCCGGTAAATTCCACGTATTGTCCGTAGATCCAACTAAAATTCAACACTGGAGAAGGACACAGTTATGAAATGGACATCCATAGCGCTCGGCGCCGTATTCGCTCTTCTTCCCCTTGCTACATCGCAGGCACAACACGAATTGAAAGCTCTGGCGTCGCCCCTTGAAGCCGAGACGTTCGCCCACCCGCAGATTTCAGCGGATTTTCTAGCGCCGCGCCCCGGGGCGAAGACCTTTGGAGGAGCTAGCGCAGATATCTTTGTTGATAGTGCTCAAGCAAGAGGCGGGCGCGGTTTCTTCCTGTGCGGCAACACACTGTCGTTCGGACAAGGAGGCCAGGACGCATGGGTCGTCGCGCTCGATGGATCCGGCGCAGCGAAATGGGAAACTGCGATTGGCGGACCATTGGGAGAGCAAGCGTCAGCGGTGCTGGGAACCCAGGATAGCGGCTGCATTGTCGCAGGATTCGCTGGAACCGCTCTGACTGGAGGCCAGGCCGGTTGGATCGTCAAACTGAACAAAGAAGGCGCTGTTGAGTGGCAGAGATCGTACGCCCTCAGCGACCGATCTTCCTTTGTTGCAATCGAACAATCTCCGAATGGATTCTACGTCGGCGGGAACATTCTCGATGGATCGGGCGAACACGATATCTGGATCCTAGAGATCAACTCCTCTGGCGATGTTCTCTGGCAAAAAACGATTCCGGGACAATTCAACGATCTGCTCTCAGCGATCACTGCAACGCCGGACGGCTTGATCGTCACGGTCAACTCACGTTCGCAGTTTTCCGGCTTGGCGCGAACTGACGACATACCGTTCTTCAGACCTTGGGCGATACGCCTTGATGCCAAAGGCGATGTGCTCTGGTCAAAGACCTACAACTTTAGCGGCTCAGACGCTTGGGCAGATATTGCTCGCGTCAAAGAGGGCGGCTTCATTGCAACCGGCGAGCTTATAGCAAATGGCTTCTTCCGTGGTGATTTGTGGCTTGTGCGCCTCGATGAAGATGGAAACGTTCTGTGGAATCGCACGTTAGGTAATAACTTCGGTGTCACGTGGGTTGATTCCGGCGCGGAGGTTGTCCAGACCCCGGATGGCGGATTTTTAGCGCTCGGCTCCACTGGAACGGCTGGCGCGGGAAGCGAAGATCTGTGGCTCGTAAAGGTCAACAGCAACGGCGAACACGAGTGGGACCAAACCTATGGAGACGTCGGCTTTGACAACGGGCTCGCCATGACGATGGCTGGTCGATGGAGCATTCTCATCGCAGGCTTTATGCAAGTGGCGCCAGCGCCCGCCCCCGTTGATGGCGTTGCAATCTTTCTACGCCTCGATGGCTCTGCTGGCCCAGGCTGCGATCTCTCGAGCCCCACATCGCCATTCGTCGGGGATCCCTCACCGCTCTCTGTGGCATCAGTAAACGTTGCGACCGTGTCCACGTTGGGAGCTGTAGCTCCAACCGGCGCCTTGGCGACAGCCCTTGATTCTGATTCAGTTCTTTGTGGACCTGACATTACACCACAAGCTGTTGTCGAAGAGCGCGAAGGAGAAAATCCTCATGATCTGAATGGCGACAGCCTTGTTGACTCAAGCGACCTGGTGATGGCGCTCGGCGCTTTCGGAACCGACAACGACACTGCTGATTTCAATCGCGATGGCCGAGTTGACAGCGTAGATCTTGGGATTATTGCCAGGCAACTCTGCGCTGACTGTCCCTAGCTCTCGTGATCAGGCCTCAAAACAATGCGATCAAACAATGTGACGGCCGGTGCAATTACTGTCACTTTATGTCGTACCGTCCAAATACTTAGGCTGCGCTTCAAGCTGCTCTCCGATGGTAGAGCGGAGGGCGAACCAAGATATGGTAAGCAGTCTCTCACGCCACCTCACGGTGGCGTTTCTCATTGTCCGGTAATTGGCGATTGCTCGTGCTCACTCATCCATTTCGTAGCGTGTATCCGCAGTGGCGGTAGCAGTTGGCGGCGTCGGTGGGTGTGACGGCATCGAGCACCGATTGCATTGCTTTCCACAGGGCCTCCTTCGTTCGGTGCCATCGAACGCAGCCTCTGCTTGATCTTGCTGAAGACCATCTCGATTGGGTTCAAGTCGGGGCTACAAGGCGGGAGGAACACCAGTTCTGTACCGGCGGACTTGATCAGCACTCTCGTCCGCACCCGCATGTGGCTCGACAGGTTGTCCTTGATGACCACGTCGCCGGAGACAAAGGGTACAGCTGTCAACGCATTCGAGCGTGGCTTCACACACGTCGCATTGAAGCCGTGATCCCGCCGCGATCAAATCAACTGTACGAGTACACCTGCCCGGTCATCTACAAACATCGAAACGTCATC
>JAJDDD010000014.1 GCA_029260495.1 Phycisphaerales bacterium | reverse complement strand
ACTCAAGATTGTGATCCCGGGAGGCAAAGTGAAGTGAAGAATAGCCGACAGAATCTTGAAAGTTGACATCAGCGCCATGCTCAAGCAACAGGCGTGCAACATCGTTCTCCTTCATAGCAGCAGCGTTGATGAGGGGCGTTCTCCCATCTGGATCTATCTCTGCATCCACATCCCCTTGGCTGACAAGTTGCTTTATTTCATCATATTTTCGAAAATAAACGGCTTTAAGGAGATTCATCGCCTGGGCTTTCTTGTTTCTTTCGTTCGCTTAGAGGCGGTCCATCCGACTTGTCTTCAAACTTTCGGCTGCGGTTCGAACTTCGATCTTCGAGCTGAAGATTATCAGCATTATTTCCAAAATCGTTGAACGCCTCCTGGCTCATTCCTTGCTCTTCAGCCCACTTCTTCTGTCTCCAGTACTCCTCACCCGTTTTATGACCTATATCTGGTTTTCCGTCAATGGGCTGTCGTGTATTGGGATCAATAGGCCTACCATCTGGCGTTCTCGGCGCGTTCGCTTCAACCTCGGCCCGCGTTCCCTTCCGAATGTACGGCCTGCGAAGGCTCGTGCTTGCGTCATCGGTCGTCTTCGCTAATTTTCCAAGCCCGCCCGGCACAATGGGCAGCAGGCCAGCGTAGTTCAGTGGATCTTTCGGGTCACGAATGATGTCACGGACAGACAACACTGTATCGACAGGTTCAGCTGCCGTGCGAACAGCGATTTCACCCGCGGCCACTCCCGTATCAACCGAGTCTTCTACAACGCTAGCTGCTATTGACAGCGTATGCTCAAATTTGAGCACCGAGCGTATATGTGAATCGGTTGCTGGATCACCATTGCGTTCATGTACGCTAGTTCCCAGGAACCCCTTAGCCATTATACCGAGACCAAACAAACCATCGTCATATGAATGCACTACGAAAACATCCTTATTGTCTCGTTCTGTTTCAATGATGGTGTATGATATTTTAAGCCCAAACGGATCGTAATAGAGCAGCGGATTGCCACTGACGTACATGTAAAGCGACATGCCGTCGATGTAGCCTGCCGGATCGCGTGTGATCCATCGGCCAAGCTCTGCGTCGTACCACCGGTTGCGCATGAGCGCAAGCTGAACAGCGGGATCGTAGACGCTGCCGGCGTAGCCGATCGCGCAGGCGTTGTTCCATAAACCACCTTCATGGACGCCAAGCTGTGCGTTGAAGTCAGCGACGTAGAGTGCGACGTCGCTGTTGTCGATCACGCCGTCGCCGTTAATGTCAGCGTCGGCGCGGTAGTTTGCGCTGCCGTACACCGCCCCGTTGTAGGGCGTCGAGAAGAACGCCAGATCATCGGTGTCAACATCGCCGTCGCCATCCACATCCGAGCGCACAACAGGCGTGGGCACGCCGTACGAGGAATACCGAACTCGCTGCAGACTCGCGTAGGCTTCAGTTTCAGACGCAGCGTTGGCATCAAGCAATCCGACGAGATTGTGCCGACGATCCGTCAGACCCCAATAGGCGCCCCCGGAACCTCCGGAAGTTGCCCATCCCGTCGCCCCCAACTCGCTCGATCGGAACTGCACCAGCTCATCGCTGGCGGTGGGGTCATAGATGTACTGATGAACGAAAACGCCTGCAGAATCAGGCAGGGTCACCCATGCGCCGCCCGGGCCGACCCACGTCCATGTGCCCGTGTAGCTCTCATCGACAACTTCTTCAAGAAGCTGCCAGTTGGCGTCGTAGTAGTAAAAACTCCGCCTGTCGGGATCGGACCCCGCTGTTCCATCATCCTCATCATCGCTCACACCCGCCCGATCGCCCGCTGCACGGCCCGTGCGCGTCGCCCGCTGATTCCCCGCGTAATAGGTGTACGCAGCCAGGGTGCGCGGCCTGCTTCAATAGAGAACACACGTCGACAGCGTCTACATCACCATATTTTTCACAACTTGTGCATGATCAAACAGGAGTTATCAATTTCTTACAGGGATTGAACTCGCCAATCGGAGTCTGGATCAGGACGCCAAACCAGACTGTCCAACGGAATGCTCATGTAATCGCACAATGACGGTTCGTATTCAAGCACTTCTTTTAGCGCCCACATTTTTGCGTTGTCAGGGTTTTCTTCCTCCACCTTTCCACAGAAAAATTGCCACCCACTATCTTCAGGGAAACTGGGCGCTCTTCGGAATGCAGATAAAATTAAACATCTTTGTTTTGATATATGTTCACATACAATGGCAGCAGTATAATCAAATTCGTGTGAATATTGAGCCATCAGTTTGCTCCCTTTTTCAAGTTCTCTTCTCGTGAGAGAACCTGCGCATTTGAATGACTGTTAGAACCACCCTTTGATTTGGGAACAATGTGATCAACATGCGCTTCATTTGATGGTGGAGTCACACCGCGTGTGTGTTGTTTAGGTTTTACTAGCTCTGCGCCCGATCCATCCGACCGTAAGACTCCGCTGTTGTCTGCCTGATTTGCATTGCGGATATTTTTCACTTGCGTTTGAGTAAAATCTTTACCTGGCGCAACACTTTGATGATCAGGCAGATGACCATACCGGCCTTGAACTGCCTGCTCCGCAAACTCTGCAGCTTCATCTGCATGCTTTATAATATCATCACCCTTGCTGAAAAACTGCCTGAGAGATTTGAAAGCGATTTGCCCGCTTTTGATGAGCTTCGGTAGAACCCCCAGGGTGATCCCGTCGATAACTCCGCTTATCGCGCCTTCTTTTGCTGTGTCTAAAGGTGTGTCTTCAGGGTCCGCGAGCAAGCCGGCGATGGCTCCCGTCATCAATCCGGCGGTTCCGCCGGCAATTGCTCCTGCAACAGTTCCTGGGCCGGGAATAATGCTTCCAACAAGACCTCCGGTTGCGGATCCAGTCGCTGCGCCAGCAGCGGCCCCCGCAACAATGTTGTCGCGACGCGCCACTACATCCTCAACAACCTGATCGAATCCTGCGCCAAAATCGCTGAAGTAATCTCCAACCGCTCCCAGCCCAAACGGATCGTAATACATCAGCGGGTTGCCGGAGACGTACATGTAGAGCGACATGCCGTCGACATACCCGGCGGGGTCGCGCGTGATCCACCGGCCAAGCTCCGCGTCGTACCAGCGGTTGCGCATCAGGAAGAGCTGAACAGCAGGATCGTGAATTGACCCCGCGTATCCAACCAGACACGCGTTGTTCCACAGCCCGCCTTCATGCGCGCCAAGCTGCGCATTGAAATCATCGAGGTACAGCGCGACATCGCTGTTGTCGATGGCGCCGTCGCCGTTGATGTCAGTGTCGGCGCGATAGTCTGCGTTTCCGTACACAGCGCCGCTGTAGGGGGCCGAGAAGAACGCCAGATCATCGGTGTCAACATCGCCGTCGCCGTTGATGTCTGAACGCAGGACAGGCGTCGGCACGCCGTACGACGAGTAGCGAATACGCTGCAGGCTTGCGTAGGCTTCACTCTCTGAAGCAGCGTTCGCATCAAGCAGGCCGACGAGATTGTGCCGACGATCCGTCAGACCCCAATGCGCGCTGGCCCAACTGCCTGCGCCCTGATCGCTGGATCGGAACTGCACCAGCTCATCGCTGGCGGTTGGGTCGTAGATGTATTGATGAACGAAAACACCTGCAGAATCAGGCAAGACCACCCATTCGTCGCCCGAGCCAACCCAGGTCCATGTCGCGGTGTAGCTCTCATCGACAACCTCTTCAAGAAGCTGCCAGTTGGCGTCGTAGTAATAGAAGCTGCGTTTGTCAGGATCGGATCCGGCTGTTCCGTCGTCGTCGTCACCTGAAGCGCCAGCCTGATCCGCAGCCGCCCTGCCTGTGCGCGTTGCGCGCTGATTGCCAGCGTAATAGGTGTACGCAGCAAGTGTGCGCGCCAGCGCCCAATCATCGCCGGGAGTGACGCCGCGCTCTTCGATATCCACCTGAACAAGTCGATGCCAGGAATCGTAGGTGAAGGCCTTGCGAACATCTTTCTGCACAACGCCAGCGCCATCTCGAAGAGATGGCAGACTCTGATAGACAAGATTGCCAGTGTGGTCATACTCGAAGGGCCGAGTCTCTGTGTTGTTCACATTCGCGGGGTCGTAGACGGCTTCAAGATCAATGATCTCATTGGTCGTGTTGAACGTCAGTTCCTTCGGCGCGTCATAGCCGACACTGCTCCCATCTTCATCCGTCGCCTTGGCGACACTCGACCAGTTGCCGATGCGATCGAGCTCCCACTTCTCGGAGCCGGCGTTGATGTCGGCGGCGTCGGCGCCGCGGACGGATTCGATCAGCCGGTTGAGGCTATCGAAGTTGTACGCCTCATGGCGAATCGGCGCGACGGATGAGCCGTCGAGGCCGCCGCGCATGTCGCGCCGGCTGTCGATATTGCCAAGCTCGTCGTACTGATACTCAAGATTGATGAGCGCGGGCCGATCCACGGTCGCACCGATCTCACCGAGCGACCACACATGCCGGCGAACACGCCCGAAGCGATCCAGGCCATGGTACGTTCCGTCCACGCGCAGGCCCGTGTCAGAATCAACAGCCCGATCACGCACGATGGAGAGAGCGCCGCCGCTGAAAACAGAGTGAACCCGCCGACCAAGCCCCACATATTCATGCTCACCGACGCCGGCGAGGAGTGCTCCGTCCTGCCAGTGAAAGCCTTCCATGCGGGCCAGAAGGTCGTTGGTCGACCCGGGAAGGCCATAGTCATAGGTGATCGTCGTGCGCTCGCTATTGACGATGTTGGGATAGGTGAGATTGAGTTGTCGATTAACGTTGCCGAGCGGGTCCGCTGCGTCAAGCGGGGCGTAGGCGAACTCGATGAAGGGTGTCGTCGCCACATTGACGGCGCCGACGGGGCTCTGGTAAATGCGCTTCGGCCGTCCCAGGGCGTCAAAGGTGTAAATCATCTCGTTGACAGTGAGGTTGGTGCGCATGGTGCTCGTCGAGATCACCCGGCCGAAGTTGTCATAGGCGGTTTTCAGGCCGTCGAAGTTGTAATCAATATCGCGCGGGATAAAGGGGTTGCCGACTTTTTCAGCGCGCTCTTCAGTGATCCGCCCGAGCGCATCGCGGGTGTACGTGAACTTCGTCCAGTTCTGGTCAAGCTGCTCGATGCGCTCGCCCAGCCGGTTGTAGCTGTAGGTGACGATGTCCTCCGGTCGCGTTGAGGGCAAACCCTCGTTGCCGCCGGGCGTCGTGTCCGGATAGCGCACCTCGTAGAGGAAGCTGGAGACGATCGCCTCGTTCGGCGGATCGTATCCCTCGGGTCCGTTCAGCGTCATCTCACTCGGGTCATAAACATACTCCGTGATCTGCCGCTCGTCGGCGCCACCCTTCACATTGTGCGCAATGCGATGGGTGATGTTGCCGATCTCGTCATACATGAGCGAGGTGATGCGGTTCTCATCCGCTGCGCAGTCGGGATAGTTGACGAGCGACCAGTAAGGATCGCCGACTGTGCGCGCCAGGCTGATCGGCGCCGCGGCGTCTTCAACGACGTTTTCGATTGTGCCGATGGAGCGGCTCAGATCGTCGAACAAGACGCGCGCCACCCGGCCCTTGGTGTCAACCGTTTCAAAGACACGCCCAGCGCCGTCGTATCGGCTCTCCGTCACCAGGACGGATTCGGAGCGAGCGGGAAAGGCGGCAAGTGGAAGCGCCGGCGCCGTTCCACCCGCTGAATAGGCGAGATTGGGATCGCTGACAGGCGCCGCGTCCACACCCCACGAGACGGAGGCGATTGGACGAGCAGCGTTGTCGTAATACGTTCCCGAATAGGTGATGATGGGAGAATCACCCAGGCCGAGCGTCGCGTCGCCTCCGTCATGTCCGCGCTGTTTGTGGATGGCGAGTTCAGGCAGGCCACGGATATTGAAGATCGTCTCACTCTCTTCAAGAACGACATCGCTTTCGGTGTCGAAGCTGGTGAAGTCGGCAAAGTCCGGCGCGCTGCCGCTGCGGGCTGAAGCGCCATCCGTAACGACATTGCGCACACCGCGTCCCAGCCCGTCATAGCGGGTCTTCGACACAGCGCCGTCGGAGCCCGCCTCCGCGATCACACGGCCTGCGTCATCAAACCACCGCCGCGTGCGGAAGCCGGCGTTCGCAGGGACATTGTTTGGAACGCCTTCGCCAGCGACCACGCCGTCCTCAGTTCCCATTGGGAAGACGATGGTGTGACTCTCATAGGGAAGGCCGCGCGAGCTGAGGAATGTCTGGCTCACGCTTTCGATAGGGAGGCCCGCGATCGTCGGGTTGATCAATGTGCTCACCGCATCGTCTTCGAGCACGGCAATCAAGCTGGAAAGATCACCACCGCCAATGCCAGCCGACTCGGTCTGCCGGCCGAGGTTGTCGACCATGAGAACGGAGTGCGTTGCGCTCGCCGCCTGGCCCTCGGTCCCGTCAACGACATAAGAAAGACGCATCCGATTGCGCCAGTCGTAGACACTATGGGTGTCGCGCATCGTGAAGTTGTTGTCCACAACAATGCGCGTGAGCGTCACATTGCCATCGCCGACGCCTTGCGCCGGAGCTGCACCGCCGCCGGTGTGGTCATAGAACCGCTGCTCGATTGTTTGCTCATCAATGCCATTGCTCTGCAAGGTCTCAATCGGCCTGTCCATGACATCGAGAACGGTGCGCGAGGTGTCGCCATTGGGCGCGATCGTCGTGGTGGGACGCCCCAACTGGTCGTACTCGAACTGCGTGCGGTAGGAGAGATCGCCGTCAATGTCATGCCAGCTTCGTGTTTCCAGCAGCTTGCCGGTCATCGCATAGGTGTGAATTGTGCGCGAGACCTCCTCACCCGTCGCAGCGTCAAAGGCGCTTGATCGCAGCAGATTGAAGCCGGCGCTGGCCCACTGCTCAGAGCGCGGGCCGGCGTAGCGCGGTTCGGAGTTCTCCGTCCACTGGTGTGGATGAGCGGTCACCTTAAGATACGGCAGCTTGCTCAGCGCCAGCGGTGCGCCGCTGTCGGTCGCAGTTGCCGGGTCATACGTCTCCACCGGCGCCAGGGTGTACTCAAAGCTCGAAGTAACACCAGCCTCATTGATGATCGTCAACGGCCGGCCCAACATGTCGATCGTGCGCGAGGTCGCAAGCGATCCGCCATCTGCGAAGCGAGATGGGCTCGGAACAATGTTGCCCGGCAGGTTTGGCACAACCGCAGGATCTGCGTTGCGCACAGAGTTCGTCACCACACCCAGCGTGTCGTCATACACACTGTAGGAGATCACATTGTCAGCGGAACGTGTCCAGACGGTGTCGCCGGCGTCATTCAAACCAGTAATCGTCTGCGTCCATACGTTGTCAGCAGGGCCGTGCTGAACGACCGACTCGCGCTCCTCAAGATTTGTCACTTGAATGACTCGATAGCGGTACAGATCCTGCGTTTCAGCAAGCTCATACAGCGTCTCGCGCACTTCCCAGGGCGCCGGCGGAGTGTCTGAAACCTTGGTGGGATACGCCGTCTGCTTCTGAACAAGATCAAGGCGCGTCTCACGATCATCAAAGGCCTCCGGAACATATTCCGTCTCGCTGACCGTGATCAAATCCGCCAATGACACCGCGTCACCATCAACGCGGGCCACGCCGCTGCGGATCTTCCTTCGATATTCGTCAAAATCCGTCCATTCGACGAGACCACCCGGATTGAGCGTGACCGCGTCCGTCGGATCGGCGAGTGAGTCAGGATCACTGGCAAATGGTTCCGGACCCCAACTGTAATCCAGGAACCCTTCCGGCGTGAGTTGGAAGTCACTTACTGCGGATATCTTGAAAGATCGCGTCGGATCAACGCCATCAAACTCGAAATACGTTCGCCACTTCCGCGCCGCCGGATCATTGGGATCGCCGCCCTCAACGATCATGTTGGCGACCACGAAGGGGACTGATGTATAGATAAGGTGGATGATGTTTGTGAATCCGATTTGATTATCAACCTGAACAACCTGAAGCCCGGCGCCGAAGATGCGATCCTCCGACCAGTTCATGAGCGTGCGGTGTGGAATCCACTCCGTTGGGTTGTTCGGGTCGCGGATCTTCTCGGTTCGCGTCGTGAGGTTGGCGTATCGGACAGCCGTGAGCACGCCTGAGGAGATAAGCGATTCAGGCGCAAAATCCTCCGTCGTCCAGGGGTAGCGATGATCATTGATGAACCGGCGGGCGTAGCTGAAGTCGATGCGCATGTCCTGGCCGCCGCCGATGGCGCTTCGCTGCAGCGTCTCGCTTTTGACCCGACCCTTCAGGGCGCCCTGGTCGTAGCCAGGTGATGAGTCATATTGACCGTAATACTCAATGATCTTCGACGCCAGATCCTGGACCTTCAGCGACGCCATCTGAAGATCTTCGTCCGCTGGGCGCTGAGCCAGCTCAATCGCCGCCGCTCGAACAGTCTCCGCTTGGGTGGCACTGACGGGCGCGGCCGAAACATGCTCGGCGTACCACTCGATCTGCTCCGGCTCAAACTGGTGACTCATTCGATGCCGAAACTCTTCATCGTAGTATCGGTAGTGCGTGAAGCGCGCGTGGTATTCAGTCGATGTTGGCGCCGTCGTCGCGCCCGCCTCGGGCGCGTTGATCAAAACACCCTGCTCAGCCAAAACCAACTGCTTTGCCTGAACGCTTGAAGGCCAAAAAGCATTGTTATCACCGCGATAGATGTAGCGCGCGTATTGTGTCTTCAGCCAGTCCGCCCCCAGATTCCGCAGCGCGCTCACTTCCTTGAGGCGACCAGACCCCGGCTGTTCGTTCGTGCCTGTATCCCAGGTGAACTCAACAATCGCTTTCGCATCGCTCTCAGTCTCACCGCCGAGATAGATCCGCGAAAGCCGCGGAAAAGAATACCCGCCCCCGGCGACCTGGAACCGTGTGTATTCATACGTCCACTTGTTGCCGAAGGCATCCGTCTCCTGCAAGATACGATTGTTGAGCACGTCTAGGTCCGGATCATCAGGTGTTCGGTAGTAAGCAACTTGCCCCCAGCCTGGCTCGTCATAGATCCAGACAGGCACATCTTCGCCACGCACGGTGATTGTCCATCGCCGTATGGACGTCGTACCTCCCGTGTAGAGCTCGAAGCGATCATCATCGTCTGGATCCTGGAAGTACACCGTGCCGGTCGACGTCGGAAAGCGCGTCAGATGAACCCGGTCAACAAATGGATCAAGGACGCCGGGGTCGGCGGGCAGAAGCTCAGCTGAACCCAGCTCAACTGGATCAAAGATCACCCAGCCATCGACGTTGGCTCCCCACCCTGCGCCGATCAGCCAGGGAAAGGTCGGCTTGTCGTGATAGACGCCGCCGTCATAGGTTCTCCTGAACTCAAAATCCCGCCCCGGAAGCGGGATCAACAAATCACTGTCCTGATCCGTCTTGATGCCCTCTGCGACAAGCACCGGATCATGAGTCGCCTCACCGGCGCCGCGCCGGTCGAGCTCACGATGACTCCGGCCGCCGGTTCGATCGGGCCTGCCCTTGGGGCTTGGCGCATCATCTCCAGGCGGCGGAAAGTTCAGGATGCCACCGCCATCGCCACCCACCACGCTTCCATCATCATCGATGGAGGTTGACTTTTGATTTTTCTTACCGGAAAGAAGATTAAAAAAGTCTTCCAAGTTGATGAATCCGCCATTGCCAAGTGGTCCATTGGTTGAACCACCGCCATCGTTATCTCCACCGCCGTCATCATCTCCGGGATCAACCGGTCCGCCTCCGCCATCAGGCGGATCGAGTGGATTGCCAAGCGTTGTCCCGCCGCACGCGCCGATGCCGCCCGTTTGCGAGATATTCTCAGGCGTCATCAGGCTGCGATTGTCCACCAGACAACATCCCGATCCGCTGCCCATCCCTTCATCGACAGCGCCGGCGCCGCCGCCAATGCCGACCACAATGACCCCGTCACAGAACCCGCCGCCAACAGGGTCAAAGGCGCGCCACAAGCGCGTCGCCAGCATCGCCGCTGCTTCAAGTGGGTCATCCACAAAATCTCGCAGCGGATGTATAGTCCCGAAATTGTCAAGCACAACATTGACATCATCAGAAGAGACGAACTCGTCTCCGGTCGCGTCGCCGCCAAAGGGATCATTCGGGTCAACAGGCTCGTCCAGCTGATCGAGCGTCTCAGTAAGATCGTCTACATCCGTCTGCAGATCCGCATTCGGATCAGCGGGCAGCCAGAAGGGCGTCTTGCCCGATGTCGCCACCGGCTCGAGCGTGACCACATCAAAGGCGTCAAAGACGAGTTCATCGCCATCGACCGGATCGCCGAGTGATGACCCGACGATCAGCTCTCGATCACCGTCATCATCAAGATCAGAGCCGCGCGTGAGCAAACGACCGTAGGCCCACGTCTCTGAATCAAGATTGTCCATCACCACGTCAGCGTCTGCGGCAGCGCCGGACGCAAATGTCTGGCCAGCGGCCCCGTCGCCATAGAAAACATAGACGCGGCCCATGACACCCATGCCCACATCGATCGTCGGCGACGAGATCGCCAGATCACCAACGCCGTCATCGTTAATGTCATTGAGATTGCCGAGAAAGACGCCAAAACCAGCGTCTGCCGCCTCGCCGTCAATCGTCGCCAGCGTCGTTCCGTCGGCGCCGGAGAGAATGCGGACATGGCCGGTGATCACCCCAGCTTCATCATAAGAATACGTTGAGACAGCGAGGTCACTTATGCCGTCGCCATTCGTGTCGCCAATCCCAATCGCAGCTCGCCCAAGCTTTTCATGCGGCGAACCATAGATCGTTCGAATCACCGAGCCGTCAGCGCCGGAGAAGATATACAGTGCGCCCGCGTTCACACCCGCGAGTTGACTGTACGGCGCTCCGATGACGATGTCATCCTTGCCGTCGCCGTCAATATCACCCGCTGAATCAGCCGCCACGCCGAAGAAATCATCAGGCGCGCCCGAAGTTAGTGAATACAAAAGCTCCTGCGTAGCGCTCGAATACACATCAGCAAAGCCAACAACAATCGTCCCGGAACTGATCACCGGATGAGGCACGAGCAGATCCGGCAAGCCGTCACCATCGAAGTCATAACGTTGAACAGGCGCCGGAGGAGGATCGCCCCCGGGCGGCGGATCATCAACGCCCAGCGCCGTAATCGACGCCAGCGCGAAGGCAATCGCTGCAAGGATAAGAAGAAGTGACGATCCCATATGCCCAGACCGATCGCGCCGCGGGCGCAACGCCACGTTCATCAACATAACTTCATTCTCCTTCGCGAATCCCCGGAATCCCTCACGCCGAATGTTCGCGATCATAAGGTTGTTGGTCGACGAAGAGACTAACGCAATATCAATGTATGTCCAGCTTCTACCGACCAATAATGTGCGCAATTTTGCGGCGCGTCAGCGGGTCGCAAGCAAAAATCCGCTCTATATACAGGTAATGGGTCGTCGAGGGAGCGCCAGGCTGGGGCGAATCGCTGTGTGAACAACGGTGATGAGGGCGGCGCCTCAGATGCCGCACACTCTCAGTATGGTCAAGTCAGTCCTCAGCCTCACCATTCCTGCCTCTCACGCTCGCGCATTTTCTGTCTTTGAAGTTCCGCCAGGCTTATTCGCTCACGTTTCTTTGGCTTGGACTGTGTTCCAAAGAGCACAGCGCCCTGCATCGACGCTGCGACAGCGCTGCCGACGGCGCAATCAAGCCAGTGATTGTCCCGACCACCCCCGGAAGCGGAACCCCCTGAAGCTCGCAGCTTCCACTCATCAACTGTTCGCCCGCGCCCTTCCGTGCGCACTCTGTATTCAGCCGTCATATGCTCAGCCAGCAATCGATGCCGCTCGGGCTTTGAACCGAACAACGACAGCGAGCCGGGATCGCCCATCGGCGTCGCCAGCCGCGCCTGCACAAAGCTCTTCCAGTAGTTCGCATCAAAGAGCATGTGACGAACCGCCCGCTTGCCAACGTTCAGCGGGATGCGCCAGTTCAGACCGATGCGATCGCCGGGCCTCCGTTTGTATTCGCTGAAGGGCACGCTTGAGGCGCCGACATAGCGCCCGTGACCTGGCAGCACAACGCTGGCGTGCGTCGACTGCCGACAGAACTCATACACCACGTCCGTTGACTGCCCCCAGTTGGCGTCAATCAAACAGCGATCAATCCGCATCTCGCCGCCATCCCCATCGCGTTTCCACGCCTTGCCGATCGTGCGATCGCAGAGTCTTTCGAGCCCCCCATAGATCGCGCCTTCAAGCCCCGCGTGCGGCGCCGCTGACTGCAAGGTTCGCTTCACATCGCGCAGTGTAAAATAGGCTCCGGCCGGGAGCTTCTGATCCGGCTCAACTCCATAGTCAACAACATGGCCGGTGAAGTCCTCGCCCCAGGCGGCGACGAGCCAATATAAGCACTTGCCCTGCACATCAATGAACATGGTCAGCGATGTGGCGCTGGTGGGGACAAGGCCTGTCGTGTGGTTATTGAGCTTGGCGCAGATGGCGTCAACGTCGAGCAGCTCGTCATCAACTTCGATTTCAGGCAGCGGCTCATTCTGGTATTCAGCGAAGAAGGCCGCTTCATTCTGGAGCTTGAGGTTCATGGCGTGCTGGAGCGCGCTGAGTTCGTCATGATTGAAGCGTGACTCCCACGCGACAACCGCGCCCTCGTCCATCTTGGCGCGATGTTCCTGATAGAACGCCGTCGCGTCAGCCAGGCCGCGCTCGGCTCGCAAGCCTTCCGCTCGAAGCTGGGCGTACCGCGACCACAGGGCGTCGTTGGTTGGGAAGGCATAGACCATCTTGGTGCGCTCACCCTGCCACTGCGGATGTTTTTCACGATCAAGCAGCCGGTCAGCCAGATCATCGGGGCGAACCACGGTGACAGTCATTAAACCTGCGATCTTCTGACCCGGCCCCGCCAACCCAAGAATCGCGCCGGCGAGAATGCGCTCCCGATTAGCGCACTGGCTTGGCGACCGCGCCGACTCATCGGTCTGTGGATCGTCGATAAGCACAAGCGAGGGCCTGACAGATGATCCATCTGCTCTCTTATGCTTCATGCCTCGAATGCGCCCGGTGATGCCAGCCACGCGGATGAGCGAGCCGGAGGCGGCGCTCCTCACTTCATCATTCTCATCTGCATTGCAAATCGTCGGCAGGACAATCTCTCGCACCGTCCAGCCGATGTTCGTCGGCCTGCCATGATAAAGCTGACCCGCCGCCCGCTGATGAATGCCTTCCAGAGCCCGGATCGGCGCGCACACTTCAGGGAAGTCATCCAGAAGCATGTCGCTGTTCTCAAGCTCCGACTTGATCGAATCAAGCATCTGCTCGGCGTGGGCTTCATCGGAGCCAATAAGCGTGACGAACTCGCGATGGCCGTAGAGCAGCGCCCACAGACAGGCGGTCTCGCACAGCGAGGTTTTGCCGCTGCCGCGCGGCATGGCCATCGCAAAGAGCCCGCCCTCGAGCACCGCCCGCTCAATCTTCGCGATCACTTTTAAATGGTCATCCGACCAGGCCATATGAAAAGTCAGCGGGAAGTAGCGCTCGCAGAAAGCTCGGAAGTCACGCGCACAGGCGTCGCGTCGATCAGCGTCGACGACTGCCGGCAATGGAGCGATGTAGCGCCCGGAGAGGGAGAGCGAGCGCGCTTCTCGAGCCTTGCGATCCCGGTACGCCTCGTAGCCGGCATCTTCATTAGACTGGCTCTCGGCTCGCTGAAGCTGCTCGTGGCGCATCGCCGCCTGCCAGGCGGTGTAGCGGAAGAGGTCCACTCTGTTCGCATCGCCATCAGCGCTGACGCGGAATCCGGCCCGCGTGCGATGGCGATAGAGCTGGCGCTCGCTGATCACTTCGCCTAAAGGCGTCGAGTTCAGCAGGCGACAGAGTTCGCCGGGGCGCAGTTGGCGCGGGTTCATCTTCCGGGGGTCAATCGCCACGAGGCTCTCCCGTCGCCATCTCGCGCACCAGCCAGGCGGCGTAGTGGACAAGGTTGAGCGTGCCGTCGGCGTTGGCCGGCGCGCCCGATTCGATGTCGGCGCGCAGCATGTCCGCTGTGACGCCGCCACCGCCCAGGCGCGCGAGCACTTTGGCCGCGACCTCAACGGGCATCGCCATCGGGTTCAGTTTTTCAGGTTGAACCGCATTCACGCCGCCAACCTCCGGCTACGAAAAGAACGAGGCCGCACGTTGGCCTGTATGGCGAAGCGTCGCTCTTGTTGGCCCAACAGGGCCATTGAAATATCGACGCAACACGGGCGATCCTGTGGCGTCGTCGGCCACTGTTGCGCGCAGTCGCCGATTCCCTGAAAACATGCGAAAACATCCAAAATAGCAGCGTTTTCCAGTGGATGTTCTTCGGGAAATGCCCCTTCATGTGCATGTTCCAAGGCCATTGGGGCCAACGCAGAAAACGCCAAACGGAGAACCAGATGATGACGAACAAGAACGAAACGCTGCTCAAAAGCCTGAACGCCAAACGCGACGCCAACATCGTCCGCTGGGTCAAGAAGATCGTAGACGCTCCGCAGGAGAATCTGATGGATCAAGCGTTCGACACGCTCAATATGGCCTACTCGCGCGGATACGAGCAGGCATGCATCGAGCATCGCGCCTACGGCGACGAAGAATGCTTCGAGGATGATGAGTGCGTGTTCAAGGTCATGAAAGCGCAGATGTCGCCGGAGGCCATCGCGACGATCGCTGACGCATTGAGCGCCTGCCATACGACGGATGTTGGCGTCGACAAAGAGCTCCGGTGGCTGGTCGGGAATCTGATCCGCAACCTCGGGGGCACAGACGCCCAGGAGGGTTTGACCAGAATCGCCAGGCCTGCGTTCTGAACTGACAACGCGACGAGGGCGAGCGCCCTGCGAAGTTCGAGCGCCCGCGCCGACATGCGACACGATGTAAACCAAAACAGGAGAACCGACATGGCGACCACACGAAAGACAACGACCCCGAAGACAGCCAAGAAGACGACCCGGAAGAAAATCGCCAAGAAGGCAGCGCCAAAGAAGGCGCTGCGCAAGCCCGTCAGCGCTGCGAAGCCTCGGGCGGCGAAACCAGCGCCGAAGAAGCAGACCAAGACGACCAAGCCAGCCCCCGGAAAGCGCATCAGCCTGCTCGACGCCGCCACCACCGTCCTCAAGAACTCGAAGCAGCCCATGAACGTCAAGCGAATCGTCGAGGTCGCTGCCGCAAAAGGCCTGTGGACCAGCCCCGGCGGCAAGACGCCCCACGCCTCGCTCTATGCCGCGATGACGCGCGAGATCGCAGCCAAGGGGAAGAACGCCCGCTTTGAGAAGATCGATCGCGGGCAGTTCCGCATCCGGAAGGGAGCGTGATCGTGACCACCGCATGTGACGACGACATCGTGCGACGATAGGTAGATGCATGTCACCGCGACAACTTGCGCGGTGCCTATCACCTAGACTGGTTCGGACACTTTCCGTCCGAGTACCGACAGTGCAGCCCTGCCTATACCTCAGGAGTACTGCAGACTCATTGACGACCGTAATTTTTCTTGCGATCCCGAACCCCGCATGACCTGCCCCCCCAAATCTGATCCATTCCGAAGCTGGTAGTTTCGGATGGATCAAGGAGGATTCGGGCATGGCACGGAAGAGGCATTCGGCAGAGGACATCGTCAACAAGCTCCGCGAAGCGGAGGTCCTGATCGCGAGCGGGACCACGATCGCGCAGGTCTGCAAGCAGCTCGACATCAGCGGCATAGCAGAGATTATCCCCTCCGCGGGTAAGAGATGCATAGTCAGCTATGTGCACTGGGCCAGATCGTCGCGTTTGCAATATCAAAGCCGTTCCGATCAGCACCCCGAGCCCAACCCTCCTGTTAACCAAGAGCCCAGACTCTCTCCCTGTGCGCGAGAGCGCCGACACAAACACTGCCAATTCCCAAGGGTTCGGTTCGGGAGCCACCATCAACTGCTCAAACCAGAGAGCGCCCAAGCCAAGCGCATCGCTCGCCAAAATCCCGCTCTGACTGCCCCACCTGCCCAACTCTGCGATGCGTTGTACACCGACCGCCTGTCAACCAACAGGCCCGCGCCGCTTGAACCCCACCCGCCAAAGCTCCCCGAGTAGGACTCGAACCTACAACCTAGCGGTTAACAGCCGCTCGCTCTACCAATTGAGCTATCGGGGAAACGTCACAATCGACCCAGCAAACCTCGTCCATCGCGCCAAACCGCAACACGCCTGCCCGCCGAATCGCAAACTGTACTCCCTCCTTCAGCTTTATCAAGAGCCCACGCACTGCCCCCAACTCTCAGCCGCCACACCCAACCGAGCCTTACCCACCGCCGCCCACAGATCTTGCCCGCCACAGCCGCCCCATCGCCGAAATAGGGATGTCCTGCCCCGCTGCTCCGCACGTCGGCCCAATTCCCTTTTCCCTGGCGCCACCGCCATATGGACATATCCGCTGAAGACCAAAAGACGCCAGCTCCCACTCCCAACCACACGGTGGATCCCAGCTTTCATCCATTGGCGCGATCCCGACGCCAACCCCCGTCGTACCCATGATCGTCTCACCGTCCCACTCGCTCAACCCACCATCTCAGCCCCCAGCCACTGACTGCCCAGCATGATTCAGACCAAAGACCTTCGTGTTGACTATGACGGCGTCACCGCTGTCCATGACCTCACACTCTCGATCGGCCCCGGCGAAGTCTTCGGACTCATCGGCCCCAATGGCGCCGGCAAGACCAGCACCATCCGCGTTCTCGCCACGCTCCAGCAACCAACCTACGGCGATGTGCGCATCGCCGGCTTCGATATCGCCCAAGACCCAGCCCGCGTCCACGCCCTCCTGGCCTACATGCCCGACATGCCTCCCGTCTATGAAGACCTAAAGTGCTGGGAGTTTCTTGATCTCTTCGCCGCTGCATATTTTGTCGATCGTGCAAGCCGGCGCCGCCGCGTTGATGAATGCATCGATCAGGTCAAGCTCAACAAAAAACGCGACGCGATGGCTGGCACACTCTCGCGCGGCATGAAGCAGCGGCTTGTCCTCGCCAAATCACTCCTGCATGACCCGCAGGTGCTGCTCCTTGATGAGCCCGCCTCCGGGCTCGACCCCATCGCCCGCATGGAGATGCGCGACCTCCTCATCGAGCTTGGCGAGCGCGGCAAAGCAGTCCTCGTCTCCTCGCACATCCTCACTGAGCTTTCAGAGTTCTGCACCAGCGTCGGCATCATGGAGCAAGGCCACCTCCGCGTTAGCGGCCGAATCGAAGACATACTCGCAAAAATGCGCACTGGCCGCCGACTCGTCATCGAATCACTCGCAAACGCCGAATCACTCGCAAACTGGCTCGCCGAACGCGACGGCGTCTCGAGCGCCAAAGTCTGCGCAAGCGCCGTCGAACTCGACTTCACCGGAACCAACGCCGACGCAGCAGATCTGCTTCGCGCACTCATCGCAGCAGGCCATACGATTTTCAGTTTCACAGAGCGAAAAGCCGGCGTGCAGGACATCATGCTCGAAATCGACGCCCGGGAGGTCTCCTGACTCATGCCCACCCCGCGCGATCCATCTGACATCCTCGCCGACTTCATCGGCTGGCCCATCATCGTCAAGAGCGCCCGCGCTCGCCTGCGCGCCAAACACATGCTCAGCTGGGGGATTGTCACATTTGTCCTGACAGCCTTCGTCTGCTTAATTGTTTATCTCACCACCACCGAGCGCGGCCTCGCCACCGTCGAAGAAGCTGCAACTGGAATGGTCATCCCCATCATCATCATTCAAGCAGTCATTCTCATGCTCCTGGGAACCGGCGCCGTCGCCTCCGGCATGTCAATCGAGCGCGAAAAAGGCCTGCTCGACTACCAGCGCATGACGCCCATTCGCCCCACGGGGAAAATCGTCGGCTACATGCTCGGCCTGCCCGTGCGCGAATACTTCCTCTTCTCACTCACTCTTCCCTTCCTCGCCTTCGCCGTCCTCAAGAGCAACCTCTCCATCTGGACAATGCTCCACTTCTACGCCGTCTTCTTCACCAGCGTATGGGTCTACCACATGACCGGCCTCGTCGCAGGTATGGCTTCTTCCAAACCCCGCTTCGCATCAATGACCTCCCAGGGCATGGTCGTGCTGCTCTACTTCGTCCTCCCGTATTTCACATACTTCGGCATGACCTTCTTCGAGTTCCTCACCATCCGCCCGACGCTCTTCGGCATGATCGGCCAGGAGCTCCAACGCATGGACTCCATCACCGAAATCGCCTTCACATCCCGTTTTCCATCTCTCGATGATTACCGCTCTGTTCCTTTCTACAGCCTCTTCCTCCACCCCACGGTCTACACCATCCTCGTGCAGAGCTTTCTACTCCTCACCATGTTTTCAGTCGTCTTCCGCAAATGGAAAGACGAGTTCGCTCATCCCTTCTCCAAGCTCTTCGGCGCCTTTCTCTACGCCGGAACCATCATGTTCGCCCTTGGAAGCCTCTGGCCTCACGTCGCCAATGATGAAGCCTTCGCGAGCATTACTCGCTTTGATGGCGCCCTCAGCGAATTGACGCCAGGTTGGATTCTCTGGCTCTTCATGACCCTCCTCTGCAGTATCGCCGGCGTCATGGCGCTCCTCGTCATCCACTTCACCACACCCAACAAACACACCATCGTCAAAGGCGTACGCCTCGCTCGCAAACGCGGACGCAACCGTGTGCCATTCAACAGCGACGCCGCCACCAGCGCGCCACTCGCATTCTTCATATCAGCTGTCGGCATCGGCGCTGGAACTGCCCTCTTCGCACTCGCGCTCCGCCAGGAATACTTCATCGGCCACGCCCCTCCCCTACTCCTCGCGCTTGCGCCAATAGTCTGGTTCGCTGCCATCGTCCTCTTCATCCAAGGCTTCCGCGAACGCTTCGGCGCCCGCATCTTCCTCGTCGGGCTCTTCGTCCTTTGGGTCATCCCAATCATGACGTCCCTGCTCGCGCTCGCAGCATATGGCTGGCTCATCACCGGGGCATATCTCGCGATACCCTGCCCCCCCGCTGGCTTCGTCGAGATCATCTCCACCGTCTTCGACGCCACCGGCCCAATCAACGGCGAGGACATCGAATACACCCCGCCCGAACTTGCCTCGCACATGAACACGCTCACCGCGATCAGCGTCGGCCTCTATGTTGCTCTCGCCGCCTGGACCCAAGTCTCACTCCGCGCACACAGAAAACGTCTCTATGCGATCGCGACAGCAGCGCCGGACGAAATCACAACTGATTTACCAACACCCGATCAGCCGTAAGCGCGAACTCACAACCTTCCCTCACGCTCCCGTCGGATGCCAGATCGTCTTCATCTCAACGAATGGCTCGATCCACCACGGCGATTCGCACTCCGCTGGCTCCAGCCACGCATCATCATCAACCTCGCGCACCGTCACACGCTTGACGTTCTCGCTCGCCCCGCACCGCAGCTTCGTCGCCAGCTCATCCTCAAGATTGGCGCCATGAATCGCATCGATATCACGATGCTCAGCGAACCAGCCGGCCAGCTCTTCGCGCTTGCCAGTCAATAAATTAAGCGCGCCCGCTGGCACATCACTCGTCGCGCACACTTCACCAAAGAGGCTCGTCGCTATCGGATGCTCCTCGCTCCCCAGCGCAACCACCGCGTTCCCCGCGCACAACGCCGGCGCCACCAACGAAACCAACCCCAGAAGAGCCGGCTCATCCGGCGCCATCACCGCCACAACACCCGTGGGCTCAGGAACCGTAAAATTATAGTAAGGCCCCGCGACCGGATTATTACAGCCAAGCACCTGCGCGTATTTATCCGCCCACCCCGCAAATGCAATCAGCCGATCAACGCTCGTCGCTACTTCTTTCCGGCACACACGCAAATTCTCACCCGTCGTCGATTTCAAAACCTGGGCGAACTCATCAGACTTCCCCTCAAGCATCTCGCCCATACGGTAGAGAATCTGCCCGCGGTTGTACGCCGTCCGTCGGCCCCAACCACACGCCGCCTTGCGCGCCCCAGCCACCGCGTCGCGCAAATCCTTCCGTGAAGCATGGCTGATATGCGCTATCACCGCACCGTCTGTATTCGTCACCTTCAGGCTCCGTCCCGATTCGCTGCGTGGAAACGCTCCGTTCACATACAGCTTGTAGGTCTTCACGATGTCAAGTCTTCCAGGCATGAACTACCTTTGCGATTATCTACGACGACTGAACTCTAAAGCCTCACATACGGCTTCAACCCCTGCAATCCGCCCTCTCGTCCAAAACCCGATTCCTTGAACCCGCCGAACGGTGAAGCAGCATCAAACTTGTTGTACGTGTTGCACCACACGATGCCCGCCTTCAACCTCGTCGCAACATCGAATATCTTCGCCGCCTTCTCCGTCCAGATGCCCGCCGCCAACCCATACGGCGTGTTATTCGCTCGCACAATCGCCTCGTCCGGCGTGCGGAACGTCATCACCGCCAGCACCGGACCAAAAATCTCTTCTTGCGCAAGCCGATGGCTCTGCTGAACACCAGTAAAGAAACACGGCCGGCAGAAATACCCGCGATCAGGGAGCGATCCATTCGCGCTCCACACATCGACGCCCTCGCTCGCGCCGATCTCCAGGTATTCCTCGATCCTCTCTAGCTGCATCTTCGAGTTGATCGCGCCAACATCTGTGTTCTTGTCCAGGGGGTCGCCTACGCGCAGCGACTGCATCCGAATGCGCAGCTTCGCTACAACCTCATCAACGATGCCTTCCTGAACAAACAACCGTGATCCAGCACAACACACATGCCCTTGATTAAAGTAGATGCCGGAGATAATCCCTTCGACCGCCTGATCAATCGCAGCATCATCAAAGATGATGTTCGGACTCTTCCCGCCAAGTTCGAGCGTAATCCGAATCCCGCGCTCGGCCGCAGTGCGCGCCAGAATCTTGCCAACTTCAGTAGACCCGGTGAACGCGAGCTTGTCGAGATCCTCATGCTCCGCCAGCGCCTGCCCGGTTGAACCGTCGCCTGTGACGATGTTCACCACGCCTGCCGGAAGTTCAACCTCTTCAAAAATCTCCGCCAGCCGCAGCGCTGTCAGCGGCGTCGTCTCTGCGGGTTTGAGCGCAACCGTGTTCCCGCATGCAATCGCTGGCGCAATTTTCCACGCCGCCATGAGCAACGGGAAATTCCACGGAATAATCTGCCCGCACACACCCACCGGTTTCACCGTTCCCGCAGCCCGCCCCGGAAAGGCGTAATGAAGCTTGTCCGCCCACCCAGCGTTGTAGAAAAAATGCTGCGCCACCAACGGAATATCAATATCACGCGATTCCTTGATCGGCTTCCCGCCGTCCATCGTTTCCAGAATCGCCAGCTCCCGCGCCCGCTCCTGAATCCGCCGAGCAATTCGGAACATGTACTTCGACCGCTCGCTTGGTTTGAGCCCCGCCCATTTCGGCAGCGCCGCGCGGGCGGCCCGCACAGCTCGGTTCACATCTTGTTTCGCGCCAAGCCCAACCTCCGCCAGCTTCTTCTCGGTCGCAGGATTGATCGTCGCGAACGTCGCGCCGGGACGAGTGAACTTCCCATCTATAAAATGCCCGTACCGATCCGCAATCTCAACCTTCGTGCTTTCCGGCGCCGGCGCGTACTCCCACGCATCCCCGAAGGAAAGCTCATGTCCGCCCGAGCTGCTCGTCCCCGCCGACCCGCCAATCCGCCGACCTGGCTTCGCATCTCGCGTCGCAGCCTCGCCGTTCGCCCTCATCTCACTCGCCGCGGTCGCGTGATGGCCATTGGGTGTGTCGTCAGGCATTGGGGCATTCCTCTCAAGCGCGCGTCGCCCGCCAAAGCCCTACGCACAGCCCAGACGCGACGATCATGCAAACATTCTACGCTTCTCAAGAAGAATCGGCCCTCTCCCTCTGGAATCAACGAAATCAGCCCTGCTGATCGCCGCAACCCTGCAGGAAGACCAGCCTCAGCGGAAAATGCGAACCATCGCCGTCGGATTCTCACGAATCCACACCCGCACATTCCCATCGTCAGAATGCGCCCGAACCGGGTTCACGCCATCGTTCAGCCTCGCCCGGTACATGTCCCCCCGGGCATACACATTCTCCGGCCTGTCCACGCTTGCCAGCGATACCACGCCCTCGCCGCTCGTCAGCTCAAACAGCCCGCGCGATCCGGGCGGCGCCTGAAAGTACACATTCCCGGTGTCCGCGATCAGCGCGATCGGCGCATCAATCACCGCCTCCGTCCGAACCTCAATCGCCCCCCCGCTTGTCTCCACCTGCAACGCGCCGGCCACATTCACCAAAATCGCGTCCCCGCCGCGGTTTCGCACCAGGGCGCCATCGCATCGGGGCATCGTGATCAGTACAGCCACCCGATGATCCCGATCGTATGGCCGCGGGGATTCAGCACGCACACGCAACACCGCCCGGCCACCTTCCGTCTCCTCCAGCGCTGCATAAATCTCAATCTCATCGCTCACCGCCTGACGCAGCTCTTCGTTGACATCATCGCCGACATGCACGCTCGCTTCGACGCGTACCGTCTCCAGCTTGGGATCAATGCGAATTTCGACGCCGCCCTTGTTGTTGACGACATCGACCGCGGTGGGGCGGACGGCGCTGGTTTCAAAGACAAAGGGGCGGTCGAACGTCGTGCCGCACCCGGTGAGGGCGACGCCCGCCGTCAGCATGATCGCGAGAATCGCGAGCAGCCGCGCGCTGCGGCTGAGTCTGGCTGGGGTCTTGATGTGGTACATGGGTCGCCGCCTTCCGTGGTTGCGCTGTGCGCATGTCGTGTGTCTTTCGCGCCCCGGGGCCGACCCTGGCGCGCGCATGTTGTTTGTTTTTGTGCGCACGGCAGATCCGAAAACGCGCACAGAGCATGACTGTATAGAAGGATCGGCTCACCGGCAGGCCGCCGCCAGCACGGGGCGATCAAGGGGGGCTTAGATCCCGCAGGAAAGAGGTTTTCCGCTAGTTATTTGGACCTTACGGCAGCTTGTCCTCCGGCGTGCCGGTGGCATTAAGCGGGTTGAGCCAACTCTTGGGCTGGTGGTAGTTCTCATCGAGCCAGTAGACCCATTCTTCGTTGGCGCCTGATCCGGGGTGGCTGTGGATTGTCCGCGCGGAGCCATCCAGAAAGGCTGCGTTTCCGCGCTCCGGGCCATGCCACCAACTGTAACGCAGGCCCCACCAGCGGCGCCGACCTTCTTCACTAGCGCGGAGAATTTGTGATGAGCCATATCCCTGGAGCATCACCCAGTCTGAGGGCCGAAAGACCCATTCCATCTTGTTGTTGCCGACCCATCCTCGTCTGAGACCTTCACCTCGCACAAATGGGGCGCCGCCAATCGAACCGATTCTCGTCCAGATCCACTCGTTGGCGCGGTAGCTGTTTCCGTATTGGCCAAATGATGTGTGACGAATCGACTCATCCGCATTGGAAGATTCAATATAGGGATCGCTATCAATGTTCGGATCGAAGGCTTCGCCCGAAAAGGTGAGGCCATCATCATTCGGGCAGAGGAAAACATCAAACTGAAACTCTGTTTTGTCGTTGAGACTCAGATATGGATTGATTGGACGCTCGGGCGTGACGAAGGGGTTGTTACGGCTTTGATGATGCACGCCGCCCCAGTCCATTGGCATGTAGTCATAAACAACGCCAAGGACAGCGTCCGCCTCTTCGTTGTCGTACACATGAACTGGAAAGACGCCGCGGTTCTCCGCGAGATAGGAATTCCATCCTTTGGCAAGCTGCCCGAGATTGGCAAGGCACTTCAAGTTCTTGGCGGTGTCGCGCGCAATGCCCAAGGCCGGAATCAGGATGCCCAGCAAAATCGCGATGATGCTGATGACCACCAGCAACTCCACCAGTGTGAAGCCCGACGCGCGACCACAGACCAGCCGCCGTCCTTGCCCGGGCCGGCAAGCTGGAACTCGTTTCAGCTTTGAACTTGCCATGCCCATAGATTACCCATCCTGACACCGCCAGACAACGAAAAACGGCCCATTAGGCCCACTGGGTTGGATAGCGATGGTTCTCAGAGCGTTTGGCGGTGAAGTTCTACAACTCACCAATGTTTTTCAAGGAAGACGAAGCGTCTGCCCCACCGCTGCGGTCGGGTTCACGCTCATCACCCCCCCTGCTCGTCGCGCTCCCATACGGTTCGGGGTCGGCGGTCGGCGGCGACGATGTCCAGCCGATCCACGACCGCCTCTTTGGGCGCGAGCGCGAGCTGGGCTGGATCGCGCTCGATTTCGCCAGCGATCGCGAGCATGGCGTTTATAAAACCATCGAGCGACTCCAGCGACTCCGTCTCGGTGGGCTCGACCATCAGGCAGTTGCGCACGGGCCAGTGCATGGTCGGGGGATGAATGCGATAGTCGATCAGCCGCTTGGCGATGTCGTTGAGCGTGACGCCCTTGTTGAGGAGCCGCTGGGGCACGGTGACAAACTCGTGGGCTGCGAAGCGTCCATCTTTTGGATCAAAGAAGGGCGTTTCAAACTTATGTTGCAGTCTGGCGGCGAGGTAGTTTGCGCTCAGCACGGCGAGCTCGGCGATGTTTTCAAGGCCGTCGGGGCCGCAGGCGCGGATGTATGTCCAGCAGCGCACCAGAACGCCGAACTGTCCGGTGAAGGAGCGGACCTTGCCGATCGTGTCCGGCCGATCGTAGTCGAGGGCATAGGTTCCATCGGGCCGCTGGACGACCTGCGGCGCGGGCAGGAAGGGCGCGAGAAAGTCGCGCACAGCGATGGGCCCGGCGCCGGGGCCGCCCCCGCCGTGCGGCGTCGAGAATGTTTTGTGTGTGTTGTAGTGCATAGCGTCGGCGCCGAAATCACCGGGGCGCGTTTTGCCGAGCACAGCGTTCATGTTGGCGCCATCGAGATAGAGAAGGGCGCCGGCGTCGTGGATGATATCGGCGACTTTGTCGATCTTGCGATCGAAAAGGCCGGCGGTGTTGGGATTTGTAATCATGAGGCCGAGGATGGTGTCGGCGCCTTCTGTGTCGATGAGTCTTTTGAGATCATCAAGATCGGTGTAGCCATCGGGCGCCTTGACGGTGAGCACGTTGGCGCCGCACATGGCGCATGACGCGGGATTTGTCCCATGAGCATTGGCGGGCGAGAGGACCTTCGTGCGCTGGGTTTCTCCCTTGCTTCTGAAATAGGCTCGCATCACTTTGAGGGCGGTGTATTCGCCGTGCGCGCCGGCGGCTGGCTGGAGGGATGCTTCATCCATTCCGCCGATTTCTTCAAGAAAACGCCGAGTTTGATAAAGCAGGGCCAGCGCGCCCTGAATCTCGCTGTCATCCTGCAACGGATGCAGATCGACAATGCCTGGGAGGGATGCAGCCCATTCGTTAATCCGCGGGTTGAACTTCATCGTGCATGAGCCGAGCGGGTAGAACTCGCCGTCGATAGAAAAGTTTCGCTGAGAAAGATGGGTGTAATGCCGAACGACGGGAAGCATGCCCATCTCGGGAAGGTCGGGCGCGGCGCCAAGCAACTCGTTCGGCGTTTCGGTTGGATTGACATCGAGCGCCGGGAGTGTGACTGCGCGCGATCCGGGCGAGTTTTTCTCAAAAATTACAGGCTCTGTCGGCCGATCCCCGCGCGTAGGAGCGCAGGAGGAGCCCGCATTCGCTTCGCCATTGAGCTTTACTTCAACCTGCTCCGTCGTTTTCGCCATAGTTGTCATCACTTCTCTCATCTCTACTTACAAGTGCGCAACACTCGTTTACTTTTCTTCTGAATCACCTTTGTCAGCAGCTTCGTCTTCTGTGGCGTCAGCATCGCTTCCGATCGCGAGAAACCGCTCCAGTAGCTCTTTATCATCGGGGAACAGCTTTGACGCTGGAAGCCGTTGAAGGAGTTCGCGCCACGCGTCGCCCGTCTCTTTATCTGTAAACGCCTGCTCAAGCCACCATGCGGCGTTCTTTTCAAGGCCCGCGTTGGCCAGCGCGACACCGGTCCAGAAGTACATTTCCGTGCGCCCAGCGGATTGGGCTGCGATGCGATACTCGGTGAGCGCTCGCCGTTTGTCACCGACCTCAAGGGCCTTGTCCCCAGCATCCATATGCTGATACGCCTTATGCAGAAAGAGCAGCCGTCCGAGCTCGTGCAGCGGAGTTTGCGAATCCTCCACCCGAATGTCCACCAGCTTTTCATTCCAGGGCTCATCCGTTGGTTCGCCTGAAACGACGAGTATCGCGGCAGATTGACGCCCGCGAATGTCGCCCCCGGCGCGTTCGGCTGCGATGAGCGCCGCTATCAGGCGCTCGGGGAACTCTCCGCGACCGGCGTTGAAACCTGCGACCATGGCCTCGGGCACGCCTTCTTTTTCCATCATGTTTGCCTGGACTGAGATCACCGTGCCGTCTTCAAAGCGCATCATGACATTCCCCGCGTGCGCGATGCAGAGGTCGCCGGTGTGAGCTGCGGGCTCGCCGGTTGCGCCAATCATTGCGACCTGGCGATAGGCTTCGCCTTCATCCTGCGCGGTGAGTTCCTCCAGCGCTTTGGCAGCGCTTTTGCCCTCGCGCATAAGCGTTAATCCTTTGGGACCGTAGCTCACTTCAACCAAGCTCTGCGTCGCGACTGCTCCCACGCCCGGCTCCGCCCACGGCACCACTGAGCCAACGCTGAACCAGTGACTTTGCACGGCGACACCGAGATTTCCAGTTTTTCCATCGCGCGCGACGATGGAGTAGGTCGCGACGGGGCGCCAGCGATCCGTTCCTGCGGGGAGTGGATTTGCTGCTTTGTCAGTTGTTTTCGTCGCTGTGGCAGCGGCTTGCTCACTCCCGGCGGGCGTCTGCGAATCGTCACCGGCCGAATTGAAATAGTTTGCGCTGGCGCCAACGATCACAATGACAATCGCCAGCGGAACACACGGGCACATCCCTTTGAACATTCCCATCACGATCTCCTCCTTTATGCGTTCGCTTCTTGCAGCGCTGACACGAGTCCATCCATTTCCTGCCGGGTTCGTTTTTCTGTCACTGCGATTAATAGCTCGTTCTGGGCGCCGATCGAAGACATCCGAGCGTGCGAAAGATCGACTCCCGCGAGCATCCCTTTCGCCTTGCATGATTCGATAATCTCCCCGGCTGGCTTTGGACACGTTACAACAAACTCATGGAAGAATGGTTTGTCTGCAAACTTCAGTGTGTAGCCGTTCAGCTTTTCGATTTCTTTCGCGAGAAAATGCGCCTTGTGCCAGCACTGCTCGGCCACCTCGCGCAGGCCGTTCGGCCCGAGGGCCGACATGTGCATGGTCGCGCGCATCGCGAGCAGGCCCTGATTTGTGCAGATGTTGCTCGTCGCCTTGGCGCCGCGAATGTGCTGCTCGCGCGTTTGCAGCACCAGCGCGAAGGCCCGGCGGCCGGAGGCGTCGGCCGTCTCTCCGACAAGCCGGCCGGGCATTCGACGGACAAATTCTTTTTTTGCAGCAAATAGCCCTAAATACGGCCCGCCAAACTGCAACGGCACGCCCAGCGGTTGCCCTTCGCCCACCGCGACATCGGCCCCGCATGCGCCGGGTGTCTTCAGCAGCGCGCATGCGATGGGGTTAAAAACACCCACTTTCAGCGGCGCCCTTCCAGGCGCTTTGTGCGCATCGACCTGCCTGAAACACTCAGTCCAATCTTCGATCAGCCCAAACACATTTGGCGACTGCACAATTACCGCAGCGGTGTCATCCTCCAGCGCTGCGCGCACGTCAGCGGCATTGACAACTCCATCCGGGGCTGGAAGCATCACCAGCTCCACCGGAAGATCGCTCACATGTGTGCGCAGCGTCCAGAGGGAATCCGGATGAATTGTCTCGGCCACGAGCAGCTTGCGCTTGCCCGTCACGTTGAGCGCCATGGTCGCTGCCTCGCACACCGCGGTCGCACCTTCGTAGAGTGATGCGTTGGCGATGTCCATGCCGGCAAGCCGGGCGATCTGCGTTTGAAACTCGAAGAACGCCTGCAGCGAACCCTGTGAAGCCTCCGCCTGATAAGGCGTGTACGCGGTTAAGAACTCGCCGCGAGAAATGAGCTGATCAATAAAGACGGGAATGAAATGGTCATACGCCCCCGCGCCCATGAAGCAGGGCAGGTCGCACGCCCCGCTGTTCTTCGACGCGAGGCTGTTGAGCTCTCGCTGCAGCTCCAGCTCCGAAGCCGCCGGCGGCAGGTCGAGCGCCCGCCCAAGCCGATCCTCTGCGGGGATCGCCTCGAAGAGTTGGTCGATCGAGCCAACGCCCACTGCCTCGAGCATTCGCTCGCGTTGGTCTTGTGTGATTGAGGTGTAGTCCATCGGTCCGCTGGCGAAGGGCTCGCCGTCACTCCTTGTGCTGAAATAATCCGTCTCGATTGCACCTGAGCGGCGCCTCGGCATTTCCGCTGCCGATCCTGTCGCGGCCTGGCCCGAAGCTGGTTTTCGCCGGCTCGTCAGACCCGCGCAGGATGCAGAGTGTAGGGCTGCAGGAAGTTCGCGTGCAATACCGCCCGCGCGAACGTTCTCCACGCTATCGTTGTGCTCAGAAAGGGCTTGTGGATACGCCCTTTCCCATTCTTCCCTCCCACGCCTCCCCGCTCCCGTACAAGAGAGACACCATGC
Source organism: Phycisphaerales bacterium (assembly GCA_029260495.1). Classification (GTDB taxonomy): domain Bacteria; phylum Planctomycetota; class Phycisphaerae; order Phycisphaerales; family UBA1924; genus OFTM373. Next base: position 3,365 of record JAJDDD010000014.1, on the reverse strand, counting down.
CCGCCAAGAGAACCGCTGCCCTCCTTTCCCTGCTCGTCGCCTTGCTTCTGACCGGTCCCGGCTGTATCAGCGAATCGGTCGTTCGCCAACCCGTCTCACCACACGCTGCGGACGCCCCACACCAATCCCCGGCGCGATTTACGCAGGCTCGCGCTGGTGTCAAAGAACCCGCAGTTCAAGTCTCGTCCGTCCTCGAAACACTCGGCCATGAAGGGAAGTCCTTCCATGCCCATGTTACGACGCTTGGCAATCCCTTCTTTGAAGGCCGGGCGCCAGGCACGCACGGCATCGAGATGGCTGCTGACTACATCCAGCACTACTTCGAGTTCTTCGGTCTTGAGCCGGCATTTCCCCATCAGCCCGCTGCCGTTGGGGCCAACCTTGACAGCGAAGGCTTTGTCTCAGACACGACCGACCCCGGCGCCTACCGCCAACCCTTTGATGTCCCTGGTGAAACATCGCTCGACCATGCGGGGCTCAGCTACACCGCTCACACTGAGGGTCGCACGCAGGGCGCCACTCTTGCTCTGGGTGAAGACTTCAACCCACTCGCTTTCGGCTCCACGGGGCACACTTCGGGTGAGCTGGCTTTCGTTGGGTACGCCATCGAAGATGGTGAGAATGACTACTCCAGCTTTGGGCCGCACGATGACCTGACCGGTGACATCGTGATGCTGCTGCGCTTTGAGCCAATGAATGAAAAGGGTGAAAGCCTGTGGGCCGATGGTCCGCGGTGGAGCCCGCTGGCTGCACTGCTTCCGAAGGTGCAGGCCGTGCTCGATCGTGGGGCAGCGGGCGTGATTCTCGTCAATGCGCCGGGAGCTGATGATCCGCGGGCTGACAAACTCATGACCCTGAAAACCTCACGGTTTGGCGGGCCGCTTCCTATTCCCGCTGTCATGATGACGGAGGATGCGGCCAACGCGCTTCTCGCGGTGGTTGATCTGGAGCGCCGATCTCTTCTGGATTTGCGGAAGCTTGCCGACGCAGGTGAAAGGAAGACGCTGCGCTTCCCTGATGTGGTCGTTGAGGTTGATGTCGAGATCAACCGTGAGGACATTCAAACTGCGAACATCGGTGGCGTCCTCCGCGGCAAAGGAAATCTCGCTGGGGAATGGATTGTCATTGGCGCTCACTACGACCACATCGGCTACGGCAAGTTCGGCTCACTTTCCCCCGGAAGCGCCGGCGAAGTGCATCCTGGGGCTGATGACAATGCCTCGGGAACGGCGGGGCTGCTCACACTCATCGACATGCTTTCGAGCGCGTACGACGACATGCCCGAAGATGCGGATGCCCGCTCCATCCTTTTCCTCGCCTTCAGCGCTGAAGAAATGGGCCTGCTCGGCTCGCGCCACTTTGTTGAATATCCCAGCATTCCGCTTGATGATGTTAATGTCATGATCAACATGGACATGATCGGCAGACTTAAGAAGACGCTGCAAGTCTCCGGCGCCGGGACTGGAAATCGCCTGCGCGAAGTCACCAAGCCTATTTTCGAGGCCACCGATGTTTCAGTGCGCCTCCTCGAATCCGGCCAGATGCCTTCCGATCAAACTTCTTTCCTGCGCCAGGATGTTCCCGTGCTCGGTTTCTTCACCGGCACGCATCGCGAGTACCACACAGTCAACGATGTTCCCTCGCTCATCAATCACAATGGGGCGGTGAAGGTGATCGATCTTGTCGCGGACACCGCGCTCGCCTTCGCGACTGATATTTATAAGAACGAGTTTGTGACCATCGAATCCCCCTCGACGGTCGGGGCTGTGCGCAACTCATCCGTTCGGCTCGGCATTGCGCCGGGCAACTACGGCGATGTCGAACCCGGCGTTGAGGTGGGCGATGTCTACGAAGGAACGACCGCTGACAAGGGCGGGCTCCAAACCGACGACCGCATCATCACATGGAACGGCGAAGAGATGGGCGGCGTTCCCTCACTCATGGAACGCCTCAGCGAACATAAACCCGGCGATGTCGTCCACATCACCGTTCTCCGCGATGGTAAAAATGTCAACCTCAAACTCACCATGCAAGCTCGGGGCACGCGCCAATAGACACCGGCTGAATGTGACTTACGCGGTTGAGTTAGATGTCGCGGCCGAGCATTCCGTCAACTGTATTGAGCACCGGCAACACTGAGTCTCCATCGTTCGCATCCGGAATTCGGCGCGGCTTCCGGAAGTCGGGCCATTTTCTTGCTTCAGAATGCCCGTCGATGAATGTTGTAATGAGCGTCCGCTGCTTCCAGCCCGGCGGTGATTCGTATACCTCGGCCCCATAGTCATACCCGCCGACCCACTCACCATTGCGCCCCTGCTCAGAAAGCAAAAGCATTCCCTTGGAGCTGGCGAAGGCGGCTGATGAAATGCGCTGGGCTATGTTTCGGTCGGCGGGATCGAAGACGCTCTCTTCCGCGAACCAGCGCGGCTGCGCATATGCAGTGTATGTGAGCCAATGCGCTGAATACCAAATGTAATCGGGATTGGTCGGCTTGATGCGCTTTGGGCCGCTCGGCGTCCACGCGCTCGCCCATCCGTCGTATCCGCGCTGATCTATAAAATGTCCCCAAGCGTATCCGTGGTCTATCCATAACTCATTCCAAAGAAAACGGCCGGTCCCCGGGCCGTACAATGGCGATTCTCCTACACCCGGCGTTCCCCAATACGGGAACAGCCCCTTGTGGTCCCCCGTGTACGCCATGAGAATCGCGCCCACCTGTCGTTGATGCGAAACATCCGCCACGCGCTTGGCTGACCCTCGCGCTGCAGCCAGCGCACCGACGCCAATCGACAACACAACTGCAATGATCCCCAGCGTCACCAGCAACTCGATGAGTGTGAACGCATCGCGCTTGCGCAATGACGCTGGCGGTGATCCTCTTATTACGAAAGAGCCCCCCGCTGGCTGAACCTGCGATTCATCGCTCGGCGCCATTCGCCAGGCCAAGCGAATCGAACGTGTCATGTCGCACCTCCACATCCCCGGAAGAGGTTAGTCAGGTCACAGAAATATGATGTGCGCAACTTAACTCGTCAGAATTTCTTTGTAAGTGTAAAAATAGGGCCGTATTCTGGTTTATGTCCTGCGGGAGAGCGCACGCAATGCAATCGACTTGAAAAAGGAGAGAGCTATGCGATCGAAAGCGCCTGATTCCGCGATGACGCCTGGCTTCTCACTAGGCCGTGTTTGATGGATCGAGAATGCGTGAACATCGTTGAATCATGGCGAGTTTGACGAATGCCAGGTAATGGGTGGCGAGTTTGTCATACCTGGTGGCGAGACGGCGGCAGTTCTTGAGCCATCCGATGCATCGCTCGATGACGTTTCGATGTTTGTAGATGACCGGGCAGGTGTACTCGTACAGT
>JAJDDD010000013.1 GCA_029260495.1 Phycisphaerales bacterium | reverse complement strand
TGCGATGATTGGCCCGAACCCAGCTCCCCAGCGCCGGGCCAGGCCCTCATCCGCACAGAATGCTCCGCCCTCAACCACATGGACCTCTGGGTCGGCATGGGCATTCCCGGCGTCGACATCGAATACCCCCACGTTGGCGGCTGTGACGCCTGCGGGGTCGTCGAAGAAGTCGGCGATAGTGCGCATGAAAAATGGGTTGGCCAGCGAGTGATCTTCAATGCCGCGATCGCCCAGCCCGAGCGCGACGAGCCCGCCGACCCACCCGCATCCACACTTACGCCAAACTACGAGCTGATCGGCGAGCATTCGCCTGGCGCCCACCGCGAGCGATTTATCGCGCCCGTCGCCAATCTCGCAGTTGTTGGCGGTCAGGAGCCTTCCCAAGCCGCAGCCTTCGGGCTGACCTTCCTCACCGCCTACTCCATGATGTTCACCAAAGGTCAGCTTCGCCCAGGGCAAGCAGTGCTCATCACCGGCATCGGCGGCGGCGTCTCAACCGCGGCGCTCGCGCTGGCCAGGTGGATTGGCTGTCAAACCATCGTCACGAGCCGCCATCAATGGAAGCTTGATAAGGCCGCCACACTCGGCGCCGACCACTGCGTGCTCGACACCGGCGATGACTGGTCAAAGGAGGTTCGCGCTCTCACGCACAAACGCGGCGTTGATATGGCGATCGACTCCGTCGGCCAGGCGGTGCATCTCTCCTGCATCAAGTCACTCGCCCGAGGCGGCGCCTACGTCACACCCGGCTGCACTTCCGGCCCCAACGCGAAAACAGATCTCGCTCGCATCTTCTGGAATCAACTCCGCGTGCTGGGCTCCACCATGGGCGCTAACGCAGAGTTTCGCGAAGTGACAGCCCTCTTCCGCACCGGCGCCCTTGAGCCTGTCGTCGATTCCGTGCACGATTGGCGCGAAGCCCGATCCGCGTGGCAAAAACTTGAAGATGGCCAGCAAATGGGCAAGATAGTCATCCGCTGGTAGTTCGATCCTGAAATTACCTGATTCTCCCTTTCTTTTCTGAGAGAAAACAATGGCACTCCTGCAAGGCAAGACCGGACTCATTTTCGGCGTCGCCAACGATCGCTCCTACGCCTGGCATATTGCCAAATCGCTCACCGCGCATGGCGCCACTTGCTCCTTCACCGCGCTCCCCGGCGAAAAGAACGAACGCCGAACGCGCAAAGCGGTGGAATCGCTCGGTCTTTCCGATTTCTGGCTCCGCCCGTGTGACGCGGGCAAGGATGACGATCTTGACACCATCTTCGATCAGTACGTCGCTGACCATTCCCGTCTGGACTTTGTGATTCATTCGATCGCCTTTGCTGATCGAGACTGGCTCGCCCCCGGCCAGTTCGTCAACACGCCGCGCCAGTCGTACCTGAGCGCGATTGATATCTCTGCCTACACGCTCGTCGGGATGGCCAAACGCGCCGCTGGACCAATGGCTGACGGCGGCGGCGGTGCGATACTCGCGATGAGCTATTACGGCGCCGAGAAGGTCGTCCCGGGCTACAACGTTATGGGCGTCGCCAAGGCGGCGCTTGAATGCTCCGCCCGCTATCTCGCTGCTGAACTCGGCGAAAAGAACATCCGGGTCAATACAATTTCCGGCGGCCCTTTGCGCACACTCGCAAGCTCAGCCGTCGGCGGCATCGGCGGCATGCTCGAACACACACCGACCCGCGCTCCCCTCAAGCGCAACATCGAAGGCGGCGAAGTCGGCGACGCCGCTGTCTACCTCGTCAGCGACCTTTCCTCAGGCGTCACCGGCGAGAATCTCTACGTCGATTGCGGCGTCAATACGATCGGCGTCTAACTCAGCACGCAATAAACCAAATTATTACGGACAGGTTCTCACGGACACGCGCCCCACGAACCCAGGAGCAACGCCAGATCAGCGCTCCCGGTCGCGCCATCGTCATCCAAATCAGTAAACGGAGGCGGCGTTCCGCCCCATCCGCCAAGCAGCAGGGCCAGATCAGGCGCGCCGACCGAGCCATCGCCGTTGAAGTCGGACCGGCAGGTCTCCACGACCGTCACAATCGCGTCCACCGTCGCCAGGCGGCGCTCAAGAATGTTCCCGTTGGGCCAGCGAATGCGCACATCCACAAACTGATCCCACGCTCCAAGCCCAAACTCGACCGGCAAATCGTTCGCAGAGCCGCGCCCCGCTCCCCCGGACACTTCCTTGACCAACGTCAATGCTCCCGCAGTCACCTCAATCCGCGCTCCGATCGCGCTGCGGTTGCTTGTCGTTCCTTCCAGCCTGATCGTAAGCCAGTGGTTTCCGTTGTTCGTGTCATTGCGCCAGAGCTTCGTCACATCCGGCGCATCTCCGGTAATGCACAAGTCAAGATCGCCATCATTATCGAAGTCGGCAAACGCCACACCGCGTCCGTCGAAAGCGCCGCCGCCGATTGCCGCCGTCACATCCTCGAACGTTTTATCACCTTTATTGCGAAAGAGCACATTCGGCCCGCTGCTCGCATCAAACCCGTTTGTGATGCACATATCTTCAAAACCGTCGTTATCGATGTCACCTGCGTTGCAACTGATGCCCCACCCCAAAGGATCCTGCGTTCCCGAAGCGACCGTCACATCTGCAAAGCTCATCCCATCCAGGTTTTCATAGAATTTATTGGGCGTCGGCGTCACAACACCGTTGGGCCACGTCGTCCAGTACAGATCCATGTCCTGATCGTTGTCGTAGTCCATCGACAGCACACCCATCCCCAGCCCGAAACCGTCAATCCCGGCTGCGGCTGCGATGTTGGTAAAGGTCGCGTTGTTGTTCATAAACAAGCTGGAGAGCTCAAACGTGCGATTGCCCGTGAAAATATCAACCCAGCCGTTGTTATCGATATCCGTACACACCACGCCGACGCCCTGATTATCCGCCTGCAATCCCAGCGTCGGCGAAACATCGGTGAAAGAAAGTCCGCCATCGTTGTGATAGAGAATGTTGTCGCCGATCGCCATCACATAGATATCGAGAAGTCCATCACGATCGTAGTCAAGCAGCGCCATGCCCCGGCTCGATCGCTCGATCGTGATCCCTGCGCTCGCTGCGATGTTCGTAAAGACATATTCCCCGCCGGCGCCGATCGGTCCGTCGTTGCGATACAGCACATCCGGTCCGGAGTTGAAGTTTACAACGTACAAATCTAGATCGCCGTCATTGTCGAGGTCCCCGAATGCCGTACCAACACCCCAGTTCACATCGCCGGTCCCCGTCGCAGCCGTCACATCAGTAAACACTCCACCGCCGTCATTGCGAAAAAGACGGTTGGCAGTTTGATTGGTGAGATAAAGGTCTGCATCTCCGTCGTTGTCATAATCACCCCACGCGAGCGATTCGGTCAACACGCCGGGCAGCTCGACTCCCGCGGACGCAGAGATATCCGTGAATGTCAACGCGGGCGAGCCGGAGTGCGCCTCCGCGCTCACCAAGACGACACAAAATGTAAACGCCGCCACTCTTGCTTCAACACGCATCTCTTCTTCTCCTCTGACCTCGGTTCTCCCAGCGAGCATGCTCTCACCCTGAAGCATACCGCGCGCAGCCTGCCCCCAGAAGCAACCCACGGGGAACGCGCATTATTCAAGAGTCCCGGAATTAATACCTGACCCAACGCCGGGGTGATAGCCTCACAGCGTCCGCCACGGCATCTCGCCAAACCCAACTCAACGTGCCGCCGAAGTCGCCTCAGCCCGCGTCCGGTATTCGCCTGACTGCACCCGTCGCCACCACCGCTCGTTATCGCGATACCACGCGACCGTCGCCTCCAGCGCCGCCGGCCAGGCGCTGCGCGTCGGGCGCCAGCCAAGCTCTCGCTGCATCTTCGATGAATCAATCGCGTAGCGCCGATCGTGCCCAAGCCGGTCAGGCACACGCTCGATGAACTCCTCGCCTTTGCCCATGAGCTCGAGAATAGTCTTCGTCAGATCAATATTCGCGCGCTCATTGTTCCCGCCAATGTTGTACACCTCGCCCGGTGTTCCACGTTCAAGGGCTGCAAGCAGCGCCTCGCAATGATCCTCAACGTGCAGCCAGTCACGCACGTTCAGCCCGTCGCCATAAAGCGGAACCTTATTCCCCTGCAGCAGATTCGTCACAAACAGCGGAATCACCTTCTCCGGAAACTGGTAAGGGCCGAAGTTATTCGAACACCGCGTGATAACAATCGGCATGTCAAACGTGTGATGTGCCGCTCGCGCCAGAAGGTCGCTCGCCGCCTTGCTCGCTGAATACGGACTGCTCGGCGCGATCGGCGTCTCCTCCGTAAAGAGCGCCGACGGATCATCAAGCGGCAGCTCCCCGTACACCTCATCCGTGCTCACATGAAGAAACTTCTCAACTCCCGCCGACCGCGCCGCATCCAAAAGCGTCTGCGTGCCAGAAACATTCGTGCGAATGAACGGCGCTGAGTCTTCAATTGAGCGATCAACATGACTCTCCGCAGCCAGATGCGCAACATAATCCACATCGCGCATCAACTCATGAACCAGAGCGCCATCGCAAATATCCCCATGCGCGAATGTGTAGTTCGAGCTGCCTCCAACATCCGCGAGATTGTCAAGATTGCCGGAATAGGTGAGCGCATCCAGATTGGTGATGCGCCAATCGGGCCGCTCGCGTAGAAGAACCCGCACGAAGTTCGAGCCGATAAATCCAGCCCCGCCTGTCACCAAAACATGTTTGCTCATCTCGCTCGCTCCATCCGTTCACTCATCGGCCCGCCGGCCGCACCGCGTGCGCAGCATCCGTTTCCATCTGCTCCAGCGTCCGCGCCAAAGATTCCCGCCACACCGGCGCCGCCCCAACCTTCTCATCTGTCCGGCTCGTCTCCAGCACACTGTATGCCGGACGCCTCGCCGGCCGAGGAAACTCTTCCGTTGAACACGGCTCAATCTTGCATCGCGGATTCACCCGCTCTCCAATCGCCCGTGCAAACTCATGCCACGAGCACGACTCCGCATCACAAGCGTGCCAGATCCCCCGTGCCTTAGCGTCAATCAGCCGCGCCGTCGTCCGCGCAAGCTCTGTTGTGCACGTCGGCCGTCCGACCTGATCGCTCACCACACGCAGCGACTCTCGCTCGCTGCACAGCTTCGCGATCGTCGTCACAAAGTTCTTCCCACGGGCTGCATACAGCCAGCTCGTCCGGATAATCATATGCTCCGCGCCGGAAGCCTCAATCCGTTCTTCACCGACTGACTTGCTCCTCCCATACGCGCTCATCGGCGAGCGCGGCGCCTCCACGCGATACGGCTCACTTGCCAGTCCATCAAAAACATAATCCGTGCTGTAGTGCACGAGAAGGGCGCCAACTGCAGCGCAACGCTTCGCCAGCAACCCCGGCGCCTCGCCGTTCACGCGCATCGCCTCCGCCTCGCGCTCCTCAGCTCCATCAACATCTGTAAACCCTGCGCAGTTGATCACCACACCCACCCCCTGACCGATCACCCGCGCCGCTGAAGCCTCGTCGCAAATATCGCACTCCGCGCGACTCAGAAACCGTGCAGACTCACTCCGTCCGCGCAGCCACTCATCCGCCGCCACGCGCCACGCCTCAGCCAGCATCCCGCCGGCGCCCAGAATGATTATTTCACGTTTTTCCATTGTCCGATGCTGTTATTTCGCCGGATCACTCCGCCAACTTGAAGAAAAACGGCGTCGCGCGCTCTTACGCACGGACGCCGTCGAATGTTCAGATCAAATGAACCCGCGAGGGCCAAAGTCCACTTTTAGTTTCCGATGCCGAGGCTCTTCAGGAAAGGCTCCATCGACCGCTCACGCCCCAGGAACACGCGGATCGATTCGTTCACATTGCGCGAGCCACCAACGGCATAAATCTCATTCCGCAGTCGCATGCCCGTGTTTTTGTCCATAAACCGATTCCTCGACTGTTCAAACGCCGTCGCCATATCCGCAGCAATCGAGTCCGCCCAAGCGTACCCGTAATACCCCGCGTCATAGCCCATCAGGTGGCCGAAGTACGCCGCAAAGTGTGTCCCATCGGGCGACGGGAAGAAGACTTCCCCGAGCGTCCGGTTGAACGTCTCCTCAGAGTTCTTGTACTCACCCGGCCCGTGCAGCTGCAGATCGCCCATCGCGAAGCTCAACTGCCGCCGATAGAACGTCCCGATCGTCGCCAACTTCGCAGCCTTCATCTTTTCAATCAGCCCCGGATCAATCTTCCGGCTCGAATCGCGCCAATCGGAAGCGAACCGATTCAACACATCCACATCCCATACCCACGCTTCAAGCATCTGCGAAGGCGCCTCGACAAAATCACGAGGCACGCTCGTCCCCGAGAACTTCACATACTTCGCCGTCGTCATGATCGAATGCATCGCATGCCCGAACTCGTGGAACAGCGTCTCCACTTCATCATGCGTCAACAGCGAAGGCGTATTCCCCGACGCCGGCGTGAAGTTGCACACCAGCGCTACCACCGGCCGCTGATACCTTCCATCCTCGCGCAGCTTCCCATCAAGAATCCCAAACTGCGCAAAGTGGTTGTACTTCCCCTCGCGCGGGAAAAGATCAAGATAAAACGCGCCCAGCGGCTCACCCGTCTCCGCGTCCGCAGTCACATAGAAGTCCACACCAGGGGCCCAGACATATGGCGCGTCAACCTTGTGGAACTTCAATCCGAAAATCTCTTCGTAAATCTCAAACATCCCGGCAAGCGTTGGCTCCAGCCGGAAGAAGTTTCGCAGTTCCTCTGTATCAACCGCGTACTTCTCCTCCATCAGCTTGTTCCGGTAGTAACGCCAGTCCCAGACATTAATCTGCGTCCCGGCGTCACCTGTGTCCGCCACCTTGTACTCCCGCATCGCCTCGATTTCAGTGCGAAACTTCGGCTCAAGCCCTTGAACAAGGTTCGTGACAAACGCCCGCGCCGTCGCCGCGTCCTTCGCCATCTTTGGCTCGATGCGGTAATCCGCCCACGAGTTGTACCCAAGCGTCCGGGCGATCTCATCGCGCATGCGGACAATCTCATCGAGTAGACCCGTATTCTCATCCATCGCCAGCGAATAACGCTCCGTCTTCATCTTCCTGCGGATGTCCTCGTGATCCGCATTGCGCATGATCGAAACAAACTCCCCAGTCACATTCGGATGCACGTCGTACACACCGTCGCTCACCTGCACGCGCTCAAGAAAACTCTCCGGCACGCCCTGGAGCTCTTCACGAGTAAAAGTCAGCGTCTTCGATGCATTCGTAATGTTCTGGCTAAAGCGAGTTGTCAGCTCCGAAAGCTCCTTCTGCATCTCCTGCACGCGATCGCGCGTGTCCTTGTTAAGATGCATGCCCGCCTGACGATAGTCGCGCATCGTGTCTTCAAGCAGCTTGAGGTCTTCACCCTGAAGCGGCGGCCGCTGACCACGCTTGTGCATGTCATCAAAAGCCTTCACAGCCTTGTAGACGTCCTCGTTGTACTCAAGATCGACAAACCACTTGCGCAACCGCACGCCCTGCTCCGCAGCCGTCTCGCGCATCGCTTCATTCATCGACGACTCTTGAATCAGATCGAGCCGATTCGTCGTCGCCACCACCGGATACAGAATGTCATCCATCTTCTTGACAGTGCTGCTGAACCGCGCTGTCCGAGTATTCTGCCGACCCAGATCCGCCAACCGCTTGTCTGCGTCGCCAAGCGCTTCGTCCACCGAAGCGATCAACTGCCCCGGCGTCGTCTCAAAGGTCGGCATCTCCAGCACCGACCGATTCCGCATCGCAGCCCGCTGAAAGTCCTCGATCGTGCTCGCTCGTTTCGCCATGCGCCCCGCCTCATAGCTGGTCGCCTCATAGTCCCCTCGATCAACATAGTCCCTCGTTGTCCCGTCATGTGCGCATCCCGGCGCCAGCGCCGCCGCCAGAATCAGACAGCTCAGTCTGCTTTTCACAGTTGTTCTCCTTCGATCCGCCTCAGGGCGGCGTGGCCTCATCTCTACGTTTTTTCGTAAAAACGCTCTAGTAGGGAAGTCTATCGGCTCTGTCCGCCTCACGAGGTCCACTCTCGCCCTCGCTGCTCGCCAAATCGCTTTACCCATCGCCCGCAGGCGCCCGTTCGCCCGAAATCAGCATTTCTTCCCACCGACTCATGACCATCGCGCAGTCGCTACCCGGATCAAGAAACTCAGCCGCCAGCCTCTGGAACAGAGCATGCCGCCGCAGATCCGAAAGCCCTCCGTCAAAGTGCCCAAACTTCGTCAGAAACCTCCATTTCAAACCCGGGCTTGTGCCCAGCGCGTTGAAAATCGCCGCCGCGCTCGGCGCCGGCACAACATCATCCAATGCCGCCAGCTTGCACACCGTCGGCGACATCACCCGCACCGCGTGCACCACGGTGTCAAAAAGACACAGCGTCTCAGCCAGCTCCTCCTGAAACTCCCGATGATCCAGATGCGCCCGGCATATTTCAGCCCCCGAGCCAATCCCCGCCCCCCTTCGGTTCCCCGCCCCAAGTCGCCAGCGCCAATCGCCAAACGTCGGCAGCCCAATCGCCAGCCGCTCGACCGGATCACTCTCCTCCATCTGCGCCGCCGCGATCACACCCAGCCCGGCGCCGAACGATTCCCCGTGCAACATCACCGGCGCCTCGCCGGCCAAATGACGCGCCGCTCGCAGCGCGTTCACCAAATCAGCCGTCGCCCCGCGCATCACCCACGTCCCCGGCGACTCAATCCCCTGCACAATCCACCCCCCCGCCGCCTCATCCAGTCGCCCAACATCCAGGTGCGATCCCGCAAACCCCCGCGCCCGAATCCGCAACACACCAAGCCCCCGCTCCGCCCACGCGCCGTCTTCTTCAATCTCACCGGTCGCGCCATACCCGTGCGACCCCACCACCCACGCCCGAGCCGCACCTTCCGGCGCCGTCACCCGGCACCCCACCCGCACACCGCGCATGCTGGGCAAAATATGCGTCACCCCCAGCGCGCCGAGTTCTTCCTCGTCCCCAGACGTGCGCACAGGGCGCAGCTCCGGCTCAACTGAGAAGACTTCGTCGCGCCAGCGCGTCCAGTAGGGAGTGTGCCCCGCCGCCAGCCGGGGCGCCGCCACATGCGCCAGCGTCGCCACCGCGTCCATTCCAAAATCGTCCGGCTCGTGCATCGCGCGATACCCTACCGTCAACCCAACGCCCGGAGCCAGTTTGTGCGCGAATTTCACCTCCTTCAGCGAATCTACCAGCGATCCCAATCACTCCCCCCGCCCGTTGTCGTCGGGCCGGGTGACGATGCCGCCCTGCTTGCACTCGACCGCTCCGATCTGCTCGTGACAGTCGATCAACTCATCGAGGGCCGCCACTACGACGCTTCATCCACACCAATCGACCTGATTGCACGCAAAGCGATCGCCCGCTCCATCTCAGACATCGCAGCTATGGGCGGCGCCCCCACCTGCGCATTCGCCACCGGCGCCCTCCGCGACGACTTCGAGCACGCTGACGAACTTTTCGACTCGATGAGCGTCTGGGCGAGCCACTGGCGAGCGCCCCTTGCTGGAGGCGACCTCGCCACGACAACCGGCCCCACCATTCTCACCGTCACCGTGCTCGGTCATCCTCACCCTTCACGCGGCGCCATCCTCCGCTCGACCGCCAAGCCCGGCGATGGCGTCTACGTCACTGGCGCGGTGGGAGGCTCTTTCGCATCAGGCAGGCACCTCACTTTCGAGCCTCGCATCATTGAAGCCCGCTACCTCTGCAACGCGCTGGGCGCACAACTCCATGCGATGATTGACATCTCAGACGGGCTCGGTGTCGACGCGACGCACATCGCAACCGCCTCCGGCGTGCGCATCGAAATAGAAACCGCCGCCATCCCGTGCGCACAAAAAACACCCAACTGGCGCACAGCGGCAGGTGATGGAGAAGACTACGAACTCCTTTTCGCCGCAGCCGGCGATGTGCCCACGACCTGCCCCGACACCGGCGCACCCATCACGCGCATCGGCGTCGTCTGCCAAGGCGCCGGCTGTTTATTTGTCGATCCGCATGGCCAATCCCACAGCGCCAGCTCCCTCGGTTGGGAGCACGGCGCCAACTGAGCTTTCACAGCACCCAACAATGATCCTCACCTGCGCCACGAAGACCCCTTTTGAAACAGAAACCCTCGCCGCCGCGCTTGCGCCGATGCTTGTGCCCGGGGACGCTCTCGCCCTCGTTGGTGAACTCGGCGCTGGAAAGACCTGTTTTGTGCGCGGCCTGGCGCGCGGGCTCGGTCTTGACCCAGCGCTCGTCTCGAGCCCGACCTTCGTCCTCGTGAACGAATACCCGCCGACACATCCCAGCGATCCGCCTCTTGTTCATGTGGACGCCTACCGGCTGGACATGAGCGCTGACCTTGAAGCTATCGGCCTCTCTTCAGACGTGATGACCTCTGCCATCCTCGTTGTCGAATGGGCCGACCGAATCTTCGACCAACTCAGCCCCGACCACCTCCGCATCGAAATCGAGCATGTTGACGCTGAGCGACGACGCTTGACGCTCACCGCCCCCGAGCTCTGGCTCGACGCTGCAACTACAACACCGTCTCGCGCCGCAGCGCTGCGCGATATTTTCAACCAGCAATCGTCGCAGGCATGACTTCAATACAGTTTCGCGAAGAACTCTACGCTCCCGCGCACTTGACCAACTTCTCAAACAGATGTTGTCCAAGCTGCTCGGACGGAGTGCGTTCCGGATGCCATTGCACGCCGATGTAAAACTTCCGATCCGGATCATCAATCGCTTCGATGACGCCATCTTCGGCCACCGCCACAACGCGCATTGATCCCGGGCTGGTCACGGCCTGCTTGTGATGGCTCGTCACCAGACCGGCCGCGATGACTTCATGCTTGACGACGGGTCGAACATTGTGCGGCTTGTCCCCCTTGTGCAGATCATGCGTTGGCGTGTCATCGGGCATGTGCTGATTTAACCCTCCCCCTGCATAGAGCGCCATGTATTGCATGCCGAGGCATACACCCAGAACAGCTTTGTCAGGAGATTGCTCTTTGAGAATGTTCAGGAGCGCGAGCTCATGATCCTGCCGCTCTGGATCAACAGGCGCCGCCTTCGGATGCATCGCCTGCCCAAAGGCCTCCATTAAGGGGTCATCCCCGCCCGTGAGAACAAATCCATCACACAATGAAACATGCTCTCCGGCTCGATCGAGCACTGGCGGCAGCATGACTGGCGTTCCGCCGGCCCGCGCCACAGCCTGCGCATACGCCACCCGCGCCGACGCGCGCCCTTCCTCAAGGTGGCACGTCACGCCGATCACTGGCGCTCTATTTTTCCCGCGCGGCACAGCCATCGCCTTCATCATCGGCACGGACGCCACCCCCAGCACAGAGACAGTTCCTCTCTTCGACCGGCCTCGCGCAGTCCTGCTGCAATTGACGCCCAGACACCCAGCGCTGTACGCTGGCCTATGGCCCAGCCCAACACCCCCCCACAACTCGCCAAAATCACCGCCGAAGGCGTCACTTTTGATGACGTCCTGCTGATCCCCCGCCGCAGCAGCGTCAAGCCTGCTGACGCCGACATGCGAACGCGCCTGACGCGCGGCATCCACATCAATATCCCGCTCGTTTCAGCCCCAATGGACACCGTCACAGAGTCTGCGCTCGCCATCGCCCTCGCGCAGGAAGGCGGCGTGGGAATCATCCACAAAAATCTCACCGCAGAAGAACAAGCCCGCGAGGTTGAGAAGGTCAAGCGCTCCGCTTCGGGGGTGATCACCGATCCTGTCACGCTCGGTCCTGATGAAACCGTCGCCCATGCCAAGGTTCTGATGCGGCGCTACAACGTCTCGGGATTCCCCGTCACCGAAGACGGCGCTGCTGCCCTGCGCACCAAGGGCAGGGTGCTGGGCATTCTCACTCGTCGCGACCTCAAGTTCACCGAAGATGACGCGACGCTCGTGCGCGATGTGATGACGAGCAACAATCTCGTCACGGCGCCGGCGGACAGCACACTCACCCAGGCAAACTCCATCCTCAACGCCAACAAGGTTGAGAAGCTCATCCTGGTTGATAGCTCCGGCTGTCTCGCCGGTCTGATTACCCGTCGTGATATCGACCGCCTGAGTCAGTTTCCCCGAGCCTGTGTGGATGATCGCGGCCGTCTGCGGTGCGGCGCTGCGGTCGGTGTGTATCAATACGAGCGTGTCGACGCGCTCATCGCCGCCGGCGTTGACATTCTGACTGTGGACACGGCGCATGGGCACTCTGAGGGCGTTCTCGAAACTGTCCGCGAGATTAAGCAAACGCGCGAAATTCAGGTAATCGCTGGAAACATCGCGACAGCGGAGGCTGCGGGCGATCTCATTGACGCCGGGGCCGACGCTGTCAAAGTTGGCATTGGCCCCGGCTCGATTTGCACGACGCGCATTGTCACTGGTGTCGGGGTTCCGCAGATCACAGCAATCATGGAGGCTGTCAGCGCCGCTGAAACCGCTGGAGTTCCTGTCATCGCCGACGGAGGGGTGCGCACCTCGGGGGACATCGCCAAAGCGATCGCCGCCGGCGCCAGCACGGTCATGATGGGCTCCCTCTTTGCAGGTCTGGATGAGTCGCCGGGGGAACTCGTGATTTCACGCGGCCGCCGATACAAAATATATCGCGGCATGGGCTCGGAAGGCGCGATGAACGCAGGCTCTGCGGACCGCTACTCCCAGCAGGATCGCGTCGACAGCGCTGACGGCGACATGGCGCGAATTAAATTTGTGCCCGAAGGCGTTGAAGGCCTTGTTCCCTATCGCGGCGCACTCGCGGAGTTTGTCTACCAGATGGTCGGCGGCCTGGCGAGCGCCATGGGCTACTGCGGGAGCGGCAATATCGAGTCTTTCCGGGCCGACGCGCGATTCTGCAGAACAACCAACGCCGGCATCGTCGAGAGCCATCCCCACGACATTCGCATTACAAAGGAATCGCCAAACTATACGGCGGAGCTTTCGACGCTGTAAGACGCCCACATTCTCGTAGAAAACCAATGAACACGCCTCCCAATCGATCTCTTCTTGTAGAATCGTGGCTGCAAACAGCGGATGATCTCGGAATCCGAATTGTTGCGCCGTTCGAACTCGTTTTAGAGTCTGGTGCGCGCGTGCAGGCCAAGGTCTTGGTGCGTGACTTCGGCGATCGACATGGAATGTTGGTTGTGTCCGATTTCGAAATCATAAAACGTAATCATGACGAAATTATTCGCGCCGGCTATGGCTATTCAACCATGAGTGAACCACGAATCGAAGCAGAATACGATCGCGACACTTCCATTGAAGTGCTTGCTGACTGGGGATGGACCGGTCCAGAATATAAACGCCCAACTTGGCTAGAAGCTGAAGCACCCGACTCAGAGTGAAGTCTATTGGCAGACATTGGCGCGCCGACGTCTCCGCCCACACACGCCCATCGCGCCCAACATGAGCACACTCGCTGCTCCCGGCGCTGGCACAAAGGCAACGCCCGTCAGCCTGATTCGATATTCCCCTGTCGCGCCCGGCTCCACCCAGCTATCGACTGGTGAGCCGCCGCCGGCGCCATCGGGGCCTGACACTTCGGTGGGAGTGAGAAACGAAAAGATCGGCAAGCCACCGGCAAGGGGAGAGCTTCCCGCACCGGAGATTGCAAGAAAGTAGTTCCCGGACGCCGCCACGCCAGGTGCGCCATCGGTTGTCGTTGGGCCAAACGCTGCAAAGGGCGGATTCAATCCATCGTCATTGCCAAGGACGCCGAAGCCCGCAGCGTCAAAGAGCCACAGTTGCGAATCAAAGCCTGTCCCGCCCGGGCCCAGGTCCACAGTCGCACTGAACGCTGCGGGACTGGGGATATTAATGAGGAACATATCCTGGAAGTCAGCAGCGGGACCGCCGCGCAGATTGCCGTCAAGGCGACCAAGAATCTCTGTGATCGGGCCGACGCCCGCGGGAACCTGCGCGTTGAATGGCAGGTCGCCGGCGTCGGGCATCAGATTTTCATCCCACACCGGCCCGCCTGCTGCATGCGCAGCTAGCACACTCAGACCGACACCAAAGCCGATTGCACGATCGAACCCCATGACGTTTCTCCCCAACAGCGTCTTCACGAACCGACGCCTGAACTGGTTTCTTCCCGAGTCAATCGTAAGCAACCTGCCCGCCGACGCAATCAAAATACTGGTGAACTCTCACCGGGCCTGCCTGCCGGGCTCTGAACGTCTGGTTTTCACGCTTATCGGGGCTTTTTTGGCGTCTGTCTCCCCGCCTCGTCAGGCGAGAGCCATCACTGCGAGCGCCAGGATGATTAATCTCGCATCGGTTACGTCCCGCAGCGCTCGTGTCGGCGTGGCTCGCAGGATGGGCCAGGACGCCAGAATCGCGAGCGCCCACAGCGCCGCTGACCGCAGATCGACGGCGCCCAGCATCGCGCCGGTCATGAGGAGAGCCGCCGCAAGCGCATGAACTCCTAGCGCTGTACCCCATGCAGCCCGCGCTCCGAAGACGGAGGCAATCGTGCGCACGCCATGCGCACGGTCGCCGGCAGCGTCGGGAATGTCACAGATAGCTGCGTCGCCGAGAACGACCAGAAAAAGAAATCCGCCGGCGCCCGCCAAACTCCACAACTCGCCGACGTTTTCAGTGGGCGCCGTTCCATCTCCTGCGCCAATCCCCACCAGCACAACGGCAAATGCGCTCACACACAACGCGACGACGACGTTCTTCACAATCAGCCGATCCTTGAGCCGCTGCGATCGCGCCAGCGGGTTGGCATACAGCAGAACCCCCGCCAAACATGCCGGCGCTAGAATCGCAGCCAGCGGGTGAAGTTTCCACAGCGCCACTACACCCACCAGAGACGCCAGCGCCACAAGCATGCGAACCGATCGCGCCCGCCGGCGCATAAATTGATCGCGGTCTGGATGTGTCTTCGCATCCGCTGGATCGCGCCAATGATCGACGGGCTTGACGCGGTCGAGCAGATACGTCGCGATCGCCATGAGAAATGCTGCCCACAGCGCAGGAGCAGAAATATCTGCACCAGCAATCTCGCTCACACACAGCGCCGCTCCGACCATGTAGAGCCCCGCCCAGACCGCCAGATACCCCGTGATCGTCAGCATGCGCGAGACCATCGCGCTGAGCCTACCTGCCGACGATCCACTCCGCTTCCACAACCATTTCCTCCCCTCCAAATCAAAGAGATGGTTTGGAGCTGCACCCATTGCCGATACAATCACAGAGGACACGAAAACACACGACGGGCGCGGCTGCCCGCCTCATGACGCGACTCTGGCTAAGCGAGATTCTCCTATGGGCGCGCAAGACGTTCAGATCGAGCGAGACGCGGAGAAACTCCGCGCCTTCACCAAGCTCATTCTCAACGACGTTCGCGCCCTTGAGCACATGCTGACGAACGGCTGCATCGAGACGGGCGTCCGCAGAATCGGCGTTGAGCAGGAAATGTTCCTCGTCGATCGCCACTGGCGCCCGGCGCCGATCGTTGATCAGATCCTGAAGGAAATCAACGACGACCACTTCACTCCCGAGCTCGCCCGGTTCAATCTCGAATGCAACTCCGATCCGCTGATCTTCACCGGCCGATGCTTCAGCCAGCTTGAAGATCAGCTCAACGAGATGCTCGCCAAAGCTCGCACCGCAGCCCAGCGCCACAATGCGCACATTATTCTCACCGGCATCCTCCCCACGCTCACCAAGTCAGATCTCGGCCTCGAGAGCATGACGCCGCGCCCACGCTATTTTGCGATCAATGAAGCGCTCACCCGCCTCCGCGGCCGCGATTATGAGTTCTACATCAAGGGCATCGACGAGCTTCACATCAAACACGAATCCGTCATGCTCGAGTCCTGCAACACCAGCTTTCAGGCGCACTTCCAGGTCGGCCCCGATGAGTTTGCCAATCTGTACAACATCGCGATGGTGGCGACTGGACCTGTTCTCGCGATCTCGGGCAACTCTCCCCTTCTTTTCGGCAAGCGCCTGTGGCGCGAAACGCGCATCGCCCTCTTTCAGCAAGCGGTTGACACGCGCAACTCGCAAACGCACATGCGCGATCTTACCCCCCGCGTCAGCTTCGGCAGCGACTGGGTCAACAATGGTGTGCTGGACATTTTTCAGGAAGATGTCGCCCGCTTTCGCACGCTGCTCAGCGGCGAGGTTGACGAAGACCCGTTCGCCGTCCTCGCACGCGGACAGTCGCCCCAGCTCACTGCGCTTCGCATGCACAACAGCACCGTTTACCGCTGGAATCGCCCGTGTTATGGCGTTGGCCCAGACGGAACGGCGCATCTCCGCATCGAAAACCGCGTCCTTCCCGCCGGCCCCAGCGTTGCGGATGAAGTCGCCAACGCCGCGCTTTGGTTCGGAATCATGAGCGGCCTTTCGCTGCAGTACGACGACATCCGGAAGCACATGCGCTTCGAAGATGTGTACGGCAACTTCATGGCGGCTGCGACACATGGCATCGCTGCCCAGTTTTCATGGCTTAATGGCGCGGAGTTCTCTGCACGCGATCTCCTCATTGATGTTCTCATCCCTCTCGCGCAGGAAGGGCTCGCAGCTCGCGATGTCGAGAAGGATGACATCGAACGCAACCTTGAAATCATCCGCGCCCGCGCGGAATCAGGCAGAACCGGCTCGCACTGGCATCTTGCTTCACTTGCCGGCATGAAAGAGCATTCAACCAAAGGCGAATGGCTCAGCGCCCTCACCGCAGCCACACTCGCGCGCCAGCAGACCGGTGAGCCAGTCCATACATGGGAACTTGCCACCCTCGAAGAGGCCGGAGGCTGGCAGTCCAACTACCAGCGCGTCGAGCAGTTCATGGCGACGGATCTCTTCACTGTCAACGCAGAGGAACTCGTTGATCTCGTCGCGGCCGTCATGGATTGGCGCCATGTGCGCCATGTGCCTGTCGAAGACGACGATCACCATCTTGTAGGCATTGTTTCACACCGCTCGCTGCTCCGGCTTCTGGCCCGCGGGGCGCCCGGCGAAGGCGACCGCTCGCTCCCGGTGAGCCAGATCATGAATCCCAACCCCATCACCGTCATGCCTTCCACCACAACTCTCGAAGCCATCCAGCTGATGGCGACCGAGAAGGTCGGCTGCCTGCCGGTCGTGGATGACGGCAAGCTTGTCGGCATCATCACCGAGTTTGACTTCCTCCATGTCGCCCGCGAGCTGCTCGAACATCAGCTCCGCGACACCGATGAATAAGAAACCTCCCCCGCGGGTCAGCGAGAGCACCGCCATCGCTCACCGCTCGCCATCCTGCATTGCAAGACCTTCATCCATGCGTTCCCCATCCATTACTGACGATTGGCGGCGCCGATCGCCTCGGTCCGATTTGCTACTCTGTCCGCCCAATCCCACAAAAGCGCCGGCTCCCGCGCCTGCGCTCAATCAGTCACCTCGGCGAGGCGAATATGTCCCAGGCTGAAACGCGCATCGCGCTCCCCCAGAGACACTTTGGCGAGACCCGGCGAAAAGACGCCTGGTGGCTTCAGCCGCTCGTCGTCGCCGGCGTGCTCTCAGCCTTTATTGTCTACTCGACATGGGCAGCGCTTCAGGGAGCTCACTACAGCTTCGCCGGCTATCTGTCGCCCTTCTATTCGCCCGAGATTTTCGGCAACTCCGACCACGCCTGGTTCGGACCCTGGCCTTTGTGGTGGCCCAGCTGGATCCCCTATTCGCCCGCCTTTCTCATTCTCTGGGCGCCAGGTGGTTTTCGCTTTACCTGCTATTACTATCGCGGCGCCTATTACAAAGCCTTCTGGGCTTCGCCTTCCAACTGCACCGTCGGCAAACCTCACAAGAAATACACCGGCGAACGCAGCTTCCCGCTCATCCTCCAGAACATCCACCGCTACTTTCTCTATCTCGCTCTGATCTTTCTCGTTTTTCTTTCCATTGATGTCTATCACGGCATGTGGTTTCCGACCGCCGGCAGCGGTGCTGAGTTCGGCATCGGCGTCGGCACGCTCGTTCTCCTCGTGAATGTGCTGCTGCTCGGGTCGTACACGCTGGGCTGCCATTCACTTCGCCATCTCATTGGCGGCAGGAAAGATTGCGTCAGCAAAGCTGTGGGCGGCGCTATGCCTTACAAGTGCGTCTCCTGCCTGAATAGAAAACACATGCTCTGCGCCTGGCTCAGCCTTTTCTGGGTTGGCTTCACAGATTTTTACATTCGCATGCTCTCGATGGGCTACTTCACGGATTGGAGAATCCTCTAAATGCCCGAGCACACCACCATCGATCATGATGTCATCGTCATCGGCGCCGGCGGCGCTGGTCTGCGGGCTGCTATCGAAGCGGCGCATTCGGGCGTCAGCGTCGGCCTCATTTGTAAATCGCTGCTCGGCAAGGCGCACACCGTCATGGCAGAGGGCGGTGTCGCTGCCTCTCTCGCAAATGTTGATAATCGCGACAACTGGCGCGTCCACTTCGCTGACACCATGCGCGGCGGCCAATACCTCAACAACTGGCGCATGGCTGAACTCCACGCCAAGGAAGCGCCCGACCGCGTCAACGAACTCGAGTCCTGGGGCGCCGTTTTCGATCGCACAAGCGAAGGTAAAATTCTCCAGCGCAACTTCGGCGGCCACAAGTACCCGCGCCTCGCCCATGTCGGCGATCGCACCGGCCTCGAGATGATCCGCACGCTGCAGGATCACGCCATTCATCAGGGCATCGATGTCCACATGGAAGTGACCGTCGTCACACTTCTCAGAGACGGCGATCGCGTGTGCGGCGCCCTCGCCTACGACCGCGAGCGCGGGCGCTTTCGCGTTTTCCGCGCCGGCGCTGTCGTTCTCGCGACCGGCGGCATCGGAAAGGCCTTCCGCATTACGAGCAACAGTTGGGAATACACCGGCGACGGGCATGCCCTGGCGTATAACGCCGGCGCCGAGTTGCGCGATATGGAGTTTGTCCAGTTCCATCCCACCGGCATGGTCTGGCCTCCCAGCGTCGCGGGCATCCTCGTCACCGAAGGCGTGCGAGGCGAAGGCGGCATTCTCCGCAACAGCGAAGGCCAGCGCTTCATGTTCGACGACATTCCCGATCTCTACAAGGACCAAACCGCTGACAATGAAGAAGAAGGCTGGCGCTACGTCCAGGGGGATAAGAACGCCAAACGCCCGCCGGAGCTTCTCACCCGCGATCATGTCGCCCGCTGCATCGTCCGTGAGATTCGTGAAGGGCGCGGCAGCCCGCACGGCGGCGTCTTCCTCGATATCGCCTGGCTCAAAGAAAAACTGTCCAACGCTGAGGAGCACATCAAACGCAAGCTTCCCAGCATGTATCACCAGTTCAAAGAGCTCGCCAATATCGACATCACCAAGGAGCCAATGGAGGTCGGCCCAACCACCCACTACGTCATGGGCGGGATTCGTGTTGATGGCGACACACAAATGTCCACCGCGCCGGGGCTCTTTGCCGCTGGCGAGTGCGCCGGAGGCCTGCACGGCGCCAACAGGCTGGGCGGCAACTCACTCTCAGATCTCATCGTCTTCGGCAAGCGCGCCGGCGAGCACGCCGCCATTTTCGCCAAAGAAAAGGGGCGCGGAGCGATTAACGACGCCTACGTCACTGACGAAATCAAACGCGCTCTCTCCCCCTTTGATCGCCCCACTGGCGGCGAATCAGCCCACCAGGTCCAGCATGATCTACAGCTCATGATGCAGAAAAATGTCGGCATCGTGCGCACCGAATCTGAAATGGCTCACGCCATCGACGCCCTCGCCCAACTGCGAGAGCGCGCCGCTCGCTGCATCACTCCGGGAAATCGCGAATACAACCCCGGTTGGCATACAGCCATCGACCTCGGCAATCTTCTCACCGTCGCCGAAGCCATCGCGCGCTCCGCCATCGAACGCACTGAAAGCCGCGGCGCTCACTTCCGCGAAGACAAGCCCGACAAAGACCCCGCCTGGGGTGATCGCAATCTCATCATCTCCAAGGGCGCAGATGGCGCCATGCAAATCCGCCAGGAGCCTATCCCGAAACTTCCCGATGAACTGGGAAGCATTATCGAGGAGATGAAGTGATGGCTATTGCAAAAATGCACATCTGGCGTGGTGAAACCGGCGAGGGCTCATTCCAGGAATATGAGTGTGAGTTCACACCCGGTATGGTTGTGCTTGATGTCATCCACACCATTCAAGCAGAGCAAGCCGCCGATCTCGCTGTCCGCTGGAACTGCAAAGCCGGCAAGTGCGGCTCCTGCTCGGCTGAAATTAATGGCGTCCCGCGCCTCCTGTGCATGACACGCATGGACTCAATCAACACTGATCAGCCCATTACGGTCGAGCCCATGCAGGCATTTCCGCACATGCGCGACCTGGTCACTGATGTTTCATCAAACTTCCGCGCCAAGAAAAGCATTAGACCCTTCAAACCGCGCAAGCCCGACGCCCCGGATGGCACATGGCGCATGCAGCAGGATGATGTGAATCGCGTGCAGGAGTTCCGCAAGTGCATCGAATGCTTTCTCTGCCAGGATGTCTGCCACGTCTTACGCGAACATCACCAGCATGACGAGTTCGTCGGCCCGCGCCATCTCGT
The DNA here is from genome assembly GCA_029260495.1 of Phycisphaerales bacterium. GTDB lineage: Bacteria > Planctomycetota > Phycisphaerae > Phycisphaerales > UBA1924 > OFTM373. The sequence continues at coordinate 145,542 of JAJDDD010000013.1, read as the reverse complement.
CTACACCGCAGCCCTCGAAATGCACCCCCTCGACACGGAGGATCGCACCGCCGACCTTAAGAATGAGCACGGCGTCGGCTTGTGCAACATCACCAAGTGCTGCACCAAAGTTTGCCCCGAACACATCACGATCACCGATAACGCCATCATTCCTCTCAAGGAGCGCGTCGTCGATGAGTTCTATGATCCCGTCACACGTCTCCTCCGGATATTCCGCCCAAACAAGAACCAGCAAGGCGCGTAGGCGCCAAGGGAGGTCGCTATGAGCGATCACACCGCCGATCCGTCAAATATCAAACCCATTTCCATCGAAGGCGTTGAGCGCGCCCTTTCCAAAGCCGAGCGCTATCGCCTGCTCAATGAGCCGCGCGAGGCGGAGAGCATCTGCCGGGATGTGCTTGCGGTCGACCCTGACAATGCTCAGGCGCTTAAGGCCCTCATGCTTTCCATCACCGATCAGTTCGGGCTTCCCGGCGGCAGACGGCCCGAAGAAGCCATCAGCCTTATCCACAAGCTCGATAGCGAGTACGAACAGCAATACTATCTCGGCGTCATTGCTGAACGCCGGGCCAAGACACGCCTGCGCAAGGGCGCTTCAGGCCCGGAAGTTTATGTTCTGCTTCGGGAAGCTATGGAGCATTACGAAAACGCAGAGCGCCTGAGTTCCGCCGGGAACGACGACGCCATCCTCCGTTTCAACACCTGCGCCCGCGTCATCCACCGCGACGACCGGCTCTGCCCCCACGATGACGACGCGCACATCCGCCATCACTTCATCGACGAAGATGTGCCCCTCCGTTGAGGCGCTGCCCCGCTAACTCATAGCAGGCTCGCGCTCAAAAGGGTCATCAGCTTCGGACTCCCCGGCAAACGTCGACGACGAGCTCGATTGGCTTGGATTTTCCGGATTATCCGACGCGGCCATCGAAGCATTCGCCTTGTCTTGCGCAAGCTCGTCGCTCAATGTGTCCTTCCACTGCGGCAAGCCGCCGTGGTGTGCCGCCTTCGCAAGCAAATGGCTCCCGATCGGCGTCGCCACAAACGTAAACGCGATCGTAATCAGCGCCTTGGAAATCACCACCAGTGTTCCAATGTGGAAGCACGTCGCAAGCAACATCCCCGTCAGTCCCAGCGTCACGCACTTGGAAGCTGCATGAATCCGGTTATAAGCATCAGGCAAACGCACTACGCCCACCGCGCCCACAAACATAAAGAACAAACCAATCAGCAGCGCCACCGCAGCAAGAAGATCCACAATCCCGCGCACTGTCACACCTTCAAGACCGTTCATACCGCCCGCCTCCTGCCAATGAACTGTGCATACGCCGCCGTCGTTACAAATCCAAGAATGGAAATGATAAGCACCGCGTCAAAGAACACCAGCGTGCGCATCTGTATCGTTAACAAAATCACGAGCGCAATGACCTGCATTGCGATCGTATCCGCAGCCAGGCCGCGATCAACCAGCGTCGGCCCCTTGAAAACACGCCAGACACACATCGCAAAAGCAATCGCTATTGCAACAATGCCAAAGTTCACCACAACGAACAGCGTGTACTCTGCGAACTGCTCAAACTCCGTCATCCCCAGTGGGGTTGAGCTTGCTTGACCGCCCTGCGAGTCTCCGCCCGCCGCAGGCGCCGAGCCAAGCGTCAAGAACACAGTTTTCAACACACTCGCGCCAATCATGCGAACACCTTCTCTCGCAACTCTCTAGCCAGCTCATCAATTTCATCAATCGACGATTGCCGATCCTTCGCATACATGCAATGCACATACAACCATTCATCGTCCGGGCTGATGTCCACCACTAACGTGCCCGGCGTCAACGTGATCGCAGAGGCCAGTATCGTCCGCTCGACATCCGTCATTCCCTTCACTGAATATCGAATAATGCGCGGCGTCTGATGCATCTGCGGCGTCAACACCTCCCACGCCACCTGCAAGTTCGCACGAACCATGATCTTCGTAAAGTAGACAAGAAACTTAAAGAGCTTCCAACCCGATCCAAAGTACGCATCATCTCCCGTTGCGTTCGCGTACAGCCCGATCACCACCGACCCTACCGCCATTCCGGCCAGGAAGTTCCAGGTCGTCATGCTCCCTGTCAAGGCGCACCAGACGATCGCTAACAATAGATTAAAAAGAAGTCTCACGGATGAACCTCCTCATCGTGCCTGTGCGGCTGTTCAACATGGCCCGCAATCGTGTCAATGTCCAGGGTCGGCGCCTGCATCTCATGCGTCGCGATCACGCTGCTCTCCCACGCATTATTCCCCATGACGGCATTCACATACACCGAAGGGTCTCCTGCATACACCGTCGCTGAGCGAGTCATGCCAATGACCATCTCTGCGCCCAGCGCCATACTGATCGATCCCAGCACGAGCACGGTCACCCCGACATAGGCCGGCGCCAGGTTTGACCCTGTGTCTTTTGTAACTGCTGACGCTGCTTCGCGCACAGGCGGGGACCAAAATGCAAGCGCCCAGATCTTAATCATTGCAATCATAGTCAGAATGCCTGTCAGCAGGCTCGTCACCGAAAGAACCCAATACCCCTTGTCCACCAGCGCAAATCCTTCTCTAATCAACAGCAGCTTCCCATAGAAGCCAGAAAGCGGCGGCAACCCAACCAAACTCATCGCTGCAACCAGAAAAAGCACGCTGAGATACGGCGCCCGCCGATGCAACCCGCTCACGCGCGACAGGTCATCACTCCCACCAATGCGCTCAATCAAACCACAGCACAGGAACAGCGCCGCCATCACAACCATGTGCTGCAACATGTAGTACACAGCGCCCGCCAGCCCGTCCGGCGTCATCATCGCTATGCCGAAACCCAAATATCCGATATGACTCACGAGCGTCAGCGCCAAGATGCGCCGAATGTTTTGCATCGCCACCGCAGCAATAATCGCGAGAATCATCGTAAGCCCTGCCCCTACAGCGATGATCGTCAGAATCGGGCTCGTTTCGCGCAGCTCCGGCGCGATGAACACCATCGGAAAGACTCGCAGCATCGCATAGATGCCGACCTTCGTCAGCAAACCGACAAAGAGTGCGCCGATCGCAATCGGGCATGTGTGATAGGTGTCCGGCAGCCAGAACCACAATGGAAAAAGCGCCGCCTTTAAGGCAAACACAAAAAAGAGCATGATCGCCACAGCCTCAAATCCAGCCGGCATTCCCTCCCCGTTCAGCGCTGCCTCATGAGTAAGCCGCGCAAGATCCGCAAAGTTCAGCGTCCCCATTAATCCATACACCAACCCGGCGCCCAGCACGAAAAACGTTGAGCCGATCAGGTTCAACATCACATATTTGTACGCCTGCGTCAGCTGTTGCCTCGTCGCCCCCAGGCAGATAAGGCCATAGCTTGCCATCAGTGTGATCTCGAACGCCACGAACAGGTTAAAAAGATCACCCGTAATGAAGCAGTAGTTCACTCCCATCATCATCAGATGAAATAACGGGTGAAACCAGTCCCTTTCTATCTTATCTTCAAGCGATGTAAATGCATGCAGATAACAACACAACCCGACGACGTTTGCGGCGATAATGAGTAACGCGCTCAGCTCATCAAGGACAATCGATATGCCAAACGGCGCCGGCCAGTCGCCCGCCTGCGTTGTCTCAACGCCGCCCGGATATATGTGCAGCAGATATCCAACTGCGAGGAATATGATGCTCACCAATGAAAACAGCCCGACAAGCCGTTGTACAGCTACCCATCCGCGCAGCAACGTTGTCAGAATTCCTGCCGCCATCGGAATCACAACCAGCAGCACAATGAGATCAGGCCGAAGCATTATGTTCACCTCTACAGTTCCGCTGAAAGCAGCGGCGCATCCTCATGGCTCAAGTCCCGAATATCCAGAATTCCCGTCCGCCGATGCGTGACAACCAGCAACGTCAACAGAAACGCCATCACCGCGAAGCTGATTACAATCGCCGTCAGGATCAACGCCTGTGGCAGCGGATCCACCAACGGTGTCGATGCGATATCCAGCACGGGCGCGCTGAGCGAAATAACCTCATCATCACTCACACGCGCCAACGGTTGGCCGCTCATCGCAAGAATGCCAAGGTTGGCGCCGTGCCCCAAAAGGAACACGCCCATCGCAACCTCTTTTAGCTCACGGCCCAATATGAGATAAATGCTCACAGCGAATAACACTGCGACGCATATTGCAATCAGAAGCGTCATTCCAGCTCCTCCGTCAGGCGATTAATAATCCCCACGCTCACTGCGACAACCACAAAGAGCACGCCCAAATCAAAGAACAACACACTCGCAAAGTGATAGCTCCCGCCGCCGGGAAGCGGAATCTCTCCCTGATATGATCGCAATAAAGGATCGCCCAGGAGCAGCGGAAACACAGCCGTCGCTAGCGCAATCGCAAGCCCCAGCGCAGCTAATGGTCCAGGTTTGATCGGTAATATTCGCCGCAGCGCGCGCTGTCCTTCAGCCATTCGATACACCGCGAGCGCCACTGACATCACCAGCCCGGCGATAAATCCTCCGCCAGGTTCATTGTGTCCCTTGAAAAACATGTACGCAGCAAACATCAATGACAGCGGCAATATTAACCGCATCGCCGTCCGGAACAGCGATGATGTCAACGAAGGCTGCGGTCCTTCTGGAACGTGATACGCCTCGCGCGGCAAATGGCATACATCCTCATTACGGCTCGCCGACGACGCCGGAACTGCGACAATCAAAGCAAAAACACCCATTGCTGCAATTGCGAGCACTGTCACCTCACCCAGCGTGTCATACCCGCGAAAATCCACCAGCGTCACATTGACGACATTGTCCCCCCCGCCGTCGCGACCGCCATCCGGCGCATGATGGGCGTTCTGAATAAGCCAGTCACCAACGCGCGGCATATCCGGATGCGCATCTACATACCCACCAACCTGAAGTGTGATCCATCCAACCGCCAGCCCGACCAACACTCCAAATGTCGCCCGCCCAATCCTATCAATCTCATGCCAGCGCTTCGGCTCTTCCGGCAGCATCCGCAGCACCAATAAAAATAGGATCACGGAGATAATCTCAAACATCAACTGCGTCAGCGCCAGGTCCGGCGCCTGGTACAACAAATACATTCCCGTCACACTGAAACCCGATGCGCCCAAAATCAACACACGCACCATTCGACTGCGCACGATCGGCAACACCAGCGCCGAACCACACACAAGGATGGTCAGTGATGTCGCCGCCAGGAAAAAGCCAGCCCCAGGTCCCCACAACATCTCAAGTTCCACCATCTGAAACCCATCTCGATGCACGGCGAACACATACACCAACCCCGCAATCAGCGCTGTCAACACAACATACACATACATATGAAAACTACCGGTCTGCAGCACATGTGTATAAAGCCATCCGCCGCGTCGCTGTAGCGTTCGCAATATCCATGGAAAGAGTCGGTTATGCGCATCTTCCACCGGCCGGCGCCACAACGGTGAGACGCCCAGCGCTGCGCCGAGAACAATTGCCGTCAACGACATCACCAGCGGCGGCCCCGGATGCCCAAACGCCTCCAGCACGCTCGGCAAGTGCGACCAATACAGCGCGTGTGTCTCAAATGGCGCCATGACGCGCTCAAGGAGATGTGGCGCAATCCCACCCAAATACTGTCCGATCAGCAAGATCGCCGCAGGTAACCATAAGCACATCGCCCAGAACCCAGTCTCATGCGCATGATCCTCGCCCCCGGAGCCGTGCGCATCTTCAACTGCCTGCGCCGCCTCGCTTGTTTCACGCTCGCTCGCTTCGCGCCCGAAGAAGATCAACACAAACCGCACGAAGATCGCCACATTGAACATCGCTGTCACGACTGCCATTCCCGCCACGATCCAGAATGTTGAATCATGCTCCGCAGCGTGATACACCTGATAAAGGAAAGCTTCCTTCATCGTAAATGAAAGTGTGAACGGACCGCCCGCGAGCGCATACGCCGCGAGCAACGTCAACCACGCCAACAGCGGCTTCGAACGCGCCAAACCGCGCAGCTGCGGCGCCTCTTTCTTTCCAACCACATGAATAATCGCGCCAGCCAGAATGAAGAGCGGCGCCTTGTACAGCGCGTGATTCAGAATCTGCGTCGTTGGCCAAATCAGATTCAGCTCGCCATGATGCTCGATCGCCCCAAGCCCATACGCGCAGGTCAGCAGCCCCAGTTGGCTTACCGTCGTGTATGCGAATATTCGCTTCAGCTCAACAGATCGCAGCGCCAGGTACGCGCCCAACACCATCGTCACAGCGCCAAAGAACACAAGCGCGGGCATCCAATATTCAAAGCCGTGCAGCCCCGGAAAGAAACGCGCAAAAAGATAAACACCCGCTTTCACCATTGTTGCGGAGTGGAGATACGCAGAAACCGGCGTTGGCGCCGCCATCGCGCCCGGCAGCCAGAAATGGAAAGGCCACTGCGCCGACTTCGTCGCACACCCAAGAAACACCAGCAGGAACGCCCAGGGCAACAGCCGGTGCGGCGTTTCTCCATGCGAAGCCCCCAGAGTCTCAATCACACCTTGCAATGACCATGATCCGCTCACCTGCGCCAACAAAATCACACCGCCAAGAAGCGCCAGCCCCCCCATCGCCGTCGTAATAAGCGCCTGCACCGCAAGCCGCACCGCGCGCGGATTGTCACGCTCCCATCCAATCAACAGAAACGATGAAATGCTCGTCATCTCCCAGAACAGCAGCATCGAAAGCATGTTGTCCGAAAGCACAATCCCCATCATCGCCGTCATGAAAAAACCGAGCATCGGGTAAAATCGAAACAGGCTGTCTCGATCAGAGCCGAAGTATCCGCGCGCATAAATCGCAATCAAGGCGCCGATCCCCGAAATCAACAGCCCGAAGAATAAACCCAGCCCATCCGGCTGAAATGAAATGAACAAATGGACGCTCGGAACAAAGGGCAGCCCGGTCACCGCAGATGCATCCTGCGCAACACCGTAGGCATTGATGTAAGAAACCAGCGCCCCGATGCTCACGACCGCGCCAAGAATCGCGATCGCCGTTCTCGCGCCTAGAGCGCCTTTGGGCAGTATCAACGTCGCCAACCCCGCCAGCACAGGCGCGAAGACGGCGACGAGCATCAGCGGCAGGCCAGGTCCATCCATGACGAGAGCAACCTCCATTCAATCCGAAAACCACCCCGCACAAGGCGAGGAATCGAGTTTTCTATCGGCGAGTCAAGGCCCCTTCTAGGACGTTTCATCTCTGAAATCGAAAATTCTCCGACCATTCCACCCTGCCGCACACCCGCCGCCACCCTGTTCCGATGGCTTCACGCCGGCGCCAACGTCACAATAAGCGCCCCATGTCCCCCCGTCGCCTGCTCATCACGCTTCTGACGTTCCTCGCCGTTGCTGCGACGATCTGTCTCAGCCTGGCCCGCACCGCGACTCATCCTGAGGCCTCCGCTCCGGATGCAGCGGAGGTTGAGGTGGTCCATGTCTTGGCAGCGTCCAGCCTTACGCAGCTTATGCCTCAACTCGCGCGGGCCTTTGAAGTCGATCACCGTGGCGTTGCAATTGATTTTACGTTCGCTCCGAGCCAGACGCTGGCACGGCAAATTCAGGCTGGCGCTCGCTGCGATCTCTATATCCCCGCCGCACCGACTATGTATGAGCGCATTGACGCAGTCACTTTCGACCGCCGGCCCTGGCTCACAAACACGCTGACCCTCATTGCGAACCCTTCGGTCCAGCAGGCTTCGGTGGAGACACTCACAAACCCAAACCGCCGGGTTGTGATCGCAGTGTCTGCTTCGCCGCTCGGCGCCTACACGCGCGCTGCTTTGGACGTGCTGGGCGTGCGCACTTCTGTTGAACATCGGTCAATTCAAGCCCTTGGCGCGCGCTCCGCGCTTCAGCGTGTGCGCGCAGGGCGCGCCGATGTCGGGGTCGTCTACCACACTGATGCGCTCGCTGCTGGCAACAGCGTCGCGATCATCACTCCCCTCGCGCTTCCAGCAGGTGAAGAAATCGTGTATGAAATCGGCGCGTCTTCGCAAGTTGGGGCGGATTTTTTGCGATGGCTCGTTGATTCGCCCCGGGCGCATAGAATTGTGGAAGAACATGGCTTCGGCAGGAGTTTGGCGCCTTGATCGAACTCACGCTTCGATCCATTTTCGCAGCAGTGATTGCGACCGCGATTGTCGCGCCCCTTGGAGGCGCGCTTGGGTACGCGATGTCGCGATGGCGCTCCCGTGCCAAGCCGATCGTTGACACAGTTATTTCGCTTCCGCTGGTCCTGCCGCCTGTCGCGGTGGGTGTTTTGCTGTTGTGGGCGCTGGCGCCGAACCATTCGTTGCTGGGACGCTTTCTGGAGCAACTGGGTCTGCCGCTGCTCGGATCCTTCGGCGGGGTTGTGGTGTGCGCAGCGGTGATGGGCTTTCCGCTCATGGCGCGATCCGCTGAAGCGGCGTTTGCAGCGTGCCCACCGATATTTGAGGAAGCTGCGATCAATCTTGGCGCTCGGCGTTCGCGGGCGCTGCGGTCTGTTTCTCTCCCCATCGCGTCGCGCGGGCTGGTATATGGCGCCTCCCTTGCTTTTGCGCGCGGGCTCGGGGAGTTTGGCGCGACGATGGTGCTGGTTGGCTACCGCCCCGGCTCGACAGACACGCTCTCGCTGGGCATTTACTTTGCCTACGACCAGTTTGAAAATGAGCGGCTCATTTGGCTGATGGCGATTTCCATTGCGCTTTGTTTTGCGACGACGCTCATCGCCCGCATTCTGCTCGGCGATCTGGCGAAGTCATCAACCAACACGGCGATTTAATGTCATGTCATTTTCATCGCCGTCGTTGTAATCTGCTTTACGAATGAACCGGCCTTAGGTCTTGGTCCAGACGGCGAGTTCATTTCCGGTGGGGTCGGCGAAATGAAAACGTCGGCCACCGGGAAATTCAAGGCGGCTCAGAATCTCGCCGCCGGCTTCCACGACGGCGCGTTCTGCTTGCTCCAGATCGTCAGTGTTGAGGATTACGATGGCGCCGCCGCGCGGTGGAGCATCCTTTTCCAAACGAAAGCCGCCTTCGATCCCGGCGTTGGAAAATGCGACATACTCCGGGCCCCAGTCTTCAAATGTCCAGCCGAACGCGGCGCCGTAGAACGCCTTCATGCCCTGCATGTCCGTTGAGGGGAGTTCGATGTAGTCAATCTTCATAGCGCAGCGCCTCCTTCAGGATTCGGATCCTCATTACTCCCGGAGGCTACTTTTTGTCTGCATCTGTATCTGCGGCTGTGACTGCGGGTTCTGGATTTGACGGGTCTTTAATCACGCCGCGACTGATGAGAATTTTGGTGCGAATGTCCTCAGCCAGTTCGGGATTGTCACTGAGGAACCGCTTGGAGTTTTCGCGTCCCTGCCCGAGGCGAACCTCGCCGTAGCTGAACCAGGCGCCGGACTTGTCCACGATGCCGTCCTTGACGCCAAGATCGAGCAGATCGCCCATGATCGAGATGCCTTCGGTGAACATGATGTCAAACTCAGCGTCGCGGAAAGGCGGTGCGACTTTGTTCTTGACGACTCGCGTGCGCACATGGTTGCCGGTGTGGGTGTCGCCTTCCTTGATGGCGCCGGTTCTGCGAATATCGATGCGGATGGATGCGTAGAACTTGAGGGCGCGTCCGCCGGGCGTTGTTTCGGGTGAGCCGAACATCACACCGATCTTCTCGCGAATCTGGTTGATGAAAATGACAGTGCAGCTCGATTTGCTGATCGCGCCGGTGAGCTTGCGCATCGCCTGGCTCATGAGGCGGGCTTGGAGGCCCATGTGAGAGTCGCCCATTTCGCCTTCGATTTCCGCTCGCGGAATGAGCGCTGCGACTGAATCGATCACGACGATATCGACGGCGTTTGAGCGGACGAGGAGTTCGCAAATCTCAAGGGCCTGCTCGCCTGAATCCGGCTGAGAAACGAGCAGGTCATCGATATTGACGCCAAGGCGGCGAGCCCAGGAGGGATCCAGGGCGTGCTCAGCGTCGATGAAGGCGGCGACGCCGGTCTTTTGACAGTTGCCGACGACGGTGAGTGCGAGGGTGGTTTTGCCGGAGGATTCCGGGCCGTAGATTTCGACGATGCGACCACGGGGAAGCCCCTTGCCGCCGAGGGCGAGGTCAAGTGAGAGGGCGCCAGTGGAGATTCCGGGGATGGCGAGATGGGCGTCCTCATCGAGGCGCATGATGGCGCCTTTGCCAAAGGTCTGTTCGATCTGAGAGACAGCTCGATCCAGAGCCTGGGTGCGGCCCTTATCCTCGATGGTGACAGCCATTTCGGAGTCCTTCGCATTGGTTTTGGAGGCGGCGGACCTGCTGTTGGTCCGGGTTTTCTTCTCTGCTGTGGCGACCATATCGCGGGCTCCTGAGTGGGTCAATGTTTGGTGAACGTCAGGATGGCGATTTTTCCGGGCATGTCAAGTTTGTTTGGGATGTTTTTGGTACTTTTGTTTGGAAAATACTCGGGACAGGCCATACTCCGATCTGTGACCCATCACTGGACCATTTCGATGGCCCGAATGAAGGCGTCGCCGCGCTCACGGTAGTCTCGAAACTGGTCCCAGGAGGCGCAGCCGGGGCTGAGGAGGATCGCGTCGCCGGGCTGGAGCTGATTGAGCGCCTGCTTGACGGCGGACTTCAGCGAGCCCGCTTCGATGACGTTGGCATGCTGGTTCGGCGTCTCTTTCAGAGCTGTCGCGATCGCGGGGCCGGTGGCGCCGATCGTGTAGACGGCCTTGCAAAGAGTGGCTGCTTCGATGAGCGGGGCGAGCGAAAGCCCTTTGTCATATCCGCCGCAAATGAGGTGGACTGCGAGGGGATCGGGATTCTCAAGAAGCGCTGCAATGGCGAGAGCGGTTGCTTCCGGGGTTGTCGATTTGGAATCGTTGTAGATGCGAGCGGGCGGAGCGCCGGATTCGTTGGCTCGCTCGGCAATGAGCTGCATGCGATGGGGAAGACCGGGGAAGTTGGCGAGGGCGTCGCAGAGTTGTTCCTGGATCGCAGCTGATGGAGAGAGGACGGCGTTGATGGCGGCGAGCGCGAGGGCAGCGTTCTTGCGATTGTGGACGCCGGGGAGTTTGAGGGGCGGTAGGTTGTCTGTGCGGATGTCGGTGCAGAGTTGGGCGCCGGTTGTCATTGCGGAGGCAAGGTGTTCGCGATGCTGCTCCCAAGTCTCAGAGGGGATGATGGCTGAACCAGATGGGCGCTGGCAGCGGAAGATATTGGCTTTGCTTTGGATGTAGTGGGCAAAGTCGGGATGCCAATCGAGGTGGTTGGAGGCGAGGTTGGTCAGCACAGCGATGGCGGGGGAAAAGCCGGGTTGATCAGCGGCGCCGACGCCTTGGCCGAGCCAATAGAGCATGAAGCTGGAGAGTTCGAGGACGACCCAGTCATGTTCATGGATGGCGTCAACGGACGGGAGGAGGGAGCCGCCGATGTTGCCGCCGAGATGGACGCGGGGGGAGGGATCAAGCGCGGGAGCGACGTGACGCAAGGCATGGGCGATCATGGCGGCGGTTGTTGATTTGCCTGCGGTTCCGGTGACGCCGATGACATTTTGGAGATTTGGGAGGCGCTCAAGGAGAAGGCGCATCTCGGTGGTGATGGGGACGCCGGCAGCTTGGGCGGCGCGGAGGAAGCGGTTGTCCCAGGGTTTGGGGACGGCGGGGCTTGCGACGATGAAGTCGGCAGTGGTGAAGTCGGAGACGTTGTGCTCGCCGAGGCGGAGTGTGATTTTGTTGTGATCGAGAGCGTCGCGGAGGTCAGAGAGGGAGTCGGTGAGTGCATCGGGGGGGCGCAGGTCGGTGACGAGCACGTCGGCGCCGGAGTTGGCGAGGAATTGGGCAGCTCCTGCGCCGCCGCCGAAACTGCCGAGCCCCATGACGACGGCGCGAGCGCCTGCGAGTTGCTGGGTGCGGAGTGGCGATGGCTGGGGCATGGGGAGAGTTTAGGTGGGCGTTGGCTGGGCGGTATGCTACTGGGATGCTGAAAACACTTCTGGCGATTGGACTGACAATGACGACATTTGCCTCAGTGGGGTGCACATCGGGAAGCGGACAGCGCGGGACGATTGGGGATCGGCGGGCGCCGGCTGAGGTGGAGGCGATGCTGGCGGAGATATCGCCGGAGCGGGTGATCGGCAATGTGGATCGGTTGGCGTCATTTGGGACGCGGCACACGATGAGCGACACGACATCGGACACGCGCGGGGTTGGGGCGGCGCGGCGGTGGATTCTTTCGCAGTTTGAAGAGTTTTCGCGTGAGTCGGGGCGAACAGGCAATGATGCGATGCGCGTTTATTTTGATGCGCATGAGCAGCCGGCGGATGGTCGGCGGATCATGCGGCCGGTGGAAATTACGAATGTGATCGCGGAGATTCCCGGCGCGATGCCGGAGGCGCGGGATCGGCGGTATTACATGCTTGGACACGCTGACAGCCGGGCGAGCGACCCGCTGGATGCGGAGTCTGACGCACCGGGGGCGAATGATGATGCTTCCGGGGTGGCGGCGCTCATGGAGCTTGCGCGGGTGATGGCGAAGCATCGATATGACAGCACGATTGTGCTGATGGCGACGACAGGGGAGGAGCAGGGGCTGTATGGGGCGAGGCTGCACGCGGAGGCGGCGAAGGCTGAGGGGATGGACGTTCGCGCGGTTCTGAATAACGACACGGTTGGCGACCCGGCTGGGCAACATGCGGCAGACAGCGCGGAGGCTGCTCGTTCGCGGAAGACGATTCGCGTCTTCTCCGAAGGCGTTCCGCGGGTTGCGACGATGCAGGCAGTTTCGACGATCGCCCGGCTCGGGGCGGAGAATGATTCGCCGGCGCGGCAGTTGGCGCGGTATATGGCTGAGGTCGCGGAACTACACGATCTGACGATTCAGCCGACACTCATCTACCGGAACGACCGGTTTCTGCGCGGTGGAGACCATACGGCGTTTATCGAAGCGGGGTATCCGGCGGGTGTTCGACTGACGGTGATGCACGAGGAGTACAACCGGCAGCATCAGGATGTTCGGGTTGAAGATGGCGTGCGGTATGGCGATGAGCTGGAGTTTGTTGAAGCGAAGTATCTGGCGAACGTGACGAAGCTCAATGGCGCCGCGCTGGCGCACTTGGCGAACGCGCCTTCGGCGCCTGGCGCTGCAAGGCTGATCATTGCGGAGTTGATGAACGACACAACTATCCGCTGGGATGCGAGCCCTGAGCCTGACGTCGCGGGGTATGAGGTTCTCTGGCGTGAGACATCGGCGCCGACGTGGCAGCACGCCCGGGATGTGGGCCCGGTGACAGAGGCGACGATTGAGCTGAGCAAGGACAACTGGCTCTTCGGCGTGCGGGCATATGATCGGGAGGGGTACCGGAGCCCGGTTGTGTTTCCGATAGCTGCGCGAGAATAAATCCGCTCCTACCTGCGGTGAAAGCCGTATTTCTGTACCAGAAGCGCATAGGATGTACGCGTGCCTGCTTTTCTTCGTTGGTTGCTGAGACTGGGTCCGACGAACCCGATCGCTGTCCGCCTGGTACAGGGCGGGTCGCGGCGGACGCGCCATCTGTACATCCGGACAGCGTATCTGGCGGTGCTGATCGCTGTCTTGATGTGGGTGTTGCTCATCAAGGCAGCGCCAAGCCAGCTGAACTACCGCGATCTGGCGGCGGCGGGGGCCAGCAGCTTTATCTTCACAGCCTATTTTCAGGTGGCGTTGATCTGCCTGCTGGCGCCGGTCTTTATGTCCGGCGCGATTGCGCAGGAGGCGAATCCCAAGACGTGGGATATTCTGCTGACAACGCCCTTATCTGCGGTCGAGATTGTGCTGGGGAACCTGATCGGGCGGCTTTTTTTTGTGCTGGCGTTGCTTTTTGCATCGCTGCCGCTCTTTGCGGTGGTGCAATATTTTGGCGGGGCGCCGAGCAGTTCGATTTTTGCAAGCTACGCGATCGCCGCGTGCGCTGCGCTGCTTGTCGGGGCGACGGCGATCACTCTGAGTGTTTCGCGCTGGGCGGGCAAGCGGGCGCTCTTTACGTTTATTGTGGGTGTTGTGTCGTACCTTGCGATTACGGGATCGCTGGATTTGGCGCTGCGCGGCGCCGGGCAGGTGACGGTGTTGACGCCATTGAATCCGTTTTTGGCGCTGGAGTCGCTGCTGGCTGCCTCCAACTACAGAACACCCGATGAGACGGCGCTGGCGGAGATGGGAGCGATTTCGCGGTTCTGGTTTGGCTCGCCGGTGCTGGCGTGGTGCATGGGGAGTTCGGTTGCGAGCGCCGCGATGGTTATTTTGAGCAGCCTGATGGTGCGGCGGGTGGGGACGAGCGGGAGCCGTCCGCTGTGGCGCCGAGCGTTGGGAGTTGGCGCGTCCGGGGAGCGGAGGCGCACGGCGCGGACGGTGTGGCACAACCCGGTGGCGTGGCGCGAGGCGGCCGCCCGGAGCGCGACATTGCCGAAGATCATCGCCCGGTGGTCATTCGTCGCTGCGGGGCTGCTGTGGGGGCTGGGGCTGGTTGTTGCGTTCCATCGTGGTTTTTTGAGCATTGCTGATCTTCGCTTTGCGCTTCTGGCGACGGTGTGGGCGGAGGTCGCTGTGATTGCGCTTGTCGCGATCAATATGGCTGCGACGGCGGTTTCGCGCGAACGTGAAGATGGCACGCTCGACCTGCTGCTCATCACGCCGATCACGGCGAGCGCATATTTGATGGGCAAGCTGCGCGGGCTTATTAGCTATCTCGCGCCGATGCTGGCTGTGCCAACGCTTACTGTTGTCCTGGCGGCGTTGTATGTGCTGGCGGTGCGCAACGAACTGTTTCTGCGTCCGGGAGGTTCGGGCGGCGTGATGTCGACGGACCTGCTGGGCACCGTGACGATTGAAACGCCCGCGATCATGCCTGTCGCGGCGTTCGTGGCGCCGCTGACAATCGTTCCGTTTATCGCATTCTGCGTGATCATCGGGCTGCAGTGGTCGCTGAAGAGCAAGGGAACGATTGGGTCGATTGTCGCGACGTTTGGCGTGGTGGTGGCGATCTCGGGGGTGGTGGGGATGTGCGGATGGAAGGCTGGGGCGGGCATTGAGTATGTCGGCCCTGCGCTCGCATGCCTGAATCCCGTGACGGCGATGTTGCTGGTTCTGCGTCCGGCTGAGGCGGGGGCGGCGACGCTTTCGGAAGGAGGCGGGCTTTCATCGCTGCGGGCGGCGATAATTGCGGGAAGTCTGGGGTCAGTGCTGGTGTACGCCATCACGGTGTATGGAATTCATGCGACGATGGTGCGCACATTTGACATGACAGTGCGACGCCTGGCGGGCACGCGATAGTTTTGCGCGAGCAGTTGCGAGGCGCTATCTGGCGTACTCGATGGCTCGCGTCTCGCGCAGCACCGTCACTCTGATTTCACCGGGGAATGTCATTTCTTCACTGACGCGATCGGCGATATTTTTGGCGACCAACATGGCTTCGTCGTCCGTGATTTTGCGCGCATCGACCATGACACGGACTTCGCGCCCGGCTTGAATGGCGTAGGCTTCCTCCACACCTTTCTGTTCCAGCGCGATGTCCTGGAGTTGCTCAAGGCGCTGTACATATTTTTCCAGTGATTCGCGCCGGGCGCCGGGGCGGGCGCTGGAAACGGCGTCGGCGGCCATGACGATGGGCGTATAGAAGCTCGTAGAGGGGATGTCGGCGTGATGCCCGCCGATCGCATTGAGCACGGGCTCTTTTTCGCCATGCTGGCGGGCGAAATCCATGCCGATCTTGGGATGCCCGCCCTCCATTTCGTGGTCCATGGCTTTGCCGATGTCATGGAGAAATCCGCAGCGTCTGGCGATGGCGCCGTCGAGGCCGAGTTGTTCAGCGATGATCTGACAGAGGTAGGCAACTTCGACGGAGTGCCGAAGGACGTTTTGCCCGAAGCTCATGCGGAAGTGCATTTTTCCCATGGCTTCGGCGATCTTGGGATGAAGCCCGCGCAATTTGACTTCCAGGCCTGCATCAGACCCCGCCTTGACAATGCGCTCCTGCACGTCGGCGCGCACACCCTCGACGATCTCCTCGATACGGGTTGGATGCACGCGGCCGTCGGCGATGAGCTTTTGCAATGACTCTGCGGCGACAGTCTGGCGCACTTTGTCAAAGCACGAGACGACGATCACTCCCGGGGTGTCATCGACGATAATGTCGGCGCCGGTCGCGCGCTCGATGGCGCGGATGTTTCGGCCTTCGCGGCCGATGATGCGGCCCTTCATATCTTCACTGGGGATCGGCACGGCGCGCACGGTGGAATCCGCGGTCACCTCGGCGGCGTAGCGCTGAATCGCCATGAGTGTGATTTCCTGCGCTTTCTCCTTGGATTCCATCTCGGCCTGTTCGATCACCCGGCGAGTGAGCTTGGCGGCATCATGCCTGACTTCATCCTCGACGCGCTCGAGGAGCATTTCCTTGGCTTCGTCGCGGGTGAGATCGCTGATGCGCATGAGAGCGAGCCGTTGCTCTTCGAGGACGCCTTCAAGCTCCTCTTCGCGGTCCTGGAGCTTTTGCTCGCGGCTTTTGAGCTTCTCGCTGGTTTTGGCGAGTGAATCTTCCTTCAGGCCGAGCGCGTCGAACTTGCGATCGAGCTGGTCTTCGCGCTTGGTAAGCCGCTTCTCCTGGCTGCGCAGATCCTTGCGGACTTCCTCGGCCTTCTTCTCCTGATCGCGGGTGCGATCGAGCATGAGTTTCTCAGTGTCGAGCTCGGCCTTCTGGTGCGTGTTCCTGGCTTGCAGTTCAGCTTCGGAAAGAATGCGCTCGCTATCTGTCTTGGCGCGGGCGATAATCTGCCCAGCGACGAGGCGCATCGCTACGGCTGTAAGCACGGAGCCGATGATGAGCCCGATGAGCACACCCAGCCAGACGGGCATCGTGGCGGGGGCAGTTGTTGACAACCAGAAAAACATCGGCTGGTCCTTCCCAAGCGATAAGCGCAGCGCAGCTGCGCGGGAGCGGGTTGTTGTTCCCGCCCGATGAGAAAGGACACGGCCGGCGTCTGAGCGTTGTTCTGCTCTGACGCGATCTATTCACTGGCTTCAGCGCTTCAGAATGATGCGCTCAACGCACGATCGAACTCCCGGCGGCGCAGCGCCTTCGTACGCACGCCTCAAGGTAAAAATTGAAGAGCAACGATCGAATTCGCGGGATAGAGAAGTGCGCTGGATCAATGAAGCGAATCTCAGTGAGTGAATCTATGCGCAGCGTTGGGTCTCGCTGCGGGCTCTTGTTTCAGGGCGCCAGAATGTTCTCCGGGCGCCGCTGACACTGAGCCTGAATCGGCCACGCCGTTTCAACGGGCGGGTCGTGTTGATGAACAAACTCCGAACGGTCGGAGCGGGGATATTCTACGGGCGAATGCCCCCGTTGCTCAAGGGCTGAATCACCACTGACCTGCAAGATTGACTGATTATGGATCAGAGAGGGAATCTGAGACTTGTGAATCATCTGGCGCTGGGGGAGCTGCCTTCGGTGGGTTCCCCGTCGGCGGCTCGGTGTCAATGCTCATGAAGTTCTTCCCTTCGATGACCAACTCAAACCCGGTATCCGGCTCGACTCGGCGCCAGACCCAGGAATCATCTGACGTGTCCGGCAGCCCATCGGGGCCATCGGAAATCAGCCAAAACGCTCCTCCGTCTTCGGTCTGGATATAGCGGAACGGGACGCCATGATTATCCAGCAATGTGGCTGACGGGAGGCCGAGATCATCGAGTGAGGCGGGCAACGTCCCGGTGTTTTCATAATGATCGTCAATGCTCCCATAGACTGTCAGAGCATTTGACCCCAGCATCGAGGCCACCATGACGAACGCGGCGGCCATGCTCAACCCGATAGCCAGGATGATGACTACAAACACAATCACAATGAGCGTTCCGAGTAAACCGAGAATCAAACCTGCAATCGCAAATCCGCGAGGTCGCTTGAACATTGCGATGCAACTCAGAATCACCCCGATGGGCGAAAGCGGGAGAAGACATGTGACGAGCGCGACAAGCGAAACAACGAAACTTGCGATCCCCAGCCCATTGCTTTGACGCTCCGGCTCGGTGTATGTCATCTCGTTCATTCCAATGCCCTTTCGTAGCGGGTGCCGCCCCGAATAGCCTAACTGACCTCGCCGAAGGATGCCCCTATGAACCTTCTTATCCTTCTTGCAGTTGCTTACGTTGGAATGAGTGTGATCGCATTTATTGCGTACGCGATCGACAAGCGGGCCGCCCGGCGCGAGGGGCGGCGCTTGCGAGAACGCACGCTGCACTTACTTGAACTGGCTGGCGGCTGGCCTGGCGCGCTGGTCGCCCAGCAAGCCTTGCGCCACAAGACGCGCGATACACGATTCCTGATTGTCTTCTGGGCGATCGTGACCGTCCATGTGCTCCTCTGGATTCCGTGGCTGGTGTCGTTGTTTGGAAACAGCGAGTCTTGATTTTACGCTGAAATTGCAGTGCCCATTGCGCATAAAAAAACCTCCGCCTGAGAGCGGAGGTCTGTTGAGTGTTTTCGAAGCTCTACTGCGCGGGAAGCTTACTCCTGCCCAATGCCCGAGCCTGGGGCCCCGGCGCTGGTTGTTTCCCCGCCGATGAGCGTATCGCTGACATCGATCGAGACGGTTGAGGGCTCATCTTCGAGCCGGGTGGCGCCGAGCGCTTCAGCGGCCAAGGTGGCTTCGGCGATCATGGCGTCTTCATCGAGCTCGGCGGTGACGGGCGGCTCGGCGAGATGGCGCACGCGCAGAGCCTGATGGGCATGGAAGCCGGTGCCTGCGGGAATGAGATGCCCGAGCAGCACGTTCTCCTTGAGGCCGATCAACTCGTCCTTGGCGCCGCGAAGCGCCGCTTCGGTCAGCACCTTGGTCGTCTCCTGGAACGAGGCGCCACTCAGCCAACTTTCCGATTGCAGCGAAGCCTTCGTGATGCCCAGGAGCAGCGTCCGGCTCGTCGCGGGGCGCGCCTTCTTGGCCTTGGCGATCTCCTTGCCTTCGGCCTCGGCTTTCGCGTTGGCTTCCTTGATTTCATCCTTCGTCACAAGGGAGCCAACCGGGATCGGCGTATCGCCGGATTCACTGATGCGACCCATCCTGGCGACTTTCGCGTTGTGCTCGCGGAAGATGTGCTTGTCCACGACTTCATGAGGCAGCAAGTCGGTGTCGCCGGGATTCTCAATGCGACCCTTATTGAGCATCTGCCCCAGGATCACCTCGATGTGCTTGTCATTGATGGGCACACCCTGAGCGCGATACACATTCTGCACTTCATCAAGCATGTAGCTATAGAGCGCCTCTTCACCCTTGATTCGCAGGATGTCATGCGGAACCATGGGGCCGTCAATGAGCGGATCGCCGGCGATGACTTTATCCCCAGCATGCACGAGCAAGTGCTTGTCCTGCGGGACGTGATGATCTTTCTCAATGCCGGCGTCGGAGATGATGCGAATGGTCATCTTGCCCTTGCGTTTGTCGGAGTAGAGTTCGATCACGCCGGAGATTTCAGCCATGATGGCCGGCTCCTTGGGCTTGCGCGCTTCGAAGATCTCCGTGACGCGGGGCAGACCACCGACAATATCCTGCGAACCTGCGGCTGACCGCGGACGAGCCGCGAGCATGGCGCCAACTTCGATCGTGTCGCCCTCTTGCACATTCAGGCGAGCTCGCGCGGGAAGGTAATGGAAATCGAGGATGTTGCCTTGCTTGTCTTCGATCACGACCTGCGGATGCTTCTCACCCTTGTGCTCAATGACGACGAGCGCTTGCTTGCCAGCCGCGTCCTCTTCACGAACGGTCTCGCCGATCTCAACATCGATAAACCGCACGGCGCCGGATTTTTCAGCGAGAATCGAGATGCGATGCGGATCCCACTTGAAGAGCCGATCGCCGCGCTTCACAGTTTCGCCTGGTTTAACGACGATCTGGGCTGCGTAGGGAAGCTTGTATTTCTCAAGCTCACGCCCCTTGTCATCAAGCAGCACGATCTCACCGGAGCGTTTGAGCGCGACGAGCACGTCCTTGCCATCTTCGTCCTTGACCGCAGCTTCGCTGGCGTCACGAATCTCAACGACGCCGTTATGCGTAGAACGCTGTTCCGTGTCGATTAGTTTTGTCGTGGCGATGCCACCCGTATGGAAGGTGCGCATGGTGAGCTGCGTGCCAGGCTCGCCGATGGACTGGGCAGCGATGATGCCGACCGCCAAACCTTCCTCAACCAGGCGTCCGGTGGACATATCCATTCCGTAACACCGGACGCAGACGCCGCGAGATGTCTGGCACGTCAGCGGGGAGCGCACGAGCACTGACTCGATGCCGAGATCTTCAATCTTGCGCGCCGCCTCGTATGTGATCATCTCGTTTTCGCCGACAATCATCTCATCGGTGATGGGATTGGCGATGTTGTGCATGCTGACGCGACCAACGATTTGCTCGCTCAGCGGGACATCAACTTCTTCTCCCTTATAGACGGCGCGCTTCGTGACGCCCGAAGTAGCGGAGCATTTATCTTCCGTAACAATGACGGATTGCGCGACATCGCAGAGCTTTCGCGTGAGATACCCGGAGTCGGCTGTCTTGAGAGCGGTGTCAGCCAGTCCCTTGCGTGCGCCATGCGTCGAGGAGAAATACTCAAGGACATGCAGCCCCTCACGGAAGTTGGCGCGAATGGGGGTTTCGATGATTTCACCGGAGGGCTTGGCCATCAGGCCGCGCATGCCGGCGAGCTGCTGCATCTGCGACACGTTTCCACGAGCGCCTGAATCAGACATCAGATAGACGGGGTTAAGATACGGTTGGCCTTCCTTCGAGTCGATCGGGACTTCGTCGCCTGTTTCAACATCACGCCGATCGTTTTTCAAAGTTTCGAGCAGCTTCTTGGTGACAAGCTCTCGGCAGTGAGCCCAGATGTCCAATAGCTGGTTGTATCGCTCGCGCTCCGTGATGACGCCGCGCTCGTAGTTTTTCTCGATCCGAGCTGCCTTCTTTTCGGCGTCCGCGATGAGCTCCGGCTTAGCGGCGGGGATGCGCATATCAGTGACGCCAATCGAAAGCCCCGCAGCGGTCGCCTCCTGGAAACCCAGCGATTTGAGTTTGTCGAGGAAGTCGATTGTGGTTTGCCGGCCGCAATAGGCAAGGCAGTCATCAATAACGCGCGCGCACCCCTTGGAACCGAGTGTGCAGTTGTAGAAAGGCATCTGCAGATCAAGGATTTCGGAGAAGACGAGTCTGCCGGCGGTCGTGATGATCCGACGGTCCTTGGGAAGAGGTTTCGGCACGTCGTGCTGGGATTCGACGATTTCGTTGAAGCCATCCAGACGCACGACAATGCGCTGCTGAAGATTAATCGCGCCATGCTCGTAGGCCATCAGTGCTTCCTGACGACTTGAGAAACGGCTGAGCTTCTCTTTGGGAAGTTCGTCAGGGCGAGTAAGCGTGACAAAGTAGACACCCATCACGACGTCCTGCGAAGGCGAAATGATGGGCCGGCCGTTGGCTGGGGAGAAGACGTTGTGCGTGCTGAGCATGAGCACATGCGCTTCTGCCTGCGCTTCGACGGAAAGGGGCAGGTGGACAGCCATCTGGTCCCCGTCGAAGTCTGCATTGAAACCTGTGCAGACGAGCGGATGCAGCTTGATCGCGTTTCCTTCAACAAGCACCGGCTCGAAGGCCTGAATGCCCATGCGGTGAAGGGTCGGCGCGCGGTTGAGGAGCACCGGATGCTGATAGATCACCTCTTCGAGGATGTCCCACACTTCCGGATCGCGACGCTCGAGCATGCGCTTGGCGGACTTGATTGTATCCGCGAGCCCATGCTCCTTGAGGCGACGAATGATGAACGGCTGATACAACTCCAGCGCGATCTTCTTCGGCAGGCCGCACTGATAAAGGTGCAGCTCAGGGCCGACGACGATAACCGAACGGGCGGAGTAATCGACGCGCTTGCCCAGGAGGTTTTCGCGGAAGCGACCTTGCTTGCCCTTGATCATGTCCGTGATGGACTTGAGTGGGCGATTAGAGGAGCCAAGCACCGGCCTGCGGCAGCGGCCGTTATCGAAGAGCGCATCGACCGCTTGCTGCAGCATCCGCTTCTCGTTGCGGATGATGACCTCCGGCGCGTTGAGGTCCATCAGTTTCTTCAAGCGGTTGTTGCGGTTGATGATTCTGCGGTAGAGATCATTGAGATCGCTGGTGGCGAAGTTGCCCGACTCAAGCAGAACCAGCGGGCGCAGATCCGGCGGGATGACCGGGATGACATCCATCACCAGCCACGCGGGGTTGTTCCCGGAGAGGCGAACCTGCTCGACGAGCTTCAGGCGCTTGGAGAGATCCTTGATCTTCTGCTTGCTGCGCGTTTCTTTGAGGTTGGTGCGCAGTTCCGCTGCAAGCTCGTCGAGGTCAAGCTCTTCGATGAGTTCGCGGATCGCGTCGGCGCCCATCAGCGCCTTGAAAGCGCTGCCGAACTTGTCCATGCAGTTGCGATATTCTTCTTCCGTGAGCACCTGTTTGAACTTGAGCTCGGTGTCGCCGGGAGTGGTGACAACGTAATCCTGGAAGTAGACGATCTTCTCAAGATCGCTGGTCTTCATTCCCAGCAGCGTGCCAAGCCGGCTGGGCATGGCCTTGAAGAACCAGATGTGCACGATGGGCGCCGCAAGGTTGATGTGACCCATGCGTTTGCGCCGGACGCGCGAGTGCGTGACTTTCACGCCGCAGCGATCGCAGATGATGCCCTTGAACTTGGTGCCCTTGTACTTGCCGCAGGCGCACTCATAGTCGCGCTCGGGGCCGAAGATGCGCTCACAGAAAAGGCCGTCCTTCTCCGGGCGATAGGTGCGGTAGTTGATCGTCTCGGGCTTCTTGACTTCGCCATAGGACCATGAGCGAATGTCATTGGGGCTTGCCAGTGTGACCCGCACGGAGCCGTAATCGTTAATTTTGTCGTATACGCTCTCAGCCATGATTAGCTGTGCTCTCCAGTCTTGTGCGTCGATCGCGTGTGATTCGGCTCGGTCGGTGATGGCTCCTGTCGAGCCACTGCTGCTTGGAGGGTTTTGTTCGTTTTACGGAATGCCGGTCTTGGGAGGCGGGATGACGCGCCAGGCGCCATCAAGGAAGGTAAGGCGCACGTCCGTTGTGTCCCCAGGATCAGGCTTCGTAATCTCAACGACCGCTGAGTCCGCGCCTTCAGAGACGACCGCCCACGTCAACGCTTTAAAGTCGCCCGTTGTAAGATGGATCATGGTCTCATAAGAGATTGGTGAGTTTGGGTCAGACTCAAGGTCGCGGCGCACGTTGTCGAGGTTGTCTGCGAACCCGGTAAGCGCGAGTGTCCCCTCTGCGTCAGGATCGCACACCTCCAAAGCGCCCCAGAAATCACCGACCCGAAGCCGCTCAATATAGGTTTCAAACGCTTCATCAGGCGTTCTGTCCTTCAGCGGAACGAGGCTCACCGGACTCTCTGTGTCTGTCGAATGATCGGAAGTTGAGTTTGCAGCAGGTGGAGCGGGCTTGCCATTGCGCTCGGCGCCAGTCGCCACAGCGTCGTTGTTGGTCGCTCCACCATCAGGCGTCGAGTCGCTCTTGGCGCCTTGCTCGCAACCAAGCACAACAACACTCAACGCGACAACCAAACTGATTCCACCGATTTGGTGATGTTTCATCGAAATCACTCCCAAACGCAGCCTTGGCTCTGGCGCCTTTATTTGGCCAGAAGTATGAAAATCAAAGAAGCGAGCCACCTTCCAGGTGACGTTTCTCGAGTTCGACATTCATGCCAAGGCCCTTGAGTTCGTTGCACAGCACATCGAAAGCGACAGGCATTCCTGCTTCCAATGTGTTGGTGCCCTTCACCATTGATTCATAAATCTTGGTCCTGCCCTCAACATCGTCAGACTTGACCGTGAGCAACTCTTGCAGGATGTACGCGGCGCCATACGCCTCAAGGCCCCACACTTCCATCTCACCAAATCGCTGCCCGCCCGTGCGAGCCTTGCCACCGAGCGGCTGCTGGGTGATGAGCGAGTACGGCCCCGTCGCGCGAGCATGAATCTTGTCATCAACAAGATGGTGCAGCTTCAGGATGTACATGAAGCCAACGGTTGTGCGCTCATGGAACGGCTCACCGGTGCGCCCGTCGTAGAGCTGCGCCTTGCCGCCTCTCGGCATGTGGGCGAGCATCTCCCGATCGCCGGGTGGCGTGTGCGTCCGTTCGCACTCTTGAAGGCGTTCCTTCACATAGGTATTTGCCTCTGCGACAACATTGTGAACTTCTTCCTCGCTGGCGCCATCAAAGACGGGCGTGACAACCTGGAAGTTCAGCAGCTTCGCTGCCCAGCCGATGTGCGTTTCAAGAATCTGACCCACATTCATCCGACTCGGCACGCCAAGGGGATTGAGCAGGACATCAACCGGAGTGCCATCCTCGAGGAAGGGCATATCTTCAACGGGCACAACGCGTGCAATCACACCCTTGTTGCCGTGGCGACCTGCGAGTTTGTCGCCGGCGGCGAGGTGGCGTTTGGTCGCGAGGTACACCTTGACCATCTCAAGCACACCAGAGGAGAGTTCATCGCCGCGCTTCATGTGTGCGAGCTTGCGGTTTTTCTCGACTTCAATCGCCTGGATGCGAGGCCAGAACTGACCATACAACCGCTCTGCAGCGGCGACAGCTTCCTTCGCGCCCTTGACCCACTTCAGATCGAAGTTCTGAATCTGCTCGACGATGACTTCGCGAATGTCCGACGCGCCAACTTTCTGGCGAGTGGAAGGATCCACCAGCTCCGATCCGACCGCATCGTTGATTTTGCTGACCATCTGGGTAAAGAGGGTAATTGCTTTTTCATCCTGATCAGCGGAATACGCATCCATTTCCGACTGGAGCAGTTTCTTCTGCTCATCAGTCATGTGAGCACGCCGGCTGAATCTCTTGGCGCCAATCACAATGCCCTCAACACCCGCAGGAACCTCAAGCGAATCGTTCTTCACGTCTTCGCCAGCGCGACCAAAAATCGCATGCAGCAGTTTTTCTTCAGGTGTGAGTTCGCTCTTGGATTTCGGCGAAACCTTTCCGACGAGAATATCCCCGGGCCGAACGTTCGCGCCGATGCGGATAACCCCGTGCTCATCCAGATCGTGGAGCATTTTCTCAGAGACATTAGGAATATCTCGTGTGAACTCTTCCTTGCCGAGCTTTGTCTCACGAATCTCCACATCAAAAGATTCGATGTGGATGCTGGTCATCTCATCGTCGGTCACCATGCGCTCGGAGATGACGATCGCGTCCTCGAAGTTGTAGCCGTCGAAAGTCATGAACGCGACGAGCGCGTTTTTTCCAATCGCCAACTCTCCTTCGACGGTCGAAGCGCCATCAGCGATGACCTGCCCCTTCTCAACCTGTTGCCCCATCTTGACGATCGGTTTCTGATTGAGGCAGGTGCGCTCGTTAAGGCCGACAAACTTGCGAAGAACGTATTCATCGGAGTAGTCGACTACGATCAGTTCAGAATCAACATGCGTGATCGTGCCTGCGATTCGGGCGCGGATGACCATGCCCGAGTTGTAGCCGACCGCTTTCTCCATGCCCGTCGCGACGAGGGGCGCTTCCACCTTGAGTAGTGGCACCGCCTGCCGCTGCATGTTGGAGCCCATGAGCGCGCGGTTGGCGTCATCATGCTCCAGGAACGGAATGAGCGACGCGGAGACGCCAACAATCTGCTTGGGCGCAATGTCAACGTACTGCACCTCGCTCGAATCGACTTCCGCGAGTTCGCCGCCAACGCGCGCCAGCACATGGCCCGAGGCAATCTTCCCAGTCTCATCAAGAGAGTCGCTCGGCGACAAGATGGCTCGCATCTCTTCGTCCGCTCGCAGCGCGACGACATTGCCCGTCGGCTTGCCCCCCTTCACTTCACGGTAAGGCGTGCGCAGGAATCCGTATTCATCAATCGACGAGTAAATGCCCAGCGACGCGATCAGGCCGATGTTGGTTCCTTCAGGAGTCTCGATCGGACAGATACGCCCATAGTGAGAAATATGAACATCACGCACCTCAAACCCGGCCCGCTTCCGGTTCAGTCCGCCCGGCCCGAGCGCCGAAAGACGGCGCTCATGAACCAGCGACGAAAGCGGATTGGTCTGATCAACAACCTGCGAAAGCTCTGACCTGCCAAAGAAGAAATCGATGGAGGAGCTGATCGACTTGGAGTTGACGAGGTCCGACATGCGCGCGATCTCATCCGGCTCCTTCACGCTCATGCGCTCCTGCACCGTTCGGCGCAGTTTCAGGAAGCCCTTTCGCATCTCCTCGACTGCCAACTCATCAAGCGTGCGCAGCCGGCGATTGCCCAGGTGATCGATGTCGTCCACCTTCGCGATCGGCCGATTCGTGTTGGGATCCAGGCGCTTGCTGCGCAAATCGAGGACGTACGCGACGACGCGGAGGAAATCCTCAGCCCGGATGAACATTTCATCCTCAGCCACATCCAGATCAAACTTGCGGTTAATGCGGAATCGACCAACCTTGCCCAGACGGTAGCGGTTCTCGTCGTAAAACTTCTCTTTGAAGAGTTGTTTGGCTTTATCAACCTGCGGCGGGTTGCCGGGGCGAAGCCGGGTATAGATTTTCAAAAGCGCCGCTTCATACTCGCTCTTGGCGACATCATTGAACTGATCCAGCCGCTCTTCAGCAACGGTGTTGATAATCAGCGGATCAGTCAGATTCTGGATCACCCGAACTTTCTTCAGGTTTGACGCCTGCACCGCCTCGATTGCTTCGCCGATCTGTCTGCCCACATGGACAAGCTCTTCACCGCTCTCGGTGTCGATGATGGACTCAGCGACCCAATGCTCAGGCTTGAGATCAACAACCTTGAGCTCGGTGATCTCGTAAAAGAGGCTGAGCAGCGCTTCGGTGCTTGAAACGGATTCATCCAGACAGCGCATGAAGGTGGTTGCTGACAGCTTGGCGGATTGATCGATCCGCATCGCCAGCACATCTTTCTTCGTCACTTCGATCTCGATCCACGACCCGCGCTCGGGAATCACCCGAGCAGAGTGCAGTGGCCGATCCGCCTCCGCTGAGACGACGGAAAAATCCACGCCCGGCGAGCGATGAAGCTGGCTCACAATGACGCGCTCGGCTCCATTAACGATGAACTCGCCGCCTCCCATCATGATGGGAATTTCGCCGAGGTAGATCTGCTCCTCGACGATGTCGGGGTGGTCTTCTCTCGACAATCGCACCGCGACGCGGAACGGTCTGCCGTAAGTCAAACGCAGCTCCCGACATTCGTCAGGTGTATATCGTGGTTCCTCCAGTTCATACCAGAGGTAGTTCAGACTCATCGTCTCGTCATAAGAGACAATGGGGAACACCTCCCGCAAGAGCGACTCAAGACCCATGTGCGGATCTCGCTCGTCGGTGCTCTTGCCGAGCTGAAGGAATCTTTCATAAGCCTCGTGCTGGATCCGTGTCAGTTCCGGGACAGGGATCGCATCGCCGCGCTTGGAGAAATCGCGCACATTCCTCGCTGCCATCGAAATCCTCACGATGGTTGAACTACAGGGATTGGCCCCACTTTGAGGCCATCCAATGAAGTAAGAGTTGAGTCGTGGTCACACCCGTTTGAAAACGCCGAGCCATGCATCATAGCCCGCCGATCATCCGCCTGCAAGAAGCGGACCGGAACCGATTTTCAAAAAAAGACAAAATTATGGCCATAAGCGAAAAAACCCGGCAAACAACCCAATTTTTCCATTTCTGCCAGCCGCTCGGCCACCGACTGGACAAGGCGCCCCTCTCTTGAGAGGGACGCCTCTTGTCCAAATTGCTCATCCGCGAGCAGGTCGTCTGCTCGATTCGTGTTCTCTTACTTGATCTCGACGCCGCCGCCGACCTCTTCGAGCTTGGTCTTGAGAGCCTCGGCGTCTTCCTTGCTCAGGCCTTCCTTGACCGCCTTGGGAGCGCCGTCGACAAGATCCTTGGCTTCCTTCAGACCGAGGCCGGTGATCTCCCGCACGACCTTAATGACCTGAATCTTCTTATCGCCAGCAGAGGTAAGGATCACGTCGAACGAGGTCTTCTCTTCCTCGCCGCCGCCCGCGTCGCCGCCAGCAGCCGCCATGATCACGCCGCCGCCAGCAGCCGGCTCAATGCCATACGTCTCTTTCATGTAATCACCGAGATCAACTGCTTCCTTAAGCGTAAGGCCGGCGAGCTCATCACCGATCTTGGTGATTTTGGCGTCAAATGTTTTGGTTTCTTCGGACATAATTTCGTCTCTACTTTCTCTATCTCGCCGTTCGACGTTTGGTCACGCCTGACGGTGAACACCATCCAGAGAGGGGCTGAACGCTCAACCTTTAACCCAAGGGCCAGTCCGGATCGGATGTTGTCAGTTTTTTCTCATCTATCAATCGCAACAAGGCAGTTCCGACGCTCACACGCCTCAGCCCGCCTTGCTGATCGTCTCTCCCTTTTCCAGCTTCTCTTCGATCGACTTCACAATGGAAGCCAGCGACGAGCCTGGCCCGAGGATCCCGCCAACCAGATTGCGCGCCGGGCTCAGAACGAGCGTAACCACCTGCGCCTGAGCTTCATCGCGCGTCGGGAAGTCCGACAGCCTTTGAACACCCGCTGCACCTTCGAAGAGCTCGCCATCAAGGATGGCGCCCTTGAGTTCGAGCTGCTGAACCTCTTTGGCCCACTTCACCAACTCGCGGGCAGCGTCAACAACTGTCTCCCCGCCATAGGCAAGCGCTGTCGGCCCATCCAGCAAGTCATTCAATCCTTCAAGGCTGGAGTCAGCAAAAGCGCGCTTCGCCAGATTGTTTCGCACAACCGTAATCCGTATGCCCTTCTCCTGAAGACCCAGACGCATGCGGTTGTTGTCGTTCGCCTCGACGCCGCGCACGCTCACGAGCAGCGCATCTTCAACGCCTTCGAAAAGCGACTTGTAGTCGCGCATCATGAACTCTTTGACGGTCTTGCTCATCGGTTCTTCTCTTTCTTAATCTTCCGGCGAATCGGACTCGCCCGACCCTATCACTCGCCTGCGTACGCCACCTGCACGCCCGGCGTCATTGTTCCGCTGATGCTGATCTTCTTAACGAATCGCCCTTTCACACTCGATGGGCGAAGCTTGGCGATCGTCTCGATGAAGTAATCCAGATTCTCAGCAAGATCACTCTCCGAAAAGCTCATCTTTCCCACCGCCGCATGAATGTTTCCGCTCTTGTCATTGCGGTATTCAACCTTGCCCGCAGAGTATTCCTTCACCGCTTCCGCAACATTCGGCGTCACCGTGCCCGCCTTCGGCGAAGGCATCAGCCCCTTGGGACCAAGCACACGCCCAAGCTTGCTCACCACGCGCATCATGTCCGGGCTCGCGACGGCGACATCGAAATCAACGAAACCCTTCTCGATTTCTTCAACCAGCTCTTCGCCGCCAGCCTTCACAGCCCCTGCAGCCAAAGCTTCCTTCGCCACATCGCTCTGGCAGAACGCTATGACGCGCTTGGACTTGCCAATGCCATTCGGCATCGCGACGGCCCCGCGCACCTGCTGATCCGCCTGCTTCGGATCAATCCCCAGCACCATGCAGACCTCGACCGATTGATCAAACTTCGGCCCCTTGAACTTCTTGAGAACCTTTACAGCCTCATGAAGCTCGATCGCCTCCGCCGGCGCCAGCTTGATGTTGTCCCACGAACGCTTGCCAAGACGGCGAGGCTTCTTTTCTTCTATCTTCTTCGCCATTGGAATCAGCCCTCCACCACAACGCCCATTGAGCGAGCTGTGCCTTCGATCATCCGCATCGCTGAATCAACCGAGCCTGCGTTCAGGTCTGCCAGTTTCTCCTCCGCGATCGCCCGAACCTGATCACTTGTGATCTTGCCCACCTTCTCCGTGTGAGGCACGCCCGAGCCCTTTTCAATCCCCGCCGCCGTTCTGATCAAGTTCGCCGCTGGCGATGACTTAATCACAAAGTCGAACGAGCGATCCCCGTAGACAGTGATCACACAGCCGACAACCTTGCCATTCAGCGAGCCTGTCGCAGCGTTGAACTGCTGGATGAACTGACCTGGATTGACGCCGTTGCCGCCCAAGGCCGGGCCGAGCGGCGGGGCTGGAGTCGCCTGTCCGCCGGGGGCTGTCACCTTGAATGTGGTGACGATTTCTTTCTTCGCCATAAGTGCTTACCTCCCACCGCCGAGCAGCTTTCAAGCCGCAATGGTGGTCCGATCGGTGTTGAGTTGTTGAAAAATGCTTCGCCGAAGCGAGCCGGAAAGTGTACCGCGATCCCCGCCCGCCGCAAGCCCGTCAAAACGGTGCGTCCGACTCCTCACCCTCCCAGGGCCTCGCCGGCCCCCCACCATCCCGGTGCGACTCTGCCGGCCCAGATCTCGTCCCCGGCGCGAAGGTTGTCACTTCCGGGGGCGCCGTCGGGGCGGAATACGACACAGGCTCCCGATACCGCTGCTCTGTGTAGTCCAAAAATCGCGTCGTCTTCGCGTCCCACGTCAGCTTCGCCACGCCCGTCGGCCCGTTTCGCTGCTTCGCAATGATGACCTCCGCCAGATTCTCCTCGCCCTCGTGCTCTTCGAGCCACTGCTCATCGCCCTGGTGGTAATAGGACTCGCGGTGCAGGAGCATGATGACATCTGCATCCTGCTCGATCGACCCCGACTCACGCAGATCGCTCATCCGCGGCCGATGCCCCTCGCGCTGCTCCGCTCCACGATTCAGCTGTGCAAGGCACACCACCGGAATGTTGAGCTCCCGCGCCAGCGCCTTAATCTGCCGGCTGATCGCCGAAACCTCCACCTGCCGCGACTCCCGCGCCGAGCCCGGCGCCGTCAGAAGCTGAAGATAATCAATAAAAATGCACTTCACGCCGTGCTGCGCAACCAACCGCCGCGCCCGCGCCCGAAGCTGAAGGATGGTCATCCCCGGCGTGTCATCAATGTACAGCGGCGCCGGATCGAGATCCCCGCATGCCTTCATAAGCCGCCGATAGTCATCTTCCGTGAGCGTATTCGTGCGGAACCGATGCGAATCCACCGTCGCTCGCGCGCACATCATCCGCTGCGTCAGCGCCTGGCGGCTCATTTCCAAACTAAAGAATGCCACCGGCGCCGCCGCATGATGCGCCCCGTGCAGCGCGACATGCTCCGCCAGATTCAGCGCCAGCGCCGTCTTTCCCATCGAAGGCCGGGCAGCGAGAATAAGGAGTTCGCCCGGCTGCAAACCCGTCGTCAGCTCATCAAGCCGCATGTACCCCGTCGCCAGCCCTGTAATGGGCCGGCCTTCATTTGCCTCAAGCAGAACCATTGCTTCATGGAGAAGCTCCTGAAGCTTCTGCGCATCCGCGGTCTGCGATCGCTCTGCGATATCAAAAATCCGTTGCTCGGCGCGGTCGAGCACCTCCCGCGCACCCTCGGCGCCAAGATCCCCTGTGTTGTGCGCTTCATGGATAATCTCGCTGGCTGCTTCAATCAGACGCCGCAGCCGCGCCTTCTCCGCGACGATTCGCGCGTAGTGAACCGCGTTCGCTGCGGAGGGAACACTCTCCGCGAGCTGCACCAGATAATCCGCCCCGCCGACATTCTCCAGTGCATTCTTCGTTTGCAGCGCGTCGAGCAGCTGCACCAGGTCGCCCGACTGCCGCTGGTCATAGAGATCGACCAGCGCATCGTAGATGAGCGCATGAGCTGAGGCGTAGAAGTCTTCGCCCGCGCTGATCAGCGAGATGACATCAGGCAGCACACCCGGATCGATCAATATCGATCCCAGCAGCGACATCTCAGCCTCAGGCGCATTCGGCGGTCGCTTCTCCAGCAGCCTCTCTATGGGCGCCCGCCGCCCGACAGGGCTGCGAGAACGTGAGCTCTCCGAACCCTTGCTGGTTGTCGCAGCCTCCATGCTCACGATCGCAAACGCGCCTCCATGCGAACGCTTCCACAGCGTTCAACTCCATCCTACGCATTCAGTCCTCCCCCCGTGCGCAACCGACAGCCGCCGTGGGCGATGTGTTGAAGAACCGTCGCTACGGCGTCCGCCCGTGGGCCTCCAGCAGTTCGATCGGCGCCCCGATGTCTCCCACCTCGATTCGCCCCGTCCAGGCCCTCGCCCCCTCGCGCGCCAGCCCCTGCTTCATCCCGCCCAGCGTCACCGTCAGATCCGCCCGCACTGCTGGCCCCAAAGGCTCCCCCGAATCTGTGTCCAGCCCGGAGGGGATATCCACCGCCAGCGTCTTCGCCCCCCCGGACCGCGCACGATTGATCCACTCAATCAACCGATCCGTCGGCGCCTCGATCGCCCGCGTGAGCCCCGTCCCGAACAGCGCATCCACAATCAACGCCGGTCCGCCAAGTTCGTGCGCCAGTTGAGCCGCCGTCTCTTCAGGCGCCGCGCCGTCCGCCACTGAAATGCGCAAACACATCGACTCCGCGATTTGCAGATTCACCCGAGCGTCGCCTGTATATGCCTCGGCGGTGCGCGAAAGCAGGCATGCTGTGCGCACGCCCTCGTTCTGAAGCCGCCGCGCCAGCGCCAATCCATCGCCCCCATTGTTTCCCGGCCCGCAGCAAATCAATGCGCTCGGATGCTCAACCCCTTCCAGCAACTCCAGCGCCCCCGCCAGCAGCGCCGTCGCAGCATTCTCCATAAGCACAATCCCCGGAATTCCGTGCTCCTCAATCGCAGCCCGATCAACTTCGCGCATCGCAGCCCGCGAAAACACAAGATGGCGACGCGGATCGTTCGCCCTGCTTCGGCACGGTCCGATGATCTCAAACATCATTGCTTGATTGTCACAAAGAGCGCGGTCCCGTGCGCGCTTCGCACGTCACTGCGACGCATTTGCCCGGCGTCGCGGACCGAATAGCCCGGTCGAGGATGTCACCACCACGTTCTGCGCCGGGGAAAAGGCTGGCTCCTCCGCGCTCGCTCCGCGCCGCGGGACTAGATGGTCGATGCCGAGCTCAGCGAAGACATTGCGCTCGACGAGCTGGCGCAGCGCCTCGCGCGGCAGCGACGGCAGCGCACCGCCGGGGCGATGAGCTGCGAGCGTGTAAATTCGCTCAATGGCGCGTTGGGGTGTCTCCGCGGGGAAACCGGAGCCGAAAAACAACTTCGACATCACGCCGCGCTCGTGCGCACGAATTAACGTTGTAAAGAGCGACCAGGGTCTGGCGACCACCGAACTGATCTCTGCGTAAACGCGCTCGTGTTTCGCGCACATGGTGAGCGCCTCTTCGAGCCAGCCGAAGCCGATGTCACCAAGGATCACCTTGAGATTGGGAATCTCGCGCATCGCTTCATCAAGTGTCGCGGGGTTGGCGAACTCCAGAACACTCTCGGGTTGGATCAACAACGGGTTGGCGATGAAGACCGGCAGCTCATGCAGCGCGCAGCGTTCAAACGCCGCCATGCACGCCTCACTCGTCACACGCAGACCCTGATCTGCAGGCGCGATCGTCACACCCAGCAGGCCCGCCTCGGCTGCTTTATCAATATTTGCGAGCGCGGCGTCACAAGTGGGATCAACGCCAGCGACACCCAGGCGTTCGCCTTCGCCGGCGTTGACGGACGCGGTGACCGCTTCAACCGGAATGTGCAGGCCGAATCTTTCGCATCGATACCCGAACACAACATGTGCGTCGACGCAGGCCATCGCGTCGGCATGGTCAGCCTGGGAGATGATCTGGCCCGGAGAACGTGGGTCCGCGATAGATGGACTGAGGTGGGTACGCAGGTCAATAATCATTCAGGAAACTCCGGGACGCCGCTGAAGCTTGAGAGATATCGTCGTGGCGAGGTCGTGTGCGGGAAATATTTCGCGTGCGCTCCTGCTGGCAGCCGTGCGGTGGTGTATTGAATCCCCTCGGACGCTTTCTCGTCGTCCGCCGAAAAGTGGGAGACAAGGGTAGTCAGGTCTGGGGCGATACGCTTGGGCGACCTATGATTTCTTGAAAGTCGTTTTGCCCGCGGCGCCCGCAAACCATATAGGAGAGGCAGACGCCATGAATCCAGTGAATCAGCTTCTCGGCCTCAGAATCACTGTTTTTGGTACTGCAATTGGGTTGTTTGCACCATGTGCGGTTGCGGCGGAATGTGCTGGAAAATTGAATGCTTGGGCTGCGGTTCGCACGGTTGACCTCGCCCGGCGCACCTCGCCGGTCATTGCGAACCACGAACCGCATCAGCTTCCGGTCATTGTGTATCCACATCAGGCATTTGACTGGAATCCGGCATATCAACCCGGGTTTTCCGCGTTTCACTCGTCGCGCTTTCGGCGAACCAATGCGCACATCGGATATTCGCACGCCCACTTTCAGCCGTCGTTCGGTCTGGGGTATGCCTGCGGTCTGTCGTGTCGTCCGGATTCGCTCGGCCCGGCGTATGTGTACGGACGAAGTCCACAGATCATCGCGCCCGATCCAAACCTGCGTCCTCATCCGCCGGTTGCAGAAGTTGAAGTGATTGTCGATCCGGTTCGGGCTGCGCTGGGCGCCGGCGCGTATGCAAAATCGGTGAAGCTGCTTGAGCAAGCAGTTGGCGCATCACCCGATGATGCGCGCATAAAGCGCCTGCTTGCGATTGCCAAAGTTGGAGTTGGCGCGATTGATGAAGCCCAGCGTTTGATTGGGGAGGTGTACGCCGTGGCGCCGGAGCTTGCGGGTGATCCGTTGCCGCGCGACATTGTGGGCTCTTCGGATCGGCTCAGAACGCTGCTGATTCGCTCAGTGCTTCGCGCTCATCGAACGCGCTCCGCCGATGGATGGTTGCTGGTCGCGACGATCGGTCAGGCTGAGGGACGCCCGGCTTTCGTGGCGAAAATGAGCGACCGGGCAATTGCGCTGGGTTTGGATACAACCCTGGCGCCGGATCTTATTCAGGGTTCGAGGGTGATGAGTTACTGATCAGGCGTTCGAGGAGTTCAGACACCGGCGCCCGCTCGAGCGGATGAATAACACTTCCCGCGATCTCCGCGAGTGGCGCCAGCACGAAGTGGCGCGAAGTCATCCGTGGGTGCGGGATCGTGAGATGGGGCTCGTTAATCACCTTCTCGCCGTAGAGCAGCAGATCAAGATCAATCGTTCGCGCCTCCCACTGTTTGCCGACCTGTCGCTTGCGCCCCAGCTTTGTTTCAATCTCAAGGAGCACGTCAAGCAGCCTGCGCGACGAAAGTTGCGTCAACACCATTGCTGCAGCATTGAGATATGCCCCCTGAGCCTGTGCCCCGGCAGCAACCAGAGCCTTTGTCTCGTGCAACTGTGATACTGCCGCGAGCTTCACGCCGGGGGTGCGATCGAGTTGTCGCAGCGCTTCGCCTATCAGCGCAGCCCGATCGCCCAAGTTCGATCCCAGCGCGATGTACGCTTCATTCCAGCTTGAACTTGCCTGATCGTTCACAGCCGAAGTGTAGCCGCCGTGACAACGACGCCATGGAAGCTATTTCTCGACGGGTTCGAACTCCTTGGACCGATGCTGCAACTGGGCCTTGAGCCGAGCGAGAATGGAGCTGTGCATCTGGCTGACGCGCGACTCTGAGAGATCCAGCGTGGCGCCGATCTCCTTCATCGTCATCTCTTCAAAGTAATAGAGCACAACGATGAGGCGCTCTGCGCGGCTGAGCCCGCGCGTGATGAGCTCCTTTAGATCCTTGCGTTGGGTTTCAGTGAGTGGGTTTGCTTGTGTGTCATCCTTGATGACATCAATCTCGCGGACCTCGCGCCCGCTATCAGACTGGCGCCAGTTGCGCGAGAGCGAAACCACGCCGACAGCGGAGGAATCGCGATGAATCTTCTTGTATTCCTCTCCATCGACGCCGAGCTTGTCGGTGACCTCCGCCGGCGTGGGGTCGCGACCGAGCTCCATAGAGAGGCTGTTGCGCGCGTTATCAATCTTTGCGCTGCGGTGGCGAACCAGTCGCGGCACCCAGTCCATGGATCGCAGTTCATCGAGAATTGCTCCGCGAATGCGCGGCGCACAGTACGTTTCGAACTTCACCGCTCGATCAAGATCGTAAGCGTCAATTGCATCCATCAGCCCAAAGAGGCCGGCGGACATGAGGTCTTCGATATCAACTTCATCAGGAAGCCGAGCGTAGATGCGCTCGGAGTTGTAGCGCACGAGCGGGAGGTACTTCTCCATGAAGTAGTTTCGTATGGATTCGTTGTACTCAGCTTGATAGAGCTTCCACACGTCCGTGAGAGGCATGCTCTCGATCTTCTCTTTTGAATAGTGTTTGCCGGGAACTCTTGCTTCCGCGCGTCGTGAAGACTTCCGCGTGGTCTTTTCCTTGACCTTGGCGATTGGCATGGTCTCTCCTTGACCCTGAGTGATGCGCCGCCAAACAAATGGTGCATTGAGCGCCGCGTTATTCATCTATCCACTTATGCGCCCATCCATGGGCTGCCGAAGAGGATTATGGGGCCATCAGTGTGTGCATGTCAACAACCTCCGTGTTGTCAACACTACTCACACCAGAATTACATCTTCATCCTGCGATGGATTTGCTTGAACTGGCGCTTGGCCGTCAGCGCTTTTTAGAGTCGGGCTGTAGGTCGCGAGTCCGTCTTCAATCGCATATTCAGCGACAAGGCCGGCAATGGCTCCGATGACGTAACACGCGAACATTGCAAGGGTTGCGCGCAGGAGAATGACATTCGCCGGGTTATCCGCCGCAAGTCCCGCGATGATCGCGACTGCGAAGGCTCCCATCGCCCAGCACGATGCGCAAATTTTGCCGATGCTCCCGTGTGGCAAACTTCGTGACCCACCTTCTTTGTGTACGAACTTCTGCACACGACTTATCGGCGGCATCGACCTTGCTCATGAATGGCTGGCTCAAACTTTTGATGAAAATCGTTGCGGTGTTCTGAAGTTTGCCGAGGTGGTCATCCGCTGAACAATCGCGCGAGAAGCGAGCCGCGTCCGGCGGCGTCCGCGCGTTCGAGCTTGAACCCTTCGCAGAGTTCACGCGCCAGCTCTTGCGTCGCCCGAGCAGCCCGGCAACGCGGATGTCGAATCAGATATGGCTCGCGGGCCCGCACTGAATCGGGGACATGTCGATCCAGTGGAACCCAGCCAGCGAGGCCCGGCGCTGATCCCAAAAACCGCCGCGCGACGCCTGCGATGCGCATGAATACCGCCCGGGCTTCTGCCTCATCACGGGCCTGATTCACCACCAGGCCCAACGGGGCTGTTCTGCGCGGCGTCCCGGGGCTGTGCGTCGAGCCATAGGTTGCTTTCACAAGGGCGTAAGCGTCGGCGATCGCGGTGGGTTCCGGGGTTGCGACGACCAGGGCGAGGTCTGCGGCGCCGATGAATGTCTGCACGGTCGCGCCCAATCCTGCGGCGCAGTCAATGAGAACGATGTCCGAATCGCGCTCGAGGCCGACCAGCCTGCGAACAAACTGGCGCCGTTGCGCTGGCGGAGCGCTTAAAGCGTGGACCACGCCGGCGCCTCCGGGCGCGAGGCGAAATCCGCCGGGCGCTTCGATGATGATCTCATCCAGGCGCTTGCGCCCTTCGAGGACATGGCCTATATGAGCTGTCGCGTTGAGCCCGCAGAGGACGTCGGCGTTCGCCAGTCCGATGTCCCCATCGAGCAGCAGCACGCGACACCCGCGCTGGGCCAACGCTGCGGCGAGATTCACGGAGACATTTGTCTTTCCGACGCCGCCTTTACCCGACGCAACCGCCACAACGCGGGCTGTTGAGCGGGCGTCGCGCTGGCTGTTGGTCGGCGCGAGAACCTCTTGCCGTTTTGCTCCCGCTTGTGGCCTGCCCCAATCCGCCAAACCTGTCGCGGCGCGGCGCATGCGAGCTGGCTCAAGCGGCGCAGGACTCATCGGTCGCTCCTCGGCGCCGGTCGCGAGGGCCTTCGGACCAGCTTCGATCTCCGCGACAAGCCGCCGAAGTTCGGAGGCCTGATCCGTTGGCGCGGGTATGGAGGCTGCCCGAGTCATTCCAGGCTTCCTCCTTCAAGCACGAGCCGCGCCAGCCGATCCGAGCGCCCGGGCTCAATGTGATCGGGCACTTCCTGACCCGTCGTCACATAGCTCAACTTGGCGCCCACCGTTTTTGCGGTGTTCAGAATCACACCGAAGTTCACGACTTCATCAAGCTTGGTAAAGATCACGCGGTTGGGACCGACGACTCTGAACCGCTGGGCTGATCGCGTCAAGGTTGACTCACTCGCGGCGCCAGAAAGCACAAGATGGGTTTCATGGGGGTTCGCGGCGACCACAAATCGCGAGAGCTCATCCAGACGATCGGCGTCATGCTGTGAACGGCCGGCTGTGTCAATGAGCACGACGTCGCACTCAGCGAAACCTTCGCAGGCGGCGGTCATTTCTTTGGGCGTCAGTGCGACCTTGAGCGGCACGTTGATGATGTTCGCATATGTGCGCAGCTGATCGACCGCTGCGATTCGGTAGGTGTCGCATGTCACCAATCCAACTTTGCGCCCCTGCCGAAGCTTGTACGTCGCTGCGAGCTTGGCGACGGTCGTGGTCTTGCCGACGCCTGTGGGGCCAACCAGCGCGACGGTGAGTGGACGCCCGTCGTCAGGCTTGTCGCTTGGCATGGGCGCCTGACCACCGGTGGGAATCAGTAATGCCAAACGACGGAGCACTGCGCGGTGGACGATCTCCTCGTCAGCCAGTTCTCGCTCGTTGAGCTCATCACGAACAGCC
Organism: Phycisphaerales bacterium; assembly: GCA_029260495.1. GTDB lineage: Bacteria > Planctomycetota > Phycisphaerae > Phycisphaerales > UBA1924 > OFTM373. The sequence goes on along the minus strand of JAJDDD010000013.1, from coordinate 106,817 downwards.
CCGATGATCTCATCGGCAATCTCGGCGGCGACCTCCGACTCAAGCAGCGCGAGGTATTTCTTGAACAGTGAGTCAGGCATCGCCGGCTGAACCGACGAAGGCCGCGACACCTGCAGCACCTGCCCGACAAGCCTTTTAATAGTCGCGATTTCATCCCACAGCCCCGCCTGCGACCCGCGCTGGGGCGCGACGTGCCCGACATCTGCGCTTCGTGCGATGAGCGTTCCGGGTGCATCGCCACCGTCGCCACCACCCGCTCGTTCTAGCGCCGGCCCTGTCACAATGCGACTGGGACGCACGCCCATCTGACGCGGAGCCGGCGCGGGAGCTGACCGGACTGCATGCTCCGCGGGCGCGGCGGCCTCAACGGGCACTTTCGCGATTGATCTCTGCGTTGGGCGCTCTGATCGCCCTGATCCTTGCGCACGCGCGTAGGCACTGCGCAGGAGTTCCCGGCGCCCGCCGTTGGCAGTTGTCCCCGCCGGCGGCGCCTGCCGTCCCGCTCGTTTTTTGAGTGAATCGGCGACGACATCGCCGGAGGACGCGGTGATCTCGACAATCTGCCTCGCGCCGACGCCCAGAACTCCGCCACGCTTAAACGTGCGTGTGTGGAGGACGACGGCATCGGGCCCGAGGTCCTTCTTGATCTGCCCCAGCGCCTCGGCAATTGACGAAGCGCGATACGTCTTCAGATCCACCACACGCCCTCCATGGCTCGTTCGTGCGCCCGCATCCTGCGAACGCTTTCATATCTCTCACTGATCAGAACAGAATACTTGCTCACGTTCACCCGAAATCCATCAGGCGACCGAGACAGCCGACGCTTCTTCCGGCGCCGACACCAGTCCCATCGACTCAACCTCCACTTCCGAGACAATTTCGTTGTATCCGAGCACGGCGACCGTCGGGATGTGCGGCTCCAGAATCTGGCGAACCACCGCCCGCACCTGTGGAGAGGAGACCACCACCGGCGGATGCCCCGCGGTCAACACCGGCTGCAATGCCTCGATGACCTGCCCGGCAACCTGATTCGCCACCCGGGCTGGCATGTTCACCGTCGTCCCCGCGCCGGAGCGATCGATGTAGGCGTTGATGAGATCCTCAAGCCCCGGGTCCAGGGTGACGCATACGATCCGCCGCTTGCCGCGCTGGCTCGTCAACATTCCTCCCGACAAGTCAGCTGCCTGCTCCGGATCGACGGTGTGCTGCTGACAGATCGTTCGCTTGAGCCCATTGCGCACATACTCCGTCAGAACATCGAGGTCCTTAGTTTTCGGGGCCCAATCCGAGAGCGTCTCCAGAACTGTTTCAAGATCACGAATCGAAACCCGCTCGCGCAGTAAGTTCTGCAACACCTTTTGCAACTCGCCAACCTTCACGACGCCAGGCGTCACTTCCTCCACGAGTTTCGGAGACTTCTCCTTGAGCTGGGTGAGCAGATTGTTCACTTCCTCTCGGGTCAGGAGTTCATCCGCATAAGTGCGCACGATTTCTGTCAGATGGGTCGCGAGCACGCTCGCTGCATCGACGACGGTGTAGTTCATTGCTTCGGCCTGGCCCTTCGCCACCGGCTCGATCCACCAGGCATCGAGTCCGAAGGCCGGCTCGATCGTCTTGAGCCCCTGCACCTCGCCAGTCACGACGCCCGAATCCATCGCCAGATTCTTGTCGGGGTAGACCTCTCCCTGCGCCACAGAGGCCCCACGAATGTTGACGTGATACTCGTTTGGTCCGAGCGTCATGTTGTCTCGTATGCGCACAGGAGGCATGACAAACCCGAGTTCGACCGCCAGTTGCCGGCGAATCGCTGATATTCGCTCCAGCAAGTCTCCCCCCTGGTTGACATCCACAAGCTGCACGAGCCCGTACCCGACTTCGAGCTCCATAGTGTCCACTTTCAGGAGGGTTTCGACGGCTGGCGGGCCGGCGGCAGGGGCGGCGCTCGCATCGTCAGCCTGCTTCTTCTCCGCAACAATCCTTCCCTGTTTGGTCATGAAGAATGCGATTGAGAACATCACCGCGGAAGCCGCGAGAAGCGGAGCGGCGGGGAGCGGCGTGAGCGCGAGAAGGCCCATGAATCCGCCCGTCACCACGAGCGCGACCGGCTTGTTGGTGAGCTGCGCCGTCACTTCATCACCCAGCGATGTTCCCGCGCCGGCGCGCGTCACGATTAGACCTGCTGCCAGCGAGATGATGAAGGAGGGAATCTGCGAGACAAGACCATCGCCGATTGTGAGCCTTGTGAAGACCTCTGCCGTCTCCGCCATTCCCCAGCCCTTCTCGATTGCTCCGACTGCAAAGCCGCCCGCGATGTTGATGCCGGTGATGATGATGCCCGCCACCGCGTCGCCGCGCACAAACTTGCTGGCGCCATCCATCGCGCCGAAGAAGTCCGCTTCTGAGCGAATGCGCTCCCGCGCTTCGCGCGCCTCTGTTTCGGAAATTACGCCGGCGTTGAGATCAGCATCAATCGCCATCTGCTTGCCAGGCATTGCGTCAAGCGTGAACCTCGCTGCAACCTCACTGATCCGCGTCGATCCCTTGGTGATCACAACGAACTGCACGATCACCAGAATTGCAAAGATGATCGTTCCTACAACAAGCGAATCACCCGCTACGAAGCTGCCGAAAGCGCTGATGACCTTCCCTGCGACGCCAACCGCCTGCTCCGGTGTGTCAGCGTTTGCGGTCAGAATCATGCGCGTTGTCGCGATGTTCAGCACAAGGCGCAGCATGGTAGTTCCAAGGAGCAGCGACGGAAACGCGCTCAGCTCCAGCGGATCATCCAGATAGAGCGTGCTCATCAGCATGATGACCGCGATGCTGATGTTCATCGCGATCAGGCCGTCCATCAGGAATGGCGGCAAGGGCACGACGATCACACCGAGCAGCATGATGAACGCGATGGGCGCAAGCAGATTCCGATGGCGCGCGACCATCATCGCCCATGCGGGAACCGGTTTGGTGCTGCGCCTACTCATACGTCACTTCAGCCTACGAAGCCATCCTCCCGTCAAGTCGATAGACATACGCCAGAAGCTCTGCGACAGCTTCAAATTGATCTGCTGGAATTTCCTGTCCAATATCCACATTGTGATAGAGCGCTCGCGCGAGCGCCGGGCGCTCAACGATCGGCACGCCATGCTGCGCCGCGATCACTCGGATGCGCATCGCCATGTAATCCGCGCCCTTCGCAACCACGCGCGGCGCCGACATCGCCTCTGAGTCATATCGAATCGCCACTGAAAAATGCGTTGGGTTGGTCACCACAACATCCGCGCGAGGCACGTCGATCCCAAGCCGCTGCAGGTGCATTTCGCGCATGCGCTGCATCCGGCGCCCCTTCATCAGCGGGTCGCCGTCCACGTCCTTGCGTTCTTCTTTCACTTCCTGCTTCGTCATGCGCAGGTCGCGCCGATGCTGAAATTTTTGATACATGCGATCAGCAATGCCAATCACCAGCAATATGATGAGCGACCACAAAATCACATCGAGAATGATCTCGCCGCTCTTCACCACCGCCCCCGGCACCGACAGCAACGGAAGTGTCAGCAGCTCGTCGTACTCTCTCCGAATCAAGACGACCGAAATCAGCGTGAGCAGCGCAAGCTTTCCCGAATCCATGATCGTCTTCACCAACGTCCGCGTGGAAAACAACCGCTTAACGCCCTGCACCGGGTTAAACTTCGAGAGTTTCGGCCTTAATGCCTCGGGGCTGATAAGCCATCCCACCTGCATCACTTGCTCAACAAACGCGACGAGCGCCACGAGCACCATGATCGGCACGAGGATTTTTCCCATCTCCACGCCGGTGAACGCGACCAACGGCGCCAGCGAATCAACCGTCTGATCGCCTCCGAAGAGGTCCCCCGCCAGCGACCGCCTCATCATCACAGCTCCGCCGCGCAGCAATGAATCTGCGAACAGATAGATCAACAATGTGGCTGCGCACAAGATCACCACGGCGCTGAGGTTCGCGCTTCGGGCCACCTGCCCTTTTCGGCGCGCCTCAAAGATGCGACGGCCCGATGCCTCTTCCGTGCGTTCGCCCAGATCCTCAGCCACCGGGATCCTCCCCCACTGTCGCGGATTCGATCGGCGCCTGCGCCCAGATTGTCAGCGTCTCAATCGACTCCTCAACTTCGACGCGCGTCACATGGTGAATCGCTCCCAGCCCCGAAGCCAGCACCACCAATCCCGCAAGAATCTTGATGGGAAACCCAAACGTCAGCACGTTAATTTGCGGCACGGTCTTCATCAGGAACCCAGACAACACCGACTCCAGCAGCAACAGACACACCACCGGCGCACTTACACGCATCGCCAGTTCGAGCCCGGATTTTGCCAGCGCGAGAATCAAGTCCAGGGGCGCCATGGATGCGAGAAATCCTCCAGGAGGAATGGTTGCGAAGCTCGTCATCAACGCGACGAACATAGATTCCAGCCCGCCCATCGCGATGAACGAGCCGATCGCCAGGTACAGAAGCAGTTGCCCGATGCCGTCGCTTTCCGTCTCGAGCGCAGGATTGAAAACCTCGGCGATGCGCAGCGCCATCTGCTGGCTCATGATTCGCCCGCCCATCTCGACGCTCAGGAGCGGCATACTCGCGATGAAACCGATGCAAAATCCGATCAAGGCCTCGCGCAGCATCAGCGGCGCCAGGCTGATCAGATCAAGCTTCATCATCGCCAGTGGCGCGTGGTCGATCGTGGGATAGATCACCAGCGTCATCGTCGCGATCAGCAGCGCCTTCGCCTGCCGGGGGATGGTCACACTTCCGAGTATTGGCGCAAACATAAATATGCCGCTCAGGCGCGCCAGCACCACCGCGAACATTGGCATATGACTCGAAATAAGCTCGTAAAGAAACACGACAACGACACAAAACAATCAAAAATCAGGCGCTATAGCATGAGGGAGAACATCTCCCGGGAGAACGTAAGAATTTCGTCGATGATCCAGGAGATGAGCGCCACGGTGACAAGGATCATGCCGAGAATCTTGGGGACAAACGTTAATGTCTGCTCCTGAATTGATGTCACCGACTGCAGGATGCTGATCACCAGGCCGATCACGACACCCGCTCCGAGAATCGGCGTCGCGATCTTGATGGTCAGCATCAGCGTCTGCGACACAATGCCGAGTAGCGCGTCATCAATTGGCACAGAGCGCCTCCTTTGGAAACGTTGGCGAGCGCATAGCAGCGTCTATCCCGAGCCCGCGGCGTTCACAAAGCTCGCCGCCAGGTCCGGCTGCGCGAAACTCAACATCAGGCTGCCAACCACAAGCTGCCAGCCATCAACCAAAACAAAGAGCAATATCTTGAAGGGCAAACTGATCAACACCGGCGGGAGCATCATCATGCTCATGGAAATCAGCAGGCTCGCGATCACCATATCAATGACGAGAAACGGCAGATACACCTTGAAACCCATGATGAACGCGACCTTCAGCTCGCTCAGCATGAACGCTGCTGCGAGTGACATCGTGTCCACATCCGCCCGCGTGAGCTTCTCGGGCTCTGATGTGTCAACGCCCTTGTAGTTGAGCATCAGATAGACGCCCGACCAGTTCCCGGTCGCTTCGATCTGATCGAACATGAAGTCGCGCATCGGCTGCTTGGCGCGATCCCACATCTCTAGCTGGTTGGCGATATCCCCCTGCTGATATGGCACGACCGCTTCGTTGTAGACCCGATCCAGCGTCGGGCTCATCACCATGAACGTCATCATCAGCGCGAGCCCGGTGATTACCTGCCCGGGAGGGAGACTTTGCGTTCCCATCGCTTGCTTCAGTAAACCAAGCACGATGATGATGCGCACAAAGCTCGTCGTCATAATCATGATCGCCGGCGCCAGCGTGAGCACCGTCAAGAGGACCATGATGTTCAGAGCGCCCGACAGACCGCCCTCGTAGCCGGGCAGCGCCTCCGATGCGCTTTCGAGGAGCGCTACGGGATTCGACGGCGCGCCGGGAATGGATGCTGCGTTCAGCGATGCCGCTGGATCGACGCCTTGCTGGGCCATCGCGGTCGCTGTCAGCGTGAGGAGCATCACAACAAGGATGATGGCGCTGCGCACAATCACGACCATTCCTCCTTGATCGTTTCAAGCCGACGGCGAAGCGTTGTCACCGCGTCGGCGAGTTCTCCGTCTGACTCTGTGCCCACCAGTTGTCCGTTTGACGCGAGCTCATGCGTTGCGTCAGCTTCATGTTCGATTTCGGACCAGGCTGCCCGCATGGTGCGCGGGGATTCATCCACATTCACCAGGTCGGCGCCGACAATCGCTGGATCCCGCTCCATGGAGCGCAGCAGATGGCCAAACCGCCCTGAGATTGTTTGCCCCTCTTCATCGTGCGTTTTCAGCAACAGCGACGCGACCTCTTCGGGCTCCGTCACTTCAGCAAGTGTTGCAAATCCAGCCGATGTCTGATTCAGCAGCAGCACACGACGATCGAGCTTGAGCAGCACCAGCGTGTTGCCCCGGCTGATCGGATATCGGCCGAGCACATTGAGCACGCCGGAGGGCGCGCGCCCGCCGGCGCTGAGCTGGGAGCCGAGTCCACCCGCTCCCGCAGCCAGCCGCCGATAGATCGCCCATGCGAAGAGAATCAGACCGAGGACAAAGACAAGCGCCAATGTGGTGCGCACGGCGCCGGCGCCGAGCGAGCCTGGGGTCGCGCCGCGTCCCTGCGAATGCTCGGGTGTTTCTTGCGCGGTCGCCTCCTTTCCAAGAGGGCGCGATTCGCTCAGTGGGAGTTCGACAGGCGTTGCGTCATGACTGACGGACGGCAGGTTCTCCGGCTCCGGGGCGGCGATGGGAGGCGCTTCGGACGCGGTTTCCGTCGCAGCGAGCAACGGAGCAGAAAGCGCTGTGCGAATCGGTGTGTTTGTTTGAACCGGCTCAGCGGCGACAACTGCATCTTCGGATGAAGAACCATCAGACAGAGGCTCGTCGGCCGCAGCGTCGTGTCTGCTCGCGTTCGTTTGTGGGGTTGTGGGATTTTCAGCGTCAGGCGCCGGCTGATCCTGCTTCGGGGCGTCTGCGGGAAGGAGCCAGTGTGGAGGGCCTTTGCGCTCCTGTGCGATCACAGTCTGTGCGCACGCGAGGGCGAAGAGCGCACCCAACAGGACTCGATTTACCGCCCACCGCTTGAACATGTCGCCTTCCATGGCGTTTTGCCGCGCAGCTCCGCTGCGCTCTGGTTGAAACTACGAGGCAGCGACCTCAAAATGCCTCGCGGAGATGATTTCGTTAATGCGCACGCAAAAGTTGTCATTGAGAATGAGCACCTCCCCGCGCGCCACATGCCTTTCGTTCACATACACATCCACTGGATCGCCGGCGAGCTTATCGAGCTCGACGACGGCGCCGTTGGAGAGCTTCAGGACATCTTCGACGTACATGCGCGTGCGTCCGAGCTCGATGCGCACATGCAGGTTGACATCGGAGAGCAGATCGAGCCCCTCAGCGCCCGGAATCTGCTGAGCTGCTGTGATGGCCGGGGGAGCGAAGGGCGTCGCGCCACTGGCGTCAGCGCCGACCCCTTCATCACTCAGGGCGGCGCCTGCATCGACACCTTCATCACTCAGAGCGGCGCCGGACAAACTGCTTACGGCCGCCTGGGCTGCCTTGAGCGCGTCCTGAGCAAGTTCCTCAGCGGCGGTTTCCGGTTCGGCGGCGGGTGTGGCGTCATCATCACCATCGCTGGCTTCGGCGCTGGCATCCGGGTCGGCTGGCGCCGAAGCGTCCGCGCTGGCATCTGCGGCGTCGGCTTCCGGCTGCTCGCCGGCTTCTTCGGGATCGGCGGGTTGTGGCGTCTCTTCGTCGGGCATCCTGTCCCTCACTCAACGGCTCGGCCGCTGTGTCCTAATGCGCAAGAGTTGCGCGCGCCCGGATGGGCGGTACGACTCGCAGGGCAGCTATCGGCGCGCACGTTTGGCCTGCATCACCTTTTGATGTGCGCAGAATATGCGCGAGTCTGCGGGTCCAAAACTGAGAAACGGCGCCACATCGGGGGGACGCCGCCTCAGATTCATCGCTGACTATCGTTGAGTTTCTGTTTGGGTTTTAGCTTGCTTCTGCGGCGCGGGGGTGGGCCTGGTCGTAGGCTTCGCGCATGCGCTGGGTGGTGAGATGGGTGTAGACCTGGGTCGTGCTGGCGGACTGGTGGCCGAGAAGCTCCTGGACGCTGCGCAGGTCGGCGCCGTTGTCGAGGAGGTGGGTCGCGAAGCTGTGGCGGAGTGTGTGGGGCGAGATTGTGGGATCGAGTCCGACCTGCTTGAGGTACTTGTCGAGCTTGCGGCGGACGGAGCGGGAGCTGATGCGCCCGCCGTGCTTATTGATGAAGAGGATGTGTTCCTGGACTTCAGGCGCCCATACTGCGGAGAAGCGCTGCTCATTGCGGACCATATTGACGTAGTGGCGCAGGGCGGTGATGGCGTGGGAGCCGAGCGGAACGAGGCGTTCCTTTTTGCCCTTGCCGCGGACGCGCATGGCTTCGCCGGTCTCGTCGAGATCGTCGAGGTTGAGATCGACGAGTTCGGAGACGCGGATGCCGGTGGAGTAGAGGGTTTCGAGCATGGCGCGATCGCGGGCGCCGAGCACGTCCTTGTCGTTGGGAGCTGAGAGGAGTTTTTCAATTTGTTCGACAGAAACAGCCTTGGGGAGGCGTTTTGATTGGCGCGGTGTGCGGATGAGGGTCATGGGGTTCTGGCCGGCGATGCCATCCTTTTCGGCCCACTTGTAGAAGGAGCGCAGGGTGGCGATTTTGCGGGCCATGGTTGCGGGGGAATACTGCTGATCCGCGAGATGACTGAGGAAACTGCGGATGGCGTCCGGGTCAGCGTCGCAGATGGCTGCGGTGATCGTGACTGGCGTGATGACGGCGAGAGCCTGACCATTGGCCGGTGCGCTGGTTGAGCGTGAGCGTCGGTCGGCAAGCGTTTCCTGCTCCTTGTCGCGATCGGGGGGGATGTTGAGCTCGTCGCTGAGATAGGCGACGTATTGGCCCAGATCAGCGCCGTAGCACTTGGCGGTGTAGGGGCTGAAATGCCGCTCATCTGTGAGATAGCTTTGAAACGCTTGGATGATGGGAAGCATGGTCATGATGGCGGTGGCTCCGGGGTCAAGGGCCGCGTGAAGCGACGGTTGGTGTGATCTGTGTGTTATGACTCAAGCGGATGGACGACGGAGACGGAGAGAAGCTCTGCGGAGAGCTCTTCCTCGATGTGCTGCGAGACGAGCGCGGCGTCGAGCCATTCGAAGCCTGACTGCCTGCGTCGGGCGAGGTCGGAGAGGGCGCGCAGGAGATGCGCTTCCTCCCCCCTGGTCCAGGTGAGGATCCATCGGTGCTTTCCCTTTTCGAGCGCGATTGAGCGCTGTTCCAGTTGTCCCGCGCCGTCCATGGCTTGCGGTCCTTTCCTCTGCCCGCCGAGCGCCCGGCAAGCGATTCGGAAAGAAGCGCTGCGGGAGCTAGCGGTCGTCTGCTGTCGCCACCGGACTTCCCAGGCGCGATCGCTCTGCGTCGAGCAGTCGGCTGGTCAACCGATGAGCTGCGAACTCAGTGAACAAGCTCATGCTCGCAAGTCGCCTTTTCCATCCAAGTGCGGATCTGCCATCGGCGCGGCCTTCGTCGTAGAGCTGGAGTGACGCCTGCACGCCGTGATTGGCGCCATCGAGATGTTCTGATGCGACGGAGACGGGATCGTTTGGATTGGCCCAGGCGCCTTTGGTGATGAAGTAATCAGTGACGGATCGTTGAAGGATGCGTGGGTCAGCGATGACGCGAGCAGCTTCGGCGCCCATCCTTTCGGTGAGGGGGAAGAGAGCGAGACTCATTCCTAGTTTCGGCGGGCGGTAGGGATCCCACGCGGTGACGGTTCCGACGATGATTGCGTCGGCGCCGACCGCCTTTCCGACGGCGACGGCGTCGGCGGGAGTTTCGATGGTGTAGATTTCAAGAGCGCGCATGGCGCGGATGACACGATTGACGGGCACGACGGAGAGGCCATCCGTTTGATGGACCTCGGCGGTGAGCGCGTCGGTGATGGTGAGGGGATCGAAGGCGGAAGAGCCTGCTTCGTTGCGCAGGGGCGCGACGGCCCAGAGCAGATCGCCATCCCGCGCGTCGTTGTAGGGCGCGACGAGGGTTGTTGGCTGTTTGAATCGTTCGCCAGCGCACCCGGGCAAGGCAGCGATCAGAAAGAGGATCGCGGCGAGGCTCAGGGAGAACCGAAGGCGGCTGGCGAGCATGAGCTGTTCACTTGTCATGGCGTCCTGCCTGTTGCTGCGACGCGCCTCCGCGCGCCGGATTTTGTTTGTGGGACCCATGAGGAATGCATCCGTGCGTCCTGGATCCCGGGCTGCGTCCGTGCAGCGAAATGTGAAACTCCGCCGGCGCTCTTTCGAGCGCAGACGTTGTGGTCGGTCAGTTTTCGTCTTCTGTGACGTTGGCGAGGTTTTGGTTGGCCATTGGGCCGGAGGCAGCCATGATTGCTTTCTCGGGAATCAAGGACCAAATGTCGTCGCGTCCGCTGCGATCGGAGATGAAGAAGAGCTGATTGCGTGCGCCCCAGACAGGCATGAGATTGACGAAGCGTCCGCCGGTGAGATTGGCGCGGCCGGAGCCGTCGAGCGCGACGATCCAGAGGTCTGCGGCGCTGGGGGCGCCGTTGTAGTCGTTCTCGGGATAGGGGATGGTGGAGAAGGCGATGCGTTTGCCGTCGGGCGCCCATGTTGGATTGACGACGGCGGCGATGGGGCTCGAGATGATTTCGGTGGGGTTGACGCCTTCACCGTTGATGTAGTCCATGGTCCAGACGGAGAAGAGGCGTCCGCCGCGCTCGCGGGAGCGCTGGAAGAGGATTTTGTTTTGTGTGGGGCTCCACTCCGGGAAGAGGCCGTAGCCCATGAAGTGCTTGACGGAGGGGTTGTCAGCCTCGACGGTCCAGAGTTCCCAGCGCTGGCTGATGGGATTGAGCCTGCAGTAGGCGAGCATTTCACCATCGGGGGACCATGTGGGATGGAGTTCCTGGGCGGTGTCATCGGTGATCTGGACGGACTGTCCGCCGGCGCGGCTGGTGAGATAGATATCCCAGGAGCCTGAGCGATCAGAGGAGTAGGCGATGCGGGCGCCGTCGGGACTGAAGGTTGGCATGACATCATTGCCGGGATCGGAGGTGAGCTGGGTGACAGCGCGGGAGCCGATCCGCTTGACGTAGATGTCTGCGGTTCTGCGGTGGCGCGTGCTGGAATAGATGAGCATCTTGCCGTCGTCTGAGACGTCCGGGTCGAAGTCTGAGCCTTCGGCGCCGAAAGTGAGTTGCATGAGATTTTCGGCGCCGTCGAACTCTGGGGTTGTCGTGAGGGGGCCGTCGTGAAGATCGCCGTAGACACTGATGCCGCCGAGATTGGCGCGAGTCAGAGGCGAATGCTGATTGGTGGCGGCGATGGTTTGGAAGTGGACGTTGGCGGCGGCGTCGTCGGTTTCCATCGGTGCGAAGGGGTCGAAGAAGGATTCGCCTGCAGAGTCAGCGACGACATCATCGAAGCTGGCCTCGGGGGTTTGGTTGTTTTTGGTGAGTTTCTTGTTGCTGCTGGATCCGAACCATGAGCAGCCTGTTGCTGCAAAGAGCGCGAGGCTGAATGCAGCGGCGGTGAAGAGTGTTGTTGTGATGCGAACTTGATTGCTGCGAGCCATTGCGGCGCCTCCATGCACGACCTGTCGTGTGTCACCCTCGGTTTTCCGGGCCGAGAGCGAGGCGTTACATACAGGAACAAACGCCTCTGACCGTTGCAATCGCTCCGCGAGCGCTCGGGTCTGGTTCACGATGTCGGGACTTGTGCTCGCGAGTGCGAGCGGGAGACGCTCCGCGTCGAAGCCCCTTATCGGACGAGTTGGCTGACGGACTTGAGTCAACCGCCCCAGTCAAAGAGCAGGATCGGACGTTGGGATCGACCGGATAAGTGAAAATGTGCGAATCTTCGGACCTTGGCCCCCCCACTTTGTGGCAGTTCTGGACAATTGGCCGGGTTGAGAGCACCATCGCGCTATGGAAGGACGTGAACAACAAGGCAGATTGTGCGTGGCGCTGGTCTCGGGCGGGCTCGATAGCGCTGTGACGCTTGCGGAAGCGCGGGCGGCGGGGTTCCGATGCGTCGCGGTGAGCTTTGAGTACGGGCAGCGGCACATTGTGGAGCTGGAGGCGGCGGGGCGGGTGGCGAAGGCGCTGGGAGCGGTCGAGCATATTGTCGCGCGAATCGACATTCGCGCTTTTGGCGGCTCGGCATTAACGGATGACATTGCGGTGCCCAAGGATCGGGCGGAGGAAGTGATGGCGGGGGAGATTCCGGTGACGTATGTCCCGGCGCGGAATCTGATTTTTCTGTCATACGCTGCGGGCGTGGCGGAGTCGCGCGGGGCGGGTGATATTTTTTTGGGTGTGAATGCGGTGGATTACTCGGGGTACCCCGATTGCAGGCCGGAGTTTATTGAGGCGTTTGCGCAGTGCGCCGGATTGGCGACGAAGGCGGGAGCGGAGGGGGGCGCGTTTCGGATTCATACGCCGCTCATCGAGATGACGAAGGCGGAGATAATTCTGCGTGGGCTGGAGCTGGGTGTTGATTTTGGGCTGACGCACAGTTGCTACGACCCGGATGAATCGGGTCGTGCGTGCGGGAGGTGTGATTCGTGCGCACTGCGGAGGCGCGGATTTGTGGAGGCTGGGGTAGTAGATCCGACGCAGTATTCGCCGGAGTTCAGGTGAGTGAATCGAGGAACTCGCCGAGGCGGGTCATGCCGCGATTGATGTCCTCCTCGGAGCAGGCGAAGCTGAATCGGAGGCAGCGCGGGCCGGGGCCGAGGAAGTCTTCGCCAGGAACGACTGCGACGTGTGCTTCGTCGATAAGAGCGGCGGCGAAGTCGCTGGCGGAGTTGATTGGGGCGCCAGCTTTGGATCGTTTGCCGAAGTGGGCGGAGACATCGGGAAAAACGTAGAAGGCGCCATCGGGCTTGGCAGCCTGCATGCCGGGAAGCTCTGCCATGCGGCTGGTGATGAGCTCGGCGCGTTTGGCGAAGGCGAGGCGCATCTGCTCGACGTAGTCGCTGCATTCGAGGACTGCTGTGCGGATGGCGGGAAGGCAGAAGGATGTGATGTGGCTGTTCATCTGGCTTTGCAGGCGGGCGACGGCTTTGCAGAGAGAGGCGCCGAACTCGCCGGGCATGGCGGCGTAGCCGATGCGCCAGCCAGTCATGGCGTAGGCCTTGCTCAGGCCGTTGATGGTAATGGTGCGATGGGCGACTTCGGGGATGGCGCCGAAGGAGAGGTGCTCGATTCCGCTGTAGATGATTTTTTCGTAAAGCTCGTCGGAGACGACGACGAGATCGGGGGCTTTGCTGACTGCGGCTTCGGCAACGACTTTCGCGAGGGCGCGTAGCTCATCGGGGGTGTACATAACGCCGGTTGGATTTGAGGGGGAGTTGAGGATGAGCAGCCGGGAATTTTCGGTGATGGCTGCGGCGAGCTGATCGGGGGTAATTTTGAAGCGCGAGGCGGCGTTGGTTTCAATTTCAACGAGTCTGGCGCCGGCGAGCTGGACTTGAGGGGGGTAGCTGACCCAGGCGGGGGTTGGCAAGATAACCTCAGCAGGCGGCTGGCCGGGTGGAGCGGCTTCGAGCAGGGCCTGCATGACAAGATAGAGGGAGTGCTTGCCGCCGGCGGAGATGATGACGTGGTCGGCGGTGAGGCCGGGGAGATTGTTTTCAGAAGTGAGCTTGTGAGCGAGGACGGCTCGGGTTTCGGGGTCGCCGGGCACAGGGACGTAGCGCGTCATGCCTGCGTGAAGGGCATCGATGGCAGCTTGTTTGATGGGCTCGGGGGTGTCGAAATCAGGCTCGCCGGCGGAGAAGGAGAGAATATCGACGCCCTGGGCTTTGAGGGCCTTGGCCCTGGCGGCGATGGCGAGGGTGGAGCTTGGCTTCAGGGACTGGACACGGCGGGAAAGTTGCATAAGCGTGAAGGTAGCGAGGCGCGGGGGGTGGCGTCATGCTTGGGAGTGATTCAGTGGGCATAGCGAAGGGGGTCGCTTGCCGGGATGGGGGGTACGCGGATATCCTTTTCCTCTTCTATTCACACAGACCCCGAGCAACCAGAGAGCAGCGGAACATGGCACTGGCCCTTGAGCATCGAAAAGCAATCGTCGGCGACTATCAAACCCATGACAAGGATACGGGCTCGCCTGAAGTCCAGATTGCATTGCTGACAGAGAACATCCGGGATCTGACCGGGCATCTCAAGCAGCACAAGCACGATCACTCAAGCCGTCGGGGCTTGCTACAAATGGTGAGCCGACGGAATCGTTTGCTGCGCTATCTTCAACGAACTGAACGAGAGCGGTACCTGGCGTTGATTCAGCGTCTTGGTCTCCGCAAGTAATAGGACGGATTCGTCCGCACATTTTTCTGCTGTCCGACGACGCGGGTGGCAGTGGGCCCTGCGCAGCGAGAGTTGTGATTTCTTCACAGTTCACAAGCTGCGTGCGGCCTTCTGCCTCTCTCAAGCTGACCGGACGGCGTTTTCAGCAAACTTCCCTATTGAATCGTGCGCTCAAGGTAAGAGATCGCGGCATTGAATGGGGAGCAGGCAGAAGGTGAACACATCATGGGCTATATCAAAGTCGAGCGGGAAATCGCTGGTCGCAAGCTGACGCTGGAGACGGGGCGCGTGGCGAAGCTGGCAAGTTCGTGCGTTATGGCGACGTATGGCGGGAGCACGGTTTTGGCGACGGTTGTTCGGGCTGACCCAAGACCTGGGCTGGACTTCTTCCCGATGCAGGTGGACTACCGGGAGCGGACGGCGGCGGCGGGCAAGTTCCCGGGTGGATTCCGGAAGCGCGAAGGCGCTCCCAACGAAAAAGAAATACTGACGATGCGGATGATTGATCGTCCGATTCGGCCGCTTTTTCCTGACGGGTTTTTTGATGAGATTCAGATTCAGTGCTGGGTGATGAGCCATGACACTGAGAACGATACGGACGTTCTGGCGGGGACGGCGGCGTCGGCGGCGCTGGCGCTTTCCGATGCGCCCTTTGATGGGCCGATCGCGACAGTTCGCGTTGGTCGCATTCACACGGACGATGGGCCGGTCTGTGTGATCAACCCGACAGTTTCGCAGCTTGAATATTCGGATATTGATCTTGTTCTATCCGGGCACCGCGATGGGATGAACATGATTGAGATTGGCTCTGCTCAGCTTCCAGAAGACGAAGTGATCGAGGCAATCGACGCGGGCTTCGGCGCGATCAATGAAACGCTGGATTTGATTGATGAACTCGTCAAGAAAGCGGGCGTTGAGAAACGAGTAGGTAATCTGAACGTGCCAGGAGAAGACATTGCTGCGCAGGTGCGCAAGGTATGTGAGAAGGATCTCACCAAGGCGAGGCAAATTGAAGGCAAGGACGAGCGGAGTGAGCGTGTCTCTGAGCTGCGCGACGCTTTGCTTGAAAAACATTTTCCCGAGAAGAGCGACGGAACATACGGTGAGTGGAAAGAATCTGTTGATCGGCGCGGCGCGGCGAAGGAGTCGTTTCGGTCGCTTGAGAAGAAGATCACTCGGAAGTTGATCCTGGAAGGCATGCGAGCTGACCGGCGCGGCCCTGACGAAATCCGGGCGATTGAGGGTCAAGTTGGCCTTTTTGATCGCACGCATGGGTCGGCGTTTTTCCAGCGGGGCGAGACACAGGCGATTGTTAGCTGCACGCTGGGCACGGGGCGTGATGAGCAGATTGTGGACGGCTTGACGCCGGAATACTCGAAGAAGTTCATGTTGCACTACAACTTCCCGCCGTTCTGTGTTGGCGAGGCGCGGCGCATCATGGGGCCTGGCCGGCGCGAGATTGGTCACGGGGCGCTGGCGGAGCGTTCGCTTTTGGGTGTGATTCCGGGGCCCGAAGATTTCCCGTACACGATCCGGCTGATCAGCGACATCACTGAATCCAATGGGTCTAGTTCGATGGCCTCTGTGTGTGGCGGATGTCTGGCGCTCATGGACGCGGGCGTTCCGATTCTCGGGACATGCGCCGGCATTTCCGTTGGGCGTGTGACAGACGACGCAGGGGGCAACAAGGTGTACATCACCGACATCATCGGCGAGGAAGATTTCTTCGGCGATATGGACTTCAAGGTGTCGGGGACGCGCGAAGGCGTGACCGGCGTGCAGCTTGACCTCAAGGCGCGCGGCCTGATGCTGGATGAGATTGCACACATCTTTGATCTTGCCCTTGATGCGCGTTTGCGAATTATTGACACGATGGAGTCCGTCATTCCAGAGCCTCGTGAGAAGATCAGCCCGTTTGCTCCGCGTCTGGAGAAGCTCTTCATCGATCCGGAGAAGATCGGGAAGCTGATCGGGCCGGGCGGCAAGACGATCCGCGCGATTCAGGAGCGCTGGGGCGTTGTGATTGAAGTTGAGGATGATGGAAGCGTTCGCATCTCGGCCCAGGATCAGAACTCGATTGAAGGGGCGCGCGGGGAAGTCGAGGCGCTGGCAGCTGAGATCAAGGTGGGGACGGTGTACAAGGGGAAGGTCGTTTCGACGAAGGACTTTGGCGCGTTCATCGAGCTCGCGCCCGGGACGGATGGGATGTGCCACATCTCCGAGCTTTCGGAGGGGTATGTGGACAAAGTCGCTGACATCGTGAAAATTGGTGATGAGATGATGGTGAAGGTGATCAATGTGGATGATCAGGGGCGGATCAAGCTGAGCCACAAGGCGTATCTGAAGGACGCGGAGAAGGCAGACGCGGCGGTCTGAGTATGGTTTTGGGTGAGAAACAGGGAACACCGGGTGAAAAGCCTGTCGGTTCAAGCGACTAGGGTGTTGACCCGGTTGTTCCCGGTCGTTAATCTAGGATAGATCGGTTGCGGTCTGAGGTAAGTCCGGGCCTGAACAAATTGGTTGTGTCGAAGCTGGGGAATGGATTCCTGGTATCGGCGCTGTTCGTGAACTCGCGTCCGTGCATGGAAAAAACTGGGTTGTTTGGCGAAATGGATTCGCCCGGCGCTCTTGAGCGCCGTCCAGAAGGCAGCATGGACCTTTCTCGCCCGAGGTCTGTCATGAGCGACGAAAATGGCGAGCGGCTTGAAAATGTCACCGGCGTCGTGAAGTGGTTTGATCCACGAAAAGGCTTTGGGTTTATTGTCGGGCCTGAGGGTCAGGACATCTTCGCGCACTTCTCTCGTATCGAGGGGGATGGGTTTCGTGTACTGAAGGACGGCTCGTCGGTGTGTTATGACGCTGTCAATAGCGAGAAGGGCTGGCATGCGACGCGGATCCAACGGACTGAAGAGGCTGAGGTCACAGTTCGTCCGCAACGCGGATATGCGCGGAGCCCGCGGCGGTCCTGACGGCGACGGATGATTTGTTCCGTGTTCGCCATCGCTCAGTCTGTGTCATGGGGAGTTGTTGGGCTGATTGCTTTGGCTGTCGGTGTCGCTGGCGTTGCTCTTGGAGCGGCGACGGCGTGGTCAACGGCGCGGCGAGCGCGATCACGCATTGCTGAACTGGAACGCGACGCCGAGCGGGAAAAGCGACTCGCGGAAATAGGCGCGATGACGGCGGGCCTGGCGCACGAGATTAAAAATCCGCTTTCGACCATCGGGCTCAATGCGCAGCTTCTGGGTGAAGCGATTGATGAGCTTGAGCCGCCGGAAGAGGACGCAGAGCGATTGCAACGACGGATCGCGACGCTTCGGCGCGAGATTGATCGTCTCAAAGATATTCTGGAGTCGTTCCTGAGCTTTGCGGGTGAAGTGCGGCTTTCGCGGGCGCCGACCGATCTGAATGAGTTAATTGATGAGTTGGGTGACTTTTTTGTGCCGCAAGCGCAGCGACTGGGCGTGCAGCTTCGGGTTGACAAAGCGCCAACGCCGATCATTGCGAATATTGATGCGCAGAAGTTGAAACAATCTATTCTCAACATGATGATAAACGCTGCGCAAGCGATGTCGCCGCGAACTTCGGGCGCAGCAGAGGATGCCCCGAACGAGCGGGAGTTGATTCTCAAAACGGAGGCCCAACGTTCATCTGACAGCGAACTCGCGGTAATTCATGTGATCGACACGGGCCCGGGCATTGTCGCCGAAGACATTAAGAAGATATTCACGCCGTACTTTACGACGAAGCCGGCGGGATCGGGGCTCGGGCTTCCGATCTCACGGCGGATTGTTGAGGAACACGGCGGGCGCCTGGAAGTGCATTCTGAAGTTGGGCGCGGCACTGATTTTGTAATTCTGCTGCCAATTCAGGACACAATGAAGCGCGAACAGCCGAACTTGTAGACATGGGTTATCGCGGGCTCAGGGCGCGCAGGCGATCTATGGCTTGATCCAGTGTTTCCTGCTTCTTGCAAAATGCAAATCGCACCAGATGCTGCCCACGGCCGGGATCGGAATAGAAGACACTGGTCGGGATCGCAGCGACGCCGATGTGTTCGATCAGATGTTGGCAGAATGCGATATCAGTGTCGAAACCGAACGGGGTGTGATTCGCAACGATGAAATAGGAACCCTCAGGCAAATAGACACGAAAGCCGATGTCTGCGAGCGCCCCGGCGAGAAGATCGCGTTTGCTGCGCAGCTCCAACACCATGGACTTGACGAACTCCTCACCTTGAGAGAGCAATGCCGCGGCGCCGTATTGGAGCGGGGTGGCGGTGGCGAAAGTGAGGAACTGATGGGCAGCGCGTACGGCTGCTGTAAGCTCAGGCGGGGCGATAGCCCATCCGATTTTCCAGCCAGTGAAGCTAAAAGTCTTGCCGAGACTTGAGAGCGTAATTGTTCTTTCGCGCATGCCGGGGAGCGTTGCGAGGGGAACATGCGGGCGAGAGGAATCGTCGTAAAGAAGGCGCTCATAGACCTCATCGGTGATCGCGATGACATTGTGCTGTTGGCAGAGGGAGGCAATTAGCGCCAGCTCTTCACGCGTGAAGACTTTGCCCGTCGGGTTGTGCGGCGTATTCACCATGATGGCGCGGGTGCGACTGGTGAAGGCTGCTCGCAGGTCGGATTTATTGAAGGTGTATGGTCGTGCGGTCGGGCTGGCATTATTCTCGTCTCCGTTCGGCTCGCGGAGCGTGACAAATCGCGGCGTCCCCCCTGCCATCGCGATGGTGGCGCGGTAGCTGTCGTAATAGGGCTCGAAGAGGATGACTTCGTCACCGGGATTGATAAGACCGAGCATGGTGGCGGCGATCGCTTCGGTACAACCGCTGGTGACGGTGATTTCACTGGTTGGGTCGGCATTGGCGCCGTATCGAGACCAGTGGGCGGCGATGGCTTCGTTAAGAACAGGCTCGCCAAATGAGCGGGCGTATTGGTTGTGGTTGTTGCACAGTGCGCGATGTACCGCTTCGATCGCGAGAGCGGGGCCATCCTCGTCGGGAAAACCCTGTGACAGATTAACCGCGCCGTGCTCGTGAGCGAGCCGTGTCATCGTGGAGAAGATGGTTGACCCGAACGGCGCGAGGCGGTTCGAGACTGCTGAACGATGCAGGTTTTGCTGTGCCACGATCCATCCTCCAACTCGTTGTATGAACGCCGTTAGAATACGGGCGCTGTGCCGACGCTGCTGCCCGATATCGAACTTCTTGAGCGACTTGTCGCGTTTGCTTCCGTGACGCACGAGAGCAATCGCGGTATTGCAGGCTTTCTTGCGGAGTATCTGGCGCGGGGCGGCGGGAGGATTATTGAAAACACTTCCGAAGACGGGGAGTTTGTCAATGTCGTCGCGATCTTCGGAGAGCAGGAAGACAGACGGGGGAACTCGCGCGAGGGGCTGACGCTGAGCGCGCATCTTGATGTCGTGCCTGCGGATGAGGCCGGCTGGAAAAGCAGCCCGTTTGAGCTTGGCCGGGATAAGGAAAAGCTGGTCGCGCGGGGGGTGTGCGATATGAAAGGATTTGTGGCTCTGGCGTGCAACGCTGCGATTGAAGCGCATGCGAATGGGCTGGTGAAACCGGTCGCAATTGTGCTTACGTATGGCGAGGAGAGGGGTTCGATTGGCGCGGGCCAACTCGCGGAGACATTCACTGAGACTGATTGCCTGCCACAAGATGCGATCGTGGGCGAGCCGACATCGCTGCGGATCGTGCGCATGCACAAGGGGCATCTCAAGATGCGCGTGCGTTTGGCGGGGCAAGCGGCGCATTCGGGGTATCCGCATCTGGGAGCGAGCGCGATCGAGCCAGCGGGGCCGATCATCTGTGCGCTCAATCAACTGGGCGATCAGCTTGCGACTGAGCGTTGCGCGACGAGCGATCATTTTCAAGAGACGCCGTTTGTCACGCTGAATATTGGCAGGATTGCCGGAGGCGGAGCGCTCAACGTTATTCCTGCAGAGTGTGTGGTTGAAATTGGGGTACGGCCGCTGCCTGGGATGAATGTGGACGAGTTGGTGGGGCGCGTTCGTGATGTAGTCCTTAGGGCGCACAGTCCTGGAGAAAAGAACATTGATGTGACCGTTGAAGTGATCAACTCGAATCCGCCGCTCTTGAGTGAAGCATCTACGAACGTGTGCCAATCACTGATGCGATTGATGGGGACGCAGGATGCACATGCGGTGAGCTTTGCTTCAGATGCGGGACATCTTCAGCGGCTGGGTTGTGAATGCGTCTTGTGGGGGCCTGGGAATATTGAGAGGGCTCATCAGGCGAATGAATGGATTTCGGAAACAGAGTGGCGCCGCGGGGGTGATTTGTTGCGCCGACTTCTATACGCGCGATGTGGGGTTTCATCAACGGAGACTGTCACATGAGCGATGCCCAGATTATCGAGGCGGATTTCACCTGGGTTGACGGCGCGATGGCGTCAGGCGTGCAGATTGAAGTTGATGATTCGGGGCGCATTGTCGCAGTTGGAGAGTTGAAGAAACCAACGACCCACAGGCTTCAGGGGCGAGCTCTGACGCCGGGGTTTGTCAATGCGCACAGCCATGCTTTTCAGCGCGGGCTGCGAGGAAAGACTGAGCGGTTTGGCGCCTCATCTGGCACATTCTGGAGTTGGCGCGAGGAGATGTATTCACTGGTGCAGACGCTTGACGCGGATCGGATCTATGAGCTTTCACTGCTTGCGTTTCGGGAAATGCTGGCTGCTGGAATAACCTGTGTTGGTGAGTTTCACTATGTGCGACATGCGCCGGGATGCGGTGATTTTTCTTTGGATGAAGCGGTTGTTCGCGCGGCGAGCGACTCCGGCATTCGCCTGGCGCTGCTGTTGGTGTATTACAACACGGGCGGGATCGGACAGCCGCTTGACGCGGCGCAAAAGCAGTTTGCGACGTCTTCACCGAGTGAATATTGGAAGCAGTTTGATCGCGTCGCTGCGATGCTTGATTCCAGCACACAAACGATCGGAGCCGTGGCGCACAGCATCCGGGCGGCGACGATGGCGGACATCGCGGAGTTGCACGCGGAATCGCGGGCGCGGGGCGTGGTCTTTCATATACATGTGGAGGAGCAGCGACGCGAGATTGAAGATTGCGTGGAACTGTACGGGCAACCGCCGATGTCAATATTGCTCGACAGGCTTGAGATTGATGAGCGTTTCACAGCGGTGCATTGCACACACACGGACCCTTTGGATATGGAACTCTTTATTGGGCGGGGCGCCAATGTCTGCCTGTGCCCGGTAACGGAGGCGAATCTGGGTGATGGTGTCGCGGATGTTCCGGGAATGCTGGCCGATGACGCTCACATTTGCATCGGCACGGATTCCAACTCCCGACTGTGCATGGCTGAAGAGCTGCGAATGCTGGAGTATGTGCAGCGTCTCACTGAGGAGCGGCGAGGCGTTATTCTGGATGAAGCGGGCGCATGCGGGATGCGGCTGCTGGGATTTGGCACAGAAGCTGGCGCGCGGTCACTGGGAGTGGCGGCCGGGGCGATCACTCCCGGGTGTTGGGCTGACTTTGCGGTTGTTGATCTTGAGTCGCAGGCGCTGGTGGGATGGACGCCGGAGACGCTGCTTGACGCTTTTCTGTTTGGGGCAGGACGGGAGGCGATCGCCGGTGTGTGCGTCGGAGGGCAATGGATGGAAACTGTCCATGGCGACTGAGGGTGTCCGGCACAGTGAGCGCCCGAACGTGCGGTTGAAGAGCAGCTCCATGAAGACGAGCAGGGGTAAGCTCTGGGCATTATGCAAACGATTTGCGAACATAGCGATGCCAACTTGCTACCCAGTGAGACGTCAGTATCGAGAACAAGGTCTTTACCGGACGTGAGTTTGTTTAAGACATCTGGCAAGTTCATGCCGACTGGGTGATGACGGACATGAAGCTTGTGGTATGCTGATTGGGCACTCTTGCGAAGGGGCGAAACATGTCCAAGGGACAAGGTCGGGTTCTAGCTATCTCGATTGGCGCGGTTGCTGTGATTGGCATGGTGGCTGTGGTTGTGATCACACGATCTCAGGATGCGGAGCCGGTTGAGCAGACTCCAGGTGTGAATGTGAGCGATCCCGTGCTCAGCAACACCATCGAGTCATTTATCGACATAGCCGAACCGCCAGAGACAATGCTCCAGCGCACCGGAGAAATTCCTCCGGCGGTGGCGGCGGGCTCGGGAGTATTTGCTGATCGTGTAGAGACAGACGAAATTGATCGAAAGGCGCAAACCGTTGTCGAATCGGACATCGAAACTGCGAAGCTTCCAGAGCCTGGCGCGCTGAACGATTCGAATGAGGCAAAGCTGGCGGATCAATCGCCGGCTGAAGTCGCCGAGCAGATCGCAGAAAGCGCTGATCTTGTGCAAGATGAGCTCGATGAAGCTGAGCGAAATGAGCTCGAGCGCGCTGGCGAACAACTTGAGACCGTGCAGGAAGGCAATACTTCCGGCGCCGTCGATGATGATGGTGAAACGCGGTAGACGCAGTTGCATTCCGAAGAACGCGGAACTCTGCTAAGACACATTCAATCTAATCTACTGCGCCAACCTATGAGTTAGCTCGGGCACGGTCCCCAGGCGCCGAGAAGGATCGCCATATCGCTTGATCCGACATTGTCGTCACCGTCGAAGTCAGCCACAGCGCCTGGGTTCGGTCCCCATGACCCAAGCACCTGAGCAAGATCAGGCGAGCTGACGAAGTTGTCGTCATTAAAATCCCATGGGCAGGGTGGCGGTGGATCGCACTCATCGGGCACGCCGTTGCCATTGGTGTCAGGACTTGTGCCTGAGGAGATATCGCAGAGGTCCGGGACGCCGTTCCCGTTGCAATCGGGGAATGTTCCGGCGGCGATATCGCAGGAGTCGGGAATGCCGTTGCCATCGCAATCGGGGTCGGTTCCCATCGCGATGTCGTCGGCGTCATCGACACCGTTGTTGTTGCAATCGGGGAAGCCGAGTCCGCCGGGGAGGATGAAGTCAGAGATGACAGGAAGGTGATCAGAGGCGACGGTGTTGGCGAAGATGCCGCCAAACTGCATTCCTGCAACTTCCGGCGGCATCGCGGGGCCGGCGCCTGCTTCGGCGGCGTCAAAGATGAATGAGCGGCGCTCGGTGGCTATGGAATCCTGCCAGGCAATGTAATCGAGCTTGCTGGAGAACCGCGTGTCCTGACTGCCGCTGAAAGGTTCTGCGGCGGCGTCAAAGGTAGAGTCTGTGAGATCGCGATCCGTGCCGTCACTACCGCCGGTGAACTCGGCCCGCGTGAGCCACTCGGCTGGTCCCTTGCGGCCGTTGGATCCTTCATCCTCGTTCCAGTCGCCGCCGATTATGATGGGGGTGTCGGAATCAAGAATCGAAGTGGCAGCGGGGATGTCAATAATTTTGCTGTTCGGATCAACGGTCCCGGTGCCGGCGCCGTTATAGAAGTAGTCAATGAAGTAGGCGACGTTCTGGGAAGCTGTGAGGCGCTGCGCGAGATCGCCGCCGCTGCCTCCGGCTTTGAGGTGGGCATTTCCCACAACGATGTCGCCGGCGTAGTCAGCTTCAGGAAGGTTGATCTCTGCAAACATAAAGCCGCGGATGCCGCCGTTGCCACCTGGGGCGTATTCGTCAGCAGCCAAGGCGAAGATGTCGCTGAGCAGTGATTTGTTGTCGCCGTTCAGATCACTAAACGGGAAGCGGCTGAGGATGACATTCCTATTGAAGCTGTCTGATTGCGAACTGACGAAGACGTGGGGCATATCAAAGGCGGGGGCGTACTTCTGAACCCAGCTTGTGACCGGTGTGTTGCCATTAAACTGGTCGTTCCCGCCGTGGAGGAACAGATCGAAGGTCTGTTCAAGCTGGGAGACGCTATCGACGCCGCTGCCTGTGCCGTTGCCGGTGTTGTCTCCGGTTTCTTGAAGGATGAGCACGTCCGGCTTCATCGCGGCGACAATTCGGGCGAGGGCTGTCCAGTTGTTGTTGCCCTCGAGCTTGTCGTTGGTGCGGCAAACGCCATCGAGGATGTTCCAGGTCATCACGCGAAAGTCTGTCGCCGCGGTCTTGCCCCACTGCCCGTTGGCGGGATCCCACTGGCCCATTGCGATCGACGCCGTCGCCGCGCAGAAAATCGCGGCGCATATCACATGCTTCATCATGCCAAATCCTTAGAAAACGAGAAAACAAGGCTCTCTCAATTCAGCCGTGTTCCGAGACAAATGCCTCTCGCCAAGGCGCCAATCCAGAACAGGCTCTCCTCATCGTATCACGAGACAGCGCGCCAGCCCACAAAAACTTTCCGCCGATAACGCAAACAGCCCCTGGCAGATATCCACCAGGGGCTGTGAAATCACAAGCTGGAGTGCTCAGATGATGAAAAGGCCCATCACCGAAGCACACGCATTACGGGCATGGGCCCCAGGCGCCGAGCAGCTGAGCCTGGTCAGTCGAACCGACCGAGCCGTTGCCATCAAAGTCCGCCGGGCAAGGCAGCATGCCCATGCAACCCGGGTTGCCCCAGGAGCCGCCCAGGAAGGCGAGGTCGGTCGCGCCGACAACGCCATCGCCGTTGAGATCCCACGGGCAAGGCGGAGCCGCCGGAGCGCCAGCGCCAACGAAGAGCAGCACGTTGTAGGACTCATCTACGCTTGCGGGATTACCCATCCCGGCCGTCGGATCTTCGAAATCCGTATCTTTGTCGACGTCGTAGACGATCGTCGCCGCGATGACCAGACCACCCATGGTGGCGGCGTCGCCCGTTGAGAGCGTCGAAGGATCGACACCGTTGGCGGCGCCCTTGGTCATGTTGCCTGAGAAGAACGTGCCTGAACTGACGGACCCGCCGGCATTCGCGATCGCGAGAAACTGGAGCTGGTACTGATTGGCGGAGTTCTGACCGTCAACGACCATGCCGTTGGTGAGGACAAGCTCAAGGTTGTAGGTGAAGGTAGCGGGGCTATAGATGGCGCGAATCAGGCCGGTGGTGAAACGATCGTCTCCCTCGCCGGTGGTGTCGTCATCGCCGGCGCCGTTGTAAAGCTGAACCGCTGCAAGGAACCAGATGTTGCCAACAGAGTCGACGGATGGGCATGTGAGAGACGGCCCGAGCGGGGCGCCGCCGGTGACTTCCGCGAGGAGCGCCAGCTCGCCAACCGCGGCGCCTGTGTCATCACAGATCGACTTGCCGTTGGGAACGGCCAACGCCGCGTCGCAATCAATCCAGGCAGCGAGCGACCATGCTTCACCTGCCCCGGGTGAAGCGACGCGCGCCACAGCGATGCCGTTGCACGGATCATCGCGACCGTCACCTCCGAAGAACGCGCCGGTCGAGTCAGTAAACTGAGCTGCGACAATAAGATTGCCTGATTGATCAAGCCCGATGCCAGTGTGGCCGTTGCCGCCGCGGAAAGAGACCTGACCGTGGTCGTTATTGAAGTCCAACGGGCCGCTGAACCCATTGACCATCGGCTCCTTGGCATCATCAAGGCCCAGGATGGGGAGCGTAACCAACTGATTTCCGACAACATTGCCGTTCGCATCCACACCCCAGACAGCGAGCTGATTGTTCAGTGCGCCGACGACAGAGCGAGCCAGAGTGCCCATCGTGCCAATGCTTCCCGGGAAGAAGACAGCCGGGCTGAATGAGGAGTTGCCGCGATGTTCAGGCGCCGTCCCGCGATGGGTGGCGACTTCCGTGAAGACCGCCAGAGCAGCAGCTTCATACCCATAGTTGCCGTTGAAGTTCGTGCCGACACCAACGGGACGGCCCGCGATACTCTCGGGAATGGTCGTCGGTGTGTTCCACGTTGTCCCGGAGTTGTTCACCAGATGGTCCGTCGCAGCAGAGTCGCTGCCGCCGGTCCCCAATATCTGGTTGAGCGCGGTGCAGTCACGCCCGAGGGCGTCCACGCGGAAATAGTTATTCCCGTTAACGCCGCCCGGCACGACGCCGAAGTCGTCAGCGCGGAACATCGTGTTGCCGTCCGCATCCACACCTCCGCTGCCGAATGAAGCGGAGTTGGCGGTGCTGTTGATGCCCAAGCTGTTGTGAGCAGACATAATGCGCGTCACGAACAGTTTGCTCGGGTCGGCAGCGTCCCAGTTGATGATGCCGGTGATGATGTTGGTGACATTCGCAGCGGCGTCATTCGTCGCGAACTCCGAAACGGAGCAGGCGAGCTGATTGGCCATGCCCGCTGGCACGTTGGGGGGGCCGGGCGCTGCGTTGTTCGTAGGATGCACGCCCTGACCCTTCGCGACCCACTCATCGTATGAAGCTGAGGCGTAGGGAACGTTCAAGAGCATGTCCGCGCTCATCGCCTGAGCGCTGGTCAGGCTCGTAAAGAACGCTGAGCCTGCCTTGCTCGTCTTGATGATCGGGCCCATCTGAAAGTTGGCGCCCTTGCTTGAGACGATCGGCGAAAGATCGACCACATAGCTCACGCACTGTTGATTAGTATCCCACGGATCAAGGCCATCGCCGGGAAGGCCGGTCCCGAGGGACGAAACACTGTCCTGCGCCAATGCGGGCGCTGCACAGCCTGCCGCTGCGATAAGCAGGGCGATTCCATTTCTCTTCATCATTTTCGATTGCTCCTCCAGGGCCGACTTTCGCCGGCGCCAAATCTCTCTCTAGTTCCTCACACACAAACTCTTCAAACTCCCGCATCGAAACGTTCGGGCCTTCACAAGACCAATACACAAACGCTGCTCACCGCAGGATTCACATTTTCATTTCTCTATTTTCTAGCAAACACTCGCACCGTATTGTTCAATCAACCGTCACTTCACCACCGAAACCAAAACGCCCCCCGCTCACTTCATATTCCTCCAAGATCACATCCCATATTGCGTCCTTTGACACGCGGGACGCGGTGGGGAGGAAAAACTCCGGACGCCTCATGTCGTCAAGTGATTCGGTTGTCACATGACCATCGAACCAGCCGACATTACCCTTTTCAACTTCACGCCCGCCATGACGGAAGCTGTTCTTACTCATGTCTTGGCCGGCGTTATTTCTACCAAATGGATAGGCACGACTAAACCCAACATTCCAAGGTCCTGGATCAGAGAAGGCGCCGCCGAAGGCCCCTGTCCCCTGGACATCATGATCGATAAAACTCAAGCCGGCTTGCTGGAAACGTGTTCCATCAGCGATGAACACTTTGGACGAAAGAGAGGTTCCGACACGATCGATTCGCGCTCGATAACCCTCGCCTTTGGCGCCGCCGGGCAGTGTCACGTCATTAGCAACGCCGCCACCCATCCAACAGGTGCCAGCTTCGTCATTGCCCCAGAATTGATCATCATTTGTTGCCCAACTTGGGACGAAGGCGTTGTCCTGCGGCCCGCTAAACCAGAGAATATCGCGCGAAGTCGTATAACTTGTCGACAACTGCGGCTGAAAAGCAGTCCCACTCACGCCGTTGGGCTGGGTCGCTCCGTCAAATGGCACGGAAATCTGACTATTTGTAGGGCACGCAAAAACACCATATGAGCCGCTCGCGTCACGTGCAGTTCCGCCGATGCCTCCGCCAGAGGTGAGCGCAAATCGCTCATCTCTCTCGCGCGGGGCATTGGGATTGTCGCCCATGTACCCGAAAGCCATTGGACCGGCCCAGTCAAAGGGCTGTGAGGCGTCACCGTTGACCTCAAGGGCCGGCATAGTCATCGCTCGCGGGTCGTTAAGAAGTTTTTTACCGGATGATCCTGGTGAACCGATCAGCTCGCCCTTGTTCTCAGCCTCATAGGTCTGCATCGCCGTGAGAAACTGCTTGATGTTCGCTCCACAGACAATGCCGCGGGCCGACTCCCGCACACTGCCAAGGGCTGGCAGGAGGAAGCCGAGCAAAAGCGCGATGATTGAAATCACCACAAGGAGCTCCACAAGCGTAAAGCCGTGAACCATTTGTCTTGACTGCGTCCTGCGTCTTGACCCCATCTTCATTGCCATCGTGCTCGCTCCTAGTCAGCAGGCGTCCGGAAGCCTGCATGGAAATACTCTTACAGTTGATCTTTCGGTTTCGTCGCTTCGTATTGCGGCGGGCGCGGATTGTGCGAGTACACTTCCGATCCGCACTTGGGGCAATACGTCATCTCTGGAATGTGCAGATATGTGTTCAATACGACCGGCGTGCCGCCATCGGGCCCGCACTGCTTCTCAAAGCAATACTCGACCAGATGGAACCCTTCAGGCAGTAGTGTGTTTTGTTGGTCAAGTCGATGCCAGGCAAGCTCACCAGTGTTCGAGTTCATGATTCTGATTCTTGGATAGACATCGCCTGTGCCCCCAAGCCCGCGCAAGGCGCCCCAGACTCCAAAGCCCACCGCGACGAGAAAGAAGAGAACAACCAACCCCTGCGCGAGGGGTGTCTCCTTGAAGGGACGCTTGGAGCCTTTGGAGCTATGACCAGAGGATGCGATGTCGCCACCATCCGGCTCGGCGTCGAGGAGGGATTGCATCTTCGGCATTTCGTTCATGCAGAACACTCGCTCAGAATGAGAGACAACACAAGAACAAGGTGCACGGTCCTGAGCCGTCCCTTATTCAACCATATCTTCCCAATTGATACAGGATAGTCGCCAGACGCCTCCCAAACAAGACTTCGCTCCGAACTGAAGGCTCCCAAACATCCTTTTCAGGCCAAAAAGCACATTCCATGATCGATTCCTTTCGCTGAGGCGAAATGTGGGGGCAGCGGCTGGCCCGAAAACCCATGACACCACGAATGTGATCGCCCTGCTCGCGTCGTCTGTGAGGTTCGCGTCAGGACATGCAAAGATCGGCGGCGTGTCCGAAAGCCTACCTGCCGCCCCAGTGTAGTCGCGACGACTCGACATCTTTCCCTCATCGAACCCGGCTCATCAAGCACCCCCGCTCTGTCCTGCCGGAAGGTATCATCCGGCCCGAACCATCCGAGAAGCGTGCGGGCCACTTCGTAGTGATCGGAGACTCGGCGCCAACCCCAACAATCGTGAATGCTATGACTGACGATCTCATCCCGTCTTCCATCACTCGGAAATCGAGATCAAGGTGGCAGCTCGCTGCAAGGCTCACTGATCATGCCTGACAGTCCACCCCGGGCCCACGACGAGACGGCTTCCAACGATTCCACGAATGTGGTTGAGCGACTCAAGCACGGGCGCCATGCGGACAGACCGGGCTGGGTGCATGGCATTGCGGCGGGGCTCTCGCTGTACATGTTTCTCTCCGCGATCAATGTGATCGGGTCCGGGCTCAAGACAGTCGGGAAGAACAGCGACTGGCTCGAGCGCCTGCTCGCGCACGGTGACAACCCGTTCGTCGCCCTGATGGGATCGATTCTCGTCACCGCGGTTGTCCAGAGCTCATCGTTCACGACTGCGCTGATCATCACGCTCACCGCGTCGGACCTGATGGATGTGGAGACCGCGGTCTTCGCGATTATGGGCGCCAACATCGGCACATCGGTCACGAACACGATCGTCGCGCTCGGGCAGGTGCGGATCCGCCGGCAGTTTCGCAGGGCGTTCTCCGCGGCGCTCGTGCATGACATGTTCAACTGGCTGACCGTCGGCGTGCTGTTCCCGATTGAGTGGGTTTCGGGAGCCATGCACTCATCCGGCAAGGGCTGGCTCATGCGAGGCTCGGAGTGGGGCGCCGGCTTTCTATCCGCCAGCGAGATCGGCAAGCCTTTCAATCCGATTAAATGGCTGACTCATCCGATCGTGTGGGTCTTCAAGTGGTTCGGCAACCTCTTTACCAACAACCCGGTCGCCGGAGGCATTGTTATCGCGGTCATCGGGCTTGTGCTGCTCTTCGTCTCACTGATGTTCCTCGTGAAGAATCTCAAGGGCGCGCTGCTGAGCAGAATCGAGGGTCTCTTCCGCACGTTCTTCTTTCGCAATGACGCTGTCGCGTATTGTGTTGGCGTCATCACCACCGTGCTTGTTCAGTCGAGCTCCGTGACGACGAGCCTCATTGTCCCGCTGGCTGGCGCGGGCGCGGTGAAGCTCAAGCGCGTGTTCCCCTACACGCTGGGCGCCAACCTCGGGACGACCGTCACGGGAGTCCTCGCAGCTACCGCCAATCCAGTCCCGGCAGCGGTGACCGTTGCGATCGCTCACGTTGCTTTCAATCTGATTGGAACGGCTGTCTGGTACCCGCTGCGCGTTGTGCCTCTCTCTTTAGCCCGTGAGTGTGGCAACATCGCTGCCCGTTCCAAACGCTACGCCTTCTTGTTCCTTCTGACTATGTTCGTTGTCATCCCCATCATCGGATTGGTCATCACCGAAATTTTCACTCGTTAATCGCCGCGAACCAGGAAAACGATTCATGTTCAAGCAAATTTTCTCAGCTCTGATGGGCAGCGATATATTGGATGACGCTTTTTCCGAGTTCTCGCAGATGATCGATCACGCTGAGTGGATGTTCAAGCGGGCCAATGAAGTTCTACGACATGAAACGCCGGCGTCGGAAGCAAAAGAAGAAATCTACACCACGGATCAATCCATCAACCGTCTGATCCGATCGATCAGGCGGAAAATCATCAGCCACCTGACAATCAATCCGGGTATGGACGTCGCAGCTTCGATGGCCCTGATGAGCATCGCCAAGGACGCTGAGCGCATCGGCGATTATTGCAAGAATGTATTCGAGGTCGGTGAGTTCTATCGTGAGAAGTTCAACGTCCCGCGCTATCACGAGCCGCTCGAAGATATCCGAGCCGACACTGAAGAAGTGTTCCGACTGGTCAAAGCCGCCTTCAAGGATTCCGACTCGAAGAAAGCCGGGAATGCGAAGCAGGCCGCGGGTAAAATCCGGACCAAGTGCGACATGATCACCGAGCAACTGCTGCTCGATGTCGCGAGCATCAGCACACACGAGGCCGTGGCGTATTCACTCCTGGCGCGCCACTACAAGCGTGTCGCCGCCCACCTCGCAAATATCGCTTCCGCCGTGGGAGGCAATATTGAAGATCTTGATTTCGCGTAGCAGGCCGCATGATCGGCCCGCGATCCCCACGTCACCCCGGCTGATCGTGTAGCCTGCCGCCAGTCCATCGAATTGGCTAGGCTTCATATGAGAACTCCGAAAGATGACGTCGCCGGGCATGGAACAAGCTCAGAATGAGTGATTCAAAACGACAGTTCATTATCCATCACCCACCAGGCTTTCGGCGCCGTCGCGGCCTGAACTGGGGCTCCCTCGGGCTGATGTACGCGTCGTACTACATGTGCCGGTACAACTTCCGCTTCGCCACGCCCGGACTCAGAAACGAGTTCGACTTCGACACCGAGAAGATCACGAAGCTCCTCGCCATCTGGGCCCTCGCCTATGGCACGGGTCAGTTGATTAACGGCCTGCTCGCTGACCGGGCGGGCGGCAAGCGAATCATGCTGATCGGCGCCGTCGGCACCATCACGATCAACCTCATTCTTGGTTTCTCCCCACTGGTCAGCACGTTCACCACCTTCGCGCTGCTCTCCTTGCTCAACGGCTACTTCCAGTCCTTCGGGGCGCCGGGCATGGTCAAGATCAACGCCGCGTGGTTCCACCGGACCGAGCGAGGCGTCTTCGCCGGCATCTTCGGCGGGATGATCCAGCTTGGACAGATGGCGATCAGCAACCTCGGCCCGCATATGTTGACTGCTGGCATCGTTGTCTTTGGAATTACCCTGGCCAAGCAAGGCGAGTGGCGCGCCCTCTTTCAGATTCCCCCACTTTTCACCGCGGCGGCAGCAGTCTTCATGGTCTTCGCGGTGAAAGATGAGCCTGAGCAGGCTGGATTCGCGCAGGATGTCGTCGTCGATGAGATTGATGACTCCGAAGGGGTCACCGTCCCGCTGAGCAAATCGCTCAAGACAATTCTCACTCACCCGCTCGTGTGGTTCTACGCGCTGGCGTACGCGTGCACCGGCGGTGTGCGGCACAGTGTCGACCAGTTGTCGATCCTGTTCTTCGAGGATCAACTCGGCTTCGACATGGCGAACGATGTTCCGAGAATCGCCATGTGGACGCTCGTGCTCATGCCGTTCGTCGCGTTCCTGGGATCGCTCATGTCCGGCATCGCGTCAGACAAGTTCGCCGCCGGTAAACGCGCTCCGATCGCGATGTTCCTCTACTTCTTCGAGGCGCTGGTCATCGCGGGCGCCGCTGTCATCCTCACCAGGGGATGGGTCGGGCCGACGACGGCCGGCATCTGGACCGGCTGCATCATCCTCGTTTTGATCTCGATGACGGTGAACTCGACCCATTCGCTCGTCGGCGCTGCGGCGCCGATGGATATCGGCGGGAAAAAGATGGCCGGCTTCGCCGCCGGCTTAATCGACTCGTTCCAATACTACGGCGCTGCGATATCCATAATGATCACAGGTAAAGTCCTTGCTGCCACGCAGGAGGAGCACGGCTACTTCTACTGGTATGTGATCATGGCCGGCTTCGGCCTCCTCGGCGGCTTCGCAATGATGGCCCTGATATTCCGGCAACGCTCCCTGAAAGCGCGCGGCCTGAAGGTCACGGGTTAGCCCAGCCACCCTTCAACCTTCGTCGGTAATCGCAGATGCGATGAGGTCGCTATACCCGCAGGAGATGGTTTCACCGAGCACGGGCTGGAATTGCGCCCGCAGCGATGCAACTTCCTCCTGGGCCCGCGCGGCATTTTGACGAGAACTCAAAAGCGCTTCGAGCTCAAAGTACTCGCCAAGCGTTTCGACATCATCAAGATGAATGCGCACCCCGCCGCGCATCCAAAGATCGCGAGTCTTGCGAACGATAATCCAGACAGGCAGGGGGCGTTCGCCATAGCGAGCGAGCGCTTCAGCATCGGAGTAAAGAGTGAAATCACTGATCCTGACGCCGGCTTTGTCAGGACGGTGGTAGAGGATCCACTCCGTCTCCTCGCCGGCTGTCTCGCGTCGTTTGAGCTTCCCATCAGCGACGTTGAAGTAGGTGTCCGTCTGCTTGAGCGCCCCGATTCGGACGGCGCCAAGCCTCCTGCACGCAGCGACAGCCAGGTCGCGGTCCCGAAGCTCAGCCTTAAACTCAACGTTGCGCATTTCCACCGAAGCTTATAAAAGTGAAATGATTCAACCACACACGATGACCATCGGCCCCCTGACTCGACCGCAGCAGCCCGGGGCGGTACTTTTGACCGATGCCTCCTCCGAATCGCGCCTCCGGCCCAGATAAGCACGCCCGCCGGGTTTCACCGAAAAGTGTCGGGCCCGCCCCTTCTGAAACTGAAGTTTCATTTTGCGTGCTCGCGTCGGGCTCTCGCGGGAATGCCTCCGTCCTGCGGGTTCGCCGATCGGGGTCGGAATATTTTTATCTGATCGACCTCGGGTTGTCGCCGCGACGGATTCGCAATGACTTCCAGAACATGGGCATCGACCAGGACAAGCTGCGCGGCGTCTTTCTGACTCACCTCGACACAGACCACTTTTACCGGGGTTGGCCCCAGGCGCTCCCAGGCGCGGCGCCGATCTTCGTGCATGAGATGCACGCTGAGCACGCCCGGAGACTCGGCGTTCTGCGCCGACAACTCACCATCTACGACCGCCCCTTCCGCGTCGGATCGGCGCTGGATGTGACCCCAACCGTCGCTCCCCATGATCAAAGCGGCGTCATCGCGCTGCGCATCGACCTGCCTCATTCCGCAGGCGCTTCACTGGGATTCGCAACGGACCTGGGAGGGGCAGAAGCCGAACTCATCGACAGCCTCAGCAATGTTGACGTGCTGGCGCTGGAGTCGAACTATTGCCCAACGATGCAGGCGGCGTCAGCCCGGCCGGCGTTTTTGAAACAGCGTGTCATGGGCGGATACGGCCACCTTTCCAACCAGCAGTGCGCCGAAGCAGCCAGGCTCATCAACCCGCGCGATCGGCTCGTGTTGCTCCATCTTTCGCAGGAATGCAATGATCCACGAGTCGCAGCGAGATTCCATGCCGGCCGCTCCTATCAGCTGACGATCTCATCGCAGCAGAAGGCGACAACCTGGCTCCCGGTGCAACTGACAGAGCGAAAACCAGCGCCAGCCCCCCCTCCTCGCCAGCTTCCCCTCTTCGCCCGGCCTTGATCTTTCGCATTTTTTCCCAACTTTGACGCGCCAGATGAGGATTGAGCCGGTCGCCCGACCTGAAAGGCCAAGTTCGCGCAACGAGCTGCAGCCAGCGGCGCCCCCCGCAGGCCGATAGAAGGTGAGGACCCATGCCACTCTATTAGAGGAGCCCGCGATGCCCACGCGCGCTATTCGTTGTCTCGTCATGATCGCGATCGCTCTCTCACTCGCGCCCAGCGCGTTCGGGCAGGCAGATCCAATCTTCTATGTGCGCACAACCGGTAGCGACGCCGACGACGGGCTGACACCGGAGACAGCGTTCCGGACGATCCAACGCGCTGTCAATAGTTGCGACGGCCCCGGACACACGATCTACGTCGGCCCCGGGCTCTACACCGAAGAGATCAACATCGGCCGTGCGATCGGCGGCGGCGAACAAGCGCAATCAGGAGTCATGGGTTCACCCAACCGCATTGTCGGCGACTTTGCTGGCGGCAAAACCGGCGACGCCCCCGGGCAGGTCATCATCGACGGCGCCGACGCCGACAACTTCGGCGTCTACCTCATGCAGCGCAACTACTGGTCACTTACCGGATTGACATTCCAGAACCAAAGGCAATACGGCGTCTTCGCATGGGCCGGCTCCGGGCTTGATATTGATGGATGTGTATTCGTCTCCGTGCCTCTTTATGCTGTGTATGCATTCAACTGTGCCAACATCACAATTAATGACAATCTGTTTGTTCGCGACGAAAATGCCGGCGCATCGATTTTTCTCTTCGCGTGGCAAACCGCCGGTGAAACTGAGTACCGCATTACTCGAAACCGCATGACAATGCTGGGCGATCTCTACCTCTCGACTCCATTCAAAGACGGACAGTTGCCAGCCTTGGTCGCGGGGCAAAACTACATGTCGCGCTGGAAGTATGGCGTCGTTGCGCTGTCATGGGGCACAGCGCGATCAACTATCATCATCGAAAACAACATCTGTTCTGACGGCTACATCGGGCTGTATGGCTTTGCGCTGAATGCTTTTTCGACGCTGCGCATTGCAAATAACACAGTCACCGGTTGCTATTACCCAATCTTCGCCTATTCATCCTCGGGCGCAGCCGTTGAGATGACGAACAACATTGTGGACCAATCATACTTTGGGCCGACCGTCTTTCCAACTGGTGGAACCGTCTCGGGTTTGCTTGTAAACAACATCACACAAAATCTGGTGGCGCCTGTGTCAACCGCGACGGGGCTCATCGTCGATCAGGATCCGCTCTTTGCGAATCCGATGTCGGGAGACTTCTCATTGCTCGCAGGCTCTCCCGCGATTGATGTCGGCTACAACGCGAGCGCTGCGCTTCTGGATATCGAAGGCAACCTGCGACCGGCAGATGGCGATGGTGACGGCGATTTGGACTTTGACCTGGGCGCGTATGAGTTCGGCTCATCGCCCCATTCGGGCATTCGGCGTGTCGTGCAATGGCGCGAGCTCACCTCCGAAGACCCTTCGCTGGCTTCAGTGCTGGAGGATCTCTTGCCTGACGATCTTCCCGATCTGCCAGTTGAACTGGAAGAGCCCACCACCCCTCAGCCTTGAGCGCAACTCAGGCTGAGCCGGCGTCAGTCGCGCGACCCGCGACGCTCTTCTGCTCAGCTTCCTCCCAGCTTGGGCGTTCATCAATCTGCGCCTGCGTGCGGGTGTCAGCGTCTTTGGTCTTGGACTTGGGCTCAGTGGCGTCGTCGATATCGTCCTGCAAGCCGCGAAGCCCTTTCTTGAACTCAACAATCCCGGCGCCGAGGCTGCGGCCCACTTCCGGAAGCTTGCGCCCAAAGATGAGCAGGCCCAGGACGCCGACGATGATCCACTCCCAACCGCCGGGCATTGAAATAAAGGCAAGCGTCTGCATGGCTGCTCCTGGCCACAATCATGTGGCGAATGGGTGATTCAAGCCGTCTTGAAGGCGGATGTCAACCAGCGCATCGTAGTGAACCGCCAACCTGTTTTCGGTCCCTTTTCGGACCTGCGATCAGAATCGCGGCATCAGCGCCCGCCAACGATGGTCTGAGCGCTCAGACCCGGCGTAGCTGCTCCTCGACCCGACGAGGGGAAATGGGCATCGCGGTCCCGAGTTGCTGAGCAAAAACCGAAACTCGCAACTCCTCGACCATCCACCGGGCAAGCTCCAGATGCTGGTGATGAACCACAGCCCGATCTCGGGCTTCCAGCTGCCGCAGCACGCTCCAATAGGGCAGCACCTCATTCATCCGCTCGAAATCGCGCTCAACGCCGCCATTCAGGAGCTTCTCCAAGCGAAGCGCCATCGCACGCAAGTAAACAGGAAAGCGAGCCAGCCACAGCGCAGGAATGTCCGTTGGAAACCGATCACTGAACAGACCTGCGAGTTGGAGTTCAATGTCACGGCGAGAGTCGGCCGCGGAGTCAGCCCGGAGTTCATCGAGGCTGAGCACGACAATGTGCCTGCCGTCAAGAATACTGGTGAGCAGGGCGAATGCTTCGCGCGTGACGGCTCCGATACGGTTCCAGCCTTCATCCAACCGGGACTCAAAGCTAGAGCATGAACGAATGAACGGCTCCTCATCGAGAGCAAAGATGCGGTCAGCCAGAAAGTCGGTGAGAAGATGTTGCGGCTTGTGCGCACAACTCATCGTCGCGAGATGGGTCGCGATCGCCCGGTAGGCGGGGTCATCCTCCGGGCGATGCTTCATTTCCTTTCGCAGATGAATGGCAAAGAGCCTGCGCAGCCCCTGGCGTAGCTCACGATTGGCTTCATCAAGGGTGGCGCGAAGCGCAATGGCGACAGAATCCCCGTGATCGACAAGCGTTGGAAATGCGATGACGGCGCCGGTGGGAGTTTCAATTTCAACGCGCTCAGGAAGTTCATCAAAATCCCAGACGCGCAGACCCTCCCGATTGAACCGCTCGTCATCGATTTGGGCGAGCGCCGTGTCAAGCCGACCGGCCAGCTGGCTCTTGAGCTCCGGCAGGCTCTTACCGGCGCTAATCTCTCGCTCCTGGGAGTCCATCACGCGATAGGTCATGCGAAGATGCTCTGGAAGCGCTTCCAGACGCCAGCTATTCCCCGGAATCGTGGCTCCGGTCATCCTGCTCAGTTCGTGCGCGACGCGCTCGAGGAAAAACCCGTCGCCGAAGTTGATGCGCTGTGCGCATTTTCGAGCAAACTCTTTCGCTGGGACAAGACTTCTGCGCATTTGTTTGGGAAGTGTGCGAATGAGCGCTTCGATGCGCTCTTCAAGGGCGCCAGGCGTGAGCCAATCGCCCTGCTGTGGATCGACGAGATTGAGCTGCTCAAGGGGAACACTGAGCGTCACACCGTCATGGTCCGCGCCGGGTTCAAAGAGATAGCTGAGCGGGAGATGAACGCCGCGAGCTTCGATCCGGTCAGGAAAGCGGCCGGCGATGTCTTCAGGCGGCGCCTGCTCGAGCACATCCTCGCGCGAGAGGAAAAGCAAACGGGGATCTTCTCGCTCCGCGATCTTGCGCCAGCGCTCGAAGGCGGAGAGGCTATAAATATCCGCAGGAATGCGTACATCGAAAAAGCCAAAACGGGCGCTATTTTCCGCCAGCAGATCGGCGCAGCGAAGCTTGTGCTCCATGGCGCGCACATCTGCGATAACACTGTTGTTATGCCCATGAAATGCCGCGTTCCCGCTGTATTCACCCTCGACAAGGATGTGATGAATAAATACTCGGCGGGCGGTTTCGGGGTCGATGGGGCCGTAGTGCACTTGGCGCTTGGGGATGATTGTAAGTCCGCTCAGCGAGACCTTCTCGTGCGCCACGACGCGGCCGGAATCCGCATCCCAGAACGGCTCGGAGTAGCTTCGATGCAAGAGGTGAGCGCCGACTTCTTCGATCCACCGGGGCTGAACCTTGGCGTTTGTGCGCGCGTAGAGCTTGGTTGTGCGCACAAGCTCAGCAGCGACAATCCACTTTGGCGTCTTGGAAAAGATGCCTGACCCCGGATGAATCGCCAGTCCGGCGCCATTGCAGCCGGTGTATTCACGACGCTCTCCGAGCTTGGCGACGTTGGTAATGAGGCCGGCGAGGACAGCTTTGTGAATCGCTTCGTACTCCGCTGGCTGGGTGTTGAGACGAACTCCAAACTCGATCGCGGATTCGCGGAGCTGGCGATGAACATCGATCCACTCACGCATGCGCGAATGTGAAATAAAGTTCGTCCGGCACATGGCGCGCAGCTTGCTCCGAGAGAGCTTCTCTGACTGCTCATGAAAGAACCGCCAGAGGTTGAGCAGGGACATGAAATCGGAGAGTTCATCACGAAAACGCTCGCGGGCAGCGTCCGCGTCTTGTGCGCGGTCGATGGGGCGCTCGCGGGGATCCTGCACAGAAATGCCAGCGGAGATAATCATCGCTTCGCGCGCACAATGATGCTCGTGTCCAGCGAGGACGATCCGACCCAAACGAGGATCAACAGGAAGGCGGGCCAGACGCTGGCCCAGATCGGTGAGCTGATCATGATCGTCGATCGCCTGAAGCTCACGAAGCGTCTCATAGCCATCACGAATGAGCCGACCATCGGGCGGCTCGACGAATGGGAAGGAAGCCGGCTCGCCGAGGTGGAGCAGCTTCATCTGAAGGATGACGCTGGCGAGATTTGTGCGCAGAACTTCGGGCGGTGTGAAGTCGGATCGGCTCCTGTAATCCTGCTCGGAGTAGAGCCGAACGCAAACACCGGGTCCGGTGCGGCCGCACCTGCCGGCGCGTTGGTCAGCTGAGGCGCGGGAGATTGCTTCGATGGGAAGGCGCTGGACGCGCGAGCGCGGGCTGTACCTGCTGATGCGCGCCAGGCCGGTGTCTACGACGTAGCGGATGCCGGGAACAGTGAGAGAAGTTTCAGCGACGTTGGTCGCGATGACGATCCGGCGTCCGCGATGAGGCGCAAAGACGCGATCCTGCTCTTTCGCGGAGAGTCGCGAGTAGAGAGGGAGTACTTCCGTGGTGGGATGGTGCGGAAGGAACTCCTCTCGAAGTGCTTTGGCTGCTTCGCGGATCTCGCGCTCGCCGGAAACGAAGATCAAGGTGTCGCCGGCGTCGCCGTGGCGATCCAGACTGGCGACCTCGAAGCACGCGCCGACAATGCCGGCAAGCATGTCGACATCTTCGATGTCCTTCTCCGTAGTCAGGGGTGTGTAGCGCATCTCGACGGGGTAGCCGCGCCCGGAGACTTCGATGATCGGCGCCCCATTAAGGCTGTCCCTGGACGCGAAGTGCTGGCTGAATCGCTCCGTGTCGATGGTGGCGGATGTGATGATGACCTTGAGTTCGGGTCGCTTGGGAAGCAGGCGTTTGATGTAGCCGAGGAGAAAATCGATATTGAGACTGCGCTCGTGCGCTTCGTCGATGATGATGGTGTCGTAGTGAAGAAGTTGGCGGTCGCCCTGCGTTTCAGCCAGAAGCATGCCGTCGGTCATGACTTTGACAAGCGTGCGGTCAGAGGCGCGTTCGCTGAATCGAATCTTGTAGCCGACGAGATCGCCGAGCGAAACGTTGAGCTCCTGTGCGACGCGGGCAGCGACGGAGCGGGCGGCGACGCGCCGGGGCTGAGTGTGGGCGATCAATCCACCTACGCCGCGCTTCATGCGCAGACACAACTTGGGAAGCTGGGTTGATTTTCCAGAGCCGGTTTCGCCGCTGACGACGACGACCTGATGCTGGTCCATCGCACGACCGATTTCATCAAGCCTGGCGGTGATGGGAAGGTTGGGGTCAAAGGATGGATCGGGGAGGGAAGCGGCCCGGGCTGATCGCTGGGCGCGAGAGCGCTGAGCTTCGCGCTCTATTTCGTGGAGGATCTGCTTGCGTTTCGGTTCAGCAAGCATGGCCCGCTTCAGGCCGCGTACACGGGATCTCAGGCGGGCTTGATCAAAAAACATGCACTGATCAAGCGGCAGGGCCTTTGTGTCAGCGTGTGCGGCGCCTCGTTGCCGGCGAGTTGATTGAGGTGGTTTGGTCACTGTTTCCCATGTTGACGGTCGAAATGACCCGGAGTGTTAACCTAGAGAAGATCGACGACTTGATCTTACGATAAGGCGTGTCATGACAGGCAATTATCGGCATCGGCGAAGCGAGCCGGCGTTATAGTGGGCGACCGTGATTTGTCCGAGAGTCCGACTTGTTGAGAGGATCGTAGATGCTGGCCAAGAGTTCGTCCTGCGGCACAGCCGCGCCCTATCTTCGTCTGCTTGCCCCAGTTGTGCTCAGCGTCGTTGTAGCGGGATTCGCACTATTTGCGTTGGAGCCATTCAGCGGGCCTGCCGCTGCGGTGGTGGGGAATGCTGAGCAAGACACGGAACAAGCTGAAGGTTTTACGCTGGGGATGAACCTCGGCGCGGTGAGCTACTTCAGCGAATCGTGGACGTTTCTTGATGTCTTCAAGATGTCTCAGATTGGAGGCGACCGCGACTGGGATTTGTCAGATCCTCAGGAGCTGGGCCCGCCGCTGCTCGACGCTGCGGGGTATCCGATTGGGCTCAAACGGGGGCAGGTCGTGTCTGCGCTGATGTGTCGCGATTTTGGATGGCATTATGAGCCGGGGCGGTATGTCTGCCTGTATGAGGGCGACGGCGACGTGCTGATGGACTTCGACGCGATCCGAACAACTCATTCCTCTGACGGCGCCGGGACAGCGAGGTTTGAGTTCAATGTTGTGCCTTCTGATGCTGGGCTTGTGATTCGTATTCTTCGATCTGAAGCGAATAATTATGTTCGCAATATTCGGATTGTGCCCGCGAAGTATGAAGATTTGTTAGGGAAAACAACGTTTCACCCTGTTTTCCTTGCCAGACTGCGCCCGTTTGCATCGCTCCGCTTCATGGATTGGCAGCGAACGAATGACTCGATCAACATCCACTGGGAAGATCGGATTACGCCAGAGTTCCGGTCACAGGGGACGAATCGGGGCGTAGCGATTGAGTACGCGATCGAACTTTCCAACACGCTGGACAAAGATCCGTGGTTCTGTATGCCCCACGCTGCGACGGACGACTATATTCGGCAGTTTGCGATACTGGTGCGCGATACGCTTGATCCAGCTCGAAAGATCTACATTGAGTATTCCAACGAGGTGTGGAACTTCATCTTCAAGCAGGCGGCCTACGCGAATGGTCAGGCGCAGGCGGCGGGTCTCAGCCATCCGCAGTGGATCGGCCGACGGTCCGTGGAGATATTCAAGATCTGGGAAGAGGTCTTTGGCGGCACAGACAGGCTGGTGCGGGTTGTGGGGACGCAGGCAGTGAATCCGGGGCTGACGCGTCAGATTCTGTCAGAGGTTGGGCCGGGCGAGGCGGATGCGATCGCGATTGCGCCTTACTTTTCCCTCGACGGGCTGGGGAGCAATTGGAAGATGCTGCGAGATATTCCCATTGATGATTTTCTTGATCTCATGGAAGAGCACATTGACGGGCCAACCCAGCGAGCGATTCGCGAGCACAAGGGAGTCGCGGATATACGAGGGTTGGATTTGATGGCGTATGAAGGCGGACAACATTTGGTCGTTTTCAACGGGCCCGGGCATGTTGACGACCGGACGACCAAACGGCTGGTCGAGGCCAATCGACATCCGCGCATGGAAGATTTGTACTTGCGTTACTTCGAAGTCTGGCGCGCAGCCGGCGGGAGTGACTTCATGGCGTTCAGCTTCGTGGGCAAGCCCGGGCGGTTTGGCTCATGGGGCGCATTGGAATACATGGATCAGCCGGCAGCGATGGCGCCGAAGTATCGGGCTCTCGTCAATGTTGCGAATCAACAGAAGGGCAACACTGCGCCTGAAACCGATGGGGAAGGTCAAGAAAAACCCGATGACGGGGACAGTGACGATGGCGAAGACGACGGAGGCGCCACGACCTGACCGGCTTGGCCTCCTTAGTTGACTAGTTGTGGGTTTAAGGCGGCGACTATTCACTCCTGCCGCCTAAATATTCATCAAACCCCTGGACAGTCGCCCCATGCGCCCAATAGGTGCGGCAGGTCCAGTCCGTTGACGATGCCGTCCCCGTTGATATCTGACAATCCGCCATTGCCGCCCCATTCACCCAGGAGCAACGCGAGATCGACGGCGTTAACGAAGCGATCGCCGTCAACATCCCCGACGCATGTGAGAAATGGTGATTCAATGACATAGGCGACGCCGCGATTGGAGTCGCTTCCGGGAGCGCCGACGAAAATATCAGGGCGGTCATCACCATTGAAATCAGCGATCCCCTCGATGTCGTAGCCAAACTCGCCTTGTTCGTCGAGAATGCCATTGACAAGGTAAGAAATGCTGCCGGCGCGCGGGGAATAAACATAAACACGCCCGATGTTGTTTCCAAACTCGGGGGCGCCGATGGCGAGCTCTTCAAGGTCGTCGCCGTTCAGATCGCCAGCGAGCGCCATTGATCTTCCGAAGCGCCCGGGCGCCCCAGGAGCCAATGTGCGAATGACTGATAGGTCGGCGCCGGAATAGAGAATGACTTCATCAACGCCGGGGGCGCCCACTGCAAAGTCCGGGGTCTTGTCTTGATTTATATCGCCAACCCCGACAATGGTGAAGCCGAACTCCGCGCCGGCGACATCTGATGCAATGGTGTCAATGGGGAAGAAGGTGAAGCCTTCAAAAAGATAAACCTTACCAGCGCCTACGGCCCCATCTTCGCCGTCAAAGTCCGGAGCGCCGACAGCCACATCCGGAAAGCCATTGCCGGTGATGTCTCCGATGACAGCGACTGCATTGCCGTATTTATCACCGTCGTTCTCGCCTGTTGATGTCCAGATGCGCGAGCCGTTGGCTCCGCTGTAAGCGTGTGCGCGCCCGGCGCTGATGTTTCCAGGCCCGCCGGCGCCGAGTTCTCCGAAAGCGCCGACCAGGAAGTCTTTAATGCCGTCATTGGTGACATCATCAACGATCGCGACATCAGCGCCGGCGTAATCGAATGTGGCGGGAGCAGGTGGATCGAGTGTAAATATGGACTGACCAATCGAGGCGTCATAAATGTACGCCCGTCCCGTGCCCTGACTGGGGCCGTCAAAGCATGGAGCGCCGCTAGCCAGGCGGTGGCCGTCACCGCCGGCGAGCGCAAAACCGAGCCATTCAGAATCTAAGGTATCGCCTGTTTGGAAGGTTCCGATATTCATTGCATTCGCGCTATTGATGACGTAGACCTTGCCGCCGCGTGTGTTTGGCTCCTGATGCAAAAAGGCGCCGGCGACTGGCTCGCGCACGCCATCGCCGTTGACGTCTTCAACGGATGCAACCGCTGCCCCGAACCGCTCTCCAAAGTTTTCGCCTGCGCGGAAGAACTGAGATGCGATGGCAAAAAGTTCCGGCTGGGCGGCTGCGGTCGGCGCCATGACACAACAGGCGCCGGCACAAAGAAGCGTTGAGGTCAAACAACGGGTCATGATTTCGCTCCGATCTTGCGATCTATGAGGGCCGCGTCTTCGGGACAAGGTCGCAGGCCGATTGTTCACTCTGTACCTGATCGAGCGTCGACAGCTCGGGCGGATAGTCCATCGTAGCCCGCACGATCCCTCATACACAACCAGTGAAATTGCCAGAATAATAAACTCCCTCAGGGCGCCTTTTCTTCCAGCTCTTACGCGCAGCGGCGCCCTCAGGCGCAAGACGCAGCCATTTGCTACCGCCAATCTCATACAGAAAAGGCCCTTTATGGGCAGGCGCCCCAACCACCGAGCAGCATGGCCAAGTCCGCGCTCCCGACATTTCCATCGCCGTTGATATCCCCAGTTCCCGAACTGCCGCCCCATTGACCCAGGAGAAGGGCCTGATCGGCGCTCCCGACAAAGCCATCTCCATTGAGATCCCCCACACAGCCGGCCAACGACGCCAGAAACGCCCCGCGGCCATGGGTGAAGGCAACCAGTGTGTTGTTGTCCTTGAAATCAAGCGACTCCACAACCGTCGTCGGCAGATTCGGACTCGCGGGGTTCCATGTCGCGCCGGCGTCATCCGACGCAAATACGCCCAGTTCCGTCGCGAGATACAGCTGATTCGAGTTGGTCGGACGAACCTCAATCCAGTGAGCTGGAATATCCGGCAGGGCTCCGGCGCCAAAGCCATCTATCGAAGCCCATGTGGCGCCGCCATTCGTGGTCCGGAACACGTGCGGCACATTGAAGTTTGAGTATGTGCAATAGGCGATCTCCGGATTCACGGGATCGACATTCACGCTGCTGACCCATCCTCCGATAAGCAGTCCGGAGCTGGAGACAGTCCAAGTAGGCGATGCGGAAAGCGCATTGGTCGACCGCGCGACAAACCCATTATTGAAACCAAGATAGACGTCGTTGCCATCGGTCGGTGAGATTCCGAAGGCAGAGATCGTTGCCGCCCCGAGAAAATCAGGCCCCGCAGTCTCCCATGACGCAGCGCCATTCATGGTGCGCCAAGGCCGGCGCCCACCGGTCCACAATACTTGCGGATCGTTCTGATCCATCGCGAAGGG
Source organism: Phycisphaerales bacterium (assembly GCA_029260495.1). Taxonomy (GTDB): domain Bacteria; phylum Planctomycetota; class Phycisphaerae; order Phycisphaerales; family UBA1924; genus OFTM373. The sequence continues at coordinate 61,857 of JAJDDD010000013.1, read as the reverse complement.
CGTAATAAAAAGCCCATCGGTGTCTGTGATGCCGTCCACCGCGAGGGTAAACGTCAAGCCTCCATCTATTGACTTCCGAATCTCGGGGAAAAACTGAATCTCAACGTACATTGTTTGAGCGTTGAATGGATCGATAGCAACATAGCCGCCGTCACCACCGAATATCCGACTCCAACTGTTGGGCGCTCCGACAGCGAGAACCTGATTCGTCCCGTTGTCCTGCGTGCCGCCTGCGAATGCACTTGTTTCTTTGGCGCTGTCGCCGTGATAAAACTGCGTTACGCCGTAGCCGTTGTTGACGTCAATCCATTCGATTGCGGGAAGCGCCCCTGCGCCGACATGCGGGCAATCCTCCTGACTCGTCGCTGCTCGGGCGTTCGGCGTCCGAAACACACCGCCATCGTCGCCGACATACATGGTCTGATTGGCGACGCCGTCGTAATCAGGGTGAAACACGACGAAATGCTGATCCGCGTGAAGATACTTTTCGTTGGGGATGAGACTGGTCTGGTCTGCGAACCAATAGCCGGTGATGCCAAACGTCTGGCCGCCGTCATCGGAGCGGAAAAGATCAATGCCGCCAACCCAGACACTGTCAGGATCAACTGGGTCCACAGCGATCGCGTTGTCATGCCAGCCCTGTGAATACACCGGCGCCGGAATGCATCCAGTCGCGAGCGCCAGGTTGCTCAGGAGCCACGGCCCCACCAGGCTTTGGAAGTCGACGCGCCCCTCATAGGTGTCGCCGCCGTCGATTGAACGAAAAATATTGACAAGTTGCCCGACGGCGCCACCCGTTCCGTTGTCCGCCATCGAGATGTAAATCACGTCGTTATTGCTGGGAGCAATCGCGAGCGACATCCGGCCCTGGTTCGTTCCGGTGACAAACTCGACCCATGTGTCGCCGCCATCGAGAGAGCGATAGAGCCCATCATTCTCAAAGCTGCCGAACGCAGCAAAAAGAATGTCCGGGTTGGAATCACTCCGAAGGACGAGATCAATACAGCCGACATCGCATCCATTGGTGCTGGGAAAACCGCCAATGAAACGCGGGTTGGAAAGCACAACAGACCAGCTCACGCCGCCGTCCAGACTGCGCCACACGCCGGTGCGCGTCCCTGCATAGATTCGATCTGAATCATTCGGACTAATGACGACTTTGTGCACATACTGGAAAGCGTTTGCAGGCGTCACATTCACCGTTCCATCCAGAAGATTCCATGTGGCGCCAGCATCCACCGATTTGAATATGCCCATGCCGCGAGGCGAGCTTGTTCCCGGAAATACACCTTCTCCAGTGCCCGCGTACAGAATGTTTGTGTTCGTCGGGTCCATTGTCAGGGCGCTGACGGCCAAATTCGGCAGGAAATCATCCAACGGCGTCCAGGTCGCCCCGGCGTCGAACGACTTCCAGATGCCACCGTTCACACCCGCTGCGTACATCGTGTCTGGCGCGGTTGGATCGATGACAATCGTGCGCGTCCGCCCGCCAATGTTGCCCGGCCCAAGCTCTTGCCATTGGTCGATATCACCCGACGATGACGCACCACGCAGCGCCGCGCGCTGCGCCTGTCGTTCCCGCAGTTTCTTTGCTTCGGCAACCAGATGTTCAAGTGGAAGCTCCGAAGCGCCGGGCGCGAGGCGTTGCTGCAGGAAGAAGTTCGCAGCTTCATCAGGTTGGTCGAACTTGCGAAAGTCCTCTTCTGCATGAATCTCGCGGGAGCTGAACATCTCCTCATGAGTTTGAACATGATGGACGTTCGGAGGCATATGCGCAATTGGCGAGCTGGCGGATCCGTCCATCTTCTGTGCGACCCGCTCCGCGGCGCAGCCGGCAATAAACACCGGAAACACCGCCATGGCGATCAACAGAAGCAGCAAAGCTGCAACATCCGCGCCAGCGCCACCGCACGCCAATCGATCTTGAATCTTCATTTGTCGTCCTCTCGCCAAAGAGCTCAGTTTGTTCCACCCTGATTATACTCCGGACAGGCTGAACGAAAACAAAAAACTGAGCTCCACCACCATCATAAACCCACAGAAACGCGATCTTCGTCGGGCAGACTCAAACATCCGCTAAGCTGTCGCGATGCGAGAACTGATTCGCAATCCCACATCCTCGCCGCTGATCGCCCCTTCCATACTCTCAGCCGATTTTGCGCGCATGGAGGCGGAGTGCATGAGCGTGCTGGCGCCAAAATACGGGGAGCCTGCGGACTTACTCCATCTTGATGTGATGGACGGGCACTTTGTTCCAAACGTCACGATGGGGCCGGCGCTGTGTCGCTCGCTTCGGCAGGCGTTTCCCAAGACGCTGCTGGATGTTCATCTGATGGTGACCAACCCGCAGCTATACATCGAGCCGTTCGCCCGGGCGGGAGCGAATCATCTGACCTTTCACATCGAGCCTGCCGTCCCCCACTATCGCTCACCGACCGGCGCCGGAGGTGGCCTGCTCGGCAAAGGCTATGACGTGGAACATGTCGCGGAAGCAACTCGGGCCGCTGGCATGACCGCGGGACTCGCGATCAATCCACCAACACCATTCGAGCACATCGAAAAGCACATTCCAGCGTTCGACATGATCCTCGTCATGAGCGTAAACCCGGGGTTCAGCGGGCAGGCCTTCATTGCGGATTCGCTGAACACTACGCGATGCGTGAGAGAACTCCTGCGCGACGACCAGCGTCTGGAGATGGATGGCGGAGTCTCCACCGAAAACGCTGCCTCAGTGCGCGAGGCCGGCTGCGACGTGCTGGTCGCAGCCAGCGCCATTTTCAATCGGCCGGCAGATGAGCGCGGCAACATCATCGCCTCCCTGCGACATGGTCCGATGGAGTAGACTGAATAAGCCACCCTGGCAAGAATGCCAGCGGCAACGATACATGACGTGATGCAATCAGCAGATATTCATCGAAGGAGCGAACGATGAGAACATGGACGTTCAACGCAATTACAGCAGTTCTTCTTGGCACGACGGCTTTCGCCCTCGACGGATGCGCCGGGTACAACAATTACCCGCCCATTGAAGGCGACACCGCATTTCACGACACCAACTCGCTGCTCATGGAGGATTTGCTCGTTCGCTCGATGCGGTTCACGCTCGATCGATATCCAGCCCGCGGCGAGTTCGCTATCAATCTGCCGGCGCGGACGGGTGAAGATCGAGCTCAAAGCATTCTTGCTCGAATCAAGGACCCCAGAGCGCACATGATGACGCGCGAGGTTGTCGACCTGCCCACCTACCATGTCTCGCGCGTCTGGGTGCGCGGCGACGAAGCAGAAGTCGATATCCAGCGCCCAGTCGCCTCACTACGCGGGCCTGACGCCGGTCCGGTCCACCAAACCATCACACTGCGCCTGCGCGGAGGTTTGCGGCCGTGGCGAGTCGAAAGCAGCCGGGCGTGGACCGTCGGCGCCGCCCAAACACCAAGACTTCACTTTGTGAATGAGCCCAACGACGGTGCGAACAACCTGGCTGGCGTAGACGACGAACAATAAGGCTTCGCGCACTTGTCAAACTCAATTAGCTGCGTGGATCACTTCGCAAGTGCAATCGAGTCCTTCACGCCAAGATTGGCGTAGATTTCCCGCGTTGCGCTTGAGCTGTTGAGTGTGTAAAAATGAATCCCGGCAACACCGTTGTCAAGAAGATCCAGGCACTGCTGCGTCGCCCAATGCACGCCGACGCGACGGACTGCCTCTTTGTCATCGCCGGCTCGCTGCACCGCACGGACCAGTTTCGCTGGGAACCGCGCTCCAAGCGCAAGCTCCGCCATCCGACCCATGCCGGAACTGCTCGTGATGGGCATGACGCCGGCGACAATGGGAACATCAATACCCGCAAGATCGCATCGCTCACGAAAATCATAAAAATCATGGTTGTCAAAGAATAACTGCGTCGTGATGAAGTCCGCGCCTGAATCCACTTTCTGTTTCAGGTAGTCCATCTCATGGATGCGATTCGGCGTCGCCGGGTGCCCTTCCGGAAACCCCGCCACACCAATGCCAAATCCGCGCGGATCTTTGAGATGTCGCCCGCCGTGCCTGTTCGGAAACTCACGCAGAAAATGAACAAGGTCATCCGCATAGCGAAACGCATCGCGAGTTCGATCGTAATCAGGCTTGTCGCGCGGCGGATCGCCACCCAGCGCCATGATGTTGTGAATACCCGCTTCAGCGTAGCGCTCAAGAATGTCGTAAATCTCCGCCTCGGTCTGGCATACACACGTCAGATGAGGAATCGCAACAAGATTCGTCTCCCGGCTGATGCGCATCACAAGATCGTGCGTGTAATCGCGCGCAGCGCCCCCGGCGCCATACGTCACACTCACAAACGACGGCTTCAGCGCCTCAAGCTCAATGATGTTCCGAAACAACTTTTCCCACCCCGCCTCGGTCTTCGGCGGAAAAAACTCGAAGGAAAACGTTGTCTTGTGCTGCTTAAAAATATCCTGAATATGCATGGCGCGATTAGCTCGCTGAAGGCTTGCGTTTGTTGAGCAGAATGCGAAGCGCATGATCGAGAGAAATCTTATCGCCCGGGCCAGCGAGAATCGCAATCCCCACAAGACCCAGCGCCGCCGGCATGACGTGATCACCGAGCCCGTAGGTTGCGTTCTGTGCCTGATGCCCAAACGTCACCATCACGAGCAACGCCATAAGAATCCAAGTCGCAGCCCGAACGCCCAGGCCGAAAATCAACATCAGCCCGCAGAGAAACTCCGCGTACATGTCGAAATAGCCGCCCGCTACCAGCATCCACTCGGGAATCCATGTGCCTGCTTTATGGTCACGGAACATTTCGACAATCATGTTTGCGCCGTTTTCCTCATGCGCATCAAACACTTTCCAACGGCCCAGCATGAAAAACCAGAATCCAATCAACTGGCGAAGAAAAAATACAACCTGCACATGAGCGAGTGGAGTGAAGAATCGCGCCGCCATATTGAAGCTCCGATGGATCGTCCTGATCGATAACACAATAAAATACGCGCCGCCCGCCTTCACGAGCGGCGCACACGATCAAATACATCAATACCGGTAATGATCCGGCTTGTACGGCCCTTCCACAGGCACACTAATGTAGTCCGCCTGATCCTTGCTCAGTTCAGTGAGCTTGGCGCCGAGCTGCGAAAGATGCAGCCGGGCGACCTTCTCATCAAGATGCTTGGGCAACGTATACACCTGCTTTTCGTAGCGATCCGTGTGCTGCCACAGTTCGATCTGCGCCAGTGTCTGGTTCGTAAAACTGTTGCTCATCACGAATGATGGATGCCCAGTCGCGCACCCAAGATTCAAGAGGCGCCCTTCCGCCAGCACAATGACGGAGTGCTCTTTCACGCCGCGCGACGGGTCCGCCTTGAAGTGGAACTCATCCACCTGATCCTTGATATTAATATGCTCGACCTTGCCCTGCTCGATAAGCTTATAAATGCCCGCCATGTCGATCTCATTGTCAAAGTGTCCGATGTTGCCAACGATCGCATTGTGCTTCATCTTCGACATATGCTCAGCCGTGATGATGTCCTTATTGCCCGTCGCGGTGACGAAGATGTCAGCCTCGGCAATCATGTCTTCGATCGGCTGCACGGCATAGCCGTCCATGCATGCCTGCAGCGCACAAATCGGATCGATCTCCGTCACATGCACGCGGCACTTCTGGCCAGCGAGCGACTGCGCACAGCCCTTGCCCACATCGCCATACCCGCAAATGACAGCCCGCTTGCCCGACAGCAGCACATCCGTCGCGCGCATGATGCCGTCCACCAGCGAATGCCGGCAGCCGTACACATTGTCAAACTTGCTCTTCGTCACCGAGTCGTTGACATTGATCGCTGGAAAGAGAAGCTTGCCCTGCTCAGCGAACTGATAAAGCCGGTGCACACCGGTCGTCGTTTCTTCGCTAACGCCGCGAACATAAGGAACCATCCGGCGCCAGAATGTGCCGTCCTCCTGCACCTTTTCGCGCAACACCGAAAGCACAACCTTGAACTCAGGATTGTCCGTTGAGTTCGGATCGGGAAGCTCGCCGTTCTTTTCAAAGGCTTCTTCCGCTTTAACTCCCTCGTGAATCAGAAGCGTCGCGTCCCCACCGTCGTCAACAATGATGTAAGGACCATTGGATCCGTTCTCATCCGCTGGGAATGTGAGCGCCTGCATCGTGCACCACCAGTATTCCTCAAGTGTCTCACCCTTCCACGCAAAGACGGGGACATCAGCCTTGCCAGCGCGACCTTTGGCGATCGCAGCCGCTGCATGGTCCTGCGTGCTGAAAATATTGCACGACGCCCAACGCACATCTGCGCCAAGATCGGCAAGTGTTTCGATCAGCACCGCAGTCTGCACCGTCATGTGCAGCGAGCCCATGATGCGCGATCCCTTCAGCGGCTGATCCTTTGCATATTCTTCGCGCGTTTGCATGAGTCCGGGCATCTCATGCTCCGCGAGATCAATTTCCTTGCGGCCGAAATCCGCCAATGAAATATCTGCAATTTTATAAGGCTCGGTCTTGATTCCGGCGGACGCCGTCGCAGTGGTCACAGTTTTCTCCTTTAAGTTTCGCATGTGAGCGATGAATCTCTTTGTTGTCCGCCTGTGCTGCAGGCGTGTGAAATACTCTATAAACCCAGCGAGGCTCAACCGATGAGCCTGCGCCGCTTTATTACCGTTGTTGATCTTTCTCAGCTCGCTCCGCCATCACGAGCAGCAAATTCGGTCCCTTCGCATCAGGGGCGCCGGAGACAACTGTAAGCTGCGGATTCTGAAATCCTGCTTCTCGCAGCAACTCCGAGATCGCATCATCAGTAAATCCAAGATGTTTGTGCCCCATCGTTGTTCGATACTCACGCCGATCATGCGCCTGCATTTCGATCAGCAGCCCTTTTCCGCCAGGCTTCAGGACGCGAGCCATCTCACGCAGCGCCTGTATTGGGTTGTCAAGGTGGTGCAACACGAGAACACAGACTGCAGCGTTCACACTCTCGTCCTCAAGAGGGAGCGCCGCCAAGTCACCTTGAACAAAATCAATATTGTCAAATGCAGCAAGACGCTTCTGCGCCGCTTCCAGCATTGGCTCTGAAAAATCAACCGCGACAACGCGCTTCACGAAGGGCGCCAGATGTTCCGCCGCATTGCCCGTTCCGCATCCAAGATCCGCCACGATCCAGTGACTCGGTAGCAACGCAAGCAGCGCGCGAGCAGTAAACCCCGAGCCAAACAACTCTCGACGAATCACATCCCACTCGCCCGCGATGCGCCCGAAGTAAGTCTGGCTGTTCGCTCGACGCTCTGCGAGCACAGACGCAAGCCGCAGGCTGTCCGCCTGAAGCTGCCGTTCGATCTCGTCGCCTGTCATCTGCGCCCGGACCGCATGCCAGAGTTGTCGCATCAACTCGGGAAGAGTGTCCACCGCCAGGAGATATAGGCTCGCAGCCCCTTCCGCGCGGCGCTCCACCCAGCCAGCGTCAGCCAACAACTTCAGTCGCCGGCTCAGTGTTGACTGCGGCAGCTGGAGAACCTTCGCCAACTCACCCACCGAAAGCTCTTCACGCTCCAATAGCCGAAGAATGCGTAGCCGATCAGCCTCCGCCAGCGCAGCCAGCTGATCAGTCACCGGCGGACTCTGAGCGTCGGAAGCGTGATCCAAGTTAGTGGGAGCTTTTTGTATCATCCGTTTATCCGGATGAAGTGTAGGAAGCTAGGGCCAGGCGTCAAGGCTGCTGTCTCCATCGAAGCCCACTTTTTCGGCCCTCCAGCCTTGCGAACTGACAAATTCAGCGTAATCTGACTGGCGGAGACAGGCCCTTTGCACAGGAAACGTCTGCACATTCTGATCTGCATGATCGTTGCGCTCGCATGTTCCGGAGTGCGCGCAGCTGTGCTATGGGTCGATGCTGACGCCCCCGCCGGCGGCGATGGCTCCCAGGAAGCGCCCCTCTCGTCACTCGCCGACCTCAAACAGACCATCGGGCCAATCGCAGCCAGTGGCGGCGTGGTTCATCTGCGCGGAGAGTTTCGCGAGACTGTGCAGTTAGTGAGCCTTCGCAACTGGACGCTGACAAGCTGGGATCCCGAAGTGCCGTGGATCCTGCGTGGTGATCGAGTTGTCCCGCCGGCTCAATGGATCGACAACAATGACGGAACCTTCACAGCGGCGCTCCCGCCCGGCGAGATTCTCTCAACGGTCGTCTGGAACTGGGATAAGAACTTCGATCCCGACGGCGCGATTACCGGCATCCCGGGCGCTCACTTCGGACATCTGCGCGAACACAACTCAATGGCGTCTGTCGCAAGCAATGCAGGCTCCTGGTTTCAACAGGGCGCGCAGGTGACAATCCATCCCCCGCCTGACGCCGCGCCGCCGACAACACCAGGCGCAGATGTCTACGCATGGGTCGGCAACGAACGCTGGGGGCTCGGTCTCGCGTACTGCGCCGGCGTCATCGTCGAAAATATGCACGGCTATCTTTGGTCTGGAAACATATCGTCGATCGGCTACGCCATCCGCGCTGAGGTCTGCACGGACTGCACATTCCGTGATTGCGTCGCCTACGACTGCGGCGTGCACAGCTTCGGCTTTACAACAACCAATGTGCCGGTCGATAACGCCGGCAATACGATGCTGCGCCTCCAGTGCTTCGGCTTGCACGGCGGCCCTTTCGGACAGAATCACCTTGTCTTTTTTAACGCCAGTTCGACAACCCCCGCCTTCACGACCGATTGCGCTGCGATTGATTGCGATCTCCATCTCTACGGCACGCTGGACTGGACAGGCGCTTCCCTCAACTCAAACAGAAACATCATCGGTACATTTCAGCACACCGGTCACCAGGCTGGACAGATCAAGGACCTCGAATGGCGCGACATCCGCTGCTATGGATACGACGGACATCTCTCAGCGCCCATCGGCGATTCTGGGAATAGCGTCGATGCTGCCGACCCTTCGCTCGCAGAGTCCTTCCCCGTGCGGTATGTCCGGCTGCGAGCCATCAACTGCACTGGCTTCTCCATGGCGAGAAAAGCCCACGCCGCCTTTATTCAATGCGACTTTGACTTGACTCGTCGAAACCTTGAGCCCATCGGTCTCACGGTCGGCGGCATCGGCGCTCACATCGCAATTGGAGCAGGTTTACGCGACGGCGAGGGGAGCTTACTCCACTTTGAAAGCTGTATAATTCGCGGGTCTGGCGCGTCAACCTCGCACGTCTCGTTCATGCTCATCACGCGAAGCGCCCGTGTCGATCTCGCGGAGTCAAATACGCTCTACTTCGATGGCGTCGCCCAGTCCACGACCAATGAAATCTTCTGGGTCGGCGCCGATGCTTCTGTTGCAGCCAGCGGCGCTATCTTCGCCCGCGCTTCATCAGGCGAACTCATCAGCGGCGCTGGCGCCACTGCACAGGCAGTTGATTTCAAGCATTGCTGGTACAACAACATTGACCCCGGCGCCTATGCGGCAAGCGGCCCCCTCCGCACCAAAGCAGATTGGTTGACGCTCATCGACCCTGACGGCGTCTACGACATCACGCCCGGCTTCCGTGACGCCCCACGCGACCTTGAAGGAACGCCCGGCAGCCCGATTCGCAACTCACAAAACATCCTCCCAGAGAGCGCCCGCCCGGGCGTCAATGGGTTTTCCTATGACGGGCGCTACGGTGCTTTTCAATACGGCTCTATGGGCGACCTGAATCGCGACGGCAATCTGACAGGTATCGATCTCGCAATCATGCTCGGCGCCTGGGGTCCCTGTCAGGCCGGTGCGCCCTGTGATGCGGATCTCTCCGGAGACCAGCGCGTCAATGCGCTCGATCTCGCGATCTTGCTCGGCGCCTGGAACACTGCCACGCCATAAACATGCTTGAAATGATTCGTTTCGACGCGTCTTCAAAGAAGCAACTCAGTTCGCCTCATCCGGCTCCAGCGCCAGTGTCGGTCCCGGCACCACGCCCAGCGCACGCAGCCTCTCCCGAATCTGCGGATTCTCAGGCTCAATGTAGCTCGCCATCCGCAATCTCCGAATCGCCGCCTCCTCATCGCCAGAGTGCGCGTATAAGTCCGCCAACGCCACCTGCGGTTCGACCGTCACGCCGCCATCAAGACGCGCCGCCGTCAGATACGCACGCTCCGCTTCGTCAATATCGCCAGCTCGCTCCGCAAAAAAGCCCAGCCGCATGAACTCCCCAACAGTCCGATGCGAACGCGTGCGATGATGCAAAAAACTGAAGAGCGACGCTTCGTCGTCACTTTCAAGCATCGCCTGCGCCAGCAGATCCACAACTTCCTCATCGCGAGGCTGGATGTTGTGCGCCACCTCAAGATGCTCGCGCGCAGCCACGGGCTTTTCAAGCACGAGTAGCGTCTTGGCTAGAGCAACTCGCACCCGCCAGTCTGACGGCATGCGATCCACAACCGCTCCATACTCAGCCGCCGCCTGCGTGTATTCCCCACGCTCAAACGCCCGATCCCCGCTATTGCGATAGCTCTGCACAGAGCGCGTGTCCCACGCCTGGCATCCCGCCAGGACGCCGACAAATATCGAAAGCATGACCGCTGTTGAAATCCATTTCATCACAAGGCCTCCCTTGGCTTCTATCAGTCAATCTCTCATAAGATGGTATCGACGAGAAGGCTCAGTGTACTCAATCCGCCGGCGTGAAGTCTGTCTGGCAGGCCGCCTGACGACGCGTCCACGTTCCTGACTATGCTCAACCTGTGGATTCACTCCCCCTACGCATGGTCCTGCTCCGACACGAACCCCCCGGGTGTCCCCCGCACTTCGACTGGCTCATCGAGCGGCCGCCCCCCCACCCCAACGATTATTCTCTCATCACATTCCGAACCGAACTCCGCGTCGACGAGATCAAGCTGGGAGCACCGGGGATTCCAGGGGCGCCCGAAGCAGACTTCCTCGCCGAGCGCATCGCCGACCACCGGGCTCTCTACCTCGACTTCGAAGGCCAGCTCACTGAGAACCGCGGCGCCATCACCCAACTCGCCGCCGGCGCCTGCCAGATCATCGCGGAAACACACGACGCACTCTGGCTCCTCGGAATCTGGACCGGCGCTCCCGCTGCGCCCATCGAGTACCATGGCGCCCGGGCAGACCTCACAGCGAATCAAGACTACTGGCGCTTCACCCTTCGATCTCAAGCCTGACCACAGCCCGACAAAAAAGGAAACCGGCCCCCCACAACATCGGAGCCGACTTCCAAACCAGCAATTGAACTATCAATCTGCTGCGTTCAAACAGCAAGCATTTTCAACAATTTAAAAGAGCAACTGGAACTGCAATCGCAGCGCCACCTGATCCTCTTCACCCGACGGCAGCAACCCGATGCGATTTCCCGTGCTCCCCGACGCGCCGGTCGCTACTCCCGAAACAAGATCATTGTTGACCGTGTCATCAAGGAACCACTGAACATCAACCGTCAGCTTCGCAGCATGTCCATGCAGGTAGTAGTTCGCTCCGAATGTCACCGTGTTGAACGAATCATCACCCGCTCGATCTGAGTCCGGCACAACAACGTCATACCGCACAAATGGCTCGAGTTGTTCATCAACAAAGAACCCGCCCTGCACCATAAATCCGTAGTCATTAAAGCTCGGGCCCGTGTCCGGATCCATATAAAGCCCGACACCCATCGCGAAAACATTCCAGCCATCACCCTGCACCATCACATCGCCGGTGTAGGCAAAGAGATCGAAGTCCGCCACACCCGGACGATGCGCGCCAATCTCATAATGCGCGCCGCCGCCGAGCTTGACCGCCATCTCCGAATCAGGCGGTGATGAGAAGCTGTTGAACTGGGCCCAATCGCCCCCGAACTTCATCTCCCAGCGCGTCGTCGCGCCAATATCCGCGGGGTCCGCGCCAAGATCAGTGTTCGCAGAGCGAATGCCGTCATTCACACCCACCCACATACGCCAGTCATCAGCCTGATAGTGCAGCCACACCCCCTGCGAGCGCCCCTGGTTGAAGACTGCGTTCACAACCGACTGATCCACCGCGAGCGCATGGGTGTCGTTGATGACCTCTTCCCACAAAATGGGTTCACGGTACTGTCCGGCGATGAGTATCAAACCATTGTCAAACGTGTAGCCCGCGAAGGCATCCTCAAGAGTAAAGCGTCCGCCGCTTCGATCAAAAACACCTTGAATGCCGTAAATAAACTTTTCATAGATGTGGCCATCAAAACGCAGCGCCATGCGCGTTGTCTGGAAGCCACCTTCAAAGTCATCGCGTTCGGTGTCAGCCACCCCATCGTCGTCAGAATCAAACAACTCATCATCGCGAAAGTTCGCGGTGTACCGAAACTGCACCTGTCCACTGACGTTCAGCCGGAATGTTCCGTCAGGCGACGCGAGAAAAAACTTCCCGTCGTGCCCGGCGCCCGCCCCGGATTGCAGCAAACTCGACCGCGTTTCCGCGTCCGACAGCATCTCCGCAACCAAAGCGCGCACCTCGTCAGCGCTTGTCGCTCCAGGCCAATCCGTCCCCGAACGAGCCGTCCCATCCGCAGCACACACAGGCGCCATACCCGCTGCAGCACCCGCTGCCAGGGCAATCACCGTCAGTCTGTTGGGAGCATTCATCTGTCCACACTCCTGTCTCTATATTTCTGGCCGGGAAACGCCCCGCTGACCACGCGTCAAGAGCAGGACTCGTCTCCCCTGGGCGCCCTCGAGAGCTGACGCCTATTACGGATAAATATATCGACAATCAGCGCCCGTGCAACCAGACTTTTCCCCCCCACGCATCCCTCTTTCAGAAGATGCCGCCAGACATGACCATGGGCCGGCAACACATCGCCCGCCTGCTCTCAAAAACGGGGGTGAGAAAGACACTTCCAAAGGTCTTCCAAACTCGGCGTCAAGCGCTCGCGAGATCCTCGATTGTCACCGCCTCGAGATACCTCTCGCAGACGCTCGTCATCCACTCGATATGTGCATGCAAAGCGCATCGACGCCCCACCAGCGCCGCGCACTGAGCGCATCTATCCGTGTCGGACCAAGGATCGATCACCTTCGCGATCTCAAGAACTGTGATTTCGTCTGCAGGGCGAATTAAGGCAAAACCACCGCTCGGCCCCCGCCGCGATCGCAGCACGCCGCGCTGCGCCAATGTATTTAAGACCTTCGAGAGATAGCCGGCTGGCAGCATCGCGTCGGCGGCAATCTGCTCCGCCGAGACCCATGGCCCTGGATGGCGCGCCAACGCCACCAGACCGCGCAAAGCGTATTCCGCTGTCCGCGAGAGCGGCCCAATGGGTCGCCAGTTCAAAGTGGATCGAATCAGTTCAGACATGGTGCGACACGGCGCCAAACACGAGACCCGCCATCCAAAAGCAGGTGGATCGTCACGCCGTCCTGCCGATCCATCCTTTATGCCTATGGAAGGCTTCCACCGCCATGCACTATATTCGATATCAAGATATACTTCTCGGAATATGGTAGATTCCCGCAAAACAGCAACCCGTCTCAACAAGCAGGATTGATTGAGCTTGCCAGGAACCAGGAGACCCGCCCCCATGAGCACCCAGGCGGAGGCCAACGGCCACACCACCACCGACGAACTCGAAGCCTTCGTCTATGACGACGCCATCGTCCGCAAATTCATGCTCGCGACCCTCATCTGGGGGTTCGTTGCGATGCTCGTCGGCTTGATCATCGCTCTCCAACTCGGCGCACCCGAGCTCAACCTCCCGCCATGGCTCACTTTCGGCAGGCTTCGCCCCCTCCACACCAACGCCGCCATCTTCGCGTTCGGCGGCAACGCCATCTTCACCGCTGTCTACTACTCAACACAGCGCCTGTGTAAGTGCCGCATGTTCAGCGACAGGCTCAGCAATCTCCACTTCTGGGGGTGGCAGGGGATCATCGCATCCGCAGCCATCACGCTCCCGCTCGGCTTCACTCAAGCAAAAGAATACGCAGAACTCGAGTGGCCAATTGATATTGCCATCGCAGTCGTTTGGGTCGGTTTCTTCGGCGTCAACTTTTTCGGCACACTCATGCGCCGACGCGAACGCCACATGTACGTCGCCCTCTGGTTCTATATCGCAACCATCATCACCGTTGCATTGCTCCACGTTTTCAACAGTCTCTCCGCCCCCGTCTTCGGGCTCAAGAGCTATCCCGTCTACGCAGGTGTACAGGACGCCTTCATGCAGTGGTGGTATGGCCACAACGCCGTCGCCTTCTTCCTGACAACGCCCTTCCTCGGCCTCATGTACTACTTCCTCCCCAAGGCCACCAACCGCCCGGTCTTTTCCTACAAACTCTCCATCATCCACTTCTGGTCGCTCGTCTTCATCTACATCTGGGCCGGCCCGCACCACCTGCATTACACCGCCCTTCCCGCGTGGGCTTCAACACTCGGCATGCTCTTCTCTCTCATGCTCTGGATGCCCTCCTGGGGCGGCATGATCAACGGCCTGCTCACACTCCGCGGCGCCTGGAACAAGGTCGCCGTCGACCCCGTCCTCAAGTTCTTCGTTGTCGGAATCACCTTCTACGGCATGTCCACCTTCGAAGGGCCCATGCTCTCCATAAAAAGCGTCAACTCCCTCGCCCACTACACCGACTGGATCATCGCCCACGTCCACTCCGGAACACTCGGGTGGAACGGCTTCATGACGTTCGGCATGGTCTACTGGCTCGCCCCGCGCCTCTTCCAAACCAAACTCTGGAGCACCAAGCTCGCCACCGCCCACTTCTGGATCGGGACCAGCGGCATCCTTCTCTACGTCCTCTCCATCTACACCGCCGGCATCACCCAGGGACTCATGTGGCGCGCCTTCGACGCCACCGGCGCACTCAAATATCCCGACTTCGTCGAAACAACCATCGCACTCATGCCCATGTATTGGATCCGCGCGCTCGGCGGAACCCTCTACCTCACAGGCGTCGTCCTGCTCGGCGTCAACATCTACAAAACCTGGCGCAACCGCCCGGAAAAATACGACGAGCCGGTCCACTACGCCCCCGCCCTCACCCGCAAGTACGAAGACCCCGCTCCGCCCCCAACCGTCTACACCGCCAACGTCGAGTTTGCGCGCAAAGGTGAGCTCTTCCTCCACGGCGGCTGGCATCGCCGATGGGAACGTCTCCCCTTGCGATTCACCATCTGGGTGCTCATCGTAGTCGCCGCTGCATCGCTCTTTGAAGCGATCCCAACCTTCCTTATCAAGTCCAACGTCCCGACCATCGCCTCAGTTGAGCCCTACACGCCCCTCGAACTCGCCGGCCGAGATGTTTACATCGCGGAAGGCTGCTACAACTGCCACTCACAAATGGTCCGCCCCATGCGCGCCGAAACCGAGCGCTACGGCGAATACTCCAAGCCCGGCGAGTTCGTCTATGACCACCCCTTCCAGTGGGGCTCGCGCCGGATCGGCCCGGACCTCCACCGCGTCGGCGGCAAGTATTCGCACGACTGGCATGTCCGCCATCTCGAGGATCCGAGGCAACTCATCGAAAACTCCATCATGCCCGCCTACCCGCATCTTCTCACCGAGAACATCAACTTTGAAGCCATCCAGCGCCGCGTCAACGTCATGGCCATGCTCGGCGTCCCCTATGGCGACGCTCTGGAAAACGCCCCCGAAATGGCCCGCGCTCAAGCGTCACAAATCGCCCGCGAACTCGAAGAACAAGGCGGCTATCTCGACCTCGATGATAAAAAAATCATCGCCCTCGTCGCATACCTTCAGCGCCTCGGCGCCGACATCAACAAACCGATCGATGAAGATGCTGCAACAGGAGCCGCACCATGAGCCTCACCGAAATCATGAGCGGCGCCGAACTCTCTATCTATCCACAAATCGCCATGATTCTCTTTCTCGGCGTCTTCCTGCTCATCTCGTTGCGCGTGCTGCTCAAACTTCGAAGCAGTGATGCGCAAAAATTCGCACAACTCGCCCTCGATGATGACCCCGCCGCTGAAGCTGCAAACAACTCACAACACGCCGCGCTCAAAAAGAAGGGAGAGACGTTCTCATGAGTGAGCAGGAATGCCTCCTCGAACACGAATACGACGGCATCAAGGAATATGACAACCCCACCCCCGCCTGGTGGCACGTCATCTTCTGGATCTCGATCTTTTTCGCCATCCCCTACGCATTCTTCTTCCACTTCAGCCCCATGGGCTGGTCCGTCCATGATGCTTACGACTCCGAAATCGCTGCATTTTACCAGGCCAAGTTCGCAAAATTTGGTCAGCTCGAATCGGACGAAGCAACCATCGTCGGCCTCATGCTCAACGAAAACTATATGGCCGCCACCGCAGGCACATATCAGGTCAAATGTGCCTCCTGCCATGGCAAGTCCGGCGAAGGTCTCGTCGGCCCGAACATGACCGATGACTTCTACAAAAACATCAAAACTATCGAAGAAATCCACCGCGTCATCAGCGAAGGCGTCGTCGCGAAAGGCATGCCCGCATGGGGGCGACAACTCGGACCAAACCAGCTCGTTCTTCTCTCTGCCTACATCGCCTCACTGCGCGGCGCCCAGCCCCTCCCCGGCGCCAAGGCCGCTGAAGGCGAACAACTCCCCCCCTGGCCCGATCATCCCATGCTCTCTTTCGAGGATGAATCTGAAGACGCCGGCTAACCGCGCCCCTAATCTTTGACGCATCTATACACAGGCGCCACCGGAGGACGAATGACGAACACAGCGCCGCCAACTCAACAACAAACAACGCAATCCCGCAGAACCGACGCGCCAACTACTGACGAGCGTGTTCTCTCGACTCTCAATACAGATGGCTCCCGCCATTGGCTTCGCCCGCGCCTTTCCCCCGGCAGATTTCTCCTGCGCCGCAGAATCGTCGCCTACATGCTCATCGCAATCTTCGCACTCATCCCCTACTTCAAGATCAACGCCAAGCCTCTCATCCTCCTCGACATCATCAATCGAGAGTTCACCTTCTTCGGCGCCACCTTCCTACCCACCGACACTTTGCTTCTCGCGATTCTCATCGTCACCGTCTTTGTCGCTGTCTTCCTGGTCACTGCCCTCTTGGGCCGAATCTGGTGCGGCTGGGCTTGCCCGCAAACCGTGTACATGGAGTTCCTCTACCGCCCCATCGAGCGCCTCTTTGAAGGCGCCCCAGGCAGAAAACGCCCCCTCAAAGGGCCCGCAGCTCTTCGCAAGATCGCCAAGTACGCCGTCTATCTGCTCTGCTCAATGCTCCTCGCACACATCTTCCTCTCCTACTTTGTCGGCGTCGATCAGCTCTTCCAGTGGATGCAGCGATCTCCCATCGAACACCCAACATCCTTTCTCGTGATGATGTCTGTCACCGCATTGATGATGTTCGATTTCTCCTTTTTCCGTGAGCAAACATGCATCGTCGCATGCCCATACGGACGCTTTCAGTCTGTCATGCTCGACCGCAACTCTCTCATCGTCAGCTACGACAACCAACGCGGCGAACCGCGCGGAAAACTTCGTCGCAAGAAAAAAACACAGCACAAACAGGACATTCATCTCAAAGTCGCCCACGAAGAGCTAGCCAATGGCGACTGCATTGATTGCCACATGTGCGTCACCACATGCCCCACAGGCATCGACATCCGCGAAGGTCTCCAGCTTGAATGCGTCGGCTGCGCCCAGTGCATCGACGCCTGCGACACCGTCATGGACAAGATCGGCAAGCCCCGAGGGCTGATCCGCTACAGTTCCGAAGCTGCGATCGCCGGTGAACGCCCGCGCATTTTCCGCCCGCGCATTCTCATCTATCCCATTATTCTTCTCGTCTTGCTCACCACATTCATCACTCTCATCGGCGCCCGCTCCGCCGCCGACATCACCATCCTCCGAGGCATGGGCCGGCCCTTCGCCCAGCTCGCCACCGGTGAAATTGCCAATCAGGTGCGCATAAAAATCGTCAATCGAAGTCCCGAGACGGCGACCTACACGATCACCCTCGCAAATGCGCCCGACGCGCGACTCATCCCAATGGAAGACACCCTCGTCACCATCGCGCCGGGCGAAACCGCTCTGCAAGCTCTCCAGATCGCTCTCCCCCCTGATGCATTTACTGATGGTTCCACGCGTGTCATGCTTGTTATCACAAGTGACGCTGACTTCCACGAGGAGCGGCCTTATCGTTTGCTCGGACCCGCCGGCGCTTCGCGCCGCGGCGCCAACTCTGCAACGCCCTCCCCCGAGGAAGACCAATGAAAAACAAAGGCGCTTTCTGGATCGCGCTCGTGCTCGGCCTCTTCTCAATGCACATCATCGCGACCGCAGCCCTCATCTACTTCGCCCACACTGACCCCGGCTTTGCTGTTGAAGACGATTACTACGAGAAGGGCGTCCACTGGGATGAGCATCGTGCGCAACTTGCGCACAACAAACAGCTCGGCTGGCGCATCGAAGTGAACAAACTCGTGCCAAAGGGAACACTCTCCATAGCTTCCCTCATCGTGCGCATCGAAGACACTGACGGCGTCCCACTCGAAGCTGATCTCGTCACACTCACCCTCTACCACAACGCCCGTGCTGCGGACCGCCAGGTGGTCACCCTTTCCCGCGCCGAAGACGGCGCTTACCACGGCGAAGCCCGGTTGCGTCGTCCCGGGTGGTGGCAGCTCGACTTTGAGATTCGCCGTGGCTCTGACCTCTTCACCACCGGCGAGCGCCTCCACGTCTGGCCCGCGGAGAACAACCGATGATCGCTCTCGCAGGCGCTGTCTTCTTCGCCAGCCTCATGGGCAGCATGCACTGCGCCGGCATGTGCGGCGCCTTCGTCGCTCTTGCAGTCGGAGGCGATCCCGCAAACAATCACCAAGCCACACGTCTCCACGTCGCCTACAACGGCGGACGACTCATCACCTACACACTGCTCGGCGCTGTCGCAGGCCTGCTCGGCGCCGCCCTCGATCTCGGTGGTCAACTGCTCGGCCTCCAGCGCGCTGCCGCCGCCCTCGCCGGCGCAATGATGATCGGCTTCGGCGCCATCGCGCTCCTGCGCGCTTCCGGTGTGCGCATCGCCCGCGCCCCACTCCCCCCCGGCGTGCGCGCAATCGTCAGTCGCGGCAACCGCTTCGCCGCCCGACGCACACCCTTCGTGCGCGCCGGCGTCATCGGTCTGCTCACCACCCTGCTCCCCTGTGGGTGGTTGTATGCCTTCGCGATCGTCGCCGCCGGGACGGCTGACCCCTTGTTCGGCGCCGGCGCCATGATCGCATTCTGGGCCGGCACACTCCCCGCGCTCATCGCCGTCGGTGTTGGCGCCCAGAAACTCCTCGGCCCGCTTCGCAGCCGCGCGCCTCAGATCGCTGGAATCCTATTAATTGCCGTCGGCCTGTTCACTGTGTTCTCGCGCGCGAGCATCGCCTCCATGCGCATGGATCCGGCGATCGCTCAGCCTGCGGCGGCGATCGACCGCGTTGAGCGCATCGATCAGGCGACTCTCCCCTGTTGCGATGTTGAGTGAAGCGATCCAACCAACCGACGCGGTGCGCACGAGGTCGGGCGCTGCCGCCGTCATGTGCGCACATTGCTCGCTTCCTGTTCCCTCAGGACTGGTAGATGCGGACGCGGAACAACAGTTTTGCTGCAATGGATGCCGAACGGTCTACGAGGTGATCCACGCATCAGGGCTGGATGGCTACTACAAGCTGCGGGATCGTTTCGCTGACAAACCGCAACGGGCCGCCTCGGGGCGGCGTCGGTATGAAGCACTCGACAGCCCGGCGTTTCGGTCGCTTTATATCCGCGAAGATGCAGGCGGAATGTGCGCCGTTGACTTGCAGCTCGAAGGCGTTCACTGCCCCGCGTGCGTCTGGCTCATCGAAAAGCTGCCAACAATTCTCGATGGCGTGCTCGAAACCCGGCTTGAGATGCGACGGGGCATTGTGCATGTTCGCTGGGATGATCGCGTGGTGCGGTTGTCAGCGATTGCATCCAAGCTCGGCTCACTTGGCTATCCCGCGCATCCTGCATCGGGCGTGCGGCAGCGCGACATCCATCGACGTGAAGATCGGCGGATGATGGTGCGCATCGCCGTCGCCGGCGCGATCGCGGGGAATGTGATGGCGATCGCCTTCGCGCTCTACGGCGGGATGCTGCACGGGATCGCAGATGAACATGCTGCGCTCTTTCGATGGGTGAGTTTGGTGTTGACATTCTTATGCCTTGCGTGGCCGGGCCGGGTGTTTTTTCGAGGTGCGATCGCAGCCCTGCGCACAGGCTCGCTGCACATGGACCTTCCGGTGGCGCTGGGGTTGGGCGTGGGCGCGATTTGGGGGGCTGCGAACACTATTCGCGGGGTGGGCGATGTTTATTTTGAGTCGGTGACCGCGATTGTCTTTTTGCTTCTCATCGGGCGGTGGATTCAACAGCGCCAGCGCCGGCGGGCAGCGGATGCGGTCGAAGCGCTTTTCGCGCTGACTCCGGCGACGGCGAGGGTGATTGAAGATGGCGTGGCGCAAGAGAAACCTATTGAATCGATCACCCCGGGATGCACGATCGAGGCGCTCGCGGGAGAGACGATTCCTATTGACGGCGCCGTGATCCAGGGCGAATCCACGATCAATCGTGCGCTCCTCACTGGTGAGTCGGCCCCGATTTCTGTTGGGGTTGGCGATCGCGTTGAAGCGGGAGCGATCAATGTCGAAGCAGCGCTCACGATTTGCGCTGAGGCAGCAGGACAAGACACGCGCGTTGGGCGGCTTATGGCGCTGATGGAGCGGTGCGCCAACGAGCGAGCGCCAATTGTGCGCATGGCGGATCGGCTGGCTGGCTTTTTTGTGGCGGCGGTGCTGGCGCTGGCAGCGATGACCGCGGCGCTGTGGCTCTTCCTGGATCGGGGTCAGGCGGTGAATAATGTTTCGGCGCTGCTTATCGTGACATGTCCTTGTGCGCTTGGGATTGCGACGCCGCTTGCAGTGGTCGTCGCGATCGGACGGGCTGCTCGGCGGGGAATCCTCATTAAAGGCGGAGATGCGTTGGAATCGCTGCATCGCCCGGGTGTTGTCATCCTTGATAAGACCGGGACCATCACCGCGGGAATGCAGCAGATCGCCTGGTGGCGCGGCGAAGAGTCCGCCAAACCACTCGCTCGAGCGCTTGAATCGGAGAGCGCGCATCCGATCGCCCGGGCGTTTTGCCTGGAGTTCGACGACACCGGGCTGCGGGCGACAGAGGTGAAACATGCTGTTGGTTCGGGTGTTGAGGGTCTCGTTGATGGGCAGTGCGTTCGCGTTGGATCTCCGGCATTTGTGCGCATGATTGCGACGACTGAGCCAAGCTGGGTTGCGGAGGCGATCGCGGAGGCGGCGAGCTCGGCGCAAACACCGGTGCTGATCGCGATGGAGGGGCGCATTGTCGCTGTCGCAGCGTTTGGCGATCCTGTGCGCACAGACACCGCGTCTGCGATAGATCAGCTTCGGCGTTTCGGATGGAGTGTATTGATCGCCTCGGGAGACCATCCACAGGTTGTGAGCGCGGTAGCGCGTGAGGTGGGTCTGGATGAGCATTCATGCTTTGGCGCGATGTCGCCGGAAGATAAGCTCGCGTTGGTGGGCACACACGCTGCCGCTGGCACGGTGGTGATGGTGGGCGATGGAGTGAATGACGCTGCGGCGCTGGCGGCGGCGACTGTGGGCGTCGCGGTGCAAGGGGGGGCCGAGGCGAGTCTCGCGGCGGCGGATGTGTACCTTTCGAACCCCGGCCTCTCGCCGCTGGTTGAACTGATTGAAGGATCGAATCGGACAGTCGGCGTCATCCGGCGGAACTTCACCGTCTCGATTCTTTACAATGTCATCAGCGCGGCGATGGCGATCGCTGGCATTATTAACCCATTGATTGCGGCGATTCTCATGCCGCTCAGTTCATTCAGCGTGGTGACGCTTTCCTATCGATGCCGCACGTTCGGGGAGAAGTGATGTCAACTCTGTATATTGTGCTGCCGATCGCCCTTGTCATTGCTGCAGCAGCGGTGATCGCATTCATCTGGGCAGCGAGATCGGGTCAGTTTGATGACCTCGAGACGCCTGCGTCGCGCGTACTATTTGATGATGAAGAATAGTCACTGGTGATAGAGCGGGTCTGGATCGGTACTGTTTCTTATTCTTGAACTTACATAGCGTCTGTGGATGACGCTGAACTTCACCTGTCGCCCTAGGACCCGGACGCAACTATGAGCACCAATCATTCTTCTCCACTAACGCCAGTTCCAACTGAGCAGCTTCGCTGGCGCTGCGACGCGGCGTCGCTGGGATTTGCGACGACCGCTGAACTTGATCCTGTCCAGGGCGTGATCGGGCAGGACAACGCTGTCGAAGCTCTGCGATTCGGCCTTGCGACAAACGCTCCGGGTCATCATGTGTATGTGCGTGGTCTTCTTGGGACAGGCAGGATCACGCTGATTCGCAGATTGATGGAGGAAATTACGCCTGCGTGTCCTGAATCGATGGATCGGTGTTATGCGCACAATTTTGATCAGCCTGATCGTCCTCGGTTGATCAATTTGCCGCGCGGACAGGGACGGTTGTTTGTCAGGCTGATTGATGATGTGGCGAACTTCACGCGTGATGGACTCAAGACTTCACTTGAAGCGGATGTGCTGAAACTCGAGCGGCAGCGTGTTCAGGATGCTGTCCAGCGAGAGGTTCGTGAACTTACCCAACCATTTGAAGATCGGCTGCGCACGGCGGGGCTTGGGCTGGTGACGATTAACATGGGTCCGGTGACGCAGCCGCGAATTGCGGCGCTGGTGAAGGGCGAACCGGTGCTGCCTGAATCCTTCGAAGAAGTCGTTGGGGAGAAGAAGCTTTCTGCGAAGCAGGCTCAGAAGTTGACTGAACAGATTGAAGAACTTTCGGTTGAGCTGGATCAGGTCGGCTCGCAGGCGCAGCGATTGCAGACGGAGCATCAGGCAAGGCTTCAGGAGTTGCTGCAGGAGCAGGTTCGCTCGTTGCTTGCTCCGTTTACAGAACGAGTTCTCAAGGAGTTTGACACGCCAGTTATCCGCGAGTTTCTTGATGAACTGGTTGCAGATGTCACGAACAAGCGGTTGCAAGCGGTTGAAGAGGGGAAAGATTTTTCCCGGCTGTATCGTGTGAATTTGATCGTTCATCACGAAAGCGCAGCGTGTCCGACGATTGCGGAGATCACACCTTCGCTGCCGAATCTGCTCGGAACGATTGATCGGGACATGTTCAGTTCCGGGGAGGTTCGATCGGATCACATGATGATTCGGGCGGGTTCGCTCTTGAGGGCTGACGGAGGATTTCTGCTGCTGGATGCGCGGGATGTGCTGACAGAGCCCACGGCGTGGCGCCTGCTTGTGCGCACGCTGCGCACGGGGATGCTAGAGATTGTGCCGCCGGAGCTTGAGGGTCCGTGGTCGGGGCCGAGCATTAAGCCTGAGGCGATCGACATCAACGTGAAGGTTGTGCTGGTTGGCGATGCTGAGACGTACTACATGCTGGATGCGTATGACCCTGATTTTCCGCATCTTTTTAAGGTGCTGGCGGACTTTGCGACGACGATGCCGCGCACGGAGGATTCGGTTCGGCTGTACGCGGGGGTGCTGGCTCGGATTGCACGAGAGGAGAGCCTCCCTGCTTTTGACGCGAGCGCTGTTGCTCGCCTGGCGGAGCACGGTGCTCGGATTGCAGCAGAGGCGGAGAAACTGACGTCCCGTTTTGCGCGCATTGGAGATATTGCAAGGGAGGCTGTGTTTGTCGCCCAGGGGACGGGAGACACGACCGTCACGGGCGAGCATGTCTCTCAGGCGATCCAACGAACGAAGGATCGGGCGGATCTTCCTGCGCGGCGATTTCGGCGACTGATCGCTGATGGAACCATTCAAGTCCAGCTTGATGGCGTAGAAGTTGGACAGATTAATGGACTCGCGGTGGTGCATGCGGGGCCGCTTGTCTATGGGTTTCCACAGCGAATTACAGCAACGGCGGGGCCGGGCGGTGGCGGCGTCATCAATATCGATCGGGAGGCTGATCTTTCGGGTTCGATCCATACGAAGGGGTTTTACATACTCGCGGGGCTGTTGCGTTCGTTGCTGCAGGCGGAGCACCCGTTGACATTTGATGCGTCACTTGCGTTTGAGCAGTCGTATGGCGGGATTGATGGGGATTCTGCGTCGGGCGCTGAGATGTGTTGCTTGCTGAGCGCGCTGACAGGAGCGACGCTCAGACAGGATCTGGCGATGACCGGCGCGATTGATCAGAAAGGACACCTGATGGCAATTGGGGCTGTGAATGAGAAGATTGAAGGATTCTTCGACGCATGCACCGAGCTTTGTGACGGCGACCATCACGGGTGCATTATCCCGCAATCCAATGTGTCCGATTTGATGCTGCGAGAAGATGTAGTTGAGGCGTGCGCCGACGGGTGCTTTGGCGTGTATGCGGTTTCCAATGTGCTTGACGCGCTGGCGCTGCTAACTGGCGAGCGCGGTGATACGTTGATTGAGGCGGCGCGAAGAAAAGCCCGCGCGTATTGGGAAGCAGCGAGGCTACGATCCTGAGCGCATAGGTTGGCACAACTGGCGATCAAGGCAGTGGCGCGATGTCGGGCTTTATGAAAGACTCACGGGCTAAGGGACTTTCCAGAAGCTCGCGTGAGTAGTGCTTGAGCAGCAGCCCCTTGTCGAAGAGATCAGGACAAGCTTCCAGAAGTTTTTCAAACGTTGGGTTGTTTGCTTGTTCGCGTTTAAGATCAGTCTGCGCGTGAGCCATGATTTTGAGCCAAGCCAGCGTGATTGTTTCGTGATATCCCACGCGCAGCGGCTCGCCCTGGGCCTTGGCCTTATCGAGGAGTTGCTTGAGCCCGTCGCGCGCGATTGGGAGCGCGTCTTCGGGAGTCATGTCACAGATCAGGACAAAGGCCATGCGAAGATGGCCGCGATGGCTCCAGTCTTTGATCGGGATGTCTCCCGATCGAAAGGCTGCAAGAAATGCGCGGTCGGATTCCATGTCGTGTTTGATTTCTTTTTGATTGGTCAACATGCTCACCCGGTAGCCAACTACGCCGTTTGTGCGCCGTCAATCAGGCTCTGCACGCGTTGATAGCTTTCCCGCTCTTCGCCGTACAGTTCATCGACCTGCATATCAGCGTGGTAGCTTGAACGCACCATCGGGCCGGACTCGACAACCTTGAATCCGCGAGCGAGACCCTGCTTCTTGTAGTCCTCGAAGCGGGCGGGCTCAACGAAGCGGTCGATGGGCAGGTGGTTGGGTGTGGGCTGAAGGTATTGGCCGATGGTGAGGATGTCGGTGCTCGTAGCGGCGCAGACATCGTCCATGAGTTCGAGGACTTCCTCATCGCGTTCGCCGATGCCGACCATGACGCCGGTTTTCGTGACAAGCCCGGCCTTTTTGCATCGGGCGAGCAGTTGCAGCGAGCGATCGAACTTCGCCTGCGGGCGCACAGCGGGATACATCCGGCGGACGGTTTCGAGATTGTGATTGAGAATTTCCGGACGGGCGTCGATGACAAGCTGCAGGGCGGCTTGATCCCCAAGGAAGTCGGGGATGAGCGCTTCGATGGACATACCCGGGCAGGCGTCGCGCGTGCGGCGGATGGTTTCAGCCCAGATGCCGGCGCCGCAGTCGGGCAGTTCATCGCGATCGACCGAGGTGATGACCACATGCCTGAGCCCGGCGCCCTCGCGCATGAGCCGGAGTGATTCAGCGACTCGGCGCGGCTCATCTTCATCGTACACGGGGGGTTTGCCGGTTTTTACGTTGCAGAAGCCGCAGGAGCGGGTGCAGGTGTCGCCGAGAATCATGATGGTCGCGACGCCGCGAGCCCAGCATTCACCCATATTGGGACATCCGGCCTCTTCGCAAACGGTGTGCAGATCGTGCTCGTCGATGATGGAGCGAAGCTTGTTGAAGGCGGGGCCGCCGGGGAGCTTGGCGCGGAGCCACTTGGGCTTGCGCTTCAAGAGTGTGGTTTGCGTGGCGCCGGCGGCATTATTGAGAACGAGCCCGGAGAGGCTGACGACGGGCTTTTCCAGCCGGCGAACAGGATCGCCGCCAAGCGGGCGCGGATGGCGCGCGAGTGTCCTGGCGACTCGGTCGGGGTCGGAGGCGGTGAGAGGTTGCGATGGTCGGGGGATGGTGGACATGAGCAGTTGAGTGTAGCCAGGCTCTGAGGGGCGAAGGCGACGGGAACGCTGGCCATTCCCTCATCTATCAGGAATCGGCGAAAATCTGCAGCAAGTGAGCCACGATCTGCATCACTCTGTATCGCCTACCAAGTCGTCGTCCCGAGCGAACCAGAAGGTCCGTCAAAGGCTATCAGTGAAGAAGCCGGTTTTTTGCGGTCCCAAGAAGGCTCTCGGGTGAACCGGATGGGGGGTTTCGGTCGATGGTTCGGAGACGTTGACGTTCTTTGGCGGGCGCCCCGCCCGTTGCGTCGATGGGTTGTTTGACAGTGACAAGCCGGGTGATACCGTGGCGACCCTTCCCAGGGAAGGACTTGCTGCACGACGCTGGCTGTGCTTCATGTGTGTCCCGGAAGGTAAAAACGGGGTCAGACACCGGGGTTGAGAAGTGGGTCGCGAAGGAGTCAGCGGTGATCGACAACAGCGGGCGAATGAATCGGACAATGTTCACGCGCTTCATCAGCGCAAGCGCCCTCACCGCCGGCCTGCTGGCGTCTACAACACTTTTCACCGGCTGCGAAGTTGATGGCTGGATGTTCGACCCAAGCGTTGTCGGTCGCTGGGAGCATACGCCGACAGCGGTTCCGATCCTTGATCGCATTGAAGTCATCGAGCGCGACACCGGGGATTTCGTCGAGACCAGTTCGATCCAGGCTGACGATCTGATCCCCGAGGTGACCGATTACGAAGTTGGTGCGGGCGATCAGGTGCTGATGGAGATCTTTGACCTTTACGAGACGGGCACGCCGGCGCAGCTTGCCCGGAATGTTGATTCTCGCGGCTTTGTCGATGTGCCCCAGATTGGCCGGCTCAATATTCTCGGGCTGACGGCAGACGAAATTCGTGAGGCTGTCCGAATCGCGCTGCGAGAGGCCGGGCTCATTGAGGATGCTCTCGTCTCAGTCACAATTACAGCTCAGCGCGAGCAGACTTTCTCCGTGTTCGGCGCCATATCCGGCGTCGGGCGGTATTTCATTCCTCAGCCGGATTATCGCCTGCTGGAAGCACTGACCGAAGCGGGCGGCCTGTCGCCGATCATCCGCAAGGTCTATGTGATCCGTCAGGTGCCTCTCACCGATGCTGCCGAGCGCGGCATGGGCGTCACGCCTGCTGACAAGCCGGTGATGCCAATCAATACTCCCGACGGAGATGCCGAGCAGCCCGGCATCGGTCTTGAACAACTCATCGAGGGGCTCACCCGTCCGGAAGAGGATGGAGAACCATCGCCTGGCTTCTTTGCTGACCAAAATGACGCTCACTCCTCCATCCTGCTCGCTCAGGTGGATCAGGATCAGCCTCAGGATCCGGAAGCGGTGATTCAACTGATCGAAGGTGACTCTCAGCCTGCTGCGAACCCTGTCGCGCCGCTCGGCCTTGAAGAAGGACAGCAGGTTCAGGCGGCGGGCCGGTGGATGTTCCTGAATGGAGAATGGGTGCGGGTCGCCAGGCGGACGAATGCGGGAGTTGACTCCCTACCCGAAGGGGCTGACGCTCTGGAGGGGCTGCAGCCATCGGACCTCGTCACGCAGCGCATTATTGAGATCCCGACAGCCCCCCTGCTTCAGGGGAAGGCTGAGTTCAACATTGTGATCCGTCCCGGCGATGTAATCCGCATCCCGCCGCCTATCTCCGGCCTGGTGTACGTCGGCGGTCCCGGCATCGCGCGGGCGGGGGTCTATTCCCTTCCGCAAAATGGGCGTCTGACGCTCACCAAGGCCATTATCTCGGCTGGAGGCCTCAGTCAGATCGCGATCCCGGAGAGGCTTGACCTCACTCGGATGGTCGGGGACGACCGACAGGCGACGATCCGGCTCAATGCTCGGGCCATCTTCGAGGGCACCCAGCCTGATATCTTCCTCAAGCCCGATGATGTCATTAACGTGGGCACGAACTTCTTCGCCACCCCGCTCGCCGTCATTCGTAATGGTTTTCGCATGAGCTACGGCTTCGGCTTCCTGCTGGACAGGAACTTTGGCAATGATGTGTTCGGCGCCCCACCGTCGAATCGCGGCTTCTGATTGAGGCTGAGCAGGTTGACGGGTTGTCCGGGTTGGATGGGCTGACGCGATCGATGGATCGTGCGTCGGTATAAATTGCTGGCAGGATGCCGAACAATCTTGTTTCGCCTCGCGTAGAAAGAGCCGAGCCCCACAACATCGTGGGTCGTTGTGGTCATTTTGTCGCCGGCCGGATCGAGGCGAGTCGGGATGCAGGTCGGAGGAGTCGGTTCGCCTGTGTCGAGCAGGCAGGGCCGTCGCTGGAGAGAACGAATGGATTGTGTGGACCTTGAGAGCCACCTGCCCGGTCTGGTGTATTGGAACCCATGATGAGCCACGCTTCTGCCACCATCGCGCCGACTGCTTTACGCGATCGCGGCAAGACCGTGGGCGAGTTGCTCGGCGCTCCTTCCACGCGGGTGATGATTGCCGGGCTCGCCATCGGGCTTATCGCTCTTTTCTATAACTGGTTTCTTAAACAAAACAAGCACAGTTTCGGGAACGAGGATTGGTCACACGCCTACATTGTTCCGCTCATCAGCGGCTATGTGCTCTGGCGCAGCCGGGAGCGAATCGAAAAGCTCAGGCCCGAAATCTTTTGGCCTGGCGCGCTCCCTTTGGCGATGGGCGTGGCGTGCTATTACTTCTTCACCGTTGGCTATTCCAACCATATGTTTCAGGGTTTTTCGCTGGTGCTGACGATTTTCGGAATCGTCCTGCTGCTGCTTGGACCGCGGATGCTGCCGCTTGTCACTTTTCCGATCGCCTACCTCGGATTCGGTGTGACGATCGCTGAGATGGTGATGCTCAAGGTGACCGCGAGGCTGCAGGAATGGGCGTCGTGGGGTTCACACCTGCTGCTCAATATCATCGGCTTCACGACGGAGCGTTTGGGCAATACGCTCACCATCATCACTGATCGCGGCGAGTTTCCGCTGAATGTCGCTGACGCGTGCTCAGGCATGCGGATGGTTGTGGCGTTCTTCGCACTGGGAGCTGCGGTTGCGTTTCTCTCATGCAAGCACTGGTGGCAGCGCATCGCGCTGCTGATGCTGGTGGGGCCCATCGCAATTTTCGTAAATGTGCTTCGGGTCACCACGCTGGGCATCGCGAGCGTCTACAACGCTGAACTCTCAAAGGGCGAAGCTCATATGTTCATTGGCGTGCTCTGGCTCCTCCCTGCTTTTCTCCTCTTTATGAGCGTTGTGTGGGCGCTCAACAAGATGGTGCATGAGGAATCGCCAGCGTCTTCGCCTGAAGGAAAGGTGCAGCTGAAGAAGAAGCTCGCCCAAACGAGCCAAACATCGCACTCGACTCCTCCAGAGGTTCACACGTGAACTGGCGTCGTCTCACTAGTCCGGGATTTTTGGTTGCCCTCGTGCTTTTATTCGGCGGGGCAATCGGACATCGTGTCGTCGTGTGGGCGATGGAGGCCCACCTCGACAAACTCCCCATCGAAGCGCCCAACTCCGCAAAATTCCACACCCTTCCGCGGGATCTCCCGAACTGGAAGCAGCTTGGCCCGGACGAGGAGCCGCTGACGGCTGAGGTGCTCGAATCACTGGGCACGTCGAACTATCTGAGCCGCTGGTATCAGGAGAAGGAGCCGGCAGCCGGAACAAGACCGCGCACGCTCCAGCTTCATACTGCGTACTACACTGGAATGATCGACACGGTTCCTCATGTTCCGGAGCGATGCTTTGTCGGAAGCGGCGGGATGCAGATCGACGGTCCGAGCCGAGTCGTCAATGTTCCCCTGGACCTTGAGCGCTTCCCCATTGATCCCTCAGTCGATGCAGCGGCGCACGGTGAGATTCGCCGGGCGCGGCTCTCGGGCGAGCGAGAGGGCCAGCGCATTCACCTTTTTCGTAACATCCACAAGCTAAGCATGAACGTGACGCGATTTGAGGATCTGGAAGGGAACAGCCTCCTGGCAGGCTATTTCTTCATCGCCAACGGCGGCTCCGTGCCGACGGCGGACGATGTTCGTTTTCTCGCGTTCAACCTGAAGGACACCTACGCGTACTATGCGAAGGTTCAGGTCATGAGCCCGGTGGTGGATTCGGCTGAGGAACTGGCGGATTTGGCGGCGGATTTCCTGAACGAAATGCTCCCAGAGATTATGCTTCGCGTGCCGCCCTGGGTGGAGGTTGAGGAGGGGCGGTATCCGGAGGGTGGGGGCGCTGCTGACACGGATGGTTCACGCGCCGCGTCGGAGCCCGTATGGCACGGGGCCGACGTCGATGTGCATCGTTATCGAAAGTTGGATCTGAACGCAATCATCTGACGGCCTGCTAGTCGCCGTCGAGGATCAATGACCATGGCTTCTCGCGTCAATGTCAAGTTCGTTGTTCTGCTCGCCACAGTGCTTGTGGCGGGTTTCGCAGTCGTTGCCTGGCTTGGGTACACCGTGCTCACGAAGTCGGGCGCGGACTACATACGCATGGGCGACGCCCACTACGAAGCGGGCGAGTTTCAAGACGCCGGCGAAGATTACGCCCGCGCTGTGAACCACGAGCGCACGAATATTATCTGGCTTGAAAAATGGCTGGATGCAGTCACCAAGAGCACGCCTGAAACTGAAGTTGAATACAAGAAGGCGTACAACAACTATTACCTGCAAATTCTCGGGCAGATCGCCCAGCTTCAAGAATATGACGTTGAGCCCCAGCGCGCCTATCTCGACGCGGTGTACCGCCAGAACAAGCTCGCCGGCGCCGGTCCGCCCTCGTGGACGCGCTTTGTCGACATTGTGACCGAAGCGTACGAACGCGTTGATGCGCCTGAGTCGGAAGACGAACGAGAATCACTTCGCCGATATCGAGGTTTGGCGAGACTTTGGCTCATCAGCATGCTTCCGGAGGAAGGTGCGAATCGGCGCGATGCGCTTGAGGATCTTGAAGCCGCCGCCGCTGCTGACCCCGACGATATGGAGTCCGCCATCGGCGTTGTTCGCTGGCATGTTCTTGAGTGGGCCTCGCTTCGCAACACTCGGCGTACTCAGGAGACACACGAGGCGCTCGATCGCGTGCAGGAGGAGATTGACAGGCTCCTTGTCAAGCACCCCAATAATCCGGCAATTCTCATTACAAATCTGGAAGTTCGTCTCGATCAGGCGATCAGCAGCGAAACGGAAATCCCCGAACGCCTGGCGGCTGTCAACAAACTCAAAGGATCTGAAGCCGTCATCATTGAAGCGCTCGAGAAGGCGGACCCCGACGACATCGACATCGATTTGCTCGGCAGGCTTCGCCGGATCCTCGTCCTCCTACGGCCCGAACAGGTCTCCGACGTCACGCTGCGCCTGACAGATCGCATGCTCAAGCAATCCCCTAACAATGCGCAGCTCGTCCGACATCGCGGCGCCCTGCTTGCGGAACTCGGCCGGTACGAAGAAGCAATTGACGTCTTCCAAAAAATCGTCGATATGCCTGATCTACCCGTAAGCCTTGACGGACTCATTCTGCGCAGTCTGCGCGAGGACGCAATTTACCAACAGGCTCAGAGTTGGCTCTCCATCCACGACCAACAAAAAGCGGAGGGCAACGTCGCGACCGCGACGGCAGCTCTAGAACAAGCCAAAATCAAGCGTGACGCCATTGCGCAGCGCATGACGCAGGGTGAGGATTCGCGCGTCGCGTTGTTGCTCGATTCAAAGTTGGCTCTGGCGGAAGAAAATTATCCTGTTGCGATCGCAAGGCTTACGGAGCTTGATGAACGCACTGCGGACACCGAGAGCCTCAAGCTCGAGGCGCTGCGCCTTCTTGGACACTCACTCGAAGAGACCAACCGCAACGGCGCCGCACTCGTGCAATATCAGCGCATCCTCTCACTACAGAGTGTGAACATTCCGGCGATGATTGACGCCGCTCGCGTGCATTTGAAACTGCACGACCGAACTCAGGCAATCGCGATGATTGACAGGGCCCTCAAGCTTCGAGTCAATGATGATCGCCTGCTTGCAATTCGCAATTCCTATGCAAATCAGGACAGCGATATCGAAGAAATCACCGATCCGCTCCTTCTCCAGATGATCGCTCTCTCCGAAAAAGCGGATCAGGATCCTGACCTGGCGCGACGCGAACTGAACGCAATGCTCAAGGAGCACCCGAAAGACTCGCGACTTATGGCCCGTCTTCTGAGCATCGAAGCGGCGCATGGCGAAATGTCTTCGCTCATGGCGATAGCCGATGACGCGGTCGAGCGATTCCCCAATGTGAAAAGGTTCCGGGAGTATCAACAGCAGCTGCGAGTTGCAGCCAGCGACGACAAAGCCGGAACAGTGATTCGTTTGATCGAGGAATCCGACGATCCACCCGCAATCAAGCTCGTTCGCAAGCACATCGTTTACAAACGATTCAAGATGGATGACGAAGCGTTTCAGGCTCGTGTGGAGGCTGAGAAGATCGCACCGGATAATCCTGCAGTGATCGACATGATCTTTCTCGATGCGATCCAGCAAGAACGATGGGAAGACGCCACCCTTATCGCTCAGCGGGCGGCAAGGCTGAACGTCGATCAGGCAGATGGTTTGATGTTCCAGGCTCGTCTTGAGATTGCGCAAGGAAACGCGGAAGAGGCGGCCGCCACGCTCGAACGCGCTGTCGAGAAGTTGCCTTATTCACCACTCGGCTGGCGATTGCTTGGTCAGGTTCAACTGACCCTTGGTCGTGTTGAAAACGCTGTCAAGTCGCTTGAGCTCGCATACAAGTATCAACCTGAAGATCCCGCGATTACGCAAATTTATATCCAGTCGCTCATGCGCCTGCAGCGGTTGCCGCTTGCGCTGACGACTGTGCGGCGAGCTCGCGAGTTCCATCCGACCAACGATGTAATCCAGGAAATGTGGCTGGTCCTCGAAGAGGCTGTGGGCGACGCGACGTCAGCCATTGGCCTCCGCGAAGAGATTTACGCGAGCAATCCGACGAACATCACCAATGCGTTGGCGCTAACACGCATCTACATGGCCCAGGAACAGCGCGATAACGCCAGAAGACTGCTCGATGAAGTCCGAGCCCAGGATCCTCAGAATCTGGATGCGGTTGTTCTGGATGCGGAGTGGCATGCTGTTCAAGGTAAAGAGGGCGTGTTGGCGGGGCGCGATGTCATTCGCGAGCACATCGGCACGATCAAAGCGGACGAAATGGACACCAAGCCCTACTCAGCGCTCGCTTCCTATCTTCTTGACCATGATTTGGAAGAACAGGGGCTCGCTGCATACGAGCAGGCAGCCAAGTATCAAAGTGAGGAAATGGAGGCCGACCGCCTGCGCGGGGAGTATCTGTTCGGCCACGGCCGGTACGCCGAAGCGGCAAGTGTCTATGAGAAGATCATCGATGCGGGGGCTGACACAGAAGAAAAGTACTTCACACTCCGGCGCATCGAAGCGTTGGTGCGCGAGTCACAGTACAGCGCCGCTTCCGAGACGATCAATCTGCTCGGTCCCAGCTTTGCCGACGACCTGCGCGTCGTTCTGCTTCAAGCGGAAATTGCAAAGGGACAGGGTGATCGCCTGACAGCAAGCAAACTTCTTGATCAAGCTGTTGAGATGGCGCCATCTGATCATCGTCCGTTTCTGAAGCGGGCCGAGTTCAATCTCGAAACGCCAGAGTTGTTCCGTGACGTCATCGCGGACCTTCAGCAGGTGGTGCGGCTGGTTCCCTCAGCTGTCTCGGCCTACCGCATGCAGGCCGACCTGTTCAATAGTCGCGGGCGCCCCAATGATGCGCTCTCCGCCCTACGCGGTGGTGTGCAAGCCAACCTCCAATCGGACGACCTCCGTATTCTTCTGCTCAGGCAGTTGGTTGTCATGCGCCGGCTAGACGATGCCAAACTTGCCGCCAATCAGGTTGTCAAGGATCGCCCTGGAAAATCGTACTGGCTCATGTTTGCCGGCGACATATTCGTCCGCGCCGCATCGGAAGCTGAGAGGGATCCCAACCGCCTTGGTCAGGCTCGCAACGATTTTACTCGGGCTACAGAGTTATTTCGCCAGGCGGTCGCTGTGGAGGCTCGTCCGGAATATTCCTATCGCCTGGCGCGCACGTTGCTTGATCTGGATCTCATTGATAACTCAACGCGCAACGCCAATGAAGCGCGGCGCGTGATTGATGATATCGATCAGGAGCAGGTGAACACCGATCCGCACTTGTTGATTATCAAAGCTCGAGCGCTCCGGGCGACCGGAGACGAAGAGGATGCCCACGCCGCCGCGGTCGAGGCTCTCGCGATGTGCGATACACGAGGAAAGATCAACAACTGGTTTGATCAGACCAAGCGACTGTTCTCAGGGCAATCCACCGCGCCAATCGCTATTTTCATGCAAGGCCTGACGCCGCCAGAGAAAGTGCGGGTTGCATATGTGATTGAACTCGCCCGCCTTCAGTTGCCGCAGCTCTCGGTTCACTCGGACTTAATTGAAAGACTCAAGGCAGTTGAATCAGAAGCCAACGATCAGGAGCTTGCGGACCTTTATCGCGTCATGGGCACGATTTATTACATGCCGGAGATGCAGGACTATTCACTCGCCGCCGATGCATTTGCCAAGGGCCTGGCGATCGCTCCGAATGATCTCGAGTTCAACAACAACCTCGCTTATACACGGGCAAAACATCTGGATGATCCACAAGGCGCGCTGACGGCGGCGGAGAAGGCGGTCGAGCTTGAGCCATCGAACCCGATTGCGCTCGACACGCTCGGCTGGGTCTATTTCCTTCTCGGACGATACGAGCAGTCCCAGGGCGTTTTGCTGAAGGCTGTCGAAAACTCGACCTTCGCACGCGAACTGATCCCCGCCTACTTGCACCGCGGCCAGGCCCTCGAACGTTATGCCGCCCAATTACGAACAGAAGGGCGAAACGTCACTGCCGGCGACATGTTCGCAGAGGCCCGAAAATCCGCCGATGAAGTCAGGAAGAAGCTCAAGGACAACCCCAACTTCCGAGTGGAATATCAGAAGGATCTTGATGACCTGATGGCGAAGCTCAATCAGGCCGAATAAATCACCAGGCGCTTGGCGTGCGCGCCGAGGGCCGATAAGTCAGTTGCAGACGGCGCTCTAACAAAGCGCCGGCCGGAGCATGAGTCAGTAAGGACTGTTTGGATGACGCCCACGACCCCCACAACGACGCAGAAGCCCGCCGGAGGGCGATCGCGCCCTGCGCCCGCGAGGCCAACGCAGCAGGCGCCCACTGCAGTCACCATTGATCCGCGCAAGATCTTTTGTCAATACTGGCCCTGGTTCATCGGATCCGGCGTTGTCGGCCTCGTTCTTGGTGTTGTGCTCTATTTTGCCTTACTCAAGCTCTACCCGCTCTACGATGGCAAAGTCTGGTTTGAATTCCTGAGCGCTATCGATGAGGTGGACAATGCTCAGACCAGTGTCGGCAAGGGCGGCGACGAGGAAATTGAACGCTTTATGGGAACGCAAATTGAGGTTATGACCTCAGACGCCATCCTAAGGCAGGCCGTCGCCTCGCGCCCCGTCCGTCAGGACACCAAATGGCTCAAGCAGTTCATGGTTGGCGGGCGTCCGGACGTCATCGAGGCCTCAATCGAGCTTTCTGAGATCGCCAATGCGGCCAACCTTCCCGACACCAACATTGTTCAGTTGCGCGTCCGCACGACAGATAAGAATGACGCCGCTACGCTCGTTAATGCAATCAAGCTCGTCTTCCTCGAACATCTGCGCGACTCCAATCAAATCGACTCGCAGGAAGTTCTCGAACGCTTGAATCGCCGACTGAACACGGCGATGGAGGGGCGACGCCGGATGGAAGAGCGCATGGAGCGACTCTTCGGTGAGGCTGG
This sequence comes from Phycisphaerales bacterium, assembly GCA_029260495.1. Lineage (GTDB taxonomy): Bacteria > Planctomycetota > Phycisphaerae > Phycisphaerales > UBA1924 > OFTM373. The sequence goes on along the minus strand of JAJDDD010000013.1, from coordinate 25,902 downwards.
GATCGAGTCGCTCGACGAGCGCTACTCTGTATCTGTTAACGAAATTGATCAACTACTTCCCTCGCTGGTTTCCACCCAATACAACCTTCAACTTCTTCGAGAGCGATTTGAGGAATACAAAGAGTTCAAAGCTGCAGATGGCGGCCCAATCGTCCCCGAAGACATCAAGCTCGCTGTTGAGCAGGATTCAACAGTTCTTGATCTGAAGAATCAACTCAACAGCCTGGAGCTCGCGAAACGCTCCGCGCTTGAGAGCCTCGGGGTGAATCATCGCTCGGTTAAGCAAATCGAACGGAACCTCCGTGTCACAAAGCAGCAACTCGACGCGCAGCAAGAAAGGCTCCAAAACGAGAAATTTGACCAGTCGATGGAGCTTCTTCGCAGTCAGATTCGACAGCTCGACGCCGTCGAACGTGAAACAACACAAAGTCTGGAAGAAGCTCGCGACAGCCTCACCAATATCAATCGTATGCGTCAACAGCACCTCACACTTGAAGAAGACGCCAAACGTCTGGCCGACGAAGCTCAGGAACTGAGCAACCGAATCGCGGAAGTTCAGGCGAGAAATGAGCTCAGCACCGCAAGTCGCGTTCGCATTCTCGCTGACGGTGAAATTCCAAGCGAGCCCGCCTTTCCTCAACCACATGTGCTAATTCCGATTGTTTTCCTGCTCACAGTCTTCTCTGTTGTCTCGGTGATAGTCCTGCGCGAGGCGCTGGAGCAGCGCGTGCGCGGCCCCTCAGATATCACCATGATCCCACGCACCCGTGTGCTCGGGCTTATCCCCAATGTCTCAGAAGACCCCTCTCGCCCCGAGGCAATCGAAACCGCCGTCCGCGATCGACCCACTGGCGTCATCGCTGAATGCGTCAGGCAGATGCGCAGCGAGATATTCCGAAAGCTCGGGCGCGGCGGACATAAAATTCTTCTGATAATCGGCGGAATGCCCGAATCTGGCGCCACGAGCACCATCATCAACTTCGCGCTTAGCTGCGCCGCCTGTGATCGCAAAGTTCTACTGATTGACGCCAATCTCCGCCGGCCGCGTCTTCATGACGTGCTTGAAGTTCCCGAAACACCCGGCCTAAGCGAAGCGATCTCTGGATCCATGACGCTGGACGACGCGATCGCAACGTCTTCGATGGGCGTTGATGTTCTTCCCGCCGGCGCCACTGACAGCAGAACGTACGAGCGCCTCACCACTTCCGCAATGGCCAACCTCCTTAACGAGGCACGCGAAAAATACGACATCGTCCTGCTCGATGTCGCCCCCGCCGTTGTGTCCAGCGATGCGATTATGCTCGCAGGACATTGCGACGCTACAGTCCTCGTTGTTCGCGCCATGGCTGAGAAGCGCGGCCTCGTCGCCCGTATGCGCAACCAGATTGACGAAACCAACACTGAGTTCCTCGGCGTAATCATCAACGGTGTCCGCGGCGCTGCCGGCGGCTACTTCCGGCGCAACTTCCGCGCGACCCATGACTATCTCAACAACAACGGCGTCTTTTCTGAAGAGCGAGAGCCTCGCCGCAAGAAACGCAAGGGCCGTCGCGGCGATCTCTTTGAGGATTCGGAAGACGCCGACGCTGCGCCACAACGCAATGGCGACATCAGCGCTCTTTCCACTGATGCGGACGATGTCGAAGATCAGGATTACGAAAAATCAAACGACTGACCACGATCGTCAGCCTCAATATTTTGCGAAGAAAAAGGCTCCATCCCCCGCTGACTTGCGTTCCGAACGGGGCGCGCCTTGCCAAAGAAAGTGCCGGAAGAAAGAGAGCAATGTGATCAGCCTGTCTTTTAAGAAGATCATGCGACGTCAGGGAATAACGTCGCCTTACTTGCGCGTTGCTTTCGCCCTCGCCCTGGAGAGCCGCTCGTGGTGACCACGCCGCTCAATCCCCTGGTCGGTGAAGCGCCCATCGCGCCTGGATCCCTGCCCGATATCATCGATTCCGCCCCCGGGACGCTGACTATTTTCTCGCGCCTTGAGCTCTTTCATGGCTACATGGGTGTCTTTGTCGCTGCATTCCTCGTCACGATGATCGCCACGCCTTTCATGCGCCGTTTAGCGCTAGCCAACGGGATCATCGATCAGCCTTCTGATCCGCGAAAGGTCCATCGCATCCCCGTCGCTTACCTTGGCGGCGTCGCGGTGTTCCTCGGGCTTCTGGCAGGCGTCGGCTACAGCTACGCAGCCTATACGACGTTTCCACTCACTGGCGCACATGAAGTTCAACAGAGTCCCGTTCCCTTCTCCGTTCTGCTTGGCATGATGCTCATCATGCTCGCCGGTCTTCTTGATGATGTCGTTGGGGTTTCACCTCGCATCAAGATCTCGATGCAACTCATCGCCGCCGCCGCGCTCGCAATCAGCGATGTTGGTGTTAAAGTCGCATCGGGCGTCCTGCGACCGCTCGGAAGACTGATCGGCAACGAAAGCCTTTTTTACACCATTGATATCAACCCGCCCATCTGGCTCCTCGACACCATCGGCGTCGCCGACCCAACAATCGTCATCCCTATTAACATCATTTATTGGGTCGGCACCGCCATCATCGCGGTCTTTATTCTCGGTTCGTGCAACGCCAGCAATCTCATCGACGGGCTGGATGGCCTGTGCTCCGGCGTCACCGCGATTGTCGCCGGAGGCCTACTCCTCCTGGCGCTGGGGATGGCTTCCAGCTTCGATGGTCCGCTCGACTCCGCCCGCATCGTCCTCTGCCTCGCTCTTCTTGGCGCCTGCCTCGGCTTTCTGCCGCACAACTTCAATCCCGCCTCCATTTTTCTCGGCGATTGCGGCTCCATGCTGCTCGGATACATGGCCATCGTCATCATCCTCATGCTCGGCGACACCGGAAAAACACAGTTTGTGATCGCCGGCTTGTTGATCTACTCCGTTCCCATCATTGACACGACACTCGCGATCGTCCGCAGAAAAATGCAGCGCAAGAGCATCGGTGACGCTGACGATCAGCATCTGCATCACATGCTTAAGCGCTCACTCGGAGTCAAAGGCGCCGTCTTTTCCCTCTACGGCATGACGTTCGCTTTCGTTGGGCTCGGCGTCCTGCTCTCACTCGGTCGCGCTCGCGTCGCCTACGCGATCGCTCTCGTGCTCGCCAGCTATATCGGCGTGACGGCTGTCAAAATCGCCCGACGAAAAATTATCGAGGAACAAGCAGCAGCCGCCGGCGGCAAGCTCGCCAAAAGACTCAGTGTTTCACGCAAAACAACCAACGGCAAGCACCGCCCCGAAAAACAACGCGCCGCAGAGCAACCCCCCCGCCCGCGTGAATCCGCCGAAGACCCCGCGCATCACACGGTGTAAACCTGCCAACCCAAGCCGTTCCCCTATTCCTCACGCCCCAGCGCCTTGCGCACCTCCGCCAGCCGATCCTTCAGAATCCGCTCCGCCCCATGCTCCGTTGGCTCGTAGTACCGCTTATTAACGCCAAGATAGTCCTGCTGCGCCACCGGTCCGATGCTTGTGATCGTCTCACTGTTGTGCGCATACTCATACCCCACGCCATCCTTGACTGATCCCACACTTTCCACCTTATGCGCATCGCGCAGATGCGTCGGAACACCGACCGTTCTTCCCTCGCGCACATCCGAAAGCGCAGCGTCAATCGCGCGGTAGCTCGCGTTGCTCTTCGGCGCCAGAGCCAGATAAATCGCAGTCTGCGCCAATGGAATCCGCGCCTCGGGCATTCCGAGCTTTTCAACGAGCGAAAAACACGCATCTCCAATGCTCAACGCACGCGGATCCGCGTTGCCAATGTCTTCCGAAGCGAGAATCGCCAACCGCCGTGCAATGAACCGCGGATCCTCCCCAGCCTCCAGCATCCGAGCGATCCAGTACACCGCTGCATCCGGGTCCGACCCTCGCACCGACTTGATCATCGCGCTAATGATGTCGTAATGCTCATCCCCAGCGCCATCGTATACCAGCGCCTTGAGCTGGATTGATTCCTGCGCCGTCGTCAGATCAATGACGACTGGCTCTCCCTCGCGCGCCTCCGATGAGCGCACGGCGATCTCAAGAGCGTTCAAAGCCCGCCGGGCGTCGCCATCAGATGACCGCGCCCAGTGCGCAAGAGCATCGTCAGCCGCGCGCACCTCTATCCCCCCATACCCGCGCTCTTCATCTTCAATCGCCCGTCGAAGCAGCCCAACAATTGATTCTTCACTCAAAGGCTCCAGCCGAAACAGCGCGCTTCGGCTCACAAGAGCTGAGTTCACCGTGAACAACGGATTCTCCGTCGTCGCTCCAATGAGTATGATGACTCCGCGTTCCACGTCCTCCAGCAGCACATCCTGCTGCGCCCGCGTAAAGCGATGAATCTCATCCAGAAAGACGATCGTCCGCCCGCCGGAAGTCTCCAGGCGCCCCGTCGCCTCTTCGATGATCTCGCGAATCCGCTTCACCCCCACTGAGGCAGCGTTCTCGCGCACAAACACACTCTTCGTGTGCGCCGCGATCACCTCCGCCAGTGTCGTCTTCCCCGTCCCAGGCGGTCCGTGCAAAATAATCGAAGAGAGAGCATCCGCCCGCAACATCCGAGGAAGCAAACACCCGTCCCCCAAAATGTGCTCCTGTCCCGCCACCTCATCAAGCCTGCGCGGCCGCATCCTCACCGCCAACGGCTCGGCAGCCGCGCGGGCCTGACGACGCTTCTCCGCAAAAAGATCGGACATTGCACAAATCCTCAATGGTGTGGCAAACAGTCAACGCACGCGCCACCACCCGCCAATCTGTATCGCTTCCATCCGTCACTCCGTCCGAGAACACGACCGCTCTCCAGCGTAGTATATACGGCATTTGTTCGGATTGTGTTCAGAATATCTTTTCAATAACGCTCATTCGAGAATGGCCGATCCTTTTCTTACACGCGAGCGTAGTAGTCTGGTCTGCAGCGCCCTCGAATGCGCCATCATGGAAGGACACGATCGATGTGCGGAATCATTGCCTATGTTGGCGCCAAGCAGGCGTCCCCGATCCTCCTTGAAGGCCTCAAACGCCTCGAGTACCGCGGATATGACTCCGCTGGGGTCGCGATCATCAACGGGCAACTTCAGATCGTGCGCACCGTTGGTCGCGTCAGCGTGCTTGAAGATCGCATCAAGGAAATTGGCTCGCTCGAAGGAACGATCGGCATCGCCCACACACGCTGGGCGACACACGGCGAGCCCGCGGAAATCAACGCCCACCCACACCGCGACGATCGCCACGGCATCGCGCTCATTCATAACGGCATCATCGAAAACTACACATCGCTGCGCAAGTACCTCGAAGAACGCGGCCATGTTTTCGCCAGCGAAACTGACACTGAAGTGCTCACCATGCTCATCAGTGAGCTCTACGACGGCGATCTCGAAGCCGCTGTACAGGGCGCTCTGCGTGAAGTCACCGGCGCTTATGCCATCGCAGTCATCTGTGAAAAAGAGCCCAACACGCTCGTCGCAGCCCGCAAGGGTTCGCCGCTGATCGTTGGCGTCGGCGCCAATGAGTACGTCGTCGCATCCGATGCGTCAGCCATTGTCGCCCACACAAGCCAGGCTGTTACACTTGAGGATTATCAGGTTTGCAAGCTCACGCCCACGAGCTTTCGCACATCCACCATTGACAACGAGCATGTCACGCCGCGAGTCCAGGAGCTTGAGCTGGAGCTTGAGCAAATTGAGCTTGGCGAGCATCAGCACTACATGCACAAGGAGATTTTTGAGCAGCCCAACTCACTGCGCAACACCATGCGCGGCAGGATTAATTTGCGCGAAGGCCGGGTGGTGCTCGGCGGCGTCGGACAATACGCACGCGATCTTGTCAAAGCCAAACGCATCATCCTGCTCGGCCAGGGAACCGCCTTGCACGCAGCCATGATCGGCGAATACCTTCTGGAGGACTTTGCCAAGGTTCCCACAGAGGTCGAATACGCCAGCGAGTTTCGCTATCGAAATCCGATCATTGAAGAGGGGACGGTCGCCGTCGCGGTCAGCCAGTCCGGCGAAACCGCAGATACACTCGCCGCCCTGAATGAAGCGCAGGAGCGCGGCGCGTTAACACTGGGTGTCGTCAACGTTGTTGGCTCATCCATCGCGCGCGAGACAGACGCCGGAGTCTACCTGCGCGTCGGTCCAGAGATTGGCGTCGCTTCCACCAAAGCCTTCACTGGTCAGGTTGCGGTGCTCGCGATGCTCAGCCTATTCATCGCACGCAGGCGCTTCATGTCCACAGAGCAATCGCGCGAGTTGCTCGGCGCCCTCGAGTGCATTCCGAAGATGATCGAACAGGTGCTCGCTGACAGCGATCGCATCCGCCAGGTGACAGAGCGCTACATCGACCGGGAGAACTGGCTCTTTCTCGGACGCGGTTACAACTACCCGACCGCGATGGAGGGAGCGCTCAAGCTCAAGGAAATAAGCTATATCCACGCTGAGGGCATGCCCGCAGCCGAGATCAAGCATGGGCCCATCGCGCTGATCAACGATGGCATGCCGGTCGTCTTTATCGCCAATCGGGGCGCTCAATACGACAAAGTCGTCAGCAACATCGAGCAGGTGCGCAGTCGCGGCGGACGCGTCATCGCTGTCGCGACCGAAGGCGATAAGGATATTAAAAACTACGCGGAAGATGTCTTCTATGTGCCCGATGTGCCGGACCCACTCAGTCCGCTTGTCACTGTTGTTCCACTTCAACTGCTCGCCTACCACGCCGCCGTTCTTCGCGGGCACGATGTCGACAAACCACGAAATCTTGCAAAAAGTGTCACAGTTGAATAGCGATTGAACGCTCTACACGCGTCAGCGTTCCTCATCGGCGCTCAAGCCGCGCGCCGCCCCCACGCCGGCGACGTACCCGCTCGCCCATGCCCACTGAAAGTTGAACCCACCGATCCTACCATCCACATCGCACACTTCGCCACACAGGTGAAGCCCCGCTGCCTTTCGTGATTCCATCGTCTTGAGTGCAATTTCCGAAAGCGGAACCCCCCCTGCTGTCACCTCTGCAATCTTGAATCCCCGATCCCCCGTCACGGGAAGCACCATATCAGTGAGCGCTGTAACAAGCTGTTGTCGCTGCGCGCGCGAAAGCTGCGCTCCTGTTGTGTTTGTCTCAAGCCCAGCCTCTTCAAGAATCGCCCGCGCCAATCGTTCCGGCAGCTCCCGTCGAACCCACGCTAACACGCTCTGCCAGCCCAGAGTGTCTATCGCTGTGCGCACCTGCTCCTCTGCCTGCCCAGGAATCCAGTTCACACGCAGTGTGATGCGCGCATCATCCAGCTTCGCATCCGTGAAGTGCCGACTGACATCGAGCGCCGCCGGGCCCGTCACGCCAAAATGCGCGCACAACATCGAACCCTCCACACTCGTCAGGCGCTTGTTCGCTCCGTTATGCACACTCAGCCGCACCGGCGCCGACACGCCGCCCAGTGCGCATAGAAAATGCTTGTCCGGCAGCGTCAGCGGAACCAGGGCTGGAAAAATGCGGTCCGTCACGGTATGTCCAAGCCATCGCGCCATCGCGTGGCCGTGGCCATCGGATCCGGACTTGGGCAGGCTTTTTCCTCCCGTCGCCAGAATAACTCGCCTGGCGCGCACAATGCGATCTATTGTGCGCACCGATCCTATCTCTACAGCGAACTCACTTGCTTCATCCGCGCGCACACGCTGGACCCTCTGAAGATGCTCAATCGTGACTCCCGCGTCCCGCGCCGCACTCAGCAGCGCGTCCAGCACTGTGCGCGCGCGATCCGTTATTGGAAAAAGCTTGCCCGTCTCCTCACGCTTCAGCGTGACGCCAAGCTCGCGGAAAAAAAGCACCGTTTGCGGCACATCAAACCGCAACAGCACCTTTCGAATTGCATTTTGAGATGAGCCCGCAAAGCTGTGCTCGTCGACTTCATGATGCGTCACATTGCAACGCCCGCCTCCGGCGACGAGGATCTTCGCCCCGAGAGTCTTCGCCCCGTCGAGCGCGAGTATGCGCGCGCCCGGCGACTCCCTTCCCGCCCAGATTGCCGCCATCAATCCCGCGGCGCCGGCGCCGACCACTGCGATGTCCCACCCATCATCCATGCTGGAAGTGTAATCGACGCAATAATGCGCACTCATTCTGTTTACGAGAGATCGACAGAAGAAAGCGCCCGAGTTCCCTTATGCCGTCGCTGCGACGCTGCGGTCGGATTCAACGATTCGTTTGAGGTTGCTGAAGAACTTGCGTTGCTGGAATTTGGCGAAGAGTTTTCCGACCGGACCCATGAGCTTCCACATGAATCCCTTCGCCTCCCATGAGCAGAGGTAGTCGATGTGTGTTCCGCCCTGAGCTGCTGCGGAGAGTCTGTAATCCGCCTGCATGCTCATTCCCTCGGGGAAGCATCCTCCCCAGAGTTCAATAGCGAAGTGCTCGTGAGGCTCGAACGCGGTAATGCGGTCGTGATACTCATGCACCTTCCGGCCTTCCTTAATCTTCATCGTTGACGTCGCACCGACACGCGGCCCGCCTTCGGTCGTGGGCGTGACCTCGATCAGCCCGTCCATCCACTGCATGACCTTCTCGCCATCCGTCAGCCAAGGCCAGAGATCTTCCTTCGATGCATTAATGTCAATTGACATTCCAAATTGTGCCATCATTCACCTCCGATTCGATAGGGGTCTCCACGATTTCATAGGGTCGCATGCCTGCGCAGTTGACGCAACATCGGGCGGAAGATCAGGCAAATGTCGATATGGCTGATCAAGTCTGGAGTCGTGACCGCCATGCTCATTGGTTGAGCGGGGAGTTTTCGCTCACGCTTCGCGGGCGGCGATTTTTCCATCTAAATGGGCGGCGCCGGTGATTTTGACAGATTGATCCGGATGCTCGCGACGCTGGGCCTGAACAGTTCGGAGCAACGCGGTGAGGGCGCAGATTGCGTCGCGCACTTCTCGCTCATCGAGTTTAGAAATGTTTCCGTCGGAGATGGCGGCGATGGCCTCTGCGCATTCGCGGACTGCGCTGACAGCGGCGGAATCGAGATCACAATCGTCCTTGATGAAGAACCCTCCTGCTTCCTGGCAGAGAAAGCTCATGGCTTCATCACCGACGTCGGGCTGACAGCTTTGCAGGGCTAGAATTATCCGCACGACGGGGTTGGGTTGGGCGCCAGCAATCATGCGATTAATCTGTCTGGTTGAGAGATGCATGGAGTCAGCGAAGACCTGGACGCCGACAGACTGGACCATCCGCTTGAAACAGTCTGCAGCTTCGGCGCACAAATCATCCTGTGGGTATGCAGTCATCTCGCCTCTCACTCATCGACCCGCTCACCAAGCGTATGCGTTCCAGCGCCGCTTCGGGTCGCTCTCTATGAGGCGGACAGTATACCGCGCCCTCACGCAATCTCTGATTTTCAAGGGCAGAAAGCTAAGGACCCTTGGCACAGAATGTAGGCAATAATGCTTATGCCGAGGCTGTCGCGAGCGCTGATTGTGGCGCGAGGCGGTCGCTGGATGGCTTAAGAGTCCTTGACGGAACTGTTGGCAGAGCGCCGCGACGTTCGGCGTCGGCGTATTCCTCGCCGAAACGGATGAGTCGGAAGCTGTTGCCGATGACGAAAATGTCCGCAACGAAGTGGTAGATGGCGGCGAAAATGACGACGCCGGAGAAGACACCTGTTGCAGCCAGCACGAGGCCGAGAATTGCAATGACGATGGACGCGATGATGTTTTGCGTGACCACGGTGCGAGTCTTGCCAGCGAGTTCAATGAGGAATGGGATGCGGCTGAGATCGTCATTCATAAGGGCGACGCCGGCGGAGTTGGTCGCGATGTCTGAGCCGGAGAGGCCCATCGCGACGCCGACATCAGCGGTTGCCAGGCAGGGGCCGTCGTTGATGCCGTCACCGACGAAGAGGGTGCGGCGACCGCGAGTGACCATCTCCTGAAGGCGAGCGTGTTTTTCTTCGGGGAGGCATTCAGCTTCGATGTGATCGATGCCAACGGCGGCGCCAACCCGGCGGGCGACATCTGCACGGTCGCCGGTAAAAATGGCGATGCGGCGGACGCCGTCTTCGCGGAGACGCTCGACCACGGCGCGGGCATTTGGGCGGAGTTTGTCTTCGAGGCCGACGGCGCCGAGATAGCGGTCATCGAGCATGACGTGGACGCCGGACATGCCTTCGATCCGGCGTTCGACGGATTGGACTTCATCACGGACGGAGGGATTGAGTTCGATGATCCAGTTGGCGCGTCCGGCGTGGATCCGGCCGCGCGACGTGGTGGCGTGAACTCCGCGACCGTGGATTTCTTCGTAGGCGGTTTGTTCGAGCGGCTCGATGCGGGCTTGTGATGCGGTTTGAATGATGGAGCGAGCGAGGGGATGGTTTGATTGCTGCTCAGCGTCGGCGGCGGCTTCGAGAAGCTCGGCGCCTTCGATGCCATCGGTGGGAACAAGTCGCGAGACGGCGAAGACGCCGGTCGTGAGTGTACCGGTCTTGTCGAGGACGACGGTGTCGATGTTGGCAGCGGCTTCGAGATAGTTGGGCTGCTTGACCATAATGCCAAGGCGGGCGGCAGCGGCGAAGGCAGCGACCATTGCGGTCGGGCTCGCGAGCAGCAGGGCTGATGGGCAGACGACGACCAGCACGGTGATCGCTGTTTCAAGCTCGCGAGTGAAGAACCAGACAAGGCCGGCGACGGTGAGCGCGACGGGGACAAAATGCGCGGCGACCATCTCGATCAGCGCCTGTCGCGGCGTGCGCACGGACTCTGCTTCGCGGATGAGTTGGGTGACTTTGCCGATGGTTGTGTCGGCGCCGACGCTGGTGACTTCGAGATCAATGCCGCCGGTGAGGTTGGTGGTGCCTGCGTAGACGGGCTCGCCGGGCTCGACTTCGATGGGGGCGGACTCGCCGGTGAGGGAGGCCTGGTTGATTGTGGAACTGCCTGATTTGACGACGCCGTCCACAGGGAGGTTCTCACCAGGACGGACGCGGACAGTTTGTCCGACGCGGACTTGTGCTGCGGGGACTTCGCGTTCCCTGCCGTCTTCGACGATGCGCACGATGTTGGGCGTGAGCTTGATGAGTTGTTCGATGGCGCGCTGGGCGCCCCATGCTGTGCGGCGGAGAATCTGGTTGAAAAGAAGAAGGATGAAGGCAAGGAATCCTGCGGTGAGATAATGCTGAATCGCGATGGCAGCGAGAATGGCGAGTGCGACAAGTGTGGAGCTGGTGGGCTTGCCTCGGCGGAGCTCGTCATACGCAGCTTTGAAGAGAGGCAGAGCAAGGGCGATCGCGCCAATCAGCGCGGGTATAGAGGCGATGTCAGGGCTGATGCTTGGAATCGCTTTGCTGACCAGCGTGGCGAGTAGAAAGACGCCACCGATGAGGTAGAGGAAGATGTTGCGATCGTTGAACTCGATTTCATGATGCGAGCAGCACAAGGGATCGTTGGGATCGTGGTCGGGTGAGAGAGTGGGCTGAGCTGACATTGGAGAATTGGTCGGGGCGGCGTGATTGCTGGAGGACGTGTCGGGCATTGTGCTGGCTCCGAAATGAGTCGCAGGGTGTGTGCTTGGGCAGTCTCGGGTGGAACGGGTGGAGACCCGCCGGGAAGAGGGCGAGGCGTCTCGGGGTGGCCTCTTGAGAGGGGGAGGATATGCCCCCGCCGGGTAGGATGCTCGCGCAGGGGCCACGCGGCCAGTCTGATACGCACAGAAGGATCGGCAGGTTCGGGCGTGACGGAAAAATGAAAAGAAGGCTGCGGGCGGGGGCGGGGGCTGAGGTACACTGCTCGTGGCTGGGTAAATAACTCTGGATCCGGGGTTTGTAGGCGAGGATGAACCATGGCATTTGGACGGCGATTGGTCGGTGCGGGCGGAGCTGCCGTCGGGTGGTTGATGGCGGGGCTGGCGCTCGGCGGGTGTCAGGGCGGGTCGGCGGAGAGGCTGGCTTTTGAGGGTGAACCGGCGAGCGATGCGGAGATCCGGCGGGCATACGGGCTGAGCGCGGATGATCTTCGGCGGCTGCACGAGGACGCAGACCTGACCAGCGCCATGATGATGGAGCTGCCTGAGCAGATCGTCGCGAAGACGCTTCGCAACCTCACACAGGCCAAGGACGCCTCGCCGGACAAGGCGATGGAGTGGCGCATCAGGCAGCGGCTGAATGAGAAGGGTGAGATTCCGGAAGACGCATTGATGATCGCGAAGGCGCAGCGGGATCGGCTGGTTTCGCCAGCGCGGGGTATGGCGATCTCCGCGTGGGAATGGCTTGGGCCTGGGAATATCGGCGGGCGGACGCGGGCGGTCGTGATTGATCATGCGAATCCGAGTGTGATGTATGCGGGGGGCGTGAGCGGCGGCGTCTGGAAGACCTTGAATGGGGGCGCTTCGTGGGCGCCTTTGAATGATTTTTTGGCGTCGATTCAGATCGGCTCGCTCGCGATGGATCCCAATGACTCACAAACGATTTGGATCGGCACTGGCGAGGGTGTGATTGGCGGCTCGCCGCGCGGGGATGGGGTGTTTGTAAGCAATGACGGGGGCGCAACATTCAGTCAACTCTCATCGACAACCGGGAACGCATTTGACTATGTGAATCGCATTGTGTTTGCGCCAGGTTCGAGCACGACAGCGATGGTCGCGACGAACAGCGGTTTGTTTTTAACGGAAGACGCCGGCAATACGATGCAGCAGATGCTCTCGCTGCGCATCTTTGACGTTGAGTATGATCCGACAGATGCGATGAAGGTGGTGTGCTCGGCTTCCAATCAGGTGCGCACAAGCGTTGATGGCGGGGCGACATGGCAAACCGCGACCGGCATTTCTCCAGGCGGCGGACGTGTTGAGATCGCCATCGCTCCCTCCAACTCAAGCATTGTCTATGCATCGGTGGCGAACAGCGGGCTTTATCGATCAGATGATGGCGGCGCGACGTTTGCCCAAACCAGCGCGACGAACTACATGGCTCACCCGGGGTCGCCGTCGCAGGGATGGTGGGACAATGCGATCTGGGTTGATCCGACGGATGCGGACACGGTCGTGGTGGGCGGGATTGACCTGTGGCGCTCGCGCGATGGCGGCGCGACGCTGACGCGCATCAGCCAGTGGCAGTTTGCGCCTTCGTCTGCTCATGCGGACAATCACTGGATCATTCATCATCCCGATTATGACGGCGTGACAAATCGAACCGTCTACTTCGGCAACGATGGCGGCGTCTACATGACGTCTGACGTTTACAACGTCTCCACGTTTTTGCTGTGGCAGGAGCTGAACAACAACTATGGGGTGACGCAGTTCTATTCCGGGGCGGGGAACGCCACGGATCGCGTGCTCGGGGGAACGCAGGACAATGGCACGCTGGTTTTCGACGGCGACTCGGAGTCCTGGTTTACGATGGTCGGGGGCGATGGAACATACGTTGCAGCGGACTCAGAGCTGACGAACTACTTTTATGGCGCGTGGCAGTATGGGAATATGGTGCGGTCGCAGAACGAGGGCCAATCATGGGTGTATATTGCTGACGGCGTGACGGATGTTGCAGCGCAAACTTCTAACTTTGTCCCACCATTTATTCTTGACCCGAACAATCAGGCCCGCCTCATTTTTGGAGGCGACAGCCTCTGGCGCACAAACAATGCGCGCGGCGTGCCCGTTGATTGGGACATTATCAAACCAAGCATCGGCCCCAATGTCAGCGCCATCGCGATTGCGCCTGGCGACGCGGACCTCATGTATGTCGCGCATACCGACGGATCCATCTACAAGAGCGTTGATGCGACAAGCCCGGCGCCAACGTGGGAGCGTTTGGATGATGGCACGTTTCTTCCCAATCGTTGGGCGACCCGCCTTGCGATTGATCCGGGGAATCATAACCATGTCTACGTCACGTTCAGCGGTTTTTCGCTGGGCAATGTGTGGAAAACGGAAGATGGCGGAACGAGTTGGGCGAGCGTGTCGGGTATGGGCGCCGGCGCGCTTCCAGCGTGTCCGATGAACTCCATTGTGCTGGATCCCGATATAGCAGGCAGACTGTTCGTGGGGTCTGACCTGGGTGTGCTCTTTTCCGACAACGATGGGCAGACTTGGGGAACAAACAATCTCGGGCCGGCGAACACGATCGTCGATGAACTCTTTCTGTGGAACACTTCAGACAACGGAACCTGGCTCGTCGCAGCAACGCACGGGCGCGGGATGTTCCGCACGGTGATTCGCGCGCCATGCCCGGCGGACCTCAACGGCGACGGACTCGTTGGCGCGACTGACTTTGCAATCGCGCTGGGCTCATGGGGATTCTTTGAAGGGTCGTCAGCGGACTTGAACGGCGACGGGTTGGTGGCGAGCGCGGATTTGGCGATCATGCTGGGCTCGTGGGGTGTGTGTCCGTAAATCTCTGCTAACAATGCTATGCGAACCAGCGCGTTTTTCTAAGAAATGGAATCAAGCAGGCCGATTTGCGCGGTCTAATACACAGCCCCGTCTCGCAGCCAGGATATCTCATATGAAGCTGAACACAACGGTCGGAGCTGTTGGGATCGCTTTGGCTGGCGCCGCAGTGGCGCAGAACACAAACCTGCCTCGTCCGGGCACGCCCGCGTTTGATGCGGAGGTCAAGAGAGTCCGCGCGATGATCGACGCGGGGCTGATTCATCCATCGCAGTGCCTGCTCGACGCCTATCGCCTTGGCTATAAGACGTTGACCGCCAATGCCGCCATGAACAGGCGCTTTGACCAACCCTTCCCCAACTCCGGTGTCGTGCGCGGTGTTAACGATAACATTGCGGGCGTCGAGTTCGATTTTTTCGACGGGTTCGAGTCTTATATAGTCGACCCGGATCCCTCCGACGGTGTTTTCGTTGAACTGGACGACCAAATCTCGCCTTCGGGGCTCGCTGCCAATGCGTCGTCCTTCTTCATTGTCGTCGATTGGGACAATCCGCTGAATGTGCCGCAGATTCTCGGAGAGCCTCGCGATCCCTTCAACGGCGCCACCCCTCCCGGCGGGGATGTCGATCCCACCAGAAACCAGGTGCTCCTCAATGGTCAAGGGTGGTTCGGTTCGGCCCTCACCGGCACGTTCCTGGGCTACAGCCTTACGGTAGATGACGTGTTCATCCCCAGCCCATCTCAAGCGTTGGTCGTGTGCGCCGATTTCTATTTTGATGACTACGAAACTTCCGTTCCATGGTCGCCCACGTCCAGCCTCGAAGACTTTATCGTAACTCGTATTCTTATGACGGGATATTCCTTCGGTTCGCCGCTCGCAGAGCCCAACGGCCAGATCCGCCGCCCGCAGACCCTCGGACCTGCAGGAGGGTTTACTTTTGGTCAGTTCTTTGCTCCGCCGATCGATCCGGCGCCGGGTCTTGCCACGAAGCACGTTCAACTTCAGGAATGGTTTACTGTCGCGGTGCAGCTTACCACGTCAACGACTCGGGTCTTTATGCGCGACAGCCAGACGGATGGTTCAGCAGGCACGACGATCGATGATCAGCGTGACTTCCAGTTCTTCGAGCTTGGCTGGACCGAGATCTATCCCGGTCAAATCGCAACGGATCTCGGCGGCGGTGTCTTCGCTGGTCATGGCCGGGCTGTCAATGACTTCATGAGCCCAGCTCCTGACCCAGCTCCCATCCTCGCAGCTATTACATGCGACGGCGTCTTCACCATCATCGGCAGTGATCCCACGCCCGGAGAACTCCCCGGCTGGCTCCCCACCAACAACTACACGGACAACTTCTGCATTATTGGTGACATCCTGCCCAAGCCGTGCCCGTGGGATCTCAACGGTGACGGCGCCGTCGGCGCGGGCGACCTTGCGCTCCTCGCAGGCTCTTGGGGCAACCCGGGTTGCGCAGGCGTGCCGTCCTGCCCGGCGGACTTTGATGGTGATGGCGATGTCGGTTCAGCTGACCAAGCACAACTCCTCGGAGCCTGGGGCGCGTGTCCGTAACCACTCAACGTAAGGCAGGGAATGCCAACACCAACGATTGACATTCATCACGGCGACAACCTTGTTGTTATGCGCGATTGGCCTGCGCACACTTTTGATCTCATCTACATTGACCCGCCTTTTAATACTGGCAAACGTCAAGCTCGAACCCGAAACAAAATGATGCGCGATGATGCGGGCGATCGCGAGGGTTTCAAGGGGCAGCGATATCGCACGGTGCGCATCGGGGAAAAGTCATTCGCGGACAGCTTTGATGATTTTTTGGCATTTCTTGAGCTGCGATTGGTTGAATCTCAACGATTACTGAAGCCGAACGGGAGCTTTTTTCTTCATCTTGATTATCGTGAGGTGCATTACGCCAAGGTGTTGCTGGATCAAATATTTGGTCGCGATAGTTTTATGAATGAGATCATCTGGGCGTATGACTACGGCGCGCGATCGAAGAAGAAATGGTCCGCCAAGCATGACACGATTTTGTGGTACGCCGTCGATCCTGCGCGCTATACGTTTAATTATGAAGAGATGGATCGGATTCCTTACATGGCGCCGGGGCTTGTGACAAAGGAGAAGGCGGCGCGGGGAAAAACACCAACGGATGTGTGGTGGCACACGATCGTGAGCCCGACGGGGAAGGAAAAGACAGGGTATCCGACGCAGAAGCCGCGCGGCGTGATTGATCGGATTGTGAAGGTTCATTCGCGGCCGGGCGATCGGTTGCTTGATCCGTGCGCTGGAAGCGGGACGCTAGGCGAAGCCGGTGCGGAGCTGAGCCGGAATGTGGTGTTGATTGATGAGAGCGCGGCGGCGGTGGATGTAATGATGGAACGGTTGGGGAGGATTGAGCCACGGCTGCACCGCGCGGAGATGCATGGCGCCGTGGGTTTGGGCGCGGAGGGGCAGGTGCGCGCCTAGGCTCTTTGGAATAAGGCGCTATGAGGATGGCGTCGCTGCGGATCGGAGGGCCAGTATTGAAGTTGTTGCGCGCCAGACTGGTGATTGCGCTGTGTAGTGTGCTTGGCGCCTCCATGCCGGCGATGGGCGGCGGGATTCATTCTTTTAGCTCGCTTTGACATCTTTACGGACGCGGATGGAGCAAATACTGTCACGACTGCAGATATTGATGGAGACGGAGACATTGATGTTCTTTCTGCGTCATCTCCGGATGACACGCTACGTTGGTACGAGAACAATGGGGAGACTCCACCATCATTCACGCCGCATTCACTCCCTGTTATTCCCATCAGCCGGCCAAGTTATGTGGCGACCAGCGATCTAGACGGCGACGGTGATCTTGACATCCTTGCGACACTCAAAGGCGGGGAGGATTCTATCCGTTGGTATGAGAACGACGGCGCCGTTAATCCGACATTCACACTGAGGACTGTCGCCGCTGGCGTCGCCGACCCGGCGGCAGTGGCAATTGCTGACATGAACAAAGATGGCGAGCTGGATGTTGTTTCTGTGTCGTTGCTGGGCGACATGATACGTTGGCATGAGAACAATGGCGCAAGCCCTCCGATATTCATTACACGAACGATTGCGTCAGAGTTGATACAGGCCAACAGCGTCGGATTGGAAGATGTTAATGGCGACGGGAACCTCGATATTGTCGCGGGTAGCTTCTCTGGCGGATTCAAGTGGTTGGAGAGCGACGGCGCATCACCGCCGACATTTGCAGAGCATCCAATTGATGAAAGTGTCAATAGCGTAAAATCGGTCGCCGCCGCGGATGTTGACGGGGATGGCGATGTGGATGTTCTCACAAGCGTCATCGACGACAACTCACTTCGGTGGTACGAGAATGATGGGGCCACGCCGCCGACATTCACCGCGCAGTTTCTCGTTCCAGACACCGGAGGAATAGGAAACGTCTTCGCCGCCGATGTCGATGAGGACGGCGATCTTGACATCGTCTCCGGCATTACGTTCTCCAACATTATTCAATGGCATGAGAATGATGGTGAGCTCGATCCATCCTTCACACAGCACATCGTCTCGACGGGGACGCAGGTGAGGCATGTTTCGGTCGGAGATCTCGACGGCGACATGGACCTTGATCTCGTCTCCGCCGGCGATCTGGATGACACCATTCGCTGGTATCGTCAAGACAGCGCGCTGGGCGGCACACCCTTTTCTGATGTTCACCTTTCCTTCGCATCTGGGCCTCGCGCTGTCGCCGCCGCTGACCTTGACGGCGATGGCGATGTGGACGCGGTGAGCGCCGCCTCGTTCGACAACTCGATCACTTGGCACGAGCAGCTTCCAATGGGTGAGCTTCAGTTTCGAGATCATGTGATCTCCACAGCTGAAGCCTTTGCGTCGGCGGTGGCGATCGCTGATATCGATGGCGATTCAGACCCGGATATCCTGTCAGCGTCGCAGCTGGGTGGATCGCTACGCTGGTTTGAGAACACCGGCGGCGCGCCTGCCCAGTTCATCTCGCACAACGTCATTACGAGCGGCGGGGACGCGTTCTCGGTAGCGTCAGCGGATATGGGCGGCGACCTCGATCTGGATGTTGTGTCAGGCCAGGGCTCCACAGGGGTCCGGTGGTTTGAGAATGATGGCGCTGCGGTTCCGACATTCACGCCGCAAACGATTTGGATTGCGGATCCAGGTATTATACGAACGCACGCCGCTGATATTGATGGAGATGGCGATGTCGACGTTATGTCCGTGGTGCAGACCGGCCAAAGCACCGGCGCTCGATGGCATGAGAATGACGGCCTTGACCCGCCATCATTTGTCACGCATGACCTGATTGTGCCGGGCAGCTTTCTCAATGTAGGCGCAGCTGATATCGACAGCGACAACGATATAGACATCCTCATCGCTGGCGGTGGCACTCAACTTGTGCGATGGCTTGAGAACATCGGAGGCACACCGGCGCAGTTCCAGGAGCACACTGTCTTCAGCAGCAACCTCGATGGACAAGTATGGTCGGTTTCCGCCGCCGACATTGATGATGATGGACGTATCGATATTGTTGCAGCTTCAGACGCCGGCGATCCGGTTCGCTGGTACCGGAACGCTGGCGGTCAGCCGCCCGTGTTCATTGCGCACATCGCCAACGCTACTCTGGACGGCGCCCGAGGGGCCTTTCCTGTCGACATCGACGCCGACGGCGATATCGACATCCTCTCTGCTTCATCAGACGGCAACGAGCTGATGATCCACCTCAACGAGACCTTCCGTGCCGATCTCAATGGAGATGGGCTTATCAACTCGACGGACCTCGCCATCCTCCTCGGCTCGTGGGGGGTTGGCGGAGGATCAGCGGACTTCAACAGCGACGGCGTGACCAACGCAGCCGACCTTGCCTTACTCCTTGGTTCATGGGGTCCATAAGTAGGCAATTGGTCACTATTCCGTCTGTCTTATGCGCCCAATAACAGCATGATTTCGAGGACTGAGGACTCGGTTTCGAAGCGCCTCTGCCCGCCCGAGCCAGACTCTCAATGGTGGGCCAGTTGGGGTTCTCGGTATTTTGCGTGCCCATTGGACCGGAACGCCGAAACGGGTACACTTTCGAGCTCAGTTGGGCGGCGGGTGGTTTTCCCGCTCCCCACTCGACAGATAGGAAAACAAGGCGCCGCCGCGATGCCTTTTGAGGCGGACGCCAGACAACACGCGCCCCCCTAGCTCAACTGGCAGAGCAGCTGACTCTTAATCAGCGGGTTGAAGGTTCGAGTCCTTCGGGGGGCATTGGAGCACAGGGCGCAAGTGATTGCACCAAAAGGATTTGCGACGAATTCTTCGCAGAAAAATTGTCGGGGCCTTCGCCCCGGATCGGAGCATGATATTGCTCGAATCGGCAAAGAAGTGCTCCAAAATGGGGCAATACGGGGGCAAGATTTCTCAGCGATTTCGATCCGATCGGTGATCGATTGAGATGTCGTTTTGAGTGTCGAACGGAAGGGGCGCGGGTGCTTCCCGTTCTGTTTCACCCAGGCTTGATTCGAGCTTGGCAAGGGCCGCGCGGAGGTTTTCCAGGCGCAGATCAGCGTAGTGAGTCATGGTTGTTTTGGGATCGGCGTGGCGAAGGAGTTTCTGTGCATCGCGCAGATCAACGCCCGCGTCCTTGAGCCATGTGGCGAAGGTCAGACGCAAGCATTTACGGTCGAGCTGTCTTCCCAACTCGTCAACATAGTTCTCCATGTTCGGTCCGAGAACGCCGGCGCGCTGCAGGTACAGCCTCCAGGTCTTCAATGTCACTTCGCCTCTGAAAATAGGATTGCTCAGCAGCGGTGTTCTTGGGCGAATCTCTTTGAGCGCTTCGACGACCGGATCAAGGAGCGGCAGGTCAGCGCGCTGCTGGTTCTTGGTCTGACTTGCTTGAGCAGTGACGATGCCGGCGTGGAGGTCCACATCTCCCCAGCGCAGTCGTCTGATCTCGCGCCAGCGCAGTCCCGTCAGCGCTGCAAGGAGGTAATACGCGCGTCGCTTTGGCGGTGCGACTACGAGAAGCGACTGGAACTCCTCCGGCGTCATGGCCCTGCTCAGTCGGCGTCGGTCAGCGTTCTCACTGGCCTTCTGAATCAATCCAGCCGGACAGGGATTGAACTTGAGCCTGCCGTAGTTGGTGGCCCAGCGCAGGAGGCCGAGGATAGAGAGGCGATATGCGTTGCGTGTACGGGCTGAACGATGGAGGTCAATCAGGAACTGATTGAGCTGCGCTGGGTCTGCCTGAGTGAGATGGCGAACGCTGCATTCCCTGGCCCATCTTCTGATATACGCCAGAGTGTCGCGGATGTGCTTTTCTGAGTCTCCTTTGCCGACGAGGTGCTGGCGATATTCCTCTATGTGGTTTTCAATAGGCTTACGAGAGTGCTCCAGCACCTGCTCTTCACGAAGATCAATCAGTCCGGCGCGGGCTCGATCCGCGCGCTCCTGAGCCGCCTCTTGAGCGTCGCGGGCCTCACGCGGCGAGCCCTTGCCGAATCGAACTTCACGCCGCTGACCGTTCTCATCGTTATAGCGGTAATAAAGAACATCACCGCGCCAGCGGACGTTTTGAAAACGCGTGGGGCGAAACCGCGGCGCCATCAGTCAGCACGGCCGAGCTGCTCGTCCTCCCAACGTTTCAGGTCACTAAGCCGCCACCGGAATGAGCGATCGCGGAGCTGGATGGGTTGAGGTAACTTTCCGTCCTTCACTGATCGCATAATCGTGTCAGGGCTCGTCTTGTACATCGCCGCGACTTCTTCGAGGGTGAGATAGGTGTCGATTTCACACATGAGGTGGTCTCTTGTTGTTTTAGATTGGTGACTTGTGGTCGCGGCGTTGCACTCGATGTGACGCCTTGATCAAACAAGCACGCCGGCGCCACCTAGAGAACCCCTGTCTCCACATGGCACCGACGATTAGTAGTCGTGCCCAAACAAGCAGCGAAACGATCATCGGAAAAACATCGCATCTGCGCAGCGGCATCAGAAGATGAAAATGCTTCACACAGAGTCGAGTTGGCTGCTTCTCGGTATAGATTACGTTCTCACTTCCGCCCATGCACTAGCAGCCCGCGCGATTTCCTTGCTAGACAAGCACCGATGGCTTGTTGGTAATCGCGGCGCGGTGACTCGCGCTTCGGGCCGCTTCAAATAGTTCCGAGAGTTGATGGCCGTTAGATGTTTTTCCATTTTTGAATGAACCTTTTCTCCTATTATGATTCATGATGACCTCTACAATCCAAAGCATCCGTGGTTGATTGAGCTCGCTTTTCGTGACGTGACAATCTGTTGTGTGAAATTTGCAGGTGATCATCCGTGCATTCGCCGTCGGAGCCAGATGGCGAAATCACCCAAGAGAAGGCCGTCGGCAGTGCCGATCGCCGATATTCCGAAATGACAAAAAGCAACATGTATTGGCATTTGGATAGTCAATGCCATCCAGGATGTGCCAATGACCACCCATAAGAGGTGGCGAAGCATCTCTTGCTGAGCCGGAGTTATATGGTGGCGCAAAATAGCGTCCTTCCTTATTGGAAAACCCGCCTGAAGCGCAAACGCTAAAATGAGCAATGACCAGAGTTTTGACACTGTCAGGCAGATTCTGTTTGATTGTCGAGACTTGCCGGGCGTTGCGCGCTGGTGTGCGCAACGTCCGTTTCATCCGTATCGGGCTATTTCGCCAAGACTTTGGCAGGCCCAATCAGTTGCTGAGCTTTCTACTCCTCCCTCCTCTTGGAAGTCTCATGGGGCATTAAAAAAACGGCCAATCTGCTCAGATCGATTGAACACAGCAAGCCTGCTACGTTTTGATCTGACACAACGGCACGGATTGGATCATCTTTGGCACGGCTGAAGTTGGCATCCCGCTATATCGCCAACTCTCCACGCTTCGGAGGCACTGTCTTTATATTGACCGCCATCTGCAGTGAAACGTCGCCAATTTTTGATTCTTTTTGGAATTTACGATCAACGACTATGCTGATTTTGCACTGCTTCTATGAAGGTATTCCGATGAACGTCATCGGGCGAGGATTTACTCGGACGCCATTTGTAGCCAAGGCGGTGCATTAAGGTGAACACGCCCAAGGGGGAATACTGCACATCAAACTTCTCCTTCAAAATTTTGCAAATTGCTTCTTCATCTACTGAACCAACGTCATCCTCTATGCCTTTATCGATGCATGCCATAAAGGCCTTTTCATGGCTGCGTGGCAGAGTTGTAGGCCCACCTTGCTGGCGATCGATTAATCCGCAGATGCCTCGTTCGTTGTACCAACGAATCCATTCTTGAACAGCGGAAATGTGCCTTCCAATATCCGCAGCGATCTCACGCGCTATTTTGCCCTCTCGTGCTTGAATGACCGCAGTAATCCGATCAACGATAAGTCGGTCAGTGTTCATACGCGCGCAGCGATGTAACTCAGAGATTGGCTCATGGTCTTCAACGTGCATGTCAATATCCGCGTCGTTTAGCCCAGAGCCGCTCTAACCACTACGATGAGCAACATCTGTGCTTTTGCAGCATCACCAAACGTTCTATCGCAAAATAGTGCGTTAGAGTGCGATTAACATAAAAATATAACTATTAGCGATCGCATGCAATATTTTTTTGTTGAAATGCGCCTAAATTCAAATTTCAACCCATTCGTAAAGTGAGATAATTTTGGGATTATTTGAACTCTATGAAGGGAACTGATTTGATGAAGAAAACTCAATTCAGTGAAGAACAGATTATGTTTGCGATCAGGCAGGTTGAAAAAGGCGCGTCGGTGAGGGCTATGTGCCAGATGATGGGGGTGAGCGAGCAGATGTTCTACCGGTGGAAGAAGAAGTGCGCGGTGGTGAGTATGGCCAAGGTATACCAGCTCATCCAACTGATTGAGAACCTGAGCCTTGATCGGTAAATCCCGATGGATGCGCCGCAGGGAGGCTCTAAGGTGGCTTGATCATGTCAGCGACAAAGGCGTGCAAGGCGTAGGTCACATACGACGTGAGCGAGCGTTGCGCATGCCAAGCGCTCATGCATCCTTGCTCGATGTCAAGCGAGAGGTCAAGGACTGGCAATTGCATTATAATACCGATCGGCCCCATAGCGCCCTTGGCAACCTGGCCCCGAGGGAATTCGCTGCGAATACAGGCCAGGGTCGATGGGCCGGATGATGTCCAAGTCTCAACCTGCGGTTAGGGACAAGCGCATGCAGCAGCTCGGATAGAAGCATGGATGGATCATTCGATCGGGGACGAAGCTTCGAGAACACACTTGACGAACACGGCTTCATAGAAGCTTGGGGACAAGCACAATCCACTTCAGGCTATCACTGGAAATGGACCGGATTACGAAGGAATGCCACTTGATGGAGTCTCTATTTATGGGGCCTTTTCTTTTGTTTCGCCGCCTATTCAGCAGTGCCCTCATGCTGGATTCGGGCCTTGAGGATTCTCGGCCGATGTTGTGGGCCGCCGCGCCCTCGTACTACCTCTGTATCTCACCGGTATTTTGATAGGCTCTTGTTAGTGTTCGCAAAATCACGTTTCCTCGTATGGAAGAAAATTTAGACACGTTTGAACCACACACGAGCAATTTAGCGGGACACCGTGCTCGTTTCGACCGTTTTTATCTATATGAACACATGGAAGAAGCAAATTTCCAATTCACCGACTGGTGGCCAGATGCCGAACGCAGAATACGTCATGTGCTATCGCGTCAACTCGGTCGTCGAAACATGGACTTGGACGATGTGGTGCAGCAGACTGCCTTTGTGGTTTGGCGCAAGATGGAGTCTCGTGCACTGGAATTTCATGAGCTACCCGCATTTATTTCCTACTGCACGCGTGTGGCTCGTCATCAGGCAATCGATCAGATTCGTATGGAATCCACCCGGAGACGTTTACTACCAAATCTGTTTGCCACGTTCCGTGCTAAAGAATCACAGTTTGTACCAGTTGATACACGCTTGCTTGCACAGGAGTTATGGGAAGCCATTGATTCACTCACAGACTCGCAAGAGCGGGCGGTTTTCTTGGATCACGTCGCTGGTCTCTCGATCCGCAATATCGCAAAGCGCCATGACCTATCCAAATCGGCTGCTGATCGAATCAAGCGCAGGGCCATCCACCGTATTGAAAGGTCACTGGAAACCGATCCGTAATCTCTTTATGCCAATGTTTAGTATGAGAATAGAAGGTGTGTCATGAATGTGCTGACCACCAAAACAGTAAACGGCAAGGACATCAATCAGGTGTCCACCACAGATAAGACAATTCGCCTGGCGCGAAGTGGCCGCGGCACGCTTCACCGCCAGATGTGGAGAACCTTCTTTGCTACAAGCATTGCTGCACTAGTCACACTGGTTCTCTTTGTTGTAATAGTGCTGGGCCGTACATTAGATGAAGATTGGGCGTTTGGTGTCACATTGCTTTTTGCGCTAGCCGCAGTATTTACGCTCTTTTCTGCATGTATGCATGTTGTTGCTTTTGCGAGATATGCCACATATTTGAGGCTTGAAGTCGCAGAAATGCGCGAATCTGTTCGAGAGGCTAGTGCCGAAGTAGAGCATCTTGAGCGGAGTCAGCAGAAGGCGAAAAACATGTTCACCAACATGCTCTCCGCATGGAGGCAAGGCGTGGATTCCACGAAGTGGCGAGATGACCACAAGAAGGAACTGACTGATCTTGGCATTAGCGGCTCGTAGCCTCTAATGCTAGGCCGTGTTTGATGGATGGTTTGTTCGGCGCTCGTTCGGTTGCGCGATTGTCGTGATGATGTGATGCTGATCGTCGGCAAGGAGGCTGACGATGTCAAAGAAGAAGAGCGGCGAGGCGAAGCGGCGAGGTCGTCGATACGAACTCACTGATGAAGCCTGGGAGCGACTTGAGCCGCTGCTTCCCAAGCAAGGGCGAGGCGGAAAATGGACCGATCATCGAACGATTCTCAACGGGATGTTCTGGGTGCTCAACTCGGGGGCTCCGTGGCGCGACATGCCCGAGCGATACGGGAAGTGGGAGACGGTGTACAGCCGCTTCCGGCGATGGAGCGAAGAGGGACTCTTCGATCGCATTCTCAAACGGCTGCATGTGACGTTGGACGAAGATGGCTTCATCGACTGGAGCGCTTTCAACGTGGACGGCACGAACATTCGCGCTCATCACAACGCGGCGGGGGGAGCGAAAATCTCGAAAAAAAACGAATCAAAGAGCCCGACGACTTCGCCCTGGGACGATCCCGCGGAGGCTTTGGAACGAAGCTTCATCTTCTGACCGACGGCGCTGGCGTGCCGCTTGGCGCGCTTGTGACAGCGGGTCAGGCGCACGAATCGAAGTCCTTCGAAGCTCTTGTGGACACCATCGACATCCGACGCCGCCGCCGACCGGACGCTGTCGCCGGAGACAAAGGGTACAGCTGTCAACGCATTCGAGCGTGGCTTCACACACGTCGCATTGAAGCCGTGATCCCGCCGCGATCAAATCAACTGTACGAGTACACCTGCCCGGTCATCTACAAACATCGAAACGTCATC
>JAJDDD010000012.1 GCA_029260495.1 Phycisphaerales bacterium | reverse complement strand
ATCGACGACCTCGCCGCTTCGCCTCGCCGCTCTTCTTCTTTGACATCGTCAGCCTCCTTGCCGACGATCAGCATCACATCATCACGACAATCGCGCAACCGAACGAGCGCCGAACAAACCATCCATCAAACACGGCCTAGTCGAACTGCTCGTCTCTCTCGGCGTCATCTCCGTCCTCTTGTCTATTACAATTGTTGTGCTCGCGCCGGCGCGGCAGAGCGCCAAGCGGGCCGCCGACCTTGCCCATCAGCGCCAGGTCGGCGCCATCCTCATCGCCTATACACATGACAACGACGGCCTCTTTCCGTACTGGGGATCGCCAGGCGAAACCTTCATGCCCCGCTATTCAACGACCGGCGAGTTCATGTGGAATGATCGGTGGAATTATCAAATATTCAACTACGGGCATCACATGGAACAGCGCGGCTACGACGGGTGGGCCAGCGGGTGGACGCCAGGCGGGCCGAAGCGCATCAAGCCGACCAACCCCGACTACATCTGGCAAAGCGTCCACTGGCTCACGCGCGCCGCCTACGCCAACCCGCGCTGGTTCGCTGAAAATAGTGTCTTTGACCTAGCGGACCGGAACATCGCCCAGCGGATTTCATCCGTCGCCTTCACCAGCGTCAAGGGCATGGTGCTGCTCGGTGAGTATGGCCCCGATGATGATACGAACCATAGTGTTTGGGACGTATGGGACGCCAACTCGGGGCGCTTTGAAAAGCCGCCCGGATCGCAACTGCAAATACTGATCGCCACCTTCATGGATGGGCACGCCGAAGCCCGACTTTGGCCCGACTTCCGAGAGCCTCGCCGGATACCAGACGTCAACGAAGGCGATTCAGCCCTGCCCATTCTCAACACAGTTGATGGAATGTTCGTACGCGATATCTGACACTTTCGTCACCACGTTTGTTTCTTATTCCCACGTCTTTGGAGAGCTACAATCATGAAAACCTCAAACAATGCGATTCGTCACACTCTCCTCGTGATGCTTGTGGCTGCGGGTGTGTGCATCCCGCTGCTCGGCATCGGAGGCGTCCCCGGCACAGATGCCACACAATGTCCCGCCCCCTGCAACTGGGCTCGTGTGGCGCCGTGTCCTGGCGGCACGTTCACCTGCTGCCTGACCGTCGATGGCGGCGAGGATGATGAGGATTACCACCTCTGCCTCTGCTAATTCGCCACGGACTGCCGATGCGATCCACCCGTCATGCCTCCACCAATCGATCTTCCCTCAGACCCGCCCCCCAAACTCTGAGGCGCACTTGCCATGAAAAAGCCACCTCTCCCAATCGCCGGGGTTGTCGCTGTGCTCGTGTTGGTTGGCGTCGGCGTCGCCGTGCTGCTTATCCCCGATCCCCCACCCTCTGTCCTGCCGCAGGAAGTCCTTGACCGGGCAGGTGCTTCTCAGCGCGTCTTTCGCAAACTCGAAGCTGAGCCGATCACAAACGCAGAGAACGTCTTTGAGATTCTGCGCCGTGGTGAAATCCAGAAACCCGCCAGCATCAGTAAACAAAACATCGATGGCGCGCTTCGCGTCGCTGCCCAGTTCCTGGCTCTTCGCGCCGCTGGCGACCCCGAACCTTTTATAACATGGAAGAAAGAACGCGGTCTGCGCCTCCACGCGGGCTATCTTCAGGATGAAAAAGTGCGCCGGCGCTACACAGCCTACGACAAGATGCGCGATCTCAAAGCTGTCTCCGATCCTGAAGATATTTTTCGCGCTATCTTTCAAGACGAGATGGCGCGTTACGACAGCAGAGCCCGCCCGACGCAACTCGTAAGCGAGCCCAAGGGCGTCCTGATCCAAACTTTCAGCACAACCGAACCCGTCGGCTCGCTCCCCTCCGTCGCGGGCACACCTCTCGCCATGCACTGGATCGGGAATGTCACTCGCTGCAGTCAGCGCCACTGGGCGCCGCCGACGCCGCTTGAGCACATCATTGCGCGCGACGGACACGCTGCAGGCGCCGCCGTGTCCGTGATCTGCGTCGGCGCGGATGGCTACCGCTTTCCCCTGCACCTCGCTCTCTTTCACGATCCCCAAACGAATCTGTGGTGGATCGAAGCCGCCTGCATCGCCAATGCCACCAAACCCATGCCCGCGATGAACTTCTGAATAGAACCACAATTCAGTTCTTCGCATAGTTCATGCTCACACCCGAACCGTCTCCCACACCAGGTGGCTGAGCTCCGGCGCGATGAGCTTGTGCATCGCGGTTTCGACGGCGTTGCGGGATCCGGGCATCGCGAAGATCAATACGCGCGATCCATCGCTGCGCCGCGCTGTTCCCGCTGTCGCCCGGCTCAGCATCGCCGCCGCCCCTACCTCTTCATAACTTAACATCCGAAACAACTCCCCAAAGCCCTCCAGCTCACTCTCGATCCTCGTGCGCACCACATCAATCGTGGAATCCCGCTTCGCCACCCCTGTTCCGCCGGTCGTCAAGATGACCTGGGCCTTCCCCGCTGCCAGCTGCGCGTCCAGCCACGCGCCTATGTCGGCGGGTTCATCGCGCACAATCCCGCGCGCTGTCACCGCATGCCCCGCTTTCTCAAGCACATCAATAATCAGCGCTCCGGACCCATCTGTCTCTAATGTTCGCGTATCCGAAACCGTCAACACTGCGCATCGCGCACTCTGCGACCGCGCATCTCCCTCAGCTGCATCACGATGATCCCGCGCTGACTTGTCCATCTTCTGCTGCCTTTCTTTCGCTGGCTCCTGATTCTCAAACTATATCGCCTGGCAACCCACAGACCACATTCCCCAATGAGTGCGCGCACGACAAAGCCGCCCGATCCTCCTCCAGAAGATCGGACGGCCCGTTCATCGTAAGTCAGTCTTCCGTCTCAGAAGACCGCTTTCGCCTCTTAGCCGAGTAGCTGCAGCACGCTCTGCGGCTGCGTGTTTGCCAAGCCAAGAATAGTCGTTGTCGATGAAACCAGAATCTGCGACCGGGTCAGTTCGGCTGTTTGTGACGCGAAGTCGGCATCACGAATCGCGGACTCCGCCGCGGTTGTATTCTCAAGTGAAACACCCAGCGAGCGAATTGTCGCGCCGATCGTGTTCGACTGGAATGCTCCGAGCCGTCCACGGAGCTTGCTTATTTCACGGCTCGACTCAGCAATCACGTTCTGCGCCGCTGTCAGATCCCCATCTTCAACATTTAATGACTTTCCAGCGCCAAGATCAGAGAGGAAGAAATCAGCGGTCACGTTGTTAACGTCGAGCTTCTGACGTCCTAGTGTTCGACTTGCAACGTTTGCAATGCCCAGACTCACTTTTCCTGCGATGTCAACGTCAGGCGCCAACTGGAAGTCCGCTCCGCCGCCGGTGATCGTAAATGCCTTCACCAAGCCGAGGTTCTGCGAGTTTGCGATGCCGCCAGTCAACGGTCCTGTATTCAAGTCAATCTCGACCTGCAGGAAGTCTGTATTGATCGCAACGCGGGCGCCGTTCGTCACTGCGACAATGCCATTTATCGTCGCGGTAACATCCTGTCCCTTGTCCGTCACACCGCTGGCGACATTCGTTGAAGTGAATGTTTCGAGAACTGTCGTAGTCGAAGTGTTGGTGTCATCAGTGACGAAGTTGTACAAGCCAATGTTGCTGGCTGCCCCGATGCCGCCATCATCGCGCACTTTGATCGAAACGAATTCATCGTTTCCGACCTCCACACTCTCGAGGCGAAGACCTGTTCCGGAGGCAACCGCCTTGACGCCGGTTACATCTGTGAATGTGTTGACTGCGTCTTCTATTTCAGTTAACGCGGTGCCTGAAGCAAACGAGAGCTCGCGCGATCCCTCGGCGCCGCCGACTTCGATAACAAACTGACCACCCGCCGCCAGGTCCAGACCCGCGCCGCCGAACGACAGGAAATAGCCACCAACCTGGGCTGAGGTTGTCACAAGAACATCTACATCAAGCGTGTCTCCAAACCCCAGCTTGGCGCCCAGCGCTTTAAAGCCAGCGATGTCCTGGGAAACGCTCTCCGTTGTGTAGTCCAGGTTTCCATTCAGCAGCCGGTTTCCCTGGAATGATGTGGCTGACGCAATGCGGTCAATCGACTGCAGGATTGAATCAATCTGAAGCTGATTCGCCTTGCGCTCTTCATCAGATAGGCCGGCCCGGTTTGCGCTTTGCGTCACCAGCCCTTCCAGACTATTAAGCAGCGAGCTAATCTCCTGAAGACCGCCCTCAGCAATATTAACAACCTGCTCCGCCCGTTCGGAGTTTCCGATCGCTGTGCCAATCGCGATCTTCTCCGCTCGAAGACTCTCCGAGGCGATCAGCCCCGCCGGGTCGTCGGCTCCGCGATTGATGCGCAATCCAGTGCTCAAGCGCTCCAAAGAAACGCCGAGATCCCGATTGTTGCCGCCTAGCACGCGCTGGGCGATAAGTGATTGAACGTTTGTATTGATGCGAGACATGGAGATCCTCCGTGACCTTCCGGGGTGTTGAACCGAATCGTTTCGGCATAGACGACCGTCGCTATCTCCGAGCAACGCGCCGCCGGGATGAACGGGGCCCGCGCAACCTGCCTTAGGCTGCGAATCCGGAACGTTCACTTGCCAGCTAAAGAAGACGCTGACAAGGAACGCCCGAGGCCAGCTCCAGCCTCGACGCCGATAAACTCGGCCAACCCACGCCCTGAGTTTTGTTCAACTTGGACGGACTGATAAGAATTCTCATCTCGATGCGCGCGCAACAACACCCCCGCCGCTCTGGGCGACGGGGGTGCGGATTTTCTCGGACTTATCCGGCGACTCGAAGACTGCCGTCAGGCTTCAAGTTGCTCTGTCTTAGCCAAGCAGCGACAGAACGTTCTGCGGCTGGGCGTTCGCGAGCGCCAGCGCGTTCGTTGTCGAGCTCACCAGAATCTGCGAACGGGTCAGCTCTGCGGTCTCAGATGCGAAGTCCGCATCTCGGATCGCAGACTCCGCCGCCGTGACGTTCTCGAGTGACACGCCCAGCGACCGAATCGTCGTCCCGATCGTGTTCTTATTGAACGCGCCCAGACGACCACGCAGCGACGTGATGTCACGAATCGCCTCGGAGACAGCTTTTTGCGCCACGTCCAAGTTGCCATCAACTACGTTCAGGTCCTTGCCACCGGCCAGATCGGACAGGAAGAAACGAGTGCCGCCATCAAGCGTCGAACCGATCGTCCGGGCAGCGACGTTCCCGATTCCAATGCTCACCTTGCCAGCGATATCCACCTTGGAAGCGAGTTGGAAGTCGGCTCCGCCACCAGTAATCGTAAAGGCGTCAACGTTCCCAAGATTTTGGCCATTCGGGCTCGAGCCGCCGATCGCCAGCTCGATCTCGACTTGCAGGAAGTCGGTGTTGATCGAGGCGGTGGCGCCTTTCGTCGTTGCGGTAATTCCGTTGATCGTCGCGGAGATATCCTGCCCCTTGTCAACGCGCGCATTGGCGAGAGCTATGAAATCTGCGACCTCCGTTGTGTTGGCGGTGTTGGTGTCCGTAGCGTCAAACTCGTAGAGACCGCTGGTGAGTGTCGCAATGCTGCCGTCGTCGAGCACCTTCACCGACACAAACTCATCCGAACCGACCTCCGTGCTCTCAAGCCTGATGCCCGTTCCCGAGACGGTCGCCTTGACGCCGGTCACATCCGTAAACGAGTTAACCGCGTCACGGATTTCCGTCAGGGCCGTGCCTGATGCGAACGAAAGCTCTCGTGTGCCCTCCAGCCCACCAACTTCGATCTTGAACTGATCCGTCGCGGCGCCAAGATCAAGATTCGCGCCGCCAAACGACAGGAAGTATCCGCCAACTTGAGCTGAGCCAGTCACCAGAACATCAACCTCGCGGTTCGTTCCGTCCTCAAGCTTCGCGCCGTTGATCTTGAATGAAGAAACCTCGGAGCTGATGCCCGTTGTTTGATAATCAAAGTTGCCGTTCAACAGGCTTGTGCCTTGGAAGTTCGTCGATGCAGCAATCCGATCGATCGACTGAAGAATCGAGTCAATCTGCAGCTGATTCGCGTCTTTCTCCTCCGCAGACAAACCAGCGGTGTTTGCCGCGGTCGTCACCAGGCCCTCAAGCTCGTTCAAGAGGGAGCTAATCTCCGTCAGGCCGCCCTCGGCAATGCCCACAACCTGCTCAGCACGCACAGCGTTTGAAATCGCCGCGGTCAACGCTGTCTTCTCTGCTCGCAGATTCTCAGAGCCAATCAGCCCCGCAGGATCATCGGCGCCGCGGTTCACACGCAAACCCGTGCTCAACCGCTCCAGTGACACATTCAAAGTCTTGTTGTTGTTTCCAAGCTGTCGCTGCGCGATCAGCGATTGCACATTGGTGTTAATGCGACTCATCAGATTCCTCCGTGAAAATCCTGAACACACGCTCAGCCGTAGAGCGCGTCGCGTTGCTGATCGGCGAGCGCCAATGCGCGTATGAGCGCTGTCAAATCCTTTCCCCGCATTTCGCAACACCCCAGACATCACAAAACAACCCCCACGGTTTGCACCGCAGGGGCTGATGGAGGAGATAACAACTTGTGGGTGGTTTCGTCTGTGACGACTCTGCCGTTTACACCGCCGCCTCACTTCGGCGCAGACATTTCTTCGGACTATCCAAGTAACTGCAGCACAGTCTGTGTTTGCGTATTTGCAAGCGCCAACACCGCTGTGCCGGCGTTGGTGAGCACCTGGGACCGGGTCAGCCGGCTCGTCTCCACTGCAAAGTCCGAATCACGAATCTTCGACTCGGACGCAGTCACGTTTTCAAGGGCTGCGCTCAGCGATCGAATGTTCGTCTGCAACGTATTTCGCTCAAAGGCGCCGAGTCGCCCGCGAAGTGAAGACACCTCGTCAATCGCAGTGTCGATAATATCGCTCGCCGCTGCAAAGTTTTCGGACGCCAGCGCGCTCACGCCGCCGGACTTGAGCGCATTGAGGAACTGAAACTCAGTGCCTCCATTCTTGAGCGCAACCGTCGTGCCGCCAAGCCGGGAGTCCGCGATTGATTGAATCCCGATGTTCACCTGCTGCGAAGCGTTCACTTGCGGCCCAAGCTGGAACAGAGACCCCCCACCTGTAATATGGAATGTCGCTGCCGTCCCGGTAATCGTTTGCCCGAAGCTCGATGAGAGCGTGAGCTCCAAATCCAGCGAGCTTGATCGAATCCCAATGTCAAGTCCGCGACCCGTCGCCACCGCGCCGTTGACGATCGCAATCACATCGCGTCCGCGATCCTGATCTGTCGGTGTGACGATCGCTGGATTGTTGTAGTCCAGAGTTGAAGGGGCGCCATCGTTCTGAAGCGCGACTGGCTGGAAGAAGTCGCCTGTGTTGCCAAGCCTCCGAATCGAGACAAACGCCTCTGATCCATAATCAAGCGAGAAGAAACGCAATCCGGACGTTATATCTGTCGCGCTCACCCTCTGAGCCTGAATGCCCGTTGCGCCACCCAGATTATTAATCGCATCCCGAACGTCGTTCAGCGTGCTTCCCGAGTTGAACGTCAAGACCTGCACGCCTTCCGGGCCCGCAACCTCCAACGTCACTTTCTCAAACAACTCGCCATCCACTGCGCCCACCGGCGCCGTCGGGAAGGCTGCTCCATTCGTAAAATCACCCCGGAAGAACAACTGCGCCTGCTGGGCTGAGCCAATTGTCTCCACATCAACTTGCACCGAAGCGCGACCTAGAAAGTTCGCAGCGTTCACCTGCGTCTTGATGATCTCCGTAGAGTCGACGCCCGAAATCGTATACCCAAGCTCGCCATTCAACAGTTTGAGCCCGGCGAACGACGCTGTATTCGAAATTCGCGTGATCGATTCAATCGCTGAATCAACCTGGAGCTGGTTCGCCTCAATTTCCTCCGGTGAAATCGCTCCTGAGTTGGCAGCCTCAATCACCAGCGCCTTGACCGAGTTGAGCAGCTCCGAGACTTCAGAAAGGGCGCCTTCCGTGGTCGCGATCACACTACTCGCTCGCTCGGAGTTGTTAATCCCCTGCTCAATCCCGCGCAGCTCCGCCCGGAGGCGTTCAGACGTAATCAGCCCCGCAGGGTCGTCGGCGCCTCGGTTAATCCTCAGCCCCGTGCTCAAACGCTCGAGCCGAACCGAAAGATCGTCATTTGCCCGGCTTAGATTTCGCTGGGCGATCAAACTTGCGATGTTGGAGTTAATCCGTGTCATGGGCATCCTCCCTGACGAGAGCCGCGTTCAACAGCAACGCCTGCGCTGCTGCATTCTTCAGTGCAAATAAACCAAAACCCGCGTCGAGCGCCCGTGCGCCCACGCCTCTGAATCTTCATGGTTCCCGAAAAGAAAAGCTTCATGCCGACCGCCTTTCTTCACCCGTCTCCGACTGATCCGCGCCAGGGTTCGGCTGCGGCGACTTGTGAACCGTCGAAGTGATAGTGCTTGTGAGCCTTGATGCGCCCGATCGCGCTTCGCCCGGTTTGGTCGGCAGGTCCGCATCCGCCAGACGCGCCGATCGCTCATTCTCTGTCTTGATCGCCTCGTACACTTCTTTGCGATGCACCGCGATCCGTGTCGGAGCCGTGATTCCCAGCCTCACCTTGTCCCCGCGAATGTCAACGACGGTCACTTCGACCTCGTCGCCGATCATGATCGTCTCGTCGCGCTGTCGTGATAGCACGAGCATATAGTCGGCTCCTTCCTGCTAGCTGCCGCGCCGCTGGGGGATTCGCTTTTTTGCGAATCGATCTCAAAGCGCAGCTCCCGCATCATCCGTGACGCGAGGCGCAAATATCTTCTTCACCCAGCGCCGCGATCCCGCGACCGCCGGGGCACAAACCTTTCTACGCAGTCGCCTGCGCCGCTTGCCTCAGCGACATCAGGTGATGGCGCGTCGTCCAGCGCTTCTCCGCAAGCACAAGCTGCTCGCCGCAACGATTGGCTGTATTGACAACCAATGGCCCCTGAAGATTGCCGGTTAGCGCATCATCAATCTTGTTGACGATCACAAACACTTGCGCATCTTCAAGAGTCTCCAGTTGAAGCGTCTCCATCTGCTCCTTGCGAATCGGCGCCGTGTAATCCGGCACAAAGAGCGCCGGATCCGTCACCACAAACGCCAAGCCCGGATCATCGACACTCTGCAACCAGAAGAAGCAGGCGTCGTCGTTGGGCTGAAGCAAACAGAATGTCTTATGCTCGTTGAACCCGAGCAATCCCTTCGGAAAATGAATCGCCTTATCGTCAGCAATGTCCACTGTTCCGAACCGTGTCGTGCGCACCTGCATTGGTGTGCTCCGCTCATTCGACCTTTCCTTAGTGAATACGCCCCTCGCTCCGCGACGGGGGGACCTCCTGTCCGCACGTCAGCCCGGTCGATGAAAGCTGACCTGCATTCTGAATCCCAATCTTCCCGGTCAACCCAGGAAGTTGAGCAAAGACAACGACTGGCTCTGCGCCACCGTTGCGAATCCCGCTTGCTGCACCAACTGCAGCAACGCAAACCGACTCGCCCCTTCGGCGAAGTCCAAATCCTCGATCCGGCTCTTGACCGTCGCATCCAGCACATT
The DNA here is from genome assembly GCA_029260495.1 of Phycisphaerales bacterium. GTDB lineage: Bacteria > Planctomycetota > Phycisphaerae > Phycisphaerales > UBA1924 > OFTM373. The sequence goes on along the minus strand of JAJDDD010000012.1, from coordinate 127,007 downwards.
CGCGTCCTCTTCACGCGCTCGGGCTGCGTCAATCCGCTGGATCCGACCGCCCACCACCGCTCGCGTCGTCGCCAGGCGGTCGAGGTCAGTCTCCAACCTATCTCCCGCAAGAGTGATGCCACGCTCATCATTCCGTTCTAGCGCAACTTTGAGGTCAATCAGCGTGCTGAAAACGCTGTCAACGCGCACTTTTGCGCGATCCTCACCCGCAAAAACTGCCGGCGCCCCCGCAGCAAACACACCATCAAGCAGGCCCAAGTCCTCCGCGGCAAACCCATTGAGTGATTCAACCGTGACCGAACCCGCTCCCCCTGTATTGTCGAGAAACGAAATTCCATTCGCCCCATCCGCCAGCCTCGCCTCAAACTCACCGGGCACAGCGATCGCCGGCGCCGCCGCCCCCGCCGCCGCATTGATCGCCGCCAGCACACTCCCCACATCCGCCACATCCGCAGGCGTCAGATCAACATCAAACGTGCGCCCATCAGCCAGCGTCACACGAAAATCAACATTCCGATCCGGATCCGCCAGGCCCGTCGTTGGATCGACAACTCCATCAGCAATCTCAACCCCGCGCCCGTCATTGAACTCTGTGAGCGCCGTCGTTGTGTCCAGCGTGCGCAGCCCCAGGCTCGTCGCTGTCAGCGTGCCCCCGCCCGACTCCTCAATCGAAAGCCGTGACCCTGAAAGCTCATTCACAATCGCGAGCGTTGTCCCATCAGCACTAATCTCAACCCGCGCCCCAATGTTGAGTTCCTCCACCAAACGTCCAAACTCTCCAACCGTCGTCCCCGCTCCAAGAGAAACCGTCCCAACCTGCCCACCGTTGCGAATCACAATATCGCCAGCCGAAAACCCACCCGCAGGATTAATGTCGCCCAGCCTGGTGAAGGCTGTCACCTGTGCATCAAGGTCCGCTGTCCCCGTCGCGCCGACACCCGCATACGCGCCGCCATCCAAACCCAAATCCCCGGCGGTCGTCCCCGAGCCAATGTCTGCGATCGTAATCGTGTACCCCGCAGCCACGTTAAACTCAATCCCCGTCCCCGAAGCATTGATTTCGGCGCCACCTGGAAATACAAACCCGCCATCAAACGCCGCCGGATCCGCAGCGCGAATATCCGACTCAATCCGGTCCAGCGCGTCCCCCACCGTCTCCGCATCTGTCAGGTCAACCGTAATCAGCTGCGCCGGCGGCGTCCCATCATCAATCATCACGTCAACCGTCCCCAGCCGCACACCAAGCCCACCCGCGCCGCGCAACGCGCTCAGGTGTGTATCCCGCGCCAACTGTGGATCAAGATCAACATCGCTCTCAATCCGCGTCGAAAGCGAGCCAAACGCCCGGTCGGCGCCAATCGTGATCGGTGTGTCAAACCCCGGCCCCAAATCCGTCACCAACCCGTCACCCGCGCCCACATACCGATACCCATCAAGAAACCCCTCGATCGGCGCCTCGCCCGTGCGCGAGCCCGCGAACACATACAAATCCGCGAACTGCGCTGCTGAAAGCGTCGTGAGCTCTCGGATCAAAGACTCCACCACCACCGCTTGCGCCGCCCGAGTCTCACTATCTGAACCCACTCCGACTTGCTCCGACGCAACGCGCTTTGCATCGAGCAATAAACTCGTTGAATCGCTCAGCGCCTGCTCCACCGTCGAAAGCGCGCTCGCTCCGTGCGAAAGGTTCCGCTGACGCTGTTCGCTCGTGCGCAGCCGAGACTCCAGCACATTCACCAGCGCCGCGCCCAAGGGATCATCGCTCGGCGCATTGAGCCGCTTGCCTGTGGCTAGCTGTGTCTGCACACGAAGCAACTCAACACTCGTGCGCGTCACGTTTCCAAGGAGCGTTTGCGACGACAACAGGTTCGGCACACGCGCCAAGTTTGAAGGTATTTGTGACATTATTTACACCAATCCCAGCAGAATTTGCGTCATCTGATCCACCGTCGAAATAAACTGCGCCGCCGCCTGATACTGCCTCTGGAAGTTCAAGAGATTGATCGACTCTTCATCCACGCTCACACCGCTGATCGCAGCGCTCTGCGCTTCCAGGCTCCGCTGCACCTGCTGGCTCGCGCGCGTAGCAGTCTGCGCTGAGCGCGTCTTCACCGCGACGCTCTCCGTCGTCTGACGCCACCTTTCCAACACTGAAACTCCCCCAAACGCGTCAACGCCCTGATCGCGCAGCTCCGCAATTCCCAGCGCCGCCTCATTGGACCCCGGCTCAAGCCCTGCGACAATCAGCTCCGGGTTCTTCTCAATCTCACCCCGCACACCAATATCCCGACCATCCACCCCCTCAAAGAACGTATTAATCCCCAGCGCCGCGAGCGCGCCTGACGTGTCGTCAGCAAATCCAATCTCAAACCCCGCATCCGCGATAAGCCGAAGCTCACCCGCAGCGGTAATCGTCGCGTTCACACTTCCGATCGCTCCCAGATCCGCAGTAAGTGATGCAAGCGTGGTGTCGTCCCCGAACCCTGCCGCGCCCGTGTTGTCAACGCCATCCAGATCAACAAAGACTTCGGTCTGGGTCACCAATCCCGTCGAGCTGTCCGTCACATACACCGTAAAACTGCCGTTCGTCGGTCCATGCGCCAAACCCGCAAACGTTGTATTTGCAGGATCATTAAACGACACCGCCTGATCTGCCGGCGCCACGCGCAAGTACCCGATCGTATCCGTCAGCCCCGGAAACGACCGCCCCGATGAATGAATCCGGTTCACCTCATAAATTAACCCGCTAGTCAACTCGTCAATGTCATCAATCGTCCCCTGCACAACTCCGTCGCGCTGCGCCAAGAGTCCGCCAATCCGCCCCCCCGTCGGCGTGATCCTCTCATCCGACGTAATAATCCGCACCTCCGCCACCGACTCCCCATTCACAACTCGGTCACGCACCTCAAGCCCGCGATTCTGATCTCCCAAAACGATCGGCTGCGATCCCACATGCACATCCACCGATCCGGACGCCTGCTCAACAACATTAATATCCACCAACTGCGCCAGCTCACCCAGAACAACATCCCGCTGGTCGCGCAGCGCCGCATCCTCACTTCGCCCCTGCTCCGACGCCACCAACTCGCTGTTTAACGTCGCAATCTCATTTAAAAGCTCGTTCGCCCGCGTCACCGTCTGCCGCAGCTCGCTCTCAAGCGCGCCGCGCAGCTCGATATGATCCGTCCGCAGCCGCCGTAGTCGTCCCGCAACCGCAACCCCCTGCTCTACGATCAGGGCCCGGTTCTCTGACGCCCCAGGGTTATTTGCGAGCTCACTGAACGCATTAAACAGCGCCTCAAGATCATTCCCAACACCCTGCCCGCCAAGCTCATTGGTGAGCGATTCAATCTGCGTCAGCACCTCTTCATTCACAAGCGTTGCTTCCAGCGAAGATGAGTTCGCGCGCAGCCGCCCTTCCAGCGCCTCATCAATCGCACGCCGCACCGACTGCACCTGAACGCCGCGCCCCGTGTAAATACCTCGCGAATCAATGTTCCCTCGCACCGCAGCCAGGTTTGCCACCCGTCGGTGATACCCCGGCGTTGCGGCATTCGCCAGATTGTCACCCGTCACCTGCACCGCAAGCTGACTCGCCGTCAGCGCCGACCGACCGATTAACAATGAACTTGTCAGACTCATGTCGTCACATCCAGTGCGCTCACCACCGCAGGTCCCGCCTGCACGCGCCCAACGCGGCCATACGCTCCCGTATGGCTCATCTGCCGTTCAGCAGACGCCACAATTCCGCGCATATGTCGCGCCAAAGTCTCGGCAGCCGACCGCGTCGCCTCTCCAGCGCCGCGCACGCGCTCAATCAAGACACGCAGTGTTGACGCCGCCTCACGCAGCTCCTCACCGCGAACTCCATCAACTCGCTCCGCGATCCATGTCGCGCTTGGTTCCCCCTCACCTGCAAACTCAAATCGCTCAGCAAAAAACCCTGCAATCGCCGCCCGTCGCGGCTCGATCTCCGCCACACGCTGCACCACCGCGCTCTCCGCGGTGAGTGTCGCTCCAAGATCGCCCACGCGCGCCTCCGCCAGCGCCTCCTCGCGCTCCGCCGCCAGCTTCTCAAGCATCTCATATTCATGTGCTAAGTCAGTGAGAACAACGCCCAGCTGCTCCGCCATCGCATCAACTTCACTTCCCGCCGCTGCGCTAACCTCTGTAACGCGATTCGTGTCATCCTGCAATGCAATGTGAGTCATGATCCTTCAACCTCCATACTCGCTCGAGTGCCGCTCACACCCTTGCCCTCACCAACAAGCTGCTTTGCAATCACATCAACAATCGAAAACCGCGCGCTCTTTACAATCCGCTCAGCAATCTCCGCGTCAAGCATTGGCCCAAACGCCCGCTCTGCTTCGCCCGGAGCAAAAGGCGCCGCCGACTCATTCGTATCGCGCAAGGACGCCAAAATCGGCTGCACCAATGTCGCAGCAACGAACTCCGCCGCCGCTCCGCGTGCACGCGCCCTGTCCAGACTTGCCTTGCCATCGCCCGCAGCGCCACTCGCTTCTGCTCGCTTCAGCACATCTGCAAACCTGCTCCCGAGCCCATCGCTCTCAAGGCCAACCGTGCGCAACGAACCAATTGAAGGAAACGAGCCCAAAGCGCCCGGCCTATGGCTGTTTTCGAATCCCAATATGCCGCCCGCATCCACACTCATCGATTCACCACCAACTCCGCATGCAATCGCCCCGATGCATGCAGCTTGCTCAAAATCGTAATCTGATCCTCAATTGCAACATCAAGCTGTTTAAACGCATTGATCAAGTCATTGATCCGCGCCGAGTCGCGCGGCCGAGCCTGCGTGCCCAGCCTCGCCCAGCGCTGCTGTTCAACCACCGGGCGCTCATCCGTCGGCTCAATCGCCGGCGTCACCGTCGTCAGCACCAGATTTCGATGGCTAATGATCACCGGACTGATTTCAACATCAGCTGTTACAATGATCGTTCCGCGTCGCGCGTCCACGATTACCTTCGCTGGCAACGAGAGCAACGACGGATCAAACCGAATGCTCAACACATCCGAAAGAAAACTCGCCGGGTTCGCCAGCTCCGCCTGCGGAATCTCAACCAGCACACGCCGTTCATCAACCGCGCGCGCAATGTCAGGCGCAGTCTCGTCAAGCCCCAGGCGATGATCATTAATCACGTTTGCCAGAAGCTGCGTCGTTGTCCACCCAGCTGCTTCAGGCTTCACGATGAGCGAGATTGTCCCATTCGCTGCGATCGTGTGCATTTCGATCGACTTCATCATCCGTGCTCCCGTAGACACACGCCCTCGCGCCTCATTCTCCCCTTCAATCTCAAGCGGACCCTGCGCAATCGCATACACACTCTGATTCCGTAAAGGCCCGCGTAATGGCGTTAAAAACAGTTCGCCGCCCTTCAAACTCTTCGGGTTGTTAATTGCAGTCACGATCACATCGAACTTATCATCAAGTCGCGCCCCCTCCGGCGGGATCACGCATGTCACCATGACAATCGCAACAGACTTCGATTCCGAAAGCTCTTCAAACGAGCTCACCGCCGCCCCTTGATTGCGCATCAGCTCCGCCAACGGCCGCGCCACAACCAGATCCTCACCCGAATCACCCGTCCCCGGCAAACCCATTACCAAACCGAAGCCCTGCAGCACCGTCTCACCCTGGCCCGCCAGCCGGGCAAACTCCTGCACACTCGCTGCCCCAGCTCCCCCCGCTCCAACAAAGAGCACAATCAGTGCGCACAAGAGCGGCGCCAGCGCAAGCGCCCACCTGCTCGCGCCGACGCACTCGCTCCTGTTGTTCTGCCTCCAAACATCCATGCTTCTTCATCCCGGCGCCGCCTGGCGCTCCATTCTTTGTCCCGTCTTCACCAACTCGCACGCCCGATCATGCGTCAAAATGCAAACAATGTCTCAAGCACCTCTGTAAAAAGACCCTTCCGATTCACATCCGCCACTTCGCCCTCGTGCTTGACCTCAAACGCCAACTCGAAGAGCTGATTCGAGAGCACCGTGTTTTGCTCTGTGACATCCTCAGCCCGGCACATTCCAGAGAGTCGAAACTCCTGCACTTCTTCATCTGTCTGAATCCGCGTTCGCGCCTCAACTAACAAGGTTCCATTGGGCTTCACTTCCACCACCTGTGCCGTCACGCGCGCACGAATGTCGTCCGTACGCTTATATTTTCCTTCTCCAGCGAACTCCGCCGTGTGATCGACCCCAAGCTCGGCCAGTGGATTAACATCCGCGGCTGCCCCATTGAGCGCGATAAACTTCAGCAACTCCGGAATCTGCAGCCGCATGGTGTCAAGCTCATATTCCTTGTCAGCATCCAGCTTTTGCTCGTGTTTCATGTTTGAAGTTTCAACAACAACAATCGTCACAAGATCATGCGGGGCAAACTCCCGCGGTTTCGGCGGCTCAATTGCAAACAGGCTCACCGCATAGAGTGGCTCTGCTGGATCCTCTATTGAGTCATCCACTACATCTACCGGCTCGTGAAACAAACTCTGCCCCCATGCGCACACCGAAGCGCACGCCAGAGCCCCCCCTGCACAAACTGCCATCATCATGCGCATGTTCAACATCTTCACGCTCCACTCTCTTTGTCTTCCGTATTCCGCTGGGCCCGCTCGCCTGGTGCGCCTGCTCGCTCATCCAGGTCCATCACCGCGCCGCCCGGCCCGGTCACGCGCGCCATGAATGTCTTCTCCGCGCCTTCAAGACGCATTTCGATCAACTCCCCAACCTGTCCATCCGAAAGCGCGCGGGCCTTGGCCGTCAGCGCAATGCCGCCCGACAAGCATCGCACCGTCGCCAGCTCTCCGCGTTCGATGGCGACAGGCGTCACCAGATGTCGCGGCTCCACAACTACGCCCACGTTTACGCGCGACCGCACCGTTCGCCCAAAGATTTCCGTCGCTTCTGCAAAGCTCACAACGCCGGGCGCCACCCACCGCTGCTCACTTACCACCATCCCTGCCGACACTACATCGCCCTTGCGCAGCCGCCCCTGCGTCACAAGCACATCACGCTGAACCTCCGCTTCAATGCGGATCATTCGATCGTGAATCAGGATTTCACCCTGATACATGCGCACACGCACAGGAACACGCGCTGACATTGACGAAGCGGCAGGCGCCACCTCGACCCGCTGACCATCCACCAGGTTTTCCAGAAACTGCGTATCCGACTGGCTAAAACTGAGCCGCACTCGATCCACCGGAACATTGAAATGTGAAGCCAACTTGCTTGCCACCAGCGCGCGCACCGTCCCGCCATTCGCATCAACAACAACCAGCGCCGGCTTGTCATACGCACGGCGCGTCGATGCATTCTCGCTGCGCTCGCGCACATTCTGTACGGCGCTATCAGCAAGTACATGCACCGAGCACTTTCCGCCTCGCAACTCCAGCAGCGCCCAGTTCGCGCCCGCTGCAGTGAGCCGCGCGCGCACATCAACAAGCCGTACCTCAATCCACTCCTTCGGCGCCGCTGAGAGTGTCTCCATATCAACGAGAACGACATTTCCCAGCCTCTCGGCCTCGACGCCATCAAGCCGGGCTACATCCCGAAGTGCGATCGGCGCTCCTTCGACCGCCCGGACTGTGCTGCGCAGCTCAACGACACCCGCGCGAACACTTCCTGCCAGCAGGCACAAAGCTGCTCCAGCCACACATCCTAGTTGCATCAGGCGAACACGCATTAACGATCCTTACGCAAAGTTCCTACTACCTCGCCGACTCTTACCGCCTCAACTGTGCGATCTGCTGCAGCGCTTCATCTGCTGCGCGAATGGTTTGGCTGTTCATCTCAAAGGCCCGCTGCGTGCGAATCAGATTGATCAGCTCAAGCGTTGGATTCACGTTTGAACCCTCCAGAAAGTTTTGAATAATTCCTCCGCGCCCATCAATGTCCGGCTCGCCCACAATCGGAGGCCCCGATGCCGCCGTCTCACCAAACAAGTTTTCTCCCAGCTGTTGCAATCCCGCAGGATTAACAAATGCAGCGAGTTGAAGCTCGCCGACATTCACCGGATCCTGCTGGCCGGGCACGCGCGCAAAGATCTGGCCATCCCGATTAATCTGAACTGTCGTTGCGTCATTCGGAATCGTGATGTTTGGCTCCAGCCGCCTGCCCTGATCGTTCGCGAGCACCAGCTCGCCGTCAGAGTTCACCGCAAGGTTCCCGGCTCGTGTGTATCCGATGCCCCCCGCCCCCCGCGCATCTTCAACTTGAACTTGAAAAAATCCGGCTCCGTCAATCATCACATCCAGCGGGCGATCACTCGCGATCGGCGGCCCCTGGGCAAAGTCAAGCTGCGTCCCCGAAACCTTCACCCCCAACCCCACATACAACCCCGTCGGCCGTTGATCGCCATTGCGATTCTCAACGCCGGGCTGCGCCTTTTCTACATAGAGCAAATCCTGGAAGTTCGCCCGACTTGCCTTGAATCCGTCCGTATTAACATTTGCAAGGTTGTTGGAAATCGTGTCAAGCTTCAGCCCGAGCGCCGAAAGTCCCGAAGCAGCAGAATGCAGAGCTGTAATCGCCATCTATTTCCTCGTTTCCGATGAGCGCTGCGTATCGCCAGTCGCTCACTCAGTCATTTCAACCAACCCGCGCAAACGTATTAATTGCCCGGCCCATGAGTTCATCATGCATCCGAATCATTCGTGTATTGTCGCTGATCGCGCCTGAAGCTTTGCGCACCGCCATCATCGCCATGATGGGATCAACGCCTGACGCTTCCAGCGCCCCCGCCCGCACCGCGCTCTGTGACGCTGCGCGATCAATCGAAGCGCCGGGCTTTGCTGCAAACATGTTCGCCCCAACCTTGTGCAGCGACTGCACATTCCCAACAGTGGCCACCTGCAGCTGCGCCACCGTCGCTCCGCCCTGACGAATCTCACCTGCTCCGTTGATCTCAACCGCCTGATTCGGATCAAGGTGAATCGGTTGATCCTGTTCATCAAGTACGCGCCAGCCCTTCTCGCCCGTCACCAAATAACCCTGATGATCCACGAGAAACCCACCATCGCGTGTGAGTCGCAACCGTTCTTCTCCTGCGCCCTTCCCCGAATCAACAACAAAGAAGCCCTCGCCAAGAATCGCTACATCCAGTGGATTCCCCGTATCGACAGGCGCCGCCGGCGTGAAGTTGGTCCGCGCCGGCGCCTGCAATGCCCCACCACCGAGCGCCTCGAGCAGCTTGCTGGATTCCAAGTTGAAAAGCCCGTCTTCAACCCGCGCCGTCGGACGGTGCAGCGAATCCGAAAAGTCCGGCTTGAACCCCGTCGTGTTGACATTCGATAAATTGTTCGCAGCGACATCCAGCCGGTGCATCCCCGTCAACAACCCGGAAGATGAAAGGTACAGGCCGTAGTTCACGTCGCCGCCTCCTTATTAAAGAAGGCCATGAACGGCCGTGCGTCGTCGGCTTCCGCCTCGTCGGCATCGCCCGCCCACCCGGTTGCGTCCGCCGCCCACCGCTGCGCGAGCTGGGCCTGATGAACTGCCGCCGCGGCCCGGGCCATTCCGATCAGCCGCGCTCCGACATCCAGTTCGTTTGTTCGCTCCGCGTTCGTCATCATTGAAGTTGTGCCTTTCAGCGCATTTCGCATGGTGTAAGCGCCTCCTGCGCAGCATCCATCCGCACAACACACTCAAATGGCGCGCCACGCTGCTCTGCCCCCTCCGGCGACCTGCTTCATCAAAAAGAGCGCACAGGTTGCCTGCTGACCAGCCAGCGCAGGCTCGTCATGCGCACAACTTGCGCTTGTGTCCGCACATCACGCGATTCACGCGCCTCTCAGCTCCCCAGCTTCGCCACCAGCATTTCGCGCACAGCTTTCGCGTCCGCTGCCCCGCCTGAGAGCTTCATCACCCCGCCCACCAATCTCCCGATCGCAGCTATCTTCCCGCCTCGGACATCCTCAACTGCCTTCGCATTGGCTGGATCCGCGATCACCTGCTCGACCCATGCTTCAAGCTGCCCCGAATCCGTCACCTGCAGCAGATTGCTCTTCTCCGCGATCTGCTCCGCGTCCTCATCGCTTTCGCACAGCAACCCGAACAACTCATCGGCCGCGCTCGAGCCGATCGTGTCCCCATCGCGCAACGAAACAATCCCCGCCACCTGTTCCGGTGATATCCCAAGCTCGGAAATCAAACATCCCGCTTCATTCGCCCGCTTCGCCCCATATTGCAAAAGCATATTCGCCGCCTGCTTCCCCGCCCGCTCGGGCAGAATCGACTCGAGCTTTTGCCGGATCACATCGACTGTTCGCTCAAAGAAGAAGCACACCTCCCGCTCGTCCGTCAGCGCGGCTGCCTCCTTCACCGTGAGAGCGTAGTCATCCATGTACCGTTTCATCCGCCGATGGGGAAGCTCCGGCAGCCGGCTGCGCACCTCTTCGCGCCACGCTTCATCAACCACCACCGGAATCAGATCCGGATCGGGAAAATATCGGTAATCGTGCGCATCTTCTTTCTCGCGCTGCAGCACCGTCGCGCCTTTGACATCATCCCACCCGCGCGTCGACTTTGCGCCCGGGCCCATCTCCTTGCCATCGCGCTTCCAGCGTTCAGGCTGCTCGGCAAACTCGTACTCGATCGCCCCGCGCAGCGCTCGGAATGAGTTCAAGTTTTTAATCTCAACAATCGGGGTCTTCACAATCCGCCCGTCATCCAGCGTTAATATCGTATTGATGTTTGGCTCAAAGCGCATGTGCCCCCGCTGCATCACACCCTCGGAAACCTCTAAAAACCGGCAGATGTTCCGCAGCGCCTGTCCGAACGTCACGACATCATCCGCATTGTCAAAATCGGGCTGCGTGACAATTTCCAGGAGTGGCGTACCCGCGCGATTGAAATCCACGATCGAATACTCAACCCGCTCCCCACCGGGAAGCTCATGCAAAAGCTTGCCCGTGTCTTCTTCCAAGTGGGCACGAATAATTCCCACCTGCTTGATGCGCGCCGGCTCATCGGTCGTCGGCGCCGGAAGATCAAACGAACCGTCAAAGCAAATCGGCAGGTCGTACTGACTAATCTGATAGCTCTTGGGCAGGTCCGGGTAGTAGTAGCTCTTTCGGTCCCACTTTGTGAACTCTGCGATCTCACACTCCAGCGCAAGACCCACCAGCATCGCCATCTCCAGCGCCGCCTTATTCAAGACCGGCAGCGCCCCGGGCAACGCCAGCACCACCGGGTCGATCAGCGTGTTCGGCGCCGGCTCCCCCGCGTCAGGATGCGCCGGACTCAGGACGCGGGTAAACATCTTGGTCCGCGTCGCGAGCTCGACGTGAATCTCCAATCCCACAATCAACTCAATGCTTTGGATCTCTGCCATAGGAACAGCATCCTAACCGCTCCGCTTGGGCGACTCCCGCGATCCATATGACGACCTGCAGATTTCATCCCCCCTCCACTCGCGCCCAAGAGCGCACCCGGGCTACACTGCTCCTTCTATGACTCGCGAAATCGTCATCACAGGTCTGGGCGCCGTCACGGGGTTTGGCGTTGGCGCCGCCGCCCTCTGGGATGGCCTCCTCGCCGGGCAATCGACGCTCGGGCCCATCACCCGGTTTGACGCCTCCGGCTTCCCCTCCGCGCTCGCCAGCGAGATTCCCGATTTCTCCGCCCGCAAGTTCGTCCCCAAGACCTACCGCAAAGCTGTCAAAGTCATGGCCCGTGACATCGAACTCGCCGTCGGCGCTTCGCTCGACGCTGTTCACGACGCCGGCCTCATCACCAAAGGCACGCGCGATGATGACTCAACGCCGCTCACCTATGACCCCGCCCGCGTCGGTTGTCATATCGGCGCCGGCCTGATCGCCTGTGAAATCGATGAGCTCACCGCCGCGCTCTCGACATCGCGCAACGACGCCGGTGAGTTCGACTACGAAGCCTGGGGCCGTGGCGCCATCAACAACCTCACCCCTCTCTGGCTCCTCAAATACCTACCCAACATGCTCGCCTGCCACGTCACCATCATCCACGACGCCCGCGGGCCTTCCAACACCATCACCTGCGCCGAAGCATCGGGCGGTCTTTCCATCGGTGAATCAAAGCGCATCATCGAGCGCGGCGAAGCGGATATTTGCTTCTCCGGAGGCGCCGAATCCAAACTCAACCCCATGGGCATGATGCGCCTCGAGTTCGCCGGCCGGCTCGCTCGCACCGAAGGCATCACCGACGGCGCCTCGCTCATCAGTCCATACGATCCCGATGCGCCCGGCTCGCTCCTCGGTGAAGCGGGCGGCATCATCCTTTTGGAATCCAAAGACACCGCAGCTGCGCGCAACGCCGGCGCCTACTGCCAGCTCGCAGGCGCTGGCGCCGGCCAATCTCCCGCGAGCGATGATCCCGCCCGCCGGTCCGTCGGCCTGCAAAACGCCATCCGGGCCGCCATCCGCAGCGCCGGGATCACACCCGACCAGATCCAGGCGATCCTCCCCCATGCCGCCGGCGTGCCCGACCTCGACCTTGAAGAAGCCGCGGCCCTCCGCGCCATCTTTGGCGACTCGCTCGAAAAAATCCCCCTCGTCACACTCACGCCCGCCATCGGCGAAACCCTCGCCGGCGCGTTCGGCGTCGCCGCCTGCGTCGGCGCCCTTTGCGTCCACCACCAGACCCTCCCGACCCGTCTGCACGCTGGCAAGTGCCCATCAGATCTCCAGGCCCACGCCGCCGATCAACGCGACGCGTCGATTCAACATATGCTCGTATGCTCATCATCACTGGGCGGCCAGAACGCCGCTGTCATACTCAAACGCATCGACGCCTGACTTCCCGCACGCAAGAACCCTGCTTTTCTTCACCCACTACCTAGAGAGTGAGACACTCACCATGACACGTCCCCGCAAAGCAACCCCCCTCGAAGACCTCGACCCCGAACTCACTGATGTCAGCCGTCAGGTCATCGGCGCCGCCATCGATGTTCACAAAGCGCTCGGCCCCGGCTTCGACACCGATGTCTACCGCAAAGCACTTTGCATCGAACTCGATGATCTCGAGGTTCCCTACGAACTCGATTACGCCGTCGATGTCACATATGAGGACGAAAAAGTCGGCGAACATCACATCGATCTCTACGTCAACGATCGCTTCGTCGTCGAACTCATGGCTGAGCACCGCGAGATTGACGGCTTCGATCGCACCAAGCTTCGCGCTCAGCTTCGCGCCGCTGACCTTGAGCTTGGCCTCATGATTAACTTCGGCGAGCGCCGCCTCAAGGACGGGCTCGTCCGCGTTCTGAATCCCGACAAACTCAACGCGATGCGCGACGACGACCACCACGAAGAAGAACACGACCACGAGTACAGCGAAAGCTACTCAGACTAATGCCCACGAGCGGAACAATCCGCGTCGTCATCACTGGCATGGGTTGGGTCACGCCGCTCGGTGACACCATCGAAGGCGTCTGGCGCAGGCTCCTTTCCGGTGACTCCGGCGTTGTGCCTATTACGCATTTCCCCGCCAGCGCCATGGCGACCAACTTCGCTGCGCAAACTCCCGATGTGAGCCTGGCTCAGCGCTTCGCCGACCCCGCGCCGTACATTGGCGTCGGCCTCAACACGCGCTTTGCTCTTACGGCTGCGGCCAACGCCTGGAAAAACGCCGGGCTTGGAGATGTCTCAACACCCGGAGCTTCCCGCGCGGGCTGCGCTCACACACCTACCGAAAGAGTCGGCGCCTATCTCGGCTCCGGCGAAGGGCCACCCGATTTCCCGGCCTTCTCCGCCACCAATCTCGCCGGCTGGCGCGAAGAAACTCGCGCCGTTGACACACGCGCCTGGGCAAACGCTGCATATCAAAACATGAGCGCCCGCTGCGAAGTTGAGCAAGAGCCCAACATGCCTCTCTCACACATCGCCCAGGCATTCGCCGCCTATGGGCCAACCTACAACTGTCTCACCGCCTGCGCCGCTTCAACACAAGCAATCGGCGAAGCCTCCGAAATCATCCGCCGCGATGAAGCCGATGTCATGATCGTCGGCGGCGCTCACACCATGATCCACCCGCTCGGCGTCACAGGCTTCATTCGCCTCACCGCACTCTCCTCCCGCGCCGGCGACCCCGCCCGCGCCTGCAGGCCCTTCTCACTCGACCGCGACGGCTTTGTTATGGGTGAAGGCGCCGGCATACTCATTCTTGAATCCCTCGAACACGCCCAGGCACGCAACGCGCAGCCGCTCGCCGAAATCGTCGGCTTCGGCTCCTCCGCAGACGCATTCCGCATCACCGACATCCAGCCCGACGGCCTCGGCGCCAAAGCCTCCATGGCCCACGCCCTTCAGCAAGCGCACATCAACCCCCACACAACAGACGAATCAGGCCGCCCGCCCATCCACTACATCAGCGCGCACGGCACAGGCACCAAAGAAAACGATTCCATCGAAACCACCGGCATCAAAGCTGTTTTCGCTGACAACGCCTACAAAATTCCCATCAGCTCAATCAAGTCCATGATGGGCCATCTCATCGCCGCCGCCGGCGCCGTCGAGGCCATCACATGCGTGCAAACCATCCGCACGGGCTTTGTCCCGCCCACCATCAACTACACCATCCCTGATCCCGTCTGCGATCTCGACTACGTCCCCAATCAGGCCCGCGACCTCAACCAAACGGGCGGCGTCAAGATCGCGCTCTCAAACTCCTTCGGTTTCGGCGGTCAAAACAACACGCTCATCATCAAACGCTTTGAACCCTGATCTTCCTTTCGCTGTTCACACCATGTCCGGCCGGATGTTCTTCCGCCTTCCCCTTTACCAAACTCCGGGCCAATCGTGGTGAACACGCTCCTGAACTATCTCATCACTTTCCCCAAGCGCTCCCCGCGCATCAGCGCCATCGCCGCCGCCGCAGTCCTCATCATGATCGCCGCCGCCACCGTCGCCGCCCTTCGCGCCTCTTCACTCGCCGGCCAACAACCAACATGGTGGCGCGAAGCGCCCATCGCGCATTCCCCCGAACACGAAGAAGCAACACTCAACCTCGCAGAGCAAGTCGAGCGCGGCCTGCTCACACTCGTCCACAATCAACAACCCGCCGATGGCGCCTGGACCGTCGAAATCACCGAAGAGCAAGCCAACGCCTGGCTCAACGCCAAGCTCCCCAAGTGGCTCGCCAACCGCAGCATCGAATGGCCCGACCAACTCAACGAACTCCAGGTCAACTTCGAGCCCGAACAAATCTCCGTCGGCGCCCGCCTCACTACCAACGAAAACGAGCACATCGTCGCCGCAACTGTCGAAGCAAGCATCGACGACGCGCATGCATTCTGGCTCCGCATCGCCGCCACCCAGGCGGGACGCCTCGACCTCCCCCGCGGCTGGACCATCGCCGCCCTCCGCGAATGGCTCCCCGACTCCATCCGCAACAAAGACTCTGCTGTCGCTGCGCTGAGCGCCCTCGAAGGCGCCGCTCCACTCTTCCCGGATGCCGCCTTCACTCTAGAAGACGGCCGCCGCATCGAACTCCTCACCATCACTCCCGAACAAGACCGCCTCCTCCTCTCACTGCGCACACAGCGCAACCCATAACACACCTGCGCGCAACCTACGAGCGCACTCCATGCCTTTCGCAACTCCCCGCGCACCCCTTCCCATACAATCCCCCCATGCCCCCAATCAACCTCAAAAACAAACCCATCTGCATCACCGGCGCCAGCTCCGGCATCGGCCGCGCTGCTGCTCTCGCCTGCGCCCGCGCCGGCATGCCCGTCCTCGTCGCCGCACGCCGCCTTGAAAAACTCGAAGAGCTCGTCGAACACATCCGCCAGGAAGGCGGCGCCGCCGAACCATTCCAGGTCGATGTCACCAACACACAAGCCTGCGATGAAATGATAGCGCGCGCCATCGAAGCCTTCGGCTCCATCTACGCCGTCTACGCAAACGCCGGCTACGGCCTCGAAAAAGCAATCCACGAAATGTCCGACGCAGAAATGCGCGACATCTTCGAAACAAACTTCTTCGGCGCCCTCAACACCATCCGCCCCGCGCTCCCCCACCTCATGCGCGCCCAGCAAGGCCACATCCTCCTCTGCTCAAGCTGCGTCGCCCGCCACCCCCTCGTCTACTACGCCGCATACAGCGCCACCAAATCCGCCCAACATCACATCGGCCGCGCCATGCGCCTCGAACTCGAACCCTTCGGCGTCCACGTCTCCACCATCTACCCCGTCGGCACGAAAACAGAATTCTTCGATCGCGCCGCCGACCAATCTCAAAGCTCCAAACTCGTCAGCCACCAACCCGATCGACTCAAACAATCCCCCGAGCGCGTCGCTCGCGCCACCATCAAAGCCCTCCGCCGCCCCCGCCCCGAAGTCTGGACCAGCTGGCCCGTCCGCCTTGGCATCTCCATCTCCGCCTTCGTCCCCCGCCTCTCCGACGCCGCCGTCCGCCCGATGGTCCGAAAATACACGCAAAACAAGTCACAAAACGCCAACCCACCGGGGCAATGAACTCATTTTCAATGCGATTCCTTGCAAGACGCGCCCCTAAGATCACAACAAGGAAGGTGGATCGCCCTTTCTTTCGATCAGACTTTCGATCAGACCTCGCGCGATCCCGCCCTGCCCGTTTCCCTCGAGGAGCTACCCCGTGATCTCAGGCACACTCACCATCATCGCACTCGCGATCGCGACCGGCCTCCTCCTCGCGCTCGCCCTCGTGCTCGGCGTCATGCTCCTGCGCAAGCGCGGCAAGTCCGCCCCCATCGAAACCATCCAAACCCAGACCATCTTCGAGCGCGTCACCGCCGTCGGCAGGCTCATCGGCCTGGAAGTCTGCGCCAAGGAAATCGCAACGTCGAAGAAAGGCTGGGGCTGGCTCCCGCCGCTCATTCTGAGTCAGGCCCGCCTCGCCATGATCTTCAACTTCGAAAAGCAATACTCCATCGACCTCAACCGCCTCACCCCGCGCGATGTCGATGAACTCGCCGAAGGCAGGTTCCGCGTCCGCCTCCCCGCCATCGAAGGAACACTCCGCCTCACCGATGTCTCCCCCTACGACATCCAGGCCGGCCGAATGCTGGGTTTGCTCGACATCATCCAGGTCGACGCCCCCACCCAAAAAGACCTCATGCAACGCGCCCAATCCCAGGCCGCCGAACTCTACGAAAAGAACGATATCAAATACGAACTCGAAGCCCGCCGAAGTGTGGAACGCCAGTTGGCGACGCTGCTCTCACTCTTCGATGTAGAAATCGAGTTCATCTGGGCGGATCAAGAGACAGCGACGGATCCGGCGCGCCACGCACAGCCTGTCAGCGCATAAATGCACTCGAACATATATTCGGTCGCACTGCAAACTCGTTGTAGATAGTGGTTTTCCCACAAATCAAGCGTCAAACAGCCGCCGAGCCTCTGACTCTCTCATCATGCCAACCCTAGGGCAGGCGCCCTATACTCTGCCATCGTGGCTGCGCAGAGCACAATCATCTCGTTCCTTCGCCACGTCGCAGGAAGCGCTGGCAGAGAGACATTCGCAGAAGTCGCCACCAGTGCTGTAGGCGTTGGCGCCCTCGCGACCGCCAGCCCTGCCATCGCCGGCTGCGCCGTCGCCATCTTCGCAGGATATCTCATCTTCGACGCTGCCAAGTCCGTTCATGAGGATGATCAGCAGAAAAAAGACGCTGCATACGCCCAAACCCTGCTCGAACAATCCATACGCGAGCGTCGCAGTCTTGAACTTGCTCTCGCTGGTTTTGAAAAAGGCGAGTTGCCTCCAGAACTGCCACCCCACTACCCGCGCACTGTCATCCGCGAGCGCGCCCGTGAACTCCGCGAAGCGCTCGAAGCTGCGAAAGAAAGCAATGCAGAAACCCGCGCCTCTCTTGAACGCATTGAATCGCTCAACCTCTACGTCGGCCAGTGCATTGACGAGAACATCGCCGGCGTGCGCGACGCTCTTGATCGCGTCGAAGAGAAGATCGATGACATCGCCCAGCGTCTTCTCGCCCAAAACGAGCAACTTAGCAGCACCAACGCACAACTTGTCGGCATGCTAGCCGACAAGGACAACGAAATTCAAGAACTGAGAGATGCTCTCCACACCTATTCAGAGGCCAAGGGCGAAGCGGCTCTCGATCGTGTCCTCCAGCCCGAAGGCAAGGCAGAGCTTATTGCCTATCTCGAAGCACAAGCGGAAGCGGAGGAAGCGCAAGCGATTGATCATCGAAAGCAGGCCGCGGAGAGCGAATCACGATCGATCGAAACACGTCGCCGCGCCGCCGCGGTCGCCTTTCTGATTGGCGAGATTGCAAGAGCAGAAAAGAACCTCCAACGCATTCTCACTTTCGCACCAAACGATTTGGACGCGATCAATAGCCTTGGCCATGTGCGTCGGCTACAAGGCGAACTTGATGAGGCTCAACGTCTCTATGAGTGCGTGCTAAAGCTGACATCAGATGATAGCTGGCGGGCTATTGCACTTAACAACCTTGCGCCAATCGAACATTCTCGCGGCAATATCAGTATCGCCGAGAAATATCTCAAACAATCCATTGCCATTGATGAAAAACTAGGGAACATAGAAGGCGCAGCCAATTCGCTTAGCAACCTTGGAATAATTGAACAAAGTTGTAATAATCTGGATGCAGCTCGTGACTGTTTTGAACGAGCTGTTGCCATTAATGCGCAACTCGCAAACCCAATGGGTGTATCGACTGCATTGGCCAATATAGGCAATATCAACCTGTTGAGAGGTGATCTCGATGCAGCAGAAAACTGTGTTGAAGAAGCACTTGTCATAGACGAAAAAATTGCTAATCAACATGGTATTGCTCGGCATCTTGGAGCACTTGGGTTAATCCAGCTTACGCGTGGCGATCTTGACAGCGCCGAAAGCTACATCAAGCGATCCCTTGCTCTTCACAAAAAACTCGGGCGCAAGGAGGGCATGGCAATTAATCTTGGCAACCTCGGTGCCATCGAGGAAGCCCGAGACGAGTTCAGTACTGCCGGCGTATACGGTAAGCAAGCCCTTGCGATCTTCGAAGAACTCGGAAACAAGGCAAGTATTGCCATGGCCTACCGCAACCTTGGTGTTATTGAGTACAAGCAAGGACATTATCCCAAAGCACGCCAACTGTTGACGCAAGCTCGCGATCTCTACAACCAAATCGGCATGCTGCACATGGTCGAAGAACTCCAAAGCCGGCTGGACGATCTGCCAGAGGCGTAATTGCCTCCTACAAAACTCCTCCCCCAGTTCGCACTCCGCGATCTTTATCACTATACTGGAACGATCGTTTCAGAACATCAACGCATCTGATCCCACAAGTCAAAATCCTAGGAGACCCACCATGGCAACCACAACCATCACCGCTGACACAATCGTTCAAGGCGCCCGCGTCACCACCATGTACGCTGAAAAGTGTCTTGAGGGAATCGATCCCAAAGCCGCCGCTGTCCGGCCCAAGGGAATCAACACCAATCATCCCGCCTGGATTCTTGGCCATCTTGCAGTCTATCCCGAGTTTATTCTCAAACTCATCGGCCGCGAAGACATCGCCATCAACGCTGAGGACTACGACAAACTCTTCGGCTACAAATCCGAACTCCAGGACGATCCGGATTTCAAGCACTACCCCGCGTTTGCTGAAATCACCAAGAGATTCTTCGATCGCATGAATGTCGTCATCGACGCGGTCGCTGAAGCTGACGAGAGCACATTCGCCAAGCCGATGCCAAAAGGCGAGGGCCCGGACATGTTCTCATCCGTCGGCGCCACGACCAACTTCTTGCTCGGCTCCCACTGCATGATGCACCTCGGCCAGCTCAGCGCGTACCGCAGAATCGTCGGCCTCGGCTCCTGTATGTAATAGCATCGTGCGCGATGAGCGCGCGGTGATGAACAAGAAATTCAAGTCATAAGGCCCATGCATGCGCGCATGGGCCTTGTTCCTGCGCCGTTTTCGTGCGCACACAATTCAAGGAATTTCATGCTCCCGCACCTCAGGTTCAGGCATCGTGCGCAGAAAGTTGGTCAGCTCTTCGCGCGCAGGTGATGCTCCGGTGCGCACATACAGCCCACTTACGCCAACCGCGCACGCCAGGCGTTGATCGAGCGGCAACCCCAATCCAAGCCCAAAGCACCATCCAGCCCCAAAATGATCCCCCGCCCCGGTGGAGATCACGGGATCGTTAATAAAGGGGCCAGCGAGCGCGGCGCGATCAACCGATTCGGAGTCGGCAGCGACTGCTGCGCCGGCGCCGCGACGGTTGTGGATGACAAGTTCGCTCAGACGCAGCGCGGCGCGCAGCGAGGCTGCGGCGTCTGCGAGGGACTCGGGCGCGAAACCCTCTTCATCGATACGTGTTGACACTCCAACAAGTTGGGCCAGCCGGGCGGCTTCGGCGATGTTGACGCCCAGCGTGACGGGGCTGGCGGCGTCGAGCTCGCGGAGCTGACTCATGGCGCCCGCAAGGTCGGCGTCCGACCGTTTGGCGGGGTCGGCGAGATCAACATAGACGCGCTTGGCGCCCTGACAGCGGGGGATAATTTCCCGGGCCAGGCGCTCCCAAATTTCACCCATCGCGCGAAGCATGGTCCAGTTGCAGGTGGCGATGATGCGCGCGTTGTTAACTTGCTGGACAAAAGCGTCGGCGCCGCCGACGGCCTTAAGGAGGCGATCCCAGGAGACGCATTGGAAGTCTATGTTTTTGCCGAGCATGATTTTGCCGTCGTCGAACTCGCAGGCGTCGGTGGCGCCGGCGGGGCCGAGATTGAACAGCTGGGCGCCGTTTTCTTTGAGTTCGTTGTAGATGGGATGGGGCGGGTCGCCGGGGAGCGCGTTGGGCTTGCCGACGGCGGCGGCGCAGGTGACGGGGGCGCCAAGCTTGGCGAGGGCGCTCGCGAGGATGGGGCCGTTGCCGCCGAGCTTGGTGCGCTCGACGACCATTTCGATATTGGCGCTGCGGCCTGAGGCGTTGGCGATGCGCTGGGCGAAGTCCGCGAGAGTGCGGATCGGCGTGAACTGATTCGGGTCATCACCTGGGCGCGAATCGACGAGGCGGATGATGGAATCGATGCAGCCATCGAATCCGACGAAGGCAGCGGCGCCGGAGAGTGAATCTGCATGCGCGATGGCGTCGGCAGCGCCCGCAAAAGCACCCCCGGAAGCACCCCCGGAAGTATCCCCGGAAGTGTCCCCGGAAGGGCCTCCGAACGTCGGAGCGGAGTCGTTTTTTTGCGTTATAGGTAGTTCAGACATCACAGGCCTTAGAGCTTGTCATGCATTCCTGCACAACGCAACTCCACATGAAAGACGGACGCAAAAGCAGGGCTACACTCGGGACGTGAAATCTACAACAAGCATTGATATCGACCGTCGGCACCGTCTTCGCGAAGTTGGGCTGCGCATTACCACTGTCCGGCTGGACGTGTTGCGTGTGCTTGACGAAGCGGAATCGCCCCTGAACGCACAGGAAGTGCATGGAGCGCTGCCTGAGGGCGCTGCGGATCGGGTGACGGTGTATCGGACGCTGCACTCGTTTGAGGAGAAGCAGATTGTGCATCGCATTGATGCGGGTGATCGCGTGTGGCGCTTCAGCCTGGCGCGGTTGGGGGCGCATGACCATCCGCATCTGGTGTGTGATGAATGCGGGGCGGTGGAGTGCCTGGATGATGCGCAGGTGCATGTTGAGTTTCCGGGCTGTCTGCGCGGGAGCACGATGGCGCGGCGACGGATTCGGGAGCAGGACGCGGTGCTTCATGGTCGATGCGCCCGGTGCGCGCGCGACGACGCCGACGGAGAGTTTCCGCCGGCGTCGGGGGTTGTGCAATCTATTGAATAATTTCGCGTGAATCACGCGGCGGAATGGGGCGGCCAATCTTCGGGGCCGGGGAAGCGATAGGCAGAGTCGATTTCATCCTTGACCTTGTCGATGCGTCGCTGAAGATCATCGAGCGATTGCTCGATGCGATCGGCGAGATCGAGGGCGGGGGCTGGGGAATTTTCATCAGCGATGACTTCCTGCGGGAATGGCAGGATGTCGGGATCGCGCTCGGCTTCCTCCTCGAACGTATGCAGCTTGAGCTGAACCATGGGGAAATCCTCCTGCTGAACAACTGGGTGCAGCGTTATTGCTTCGGCCAGCGGGAGGGGCGTGATGAGCGGTTGTGTTGTTATGGACGTTGATGAACGGTGCAGATGGTATAGGTGGATGGGATGGGGGCCGATAAGGGGTGGTGTGTTGATTACGATGGCAGGCGGCGCGAATGCCCACCTGAGATAACAATCACGCCTCAGGGTTGGTCATCAGGCTTTCGTGTGCGGCGTTCTTCAATCAGCCGCTCAGCCCGGTCAAGATTGCGCCTCGTCCCTTCTATGTAGTAGGTCGCGTTCGCCTCTTCGAAGACTTCCAGAGCGCTGCGGTACGCATCGACAGACTGTCCGAGTCGGTCTGTGCTGTTCTCGCGCTCACCCAGTGTCCGCAATGCGGCTCCTAGGTTGTTCTGCGTCGCCGCCCAGCCGAGGGGGACGCGCTCGCGCGTGCGTTCTTTGAGCGCTGCCTGGTACGCTTTGACAGACTCATCGAGCCGCTCCGTGCCGCTCTCACGCGCACCAAGGGTCAGCAGTGTGTTTCCGAGGTTGCTTTGCGTCATCGCCCAGTTGAGGGGGACGCGCTCGCGCGTGTATTCTTTGAGCGCTGCCTCGAACGCTTCGACCGCCTCCTCCAGTCGCTCCATGCCGCTCTCGCGTTTACCAAGGGTCTGCAGCACGTTTCCGAGGTTGTTCTGCGTCATTGCCCAGTCGAGAGGGACGCGCTTGCGCGTGCGTTCTTTGAGCGCTGCCCGGTACGCATCGACAGACTGCTCCAGTCGCTCCGCGCCTCTCTCGCGCTCACCAAGGACTGCCAACGTATTTCCGAGATTGTTCTGCGCCGCTGCCCATTCGAGCGGTACGCGCTCGCGCGTGCGTTCTTTGAGGGCTTCCTTGTACGCATCGACAGACTGCTCCAGTCGCTCCGTGCCGCTCTCACGCTCACCGAGTGCAAACAGCGCGGCTCCGAGATTGTTCTGCGTCGTCGCCCAGTTGAGGGGGACGCGATCGCGCATGCGTTCTTCGAGCGCTGCCTGGTACGCTTTGACAGACTCATCGAGCCGCTCCGTCCCGCTCTCACGCGCACCAAGAGTCTGCAGCGCGTTTCCGAGGTTGTTCTGCGTTTCCGCCCAGGCGAGGGGGGCGCACTCACGCGTGCGTTCTTTGAGCGCTGCCTGGTACGCTTTGATAGACTCCTCCAGTCGCTCCGTCCCGCTCTCACGCGCACCAAGGGTCAGCAGCGCGTTTCCGAGGCTGTTCTGCGTCGTCGCCCAGTTGAGGGGGACGCGCTCGCGGGGCAAGCGTGTGAGCAGATCGATCCAACTGATGATGGCTTGTTGAAGGGCGTCGTTATCGCCTTTTTCGAGGCCGAGTGTGTAGAGTGCATCGGCGTGTTTCCAAAGGTAGCGGTTGCAGGCGTCAGCATCAAAGCTGCGGACGAGGTCGGCTGCTTCTGCGTAACGGGTTGCGGCGGTCTGGTAGTCGATACGCGTCATCGACAGGTCTGCAAGGATGGCGGTTGATTGCACAGCGCGGCGGAAGCGAGCATTGGCGGTCTGTTGATGCTGCTTGGCTGCGTCGAGGTCGGCAATTTGTAGATGGATGAGGAGTTGTTCAGCGAGGTCGTAGTCGCCTCCTTCGATTGCTGCGAGGGCCTGCTGTTTTTGATTTTCCAGAGATTCATCAGCGACTTCGACACGATCGATATCTGCAAGGAGTTCGCGGTGGCGCACAGCGATTTGCGCGAGTTCCTGGGGCCATTTGTCCTGTGGGATATCTTCACGATTGAGGATGGCGAAGAATGTGCTAACAGCGTTTTGCGTGACGTGAAGGGCGGTTGCGAGATGAGCGTTTCGCGTTTCGAACTTTTCATTTCGAGCGAGGACGGGTGCGATGGTTGATGCGAGATCGTCCTTTGTCGCTTGTTCTTTTTGTTTTTCTGCGATGATGTTGAGGGTTTTTTGTTGCTCGGCGATCAACTCTCGCAGATCAACGAGCCGTTCGTTGTTGTCGTTGAGAAAAATGCGAACATCGTCCCAGGCGATCTTGTTTGAGCCTTCCGGCAGCAGCGGAGAGAGCTGTTCCTTTACGGCGCTCGCGACGATTTTGGCGAGGTCCGCCTTTTCATACCCGGGCAGGCGGGCGAGGAAGTAGTCCTCGCGTTTGATGAAAGGCGTGAGCTGCTCGATTAACTGCTGTTGATTCTGATTGCACTGCTTCCAGTGCTCGCCGAGCTTTGCGAACAGCTCTGCCTGGGTCGCTTTGCGTTTGTTTTCGGAGTGGAGCTGGAGAGCGATGCCGCCACAAAGGATCCCCACCGCGAGCAACGGCCCGCCAGTCAGCCCCCCGAGAATCGTCGCGATAGCGACGCCGTTATCTGACGCGCTAGCATTGCAAAGCTTGTCAATCACCGGGCTGAGGCCCGCCATTCCAAGCCCTGTCATCAAGTTGCCGATGACTCCACTCATACTTAGTTCTAAGTATAAACGGCGATCGTACGCTTGCGCAGATGGTGAAGATTGGAGATTGGCGAGCTGGGTGTGCGGCCGGCGCCTGTTTTTTCACCCGCCCATGAATCTTGCGGTGATGCGGTAGGCGGTGATGACAGCGATGAGGGCGAGGGCGTTGGTGAGGATGATGTTAAGAATCGCGAGGCGGGGGCTGCCGGTGCGGGCGAGTTCGAGTGTGTCGAGGGCGTAGGCGGAGTAGGTGGTGAAGCCGCCGAGCACACCGACCTGGATGGCGAGGCGATGTTCTTCGCGGATGGCGACGGCGTGTGGACCCGAAAAGAGGGCGAGGGCGACGCCCATGAGGGCGCAGCCGATCGCGTTGACGAGGAGTGTGCCGTAGGGGAAGGAGTCGCCGGCCCAGCGGGCTGCGGCATTGACGAGGAGATAGCGCAGGACAGCGCCGAGACTTCCGCCGATCGCCACATAGAAGAGGCCGATCATGGGCTGTTCTTTTTCTTGGGGGTTTACCGGGGTCCTGCGAAGTGGGCGAAGGCTTTGTTTGCTTCAGCCATTCGGATGGTTTGCTCGCGGGTGGTCATGGCTTTGCCCTCGCGGCGGGCGGCGGCGTAGATCTCATCGGCGATGCAGCGGGACATGGGGCGGCCCTTTTCGCTGCGGGCTGCGTTGATGATCCACCGGACGGCGAGCGATTGCTGGCGCTTGCGGTTGACCTGCATGGGAACCTGATAGTTGGCGCCGCCGATGCGCTTGGAGCGGACTTCGACGGGTGGCTTGACGTTGTCCAAGGCGAGGCGGAAGACTTCGATGGACTCTTTGGGGGCCTCGGGATTGTTTTCTTTTTCGAGGCGTTTTTGGATGTCATCGAGGGCGTCATACATGATGCGGGTGGCGACGGACTTTTTGCCGTCGTGCATGACGCAGTTGATGAAGCGCGCGAGGACTTTGTCGTTGAAACGAGCGTCGGGGCGGAGCTGCTCTTCTGATTTGGTGATTCTGCCAGCCATTTTCTATCTCCTGTGGGCTCATCTGCTGAAGCGAGAGATGCTCAGCTTTGTGTTCACCCCGCCTCGCCTTTTTGCCGGCATGGGGGCGGGATTACTTGCCTGTCTGTCCGCCAGCCCGATGCTGGAGGACCTGATTGTGTTTTGCGTATTACTTACCGCGTTTGGCGCCGTACTTGCTTCGACCCTTTTTGCGTCCGTCGACGCCGAGGCAATCGAGCGTGCCGCGCACGACGTGGTAACGGACGCCGGGGAGGTCACGAACGCGGCCGCCGCGAACGAGGACGATGGAGTGCTCCTGAAGGTTGTGGCCTTCGCCGCCGATGTAGGCAGAGATTTCTTTGCCGTTGGAGAGGCGAACGCGCGCGACCTTGCGGAGCGCGGAGTTGGGCTTCTTGGGCGTGACGGTGCGCACCTGGAGGCAGACGCCGCGTTTTTGGGGGCACTTATCAATGTCGCGCACCTTGGACTTCGCCACCTGGGGCTTGCGAGGATTGCGAACAAGTTGATTAATCGTCGGCATAGCGCTTCGGAACCATTTCTAGGGGTGTCTGTCTCAGTCAGGTTGGGCCCGCAGAAAAGCGCACGGGCATCCCTCGCGATTACCAGAGGCGAGCCGAGCAGTGTAGCGAAGTGGCTGGGGGATTCAAGATGAGGGGGGCGGGCTGAGAGAGAGGGATTCGATGGTGAGGCCGGGGCCGAAGGCGAGGAGGAGGGCTGGAAGCTGGGCGGCGGGGAGTTTGAGGGCGTGGTCGAGGACGAAGAGGATGGTGCTGGAGGACATGTTGCCGTGGTGGCGGAGGATGTGGCGGGCGGCGAGGAGGTCGGAGCGGTTGGAGGGAAGGTCGAGGCTGCGCTGGACGGCGGTGAGGATGCCGGGGCCGCCGGGGTGGATGATGTAGGAGGCGGGGCGATCGGGATAGGCCTGGCGGAGAAAGTCGCCAATCTGGCGTTCGATGGCTGGGGGGACGTCGCGGGTGAGGGTCATGGCGAATCCGGAGTCGGTGATGGTCCAGGTCATATCGGCGGCGGCTTCGGGGATGAGGAGGGAGGCGCCGGGATGGATGGCGGCGATGGGTTGGCGCCGGGGGGCAGAGGTGGTGGAATTGTGCGCGCGATTGGGGCGGTGATTGATGCGGTTGGGCGAAGCGACGATCGCGGCGGCGGCGCCGTCAGAGAAAAGGGCTGAGGCAATTTGGTTATTGAGATCGGATGCGGCGCGGATGTGGAGGGAGCAGAGTTCTACGCAGACAACGAGGGCGATAGCGTTTGGGTCGAGTGCGCAGGCGCCGGCTGCGGCGCGGAGGCCGGTGATGGCGCCGAAGCAGCCCATGAATCCGATTGTCGAACGGCGGACTGTTGGGCGGAGGCTGAGGCGGGTGATGAGTTCGGCGTCGACGCCGGGCGCGGAGAAGCCGGTGCAGGAAACGACGATGAGGTCGGTGATGTCTTCCGGGGCGATGCGTGCGCGCTCGACTGCGTGTTGGCAAGCGCGCTGAGCGAGAGGTGGGGCGAGTTGTGCGTAGGTTTGCATTCGCTGGGCGGTTGAGAGATGGATTGTGCGGGCGATGGGCTGGACGGCGTGTCGGGAGTCGATTTGAGAGCCGCGCACGATTCGGTTCCAGCGGGCGAGGGCTTTGTCCTTGAGTTCAAGTAGGTCGGCGATTTCTGCGCAGATTTGAACTTGTGGTTGACACAACTCCGGGGTTGCGAAACCGAGGCTGAGGAGTTCTGCGCGAGCAGGGGTTTTGTTCGCGGGGGTGTTGGGGCGCCGGTGCGCTGATGGCTTTGCGCGCTGCGCGGATTGTGAAGAGATGGCAGTCACGCTTGAGCCACCCGTCGCGAGAGGGCATTGGGGAGCGGGCTTGCGATGTTGGCGATTCTTACAAGCACGCTGAGAGCGGCGGGGCGGGCGATAGCAAATGAGAGCGATTTACAGATGCGTTGGCGGCCGGCGATGCGGCGGCGCCAGAGGTTTTCGTATCGCGCTGCAGTTGCAGCGTTCCAGGCGCCGGGGGTTGCAGCAGCGCAGACTTGCGCGAGCAGGTCGGCGCTTTCGAGGGCCCAGGCCATCCCTTCGCCGGTGAAGGGTTCGACGTAGCCTGCGGCGTCGCCGACAAGCGCGACGCGGTTGGTTGCGACATGGCGCGGACGCCAGGGCATTGGTCCGGCGGCGTGAAAATCTATAGCTCGCTCGCGGAACGGAGATTCGCCGAGCGCCTGGCGCAGCGCAGGGTGTTGCTGCGCGAGTTGAGCCACAAAGCTGAAGGGATCGCGCAGCGAGTGGGCGCGGCGCTGAACGAGGGCGCCGACATGGAGCATGGTGTTCGCTTGCTGGACGACGCCGAGATATCCGGCTGAGGAAACAAACATTTCGATTGTCTGGGGTAAGAGCGCGGCGGGATCGGCGGGGGCGATGTCGAAGGAAAAGCCATATTTTTGGCGTGGCTTCACCGGGAAGAGCGATCGAGATGGCTGGCGGTTGAGCCCGGCGGCGCGGGCGACGGCGCTGCCCAGACCATCGGCGCCGATGACGAGCGGAGATCGGATGATCTTCGTTGCTCCGGCGTGGTTGTTCTCAGAAGAGCGGCGCAGCTGGACGGTCTGCATGCCGGAGTTCTTCAGCACGAGTTTTGCGCGGGCGCTGACGAGGCGGACGCCGGCGTGTTGGGCGCGCTGGCGCAGGGCGTCGTCGAACTGGGCGCGGGGGACCAGCCATCCTGCGATTGGCTGCGTTCTTGTTGAGGGAGTGATGAGAGGCGTTTCAATTGGCGGGCGACCCGAGACATGGATGCGGACGCGGCGCACCCTACCTGCTGAAAGGCGCTGGACATCTTTCATAAGGCCGGCGGATTCAAGGATGGGCGCAACGCGCGGGCTGAGGCAGCAGCCGCAGGCTTTGGAGTTGTTGGGGGCGCGTTTTTCGATGAGCGCGACGCGCCAGCCAGCGCGGGTGAGGCTGATTGCAGTCATGGATCCTGAGATGGCGGCGCCGATTACGATCGCGTCGAATACATCATCCATGCGCTGACTCCTGGTGATAGGAGTGCTTCGAGAAACGAAGAAGTTCAGCATAGGCCCGGAGTCGGCACGGGGGGGTGATCGATGGGCGCCGCTCGCACGACGTTGGAGGCGCTCGTGAGTTTGCACAAAAAATTGAGCTGGCGAACTGAGGGATGCCCAGTTCGCCAGCTCCTGTCATCCCCAATTAAATACATCGTTGATAGAGGAGGAGGTTGACGCCTTGTGAGTGAACAGGGCGTCGAAAAGGGCGGGTTGTGTTGCTCAGCCCCAGTTGCCGAGGAGGAGAGCGAGGTCGGCGCTTCCGACGGCGCCGCTCATGTCGAGGTCTGCGGCGCCGCCAGGCTGGCCCCAGGAGCCGAGCAAGTTGGCGAGATCTGCGCTGCCGACTACACCGTTGGCATCAAGATCACCAATCTTTGGAGCAATGCGAAGGACGACACCGCCGACGCCGAATGGCACGCCGGTGTTATTGGCGAGAACATAGACTTCGCCGTTCTCATCCTGGCCGAATCCGAGGAGGGAGAGATTGAGCGCGGGCTGGCCGAGGAGGTTGAACTCAACGACGTCGCCGGCGCCATCGAGATAGAAAAGTCGACCGTCGTTGGAGAACGTTTGCGCGAAGTCGCCGAAAATGTAGCTGCCAGTGAGAGCGGGGATCTTGACGCCGCGATAGACGAATCCACCAACGATGGCGATGCCTTCATCGTGGTCATATTGCGCGATGGGATCGACGAGGCCTGCGGGGACGCCTGGATCGACATTCGTGATAAAGCCGGGATCAACGCCGTTGGGGTCAAAGAAGAACGAACCTTCCTTGAGGTTCCAGCCGTAGTTGTCGCCGGAGGTGACGATGTCAACTTCCTCGATGTCGTTTTGTCCGACGTCGGCGACGTATAGATCCGGTCCGTCGAATGAGAAGCGGAAGGGATTGCGGAAGCCGAACGCGAATATTTCCTGAACATTGGCGCCTCGCTCCGGAACAAATGGATTGTCAAAGGGAATGCCGTACTGGCTGTTTGCGGAGTTGTTTCCGAGCGGGTCAATGCGCAGGATGGATCCGAGTGGGTTGGTGGGATCCTGCCCGTTGCCTGAAACGCCGTGCCCGATGCCTTCGTCATCTGAGGCGCCCCCGTCGCCCAGCGCGATGTAAAGCATGTTGTCAGCGCCGAAATTGATGGCGCCGGCGTTGTGGTTGAACTGTGGTTGATCGATGGTGAGGAGGATGCGCGAAGAAGCAAAGTTCACGGTCGCATTGAGATCTCCCGGTTCGGGGACGTTCCATTCACGAATGACAGTTTGGTGGTCGGCGGTTTCGCCGACGGGAATGGTGGAAAAATCAGCGGCGCCGGCGTTTGGCTCTGAGGTGTAGGTGTAAAGAAGGCCGTTGGCCTGGTAATTGGGATGGAAGGCGACACCGAGGAGTCCGCGTTCATCGAAGGTCCCGGGTCCGCCGATGCCGAGCGTGACAATGATGCTTGAAACATCGAGGAAAACGGACTTGGAGCCGTCGGCGAGATTGATGTTCCAGAATATGCCGTTTTGGTCTGAGACGTAGAGTCGACCGGAGACGCCGGGTGCATTTGTTCCCCAGTTTGGAGCAGTGAGCCCGGTCGCGACGGTGGCGAGCTGAACATTCACAGCGCCGAGCGGGACCGGCGTAGGGATGGGATCAGCAAGAGGGCCACCACCCGGGCCTCCGCCAAGGTTGTAGTCGGCTGGGCTGTGGGCGGTGTTGTTTGCGAGATCGGTGAGGTCGAGGGAGACGGCTTTTGGCGTGGTGACGACGAAGTCCGCATTTGCAGACCAGAGCAAGGCGCTGGTCGCGACAGGCGCTCGGGCGTCAGCGGTGAAGTTAGAGGGATTGGCGAGGTCGTCAGTCCACTGGACGTAATCGACCATGTTGGCGGGTGTGCCGAAGGGGGATGAGGAGTAGAGCGCCAGGCCCCAAGGACCGCGATCCATTGGTTGAGCGCTAAAGCCGCCGAGCGCGGAGACATTGCGCGCGTTGGGGTCGGCGGGGGCGTCGTTGTTCCAGTGGATGTGAAAGTCTTCACCGGGGTCGAGGGAGAGGCCGGAGAGACCGGTTGTGCCGGTGTACTGGAGTTGCTGGTTGTCGTCGGCGGTGCAGAAGCGAAAGCCGCTGATGGTTTGGTTGGCGGGACCGAGATTTCGGATGGTGACGACGCCGGAGTTGAAGTTGACCTGAACGATCTGGATATCGCGCGGGGCGGCGAGGGCGGCGTTACTGAGCAGAGCGAGGGCGGACAGACTTGTCAACAATTTCATCTCTTTACATCTCCGTTTATTTCACACCTGGCATCCGGCTCTCCGTCGGTCGATAACGGACTCAAGACACCCATTTCTCTCTTTTCATCCTTGTTCTGACTCAGCATATGCATCGTCAACCATACATCTGAATCAACCTTCCAGGCTACTAATTCCATCCATCTGAACTGCAAAACGACAGCTCACGATGGTATGAAGACCCCGTGTGGCGCCTCGATGCCCTTTCCTCATGTGGAGATGTCGCGGGAGCGGCGATCCCTTGCATGAATATGGGAACTGGTTGAAATGAGATCAGGAGCTGGCGCGGGCTTTGATTGCTGACACGATGCGGGCCATGGCTGGGGGACTCTGAATAAGAAAAAGCGAGGGCTCGATGAGTTCGAGCTCTGAGAGCCGGATGGCGCCCGATTGGTTGCGCATGATGTCGATGCGCGCGTAGAGGAGTTCATCGCGCGAAGTTGCGGAAATAACGCGTTCGGGAATGGCGTCGAGAACGGAGTCGGCGAAGGCGCGCTCGTCGGGTTCGAGAGACAGGGCGTCGGAGACGCTCTCATCATCGCGCGAGAATCGTGGGTTTTTGCGGATGGCGTGTGTGAACTCGCCTGCGATACATATGAGAGCGCGTTCGCCAGAAGTTTCGACGGTGGGCATGTACTGCTGAACCAATGCGTCGCGGTTGACGAGCAGGTAATCAAGAAAGGCCTGGGCGTCAGGGAGTTGGGCGCGGGTGAAGCGTTTGGTGTCAAAGGAGGAGGCGGAGATGGCGGGCTTGATGACAATGTCCTGCCAGTCGTGGGGCGCGAGGATGGCGCTGAGTTCGGCGTGTTGGCTTTTGCTGATGAATGCGGTGGGGACAATGGGGACGCCGGCGCGCTGGAGTTCATCCAGATAGAACTTGTGGAGATTCCACTCGATAATGGGGGCGCGGTTGAGCAGGTGTGTTGTTTTGGAAGCGTGGGCGAGCCAGTCCATGAACCGGGCGCAGTCTTTGTAGTAGTTCCATGTTGATCGGATGACGCAAAGATCGAAGCGGGCAAGATCCGTATTGGGGTCGTCCCAGGCGACCATCTCAGCTTCGACATTGGAATCGCGCAGCGCGGCAAGCAAGGGCGTCTGATCGGGGTCAGGCTCGGGGAGGTTAACGCAGGTGATTAGGCCGACATGGAGTGACATGAGGGCGGGTGGATAGCAGGAAGATGGGAAGGCTGTCAACTGCGGGCGAATAAACAGTTAGTCAGATTGCCCCATGCGGCTGGCGATGCGGAGGGCGAGTTCGAGAGACTGGTGGTAGTTCAGGCGGGGGTCGCAGAGCGATTGATAGTTGCGGGCGAGGTCGTCTTCGTTCATCTGGCCCGCGCCTCCGACGCATTCGGTGACATCATCTCCGGTGAGCTCGAAATGGACGCCGCCGAGAATTGAGCCGGCTTCAGCGTGGATATCGAAGGATGATTCGATTTCGGAGAGGATGGTTTGGAAGTCGCGGGTCTTGACGCCGGCGTTTGTGGTGACGCCGTTGCCATGCATAGGATCGCACATCCAGAGGACGGTGCGGCCATCGCGCTGGACTGCTTCGATGAGGGAGGGGAGAGTCGCGCGGATGCGGTCGGCGCCATGGCGCACGATCAGGACGAGGCGACCGGGTTCGTTGTCCGGATTGAGAGCGTCAACGAGGGCGATGAGTTCATCGGGGGAAGTTGTGGGTCCGATCTTGACACCGACGGGGTTGCGAATGCCGCGGAAGAACTCGATGTGAGCGCCATCGATGGCGCGTGTGCGCTCGCCGATCCAAGGGAAGTGGGTTGACAGGTCGTAGAAGCCGTCACGACGGGGGACGGTGCGTGTTTGTGCGCTTTCATAGAGAAGGTTGAGTCCCTCGTGACTTGTGAAGAACTCGACGCGGGTGAGGTCCTCGATCTTGGTTTCACCGAGGGCTTCCATGAAGTCGAGAGCGCCGGCGAGGCTTTGGGTCATGTGTTGATACTGGTTGCGCAGCTCGGGCGTAAGGCCGGCGTGTTCGAGGAATCCGAGATCCCAGTATTCGGGATGATGCATATCTGCGAAGCCGCCCTCGGTGAGAGCGCGAATGAAGTTGAGCGTCATGGCGGCATGCTGATAGCCGCGCACCATGAGATGGGGGTCGGGCTGGCGGGCTTCGGGAGTGAAGTCGGCGCGATTGACGAGGTCGCCGAAATAGCTGGGGAGTTGGTGGGACGCTGCGGAATCTGCTGATTCTGTGCGAGATTCGGTTTGGCTTGAGCGCGGCTTGGCGTATTGGCCGGCGAAGCGCCCGATGCGAACGACAGGCCGGCGTGAGCCATGAACAAGCACGAGGGACATTTGGAGAAGTATTTTGAGTTTGCCGGTGATGGCGGCGGGCGTGCAGTCAGCGAGTGTTTCGGCGCAGTCTCCACCCTGGAGGACGAAGCGCTCGCCGCGCTGAGCCTGGGCGATTTCATCGCGGAGGCGCTCGATTTCCCAACTGGTGACGAGCGGGGGAAGGGACTGAAGCTTTTGGAACGCCTGTTCGACAGCGGCGCGGTCAGGGTAGCGCGTTTGATGGGCAGCGAGCTTGGACTTCCAGCTTTGGGGCGACCAGTTGTGCGGTGTATCGGGCACGCGAAGTTTCTTTCAGGTGTGTGGCGGGAGCTTGCGCGCATCTGCGCGCCATTGGCGAAACGATGAGTATAGCGGACGGACGGCGTGGGTCCGAAAAGGGGTTATGCGAAGCACACTTGAAGGATTTTTCATTTTTAATGTGTCTGCTCTTTAGAGGGTCGGGGCGCTCGCCGAAAGTCCATGCGTTATTAGCGTTCTCTTCGTGTTTACGGAAAGAACGTAAGCGTGGGTCCGGCTGGATCAGGGAGATTCATCGGGCTTGAGTGATTTACAAGGATTCGAGCGTGGATGGCGGACGCCAAGAGGAGCGCTCGAGAAGGACCTCGATGGAGAAGTGATTATGCCGGCAGGAAGAAGTAATTCGACGAGACGGAGCTCCGCCTCGCGAACGCGCAGCCGCACAGGCGCGCGCAAGACGACGGCGGCCCGGAAGAGCACGCCGAAACGGAAATCCACGACGACCGCAAAGAAACGCACCACCACGGCACGCAAGCGCTCGACCACGGCTGCGAAGCGTCGCACAACCACTGCGAAGAAACGCGCCACCACGGCTCGTAAGCGTTCGACCACGGCTGCGAAGCGTCGCACAACCACTGCGAAGAAACGCGCCACGACGGCACGCAAGCGTCCGACAACGGCCGCGAAGCGTCGCACGACCACCGCCAAGAAGCGCGCCACGACGGCACGTAAGCGTCCGACCACGGCCGCGAAGCGTCGCACAACCACCGCCAAGAAGCGCGCCACAACGGCTCGCAAGCGTCCGACCACGGCCGCGAAGCGTCGCACAACCACCGCCAAGAAGCGCGCCACAACGGCACGCAAGCGCCCGACAACGGCCGCGAAGCGTCGCACGACCACCGCCAAGAAGCGCGCCACGACGGCACGCAAGCGCCCGACAACGGCCGCGAAGCGTCGCACGACCACCGCCAAGAAGCGCGCCACGACGGCACGCAAGCGTCCGACCACAGCTCGCAAGAGTTCGACTCGCCGCTCTACAAGTCGGCGGAGTCCGAACTTGCGCCTGGTTGGCTCATCGGGAACGCGTCGGCGCACGAGCGCGGCGCGTCGGCGTCGGGCTGCCTGAACTAGCAATCAGAAACTGAATGTTTGACAGGGCCGCGTTTCTCCGGGGGAGCGCGGCCTTTTTTATGCGCGGTGGGTGGGGCTGTCATCGGATGATGCAGTTAGACTCTGCTGCATGAATGAAGCGATAGCATTGATGAAGCGGCACCGGTCGATTCGGCGGTACAAATCTGAGGCAATTCCGCTTGAGCACGTTCGTCTTGCGGTTGAGGCGGGGCAGGCGGCTTCGACGAGCTCAGCGATTCAGTCATATTGTGTGATTCATGTGACGGATGGTTTGAAGCGCAAGAAGTTGGCGGAGCTCACTGGGCCGCAAGAGCAGGTGCGGCGAGCGGGGGCGTTCTTTGTGGTGTGCGGGGACACGCGGCGGCATCGGCTTTTGTGCGCGCGGGAGGGGCGAGCGTATGAGGCGCGGATGGAGGCGTTTTTACTTGCGGTGATTGATGCGACGTTGTTCGCGCAGAACATGGCGCTGGCGCTGGAGTCACAGGGGTATGGGGTGTGCTATATCGGGGGGCTGCGGAGTCAGTTGTTTGAGGTGGAGCGTGTGCTGACGCCGCCGGAGGGTGTGTATCCGTTGTTTGGCATGTGCGCCGGGGTGGCGGATGAGTCGCCGATGGAGAGGCCTCGGCTCGGGGCGGAGGCGGTGCTGTTTGAGAATAAGTACCCGGATGATGAATCGATGCTGGGGATGATTGAGGCGTATGACGAGCGGTACGCGCGGTATATAGAGCGGCGCGAGGGGGCAGGGCGAGGATGGTCGGGGAGTATGACGAAGAAGTTTGCGGAGGCTCGGCGGGTTGACGTTGGGGAGTATTACCGAAGCAAGGGGGCAGATTTTTCTTAGATTCGCTCGCTCGTTTGGAGAAGGCGATGGGTAGACTGGAGGCTGGTTCGAAGGGGCAGGTGGGCGGCTTGGAGATGGCTGGATGGACGATGGCGCGATGGTTGAAATGATTGAGCGTGCGATGCGCGGTGATGAGGATGCACTGACGCAACTCCTTGAGGATCATGGACCTGTTGTTCGGCGGCATATTGGGTTCTCGCTTGGGGCGCAGTGGCAGTCGGCGATTGATGTGGATGACATCATGCAGGTGACGTATGTGGAGGCGTTCCTGCGAATTGGGCGGCTGGAATCGCGGACGGCGGCGGGGTTTGGGGCATGGCTGCGGCAGATTGCGAAGAACAACATGCTGGATGCGATTCGGGCTCTTGAAGCTGAGAAACGGCCGAGTCCCAGGCAGCGCGTGCGGAACAGTGCGCTGGGGGGGCCTGATCAGAACTCCTATATGGCGCTGGTGGAGGTGCTGGGGGCAACGAGCAAGACGCCGAGCCGGGAGGCTGCGGCGCAGGAGGCGCAGGTGTTTTTGGAGAAGGCGCTCGGGGAGCTGCCTGACGATTACGAGAAGGTTATCCGTCTGTACGACCTTGAGATGCGACCTGCGAGTGAGGTGGCGATCGCCCTGGGGAGGAGTGAGGGGGCGGTGTACATGCTGCGGGCGCGGGCGCATGACTGTTTGCGGGATGTGATGGGGAAGCCCTCGAAGTTTTTTACGCATTGGGCGTAATTTTGCGTGAGCATCGGGGCTGGATGCCGCCGTACGAGATGGAAGCTCGCCACGGAGGGCGGTGGGTTCTGCGTGTTGGTCAAAGCAAGTTGATTCTGTTCGGCATTCGTCCGGGGCGCGGTTGAGCGCGACAGCCATAGCGAACATGGCGTCCAAGGCGCGAAGAGACGGTTGCGAAGAGGTAAGGAATCGTGGCAGAGTCGGAGAGCAACTCGCCCGGCGCTGATTCGAATAGCGCCCACAATGACAACGGCGGCCCGCCGAGCGATCGGAATGGGTCCAGCTCTGATCGTGACTTAATTGCCGCGGCGCGCGCACAAGCCGAAGGCGCGGTTTCGCGGCGGACGTGGGCGGTGCGGGCGCCGGCGCATATTCCAGGCTATGAGATTGTGCGCGAGATTCACCGGGGCGGGCAGGGGATCGTGTATCAGGCGATTCAACACGCGACGAAGCGGAAGGTCGCGGTGAAGGTGATGCGCGACAACCCGCTGATCGGTTCGCGGGGGCGGGCGCGGTTTGAGCGTGAAGTAGAGATTCTGGGACAACTTCAGCACCCGAACATTGTGTCCGTGATTGATTCTGGTGAAGTTGAGGGCTCGTTTTACTATGTAATGGATTACATCTCGGGGCGGGCGCTGGATGAATATGTGACGGATGCGAACCTTTCGCTTCGCGACATGCTGGATTTGTTTCAGCGGATTTGCAAGGCGATTTCGGCGGCGCATTTGAAGGGAGTGATTCATCGGGATTTGAAGCCGAGCAATATTCTGGTGGATCCGGATGGGGCGCCTCATATTGTGGATTTCGGTTTAGCGAAGATTGCGACGGGGGAGGTTGACGACACATCCCGGATGCAGTTGATGACGATCACGGGGCAGTTCATCGGATCGCTGCCCTGGGCGAGTCCGGAGCAGGCGATCGGGGCGCCGGATCAGATTGACATTCGCACGGATGTGTATTCGTTGGGTGTGCTCTTGTATCAGATGGTGACGGGCGGGCAGTTTCCGTATGAAGTTGTGGGGAACATGCGGGATGTGCTGGACAACATTGTCAAGCGCGAGCCGGCGCGGCCGAGCACGATCAAGCGCAGCGTTGATGACGATGTTGAGACGATTGTGCTCAAGTGCTTGAGCAAGGAGCGCGATCGGCGGTATCAGAGCGCGGGGGATTTGGGGCGGGATATCGGTCGGTACCTGCAGGGGGCGCCGATCGAGGCGAAGCGGGATCGAGGTTGGTATGTGCTGCGCAAGACGTTGCGTCGGTATAAGCCGCACGTTGCGGTGGCAGCGGTTTTTCTAGTGACGTTGATTGTATTCGCCGGCGTCATGACGGGGATGTGGCGGTCGGCGGAGAGTGCGCGACGCGAGGCGGTTGCAGCGCGAGAGAGCGAGACGGCGGCGCTGGCGGCGGAGTCGACAGCGCGAGCACGAGCGGAGCGGAACTTCGGAGCGGTGCGGCACTTGGCGCATACGTTTATGTTTGACTTTTATGACGAAGTGATGCCCTTACGCGGGACGACGCGGGCTCAGGAACTCATCATCGCTGAGGCGGCGGCGTATCTGGAACAGGTGAAGGAAGAGGGGAGCGATGATCCGGAGTTTTTGCGCGAGTTGGCGGACGCGCATGAACGGTTGGGCGATCTGCGCGGCGGGGTGGGGATGAAGGCTGCGACGACGGGGTCGCTTCAAGATGCGAAGCGCGAATATGAGGCGGCGAAGCAAATTCGTTCGCGGCTGCTTGAGAAGGCTCCCGAAGAGGCGCGGGCGCATGCGGAGATGGCTGAAAGTGTCTATCGCGATGGATGGATTGCGCAACAGGATCGACGCTACGAAGAGGCGAGCGGACTGTACGGGCGCGCGGTGCAGATGTATGAGAAGGCGATTGAGCTGGCAGGCGATGAGGACACCCGGCGCGCCTATGAGGAAGCTCGCCACGGAAAGACCCGCTGGGTTGGAGAGGTTGAGCTTCGGCGGGCGCAGGAGACGAGCGACGAGCAAGCAGTGAGTCGGCATCGGCGCGTCGCGATGCAGCGGTTTGATGAAACCATTGGCTATTGGAGCAAGCGCAGCGCCAACGATCCGGCGGATGCTTATGCGGAAGTTAAGTTGGCGCGAGCAACGGATCAAAAAGCGACAGCAGTTGTCGAGCTTGGTCATGAACTGCGTCGCGAAGGAGAAGCGCTGGTTGACGAAGAGCGGGGCG
Source organism: Phycisphaerales bacterium (assembly GCA_029260495.1). Lineage (GTDB taxonomy): Bacteria > Planctomycetota > Phycisphaerae > Phycisphaerales > UBA1924 > OFTM373. The sequence continues at coordinate 88,706 of JAJDDD010000012.1, read as the reverse complement.
ATCGGGCTGTCGTGCGGTTGCGCGCTGCGATTGATCGGTATGAGGCGGCGTTTGAGCTTTCGCGACAGGCGCTTTCAAGGTTGGAGGCGGCGGCGGAACGAGCTCCGGGTGAGACAGAGGCGCTGCGTTCGCTGTGGCTCAGTCGGCACAATGCCGGACTGGCGCTCATGTGGAAGGCGAAAACGATGGCGCTCCTTGAGACAATGAGTGTTGACGTTGATGAGCCAGCGGAGGAACTACACGCCAACGCGCTGGTGTGGTATCAACGTGCGCTCGATGTGGCTCAGCAGCTTGCCTGGAGTGATGCAGCGAATCTACAGGCGCAGCGGGATCATGTTGTCTGTCTTAACAAGGTGGGGAATCAGCAGTTGGCGCTCGGGGAGTTGGCACAAGCGATGTTGACATTCGCCGAATCGCTCCGCGTGCGCGAGGACATTTACAAGATCGACCCGACGCAGCGGCATCGTTCGGATCTTGCGGTTGGACAATACAAACTCGGGCAGGCGATCGAGCGCATGGCTGACGCAGCGGCGGATGCGACGCCAGCACCGGCGCAGCGTTTGGAGCAGTATGTGCAGGCGGGAACGCTATATACGGAGTGTGAAAAGAATTATCGCGCCATTGCAACGGAGGGCGGGGCATTGAACACCGGAAATCTCGAAACGGTCAGGAGGGCGATCGAGAGAGTGAATGCAAGAGTAGTTGAACTGGTGGATCGATCTGGCGGAGAGTGAGAGAGACACGCGCCAGGGGCGTTTTTGAAGCGCCGGGCGAGGGGCTGTTTGTCGATGGCTTCTTGCGTAGCGATGATGGGCGCCGCTCGACACCGGTTGGAATCGAGTTCGGAGGAAGAGGGAAGCGTTATGAAGAATGCGAAGAGAAGTCAGCTTCGGGGCTGCGCCCTGTTGGCGAGTGCAGGTCTTGCGTTGAGTGTTTCATTCATAGCGAGTGCAGGCCCGACGGGCGTGACGTGGAACAACGCTGCTGGCGGCAGTTGGGGAAACGCAGGGAACTGGAATCCCGCGGTGCTTCCTGACAACAATCTTGGTGGTTCGTTCGCTGTGACAATCGGCGCGCTGGCAGGGTCTTATACGGTGACGATCGATATTGATCGGCGGGTGACAACGCTGAATCTCGACTCGAGCGATGTGACACTTGATCTGACTGGCTCGGAGATGCGGGTGGACGACGTGTTCATGCAGACGGCGGGGGCGCTGCTTTCCGGACCGGGCACGCTTGATGTCGGCGGGTCGGCGATGATTGACAACTCAATGATCGACGGGCTGACGGAACTGCGGGCGGCGTCCAGCGTCACGCTGACGAGCGCTTCCATTGAGAACACGACGCTGGTCGACGCAATGGGCGACATCACGCTGCAAGACGGCGCGCTGCGCAATGTTGGCGATGTGATGAGCCAGGGGGATTTCATATTCAACGCTTCGGTGATGGATGAAATCTGTGACACGTGCGTGACGCACACCGGGGCAGCGATGCGCTGGGCGGGAACGGGCGGGATTGTGATGGACGGATCGATGATTAATATCGCGTCCGCCTCGGAGTTTCGCATTGAAACCACGGGGATGCAGTCCATCACGGGTGTTGGCGCTGCGAGCACGATTATTAACAACGGAACGTTCCGCAAGAGCGTTGGCGGCGGGGATACGTCGATCACCGGTGTGCGCCTCGACAACACAGCGGGAACAGTCCAGGTCGAGGTCGGGGCGCTGCGGGCCGACGACGTCGGGCTTGTAGCGGGAGCGCTGACAGGCGGGACATGGAACGTTTTCGGCGGAGCGGAGCTTGATTTTCTGGGGCAGGCGGTGACGACGAATCAGGCGATGGTGACGATCCGTGATGCTGGATCGGTGTTTTCAGATTTTGAGAACAACATCACGCTCAATGACACGACGGGGTCGCTCGAGATTGACACAACCGGCGCTTTCAACACGTCGGGCGATTTTCAGAACAATGGATTGCTGCGACTTGGAAACGGAACGCAGTTTCAGGTGAACTCGGGGAACACACTCACCAATGCAGCTGGGGGTGTATTGACTGGGGGTGTTTTTGAGATCGCGGGCGAGCTGCGCTTTGATGGCGCCGACATTACTTCGATCGACGCAGATGTGACGCTTGATGGCGTTGGGGCTTCGATTGTTGATTCGGCGAGCGCGCAGGATGGGCTGCGGAACCTAAGCGACGTTGGGCCTGCGGGCAGGCTTGCGGTCGTGAACGGGCGAAACTTCACGACGATCGGCGACTTCACGATTGATCCAACCGGAAACCTGACGGTTGGAGCGGGGACTGTCTTTGAAGTGGATCAGAACTCGATTCTCACGAACTTTGCAACGGGTATTTTCAGTGACGGCGTAATTACCTTGGAAGGGGAGCTGCGCTTCGCCAATGCGGATATTGAAACCATTGCCAATCGGCTTGTGCTTGACGGGCCGGGCTCGCTGTTGACCGACAACACGGGGGGCGGAATGCAGGACGGGCTGCGCAATCTGAATCTGATTGACGCCAGCGGGTCGCTCTCCGTGCTGAACGGCAGGCAGCTGAACCTGCCAAACGGATTGATTGTGGATGGGGAGTTGATCGTCGATGGGACTTCGGGAGTGAATCGGGGGTCGACGCCACCGACAGTGCTGGCGGTGACGGGCGACATGGTTGGCGGCGGGGCGCTGACGCTGCGAAGCGCTTCACTTTCCATTGATGGAGGAATGTCTCAGGGGTCGGGGGTGATTGAACTTGATGGCGCGAGTTTGAGCGCTTCGAGCGCAATAACGCTGGGACCGGCTGCGAGTCTTCGTGGTTCAGGCGTTGTGTCGACGCCGGCGCTCGACGCTGGCGGGACTGTTGAACCTGGGTTGGGAGTAGGATCGCTCACGATTGACGGCGATGTGGCGCTCAGACAGAGCGCGGTTGTTGAGATTGAGATTGCGGGGTTATCTCCGGCGGCGATTGCAGCGCAAAGGGGCATGACGCCGGGAGCGCATGATCAGTTGGTTGTCAGCGGCGCGTTTGATTTTGAAAGCGCTATGGCGGGAACACTTGATGTGAGCTTTATCGATGGCTTTCTCCCGTCGTTTGGTGATTTCTTTGATGTGATTCTGTTTTCGTCATGGAACGGCGGGGAGTTTGAGTCGCTGCGCGCGTCGGGAGTGGGCGCCGGGCTTGGGATCGAGGCGGTGTATCTGCCTGATCGCGTGCGGATTGTGTTGATCCCGGCGCCATCGGGAGCGGCGCTCTTCCTGATGGCTGCGAGTCTCGCTGTTCGGCGTCGGCGCTCAGCTTAAGGTCTGGCGCCTGGGCGCATCTATTTGAACGCCAGCAACTTCGTACATGGCGCCTGGAAGTTCGAGTTGGGTGAAAATGTTTGTTCTGGCGTAGAGCAACTGGCTGGCAGTTGCGGCAGATGGAGCGATGCGAAGAGTTGCGCTCAAAGTGGAGGCAAGTTCAATGTGCATCAACCCATCTTCCAGAAAAATAGCTCCGGCTGGGACGACGCACTCGGTGACGGGAGCAGTCCGCGCTTCTGAATCAGCAGATGTGACGCACGCCATGGCAACTCTGGCGCTCTGACTCTTGAGGTGATCGAAACGCCAGACAAGCTCGGCGTGATCGTCGATATTATTTGTGAGGACGATTCGACTGTCATCGTCGATGATGACAGCGCGCACACTCCAGCGAATTTCAATGCTTGTCAGCGTGGGTATGGCCCCAGCCTTGGTCGCGTCGTGTTTGGCCGTTTTGGAAGTGACGGTCTGCAACATCACGATTGGTCTTTCAGACAATTTTTGAGAGAGCTTTGGCGGCCTGCCTGAGTTTCTTGCCATCACCTTCGGTGAAGCGCTCTGCGAGTTTGTGGAGTGAGTCGATAGTGTCGACCATGGAATCAAGGCGATCGTTGTGATCCGTAAGCGCTTGGGCGCATTCGACGGGGATATCGCCGACGCGCGCGGGGGCGGTCATATCGCGGATGTCATAGAGGGAAGCGAGCACGGGATCGACTTCGCGTTTGATGCGCTCGCGGACGATGGTGCGAAGCATGGTCCAGACGTCGGCTTCGGCGCGGAAGTATTCCTTGCGGTCGCCGCGCTTGTGTTCGCGCGAGACGAGTCCCCATTCAACCAGAGCGCGCAGACTCATCGAGGCGTTGCCCCGGCTGATTTGGAGGCGATCCATCACATCATCGGTGTTGAGCGGCTCTCCAACGATGTAGAGGAGGGCATGCGCTTCAGCCATTGTCCTGCTGATGCCCCAAGCGCTGCCCATCTGGCCCCAGGCGGCGATGAAGCGATCCTGAGCTTCAGCGAGGGTTCGGGTTGTGTTGGATGATTCGGTTCTACTCATGCGGAGTCATTCCTGGACTGCAAAGGCGGGAAACAGCGCCTTCACGTGAAGCGTATCGAGTCGGGAGGCCAGAATCTACAATGGTTTCAGAACTTTCTGAAAATAAAAGCTCTATTGACTCGGGCTTCACCCGCGTCTATGTCGGGACCAGCCCGGAACAGATCCACGATCTGCGAGCAGATCAAGCAAGCAGGTCGGTGATCCCCGCGGCGCCGAGCACGCAGCTGACAATGCCATTGAGTGTGAAGAAGGCCATGGGGAGGCCCGCGAGGCCGCGTCGGGCGAGGACAAGGTGTTCGATGAGCAGGATCCCGACAATGACGGCGACAGCGAGGCTGAAGATGACGCCAAAGCGCGCGTCGGCGATCGCGGCGCCAATAATAAATGCGGCAGCGGCGAGGTGCATGAGGCGGCTCAGCCAAAGGGCGCCGCGCATCCCGACCTTGGCGGGAACACTATAGAGAGAAGACTCGCGATCGAAGTCGAGATCCTGAAGCGCGTAGGCGATGTCAAAGCCAGCGACCCAGAGCAGAACAAAGCCAGCGATGAGCCAGAGCGCTGGAGTCTGCGCGAGGGCCTCCGGGCGCACCGCGATGGCTGCAGCGAGAGGGCTGACCGCGAGGGCGCCGCCGAGAAAGACGTGGGCGAGCGCGGTGAAGCGTTTGGTGAAGCTGTAAAAGGCGATCCAGGCGAGCGTGGGGACGCAAAGAATCGCGGGCCAGGGGTTGTTAAAGATTATCCAGAAAAGTGCGCAGCACATGATGAAGGCGGCGCCGGCGAGGAGTGCAACGGTGAGCCCCTGGCGAGCGGAAACGCGGCCGGATGCGATGGCGCGCCGACTGGTGCGAGGATTGGCAGCGTCAAAGCGGCGGTCAGCCAGGCGGTTAATGAGCATCGCCCATGTGCGCGCAAAAAACATGCAGGCGACGATGAGCAGGAGCTGCCCTACAAAGACCCCCCACTGTGCTTGCAGCGCAGATGGTTTGGCGAGGAATGCGCCAAGCAGCGCGAAGGGCAGAGCGAAGACGGAGTGCGCGAGTTTAATGTCTGTCAGCGCAGCAGTGACGACGCGAAGTCGTCGCGTTGGAGACGATTGGCTTGCTGTGATTGTGGCGCCCATAGTTTCTGGAGCAGTGTAGCTGGCTTATCGCTGATCGCTCTTGCGCTGCGCCAGAGCTCTTTCCCAACGGGTTTCGAGCGTGTGCTTAACGTTCAACAAATCAAGCGTCTTGCCAACGACAAAATCAACGATGTCGCTAATGGATTCGGGCAGCAGATAGAAGCCGGGATTGGCCGGCGCGATGATGGCGCCCGCCTCGGTGAGCTGCGCCATAGCGCGGATGTCGATGAGTGTGAGGGGGGACTCGCGGTGGACAATGATGAGCGGGCGTCGCTCTTTGAGTGTGACAGCTGCGGCGCGGGTGAGAAGGTTGTCGCCGAGGCCGCAGGCGATCGCATTGAGCGTATGCGATGAGCAGGGGACAATGACCATGCCATCGTGGAGGAAGGAGCCGGAGGCGATTTCGGCGCCGATGTCCTTGATGTTGTAGAGAAAGAGGCCAGCGGCGCGAGGGTCTGCGTTTTCATCAAGGCCGGCGAGGGAGCAGAGATTGACGCCCTCCATGCCCAGCTCATCGTGAAGAAGGCGGGCGCCGGGGGGCGTGATGGTGAGATGGACTTCATACCCGCCCGAGATCAGGAGGGAGACAAGTCGCTGGGCGTACAGCGCTCCGGAGGCTCCGGAGAGGCCGACAATGATTCGCTTTGGCGCGCTGCTATCAGGCAGTCGTCTTCTCTGGGTTGGCTGGCATCGCCGTCGTATTTTCGTTGGCGATTTCAATGAGACGGTCGAATGTAGCGGGGTCGTCAATGGCGATCTGGCTGAGCATCTTGCGGTTGAGCATGAGGCTGGCGTTGCGCAGGCCGTTCATAAAGAGCGAGTAGCGCGAGCCGCGCATTCTGCAGGCAGCGGTGATGCGTGTGATCCAGAGGGCGCGCATGGAGCGCTTGCGGTTGCGGCGATCGCGGTAGGCGAACTGCCCGGCCCGTGTGAGCGCGACCTTGGCCTGCTGAAAGTGACGGCTCTTTGTGCCGAAATAACCGCGGGCTTCACGGAGAACGCGCTTGTGCGCCCGTTTTCTAGCTGAACCCTTGCGTACGCGTGGCATGGTGTGCCTCCTTCACATCCGAACGGGGCGGTTCATTCAAACCGTCTTGCATAAATCCCGGCGGGTGGTGATTCAATCAATCTTGTTCTTCTACAAACGAACGAAATCTCAACTCTTCGCAGCGGCGGCGGCGGCGTCTTCAGCGGCCCACTTGGCTTCGCGCTTTGCGCGACGCTGTTCCGGCGACGGGCTGACCTTCAGCGATGAACGGGGCTGGGTGCGCCCGCGCAGGCGGCGAAACAAAAGCTTCTCAAATCGCTTCGCCTCTGAACTCGCCAGGCACTTGTTCTGGCGCAGGCGGCGAAGTCGCGTCGCGGACTTTCGGCCCTTAAAGTGACCGCTGAACGCGTGCTTGTGCTTGACCTTGCCGGTCTTGGTGATGCGCACGCGCTTGAGCGTGCCTTTATGGCTTTTGTTCTTGGGCATGACAACGTGGCTCCGAAGCTCGCTCTATGTTTGAAGGCCGTCCCCGAAAATGACCCACCCGGGCGGCCACCAGCGAGCCGGGAAATGTACCGGAGCAGAGGTCAGCAGGCAAACCGGAATGGCCAGGATCGGCGTTTGGAGGGCATAGAGTGAGGAAAGAGTCAGGGAGGAGGGGCGAACGAGAATCAAGGGCATGGCCCCCAGGTTCCGAGGAGGATCGCAAGGTCCGGACCCGCGACGACGCCGTTGCAGTCCAGATCGCCGAGCGGAGAGTTGCCCGTCCAGGCGCCGAGCAGTTGGGCAAGGTCGACGGCATTAACGACGCCGTCGCCGTTGAGATCACCAACACATGGATGCTCTTCGACGACGAAGTTATCGAGCCAGGTGTCCGAGCCGCTCATGGCGGGTGAGCCGGGATCGGAGAAGCCGCCGATGAAGACACCGGCGATATCGGTATTCACCGTGGCGCGGAAGTTCGGCAGAGAGATGCCGGGCGTGGGATCGTCAAACTCCGTCTCGCTGACGAAGAGCGTGTCGCTGGCGGCGTCGTACCAGTAATACATCGTGCCCGTTGTGTTCCCGGCGTTGGAATGGCCGTTCGAGAGCAGCGTGTTGTTGAACTCGACGCGATCGAACTGAATGTATGGCCCGAAGAAATCGCGCCCGATGAAGGTGTCAATGCCGGTGAGGCCGTCTGTGAGATCGCCAAGCCCGAGGCAGATGAGTTCGATGCCAAGGTCGCCGTCCGTGCCTGCAGGCGGGACGAACCTCCAATCGACGCGCCAGCGAAAGTCCTGGTTCAGGTCAAAGAAGAATGTGTTGGAGGCGTACCCACCGACGCCGTAGAGCGTGGCATTGGGAAACGCGCTGAGTTCAAGCCTGCCGTTGGTCTCATTGAGGTTGACGACGTTGGGCGGGAGCTGGACGGTCTCCCAGAGGTCAGCGATCACGCCGTCGTTGAAGTTGTCCGAGGCGCCTGCGGCGAAGCAACTCACTGCTCCGCCGACGAACAAAACAGCCGCGCTACCCCGCGTGCGCATGGCTCTTGTAAACTCAATCATCATCTCTCTCCTCATCTCCCCCGATGGCCCTTCTTGTATGGAATCCTACATAAAACACCTCGTGATTGATAGAAGATGCATAAACAATCCCCCCGCTCCGATGGCAAACCTGCTGGAGCGATCTACATCGCTTCGATAGCGCCAGGTTCGTGTTGGTCAGCAGTTTGCAGGCGCAGCAACTCTGCATAGCGGCCGCCGCGGGCGATGAGGTCTTCGTGGGGGCCTTGCTCGGTAATCGCGCCGTCTTCAATCACAACGATGCGATCCGCATGGCGGATGGTGCTCAGGCGGTGAGCGATGACAAAGCTGGTGCGCCCCTTGAAAAGCTCGGCGAGCGACTGCTGGATAAGGCGTTCGGATTCGGTGTCCAGGCTGCTGGTCGCTTCATCGAGGATGAGGATGCGTGGATCCGCGAGGATGGCGCGGGCGATAGCGATCCGTTGTTTTTGCCCGCCAGAGAGGCGCACGCCGCGCTCGCCGACGACAGTGTCATAGGTTCGCTCAAGTTGTGTGACGAACTCATGCGCATGAGCGGCGTGAGCGGCAGCGATAATTTCTTCTTCGCCAGCGTCCGTGCGCGCGTACGCGATGTTCTCTCGCACCGTCCCATCGAAGAGAAAGACATCCTGCTCAACGACGCCCAGCAGCCGGCGGTAGGAATCGACGTTGATAGTGCGCAAATCGCGCCCGTCAAGCAGGACGGCGCCAGCGGTGGGATCGTAGAAACGGGCGATGAGGTTGCAGAGTGTTGTTTTTCCCGCTCCGGACGGACCGACGAGAGCGATGGTCTCGCCGGGCGCTGCTTCGAGTGAGACGCCGCGCATCACTTCGATTTCAGAGCGCGGATAGCGAAAGTGAATGTCAACGAGTGTGATGCGCCCAGTGACGGCTCGCTTTTCCACGACGACAGCGCCGGAAACGGATTCGAACTCAGCTGGTTGCCGCAGGAGATCGAGCAGACGATCAAGGCCGGCGAGGCTGTTCTGGATGCCTGTCGCGGAAGCGGCGAGCGTCTCAAGAGGCGAAAGCAGCATGAGCAGGTAGGCGCTGAACATCATCACATCGCCGATGGTCAGTGCGCCGCTGAGCACCTGCGAACCGCCATAGACAAGCACAGCGACCGATGCAAAGGGAACGATGAGCGACCACGCGACATCCACACCGCGGGCCCACCACCAGGTGTAGATCTCCTGGCGGATAAGAAAGTTATTCGATTGGACGAAACGCCCTGACTCACGGCGCTCACGACTGAAGGCGCGCACAATGCGCATCCCGCCGAACGCTTCAGTTGCGTGGGCGTCGATTGACTGGCGCGTGGCGCGGATGTCGCGGTAGAGCGGGCGGATGCGCGCGATCCAGGTTCGATGTGTGATCCAGATAAGCGGCGCCAGTAGCAGAGCGCCAGCCAGGAGTCGCCAATCAACGAACACAAGAACTGCGAGCGTTCCAAGAAGTTGAATGATGGCGCGCCAGGGGTTGTAGATCATGGAGAAGACGAGTTCGCCCGCGCCGCCGGCGTCTTCGCGCAGCAGGCTCGCAACACCGCCGCTCTTGAGGTCATAGACGCGGTGCAGTGGCAGGCGGACGGCCTTCTCAAAAGCAAGCCGGCGCAAATGCACTTGCGTTTGTTTCATGAGCTTGGTCGCCTGCCAGCGTCCCCACATGCTTGCTGCGGTCGCCAGCACCGCCGTCACAACCATCGCGGCGGCGAGAATCCAGAGGAGAGCCATGCGGTCCTGCGGCAGGTGAAGCGCCGCGGGGATGCCGGCTGGCCCGGGGTTGTCCGTGAGGATGTAGTCGATAACGAACTTGGTCGAAGCGGGGATCACCAGGCCCAGCGCCGTCGCGATGGAGAGCGCTCCGAGCGCGAGAGCGAGCCGGCGCCGGCTCCCTTTGAGCAGGCCGAGAAATCGCCGCAGGAGCGAGAAAAAAGTGCGCGAGCGTTTGCGGGACTTCCCCGAGGTGGGATCGCCAAGCGTGGCGTCACCCGGACGCACGGCTTCAGCGCCGACGTCGGTGCGATCGAGTTCGCGCCGGCGTTGGCGATAATCCTTGAAAAGACGGCTGCTTGGCTTTCGATCGTGCGGCACGGCGGGAATGGTAGGCGCCGGACGGTTCACGCGCAGAAAGAGAAATCCTCATGGGCCCCCGCGCAGGGCGCCCGTGACCAAAGGACGTATCCTTGCCTCCATGCGTTTTACCTTTCTCGGCACAGGAACATCAGCAGGCATCCCCGTCATCGCGTGTGATTGCGAAACCTGTACAAGCGACGATCCGCGGGATCGTCGGCTCCGAACAGGCGCCTGTCTTCGGTGGGTTGATCCGGAAGGCGCCGAACGCGTCGTCTTGATCGACACCACCCCCGACCTTCGCCAACAGGCGCTCGCCCTGGACTTGCAGCGGTGCGACGCCGTGCTCTTTACCCACAACCACGTCGACCACGTCTTCGGCCTCGATGAAATCCGGCGATTCAACGCGGTCATGCAGGCGCCGATTGATATTTACGCAGAACAGCACACGCTCGAAGCGCTCCGCCGTGTCTATGCGCACGTTTTCGACCCTGAGAAGAATGTGAATAAGTCATTCGTCGCGCGGCTCATTGCGCATCAAATCGGGCCGGGAGAGCCGGTGGACCTTTGGGGCCTGCGATTCACACCAATCCGACTTCTGCACGGCCGGCTGCCGATTCTTGGGTTTCGAATTGAGCCGACACCGGGCGGCGGGTTGGCGCCGGCGCCGTGGATGACGATGGCGTACTGCACCGATGTCAGCAGCGTCCCGCCGGAAACGTGGTCACAGCTTGAGGATTTGGAAACGCTCGTGCTTGACTGTCTGCGCTGGCGCCACCACCCGACGCACCTCACCGTCGATCAGGCGATTGAAGTCGCTGATCAAATCGCAGCGGGGCAGACCTGGTTTGTACATATGGCGCATCAGGTGAAACACGCTGAGGCGCAAGCGAAAATGCCGGACGGACTCAGTCTGGCGTGGGACGGACTCACCCTGGAGTGAATATAGCGCACAATCGCCCCCTAAAGAAGCGTCAGGCAAGCTCCAATCCAGATCCCCGCGACGACAAGCACGATCGCCGTATAGCCGACAATGTCCCGAGCCTTGACACCCGTCACCGCGAGCAGCGGCAGCGCCCAGAATGGCTGGAGCATGTTCGTCCATTGGTCGCCGTACGCGAGAGCCATGACGATTCTCGATGGCGCGACATTTGCGCTGTCAGCCGCCTGCATGACGATCGGCCCCTGAATCGCCCACTGCCCGCCGCCGGAAGGAACGAAAAGATTCACCAGACCCGCAGACAGAAAAGTCATCACACTCAATCCCGCCTCCGATGAGCCGGCGAGGTTGATGAAGCTGTCCGCGATCTGTTTCGTCAGCCCCGAAGTCTCCATCATTCCCATGATGCCAGCGTACAGCGGAAACTGAAGAATGATGCCCGAACATCCTGAAGCAGCGTCCGCGACTGCTTCTGCATAACGCCGGGGCGTGCCGTGCAGAATCAGCCCGAGCATGAGCATCGTGAGATTGACTGTGTCGGGCGTAAGTGATTTTACGCCGGTTTCCGCGAGGTCGGCGGGAAAGTAATACCCCCAGGCCCAGACGCCGATCATCCCCGCGAGCGCAAACGAAACGATTGGTGTGTCTTCGAGCACGCGCGGAAGAAAAGGCTTGTGCTGGTTTGCCTCATTCGCGGTAGCAACCGGCTCAGCTGGAACAAACTTGCTCGCCTGCTCGATGGAATCATCAGTCGCCTTCGGACACATGAGCGCCAGCGCCAGGGGCGCGATGATGATGAGCCCGCCGGTGATGATGAGGTTCATCGGCGAGAGAATAGTTTCAGTTGTGGGGATGGCGCCGATAGGCGCGTCGGCGCCGAATATATCGGTGATCTCGCTGAGTTTGGAAACCTTCAAAGGCGCGGTGCCGGAAAACCCCCCGTGCCACACAAGCAAGCCCATATAGCCAGCAGCAGCGAGAAGCGGGTAATGGACAAGGACGCCACGCTTCTCCATCGCGACCCCAACCCGCCGCGCCAGAATCGCGCCGCCAATCAGACCAAGCCCCCAGTTCAAGACGCCCAGCATGGCTGCGCTCGCGCCGACCAGCGCGATCGCCTGCGCCGAAGAGCGAGGCAGGCGCGAGAGCTTCGTCAGCATCCACGAAGCCGGCGGGCTCGAAGCCAGCGCGTGCCCGGTGACAAGGATCAGGCACATCTGCATCGAGAACTTCAAAAAACGCCACACGCCCGAGCCCGGGTCCGCCCACGCCGCAACTGCGCCCCCTGGCGAAGCGTCCGTGAAGATCAGGACAAGCGCCATCGTCAGGAACGTCAGCAGGATCGCGATGACGAAGGGATCGGGGGCGGTGGCGCGGAAAACCGCTGCGATGCGCTGGCCGATTCGTGCAAGCATGGCAAGATTGGAAGGCAGCGCCGCCCAATCAGCAAGTCAACGCTGCAAAAAAGCATTGCAAACATGGGGCGAATGAATACAAAAAAAGCGCCCTCGCCACCGCGTGAGTGGCGAAGACGCACCGCAATGAGTGAGCGCGGGCTGACCGAGCCCCGTTGAATCACTCGCAAGCTGCGAGGGCGGCTCGGATCGAGCCCAGCTCACACGCGGATGAAGCAAATGTCAGTGGATGACTCCGCCGCCAGAGTTGGATCCGGCGCCCGAGCCCCAGTTGCCAAGCAGAATCGCCATATCGCGCGAATCAACCTGTCCGCTTTCGTCAAAGTCCGCCGGGAGGCGCTCGCCATGCAGGCCGAACTGCGACATGAGCAATGACAGGTCGGAGCTGTTGATATCGCCGTCGGAGTTGAGGTCGCCTGGACGAAGGAACTTGAAATCAATGTAGGAGGTCAGAACCTTCGCTTCGCCGGGCCTGGAGGCGTCATTGTAGATGATGGTTGCGATCGCCGGCTGACCTGCGACGCCGCGCACACATTCGATCGGAACATCGGCGCTCGCGCCGGGTTCGAGCCAGAAGTTGATCGGCGCCTGTGAGACGTCAACATCGATGCCGAAGCACATAATCTCATAAAAATGTCCGACAGAGTCAGGATTGCTTACGGTGGCGTTAAACAGAAAGATGTCCTGAAGATCGCCGTTGGCGCCCCGCGCGGTATACCGCGTGTCGTACTTGAGTTCAGCGTCAACTTTGTGATCAATCACCACATCTGGATCAGTGCCTTCCTGATACATGTCCACGACGTCGTTTTCGTCATCGATCGGCCGGCGACTGATCGTCGCTGTGTCAGCGAAAAATGAACTACTCGCTGAAGCTGTCGGCGAAGGCGTCGGTGAGGGCGAGGTGGCTGCAACTGGGTTGTTTTCATCCGGCGTCCCAATGCGACGACCATCAAGAATGACATCCGCCAATGCTGCGTACTCGTTGTAGATAAGGACGGCGTCGGTAATCCTGTAGCCAGCGTGCACATTGTTGGGATCGCGCAACGACGAAGAAACGATGATCATCGGATAATCATCAGGCGTGGTGAAATCAGGTCCAGCGGTGATAGGGCTGGCGAGATCTTCACAAAACGTCGTCTCGGTGCCGCTGGGGCTGTCCCACCGCCCGTCGCCGTCAGTGTCGATGTACTTTTCACTCACCCACTTGGAACTCATGAACTTGTCCGGCGTGCCGTCGCCGGTCGTGTCGCACATGTTGATCTTCCAGCTATTGCGGCCGCAGGGATAGACACACTGACCGACCTCGTCACCGCCAGGCGTGCCGCCGGGGCAGACAATGCGCGGGCTGAAATAGTCGCCACCCTTGCCGTCGCCCGCGGGATCGGGAACGCACGGGAGATAGGCGGTCTTGCCGCAGGAATCAGTGGTCGGAGTGGTTCCGCCGCCGGGCCTGTCAATGTCAATATCATCGCACCAGCCGTCAAGACCCATCTCTCCGGGCCCAATCATTCCATCACCGTCAAGATCGTTGTCTTCACCAGTGGTGGGGTCGCCGTCGGTGCAGCAGTTGTACGGCGGCTGACGGTCGGTGCAATCTCCAGGGCCGTTATAGCCGTTGGGCGGACAGGTGGCGCCGTTGAAATCAACACAGACGGTTTCGCAAGCGAGAGTTGTTCCCGCAGTGAAGCTCAGCAAGGCAGCTGCTGAGAGGAATCCCGTCAGTGCGGGACGGATGCTGGAGTTCGTACTGTTTCTCTTCGTGTTCATCTTTCTCTGATCCTTTCACTATCAATAAAAATTTGTCGCGCTCACTCAACGCGGCCGGACAATGCACAATGCGCTCACGCCGTGCGCACCGATCGCGCTCTGCTGTTACCAGCAATTTTTGCACGCACCCTCAGGGCTGGCGCGCCATACTTGTTTTCAGGGGTTTCCGCTTTGGTGTGGCGATTGCGTCGCAGCGCACTACCGATGCTCACTCATTGCGCGTCGTGAAACTTTCGCCTTTCTGTTGACTATCCGCTATTCATTGTCACTTCTCCTCTCCTTGTTATTTCATGTTGCAGTGAAGATGACTTACAACAAGGCAAGAGTGGCGCCAACACGCGCGTGCGCACAAGAAAATCATCAAGTTTGCGTGTCCTTCATCACTGACGCAGCGTGTGCGCTGTTTTTCATCGCGCGTGCGCACGACTCATGAACTTTGCTTTTGTTGAACCACACCGACGCCAAAGCGCCGCACCGCCAACGTGTGACCAATATTTGCACCACTGCGCCGCTCAGCCGACTTCACTACCATGGCGCCCATGTTCGGCTCTCATCTCTCCATCGCGGGCGCCTTGGTCAATGCGCTGCACGATGCTCAAGCCCTCAAGCTCGACACCGTGCAGATCTTCACCAAGAACCAAAGGCAGTGGCGCGTGCGCCCGCTGGACCCGGGTGCAGTAAGGGATTGGTGTGCTGAGCTCAACCGCCTGGGGTGGGCCGACCGCGTCGTTGCGCACGATGCCTACCTCATCAACCTGGCGAGCCCGGATGATGAACTGTGGGAGAAGTCAATCGTTCTGATGCGCGAGGAGATCGAGCGCTGCGCCCAGTTGAACATCCCCCTGCTCGTTTCCCACCCGGGCGCCCATACCGGCTCCGGAGTCGAGGCAGGGCTTGGGCGGATCGCTAAGGCGTACAAGCGGCTCTTTCGGGAGACGCGGGGCTGCAACGTGATGATGTGCCTGGAGGACACCGCCGGCGCCGGCTCGACGCTCGGGCGGACTTTCGAGGAGTTGGCCCAACTCTCCGCGCTCATCCACGAGGAAGCGGGAGCTGACGCCAAGGGCAGGGTAGGCTTTTGTTTGGATACCTGCCACGCTTTCGCCGCTGGCTATGACCTATCGAGTGAGGCGACCGCGCAGGCCGTTCTCGAGGAGTTCGATGCCTGCTGCGGGCTTGAACACCTGCGTGTCCTGCATCTGAATGACTCAAAGGGAGCGATGGGCTCTCGGCTGGATCGGCATGAGCACATCGGAAAGGGCCAGATAGGCCTTGGCGCCTTTTCAGCCGTGGTGAACCATCCCCGGTTGAGAGGTGTACCGAAAATCATGGAAACGCCGAAGGGGAAAACGCCGAAAGGAACCCCGCTGGACACACTCAACCTCAATCGCCTGAAGAAGCTGATTCGCCCGCCGTCGGATCAAGGGACTGATGTGGTCGAGATGAAAGGCAAACGTCGAACTTCATCAGGAAAGTCGGCGTCGAGAAGTTGAGAATCTGAGTCCACCCTGATTATGGATGATCGCGTGAAAGCCTTGAAGAACGAACTGCCAAGCGGATGGAAAGCGCAAAGACTGTGCCTGGCGTGCCTTGCGCTGCTGACATTGGCTGGCTGTGTTCGACAAGGCGCTTCTCCCATTCAACAGT
Organism: Phycisphaerales bacterium; assembly: GCA_029260495.1. GTDB lineage: Bacteria > Planctomycetota > Phycisphaerae > Phycisphaerales > UBA1924 > OFTM373. The sequence goes on along the minus strand of JAJDDD010000012.1, from coordinate 72,863 downwards.
CCAAAGCCAATGCTGAGACCTATGTGATTCAGGGTCAGCAGGCGATTGATGATGGTCAGCTTTCCGAGGCGATCGCGCTCTTCGAGCAGGCCATCGCTGAGAATCCGGAACTCGCGAACGCCTATGTCGGGATTGCGGATATCTATCAGGTGCAGGGGGATCATTTCGCCGCCGAGGCTGCCTACGGGAAGGCGGCCCGCCTTGAGCCTCACCACTTCAAAACGCAGTTCAACCACGGATTGATGCTTCAGCTGCTCGACCGGCTCACAGACGCTGTCCGCGCTTACCTGCGGGCTCTCTCTATTGATCCTGATCACCACGAGGCGAATCTCAATCTCGCGACCGCCTATCTTCAGCTTGATGAGCCCAGGCAAGCGCTCCCCTACGCCCGGCGCGCGGTGCAGCTTGTTTCGAGTCACGGGCCCAGCCGGGTGAATCTTGGAGCGGTCTACGCCGCGATGGGCCGGCACAATGACGCGGTCGATGAGTACCAGGCAGCGGCGGAGCTCATGGACCTCACACCGACGCTTCTGATTAACCTTGCTGACAGCTTGGGCAAGGCCAAACGCTATCAGGAAATGGTCAACACGCTCCAGCAACTCATCCGCCTGGAGCCATCAGCCTTGGCGTACGAACGACTTGGGTCAGCCTTCTTCCATCTGCGCCGGCGCGGCGATGCACAGGAAGCCTTCGAGCAGGCAGTCACTCTGGACGCGCGACACTACCCCGCGTACAACGGCGTCGGTGTGTGTTTGCTCAACAAGTACCTGCTCAGCGGAAGGCAGGATCTGGAGTCCCGGCGCGGCGCGCTGGGAGCGCTGCGCAAGAGCGTGCAGATTAAACGCGACCAGCCCAAGATTATTGATCTCATCAGCCGGTACGGCTGAACAACCGCACAGTCAGCCAATTAACTATTCGATCACGCCCCAGCTCCCGAGCAGGGCAGCGAGATCCTGTGGTCCCGTATCACCATCACCGGTGAGGTCGCTAATCGGACTATCTGTACTCCACAGGCTGAGAAAGGTCGCAAGATCAATCGCATTGACGCGGCCATCATTATTGAGGTCCGCGTCGACAATGAGAGCGCCAGTGCGATTCAGCAGGACTGTTGCGCCGTGTGATGCGGAGTTCGCCGTGGCAAGGTCAGGGCGGCCGTCGTTGTCAAAGTCGGCGCTGGTGACAAATGCGGGGCCTTCGCCAGTGGAGTGCATGATCGGCGAACCAAACGCGCCCGCGCCGTCGTTAAGCAGAATCGCAATGCCGCCGCCGGTTGCCTCATCCAGATTGGCCGTGGCGATATCAATGAAGCCGTCAAGGTCGATATCCAGCGCGACGACGCCGTGCGGACCAGGGCCGCCGGGGAACGTCATCGCCGGCGCGAAGGAGCCGAAGCCGTCATTAATCAGAACCGAGACTGTTGTAAGTTGATTCCTGCGATTCGCTGTCATGATGTCCAGAGCGCCGTCGTTGTTCACATCTGCGACGAACTCATCGCGGGGCGTGCGCCCGATGCCGAAATTCTGAGTTTCAGCAAACACCCGGCCGCCGAGATTAATCAGAACCGAAACATCATCTGATGCGCGATTGCTCGCGATCAGATCCGGAAGACCATCTCCATTGAGGTCAGCGATCTTCGTCGATCCCGGCTGAGAATGCACGGGCATCGAAAGAGCGGTCGCGAATGACCCATCGCCGAGGTTAAACAGAACTGAAAGATCGTCGGACCCGTTGTTTGCGGTGACGATGTCCATCGCCCCATCGCCATCAAGGTCAGCGATCGCAGCGGCGCGAGGACGCGTTCCACTGTCGATAAAAACCGCAGGTTCAAATGTTCCAACGCCTGTATTGAAGAGCAAGGCAATTCGATTGTCACCTTCGCCCCAGTTTGGGACCGCAATGTCAAGGTCGCCGTCGCCGTCCAGGTCGCCAACCGCCGGAATGCGAGGCATCTCACCGACGGAATACGTCCCGAAGGGAACATGAGTGCGATCGCCTGCGTTGCGCAGGATAGTGACGGTGTTGTCATTGCGTTCGGTGACGACGATATCCATAAGCCCGTCGCCGTCGAAGTCGCCTGGGGCGACCGCTGTGGGCTTGGTCCCAACTTCATAGTCAACACGCGGCGCGAAGGCGACGGGAAAACCCGCGCTGCAATAGCCAGCGCCGGCGATCGCAACGCCGGCAGCCGCAGCCATCAAAAAAGCGCCGTGGATGTTCAACTCGTTCATCTATAGACTCCTCAACGCATGTCCGGTGTGCTGCATCCGGCGCGCAGAAGAACCGCAGGAACCGTTTGCCCGAACAAGGTTTTGCGAACCCAGAGACTCCCTGGCTAGGACCTCCGGCTCCCATGAGCATACCGGCGTTCGTCAGTAGGAACAAGAAGATTCTCGATTCCAGCCGATTTAGCCCCCCCGGTCCGAGAGTACGAGGGCCTGAGCCTGCTCAGGTTGAATGGCCGTCGTCGCGCGCCGGATATGAGTCTGGCTGACGCTCTCCTTCGTAGAGCCTCGGTCGCAAGACGGCAGAGTGGACGGTCCTAATCGCCGCACCAAAGACCGGGCTGGAAGAATAGGTAAACATCATGCGGAACATAAACAAAAACAGGTTCAGTGCTTGGCTCCGTTGCTCCATAGCTCTCGCGGCCCTTCTGGCAGCACAGACGGCATTCGCCGGCTTCGACGCCTGGGGCGGCACGGGCTTCAAGATCGGCCCTCTCGAATGCAACCCCGACGGCTCGCTCAAGGATCTTACTGAGGAGCAGAAGAAGCTCGTCGAGCCATTGGTCCAGCAGCTCATGATGCCTGCGGCGGCGAGCTCCGCCCAGCGTTACGCCAAGGACAAGGGCCTTGGCCTCAGCGAAGCAGACGCTTGGGCCAAGATCGACTGCATCCGCAAGAACGCCAAGAAAGCTGCGACGCTCGGCTCAGAGATGCTGACAGATGCCGCCTGCTCCAAGTGGGTGCTCGATCAAGCCAAGGCCGGCTCGATCTGCGTCGGATGGGGAATGTCAGTCGCCGGCACTGTTGATATTGACATCAAGTCCGACGAAGCCAACTGCACCGCAAAAAAGCGCGAGAGCGAGCAGATTCTTCTCAACATTGAATACCTGCTTGACTGCACCATTCCATGCTACGACTCGCGCATGCTCATCCTCGCTGATTTCATTCGACACGAAACACTCCATGCGGGGCAACTCTACAAGCCGGACGCCACCGCCCTTCCCGCCGATCCAACACCGGCGCAGGTCAAAGCTGGTCTTGGCAAAAAGTATGCGTGCAATGAAATCGGAGCCCACGGCGGCGGAGAGACGTGGCAGAACGATATGAAGATGATCCTTTGTGACCCCGACAGCTACGATCCAACCAAGCCGCTTCCCAATGCCAATGCCGCAATCCAGCGAACTCTCAAAGCCCTGCGGATGGTCATGCCCAAGACAACCCGCGACGCAGAGGCCGCCAAGCTCAAGAGGCACATGCAGCACTACGCCAACTGGAACAAGGGCGTCAAGGACTGCTACCAGGCAGCAAAAGACGCGTTTTGCGCCTTCATCGCAGATGGAGATAAGGACAAGCTACAGAAAGTGCTCAGCGACGCCGCATGGAAGAGATACGTTAGTTGGCTCGATCATCCCAACTTTGTCGCGATCGTCCCGCCACAAGTGATCTCGCAATACTCCGGCGTGCAGGATCTCGACGGACCGGACATCAACACGGGCATTGAGATTCGTGATTTCCACGTGCGCGTCGACGGCGGCGTGCCCAGGCTTCTGGTGGTCGGTGAGGATCCCCTGGGCTTCGGCGAGCTTCAGCTCTACTTCGACGAGGACGGCGACACCTTCTTTGATGAAAACACAAAGCAGGTTCTCTTTACAGGCGATCCGCGCCTTCAGGACAACATGCAGATTATCCATGATCAGAACAGCGACTTCTACTTCATCTACGATTCGTTCTCAACATTGATCTACCAGTTCATTGATACAGACCTCGACCTTCTGCCGGATCAGCTCGGCCTGCCAATCAACAACCCCGACCCCCTGATGCAGGACTATCCGCAGTTCCAGTTCGATCCGAACGCGCCTCTTCCGACGTTGATCGGGTATCCCACGCGCGATGTCTTCGCGCCCTCCCTGGGTGACGGCGCGCCTCTCTATGTGATGCAGGATTTCAATGTGGATAGTTTCTTCGACATCCAGTTTGAAATTCAGTTCGACGACCTCATTCCCATCCAGCCTGTCTTCACGCACGAGTTCCTACTGCCCGGCGCTCCCGAGGCGTTTGCGTACGGCACGCTGGGTGCGCCCCTTGAAGTCTGGGCGATTGATCCGCTGGGCGAACTCATCGAGCCGTTGGGCGCCGGAATCGGCCAGGGTGTCTCCCAGGAACTGCTGATCTTCTTTAATCGCCCGCTCTTTGAGGGCGAGCTGATCGCAGTCATCGACTTCGAGCACAACTCGCGATCCTTCGCCAAGCTCGTCGAGTTCCCCGCAACTCCGTGCATTGCTGATCTTGATGGCGACGGACTAGTTGGAAGCGCGGATCTCGCCATCCTGCTGGGTTCGTGGGGACAAGCCGGTGTCCCAGCAGACCTTGACGGCGACGGCTTCGTTGGCAGCGCCGATCTCGCGATCGTGCTTGGATCCTGGGGCGCCTGCTCTTCAGCCCCGCTGTAAAAGCAATCTTCTCCCCGAACAGCAAGATTCTGGACGTGAGCAGGATCAACTCCTCGAATTTGAGAGAATTCGGGGGTTGATCCTGCCCGCATAGAACCCGGCTCAACGGCGCCGACTTCGCCGCTCGCGCCCAACGCCCTTGCCAGCCGTCGACAGGCCGGCGACACTCTCACGCACCATGGGTGATCAGCCGCCATCTCGGCTCGTGATCGGGTGCATGACCGGGACCAGCATGGACGGGCTGGATGCAGCGGCTGTGCGCATTCATGGAACTGGATACGAGATCACTGCAGAGCTCCTCGCGACGGCGTCAAAGCCATTCGAGTCCATCGCGGATCTCTTCCGCGTGCTGGCCGACGAGCGAGCGGTTCTCGCTTCGCAGATTGTCGACGCTTCGGCGGCGCTCGGCGAAATGCATGCGGACGTCATCGAGAAGCTGCTGGCTGATTCCGGCGTTGGCGCCCCCGACCTGATCGCCCTCCACGGACAAACAGTATTCCATCGCCCCCCCCTCTCATGGCAGCTTGTCAATCCGTGGCCCGTCACGCGCGTCGCTGACTGCCCCATTGTCTTTGATATGCGCGGCGCCGACCTGATCCATGGCGGGCAGGGAGCGCCGATCACACCCATCGCGGATTACATTCTCTTTCGAGGTGAGAAGGAATCGCGCGCGATTATCAATCTTGGCGGGTTCTGCAACATCACGATTCTCCCAGCCGATGGCGGACCCGCGGACCTGCACGCCTTCGATGTGTGCGCATGCAATCATCTGCTCGACGCGGTCGCCCGGCGTGCGCTGCATCAGCCTTTTGACGAGGGAGGCGCCGCCGCCGCAAAAGGACAAGCAGACCCACACGCGATGACCGACCTCATCAGCGCCCTTGCAATTCAGGCCCGCGCCGACCGATCGCTGGGGACGGGCGATGAGCCGGTCGCCTGGCTTGAGGCATGGACATCACAGCTGGCGCCAGAAGATCTCGCGACGACCGCAGCGCAGTCACTAGCGCGCGTGATCGCAGATTGTGTGAAAGAAACTGACAGCGTGCTCTGTGCCGGGGGCGGCGCCAGGAATACAACACTCTTGCGCTTCATTGAACGCGCCGCCCGCAAACCTGTGCGCACAACGGATGAACTCGGGATTCCCAGCGCACATCGAGAAAGCGCCGCGATTGCGATTCTGGGCGCTCTGTGCGCAGATGGTGTGCCCATCACCATCCCGGGGGTCACCGGCGTCCCCGCCCCCGCGCCGCTGTCCGGCGCCTGGATCAACACATGCCCAGCCACACCCCAGCCTCGCCCGACCGAGCGCCGCTCGACAGAGGCCACCTCCTGACCGAGCAGCGAAACCCGCGCACGCGCCATCTTGACACACTCTCTGTGCGCGCCTGCGTGGCGCTCCTGAATGAAGAGGACGCAACCGTTCCCGCAGCCGTCATGCGCGCCGGCGATGCGATTACAGGATTCATCGAGGCAACCGAAGCGCGAATGCGCGCCGGCGGACGGCTCATCTACATCGGCGCCGGCACATCCGGAAGACTTGGCGTGCTCGACGCTGCAGAGTGCCCCCCAACATTCCGAACGCCGCCCGGCCTTGTGGTGGGGATCATCGCCGGGGGGGATTTGTCGCTGCGAAGATCATCGGAATCAAAAGAGGACGACCCGCACGGCGCTCATGAAGCACTGAAGAAACTGGAGCTGACACAGCACGACACACTGCTCGGCATCGCTGCGGGGGGAACGACGCCGTATGTGCTTGGGGCGATTGACCTTGCTCACTCGTGTGGGGCGTTGACCGGCCTCCTGTGTTGTGCGCATGTCGAAGCGCGAGCGTCTGAAGATCATCTGATTGTGATCGAGACTGGTCCCGAGGCGATCACCGGCTCAACGCGCATGAAAGCGGGCGCCGCCACGAAGTTTGTGCTCAACACCATTTCAACGACGCTGATGGTGCGCATGGGCAAAGTATATGAGAATCTGATGGTCGATCTGAGCGCGACGAATGAAAAGCTCCGCGACCGGGCGGCGCGCATCGCGATGGAGGTGACGGGGGTGTCACGCGAAGGGGCGCTGGCGCTGCTTGAGCGGGCGGGAGGTGATCTCAAGACCGCGATCGTCATGCACAATCGCAGTGTCGATCTTGACACCGCACGGGTTTTTCTGGATCAGGCGCAGGGCAGGCTGCGCGAGGCGCTGGAAGGTCACGCCTGACGGGCGCGCGGGCCGATGTTTCTTACCATGTTGTCCATCGCAAGTGTTGAACTGGGTCGATTCGGAGCGGGTGACTGGTCGATCGTCGCGATCTACCTCGTCGGCGTGCTGGCGCTTGGTGTCTATTGCGCGCGCAAACAACGGACAGCCAATGATTTTTTCCTCGCGTCACACAAGATTCCCGCGTGGGCGGCATCTTTATCACTCTTGGCGACGAGCCTTTCAGCGGTGACATTCATCGGGGCGCCGGAGAATGCTTTTTCGGGAAACCTGACGTACCTGATTCTCAATCTCAGCGTGATTTTGGCTGCGATTGTTGTCGCACGTTTCTTTTTGCCTGCGTTCTATAAGCACAATGTGACGACGGTCTATGAACTGCTGGCGGTTCGCTTCGGAGGTTCAAGCCAGCGGGCGGCGTCGCTCATGTTTCTCGTCGGGCGTCTGTTTGCTTCGGGGGCGCGGCTCTTTGTCGCTTCGATTCCGCTTGCGCTTATTCTCTTTGGGGACATCGAGCCGAACCATCTCGCGCTGGCGATCGCAATCGTGGCGATTGTCGCGACCCTGTACACGTTGACGGGAGGAATCGCCGCGGTGATCTGGACGGACACGGCGCAGCTCATCATTCTCATCGGAGCGGCGCTGCTTGTGTGTGTGATGCTCCTGCGCGAGATTCCCGATGGATTTGCCGGCGCGATTGAGACGCTTCAGTCTGCGCGGGCTCCGGACGGCTCAGGGAAACTCACAGCGCTCGACATGCGCACAGACCCGGCGATCCCCTTTACGTTGTGGTCAGCAATCTTCGGATTTTCGCTTCTCAATCTGGCTGCCTATGGCGCGGATCAGGATCTTGCGCAGCGACTGCTCACATGCAAATCCGCTGCGAAAGCAAGCGCTTCGATGATATTTGCAGCGGTGATGAGTTTGCCGATCGCAGGGGTGTTTCTCGCCGTGGGACTGCTGCTCTATGTCTACACACAGCGTGTTGGCCCGCTCTCAACGGATGACGGCCGGCAGGTCTTTCTTGTTTATATTTTGCAACATACGCCTGCGGGTGTGCGCGGGGTGATGATCGCGGGGCTTTTTGCTGCGGCGATGTCGAGCCTGGATTCCGCGCTGAACGCGATGTCCAGCGCTGCGGTGTCGGACTTTTATCGACCGCTGCGGCGAGGGAAGAGCGACGGACATTACCTACTGGCGGCGCGACTCGGCGTGATCGGGTTTGCGGTTCTGCTTGCGGGGTGCGCTATCGGGGCTGCTCACACACAAGCAGCTTCCGGCGACGGGCTGATCGAGTTTGCGCTGGGCGTGATGATCTACGCTTACGCGGGGCTGCTAGCAGTTTTTCTGACGGCGATTTTTACGAAGCGGGGAACGGAAGTGTCGATTGTGCTCGCGCTTTTGACCGGCTTTTTCTCAGCGTTTGCCCTGGCGCGCTTGCCGGCGATTAATAGCTCGCTTTCGCTTGGTTTTGAGGAGGACGCAATGAACTTGTCAGCGGGATGGCGCATGTTGATCGCGACTGCGATAGCGTTTCTTGTCGCCGTAGCGCCGCGGGGACATCACGACAACTCATCACAGCGTGCGCACTCATGAAGACGGATCGCTGTTCCTCGAAGTCACTCGATGAAACGATTGGCCGGCTCATCATGGTGGGCGTTCGCGGCGCTTCTCCTGATGATGCGAATTTTCGCGCAGACATGGCGTTTTGCCAAGCGGCGCGATGTCGTGCGGTGATTCTCTTTGATCGCGATCTGGCGACGGATGGTGAGCGGAACATTCAATCGCCAACACAACTTGCTGAACTGGCGGCTGGGATTCGCGAATCGCTGGGCGCAGATGCGCTTATTGGGGTGGATCAGGAAGGCGGAGCGGTGGCGAGGCTGGATCCACGGAAGGGGTTTGCTCTTCATTTCGGCGCGGACCGTCTTGGCTTGCTGGATGAGCGCGAGCTGCGCGAGACGTGCGCTGCGCAGGCGAGGCAGCTTGGCCAATGCGGGATCAATCTCAACTTCGCGCCGTGTGTTGATGTCAACGTGACGCCGAAGAACCCGATTATTGGCAGGCTTGGGCGTGCGTTTTCTGACGATCCGACGCAGGTAATTGCGTGTGCTCGCACCTTCATCGAAGAGCATGTGCGGCTTGGAGTTGCAACATGCTTGAAACACTTTCCCGGGCACGGCTCGACAACGATTGATTCACATCAAAATATGCCTGATATCACGGAGACATTTGACAGCGTGACCGAGCTGGCGCCCTACCGTGAACTCCTGGCTCTGAAGACTGAGCATGCTGCGCTGACAATGGTGATGACGGGGCACCTGCGGCATCGTGGGTTTGACGCGTCGGGTCAGCCGGCGTCGCTGTCGCGCACAATGACAACGGGTCTCTTGCGCACAGAGCTTGGGTTTGATGGCGTGATCGTGACTGACTCCCTTGATATGGGCGCGATTTGTGCACACATGTCACCTGCGCAGGCGGCGGTGCGAGCGCTGCAGGCTGGGGCTGATCTTGTTCTTGATTGCAATAATGCTGTCGCCGCGGAGCGCCCCTGTCCGGCGAAGGAAATAGCCGTTGCGATTCGAGAAGCTGTAAAGACAGGCGATCTTTCCGAAAGGGCTTTATTCGAGAGCGCAGAGCGTATTGAACAATTGTCGAAGCTTGCGGGGCGACTATTTTCCGACACAAAAAGTTGCGAAGACTCTGCCGATAATGTCATCGGGATGGATGGCGCCTGAAATTTCACCGAGCGCGTTCAGGGCGGCGCGCATGGGACAAGCGAGGAGCTCTGGCGCCGGAAGGGCGCGGGCTGATGGGCCTGTGTCGATCATGGAAACTGCTTCTGTGAGCGCATCGCGCGCGACGGTGAGAGCCTGGGCGTGGCGCGGCGCAAGAACGGCGAGCGAACTGGCCCGCGCGGTTGTCGCGGCGTCGGCGATCGAGCGGCGGAGGGCGGGAAGATTCCAGCCATCGAGGGCGCAGATCGGGAGCGCGGTTGTGCTAGCCTCTGCGCGCACGAGATCAGCTTTTGTGCGCACGCGAAGAACGGCTGCATCTTTGGGAGCGAACGCGGGCGGGGCACAATCGCCGACAGGGTCGCAGATGATGAGAACGTCGGCGTGTTTGATGGCGTTGCGGGCGGCGCGTTGGGCCTGAGCTCGCGCACTTGAACTGGCGGCGAAAGGTTCATCAAGACCGGGGAGGTCGATGAGCTGAACGATTCTGCGGGTGAAAGGAGCGGGCATGTCGATGGAGAGATCGAGGTCTTCGACGATGGCGTCGCGGGTAGCGCCCGGCTCATCGGAGACGGCGGCGCGGGTGCGGCGGAGGAGCGCATTGAAAAGGGTTGATTTGCCAGCGTTCGGGGCGCCAACGAGCACGACGCGCGGCGTGTGCGATGGGGCGATGGCGCCCTGGTCAACTGAGAGGATTGTTTGGATGTCGGCGCAGATAGCCCCCAGCTGCGCAAAAAGATCGGCAGGCGTGATGGGAACGACATCTTCCTGATCGGTGAAGTCGACGCCGGCTTCGACGAGGGCGAGAGCGCCGGCGAGCTGGTCAGCCAGGGCGCGATGTTTGGCGCCGGTTCTGCCTGAGAGCAGCTCTTTGGCAGCGAGAAGCTGGGCATTGTTTTCAGCAGCGACCGAGAGGGCGACACCTTCTGCCTGTTCGATGGTCATTTTTTCATTGAGGAAGGCGCGGGCGGTGAACTCGCCGGGGTTGGCGATGCGGATGTTTTTGTGCGCACAAAGCAGAGCGAGGATTCGATCAAGAAGCGCGGGGGCGCCGGGGGTGATGATCTCTGCGACATGTTCGCCGGTGTATGAGGCGGGCGCCACGAAAGAGATGAGCAGCGCGGGGAGTTCGACGTCATGCGCAAGGGCGATGCGAATGCGCGTGATGGCGCGGCGCCAGGGATCGAGGGGGGTAGTGGGCGCGATGCGCTGGAGCGTTTGGGCAGCAAGCGGGCCTGAGAGGCGGATGAGGGCGTAGGCGGAGCGGCCGGGCGGGGAGGCGACGGCGCAGATGGTGTCATTGTCGGATGAAGCAGCGCAGGGAGCATCGGCGCTTGGTGTGGGCGCCATGGCCGTCAGCCTTTTTTGCGTTGCTTGTAGCCGGTGCCTTGGCGCTCGCGCAATTTTCCAAAGGGGTTCTTGGCTGTGTTGTCGACGCGTTTGCGTCCTGCTTGATCGGGCGATGGCTTTTTCTTGGGGGGCCCTTCGAGATCGAGCTTGTCGATGTGGGCACGGATATAGCGGCTTTCGAGTATGCCCAGCGAAGAGTTGGTTATGAAGTAGATGGTGAGGCCGGAGGGGGCGTTGTACATGATGAGCGGGAACATGAAGACGAACATGACCTTCATGATCTTCTGTTGTTGCTGCTGCTCGGGCGTGGCGCTGGCGCTGGGGGGCGGGGTGAGATATTTTTGCTGGAGGTAGAAAACGACGCCCAGGAAGAGCGGAAGGATATTGATTGCGTTGAGTTCGCCCATAAGCGGCACATTGGGGCCGGAGGCGAACTTGATAAAGCTATCGGGAGCGGAGAGGTCCGCGAGGAAGGCCCAGTTGGGGATGAGCGCCTGGAAGACGCCGTAGAAGGCTGGCTCCTGGCGCAGTGAGAATGAGAAGAAGAGAGATGCGTAGAGCGCGATCCAGATGGGAGACTGGAGGAACATGGGCAGGCATCCGAGCATGCCTGTAAAGCGGATGTTTTCCTCTTTGTAGAGGCGCATGGTTTCTGTTTTGAGTTTTTGGGGATCGTTGGCGTAGCGCTCCTGGATCTTCTTGACCTTGGGCTGGACTGCCTGCATTTGTTTGCTGAAGCGCTGGATGCCGATCTGCGAGCGTTTGGTGACGGGGTGAAGAATGGTGCGCACGCAGACGACGAGAATCAGGATGGCGAGGGCCCAGTCGCGGGTGACGTAATCATGAACAAGGCCGAGGAATCCGAGAAGGATGTTGGTGAGAAAAGGGAACGTACAGAAAGCGCAAGGTCCGCCGAAGTTGTAGACGACGATTTTATCCAGGCCAACCGCGAGGGCGCCTTTTTCAGCAGCGATGACGTCGGGCTGTTCCGGACCGGCGTAGGCGCGGAGTGAGAGATCGAGGGAAGCGCCGGGCGCGATGTCAAGAGCTGGGGAGTTGAGCTGGAGGATGAGGGCGCGATCGTCGGATCCGGCAGCTGACCTGGCGCCAAGAAGTGAGGCGTAGATTTTTTCAACTGCGGAGAAGTTTTTCGCAGGAGCGGCGTTGGATGGATCAGCGTGGGCGATGTCGGGATAGACAGCGAAGGCGAAGTAGCGATTGGTCATCGCGACCCAGACCAACTCGAAGCTGTTCTTAATTGAAGCGGCGTAGGGCCAGACGACGACGGGAGCGCCGGCTTTATCTATCTGACTGACGACCTTGGAGCGAGCGCGAAGAGTTTGATCGGCGTTGACGATCTGGCGCGAGGGATCTATTCGCGAGTTGTGCAGAAAACCAAAGCGCAGGCGGCGTTTGTCACCGCCGTAGCCGGAATCACGATTGGGAAGATCGACGGGGCCGTACTGGACCCATTGGATGGAGAGCGGAGTTCCGGAGACATTCTCAACGATCTGCTCGATGGCGAGTTCGTAGGAGTTGGGCGTAAGCGTGTAGCGTTTTCGGAGTTGGAGAACTTTGTCGCCGTCGGCGTTGACTATGGTCGCTTCAAAGGCGCCGGGGCGAATTTCGCGCCAGATGGGAATAGCGCGCCCCTGTATGAATGATGAGTAAAGATCAACAAAGACGCCGTTGACGACAATCGCGCGAGCCGCCAGGGAACTGACGGAGACTTTGGCGCCAGAGGGGGTTTCATATTCCGCGCGCTCCTGCAGTTTGTAATGGACCTTGTGCACGACGGTTTCGTAGTGGTTCGCAAGTGTGATGGCTTCGATGCCGGCGCCGAATGGAGAGAAGCGAACCTCCATAAATAGTTCTGAATCAGGATCGATGGCGCCGATCGGGGCAGGGAAGGTGGGTGCGGGCGCAGGAAGGGCGTAAATGCCGGCGAATGCGTTTGGCTCTGCCGGTATCACGGCCGGGGCTGGGGATGTGTCAGTTGGAGCTGTGGCTTCGTCGCTGGTTGCCTGGGCGAGTTCTCTCTCTGATTGCGCACGTGGCGACGATTCCTCGCCCGTGGGGTGACCGGCGCCATTGGTGGCGGCGACCGGGCCCGGCGCGGGTGTGGGCGCGGGTGTAGGCGCGGGCGATTGCTCTTCGACAGCCTGCTGTTGCTGCGATGGCGCGGTGGTGGTGGAGCGCGTCGACGAGACCAGCACGGCCCAGCCGAGACCAATCCCGGCGAGGATGGCGATCAGCGGAACAAGGATGCGCAGTGTCTTGTTTTTCTCGCGAGGCATGGGGAGGCGGGATCACTCGAAGGAAGATGGGTGGCGGTGAGATGGGCGGGACACGATAACAGGGGGGGCGATGCCCGGCGCAGAGCGGGCACGCGGGAGGCGCCTCCATACCCTCTCGATCGGTTTACAGAGAAGAATTTTCATCGGCCTTCGTAGAGGCGGTCGCCGAGCCAATCATTGAGGTTTTCGATGGCGTGGATGCGGTCGGCGGTCTTGGCGATGTCGTATTCGACGCGTATGAACTCGACGCGATCGGGATGGAAGATGGCGTAGCTGGCGCGGGGGTCGTGATCGCGGGGCTGGCCGACAGAGCCGACGTTGATGATGGCTTTTTCGTCTTTCTCGAAGGAGTAGGTCATGCTCCCGAGCTCTTCCGGGGGATAAAAATCAGGTTCGTCGGTAAAGACGCCGGGAACGTGGGTGTGGCCGACGATGGCGAGATTCTCGATGCGTTCGAAAATCTGCTTCATTTTGTCGGTGGCGGTCATGACATCATCAGGGAAGATGTATTCGTTGATTGGTCGGCGGGGAGAGCCGTGGACAGCGAGGACGGGCAACTCGCTTTCCGGGAATGTCTCGACGACGCGCACGCGAAGCTGGCCGAGAAACTCGTAACGAATCCGGCGGGCTTTTTCGTCAGGGTCAGCGTTGAACTGATCGCGCGTCCAAAAGGCAGCCTGCTCGGCGCCGGGATTGAAGTTGGTGGGCTCGTAGAGGACAGCGAAATCATGGTTGCCGATGAGCGACCATGCGCATTTTTCAGCGACGAGATCGACACATTCGAGGGGATCAGGGCCATAGCCGATGATGTCGCCGAGATTGACAATTCGCTTGATGCCACGCGACTCGATGTCGGCGAGGACGGTGCGGAGCGCCTCGGCGTTTGCGTGGATATCCGAGATGACAGCGGTGGGAGTCACGGGGGGTTTGCCTCGGGGGCTGAAAATAGGACGAATCGGCCATGGTACGGAGGGGCCCGGGGACGATCAACGCGGTGGGGCTGGGCGGAAGGCTGGCGCTGGAGTGAGGGCAGATATCAGGAGGCGGACGCGAACTCGGGCCGGGCGGGTTCTTCAGAAGGCTGTGAAGGCGGCCGATAGTGCGTTGTGACGCGATGCCGACAGCGGCGTATGATCAGGTTGGTTGGAATGAAGCTTTCATTTCATCGTTGATATTCCGCACCCGAAAGACGCACAAGGATACTTTCATGCCCGCAGCGCCGATCAGCTACCAGCGCACGAGAGAGATGTCGATCGACGAGCTGCTGCTCGAAAACCGGGTGATCTTCCTTATTGGGGAGATCAACCAGGGATCATCGGCGCGAGTGATGATGCAGATGCTCTATCTGGAGAATCAGAAGCGCGGACAGCCGATCAATCTCTACATCAACTCCCCGGGCGGATCGGTTGACGACACGCTGGCGATTTATGACACGATGCGGTTTCTCTCGTCGGAGGTGGCGACGTACTGCATGGGCCGGGCGTACTCGGGCGCGGCTGTGTTGCTGACGGCGGGGTCAAAGGGCAAGCGGTTCGCGCTGCCCCACGCGAAGGTGATGATCCACCAGCCATATGGCGGAGTCACCGGACAGGCTGAGGACATCCGCATTCAAGCGGAACAGATTATTAAGGCCAAGGCGACGCTGACGGCGATCATCTCCAAGCACTGCGGTCAGCCCGTCGAGAACGTGCAGCGAGATTCAGAGCGAGACCGGTATTTCACTGCTCTTGAGGCGAAGGAATACGGGTTGGTGGATGAAGTCATCGAAGACCCTGAAGACAAAAAGAAGAAGTAGGCAGGCCGGCCGAGAGAGGCCGGGGAGAACAGCAGCGGTGAGTGTTTCAGACGCGAAAACGAAGGGAAGCCAGCATCTTATGTCATACCTCGTGCCCATGGTGATTGAGTCGTCCGGTCGGGGCGAGCGCGCGTACGACATTTATTCCAGGCTGCTGAAAGATCGGATTATCTTTCTTGGCGGGCCTGTTGATGATGAGACGGCGAACCTGGTTGTTGCGCAGCTGCTGTTTCTTGCGAACGAGGACGCCAAGACGGATGTGCATTTCTACATCAACTCCCCGGGCGGATCGGTGACTGCGGGGCTGGGGATTCTGGACACGATGAACTTCATCGCGCCAGATGTGTGCACATACATCATCGGACAGGCCGCGAGCATGGGATCGGTGTTGGCGTGTTCGGGCGCGAAGGGCAAACGGTATTCATTGGTCAACGCACGAAATCTGATGCATCAGCCGCTGCTCTCGGGTGTGATGGAGGGGCAGGCGACGGATCTAGAGATCGAGGCTCGAGAGATGTTGAGGCTGCGCGAGCGTTTGTATCGCGTGTATGCGGCGATGACAGGCCAAACGACAGACCGGATCGAGCAGGATTGCGACCGGAACAAGTGGCTGGATGACGTAGAAATGCTTGAGTACGGCCTGATCGACAAGGTGCTGACAACGATGCCGGTGCTGAAAACGGACAGCGAGGCGTGACTCACGCCGGCGCGACCGGCTGTGACTGTGTGAATGTGTCGGTGCGTCCTGTGCGCGGCGGGCCTGTTGTGATCGGCGCGATCGCGGCGATGAGTCTGCTGCCGGCGCTGCTGGGCGGGTGCGGCAAAAAGAATTTTCTCAATGAGAACGATCGCCTGCGGCGGGCGGCGCTAAAGCAGGACGCCGAAATTACGGTGCTCCGCGCCCAGGTCGGAGAGCTGGAATCCAAGCTGATCGAGCTTGGAGAGCAATCCAGCGACAGGCTCGACCCTGAGATTCTGGAAGCGCTGCCGCGTGTTGCTGGCGTGCGCATTGGGCGGCTGTCAGGGCTTCGGGACGCGGATTCGATCCCGGGCTGGGACGTTCTGGATGTCTATATCTCACCCTATGACGGCCGAAATCGCTTCGTGCAGGTCACGGGCCGGTTGATTGTGGAAGCCCGACTGCTCCCGGGGCTTGAGGAGGCCGTGCAGGCTGACCCAGGCGGTCCGGGCGGACAGATTCTGGGGCGGGTGGGGTTGTCCCCGACGGAGGTGCGTGAGGCATACAGGGCGGATCTGATCGGCCAGCGGTACAGCGTGCAGGTGAGTCTTCCCACGCCAAACGAGCCGCTTTCCGGGGATGTGCTGGTTCGGGTGGAATTTCTTGACGGCCTGACCGGCGTGTGGCGGCGGGCAGAGCGTGTAATTCCGCTGCGGAATAGGCCGGGCCGAATGGCTGCGGAGCCACGATAATTTGGCTGCGATGGCGTCGCTGAATTTATTTCTCCGAGGCGCGAACCAACTGCTCGGGGAGGTCGTACGAAAGGCGAGACCTGAATCCTCTCCTTCTCCAAGTGTCGCCTCGGCAGACTTTCCCTCGCCGAGGCGTTACCTTTTAATGTTCTCGGGCGTTGAGCGATGGAGCGCTGGCGACGAAGCCCGGGCGTCGTCTTTGGAAGCTGCGGGAGGCATGCATGAGACGAGGCGTCGGAGAGAAGGCTCAAAACCACATCAGAGGCAGAACTCATCTTCGATTCGCGCGCGGGGTTCGATGTTCAGTTATAGGCGTCGCGGTGATTGGGTTATTCAGCCTGAATGGATGTGTCAAGCCTCTCTTTCCCAACCAGGCGCCACGCACGCAATACGACCGATATGACGCTGTGCGTAATCAGCACTCGCCGCAGTATGTGGAAGATGAGTTTGGCCGGCGTGTGCCGAATCTTCGCGGACGTTTGACGCCAAAGAAGTGAGCCTGTGCAAGGTCCGAGAGTTCATGCCAACCAGAGCTGGGAGCAGACATGAAACAGTTTGCGGAGTTTTGGAAAGTCCGAGGGCCGGTCCGTCCGATTCTTGTTGTATCTCAGGGAAGAACACACGAGAGGATGAGTAAGGCCCGATGAGTCCCGCCCCAAGCCGACCTTCACAAGTATTGGCGAAGCTGACCCGACGCACGCAGATCGTGTGGGGTTCGTTGCTATTGTCGATGACGGTGGTTGCAGCAGCGCTGATGGGGCTTGATGACGGCCCGACGCCGCGAATGGATGGGCTGGCGCTTGTCTCTGATGTGGACTCTCTGGGGCCGACGAATATTCAGGCCATCTTCGATACTCGGGCGGACCTTGAGAGAGGACGCTGGGATGGCGTTATCATCCATCATTCCGGCTCTCAGTATGGGTCGCCTGCCTCAATCGCAGCCGAACACCAAAGCCGGAGCTTCCACGGGCTCGGGCATCATTTTGTCATCGGCAATGGAAATGGAGCTGATGACGGCGAGCTGCACGTTGGGTATCGCTGGCTGGATCAGCTTCCTGGGGCGCATACCGGCGGACCGAACGAGGACGTCTTCAACCGGCGCTATGTGGGCGTGTGCCTGATCGGCGACGGGGATCGGCGATCATTCACCGATGGGCAGCTTCGGAGGCTGGGCCAGTTGATCGAAGCGCTGACACGGGAGCTGGATATTCCTGCGGACCAGGTGCTCTTGCATCGAGATGTCGCCCAGACGAGCAGCCCGGGCCGGCTGTTTCCCGAGGTGTGGCTGCGTGGGAAGGTTGCTCCGCGGGCCGACGTGGTCGCAGAAGTCCGCCTCGATGACCCCGGGGCAGACTGAAAACCAGATGGCCGCGCTGGATAATGATTCCGCTTCACAGCTCAGGACAGATCACCGAAATTGAGGCGACGTTGAAGTTTCGCCGAGCACCGTGGATACTTTCCCCGCTTCGGGCGAGTGGTCCGGGGTGAAGTGAGCGAGTCAGCTGGACCCCAGCCAGGCGTCCCGAAGGAACCGGGCCGGGCTGCGACCAAGAAACAGGAATCGATTCAAGACGGTGAACAAGCGCGATCCATTCAAACCGGGGGCAAAGGTCGCGGGCTTCAACGTGATGACGGAGCTTGGGCGCGGGGCTGCCTCGATCATTTACCTGGTCCAGGATCCCAAGACCAAGCAGATCTGGGCTCTGAAGCATGTCTACAAGGAAAAGCCCAAGGACCAGCGCTTCCTCGATCAGACAGAGCGCGAGTATGGCGTCGCGACGAAGCTGGACCATCCGTCCATCCGAAAGCTCATTCGGCTGATCAAGGGCCGCAAGCTGATGGCGGTCAAAGACATCTTCCTCGTCATGGAGTATGTGGACGGGATCAGCCTGGAGCAGCACCCGCCGAAGTCCTTCGATGAAGCGCTCGATATTTTTCGGCAGGTAGCGCGCGGGCTGGCGCATATGCACCATCGCGGGTTTGTCCACGCGGACATGAAGCCCAACAACATCGTCATCACAGATGAAGGGCAAGTGAAGATTATTGATCTGGGCCAATCCTGCCCCGTGGGGACAGTGAAGGAGCGGATTCAGGGCACGCCTGACTACATCGCGCCGGAACAGGTGCATCGTCGGGCGATCACCGAGAAGACAGACACATACAACCTTGGCGCGACGATGTACTGGGTGCTGACGAGCAGGCATATCCCCACGGCGCTGCCGAAGGGGGACACACTGGTTTCGAGTCTTGATGATGAGTTCATCGAGAAACCGAAACCTGTGATCGAAATCAACGCGCGCACGTCGCAGAGGCTGAACGATCTCATCATGCAGTGTGTTGAGGTGGATCCCGAGAAGAGGCCGGCGAGCATGGAGAAAGTAGCGGAGACGCTTGATCTTCTTCACGCCAAACTTCTCGCGGAGCAGCAGGCGCCGGCGAACGTAGCGTCGGAACTTGATGAAGAAGACGACTAGGCAGCGACGCGACGCTGGAGTGAGCCATGAACAGCGCCCAACGCCCGCGCCCCTTTGAATCGAAATCTGAATGGACTGATCCGCTCTCAGAGTTTGACACGCGCAACGCAGCGGAGGTGGCGCGTGTTTTTGATGACGCCTGCGCTGCGAATCGGGATGCCAATTGCCGGGATGGCTCGATCGACCGGATTGGCGCCAACGGGTTGCTGCTGGCGACTGGAGACTTACACGACAACCCCGTGCATTTCGCCCGCGTCGTCGCGCTCGCGGGGCTTCCGGGAACAGATGATCGTGACCCGCACCATGTCACGCTGCATGAGGTCATACACGCTGACCAACTTGTCGGCGGCGTGGACCTCAGCCATCGCGCGCTTCTTCGCGTCGCAGCCCTCAAAGTGAAAGACCCGGAAGAAGTCCACACGCTGCTCGCCAATCACGAGCTTTCACAAATTGTGGGCGCGGGGATTGTGAAGGACGGCGTGCGCGTGGCGGAGACTTTCAACGACGGCGTGGACTACGTTTTCAGCGACGACGCCCCGATGGTGATCGAGGCGATCGCTAGGTTTGTTCGCTCCATGCCTCTTGCGCTCTATGCAGAGCAGGCGAAGGGACACGCGGGCGGCGTTTTGTGCGCTCACAGCCTGCCCGGGCCGGAGATGATGGACCGGTTCGATCCCGGCGTGCTCGAGCGCGACCTGACGGAGGACGACTACATCCCGCGCAGGGGCTCTGCCCATCTCATGGTCTGGGGGCGTCGGCACACACCCGAGCAGCTTGCAGAACTCGCGGAACGCTGGAGCGTCGAACTCTTTGTTCTTGGACATGAACACGCGGAAACCGGCTGGCGCCTGCTCGAACCCAATGCGATTGTGCTCAACAGCGACCACGAGCACGGCGTGGTCCTGCCCATCCATCTGGACGACCCGCCCAAGCCGAACGATGTAGCTAAGCATGTGCGCCCGCTTTCGGCGGTTGTGTGAGCGGCTGGTTCAGAGACACCATCGAGCCTAATGGCGCAGTCTTTTACAAAGACGGCCTCATCCGAAACGATGTTTGACTGTGGCCGGCTTAATGGTGACGTTTGACAAGCAGATCGAAGATGCAGCCAGCCCCTTTGTAGTGGTCACGGTGATCCCGAAACCTCGCGATAAGCCGACGGACTTCATCAGGGCAGGTTGTTATATCCCCACTGGGAGTCACGTCCCCACCTCATCCGCCCACCGGTTCACCCATCGCGCCAGCGCCATCACCGGGAAGTAGTGCCGATACAGGTGGTACCGCAGGTAAAAGACCTTCGGAAAGCCCGTTCCTGTGAACCACGCCTCGCGCCATGAGCCCGCAGGCTCTGCGACCGGGTGGCTCGCGATGATCGGCGGCGCGCCGTCGGCGCTGGGCGCCGCGCGCCAGCCCTCCATCGGCCCTATCAAAGCCGCATCAACCTCATGCACGCCTTCCGGCGCCATCTCTTCATCGAGCTGATCGCGCATCAGCCACTCAATCGCGCGCACAACCGCGGGATCATCATGCTTCGTCAGGAACATCAACGTCATCGCGCCCCACGCGGTCTGCGAGGCTGTCGAAGGTCCGATCCCGACATGGGCGTCATCTTCATATGAATCCGCCGTCTCGCCGAACCCGCCGTCAGTGTTCTGAATCGAGCGCAGCCAGCGCAGCGTCTTGCGCAAAAGACCTTGCTGCATATTCTCACCGGCAAAAAACAACCCCCCCACTGCCTGCCACGCGCCATACACCCGGTTGACGCCCCACCGCCCGGGCCAGCTTCCATCATCAAACTGCGTTCGCTGAAGATAGTCGATCGCCTTGCGGATCATCGGGTCGTCGCGCGACACGCCGCATGTGATGAGCGATTCAATCGTCCTGCCTGTAATGTCCGGGCAACTCGGATCCTGCATCGCGTTGTGGTCCGCAAAGGGAACCGCCTCCATCCATTCTCGATGTTGCGTTCGATCGAATGCAGCCCAGCCGCCGTCGTCGTTCTGCATGGCGCGAATCCAGACTTGTGCGCGCAGAGCAGCGTCCTTGATCGGATGCGAGTCCGGCGCCGTCGGCGTCGCCCGGTGCATCGCCTTCGCGACCATCGCGGTGTCATCAACATCGGGGTACCAATCGTTTTTGTGCTCAAATGCCCACGCAGCCCAGGCCCCGGGATCGCGCTGGAAGCGCTCGCGATCGCGCGCACGGAGATTGCGGACCCAGTCGCCGACAAGATTCACTTCCTTCTCGATGAGCCACTCGCATGCGCGCGTGATGCGTTCATCGCGTTCTGCTGTGCGCCCAGCTTCCGTCAGCGCATAAAGCGCGATTCCCGTGTCCCAGACAGGCGAAAAGCAAGGCTGGATGCGGATATGGTCTTCTTTTTCAATAAGAAAACGGTCGAGCTCGCGCTCCGCCGTCACACGAATGTCATCATCCCGAGATGAGCCCATCGCCTGCAAAGCGACCTGGATGTAGACCATGGGAGGAAAGATCGCGCCGAGCCCGTCGGTGGTTTCAGATCGCATTCGATCGACGAGCCAATCACGGGACCGCTCGAGCGCAATCTCGCGCAGGGGCATAAGCCCCAGTTTGTCGATCGCTTTGACCGCGCGATCAATAAAGAGGAAAAAACTCTTCCATGAAACCGGATCACTGTCGCGCGCATCAGCGGAGGTCAGCTCGTGGCGCGCACGTTCATCTACAAAAAGCTCGTCGATATGCAGATCTTTCGGCAGTGTGCGCACGGGCTTGAGCGCTGTGCAAATCGCGAGCGGCAAAATCATCGTCCGTGTCCACGCGGCGACCTTGTCCAAATGGAAGGGCGACCAACGAGGAAGCAGGACGACTTCCGGCGGAATCGCTGGACACGCTCGCCACGAAACCTGCCCCAGGCACGCGAGATAGAACATCGAAAAGGTGTTGATCCGTTCGGCGCCTCCGAGGCGGAGGGAGGCTTCGCGGGCGGCGCGCATGTGCGGTGCGTCCGGGTCGTCGCCGAAAATCTTTAGGGCGAAGTAGGCCTTTACAGTGGCGCTGATGTCGGGGCCTGACCCGGGATACTGGCCCCAGGTTCCGTCGGCGCGCTGAAGAGCGCGGAGGTAGGCGCATATTTTTTCGTATCGCGCGGAGCTGTCGCATGGAGCATTTGTCCACTCTGCGTCGCTTTGCGTGCGCTGGCCAAGTATCGCCTTCATGAGCAGATATTCGCTGGAGAGGATCGAGTCCCCTTCAAGCTCAGCGCACCAGTGTCCGTCATCGTGCTGTTTGGAAAAGAGAGCGTCGACGGCGCGATCGAGCGAGTCCTGCACCCGGGCACGCAAATCAAGCTGGGTAGCAAGGCCGGGAGAGGTTCGGTGCGTTTGGGTTTGAAGTGTGGTCAAGGCGGATCGATCTCCATGTGGGTGACGACGCCGCGATAGCGCGCCCGAGAGGAGGGGGAAGACATCGAACACAATGTAGCCTGCATGGCTTTACTGCTGTTGAACCTTGACGTTTTTGTCGCGTTCTGTAGCATCCTGAGCGTCGATCGCGGCGCGGCGCATCAGATAATCCTCATATCCGGCGGGCATTGGGAACCACTGATCGAAGTCGGGCACACTGGGCTTGACCGCGGTGAGCAAGCGACGATACACCTCGCGTCCAAAGTCAGCGCTGGCGCCGGCTGAGAACATGCGAAACATGCGGCTCTTCTGCCACAGGCCGACCTGTGGAGACAGGAAAAGCTCAACCATCGCCTGGGCGGCGGCATCGACAAAGCGGCGCGGGATGAACTCCATGCGCCAGCCAGCCCCGCCGGCTGCGACTGTTCGGCGCAGTTGCTCGCTGGTGTAATGTCTGTGAACCTTCTGGGCGTACTCAAAGCTTTGCTTGAAGACATCCATGTCTCCCATGAGCAGGCCGCGACGATATGCGTCCTGGAGGGAGCCATAGAGCTCGCCAGCGGCATAGTCCGGCGAGGTGATGCGCTCTTCAAACTCAAGCTGGACAAACTCAGCAAGAGGCTTGCTCAGCCGCTCCTCGGTATAGCTACCTTCGTTGATATTCCGGAATTCCAGATTGCGCAGCTTGGAGTAATAGCTCTGAGCGCGTTCGAAATCGCCCATTCGGTAGAAGATACGAATGAGGTCGGTAAGAAAGTTCTCATAGCCGGCGCTGAAAAGCTTGAAGGGTCGTGTATTTGCTTCGAACTCGTCTCCTCGCTCCTGAGCGCGCTCAACGAGGATTCTGAACTGTTCCTCGTAGACATCGGCCATATCGAGGTCCATGGTCTGAATGTATGTGCCGTTGATGAGATCGTGGTAGATGGTCCCCCAGCGGAATATTTCCTGAATGCCGTGTGTGATGAGGCGATCGGTGTTGGTGACATCGAAGTCGTCAGTGTTAATGCGGCCCATGCCGCGATCGACGCCGCGAGTCGCCCAATACAGCCCGTGCGTGGCGGGATGGCGCCAGTCGAGCGGGCGTTTGTAGCGATCTTCGGTGTAGGCGATCATGAGGCCGAGATCCATGCCCCGTTCCTTGGTGATCTGGCGCTTGCGTACGAAATCAAGAACCATGATGTACGTCCGAAGGAGCTCCTGATCGGTCTGGAAGTCCTCGATGAGCCGATCAAAGCCAAGGCTGCGTCGGTCCTCGGCGAGCTCGATCTGGATGCCTTCGCGAGCGCGAGTGATGCGAAGAGCATTCTCCATTTCGTGGCGTTCCAGCAGGCTCATGTCAAGTTCAAGGCCTACTTCTTGGCGCAGACGCTGAACGACCTCTTCTGCGCGCGGGAATCGACGGAGAAGCTTAGCTTCGGTGTCCGGAGCGGCGGCGATGCGACGAAGGTGGGCGCCAGCGCGACGGGTGGATTCTTCAACTGTGCCAGCGCGCGGAGCAGGCGGGCCCAGCAAAAATGTCCATTCGCGCGAGAACTGTTCTTTGTAGTAGTGATTGGAGTCGTCGGACTGACCCTGGATTTTGTGTATGAATATCCAACCAAGCTCTTTGTGGAGGAGCATGTCATTTGGATTCTTGGGAATGCCTTCGGTGGCGAGAAGATCAATGCCGGCTTTCACCCACTGCCAACGCTCTTGTGGTGTTTTTGTCGCGACGGAGATGTTGTACGCCATATTCCAGGCATGAAAACCCCACACGCGCGGAAAACGAGGCTGGAGGCGCGTGATCGTGCGAGAGAGTTCGATGGATTCGTAAAACTTTCCTTCTCGTTTGAGATCCTGGGCGCGAACCCAAAGGATATTGACGAAGAGTCCGCGGAAAGCGCCCAGCGCGATGCCGACGGCGACCTCCGGTGGATCGCTCTCTTCGGCGCGGTCAGCGTAGCCAAGCTCTGCCCTGCCAGCGACGGCGGAGACAGCGGGTGTGAGCATGGCGCTCGCGACGAGACACCCGGCTAGAAGGGCGCCAGCAACAAGTTGGATGCGTGTGTCTGTGCGCATGATTCTAATGCCCCGAATAGGTAGCAAGCTCTCGGCGGCGGAAGATGAACCAGCCAGCAGTAAGTAAAGCGACTGACCAGGCGCCAACAACGAGCAGCGCCTTCCCGACGCTCGCCCAACTGACCAGACGCCCATCAACGAGATCGGCAGCGGGCTTCAACTCCGAGTAGGTTTGGAAGGTCCAGGCGATCGGAAATGCGGTAATACGGAAGATCAGCGCGACGAGGTCAAAGTTTCCCTCACCATCATAAAGTCGGTAGCTGTCGTCGAGCGCGCGCATGAGATAGCCGGCGGTTTCGCCAGCAAAGAGCGCCAGCATCGCCAGGAAGCACGCGACAGGAAAGCTCAAGAACGTTGCGGCAGCGATGGAAACTGCTGCGATAAACCCGAGCTTCACCCAGAGCACAAACATGACGCGGAAAAAATTCATCTCATAGCCACCGACTACGTAGAGA
Source organism: Phycisphaerales bacterium (assembly GCA_029260495.1). Classification (GTDB taxonomy): domain Bacteria; phylum Planctomycetota; class Phycisphaerae; order Phycisphaerales; family UBA1924; genus OFTM373. Next base: position 48,014 of record JAJDDD010000012.1, on the reverse strand, counting down.
ACCTCCAGATCACCGTGATCAAAGCGGAGTTGCATTCGGTTGGCTTGCCCGGTGTAGATGTTGCCATTAATAATCTGGACGACCATCGTGCCGTCATCCTGAATAGCGCCAGCTTTGAGTGTGAGCGAAAGCATGGTGTTGAGCGCAACCTCTTCGAGGAAGTCGTGCTGGTTGTTGATGAGGAAAGTTGTCTTGTATAGGGCGGTGGGGTCGTCGCCGCCGGCGTGGAACTTGTAGCGGATGGTGACGGGGCGTCCGGCGCGCTTCGCGTCACCGAGCCCGGTAAAGACATAGGGCATGCTGCCCTGACCCGGAGGAGCAGAGCGCCAGGCTTTATCAAGACGTTCTAATTCCTGTGTCATAAAAGCTGAGAAGGCTTCGCGGGCCTCGGGGTTTTCTCTGGAGATGCCCCCGTGCTCGCGGATGAAGTCGTCAAGTTGGGCGTCGACGGACTTGGCGATCGCCTCCATATCCCAATCGGGGGGCTCCGGCGCTCGAGCAGCGCGGGCGACGAGCACCTGGGAGTGAAGAAGGAGTCGATCATTGGTTGGATTCCCCGAGCCGTCCTGATTGACGAGCGCGCGGACTTCGCCCTGGGCGGGGGTGCTGCGAAGATATTCAGTGAAGAGGAAGAGGCCGGAGCCGCAGACGGCGAGAAGGACAGCATTGAGCGCCATCACGCCGATCCACTTGCCTATGAGATAGTCATGGTGACGAACGGGTTTGGCGATAGTTTGCCAGATCACCCGGTCGCGCTGCTCGAAAGCGACTGTTGCAGCGGAGAAAAAGAGCGTCATGATCGCGAGCGTCCAAAACGCGCCGCTGACACCGTACTGAAGGAACGATTGGATGCGATAACGGAGCGGCTGGTCGGCGTCGAGAATGCCGGGAAGGATCGCGAGCAGGAGAATGAGGATGACAATGAAGACAAGGCTGATCTTCATGCGCACCGCTTCGTGCAGAACATTCCTGGCGATTGCCAAGATGGCGTTGGAGCCGGAGAGCACAACGTGCATCGCTCTGCCCAAAATGGTGAAACTCGCGGTGAGCGTGAGGACGGCGGCGACGATCTGGCCCATTGAACGGGTTTGATCGAAGTACCACAGCGGCGCCGCAATTGTGACGGCGGACAACATCAGCCCGAGATAGGTGAGCCCGAGCCCCAGTGAGACGACGAGAATCGCCAGCCCGGCAATGACCAGCGTGCCGACGGAGATGGCGAGTGTGCGATCGCGGAAGCCGAGTTCGCGCCCAAGCGAAGACACGGAAAGTGGATCGACGCGCTCTGCGTCGCGCGCGGTTGGAGCAGAAAGTTCAGTTTCAAGAGAACCATTCGCATCGGCTGGCGCACGATCAGCCCCGGCGGACTGGTCAATCACCTGACCGGCCGGCTCGGGGCCCGGGCTGGCGAAGTGTTGAACAACGGTGGCTCCAATGACAAACGCAGCGACAATCAGAATCAAACCGATAGCGATCGCTTTGAACTGCGAACTGCGCTGCGCGCGATCAAGACGCCGAGGCAGATCGCGCAGGCTCACGACTTGTCACTCTCTTTAGCGCCGTCGCCCAAGAGCGAGTCGATCATCGACTGATCAACATCGGCGGCTCTTGGCTTGGGACGCGCAGAATCTGTGCTCGGCGCCTTGGCGACTGGAGCCGGGCGCACTGGCTCCGGGTCTTCGGTGACAAGCAGATCAATAACTGATTCATCGGGGCCGGTGGGCTCAAAGGAGCTTGAGTCGGCGGCAGAGCGGGTGGCGGCCTCATGGTGTGTCGTGTCTCCGTCAGCGTGCTCCAACGCTGCGGAGGACATGAGCTGATCGATCAGTTCTTCACCCTCAGCTTTGGTCGCTGCTCCGTCGCCAGTTCCAAGCAGGAAGGCCGCGGTGGCGCCTCCGTGGGTCGCGCCGCCTGTTTGCAAGCGATCCTTCTGTGCGTCGGCGACGATGTCAACAAAGAGGTCTTCAAGGCGCTGGCGCGGTTTCGAGACGCGCGCAATCGCGCCTCCGGTGCGCTGCTGAATGAGGCGATCGATCTGGCTGATGGTCTCTTCGTCGAGTGCGCCGGTTTCGATAGTCATGCGCGATCGCGCGGTGAGCAAGTCATCACATGTGCCCTCGGCGCGTTTTTTGCCGCCGTAGAGAATCGCCATCCGATCGACGCAATCTTCAACATCGGAAAGTTGATGGCTGGAGAGCAGAATCGTCTTGCCCCGCCGACCGAGGCTGATGATGAGGTCTTTAATCTGACGTGAGCCGATCGGGTCGAGACCCGTGGTTGGCTCATCGAGAATGAGAAACTCAGGATCGTTGATGAGCGCCTGAGCAATGCCAATGCGCCGCTGCATTCCCTTGGAGTATTCCTTGATCTGCCTATGCTGCACCGCAGTGAGGCCGACCATATCGAGCAGCTCCGTGATGCGCCGGCGACGGATCTTATAATCAAGCTGAAAAAGCTTCCCGTAATAGTCGAGCGTCTCGGTCGCATTCAGAAATGGGTACAGGTAGGACTCTTCGGGCAAAACGCCAAGGCGACGTTTGATGCCGACATCGGTTGGATCCTTGCCGAAGACAGCAAGGCGGCCGCCTGTCTTGTGAAGCAACCCAAGCATGAGCTTGATTGTGGTGGACTTTCCCGATCCGTTCGGCCCGAGCAGGCCGAAGATCTCGCCGTTCTCGATCTGCAAGTCGAGCCCGTCGACGGCGCGCACATGGGGGCGCATCCAGAAGTCGCGGAAGACCTTGGTCAGCCCCTGAGCCGCAACGACGGGGACGGCGCTGGTGATGCGTTGCGCAGAAGACTCGGCCATGCGTAGTTGCTCTCCGAATAAGTTGGTGACAGCGAATGATCAGCCGCCGCTATTTTGACGTCGGCGCTTCTCGCGCTCGCGCTCGCGTTCGATGCCCTTACGATCGCGGTAGGCGTCATCGACAGCGCCGTATGATCGCTCCATGCTCTTAGAAATTTCTCCCCTGTTGCGAGCCTGCTCCTTCTCCTTGCCGATATCCGGATCAGAGCTGAGGATGATCTCCACGGGATCCGTTCCGCTCGGAACAAGCACAACCTCAACACCTCCATTGAGACGAAAATCCTGGAAGGCGGGGCTCCATTCGCGAGCAACATAGACTGCAGGGTCGAGCGCTCTGAACTGAGCGAGTTTCGTAAGAAAGCTCTGCTCGCGAGCCCGCGCCGAGGCGACGACGTTGGTGCGATAGGACTTTGCTGATTCGATCACATCGGTGACCCATCCTGCGACAACGACAGTTCTGCCCTCAAACTCGTACGGCTCACCTTCAAGCACGGTGTCGATGGTGTCGAGCAACTGCTCGGCGCGAGCTTCATCTTCAAGCTCAATCGCCTGCCCGTATTCATCGATTAGGGTGAGCAGAGCGGCGTGGGCGTCGCCGGCGGTGGCGTTTAGCTGCGTCCGCGCCTCCTTTTGCGCGTCTTCAAGAGATTTTGCCGCGCCTGCTTCTGCCTTGGTGACGCGGGCAAAGTCCTCCTTAAGCCTCCCGGGAGGAGACTTACCAATCAAGCTAATAGATTCAATGCGTATTCCAGCTTCTAAAGCGTCGAGCGTTTCCTGAGCGAGATTTCGCACATTGACCGTAATTGAACTTTCGCCTCCGCCGGTGGCTCCCGCGACTCCCTGCTTGAGAAGCTGATCGATGGTGATGTTCGCCATCGCATGCACAACGCCGCGCTCAACTGCGGTGCGAACGATCTCATCTTCAAACTCCTCGTGAATATTCTGCCTGTTGGCTTCAACGTCATTGCGTGTCCACACGACGCCCCACCAGGTGTGAGCGAGGTTGAGGTCGGCGGTGACGACGGAGCTCGCATCCTCCGGGTTGAGCGTATGCATGGATTTTGTAGCATTTTCAATGCCTTGGCCGGACACCGCCGCGGGGCCGAACTCTTCTTTAAGCTCGATCTGTTTCGTGCCGGTTTCGATGAGGAGGAGTTCACCGACGGGAAACGGCGCCACGAACGTCCACCCCGGCGCGACGTCGCTTTCCACCACTCGACCAAGCGTGACTTTGATGCCGCGCTGTGATTCCTTGACCTGACGAAAGCCGCTCATGACGAAAAGCGCCACGAGCACAAGCATGACGACAACGAGAAGCTTGAACGTGATGTTCAACGCCTCCGCCAACGACTGATGGGCAGGATCCATCAGCGTCTCTTCACTCTCATACCCCGGGGAGCTGCCCGAGAACGCGGACGTCGAAGTCTCTTCCTTGAATGGATCGCTCATGGGCGCCCTCCGCCAAGCGCCCGGCGATCACGCTTTTCATCTGAAGCAGCGGCGCGGGAGTCATCGTCGTCATTACTTTCCACACCACCATCACCGGAGAAGGGCGGGAGGCCCGTTTCCGGATCAAGAGTGTCAAGAAGATTGGGATTGAAGACGGTCAGACCTCTCATATCGGTGGAAAGAATCAGGGTGGTGTTCTTGGTCCACAGGTTGCGAAGCAGATCTATCTGCGAGTTGAAAATCGCAAGGTCCGGGTCAGTGTTGAGCGTCGCGATGTACTGGGCAGCCTCCCTCTCGCCTCGATTGCGAATTCGCTCCGCACGCTGCTCCGCGAAGTCAAGGATTCGGTTGGAATCGGTCCGCGCCTTCGTCATGATCGTGCTGGCGACAGCTTCACCCTGTCCTTCAGCGGCGGCTGCCAGACGCTCGCGCGTGGCTTTCATGCGAGCAAATACATCTTTCGTGGTTTCCTCGGGCAGGACAATCCGGCCAATCCCCGCCAACTCAACCTTGACCCCCCACTCGCTCACCAAACTGCCGGCGTTGTCTGCTGATTGACTAATCATCCGATCGAGCACTGCTTTCTCAAGCTCAGCAAGGCGGGAGCCACCGGACGCCGATGAAAGCAACTCACCGACGCGGAAACGTGAGACTTCCGAGAGCGCGCTGCGAAGCTGAGAGCGCAGAGCGCCTTCGGCGGCGGCGTAATGCCGACGCGCTTCGGAGCCTTCCCCACTGAACCTTTGATAGAAGACAAGCGGGTCAGCGACGCGCCATGTGATGAAGGCTTCGATAATGATCTGCTGGTTGTCCGCCGTCTGTTGAGTCTCGCTGGGGGTCTTCAGCAGGCGGGTGCGCGTGTCGTAGCTGGTGACGGACTGGATCGGCGCTGGCCAGCGCCATTTGAGTCCCGGTTCGCTTTGCACGCTCTCCGCAGAAGCTTTGCCGAACGTAGACAAGACAGCCTCTTCCGTGAATCGCACCGTATACGTCACAGAAAAGAGCACGAAGACTATGAAAATAACAACAGCGACAAAGAGCAATAAGACACGTCGCACTGGATTACTCCTGAGTATTGGTCGTGGCTTCAAAGGCGTTGAAGCTGGACTGGCTATCTGTCACGTCCCAGATGATGTAGGGATCCTTGAAAGCTGAAATAACGAGTCGTGAACGCTCCACAGACTCGATCAGCGTGTCGATATAACGCTGGGCCATATACACTTCGGGGGCGGCCCGGAACATCGCGGCCTGCCCAAGGTGACGCAGCGAGCGGGCCCGAGCGCCCATATGTCGACTCCAGCGTTCAGCGCGGGCTTCCATGATGATCGCCCCAGCATCCCCACCTGCCTGAGCGAGGAGAGATTCGATCGCGAGCTCCTGCTGAATGATCTCGTCTTCACTAGCGCCGGTGTCTTTGAGAGATTCGTACTGATCGAGCTCGACAACAATGCTGCGCGCAAGTTCAACATCCCCCGCGGCATTGGCGAGCGTGCGCAGCGCCACAGCTTCGGCAAGTTCGATGTATGACTCGCGGCGCTGCTCCGCGGCGACGACCTGCTCAAAGCTGAGGGCGACCGATTCCTGCTGAGGCGGATGAGCGCCGGCGACACCGACGAAGAGGACATCGACGCCGGCGTCAAGTCGATTGAAAGCATCGCGGATTGATCCTGCAAGCAGCTCTGACAGTTCGCCGCGCGAACTACCGAGAATGTCATCGACTGTCATTGTCGCGGCGCTTAACATCAACTCGCGCGACGCCACCGTGCGCAGCAAGTCAAGGCGCATCTCATCGCGCCAGGCGACGCCGTCAGCGGCGAGCATTTGGAACTTGGAAAGATCCGCCACCGCGAACTGAACCACCAGCTCGACCGCGAGGAGCGCCATATCGTTGGTCACAGCTGCTTCGGTCGTGCGCCCCGTCGGGGTTGGTTGAACCAGCAGGAACATCTCGCGCGTCGCGTGCCGATTGGTCCAGAGAATCGCTTCATCTGTATTCTGGGAAAGCATCTCGCCGACCTGAATCTGGCGGACAGCGCGTGCGGGATGCTTCTCGACAGTCTGGAACGGCCACGGCGCCTTAAAGACGATCCCCGAATCCACCTCACGCACCAGCCGGCCAGATTGCAGCACAAGCGCGCGCTCAGTCGGTCGCACCACCGCGACGCATGTCAGCAGATACAGCAGCAGCACGCCCAGCGCCGCCAAGCCGATCAGGCGTTTTTGCAGAAGCTGGTAGAACCATGTGGATGTGACATCAAAGCCGAGTTGATAGTTGATTGCGTCATTTATGGACTCGACAATGCGATCAGGGGCCGCCATAAATCCGAGAATGCGCGACTCAAAGGCCGGCCGAGGGGATTCGCCGAGATGACGTGGGCGGTACGCATTCAGCACGAAGTTGAGGAAAACCTCAGCGCCAAGCACAATCATAATGGCCGGAATCACGGCATGAAGAATGCGAAACAGCCCCGGCTTGTCTACATACCACGCGCCGTGCGCCAGCGCCAATGCAAGCCCGACGAGGGAAGTCCCCGCCATCGAAGCTGCCCCTGCCCGCAAGTGCGACCAGATCTCCTGCTTGCCCATGCCGGCGATGAATCGCGCAAAGATAAATCCGACGACCGCGAGCGTCAGCCCGATCGAAACCGCCCACCCCGTGCGCGGCTGAAAATTGTCGAAGTCCGCCGGAGCGAGGTACTCAAAGCGCCACAGGCCGATGCCAATCAGCAGGCCTCCGACAAGCACGCTTACGAAAGGCAACAGCGCCTTGTGCATCCACGCCAGACGTTTGGCGGCGACCCGGAGATCGTTGTCAATCCCCTCGAAGACCGACGCCTGCGCCGCGCTGGATTCAGCGTACATCTCCGCCTCGATCGCCTCACGCCGCTCAAGACGGTGCTGATGAAAGACCAGCATCAGGCTCACCCAGATCGGCAGGCCCGCGAGCAAGAAGTAGAAGATGGTTTCAGCGACTTCATCCTTGGCGATCGCTGCGTAGATGAGAATGACAATCGCCAGCGTCAGCTGCACCAGGAATCCGGCGAAGCTGGTGACCACGGCGCTGCGGTAGGCTTGGGGATCTGCTTTCATCGCATCTCGCAGGTTCAGGAAAGTCGAGGAGTGGCCCGGTGAGCCCGGAGCGGTGAGGGAAGATCGTATTGTCGCTGTGGGCGTCCCGATGTCCACCGGCGCGGGGGGTCAATCTGCGGGATCACGATGCAGCGAGGGCAGAATCCATATCTCAAAAGCCTGCCTGCGCGCATCCCGACCCCGCCGTGATACGCCGCCGGCAAGCGGGGGTTCGCGCGAGGGCGTAAGTTTTTGCACAATCCGATTTGACGAGGCGCCCGCCGTCCGTCAATTAATAAAAAGCCACTCTGCGCCGCCTCACCGCCATGCCGACCCGTCTCCGCGGGCGTACAGTAAGGGCCTCCATGTTTGGTCAGACCATCGCCATCGCCCGCAATACCTTTCTGGAAAGCATCCGCCAGCCGATCTTCTTCGTGCTGCTGATGGCAGGAGCGATCCTGCAGATCTTCAACACGCTCCTGGCGACCTACTCGCTGGGGTACTCTGATTCGTCCGAAGTGACCGGCGACAACAAGCTGCTCCTCGATGTCGGAATGGCGACCGTCTTCGTCGTCGCGACGCTCCTCGCCGCCTTCATCGCGACCGCTGTCCTCGCCAGGGAGATCGAGGACAAAACCGCCCTCACAGTCATCGCCAAGCCCGTCAGCCGTCCAATTTTCATTCTCGGCAAGTACGTCGGCGTCACCGCGGCGATGGTCATCGCGACGATCGTCCTCCTCGCCTTCCTCCAGTTCGCGCTCCGCCACCAGGTGCTTTCGACCTCTCGGGATCACATCGATTTCCCCGTCCTCCTCTTCGCTGGGCTCGCCGTCCTGCTCTCAATCGGCGTCGGCATCTGGGGCAACTTTTTCTACGGATGGGTTTTTTCATCGACAGCCGTCACCATCCTCGCCCCGGCCGTGGTTCTCGCCTGGCTCGGGCTGCTGCTGGTCGGCAAGAACTGGGAGCTTCTTCAGATCGGAACGGAAGAGGGCGCCGAGACCTTCGTGGAGCGCCTCAAACCGCAGATCATGCTCGCATCGATCTGCCTGCTGATGGCGGTCCCGCTGCTCTCGGCCATCGCTGTCACCGCTTCAACGCGCCTCGGACAGGTCATGACCATCGCGGTCTGCGCCGGAGCATTTATGCTCGGCTTGCTCTCAAACCATTTTTTCGGCCAGCGCGCCTTCCACAACCAGATGGTCGCCCAGATTGAGACGACGGAGATCATCCGTGATGTCGATGGTGATCTTTCAGACGCCGGCGACGAATGGAAACTCACCTTCGACACACGCGCCAGCGAGCTGATCGATCCCGGCGCGCCGATCTATTACGCCGTCACACCCGATGGACTTCGGATGGCGACACCCGCACAGGAAACCTTCTTAGGCGATGTCGCCAATCCCGACGCGCCCTTTGATCCCGACATCGACCCCGCGCTTGTTGTGAAGAGTTATTCATCCGAAGACCGCGAATGTGTGATCGTGAACATCGCCAACTACACGCCCAAACGCCCGCCAACCGCCGGCGAATACGTCTTCTTCACGCCGACCGAGGTCAACCCGGTCGCGTGGGCCGTATGGACAGTGGTGCCCAACATTCAGTTCTACTGGCTCGTCGACGCCATCACACAAAACCACCCAATCCCCGGCGAATACGTCGGCCTCGCAGCCCTCTACACCGGCGTCCAGGTGACCGGCCTGCTCGCGCTCAGCGTCATCATGTTTCAGAAACGCGAAGTTGGGTAATAAAGACAGCGTCAGCGGATCGAGCGATAAGTAAACCGCGCGAAAAGCGACGGCAATAAACGCAGTGCGATTCGCGGTCATCAAAGATGACGCATCCTCATGGCAACCGCCTTGTGAGAACTCTGGCAACTACGAGTGTTGTGCTGCTCGTTTTGATGAGCGCATTCTATTGGCTAGCTGTAGTAAAACGAATGTCCTGCTGCTCACCACACGATCGGCAATTTTCCACGAATGGGAAATTGGCGACGTATGCGTCGCGCGACGGCAAGTTTACAATCTATAACGCTGTGCGGCGTGTCTATGAGATTCGCACGACTCCCGCGGGCGAGCTGATCGGGCAGGGCAACCTTGGGCCGTGGATCGAAGTTCCTGCGTTCGGCGAGCACATCGTCAACACGCGCGAATATCAGTGGCGCGTGCGCATGACGCGGGCGAGGTCTCCATACCTGGCATCACTGCGCAGCTTCACGAGCGTCGTGACGGGATAATTGCAGCGATCGATCATTTGAGTATGTACTTATTGTTTAGTAGGGTAGGCATCTTGAATTTTCAAGAGGGAGTTGCATTGGCAGATAATAATGAAAGCCAAATCGGCGTTGCGGAGCTATCGGAGTACCTTGATGATGTATCCGATTTTGCATTCGAGCTTCGCTGTCTTGAGAGAATGAATAAGCTTGGATTCTTGTGTCAGCACGGTGGTTCTTATACTGATCCACTGACGAAGAAAAACCGCGAGTTTGACATTCGCGCACAGAAGGAACACGGAGCCATTGGTGTCAAATGCGCAATTGAATGCAAGCAGATTTCCGAAACTCACCCACTGTTGGTCATGTGTGTTCCGCGATCCTGCGACGAGAGTTATCACGAATTGATTCTCTCTGTTGATCCTGATCCTGTGGATTCTGGCATGGGTGTCATGGACCCAACAAAGATGTTGGACTTCCTTGATTCGAGTAATGCTCATGCCTACCGAGTTGGCCCTCCGTTCACCGAGTACGGCACAGCGCAGCTAGTCGGTAAAAGTTGCGTCCAGGTCTTTAAGAAGAAGGATGACTCCATATCTGGGAGTGATAGCGATGTGTATGGAAAGTGGGCTCAGGCGCTCTCCTCTGCAGCAGATTTGATTGATTCCGCTGCGATTGAAGGAAAACGGCATGGACGTCCGTTTTTGTCTCTGGTGCTTCCTGTCTTAGTGGTTCCAGATGGATTGCTTTGGCAGGTCAATTATGAAGCCAGCGGAGAAAAGGTTTCCGAGCCCAGGCAGGTTAAGCGATGTAGTTATTTTGTTGGGTGTGCCTGCGGCTACAACAACATGGGAAGCATGAGCGCTACGCTGTCGCACATCGAGTTTGTGACTCTGTCCGGATTAGAAGAGCTTATGAACGAAGTTTTGTTTCGCAACAATTCGTGGTTTCCGATCGACGAAATCCAGCGCCAGGGGCTCGCAAGCCAGAGCTAGTCTTGATCGGTCGATCTTGTGATTGCAGGGTGACACATTTCGATTAGTCTCGCGTCGTTATTCTGAACGTTCCCAATTCGCTTTTCGACTACATGCATCGTTAGTAGTCCGTCTGCCGCCGGTTTGAGAAACTCCTGAATCCGCTCAACATCGTTGAGCTCCGGGTCGCACCATGCCTCCGCCTGCTCGCGCTCCAGAATGCACGGCATCCGATGATGCAGCGCGGTCATCTCAGCGTTGGGTGTGGTGGTGAGAATCGTGCAGGTGATCAGCTCATCCTGCCAGCACTCCCAGAGGCCGGCGAAGTAGAGTAGATCGTCATCTGCTCGGGTGATGTAGTAGGGCTGCTTCGAGCCGTCCTTCAGCTTCTTCCACTCATAGAACCCGCTCGCCGGAATAATGCAGCGGCGCCGCTTGAACGCTGAACGAAACGTCGGCTTCGTCGCAGCGTCTTCGCTTCGCGCGTTGAACGTGGAGTATTTGGTATCAGGCGTCTTCGACCAGCCGGGCACCAGCGACCAGCGCATCATCGTTCCATACGGCCCGCTCTCATCGAAACAGAGCACAGGGACATGCGCCATCGGAGGCGCGTTGTAGTTGGGCGCCGGGTCTTCATCAGGAAAGCGATGTGAGATTCCCTCGTGAAACTCATAGACCTCCCGCCAGGTGTATTTGTGTGTGAAGCGTCCGCACATGGTTTCAGTCTATCCGTCAAGCGTGTAGGTCTGGGGCTTCGAGATCAGGGATGCTCGAAAACGCAATACGCATGGGGGCTGAGGCGGTGTCCGCTGAGGCCGGGTGAATGGCCGCATAGCCGAATCGCCCATTGATGCGATCGATGGCGCGGTCGAGCCGTTCCTCCGCCTTCTCGCCGGCAAAGAGCGGCTCCGGCGCAAAGGAAAGCGGTGTCAGCCGCTGAAGCGTGACAGAGACGATGAAGAATCTTGCATCCGGGGCGGTGCGCCACTGCTCGGCCATCGCCATCAGAAAGACGCGCGTCGAGTTCGTCGGTGGCAGGATCGAGCGCCTGGCCCATTTTCCCTCGGGAAAGAGGGTTGCGCTGCAGATGAGTTCACTGGCGCGATACCCCTCGCGCCGCAGTCGCTGCGCCGCCTTGGCGAGCAATCGTACAACAACGCGCCGCGCCTCCTCCGGCGATCGTTTCACCGGCGGCAGCACATGCTGATGCCCGAGCGTGCGCCGCACCGTCTTCTTGTCCGGCAGGTCAAAGCCGCGGATCAGCATCCACCAACGCGAACCATCAACAGACTCAAACACATCGCTCATCTCAGATTCAGAGAGGCCGTACATCTGCTCGGTCGTCGTCACGCCGTGACGGGCAAAGCGCGCTGACATGCCCCGACTGATCCCCGGCCAGTCATCGAGCGCGAGATCAAAGAGGCACTCAGGCAGCATGTTGGACTCAATCACATTCAGCCCGTCGGGCTTGCGCTGATCGCCGGCGACCTTGGCGAGCAGCCGGTTGGGCGCAATGCCGATCGAGCAGGTGAGCGCATCGCTGAATTGCTCGCGCATCACCTTCTTGATGGTGAGGCCGAGCTGGGCAGCATGCACGGGGTCTTTCTCGCGCCCCATGAGGCGGCATGCAAACTCATCAATCGAGTAGACCTGATCGACAGGGATCACCGTGTCGGTCGCGTCGAGGATGGCATGGTGCAGGCGCACATACTCCGCGGGCCGAGCGTGAACAAAACGGATGGATGGACAGAGCTGCCGGGCCTTGGCGACAACCGTGCCCGTCTTCACGCCAAACGGCCGAGCCTCATAGGAAAAAGCGATGCAGCAGGAAGTCGCCGCAGGCTTCCCCGCGCTGGTGTAGACCGGAACCACACCCACGGGGCGCCCTCTCAGCGCCGGCTGTAAATGCTGCTCTGCGGACGCAAAATAGGCGTCCATGTCCACCCAAAGCGTGGTTAATGACACTGATCGGCTCTCCTCCAGACCCGATCATAAACCAAACAAATCTGGAATCAATCAAAATCTCTCCGCTGCATCTGGAATCAATCGCCAGAGCTCCGGTGAGAGATAGCCCTGGGTTGTTTTGAGCTGGCTGTGGCCGAGCTGGATGCGAGCCTTCTCCACCGTCGTCTCGTCGGTGTATTGCGTCGCGAAGGCGTGCCGGAGCTGATGCGGCGTCCGCAAGCGAGATATCGAGAGAGCCACAATTCGTAGGCTCGTTTGGTTTCAGGATCGTCCCAGGGGCCGAAGTGTATTTCTGTGCCTTCGACGCGCACATGTGCGGCGTTGCGCGCCTTGTGATGTCTGAGAATGGGTATCGAGTTGTTTTTGCGAGCCATGCTGACGGCAGCCTCTCTCCGCGAAAGCGGGTGAAACAGCATCCTTTGCATGGCTATTTCCAAAGACTAACAATGCCGTATGTCCTTGAAAAATCTCAAGTCACAAAGTGGAGCCGATCGGGATCGAACCGACGACCTCTTGCATGCCATGCAAGCGCTCTCCCAACTGAGCTACGGCCCCATTTTTCCTTCTCTCTCAATCATTCGCAGTCTACCGCCGAACGACCGATCTCAAAGGCTACCGCATGCCGGCTGCGGGTCAAGCCCGGCGCCTGGGCCATGCAAACACCTCTTCCCCCGTCCTCCCGACTCGCCTGCCTCGACCGGCAGATGCCGGAACACCTCCCCAGCTCCCTCGCTCCCGCCATAAGATCACCCCATGGCCCGCAGGCAACTCCACGATCACTACTTCAAGCAAGCCAAATCTGAGGGCTATCTCGCCCGCTCCGCCTACAAACTCAAGGAGATCAACGACGCCAAACGTCTGATCCGCAAGGGTGATCGCGTCCTCGATCTCGGCTGCGCCCCCGGTTCCTGGCTCCAGGTCGCTGCTGAAATCGTCACCCCCTCAGGCCGGGTGGTTGGGATTGATCTCGAACGCGTCCGGCCTGCCTTCAGTCCGAATGTCACCGTCCTCGAAGGCGATATCCGCCACACTGACCCCGCCGACCTCCTCGACGCCGCCTCGCCCGCCCCCGAAACGCCCCCCAAACTTTTCGATTGCATCCTCTCCGACATGGCGCCCAAAACCAGCGGCGACGCCGGCGGCTTGGCGGATCACTTCAACTCCATCGAACTCTGCCATGCCATCCTGAAAATCGCCCCCGCCCTCCTCCGCCCCGGCGGCCACCTCACGATGAAGGTCTTCGAGGGCGAAGCCTACCCCGACCTCCTCAAACAGACAGCGGCCCTCTTCAAACGCACCAAAGGCTTCAAGCCCAAAGCCAGCCGGGACTCGTCGCGCGAAATCTACATCGTCGCCCACACCTACCTGCCGCCCCCCGCGAACGCCTCATAGAATCAACCTGTGATGATCGCTTCCCCCCTCACAATCGGACCCGTTGAGCTGGACACCAACCTCCTCCTCGCGCCCGTCGCCAACTACTGCGATCTCGCCTTCCGCATCGTCACACGCTCGCTCGGCGGCGTGGGCCTCGCGTGTACAGACCTCCTCAGCCCCCACGGCTTGCTCAAGGAAACAGCGCGCAGCATCGACCTCGCCCAGACCAACGAGCTCGACTCCCCCATCTGCATGCAGCTTTACGGCTGCGACCCCGACATCCTCTCCGCCGGCGCTCAATGGGCCGTCGATCATGGCGCCGATGTCATCGACATCAACATGGGCTGCCCCGTTGACAAGGTCGCCAAAAAGAACGGCGGCTCACTCCTGCTCTGCGACGCGCTGAAGACCGTACGCCTCACCGAGCGCGTTGTCGCTGCTGTCGATCGCGCGTCACTCGGTCGCGTCCCGGTCACAGCAAAGCTGCGCCTCGGCTGGGATGACAGCCGAATCATCGCCCCCGGCCTCGCCCGTGATCTTGAGCAAATCGGCGTCGCAGCGATCACTGTTCACGGCAGAACAACCGAGCAGCGATTCAAAGGCGACGTCCGTCTTGACGGCATCGCCCGTGTTGTTGAGTCCGTCGAGCGCATCCCCATCATCGGCAACGGCGATGTCACCTCCCCCGCCGCCTGCATGAACATGCTCCGCGAGACGGGCTGCGACGGCGTCATGATCGGACGCGGCGCCTTCGCTGCCCCATGGATCTTCCGCGACTGCTGGGCCGCCCAATCCGACGCCCCTGCCCCGGCTGAACCAACACACCTTGAAAAAATTAAAATCATCCGACGCTATTTTGATCTCATGCTCGAATATCGCAACGAGCACTACGCCATGACGCACATCCGCCGCCGCATTTCCTGGTTCGCCAAACGCCTTGGCCCATGCAAGCCTTTTAAAGAAACCGTCCGCCTGGCGCAAACTCCGGCAGATGTTTACGCTGCGCTCGATCGTTATCTCGCTGAAGATCACACCGCCGCCGCCTTCGCTTCGACCGCGGCCTAGCGACGAATACAGGAATCCGCGTGCCCGGATCACCACAAGAACACAACGACTCGAAATCCAGCTACAACCTCGCACCATCACCGCGCACACCGAACCTCCCCGGCGCCGTCATCGTCTCCGAGTCCGCTGATGAAGTCATCGATGAAGCCGCGACACTCCTCCTCACCCACTCCATCAACTGCGTCCGTGCGCTCGGGGACTTCCACCTCGCGCTCGGCGCGGGCCCCATCCTCTCCCCGCTCTACATGCGCCTCATGTATGACCCCACCTACCGCGCCATCCCCTGGACCCGCACCCACCTCTGGCAAGCGCACGAACACATCCGCCCGGGGTCAAACGATCGCCTCTTCGATGGCATCCACGAAACCATCGTCGAACATTCCGGCATCCCCGAAACGCAAACCCACCCCATGCCCATCGACGATCCCAACATCGCCCGCATCTACACCAATGAAATGCGCGAAGCCCTCGCGTGGCGCGAAAAAGGCCACGATCGCCCCGACTGCATCATCGTCGCGCTCAATGAAGACGCCAGTCTCGGCGGCCTGCCCAACACACTCGCATCGCAAAAAAACACCGACCCAAACACCCTCGTCAGTCTTCACAACGCCGCCGACCCCAACGAGCGAACCGTCTCCTTAAGCATCTCCACATTCAATGCCGCCCGGCTCATCATCATCCTCGCTGTGGGCGAGCGACTGCGCGACGCTGTCCGACAAATCGAAGACGCCTCGAACAACCAACACACAACCAGTCAACTCCCCGCCGCCCAAATAAAACCCAACGCCGGCGAAGCCCACTGGCGCATCGACCAAAACGCCTGCCCGTCCACAAGAGATTAAAGTTTCACGATGTTTGATTACAGAGCGATCATCAAGAATCGATCCGCTGTTTGGCTCATCCTCTTCGGCATATATGCTTCAATTCCGGGGTGTCTATTCAGCTTCGGTGCGACTCTCGGGCGAGCGCAGTCATTCGGCCCGGACCCTCTGTCCTGGTTGTATCTTTTCCTCACATTGCTCCCAGTGCTGCTCGTCGCATGGCTTACGACACAACATATTGATCGACAGTATCGGCTCATCCCCTACGCCATCTGGGCGCTGTGGATCATCCTCCCCATCATTGCATTCGAACTCTGGTTCGGCTTGGAAGACTTCGTGTTTTACCATGAGGCCTTCAACGCAAACACTCCGCAGTACTCACGCGGTCGATGGTGGCCGTTCACCGATCACGGCCTGATCTACGCTAACGGCAAGTTTTTTGCGCACTGCTGATTTGTCCTCTTTTCTCACTATTTTCCAAGGCTCCGTGACACCACCCCCCTCGCTCAATCGCACACACTGCGGCGCCCTCGCTACCATCCCACCAATGACGAGCCAAAGTTCCAACCCGCTCCCTGCCAGCCCGCGCTTTGAGCCCGTCATCCTCTGCGCACTCTTCTTCTTCTCCGGCCTCGCCGGCCTCATGTACGAAGTTCTCTGGAACAGGCTCCTCGTCCTCCAGATGGGCAACACCGCCTACTCACTCGCCACCATCCTCACTGTCTTCATGGGCGGGCTCGCGCTCGGCAGCTATGTCGGCGGCCGCTTCGCGGGGCGCATCAAGAACCATGTGCTCACCTACGGCGTCCTCGAAATCATCATCGGTCTTTACTGCCTCGCTGTCCCCTTCCTCATCGACGCCATCCAACCCATCATGGCGGCTGTCTACCGCTCGAACATGGGTTCACTCTGGACCTTCAGCATCTTCCAGTTCCTCATCGCCGGCGCTGTGCTCATCGTCCCCGTCACACTCATGGGCGCAACCCTCCCGATCGTCGCTGAGTATCTCACCCGCCGCCGCTCCAATGTTTCACGAATGGTCGGCGTGGCGTACGGCGTCAACACCATCGGCGCGTTCACAGGCTGCATGATCGCCGGCCTCGCCTTCCTCCCAACGCTCGGCGTCTCGACAACAAATCTCATCGCTGTCACCATCAGTCTCGCCACCGGCGTCGGCGGCATCGCGCTCTCGCGCACAGCGAAACGCACCCACATCGCGCAAAGCGCCGACACGCCCGAAGCAAAACCACAAAGCGCCGCACTCACCAAGCCCGCCGCCATCCCCCCCGCTGTTCTTCTGTTCGGCTTCGGCATCAGCGGTTTCGCAGCGATGATCTATCAAGTCGCCTGGACGCGCATCTTCTCCCTCTCCATCGGATCAGCCACATACGCCTTCACCATCATCGTCGGCGCCTTCATACTCGGCCTCGCGCTCGGCGCCGCCGTGCTCGGCCGCCTCGGCGATCGGCGCGGCCTCACTCTCCCACTCCTCATCGCGTCCCAGTTCGGCATCGCCCTCATCAGCGCCATCATCATCCCCGCGCTCGGCGCCATGCCTCTTCGCGTCGCCTCTATTGTCGCTGAAAACCACACATCCTTCGCCCGTCTCCAGTTTGCTGAGTTCGGCGCCATCTTCGTCCTCATCCTGGCGCCAACTTTCCTCATGGGCGGCATGCTTCCGCTTGTCTGCAAACAACTCGCCGCTTCAACGCGCGGGCACGTCGGCGCCATCGTTGGTCGCGCCTACGCCTCAAACACCGTCGGCACGATCGCCGGCGCCTTCGTCGCAGGCTTCCTTCTCGTCCCCGCTGTCGGCATGCAGGGAGCCATCGCCTACGCCGTCGCGCTCAACGCCCTCGTCGCGGGCGCCTTCATCCTCTTTTCACGCTGGACCATCCAACCCGTCCGTGCGCTTGCAGCGCTTATCACCATCGCGATGCCTACAGCTATCGCATTCACCATTCCCAGTTGGAACACCGCCCACACAACCAGCGCCCCCTATCTCACTGGTCCGAAACTGCTTGAATACGCTGACCAGCGCGGCGTCACACTCAACGATTATCTCGAGCAGTTCAACAAACCCATCCATTACGAAGAAGGCATCGCAACCACTGTCACCGTCGTCGATCAGGGCGCCAAACGCACGCTCCACGTCGGCGGCAAGACCGAAGCCTCCGCCTTCTCCCCCACACAGTCCATGCTCGCCCACATCCCCCTGCTCATGCACAACGCCCCCGACGACGTGCTCATCATCGGGCTCGGCGCCGGCAACACACTCACCTCCGCGCTCTCACACTCAGCGATTCAAAGCCTGGACGTTGTCGAAATATCCACCGCTGTCCGCGATGCTGCCCGCAAGTTCTTCAACCTCGCGCCAGCCCTCGACAATCCGCGCACCAACATGATCATCGGCGACGGCCGCCTCCACCTTGCCCTCTCAGACAAAAGCTACGACGTCATCATCTCCCAGCCCAGCAACCCCTGGATGGTCGGCGCCTCTGCGCTCTTCACACGCGATGCCTTCATCCAAATGCGCGATCGCCTCAAGCCCGGCGGCGTCGTCTGCATCTGGTTCGAGGGCTACTCTGTTTCGCTCGCAAACGTGCGCACGCTCATCGCCACCTTCCACGACGTCTTCCCGAACATGCAGCTCTGGGACAGCCCCGCCCGCGCAAGTGGCGACTACTACCTCGTCGGCTACAACGAAACCCCACCGACGCTCTCTTCAATCCAAGCCTCCATGTCCCCCCCTCCCGTGCGCGCAGAGCTCCGCCGGCTGAACATTCTCCAACCCGCCGATCTCACCGGCCTCTTCATCGCCAACGCCGACGCCCTCGCGCCCCTCATGGAGGGCGCCCGCATCAGCACCGATGATCTCAACCTTCTCGAAGCCCAGCTCCCGCGGGAGCTGATTCAGGATGTTTCTCTCGATGTCGCATCGGGCTTGATAGACCTTCGCCAAAATCCTGCTGATTTTTTCGTCAACGATCTGCCCGCTGGCGCAGATCAGTTCCGTGCGCGCGCAGACGCCATCTTTGAATCCAAACCACTTGTGCTTGAAATCGTGCGCATCGCCAAGAAAAACTCAACCGACCCGCGCCTGCCTGCGATGCTTGAAAAACTCAACCGCTTGGACCCCCAAAACCCATTCGCGATCGACTACCGCCGGCAACTGAACAATCGTTCGCGCCGCTGACCCGCCCTCAACCCGCCACGTCAAGCTCAGGTCCACCGCCCGGCCTGACCCTCCCGTGCGCATCGTAATGCCCACTCTCCTGTCGATCCTCGTGCGCCTCTTCCTGATCGTTCCCCTTCGGATCGCGCGACGCATCCACGGCGTCAGCAAGCTCCACCTCGTCCCCGCGCCGTTTCACATCGCTCAGCGACGGCGCGCGCTCCTTCCGCTTCGCCTCTTTCGAGACGTTCCGCTCTGCCTGCTCCACGCCAGCGACTGAACTCGCGATTGATTGCCCGACTGGATCCATTAAAGGAAATATCGGCGCGAGGTCGCCCAACCCTCAAGCGCAACCTGTCCCCGCGTCTTCAACCTCATTTCAGGCCCTGAAAACGAGGGTCAGAAACCTCACAGCCCGCTTATCCCTCGATGCTTAACGACGATGTCGGCCCTTCCGCCTCACCATCGCTCGTGCCCGCGATGCCCAGCATGCCCATCACTTCCGGCGTCTGAGCCCCTCCGCCCATCGCCTCAAACTCGCGAGCCTCGGACGTCAGACGCTGCATCAGCATCTCCCACGTCTCCCGCTCATACTCAAGCAGCTGGATCACCTCATCCACAGGCCCTGCCGACTTCTCCAGATTCGCATCCAGGAGCCGCCGATACATATAGGTGTACAGCGAACTCACCTTTGTACACAGCTCAGCATCCACTTCCGGACGCAGTGAGCTGATCAGCTCCATCACTATAGCCTTGGCCTGTGAAAGCCCGTTGTACATGCGCTCCGAATCGTTAGCGACCAACCCGTCCCGCCCCTGCCGGGCAAACTTGATCGCGCCCTCGATGAGCATCAAACGCAACTCCGCCGGACTGGCGGTCATCACCTTTGTTCGTAAATACTCGTTGGCTGTGGCAGTTGACATAGGTGTAGGAATCGGACGTTATCGACCGTGACTTAACGGCACCGCCAAAGAACGATGGTCCGCCACGACTTATACAGCCCTTCAATCAGCCAATGCTCTGAATAGACCCGAGTGACTGCGACTGCGACTGAATCGAAGCAAGCGCCAGCTCCATCGCAAGAAACTGCGCTTCAAGCCTCGCTCGCTTCCGCTCGAGCTGCCCATTGATTCCATCAATCCGATCTTCCTGCAACTCAATCTGCGTGTCGAGCGTATTCGTCCGGTTCGTCAGCAACCCGTCAATCGAATCCGTAAACCGCTCAGCCAAAGATTCAATTAACTCCGCAACGCCCTGCGCCTCAAAGCTCGTCTCCGTGTTCGGCGTCGTAATCAGCGGGTTCCCCTCGCTGTCCGTCGCCAGCACCGTTGGACCGCTCTCCGTGATCTTCGATGCTGCAAACAACTCTGCGATACCCTCAGAGTCCTCGTCAAATGCCTCGCGGAAATCCTCTCGATCAAACTCCAGCCCGTCTTGACCAAACCTCACGCCCACTTGAATAAGCGACGTGAAAGTCCCCGACACGCCAGTCGGATTCCCTTGCACAACATTCAACAAATTCGAACGCAAGTTCGCCAGAGTTGAATCACCAAGTAGTGCGCCGCGCTGCTCCGTCTCAGCGTTAAACCGATCGTGATTGTCAATCCGCGCCAGCACGTTGTTGAATGCCTCAACAAAATCTTCAATCGCTCCCTCAATTGCCTCGAAATCCCGCGTCACATTGACCTCAACGGCCTCGTCGCTCGTCCCGTTGAGATCAAGCGTCACTCCCTGCACCACGCCAGAGAGCGTGTTCGTTGAACTCGTCAACAACACCGCCTTCGCAGGATTCGCGTCGCCGAAAAATGCAACCGCATCCTCACCCTTGTTTAACGTCGATAAACCCAGGTCAAAACCCCCGGTGTCGATGATGAACCGGCCATCTTGACCCGTTGCATCCGATGTGAGAATCACCTGGAACGGATTGGAAACCGCCCCCGTGTTCACAATCGTAGCGCGCACGCCAACATTCGCAGAGTTGATCTTGTCGACAACATCCTCAAGCTTGTCTGCCGTCTTAAACTCCACAACCTGCTCGAATGATCCATCAATCTGATTCGATCCCGGCGTCACGTCGCTGGACTCACCAACAATTTTCAGCCGCGACCCAACCAAACCTGAACTATTCGCAATCTTCAGCGCAGTCGGCCCGCCAGCGTTGTCTTGAATCAAAATCCCGTCGCCGTTCTGATTCAGAGTCGCCGAAACATCAACCAGCGCCGCCCCGTCAATCTGCGCAAGCAGATCGTCCACCGTGCGAATCGAGCTATTCACATTGATCGTCGCGGTATTGCCGTTCGAATCAGTAATCTTGAATGAACCCGTCCCAATTCCTTCGCCGGCGTTCAGATCCGCAAGCAGCGTTCCCCCTGAAATATGCTTGAACTGCAAATTCCCGGAGTCAACCTTCCCGTTCGCCTCCCCCGCCGTCGCGATATTCAAATCCGCAGCAACTGTCCCGGCGCTGTCAGCGATCACCAGATCGCCTCCGGTCGAGGCGTCAACAATCCGAATCCCATTGCCCGCCTTATTCAAGCTCGCCGTAATCGCCCCGCCCGAGCCCTGATTAATCTTCGCGATAATGTCCCCGACCGTGTCGTCGGCGCCGACCGTCACAGAAAAAATATCTGTCCCGTCCCGGCTCGTCACATCAAATGTCCCCGCCCCAACTCCCTGCCCGCCGCGCAGGTTGTTCGAAAGCTTCGTGTTCAGCCCGGCAATCAGCCGCCGACTCGCAACAGTCTGCGAACCCGGCGCCCCGCTCGTCGTACCACCGATGAGTCCAATATCCGCCGCCGTACTCCGATCCCCTTCAATCACTTTCAAATCGCGCGCCTGTCCCGTTGTTGCGTCGCGCAGCGTAATCCCGCGCCCATCGGCGCTGATCTCCGCGGTAACCTTCCCTTCTGTCTGGCTCTCAATGCGCGCAATCAACCCGCCGATCGTCGACACCGCCCCCTCCGTCACAACGAACTCGGTTTCTCCTTCCTCTTCTCCCGGAACATTTTCCCCAAGCTGACCAAGAACAATGTCAAAGGACTCCGTCGTATCGAGCGGAAGCGTCGCCTCAAGCACAATCTCAAAATCCTTCGGCGCCGCAGAGCCACCCGCCCGCGCCGAAACACCATTCCCATCATTCAGAATCGAAAGCGGCGTCGCGTTCGAGAGAAACACCAAACTGCTGCCATTAATCTGATCCGTAATCTCAGCCCGGCTCACCGGCACGCCCGAGCCCGCAATCCCCAGACTCGTCGCTGTGTTGAAGCCAAACTCATCCTCAACAACCAATCCCCCTGTGCCCGTGTTGTCGATAATCTTGAGCCCATCGCCCGTATCGTTAATCGTCGCCGTCACATCAATGCCCGAAGCAGAGTTAATCGCCTCAAGCACATCATCAACCGTCACCGCCTTGGAGACGTCGATGACAGCAGTCCCCCCAGCAGAATCAGTAATCCGAAACTTCCCGCGCTCAACTCCCGCCGTCCCGTGAAGCTCCCCGAGTGTCGTTTCACTGTCCAGCCGCGCATCCGCCGACTCAAACGAAAACGAACTCGCGCCAACCCCCGAAACATCCTGATCCGCAAACCCGCGCGAAATATTCTGGTGCGTCGTCACCAGTCGATCAACCGTCAGCTTGAAAATCCCCGCCGCCGCCCCGGTCGACGCCGTCGCCGAAAGCACATCCTCATCGCTCGAAGTCGCCTTTGCGGAATCAAACGTCTTCAGCGTGTTGAATGATCCCGCCGCCGTTCGTAGCGCCAGGAGCGAGGAGTTAATGTCAAAGAACGCCGCCTGCTGACCCTTCAGCTCGATAATCCGCTGCTGCGCCAATATGCGAGGCCGCGCTTCAATTGAAATTAACTGATCAATCAGCGACCGCGTGTCGATGCCGCTGAAAATACCAATGCCTGAAGTAATCCCGCCCATTCCTGCGCCCTCCAACCGCGCCGCGCGCTTCACAACCGCGCACAGACGCCAAGTCTTCATGTTGTTCGAGCGTCTCCGACGTCTCTTGTCTTACGCCGCCTGCTTCCAGGGCGCCGCCGGCTGTTCCGCAATGCGAACGCCAGGCCGATCCAGCTCCCGCCGCTTCAACTCCAGCACATCCATCGCCCAGGCGCTCAATGTTTGATGAAACATCCGCCGCATCTCACTCCGCGCTGCTTCGCCTTCAACCGTCGCGATAAACTCCTGCACGGCCTGTCTCCTTCTGCCTGAATCTGGGCGCCTCAGACCAACCCTCATCAGCCCAAAGCGACGTATTGCTCGATTTGAGGCCAGTCAGCCCCATCTCCGCATCGACCCATTTCAGGTCCGACTTTCATTACCACGCCGATTTTCCACACACTGAGTCTCTCTCCATGAACAGCTCCACTGACGCTCACCGCCCAACTGGTCGATGAAAAGCCCGCCATCGGACCGCCAGCGCAGATGTAGGTCCGCAAACCTGGCGCCAGGAGATCAGCCATGACCACCGCCACCCACCATGCCCCTGAGCCCACAATCGCGCACAATCTGCGCATGGACGTCCGCCGCGAACACGCTCAGTTCATCTGCAACGCCGCCGGAGCTTCGCACGAAGAACTCCTCGCCGCAGAATGGCTCCTCACCGATCGCGCCGGCGCCTACTCAATGGGCACAGCCCTCGGCGCCTCCGCCCGCCGCTACCACGCCCTCCTCGTCTCATCCCTCCGTCCCCCGGTCGAGCGCATCGTCAGCCTCGCCAGCGTCGTCGACGAACTCACCACCAATCCCGGCGCCCACATCGAACAACACGCCCCCCTCTCCTCCCACCGCTTCCCCGGCGACACTACCCACCCATGCGGCGCCGACTTCCTCACGCGCTTTGAAAAGGATCACGCCGTCCGCTGGGTCTACACACTCCACGACGGCGTCGAAGTCATCCGCGAACTCGCGCTTCTCCCCGACGGCGCCGGCGCCATCCTCACATGGTTCATCACGACCAACGGCGCCCCCGCCCAACTCACCGTCCGCCCGCTCGTCGCGCTGCGCGACTTCCACAGCCTCTGCACCGATGAGCACATCGCCCATCTCAACGTCACCCCCGCCCCAAACGCAGCCCCCGCTGTGCGCATCACACGCGACGATCTCGCCCTCGATCTCACCGCCGACGCCGGCGCCTTCACATACAACCGCGAAACATGGCGCAACTTCCTCTATGAACGCGACCGCGAGCGCGGCCAGGATCACACCGAATCTCTCCTCGCGCCCGGCTCTTTTCTCTTCAACATCCCCCCCGGCCTCCAGGGCGCCCGCTTCTCCATCCATGCCCGCCTCCAGCGCGCAGCCAGTGAATCAAACCAAACCCCCAATGTCCCCATCCCCATCCCCACGCGCGATCACGCCCTTACCCAACAACAACTCCGCCTCACCAACACACTCAATCAGATCACCGCCGCCAATCCCAATCTCGCGTCGCTCCCCGAACTCCCCGCCCTCGCCGACGCCGCCGACGCCTTCGTCACCACACGCCTCATCGACAGCAAGCCATCAACAACCATCCTCGCCGGCTACCCCTGGTTCGCCGACTGGGGTCGCGACACCATGATCGCCCTCCCCGGCCTCCTTCTCACAACAGGCCGCTACGCCGAAGCACGCCAAACGCTTGAAACATTCGCCCGCGCCGTCCGGCGCGGCCTCGTGCCCAACCGCTTCGACGATTACGGCGGCGAGCCCCACTACAACAGCCTCGACGCCTCCCTCTGGTTCATCAGCGCCGCCTGCCAATACCTCAACGTCACCAACGACCGCGCCGGCTTCGAACAAACACTCAAACCCGCCTGCTATGAAATCATCGACTGGTTCCGCGCAGGCACAGACTTCAACATCCACATGGACGAGCGCGACGGCCTCATCGCCGCCGGCGCCCCCGACACCCAACTCACATGGATGGACGCCAAAAATAGCGGCGTCGTCTTCACGCCCCGCCACGGCAAAGCTGTCGAAATCAACGCCCTCTGGCGCCACGACCTCTGCGCGCTCGCCCAAGCCGTCGCAACAACCGACCCGCGCCGATCATCCAACCTCGCAGCCCTCGCGGAAAAAGTCGCCACCTCCTTCCGCGCCGCCTTCTGGAACGACGAAGGCAACTGCCTCTTCGATTGCCTCTACCCCGACGGCGATTCCTGGCGCCCCAGCGCACAAATCCGCCCCAACCAGATCTTCGCTGTCAGCCTCCCCCACTCCGCTCTCACACCCAACCAACAGCGCGCCGTCGTCAACACCGTGCGCGACCATCTGCTCACCCCCTTCGGCCTGCGCACACTCGCGCCAACCGACCCCGACTTCCATCCCCGCTACGAAGGCAACATGTTCGACCGCGACCGCGCCTACCACAACGGAACCGCCTGGCCCTGGCTCATGGGCCCCTTCATCGAAGCCTCACTCCGCGCCGAATCCTTCTCCCCCGAATCCCGCGCCGAAGCAATGCGCACACTCCAGCCCCTGCTCAACTCACTCAATACTGAATGCGTCGGGCAAATCGCAGAGGTCTACGACGCAACCGATGCCCCAAACTCTCCCCAACGCGCCGCCGGCTGCCCCGCCCAGGCTTGGAGCGTCGCAGAACTTCTCCGCACCGTTGCACTCATTCATAGTTGACAACACTTTGCGTAATAGCTCTGTTATGTGCTGTGTAAGCTGGCAAGTATGCTATCTATCCACATCCAACCGTGGCATCCCAATAAGGCTCTACTTTTGCATGTGAGCGTTAATCGAATGAAAGCAGCTGCACTACAGACTGTAATGTCGCAACCCCTGATAAGAGTAGCAGCGCAGCAATTGGAAACCACCACCATCCTGGAGGTGCATCGTGTTGCTCCATCAACCATCCAGTGGCAAGGGTTATTGCTAATACAGGGGCGCAGACGAAGAGCGCTTTACGCGGATTTACGAAGAGCTTGTCGTGACGATCCGTAAGCAGCCAAACCATCGGGTTAACATGAAAAACCAAGGGAGCTTTCCGCCGGTTTTCTTGACATACCTGATGTTCTATTGGGACACGGGCTGGTTCTCTGGTCTGCTCCACTCGCCTGTCCATCGACTTATCCAATCGGCGACCACAGTAATGCGGCTATTTTTCTATTTGCCCAGACTGTACTTTTCGGACGGGTAAGCCGTGGAACACCCGTTAGTGCAAAACCCAAACGACCAAACCCCTGCAGCCCCAAGTGCTGTACCAGCTCTGCATAAATTCCAGAAACACGTCAGGCAGCGACGCCAACTGCTCCGCCGCCAGCGTTTTCCGAATCGAGTGCCCACACTCCGGACACACCCCATCCGCGCTCAGTCCCACCAGGTCATACTCGCACGAAATACAAAGCGTCTTCTTGAGGAGTTCAGTAGTCATCGTGTATTGATTCTCTTCAACCCCCAACCTCAGTCGCCATTGAAAAAACACGCGCATGCGCTACATCAAGACTCCCGCATCCGACGAAGACACGCGACAGTTAAAGCAAGCTCGCCAAGCGCAATCGCACTCATCCATCACTGAGAAATCCCCGTCCTCTCATCCCCATCACGCTCGCGCCGAATCTGCGCGATGATATGGCCGAGTTTAAGGAGCGCGACAGCCCCAATAACAAAACCGATGTAGACCAAAACGATGCCCACAATGTGCAACGGTGAAAAAACAAATCCCAATAACGCCACCAGCACCCCGACAACCCACACAACTTCAGCAGTGTGGATCAACACTAAAATGCGCGTATTCGGAACTCGCTCAGCAAGAAACTGAGTGTGGGCAAGCATCGACTCCAACAATATGAGACAGATCGGCTCTGCAAGGAACGCCAGAAGCACAAGAACAACCATGCCACTCAACGGAAACAGAATGACAGTGGCAACGCCTGTGATGGCGATGACGAAAGCAAGCATGCGCAGGCGGCCTGATGCTTCTTCAGCGCCATCCGTTCGCGTAGCAGGCGCCCTCCCGGAAGTAGCGAAAAGCCAGAGCCCAACTGTGAGAACGGCGATCCATATTCCACCCAGCGCCAACCACACCCACATCGGCGCCAACCTCAATGCGAACAACGTCGCCAAACCGACAAGCGGACCAGAGCACAAAGCGCTAGCGACAATCACTGCCCCAACCTGAATGCTCCGCAACTTCCCATCAGGCAGCGACGCCAACTGTTCCGCCGCCAGCGTCTTCCGAATCGAGTGCCCACACTCCGGACACACCCCATCCGCCCCCAGCCCCACCAGGTCATACCCGCACGATATGCAAGGTGTCTTCTTGTGAAGTTCGTTGTTCATCATCTACTGCGTTCTGCTCAATCTCCGGGGCCACACACCGTCAATAAACAAAGCAAACGCTCCAACATCCTCACTCCCGCATGCGACGCAGCCCCGCGACCGTCACAGCAAGCTCGCCCATCGCCACCGCGCCAACAACCAGACCAGGCACTGCGAGAAGCAAGCCAAGAACCGCAATCGGCGGGAAAATGACGCCACAAACAACCAGCAACGCGCCAACCCCACTCATAAATCGCGCTATCGTCACCAGGCTTTGAATATTCTTGCTGGGAATACGCGATGCAAGAAACTCAACATGAGTAAAAATTACAACGAGAATCACAAACAGAACCACGCCGAACATCATAAGAAGAAACATAGCGCTAAACACAGGAACAAGAATCGCAACCAAGAATGCCGCCACAGACGATGTAGGAATAAACAGCACAAATATGCGCAATGCAGTGCTCCACATTCCATCGTCTGTCCCTGCCCGAGCTCCAAACGCACTCCACCGCACAGCAATCAACCAAACACCCACGGCAAAGACGCCAACCCAACACGCCGAAATCGTCCACCAAAACCATCGCTGTGCTAGGCCTCCACCCATGAGCCACGACAAACATAGAAATGGCCCCAAACCAATAGCCCCAGCCAGAAGCATCGCGCCAACCTGAACCCGCCAAAGCACTCCGATCGGCTGCGACGCCAGCAACCCAGGATTCAAACTCCGCCGGATATCAACCCCACACTCCGGACACACCCCCTCCGGCCCAAGCCCCACAAGCTCATACCCGCACGAAACGCACGGCGTCGATTCAGATAGCTGCCCCTTTTTATTCATGCAGCACGCAGACTACTCGCATCCAAACGCCAGCGCCTCCTCCATCCTCGCTACAGTGCCCCCCATGCCTTCGCGCATTCTCATCACCGGCGCCAGCGGCTTTCTCGGCGGCGCCGTCGTGCGCACGCTCGCCACCACCACAGCGCACACCATCATCGCCGCCGCTGGCGCCAACGCCGATCGCCTCCCCCCGTCCTCCCCCAACCTCCACCACGCCGAGCTTCAACTCGATAACCCCACCTCCATCGACGCGCTCCTTGCGCAAAGCGATCCTGCTGTCGTCATCCACGCCGCCGCCGACCCCTTTCTGAACTCCTGCCAACAAAACCCCGACCGAGCACGTCTTCTTAACACCGACGCAACCGCCCGCATCGCATACTTCTGCGCAGAGAACAACCGCCGCCTCATATTCTTCTCCACCGATCAGGTCTACGCCGGGGACCGCAGTTGGTGGAAGGAATCCGACCCCGCTCAGCCCATCAACACCTACGCCGAAACCAAACACAACGCCGAACTCGCCATTGCAGACTCCGGCGCCAACGCTGCCTCCCTCCGCATCGCGCTCACCTACGGCCCAAGCCCATCAGGCGACCGCTCACCAACCGAACAAATCGCCGGCCAACTTCGCGCAGGCCAACACCTCAAACGCTTCGCCGACGAGTTCCGCACCCCGCTCTACGTCGAAGATTTCTGCCAGGCCGTCGCGCGCCTCATCGAGATCGAAGCCCTCCCCCCAATCCTCAATCTCGCCGGCCCCGATCGCCTCTCCCGCGCCGATTTCGCCCGCGCCATCGCCCGCGCCCACGGCTTCGATGAATCACTCATCACCGAAGAACTCCACAATGATGTCGAACTCATCGCCCCCCGCCCCAAAGACCTCTCCCTCAACACCTCCCTCGCCCAATCAACACTCAACATGACCTTCACCCCCCTCGCCCGCGCTTTGTCCACACTCGCCCAACACTAAAACACCCTGCGTATATTCCTCCAAGCACATGCCCAGCCCGAACATCCAAACCAGAACCGCCCTTATCTCCGTCAGCGACAAAACCGGCGTCATTGACCTCGCCCGCGCCCTCATCACTCGCAACATACAAATCATCTCCAGCGGCGGCACCGCTCGCGCGCTCCGCGAAGCAAACATCGACGTCACACCTGTCGAAGAAATCACCGGCGCCGCAGAAATGCTCGGCGGGCGCGTCAAAACACTCCACCCCAACATTCACGGCGCCATCCTCGCGCGCCATAACAACACCGAAGACGCGCAAACTCTCCGCGATCGCAACATCACCCCCATCGACCTCGTCTGCGTCAACCTCTATCCCTTCGAGGAAACTGTCGCCGCCCCTGATGTCACCGAAGAGAGCGCCGTCGAACAAATCGACATCGGCGGCCCCGCCATGATCCGCGCCGCAGCCAAGAACTTTCAGCGAGTCACCGTCCTCACCACCCCCACTGACTACACCTCTTTTCTCGAAGAACTCAGCGCAAACGACGGCGCCACAACACTCCCCTATCGCAAACAACTCGCCGTTAAGGCGTTCGCACAAACCAACGCCTACGACGCTGCGATTGTCAACCACTTCACCCAAGCTGACGATCGCCCCAACGAAGGCCCTCTCGCTGACCCCCTCCCCCCCCAGCTCAACCTCTCTCTCACCAAAGTCCGCGACCTTCGCTACGGCGAAAATCCCCACCAACGCGCCGCTGTCTATTCAAACACACCCCCGAACACAAACGTTCAATCACTCCCCACCGCTCATCCACTTCACGGCAAACAACTCAGCTACAACAACCTCAACGACGCCGCCGCCGCCATCGCCCTCGTCGCCGACCTCGCTACTCTTTTTCCGAACACCGCAGCCGCAGCCATCATCAAACACACCAACCCCTGCGGCGCCGCCGTCGCTCCCAACATCAGCGCCGCAATCACACAAGCCCTCGCCGGCGATCCCCTCGCTGCCTTCGGCGCCATCGTCGCTGCTAACCATCCCATCGACGAAGACGCCGCAACTCTTCTTATTCAACCCAATGCGTTTCTCGAAGTCATCGTGTGCCCAAACTTCACCCAAGGCGCGCACAATCTCCTTGCCAGTCGCTGGAAGAATGTTCGCCTCATTGAAGTAGACATCCCGGCCTCGCGCACGCTCAATCAAACCACCACGAGCACTATTCCCGGCGGCGCCCTCGTCCAGTCGCGCGATCTCGCGCTCCCGGACACACGCGCATGGACCCATACCGCCGGCCCCGCTCCCTCCCAGTCAGACCTCCGCGCCGCAGCAGCGCTCTGGATCATCTGCAAACATCTCACCAGCAACGCTGTCGCCATCGGCGCGAAGTCAGACGCAGACACCGTCTCCCTCTTCGGCGCCGGCGCCGGCCAGATGGACCGTGTCGCAGCATGTAAACTCGCTATCGAAAAGGCAGGCCCCCGCGCCCACAACGCCATCGCTGCCTCCGACGCATTCTTCCCCTTCCCCGACGGCCCCAAACTCCTCGTGAGCGCCGGCGTCCGCATAATCGTCCACCCCGGCGGCTCCAAACGCGACGACGAAACCTTCGCGCTCTGCAACAATCACAACATCACCTGTCTCACCACAGGCGTTCGCCATTTCCGTCACTAATATTTCTTCTCGATCTGACACCGCACCATTTCGTGCGCGCCGCTGTTCCCCTCAACGCACTTTAATAGACGCCAGCGCCGCTGCGCAAAGCGCCACCGTCACAATCCAAAGCCGCGCCACAATTTTCTGCTCGCTCCAGCCCCCCATGTGCAGATGCCAGTGATACGGCGCGCACCGAAAAATCCGCTGCCCCTCCCCGTACATCCGCGCGCTTGTCTTGAACCACCCCACCTGCGCCGCAACGCTCCCAAGTTCTAGCAGCATCACCCCGCTCATCACCAAAATCAAAAACTCCTGCCGAATCACCACCGCGATATACCCCAACAAACCGCCCAGACACAACGATCCCGTGTCCCCCATAAACACACTCGCCGGCGCGCAGTTCCACCATAAAAATCCCAGACACGCCCCCGCCATCGCCCCCGCCATCACCGCAAGCTCATCGCTGTATTGCACATAAGGCACCAGCAAGTACTGCGACGCCGCCTCCCATCCCGCAATCAAACACAACACGAACAGCCCCATCGACACCGCCCCCGTAATCCCCGACGCCAACCCATCCATGCCGTCCGTCATGTTCACCGCGTTGGACATCCCCGCAATCATCATTGTCATGATCACGACAAACCCAACGCGCCCAACAAAAACCAACCCTTCCGCTACCTCATGCCCCCCCGCCTCAAACGTCTTCTGAAAAGGCAGGTTCAACACATGCGCCAAATTCGGAGGCGAATCCCCATAGCTGTACGCCGACACACCAATCAAAATTCCAATCCCAAGCTGAAAAACCAGCTTCTCCCACGCCCGAAGCCCCTGCCTCCCCTGGTCCCCCCGACTCGCGCTCGTCAGCTTCAACCAGTCATCCACTCCGCCCAGCGCCGCCATCCACAACAAAACAATCAAACCCATCCGCACATAATGATTCGTCACATCCGCAAACAGCAGCGTCGCCCCGCCGATCGCCGCCGCAATCAGCAACCCCCCCATCGTTGGCGTATTCACCTTCGACGCCATCGCCTGCTCAAGCGCCGCAACATCAAACGTCCCCGTATCCCCAATCCGCTTCGCCGTCAGCCACCGAATCACCGGCTTCCCCAGCCACACAACCACCACCAATGAAAACACACCCGCTGCAAACGCGCGAAAACTAATCCGGTCCAGCACCTGCACATACCGGTACAGCTCAACCTCCACCAACCAGTCGCGCAATATGTTCAGCAGATAATACAACATCCCAACTCACCTCATCGGCTGCTCACCGCTTCAGACACACATTGATCACCCGCACCCGCATCCCTTCCCTCTCCCAGCTGCGCCACCACCCGCTCCAGCCCCACCGAACGCGATCCCTTCACCAGCGCTATATCCCCCGCAGCAATCACCCCCGCAGCCCGCGCCGCCTTTTCCCCCGCAACATCTTCAATCTCAACACACGCCATCCCACGGTTCACCTCCGCCGCCCCCCGCGCCACATCGCCCGCGAACTTCCCGACCGCAACCAACCGATCAAACACCCCGCTCTCCCCAATCAACCTCCCCACCTCCCGATGCGCCTCAGCAGATTCCCGTCCCCCCTCAAGCATGTCTCCAATCACCGCCACACCACGCCCAACCTTCCCCCCGCACATCAGCCCCGCAACCTCACCAAACGTCTCAATCGCCGCTCGCATCGAATCCGGATTCGCGTTGTACCCATCGTTCAGCACCCACACCCCCCCAACACGCTCCCAACTCATCCGCATTTCCGGCATCTCAATCCCCCGCGCCGCATCAACAATCTCACCCGCGCTCAACCCCAGCCGCTCCCCAACTGCTGCCGCCATCGCCAGGTTCACCGCATTATGCCTCCCCACAACCGGCGCCCGCATTTCCCCAATCCCCTCTACATCAAACACGATCCCCAAGCCCAACTCCCCCGCAACCTCATGCCGAACGTTGCTCACACGCACATCCGCATCGGCGCCCTCCCCAACCAACACCGCGCCATCACCCATCACAGCGCGCAGCTCAATCGAATCCCCCGTCGCCACCCGCAGTCCTCCGTCGCGCACAAAATCAAACAGCCGCGCCTTCTCCCGCGCCACTCCGACCACATCTCCAAACCCCTCCAAATGCGCCCGCCCCACACTCGTAATCACCGCAACGTCAGGCGCTACAATCTCCCCCAGCCTCGCAATCTCACCCGGCGCATTCGCCCCAACCTCGCACACCAAAAACTCATCCTCCAGCTGCGCCCCCAATAGAGTCAGCGGCGCCCCAACATCATTATTAAAACTCTTCTCACTCACACGCCCCCGAAACTTCGAACTCAACAATATTCCAATCATCCGCGCCGTCGTCGTCTTCCCATTTGATCCCGTCACCGCGATCACCCGCGTCCCCGTCAGCCTCCGCCGATACGCCTGCGCAATATCCCCCAGCGCCCGCCGCGCATCACTCACAACCAGCGCCGCCCCCTCCGCCGCGCGCGCAAGCTCTCCATCTTCAACAACAACCGCCGCCGCCCCCTCCGCCAGCGCTTCACGCACAAACTCATGTCCATCAAACCGCTCGCCGCGCAGCGCAAAGAACACCTGCCCGCGCCCCACGCTGCGCGAATCCGTGCTCACAGCCCGCCCCGCGTCAACGTCTCCCTCTGCAAGTGAACGGACCCACGCGCCCCCCGTCGCCTGCGCCAGATTCTCCGCTGTCCAAAACCCCTTCATCCTGCGCCTCCAGCAAGCCCAACTCGTGTTTTCTCTTCCACTCCCAACCCAAACCGCGCTCTTAGAAACTTCCGCGCCTCCTCACGATCATCAAAATGCCGCCGCTCCGTCCCCCCACTTCCGTCTGCCACAATCTGATAATCCTCATGCCCCTTCCCCGCAATCAAAACAACATCTCCTGTTCCCGCCTCTTCAATCGCAAGCCCAATCGCCCGCGCCCGGTTCACCTCACGCACCGCACCCGCGCGCAAACCCGCATCAATCCCACTCATCACATCATCAAGAATCCGCTCAGCCGATTCCCCCCGCGGATTATCACTTGTCACAATGGTCCGATCCGCAAGCCGGCTCGCTGCCGCCCCCATCCGCGCCCGCTTGGTTCGATCCCGCTCCCCGCCGCACCCAAACACAACGACAAGCCGCCCGCCCTCGCGCACGCGCCCCCGCGCCGCGACCAATGCCTTTTCCAGCGCATCATCCGTATGCGCATAATCCACAAACACCTCAAACTCAGCCGCAACCCCATCAATCCAAACACGCTCCATCCGCCCCGCCGGCAAACGCAGCCCCTCAACAGCGCTCCCCATCACATCCGCGCTCACGCCCTGCGCATGCGCCGCGCACAATGCCTCCAGCAGATTCATCAAGTTATGTTTCCCAAACAAACCCGTCTTCGCTTCAATCACACCCCAGGGTCCCGCCGCCCGAATCATCAGCGCCTCGCCATCACGACCAACCTCATCAATCCAGCACGACCCCTCGCGCTCCTCCATTGCCTCTTCCTGCGCTCCGCCAACAAAACACCGCATGACGCGCCCGGCGATACATCCCTCCAGCATCCGCTCCGACCACGCATCCTCACCATTTACAATCGCCACACCATCCACATCCAACATTTCAAACAGCCGCCGCTTCGCCCGCGCATACGCTTCAACATCCCCGTGATAATCCAAATGCTCGCCCGACAGATTCGTAAAAATCGCTGCGTCAACACGTGTTCCCGCAAGCCGCTCCTGATCCAGGCCCTGACTCGAAGCCTCCAGCGCTGCCGCGCGCAGACCATTCTCAACCATCTGCCTCATCAACCGGCCCATCTCAATCGCGCCCGGCGTCGTCAGCCGCGCCGCGCAAACATCCAGACCATCATCTATCTCAACTGTGCTTACCAATCCACAGCCAACCCCCGCTGCCTTCAAAAGCTGCTGCGCAAATGACGCCGTCGTCGTCTTCCCATTTGAACCTGTCGCAGCGATCACAAAAAGACGATCAGATGGCGCCCCAAAGAACCGCTCCGCCAGCAGCGCCATCACCCGCCGGATGTTCGCGCAGCTGAGCCCCACCGCGCCCCCAAGGTCGCGCCCCACCATATCCCCCGCCTCCTCCACCAAAACAGCCCGCGCCCCGCGCACAATCGCATCCTCTATGAATACCCTGCCGTCCGCAGCAATCCCCCGCCGGGCGACAAACAACGAACCATTCTGCACCCCCCTGCTGTCCTCCGTTATGTCCGTAATCTCAACTCGCGCACAATCAGCCACGGCGCCGCTGCCCGACGATGCAACCTCGACATCCATCCCCGCAATCAACTCTGAAAGTCGCACGACCCAGCCTGCCTCCATTCAGCACTGTGCTCGCCCATCAACGCACAAACGCCATCTCTTCTTTCGTCTCCTTACCGCTCCCCGCTTCTCTCTTCTCCTCCTTATTTCCAGGTCAGCCCCTCAGGCAGGCTATTGAGATTTGTACACCCATCCGCGCCCACAATCACCATGTCCTCCACACGCACGCCCCCCACCTGCTTGCAGTACACCCCCGGCTCAATCGTCAGCGCATCCCCCACCACCAACTCAGGCCCGCCGGTATCCAATAGCGGCGGCTCATGCACATCAAGCCCGATCCCATGGCCCGTCCCATGCACCATCGCCGACCGCGATTCATCCGCATCAGCGTCAACACCAATCTCATACCCGTGCTGGCGAATCACATCGCACGCCGCCTTGTGCACCGCCCCCCCCGTCACGCCCGCTCGCGCCGCGCGCTCCGCCGCCCCCTTCGCCTCAACCACCGCAGCGTGCATCTTCCGCACCGCTTCCGGTATCTCCGCCGCCGGCCCATGCACAACCGTCCGAGTGCAATCTCCGCAATAGCGCGTCGCCGCGTGTCTCGGGAAAATATCAACAATGACAGGCGTCCCCGTGCGAAGCTCTCCGTGTCCAACATCATGGCAGTCCGCCCCAACCGGCCCCCCCGCCACGATCGCCTCACATGGATCAAACCCCGCCCGCAGCAAAAACACGCTGATCTCCGAACGCACACGCTCACTTGTCAGCGCTTCCCCATCATGCTGCAACACGCCGCCGGACTCAGCCTTCGCATTCGCAATCAGCTCGCACGCCATCCGCATCGCGCGCTCCGTCCCCGCCTGCGCCGCCCGAAGCTGCTCCACCTCATGCGCATCCTTCGCCCGCCGCTCCAGCACGCCCATCTCCGGATCACATCGCACTGTGATTCCAGCCTCACTCAAAAAATGCGCAAATATCATCGGCAACGAACGATCCGTCCACGCTTCCTTCACGCCGTGCCTTCGCAAGAGCTCCGCCGACGCCTGTGCCGTCGCCGTCTCCCGATCGCCCGAAAGCCCGCCCGCCGGAGCAAAATCGCCCGGCGAATGAAAATGATCCACCGGACTCACTTTCCGCGCCCGCTCGATTTCAATGTCGCGCAACATCAAAAACGAACCCTCGCCCGGCATCTCAATAAAAACCATCGTGTCATGCGCCAGAAACCGCGTCCGCCGGTACACCCAGGGATTCACACTTGGAACGCCGGCGAGAATGACAACTCGATCGCTCATCACAAAGTATCCTCACCATCCAACATACCCGCGATCAGTTCGATCGGGTGCAGCGCGCGCCGGTCCGTGAAATCCCGTATCTGATGCCGACACGATGTTCCCGGCGCCGCGATGACGTCGCGCGCTTCCGCCTGCCGAACTTCCGGCAGCAGCGTGAGTTCGCCGATCGCGCGCGATAACTCGACTCGCTCCTCCATCATGCCGAACGATCCCGCCATGCCGCAGCAGCCGGAGTCGAGCACGCGGATGTGCTCGTCGCCGAATGCGCAGCGGAGCGCCGTTGCGCTGGTGTCATCACCCCACAGCGATTTTTGATGGCAATGTGTGTGCAGAATGATTTTTCCCTGGCGCCTCTCAGTGGAACTGCCGACCTGCCGAAGCCAGTCACTGTGCTCGCGCGCGAGGTAATCCTCGGCCAGGCATGCTTTTGCAGCGATTTGCTCTAGTGTTTTTCGAGGCGTCTTTACTTGCAGTTGCAGCCAGTCGTCCTTGATCGCAGAGAGGCAGGATGGTTCACAGAAGAGAATGGCTGCGGCGTCGTCGGCGACTGGGGCAAGCTGGGCGGCGGTTTTTTCGATCTGCTGGCGCGCGATGTCGAGGGCGCCGAGTGAAAGGGCGGGTCTGCCACAGCAACCTGTTTGCGGGATGAACACCTTGTAATTGGCCTGTTCCAGTGTGCGCACCGTGGCGCGCCCGATGTGGGATTCGCCAAATCCTGTGAAACAGTCCTGAAACAGGGCTGCGCGAGGTTTGTGGTTGTTTACATCCTGCATTTGCGCGCGGCGAAGCATCCATTTGGCGAGAGATTCGCCGAACTCGGGGAGACTGCGTTCGTGCGCGATTCCGAAGAGTTTGTGCGCACAGAATCTCGACAGATGTACACGCTGCGCGCGGTTGAACAAGCCCGGTGCGCGCGCGGCGAGTTGGTTAAGTGTGCGCACATTTGCGAGCAGCCGCACGCTGATCGGCGGTCCGCCGCGTTCACGAAAGCGCTGGGCTGTGTACTCAGCCTTGAGACGGGCGATATCCACATTGCTCGGACACTCGGTTTTGCACGCTTTGCAAGAAAGGCAGGTGTCGAGAGTCTTTATTGTTTCGGAGTCGTTCCAGACGGAATCGCCGCTGTTGTTTCTTAGTTGGCCGGTGATTGCGAGGCGGAGGGCGTTGCCGCGGCCGCGTGTGGAGAGGCGTTCATCGAGGGACGCCATGTATGAGGGGCACATGGTGGCGCCGGTTTTTTTTCTACATACGCCGGCGCCGTTGCACATTTCGACGGCTCCGGCGAAGCCATGCTGATCCGAGTAGTTGAAGTAGGTGTCCACATTCGGAAAGCGAGTCTGTTTTTCAGTTGCGACGGTGGGCTGGATGCGGGTGCGCTGGGCGATGGACTCCAGAGATGCGGGTGCGACGATATTGCCGGTGTTGAGAAGGTTGAGAGGATCGAAGATGCGCTTGATTTCGCGGAAGGCGCGCATGAGTTCGGAGCCGAAATATTCTGCGAGGAGAGGCGTTCGCACGCGTCCGTCGCCGTGCTCACCGGAGAGGGCGCCGGCGTGATCTTTGACGAGGGCTGCAACCTCGCGGGCGATGGCGAGCATGGCTTGTTGATCCTGCGAGTCGCGCATGTCGAGAAGGGGGCGGATGTGGAGGCATCCGACGGAGGCATGGGCGAAGTAGGCAGCGCGCGTGCCGTTGTTTTCAACGATGGCGCGGAAAGCGCGGACGAAGGCGGGGAGGCGTTCTGGGGCGACGGCGGTGTCTTCCACGAACGTGATGGGCTTGCGTATTCCTGGAAGGCCGTGCAGGAGTGGTTCGCCGGCCTTGCGGAGTTTCCACGCAGCGGTCATTTGTTTGGGATCGGTATAGATCAGGATGGGGACTTCGGGCTGAGCGGCGCGTAGGGCGGAGAAGCGGTCATCGAGCTCAGCGCGATCTTCGATGGCGAAGTATTCGACATAGAGGACGGCGGCGGGTGTATTGCCATCCAACATCGGGACAAGATCGGCGTAACTGCGATATTCGGAGTTGGCGCGGGCGAGATCGAGGATCATGTCATCGAGCAACTCGACGGCGGCGGGTTTGGTTTCAAGAATCGCGCTGACGGCGTCGATCGCCTGGTCGAGAGAGGCATAGCTGAGGATGGCGAGGCCTTTGGCGACGGGAGCGGGCTCGAGGTTGAGCTCGGCGCCGAGCGTGACGGCGAGGGTTCCCTCGGAGCCGACGAGGAGTTTGGCGAGGTTGAGGTGTTCGAGGGGATCATGGCCGGCGCGGTCGGCGGCTTCGATCTGGTTGAGGATGATGTCGAGGTTGTAGCCATCGACATGGCGGAGGGTGGTGGGGAAGCGCTGACGGATGTGGCGAGCGTTCTCGCGCACGACTTTGATGACTGACTCGGTGATGGCGCGGACGCGCGCGTCGTGCAGCGCGGCGGCGGGCGCCAAATGGAGTGTGTGGGCGACGGCGTCGGCGCTTACGATGAGGGCGTCGATGGCGCGGATGTGCTCTGAGGTTCTGCCGTAGAGGATGGAATGGGCGCCAGCGGAGTTGTTGCCGATCATGCCGGCGATGTTGGCGTGGCGTGAAGTCGCGACATCTGGGGCGAAGAAGAGATGAGCGTTGCGGGCTGCGAGTTCTTCATTGAGTTCATCGAGGACAACGCCTGGCTCGACATGAATGGAATGATTCGCCTCATCGACAGGGCCAATCGCGCGACAAGCGACGGAGAAGTCGATGATGA
Source organism: Phycisphaerales bacterium (assembly GCA_029260495.1). GTDB lineage: Bacteria > Planctomycetota > Phycisphaerae > Phycisphaerales > UBA1924 > OFTM373. Next base: position 9,081 of record JAJDDD010000012.1, on the reverse strand, counting down.
CTGCGTGATTTGTGGTTTGACCAGCGAGACTTGTGCCGGCGCCGCGAGGGAGAATGGGAAGGCGATGGGCAGCGCAGAGCGCAAGGGCGCGGCGGGCGTCAGCGATCGAGGCGGGGATGACGACGGCGAGGGGCTCGACCTGATAGAGAGAGGCATCGGTCGCGTAGAGCATGCGGTCGTGATGCGAAAGGCGAACTTCACCCTCGATTGATGCAGCGAGCTGGGCGAGGGCGTGTTGGAGGGTTGAAGAGGGCGGCGCGTCGAGGACGGGGAGGCGGGGCATTGGGCTATGGTAGCCATCGCAGGGATGGGGCTGGGCCTAGGATGGAGGCCTGCGATTTGGTGCGAGGCGTTTAGGAAATGTTGGCGTAAAGAGACTGAGCGGAAGGCATTGTTCAACGGATGACACGTGAACGCGAGGACATACCGGGAAATGCTGGGGGGGAGGGGCCCGAGCAGGTTGAGGCGATTGAAGCGATCGGCGGTGTGGCGATTGGGACGAAGCCCGCGCTGGGTGGAGTGGACGGGGACGGCCGGCTGATATCGGGGAAGCTTGCAGGGCTTTCGATGTGGGGAGCGATTTTTGTTCTGGCGTGGCCGATTTTGGTTGAGTCTTTTTTGCAATCGCTGGTGGGGCTTGTTGACACGAAGCTGGCGACGAGTCTGAGCGAGTCGGCGACAGATTCGATTGGGGGGGCGGCGTATTTTCTTTGGTTCCTTTCGCTGATCGGGATGGCGGTTGGTGTCGGTGCGACGGCGATTGTGAGTCGATCGATTGGGAAGGGAAGGCAGGCGGTTGCAAATGCGGCGACGTCGCAGGCGGTGTTGCTCGCTGCGGCTGCAGGGGCTGCGGTTGCGTCATTGGTATTTGCAATGGCGCCTGAGATCGGGCGGATGCTGCAGATGACGGAGGAGGCATCGGAGGGGTTGGTGACGTACCTTCGGATTTGCGCGGTTGGAGTTCCGGCGCTGGGTGTGATGGTGGCGGGTTCTGCGTGCTGCCGGGGGGCGGGGGATGCGAAGCGGCCGTTGGCGACAGTCGCGATCGTGAATGTTGTGAATATTTTTGTGAGTTGGTTTCTGTCGGGGGTAGACCTGACGCGGGCGCGAATTGATGAGTCGGGCGAGGCAGTTGTGCAAACGCTGTTGCGGAATCCTTCGCCGTTTGATCTTGGAATTGAGGGGATCGCGCTGGGGACGCTGGCGGCGTGGCTTTCGGGGGGATTGATAATTGGGTGGTGGCTATTTCGGGGAACGTGCGGGGTGAAGGTGACGCGGAGGCGGTTGCGGCCGCACCGTGTGACGATGGGACGGTTGATTGGGGTGGGGACGCCGAATTTTGTTGAGACGTTTGGGATGTGGTTTGGAAATTTTGTTGTGATTTTGATGGTGGGGTGGATGAGCGTGCCGGGGTATTTGGGGACGCACATTGTGGCGGTGCGGATTGAGGCGTTCAGCTTTATGCCTGGGTTTGCGATGGGGCTGGCGGCGTCGACACTTGCGGGGCAGTATTTGGGGGCCGGGGCGCCGGGACTTGCGAAGACGGCGATGCTGCGTTGCACATTGATTGCGTGCGGGTTGATGGGTTTGCTGGGCGCAGTGTTTTTGCTGATTCCGACGACGATTGTGGGCTGGTTTAGTGAGCAGCCGGTGCATCTTGAGATGGCGCCGAAACTGATTCAGATTGCGGGAGCGATACAGATTCCGTTTGGTGTGATGATGGTGTTGCGGACGGGGATGCGCGGGGCGGGGGATACGCGGATGATGATGATGATCACCTGGGTTGCGACGTATGCGATTCGGCTGCCTTTGGCGTATGTGTTGTCGGGCGTGGATATTTATTTGCCGGAGTGGGTCGGGGGCGGTGTGATTTTGAATCCGAGTCCGTGGTCGTATGGGCTTGTGGGGTTGTGGTTCGGGTTGTGCGGGGAGCTTGTGATTCGGTCGTTGTTATTCACGGCGAGGTTTTTACATGGCGGATGGATGAAGGTGAGTGTGTGAGTCGGAGGGGAGTTTGCGATGTCAAACGTGACGGTGCGCGAAGCGCGGGAAGGGGATTTGGGAGCGATCTTTGGGATTCTGAATCATGAGATTCGGACGAGTTTTGCGATTTTTGATTTAGCTCCGATCGAGAATGAGGATGAGCAACGGGCGTGGCTTACTGAGCATGGGCGCGGGGATCGGCCGGCGATTGTCGCGGAGCGGGATGGGGAAGTGATTGGGTGGGGTTCGGTTTCGGATTGGTCGACGAGGTGTTGCTATGCGCGGGCGGGGGAGGTGAGTGTGTATGTGCGGGAGGATGCGCGGGGGGTTGGCGCAGGAAAGGCTCTGCTGGAGGGACTGGTTGAGCGCGGGCGCGCGGGAGGAGTGGGCGTGTTGCTTGCGCGGATCGCAACGACGCAGGAGGCGAGCTTGCGTTTGCATCGGTCGGTTGGTTTTGTCGAGGTTGGCGTGATGCACGGCGTGGGGGAAAAGTTTGGGCGGGTGCTTGATGTGTGTTTGATGGAGGCGGTTCTTGGGGGGAACGGCGGCGGCGCGGGAGAGGGCGTAAACTAAGAGTATGGTTGTCGGGCTCTCGCTTGCGAATAAGTGTCATCTGCTGTTTGGGGCAGCGGTGATTGCGATTGTTGCGATGACGCTGGTGGTGCCGTGGATTTTGATGGCGTCGCTGACGCACCAGAGTGAGTGGGACAATGCGCGGCAGCATACGGAGTTGTGGTCGACGGTTCTGAGTGAAGAGATTGTGACTGCGGAAGATGCGGCGGCGGCGCTGAGTGCGGATGATCTGAGGGGGTTGTCTCCCGGGATGACTCTGCCATTCAAGATGCGTTCATTTTCAGCAGAGAACCTGGAGCATATTGCAGAGAGCGACACGTTTGCGGGCGGTGCGGCGCGAAGATTTCGCGATGATCCCAAGGCGATGGAGCATCATGAGATGGTGCGGGTGGGATCGCATCATGTGTACCGGTTTGCGAAGTCAATACGTGATGAGGATGGGAAACTCGTGCGCGCGGTCGTGACGGAGCATGTGGCGCCGCGGGCTGCGTCGCGATTGTTTGTGAATCGGCTGTACCTGCTGAGCGCGGGGATGTTTGCAGGCGGGCTGGCGATCCTTGTGTTTTATTTGATCACGACGCGGTTGATTTTGGCGCCGGTGCGAGAGCTGCGATGGACGGCGGAGCGGATCGGTCGCGGGGCGGTGGGCGTGCGATCGGATATTGAGACTGGTGATGAGTTTGAGCAGTTGGGCGAGTCGTTTAATCAAATGCTGGAGAAGCTGGAGACGACTCAGGATCAGTTGAAAGGGATCAATCGGTCGCTGGATTTGAAGGTGACTCAGCTTGAGGAGAGCAATCTTGAGCTGCATGAAGCAGCGCAGTTGAAGGGGGAGTTTTTGGCGAACATGAGCCATGAGCTGCGCACGCCCTTGAACTCAATCATTGGGTTTGCAGAGCTTTTGTCCGCGATTGCAGATGACGAGGCGCCGGGCGGGTCTGACGAGGAGCTGGCGGCGCAGTATCGGAAGCGGACGCGGTATTTAGAGAACATTGTTTCGGCAGGACGGTCGCTACTTGAGATGATTACGGATCTTCTAGAGATGGCGAAACTTGAGGCGGGGAAGGTTGAACTGCATATCGAAGATATGAATCTGGGAGCGGCGTGTGATGGATTGATGGCGCTGATTCGTCCGCAGGCGGAGAAGAAAAAGATCAAGCTGCTTTTGGATGCGCACTCTTCGGCGCTGGACGCGACAGAATCGAATGATGATTCCACCGATCGCGGACTGTGGATTGAAACTGATCCCAGAAAATTCCAGCAGATTGTTTTTAACTTTCTTTCCAACGCGGTGAAGTTCACTCCTGAAGGCGGGCGCGTGACGTTGCGGGCAGAACGGTTGTATTCAGGGATCGGCTCGCCGAGCGTACGGGTGAGTGTGCTGGACACGGGGCCCGGGATTACGGCGGAGAATCAGGAGCGTATTTTTGAGAAGTTCACGCAGGTTGAATCGGGGCATACGCGCGAGCATGAGGGGACGGGGCTGGGGCTTGCGATCTGTAAGGAACTGGCGGGGATGATTCAGGGTGACATTCAGTTGGTGAGCGACGCTGGGCGGGGATCGATGTTTTCTCTGATTGTGCCGGTGAAACTTGATCGGGCGCGACTTGAACGGCTGTCGCATCGGCTGGAGGGGATGAGCGGGCCTGTGCCAGCTGAACAAGATGTTCAAGCGATTGACGAACCGACGTTGTCCGAGGGGAACTAGGGAGTGGATATAGGTAGACTTGGATTTGCTCACAGTTGCAGTTTGGATCAGGTCACTCCCCACAGCGCCTGAAGCGCTGAGCTTCTTTTTTGAAAGGCACGAATGTCAGCGGGCACGACAAAGACAGCGATTCATCCATTGCGAGAGTTGAATGAAACGCTTCAGCAGACGGAGCGGCAGATTCGGCTTGGCGGCGGGGTTAAGGCGATTGATCGGCAGCACAGCAAGGGGCGGCTGACGGCGCGCGAGCGCATCGAGAAGCTGATTGATCCGGGCGAGATGTTTACGGAGTTTGGCGCCTGGACAGCTCACAACATGTATATGGAATATGGCGGGGCGCCGGCGGCGGGAGTTGTGACGGGCGTTGGGCAGGTGTCGGGTCGGCGGGCGATGATTATTGCGAATGATGCGACGGTGAAGGCGGGCGCCTTTTTTCCGATGACGTGCAAGAAGATTATTCGCGCCCAGACGGTTGCGGAGATGGGCCGACTGCCGCTTCTTTACCTGGTGGATTCAGCGGGTGTGTTTTTGCCTTTGCAGGAAGATGTTTTTCCGGATACGGATGACTTCGGTCGGATCTTTCGGAACAATGCGGTGCTGAGCGCGGCGGGGATTCCACAGTTGGCGGCGATCATGGGGTACTGCGTTGCGGGTGGTGGGTACCTACCGGTGCTGTGCGACACACTCTTGATGACAGAGGGGTCGGGGTTGTACCTGGCGGGTCCGGCGCTGGTGAAGGCTGCGATTGGGCAAGAGGTAAATAGTGAAGAACTCGGCGGGGCGCAGATGCACGCGGAGATTTCAGGGACGATTGATTTTCGTGAGGCGGATGATGAAGCGTGTTTGAAGCGATTGCGCTCGCTCATGGAGGGCGAGATGCGGGTGGAGGTTGCGAGCTCGCCGCCTTATGTGGCAGTGGATCCGGAGCGGGACGCTGACGACGTGTATGAAGTGTTTCGTGATTCGCCGATGCAGCAGTACGACGCGCTGGAGCTGCTCAAGTGCATTGTGGATGCGGGCGCGTTTGATGAATACAAGGCAGAGTATGGGCGGTCGCTTGTGTGTGTGTATGCGAGGATTGGGGGATATCCGTGCGGAATCGTCGCGAATCAGCGGAAGCTCACTGAGAAGAAGATGCCTGGCGGGAAGGTGGGGCCGAGCGTCGCGGTGAACATGCCCGGCGTAATTTATGATGACTCAGCAGAGAAGGCGGCGCGGTTCATTATGGATTGCAATCAGCGAGGGACGCCGATTGTATTTGTTCACGATACGACGGGGTTTATGGTGGGGCGCGATTCGGAGCAGGGCGGGATTATTCGAGCGGGGGCGAAGCTTGTGAACGCGATGAGCAACTGTGTTGTGCCGAAGATTGCGCTGATGGTCGGCGGGAGCTTTGGAGCGGGGAATTACGCGATGTGCGGGCGGGCGTTTGATCCGTTTCTGACATATGCGTGGCCGTCTTCGCGATGCTCGGTGATGGGTGCGAAGCAGGCGACGGAAGTGCTTGCGATGATTGAAGAGGGGAGTCGGAAGAAGAAGGGCGAACAAATTGACGAGCAGGCGCACGAGGAAATTTTGGCTGCGGTCGAAGCTTCGTATACGGAGCAGCAGGACATTCGGCATGCGGCGGCGCGGGGGTGGGTTGATCGGATTATTCAGCCGCACGAGACGCGAAAGGAGCTGACCGAAGCGCTGGCGATGGCGCGGGATTGGCCGAAAGGGCAGGCGTTTCGGACAGGGGTTTTGCAGACGTAAGCCGGTTGGCGCTGTGATCTGCGCTGCGTGTAAATGAACCGCGATGCTTAGAGTCGCTCGATGAGTTTTTCAAAGCGTGGGTCTTCTCGCAGCGGGTCAAGGTCTGGGTCGTGGACGAACCATTCTTTCTGACCGATGCCGAAGGTGACGGCATCGTCGAGGCAAGAGAAGGCTCGGTCGTGCCTGCCGAGTTTGGAATAGACACAGCCGACGTTGTAGAGCACGACGGGTTCCTCGGGCTCGGCTTTGATGGCGCGTTCGACCCACTCGAGGCCTTTGTCGTTTTGGCCGAGCTCGATTAACGCCATGGCGCCGAAGTAGAGGGCGCGGCCGTCATCGGGGAAGAACTCGAGGTGTTTTTGGGCGGCTTCGTAGCTGAGTTGATAGCTGCGGATGGCTTCATCGGTTCTGCCAAGTCCTTCGTAGGCATTGGCGAGAAGGTTTGGTGAAGCGTAATCATCCGGGCGAATGCGTGCGGCGGTTTCGAAGAGATCTGCGGCTTGCTCGAAGAGACCTTGGCCGAAACAGGCGCGGCCGTAGAAATAGTGGGCCTCGAAACTTTCGGGGCCGAGTTTGATGGCTTCCTGGAATTCTTTTTCTGCACGATCGAATTTTTTATCGATCACGAGGGCGTTGCCGCGTGAGACATGGGCTTCTGCGAGTTCGGGATCAAGCTCGACGGCTTCGCGGCTGGCGTCTTGCGCTTCCTTTTTGTGAATTTCGGCGGCGCCGAACCACATGAAGAGGATGGCGCAGCAGTCTGCGATGCCGGCGAATGCGGCGGCGTAGCTTGGGTCGAGCTCGACAGCGCGGCCGAAGAGTTTGCGGGCGCGCTCAAGCCCCCGGCGGTTGACCTGGTAATAGGATTGGCGACCGCGGAGGTAATACTCGTAGGCCTCGATGTTGTCGGTTGGAACCTTGGCGAGCGCGCGTTTGGCTTTGTCAGTAAGGACCACACGGAGCGCCTTGGCGATATTTTCGGCGATCTCGTCCTGGACGGCGAAGACATCTTCCATCTGGCGATCGAACGTTTCAGACCAAAGGTGATAGCCATCTGAGACATTGACAAGCTGCGAACGAATCCGTAGCCGGCTGCCGGACTTGCGGACGCTGCCTTCAAGCACAGTCTGCACATTAAGATGACTGCCAATCTCACGGATGTCCTGCTTTTTCGACTTAAACGCGAAAGCAGATGTTCGAGAGGTGACTTTCAGGCCCTCGATTTTGGAGAGGGCGTTAATGAGCTCTTCCGCGAGGCCATCAGAGAAGAACTCGTTTTCCTCATCTGAGCTCATGTTAACAAACGGAAGCACCGCGATAGAGCGGGAGTCTTGTTCGTCAGACACTGGGGGAAACGTTCCGGACAAGGGCGTGCGCAACTCTTCGGCGGGGAGCGCTTCGTCAGCCCCTGAAAGAAGACCCCTCAGGGCAAAGGGAAGGTCGCGCGCGGATTGGAAGCGCTGCTGCGGATTCTTCTCAAGGCAGTGGTCGATAATGCGCTGGAGCTCCAGTGGAACTGTGATGCCTTCGTCTGCAGCTTTCGGCGGAGGCTCGTGGAGGATTGCGGCCATGGTTTCGGGCTGCGAATTGCGCGAGAAGAGGCGCTTGCGCGTAATCATCTCATAGAGAACACACCCGAACGAGAAAATGTCGCTGCGTGCATCTGCTGGTTGGCCTCGGACCTGTTCTGGCGACATGTACTGGACGGTGCCCATGATTGTGCCGGCCTGGGTGGCGAATGTGATGGTCGCTGTGAGGCCTTCGTCGGAGCCCGAGTTGGGAGAGTCGAGACGCGCGAGACCGAAGTCAAGAATCTTGGCGGCGCCATCGTTTGTCAGGAAGATGTTTTGAGGTTTGATGTCGCGGTGGATAATGCCCTTGGCATGCGCCGCAGCAAGGCCTTCTGCGACATCAAGCGCAACACCGACGGCGCGCTGCCACGGCATTGGCTGGTGAGCGATTTCGGCATCAATGGTCTGACCTTCGAGCAGTTCCATGACCGCGAAGGATGTGTCGCTGTCAACATCGATGTCGTATATGGAGCGGATGTTCGGATGGGAGAGTGCGGCGACAGCGCGGCTTTCGCGGCGGAAGCGAGCGAGCGCTGCTGCATCTTCCGCAAACTTCCGAGGCAAGACCTTGATCGCGACTTCACGCTCCAGGCGATTGTCAAGGGCGCGGTAAACCTCGCCCATGCCGCCGACTCCGAGAAGGCCGACGATTTCATATCGACCAAGTGTGGATCCTGATTTGAGTGTGCTTGGTCGGTTCATTTTTCACCCATATTGGAAAAGCAGCCTTTAATATAGCATTCTTTATGGCGAGTGTACCCAAAAGAGGACGGTAGATTTCACCCTGTCTTACACTCCGATTCGCTGCCTTGCGCAATAGCCCCGCTCGGATTCGATCCGAGGGCAACACCGATTATGTGTCGGGCGCAGGGCGCGTCTGATGACGCTCAAACGCTGATTTCAGGCAAGCGAGCACCACATGCGCAAGAGCGGGCCAGTTGGTTGGATGTGTGTCCTATTGCGCTCAGCGCTGAACAGCGCATCGAGATTCATAGCGCACTACGCGAAGGGGTCAGCCTTACACCCAAGGATGGCCAACCTGTCTTGAGGAGGTAGTTTCTCCGGGCGAAACGCTCGCCTCCTGAAAGGGCGGGAACAAGTCACTAAGTGAAAATGGGTATCTTTGTTCTTATCCACTGGCCAACTGTTTCCGTCCATAATATGCTGGCGCGCCCGTCATAATCCGGCCTGGCTCAGTCGATAATCTGGGACTGGATCAGGGACGACTTGGACAGGGCAAAGAACAAATGACGTTCGGCTTCTGGTTACTTCGGCGGCGGCGGCAAGGCTTCGAGTTCGAGTGCGACAAAACCACCCGGAGTCTGGTTGTAATGACTGCTGTCGTCATCGTCGTCATCGAAAATGCCGCCATCATCATCTTCCCAACCAAAGCCCGGGTCATTCCAGTCCGGCATCACAAATGACCCATCCAGCCCGTTGCCGTTGGGATCAGGATTCACACGCTCCATCGCCAGCGCTTCGATCGGCCAC
>JAJDDD010000011.1 GCA_029260495.1 Phycisphaerales bacterium | reverse complement strand
ATTGGTCACCATCACCGTCACATCAACCCCGCCCAGCGTGATCGTGTCGATCAGCCGGCCGTCCGTCGCAGACGTCATCCAGTCCTCTTCCGTTTGAAGCACCGCCAGCGCAATCTCCGTGCCCGACTGCGCCGCCCAATCCGCCGACGCCGCCAGTTCAACATTCATTCCTGCGTCCGGCGCATTCTCCTGCGCGACGAGGTACAGCGTCGTCGCAGCCCCCGCAACGCCCAGCGCCACCAGCACCAGCATCATCGCTACACCGCTTCTTTGATCGGCGCCAAGGCCATCAGCGCGACCAGCGAACGCAGAATCAGATGCGCGGAAAGAACTTCGAGTCGGCGTCATAATGCGCCTCCCTTCCAGGAACAAACAGGGAAATCAAAATGCAGGCTGAGTGTGATTCGACAAACCCGTCGCGAGCAGAACGTCATAGTCCTGATCCGTCGAGTCGCGCAGCGTCAGCGTCAGATAAAGACGCGTCGCGCTCGCCGGCGTCGGGTCGCTCAGTTCGATCGCCATACCCATGACATCGTCAACCAGTGTCTCAGTTGTCGTGTATCCGAGCGCCCGCTGATCTTCCATCAGCGTGAAGAAATCCGTTGACGCAGGGTAGGGCAGATCAAGCTGATCCTTCAATACCTGCGACATCGCTTCGGGAAACTTCACGCGCTCCACCGTGATAAGCTCATTCCCGGCGTCATACCACACCACACGCAGCTCCGTCATGTGAATGTTGTTCATCGGCTTCTCATCGTGAAGCCACAGCACGACGCCGCGATCGGGATCCATCTGCGGAATATTCAGCGCCGGTGAGATATACGCCCGCAGCCGGCGCTGCGCGGCGTGGGCTCGCAGCAAAATCGAACGCCGATCAAGCTCACCCGCAGCCCCGGCCCGCACCATCGCCAGCATCGACGCGATGCCGAGCCCGACAAACGCCGTCACGGTGAGCGCAAGCAGCAGCTCAAGCACAGTGAAGCCGCGAGATGTTTGTTTCGTGCGCATAACTGTCACTCGTCTCTCCAACACCTGCTACAGACCCCCAAGCCCGCCAAGAAGACCGCCAAGACCACCCAAAGGAGGCAGGGGCGGCGCGGGCGGATCAACAGACTCCGCCGCTGGCTCAGGGATAAACGTCTCAAGCTGCGCCAGCGTGCGCATATCATCAAAAGCAGACACGACCACGCGCTTCCCGCGCACCGTCACGCCCGCTTCGCCCGTCGCGATATCTTGCTCCGCAACAGTCACCGACCGGCCCACGAGCCAGAATGTGTCCGGATAGCTCGCGCCGTCAACGGTCATCATCGCGCCTATCGGCTGAACCATCCCGTCGTAGGCGTCAAGCCCCGCATAAGATTCGGTCGTCAGCTCCGAGAGAAAGTCATCCGCAGCAATCGTCGCCAGAATGACCTTCTCGGATTCCTGCGCCTGCGCTCGTCCCGCAGAAACCGCTGCCCCCACCGCAAGCACCGCGATCGCCAGAATCACACTCGCGATCAACGCTTCAAGAAGCGAAAAGCCTCGGCGCAACGGCGCCGGTCGAGCAGTTGCCCGCTCGGTGCGCATCCCTCGCGTTATTGTGCGCGCAAAACGCATTGATTCGTTCCCCGTTCGTGCCCTGCCAAACCCATCGCTGCCCGGGGTTGCGCCCCCGCCCACAGCCAAGCCGGCATCACTACACAGATCATCGAATACATGCGTCTGCATTGCGCAGCCAACTTGCAGCTCGCTCCCCCTCCACACAGCACAATCAGCACGCCCCGCCGACGAACTCTTCCAGCCCGCTCAGATGGAATGGAAAACAAACGCCCAATAACCCGCAACCGCGAACGCTGCCCCCTGCGCAGAGCCGGCTCCGATAAGCCTGTGAATAGTTATCAACTGTTATCGGCGTTTGCGCCCAGATCCTTATTGACGACCACACGACCCGCGAGCCCAACGCCACACTCCGGACACCGCTCGCCCTCTTCAGACTTCGAAAGGTCGTACCCGCACTCCGGACAGTACGGCCTGTTGGACGGAATGCACCTGTTCACCACCCACTCACCGCCAAAGAACAAATACAAGCCGAAGCCGAGCATCAAAAGTGTGCCTGCCGAGCTCAACAGCGGCAAAATAAAATAATCAAACCAATCAGCCGTTGCCCCGCTAAACGACATCGATCGGTACTGTGACCACGCACTCGTGATCTCATAAATAGCTACCACTATGTATGGAAAAGAAAACCCAATCAAAAGCACGCCAATTGCCTTGATGACCAGCCGAAACCAGGTTTTGTGCTTCATGGGTCAACTCCCGATTTGCTCTGCTTCATCAGCTCGCACAACGTGAGGCGCGACGCTAGTCGCCCGCGCCGCGATTCGCCCGCATCACAAGCTCCGGCTTCTTCTGGCGCACAATGTGCCCCGCGGGGACAGACTCCGTCAGAAAAACCCCGCCTGAGATAATGCAGTCGTCGCCGATCTTCGTGTCCCCGCCAAGAATCACAGCGCCCGCGTAGATAGTCACACGATCCCCAATCGTCGGATGGCGCTTTTCTCCGCGCACAAAACTCTTGGCGCCGAGCGTGACATCCTGATAAATGCGCACATGGTCGCCGATCACCGTCGTCTCCCCGACCACCACGCCGGCGCCGTGATCAATAAAGAACGACGTCCCGATCTGCGCGCCAGGATGAATATCAATCCCCGTCCTGCTGTGGGCCTGCTCCGCGATGATGCGCGGCAAGAGCGGCACGCCCAGCTCATACAGCGCCCGCGCCGCTCGATACGCGAAAACCGCGTCCACGCCGGGATAGCAGAAAATAGTCTCATCCGTATGCGTCGCAGCGGGGTCGCCGTCAAAGGCTGCCTGCACATCTCGCGCAAGCAAGGCGCGCACACCGACGAGGCGCTCAAGAAACTCCTCGGTGATGCGCTCGGCCTCCGCGTCGCAGGCGGCGCCATCATTTCGCGTGCGTGTGGCGTAACGCAGCGACGCGCGAATCTGCTGCGTCGTCAGTTCCCGAATCTCGCCGGTCAACTTGTGAATGCGCGGCGGAAGGCTCTGCTCGGTCAGCCCGCGGGGGCCGAAGAACCCCGGAAACATCAGCCGCCGCAACGCGCGCACAAGATCGGCAATCGGGGCCTGATCCGGCAGCGGCGCATCGCTCACATGGCTGATCACCGGATGCGCCAGGATCGACTCGACCAGCCGCCCCTCGACGGTGTCGGCGTCACCCCCCCCACGCCCTTGGGAAGCGCCCGCGCCAGCCGGATTGTTTGTGTCTGTGCCCATCGCTTGTAACGCGACAGAATACGCAAACGGCGCGATGCAGTCAGCCAATCAACCTGAGTCAAAAAAGAATGAAGGCTCGTTTCGCCGGCCGCGAGTTCGGGCCGTCCGTTGCTCGAACCCCTGTTCAAAGGGGGCGCCTGGGCTCAGATCCGGATCTTCCACTCGGAGGAGGCTTGATCGTCGTCCGAACAACCGGCTCCCAAAGGGGTAATCTCATTAGGTTCGAGCAATGAAAACAGCCGCTATCGAACTCGCGCGACGAAACGAACCTTCTTACTCAACATACAGCCCCATCGGACCGGAGTCGATACAACGCCTCACATTTTCTCCCATCTTTCCAAACCCTCGCTACAACACACAATTAGCCTCCCGTTGGTTGCCCCCTTCTGCATCCCAGGGAGTAACCCCAATTTCTCATTGCCACCCGCACAAACCCCGTCGTTCATCCCAAAAGCAACGCGCAAAAAGGCCAATCCCGCGCTTCCGGCCCATTTCCCGATTGACCTCCCGCCCTCAGTTGCGTACATATCGTTGCCTCAGACCCCAAGGAGTTCACGCCATGCAACGCTCTCGCTCGCTTCGCTCTCTCGCCATCCTCACTATCCCGGCGCTTTGCGTAGCCACCACGATGGTTGGATGCAGCAGGGTTGACGGCTACCGCCTCGACCCCTCCCCCGAAGCGCGCAACATGGGCGAAACCGACGATGAGATCGCCAACAAAACGACGATCACGTTCGACACGAACTTCCGCAACATGACCGACGATCTCGGCAGGTTGCTCATGCTCGATCGCCCCAGCCGACTTGGCCCCAAGATGATGCCTCACTGACTTTTCGACCAAGTCTCTGTCTGACAACCTGCCTATCCTCAACTGACTGACGAGTGTTCGACTCTTGACATTCGTGTGATCGCATCGCTGCGCTATCCCACGGCGCCGACTTTTCGATTTGTCGGCGCTCACTTTCGCCGCGAAGCGTCCAACTTTCCACCGGAGGCGCTGTGCCCCCATGAGCGGCCCCTGCGCGCCATTTCGCCACGAGGGCGCCTCCCGATGACGCTCCTGCAAACGCTCGTCAGCGTTCCGCGCCACTCGGTCGCGGGAATGCTCCCTCGCGCCATGCCCCCCATGAGCCGGCGCAACTACCAATGGGAACTCAATAGCGCATTGCTTTTTTCCTTCGCGCTCGCCTGCGTCGAAGGAGGCGTGATCGGCGTCATTGCGCAAAAGGCCTTTGGCGCCGGGGACTTTGTCATCGCCACGCTCGCCGCCGCCCCCGCGTTCGCCAACATCACCAGCGCATTCTGGACACGCGCCATCCGCGGGCGCGATCGGGTTCGCGCTGTCAATGCGCTCCAGCTCGGGCTCATCGCCTGCGTTATTGCGATCGCCATCGCCCCGATGAACGCGCTCGGCGTCGTCATTCTCACCGTCTTCGTCCTCCTTGCTCGCTCCTTTCAGGCGGGCATTATCACCGCGCGCTCAGATATTTGGCGCGGCAACTACAAGCGAATCAATCGCGCCCGCGCCACAGGCACGCTTGCCATCGTCGCTTCTCTCATCATTAGCGCAAGCTCACTGCTGATCGCATGGGCGATGGACGCCGCCGGCCCGCAGGCTGTCACTTCCTACCGCGTCATGTTCATTGCAGCGGCCCTCGTCGGCGCTGTCGGGCTCTGGTCATTTTCACATGTGCGATGGCGCGGCCGGCGCTTCGTCATGAACTCCGAAGTCGAAACCGCGGAGCTTCACAACAACTCCGCGCTCAAAGGAATGGTTCAGGTGCTTCGCGATGACCATCTCTACCGCGGCTACATGATCGCGATGTTTGTGCTGGGCATGGCCAATGTCGCTGCCCTTGCGCCGTTCATCATCGCGCTCGAAGACTCCTTTAACCTCGACTACCGGCTTTCCATCACACTCACCCAGGTCGCTCCCCTGCTCATGATCGTCCTCACCATCCCACTCTGGGCCCGGTTTATGGATCGCGTCCATGTCGTGCGCTTCCGCGTGTGGCACGCCTGGTTCTTCGTCGCTGCCCAGGCGCTCACCGGCGTCGGCCTGCTCACGCACAACTTCCCAATTGTCCTCGCTGCCCGCATTATTCTTGGCGTCGCATTCGGCGGCGGCGTGCTCGCGTGGCACCTCGGCCACAATGACTTCGCCTCCAAACAGATGGCGACCATCTACATGGGCATTCACGTCACGCTCACCGGAGTCCGCGGCGTCTTCGCGCCCTTTGTCGGCGCCCTCATCTACAGCGGTCTCCTCATCGCGCCTTCACCCGACAGCGCGCCGCTCATCGCGATCCCCGGGCTCGCCGGCTGGACCTTCATCGTCCTCGCAGCTGTCGCGGGCGCCGGCGGACTTCTCTTCCTGCGCCTCGACAGGCGCATGCGCGCAACCACAACCGCCGGCGCTGAATGACGCCATCAGCATCACACTGAACACATACCTTCGATTACTTCGCGGTGTACTGACCGCGCGACACGCGCTTGAACTTGCCGCTATTAATCAGCGTCTGATTCACGATCGTCCGGAAGTTCGGCGAGCTTGTCTTGTACCCGGCCTTCTGGACGGCGTCGGAAACCTCCGTTACGCCCATGGTCTTCGTCTTCAAGACTTTCGCCAGCGCGTCGACAAGATTCATATCATTGCGCGGGCGCTTCCGGCTCGTCGTTTTGCTCCCGCCAGCGCCGCGGCGCGTTCCGCGCTTCTTCTTGCGGCCAGTTGGCGCGCCCGCACCGATCGCTGAGCTCAGCGTTTCGATTTCAATCTCAACATCTTCAAGCTGCTCAAGCAGCTTCTCACGTTTCGTCTCAAGACGATCCAGCCCGCGAGCCCGACGGTCAAGCTCCGTCCGGAGCGCTGATGTTGTCACATTTCCAAGCTTGGCCTTCGCCATGGTCATATCCTTCCTCAGTTGAATGTTCTTACAGGCCCCGCCCCACACATTCGCGGCGCAATATGAGAACCATATTTTGAAAAACAAATCGGACAGAGTGAAACCGCCAGCGCGGCGACTCATCCGACCGTTCTTCGTTTCAACCTTGGAAACGAAACACGTCCCGAACGCCGGAACGCGCCAATCTAACAATACATCGCAATGTCAGCAACTGATTTGAGCCAGACACCGCTGAACAGGCCAAATTACCAGCAATATTCTCCCCCCAACTAAATACGAACATATTTTCGCATCAATGTCGCATGTGTTTATGAGGAAGTGTTCACGTCGAGCTTTTCAAGCAGCCCATCAAGCTGATCCAAATCATAAAACGCCAGCGTGATGCTCCCGCGCGTCCCTGATTTATCTGCGCGCACTCGCACGCGTGTGCCCAGTTTTTCTTCCAGCCGCCTTTCCAAATCCTGCTGCGCCGCCAGTCGTCGTCCGACAGCGGGGTCATCTGTCCCGCTCTGGGCGCCGTGTTCTCGCGCAAGCATCCGCGTTTGGGCTTCGAGCTTCCGCACCGACCATCCGCGCTTCGCCGCCTCGCGCCCCAGCCGCAGGCGCTCGCCAGCGTCCTCCACGCCCAAGAGCGCTTTCCCATGTCCTGGCGAAAGGCGCCCCTGAACAATCAACTCCTGAAGCTCAGCTTCCAAATCCGCCAGACGAACAATGTTTGCGATCGTCGAGCGATCAAGCCCGACCTTCCTCGCCACCTCGCCTTGCGTCATCCCGAACTCATTAATCAGCCTGCCAAAGGCCAGGGCGCGTTCGATCGCGTTCAGATCCTGCCGTTGCACATTTTCAACGATGGACCATTGCGCTGCTTCAACGTCTGATAACTCCATGATGATCGCGGGTAAACTTGTCAGGCCCGCGATCGCCGCCGCCCGCCAGCGCCGCTCACCTGCGATTAGTTCCCACTTTGCGCCCGACTCCCGATTCCCCCCACTGTTCGCGCGCACAAGCACCGGCTGCATCACCCCGGTCTGTTTGATCGAGGCCGCCAGCTCACTCAAGCTCGCTTCATCAAACTCCGTGCGCGGCTGATGCGTGCCTGCTTCAATGTCCGCCACCTTCAGACGCACAAGCTGATCTTGACTCGCTGACTGGGATTCAGGCGTCCGCTCCACCCGCGCCCCCTCCGTCGTCGCCCGCCCGCCACCGGCAGGAGTCGCTGCGGGGTCATCCACACGCACAGGCTCCCCAATCAGGCTGCTCAATCCCCTGCCAAGCCGACGGGGTTTTTCTTTCATTGTCTTTGCCATAAATCGGATCTCCATATCCGCTGTCTATTGTACGGGGCGGTCATCATGTTAGGTATATATTTGGGCATTCGCCTCTGCCTGGCGATCTGCCTCACGTTGACACATCCATCGCGTCGAGTATATCGGCCTCAGGAGTTCCAAGTGGCCCCCACACACGATCACATCGAAATCATCGCCCGCATCCTTCTTCAGCGCGGCTCATCATTGTTGCTGTGCCAGGATGTCGCTGGGGGCTATTACTTCCTTCCCGGCGGCCACCTTGACCCCGGCGAATCCGCCCGGGACGCTGCCCGGCGTGAAGCTGTCGAGGAGACTGGTCTGCTGCTTGAAATTGGCCATTGCGCATTGATCGCAGAGAATATCTTCCATGATGGTGAGCAGCGGCGCCATGAAATCAACATGGTGTTCCACGTGGAACATGCTGGCGCCTCCCCACTGCCTGATCCGATCGCCAGTCTGGAACCGCACGTCGCTTTTCATTGGATCGATCGGGCTGCGTTTGTAGATCTCG
This sequence comes from Phycisphaerales bacterium, assembly GCA_029260495.1. GTDB lineage: Bacteria > Planctomycetota > Phycisphaerae > Phycisphaerales > UBA1924 > OFTM373. Next base: position 40,218 of record JAJDDD010000011.1, on the reverse strand, counting down.
ACCTCCGCCCCGCCTGCATCAAGGCGTGGCTCGTCGCGGGGGATGATCTGAATGAGGCCGGCTGTCAGTTCGTCAGCGTCCAGGAATAGCCCTCCAGCCAGCCAACAAACCAGCCGATGTTCGCCGTGGGAGATTGACCGAATCGCCATGGCTACAGACAAAAACACACATCGCGACCACCTTGACGGCGAGCGAATCCTCCAGCAAATTATGGCGCTCGAAGACCGTGTCGCTGAGCTTGACGCCCAGACCGATCGCCTTCAGCGTCTCGCGTCGCTTGGCGCCTTCGCTGGGGCCCTCGCCCATGAGTTCAACAACCTTCTTACGCCAGTCGCCAGCTATGCCAAGCTTGCGCTTGCTTCTCCATCTGATGTCAAGCTCACCCAGCGAGCCCTTGAGACCGCCCTCGCTGGGGCGGAGCAGGCTGGACGCATCGCGGAAACGCTGCTCGGGTCGCTGAGCTCTGACGAAGAACCCATCGCAGATGTTCCTCATGTCATTGATCAGTGCATGACACTCATCGCGCGAAGCCCGGCCAAGGATGGCGTCAAAGTCACAATCAACGCGGAAAGCAACATCCTTGCTGCAATTCCTCCCGGCGCCCTGCTCCAGGTGCTGCTCAACCTCGTGCTCAACTCGCTCCGGGCTCTTCGGTCTCACGGCGGCGGAACACTGCGCATCACAGCACAATGTTCCACGGGGAACACCAATGAGCACCCAGTCCCGGCGGTCCAAATCGTTATCCACGATAACGGGCCCGGCATCCCCGAAGATGTTCAGCAGGCCCTCTTCCGACCTTTCCGCACCTTCAACACTCCCGCAAACCCCGGCACACCACAACAATCAGGCAATGTCGGGCTCGGCTTGGCGATCTGCAAACGACTTCTTGAACGCTCAGGCGGGAACATCGCGCTCGAAAGCGCGCCCAAACAAGGCACAACGTTCACAGTCTCACTCCCCGCTGCCGACGCCAATGACGGCAAACGAGCTGCATGAACGCTGGCGCCAGCGGGGGCGTGATCAGCCTCACTGATCGAGCACGACCACATCTTCGGGATTCACGCTCAGCTGGCAGGCCTCCCCGTGCCCGTCCCGAGGCGGATTCAGCTCCGCCACACGAACACGCACCGCTCCGGCCAGCTCGATCACATGCTGGGCTTCCCCACCGAGATACGTCGATTCCACATGCCTCCCGGAAATGTGATTCGCGCCTTCACCAGTATCGCCGGCTGTTAATCGAATCGCTTCCGGCCTGATGGAACAGGTCACCACCCCCCCTTGCCGTGGGGGGGCTGCTCGATCAAACCCTGTCGAGCGCAGCTTCCCGATTGGCGTCTCGAGCGCCAACACCTCACCTTCGATCCCCACGACCTTCGCTTCGATAAAGTTTGTCTCCCCGAGAAACTCAGCCACAAATCTGCTGGTCGGCCTGTCATACAACTCGCGCGGCCCGCCAAGCTGTTCCAACCTCCCCGTGCGCATCACCGCGACCCGATCCGCCATGCTCAAGGCTTCCTGCTGATCGTGCGTCACATAAATCGTTGTGATTCCCGTATCGTCGCAAATTCGCTTGATTTCATGCCTCATCTCTAATCGGAGCTTGGCGTCCAGATTAGAAAGGGGTTCATCGAGCAAGAGCACATCGGGCTGCGCCACCATCGCTCGCGCCAACGCCACCCGCTGCTGCTGACCGCCCGAGAGCTCGCCCGGTTTGCGATGCGCATACGGCTCCATATGCACCGATCGCAGTGCTTCTATAGTGCGTTTTTCACGATCTATTTTCTTTATCTTGCGAATCGACAGCCCAAACGCCACGTTCTGATGCACCGTCATGTGCGGCCACAGCGCATAGCTTTGGAAGACCATCCCCGTATTTCGCTTATTTGGCGCGAGTTTGGTCACATCCCGGTCGCCAAATTGAATCGCCCCCGCGTTGGGTTCGATAAACCCCGCGATCATGCGCAGGAGCGTCGTCTTCCCGCATCCCGATGGTCCGAGGATGAAAAAGAGCTCGCCCCGCTGGATTTCGAGTGAGAAATCATCCACCGCGCGAACCTCGCTGTAGTGCTTGGCGAGATTCACAATGGAAATCGGCGTCGTCATAGGGCGCCAAGGGTAGCAGGGGGGGATGGCGTCTTGTGAAGTGTGCTCACGCCACGAAGCTTCGCGCGTCAGCAGGCGCCGCGCCTGGTCGATAGGGGGGTATAAGATCGGATGGGCGGGTTCGCTGCCCGCACGCGCGATTGTGTGCGCCAGGGCCTACGAGCCTCTGCCTGCGCTGGTTGTTCATATCCGTGTTTTTTCGAGGTGACCCCGATGACATTCCCGCGACTTCGTCGCTCTGATCATTCCTTCAACGTCCTGGGCGCGCTTGCGTTCATCGCGCCTCTGTGGGTTGCGCTTTCAATCGCCAGCGCGCCGCCGGCAGCGGGACAAGACACAACAGCGAGCGCACAAGAAGGTGAGGCCGCCGCCGAGCCTGCGCACAATCCTGACGGCTCGTGGGTCGGCGCTCAGGCGCCTGAGTTCACAATCGAAAAGCTTCACAAAGCGCCGCCCGGCGCCAAGGCGACGCTTGCTGACCTGCGCGGCAATGTTGTCGTCCTCGCGTTCTGGTCCACCGAGTGTCCGACCTGCCCCGATGTGATTCCCCGCTTGAATACGCTCGCGCATCGCTTTAAAGACGAACCCGTCGTCTTCCTCTCCATCCTCAACGAAACCGGCGAGGAGGTTGATGAGTTTCTCAAAGACAAGTTTGAGGTCAAGACATGGATCGGCCTCGATGAAGACATGTCTGTCACCGCGGACTACTTCATTCCCGGCGTGCCCATGGTGACGATTGTGAACGGCAACGGCGTGGTGTGCGCACGCCTCCACGCGCAGAAACTGTCTCCCGAGGTTATCAACGCCGCGCTTGACAACAAAGCAGTGAATACAGAGCTGCCCCCCCTGCCGCGACCGCTGCAGTTTGCGTTTGAGCAACAACAAGACGCAGCGGCGGCGGAAAACCAGTTGCCGCTGCGCCGATTGAGTGTGGTTCCCGTTGAAATGTCAACGCCGCGCAAGGTGAATCATCTGGGCGGCGTGCGCCTGCGCGGGGCTTCCTTGCGCGAGGCGTTCACAATCGCCTACGGCATGGATTACCAGTCAATCGTTTCGGACACGATGCTGCTCAACGCGAAGTTCAATATTGATGTTGTTCCCGGCGACGGGCGCGAGTCTGAATCGCCCGAGTTGATGAAGCAGCTTCTTGAAGAAACATTTCAGGTTGATGTGCGCAAGGAAGTGGGGGAGCTGGAGGCGCTGGTCATGCGCCTGCCCGACGGTCCGGGCCCGGGGCTGAAGGTGAGCACGGCGGAGACAGCCAACCTGCAGCGCGATGGTTCACACTTCTTCGCCACCAAGATTCCGCTGCGCGTGCTTGAGTTTTTTCTGGTTGAAGAGTTGAATCAAGCGGTGTTTGACGAAACGGAAACCGGGGCGCAGGAGTTTGATTTCACACTCAGCTGGGATCCGAAGAAGCGAGGAAACTTCAAGAAGGCTCTGCGCGAACAGCTCGGCATCGAGCTTGTCCCCGAATCGCGCGAGATGGAGCTCCTAAAAGTCGAACGCCGGAATATGCCTGGCGCGAGCGCCAAGCAGGCGGCGCTGTCGCGGTGAAGACTGCGCGATATGTATTTCCGCTCCGGTAAGAAGCTTTACCGCTCTTCGCCCTGCAGAACCCACATCGCGACGCCGAGTTTGGGGAGGTCTTCCACGCCGAGTTGGCGGAGCATGTTGAGCATTTGTGCGCGATGGTGCAGGCCGTGCGTGGTGACATGCGTGAGCACGGCGCCGCGCTTGAAGGTGTAGCTGTTGCCGCCGCGCTCGCCGGTGACATCTTCATCAGGCCCATGCGCTTTCGCGGAAGCCTCCATGTCGTCACTCAGTTCATCCATCAGCTCGACAAGCTGCGCGGGTGTTCTTTCGCCATCTTCCTCCAGGCCGGCCCGCTGCTGATCGCGCTGGGCGAGCAGATCCCCCCAGCCGTGCATGGCGCTGAGAATGTGCAGCGCGGTGTCGTGCAGGGAGCCGAGACCCATCTCGAAGGGTTGATGAAACTGCTCATGCGAAAGAGCGGCGCAGGCTTCAAAGACCTTCCGATTGGCCCAGCGATTGTGGGCGAGAAGAATCTCAATGGGATCGTGAGCGGGCATGGCGGGGGCTCCAGAAGTGGGCGACGGGTCGGAACTCTATATTGATGGCGAAAAGCGTAGCGAAAAGTAGGGGGTTGATTTCATATCAATTTTGGTATACACTTGGGAGTGTAGCGTATGCCTGAAACGCGGCTGATTTTCTTTCAGGAGGCCGACGGCGCTGTTCCGGTCAAGGAATGGCTGAAAAAGCTGCAGCGGAAGAACCGGCGGGCTTTCGCGCGGTGCGTTGGACGCATCCAGCGTCTGGCGGCGTTCGGGCATGAGCTTCGGCGGCCACACGCGGACTATCTTCGCGATGGCGTGTATGAACTCAGAGCGCGTGAAGGCAATGTCAACTACCGCATCCTCTATTTTTTCCACGGGAAGGATGTCGCCGTCCTCGCCCACGGCATGACCAAGGAGAGCAAGATTCCGGACGCTGACATCGACCGGGCGATTGAACGAATGAAGCAGCTGGAACAGAACCCGCAGAAGCACACCTACATGGAAGACGACGATGGCTAAACCACGAAAGACAACTGATGCGCTCCGCATGATCGATCGCATGGTCGGCGATGACGCTGAGCTGCGGGCTTTGATTGATGAGGAGCGAGACAACGCTGAAATCGCTCAGCTCATTTATGATGCGCGCGTCCGCGCGAATCTGACGCAACAGGAGCTGGCGGAGCTCATCGAAACGAGCCAGCCGACGATCGCCCGCCTCGAAGACGCGGACTATGACGGGCATTCGCTGAGCATGATTCGCAGGATCGCGTCGGCGCTGCACTTGCGACTTGAGTTGCGGCTGATTCCGGATCAGGAGGCGGCTTGAGGCGTTGTGCCGTTCGATGCAATTGTGCTGTCAAATAGCGAAGATGTGGATTAGTGACGTGAGTAAGTAATCGCTGGTAGGAATAATCTCGCGGGGGCCTTTTCAGCGCCAACAATAATATGCGTCGCGAAGGCGAGTTGGTGATCACGGGAGCAATTGTGACCATCGTTGCGCATCTTTTTCAGCACGTACATCATTCTGCTCACTCAACCTTCGCGCGATCAAACACGTTCTGAAGGTGTTCAGCATACGTCCCGTTCAACGATTTAACGTGATGACGAGGCTCTTCTCTCATTCTTGACCATCGAACTGGTATCTGCAACCCCGATTGTTGAACAAGCCACGTCACTGAGTCAAAATACCATGGCGCTGCATTTGGGCTTACTATCACCTCTGAAATCAAAGCATCTAATTCAACATCCATATAAAGACCAACGGGGTATTTTTTTCCAGGTGTTTCAACAACCTGCAACCCTTCACGATCGCCACCCTTAAAGAGCAACGGCAGCGCAAATGCTATTCTCACCTCTTTCTCATACTCATACTCTCGACGTTTGAGCATTACAGGGGCGAGTGTGTTGTATATCGGCAATAAATTATTATATGTAGCAAAATCAATGTAATTAACGCAGCCGACAAGCGACTTAAGGTGTACGGCGCTGACAAGCCGTTTATAAGTCGTTTTTAGTGCAATTCCCCCTTCACCGCTGGTGTATATCCTCCAGAGGGCATTGGATTCATCTTCTTGAATGCACCAACAACTCACATAGCAATCATAGCGCCCTGAAGAATATAGCCCTGGCTCAGTGCTGACTAAATCAGTCTTCGACATTTCTAGCTTTTTGTTGGAATTCTCCAACATGTTTGCCACTATCTTGGGCAGCGAACCCTCAAAGCGATCACTTAGCTCTGCTACCTGTGAGCAGTAGAGTGCAGATTTTTCGAGCAGCGACGCAAATTTCGGAAAGCTCATATACCTCCATACAGATTCGGAAGTAGATGGCGGCTGAGGAAAACAACGGTGCGACGTACGAGGATCTTTTTCTTCGTTCATAAAACAACCGCCGCCCTTTCAGGCAGCGGTTGTCACTTCACTTCGTTGTCACCGATACTGTTCGGCGGCGTCTTGCGGTCCGTCGTCGATGTCGTCTGTGACCGTCCTGGTCCGTTCGACGCCTATTTGCATTAATCAGTAATCCATATCATCCATACCCGCGCCAACAGTCGCCTTCTTCTTCTCAGGCTTGTCGACGATGAGTGTGTCCGTTGTCAGCAGCAGGCCTGCGATCGAAGCAGCGTTCTGAAGCGCGACGCGCTCGACCTTGGTCGGGACGATGACGCCCATCTTGACGAGGTCGCCGTACTCCTGCGTCGCAGCGTTGAAGCCGAAGTTCTTTTGTGAAGACTCTTCGACCTTGGATGCGACGATGGAGCCATCGAGGCCGCAGTTCTGAGCGATCTGCTTGATCGGCGCGGTGACGGCCCGGCGGACGATATCCACACCAACGCGCTCGTCGCCGGTGACCTTCTTGCGCAGGTCGTCGAGCACATTGCGAGCGCGGATCAGCGCGACGCCGCCGCCGGGAAGGACGCCCTCTTCCACCGCAGCGCGGCAGGCGTGGAGCGCATCTTCGACGCGGGCCTTCTTCTCTTTCATCTCAACTTCGGTCGCAGCGCCGACGTTGATCTGAGCAACGCCGCCGGCGAGCTTGGCGAGGCGCTCCTGGAGCTTCTCGCTGTCGTAGTCGGAGTCGGTCGCAGCGATCTGATTGCGAAGCTGCTCGATCCGGCCCTTGATGTCCGACGACTTGCCGGCGCCTTCGACGATGGTGGTGTTGTCCTTATCGACGGTGATCTTCTTGGCCCGGCCGAGATCGGCGAGGGTGATGGTCTCGAGGCTCATGCCGAGGTCTTCCATGACAGCGGTGCCGCCGGTGAGGACGGCGATGTCCTGCATCATCTCCTTGCGGCGATCGCCAAAGCCGGGCGCCTTGACGGCGCAGACCTTAAGCACGCCGCGCAGACGGTTGACAACAAGCGTCGCGAGGGCTTCGGAGCCGAGGTCTTCCGCGACGATGAGCAGGCTCTTGCCCGTCTCCGCGATCTTGGTGAGGACCGGGAGAAGATCCTTGGCGTTCTCGATCTTCTTCTCGTGGATGAGGACGTAGGTGTCCTCCATCTCGCAGACCATGTCCGCGGGATCGGTGACGAAGTGGGGCGAGAGGTAGCCCTTATCAAACTGCATGCCTTCGAGCAGCTCAACTTCGGTTTCAAGTGAGGCGCCTTCCTCGACGGTGATGACGCCGTCCTTGCCGACCTTGTCCATCGCCTGCGCGATGATGTCGCCGATGTTCTGATCCTGATTGGCAGAGCAGGCGCCGACCTGTGCGATTTCGGTGGAGTTGGAAATCTTTTTGCTGTTGCTGTGCAGTTCCCGGACGATGGCGGCGACGGCGTGCTCGATGCCGCGCTTGACTTCGTTGGCGTTGGCGCCGGCGGTGATGTTCTTGAGGCCTTCCTTATAGATGGCTTCTGCCATGATGGTGGCGGTGGTGGTGCCGTCGCCGGCGTCTTTGCTGGTCTTGGAAGCGACTTCCTTGACGAGCTGGGCGCCGATGTTCTCGTAGGGGTCTTCGAGTTCAATTTCCTTCGCGACGGTGACGCCGTCCTTGGTGACGGTGGGGGCGCCGAAGGATTTTTCGAGAACGACGACGCGTCCTGAGGGGCCGAGCGTGACTTTCACTGCCCGGGCGAGTTTTTGAACGCCGCGGAGGATCTTCTCGCGGGCGTCGGAGTCATATGCAATCTGTTTCGCTGCCATTGGTCTGTTGTCCTTGTTTCTGTATGCGTTGTCGGCGTTTTGGCGCCGAGCGCGTGTTGTTGCTGATTGTCCGTGTCGAGGCGCCGGGCTTACTCGCCGCGTTCGTTATCCGATCTTGATCCACGCCACCCGGGCTGCGTCGATGATGTAGACATGCTTTCCGTCTGAAACCTTCACAAGATGGTCCGGCTCATCGGGGATAAGTATCGCATTGGGCGCCCGGCATTCCTGGGCGTTGTCAAAGATGAAGAGCGCATCGCGCTCGCCGTTGAGTTCGCCAAGCGCCTTTCTGAGTTGATCTTGTGTCATAGTCATCCTGACCGAAGTCGCATCGTGCGAAGGGTTCAAACGTGTCATGCGTTATCAATCGATGACTGCGAGAATCTCGCTCTCGTTCATAATCATGAGGTCCACGCCGTCGAGCTTGATCTCGGTCCCGGCGTAGCTGGTGAAGATGACTTTGTCGCCCTTCTTGAGTGTCAGCGGGATGCGCTCGCCGGTGTCGGTGTTGATGGCGCCGTCGCCAACCGCCTGCACGACGCCTGTTTGCGGCTTGTCTTTGGCCTGCTCAGGAAGATAGATGCCGGACTCGGTGCGCCCTTCTGCTTCATCGCGCAGGACAAGGATCTTGTCTCCGAGGGGGCGAAGGCCTGTGGTCATCTTCTTACGCGGCGCCGTCTTGGTCGCTGCCATGTCTGGATTCTCCGTTCTCTTCTCTTTGGATGTGTCGCCCTTCAACCGGGCGTTGATGAAACAGTTCAAGAAAGTTCAATACACCGTGAAAGACCGGCAGATCGCCTAACAGCAATCATCCGGCCAGCGGTCCTGGTAATGACGCCGCAACGCGCGGCGGAAAACTTCAAGCATCACTTCAAGATCAACCGGGCGATCGACACACGCGAAAGCGCCGAAAGCGAGCGCCTTGACGAGCTGCTGCGCCGCTTCGCGCGATACGCCTGCCCGCTGAACAACAATGGTGGGGGGGGGAGATTCAAGCCGCGCCAGAAGCTGCAATAGCCGCGGGCCGCCTTCACCCTCAGTCGTCGCCCGCCCGCCCTCGCTCGGCTGGATCGGAAGCATCAGATCGACAATCGCCAGGTGGATCGGGTCTTCGGATTGCAGCAGGCGCGTCGCCTCGGCGCCGGAGCTCACCCGATACGTCCGCACGCCCAGCGGAGCGAGCAGTCGCGGCAGACGATCCGCCCACGATTCATCCTTCCACCCGCCATAGGACAGCATCATGTTCAGTCGCCCCCCCGCAGGAGAGCTGGCAGAATCCGAGTCCGCCCGGGAAGTGGAGCGGGCGCGGGAGGCGCCGGGAGTCGGATTGTCTGAGCGCATAGGAACCATGACACCCTCAGAACTGCAACGCTGGCGCCGAGGATCGCTGCTCCGGAAATCGGGCTAAAATGCCTGTTCTCAGCCTGATTTCAGCGTTTTTGAAGCCTGGTCCAGTTTGGAATCCTGACACCGGCGACCAGCGAGGGCCCCCAAGCCGCCAAATCGGCAGCCAAGCCCGCGCCCCAGGCCTCTTCACCAGCGCTCTTTGAAAAACATCACCATATGATAAAATAGTTCTTGACAAATATATTTGTCAAAGAGATACTGCCCCCTGGAAACTGCGAAACGTGCGTTCTGCCGTTTCTTTTTCACCTGCGTCCACCCGCTGAAACCCAGGCATTTTTTCATATGTCCGCACACCCCGCCCACGCCCTTGAAGTCGTCGCGAATCCCGCCCGGGCCGCTGCTGCTCTTCACCCGCTTCGGCTGACGCTCCTGCGCGAGCTGCGTGAGCCCGCCTCCGCTGCGGCGCTGGCGCGCAAGCTGGAACTCCCCCGGCAGAAGGTGAACTACCACCTGCGCGAGCTTGAGCGCCTCAAGCTGGTCGATCACGTCGAGGACCGCAGGAAAGGCAACTGCATCGAGCGCGTGGTGCAGGCGTCGGCGCGCCACTATCTCATCGATCCCGGCGCCTTCGGCGATCTCGCCGCCGACCCCGCAGCGATCCGTGATCGGTTCAGCTGGGCGTACCTTGTTTCGATTGCCTCCAAAGCTGTTCAGGATCTCGCCACGCTGCGCCGCCGGGCAGACAGCGTCAAGAAGAAGCTGCCCACATTTACACTCGACACAGCGCTCCGCTTTGACTCTCCCGCCGCGCTGCACGCTTTCACCGAAGAGCTCTCGAATGAGTTCGCCCGCCTCGCAGCCAAACACCAATCATCTGAGAACGCCGACGAAGGCTCTGCTGCTTCCAAAGCGCGCTCCTTCCGTTTCTTTCTTGGCGCTTACCCCGAAGTGACCAAGACCGACGAAGAGGCGGATGCCGAAGCCCGCGCCGCCCAACATCAGGACAACGAAAACACATAGCCCTGTCATCTCCGCACAATGAAAGGATCTCCGCAATGAAAGTGAACACCAAGCCCGACTCCATCGAAGTGACGCTCGATATCGCTGCCCCGCCCGATCGCGTGTGGAGCGCTCTCACCGATGCGGACGAACTGACAAGGTGGTTCCCGCCAACCGCAAGCGTCACCAGCGGCGAGGGAGGTGAGATTCGGCTCGGCTGGGAACCGGAGCTCGAAATGTCATGTTCCATCGAAACCTGGACGCCCAACAAGCATCTGCGCACAGGCTGGGCGGATGGCGTGACACAAGAGCAGCGAGAAACAAACCCGATCATGCTTTACGTTGATTATTTTCTTGAGCCCGCCGGTGATAACGCCACCCGCCTGCGCCTCGTTCATTCCGGATTCGGCCAGGGCGCTGAATGGGAAAGCATGTATGACGGAATCCGCCGCGGCTGGAGTTGTGAACTCAATAGCTTGAAGCACTTCCTTGAGCGCCACTCCAACAAGCAGCGCGAACTCACCATGATCGGCCAGGCGGTTTCCGACGAACGCGCCGCCTGGGATGCGCTCACCGGAAAGCAGGGCCTGAACTTCAGCAAACGCCCCGAAGACCTCCTCACGGACGACTCCTATTCCTTCCAAACGCCCGGCGAAGGCGCCTTCACAGGGCGCGTCCTGCTTGCCTCCGACCGGGACTTCATGGGAACCATCGCTGAACTCAACGATTCCATCTTCCGACTCGGCGTCCACTCCTGTTTCGGCGAACAACAGATGATGATCTTCATCAGCGCCTGGGGCGTCGACACCGGGCGCCTCGGCGCACTCAAAGACAAGCTCAACTCACTGCTGAACAAGCTCTATGCTGGAACACGTGTGTAATCTCAATGCGCCCGCCTCACATCCAAGATTAAATAGCCATGACAACTCAAGACACAAACACGCGCGACATCAAAACCGATGTCGAAATCAACGCCCCCGTCGAAGCGGTATGGGCCGCGCTCACGACCGCGGAAGAGCTCACCAACTGGTTCCCGCTGGAAGCCCGCGTCGAGCCCGGCGTCGGCGGAAAAATCTGGTCAAGTTTCGGCCCCGAGTTCGCTGGCGAATGCAAAATCCAAATCTGGGAGCCCAACCAACATCTCGCCGTCGCCTACCCCAAGCTCGATCACACCGCTGGCGACCAACCCCCCGAAGACCCATACGCCGGCGCGCTCATCACGACGGACTACTTCCTCAAATCCAATGGCGCCAATACAATGCTCCGCCTCGTGCATGCCGGCTTTGATTCATCAGCAGAATGGGACGATCTCTACGACGGAACCATTCGAGGCTGGGCCCACGAGCTGCGCGGGCTCAAGCATTACCTCGAACACCACCGCGGGCGCCAGCGCACCGTCGCCCACGCCCGTGCGAACGGCGACTTCACCTATGAACACGCGTGGAACACACTCTTCAGTTCAGCAGGACTCTCGCCACAACAAAACATCAACACGCTCGCTGCCAACAATTCTTGTGCGCTCACAACAGCGAATGGCGAACTGCTCGAAGGCGCCGTCGCGTACATCAATCCGCCCAAGGATTTCTGCGCCCGCATCGCCAATCTGGACAATGCCTTCCTGCGCATGCGAATCGATCGCTGGCAAAAACCAACGCCGCGCTCGGAGCTGAATCTCTTCCTTTCCCTCTTCGGCCAGCCCCAATCAAAGACAGACGCGATTCAACAAACCTGGCAAGAGATGCTCGACAAACTCTTTAGTTCATGATTCATGACTGATCGCCTTCCCAGCCGCACTCCGGACACTGCATCGCAGGCAGCCCTTCCAGGCAATACTCACATCGCGGACACCGGCCATTCTTCGCAACGCGCGCTTTGGTCACGTTCCATAACGCCACGACCGTCGTCGCCGGCGTGATAGCAAGCGGCCCCAACTCAATAAAGGGCGCCCGGGACACAGGGTTGACAAAACCGAGATCAACTCTGGAATGAAGCAAGGCAAACACAATGAACACAACGAATAGACTCGCGTTGGCAAATGTCATTGCAACTCGCTTGGCGCCAAGGGGGCCAGTCCAAATCGCAATGACGTTCAGAACGCCAAGAACAAGCGACAAAGCCCCGAGCGCGATCCATGCGCGAGCTTCATGATCTGTGCTCATGCCGCCCCACACCGAAAACAGACCGTATGGCATAAGTAGAATCAAATTGCACAGCAGCGCGCCAAGACGCCACTTTTCATTTTCCCACGACATTGAATCGCTAGACATCTTCAGCCATTATAGTCTGCAGCCAATGCCGCTCGCGGTGTCGTGACCCGGCGCCAAGATGTCAGCTACGCATTCATATCAAGGCAAGGACGACGGAGATGAGATGTGATGATATTGCAACGAAAAACACAGTCAGCGATCATGGCTTGCCTGTTTATGACCGTTTTCCTTTTCGCCGGCTGTGCGGTCCATCACGACGGGGTAACTCTTCTCAAAGGCAGACACATCGCATACTCAGTTGATGGACAATCTGCCTCCCCAAACTCCCCCGCCTTCGTCCTCGTGCATGGCTGGGCCAGCGATCGCAGCGTCTGGGCTGAACAGATTGACGCGCTTTCCAAATCGGCGCTGGTGCTCGCCGTCGACCTTCCCGGCCACGGCGCCAGCGACCCGCCCGCTGACGGCTACTCGATGGACGCCTTCGCGCACGCCATCGCCGCTGTGATGGATGCTGCGAATATCAAGCGCGCCATTCTCGTTGGCCACTCCAACGGCGTGCCAGCCGTGCGCCAGTTCTATCGACGATATCCCCAGCGAACCGCCGGCCTGATTCTCGTCGATGGCGCCCTGCGATCCCTTCTGCCGGCGGAAGTCGCCAGGCCATTCCTCGACACATTCGCCAACGACGACTACGCAGAAAAGATCGGCGACCTTATCGATCAGATGCCGCACGCAACACTCAGCGATCAACAGCAAGACACGCTGCGCAACATGGCGATGCGCCAACGCCAGGACGCAGTCATCGGCGGCCTGGAAGCAAGCCTCGACCCAGCGATCTGGGAAGAAGACCCAATCCTCGCGCCAACGCTCATGCTCAACGCCAACTCACCATTCTGGACCGAAGACTACAAAACCTTCGTCCACAACCTCGTGCCCGATCTTGACTACCGCACCATCGAGGATGTCTCACACTTTCTCATGATCGAACGCCCGGAAGAGTTCAACCGTGCGGCCATTGCGTTCTATGAGCGATTGACGACACGCTTGAGGGGCTGACACGCAAGCGGCAGGCCAAGCCTTCAACGCTATAGAAGAACAGGAATACAGCAACAACTTCGCAGCATGTAGATACAGAATGTGATTACGCAAGACACTCTAGCCGCTCGATCTCTTGGCTAGTTTGACGGAGAGCTCGGCAAGAGTCAGTACGACACTCCTACGTCGATGCACCATGCAGTGGCAGTTAGCGCAGAGTACCGCCAAGTCGGTGTTCGGGTTTGTTTCACGTTTTACCCCAGCGTTTTCCGAGAGCATACGAAGATGGTGCACGACAGCGAATCCGCGCCCCCATTTTCCGTATGCCTCCTCGAAGCTGAATCCACAGACTTGGCACCTATAGCCGTGAATACGCAGGGCGGCATGTCGAAGCGATGGGTCGCGCTCAATCCTTCTCATGATGACGGCCCGTTGCCCGCCCTCAGTACGCACCTTGATCTCACGGGATCCCGATTCAATCTCGGCAAACAAATCCGAAAGAGTTTCCTTGGATACGACGGCCACTCCAGCATCGCAGTACCGCGAAACCACTTCCCAAAGCTCATGCTCGCTGCGATGTTCCCATGACCGATGTACTTGCGCAGCGGCATTGGGAAGCTCGACTGGTGCTCGGCCTGCAGTATCACGACGCCATCCGACGCGGCTGAAAGTGACGTGTCCGTCAAATGTGTCCCGTGCATTCTTTAGACTGTTGGCAAAGCTCGAAAGTGCTCGACCTTCACCGAGTCGGCGGTAGAACATCGCATATGCACGGTTCCACTCTTGAACCTGCAGTTGCGGAGGAGGCGCAATAGCACCTTGTTTGGCATGTGTTCCGTATTTCGAAAGAAAGTAGCCCACGAGCCACATTTCTGTCGATCTGCGCATCGACATGTCTTCTACCTCTTCGCAACAGTTCATTAGCAGCTAGATCAGTTTCGGGCCCGAACGCAATGTATGTGATCACGATTGTCTAGAAAGCCCTAGCAAGCAGGTTATTCGCCTGGTTGAATCGACTCGTTCGCCACGCCAGCCCGAGGGCCCCACCCGCCGCGCATAAAAAACGCCGGCGTCCGGTTTCCCGGGCGGCGGCGTTACTCCTCCGAAAAGGTGTGTGGCAGTTTCGTTGGACTTTTTCGTCCGAATAACAGAGAAGGTCCGTGCCCAGACCAGCCTGTCACCCACCCAAGATGGGGTGCGGTGACCCTGTGCAAGCACCGCTGAACGCAGTATAGCATCGTCCGGACCTTATGCAAGAGAAAGCGCACGAAAACAAGGCGACTTTATCGCCTCTTACTCAACTTCGGCGTCTCCTCCCCGCGCTACTCACGGGCGAAACGCCATTATCGGCCCCGACATCCAACATCAGGGCCTACGGAGGGCTTCCTTTCCTCCGCCACAGCCTGCAAAACAAGCTGCGGAAAACCGCTTCACCGACGAATTAACACCGGTGAAGCGGGCACAGGGAATCCGTGGCTGCCACAACCGAATCAATCAGCCGAAGCTGAGACTCAGCAGTCACCACGGAGGAGTCAGCTCATTAAAACCACGCACCAAACAACACGGCGCAGGTCTCTCTCTCATTGTTACACGTAGGCTCCCCTACGTTCGCATCCCGCACATGTGCTTATCGGGAGATATACACAGCAGTGCAGGCTGCATTACTCAACTCAACCCTGTCAGCATACCAGATGTCAGGCCCGGGTCAACCCTCGAAATCCACAACATTTCCCTATTCTTCGCAGCCGGCATTCCCCATTCTACCACACCAGCTGAAAACCCCGCCCATCACCTCAAAAACCGCCCCTATCCCATTGAAACTGCTATTTTTTATCACCCGCCGGAAGGCCCGGATTCGCCCTCAGGCCCCAGCCAACTCTTGCGATCTCGCCAGGCGCCGAACTCTTTTCGCCACGCCCGCACCTCGCTCGCGTCGATCTCCACGCTGAACACCCCTTCCTCAGCCCCCGCTTCAATCAACACTTCGCCGCGCGGCGAGACCGCGATCGACCCCCCAGCATATTCCAGATGCGGATCCGCCCCAGCCCGGTTGACGCCCAGCACAAACGCCTGATTCTCGATCGCCCGCGCAATCAAAAGCGCCCGCCAATGCTCCGCCCGAGCGCTGGGCCAGTTGGCGCCAATCGCCATGCACTCTGCCCCGAGCGAAAGCCCCGCCCGGAACAACTCGGGAAACCGCAGGTCGTAGCAGATCGCAGGAAAAACGCGCAACCCCTGCCCATCGCCCCCGGCCTCCTCATCTGCTGACCCGCCCCACCAATAGGTCGTCAGCTCCTCTCCTGAGGCAAACGCCTCGGGCTCGCGCCCAAAGGAAAAGGGATGCACCTTGTCATACCTCGCTGCCTCCCGTCCCTCGGGCGAAAAAACCAACGCCCGATTCCGCGCCTTCTCCTCACCCGTCTCAGCAGCGGTCACGCCCCCCTGCACAAACGCCCCAAGCCGGCGAGCCAGCTGCGCCAGATACCCGGCGCTGGCGCCGTCCTGATCTGCGGTTTTGCTTGTGTTGAGCGAAAATCCCGAATCGAACATTTCGGGCAAAAGCACAAGGTCGCCAGGCGCCACCGTTGTGCGCGAAATCAGCTCATCTGTGCGCGCAAAGTTGGCCTCTCGATCCTCCCACGCGATATCAAGCTGCACCAGATGTGCGCGCATAGGCGCCACCTCTCTCGTGAAGAGCTGCTGCTCAATCCTTGAGGACGAATGTCACTTTCATGATGACACGATACCGCTTGATTTTCCCGCCTTCGACATCCACCTTCATTTCCTTCACCCAGGCGCCGGAGACATCGCTCAGCGTCTTGCACGCCCGCTCAATCCCGGTTTCGATCGCATCCTCGAAGCTCTTTTTCGAACTGGCGCTGATCTCTGTGATCTTGGCGATTGAATCTGACATAGCTATATTTTCCTATTAAACAAGTGTAAAACTCGATGCTGCGCACGCCCGGTGCTCACCCAACAGACATCCGCCTGCGTGCTCATGTTCGAACGCCAGTCTACCCTCTTCTTCTCATGAGATGGCTACCCAGGCCGTCACACAAGAGATTGGTTTTCCCGGACGATCGCAGCGAGTTCAGCAATGTTTCCCAAACACCAGCTTCGTTCGCCTCGTTCGCACTCATGGATCATGCGCGTGATCGCAGCGCAAAGCGGCGCCTCGATATTGACTTCATCCGCAGTTCGCACGACATGCCCGACAATGAAATCGATTTCAGTACGCCTGCCTCGCTCGAGGTCTTGCAAAATGGACGGCTTGCTCTTGCCGTAGACAACGAGAGCCTCGTCGAGCCAGGCTTCGATCTCTTCCGGCGAGCCCTCGACCGGAACGAATGGTTCAAGGACGAGCTTTTCAATGCGAATCCCCGCAGCCTGAGCAACCTTCAACACCTCGAGATAGACCGCGAGAAAGACAGCCCGGCCTTCATGCGTCGTGAGAATGTCAGAGAGTGGCGATCCCGCGACCGCGCCAAGTGATGTCACCGTGCAGTTCATCGCGAGCTTGGACCACTGCGCTCCGAGGATATTTGGCGAAAGCTGAACAGGCGCAATGTGAGAAATGACAGCTTCGAGCGCATGAAGGCGCGGCGTGATCTGCCCGGAGAACTCGCCCAAGACTGTGAGGGTCTGCACGGTGTGCTCATAGACGCCCATCTCGCGCATTGTCGCTGCCCAGTTGCAAATTGACGCCACAACACGATCTTCACCGACAATGCGCGCGATCGTTGGCTCGATGACGCCGTTCTGCATGCCCAGCACAACAGAGTCGACATGCAGTCGCGGCAGGGTTTCGGTCGCTGCGCCCTCGACAACGCCGGCTTTCGTGAAGAGAAGAACAATGTCAAAGCGCTCAGCCGGCGGGATGTCCTGCACCCGGGCGAAGGCCCGCGCAGGAACGCGCGTTG
This sequence comes from Phycisphaerales bacterium, assembly GCA_029260495.1. Lineage (GTDB taxonomy): Bacteria > Planctomycetota > Phycisphaerae > Phycisphaerales > UBA1924 > OFTM373. The sequence goes on along the minus strand of JAJDDD010000011.1, from coordinate 22,882 downwards.
TTTCATCCCCCGAGATCAGTGTGACGCCGCGGGCATTCAGCGCTTCGGCGTTTTTCTGCGAGCCGGCGACAAGAGTCGGGTTCAGCCCGGCGAGCAGCAGGCGGGCCGCAGCGACGCCTCCCATCGCGCCGATGCCCTGGACGAGGATGGTTGGCGTCGCGCCCGAATGTCTCGATCCGATATGACCCATGCACAACCTTCATCTCGCTCTCGCGTTCTTTGCCGCCTACCCCCGGGCCCACATCCCCCCGCCATAGACACCGAGCTCGCCGAGCTCCTCCGCGATCCGAATGAGCTGGTTGTACTTCGCGTTTCGATCCGATCTGCAAGGCGCCCCCGTCTTGATCTGCCCGCAGTTGGTCGCGACCGCGATGTCCGCGATCGTTGCATCTTCCGTTTCACCCGACCTGTGCGACAAGACCGCGGTCATTCCCGAACGGTGCGCCAGATTGACCGTTTCAAGCGTTTCGCTCAGCGTGCCGATCTGATTCACCTTGACAAGCACAGAGTTGGCGCATTCTTCATCAATCCCGCGCTTGAGGAATCGCTTGTTGGTGACAAAGAGGTCGTCCCCGACCAGCTGCACTTTCTCGCCCAATCGCTTCGTCAGCTTGCGCCAGCCCTCCCAGTCATTTTCAGCCAGTCCATCTTCTATTGAACGAATGGGATACTTCTGGCACCACGTCGCCCAGATATCAATGAGCTCGTCGCTGGAGATGACTTCCTTTGATGAGCTGAAGAAGCAATAGCCCTGTTTTCCCAGCTTTTCCGCTTCATTCCAGAGTTCGCTGGCTGCTGGATCAAGCGCCACGAAGATTTGCTCACCCCAGGAATACCCCGCCTGCTCAACCGCCTGCTCGATGAAACGCAGGGCATCTTCATTGTCTTTCAGGTTCGGCGCAAAGCCCCCTTCGTCGCCCACCGCGGTTGACATCCCCTTCTCCGAGAGCACCTTTCTGAGCGTGTGGTAAATCTCAACACCCGCCCGCAGCGCTTCGCCAAAATCATCAAAGCCCCAGGGCTGGATCATGAACTCCTGAAAGTCCACAGTGTTGTCGGCGTGTTGGCCGCCATTGAGAATGTTCAGCATCGGCACGGGCAATGTCTTGGCGCCCGTCCCGCCGAGGTATCTATAGAGAGGCAATCCCATTCCCTCGGCGGCAGCATGGGCCGCAGCCAGCGAAACACCCAGAATCGCGTTGGCGCCGAGTCTTCCTTTGTTGGGCGTGCCGTCGAGCTCGATCATCGCAGCGTCGATTGACTCCTGATCGCGGACGTCTTCGCCGAGCAGTTCAGCAAGAATTTCCGTGTTGACGGCGTGCACCGCCTTGCTGACGCCCTTGCCCAGGTATCGGGCGCCATCTCCATCGCGAAGCTCGACGGCTTCATTTTCGCCGGTGCTCGCGCCGGAGGGGACGGCTGCCCGCCCGATCGCGCCGCCGACCAGCGCCACTTCGACTTCCACCGTGGGGTTGCCGCGCGAATCGAGAATCTCCCGCGCGTGGATGGAGTCAATATCAAACATGGCGCCCTTCTCCTATGCCTGGTTGCGTGCTGCACGACGGAACGCCACAAAGACGGTCCACCGCGCCATCGAATGTATTGATCGCGAAGAAACGAAAGCAAGCTGGGTCGTCAAGCACGACGCTATCTTTGATAAAATGATCTGAATGCCTGCGAAAATGGCGACGCCCGGACTCGAACCGGGGACCTGAGGTTTATGAATCCTCCGCTCTAGCCAGCTGAGCTACGTCGCCTCGATAGCCACCAAGTCTAGCCTCGGCTTCGCGCCCCAGCAAAGCCTCGGGCCCGCATGCTCCCGGCGCCCGCAGTTCGAACGCATCATCCGCTGGCGCCAGAATCTCCCATCTTTTCACGAGCAAACCAATCTCAGCTAGACTGCTGCCGCCTTGGGCCATTTCGATCCATTCGTTCAGCCCCGTCCTTCACCATGCGTATTGCTGTCCCCAAAGAATCCCGACCCGCTGAAACACGCGTCGCCCTCGTTCCCGAAACGGTGCGCAAGCTCATCGCTTCCTCAGCCTCCGACACGGCTGCCCCCATCGAAGTCGCGATCGAATCCTCCGCCGGCGCCGCCTCCTTTCTTTCCGACGACGCGTACCGCGACGCGGGCGCGCTCATCACAAACGATGCGGATGCACTCTGGCGCGAGGCTGACCTCATCGTCTGTGTCAACGCCCCCGCCCCCGAGCAGGTTCAGCAGATGCGCGAAGGCGCCGCCCTGCTCACAGTCCTCAAGCCAAACACCAACCTTGATCTCACCCGCGCCCTCGTCGAGGGAGGCATCTCAGCGATCGCCTTCGACGCGATCCCCCGAATCACCCGCGCTCAATCCATGGATGCGCTCTCGTCAATGAGCACGATCGCTGGCTACTGCGCGTCGCTGCTCGCTGCCCGGCGCTGCCCGCGCTTCTTCCCGATGCTGATGACCGCTGCTGGCACAATCACACCGGCCCGCGTGCTGATCGTCGGCGTCGGCGTCGCGGGGCTGCAAGCGATCGCCACCTGTCGGCGCCTTGGCGCAACCGTTGAAGCCTACGACATTCGCCCCGCAGCCAAAGAGCAGGCCCTCTCGCTTGGCGCGCGCTACGTCGAGCTTCCCAAGGATCAGGGCGCCCAAACGCAAGACGCGGAAACCGCTGCGGGATACGCCCGAGAGCAAACTGAAGATGAGCAACGCCGCCAGCGCGATCTGCTCGCCAAGCACGTCGCCGACGCAGATGTCGTGATTACGACGGCGCTTGTCCCCGGGCGGCCCGCGCCGCGCATTGTCACCAGCGACATGGTCGCGCGCATGAAGCCTGGCGCTCTGCTTATTGACCTCGCCGCCGAAGCAGGTGGCAACTGTGAGCTTTCGCGCCCCGATGAAGAAGTGACAAACGCCGGCGTCACCATTCTCGGCCCCACCAACCTCGCCGCCGACCTCCCCGTCCACGCCAGCCAGATGTACAGCCGCAACGCCGCCGCCATCATGGAGTTGCTTATCCAGGACGGCGAACTTTCAATCAATCTGGAAGATGACGTCCTCGCAGGCGCCGTCGTCACGCATGCCGGGGAAGTCCGCCACGAACCCACCCGCGCTGCGCTCGGCATGTCCACCTCTCAAGAGACGACTGCATGACCGACCAACTCATCATCAGCATCTTCGTCTTCGTTCTCGCGCTCTTTGTCGGTGTGGAAATCATCCGCAAGGTGCCGCAAACGCTGCACACGCCGCTCATGTCGGGCTCTAACGCCATCTCCGGCGTGACAGTGGTCGGCGCGCTCGCGATCATCGTCATCACGCGCGATTCCACCTCCACCTTCTCCCACATCCTCGCGGCGCTGGCCATCTTTTTCGCAACCATCAACGTTGTCGGTGGCTTCCTCGTCACCGATCGCATGCTCAAAATGTTTAAACGCCGCAACTGATTTTTTATCGCATGATCACTTTTCTTCATCAACTCGAATCGAACTGCTCACTCGCGGTCGCTCCCGGCGCGATCGCCATCATGCGTGATCTCACCTATCTCGTCGCCTCTATCCTCTTCATACTTGGCATTAAGCGCCTCGCCTCCCCGCGCACCGCGCGCGCAGGCAACGGGCTTGCGGCGCTGGGCATGCTGCTCGCGATCATCGCCACACTCGCTGGCGCGGGCTCATCTGCTCTCATCTGGGCGTTTAGCGCGATGGGCCTGGGCGCGATTGTCGGCGTCTTCCTGGCTGTCCGTGTGCAGATGACGCAGATGCCGCAAATGGTCGCCCTTTTCAATGGATTCGGCGGAATCGCCAGCGCTATCGTCGCTGCGGCTGAGTGGATCAAGATCACATCATTCGAAGGCCCGCGCGATCAATCCGCGCTTGCGCTCGTCGGCATCGCCTCTCTCATCGGCTGCGCCACACTCACTGGATCCATCGTCGCTGCTGGCAAGCTTCACGGCTCCATCTCAGGCAAACCCATCCCCATCCCCGCAGGGCTTTTCGTCAACATCGCGCTCGTCGCTGTGGCTGTCGCATTGATTGTTGCGCTTCCTGTCACGGGCGGCGCGCTCTGGGCGCTCATTCTCGTCATCCTTATTGCGAGCGCGCTCGGCGTCACGCTCACCATTCCCATCGGCGGCGCCGACATGCCCGTCATGGTCTCCCTGCTCAACAGCTACTCCGGGCTTGCTGCCTCCGCAGCTGGCTTTCTCATCTTCAATAAAGCCCTCATCGTCGCCGGCGCTATCGTCGGCGCCTCCGGGCTCATCCTCACCGCGATCATGTGCAAAGCCATGAACCGCTCCCTCGCCAACGTCCTCTTCGCCGGAGTCGGCACGGCTGACTCATCAGGAACGGCCGGCACAACCGCTGAAGATCGCATCGTCAAGCGCGCTGATCCTGATGATGTCGCGATCATGCTCGAAGCCTCCCAGCGCGTCATCATCGCGCCGGGCTACGGGCTCGCCGTCGCCCAGGCCCAGCACGCTGTCCGCGAACTCGCTGACGCACTCACCAAGCGCGGCGTCAATGTCGCGTACGCCATTCATCCTGTCGCAGGAAGAATGCCCGGGCACATGAACGTCTTGCTCGCCGAGGCGGATGTCCCCTACGACGAACTGCTCGACCTCGATCAAGCCAATCCCGAGTTTGATCGCACCGACGCTGTCCTCGTCATCGGCGCCAACGATGTCGTCAACCCCGCTGCCCGCACCGACACCGCCAGCCCGATCTATGGCATGCCTATCCTCGATGTCGATAAAGCCCGCACCGTCTTCGTCCTCAAGCGCTCGCTCGGCGCCGGCTACGCGGGCGTTCAGAACGAACTCTTCTTCGCCGACAACACACTCATGGTCTTCGGCGACGCCAAGAAAACCATCACCGCCATCACCGCAGCCCTCGCGGAACTCTAAATCCTTCTTCGATTGTCCAGGATGGCGCCCGGGCGGGGTTTTGTCTGCGTTGTCGCCATTGTTCCTCCTACACTATTCATCTGAACCTCATCCCCGTCCCTTTTGACAACACAAAGAGGCGCTCCATGAAAAAGCTCATCCTCTTCATCCTCATCGGCGCCCTCGCGCTCATCCTCCTCGCCGGCGCCGGCGTCTTCTTCTACATCGACTCCATCGCCAAAGCTGCGATCGAGCGCGGCGGAACATACGCGCTCGGCGTCAACACCACCGTCAACTCCGCGGATGTCGGCGTCCTTTCCGGTGAGTTCTCCCTCGCAGGCCTCCATGTCGCCAATCCCGACGGCTACGATCGCAAAAACTTCCTCGCGCTCGGCGACGGCGAAGTCGCTGTCACCCTCGGATCACTTCGCAAGGAAACTGTCGAACTTCCCCTCTTCAAGCTCAGTGATATTGATGTCAGCCTCGAACGTCGAAATGGCAAAGCCAACTTCGACGTCATCCTCGACAATCTCAAACGCTTTGAATCCAAAGATGACGCCGCCAAGCAAGAGCCAAGCAGCAACGGCAAACGCTTCATCGTCCACGAAATCGACATCCGCAACATTGATGTTCACATCGATATGGCGCCCGAGGTTGGCGACCTCGTCAAGATCACGCTCCCCATCCAGCGCGTTCAGCTCAAAGATGTCGGCTCGGACTCCGACAAAGGCGTCCTCATGGGTGAACTCATCGACATCATCGTCAAGGCGATCCTTCAGGCCGCCGCCGACGTTGGCGCCGGTCTGATCCCGGCTGAGCTTCTCAACAGCCTGACTTCATCGCTGGGTGATCTCGAAAGCCTCAGCTCCATGGGCGTCGAGTTCGCAACCCAGGCCGGCGCCGAAGCGGAGAAACTTCTCCAGGATATCACCGGCGAAGCTGAAAAAGCCCTTGATGACATTGGCAAGGAAGCGGAAAAAGCTGTGGACGATGTCGGCAAGGAGATCGAGAAGGCTCTCGACAAACTCCCTTTCCCAAAGTGAATCGCCAGTCCATGAGAAATCGCCGTTATCCGGCCCTCTACCAGCTTCAAACTGCCATTCTCAAAAACGCGACAGCCCCGCCGCCGGTATGCGTCTTTGAGGTATGAATGCAGCCTGATGAGGCACACAGCCTGGCAGCCCGCGCGATCGAGGGCGATCCCGACGCCATTCGAGATCTTTGGCGCCAGCACCGTCGCTGGGTCGCCGCCATCCTCCTTGCGCACATGCCGCGGGACGCCGACGTTGACGATTTGCTCCAGGAGGTCGCGATGGCGGTCCTTCGCAATATCTCAGCCCTGCGCGAACCTCGCCTTTTCCGCTCCTGGCTCCGCACCATCGCTATGAACACCGCCCGCACCGCCGCCAGAAAACGCAACGTCCGCCTCCGCCTCGTCGGGGCTGAACCCCTCGACGAATCCCGCGTTTCTGCCCCCCAATCCGCCTCCCCCGAGACCCGAGAACTTGCCCACCGCGCCCTCGCCCTCGCCCGAGAACTCCACGCTGACTACTCCGAACCCCTCCTCATGCGCTGCACACACGGCATGACCTACCGCCAGATCGCCGCCGCCATGGGCGTTCCCGTCACAACCATCGAAACTCGCCTCGCCCGTGCCAGAAAGATGCTCCGCGCGCGTCTGGATGAAGAGGAAGCCAAGACTGCCCCCAACGAGCCCGCCTCAGAAGCAGCAAGCTAATCAGCAGTGGCGAGCAAGCCCGGTGATTCAACATGACCGAAAACCACATCGAACGCGAAGAAATCCTCCTCAGCAGAGTCCTCGACGACGAAGCCCTCGCTGACGATTGGGCTGAGCTCGAAACACTCGCCCAGAGGAACCCTGCGCTCTGGAAACGCCTCGCCCAGGCCAAGCGCGATCAGGATCTTCTCCGCGCCGGCTTTGATGACGCCATCTCAAACGCTGACCACATCGAGATCGACGAAAACGCTGCTCACGCCGGCCGGGATTTTCACATTCGCCTGCGCGCCTGGTCAGGCTGGGCCGCCGCCGCAGTGATCGGCCTTGTCTTCCTCACTGTTCAGGGCATTCTCCCCCGCGACCAAAGCACAACGCAAACGAATCAAGCCGGCCTGCTCTCCGCCGCCACCCCCGAGGAAGCCCTCTTGCGCTATATGGACGCCGGCCAGAGCGACGGTCGCGTGCTCGGCGAACTTCCCAAACTCATGATCAACACCAACCCACTCGCTGACGGCGTCTCCGTCGAAATCACATTCGTCCGAAGAATTTACGAACGAACCATCATCCACGGCGTCGTCGAAGTCGAGGTTAATGAGCTCGGCGAACCCACGCCCATCCTCACGCCCGCAAGCAACATGTTCACCAGCCAACCGTTCTAAAAACCTTTCCCGCTCCGATCTCAGGAGCGGCTGAAGTTTCACACACCCGGCGCCTGGCCGCGCCTTATTCAGCCCTTTGGAGCAATATCAACCATGAACACACGCATCCCAACACTTTTTCTCGTCGGCGCCTTCGCCGCCCCGGCGGCATTCGCCAATCATGATGAACATGATGAAAGAGATGTCGTCGTTGAGAAACAAGTCTTTGTCGTCTCCGACGAAGACAACCACGATCTCAAGGTGAATATCAACAACAATGACATCTCCGTCATTGCCGACGGTGAAAAAATCCCCGCATCGCGCATCAAACGCGCTGGCGATCAACTCATCATCCTCGACGAGGACGGCAATAAACTCCGCACCATCGACCTATCCTTCGATGTGGACGGCGCCTCAAACTTCAACTTCCGCGTCGGTGATGATGACCATCACGACGTTCAGGTCTTCACCGCCAACAAGGGCGCCGCCGGCCACGCCCACCCCCGCGTCATGATCGGCGTTACGCTCGGCCCCATCGATGACGCCCTCGCTGCCCATCTCGATATTGACAAGTCGCATGTCATCATGCTTCGTGATGTCATGAAGGATCACGCCGCCGCCAAAGCCGGCCTCAAGAGCTTCGACATCCTCACCGGGGTCAACGGCAAATCTCCCGTCACCATCGAACTTCTCCAGAAAGAAGTCGCCGCCGCCTCCCCAGGTGACGAAATCAAACTCCGCGTCCTCCGCCAGGGCAAGGATCGCAAGTTTGTCATCATCGCCGAAGAGCGTGATGACAAGGGCCCCGCCTGGCTCCACAAGCATGGCCAACCAAACAAGCAGGGCAATGTCTTCCGCTTCAAAGGTCCCGACGGTCTCAAGTTCGAAGGTCGCGACGGCGACATCAACGCCTTCAAGTTCGACATGAACTTCGACTTCAAAGACCTTGAAGATCTCAAGGATCCCCAAAAACTCCAGCAGTGGATCGGGCGCGCACGCGAAGCCGGCAAACATGCAGACTCGCTCAAACGCCTCTACCGCACCAACGAAAATGAATGGGAAGGCATCGCCTCCAAGCTCCGTGACAATGTCATCGTCGAACTCAAGGCACACATGGACGGCCTCGATGACGACACCAGAAAACAGCTCGATCAGGCCTCCGAACTCCTCCAGAAGGCCCTCAAGGAGGCCGGCGCCAACTTCACATTCGATCTCAACGCCCTCGGTCTCGACGGCCTGGCTGAAATCGAAATCCTCGAAGATGACGACAACAACGTCCTCTTCTTTCACAATGACAACGCCAAGGGCCCCAAGGACGCCTCTCGCCTGAATCAGCGCAACAATGCCAGCAACCCCGACCTCGACCGCCGGTTAGACAGGCTGGAAGAGCGCTTCGAACGACTCGAAAAGCTCCTTGAAAGACTCGTCGAGGAATCCGACTAAGAAATCAAGACGGCAACGTCTTACGACAAACCATTCACCCGGCGTGGGTGAAACCACCCGCGCCGATCTTCATCTGGAATCTCCGGGGCGCTGAACGAAAGTCCAGCTTCCCCCGTTTCAACAACACACCGACTGGAAACAGCCCGGCCCCCAAGTTCTCTGATCCGCGACCGCGACGAATCGCTCCTCACCCGAGTCATCGTTGCGGTTGCGTTTGAGCAACTGCTGTAAGCGCAACTTCAAAAATAACTCACCACCCGCGCTTCCCGCGCCGCGCTATCCAGGTTCACAATCAAATACCGCAGCGCGTCTGCTGCATGATCCGCGCCATCTTTCAAGGGCGCCCCCCGCGCGTCATCCGCCCACCGATACTTCGACAGCGCTTCAATCAACCGCGCGCACCGCGCGTGAATCACGAGCTGCGCCCCTCCAACCGCCGGATTCAACCTCGCCCGCACCATCTCAATCCCTTCAACAACTCCAACCCGCCGATCGCGCACGCTTAAACCCGCCCGCCTCATCGCTGTCACCGCGCTGATCCCCGTCTGGTGGCTCCGCTGCCGACCCGCAGGATCAACGCCGATCCACTCCATCCCCGGCCACCGCGCCCCCTGAATCGCCTCAATATGTTCACCAAGCCGCGCCCCGCTCACACTGCGTTCATCCACAATCCGCAGCGTCCCATCTGTCCCAACCCCCGCCCAGAGCACAACCGTTTCGCCCGCGATCCCAAAGTCCATTCCGCCGACAAAACGCCAACCCTCCCGCTCTACCTCGCCAACATCAAAATCCGCCACATGCGCGCCCTCATCAAACTCCGGATACACCAACTGGTCCATGCGCGGCCTCTCACACAGCATCTCCGCCGCCCAAGCTCCCTCGCTCGCCCGCGATTTCATCCGGATCGCATCATCAATCCCAACATGCCCCCGCGCAACTTTCGCCCGACCATCACATTCGGCAACCAATGGACAAGGCTCACATGCCCGCGCCGGCGCGCACTTTTCAAGAACGTCAACAATCCCCCACCGAAATAGCCGCCTCCTTTCATCGGCTGCTATTCGCGCCATCAACCCCGCCGGCTCATGCATCGTGCTGAACACTTCGATTGCGCCATGCGCAAACACATCTCCGCATCGCTTTGATCGTGTCACAAGCTGCGCCGCCTCCCACACACGCGAATCAAAGAGCTCCACCTCGTCACACCGCAGCTTTTGCGGCCTCGCCCCGCGCACCGATGTCTGTGACTGCGCCAACACCCGCGCGCACGAACCATTCACAAGCTCCACCTTCCGCTCCGTCAGCTTCACCACCAACGCTGCCAAGGGCGACTTGCGAAACAACCAACGCAAGTGTCCGTGCATCCGCTGCGACTGCTCCAGCGACCCGCCCAGAATCAATACCTCTATCCCCGGCTTGAAGACAAGATCAAGCATCGTCGCTGTCGCGCCGAGGAACGTCTTCCCTCCTCCCCGGCACGCCCACACCACACAATCACGCTGCGAAACCTCACCCCGTGCCGCTTCCTCGGGCTCAAGGAACGCGTGCTCCAAATACGCAAACGGCGGGGAGCTCCCGGGCGCCAGCGCCACGCGAGGCACGCGCACACCGACCACAAGCCGCAACCAGGCATCAAGTTCATTCGCCGACGCAGGCCGCGCGTCGCGCAGCGCCCGCCGTTCGTCATCGGATAAATCACCCGCCCCAAGAGCCGACAACACCTGCACGCTCATGGTGCAGCCTGCACAATCTCTTCTACCTTTTCGAGGCGCGCGGGCATTGTCTTGGGCTTGGTTGCGCCGCACTCGCTGCTGTCTTCACCGGCCGTCGCAGCTCCCACCCGTTCAAGCAGCCGATGAATCGCGCTCATCGCCTCCTCTCCAACCTCTTGACGATTCCCCTCCGCACGCTCCTCATCCAGCGCCACATCGCGCAGCCCGAGCAAATCCATGCACGCCTTCCGCGCTGTTTCCTTCGCCTCCCGATCCTGCGCCAGCTCAAGCAAAGACCTCGCCGCCGCCGTTCTCGCCTTGCTCACCACGATCGACGTTCGCGCATTGGTCAGCTTCTGAATCTCACCCAGCGCCTCCACAATCTCAGAGCGCGACGCACGCCGCGCCAGTTCTTCAAGCGTCACCCCGCATCGATCCGCCAAACTGAGTAGCCCAAGTCGCCCGCGATACACCGCCTCGACCAGCTCCTCGTCCAGCGATTCGCTGTGCGCATTCACAGGCGCACAAATCCGCCGTTTAACGGTCTCATCGCCCGCCGACCCGCTTCCTGCCCGTCCGTTCATTGGTGGTTGAGTCATCCAGCACCGCCCTTTCCCCTCGTCCCACGCGCCGTGTTTTCCACTTGTACGCCCAGCGCCCGACACAAGGCCCGCGCACGGGCCCGGTCAAACTCCTTCAGCCGCGCCAACACAGCCTCACGCTGGCTGTGCGTCAGATAGAACGTCAGCGCATGTGGAAGTTCTCCCTCCTCCGGCGCTGGCGCCGGCGAAGAACTCGCCGTCCTCTTCCTGTGTTCCAAACTCTTCATCACAGCACATCTCCACGCCATCTCTTCCCGCGCTGCGATTTTCTTATTTCCTTAAGCCCCTACCCAACGGCGAGCTCCCTCTGCTCCGCAGTGTGCGCATACCCAACCAGGGCCGCCCCCGCTGATGCGCACGCCAATTCAAATAACGCTTCCAAAGTCATCCCATGGGCCCGCCCCGTGCGCAGCCTCCGACTCGCCCACTCCTCCACCGCTTTCTTTACAAACGTCTCTCCCCCGTGCGCTCTTGCCCGCGTCATCGCCGCGTTTGGCGTCGCCAGGCGCCACGCCTCCACCCCCGCATGCTCCATCGCATCAAGAAATATGGAATCCGTCTTCCCCGTCGGCAACCGGTAGGCGGTCATCCCCGCTCGCTCAAAGAACCCGTTCACGCGACCCATCGCCGCAACAGCTTCTGTATGCACTGTAAGTGGATGCGCCAGATACGTCGCCACCAGCCGCTGCGCCAGCCCCCGCCCGCGCCAACGCGGATCAACAACAACCCGTGAGATGCACCGCACCTCTTCATTCAACCGCCCAATCGCCAATCTTTTATCAGCAATGTTGTACCGTCCCGGCCAGGCCAGCTTTCGCCACGCTCCATGCAGTGTCGGCATCGAAACCACCAATGACCCAACAATCTCCCCGCGTGCGCACGCCTCAGCAATCAGCACATACGCGCACGTCGCAGGATCGCCCGCCCGGTAATGCCAGGCGCTCAAAGAACGATGCTCACGAAGTGATCCGGGCCGGAGCGCCACATCATCGCGCAGGCGCGCAGGCGGCTTTATCTTCGATCGATTCTGTGCGCCGGAGTCAACCTGCGCCCCTCCCGCCAGGGAAAACTGAATGACCGTGTCCGGTGAGAGCACATCTTTAATGTCGTCATGCGCTGTCGCGACGAGTGCGCACACGCGCTCCATCTTCGCGAGAGAGCGTCTCATGGTGTGCGCCACGCTGCGGGCTGTCTCCCGGTCGAGCACTGCTCCGAACTCATCCAGAATCAAAGCGCACTTGCTCTTGGAGCGCGTCGCCCGATCGAGCGCCAGCGCCAGGCGCAGTCGGTGTCGCTCGCCGTCAGAAAGCTCGCCCGGCCTTTTCACGAAGATCGCTGCTTCTGCCAATCCCGCCGCCCCCAAACATCGCAGCCCGTCTTCAAGCGAGCCAGCGAAGAGATCAACCAACGGCGCCTCGCGCAGACGCAGGCGCATCGGATGCACGCATCGCCATCCCTTCTCCTCCAGCGCGTCGGCCGCGCCTTTCAAGAAGGTTGACTTCCCCGACCCGCTCGGCCCCAGCGCCAGAACCACCCGCCCGCCAGCCACATGAATGCGCACGCTTTGATTCTCATCAGCCCCGCCGAAGCTGCCGAACTCTCGCTCCAGATTCAACCCGAATGCGCAGGCAGCCTCACAGGCGCGCCGGCTTGGCGTTAATGGTCGCCGGACCGCGGGCGCCACCTCGATAACATCTGCAGCAGGCGGTGTTGTGGATCTCGTCATCGCAACTCCGCGCTGTGCAGCGCACGCACAGCGTCCATGTGTTTGCGCACCGCGTGCAGTGACAGCCCGAGCTTGTCGCCCGCCTCCCGCAGCGACATGCCCCGAAGCACGCACGCGGTCGCGACGCGCCGGCGGGTTGGGGGCCACTGATCGCGGGCTCGCAGCACAAACGCGAACTCGTCGCTGGTGATGCGCTGGACAAGGGCGTGAATCCGCCGTCTGACACACCGGGGGCTCTGCCCGCGGATGTTGGCGAGATCCTTGGCGGAAATCCCGTCCTGGTAGACCGCGGAAACGATCGCGCGATCTTCATCGCCAAGCCATTCCGCCCGCCCGACGAGCACCTCCGCCATCTCGCGCGTTCTTCGCCTTCTCAAATCAAGCCCATCATGCTGACTCGCGACAGCGCAATCCATTATTACAACTCCTGTTTACGTAGTGCGCGAGCAAAACGGGAACACGCGCAGACAAAACGGGAACGCCCACAGTCCGCAACCATCGCGCGGCCCTATGGGCGTCTCTATCAACAGACCGAAGTAAAACCGCCACCGGAGTCGTCAGACTCCGAGGCGGCGACCAGCAAAATCAACTGTCATCGGGAAGTGTGTTGCTGGTGCTCACCGTGACCTGCGACCCCTTGCTGGCGAGGTTGTCGCCCGCCCCTGAATAGGTGTTGAGCGTTGTGATGGTCACCCCCTGCCCATCAACGATCAGCCCGTTCACCCCAGGCTGCGAGTTGTTGATCACCCCAAACGCCCCGCCTGTGCCCCGAACTTCAAGCGTGAGTCCGTCAAGGTCAACCGTCCCGCTGGCCCCCGCCCCAGCCGCAGCGATCACCTTCCCCGAGTTGCCGCGAATGTTCGCCGGCAGCGTAGAAGCGGTCACCGTGCCGCCGCGCATGATCAGGTCGCCAGCGCTGAAGGTCACCCCCGCCCCGATCTCAAGCGTCGCCCCTCTGCCCACGATGATGTCGCCGTTGATGTCAGCCCCATCTTCGATCTTCACGCGGGCCGAGCCGATCACATCAATGGGCCCAAGCTGCTCGCCGGCGCCGGTGTCAAGATGCACCGTCCCGGTGCCCGTATTCTTGATGATGGCCCGCGCGATATCCCCCTTGAACCACGCCTCGGGCCCGCGTCCGTCGTAGAGCAGCCGCCCTGTGACATCAACCTCAAGAGGCTCAATCGCAGCTCCGATCGAAGCCACCGAGGTCTGGTACACATCAAGATCATCGAGCGCGACAGCGCCGAGTGAATCCAGCTGCGCGGTGATGGGAATGGTGTTCTCAATAATCAGACTGTCCGTAGAGACAGGAAGAACGCCGCCGGCGTAGTTGGATGTGTTGTCGAGGGCGCCGTCGCTGTTGCCTGCATATGTTTTAATCGCCATCCGTGGCCTCCTTGAGTTGTGTGTTCATCATCTGCTCGGCGAGCAGCGTCACGCGCCGGGCCCAGCGGCCCCTTGCTCTTCTGACCGCCAACCAGATGCGCCGCGGGCATTCTTCGCTGGCCACCGCGATCTTCCCGGCGAGCAGACATCCGCACGAGGTTTCCGTCTCGACGAAGGGATCGCCGCACCAGTCGCTTGGCTCACTGGCGCCGGGCGCCCTCGCGCGCGTGCGGGCGTCGCAGTTCAGACAGGCGGATCGACGCGCGGCGATTGCCCGGGCGCCGGCGACATCGCCTTGAATCACGGCCAGCGCGAATGTGCGGGCGCCCCTGGCGCCGACCCAGGCGACATTGGAGGCGCTCATAGCGTCACCCCGCCAGTGAGTTCGTCGCCGCAGCTTCCGCACCCGGAGGGTTTTTTACCCATGCGCACATCGGCGACCTGCGCGGGTGTGGGCAGTGTGATGCCTGATTGACCAGCACAAAATAGACACTGCGGATTTACGGCGGCTGTCACATTCCATGTGTTTGTGACCCGCAGAGAGAATCCCTGAGACGGACACGCAAACCCACTGGCGTCAGAAAAGCTCATCGATGCGCCGCACCATCCAGACGCATTCTTTTGAAAACTGATGCCGCCTGACACACCTCCACCGATCGGAAATACACTGGTTGAGGTCTGGAAGAGGAAGTTGAAAAGATTTATGCTGGGTCTGAAGTTGACCGCGTTGATGGTGGTCTCGTACGTTGCATTTCTTTGCGGCAGGCATGGCGTCTCTGGAATCACCACAGGCCGGGAGTCCACAACCAGTTGGGTTATGGCATAACCCGAATTACATGAATTGCCCGAGACGGGTATTGGAACAGAAACGTTGATTGTGAAGCTGTCGATTGAAGTAGGCACGCCGTCGCAGCACTGGACAGCGCTGGTGTCAATATTCAGATCCAACACAAGTGTGGTCGAGACTCCGGGCGTGTGATGCGCACATTTACAAAAACTGTTATCGAAACAACAGGTGTCAGGGATTGCAGTGTCGCAACAACACCCGCGCTTGAGGCTCATGGCCGTCCCTCCTGAAGCGGCGCCGGCGCCCACGATCGCTACTGCGACGAATGCCGCCAGGCGATGTCGCTGGTCGCGGGCGCTCCCTGAACCGTTGTCACCGTGACGCGAAAGGCGTCGTAGTTGGCGATGGAAAAACTCACCAGCGGCGCCGACTCGGTGAGCAGTGAAACCCCAGGCGCCGGAGTGAACGTCTGCCCGGTGTCGATCGACACCTCGATTTGAATCTGGGCGGTGTCCGCCGGGCTGCGCACATGAACCGAGGCGACGCCAGATCGATGCGAGCAGTCGACAGAGGCCGTCGATCCCAGCGCGTTCAGATCGACGCTCGCAAAGACGCCTCGAATGATTGACGTGTCCATTGAGCATCACCCCTTGATCTCCTGAATATTGGCGCTGAAAGACGTCTGCCCGGTCGCCGATTGAATGAACACCGCATCACAGGAGCCGAGCGTCTTGCCGCTCAGCGCCCGGTCATGCGCTCCGGCGAACAGGACGCCACTGCGCCTGACAAAGTCCTGCAGGACGACCTCGCCAGCCTCGCCCTTGCTGACGGCGATATCAATCTCGTCATCGCCGGCGTTTGACAGGTTGCAGACTTCGATCGAGCTCAGCAGCGCATTGCAACCCTCCGGCACGCGGTAGAGTTCATGCAGAACGCCTTGAGCAGGCGTCGCCGAGATGTGCCTCAGTTCACTTGACATCACGCAGCTCCTGCCAGTTGTCCGAACACCATCACTTCATCAGCGCCGCTGATGGTTCCGCCCGGGGGCGGCGGCTCCGTCACCTGCTGCAGCGGCGCCGGATCTTCACAGGCGCCGTCGACGTTATTGACAGGGCCGAGAATCACACACCATGAATCCGCCGCATCGCCCACCGGTCCGATCATCTCGACCACCTGATCACCCAGTGGCTGCATGGCGAAGTCGCCGGGCAGGGCGTCGTGATCGATTCCGTCACCTTCGACGCCGGCGCCGGTGTTGAAGGCTTCGGCGCCGACATACGCCAGTCCGTGCGTCGTGTGATCGCGCGCCCCCACGACCGTCTCGAAAACGCCGGGCCCTCGGGCCACAACCTCGTCCCACTCATAGGTCCACCGATTGCCCGAGAGCGGCGATGGGTTTTTCAGACGAGCCAGCCAGCGCGGCGGCGTCAAATCTGGAATCGGACGCGGCGTGATCGAGGGCGTGATCCTCGGCGTCGAGGCTCGCTCCGCCCCGCGCCGAGCCGCAAGGGCCCGGCCCAGCGCGGTGGAGCCCTGATCGGAGGCCGTCACGTCAGATTGCCCCGTCGATGATCCCGACAAGTTGAAACGGGCCAGACCCGTGACGACCGAATGGCGAGCCCCGGCGGCGATGGCGTCAAAGATCGAGGCGGGCAGATCCGACGACCCGATCGAAATCAGTGTGCGCTTGCGCTCAACGTCATAGGTCACGCTGGTGGCGGCGCCATTAAAATCACCGGGCTCAACCTCCACCAGACCCGCCAGCTCCAGAACGCCCGACTCCAGCTCTTCGGCGCTGATGCGAGCTTTGGCGAGTGAAAGGGCCGCTGCGTCAAGCCCGGCGTCATTGAGGGGCGTCAGCGTTCCTGCGCCCTCATCGCGCAACACGCGCACAAGGAAGGGACCGTCCACCGCCACCGTCGAGGCGTCATTGATGGCGAGTGTGATCTCGCCCTCGTTGGTCAGGCGCTGCACCTGCCCGCCGGCGTCGAGATTGAAGGCCGCCACATAATGATCGGTGCGCAGATCGCCCGAGTCAGACTCCAGCGCGACGATCAGCGTCAGCTCATTGGTGGTCAGCTCGCGCAGCTCGGCGAAGCCGCCCACGCCCGAGCCCACCAGATTCCCGGAGGCGGAGTCCACCTTGACCATCAGTTTGTTGAATGAGATCACGCCGGCGTTCACATCCACATTGACGCTTTCGACGCGCTCAAGGCCCGGCGCGTTGTTGAACTGCCCCGGCCCGGTGATGAAGGCAGCGTCAGAGATCGCCACCGCCGAGACCCCCGACACTTCAAAGCCGCCGATGGCCGCCTTGTGGGGAAGATCCGCGAAGCGGGCCCCGGCATTGGCGCCGATCAAACGCGCCGCCCGGAACAGACGAGAGAAGGCGTTCTTCTCCTCGTTGGTCTTGCCGGGACCGAGGCGCAGGGCGCCCAGATCGGTGGGCGTGGTTTCGCCGGGGTAGAGCGTTTCGGTCTCAGTCGTGTTGAGCCACTGGCCCAGGCGATCGTCAAACCAGACCCACTCAATGTCATCGGCGGTGAGCTGCTTCAGAACGATCGACCGCGAGCGCCCGCTGGTGATGAGCAGTGTGCTGGCCCGCAGGGCCGGCTGCAGATTGATCCCATCAGGAGCGGCGGCGTCGGCGATGGCCGGCGGGAGGATGAGCGGATCGCCGGCCACAAACTGCTTGAAGATGTTGATGCGGCCATTGTTGTGAATGGCCAGATCATGCGATGTTCGCTTGAGCAGATCGGCGAGCTCCTGCGGGGCCCGGGCGTTGGACCAGTCAAGCGGCCCGGGCGGCGCGAGAAGATCAAGCGACGCCGGAGGAAGGTTGAAGGCGTTGTCCAGGCGCCCCAGGCAAAGAGTGGCGAGCTGCGTGTTTTCCTTGCGCTGCGGATTGTCCGCCAGCGACAGCGCCACCCCGTCTTCATCGACCGGATTGAGAACGCCCTGCGCCAGCACGCCGCCGCGCCCTTCGCGCCACAGCGCGGGGACGGTTTCAAAGAGCAGCTCAAACTCCTGAGCCCGCACCGTGGCGCCGCCGGGATAATCGCGGCCTCGCGTCACCGCCGTCACCTGGCGCAGGACATAGTCTTCAAGATCGAAGATGCTGACGGTGTCGCCGATGGTGATCTTCCAGCGCCCGCGCTCGGTGCGATCGCCGCCGGCGCCCTCCCAGTCCTCGCGCTTAATGCGCACGCGCAGCTCGCTGGGGGCAAAGCCCACGCTGCGCGTGATGGGTCCGATGGGCGTCACAGGCCGCGAGCCAAAGTTCAGAGCGCTGAGAAGTGTGATGGTCTGGGGAGCGCTCATGAGAAGTCCTCCCCCACTTCAAGCGGCATGGGATCGGCGGCGGGCTTCTGGGCGAAGATATAAATGGTCTGCACATCCAGACGCTTCACGCCGTCGCGGGTCTGGCGGGAAAAACGCTGCTCTCTTTGCAGCGCGTTCTCAAAGCCGGCCAGCGGCGGGATCACCGCGTCAGCGAAGTCGCCCAAAAACTCCAAAGACGTGCGCTGCTGAAAGATGTAGGGCTGGTCGGGCCCGGTGAAGAGCTTGGGAAGCGCGAAGTCATAGACGATGGCCTCAATCTGGGGCCCGCCCGACACCGGCGAGACGCTGTCGTCAAACTTCAGCACAGTCAGCAGCGGAAACAGCGGATGCCCGGTGATGCCGGTGAGCGCTTCATAGGTGAAGGTCACGCGCCCGTCGGGCACGCGCGGCTGAGAGATGTCCTGCCTGATCAGAACATTGGACGCCGGGCTGGGCTGCTGAGCCAGAGCGAAGTTGGTGGCGCCGGCGCCCTCTGCGAACCCCGACACGCTGCGCACGCGCCGGCCCGCGCGTTCGATGCGCGTGCGATCAATCACCTGGCCATCGGTGACATCGGGCTCGCCAAACCCGCCGCCCCCGCTTGCCGGCTGGCGCCGCGTGATGGTGTAGCGCACGAAGGTGAGGTCCGGTCCCTCTTCAAAGCGCTGGATGACGACTTCGTTGTTGCCGCTGGCGATGGCCTGCTGCAGCAGGACCACTGTGGCGGCGATGTAGGAGCGCCCCGATTGCCCGGCGCCGACACGAGCCTCGCCGCGCTGCTCGAAGGTTTGAACGCCGACCTCATCAAATGTAGTCGTGGTGTTGAACGTATGCTCGACGACGTTGAAGCCGGCTTCGACGGACTGGATGATGGGCTCAAAGGTCTCGGCGGTGACTTCAAAGTTCTGAATCGGACCCACCGAGCCGCTGGCGATCAGGCGCAGTGAGACTCTGGGGTAGCCGGCGATGGCGTCGGGCGATCCTGCGGCGCCGGGCTCCAGCATGGCTCGCTCAACGCCGTTTTTGTCGAAGACGCGCACCGTCTGGCCGCGCCGGGCCAGCTCATCGCTGAGCTGCGTCTGCAGCGCCGGGATCGCAGCGACCGAGGCGGCGACGGCGAAGCTGGCGATGGTCCAGGTGCGATGCGTCATGGCCTCGCCCGTCTTCTGATCGCTGGCGACGCGCTCGACGGACTCATCAATGGACAGGACAGGAAACAACCCACTGCCCTCGACAGTGAACCAGCCCACCTTCGCGTTGATGTCGGTTTGGAGCGTCATCGCGCAATCCTCGGCGAAGCGCTGTTGACGCCGGGGATTGGAACTCCAAGGCTGTCATCAATGGATGTGGTTCCTGCCTGCTGATTGAGGCGCTCAATGTGTCGGATTGTGTTAATCGCACGCGGACTTCCGACCAGGCTGTCCGACGCGATCGCAACGCCGGTGAACAAACCATCAATGATGTTGGAAGTGCGTTCAACATCTTCAAGAATCTCTTTGACGTCGTTGAGTATGCCGCCGACCGTTTGACCAATGTCACGGCTGACCGGCGCGATGCGATCGATAAGCTCACCGGCAATATTGGCGACGACATCTTCTGTGCCGGTCAGCTCGCTTGCGATGCCGATGAGAAACTCCGCAATGGCCGTGCGCTTCACGCCTTCAATGCCCTGCTGCAGCACGCCGACCTGTGTATTCAGTGCGGCCAGCGCCGCCACGCCATCATCGCGCGTCACCAGACCGAGGCGCCCCATGAACTCCACCAGCTCCTGCAGCGCTTCGCTCCCGCCGCCGACAGCGTTGATGAGCTGCGAGCCGCCGCGAGCGCTGAAGAGCTGCATGGCGGCGTCTGTTCGCTCGGTCGCCGTTTCGAGATTATCAATGGCGTCGAGGGTTCTGTTCAGAGCCTCATCAGTTGAGCCCACACCTTCGAGACTGATGTTGAACCGATCAAACGCCGCTGCGGCCTCGCCGCCCTTGGACTCCACTTCTCCCAGCCGCCTGGTGAACTGAATCAGATTCAGGTCCGCCTGAGCCTCGGCAAAGCCGGCCTGGCGAAACTTCGCCCGCAGGGCTTCGATGGTGCTGGCGGCGATGCCCGTCTGCTGACTCAGACGATCCACCGCTTCGGCGGTCGCCAGAATCTCCTTGGCGCTGCTGATCGCGCCCCGGGCCAGATTGCCAAAGAGTTGAGCCCCGCCCAGCAGCGGGTTGGTGACGAAGGTGGCGAAGGTCGAGCCAAAGACCTGCGTGAGCGCATTGGATTCAATGATCCCCCTCCGATAGCCGGAGCTGTCTATCCCGAGAATCGCATTGAATGATCCAATCAGAAACGCCATCAGGCTTTTCGCTCCTCATCCATGATCGCCGCCGATCCGTTCGCGCTCTGCGGTCCATAGAAGCCGCCACCCAGCGATGCGGGCAGGTGAGCCCCGACAGCCAGCCTCGTCATCGAACGGCCCTGCGAGTTGATATGCACGTCGCCCGAGAGCTGTGATCCCTGCCCCACACCCCCGGAATCCGCCACACCCCCGGAAACCCCCACACCCCCCGAAGCAGACAGACTCCCCGGCTCGGGGTTGGCCAGCGCCGCGAACTTCAACAGCCACTGCTGCTGCAGCGCTGTGTACACGCTGATCACCTGCAGACACTCGGCCCCGGTCAGGCGCCGGGCCACCGGGTGAAGCTCTGGCGGCATGAAGGCGGCGCACTGGCTCTGATATTCATGCAGCAGATCGACGCCCAACACCTTGCCGACCAGGCGGCGCCAGAGACGGATCGCCAGCCCGAGAGCCCCGCGCGTGCACAGCGGCGTTGTGTCAGGAACATCCCTGGGCGCGACCAGCGGAATCTCATACCCGCGCAGCACGATCGTCTCGTCCCAGGGCACATTCGCATGGTCAAGGTCGATTCTCATGGCGTCGGTCCAACCCTGTAGACGTTTTCGGAAGCGTCCACCTGACAGTGGAAGGGGAAGACGGGCCGCAGCTCGCCCTGCCCGTCAGAATCAATGCGCATGCCGTCAAAGACGGTGGCCAGCAGATGGATGTCAAGCGCATCGCCTGCGACGCCCTTGGGATGAAGATCAACCGCAAAGGTTGGAATCTGAACGCCCAGAGCCGGCTGCACGCGCGGCGCCGAAGAGCCCACCCCCAGCAGAGTCTCAAGGACATAGGCGCCATACTGGAGGAACTCGATCTCTCCCGTGATCGGATGGCCCTGCACAATGCTGGTGAGCACGTTCGATCCGGTGCGCATGGCCGACACCTTGTGAATGTCAGGCAACAGGCCGAAGCTGACTTTGGCCTCCCACGGCGCCCGATCGCCGCCGATGGTCACCTCAAAGATGTCGATGATGATTTTGGTTTTGTCGTTCTGATCAGCCATCGTTGTTCCTTTATCCCTGAGCCGCCAGCAGTGAGATTTGTTTCGTGACACCCTGCACGTCAACGAACGTGCCCACCTGGGCCGTCATCAGCATGGCGCTGGCGCTCACCGGCGCCCACTTGGCGTCCACCGGCGACACTGCCCACCCGGCCAGCGCGTCGATGTCGTCGTGCAACTCTTGAATGGTTCGCGTGCGAAGATCAAAGGGCGTCGTGACAATGCCGGCGGCTGGGACAGTCTCAGAGCGAAGCGTCAGGGTTGACATATCGACGCTGACATTGGCGAGCTCTGTGAACACGGCATCATCGCCATAGAGCTCAAATGCGCTGAACACCGTCACCGGAATCACGTAGAAGGCGACGGTCATGGCCACAGCCGCCTGGCCGCCGGCGGCGCTGGCCTCACTGGCGGCGATGGTGAGCGCCTGAGCCGGGGCGATGATGTCGGCCCGAATGAAGCGCCACATCGCAACCTCAGACCCGGGCCCCAGTAAAGGAGCGCCGATGACGCCGCCATTGTCAGCTGCGAAATCCGCGATGCGCTGGTCGGGCTTCAAGACCGCATGAAGATCAGCGGCTAGAAGCATGGCGGCGTTGACAGTCGCCGCCTCGATGCGCACGTTCACCGGGATCACTTCAAAGGGCTCAGCCGCCTGCTGACCCGCCCCTGGCCCCACCGTCAGTGAACACGCAGCCCCCGCAGCCCGAGCCCCCTGATCGGGCAGCGGCGCCGCATAGATGTGCCCCGGGGTGGCGTCAAGCTCCTCGACAAAGACCAGACCGCCGGCCAGAAGCGTGCGGGCCGACCAATACCGGCCAAGCTGCTGGCAGACACCGATCAGGCTGGGCGCCATCGTGATCGTGCTCATCCGTGCGACTCCTCAAGTGCCTTGGTGAGCGCCTTGCGCATGATGTTGGCGCCGCGCTGCAGCATGACTTTTAAAAACCACTGGCTCTTGGTTGGATGCCGCTCATGCACCGCAGCGGCGTATTTGGTGTTGGCGCCGATCTGGATCTTGTCAGGATTGGAGTCATCGACGATGTGCTGAGACTTCAGAAGGCCCGTATCGACGGGCGCATCAAACTGAGCCTCGCCCACGATCGCCTCCGCCGAGAGCTCCAATGTCCGGCGCCGCACAGTGACCTCTTCGCGGCGCAGGCGATTCAATGCCGCCGTGAGCGGGGCGGTGTCAAACTTTGCTTGGCCCGGCATCAGGCGGCCCCCTCAATCAGAATGCCGGCGGGGGCGGCGGCGCATTTTAAACGCACG
>JAJDDD010000010.1 GCA_029260495.1 Phycisphaerales bacterium | reverse complement strand
ATCGACGACCTCGCCGCTTCGCCTCGCCGCTCTTCTTCTTTGACATCGTCAGCCTCCTTGCCGACGATCAGCATCACATCATCACGACAATCGCGCAACCGAACGAGCGCCGAACAAACCATCCATCAAACACGGCCTAGTGTCCCGAGTCTGATATTTCTTGACAGACGTTCTTGACCCTTCGGAGGATGTTGCTGGCGTCGGCAGTCCAGGTGAAAGGCCTCGCGTCTTCGTTGTGCGTGTCGATATACGACCGGATCGCTTTCTCCAATGACCGCACCGAGCGGAACACGCCTCGTCTGATCCGCTTCGTCGTGATCTCGCTGAAGAACCGTTCGACCTGGTTGAGCCAGCTCGCGCCCGTCGGTGTGAAGTGAACGTGGTAGCGGGGCCGACGCGCGAACCATCGCTTCACCGCCGGCGTCTTGTGCGTCGCATAGTTGTCCATCACGATGTGAACCTCGACGCCTGGCTCGCTCGTCTCTCGCACCACCTCGTCGACGCTGTTGAGAAAGCGGATGAACTCCTGTTGGCGATGCTGGCGGTGGCATTCGCCGATGACGACGCCGGTCTTCACATCCAGCGCCGCGAACAGCGAGGTCGTTCCGTGACGCACATATTCGTGCGTGTGACGCTCGGGCGAGCCGGGCCGCATCGGCAAGACAGGCTGCGTGCGATCCAGCGCCTGCACCTGGCTCTTTTCGTCAATGCACAACACAATCGCCCGCTCCGGCGGCGACATGTAGAGCCCGACGACGTCGCGCACTTTGTCCACGAACATCGGATCGGTCGAGAGCTTGAATGTCTCGGCTCGGTGCGGCTGGAGATTGAACGCACGCCACACCCGTGAGACCGTCGACTGGCTCAGGCCAAGCTCCTCGGCCAACGACCGCGTACTCCAGTGCGTCGCGTTCCTCGGCTTGCTCTCGAGTGTGCGCGTGACGACCTCATGCACTCGCTCGTCGGTGACCGTTCGCGGAGCGCCCGAACGGGGCTCATCGTTCAAGCCATTCAACCGATGCTCGGCGAAGCGTGCACGCCACGTCATCACCGTTGGCCGGCACACACCGAGCTTGCGAGCGATGTCGGCGTTGGTCAGACCATCCGCCGCGGCGAGAACGATCCTCGCCCGCAGCGCGAGCGCCTGCGCCGTCTTGCGACGCCGCGACCAACGCAAGAGCTCCGATCGCTCATCTTCCGTCAACTCAATCCCGATCGCAGCAGGTCCAGCCATGACAATGCCTCCGTGCAAGTAGCTACACAGCGCATCGGACAAACAACTACGCGCAAGTGAACTTTAGACTCGGGACACTAGTTTGTGTGCTCACCGGGGGGCAATCCACATTTTTGTGCACTGCGCTCTCAAATCGGCGCGCATATTGATCACCCACTTAATGTTTGAGTGTCGCTCCTCGCGCAATCTGCTACCTTGTACTGGCCCGGCGAGTAGACGGGCGAGGGTTAAATGGAGAATATTTATTATTGGAGAATGCACTAGGCACAATCGGCAATGGCTCTCACACTGCACACCGAAGTTGGCAGTGTGGTGTTTAAGAAGAGCGAGGCGAACGAACCTGAATGCCAAGAAAAAGGAGCACATACATGACACTACAAACCTGTCTTTACGCATGGATCACGGTCGGCGTGTTATCTGTATTGGCGACAGCGCAAACCGCGGAGTCACAGACCGTGGCGGCGCAGACGCCGGAAATGACGCCTCTCAGCGCTGAGGCGGCATTGCGCGTCGCGAAGCTCCTCGAAGAGTTCGATCCCAACAGCTACTCCCTTGACATCAAGTTCATTGGGTCATCGGGCGAAGTATCGACCATCACATTCGGACGCGCAGTCGGCTTGGCCGACGTCCAGCAATCCAGTGTCGAGCGAGAGTTCACTGCGGCAGCCGCTGCCGGTACAAACACGAACAACAACATCTTCAAAGTCGCCGGCACCAATACCAATAACAATATATTTCGTATCGCCTCAACGAATACGAACAACAACATCTTCAAAGTCGCCGGCACCAATACCAATAACAACATCTTCCGCACGTCCCCCGGCACCAACACAAATAACAACATCTTCAGGGTGGAGGGAACCAACACCAACAACAACATTTTCTCCAATCAGCGCCAGGCTTCGGCGATACTGGAGCTGAAGTCCATCCTGGAAGGAACCTTCGACATCGGCATGGAGGCAGTGACGACGGAGGAACTTGTGGAAATGGTCAAACTGCTGGAGGAGTTCGACCCGAACAGCTACTCGCTGACGATTCCCGTTGCTAGTGCAACCGAGGGTCTAAAAACCGTTCGCCTAGGCAAGGCTGTCGGGCTTGCGGACCTTCGTCAGACCTCACTGGAGCGAGAATTCGCCGGTGCCGTCGTTGCCGGCACGAACACCAACAACAACATCTTCAGGGTTGCCGGCACGAACACGAACAACAACATCTTCAGGGTTGCCTCCACGAACACGAACAACAACATCTTCAAAGTCGCCGGCACGAACACGAACAACAACATCTTCAAAGTCGCCGGTACGAACACGAACAACAACATCTTCGTCAATGGGCAGCAGGCGGCCGCGGCCCAGAAGTTGAACGCGATCCTCAAGTCAAAGCACCCAGGACAATGAAGCGGTTACCCATATGATTGCAGAAGGCCCAGTAGGGTCGGGGACGACCGACTACGCAGCGGACCTTGAGACCAAGCCCCACCAGCGACTCGGGAACTTGGCCCGGGTAGCCATCGTCTTTCACTTCGTGATGATTCTTGTCGTCGTCACGCATGTGAATGACGCAATTGCGGCGACGCGATGGGGTCGTCCGGTCCTGGCCGTTGTCGACCTGTATAGCCTCGTCACATTCTCAAACCGGAACTTTGGCTTCTTTGCTCCGGCAGTGTCTCCCGACTGGGAGCTCGAGGTGATGGCATCCGCGAGTTCCGGCGAGGAGTGGGCGGTACCTCTGCCGATGCCCAACCGCGAAATCGAAGTGAAGCGATACTCCATGCTCGGTCATTTCTCTGAGGACGACGACACTATGGACTTGTTTGCGAGGTCGTGGGCAGTCTACGTGATGAACAGTGACCCGCGTGTGGTGAAGGTGGACATCAACGTTCGCCGCAACCGCATCCCGAGCATGGCCGAGTATCGGGATGGCGCTCGCGTCCATCCGACACCTTATTACAGAACCACCTTTGAGTTGGACTAGAGGACGCGCCATGCGTTTGCTGAAGAGAGTTGTTGCAGCTTTTGAACGGGCGGATTCCCCCCGATCCCTGGGTTGGTTTCGTATCGCGATGGCGCTGTTCTGCCTGCTAAAGCTCTGGTCAGTGCGCGATTCACTCATGGAAGTCTACGGCCAGTACGGCTTCATACAGTGGGCGATCACGCGCGGCACGCTTCCTGAACCACTCCCCCACCTGGGCAATGTAGCGCTGTTCTTGGGCAAGTTCGGGCTGTCGGCGAACGAGGCGGTCTATGCGATCCTCTGGACCTACGTCGCTGCGTTGGTCCAGCTGCTTCTCGGAGTGTGGACCCGGTTTGCTGCCGCTACAGCCTGGTGCCTGCACCTTCTCTTGATGTACGGCAGCGCCGGATTGCTATACGGTATGGATTACTTTACACACATCGGCCTATTCTACTGCATCATCATGCCTGCGGGGGCAGCTGTTTCTCTACCGGCATTGCTCCAGCGACGGGCCATAACCCCGTCAGTGGAGGCGGGGGTCACCCGCAGAATGCTGCAGATTCAGATGTGCATCGTTTACGCGAGTGCCGGACTCGAAAAGGCCAAGGGTATCCAATGGTGGAACGGCGACGCTGTGTGGAGATCTCTGACGCTGCCGGTCTTCGGGCAGCTTGACTTCTCTTGGCTCGCCAGCGTTCCGTGGCTTGCCATGCTCCTGGGATGGTCGGTCCTTCTGATCGAAGTCGGCTACGCATTTATGATGTGGTGGCCACGGACACGCGTGCCCTGGCTTCTTGCAACGTGCGGTTTCCATCTTGGCATCGGATTGTTCATGGGTATGTGGCTGTTTGCATTCATCATGGTCATCCTTAACCTCGGCGCATTCGGGCATGACGCGGTGAAAGACATCCGTACAAAATTCGCATCTCGCAATACGGTCGATACGCGGACACCCCGCCCAGTTCAATCAACATAGTAAGTGCAGGATCACTTTCGATGCGCGACACAATGACCTTTCATTGGCTAATCGTTTTGGCTGGATTCTCATGCGCCCTTTTCACAGCCCAGACATTCGGTCAGGACCGCCTTGAGCGGAAACGGGATTTCTCGCTACGAACCGGAGAAACCGACGCCCTCATCGTGGATGTCCATCGTTCGGGTCGATTGCAGGCGACAGCCGCATGGTCGGGTCCGCCGACGGAGTTGGTCCTTTCCATCTGGCCCTCCGGTGCTGACACTCCCATTAGAACGACGACGGGGCCGAGCCCACTATCGATTGACGTCGAGCTCGACGAGGAGCGGATCGCGCACACCGTATGCTGGCAGATTCGGATTGCTGCTCGGTACCGCGATGACGAGGCACTAGGCACGCTGTTCGCACAGTGGCCGAGGGGACAGCCTAGACCGGGGCTCGTGAAGGTTCACGATCGCACAGTGGTCGTCGACGAAACGTCCTCGGAGCTGTTCGTCCGGTCGTTAATCGAGAGTGAGTCACCCCGTTACGCAGCCCTCATTCGGCTGGCCCAGGCGCCGTCCCCTGAGCAGCGCCGCCTGCTGAAGGAGCGGGGCATCGAATTGCTCGACAGGGTCGCGAACAATACCTACCAGGTCGCGATCACGCGTCCTGACATCCTGGCGTTTCGACCGCAGCCTGCGACGCCGGAGCACGAGCCGGCCTCGTTTCTCACCGTCGTTGGCAAACCGGATGCCTGGCAGAACGGGCTTATCAGAGGCCTGGCACCCCTTCGTCCGCGTGACAAAATTGAGTCTAGCATCGATCTTGGGCGATTCTCTCGATTCACTGTAAGAACCGCGAGCAACATCGAGAGCGAAACTCGACCATACGTGCTCAACGAGGATGGAACAGTCAATCTGACGGTCCATTTCCTCCGTGGCACATCCATCGACGAGATGATGGGCCTTATTTCGCTTTGCAGCCGATCCGAGCGATTTAACGACAACGCATGGGTTGTCACGGTCGGCACTCAGCAGATTCGTGAACTTGCCAACAGTCCGGCCGTCACATGGATTGAGGCCGCACCGATGCCTTTGGTACCCGAGAATGACGTCACCCGAGCCGCGACACGTGTCGATGAACTGCATGCGCCTCGCCCCGGTCATCGTCCGATGGTCTACCTGCTGTCCGGACGAGGCGATCTCGACGCTCTCTTCGGGACGGAGGATGGGCATGTCTGGTTCGTCGAAAACGAGGGCACAGTATTCAAGCCGCTATTCGCAAGTCCGAAGCCACTGACGATCAATGATGTCGCGATGGACGTAGGGTCCAATGCCGTCCCCGTTCGGATGGAGATTAATGGTGACGGAGTAGTCGATCTCCTCGTCGGCACGGGGGAAGGAACCATCTTTGCTTTCGTCAACCTCGGCACGGACGCAGCGCCAAACTACGTGTCCGTGGGGCCGATACCGGACGGCACCGGAACTATGGACGTCGGGACGAATGCGGCACCATGTGTCTGGGACGTTGATGGCGATGGTAACGAAGACCTAATCGTCGGGAATGGTGAGGCGCGCCTGTGGTTTGTGAAGAACGAGACCCAGGATCGGATCGCTTCGTTCGCCTCACCGATTCCCCTCACCGGTCCGTCGCTCGTCGCAGGAGACGCAAAGCCCATCGTGGAAGATATCGACGACGACGGTGACCTCGACCTCATCGTCGGAGCGGCAGACGGAACGGTCGTCGCCTTTGGCAACAGCGGATCTCCATCGACCCCACTTCTTGAACCAGGGACTCTGCTCAAGGCGGACGGCGAGCCCATCGACGTTGGCGAGCATGCCGCCCCGGCAATCGCAGATCTCGACGGCGATGGTTCCGATGACCTTGTCATTGCAAACGCAGACGGACAGATGTTCCTGTTCCGGTCAACCGGCTGGGGATCAGACCGCTCGCTCGAGCCTGCCGGTGCATTCGCAATCCCTCTGCCCGCCGGCGCGCGTGGCCGTTCCGCCGTATTGTTCGGAGACCTCGATCTGGACGGCGTTCGTGTGGCGAATGCAGAACGCTGCGAGCCCGACTCCCGACACCGGGATTTCCGCGGACGGGTCGTCTACCGCCAATGGCCGTCCGGAACCTGTGGCGACGCGAACCATTGGGACCACAACGTGGAACATGCGACTCACGTCGTCGGGATCATGGGTTCGAGCGGTGAGCAGAGTCATGGCGCTGATGCTCAAGGCAACGCAAACACGGGTGAACCGTACCAGTGGCGAGGCATGTCGCCCGGATGCGGCCTTGTTCTATTCAGTGACCTGCGCAACGCGCAACGCTTCTATTCGACCATTGTCGATCACCAGGCGCATGTGATCAACGCTTCGATTGGTGTGTCACAAGGCGGCGAGTACAACGGATTAAACCAACTGGGCGATCAGATTATTCGGGGCGACGCCGAGTATGAGGGCCTACCGATACCGCCAACTTCGATCGTGTTCTCTGCGGGGAATGCCGGGGCCCACGGCTATTTCTCCCTTACCAAACAACACAAGAACGCGATTCTCGTCGGCAATTGGGACGCCTCAACCGTACCTGAACGTATACGAGGCACGAGCAGCCTCGGGCCAACCACAGACGGCCGACTCAAGCCCGACGTGGTCGCAACCGGTACGGAGATCATATCGACGAGTAGCTTTCGACTCGATGGCTATGTCCTTGATACCGGGACGAGCATGGCCAGTCCAGCCGTAGCCGGGGTGATCGCCTTGATGCTGGATGCCTGGCAACGGCGCTTCCACTCCGACATCGCGAATTGCCGCCCTCTGCCTTCAACGCTCAGGGCGCTCCTTATTCACACTGCCCGTGATATCGACTGGTCGAGTGATCCGGATGCGGAGCTCAACAACACGACCCTCGCAAATATTGACGGCGCGATTGCGTGTTTCTCTGGACCAGACTTCGTGACAGGCTGGGGGCTAGTCGACTCCGCCGCTGCTGTCGCCATGGTGAAACGGGCCGGGATCATGGAGCGCGAGTTCGAAGAAACCGGTGACGTCTGGGAAGTGACATTCGAAGCGGATTCGATGCCGGTCAAGGTGACGCTCGCCTGGGACGATCCTGCGGCAACTGCGTCAGCGCAGACCAGTCGCTCTCCGCTCCTGGTGAACGACTTGGATCTCGAACTCATCGCACCGGACGGCACTATCAGCTACCCGTTCGCGCCAAACCAGAGGGTCCTCGCCGCTGATGGCACTGGGAGACACTTGTCGCCTGAGGAGCAGATGCCCGGGGTGCCGATCGTCGTCGAGACGCTCGCGAGACTGGAAGTGCAGGGCCTATTCGCCATTCACCCCGTAAGCGAACTGAACCTGCAACCAGCCGCGCGGGGCCGCGATCATCTTAATAACGTGGAGCAAGTCATCGCGGACGGGCCCACCGGTATATGGCGGGCTCGAGTCCGCGCGTTCGACCTTCAGGAGGGACCGCAAAGCGCTTCGCTGGTTGGGCCCTGGGACCCTGATACGACACCGCCCCAGATCGATGGGCCCGCAGTGATCCAGATTGGCCCGATCGCCCTGACAGGACTCCCAACAAATGCGCTGGTCCCCTCCCTATTAGACATCACGGTCACTGATGATCGTGATCCGGATCCCCACGTTCGGCTTGAGGGCCCGGAGACACTCCCACCCGGAGATACGACGATCGCGATTGTTGCCACTGACCTGGCGAAGAACTCAAGCCGTCGTGAAATGTTGGTGCGGGTGTTGGCCGCTCCAACCCCCGTCGGGTCTACAGAGTCGGAGGGCGCATCCGACCTTGGTACCCAGATCCTGATGAGCTTGCTCGCAAAACATGCCGAGGCACCCGGTGGCGGCGACATAATCGAGTTGCGCAAGCTCCTGGCTGTTAAGGCTGCCACAGCTGACGGCGGAGATGATGACGATGATGAGAGCTGATTCGTCGTGCGAGCCTACTGGCGTTTGCAACGGCAAGCTGCGTGACGAGCTGCTGGCCCGAGAGCGATTCGACACGCTGAAGGAAGCGCGGGTGCTCATCGAGCAGTGGTGACCTTTCCCCCCAAACAGAGTCCAGCCGGTATTTTCTGAATCCGGCGAATCAGGAGGATTGGCCATGGATCACGAATCGCGGAAACGGCGTTGATAGGCTACAGCACACGAACCCCGATTTACTCAATCAGTGCCATGATGGCTCGTCGGATGGGTTGCGGGAGCATGGGCCACCGGTCGCTGATGCAAGCGAGTTCGGGGTCGTCTGGGTACAGTGTGGCGGAATTTGTGACAGGGGATTCTGAAATTTCATTTTTCCCCGTAGGTTTTGCACCATGTTCGAATCCCCGTGGGCTCCGCCTGATCGTGTTCTGCCAGATGCGAACGGAACACATTAGCGGGGTTTTTTGCTGAAGAGCCCCCGCTGTCGCGGCAATCCATTTTGAAACAGGGTTCTTCTGCCGTACGCTGCTCCAGCACAGCCTGCCAGAGGATACTCCTATGAACAAGCATACGTTCGCACCCGCCGCTGCTCTTGTTGTTCTTGCTGGCTCAACGCAGGCTCTCATCGCTGGCCCGTTTGGCGATTCGTTTGAGCTTCCTCTTTGAACGGAACCAACGGCTTCGTTCTCAACGGCATCGGCGAGCAAGACCGAAGTGGCTGTTCCGTTTCTGCAGCGGGCGACGTGAACGGGGACGGTATCGACGACATTATCATCGGAGCCTCTCGCGCCGCTCCAAGGAGAGCGGATGTTGGAAAGGCCATTTCGTGAGTGGGAGGTGATTTGGTTTGGTTCTTGGGGTCTCATGATCTTCGCAATGGGTGCGCCAGTTCAGCCAGACGCGTGCAGCACCATCGGATTATCAATCCAAGGGTTTGGAAGATGCTCGTTGCGTTCTCCATTGCGTCCCGACTGAAGCCCGACTCACACCCAACTGGCTACCCGACTCACGCCGGTGAATCGTTTTCTGGGCTATGTGAGGGTGGTTCTTCGCCTTTTGAAGGTGGTTCTTGTTCGGGCTCACTCGGACTATCGATCCGAAGGTTACAGATCGAAATCCCGTCCACCTCGACATGAATACCGGCTATGTCGATTCTATTTGCATTGTGGCCACCATGAGCAGCAGGGGACATTCAAGTTGTAGTCCTCCCGCCGACGCTTCAATTACGATAGATTGCCCGCCAGAGAGCGGCTCAAGTGTGCTGTAGCAGGTGCGGTCTTCTCCCTGCCAGCAGTAGAAATCCGTCAGGTCTTCTGTTGACAATCCGATGGGCTCATTTGCGCCCTTTAGTGTCTTCTCAGCGAGAGCGAGTATCGCTGTGGGATCATTCCCACCGCCATAGGGCTGATTTAACCATGTTTTCCGTACATCCGGCGATGCGATTTGATTGATTCTTGTGGCACAGGCTTGCGCCATCTGTTCACGAAGGTCCGAGGACGCCAACTTGGGAAATGCAATCTCGAAATATACATTCGCTTGACCGGGCACCAGATTCATTCGTTTTCTCCAACTGCGGTTCAGCTATCGTCTAACCGTTGTGGGATATTTGATCCCGACGCTGATTAGACAACCGCAGAAGAGACGAGTCGTCACTCATGATTCTCATTTTTTTGAAGGAGGTCGTCAGATTTGGCACAGCGGAAGCCGCGGCTGATTGTCGATTCTGTCATGAAGTCTTGCTCAATCCGTTCAAGATTTCCTGGAGATGCGACGAGGTCTCCCCAAGCATTCCCTGCGATAATTCGTTGATTCAGATGAACGACTGGCGGGTCCGTCTTTGGCTCGATAAACGGTGATTCGGTGTACTCCGAGACATTTCCAAACATGTGGACCACGCCCCCAACCGTGTCATCGCCGTATCTTTCATTGACCGGTCTTGCATGTTGTGAGTAGGCTTCGAGCTGTCCAGGATGATCGGTCCAGCGCCTATGTACTTGATCATTGACTCTTCCCGCATTGGCATGAGTTGTTATGTCCTCTAAGGTGAGATCAGAGGTTGTGGGCCAGGTCGCGAGATTTCCGCTCGTGCCACGAGCGGCCCGTAGCCACTCCAAATGGGTTGGGAGCCGTTTTCCTGCCCATTCGGCGTACGCTTGCGCATCGTCGAATGTCACGGTCACCACTGGAAGTGCATCCCATCGTGCGTCAAATTGTTCACTGCTCCAGATTGGTGGCGGCCGGTGGTTCGTCGCTTCCACGAAAGCGCGGTAGTCGGCATTCGAGACTTCGTTTTTATCAATCCAGAAAGCGTCAAGATTGCGCATTTTCGAAGAGTATTCAGATGGCGCTGAATCGAAAAAGGACTTCGCGCCTCCCTCAACGCGGCGCATGTTCTCGTGCACAATGGCTGGATTGTGGAGAGTTAGCGACAGGCGTATGTGGTCACCCACAGCAAATACTCGGCTCAACTCAGCGAATTGACGATCTGACCACACAATAATTCTGTGAAGCCCCGGGGTCAGTCGATGGCTGGCGTTCGTCCGGCCAAATTTCAGAGGTGCTGTAAACATTCCGGAGACCGCGTCAAAGGTTTGTACATATACCTCGCCGCTGATTTGGCCTGAATCGATATATACAGTTGGCCGATCGTCGGAAGCCCATACAAATGACAGACCGCCAATGGCAATGCCTCCGAGGGCGCTGGCTGCAGAGATCAGCGCCACTCGTCGAGTCACCAGTGTTTCATGAACCCGACGCCCGAGACTCGGCGGTCGAGCGAGAATCGGTTTATTATCTGCAATGCTTCTCAAGTCAGCGGCAAAATGCGCTGCCGATTGATATCGGTGGAGAGGGTTTCGTTCGAGCGCCTTCAAGCACACGGTGTCTAGGTCGTGAGGAATCTCCCGGCGTATCGACTTGGGCGACTCGGGTTTGGCGCGTCGCACCTGTTCCAGAACCTCTTCCCGAGTGTCACCTGGAAACGGCACACTCAGCGTGAGGCATTCATATAGAACTGCTCCAAGAGAGAAGATGTCGGAGCGGTGATCCACCTTCACACTGCGTAGCGCAGCTTGCTCGGGGCTCATGTAGTGGCAACTACCAGCGCCAGCAGAGGTGTACGGCGTCGCTTCATCGGTCAACACCTTTGCTATGCCAAAGTCTGTGATCCGCGGCTTGCCGTGATCGTCGAGCAGTATGTTTGTTGGCTTGACATCCCGGTGAATGACGCTGTGTTGGTGCGCGTACTCCAGTGCTTCAGCTGCCTCCGCCATTATCATAAGCGAGTCATGGATGGAGAAGCTCTGCCCAAGTGGGCGCTGTTTCGCGTCAGTTGATTGCGTCTTCTCAGCTGCTCGATCAATGCGATCAGCGAGTGTGCAGCCGTTGACATACTCGGTGGCGATGTACACAACGCCATTATCTTCGCCGAAGGAAAACACCGGAACGATGCCCGGGTGACTCAGGCGGGCCGCAACCCGGGCTTCATGGAGGAATTGTCCGCGGGCCCGATCGGACCCCGTCAGATGAGGGGCAAGGAGCTTGAGAGCAATTCTGCGTCGTAGAACAAGGTCGGTCGCTAGGTACACGATACCCATGCCGCCCGCTCCAACACGCTCAATGATTTCGAAGTCGCCCACCTTGGCAGGGGGGGTAAAAATTGGAGTCATCTCAGCGCCGTGCCGCGACGAACCCAGAAGGAACGTTTCACTGGCAAGCTCGTGGTGGCGAAGCAGCGTCTCAATTCGCTGCCGCTGCTGAGAATCCTTCACATTCTCGCGCAGAAATGATGCTCGAGCGTCCGAAGGCAGGCTCAGTGCCTCTAGGAATATTTTTTTTTCGCTTGAGGGCTCTTCCATTACATAGTCTTAACCGAGAATCCTTCGATCTTCAGGCAGCAAACTTTGAAAATCATGCGAATAGATAGCAGCAGTGGCCGAATCAGATGCCGCATCTTAGTTTTCTGTGAGTTGTGTATGAAGCCAGGCTTTAGCGTAGTTCCAACTTCGTTGTGCAGTGCTTACTGAAAGATCCATGACCAGTGCAACCTGCTGGAGCGTGAGACCACCAAAGAAACGGAGTCGGACGATTTCCTCGCCCTCTGGATCAATCTGCTTAAGGTTTTCCAGCGCCCGATGGAGCGCGAGGACATCGACGGTGTTGTCTGCAGAAGAAGCGCTTGTTTCGTCGAGGCCGACGCGACGCCATCCACCCCCCCTCTTGAGGGATCCCTGGCGTCGGGCTTCTTCGCACATTATGTCGCGCATAGCCATGCTCAGCATGCCGAAGAACTGACGACTGTCGACAGGTTGCAGATCCGCCCGGCCTATGAGTCTCAGATAGGCCTCGTGAACCAATGCGGTTGGTTGAAGAACCTCCTTCAGCGGCAAGCGCCCCATCTGGCGGGCTGCGACCTTTCGGAGATCGTCATGGACAATGCGATAAAGCTCGTCAAGAGCGTCGGTTTCTCCTTCGCGCGTGGCTGCTAGTAATTCTGTGATCCTTCCTCTGGTCGCGGTTGCCATAGCAGTCTCCAGGGTGAATCCCCCAGTTTAGGTGCTGGGCGTAGATAGCAATCCGCGATTTTTTGTATCGAGCATTCATTTTTGTGGATTTTGCACCTACGCAATCTCGGTCATACATGAAAGGAAAGGGGCGATTGGCGAAGTGTCGGGGATGCGGGAGTGCCTCTCCATGGCCGAGAGACGAACTCGCGCCCCGATACTTGATCACGCAGGCTCGTCCAGAGCCCCACCTCAGCCGCACCCGCCCAGCAGACATGCCAGGAGGATTCCAGTTTTGCCGTCTAGCACAATTCCAAAATCAACTCAGATGAAATCATTTGAAAGCAGAAACGGAACAAGCAGCACTCCGGAACAGGCGCACTGCAATCGCCAGGGATCGGTTGGCGCATCGTCCCATCTGAATGTGGAGTGTGATCGGGAACGCCCGGAATTGACAAAACGTCTGAGAGCTGTGCTAGGCACGAGTTCGAATGCAGAAATCGCCAGACTAACGAGCCACCATGCCGAGACCATTCGTCGATATCGTTGCGGAGCGTGGCCGAGTGCCTTGTTTCTGATCGATTTGTGTCGAGCGCTTGATATCGACACCAACTGGCTGCTACTTGGCCGTCACTCTCCGTCAGTCCGGATTGTTTCAAGCTATCTTCAGCAGGTGCCAACGCGAGCTCTTCTTGAGGAGCTTTTGCGTCGTCACAAGAATTCCGTCAACATACCTGCGACGTAACTCCGTCTCGACGACGCAGAGGATCATTCTGATTCAAAACAGGCAATTATCAGGATGTCTTGCATGAACGGGATGGTGTGTGAATCAACCAAGAGTGCTTCCGGTTGCACGCCGCGGTCTGAAACATCATTCATCGCTGGCGTCAGTCGAGGTTCTTCGCGAACAGTATCGCAAGCGCTCGTGGAACTCCCGAGACAGTTGCTATCATCATTCGTTCCGATGGCGAGGGATACGCAAATTTCCGACGTCGGAGCGGGTGTGAGTAAGCATGCGGGTGCTGGCTCTTGGAGGGATACGGGTGGTCTTCGATGAATTTCGACATCAAGACGCCACGGCACACGCGCTGCTAGACGATTTAGAGCGTCGCTATGATCTTGAAATCGACATTCTGGAGCCGCGCCTAAGTGATCCGGATCATGCCTTCGAGTTCACTGCGATTGCGCGCAGCCAATCCGGTGAGGTATGGCGTGCGTATGGCGATGAACTGCTTGGCGCGGCGCGATGCCTTGAGGTATTTCTCCTAAACCAACTTGGCTAGAGAAATCGCAATCTGCGAAGGGGTCGGGTAAATGTGGATTGTCCTTCTGATCGACGCCGGCGAAGTAAACGTCCCTATCGATGCAAAGCATTTCGAGTTTTGAGAATAGCCCTGCCACGCTGGGAAATGCCAAACATGTGCCGAATATATGTGAGAAAATGTCTAGATGAGCCGAGATTGATCCAGGAGAGGCTTGGGGGCTTTCTGAGTAAATATGCATCGCTCATTCCGAGACGTTTGAGGGACAGCCCCCTTGGCAGGGGGGCATAATCAAGTGATGGTGATGTTCAAAGCAGTCGGCGAAGGCGTGGTTACTCGCTTGCTCGATCCGCTGCCATGACTTGCATGCCGCTTTTACTCAACCAGTGCCATAATGGCTCGCTTAATGGGTTTCGGGAGGGTGGGCCACCTGTTGATGACGCGATCGAGTTCGGGAGCGTTTGAGCCCAGTGTGGCGGAATTTGTGACACCTGTTTCCGTAATTGTTGTATTTCCCCGGGGAAACGTACAGTGTTCAGACCCCGTTGGGGTCATTTGGGTTTGTTGTTCTCGAGTGCGGATTCTGATTGAGGCTGGCGGTCGCTGGCGGGATCGAATCGGGCGAATGTCATGCCGCGCCATTCAGTTGTTGAGTCAGCCAGCGCATGAATCTCTGGCGACAACCGCTTCGTTTGGACCATCGTGACGACGGATCGTGTTCGGAGTGGATCGCGCACAAGCTCGCTCAGATCTGCATTGGTGAGGAGGCGCTCGGGCTGGCGCTCGGCGCCGTATCGCAGCTCGCCGAGAGACTCCAACATAAGAACATCGTCGCGCTG
This sequence comes from Phycisphaerales bacterium, assembly GCA_029260495.1. Classification (GTDB taxonomy): domain Bacteria; phylum Planctomycetota; class Phycisphaerae; order Phycisphaerales; family UBA1924; genus OFTM373. The sequence continues at coordinate 234,462 of JAJDDD010000010.1, read as the reverse complement.
CAGTCGCCAACAGACCGCGTGCACCAGTTTGCTATCGGAAATGATGATCGAGTCATCATCGATCAATGCGGACTGTTGGTCAATCCACGCGCCAGGAGTTTTGTGGCCGTGATGGGCAGGAAACATAAACGGCCCGGTAGCAAAGAGCACCAGCACCCCCATAACGAGGCCCGCCGTCTGAGTTTCGCGGTGACGGCGAAATATCAATACAGTTGTCGCGGCGCCAGCCAGGAAAAGTGACAGCGACCCGATATAGCCTTTGTGTGTTTCGTTTTCGGTGTAGATGTTGTCCAGGTTGAGAAAGTTCGTCATTGTTTGGATCAGAACGATCACGCTCAGAACCCATGTGACTGCAATGAAGCCGATTGAGAGTCGCCGGAGATTCTTGGCGATGCTTTGCGAGTTCCCGCGAGCTCCGATCCAACTGCCGATGTATATAGACATCGGCACGAAGCACGGCAGGATGTAGGTTGGGAGTTTGCCCGACGCCAGCGAGAAAAAGATGAAGGGCCCAATCGTCCAACATGCTGCAAAGCGAATCAGGTTGCTTCGCGGGGCGCATCGCTCGTTTGCGAGCGCTGCAGGCAAGAGTGATGTCCATGGCAGACCGCCGGCGAGGATAATCGGCGCAAAGAACCACCACGGCCGGGCGTGTTGTGCAGCAGTTCCGCCAGCGAGTCGATTCCAATGCTCCACCCAGAAGAAGTAGCGCCAAAAATCTGAATCAGAACGCGCGATGGCGATGCACCACGGCGCCGCGACAAGAGCCGCAGCAATGAGCGGCAGCCAGGGCAGCGTGAACATCTCGCGCCATCGACGCGTCCAGATCATGTATGGCGCCGCTACAACACCGCCGACAGCGAGAACCAGAAAGCCCTTCGTCAGGAATGCAGCTCCGGCAGCTGCGCCGGCGGCCAACAGCCATGCCTGTCGGCGCCGTCCTGGTGCACATTCTGTAGCGACAAAGAACGCGGCGAGCATGGCGGTGAGCAAGAGCATCAGCAGTGCGTCAAGAACTGCGAATGTTCCAATCCCCGCGACGAGAAGAGAGGTCAGAAAAACGCCTGCCACATATGGAGCAGAGGCGCGGTCAGGCGCTGATTGCTTTGTGAGCAGGTATGCGATCGCGCCTGTGAGCAATGTAGCGAGCGCGAAGGGAAGTCTTGCGGCGAAGGTGGTCTCGCCGAACACAACCATCGATAATGCAGACACCCAATAGCCCAGTGGAGGTTTTTCGAAGTAGACCATTCCGTTGAGGTGCGGGACAATCCAGTTGTTGTTTGCAATCATCTCGCGCGGAATCTCGGCATAACGAAACTCGTCGGGCATGACGAGCGGCCGAACGCCAAGCACTGCAAGATAGGCCAGCAGCAGGCTGAAAATAATGAGCAGCGGCAGTCGGCGCCGTATCATGCCACACACTCCACTGTCATTGCTGGCCCCTGCACAGCGAGCCAGCCCTCTCGGCCTGCAATCTCTGCCCGCTCAAGCGAACATTGCGGCGCCACGGCATTCGCTTCGATGAGTTCTCCAAGCGGCGCAATGCGTCCGCCACGATTGCGCACGCCGTCAAGGAGCGCGTGCAACTGGGCTTGCGCGACAATTCCTTCGACTTCGGCGTGCAGCGTCATCACATTGATCTTTTCTGGGTTCAGCAATGAAAGAATGTGATCTACAAAATTTGCTTGGGACACACCGTATCGCCCTACGATCTCGTCGTACGTGGGGAGGGTTACGGGCACTTGCATCGGCCCCGTCGGCGAGCCGCTGATGACTGGCTGGAACGGTTGATCGCCGCGACAATCGCTTGCGTATTGGAGGTTCATCGCAGCCTCACAGCGTACGACGCCATCATGGGCGCGCCAGCCAGGCGAGGCGAAACACGTCGGTGGTCGCCCGATGATGCGCTCAAGCGATATTGCTCCTCGCGAGAGTTCACGGGCGATGGTCACGTCGTCCATGCGATCCACTTGCGTCTGCCAGCGATGATGGTCCCAGGCATGCAGGCCGACTTCGTGACCTGCATTGGCGCATTGTCGAATGACGTCTGCGCAGGCCTCGCCAATAACAGGACCGGATCCGACCACGCCTCGAAGAAGAATATCCCAGCCGTACAGACGGGCAGCGCGAGTGCGCAGCATTTTCAAGGCAAATTGAGGGCGCAGCAATCGCCAGAGATGGCGCCCCATGTTGTCCGGACCGACGCTGAAGAAGAAGGAAGCCAGCGCTCCATGCTCCCGGAGAGCATCAATAATATTTGGAACACCGCGGCGCGTGCCTCGCAATGTGTCAACATCGATTCGAAGCCCAACAATCATAGAGTTGCGACCTTCACTGGCAGCCCGGGCGATGAGCTCTTGGTTTGAACATCAACTAGAAAATTGTCGGGTGTGTTTGCACGAAAGTGTTCGGCGAGGAAAAAGTCCAACGTCTTGCGCACAGATTCACCCAGCGGAATGTTCGGCGTCCAGTTGCATAGCCGCTGGGCGTTGCGAATGCTGGGGCGACGATGCTCGACATCCTGATACCCTTTCCCGTAGTAGGCAGCGCTTTCAATTTCTCGAAAACCTGCGAATGAAGGGAATTGATCTCGAAGTGGGTGTTCATCAAAGGCTTCGACCAGCATCTCGGCGAGCTCGCGAATGCTCGCCTCGTTGACCGGGTTGCCGATGTTGATGATCTGTCGATCGCAGGCGTTCTGTTTGTTATCGATAATGCGCGCCAGGCACTCAACGCCCTCAGACACATCCGTAAAGCATCTCTTCTGTCGTCCTCCATCTACAAGCAGGATCGGCGAGCCTTCAACAAGATTGAGTATGAGCTGGGTAATCGCCCGCGAGCTGCCGATCCTCGCCGATTCGAGGCTATCGAGACGGGGGCCAATCCAGTTGAACGGCCGAAAGAGTGAGAAGTGCAGGCCTTGCTGCTCGCCATACGCCCAGATCACACGATCGAGAAGTTGCTTGCTGCAGGAGTAGATCCAGCGTTGCATGCGGATCGGTCCGAGAGTCAGGTGTGAACTATCTTCGTTGAACTCCTTGTCTTCGCACATGCCGTACACCTCGGACGTGGACGGGAACACAACGCGCTTATTGTGGCGGACGCAGTGGCGAATGATTCTGAGATTTTCTTCAAAGTCGAGTTCAAAAACACGGATGGGGTTGCGCACATATTCGATTGGAGTTGCGATCGCGACGAGCGGAAGAACAACATCACACTTTCGGATGTGATACTCAATCCATTCGCGATGGACGGAGATGTCGCCTTCGCGGAACTCAAAGCCCGGTCGGTGGGCGATCTGTCCGAGATTGTCACTGGCAAGATCCATACCGAACACTTCGTAACCGCCGCGATCGAGCAAGCATTCCGTCATGGCGCTGCCGATGAACCCGTTGACCCCGAGGATCAGGATGCGCTGCTTGCGCGCTGCGGTCGTTGCGCTGCTGGCGTGTGACCCAAACCTTGCCCCTTCATAGAGGCTGAGTTCTTGCGCAAGCTGACGACCTGTGAGGCACACGCCCCCCTCGACCTCACCGCGCAACACGGAAATCACGCTTTCGCCATCGCACGCGATCCGCAGTGGATCGGTGGAGAGCACGCTCCCAGCTTGGGCGTCGCAAGCTGGTGCGGGGACAGCGTCTTCCTTGGCCGCCCAAATGAATACCTTTCGATCGCCAACGAAACTAAACGCCCCAGGATATGGTCGTGTGACGGCGCGAACGAGATTCGCAACTGAGGAGGCGGAACAACTCCAATCGATCTCACCATCAGCTGGGCGTCGTGCGCCGAAGTAGGTCGCTTTCGACTCGTCCTGGATGATCTGCGGGGCGCGCCCTTCTCGAATCGCAGGAAGAGTTCTATCGAGGAGAGTGTCCGTTGCTTGAACAAGCTTGGCAAAGACTGCCGTGGCGTCGTCCTGTTGATCAATGGAAACGCGATGTTGCCCCACGATGGCGCCCGCATCGGGTCGCACGGTCATTTCATGGAGCGTGACGCCGGTCTCGCGCTCGCCATTGAGGATCGCCCAGTTGACCGGGCAGCGGCCGCGGTACTTTGGCAATAGAGATCCATGCAGGTTAAACGCGCCCTTATTGGGAATATCCAAGAGTTCACTGGAGAGCAGTTTTCTATAGAAAAAGGAAAATATAAAATCCGGCGAGAGGCCGCGGATACGATTCACCCATAGCGCGTGATTGACATCATCCGGTGCAAAGACCGGAATGCCGTGATCGGCGGCGAGTTCAGCTACAGAGTCAAACCAGAGAGCTTCGGTTGGATCATCCCGATGGGTAAACACAGCAACGACATCAGCGTTGTGTCGGAGAAGTGTGTCGAGCCCCTGCCTTCCGATATTGTGGTATCCAAATACAACTGTTCTCATCGTCCTGCCTCCACCATTCGTTTGGCGCTCGATGCTTTGACATGCACGGTCGATGGCGGTGCGCCATCACTCTCGAGCACGTCGCTGACGATGTAGCGCGGCCGCGCTCGAACGTCGCCGTATACGCGACCCAGGTATTCACCCAGCACTCCCATCGCGACAAACTGAAGTCCGATCAGGAAAAAGAGCACACTGAAGAGTGAAAATACGCCGTTCGCAGCCCACTCAGAACCAAGCACAAAGCGCATGATTGCGATCAGCGCTCCGAATCCGGTGGCGCCGAACGCAATCGCGACGCCCAGCACTCCCAGGAGCCGGAGCGGAAGCGTCGTGACGCTTGTCATGAGATCAAACTGCAGATTGATGAGTTGCCACAAGCCGTACTTTGACTGCCCGGTCGACCGCGCGGCATGCTCGACTGGAACATCAGCAGTGCGCCGGGCAAAGACGTTCGCAAGCAGGGGAATAAATGTGCTTCGCTCTGTGCATTGCAGCATTGCATTGACAATGGGGCGACGGTACGCGCGAAGCATGCAGCCATGATCAGAGGTTGTAGAGCCTCCAATCATACGAGCGGCCCTGTTGACGATCGCCGAAGCCGCACGCCGGAACAGTGAATCATTTCGGTCACTTCGAACTCCGCCGACAACGTCGAAGCCGTCGTCCATCTTCACCAATAGCCGAGCAATTTCTTCCGGCGGATTCTGCAGGTCGGCGTCAAGCGTGACAATTACGGCGCCAGATGATTTCTGAAAGCCAGCCATGATGGCCGCATGTTGCCCGAAGTTCCCTGCGAGCACGATGCATTTGACATGCGGCGCGTACTTGTCGATTGCGCCCTCAATCATGCGCAGCGAATCGTCGGCGCTACCGTCGTCTACAAGCACAAGCTCCCAGCTCTTTCCGAGGGAGTTGCATGTGTCTGCAGTTCGTCGCACCAACTCGACGATTGTGTCTTGTTCATTAAACACCGGCGCCACAATGGATAGATCAAGCAAAACATCCGTGGCGCCTTGATACGACGACCTCATGCCACCGTCCCCGCCACGACATGGGATATCACATCCGCCACTCTGTCTACGTCTGCGATCGACATCGTGGGATACAGAGGAAGTGAGCACAGTCGTTCCCCGTTCCACTCCGTGTTCGGCAGAGATACATCAGCGTAATGCCGCCGATACCACTGATGCATATGCACAGGGTAGAAGTGTACGCCGGTTCCGATGCCTTCATTCTTGAGCAGGTCCATGAATGCGCTGCGCGTCATGCCGTGAATATCATCATCAATGCGAATCGCAAACAGTGACCATGCGTGTTGATGAGAATAATCCGGCCGCCCGAGCGGATAGATGCCTGGTATTTCAGACAGACGTTCAAGATATCGCTCTGCGAGCAATTCTCGTGCGTGGTTGTTGTCATCAAGCCGCGGCAGCGCCGCGAGCCCCAGCGCGGCGTTCATATCCGGCAGATTAAATTTCAGGCCGGGCTCGATGACTTCCGCCATCGCTGTTCGTCTCTGAGTTTCGCGGTCATACGCATCATGTCCGAGCCCGTGAAACTTGAAACGACGAACCTGCGCGAGCAGGTCCGGGTCATCAGAACAGACCATCCCTCCTTCGCCGGTCGTCAAATTTTTCAGCGGATGAAAGGAAAACACACAGGTTCCACCAGCGCCAATCGGTTTCTCCGCGTATGCGGTTCCTGCAGCATGGGCTGCATCTTCGATAAGGGAGACATTGTGCCGGCTGGCGATCTCGCGAAGTGGGTTCAGGTCAGCCGGCGCGCCGGCAAAGTGAACAGGGATGATCGCCTTCGTTCTCGGGCTCAGGAGGGGCTCGACGTCCTGTGGATGAAGAAGAAGGGTCTCGCGATCGACATCCACAAAGATGACACGCGCTCCCAGGCGAGTTGCGACATTGGCAGTTGACACCCAGGTGAGCGATTGGGTGATGATCTCATCACCAGGCTGCAGGTCCAGCGAAGCGAGGACCGCATGCATGCCGGCTGTTCCGGAGCAAAGGGCAACCGCTCCAGCGGCGCCAACGCGGTCGGCAAATGATCGTTCAAACTCCGCTGCGACCTGTCCGGTTGTAATCCAGCCCGACCGCAGGACCTCAACAACTTGATCAATATCAGACTGACGGATGTCAGGGCGGCCCAGCGGAAGCGGTGTTGACACGACAGATGACCCCTCGGCGGAAACCACAAAGCGACATTCACGAGTTGACCACGCTACCCATGTTGCCTCTTCCTATATGACTTCAAGATTACAGCCGGCAATTTTCTAGCCAGTAGATGAGGATGAAATTGGCTCGCTCAAGCGTTCCTCTTCAGCCGTGGATTGTCATTCTCTGCGTAACAATCACGCACGCGACTGTGTCTGTCCACGGTGTTGCATCTTCGGCGAGTCCAGGGGCTAGAATCCCAATGCACGGCCTCAGTTTTTCAGCCGTGCCGGGAGCCACTATGAAGCTGCTATTTGTCGATGACTCCGGGCGTCTTCAGCGATCGCTGACGCATAACCTGCGACGCCACGGACACGCTGTTGATACAGCTCTCGATGGCGAGTCCGCCTTGCGGTACGCCAGGCATGATGTGTATGACGTCATCATTCTCGATCGAATGCTTCCCAAGGTGGATGGCCTGACCGTCCTGAAAACGCTGCGTGATGAGGGATGCGACTTTGGCGTGCTCCTTCTGACAGCGATGGGCGCCGTTGATGAACGTGTTGAAGGCTTGTGCGCTGGAGCGGATGATTATTTGGTCAAGCCTTTCGCGTTCGACGAACTTTTGGCCCGGCTGAATGCCATCAACGGCCGTCGTTCCGGGTTGACACAGCCGTTGCAGACCGTCGGTGAGTTTACGCTCGACCGAACTGGGCGTCAGGTGCTGAAAGCCGGCGTCACGATTCCGATGTCGCGGCGCGAGTACATGCTGTTCGAATATCTGGCGCGGAATACAGGGAAAGTCGTTGGGCGGCGTAAAATCGAGGATCACCTCTACGATGAATCCAGATTCCCCCAGAGCAACGCTGTTGATCGCATGGTGTGTTCCCTGCGGAAAAAACTCACCGAACATGGCGGGCGCGACCTTGTGCGAAGCCGTCGGGGAGAAGGCTATTACCTTATCGCTGAGCAGGACTCATGAAATCGCTGCGCCGTTTTCAACTTACAGTGCTGCTCGCCGGGACGGCCTGTCTCGTGCTGTCGGTCGAAAGCTGGAGACACTCCCGGTTCCGCGCCAAGGTGTATGAAGAGCTTGACGCCACACTCACAACAAAGGCTGCAGCCCTCGCAACTCTCACGGAGTACACGCCCTGGGGCGTCGATGTTGATGTCACAGACGAGACGATGCCGGAGTTCATCGCCACGGAGGCGTCGAGCTATTTTCAGGTGTGGATGGATGACGTTTCTGTAGCGCGATCAATCTCGCTCGCAGACGGTGACCTGCCGTATAACTTCGGCACCTCGATATCGCCTGTTGCATTGAACGCCCAACTACCAGATGGCCGGCCCGGCCGCGTCGTTATCGTCCAGCATGAAATCGAACTGGACGAAGACCTTGAGGATTTCCAGCGCGAATATCCCGAACACCTTGCTGAACTTAAGCAGGAAATGAACGCGGATGAGCATTTTGAGGAAATCGAGATCCGGCGCCCGGCGGTCATTGTTATCGCAGCCAGTCGTGAGCATGTTGAATCGACCATTCGCGAAAACCTCGTGGCCGCTGCAGCGTCGGCCGTCGCGCTGGTTGGATTGCTTGCGATTTTGATTGTGTGGACGGTCAATCGAGGGCTCGCAGCCGTTCGGCGCCTTTCCGAGGAAACCAACGAGATTGATGCGACAGTTGTGCGCAAGCGACTTTCTGTCAACAACATTCCGCAAGAGTTGGCGCCGCTCAGCCTTGCCACGAATCGCATGCTCGATCGTGTGGAAGAGGCGCTTGATCGTGAACGATCTCTCACCGCCGGCGTCGCACACGAGCTGCGCACTCCGCTTGCTGAACTGCAGTCCGCGCTCGACGCCATCGACGGAGAGGCGGATGTTTTCCGTGATTCGGACATCTGCGTCCGTCTGCTGAGGGATTGTCACGAGATCGTCGTCGGGATGACAAACATGACAAACATGTTGCTCGAAAGTCATCAGGCGAATCGCGGCGTGTTTACCTTTGAACCGGTGAATCTGAGCGACAGCCTCGCAGCGGCAATCGAGCGATGCGCAGATTTGGCACAACGAGAAGTGACAATCGACGTGCCGCCTGGAGTTGAAGTCATATCTCACCGGGATGCGTTAGCGGTCATTCTTGACAACCTCTTGTCGAACGCCGCTTCGCACTCGACTGGGAAAAAGCTTATTCATATCTCTGCCGACCGCGCCCCTGATTGCGTGAAGCTTGCGATCGCCAATAGCGACGACTCACTCACCGAGACGGACTTCGACTCACTTTCCCGCGTGTTCTGGCGCAAGGATCCGGCGCGGACGGACCGAAAGCACTTCGGCGTCGGCCTCAAAGTCGTACACTCTCTCGCGTCATCATTGGGAGTTGAAGTTCAGTTTGAACTGAAAAACGGCATGTTCGTCGTCCATCTCAACCTGCCGGCTCATACCCATGTTGGGACCGTGAGTTCCAATGGCTCTCCCCTCAGCCGCCACGGCTGACGTCAATCATCTTCATCTTTGCCGTCATCTTGGTCCTCGTCTTCATCTTCGTCTTCAATGTCACCGGTGGCGAGCGCTGCGAGTTCAACGACGCGGCCGTTAATGTTGATCGTGATCTCGTAATAAAAAAGTTGAACTGCCTCAGCCTCCAGGAGTTCTGCTACCGGGTGTTCCTTCATGATGGCTCGCACAATTGCCTTGGGTAGCTCTACGATCTTGAACGGCTTCTCGACCTCAATCAACTCGCCCTGATCCGAAAGCGTCAGACTCGATTCGCCGTTGTCCGCCGCGAACTCGATCTCGTACGTCACAAAGCCTTCTTGGACGACACGCTCAACCTCTGTCGGCGTTGCATTTCCACTGGCGCTCCTAAACGCGTTCTGAACAGCGGCCGGAGCTTCTTTCATTGAAATCTTCGTGACCTGCTTTTCGTCGTCTTCGTGTTCATTTTCGTCTTCATCTTCTTCTGCTTCAAGATCGATGATCTGCCCATCATCACCAACTACAACTACGAACTCAAACTCTCTGGCCCCCTTTTCAATCTCGACTTCGTATATCGTGTGGCCGTCTTCTTGCGATCGTTCAATACTCTCAATTGTCGCGCCGTTAGCGCGAGCCAGAATGGCGCGCCGGACAGCTTCCGGAACCTCATTTAGGGTCACAAGTTGTTCCTCAGCCGCGCCGCCGCGCATCGCTGTCGCCCCTATGGCGCAGCATACACTGATGACAATAAGACTGAGAATACCGTTTAACCAGAACTGCTTCATGGCATGGCTCCTGGGAACTGTCCTCGTGTGTAGAGGAAGACGTCTGCCAGACGGAAACTTCAACTGTGTGAAAAACAACGGTATTTCACTATAGCAACCGTAGCCTACCTGCGGCCGAGCGCGTGACGCCTGCATTACTACCTCAATGTTATGCTGGGCGATTCTCGTTCGATATCTGGCAACTCTTTAGCACCCCAGCCGGCATCAAAAACGACAATCTCGCCAGCGCCGCTGACCTCACAGGAGCCTTATTCCGTCAGCGCGCCAAGAGCGTTAATAACAGCTAGAGACGCTGTGACTACCAGGTGGCACAACACTTGTGCTTGGGCGTTGTGTGCATGACTTCGTCCTGTCGATCAGGGCTGCAATTTCGTGAATTGATCAAAGAAATTCACACTATGCCGCATGTGTCAGACCTGATAATCCGAGAGTGTTTTTGGTATTACAAGTGCGCAATGATCGCAGCTAGAGGCCGCGAGATCGTTGCAGGGTTAGAAATCAGCATTTATTTCGACGCGCTGCTCTCAGGCGTTTCGCAAATCAGCGTCGAAAATCCTGTTGAAGCCGGGGCGAGTCCATGACTCAGACATGTATATCCCAGGATTTCTCAGCCTTTCGGGAGCCGATGCATAAGCTCAACGAGACGCTGAGGAAGCTCAAACGTGAATCTGAAAAATGGTCCGGGAGCGAGAAGCGAAATGCCAACCGTTCTTTTGATCTAACTTTCCCGACGGCGTGTGAGCTTGATCTTGAAGGCCACGGACGCCAACCGTTCATTTCGTTGGGCCGAAACATATCAGCGACCGGGTGCGGCGTGCTGTTGCCGAAATTTGTGCATCCCGGGTCAAGCGTCTATGTGACGCTCGAGACATATGATGGTGAGCGCGTGGCTTCTCAAGGCGTCATTCAATGGTGTCGGCATGTCGAGGGTCGCATTCATGAGGCTGGGATTAAATTCAATCAGAAGGTTGACCCAACTCATTTTGTTCCAAATGCCGAACAACCTAAGTCAGCGCGCAATGCCTCTGCGGCCGACAACGCTTCTGCGCATGAGCGGCTTGCAACCCTGGCGAATGAACTTCAGGCGCTGGCGCAAAGCAATGCTGGATACGCTGACATCAGGCGCGTGATTGAGAGCATGCGCCAGGTGGTTCGATTGCTAGAGGTCTGAAGCGCGATCGCCTGCTCAATTGAGGATGTCAACCGAGCGGGGATCGTTTGGGCTCTCCCGGGCGGCGGGGATAGAGTCGCGGCGTTTCCCGCAGTTTTTCAAGCACGACGATCTTGCCAGTCGGTGTCTCGATGACGCCTGCGCAGGAAGTGTGCAGCCTGTGCAGTGCTTGCTTTGCTTCAGCCAGCTCTTCATCCGCTTTGGCGCCTTTAATGAGTAGGACCTGGCCGCCTACATTTGTCAGCGGAATCGTCAACTCTGCAACAACGGATATTCTCCCCACGGCGCGAGCCAGAACATAATCATACTGCGCTCGAAACTGTTTGTGATCCTGGCCCAGCGTTTCAGCGCGGTCGCTGACGACAACGACGTTGCTGAGCTCCAGCGCGGTGGCTGCTTCAGTAAGAAACGCTGCCTTTTTCCCAGTCGCTTCGATCAGCGTAAAGTGCGCGCGGGGCATCACGATCGCAAGCGGCAGTCCCGGCGCGCCCCCCCCGGCGCCGACATCCGCGATGCGCGATCCTCCCGGCCCTTCTGAGAGGATCGCAAGGAGCGTAAGCGAATCAAGAATATGCTTGCGCCAGGCTTCTTCCGGTTCGGTGACAGCTGTTAGGTTGATGCGCTGGTTGGCTTCAAGCAGGAGCGCAAGATAGCGCCCCAGCTTTTCAATCTCGCCGGGCGCAAAGTTCACACCGAGTTCGTTCGCCTCACGAAGGAACGATTCGGGAACCGGGAGAGAGTCACTCGCTGTCATACACCATCCTCGGTGGAAAATTCAAAGCTTTTGCGTTGCAGATACAACGGCCGGCGTAGGCCGATATTGAGAATAAATCCCGCCATCATGTAGCTGACAATTAAGCTCGCGCCGCCGGCGCTCACAAAGGGGAGTGTCATTCCGGTGATCGGCAACAGGCCAACAGTCATGCCGATATTGATGGTCATCTGTGTCGCGACAATCGCAGCGAGCCCGACAGCGAGCAACCTACCGAAGGGCTCGGTGCATGTCGCCGCGGTGAGAAGAGCGCCTCCAACCCAAAGCAGATAAAGCCCAAGCATGCCAATGGTTCCGAGCAACCCGAAACGGTTGGCGACGACGGCGAAGATCATGTCATTGTGATCTTCGGGGAGGGCGTTGAAGTGAATAACAGCCCGGCTTTTCTTCGCGCCCATGCCAACCGTGCCGCCGGCGCCGACAAGTGTCATCGCCCGATCGCCCTGATAGTTAATGGTGTCGCGCCCGCTCTCGTCGCCGGTCACTTGATTGATGACCGCCTGAATGCGCGCTTTCTGGTGCGGCTGAAGCAGGGGGTACATGGCGGGCGTGGTCGCCATCGCGACGGCGCAAACGATGAGCAGGTGCTTGAGCTTGGCGCCCGCGGCGATGAGCATCGCGAAGAGAGCAGGAAGAAAGAGCAGCGCCGTGCCAAGGTCCGGCTCGATCAGTATCAAACCCATCGGAACAAAAGTGATGATCGCCGGAGGCGCAAGGCCGAGAAAGCGTCGATGATTCTCGCGGAAACGAAGATATCTCGCGACGGCGATCACATAGGCGATCTTCGCCAGCTCGCTTGGTTGAAAGTCAGTCACGCCGAGATTAATCCAGCGCCTCGCGCCGTTGCGCGGCGTCACCAGCGCTTCCGGCGCCCAGGGAAGCATCACAAACACCAGCGCCCCAAGCGTCGCGATGATCAGCAGCGGCGAAAGCCTGCCGATCCACCGATAGTCCGGCGCCGCGATAAAGGCGCCCGCCAGAATACCCAGCATCAAAAGCGCAAGCTGTTTCGTAGCAAGTGAACTAAATCCATCGCTGCTCACACCCGCGGTTAGATTGATGCAGTAGACGCCCACGAGTGTCAGCATGAGTGAAGCTGCGACAGTGAGCCACGCGGGATTCACCCATCGAACGCGCGAGCGCTGGGCCGCGGGCCGCAGCGCGCCCCGGCGCGCGCCGGGATCCAGCGGTTCAATCCGTGAGAAGCTCATGGGCTCTGCTCCGCGCTCGCGGCGCCAGGGAGATATCCCTCCGCGATCAGCGCGTGTATCGCCTGATTGGCAATCGGCCCCGCGAAGCGCCCGCCGCTGCCCGCGTATTCAACAACCACAGCAATCGCGTACCTGTACTTGCTGTCTTCTGGCCCCGCGAGCACGACCGTCCACGCATGTTCGGGCAGTGGATCAGTCTTGGGATCGCGCACCACGCCGGGCAGTCCCGCAAGTTTGCCTTCGGGGTCGATCTTAAGCGGCTGCGCCTGCGCGGTTCCCGTCTTGCCCGCCACACGAATGCCTGGCGCATTGAAGATGGGCTCCTCCACGCCATGAATTCGAATGTGATGACCCGTGCCATACCTCTGGGTGACACCGAGATGAAGCCCATCAAGAGCGTATTCGATCGCACCCTGATCCCAGCCCAGATCGACAGGCTCGCGCTCCAGCGAAGCGACAACGCGCGGCTCAAGGCGCACGCCGCGGCGCGCGAGCGTCGCAAAGGCGTTGGCAGCGTGCAGCGGCGTCCAGCTCACCGGCCCCTGACCAATGCCCATGAAGATCGCTTCATTGCGTTCAATCGGTGTGCCTTCCAGTCGTCCTACAAAACCAGCATTCGCCCCGGGAACGCCTGTTTCATATCGATGGCCGACGCCAAGCGACCGATAGAAACGCTCCACGCCAGCGGCTCCAAGCGCGTCGCCAAGCGTATAAAAGTAAATGTTGCACGAGCGCGCAATCGCGTCCGGCGCATAGAGCGGGCCTTCAACTTGTTGCGAGTGGGTCGCGAAGCTGAAACGCTCACGATAGATCCAGCAGCGGAAGCCGTCGGGCTTATTTGGAAAGTAGTGTCCGGCGCACTCAATCGGGTGCGTGAGCGCATGGACGCCGCGCGTCACCGCCTCGACCAGCACCAGGGGTTTGACAATGGACCCGGGCTGATAGGGGCGCGAAAGCGGGCGATTCACCAGCGGAAATCGAAGATCATCATGAATGAGTCGTTCGGGCCGCTCACGCATCTCCTCGCGCGTAAATGATGGCGACGAAACCATCGCAAGCACATCGCCTGATTGAATATCAAGCACAACAGCGCCGCCAAGGAGAGGCGAGCCAATGCGCGGCGAGCTTTCATGCCACGGCTGAACCTGCGCCAAGCCGAACGCCGGATCGAAAATCGCCGCCAACCGCGCCTGCAGCGCGATGTCAATCGTCAGTTTCACGTCAGCGCCAGCCGAAGGCGCAATGACTTCGAGTTTTCCAGTGTCAAGGTGGGTGATATCCCTGCCGCGCAGGCCTCGAAGCTGGTGCTCCAGCGCTCGCTCGATCCCCGAGCTGCCGACCGCGTCCCCGGTTTGATAATGCCCGCGATCAATCTCACCAGTCGCCGGATCGCGCAATGGCCGGCGCTTAACATCCTCGCGCGTCACCTTTTTGCGCATCCAGCCGACCAAATGCGTCTCCACGCCGACGGCTTGCGCGCGCATTGGTGTGTCAGATTTCAGCGGCCCGGGAAATGAGCTGCGATCAATCGTCACATCGACACGCTCGAAGGGATACTCGCGCCGGGCGCCGTCCTGCACATGCACGCCGGGAAGCTCAGCCGCCAGACGCCGGGCCTCGAACGCAACCGTGTCATCCACATCGCTCAGCAGCACATGCGTTTCGGTCTGTTCACGAATCGGGCGGGCGACATCCGCAAGTTCGAGCGTCGTCTCTCGCTGTTCAACAAGAGCCTGCTCCCGATCGCGCGCCAGGCGCCGGCTCCAGATGCTCGAAGCCATTCTGTTGACGCGCTCGATGATCGTTGTGCGATTTGCTTCAAGCTCCGCAGGTGGCGAGCCGGAGATGCTGGCAAGCCGTTGCCACATGTCGTTGAGCCGCTGTTGATACACCGGGAGCAGATCATCAATCGCCTCGCGCCGCGCCGCCGGGCTCAGCTCCTGCCATTGGGCCCGGTTTTGTCGGCGGGCCTCGCGGGCGGCTTCCTCAAAAGCCCACGCCCCGGTCATCACCTTATACTCCACGGCGATATCAAAGCTCGGACGATCGAGCGCTAGCACCCGCCCCTTACGATCGAGAATCCGCCCGCGGTGCGTCGGCGTCCAGTTATGGATGAGCAGCCGGCTTTCAGCCTCACGCCGACGGTCGGCGCCCTCGACCACCGTCAGGCGAACCAACTGCCCGAACAATACAACAGCTCCGACCACCATGAGCCCCATTAGCAGGGTCAGGCGACGGTGAAACATGCTCGGGATGAGCGGCTCGCGTCGTGGGGGCACTGGTCCATCCGTGAGACCGAAGAATCGCCGGCCCCTTCGGAGCCGACATGTCCATATCCCAACTGTATCGACGCTGAGGCAATCGCGTCATGATTGGCTTGCTCTTATCTTGCGATGAGTTGTGGGGTCACCGGGGCTGGGGGTAGCATCCTTCTCACCAACCGAGGCCCCACGAATGAGCAAGGATCGCCACAGAGTTCGACGAGCATCGCCGCGCAGCACACGCCTGACGGCGCGTCTTTCTCTCGTGACGGGCGTTTTGCTCGCCGCCGCTGCGATCTTTGCCCAGCCAGCCGCCAGCCAGTCGATCAGCCCGCCAACTCCGGGAGCGAACCCGCTGACCGGAAAGGACTTTGCCGGCATTGATTTTCCACTCAGCCTCCAGCCGGGCAAAATTAAACTCAGCGCCTTACGCGCCTGGGCGTGGCGCGATGGCGCCACACAGCGCCTGCAGCTCGAGGGCGACCCGCTCGTGGAGGTCGGCGGACGTGTTTTCCAAGCGGGCCGCGCCATTGTTTGGATCGAGCAGCTTCTCATCGATGGGCGCCAGGCGAGCCAGCTGGCGGTCTACTTTGAGAATGTGCGCGATTCAGCGGCGGACGCCTCGGTCTCTCAAGCAGCCGATCATCTGCTCGTGACAGCGATCGTCGCGGGCGACGCCAAGCTCACTTCAAACAAGCTGACGCGAGCTCACCCGCGCGATGACGCATTCGCGCAGGCAGGTGAAGCGAGGCTCGCGCGCCATCTTGAATCGGTCATCGCGATAGATGCCCTGGCGCCCGGTTCAGGTCGCGGGCGCGCCAGCCGCCGCCTTGAGGGGCTCGCAGAAGCAGCGAACCTTCCGCCACGCGATCAGAACGCGCCGATATTCACGCAGGAAGGCGTCGTCAGTCTCTTCGGTCCCAATCGCACCTTCATCCCCGGACCCGAAGAAAACGCGCTTGTGATTACAGGCGGCGTCGTTGTTCAGCATCAACAGCCCGAAACCGGAAAGACAGTGCAGCTCTCGGCGCGCAGTCTGGTCGCATTCTTTGATCCTGGGCCGCTTTCAGACGTGCTTCAGTTCGGCGCCGACCAGATGCGCGGCGTCTATCTCGAAGGCGGCGTCATCGCGACCGACGGAGAATACACCGTGCGCGCGCCGCGCTTCTATTACGACGCCTCTCACAACCGCGGCGTCGCACTGGATGCGGTCTTCTGGACGTATGACGAAGCCCGCGGAATGCCCGTCTATGTGCGCGCCGATGTCATCCGTCAGGAAGCTGAAAACCAATGGACCACCGGCCGGGCGACGATGGCCAACTCTTCCTTCTTCGAGCCGCATTTCAGCCTCGGCGCACAAAGCGTGACGCTGACTCGCGCGCCGCGCGCTGCCGGACCCGGGGTGGCGAATGTTGTCGATGCGCGAAACGTCTCGCTGAAGGTTGGTGACATTCCAACGCTCACACTCCCGCGATTTCAAGGTGAGCCGGGCGATCCAGCCCTCCGCCGGGTTCGCGTCGAGACGGAGCAGGGGGACACCATCCTGCGCACGCGCTGGGATCTCATCGCATTGACCGGCGTCGAAAAACCGCGCGGCCTCGACGCCGAGCTTCTGCTGGACGGCTATGTCAACCGCGGGCCGGCAGTCGGGCTTGATTTTTCCTGGAGCACGCCCGACGCACGCGGCGACTTCTTCGGCTACTACATTCACGATGACGGCGAAGACCATCTCACCAGCGGCGCCGACATCGAACACAGCAACGACCATCGAGGCATTATCCTCGGCGAGCATCGCTGGCGCCTCAGCGATGAGTGGACGCTCTTCGGTGAACTCGCGTACATCTCTGATGAGACGTTCGTCGATGCCTTCTTTGAAGAGTGGGCGGAGCGCCGCCGCGAGTTCACCAACTCGCTGTATGCGCGCCGGCAGGATGAGCGTTCTCTCTTCGGTGTCGAAGCCCGGGCGCCCTTCAATGACTTCACACCGAATGAGTACCTCTTGCAAAGCCAGGGGTATCAGGTCGAAAAACTGCCGGAGCTGACGTATTTCCGCGTAGCAGATACACCCTTCGATGGACTATTGACCTATTACAGCGAGAACAGCCTGAGCCGACTCAAGCTCAGTTTCACCGAGCCCCGCGCCGATCAGCTCGGCTTTGATACGGACAAGAGATCTTTGGCGGCCTTCGGGATTCTCCCTGCTGATTCCTTGGCTGATCGACTCCGCGCTCGAGGATTCACCGAGAGCGAAGTGCTGCGGTTCGACACCAGGCATGAGCTTTCAGCTCCGCTTGCAGCCGGGCCTCTCAATATCACACCCTTTGTCGTCGGCCGCGCCACCGGCTACGACGATGACTTTGAGGACTTCCGCGCCCCCGGCGCCAACGATGACAAAGTGCGCCTCTTCGGCGCAGCCGGCCTTTCACTCTCGACAGCGATCACGCGCGTCGATGATTCCGTCCGCTCCCGCCTCTTCGATCTGGACCGCATCCGCCACATCGTAGAGCCCTATTTCACATACTGGGCCAGCACAACCAATATCGAAGCGCACGAACTGCCTACCTATGACGATCGCGTTGAGAATCTTGCGTCGGGAACGCTTGTGCGCCTCGGGGCGCGCAACACCTGGCAAACCAAGCGGGCCGGTGTGAACGGCGAGCGCAGTGTCGATTGGATCGTCCTGGACACCGCCTACGCCAACTGGTCGAGTGACGCCGACGCCCAAAGCCCGATCGGACGCCAGTTTGCATCCCGGCCTGAGCTCTCAGACCCGGGTGAGTTTCTCTCAGCAGATGCGACCATGCGCCTCACCAACGCCGTCTCGCTTGCATCAAACGTGATCTATGACCTGGATGACAGCAATCTCACCGTCGCCAGCGGGGGCGCCCTCTTCGATCATGGGTTTGGGTTTTCCAGTTACGCCGAGGCCCGACGCATTGAGCCGCTGGATTCCACCTTTGTGAACTTCGGGGCGGCATATGAACTCACGAAAAAATACGCCCTCTCCGGCTATCTCGTCTGGGATGCGGAGCGAAGGGGCTTCCAGTTCGCCGGGCTCACGGTCAGTCGGCGCTTTGAGCAGTGGACCGTCGATGTCGGCGTCAATCTCAATGAGATTGAAAATGATGTGAGTCTCAGCGTCAGCCTGCGCCCAGCCGGAATCGCCGCCGACGACAGAAGCCACATCTTCACCAGACCGCTCACCGGTCTGCATGAGCAGCGAAATCCGCTCGGGCCGGTGCATCGTGTGCGCTGACATGCGCGGGGGCCAGGGGCTTCAACTGGCCGGCGCCTGCATCGCACCCCCGGTATGCTCGCTGGCATGATCGGAAACGTGTTTAAGGCATATGACGTCCGAGGTGTATACCCCAGTCCGCTGAACGAAGCGCTCGCTTGGCGCATCGGGTATGCATCATCGTCATTTCTTCTCGATGAAGCCGCCGCCGCGGGGCAGACCACCCCCATGATGAAGAGCCTGATCGTCGGGCGAGACATGCGCACGTCGAGCCCGGCGCTGGTCGCGAGGCTCACGGAGGGCGTCCTTGCGCAGGGCGGGAGCGTGGTCGATGTCGGGCTGGTCGATACGCCCTTCGTCTACTTCGCGATCAATCGCCTGGACTGCGCCGGCGGCGTCATGACGACAGCCAGCCACAACCCGCCGGAATACAACGGCTTCAAAATTTCGCGCAGCAAAGCGAAACCGGTCGGCGCCGAATCCGGGCTTAACGAAATCCGTCGCCGCGCTGCACTGGCTGACGAACGGCGAATCGAACCGGTCGGAGGCCGTCACGAGGAACGCGATCTGTGGGACGCCTACCGCGATCATGTGCTCTCGTTTCTCGATCTCGGCGGCGTGAAACTCAAGATCGTCATCGACGCCTCCAATGCGATGGCTGGAACCATGGCGCCGAAAATCTTCGGTGAGGCCGGCTCGCGCATTGACGGTCTTGAGATCATCGAACTGAACTTCAAGAACGACACCGGCGAGTTCGCCCATCCTCCGGATCCCTTGGTGCGCGAGAATCTGCTGCAATTGCAGGAGAAAGTGCGCGAGACCGGCGCCGACCTCGGCTTCTGCTTTGATGGCGACGGCGACCGGTGCATGATCGTCGATGAGCGCGGGGAAATCGTCGGGTGTGATCTGCTCACTGCCTGGCTTTCTCGCGCGTTCCTCAAGGAGAATCCCAAATCAGCCATTGTCTATGACCTGCGATCAAGCAAAGCCGTCGAAGAAGAGATCCGCAAAGCCGGTGGAACGCCAACAAGAAGCCGCGTCGGGCACGTCTTCATGAAGCAGGCCCTCGCTGAGCACGGCGCCTCATTCGGCGGCGAACTCTCCGGGCATTTCTACTTCCGTGATAACTTCAACTGTGATTCCGGCGCCATCGCGATGGCCAGCGTGCTCACCGCCCTCGCTCGCGCCGGTGAGCCCATGAGCAAGATCATTCAGCCCCTCGCTCGGTACCAGCAGTCCGGCGAAATCAACTTCGAGGTCGAGGACAAGGAAGCTGCACTCGATGATCTCAAGCGGCGCTACGCTGACAAAGGGACCATCGACGAACTGGACGGCGTGACGGTGAATTGCTTCAAGGAGGCCGGCTGGTGGTGCAATGTGCGCATGAGCAACACCGAGCCCCTGCTCAGATTAAACCTCGAAGCGCGCAATGATTCCATCTTGAATCGAATGGTGGAGGAAATTTCGCCGATGCTTGGGTAGGCGAGCGTCAGGCACTAAGAATCGGATACGAAATTAAGGTCCAGCCGCTCCCCCCGCCCCCGGACAGTCCATTCTCCGTTCCTGCTTCTGACCAACACTGATTCGCACCCGATCCACAGCTATGAACATCGCGACCTACTTCAAGCATTGGTCCATCGCGGAAAACCCCTTCCGCGCCGAAGAAGCGCGCAACGACGCCGTATTCTCCCGCCTTGGCGCCGGCCCGATGTGCCACCCCGACTTCGAGAAGATCATCGGGGACCTGAGCAGCCCATCGACATCAATCGTCTTTGGTGAAAAAGGCAGCGGCAAGACAGCGATCCGCCTGCAGATCGCCCAGCGTGTGCGCGAACACAACGCAGCCCATCCGGAAACCAAAACACTGCTCGTTGCTTATGACGATCTCAATGAAACGCTGGAACGTTTCATCGCGTCCGCGGATCTTTGGAGCCGGCGTCGCAGCAAGAGCGATGCGATGGATGGCGCACTCACCGGCGAGCACCTGCTCAAACGATTCCGCACGCTCCGCCTCGTCGATCACATGGATGCAATTCTCAGTCTAGCGACGACGCAGATTGTTGATGGATTGCTCGCAGATCCCCGTCGCGGAGACGATTGTTCAATCGCCGTCGCCGATGCGAAACAACTCCGGCGCACAGACCCATCCATCCTGCGTGACATGATGATCCTCCAGGTCTGCTACGACAGGCCTGAAAGCGCTCCCAACAGAACAGCCAAACTTCGCGCCCGCCTCCGCGCCTCACGCGGCCAGCGCGCCAACCTCTGGGCGTGGCTCGCCTTCACCGGCTGGCTCCTGCCCGTGGGAGCGATTCTCGCATGGTTCTTCCTGCGGGAAGATTTTCCAAGTCTCCCATGGATTGAAATATTCCTCGGCGCGCTCGGACTCTGGGCTCTCTTGCTTGCAAAATATCTCGCGTGGGATCGCTGGCGCCTTGCTCGGGTCGGCAGGAAACTTTCTCGCCAACTGCGCACGCTGAATCGCGCGCCGAGATCATTCGGGCGCTCGCTACAATGGCTCACCAAAGCCGATTGTGACGCAGCCACACTCCCTCTCGATGAAGCCGACGATCAACGCTACGCCATGTTCGCGCGGTTGCTCCGCGTCTTACGCGCCATCGGCCATCGCGGCGCTCTCATCGTCCTCGACCGCATCGACGAGCCCACCCTCGTCAGCGGCGATCCCCAACGAATGCAGGCGATCATCTGGCCCGTGCTCAACAACAAGCTGCTCCAGATGGATGATGTCGGCTTTAAGCTTCTCCTCCCGATGGACCTGCGATATGCGCTCTATCGGGAGTCAAACTCGTTCTTTCAGGAAGCCCGGCTCGATAAGCAAAATCTGGTCGAGAAGCTGCTCTGGACGGGATCTACTCTCTACGACCTGTGCAACGCCCGGCTCGCTGTCTGTCGCGAACCCGGAAGCCCGGACATCAGCCTTGTCGATCTCTTCGAGGAAGACGTCAACCGCCAGGATGTCGTCGACGCCCTCGACCAAATGCACCAGCCACGCGACGCATTCAAGTTCCTCTACCGGTGCATTCAGGAGCACTGCTCCAATGTCACTGAGGAGCAGGTAGCGTGGCGCGTCCCGCGATTGATCCTTGAAACCGTGCGAAAAGAGCAAGCAGAGCGCGTCCAGCAGCTCTATCGAGGGGTTCGCCCAGCCTGAATCCGCACAAGTGCGCGACTCAGGCCGGCAAGGACTCTACAATGCCCGCGTGGAAGTCATGATTAACGGTCAAAAGCAGGTTATTCCCAACAGCGCGACCGTCTCGCAGCTCATCGAGCTTCGCGGGCTCGTCGGGCGGGCCTGCGCTGTCGAGGTCAACAAAGAGCTTGTTCCCAAGGCCGAGCACAGCCACCGCGCCCTCGCCCCGGGAGATCACATCGAGCTCGTCACACTCGTGGGCGGCGGTTAATAAAAACTCGCAGGAGCAGGCATGGCGCACAGCGCGATTGAATCAAAACACCTCGAAACAACAGTCTCTCCAGCCGATGAGACGCTCGTCATCGGCGATCGCCGCTTCACCAGCCGGCTCATTGTCGGCACCGGAAAGTACGCCGATAACAAAACAATGCAGCAGGCGCTCGACGCCTCCGGCGCCGATGTCGTCACCGTCGCTGTCCGGCGCGATCGTCTCATGAACGAACATGGCGAGAGCCTGCTCGATTCACTCGATGTCAAACGCTACACCATTCTCCCAAACACCGCCGGCTGTTTCACCGCGCACGATGCAGTCCGCGTCGCCCGGCTCGGGCGCGAGCTTCTCCATCAACTCAAAAACCCCGGCGCCAACTGGGTGAAGCTGGAAGTTCTTGGCGACAAGAAAACACTCCTTCCCGATCCGGCGGGAACGCTGGACGCTGTGAAGGAGCTCGTCGCGGACGGCTTCGAGGTGCTCGCCTATTCAAGTGATGATCCCATCGCTGCGCTGCGTTTGAAGGAAGCAGGAGCGACCAGCGTCATGCCCGCCGGCTCCCCGATCGGCTCGGGACAGGGCGTCATGAATCCCGCCAACATCGCGCTCTGCCTGGAGCTGCTCAAGGATGGCGATCTCTCCTATCCGGTGATCGTCGACGCCGGCGTCGGAACAGCGAGCGATGTGACAATCGCGATGGAGCTCGGCGCCGATGGCGTGCTTCTCAACACCGGCATCGCTCACGCCAGGAACCCGGTCCGAATGGCCCGCGCCATGCGCCAAGCCTGCCAGGCTGGGCGGGACGCCTATCTTTCAGGCAGAATCCCCAAGCGAAAATACGCCACCGCCAGCTCCCCCTGGGAGGGCGTGATTTCATACATCCCCGGTGAATAACTATGTGTCCGCTTTCGCGCGTCTATGATTCCTCATTCGTTCCGCACGCGGCGCGGCGATTGGAGTAGAGGCTGGTGGTTTTTGTTTCCCTCTTTTCGATTGCGGTCTGGTCGGTGGCCTATGTCTACCGCCGCCGATGGCAAACATGGACAATCATCCTGCTCAGCGACACAATTGGCCTCTTCATCGCCTATGCGGATGTGAAGTTTTTTTTCGAGCCTGAAAGCGACGCTGCTTTCGCCGCCTACATCATCGCGATTGCATATCTGCTGATGACGAGCGCCGTCGCCATCTTTATTGCCTTCCTCAAGGCGCCGGACGCCGCCAGACCATGCCCTGTCTGCTCCTACGACCTCGACGGCGTGCAGGCTCAGCGTTGCCCCGAGTGCGGCTGCCTGTATGGGCGCACAAACCCGAAGCGCACCCGTCCTCGCGAAGTCGTTCCTGTCAGCGCCGCACCCGGACGTTCACTGGCAAGTCAACTCGCAGCGTCATCAGCGGGAAGAACATCCGCAGCCCGAAGCCGTGTGTCTGCAATCGTGAGCCCGATGACAATCGCACCCCCAACCAGCGCAACCACTCCGACGACGAGCCAGTAAGACCCCGATGATGTCGCCCGACCTCCTTCCGTCAGAACAACGGACGCCGGCTGCCGCAGCGCGCCGAGCATCATCCCCGTCAGTGCCGCCATCGTCACATCGTGCCGATGCTCAAGCAGCCACCCGACCACCCGGCTGAAGAGCACCAATCCAACGAGCACGCCAATCTGAAAGACGCCGACAAAAAGAAAGTCGCCCATCGCTGATTCACCCGCAGCCACAATAAGCGGGTCTGGCTCACGCCCCATGAAAACGATCAGGTGATCGACAACGCCTTTGATAGCGCTCAGCATCGCATGGTATTGCCCCAAAAAAAGCATTAAGAACGCGCCCGACAACCCTGGAAGGATCATCGCGCTGATCGCGATCACACCGCACGCAAAAATCCATCCCAGCGAAGCCCGCTGCTCAGCCAGAATGACCGTCGGTTGTGAGACAAGGGCAGCGGTGAAAGCGTCCTCGTCGTGCACAATGTCGACGCGAGCCACACCCGCAGCTCCTGCCTCGACGCCCCCATGAATCTCGCCCTTCGGATCAAAAAGCACCACCGAGTATCCGCCTGCGATCGCCGGCAGCTCACCAACCATGTTCTGGATCGCAGCCACATCTGTGTGGTGCCGAATCTTCCCTGAATACGCCGCCGCAACGGCGCCCTCCGGCGCGCGAGCGATCCGCAACTGAAGTTTTTGAGGCTGAATGCCCACGAACCAGAACGCCGCGCCCGCAGCCACAATCAGCGCAAGGTAATGCTCAGCTCGGCGCCGCTTCATGCGCGCAAAAGGCACCCACGAGGACGCAAGTATCAATCCAAAAAAGAAGGCGTACATCGCGCCGGGATGCTTCTCCATCAAAGGCGGAATCACCCGGCTCATGGTCACAATCGCGATCAGGATGCCGAGCCCCAGCGGAATCAGCACCTCCCAGTGGATTCTGAACAACTCACGAGATGCTTGCCGCACATTCCCCCGCGCCAGAGGCGCCAGGAACGAAAGCGAGAGTGATCGCAGCGCCAGAATGAATCGCTCATAAATTCCGGAAACCAGCGCGATCGTCCCGCCGGAGACACCCGGGATAATGTCCGCAGTCCCCATCGCCAGCCCGCGAATCAACAGCCCCGCAGCGTCCAGCGGATTCACTCGCCGCGGTTCAGACTCGGACTGGCGAGAATCATCACGCATGGGACAACAGCAGAAACGAGCGCTCCAGCGACGAAAGAAGAAAAAGTCTGCCCCGAGCATACCCAACCCCACCCCCGGCTTCACTGAGAGCCATATACGGACGATGCAGGATCTTCCGATACATTCTCAATCGCTGTATTTGAGAACTCGATAGCGCCGTCTGCAGTAGCACCAGGAGAACGAAAGGGTTGAAGTCCGTATGAACATTCTCGTCACCGGCGGCGCCGGCTATATCGGCTCCCACGCAGTCAAGCGCCTGCTCACCGACGGCCACACCGTCGCTGTGGTTGACAATCTCCGCCGCGGTCATCTCAGCGCCATCGACGCCCTCACCACAATCGCTGACGGCCGGCTAGCCTTCTACGAAGCCGATGTTGGTGATCGCTCCGCCATCGAGCGCATCCTCAGGGAAAACCACATCGTTGCCGTCATGCACTTCGCTGCCCTTGCGTACGTCGGTGAGTCCGTCACAGAGCCGCTGCTCTATCACCACAACAACACCGCCGCCGCCCTCAATCTCCTTGAAGCCTGTGACGCTGTCGGCGTCCAGCGCTTCGTCTTTTCATCCACCTGCGCCACCTACGGCGAGCCCGCCCCCGAACACATCCCCATCGCTGAAACAACTCCCCAAAATCCCATCAATCCTTACGGCTGGTCCAAGCTCCATGTCGAGCGCATCCTCTCGGACTACCTCGAAGCCAAAGCCCTCGCCGGCAAGCCCTTCGCCTATGCAGCCCCGCGCTACTTCAATGTCGCAGGCTCCGATCCTGACACACTCATCGGCGAACATCACAACCCCGAGACTCACCTCATCCCCCTCGTCCTCCATGCTGCGATAGGCAAACGCAAAGACATCACAATCTTCGGCACGGACTACCCCACCCCCGATGGAACCTGCATTCGTGATTACGTCCACGTCGTCGATCTCATCGACGCCCACGTCGCCATCCTGCACTCACTCGATCCCAACAAGCCCGGCGGCGACCGACGCATCTACAACCTCGGCATCGGGCGCGGCTACAGCGTGCGCGAAATCATCGAAGCAGCCCAGCGCGTCACCGGCCGAAAAATCTCCGTGCTCGAAGGTGAGCGCCGCGCCGGCGATCCTCCAACCCTCTTCGCCAATCCCGCGAAGATCAACGCCGAAATCGGGTGGAGCGCGTCATGTACGGATATCGACGAGGTCATCAAATCCGCGTGGCGCTGGCTCGAAGCCCATCCCAACGGCTACGCGTAAGCTGAGCGTCTCAGAACGGAATCGAAATGCCGACATAGCCCATGATCCCGTCGCGCCCCGGATTCCGGTCGCGCCCAAAAACTGAAGCATTGGAAAAGTGCTGCCAGTGAGCCCCCGTGACAAGCCGCGTGCCATAATCATCAAGGCGGAATGTCGCGCCAAAGCCAGCTCTTGGCATAAAATTGAACTCGCTCCCGCCATCGGGAACTTCGTCTGACGCAAACATTATCCCGGCGCCGAACTCGATAAACGTTGACCAGTCCTGCTGCTCTTCCTCGATCAGAAAATGCCAGCGGAACAGTAAGCTGAGGCTCGGCGCGATGGCGTCATTGCCATCGCTCTGAAAGAGCCCCCACGCCGCCAGTTCGAGAGAAAGCTCAAGCTCGTCTACGATGAACGTGTTGTAGGACCACGAGCCGTTGACCCAGGTGTCAGACCGCGAACTCGCGCCGCCCGAAACCTTGAAGGTCATCGAGTCATACCCAGCGCGCCCAAAGACCAAATCCCCATCGCCAAGATCGAGCTCCCCACCCGATTCCTCAGGTTGCTCCAATTCCGTCGCTGATACATACGAAAGCGGGGACAGCGTCGCGCCCGTCACGAGCGCATCAGGCGAAATTGCAAATGCCGATCCCCCCGTCAAGGAAAAGAGCCAGCCAGCGGAGACGAACGTTATGGCTTTCGTACGCGTGGTCTTCATGATCGCAGTATATAACAATCCCTTCTTACGGTTTATTCACATCGCCATCACCAGATGCTCAGAATCATGTCCAAAGACCCGCCCAACCAAACTGACGATCTACTCCGCGAAGTTCGCCAAATTCAGGAGGCCCAGCTCTTCGCAGATCGCGCCTCAGACCAGATCAACGAACAACTCCTTAATGTCATCAAGCAGGTCGAGCGCCTCGGGCGACGGCTCACGCTCCTCGAAGACCGCCTCACCACATTGGCGGAGGGTGAATCCGAGGATGAGCAGGCCAGCCCACCCGATTCCCTGTAGCAGCCAATGATTTCACTCGCTCCGATTTTTGCCTGAATAAACGCCGCAATGCCGATGGAGGAAGGTCGCCGCGCACAGTGCGCAGCTATTCCGAACTTCCTTCTCCCTTCGGAGGTAAACATGCGCGCCTTGTTCCACGAGCGGTCGCTCGCCAAGACGCTCCTTTTTCTTCTATTCCTCGCGCTCGCGATCTCAGCGTCAGCCTGTGAGTATCACCCCGTACAGGTAAACAAGCCCTACCGCTCGGGGAATCTGCCTCCGCTTGATGTGCGCATCGCCACGACCGGTCTCGATGGCATCGGCGACCTCTCCACCGCCCGATCTCAGGTCATGAACAGCACTCATTCAGCCCTCGAGGGCCTGCTCGGCGACACTACCTACTTTCAGGTCGTCAACGTGGGCAACCGCGCCCCCGCCTATCCCAGCGCCCGCCAGACGCTCTCTAAAACACCCCCATCCAAGTCCACACCAAAGACGAAAAAACGAGGGTGGCGCCTCTTCGGCTCAAGCTCCACCGATGATGCGAATGACTCAAATGAGCCCCCGGCAACGACATCAACCGCCCATCCTCCAGCAACGGTCACATCATCCCCCGCGCCAGCGGTCGCTCAGCAGTTCCCCTACCGCGTTCGCGCCCACATCGAGTACCTCGAGCTCCAGGCCGGCAAGCAAACCTTCCGCTTTGAGTCCGTCGAAACCGGCCGCAAACCCCACCGCAACTTCCCCGACCCCTTCGCTGGCGTCAACGAGCGGTTTACCCGAGTCGTTTGCAGAACCACCCTTTACATCGAAGAACTCGATTCCAACACCGGCCTCACCCGCACCATCGCCTCCGCTCGCGGCAAAGGTTCATGGGACGCCCCATGGTTCTTCAAAGCAGACTCCTCAGTCGGCAGCAACACCATGCTCGTCTTCCGAACCATCGAGGAAGCCCTCGGCGACGCGCTCGATAAACTCCTCGACTACCCCAAACTCGCCGCCCTGGAAGCGGAAATGCGCAGCTATCGGCATCAGCGCATGCAACAAGCTCTCGTCAATCCATAGAGACCATTACTCACGGCGCGCAACCTTTTGGAGGCATTGCCCAGCGTGACCCGATAACCGCCACGGGCTCCGGTTCGCTTTCTGCGGCCTTGCGGATCCGAGCTCGTCTCCTGTAGGCCGCCGCCTTCTGCGGGGAATCCGCCGTGCGGACCGTCGCCATCGTCAATCAAAAGGGTGGTTGTGGAAAAACCACAACCGCCATCAACCTCGCCGGCGTGCTCGCCAGCCTGGGGCATCGCACACTCCTCGTGGATCTGGATCCACAAGCCCACTGTGCCGTTGGGCTCGGCGTGCCGGATGAAAACATCGACCAACACATCGGCGACTGGATGCTCGCTTCACCCGAGCGCAAGCTTGATCCCACCCGGCTGCTCTGGCGCGCCGGACGAAATCTCGAACTCGCTCCCTCAAGCATGAAGCTCGCCGGCCTCGAAGCCGCACGAGGCGGTATCGCCGACAGTGAGGATCGTGATCTTCGCCTCGCAGGCGCTCTTGAACGCCTCGGCGACCGCTTCGATTGGCGCCTCATCGACTGCCCCCCCTCCGTCGGCCTCCTCACCTTCAACGCCCTCCGCGCCGCGACGGAAGTCCTCATCCCCGTAGAAACCTCATTCTTCGCCATGCGCGGCGCCGACCGGCAGGTCCGCACGATTCGCTCCCTCGCCCGTCGTCTCGGCGGTCAGACGCCCTTCCGCATTCTCGCAACCATGCACGACCCCGAGAATGAACTCGCCGCGCGTCTTCTAGACGAGCTATCCGAACAGTTCGGCGATCGCCTTGTGCCTCATGTCATCCGGCTCGATCCCAAACTCAAAGAAGCGACAATGTTCGGGCAGCCGCTCATCGAGTACGAGGAGTCCGCCCCCGGCGCCCGCGACTACACCGCCCTCGCGAAGCATCTCATCGAGAATCTCCCCCCGCGCGGAACAATCAAACCCGCCGCCGTTAAGCCCAGCGTCCCGCGGACGCGCACAGGTCGGGCCGCCAGCTCCATCGCTGAAGGAAAACCGATCCAGCCCAACGCCGTTCCCGAAACAAAAACCGTCGAAAGCGTCACGCCCACACGAGCTGCCGACCTCGCCCGCCGCGCCCGCGAACTCATGACCCGCAGCGCGACCTATCAGGCCAAGCTGGAAACCGACCCCGATCTGGCGCTCGGCGAGCAACGTCGTGAGCAGGAAGCTCGCGCGCACACCGCCGAACTCGAAGCTCGCCTCGCCCGCATGAATGGACCGGTCGAAACGTCCCAGGGCGTTCTCTTCGTCCATCCGGGGCCCGAAGGTTTGGATGTGCGCATTGCCGGCGACTTTAACGGCTGGTCCCACACCGCCACCCGCATGAACTACCGCGCCCAGTTCGGCCACTACGAAGTCTGCGTGCCCATCCCCGTCGGACGCTGCGAATATCGCCTGCTCGTCAACGGCCGCTGGGTCAGTGATCCCTTCAACGAAAACAAAACTCACAATCCCTTCGGCGAGACAAACAACATCGTCGTCGTCACGCGGGCGCGCATGTCAGCCGGCGCCGGCGCTTTCGGTGAAGGCGCCGACTAGAGGAGTCCTACGCCGATGCGCACAGATAACGATCACAACTCATCCGGCTTCGACGCTGACACCAACACAGGCAGGTCCGCCGACTATGACGCGCTGACAGAGCTATTCCTCGGCGGCGCAGACGAAATAGGCCCACCGGAGCACTCAGAACCGCGCCACGTGTCAGCTTTCGACGCGCCATCACTCACGCTTGTGCGCGATGGAAACGAGGGCGCCGCCGCATCATCGACAAGCGATCAGGACAAACCCGCCAGGATTGAGTCGATCGCGCCGATCGAGATCGAAGCGCTGATTCTCGGGCATCTGCCGATCATGGCCGGCCCCTGGGCGACGCAGTACGCCGCATCGCTCTGTCGCATGCGCGCCGATCCAGTGGCGTTTGTCCGGCTTTCCGCTGGAACATTGAGTGTGGAGCTGCTCGACCCCGAGCTGCGCGCGCCATCTTGGGAAGAGCGCACGGATGATGTTGAAGCAGCGATTAACACAGCCATCGTGCGCGCAGGCCGGGTCGTCGTCCGTGTCGACGCGCTGGATGAGCCGGATGTCGCGCAGTCGCCGCGCGCTCACCGCGTCACACTCCTGACCGGCGCCGATGAAGCAGCATTGGTCGGCGCCTATCAAACACTCAAGTCACTGCCCGCGCGCTCAGGGTTGGTGGAAGCAGACGATGAGCCGCGACTTCGTTTCGCTATCATGGGCGCTACGGACGAAGAGGCGGATCGGGCTGCGAAGAAGCTGCATCAGGCGGCCCAGGCGTTTTTGAGTGAGACAATCGCCGAGGCGCCGCGCGTCGGGCAGATGGGGCCCACGCCGTCAATCAAGCTTTTTCAGGGGGAAACAACCCTGAAGGCTGAAGAACTGCTCGATCAAATTGCCCGCGCAATTGCGCTGAAAACAACCCCCGGGGCGCGCCCCAAAGAGCAGGGAAATCGCCCCGCGGCGCGCGAAGTTTCAACAGGCGAGCGCCCCGATCGGCGCGCAATTTGGGATCACTCGGAACGTGTGTGCGAACATAAAGGCGGCGCCCGCCGCGATATAGGCGCCGCGTCATTCCTCCAACCCGTCTCTGATGAGGCGAGTGTTCTTCTCCACGCTGCGCCGGACTCCGCGAGAGGCGGCGCAGCCTTGGTCACACACCTGCAGGGGTTGCGCGTTCTTCCGGCGCGCTGCCCCTTTGAAGAGTCAGTCGAACTCGCCTACGACCCCGCCGGCCGACTCCACCTGTGCGCGCACGGCAAACAGGGTTGTCTCCAGGCGCTCGAGGTTGTGCGCACATGGGCCCGACAACATGCTGCGCTCCTCGCGTTGATCCAGAATGATGCGCACATCGACGCAGAGGCCGACCCCGTGCTGCATATCTTCACAGGCGTCCCCGCACCAGCCCGCCGGCTCTTGGATTCACCCTTGCGCGTGCATCTATTGCAAAAAATAGAACTCGCCGGCCAAACCGGCTGGCTCTGCACGGACCTGAATTAGTCGCAGGCGGCGCCTCCAACGGGACGCTCATCGAAACCATCAATATCATCCGGGTCTATGCTTGAGCGAACTTATCCCTTGTGTTCGGGCTGAGCACCCCATTGGCGCAGCTGCCGTTTGCCCGTAGCATAATCTCAGCTGCGAGGTGTTTGCCGATGCCAACGAGCCGCGGACAACACGGTTTTTCACTCATTGAGTTGCTGGTGGTTATATCCATCATTGCGGTGTTGTTGAGTCTCCTCACCTCTGCGCTCGGAAGCGTGCGCGGCCAAGCTAAAAATCTGGTGTGTATCTCCAACCTGCGCCAGATCGCCAGCGCCTGGAATCTCTACTCCAATGACTATCGCGATCTGTTCCCGTATGACGAATCGGAAGGCCAAATAAGTGGTCATCACATGTTCGATTGGGGAGGGGTCGATTGGTATCCCGATGAGTATCGAACGTTCGCACAGGGCAGAGTTTCTTACCACGACAGCCCGAGCGGTCTGGTGAGTTCAATGCGTCCAGTAAATCCGTACCTGTTCGATTCCCGCCACATTGACAGCGATCAACCAGTTTTCCGTTGCCCCCTTGATGACAAGATCATCCATGATGGAACGTTCCGGCCTCATGCGTATGACTTTGATGATCTTTCGATTTCCGAAGAGGCTGAGGAAACTATGTATGGCGTCCTCGGCACGAGCTATCGCGCCAATGAGTGGATCTGGCACAAGATGACTCCCTACGGCCGCCATCCCGGCGGCGGGACGACGCAGTCCAATCGTCGCTCAAATGTGTTCAATCCAAGTCTATTCATCCTCGTCGGTGACTACGGACCGTTCGTGGATGGCAGAGCAGCTCGAAATCTACGAAACGGCCTTGTCACGGGTTGGTGGCATGGCTTTGAGCGCTGCAACATGGCGTTTCTGGATGGCTCGGTCCGCCAGATTGAAATGACTCCCGGAACCGGCGCGACAAGCAGCTATAGCTTTTGGTTGGATCCGACTCTTCACACACCGCGGAGCTATGTGTACGCGCTCAACGCAATCGGAACACCTCCATCCCTAATCCCATGAGGTAGTGCTATGCGTTTTTTTCGACGTTGAGTCTGGAGCAATACTCAGCGCACCCGCCTCTCCAGTCGAGAGACATCTGACCGCAGCCGATCCAACTCGCGTTCGAGATTGCTCACATCAAGCTCAAGCCGGCGGGTGATTGTCTCCGCCCGGCCGTCATCATCAAGGGCGCGCTCGAGGCGTGTCAGCCTGCGGGAAAGATCGTCAACATCTCGTTCGATCGCAGTTGTGTTGATCGCAGGATCGCGATTGGTCGCGGGCGCTGGGGATCTGTCAGGCAGTGGCGATTCAGCCAGATCGAGCGCCGCCCGGGCAAGTTTGGCGCGAGCCTCTGGCGCCTCAGGATCAAGCGCATACGCAGCAAGCTGGAGCGCCAGAGCGCGATCGACGGCGCCGCGCCGCTCGAACGTTTCAGCGCGTTTCAGAAGAAGCGGAACAATCGCATCAGGCGATGGCTCCTTCGCTGGCGAACCTTCAGGCTGCTGTGCGGCGGAAGGGACGAGGAAAGTGACGAGCGAGAGAACAGCGATGAGAAGGCGGCGCATGGTGTGCTCCTTTGGGAGAACGATAGGCGCCAGCTGATTCTGGATCAGTTTTTTCGAAGGGCCTCAACTGGCGCCGAGTGAAACACCAATCGGCTGCGGCGCCACTTCGTGCGTGGGCGCGACGCTGATATTGAGCGGGACGCGCTTTCCGCCGACCGGCGGGAGCCCTTCTTCATCAATGTGCCGCTGGATCGCCATCACACCTTCGATGAGCTGCTCCGGTCGCGGCGGGCAGCCGGGAACGTAGACATCGACGGGGATGAACTGATCGACGCCCTGCACCGTGGCGTAGGTGTCGAAGACACCACCCGTCGAGGCGCAGGCGCCCATCGAAATGACCCAACGCGGCTCAGTCATCTGTTGGTAGATGCGCTGGAGGACGGGCATCATTTTGATCGCGACTCTGCCAGCGACGATGAGGAGGTCGCTTTGGCGCGGACTGAAGCGCATGACCTCGGCGCCAAACCGGGCGAGGTCGTAGCGGCTTGAGGCGGTCGCCATCAGTTCGATGCCGCAGCAGGCGGTGGCGAACGGCATGGGCCACAGCGAGCTTCGCCGGGACCAGTTCATGACCTTGGTGAGCTGGGTGGTGGCGAACCCTTCAGCGGTGATGGCGGCTTCGATACCCACGGATGATCTCCAGCGTCTGCGTGTTTGGGTGCGGTGGGGAACGGATTCTCAGACCACGACATCATACGGCGGAAGTGGGCGCTGGGGCGCGAAGAAGGGGCGATATCCAGCCGGGGGTGTTAGGGGCGAGCGGGGGTATGGGACGTGGGGGCGCCAGGCGGGCGGCATGATCGGAGCGAAGCGCCTGGCCAGCGCCGGGGGCGCGATTGGCGCAGTCAGCACGGGCGGGCGCAGGTGGTGTGGGTGTGCGCGCCTGTGGGAAGAGATGCCCCACAGGATTGAGTTCGCGCGCCGACGACCCGATCGGAAAGGCTGGGAGTCGTCCGGAGGGAGAGAGAGCGATGCGTCTGCGTGCCGACGCGCTTGTGTTCATGGTGGCGGTCGTTGGCGGCTGGGCGGCGGCATCGCTGCTCGTTGGCGCTTCGGCTGCTCAGCAGAGCGCGGCGCAATCAACCATTTCGGTGGCGCCGGAACGAGCCTTGGCGCTCGGGCGCCAGGCGATGGCGCAAAGCGAACTGGCGCCGGCGGACGGCTTGCTGCGCGTCGCGTGGACACACGCGCCCTCGCGCCAGCAGGCTTCGCGGGCGCTGCGCGAGCTGCATCGCACGCCTGACTTTGATCTGCCAACCGATGAAGCCTCCATCAGCGAGACAGCGAATCTGCTCGGGTCTGAGTTTTCACGGATGGAGACAGCCCACTTTGTGATTCTCGCGGACACTGATCGTGACTGGACGCTGGGGAAGGCGAATCTTCTTGAGCGGACATTTCGGCAGTTCTTTCGTGTGACCGATCGGCTTGACTATCCCGCCCATCCGCCGAAGGAGAAGCTGCTGTGCATTTTCTTCAGAGATCACAGCATGTATCGGGCGTTTGCGCGGGAGCATGACAAGGTCGAGGCGCCCTGGATCGCGGGGTATTACGCGGGGCTGAGCAATCGGGTTGTCTTTTACGATGATCGGACGAGCCCGGGATTTACGCATGCCTTCGGGGAGCTTGACAGGTACCAACGCGATGCGCACGACATTCGGACGCAGGCAAAAGAAGCAGAGCGATCGAAGGACAAGGATCGAGCGCAGTTTCTCGCTGCCCGGGCGGAGTCATTGGAGTCTCAGGTCCAGCAGGAGCGCGGCAGGCTCGCCAGCGAGGCGTCTTACGCAGCCGACGCGAAAACGATCCATGAAGCGACGCATCTGCTCGCTTTCAACTGCGGCGTGCAATCGCGGGCTCATCACTATCCATTCTGGATCACCGAGGGCCTCGCAACCACCTTCGAAACAGATCGGCCCAAGGCGAGCTACGGCCCGGACAAGGAGACGCCGGAGCGCATGCGTGAGTTCCTGCATTTTTATGATGATGGAACGCTGATTGACCTGGAGGCTTTCGTCTCCATGGCGGCGCCCCCCGACGATTCCGCGGAGACGGCTGACATCATGTACGCACAGAGCTACGGATTGGTCGCATATCTCTACCGATACGAACGGCGGGCGCTTTCGGCCTATCTCCTGAGCATCGCGATAGACCCCAAAGGATCACCCAGCCCAAAGAAACGGCTGGAGCGCTTCCGCGCGCACTTTGGCGATCCCCAGGCGCTGGAACGCCGCTGGCTGAAACGAATGACGCGGTAGTCGTAAGTGAGGCGCGTGGCGCAGCGCGAGCGATTATGGACAGCCCGCGCCCCATGTTCCGAGGAGGAGCGCGAGGTCGGCGGCGCCGGTGAGGCCGTCGCAATCAAAGTCGGTAGCGCCGCCAGCGCCCCATGCGCCGAGCAACTGGGCCATGTCCGCAGCGCCAACGCAGCCGTCGTTGTTGAGATCGGTTGTGGTGAGCCGCGAGATATCAAAGACGTAGGCCGAGCCGGATTGTTCACCGTTATCGTCATCCCAGAGCGAGCCGACAAGCGCGGTTGTGTCGCTTACCGCGACGGAATGGCCGAATAGATCGGCCTCTGCTCCGTCGTCAGCTAGGAGTTTGAAGAGTTGGCGTCCAGTTGTCACATCAAAGATATAGGCTGAGCCGGAGCCGATGCCGTTATCGTCGTCTCCGATAGCGCTTATGACGGCTGAATTTCCACTGACTGCGACCGAGAAACCGAACACGTCAGAATGAGCAAGGTCAATTGCCAGCAACTCAAAGAGTTGCAGACCTGTCGTCACATCGAACACATAGGCCGATCCGGATCCGGATCCAGCTTCTTCATCATCTAGTGCGCCGATAACGGCGACTGTTCCATCAATGGCTACGGAAGTGCCAAAACGATCACCCGATGCTGAGCTGTCATTAGCAAGAAGCTTGAAAAGCTGCTGACCGGTTGTCACATCAAAGACATACGCGGAGCCGGATGCTCCACCATTATCTTCGTCTTCTGCAGCACCGATGATAGCGAATGTCCCACTGACCGCGACGGAAGCGCCAAAGAGGTCGTCCGCATCACCATCGTCTGGCAGGAGTTTGAAGAGTTGTTGGCCGGTTGTCACATCGAAGACATAGGCCGAACCAGATAAATCGCCATTGTCATCATCAGATCTGGCGCCAATCACTGCGATCGTCCCACTGACCGCAACAGAAATACCGAAATGGTCACCCGCGTCACCATCATTAGCGAGGAGCTTGAAAAGTTGCTGACCAGTGGTCACATCGAAAACATATGCAGATCCGGAGTCGTCACCGTTATCGTTATCAAGATGAGCGCCTACAACAGCGATCGTTCCACTCAGGGAAACCGATTTTCCAAACCTAGGGGCGCCGCCACCATTTGGAATTAGCCTGAGCAACTGTTGCCCCGTTGTCACATTGAAAACATATGGAGGGCGGCCACCGCCAGTTACTCCTCCATTACCAATAACCGCGGTTCCTCCACTTGTGGCGACTGAGGAGCCAAATTGCTGAAACATGGACCCGTCATCCGGAAGCAGCTTGAACAACTGCTGATTAAGATCGGCATGAGCAAACGCACCCACGCACACAGCCGCCAAAGCGCCCATCCAAATCCAGCTACGCCGCATTTTCATGGTGAAGCTCCTTCACAGCCACATATCCATTCTACATCCCTCGGACACCAACACGGTAAGCAAAAAGGCCTCATTTTCACAAACAGTCTTCGATGAATAGCTGCGAATCGCGACCGTGCGCGGCATCCTCTCAAACGCTTGAGAGGCAAGCAAAACCTGCGATCTCAATTTAAAACCCCGGATCGAAGCCGCTGGAACGCAGCAGCGTTCGGAATGATTCGCTGAACACAAAGTTGTGCTCAGGGAACTCGACGCCGGCGAGGTTCTTGTCGATATGGCTGAACATCAGATCGATCCGGCCGATCGTTGTCGGCGAAAGGGTGTCCGGCGCGATGATCTCGACTTCGCCGGCGGTGACAGCGCCCGCTTCATCAAGGCGGCGGATCGTCGCGGTGTAGCGCAGGGTGTCGCCGGGGACAGCTTCTCGCGAAAACTCAGCCCGGCTGATCTTGGCGAGAATGACTTTCTCTCGAAACTGTGAAGCGTGCCCGACGAGGATGCCCGCGGTCTGCGCCATCCCCTCGATGATGAGCGGCGCCGGCATGATGGGGCAGGGATCAAGGCCGAGCGCGTCGTCACCGGGGAAGTGCTCGTCAAGGTGCTCTTCGACGAGGCTGACGTGCTTGATCGCGACAAGCCGTTCGCGTGGCTGAAGCTCCAAGATGCGATCAATCCAAATCCAGCGCACGAATCCGTCCTTGCCAAAAGTTGATGTTCAGCCCGATGAACTCAGGCAGCGGATTGGGCCCCGAGCTTTTCCTCGACGAAGTTGACGAGTGAATCGACAGTGAAGACCTCAGCGACCTTGGTGATCTCGGGATCTTGCTCGAACTTGGAGAAATCAACGTGAGGCAGGCGGGCGCGAAGGGTTTTGAGCCCGTGCGGCGTGACCCGGCCGTCCTGAACAAAGTCGGGATCCTGGGTGACATTTTCAGGGAAGAGCTCGCCTTGCTCGATTTTGAATCCGAAGGCTTGTTCGAGCTTGAAGACGATGTCAAGGAAGTCGATGGACTCCGCGCCAAGGTCAGCGGTGAGGCTGGCGTCAGGCGTGACCTCATCATCATCGACGCCGAGCGCATCCACCAACACTTCCAGGATCTTCTCGAAAACTTCTTCGCGTTTCATCTGTTGCTTCCTCGGTCTGGGCGTGATTCACAAACTCAGCGTCACCGTGATAGAGCTCGCTGTGCTCAGCCCCACAGTATTGCGTGCAGGGCGCCGTCATGCCACCTATGGGAGGGTTCTCAAGCCTGCCGGGCGGGCGACGCCGTTTCAGATTGGATGCCAGCCTGGCGGATTGGTCGCAGTACGATTCGCCCCGAGACAGCAATTCGTCGCTCGTCAGTGTCGATCACAGAGCCGACAGCCTTGAATGAGTGGGACGAATCTTCCTCAGAGCCCAGCAGATCCAGCTCGACGCGAAGAGTCTGTCCCGGGCGGACCATGCCGCCGAACTTGAAAGCGCGGACAGCAGCAAGGACGTGGCGGTGAGCGCCCGGATCACGCCGAACGAGGATGAGCCTCGCCGCCTCGGTCATGGCTTCGAGCATCATGACGCCGGGAAGGACCGGGAAGGTCGGAAAATGATCCTTGAGATATTCCTCGGCTCCGGTGAGGGTTTTCTCAGCGACGATGGAGTGGTCAGAAATCTCGATCACATTGTCAATCATTCCAAGCTGCATGGTAGAGAGAGCATACCCACCGAAGCGGGCGTTATCCTTGAGGGCATGGCTGGTGACGGGCAGATCGCAGAGCAAAAAAGCTCCCCGGACGGGCGGGGCGGGTTGTCCTATGCCTCCGCCGGCGTTTCGATTCAAGAGGGAGATCGCTTCACGTCGGGGCTTCAATCCCTAATGCGCCGGACATTTGGCGCCCGGGTGATCGAAAACCCGGGGGGCTTCGCCGGGCTCTTTCGGCTGGATTACAACGAGAAACTCTTTCAGCGCAACTACAAGGATCCGGTCCTGGTCGCGTGCTGCGATGGCGTCGGGACCAAGGTGAAGCTGGCGCTTGAAGCGGGCCGAGCCGGCGGGCTGGGGCTGGACCTGGTCGCGATGAGCGTGAACGATCTTGTGGTGCAGGGCGCCGAGCCGCTCTTTTTTCTGGATTACATCGCGTTCAACAAGGTTGATCCGGATGCGCTGCGCGCCATTGTTGAAAGCGTCGCTGAAGGATGCAAGCAAGCGGGCGCCGCTCTGTTGGGCGGAGAAACCGCGGAGATGCCCGGAGTGTATGCGCCGGGTGATTTGGATTTGGCGGGGTTTGCCGTCGGGGTGGTTGAACTGAAGCGCGCGACAGACACATCGCGCGTTGAAGCGGGCGATATTGTCCTGGGTTTGGAGTCAAACGGCGTCCACAGCAACGGGTTCACGCTGGTGCGCGCCATCGTTGAGCGGGCGGGGCTTGAACTTGATCGCGTCTATCCGAAGCTTGATGCAGAGCGATCGCTTGGGGAGATGTTGCTGACGCCGACCCGGATTTACGCTGACCCTGTCGTTCGTCTCTTGCGCGAGTACCGGGTGAAGAAGATCGTTTCCGGAATGGCGCACATCACCGGCGGCGGATTGGCAGGGAATCTGAAGCGGGCGATTCACAACGAAGTGGACGCGACGTTGAAGAGAAGCGCGTGGCAGGCGCCGCCGATTTTTCACTTCCTCCAGGAAGCCGGCGCCGTCGACAACGCAGAAATGGAGCGAGTTTTCAACATGGGCATCGGGTACTGTCTGATCGTCCGGCCCACTTTTGCCGACTCAATCGCCCGCAAGCTCAGCCGGCGCGGCGAGCGCGTCTGCACGCTCGGGGAGATCGTCCCAGGACGCGGCGAGGTCTGTTTCCGCTAGGCAGCCAGACAGGCGAGCGCCGCCGTGAGATTACTTGCCAGGGTCAGTTAATTCCGCTGGAGCGCTCGCTGGGCGGAGTGCCGGCTTGGAAATCGCGCCCAAGCGCCGATGCCGATCAATAAGAAGGTTGGCAAGTCGGGTGAGGGTTTCATCACCCTGAGCGATCACTTCGTCGTAGTAGGGATCATCTTCGGTGGTAATCCGCGTCGGAAGCACCATGAGCTGAACAAGCCGGGCGTCATCTTCCCTGAGCGCATCGTCAATGGGTTTGTACGCTTCGTGCAGCCACGCGGGGGGCATCGCGAGCATCGCGAGCACGCGCTCAAAATCAGAAACTGCAGCAAGTCGATCGGCCACCGCATTGATGAGGCGATCACGATGTTCCGAGAGCAGCGCAACCGCAGGATCCCATTCCAATGCCCACACCTGAGTGGCGCCGATGATGTCGAGCGGCGGGTCGGGGGCAGGCTGATTGGGAATGAAATCGTCCCAGTAATCAAGAAGCTTCTCAACGGCGGGCTTGCTGATTTGTGTCGCGATCGCCGCCCCGCGCGCGTCCATCGCGCTCGCAGCTTCGGTTGCAGCCTGGTGAAATTGAAGCACTTCATTGGTGCGCCCGACACGGAACCGCACGAGGTAAAGAATCTCTATAAATCGCGCTCCGCGCGCCTGATTCAGCGCAGCGATCAGCCCGTCGATATCCGCGTCAGGCTCCTCGATGTGGTGGCGCGTCTGAAGATCCGAAGTCGCCGTCAAACAAAGCGAGCCCGGGCGATACTGAGCGTCGCCCCGCGCGACAAGCTGAAACCCCTGAATACAGCGCCACACCACCGAGATCGGATGCGTGGAAGCTTGATCAAGAACATCGCCGACCTGTCCCTGCCCAGCCCACACGAACGTCTCGATTGTTTCACCGGGCTGAAGCCTCAAGCGTCGATCGAGATGAACAATTTCCGGTTTGGTTTGGTCGATGACCAAGGCGCCATCAACCGAGACGCGCGGCGAAAGCAGAAGAATTGAGTTCAATGGCGACTGCGGGCCGACCGCAAGCGGGATATGCCCGACATTGCGTAGACGGATTCGGAGCATCGCGCTCTCGAAAGGGTTGGCGACCGGCGTAACGTGCTCAAGCTCCAGATGCATGAAGTTGCGCGGATCCGTCGTCATCTCGTCAACAACGTCTGGAATCGACGCAGCGTACGTCTCGATCTGCGTGGTGAGTGACGCGGGGCTCACGGAGCGGTTGAGCAGCCGCTGGATTCGCTCCCGGGCCCACAGCGCCATCGGATCGCCGGGATAATCCCGCATAACAATGGCGTACTGGCGGATCGCGGCGCGATGATGATCGGTCAGTGTGGCGCGCGGTTCGAGGTCAGCATCGAGGTTCAGTTGATCGCCCAGTGTTTCAAAGGCTTTTCCAAGACCCACCCGCGCGAGCGGGTCTTCATCCGCAAGTTGCTCGAATAGGTCGATCGCGCGATCGAAGTCCCCGCCGTTGAGCGCAAGCCACCCGAGCGTGCGGCGCTGGGCTTCGTCGCGCATGCCATCTTGAGCGAGATCATCATAAAGCGTGCGAGCTTCTTGTCGCTCGAGCCCTGAAAGCAGACGCAGCCACAGCAGACGCATCTGAAACTCGCGCCGGCGTTCGCTGATCGCGCGGAGTTGGTGTTCGAGTTGAGCCTCTTCGAGCTTTTCATCTGCCTTGACCGTGTCCTGGATTGTGTCGAGGCGATCAAAAAACGCCTTCGCCTGTGCCGCAACACGCTCCAGCGCAGACGCCATCTCCTCTTCGCGATCAAGAGCGCTCGCGGTCATCACGCGGACTTCTTCAATCGCCGGGTTGGGTAAATATGGCTCCACCAGACGAGGATCCTGCCCCGCGTCCAGCACGGCTTTTCGCTGCTGTTCAATCAGGAAGAGTGTTCGTTTTTCGTCCTGCAGGTACTCATCGAGAACCGCCTTGGCGCCTTCATTCGCCCACTGGACTGTGAACAACTCCGCGATCACCGTGCGATCAGGTTCAGCGTTTCCTGCCAGGTAGATGTTGATATAGCCAACATAAAAGCGTTGGGCGCCGACGAAAGCTCCGTGCTCCTTGAGTTCGCGCGCAAGCGATAGATGGCTTGAGGGGTCCAGCGGGTCAGCCAGGAGAACATTGGCGAGAAGTTCGATTCTGCCAACTGGGTCGAGTTCGCGCTCCAGATAGAACGTCGAAGCAAGCAGCGCAGCGCTCTTGTTCGTCGCGTCCAGCTCAACAGCGCGGATAACGAGTTCGATGAAGCGATCTTCATCACCGAGTTCACGAACGAGAAGCGCTGCGTCAAGAGCGATCCGGCTGCGAATGGTGCTATCTATTGCGTTGTCGGCGGATCCGAGGATGCGCTCATAGATCGCAAGGCGTTCTTCCGCGGTCTGAAGTTCGTTGACTCGACTCGTGATGATGCGCAGCGTCGCGACGGTGTCGTCAGGGTCATAGCGGATAAGTTGGCGCGTCGCTTCAAGCACGCCTTCCGAATCGCCGGCTGCGTATCGGGCTTCGATGAGCTTGCGAAGGATTTCTGTGTCCCCAGGAACAAGCTTTGAAGCCTCACTCAACAGCACCGCTGTGATTTCGTAATCCTCAGGCGCAGGATTGGGAATCTCGCGGATCGCCATGATCGCCCAACGTGCAATTCGGCGGGCGGTCAGAAGTTTGATGCGGTCGGCGTCCTCAGTGGAAGCCTCATTCTGGGTAAACAGTGCAGCAGCAATCGCAGTCTCCGCGTGCATGCGCGGGTGGGCGCTCGTCGACGCGCCGGCAAGAGTGAAGAGGCAGAGGATCGCGATTGATATCAAGCATCTCACAGCGGAAGTCGCCTTGCTGACGGAATGCCTCATGGCTGGATCAGGAATGTGAGGACGACCGTCACCAGCATGATGACAGAGGCGCCTCCGAGGAACGTCTCGATCCCCACGCGAAGACGAGCGGGAACCTCTGGAAAAATGCGATCAGCCACAATAATCAGGAACACAAACTCGCCCGACGCAATAGACCAAAGAGCCGCGGGGATCGTGATGCGCTCGAGCGAAGCGCCGATCCCGGGCAGGGCGTCAGGCGTGAGCAGAAGCGCCCCCGCGATCACGAGCGTCAAGCCCCATATTGTTCCCAGCGTGAGCCGGGCGCCCAGGGCGAGCGACCCAATAGTTGATGGCTTGGAATTCGGTGTCACAGGGAACCTCCGGGGTGGACTACGCGAAGGATAGTCGGACTGGCGGCACTTCTCTCGGGACGCCGCCGGCCTGTTGACGCCCCGCTGGGGTGCTGATAGTGTCAGATGTGGATTTTTGCTCGCGCGTGCGCGCAGCGTGATGTCCTTGTACAGGCTGGTAAAGAGGGCTGGGGAGAGTCGCCGGCTCGGCTGACATGTCCGCCTTCAGGCTCAGAAAACGATGAAGCAACTGATTATCCGAATGGCTGTCGCTTTGCTTGCTGCCATCGCGCTGGGCGCTTCGGCGTCGGCGCAGGTGCAGCCGCTTGATGACGCTGTCATTTCAGCCCGTTCGCTGAACCGAGGTTCACAAGAGCGGCAGCAGGTTGATGACTTTGTGGAGGCGCTGGCAGGGGATCTGGAATCGGCAGAGCCCCGCATCAGGCAGCGGGCCCGCGATCGGTTGCTCGCCCCGTTGCAGATGCCTGATGCCTCAAATGCTTTCCGGTTGGCGTATTCAGCAGCGCTGAGCCCTGATCTGAAGAGCCTGGCAAGCTCCAGCGATCCGGGCGTGGCGATGTGTGCGCTCGCGCTCGCGGGTTCCATGGGGACCGAGAGTGGAGCCACCGTGCTGCGCGACGCGATCCAATCGGAGCAGCCGGCTGCGATTCGCTATGCAGCAGCTCGGGGATTGGGTGATATGTTCTCGATGCCCGGCGGCGGCGCCCTGAACGAAAGCGCGCTCCAAAATGTGACACAACTCATGCAGGAGTCGCTCGAACGCGAAGAGGATATTCTCGTCGCGGGGCGTTTGGCCCTCTCTTTGATGTCCGCGCCGTCGAACTCACCCGTCTCCAAGCAGGCGATTATTTCGGTTTGTCGGGGGATGAGCGAGCAGGTCCGAAGACATCGCGACTCGGGATTGGCGAGCGACAAAGTGCTTGGGGTTCTGTTGACATCCATCGTCGATATGCGCGGCGAGGTGACCAAGCTGAATGTTGATCGTCAGGTCGCGGTGCAGGCGGCGGAGTTTGCCGGGAATGTGCTGGCCTTTGTCGGCGAAGAGCTTGACGAGATGAAAGTGGAAGGGCTCGCAGGAGATGCAGGCTCAAGCATGCTCGCCTCGCTGGCGAGCGCTTCTGAGGCGGTGCTGGTCTTTGCTCA
Source organism: Phycisphaerales bacterium (assembly GCA_029260495.1). Lineage (GTDB taxonomy): Bacteria > Planctomycetota > Phycisphaerae > Phycisphaerales > UBA1924 > OFTM373. The sequence continues at coordinate 191,173 of JAJDDD010000010.1, read as the reverse complement.
TGGGGCGCTCAAGCCAGGTGAGCAGGTGCACGAGCGCATCAAACCGACTGTTGAGCGGGCGATTGAAGGCGGAGCTCTGGGACCGGCGCACGGGGCAATTGATGAGTGGATCGGCGAAGGCGGACGCCTGGAAGGCGAGCCTTACCGCTTTAATTCCAAGATCTTCAAAACCAAGGGATAAAAAAATCACTCAATGAGTGTTGTGTGGACGTGCGCGCAAAGCTCGCTGGGCAGCGTATCCTGACGCCCATGCTCAAGCTTGTGGCGCCTCTGATTCTTCTGCTGTCATCGATAGCCGCGGTGTTGCTCACCGACAGTCCGGCGCCGCCCGCGTCTTATGTCGTCGCTGAGCGCACGGATATCTTCACCCTTGACCCGCAGCGGATGGAATACAACCAGGATTTGCGCACCTGCTACGCGATTTACGAGGGATTGGCGCGATGGGACAATGATACTTTCGCCATCCTGCCAGCGATCGCTGAAACGTGGGATGTCTCTGAAGATCGGCGGACGTACACATTCCATTTGCGCGATGACGCCAAGTGGTCAAATGGCGATCCGGTGAGGGCGCACGATTTTGTGTACTCCTGGCGGCGGGCGTTGATGCCGGACACGGCGGCGGCGTATTCGGGGATGTATTTTTTGATTGAAGGGGCGGAGAACTTCTTTGGCTGGCGATCGGAGCAGATGGCGGAGTATGGAAAGCGCGGCGCCGGTGAGCGCACGAGTGAGGCGGCTGTCGCGCTTCGGCGCGCAGCTGAGGCGCATTTCGACGAAACGGTGGGAGTTCGGGCGCTGGATGAGCGCACGTTTGAGGTGCGATTGGTGCGTCCGACGTCGTACTTCCTGGATTTGTGCGCATTCGGGCCGTTCTATCCGGTGCATCCGCCGACGGTTGAGGAGTGGGTAAGCGTCGATGCGCGGTCGGGACGAATCGAGCAGCGGCATGACTGGACGAAGCCGCCGCTCATTGTGACCAACGGGCCTTACGTTGTGGCGCGGTGGCGATTCAAGCGTGACATTCGGCTGGAGCGCAATCCGCACTACTGGCAGCCGGAGATGGTGAAGTCGGATTCGGTGGAGATGCGGATCATTCCGAATCCGGGAGGGGCGGTGCTGGCGTATGAGACCGGGGCGGTTGACTGGGTGGAGGAGGTGTTTGTTGATTATCTGCCTGAGATGATCGAAGAGCAGAAACAGGGTGAGCGGAACAATCTGATTAAGACGCCAAATTTCGGGACGTACTTCTGGAGTTTTAACTGCACGGAGATGTTGCCGGACGGGCGGGTGAATCCATTTGCTGACGCGCGGGTGCGGCGGGCATTTGCGATGTGCGTCAACAAGAAAGACATCGTGGAGAAGGTTCGCCGTCAGGGAGAGCCAATTGCGGACACGCTGATTCCGCCGGGCTCGATTGCAGGGTTCGATGAGGGGGGGTCGATTACTGGGTTGGCGTTTGATCCAGCGGGCGGGCGGGCGCTGCTTGGCGAGGCGGGGTGGGTCGATCGGGATGGAGACGGCATTCCCGAGAATGGAGATGGCGAGCCTTTTCCGATGGTGGAGCTTCTCTACAGCACGAACTCGTACCACGAAGACATCGCGCTGGCGATGGGTGCGATGTGGGAAGAGGCGCTGGGTGTGCGCTCACGTCTTGCTCCCAAGGAGAGCAAGATTTACAAGGACGACCTCAAGAAGCGCAACTACATGATGGCGCGGGGTGGGTGGTACGGGGATTACGGCGACCCGACGACGTTCCTGAACATTCATCGGACGGGCGATGGGAATAACGACCGGGGATATTCGGATCCGCATTTTGATGAGCTGTTGAAGCGTGCGGAGAAGGCGCCGGATGATTCGGCGCGGATGCGTCTTCTTGAAGAGGCAGAGCGGTACACGACGGAGGAGACGCTGCCGGTGCTGCCGCTCTTCAGCTATGTGCGGTATTACATGTTCGATCCGGAGACGTTTACGGGAATTAGCAGGCATCCACGGATCACGCAGTATTTGTGGGAGTTGGAGAAGGTGAAATGACGGGGCTTGTTCTTCGCCGACTGTTGCAGACGCCGTTCATTGTGCTCGCGGTGTACACGATCACGTTTCTGTTGGCGTGGGCTCTGCCGGGTTCTGCGGTGGTGAATGATGAGGGTCGCGCGCCGCCGGCGGAGGTGCTGGAGGCGATGGAGGCGCAGTACAACCTGGATAATCCGGTGGTGTTTTATTTTGATTATTTGGGGAATGCGACGGGTGTGAAATGGTTGGGATCGAAGTTTGGGTTGATGAGTTATCCAGCGGGTGCGCCGATTTTTAATTTTGGCCCTTCGATGCGGCATGTTGACTGGACGGTGAATGAGATAGTGGGGAGCACGCTTCCGGTTTCAGTGGCGCTGGGCCTGGGCGCGATTACGATCGCCTTGATTTTCGGCGTCGGGCTTGGTGTGGTTGGGGCGCTGAAGCCGAACTCTTTTGCGGATATTGCGACGCTGATCGTGGCGCTGGTGGGGATTAGCTTGCCGAGTTTTTTGACGGGGACAGCGCTGCTGCTTTTGTTTCCGGTGCTCCTGGGGATTGGGCGCGTTGGGGCATGGGGGAGTTTGGGGGATATGTTCCTGCCGGCGTTTACGTTGAGCTTGCCTTTCGCTGCGTACATTGCGCGACTGACGCGGATGGGAATGATTGACTGTCTGGGGGCGGATTACATACGGACGGCGCGGGCGAAGGGTGCTTCGGAGGTGCGGGTTGTCTTGAAGCACGCTTTGAAGAATGCGTTTTTGCCGGTGTTGAGCTATTTAGGGCCGGCGGCGGCGTACGCGATGACGGGATCGTTTGTAGTGGAGATGGTTTTTAATGTGCCGGGGATTGGGCAGCATTTTGTGGATGCGGTCTTGAACAAGGATTTGTTTTTGATCATGGGCGTGGTTTTGATTTTTGCGACGCTGTTGGTGGTAATGAATCTTGTGGTGGATGCGCTGTACGCGTGGGTGGATCCGCGGATTAAGGCTGTGTGAGCGGGTTCGCCTGAGCGGGAGGAATGGCGTTTCTCGAAGATTGGGGGTGTGGCAGGATGTGCGGGTTATGCGGGCTGGGCGACGGACCGATTGGTAGATGAGTATGCGTAGCGCGGATGCAATTATTCGGACGCTTGAAGCGACGCGGTCGTTTTACCTGCTGTTCACACTGCCGGCGACGATAGTGTGGGCTCGCGGTTTTGGTCAGCACAATGCGGCGGCGGGGGCGCTCCTGGCGGGGGCGCACGCGGCGATTGTGGTGTTGTGGATGTCGTCGGGTGTGCGGGCGGACCTTCGCGCGGGGCGGATGCCGAGACTTGGCTTGTCGCAGGCTCGTGATGCGACGCTGGGGGAAGCGGCGGACATTACGTGGTTTATCTCGTTGCTGCTAACGGCGGCGCTGTGCGCAGCGATGCTCTTTGCAAGTTTCTGGATGGGCGTTGGCGTGTGCGCCCTGGCGGTTGCTGGCATGTGGCACAGCGGACAGCGGCTGAGCTATCGGCTGACGTTGGTTGAGCTCATTTTGCCGGCGGCGTGGATCGCGGGGCCGGCGATTTTGTTGTCGCTCAATGATGCGGACCCGCAGTTGTTGTCGCGGGCGGGGCTGGCGGCGTGCTTGATGATCGCAGCTTCGCTTGTGGCAGTGGTGACGCTGCTCTTGGTGCGCGACATGCGGATGGATGGCGGGGAAGGCGCCGCGACGATTGCAACGCGACTGGGGCGCGGGGGCGCGATTGCGGTGGTGTGGCTTTGGTCTTTGGCGATTCTGACGCTGGCGATTGCGGGAGCCAGCTCGGGATGGTGGCACTGGTCGGCGGCAGCGATGGCGGGATGGACAATTGCGGGCGTTTTGGCGCTGTCGACAGCGGGGCGTGATGATCACGCGCCGATCGCGGCGGCGGTTGGGCTTGGGCTGGCGAGTGTGATTGTTGGATGCACGGCGGGTGTGTAGCGCGAGCGCGCTATGAGTATGAACTTTGATCTGCGCGGCGAACTGCTGCGCAGAAGCGTTCGATGAGGGCGGTGTCCTTGGCGCCGGGGGATGTTTCGACGCCGGAGGAGACATCGACGGCGTAGGGATTGACCGTGCGGATGGCTTCTTCCACGTTGTCGGGAGTGAGTCCGCCGGCGAGGATGAGGGGTTTGGCGCAGGCGTGTTTTGCTTTGGTTAGTGCGGCCCAATCGAAGGATTGGCCGGCGCCTCCTGCTGAGCCATCAACGAGGATGGCGTCGACCTCTTCTATGGCGCTCCAGAATTTGAGTTCGCGTTGTACGGAGCTTTGATTGAAGCGGATTGCTTTGATGACACGGGGGCCGCAGGCGCGGACAGTGGATTCGGATTCGTCGCCGTGAAGCTGGGAGTAATCGGTGGGGCAGAGCTGTTCGATGTCGGAGAACTGATCGGGTGTGGCGCTGACGGTGAGGGAGACGGTGGTGAGGAAGGGTGGGGCGTCGTTGATGAGGCGCCAGGCGTCTTCGGGGGTGATGTGGCGGGGTGAACTTTCGTAGAAGACGAAGCCGACGGCGTCGGCGCCTGCGCTCACGACGGCGCTCATGGTGTCGAGATCGCGGATGCCGCAGATTTTGATGCGTGTGCGTTTCATGTTTTGTTTTGGGGCTTGGATTCTTCGGGGAGTTCAGCGAGGAGCGTGCGGGCGAGTGCGCGTTGCTGTTCGTCCATGATTGAATCGGCGCATTGTGTGAGGAGTGGGCGGGCCTCTTCGGGTTCGTTGAGATAACGGGTGAGAAGGAGGCCGAGCAGAAGGCGGACGCGCGGGGCTTCGCTGTCGTTTGGGTGGCGAGTCAGAAAGACGCGGTAGGCGCGGGCGGCGTCGGCGTGGGTGTTTTGTTGGTGAAGGTGGTTGGCGATATCGAGCTGGAGATTGCGGCTCATGGCGAGATCGGGGTTGTCGTTGAGAAGTTTGAGGTAGGCGGCAGCAGCGGCGTCGAACTCGCGGTCGGCGTGAAGACGGCTGACTTCAGTGCGTTTGGCGGCGAGTGCTTCTTCGGCGGCGTTGGTTCGGGTGAGCTTTTTCTTTGCGCGCAATGGGGCGCCGGCGTCGGAAGCCCAGGGGGTGGCGCCTTTGCTTGCAAGTTCGCGGAAGGCGCGGCGACGGCGAGCCTGGCGGCTGATGCTGAAGAGGTCGTAGGGTTCGCGGGGGAGGGCTTTTGTCGCGAGGAGTGTGAAAGCGATGGTGAAGCCGAAGAGGTAGCCTCCGAGATGGGCGAGGCGGGCGACGCCGTCGCCACCGCCGGCGCCTTGCATGATGAAATCCCAGAAGATGGCGAAGCCAATGAACCAAGTGGCGGGGATGTGATAGACGCCGATGAAGAAAAAGAAGAGCAGCGTGCGGATGTTGGTTTTGGGGAAGAGAACGAGAAAGGCGCCGGTGACGGCGGCGATGGAGCCGCTGGCGCCAATGACGCCCGAGTTAACGAGTGCGATCTGTGCGGCGCCGGCTGCGATGCCGCCAACGAGATAGAAGGCGAGGAAGCCGAGGCGACCGAAGCGGTCTTCGACGGGCGGACCGAAGACCCAAAGGAAGAGCATGTTGAAGAGGATGTGCCAGAAGCCGCCGTGAAGGAACTGGTAGGTGATGAATCCCCAGAGAGGCGCGCCGCTGGGATTGAGGGCGTAGAGATTGAACATGTGCTCGAACGTTTCCGGTGCATACCGCTCGAGAAGGATGCCGGTGAGGTAGATGAGCGCACAGGCTCCGATGAGCCAATGAGTGACGACCGTGGGGCGGCGGAGAGGGCGATCTGTCCCGAGAGGGATGAACATGCGTGTTTAGATGGTAGCTGGATTGATGAGCCCACCCGCGATGACGCGATGCTCGATGAGGCGCGAGGACCAGTTGTAGATGAGCCTGCCGATGAGATGCTCATCGCGCCAGGTTTCGGGAACGCGCAGGAGGAGGAGGTCTGCGAAAGCGCCTGGTTCGAGGCGACCGGAATCGGCCCATCCGATGGCGTCGGCGTTGCCCTGCGTGATGAGGCGCCAGGCGTCGGCGGGGGTGGGGATGTGCGCGTTTGGGGCGATGGTGAGCTTGCGGACTTTTGCGGTTTCGATCATGCCGCGCGCGACGCGGGGCATGGCGATGTCTGAGCCGGCGGCGACATCGGAGCCCAGCGCGAGGCGGACATCGTGATCGCGGGCGCGGTCGAGATCGAAGAGGCCGGATTCGAGGAAGACATTGGCGTGGGGACAGTGGACGAGGACGGAGCCGCGCCGGCGGACCAGCTCAAACTCCTCGTCGGAGAGATGGACAGCGTGGGCGAGGAGCGTTCGGGGGGTGAGCAGGCCGAACTGGTCATAGACCGCGGTGTAGTTGGGGGAGTTGGGGAAGAGCTCGGCGACGAAGCGGACTTCGGGCTCACATTCTGCGAGATGGGTCTGGATGAGGATGTCGGCGCCTGAGGTTTTGGCGATTTCTTTGCAGGCCCAGCCGACTTCTGCAAGGAGTTCGTCGGAGCAGGAGATCGCAAATCGCGGGTTGGCGGAGGGTTCGGCGCGGGCGGCTTGGGGGTTGGGCGGCGGCAGGATGGGGCTCGGTGCGGGGGACATGGCGGCGCGGGTACGGTCTTCCGCGGTGAGCGCATCGGGGGCGTTGCGATCCATCGCGACGCGGCCGGCGGCGAAGCGAAGGCGGGCGGGGAGATTGTCTCCAGACGTGAGGCGGCGGAGGACTTCAGCGTTGATCTCTGCGTGGCTGGTGAGATAGCCCGCGAACGAGGCGGTGCCCTCGCGGAGCATGCGGCGGACGGCGGTTTTGAGCATGGCGGGCGCGGCGCCGGCGCCCCACCAGGTTTCGGCGGGGAAGATGACTCGATCGAGCCACTGAAGCAGAGGCATGCCGTCACAGCCGATGGAGTCGATCTGCGGGATGTGGAGGTGGGCGTCGATGAAGGCGGGGCAGATGACGAGGCCGGGGCCGCCACACTCGGGGGTGGTTGAAGGTGGTGGGGAGCCGAGATTGACGGATTCGATGCGTTCACCGTCGATGCGAAGCCAGCCCGGTTTGGGGGCGGCGGCAGGGTCGGAGAGGATGTCGCCTTGGATAATCATGTGTGTGGGATTCCGGGCATCCTCTCAAGTTCCTGGTTTTGGAGCACGATTTTGGTTGGAAGAGAGAAGTGATCTGGCGGCGGCGCCGTGGTTTGCTGGTGTGGTCAAGTGGGTTTATAGTGTGTTTTGACGGGTGTCGATACGAGCGCAGGTGTGACGCCTTACTTCCCCTTAGCGCATGTTTTAACAATATACGAGCTAGGAAAGCAGATGGTCATGAGCACTGCCTCGAAGGGCCTGGAAGGCGTTGTCGCCGCTGAAACAGAACTGTCGTTCATCGATGGAGTGAAGGGCGTTCTGGAATATGTGGGGATCGAAATTGACGATCTGGCGCGAAACTCGACCTTTGAAGAGGTCGTATTTCTGTTGTGGAACAAGCGGCTGCCGTCGCAGGGGGAGCTGAACTCGTTCACGAGCGAGCTTCGCGGGCAGTATGAGATTTCAGACACGGTGCTGAGTCGGATCAAGGATCTGCCGACGAGCGCCCAGCCGATGCATGCGCTGCGGACGATGATTTCGTATCTGGCGCTTGAAGACAGCGATCCGAACAGCACGAAGCCTGAAGAAGTGCAGCGCAAGGCGCTGGGGATTCTGGCGAAGGCGCCGGCGATTGTCGCCGCGTTTGACAGGCATCGTCGGGGTGAGAAGTTTATTCCGCCGGACACTTCGCTTTCGTTTGCTGCGAACTTCCTGAAGATGCTCAACGGGAAGGCGCCCACGGAGACGATGGAGCGGGCGTTTGATGTGTGCATGATTCTGCACGCGGACCACGGGCTCAATGCTTCAACATTTACGGCGCGGGTGATTATCTCGACTTTGAGTGATATCTACTCGACGATGACGGGGGCGATCGGCGCGCTGCGCGGCCCTCTGCACGGGGGCGCCAACGAAGGCGTGATGGTGATGCTCAATGAAATTTCCTCAGTGGCGGCTGCTGAAGACTATGTCATGGGCAAGATGACGCGGAAAGAAAAGATCATGGGGTTTGGGCATCGCGTGTATAAAGCGTATGACCCGCGCGCGACCTATCTGAAGACGCTGGCGGAGCAGCTTGCCAAGGACACGGGCAACAGCGATCTGTATGAGAAGAGCCACGCGGTTGAGCAGGTGATGGAGCGCGAGGTCGCAGCGAAGGGGATTTATCCCAACGTCGACTTCTATTCTGCGACGACGTATCACTGCATCGGGCTTGAGCTTGATTTGTTTACGCCGATGTTCGCGCTGAGCCGGATTTCAGGGTGGGCAGGGCATGGGCTTGAGCAGCTTGAAGCGAATCGGCTTATCCGTCCGACAGCGGAATACACGGGGCCGCACGGGGTTGCGTATGTGCCGATCGGGCAGCGGTAGCGGCGGAGCGAGGCGCATGGGAGTTCTTAACGGCGGCGCATGATGATGTGCCGGCCGTTTTTGAACTGCTGGCGAATCTCCAGAACATCAAAGCGGGAACTCCAGAGGCGGCGCTCGGCTTGGTCGGTGGCGTAGCGGAAGGACTGGTTAATCGCGTCGCTGCCCCAGCTTTGGACGCCGTTGTTGGATTGCATGAGGCGGTCGAATTCGCGCTCGGTGAAGCCGCGCATTTGGACGTGTGGCTCGAAGGCGATGAGGATGAGGGCGGCTCCGGGGCGGAGAACGCGGGCGAGCTCATTCACCCACGCTTCCATGCGATCTGGCGATACATGCGTGAAGACAGATGATGCGAAGAGAAAGTCGAAGGATGCGTCTTCGTAGGGGAGCGGCGGGTCGGGGTTGGTGCGCGAATACCTGACGCGATCGCTGAGCAGGGCGCGGGAATAGTCGAGGACGGGGTCGGTGATGTCGCAGCCGTGAATCTCGCAGTGGGTGAACGGGAGCCAGTGTCTGGTGATGCGCGAGAGTCCGCAGCCCATGTCGAGAATGCGGTTGAATCTGGTTGGGTCGTAGCCGTGGTCGTGGAGTTCACGAAGGAAGGTGAGCTGATCGCGCGCGCCCGTGCCGAGGAAGACATCGGGATCGCTCTTGCGCGGGTCTTGAATGAGGCTGACAAGCGCCGCTGGCGGGACGGCGGAGTCATCTGTCTGGAGGGGGAGGAGCTCGAGCGAATACCTGTCGCGGCACCATGTCTGGAGGGCGTCGATCCAATAGGCGCGTTCAGCGCGGCGTTCGGCGAGCTCGGCGGTGTCTGTTTCTTTTTCGATTGCGGCGGCGGTTGGCGCCATTGGTGCTCCTTTGATTGCAACGGGCGATATGAACGCCTGAGATCTCAACACATCGTGCAGCAGTTGGAACATCGGTCTGGGCTGGGAGCGGGCGCAAAAACCGGCTTGGGTTCCGAGTGAGTTCAGCTCGAACGGTCTCAAGAGATTTCGGGGGAAGTCGTCGGTTGCAAACAGGAATATAGGTATGCTTTGCCAGACTAGAGCAAGTAGAATGGATTCCTCCGCAGCCGCTCGATCTCAGTTGCCAGGAGGTCACGAATGGTGTTGGCGCAAACAGTTCGCTTGGTCGCTTTTCTTTCGGTCGTCGCTATCGCCGGGTGTGATGCTTCCTCTCCGAAATCGACAACTATTGCTGATATTTTTCTCGAGGAGGCTCAGCAGGGCGATGCTGATGCCCAGTTTGCCCTTGGCTTCGTGTACGCGAATGGTAAGGGTGTCCCGAAAGATGCTGTCGAAGCCGCAAAGTGGTACAGACTCGCAGCTGAGCAAGGGCTTGCTGCAGCGCAGTTCAGCCTCGGTTCCATGTACTACATAGGCGAGGGTGTTCCCAAGGATGCCGCTGAAGCCGTCAGGTGGTACAGGCTCGCCGCTGAGCAGGGGTTTGCTGAAGCTCAGTTCAACCTCGGCTTGATGTACGCCAATGGCGAGGGTGTTCCGAAAGACTCAGGCGAGTCTGCCAGGTGGTACAGGCTCGCCGCTGAGCAGGGTAATGCTATTGCGCAGTTCTCACTCGGCGTTAATTACGCCAATGGCGTCGGTGTATTGAAGGATGTCGTCGAAGCCGCCAAGTGGTACCGGCTCGCTGCAAGGCAGGGGATGGCCAGAGCCCAGTTCAAACTCGGTTCCATGTACTACATAGGCGAGGGTGTTCCCAAGGATGCCGCTGAAGCCGTCAGGTGGTACAGGCTCGCAGCTGAGCAGGGGATAGCCGAAGCTGAGTTCAACGTCGGCTTGATGTATGACACAGGCAAGGGTGTTCCGAAGGATGCTGTTGAAGCAGTTAGGCGATACAAGCTTGCAGCTGAGCAGGGGATAGCTGTAGCGCAATACAACCTTGGCATCATGTACACCCAAGGCGAGGGTGTTCCAAAAGATTATGTTCGTGGTTATGCATGGTTCAATCTGGCGGCAGCCGGTGGCAATCAAGATGCTCATAACGCAAGAAAAGAGATTCAGCAGTTGATGACTCCGGAGCAGATCGCTGAAGCTCAACGCATTTCATCCGAGTTTCATTTAGAGATCGCAGCACATTCTGATGATTAGCCTATTCGTCTTTAAGCCAGCGGCGCATGTCGAGGTCTTCGGGATCCAGGCGATCGGGCCATTCTTCGAGGGCCTGGCGGATGATGGGGTCGTCGTTGTCGTTGTCGTTGTCGATGTCGTTCTTGTTGGGGCAGGAACTGTCGATGGCGGGCTTTGTTGGTGAGGAGTCGGTTGGGTTTGCGTCGGCGTCGGCGGCTGGGTCGGGGTCGGCGGGAGGATCGGGCTTTGGCGGATGGGCGGCGGGGATGTCGGCGAGGCCGGCTTCTTCGATGGCGAACTCATCCCACCAGTGCTGGATGTCGGCTTCGGGGAGAGTTTCACTAGACGGGAGTAGGTGGGGGGAGGCTTGGCTGGAAGGGGGATTCCGGGGGCGGGGGCGAGTGTGATCGACAGCGAGGATGCGGAGGAAGGCTTCGCTGGAGAGCCAGCGTGATCGGCGGCGGCGGGCGGCGGTGCGGATGCGGTTGTCTGTGCTGACGATGAGCAGCCGGCGCGGCGCCGTATTGTCTCGGATGAGCTTTTCGATAAGAGAGTCGGCGTCTTTGCCCGGGCCGGCGAAGCAGACCTGGACTGATTGAGGGATAGGCTGGTCGTGGGCGTGGTTGTCCCAGAGGGGTTTGGTGGGGCCGTCACAGATCAGGCGGGCCTCGATGGAGGCGAAGCGGCTGCGTCCGATAAGTGCAGCGAGGGCGCCGAGATCGAGGCCGGCGAGATCGGGTGGGAGAACGCCGGTGACATGGAGGACGTTAAAGGCGTCGACAAGAAGCATGGTGCTTTGATGGTAGCCCTCGCCCGGAGGGATTCGGTCGGGGGGTGCAGAGCGTGGTGGTGGGGGTTGAATGGGGATTGGCGTTTGCCTTTTGGGTGGGGGGCAGCCATACTCCCCGACCCACCGGGAGGCGTCCCGGATCCCAGAATCAAGTGAAACAGGAACCGTTCAGCAATGGCGATTCGTATCAAGTCCCGGGCCAATGAATCTGTCGAGCAGATGCTTCGTCGTTTTAAGAAGCTATGTGAGAAGGAAGGTCTGACGAAGGATATTAAGCGGAAGCAGTTCTTTGAGAAGCCATCTGAGCGCAAGCGTCGCGAAAATCGCAAGGGTGTGAAGCGTCGCGAGAAGGTGTTCGAGGGGCGTCCGGCCAGCTGAGAGATGATAAACGTGGGAGGCGCCGCGTTCTTTGCTTTGCGCCTTGATCAGGCCGTTTCGGTTTGGTTGTTGGTTGATTTTGAGGGGGGCGCCCGGCTCGCGTGTGTGTGTGAAGAGTCGGGCTATGAAACACGGAACATTTTGTAGACGAAGTCCAAACGCAGGTAGTTGTTGTCCGCGCCCTTTGGGGCGTTCGTGGCGACGCCACGCAGGAGCACGCAGACGTGATCGACACAATGACGCTGACGGTAGCCGAGATGTCAGACCTTCCATTGCCTTATTTTCTCGCGCCGCTGGGCGCTGTGCTGGCGCTGATCACCGCGCTGATATTTTCGCGCGCAGTGATGTCGCACTCGGAGGGCGATACGGAGATGATCCGCATCGCGCAAGCGGTGCGCGACGGCGCGATGGCCTACCTGGTGCGGCAGTATCAGGTGGTTGCAGGGGTGTTCGTCGTGTTGGTGTTGGCGCTGGCGGGGATGGCGGCGCTGGGGCTGCAGGAATGGCTGACGGTGCTGGGCGTGCCTGTTGCGGGTTTGCTCTCGGGGTTGTGCGGGTGGTTTGGGATGCGGATGGCGACGAATGCGTCAGCCCGGACAGCGGCGGCGGTGAAGGATTCGCTGAACGATGGGTTGAAGGTTGCGTTCCGATCCGGCGCCGTGATGGGAATGGTCGTGGTCGGCTTTGCGCTTCTGGATGTTTCGTTCTGGTTCTTCCTGCTGAACTCGCTTCCTGAGGACACGCTGCTCGGGATCGGGCTGGATGGGGATCTTCGCACGCTGACGACGGTGATGCTGAGCTTTGGAATGGGCGCCTCGACGCAGGCGCTGTTTGCGCGTGTGGGTGGCGGCATTTATACGAAGGCAGCGGATGTCGGCGCCGACCTTGTGGGCAAGGTTGAAGCGGGCATTCCTGAAGATGATGCGCGGAATCCAGCGACGATCGCGGACAACGTTGGCGATAATGTTGGCGATGTCGCCGGCATGGGCGCGGATCTTTATGAGTCGTACTACGGATCAATCCTGGCGACGATGGCGCTGGGAGCGGCGGCGGCGTTTTCCTTGACGACCACGTCGATGCAAGGTGGCGAGTTGGCGCTGAAGTTGGCGACGGCGCCGTTGGCGATCGCGGGCGCGGGGATTGTTTGTTCGATCATCGGCATCTTTGCAGTTCGTGCGAAGGAGGGCGCGAGCTTTGCGCAGCTGCTGCAAGGCTTGCACGCCGGCGTGTATGTGGCGTCGGGTTTGATCGCGCTCGCGGCACTTGGCTTGCTGTTCATGCTGTTTGATTCGGAGGCAACTCTGATCGGCGGATTCAAGATTTTGTGGTGGCGTCTGGGGCTGTCGATCATCACGGGCCTGGCAGCGGGCTTGGTGATTGCGCACGCGACGGAGTACTACACCAGTTATGAACATCCGCCAACGAAGCGCATTGCAAATCAGGCGATCACCGGGCCTGCGACGGTGATTATCTCAGGCATCGCGGAGGGGATGAAGAGCACCTGGGCGCCTCTCCTGACCGTGGTGATTGCGATCATTGCAGCCTTTACATTCGCAGGCGGAAACGACAACTTCCTGATGGGTTTGTATGGCGTGGGGATCGCGGCGGTGGGGATGCTTTCTACGCTGGGCATTACGCTCGCGACGGACGCATACGGGCCGATCGCGGATAACGCAGGCGGAAATGCAGAGATGACGGGTCAGCCGCCGCATGTGCGCGAGCGGACGGACATGCTTGATTCTTTGGGGAATACGACGGCGGCGACGGGCAAGGGATTTGCGATTGGGTCAGCGGCGCTGACGGCGTTGGCGTTGTTTGCAGCGTATATCCAGATCGTCAAAACGCAGCTCTCAACACAAGCTGTGGCGTATGAGCAAACCGCTTTGGTGACGAACACTGAGGAGGCGGGCTCAAGCGCGTACGCCATATACCAGGGGCACGGTCGCTTTGCGATGGTGATCCCCGAGAGCGATAGTCAGGACAAAATCGTTGACGCAGCGCTGATTGATCTTGCTCGCGCCGATCGGAAGGATTACGAAGACCTTGCGGTCGGCTCGATGTTGAGCGTGGTGGAGTTTGATCCGCCGGAGATCGCGGATTCAATTGAAGATCGCGGGCACGTTCCGCCGCTGTCACATCGCCTTGGGGTGAGCCGACGGGTCGTGCTGACTGGGACGGTCACCTATGAGAATCACAGCGAAGAGATTGAGTTCGAAGCGCTCGCGGCAAGAAATGCGCAGCTTGGGGATATCCTTCGGTTTTACAACATCACGCTGATGAATCCGCGCGCCTTGGGAGGTATGTTCATCGGCGTCTTGCTCGCGTTCCTCTTCTGTGCGATGACGATGGACGCGGTGGGTCGCGCAGCGAACTCAATGATGCAGGAATGTCGCAGGCAGTTCGCGAAGATGCGCGAGGCATTCCGGGCGAACGGGATGAGCGAGGAGCAGATCGCTGATCCGATGCAGTGGCCCAAGCAGGTGGAGCACGAGGGCGTTGAGTATCCGGATTATGCGCAGTGCGTTGTGATCTCGACCGCGAGCGCGCAGCGTGAGATGGTGGCGCCAGCGATGTTGGCGCTGGTCACGCCGCTTCTGGTCGGGCTACTGCTTGATGTTCCCGGCGTTGTGGGGATGCTGGCGGGCGGGCTGACATGTGGCTTTGCGCTGGCGATCTACATGGCGAACGCCGGCGGCGCCTGGGACAACGCGAAGAAGATGCTTGAATCGTTTGGCAAGATTACTGCGAATGATTTTGAGTCGAGCGCAGAAGCGCGCGCGAAGGTTCCCGAAGAGGTGCGTGAGGCGATCGGATCGCGGGCGAAGGAGTTCGTCAGCCGCGGCGCGGGCGACACGATTGTCTACGGCAAGGGCTCAGAAGATCACAAAGCGACCGTCGTGGGCGACACCGTGGGTGATCCGTTCAAGGACACATCAGGTCCGTCGTTGAATATCCTTATCAAGCTGATTTCGATTGTTTCGGTTGTGTTCGCCGGGTTGATTGTGAAGTATGGACCATTGGTGGGCGACCTGATCGGCCTACAGTGAGTGTGGAGGCAGGGCGTCTAACGGGGAAGATAATGACGGAGCGGGAGACGGCTAGGCTGGTGATTTCGAAAACGAGCGAAGAGCAGCAGGCTCGGGCGCGTGAGGTTGCGATCGCTGTGGCGCGGGCGCTGGATGGCGCAAAGTGCGAACACATCGTTGTGCTCGATGTGCGCGAACTGAGCCAGGTGACAAGCTACATTGTGATCGGATCGGGCACGAGTGATCGGCAGATTCGCACCGCAGCGATAAGTGCGGAGGAGGCTGCTGAGGAGATGGGGGAGGCGACGTTCCGCAGCAATCGGAATGAAGCGTCCACATGGGTGGTGGCGGACTTTATTGATGTGGTGGCGCACATCTTTGAGCCAAACGCGCGGGCGCATTATGACCTGGAGATGCTCTGGGACGGTGGCCCTGAGGTGGAGTGGCGCGATCCGAAGGCGCCGCGCGGCGCGCGAGCAATGCACAGCCCGGAGTGAGGGCGCCTTGATTGGCGGTTCGTCTTGCCATTGGGTTGCAGAAATCGACCTTCGTGATTCTCTTCAGGAATTGGCGTCAACAATGGCCGAGCCTCGTGGTATAAGCGAGGCTGAGCGACCGCGCGCTCGTATAAAATAGGTTAATCGGGAGAGATAGAGAAAATGAAAACCGCTCTGTTTTCGTTGATTGTTGCGGCGCTGATGGCGTCGCTTGGCGGTGGAGTTGCGCAGGCGGAGGAAACGATGCCGCACGCGGGGATGCTGCGGTATCCCGATGTGAGCGCTACGCACATCGTGTTTGGATATGCGAATGGTTTGTGGCTGGCGCCGCGCACAGGCGGGGCGGCGTCACCGTTGGCGAGCCCGCCGGGGCAGGATTTGTTCCCGCGGTTCAGCCCTGACGGCAAGACCATCGTCTTTCAGGGCAACTACGAAGGCAATCGCGATCTCTACACGATTCCCATTGATGGTGGCGTCGCGGCGCGGCTGACGCATCATCCCGCTGTTGAGTTCCCGACGGACTGGACGCCCGATGGGCGCGTGCTGTTCTTTATGAATGGGCTGGCGGGTTTGTCTCGGCAGACGCAGCTCTTCACTGTGAGCGCTGAGGGTGGGGCGCCGGAGCAGTTGCCGGTCCCCTATGGCGCCAACGGCGCGATCAGCGCGGATGGGAAGTGGTTGGCGTATACGCCACACTCACGCGATTTTAGAACATGGAAGCGGTATCGCGGTGGGATGGCGACAGACATCTGGCTCTTTAACCTTGAGAGCTATGAGTCACGGCGCATTACCGATTGGGAGGGAACAGACACGTTCCCGATGTGGCACGGGAAAAAGGTGTACTACCTTTCAGACAGCGGCTCGGCGCATCGATTGAATATCTGGGCGTATGACAGCGCGACAGGCGAACGCGAACAGATCACAAAGTTCAGCGATTACGACGTGAAGTTTCCTGCGATGGGGCCCGGCGCAGACGGTCAGGGTGAGATTATTCTCCAGAGCGGGCCACAGTTGTTCCTGCTGGACCTGAAGACGGGCGCGACGACTGCGGTTGAGATTCGCATCCCGGGTTCGAAGCCCAAGATTCGAGAGCGGGTTGTTGACGCGGGCGAGAATATTCAGGGCGGGGGAATCTCGGCGACGGGAAAACGCGCGGTGGTTGAAGCGCGCGGGGACATTTTTACAGTTCCAGCTGAAAAGGGGCCGGTGCGGCGCATTACGGATTCCTCCGGCGCCGCGGATCGTTCGCCGGCGTGGAGCCCGGATGGAAGATGGATCGCCTATTTTTCCGACGCTGACGGCGAGTATGAGCTCTATGTTGCGCAGTCAGACGGCAAGGGCGAAGCCCGGCAGCTGACTGACGGGAGCAAGACGTTTTACTTCTCGGCGGTGTGGTCGCCGGATTCAAAGACACTTGCGATTACGGACAAAGCCGGTGCGATCATTCTCGTGGGCGCAGAGAGCGGCGAGATGAAGACGATCGACCGCGACGCATGGGCGAACCAGCCGAACGTGAGCTGGTCGGGCGACTCGCGCTGGCTGACATATGCGAAGACGCTGCCCAACGGGCTGACGAGTGCAGTGTTTCTCTTTGACACGGACAATGATGAGAAGCATCGTGCGACGAGCGGGTTTTTCCGTGATTACAACCCGGTGTTCAGCCGCAAGGGTGATTACATCTACTACGCATCCAATCGTGACTTTACATCGCCGGAGTATGAGGATGTTGGCTCGACGTTTGTCTACGCACAGACGGGCAAGCTGATCGCTGTTCCCTTGACGAATGATGTTGAATATCCATGGGGAATCGAGAGCGATGAAGAGACCTGGGATAATGAAGCAGATGGCGATGACGATGAACAAGATGAAGGTGATGACGAAGCGGAAGAGGATGATGACGACGACGAGGACAGCGACGACGATAACGCTGAGCCAGCCAGTCCGATTCATGGCGTGTGGGAGGGCGTTGCGCACGGGCTGAGCCAGGTCGGGCTTCCCGATGATGATCTTGAGTTCACGATGACGATCATCGCGCATGAGGATGGCTCGTTCACCGGCGCCAGCACATCGCTTGGGCAGACTGAGGATTACGACGCGGTGACATTTGACGAGAAGTCGGGCGCGTTCACCGCGATGCGCTCGCGCGAAGGTGTGACGACAAAGCTCACGGGCAAACTCGAAGGCGGGGACAAGCTCTCAGGCACGTGGGAAATTCTTGAAATGGACGTCTCCGGCGCCTGGGATGCGACCAAGACCGATGAAAAGCCCGACGCAGAAGCAGTGGGGGATTCGTCGAAGAAGAGCGACGAGCCGGTCGAAATTGAGATCGAAGGATTCGAGAGCCGCGGGATGGAAGTTCCCGTTGATTCAGGTTCATTCTTCAGCCTCGCTTCCAATGACAAGGGTCAGCTCTTGTATGTCCGGGCGGGCAATGGCGCGCCGCCCGCGATCAAGCTTGTCGATGTGACCAACGAGAAGCCCGAAGAGAAGACGGTCATCGCAGGTGTAGGTGGGTTTGATGTTTCAGCCGATGGAAAGAAGCTGCTGGTGGCGCAGGGTGATCGCTACGGGATTATCAGCGCCGCAGCGGGGCAGTCGATTGGCACGCCTTTGCGCACGGAGCTGGATAAGCGCATCAACCCGCGTGAGGAATGGAAGCAGATTTTCACAGACGCATGGCGTCGGCATCGAGATTTCTTCTACGTCTCAAACATGCACGGCGTGGACTGGGACGAGATGCGCCGTCGATACAGCGCGATGCTCGAAGACGCCTCCAGCCGGGAGGATGTTTCATTCATCATTGGTGAAATGATTGCAGAGTTGAACGTTGGGCACGCCTACTACTTCGGCGGCGATGTTGAATCGCAGCCATCAAAGAACGTGGGAATGCTCGGCACAGACTTTGAACTCGTGCGCGATCGCGGCGATCGCGGAGAAACGGTTTCCGCCTACAAAATCATGCGCATTTACAACGGGGCGCCATGGGATTCTGACGCGCGCGGTCCGTTGAGCCAGCCGGGGATCGACGTTGATGAAGGCGATTATCTGATCGCCGTCAATGGCGTTCGTATGGATACATCGCAAGATCCCTGGGCCGCATTTGTCGGCATGGCGGGGCAGGACACGACAATCACAGTCGCAAGCGCGCTCTCTGGCGATGAGGAAGCGCGCAACGAGCGCGAGATTACGATCAAACCGATGTCTTCGGAAGTTGGGCTGCGCTATCGCGCGTGGGTGGAAGACAATCGCCGCCGAGTCGAGAAGATGTCCGATGGCAAGATTGGCTACATCTATGTGCCGAACACCGGGATTCAGGGGCAGAACGAGTTGTTCCGGCAGTTTTACGGCCAGATTGGCAAAGAGGCGCTCCTGATTGATGAGCGCTGGAATGGCGGCGGGCAAATCCCCGATCGCTTTATTGAACTGCTCAACCGTCCGCGCACCAACTACTGGGCCCGGCGTGACGGCAAGGATTGGCCCTGGCCGTACGACTCCCATCAGGGACCCAAAGCGATGCTCATTAACGGGCTCGCGGGCTCGGGTGGAGACATGTTCCCCTGGCTCTTCAAGCACAACGGCCTCGGAAAGCTCATCGGCATGCGCACATGGGGCGGGCTGGTCGGCATTTCAGGAAACCCCCCGTTGATCGACGGCGGCTACACCGCGGTGCCAACGTTCGGGTTTTACGAAACCGATGGAACGTGGGGCATCGAAGGGCACGGCGTCGACCCGGATATTCAGGTCATTGACGATCCAACCGCCCTGGCGAAGGGTGAAGACCCGCAGCTCGAAGCGGGTGTCGAACATCTGCTGGGCGAGATTCAACGCAACGGCTACAAGCCGCCCAAACGCCCAAGCGCGCCGGACCGGTCGGGGATGGGTGTAAGGAACGAGGATAAGTAAGTAGTTGGAGCGGTTAATCGAAACAGCTTGGTAGGCTGTGAAATATGGTTCAGGCCCCGGCTTTGATTCTTGCGATCATCATTGGCGTTGCCTCTATTGTGAACGGTGGATGTGCATCCGCGCGTGATCTGGCGCCTGGTCGAACAAAATTCACAGCTTCCGAGGTGGCGGTCATTGGCCAGAGCTCCCCGGTCATCGGCGGCGTCTTTATAGCCAAGGCGCGGACAGCAAATGGAGCGTTCCTTCATCTTGTCGTGGATACGGGATCACATGCTCTTTTTCTCGATCCGAAGATTATCGAGGCGCTTTCGCAGCGCGATCGGAGCGGGCTTCGACTGGAGGCTCTCTTCTTCAACGGTGTCACGCTCGAAGATGTTCCATTCGTTCCGCTGGACATGGACCCCATTCTGAGTAAACCAACGATCCGGATTGGCGATGTTGAAGTTCGGCCGAAGATTGATGGAATCATTGGACTGCCTCAGTTTGAAAATATGCGGGTTGTTTTTGACGTTGGTTTCGGAATCGGCGCTGTGAGTGTGACGCAGCGCGACAGCCCATCGCCAAAAGAAACGATGGCGTTCCGTGTGGATAACATTGGGCTGCCGGAGATAGATATTGAGATTGAAGGGCGTGTTATTCCGGTGATCCTTGACATGGGGTTTCCCGGCGTGCTCCATTTGCGAGAGAGCTACGACTTTCCACTGTCCAAACCCATCACGACAGATTCCACGCCGACGATGACATTCAGACATTCTTACTTTGTGCGGCGGTCGCGCCTTTCGACGGATGCACGCCTCGGAAAGAGCTACAGCGTGAATACCCCTGCGGTATTCTTCGGCGAGGGGCCGGAGTTGATCGGGCTTGGTTTCTTTCAAGGTCAGCGAGTCACATTTGACTATCGCTCGCGCTGGATTGCGATCGAGCCACGGGACGTTCTTGATCCTTGAAAGTCTCGTTTTGATGCGTCAGGGTCTCTATAGGCAGCGGGGTCTGGTGAATGGGGCGGTGGATCATGTGCAGGACGCCCGAGAACCACTTTTCAGGCCTGTAAAATAGCTTGCCTACCATCGAGGGATCCATTGCCCCGTCTCATCCGTATAGCACAATGACTATGAGAATTAGAATGCCACACCGATTGTCCGCGCCCATCTTGTTGCTCGCCGTGGGGCTTGCTGTCGCTTCATTTGGCGCTGCGTCCGTGCGCGGCGACACGATCAGTTGGGTGAACCCTGCAGGTGGTCTTTTTTCCGCTCCTGGAAATTGGGCCGGGGGCGTCGCGCCAGGGGCGATGGATCGGGCGGAGTTCAACAGCGCCGCTGCCTACACCGTGACCTTTTCGCAGGCGGTTTTCATCGAACGATTTGTAGTGCGCAACGATGTGCTCGCGATCAACCTCGCGGGGTTCACATGGACGCTGACCGATCCAACGTCCGTGCGAATCGGCTTCTTCAGCACCGACACCGCAGTCGTGAATGTCGGCCCCGGCGCCGCCGGAACAATCGCGTGTGAATCAACAAGCATCGGGGGGTTCGCTGGCAGCAGCGGTGATCTCACGCTGGCTGGCAACAATGTTGTGTGGGACTGTGCTGGGGACGTTGTCGTCGGCGATGGTGGAACAGGCACGCTTGATGTGAGCAATAACGCGACGCTTCTTGTCGGAGGCGACCTGATTGTTGCAAATGCGCTCAGCTCAACCGGCACAGTGATTGTGTCGGGTCAGAACACGGACTTGACAGCCTCAGGTTCGATCGTCATCGCGCCAGATGCCTTCGTGCGGAGTGACGACGAGGCGCCAGCTGAACGTGGGGCTGCTGATGAGCGAGGTTCTCTGTTTCTAACGTCAGACGCGTCAATTTCCGCAGCGACTGTCGAAATCGGCCGTGGTGGTTTTGTAACAGGTGACGGTGCGATCGATGCGACGCTGGTCACCAATGCAGGGCGCCTGAGCCCGGGGCCTGGGACAGAAGTGTTCGTGGTCTTCGGCGACTATGAACAGACAACAACCGGAGGGCTCCCTCTTCAGATTGCGGGCATCAACGCGGGCGCCCAACATGACCAGCTCTTTGTCACCGGGTCATGCCAACTCGATGGACGTGTGACGATCACGCTTAATCCCGCCTTCACACCCGTGGTTGGGAACTCAATTTCGCTCGTGCGCGCCGCGACCATTGCGGGACAGTTCAGCGAAGTTCAAATGCCGACGCCTCCGGAAGGGCTCGACTTTGAAATTCGTTATGAAGCGACGCGCGTCAACTTCGTTGTCGTCGCAGCGACTCTCTTTGGCGATCTCAATGGTGATGGCGTGCTGAGCGGGGCGGACCTTGCGATCCTGCTCGGAAGCTGGGGCGCTTGCCCGGATCCACCGCTGGTCTGCGCCGCAGATTTGAACAACGACAATATTGTTAACGCGTTCGATCTGGGCTTCTTGCTTGGAGCATGGGGCGCCTCATAAGCAGCAGCGTCCCTGCGTGTAGTTCTATTTGACATCACCGGCCCGGCGTGAAGAACGTTCGCAGAGAATCCATGATGTCGTCTCTGCCGTTCACCCGGCTCGTAATGAGCACCGGGCCTTTGTCGTGCCATGGCGCCGGCGCGGTGGGCCTGCCTTCCGGAAACGCTTCGTGGAGCACATTGATAAAGTTGCCGCTGCCGTAGGCGCTCGCGACCTGGCAGTAGCCGAACATATTGCACACCGGCAGCAGGTCTTCATTAAGAATCTTAACGCACTGGCGATTGTCCGCCTCCGATGAGTTGTCGCCATCGGAGAAGTGGAACAGGTACACATTCCACATGTTGGGATCGTATTTTTCTTCGAGCAGTTTCTTGCAGGATGAAAAGGCGCTTGAAATGCGCGTCCCGCCATCTTCGCGCAGCGAGTAGAACGCCTCTTTGTCCACCTCCTTCGCTGCAACATCATGCACGATGTATCTGCTTTCGATGCCCTCGTAGTTGCGACGAAGCCAGGTGTCGATCCAGAACGCTTCCAAACGAACAAGCTCTTTCTGCTCGCCGCCCATCGAGCCCGAGACATCCATCATGTAGATGATCACCGCGTTCGAGTGCGGCGCCTTGGTTTCGTTCCAGCTTCGATATCGAAGATCACGACGGATCGGCACAATCACGGGATTCGCAGGGTCATAGAGCCCGAGCATGAGCTGACGCTTGAGCGCTTCGCGATAGCTGCGCTTGAAATGCCGCAGGGAGTCCGGCCCGGCGCTGCGAATGCCGGAGTACTTGTCGCGCACCGTGGTCAGATGGTGCTGCCCCTTGGGCTGGATGCGCGGGAGTTGCAACTCCTCAGCGAGAATGTCTGCAAGCTCTTCCAGCGAGACATCGACTTCAAAGAGGTGCCGACCTGCTTGTTCTCCTCCGGTGTTGTCACCTGATCCCTGGCCCGGCTCGCCGACGGCCTGCCCCTCTTCGCCCTCGCCCATGCCCACGCTCCCCTGGTTGGGGCCGTAGCGGAACGTGGGCATGTCCACATCGTGGACGGGGATCGAAACGAGGCGTTTGCCTTCGCGGCCGATCAGCTCGCCCCGGCTGAGAAAGCGCTTGAGGTCACGGCGTATGCGCCCCTTGACGATCTGGCGAAACCTCTGATGGTCCTGGCTGATTTTCAGCGCCATGGTCGGACTCCACACTTGTTCTAGGCGCGCTGTGAGGGCCACGAGAGCGCAAACGCTCTCTCAGCCTGCTTCATCGGCCTCTGGGCGTCGCTTCTCCCGTCCGATTGTGATTATCACCGGTCCGCCGAAGGCAGACGCTGAGGCAGCCAAGCACTTACACTCGCCCCTTTCACGCTGAGGCTGATTCCCTGATGACCATCGACACTGACAATCCAAATCCACATGCCCCCGCGCCGCCACCTCGTTTGACAGTCTGGCAGATGAGCTCGATGGGTACAGAACTGGTCACCGCATTGATCGGGATGACCCTCCTCGGCTGGCTTATGGACTACTGGCTCGGGACCGGCCCCTGGTTTCTGATCGCAGGAGCGGTCCTTGGTTTTGCCGGCGGCGGGGCGACTTTTCTGAGAAAGGCCTACCAGATCATCCGCACGACGCCGGAAATCCACATTGAGCACCCCCAGCCTCTGCCGAAAGACTCCGACACCTGGAATGAGGCTGAGGGGGACAGGTCTGAATCCTGGGATCGCGACTGGGAGGAGTGGGAAGAGCACGAGAAGGAGAGCGGCAGCGATGCCTGATGAACACGGCCAACCAGCCGACGCGCCGGCGTCCTCTCCGCCCCCATCTCCGGCGTCGCCTATGGGTTCTCTGGATGTGGGCCCCGTCATCCGCGCCCCGACAGCCCGCCTGCTGCTGATGGTGCTGGCTGCGGTCGTCGTGGTGGGGCTGATCGCGTGGCCGATCATCGCTCGGTTCCCCGAGCGGAGCCCTGCGGCGATTCCCTATTCCGCCATCGCGGTCTTCCTCGCCTTCGCGCTGGGGACACTTTCAATGAAGCCGTGGCAGGCCCGTCCGCTGGGTCGCTGGCCCATGATCTGGCTCGCCGGACGAGGCGTCTGTTTTGCCGCTGTGCTGGTGCTGCTTGTCTCGTTATACTTCGCGGCCCGCCCCGAGCCGGTCACGCTCGGGCTGGTCGCCATCCCGGCATATCTTGCAGCCCTGGCGGCGGAATCTGTTGTTTTCTCGTCTCATGTAAGGCGCGCCGCCGGCGCGCCAACACGCGACCCCGATGTAGCGAAGGAACGCTGACGCGATGGAGAGCCTCTTGCTCCTGGCAGCCGACAACCCGTTGGACCATGTCGTCGATGTCGAGCTCTTCGGCTCCGGCTTGTGGGCGTTTACGCTTCACACAGGCACACTCATTCTCGCCGCTGTGATCACAGTGTGGGTGATGATGTCCGCCGCCCGCTCCATCGCGACAGGACCGGAGTCACAGGGAGTGGATCGCTACCTGGCGCGGGGCAAGCTGGCGCAGATGATCGAGGTCACATGCCTCTATATCCGCGATGAAGTTGTCCGTCCGCTCCTTGGCGAGAACACCGATAAGTTCATTCCTTATCTTTGGACGCTCTTCTTCTTCATCCTCATCAACAATCTCCTCGGCCTGGTGCCGCTCCTGGACGTTCAGCATCTCTTCGGCGCGCTCGTCCTCGGAGATGCGCACTGGGCGATTGTCGGCGGGACGGCGACGGGCAATATCGCGATCACCGCAGGGCTCGCGATCATCGCGTTCATCATCATTCAAGTGAACGGCCTGCGCAGCTGCGGAATCAAGGGGTGGGCGACGCATTTTCTCGGTGGGGCGCCGCTCATGCTTGCTCCGATCATGATCCCTGTTGAGATTATGGGCACGTTTATCAAGCCTTTCGCGCTCGCAGTTCGACTCTTCGCCAACATGGTCGCAGGGCACACGCTACTCGCAACGCTTTTGATGTTTACAAAAATGGGGCTGGAAGGATTGGGCGTCTTCGGCGGCGCCCCGATCACGATCGCCGCAGTCATCGCAGCCTTTGCGCTCACATTTCTCGAACTGCTTGTGGCGTTTATCCAGGCGTTCGTCTTCATGTTCCTGACAGCAGTCTTCATCGCCCAACTCACCACCCATCACCATGACGATTCCCACGAGGAGCACGGCGCCGAGCCCGTGCCTGTCGGCGCTCACTGACAAATTACACAATGAATCCTGCGGCCATGACCGCGATAGACCTATAGCAATAGAAACAATCAGGCGCCGAACAACACATCGGCGCCCAACTCGGAGTTTGAAAGAGATGATTAAGAAGAAGGCCGTTCACCTCACACTCGCTCTCGCCATCCTCGTGCTGTTCGCTGCGGACAGCGCAATGGCCGCCCAAGGCAATGACCTCGCCGGCGCCGCTCTCGATCTCAAGCCACTGGGCAAGGGAATCGCGACAGGGCTGTGCGGCCTCGCGGTTGTCGGCGGCGGGCCGGGCATCGGTCGCATCGGCGGCAGCGCCTGCGAAGCAATCGCCCGCCAGCCTGAAGCAGCCAACGTCATCGCGCAAAACATGATTCTGACCGCCGCCCTCATCGAAGGCGCCACGCTCTTCGCTGTTCTGGTTGGCTTGCTGGCGCTCTTCCTGATCTAAGCGCGTCGATAGTTTGCTTCGTGTTCGGGCGTTCCGGTTGGAGGCGCGCTCGGACGCTCCATCATCGGTGGCGCGGCTGGTTTTTTGTTCCGCCGCGGACTTCCGCTAGCGAGAGATGACATGACCAAGCGATTTGCATCCAGACTCTTCATCGCGTTCCTGCTCGGGTTCGCTGTCACCTTCATCGGCGCCCCCGCACACGCGCAGGGTCACGGCGCAGATGAACACGCCGCCGCCCCCGCCGCCCAAGAGCATGGCGATGGGCACGCAGCCGTCTCCAATCCGGTTGCCTTTCGCATCGTGCCCTTTATCGCAGCGATTGTTGTCTTCGGCTTCGCCTTTGAAGTGCTTCGCCGTAAGGCCTGGCCTCTCATCGTAAAAGGTTTGAGCGATCGCGAAGAGAAGATTCGCACCGAGATCGAAGACGCCGAGCGGGCCCGCAAGCAGGCCAACGCCGCGCTCCAGCAGTACGAAAGAGCACTCGCGGAGGCTCGCACCGAGGCGGGCAAGATCATCGACGCCACCAAGCTCGACGCCATCAAGCTCGCCGGCGAGCTCCGCTCCAAGACCGAAGCGGATATCTCAGCCCTCCGCGATCGCGCTCAGCGGGACATCGAAGCAGCCAAGACCGCCGCCATCTCAGAGATCTACACCACGATGGCGACCACCGCGACCGCCGTCGCCTCAAAGATTCTCGAGCGCGAGTTGAACGCCGAGGATCAGCAGCGTCTCGTTGATGATTCGCTCAATGAGTTCCAGTCCGTCGCCCGCGCCTGAGTGTTCACTCAACCTCCAGCGAAGCAAGAGCACCGCCGCCTATGTCTTCCCTCGATACACAATCCGACGCAGTCGCTCAGGTCTACGCCCGCAGCGTCTTTGAGCTCGCCAAGAGCGAAGGCGGCCAGTCCGCCGTCGAGGAAATCGCCGGCGAGCTTGAAGCCATCATCGAACTCACGCTCCAGAACCCGCAGTTTGCTGAGTTCCTGCGCTCGGCCGTGATTTCCGATAAAGACCGCACCAACTCTGTCCGCGCCATTTTCGAAGGCCGCGTGAGTGACATCGTGCTGCGCTTCCTGCTCGTCCTCAGCGAGAAGGGGCGCCTCGGCAGGCTTGGCGGCATCGCGACTGCCTACGACGAACTGCTCCAGGAGAGCTACGGCCGGGTCGAGGTCGATGTCTTCACCGCCTCCCCGATCGATCAGAAACAACTCGATGCAATCAAGGAACGCCTCCGCCAGGCGCTGGGCAAAGAACCCGTCATGCACGCCTACACCCAGCCGGAAATGGTCGGCGGGCTCAAGCTCCAGGTCGGCGATCAGCTCATCGACGCCAGCGTCTCAACCCGCCTCCGAAAGCTGCAAGAACAACTCGCCAGCCAGGGCGCCGCCCAGGTCCGATCCCGAGCCCGCTCGCTCTTCGACGATGCGTAGAGCATCGAGCGCGATCGTGCTCTGCCCGGGATGAGCATGGCCTCAGCAAGAAGGCGATGGCCGAAACGCTCGAAAGAATCGTTCAGGCGACCGGCAAAGTCTTCAGCACGATGACCAGCGAAGAATGTCCAAACGACTTCGCCTCGCGTGTTTTCGGAATATGATTACCCAAGTTGCACTCGCTATGAGCCCCACGAACCAAGCAGCAGTGCCAGGTCGCTCTTTCCGACAAGCCCGTCGCCATCAAGATCAGCAGCGCATGCGTTCGGTGCCGCCGGGCACGGACCCCAACTCCCCAGCAACATCGCCAGGTCAAAGGCGTTTACAACGCCGTCACAATTCAAATCTGCAGGATCGAACTGCCTGCCGAAGACCACATAGCTTACGCCTGAACGACGGCCGTTAGGGTCGGCGGAGTAGGCTCCGATGATGAGGTCGTCGACGCCGTCGCCGTTGACGTCACCAGCGGTGGAGACGGACCCGCCACTGTAATCGTCTGCGTCGACACCGTTGACAACGAAGCCGTTGATTCCGTTGAGCGACGAAAGTTCGAGTATCCCGCCCGCGCCAACGCCGGCGCCGCCGAAAACCACATAGCTCTCGCCGCTATCCGAGGCGCCGTTCGGATCGGCGGTTAAAGCCCCGATGATAATGTCGTCGTAGCCATCGCCGTTCACATCGCCGGCGATGGAAACGGAACTTCCACTTCTGTCGCGCAAGTCGATGCCGTTGAGTACGAAGCCGTTGGTCCCGTTGAGGGAGGAGAGTTCGATGGCGCCGCTCGCGCCAACGCTGGCGCTGCCGAAGACCACATAGCTCTCGCCACTAAAGGTGCCGTTTGGATCGGCTTGGTTGGCCCCGATGATGATGTCGTCAAAGCTGTCGCCGTTGAAATCGCCGGCGGCGGAGACAGAAATGCCACTGAGGTCGTTCGCGTCGACGCCGTTGAGTACGAAGCCGTTGGCTCCGTTGAGGGAGGAGAACTCGAAGGCGCCGCCCTCGCCCACAGTTGCGCCGCCGAAGACCACATAGCTTTCGCCGCTGTAGGAACCGTTCGGATCGGCGAAATGGGCCGCGATGATAACATCGTCAACGCCGTCGCCATTGACATCGCCGGCAGCGGAAACGGTGCGGCCGCTGCGGTCTCTTTCGTCGACGCCGTTGAGGACAAAGCCGTTCGCTCCGTTGAGGCTGGAGAGCTCGATGGTCCCGTCCGCACCTACGCCTGCGCCACCGAAGACAACGTAGCTTTCGCCGCTGAAGAGGCCGTTCGGATCGGCTATGGGGGCCCCGATGATGAGGTCGTCGACGCCGTCGCCGTTCACGTCGCCAGCGGCGGAGACGGAAAAGCCGCTGAAGCCGTTCGTGTCGACGTTGTTGAGTACGAAGCCGTTGGTTCCGTTGAGGGAAGAAAGCTCGATCGTCCCGCCCTCGCCCACACTGGCGCCGCCGAAGACCACATAGCTCTCGCCTGACTCAGTACCGTTCGGATCAGCGCGGATGGCCCCGATGATGATGTCGTCGACGCCGTCGCCGTTGACATCGCCTGCGGCGGAGACGGAATGGCCGCTGTTGTCGTGTGCGTCAATGCCGTTGAGGACGAAGCCATTGGATCCGTTCAGGCTGGAGAGTTCGATGACGCCGCCCGCGCCCACGCTGGTGCCGCCGAAGACCACATAGCTCTCGCCGCTGTCGGTGCCGTTCGGATCAGCGGTGTGGGCCCCGATGATGATGTCGTCAAAGCCGTCGCCATTGAAATCGCCGGCGTCGGAGACGGAACGGCTGCTGCGGTCGTAATGGTCGATGCCGTTGATAACGAACCCATTATCTCCATTGAGACTCGAAAGCTCGAACGAGGCCCCAAACGGCCCCGCCCCAATCGCCCGCGTCGACCCTGCCAAAACAACAAGAACAGCGGCAGAACTCAACCCATGCTTCTGCATAAGAAATCCTCGCGTCATACTCAATCCAGCATACGGCAAGAGATCCACCCATCAAAGCGAAAACCTGCGGTGGCAGCCAGGGGCTATCCAACAGAGCCAGATCGCGTAAAAAGCTCTGGACGGCATATTTGGGCGTACTCTGGCCGCCGTCTGCCAAACCCGGTATCCTCTTCGATTCTCCGCTGGAGTTGCGATTTTCCGCCCTCGCGCCGAATCGTCCTCTACGCGACCACCGCCCACGACCCCGAAATGGATGAGATTGAGATGGCAGACACAGACGCCGCCGTAGCAGAAGGCTCCACCTGCACCGTCAAAGACGCTGGACCGTGCAGAAAGACAATGACCTTCGAGATATCGCGCGATCGCATCTCAAGCCTCATCAACGAAAAGTTTGACGGGCTCGCAGATCAGGTCCAGCTCCCCGGCTTCCGCGCCGGACGCGCGCCCAAAAACCTCATCAAAAAGCGCTTCGGCGAATCCGTTCGCGACGAAGTCAAGCAGCAGCTTGTCGCTGAAGCCTACCAAAGCGCCATCAAGGAGCACGACCTCCGCGTCATCGGCGACCCCGCGGTCGAGAAGGATGTTCGTGAGGCTGTCTTTGATGGCTCCTCCGATCAAAAGTTTGAGCTTGATGTCGAGATCGCGCCCGAGTTCGAGCTCCCGGAGCTTGAGAATCTCGAACTCAAAAAGCCCCTCATTGAAATCACTGATGAGATGATCGACGGAGAGGTCAAACGCCTGCAGACCAATGAAGGCGATCTCGAAGAGCGCACAGACGCTGAAGCCGGCGACTACTGCGTCGGGCAGGGCGTCATGACCGTCGGCGATGAAACCGTCCACGACATCGATGGCGCCGTCATCCAAATCCCCGCCAAAGATTCAGATGGCTCGGGCATGGCGCTTGGCGTCAAGATTGATGACTTCGCCAAGCAGGCCGGCAAGCCCAAGGCTGGCGACAAGCTCACATTCAAGGTTAAAGGTCCGGATCAGCACGAAATTGAAGCTGTGCGCGGCAAAGATGTTGAGATCGCCTATGAAGTCAAGGAAGTGCATCGCATCATTCCCACTCCCATTGCCCAACTCGTCGAAAAACTCAACATTGAAAGTGAAGATCGCCTCCGCGAACTCATCTCCCAGCGGCTGAATCATCGCGCCACCGGCGAGCAGCAGAATGCGCTGCGTCAGCAGGTCGCAAGGTATCTGCTCGACAACATCGACTTCGAGCTTCCCGAAACGCTCACCGAACGGCAGGCGACTCGCAACCTCGAGCGCCGTCGATTCGATCTCATGCAACGAGGCATGGATGAGCAGGAAATCGAAACACATGTCGCAGAGTTGCGGGCAGCTTCAAATGAAGTCGCCGTGCGCGAACTCAAGCTCTTCTTCATTCTCGATGAAGTCGCACGCCGCAATGAAGTGCAGGTCTCCGAGCCCGAAGTGAATGGCTACATCGCCCAGCTCGCGATCAACAACAACCGCCGCCCTGAAGAGCTGCGCACCCAACTCATCCGCAACAATCAGATCAACGGCATCGTTCAGCAGATCCGCGAGCACAAATCGCTCGATGCTGCGGCGAGCAAAGCCAAGATCGAAGAGATGCCCCTTGAGGATTACAACAAGCACTTCGAGAGCATGGACAAAGCGAAGTCCAAGGGCTGAAGCACGCGCCGCTTAAATGACTGAATAGAGAGGTGGGCTGAACCAGTCAGCGCGCCATCATGGCGTTGGCTGCGAGAACTCCTGCGCTCCAACCTTCTGCATCGCTCGCTGTGCTTGATTGCGCAGCAGCTGCACGATTTCCAGAATCTCCGTCTGTGTCATCTTGAGCACCACCGCGATCTCTTTGGCGGTCAACCCCTCAGCGTAGTGCAGCGCCAGAACCTGCCGCTCAGTCTGCGTCAGGCAGGCCAGGAATTCCTGGCGATCCGTCTCGCGTGCGCCGGCGACGTCCCTGTCAGCCATCGTGAACACTCCTTTGTTCAGCCCGAGGCCTCGAACCCTGTTGTGGACGGGCGCCTTCCCTGAGCCCGATGAGCATTCCTCACGCCATGCGCATAGCACAACGCGAACGAGAGGTTATCGGCTCTTGGGGTCGGCAGCTCTTAAGTTTTCCATGTCGCCTTGACCAGCCCGCCGCCGCGTAGCTAAAACCCAAGCTCCAGACGGGCGTCTTCCAGCTCATACAGGCTCAGAAGCCAGTCGTTGCGCAAGTATGGGTCTATCTTGAGCTTGCCAACAATTGTGCCGTAGTTGAACCCTCGTGAGGGCAGCGTCGTGGACTGCGCCAGCAGCACCTCCACGCCGTCATATGGAGTCGGGGGCACGCCGATGCAGCAGCCATCCCACTGATTGCGCATGATCAGCAGCTCCTGCACCTGCATCGAAAACATCGGCACGCCGAGAAAGCCCGTCAGCTGCACATACTTCCCGTCAAGCTGCTCGATCCATGCTGGCAACTCCGTCAGCCCCATCCGCGGGCGATAGGACTCCTTCGCAGAAACCAGCAGCTCCCATGTGAGAATGTAGGGCGAACCTGCCACGCCCTCGCCAACGAGTTCAAGCCTGCCCCCTGCCAGTGCTGCCGCTGCTTCGGGCATAGTGTCCACCTCAGCCAGCGCCTGCTCGATGGGCGCCATCACGTCGGGCCCGGGCTCGCCAGCAGTGTCATCATCCATCGGCATTGATGGAAGCGGTGCGGTTTCTCCGTCATGGCTTCGGGAAGCTGGCGCGGGCCCGATGGGTGTCGGAGGTTCCGTGGATTTCAGGGTTTCCAAAGGCGCGAGCTCGTTGAGAATGTCATCAAGCGAAGCGTCAAGATCAAACTGAGCCAGCGCCCTTTCCTCAGGCTCAGCCTCAACTGGCGCGATTTCTTCCTGCGTCTCGTTCACAATCGAATCGAGCGCCGATATCGAATCGACTGGCTGAGTTTGCGTGACGGCTTCATCCAAAGCCTCCGGCTCGATCACACTCGTATCAGCAGCAGGCTTTGCGCCGGTCGCCTCCTGAGTCGCCTCCGGTTTGTCAGCCTCATCAGCCGGTTCGCGCACAGCAGAGGGGAGAGCGGGCAAGTTTGTTTCTGGCGCATGAGGAGGCGCCAGGTCGCGCCCCGTCGTCGCTGGCGCAAACTCGCGGTCTGGTGACGAAAGTGTGCGCACGCCAAATACGACGCCCGTCACGACCACAAGCAGCGCCACACCTATCCAAAAAATCTTCATGCGCTCCCTCCGCTGATTCCAACCAGTATGTCACGATACTAGGCTCCGCCGTTCCATGGCGTGATCCAGTGAGGGGTCTCACCCGATCGGTCGCAGGCTTCGAGCGACAGGCGTTCGGTAGCCCACAATCGCGGGGGCAAGCCCTGCGAGCGTCGCCAGGAGGATCGTCCCCAACGTCACCAGCAGTGTCGCTTCAAGATCGAGGGTGGGCTCAATCACGATCCCAACCCGTTGCTTGAGCACCAGCGCCACAATCTGCGATCCGAGAGCCGCCAGTCCGATCCCGAAGCCCGCGCCCAGAAGCCCGAGGAGCGCTGACTCCGTCATCACCAGCCCGAAGATTCGCCCCTTGCTGCACCCCAGCACGCGCAGGACCGCGATTTGCCTCCGGCGCTGCTCCATCGAGTTGTAGAGCGCCAGCATGATCGCGACGCCGGAGGAGACCATCACCACCGCCGCCATCCCCACGAAGATGATGTCGATATTCCCGACAATCGTAAAGAGACGCGCAATCTGATTGGAAGGCGACGCCACGGTGACGCTGGGATCCCGCCGCAACTGATCAAAAACGACACTCACCGCCGGTGATGAGTCGCGCCCCGGGCGTGTAGAGACGCGGGCATAGATGCCGGTGATCTTTCGATCTTCGTCAATGAGGTCGTCCGCTGTCGTAGGCGATACACCATGCCCATGCGCGTTTTCGCGCCGATCGTGCGCATGAACGATCCACGCGCTTTGGAGATTTGTGAAGAGCGCCCGATCATGTGCGCATCCGGTGGGCGCGAGAATACCGACAATTTCATACTCGTACCCGTCATGTTCGTGTCCATGATCAGAGGCGCCGTGCGTCAGATGAACGTGATCTCCAACAGACAAACCCGAGTTCTTCGCAGCCTCAGCGCCGATCACCACCTGAAATGATCTATCGAAAAACCGGCCGGCAGTCAGTTCCCAGTCTTCATTTGGCGCTGGTTTAAATTGCGTGAAGAAGTCGGGCGTCGTCGCCATGACGGGCATGCCGCGGTAGCTGTCGCCAAGCTGCGTCGGAATAGCAAACTCAAAAAAGGGGTAAAGGGCGGGATCGGACAGCTCCTGAAACTTCTTCCAGTCGATGGAGGCCTGCGGCGCTCTGGCGTAGAAAACACTATTGAGCACCGCGACAAGGGGGCTGGCCTCCCCGCTGATGAGCAGGTGCATGTTCCCGGCGCCGCGCTGGAACGACCGCTTGCCCGCGCCCTGCATCGAAACCAGCGTCAGCATGAGCGCGACCGCGACCGCGACCGTCAGGATTGTTGTGACAGTCGAAAACAATCGCGAGCAGAGGCTTTTGCGGATGATGGTGAAGTCGGTGAGGGCCATCGGTCAGCGCGCCTCCTCGGTGTGTGTGCTGGAGATTCCGGGGGCGCCGGCGAGTTCATCGAGGCTCACATGCCGCTCGAAGCGCTCAGTCATGGCCGGATCATGGCTCACACATAGAAGCGCGGCGCCGCGCTGGGCGCAGGCTTCCTGGATGAGCGAGATGGCGCGGGAGGCGTTTTCCGGATCGAGACTGGCGGTGGGCTCGTCAGCGAGGACGAGAGCGGGATCGCAGGCGAGGGCCCGCGCGACGGCGACTCGCTGTTGTTGTCCGACGCTCAGTTCATCGGGATTGGCAGAGGCGCGTTCAACTTCGAGTTGATCGAGAAGCGCGCTGGCGCGGCGGGCGTGTTCTTTGCGCGGGATGTTTGAGAACATCATCGCGATCATCACATTTTCGAGTGCGGAAAATCCGTGGAGCAGGTTGAAGGTCTGGAAGATCATGCCGATGCGGGCTCCGCGGAGGGCGTCGCGTTTGGCGCCATGCAGGGAGTGGATGTCGTCGCCATGAATCAGCACGTGTCCTTCGACAGGATCAACGAGCCCGGCGATGATGTGCAGGAGTGTGCTTTTGCCGCGACCGGATCCGCCGGTGAGGAGCGTCTGCTCATTCCGGGCGAGTGAGAAGGCAGGGACATCAATCACCCACGCTTCATTTGGCGAGTAGCGAAAGCGCAAGTCGGTCATTTTCAGGGCGGGGACATCGTTCATGGCGGGCAGGAAGGATAGCGACAAGTTTCCCTCAACTCCTCCTTCGGCCCTCCCCTGCGTGAAGAAACCGGCGATAAGATCAGGCTGGATCGTTCTGGAGATAATCGTATGCAGGCGCTGCTGATTGCTGGTCTTGCTGGGGCGCTCTTTGTCGCTGCGTATTTCACATACGGGCGATGGGTGGCGCGGCGAATCTTCGGGCTTCGGGCTGACGCACGCACGCCGGCGGTTGAGCTTGAAGATGGGCGCGATTTTTGCCCGACGAAAAAATCCATCGTCTTCGGGCACCATTTTACGTCGATCGCGGGGACGGGCCCGATCGTGGGGCCGGCGATCGCGGTGATGTGGGGATGGGTTCCTGCGATTTTGTGGGTGGTGATCGGCGCGATCTTCATCGGGGCGGTGCATGACATGGGCTCGATGGTGGTTTCCGTGCGCAACAAGGGGCGCAGCATTGGGGACATCGCCGGGGATCTGTTGGGTCCGCGGGTGCGGCTTATTTTTCTTGCGGTGCTGGTGATGGGATTGTGGATTGTCCTTGCGATCTTCGGGCTTGTCATCGCGGCGGTTCTCAAGCAATATCCCGGGGCGATTTTTCCTGTGTTGGTTCAGGCGCCGCTCGCGATTGTCATTGGATTGTTGGTGCATCGGCGGGGCGGATCGATTGTGCTGCCTTCGATTGTTGCGCTCGCGATTATGTATGCGAGTGTGATCTGGGGGGACTGGGGGCCGTTGCACGCATTCAATGTTTACCTTGCGGCGCAGCCGATCTGGATGTGGACGATTGGCTTACTCGCGTATGCCTATGTGGCAAGTGTGCTGCCGGTGTGGATGTTGCTTCAGCCGCGCGATTACATCAATGCGCTGCAGCTTTTGTCCGCGCTGGGGCTGCTTGTGGCGGGGTTGGTCGTCGCGGCGACGATTGGCGGAATCGGAGATGTGACAGAGACAGTGAACGCAGCGGGACAAACCGTGCGCGAGGTTGAACGGCTGCCATTGGAGATGGTCGGGCCTGCGGTGAATCTGCACCCGAAAGGCGCGCCGCCGATGATTCCGATTCTCTTTATCACGATTGCGTGCGGGGCGATCAGCGGGTTTCACTGTTTGGTTGCGAGCGGGACGACGAGCAAGCAGATTTGCAGCGAGACAGACGCGCAGACGATCGGGTACGGCGGCATGCTGACGGAGGGGTTTTTGGCGACGCTGGTGATTCTTGCGTGTGCTGCGGGGTTGGGGCTGGGGGTGACGAAGCAGGTTGGGCCCGGCAGGACTTATTCGCCGACAATCGCCACGGGAACCATTAGTGACACATCGCTAATAGTCTTGAGAGGCGCTCATGGCGCAAGTCCGCCCGGCGCCATAGAACTGATGATGCGAGTCCCAACGAGCGACAACTACATTGATGAAATTTACACAGCGAACATTGGTTCGTGGGTGACAACCCCGAACGGATCTGCGCGGTTGGTGAATCGCCCGCCACCCACGACAGTCGAACTTCGTGGCAAACTCGCCTTCAACAAGCAATACGAATCCTGGGGCGCTGCGGGTTCGCTTGGCGCCAAGGTTGGGGCGTTTGTTGATGGGGCTGCGAATCTGATTCGGTCGATTGGCGTGTCGGGGTCGGTAGCGGTGGCGCTGATGGGCGTTTTGGTGGCGTCGTTTGCGGGGACGACGATGGACACCGCGTGCCGGCTGCAGCGGTATGTGATTCAGGAGCTTTCGCGCACGTTTTTGCCGCGGGTGACGGAGTCGCAGTGTGAGAAGTGCGGGTACGACTGTGTAGGGCTCGACGCAGGCGTCGCGTGTCCGGAATGTGGCGAGTTGCGCACGGCGGGCGAAGCAGGCGTCGCGGTTGAACGACGGCTCGCGGCGTGGTGGAACCCCTTCAAGTGGCTGGCAACGGTGCATGGGGCGACGTTGTTCGCGGTCATTACAGCGGCCGTGCTGGCTGCGATTCCGGCGCCGGGGCAGTCTTTGTCGCTGGCGAACGCTGGGCAGGGGGGATTGATTCTTTGGCCGCTCTTTGGCGCAACGAATCAACTTCTGGCGGGGCTGGCGTTTCTTGTGATTGCGAGCTGGCTGATCGCGAAGCGCAAGCCGGTGTGGTTCATCGCAGCGCCGACTGTTTTGATGGTGGTTATTCCGGCGTGGGCACTGATCTGGCAGACGTTTGTAGGGGGTGAGGGGAATCCGGCGTGGGTTGCCGACGGGAAGTGGCTGCTGGTTGGGATTGCGGGCGTGACGCTTGCTTTGGAAGGCTGGCTTGTGGTGGAGGTTGTTATTCGGCTGGCAGGCCGGCGGAATGCTGGGTTGGTGAAATAGAAAACGCCCGTTTCCGGAGATGGAAACGGGCGTTTGGAAAACTCATCATGATTTGTCGCAGCGAGTTACGAAGGCTGCGACGGAGGCTGGTTGAGGTCAATCACATTCCGCAGCCGTTGCCCCAGACGCCGAGGATGATGGCGAGGTCGCTGGAGCCGACGTTGCCGTCACCGTCGAGGTCAGCAGAGCCGCCCATCGGTCCCCAGGAGCCGAGGAGGATGGCGAAGTCGGTGGCGCCGATGCAGCCGTCACCGTTGAGATCGCCGACGAGCCCGTCATCGGTGACGGTGACATCGAGGAGATAGGTCTGCACATCGCCGTTGCTGGCGGCAGAGCGGACCCGGACAAACCATGTTCCGGCTGAGGGGATATTGAAATCGACGATTGATTCATCTTGGCCGAATCCGTTGTCATCAATGGTGTGGACGGGATTGCCTGAGGGATTGAGAATCTCAACGAGGACATCCTGCTGGCTCAGAGCATCCAGTGGGACGCCGGGTGAACAGGAGCCATTGCCATTTTGCGGGCCGTTGTTGTAGGTGAAGCCTGAGACGGTGACATCGACGCTGATTGTGGATGCAGAGCCGGCGTCGAAGGAGTAGGTGTCGAAATCGCTGGAGTTGCGGAGGCTGACATTGGTTCCGAGTGAGAAGGGCGTGTTGACCTGGAGGCCGAGCGCGGTGAGAGAGGTGGCGGTGCCGCTGGTGCCGTTGGGCTCG
This sequence comes from Phycisphaerales bacterium, assembly GCA_029260495.1. Lineage (GTDB taxonomy): Bacteria > Planctomycetota > Phycisphaerae > Phycisphaerales > UBA1924 > OFTM373. The sequence continues at coordinate 154,293 of JAJDDD010000010.1, read as the reverse complement.
AAGGGGTCGCCGTAGAGGGACTGCATGGCGCGAACTTCATCGAGCTGGGGGCCGTCGAAGCTGAGATTGATAAAGGGCTCCATGAGCTTGGTGCCGTCGACGGGGCAGACATGGAAGAGGCCCATGCCGTGCCCATTTTCGTGCTGGAGCGTATTGCGGAAGAAGCGGAAGTTGGCGGAGGTTGAATCCCAGTTTTCCTGGCGATCGATGACCATGTCGCCGTTGGAGGGGAAGCTGTTGTACGCGAGGACGCCGGAGCTTCCATCAATCGGCTTCATGCTAATGCGAATATCACCGCGAAGTCCGGGGCTGCCGCTGGATCCCCAGCCGGCGCCATCATCTGAGACTTCGGTGTAGATGTTGCCGGTGACTTCCTCCCAGTCGTCAAACATCTGGCGGAAGAGGCCTTTCCACACTGCTTGTCCGCCATTGTTTGCGAACAGCGAGTCCAGGCGTGCAAAAATTTCGTTCGGGTTGGCTCCCTCACCGATGCCGTTGGGGATGTTGAGCCCGTCGGGCGGGAAGCTGTAGGTGAGTGAGACGGGTGTGCCGAGCGCGCCGGCCCAGCGGGGCCCGGTGAAGAAGCGCTGGCCGAGGCCGTGCAACATCTGGCTGACCTGCGCGACGGTTGCGTCATCGGTGTCGGGGGCAAAGATTGTCTGTATATGTTGGTCGATGGCGTACTTCATCGCGAGCGTTGAGCCGCAGTTCGCGTGATTCTCAGCGGCGACGTATGCCTCAAGCGTCGCGAGTTCACTGACGGGAAGGTGTGGCGCCGGCTTTGATGTGGCGCCGATGATGGCTGCGGTGGAAAGACCTGTCACAGCAACTGTGGCAATGAGCATCTTCATAGATCTCTGACCTCTTCTGGCGCTGGAGCGGATCCGCGAAGAAACGGACCGCCCGCCACGCTGGTGAATTGGATGAATCCTCATCGATATCGATTGAGGTTCCGAAAACTCTCTCGCCCTCTGACGGGTGGCCACTCGCCAGAGGCCGACTCGCGGAGCATGGTCTAAGGATACGCTCTAGAGGGCCTGAGGGTGGCAAGAAAGGGGGAAAATCAGGTCTTTCCCGTATGCGCCGGGCTGAACGGTCGCGGGGATCGTGATGAGGGGAGGGTATGGCGGCATCGAAGAGGAGATCTGGGCTGGGATTTCCGAATCGGTGGACTAGAATGGGTTCGGACGCCGGGTCGAGGCTGAGCTGCTGTGGTTGCCGGTCGGTCCACCCGATGAAGCGACAGATGGGCACCGAGGGAGAGATCGCCATGATTATCAAGAGGATATTGTTGTCGGGTATCGGTGTCGTCGTCGCTGGGCTTGCAGTCTCGAGCGTTGTGGCGATTGGAACGGGCGATAATAACGACGCTCTGCGCGCGCTCGCTCGTGGTCTTGCTGATGTGGTCGAGGATCATCCCGGCGACGCGTCCACGATGCTTCGGCTGGCTTCAATCCATGAGCAACTCGGGGAGTTCGATCTCGCGGGCGCTTTGCGTCAACAGGCTGCGGCGATTGATCCAGGTTTTGGAGTGAATGATGGGCCCGAGTTCATCAGTCCTGAGCGCGGGCTTGGTGCGACGGGTCAGGATGTCTGGGTCTGTGATCTTCCCAATGTTCAGCACTGGACCTCCGGCGGCGCCGTCGATGGCTTCCGTGTGTATTCAATCGCGACAACCAGCGCCAATGGCGGCGACGCACGTCTGGACTGGATTCCCGGGACTGATCCCGATCCCGACGAACAGCAGCTTCACCCGGTAATCGCGCAGAACCTGTATCGCTATAGCGATGGTCGGCTTGAGCAGATCGGCATGTCCTGGCTTAAGCACGGATTCTGTGCGCTGCAGCAGAATGGATGCGGAAGTTGTACTTCCACGAGCAACGGGTGCCCTCCGTGGCTTGATCCCGGGTGCTCTGATCCGTATTCAGCGGCGCTGAACGGGACTCAGTTTCGGCTGGGGCCGCGCTCCGGCGTGAACGCGGTGTCGGGCGAGATGGCGCTGCCGATTGCGTCTCCCGGAACCGGGGTGCTTGATGGTCGGATTCAGGTTCTTGAGACGGATCTCACCGTTGATGGCGCCCGCTATCTGATCGAAGGCCAATACATTCATCAGCAGGACATTGCTTCAAATAATCAGCTCAACAACGCGTCCTGGCGTGAAGTCAACGTCATTCCGCAAAGCTTCTTTCTGAACTTCCCGCTTGGCGCCGCTGGGACAACACGCCAGCAGCAGCAGGCGATCTTCGCGTGGATCAGCTTCGAGGCCGGCGTGCAGATTAAGCATGTTGATGTGCCGAGCGATGGACGCTTTACGGTGGGTTATAAAGTAAGCGGCAACGGCGACGGCACATGGCGCTATGAGTACGCGGTCACCAACTTCAACTCTGAGCGGGCTGCGGGGGCTTTTTCCGTTCCGATTCCCGATGGTGTGACTGTGACGGGCATCGGCTTTCACGATGTCGATCATCACAGCGGCGACGGGCTTGGCGGAGTGACCTATGACGGAACGGACTGGACAGCGACGCTTGCGGGCGGTGAGCTGACCTGGGAGACAGACAGCTTCGGCGCCAACCCCAACGCCAACGCGCTGCGCTGGTCAACTCTGTACAACTTCTGGTTTGACGCCGACGCGGCGCCGACGGACGCCGACGCGACAATCACACTCTTTGCGCCGGGGACGCCTGCGGATATGACTGTTGTTGTTTCAGCTCCTGAGGCGGCTGGCTGCTTTGCTGATCTCAATGGCGATGGAATCGTCAACGCGCTTGATCTGGCGTTTCTTCTGGGCGCGTGGAGCGCTGGCGACCTCATCGGCGATCTTTCGGGCGATGGGAATCTCAGCGGGGCTGACCTTGCGCTGCTGCTGGGCGCGTGGGGTCAGTGCGTGTAGAGCGGACGAGCGACACCTGAGTTCGGGAAAACCTCGACCACATATTAATTCATAAGAAGACGCAACTGCGCGATCGAAGATTGCGTATGCTGTACTGTGAAAGCCCACGGTGGGGGCTTGCTTACAGGCTCTGTTCTTTTAAGCCCATGGGAGGTTCTTCCATGACCCACCGATATCGCGCTCTCTCAGGAATAACACTCTTTGACACGCTCGCCATCCTTGTGGTGACGGCGCTGGGATCCGCCTTGCTCGCTGCTGGGGTTGGCGCGGGCGGATCGCGCGGGGACGGGATGACCGCGCAGGATCAGGAAAACCTGCATCGAATCGGGCAGGCGGCTGCGGCGTACAGGCTCGATCATGATGGCTGGCTGGTTGGATCGCCTTCTGCCAGCGGGCGCGAGCTTCTGAATGATGGGCGGGCGCAAACCGACGGACTCGCGCTTGAGGTGAATGGCGACGCCACCCAGCCGTTTGACTGGGCGGGCCCGTTGGCGTGGACATATCTCGCACCGGAGTCCCCGCGCCCTGATCGGCGGGACGAGCGTTTTGCATTGCTGAATGGCACGCCGATCACGGACTATATGAACCCGGAGTTTGATCCAGGTGATGTTGATCTGATGGCATCCGGCCCGCTTGCAGTCTTTGCGGATCCGGCGAATGGCGCGGTTTCGTTGCCGTTCGCAGGAAACACAGAGCCGAATGGCATTGATGGAACAGCCTTTCAGCCGCAGTTGGCGACGAGCTACATGATTGCGCGGGATTTTCTGTGGTGGCCTGAGCCAGAGGGCGGGAGTCAACGTCCGCGGTGGGCGAGCAAAGAGTTTTGGGGGAATCTGGAAAGTGCCGTATGGTCAGAATTTAATACAAATGATGTTGCGATTCCCAATGGCGGCGCATTTAGCATTCGGCCGCCGTACAGACCGCGAATTGATCAGATTGGTGATCCAGCGATGAAGATCTTTTTCGCTGATGGGACGCGCTTCCAGGCGTCTGGCCTTGTGTTTATCGATCACGACACTAGGGCTACGGGCTCATTCGGCGGCGCTTTCGCTGACACGGGCGCGTGGAATGTCGGCTTTACGCGGGCGTATCCGATGGGATTGAACGCGGCTGGTGATGATATGGAGGCTCAGAGTTTTCGGCATGGCGTTGATGAAGATGGTGAAAAACTGGGCAATGTCGCGTTTTACGACGGAGCTGTTCAGTTGATGCGCTTGCGCGATGTTCGGAGGCCGGAGTTGTGGCTGCCTCGGCATACGGCGGTCAGCCTGGGCGCTATTTGGGAAGAGATTCGCGATGAATATGAAGTCATAGGTGGTCAAAACGGCTTTGGTGGAAAAGTGCTGATTCCTTGAAGGAGGCAACAAAGATGCACCACACACACATGACTCGTCGTGTTTTCACTTGCGCCGCTTCCTTTGCGGTATTTATCTCCGGAACGGCCGCGTTTGCGGACGTTGTTTACACGGAGACGTTCGAGCAATACGAGACAGCGGGCGGCGCGGCGCCTTTTGTTGAACAAAGCGATTGGCAGAGTGAGTATGCGCCTTTGCTCTGGGTAGTCAGTGACAGCGGGCTGGACGGGCAGGGGCTGCGCCATGTGAGCACGCAGTTGTTGCTGGGTCAGAATCTTCTGATTGAGGGATTTGATGGTGTGAGCCCGGAGTTTCCGGCTGGGTTCGGCAGGCTGAGCTTCGATGTTCGTGTCACGACGGATGGTGATGTTGGCTGCTCGGGGCAGTTTTGCCATCTGTACCAGTTTGTCACGCAGGATCCCGAAACGGGCGTTTTCAACGCACGCGTCTATCTTCTTGAAGATGGAACGATTGGCGTGCTGGCGCCTGAACCTGATGAGGAGCCTCTGGGGAGATCATTCGTATCAGTGGCGGTGCTTGAGACGGGCGCGACGTGGATGCCAGGCGAGCGGTTTACTATGGCGATCGAAGCGACGCCTGGCGGGCTTGTTCGCGTGCTGATTGATGATGAGGTTGTCGTTGAGACGGTGGAGCTGAATCGTGTGATTTTCGGTAAGTCAGGGAAGATTGGCCGGCTCTATATCTGGAGCTCCAACGTGGGGGAGGGCGCGATCGACGGCTCTGGTGAAACATTGACGCTCGACAATATTCAGTTTGAAACGTTCGGCGGCAGTGTTGGTGATATTTCGCGCGACGGCATCGTGAACGCGTTTGATCTAGCGATGCTTCTGGGATCGTGGGAATCGTGTCCGGAGCCGACGGAGCCATGCCTGGCGGACCTCAACGGTGATGGCGTTGTTTCGGGGGGCGACCTTGCGATCCTGCTGGGCGCGTGGGGCACATCGACGGAGTGAGCGAGCGTGAATGCAACTTGCTTTGCTCAACACAACACAGCGTGCAGAATGCAAGCGACGTGCAAGAGAGTTGTTTTGCGTCAATCGTTCAGCACATAATAAAAAATTTTTCGCAGCGGAATTGATTGTGAGGTTGTCTTTGTTGCAACACGTTGCAACAAAAAAATAGTGGGGCGCTATCCAAAGGACAGCGCCCCACTGGAGGAGAGAGAGCTTTCCAACGCTCTACTTCTGGCGGCTGCGGGGCTGATTTCGGGTCGCCTGGAACATTCAGAGCGGTGGGGCGAGTATCCACATGCTCTGAGGGCTCCCGAGCCACGCACGCCTGTCAAAGCGTTGACCCGCCCACCATATGTCAGGAAAATGGGGGGTTCGGAATAGGGGGCGAAAGTTCCCGATCAGGCTTTTTGGCCCCTATGCTGCAAAAAGGCAGTATCCTCGGGGAACGCCCTATGGTCGGCTAGAATGCCCCGCAGAGATTTAGGACCTTTGCCGGGGCACATGCCGTGCTTCGGGCGAGTGCAAAGGAGAAGTTGTAGTGAAAGTTAGTGACGACAGAAGACGAAGGCTGCACAACCTGCTCGATCTGGCGCGCGTCGCCAAGGGATGGAGCAAGGCTGAGTTGGCAAGAGCCTTGAAACGTGACCCAACGAAACTCTACGGCGACAGCGGGAACCCGAAGCTCGACTTCGTGGTGGCGCTGTCGAACGTGCTGGAATGGCCCGTCGACGATGTCGTCGAATCCCTGTGGGGTGATGATCCTGAGCAAGCGACCTGTGAACAGGTTTCAAGCTTTTTGGAGATCGACGAGTTCGCGATGAAGGCGCACAGAGAGGGTCGCTATCGCGACATGATCGAGCATGCGCGCCATATGCGTGAGTTTGCCCAGAACGCGGACGAGCGGGCGTGTTCCTACAACCGTGAAGCGGGCGGCTGGGACGGCATGGGGCGTTTCCCCAAGTCTCTTGAAGCGGTTCGTCGCGGGCTTCAGCAATCGCCTCTTGAGACGATGACCCGCCTGAAGCTGCAGGGCAACCTGGCGAATGCCTACTACACGCTTTGGGAACTGACTCCGGCGCTGGGTGTGACGAAGGTTCTGCTTGATTGGTATGCCGCCAATCCGCCGACTGACGCTGCGCAGCAAAAACGCCCCGCGTTTGCGCATTATGTTCGCGGGAACACGCTTCGGCGGCTGATGTCCACTGAGCCTGAGTTGTGCGAAAAGCATGCGATACTCGCCCGTGAGGATCTGCTGACTTCGGCGAAGATGTACCAATCGCTGGCGCAGCAGCTTGGCGATCATTCGCTCGCCGGCATCGCTCATACCTGTCGCGGCGCTCTGGTTGAAGTTGATGTTGAGTTGCGGCGCTGCAGCGGCGAGAGCGCTGTTGACACGATCCTTTCTGAGGTCGAAGACGTTGTCGATCTCACGAGTGATGATGCTCCGACAGGTGATTGGCTTGAAAGCTACGGCTGGTGGTGCATTTTCGGAGGCAATATCGCCCTACGGCATTTGGAAGGTCGCCATCTTCAGCAATCCATGGCGGTCTTCACCAATAAAGCGATTGAGATTGCAGATCACCTTGATAACTGGGCCATGCGCGAGCGCGTCTTCACCATGCAGTACGCGTTGCACGAAGCGATGGTCCGGGCGACTGATTTCGAGTTGGATTTCACGATCGATGATGAGGATCGTCGTCTGATCGCAGGCACGATGGGACGCTTCCCAAGATTCCGGGGCGTCGGTTGGAGAATCCTTCAGACGGCCAAAGTGGTCGCAGCAAGCTGAGGAGCTACACGATGATTGAAAACACACGAAATATGCGACTCATCGCATTTGCAGCCGCTGCTTGCACAGTCTTCGGTGTCGCGGTGGAAAATGCTCAGGCTTTTGAGCCGGGCGTTCGCATCGATGGGGATTGGTCGGGCAACAGCCTGTTGGTTCCGCCGGTTTTGACCGAGCCCGATGATGCGCCGAATCCGGACACCGTGCCGACGGCTCACACCGACCAGGACACTGTCCAGCGGCCACGAATAGACTTTCCCGATCGTCTGGTGCCTTTGCAGAGTCAGGCCCCGATTGATTCGGCTGACGGCTACGCGCCGACAGATCCACTCGTCTCTGACGTGGATATCGCGTTCGCGAACCCCGGCTCCTTTGAAGTGGGCCTGGGCCCGTCATTGGGTGAGCTGTTCGGCGGAGAGCATCAGTTCTCAGCCACGCCGCAGCTCAATACGCCCATCGGACCCGGTCTGTCGTCAAGCGTGCCCGCCCCGGGCGGAGCATTGACACTAGGCATGATCGCCGCTGGCGTTCTGTCTCGTCGCAGGCGATAGGCGCTCGGACAACGTTGGAAGAATCACAAGGGCTGCGCTTCCGGGCGCAGTCCTTTTTCATGCGCAGGGCAGGCGCAGGCCAAACCCCGATAGTCGAAGAAACGCTCTGTAGTCTGTGTCACACCTGATAGTGTTTCGCATCCGTGCTACTGACCGAGTTGGCCAGGATCCTGAAAAACCATGTGACGCTAGAATTAATTAGCTGTTCATTTTCATGCCTGCCGTAACGATTCGATCTTGTTCATAAAATTGGAAATAATGAGTGTTAGAAAAATTATTGAACAGAGCGATCCAATGGGCGGGGATCAAAGGCGCCGATCTTCAACAGATTGTGGAAGGAGTTCCAGCGGTGATCGAGCGGATCGACCATCTTATTGAGGTTGCAGAGAGTTTCGGGAAGCACGGTTGGCCCCTGAGTCCGGAGTTGGATTCCGCTGAACTCGCATCTCTTGTGGATGCCTTTGACATGGCGCCGGTTGACGAGAAATCGCCGGTTGACCAGATATTTGTTGCGTTCTACGAGGCTAAGAACGGAGCGAGAATTCGAAAAATCCTCCAAGACCTTGGCGGGGTCGATCGTATGGAAAAATGGCGGCCGATTATTCTCCAGACAGAGGAAGCGCTCGAAAAAAAATACTATGCCCTTCTCGTTCCCGCACTCTTGACTGTGTTGGAAGGTCGCGTCTTTTCCAAACCAAGTTATCAAATCAAAATCAAGAAGAAAATAAAATGCATCGTCAAGGCGCAAAAAGAGGATGACTATCCGCAACTCGTGTGGCAAACGATTGACGACTATGTTGATGAGCTGTTTTTTGATTGCAGCTTCAAGGGGGACAAGCCACGTTTCAACCGCAACTGGATACTACATGGACGCTCGCCCGCTGACTGGGTGCGTAAGGATGTCATCCGACTTCTCCACGGCATTCATACGATTGATCTGGCACTCTCACAGATTCCGCACGACAAGCCAATGTAGGTGGACGCTACTGAGCCGCAAGGAGTTAGGCGACCAGAAAGACTGGCCCGAGTGTGGTGGCCCAAGAATGGCTAAACAGAAACCGAGCACGTAGAAAAAAAGAGGAATGTCTCCGGTTTATAAGGCCGAACACACAGCATTACAGGATCGATACTTAACCACTTCGGCGTTTTGACAATTTTATCGTTTACTCGCCCCAGGCAGAGAGCAGCAGCGAAAGGTCGGCGCCGTCTACCCGGCCGTTGGCGTCGAGGTCGGCTGGTGTTCCGGTGAGACCCCAGCTCATGAGCAAGGCGCGCAGGTCGGTCGCGCTGACCAGTCCGTCGCCGTCGAGATCCCCGATGGAGGTTGGCGTCACGACTGAATCAATCCAGTCGGCGTAGGCGGAGACAAGCATTCCCCCGCCGCCGCTGCCGAACGTTCCCGCCGGGGCAGGCCCGGAAACGAAGCTGTTGACGCTGAAGAGCGCATAGCCGTTTTCGGTTTCGATGAACCCAGGGCCGCCGGAGTCACCACTGCCCAGCGTCGCTTCGAGGCGAGCGCCAAGCCCGGGGCCGCCGAGCCACCCCGAACCAGCCGGGGCGTCAAAGTCATACTGCCAAACTTCGTTCACTCCGCTTCCTTCGTCGTCCGGGAAGAAGGCATCTGCTGTATTGGCGCCGATCCGGCGCACCGTGAACGATCCTGTGCCCGGCGTATAGCCGGTTTTTCCGTCGCCCGTCTCGCCATACCCGATGAACCAGACCACCTGGCCGGCGGCAGGGCGCCCACGATGCAGCGCGAAGGGCGCGATCGTCGCGGGCACATCGTCAGAGAGCGTGATGATCGCTAAATCATCATTCACAGCTGGCGCGTCGAAGCCGGTGAAGTCTGTGTGCAGGGTGACGCGCTCGATGCCTGCCGGCGGTATGACCACGCTCGGCTCTCCCGCCACGCTGAACAGCACAGCGACATCCAGATCGATGTCATTCACGCCGTCGCTGTCACTGTCAAAGCAATGAGCAGCGGTGAGTATATGCCTGGGTGAGATCAGCACTCCCGTCGCGAGTCGCTCGCCGCCTACGAAAAGACTCGCGACTGCGGAGAAGGGTGAACCCGGAGCATTGACATCCACCGGCCCGAGAGTCCGCTCATTCGTGTGATCCAGCGAGACGGAGCTCAAGATGATCGGCGCCGCATCCACGGGGGTGGTGCGATTTATTACGAGCGCATCGTCAGCGAGCGCAGCAGCAGACGCTGCGAGCCCGACCATCGCCAAGATGCTGTTCTTCAACGCCATGCTCGCTCGCCGTCGTTTGTGCCTCGCAATTCAGCCAATACCTGCCAAATCCTGCTGTGTAGTCTAACTCCGATCTTGCTGATTATCGCAGATACACCTGATATACCGCCAATCCTCTATGGGGGGTTCGCACCGATTCTGGAATCAACCGCCCGGAGACGACTTACCGGACGTTGGTCCCCCGTCCCTTCCGGCGGCCCGGCCCGCTGGTCGGTAGCCTGTCCCGATATGGAGGAACACAAAACAACCACCGCTCCGCCGCTAACAGATTTGTGTGCCGCGAGCGACCGGCTCAGCTTCCTCACGGAAGCCGGCCTGCGTGATGAAGCGATCAGCCGATCCGACGCCCGCGCCCTGTTGCAAAGCTCCCCGGACGAATCATCACAGATTCCGCTTCTGCTGCTGCTCCACGCCGCCGGGCGGATTCGTCGTCGATTCTTCGGTGACGAAGTGCAGGTGCATGTCCTCAACAATGTCCAGAGTGGCGCTTGCCCTGAGGATTGCGGGTATTGCGGCCAGGCGAAGACCTCTGACGCTCCGATTCAGCCCTACAGGCTCAAGTCCAAAGAGGAGATCATCGCCGAAGCCGAGAGCGCCAAAGACGCAGGCGCGTTCCGGTATTGCATGGTTCTTTCCGGGCGCGGCCCGTCCGACGCGGACATCGATCACATGGCCCAATGCATCCGTGAGGTGCGCGAGCGTTTCGGCCTGCGCACCTGCCTCTCTTCGGGCCTGCTTGATGAAGCCAAAGCAAGGCGTCTCAAGGATGCCGGTCTCGATCGCCTGAATCACAATCTCAATACATCGCGTCGCTGGTATCCGAGCATTTGCTCGACACACACCTACGACGATCGGGCTCAGACCTTGCGCGCTGCCCGGGCTGCGGGGCTTGGGGTTTGTTCCGGCGTCATCATTGGCATGGGCGAGACTGTTGATGACGTTCTTGATGTCGCGTTTGCGCTGCGTGAAATCCGGGCGGAGTCCATCCCGGTGAACTTCCTCGTTCCCATACCGGGCAATACAGTGAGCGATCCTGTTTGTGATGGGCGGCCTCTGACGCCGGAGTTTTGTTTGCGCGTTATGTGTGCGATGCGATTCATCAATCCAGGGGCTGAAATCCGCATTGCAGCTGGGCGCGAAGGGCATCTTCGAAGCATGCAGGCGCTTTCAATGGAGCCGGCAAACTCTTTGTTTGTCGATGGCTATCTGCTCACCAAAGGCGCCGCCGCTGTGGAGACGTTGCAGATGATCCGCGACGCGGGTTTTCGTGTGAAGCTTGAGGGCGCCGGCTGGCCCGAGGCTGTTCAGCGTTTCGCTCAAGATCCGAAGGCCGGCGATGGCGCGTTTAAACTAGACGCCCCTGATGACAACGCCCATCCGGTCATCAGGGGCGACAAGCTTTCGGAGCGGAAGCTCGCGCAGCTTCGCATCCATGGTTCTGAGGCGCGCGTGTAGGGAGCGACGGGCGCCCAAGGAAGGCAGGGCGATTGAAGTTGGGCGGGCAGTGCGCTGCGGCGCTCGTGTGTGAGCGCCGCGGGCGCACTGGCTCTCCCTCAATCGTGGTCAGCAGTCTCGCCGGCGACGGGCGCCGATCGCCACACCGCCGAGTGTGAGCAGCCCGAGAGCGCTCGGCGTGGGGATTGCGGTTCCGGTGAAGGCTGCGTTGGCGTCAAACGAGTTGATCGTGTCGCCGGTGGCGGAAATAAACGGCGAGATGTTGGTCAGCGTGAAGACCGCGTCGAGGCCCGGCAGAATTGAGCCGATGCCCGCTCCTGAAAACTCAGAAGCCAAGCCACCCGACGCGATGTACGTGAGATCGCCAAGCCCGGCTGTCGAGATCACAGCTCCGGCGCTGCTGTTGGCAACAAGCCGGCCGGAGGAGATTTCGCCGCGGAGAATCTCGACGGCGCCGTTGCCGCGAGCCCCATCGACCGTGAAGAACGTAAAGGTTCCGTTGACAGCAGCAGAGAAACCGCCGGGCAAATCAACGGACATCTGGGCAGCGCCAATGTTCAAGTCCATAACGAGCATGGTCTGGAATGTCAGTGGGGTTCCAATCCCTTCCTCAGCGGCATCGACGACCAACTCGACCGGCTGTTCGCTGGAATAGCTCATTGCTCCACCACCGTCACCGGCGACGTAGCTCACTTCCAGCGGTGTGTCTGGGTCGTCGAACGTAAAAAAGATCGCGGCGTGCGATGTGCCAGCCGCAGCGCAGATCATCCCTGTTGCGAGCAATGCTCGGTGCATCATGACTCTCTTCTCCATGACGCAGATACACCATCCGCGCCACTCCCTGTGTGCATGGTTCACAAACGACACAACAACAATGCTGGCGCCTGTAAATCCGAGAGATTTGTTATTATCGAACCTAACTCCGAACCCCGTGCGAGGGTTCATTTCAGATACTACTGGGAACTATGGGGGGGTGCAAGGGAAAAAGCTCCGGATTGGTTCCGAAAATAAAAAAACACCGCGACGGTGGCGACGCCGCGGTGTTTTTTGTTTTTCCTCTTTTCAGAAATTCGCTGAAAACGCCTTTTTTTCAGGACGTTCTTCGTCTTCGCAATGCGGCGCCCGAAAGACCGCAGGCGACGAGCAGCCCGGCGCCAGGCGTAGGAATCACATTCGCCACCCCGCTGAACGAGGCGTTTGCGGAAAATCCGCTAATGACGCCCTTTGGGCCAATCAGTCCGCCTCTTGCCGCTGGAGTGATATCTGTCAGAGTGAAGACAGCCTCGGCCAGTTGGCCGAGTGATTTGTCATCACCAAGAAAGTCTTCCAGCACTGGGCCGGGAAAGTACTGAAATGGCAGAGGAGCTGTATTCGTTCCGCCGATCACACCCGCGGAGTTCAATGTCAGGAAATTCCCGTCGTTGAACTCACCGGACAGAATATCTCCGTCTCCAGCTGTAAAGATGGAGAACGCTCCAACGATGCTCGCCTGGAAAATACCGGGCGCGATCTCGGCTGCCGTTCCGATTTGCAGGTCCATCTCCAGAAAAGCGCTAAAGGTCTGTGAGCCGAGCCCGTCATCGGTTCCATCAACAATAAAGTCGATGGGGATAGCGGAGTCGTATGAAATGAGACCGGTCGTGGGGTCGCCGCCGGCGCCCTGGGTGTTGGTCAACTGCCGACCGCCTGCGGGATCCGCAAAGCTGAAGGCAATTGAGCCCAGCGCCGCCGCCGCCGGGAAGCACACTGCTCCCGTCGCCGCACAAAGCGTGCGCAATGTCATGCAAAAATCTCTTTCTCCTCGCCGCTGCGGTGCTGCAGCGTCCCTGCGCGAAAATACACGTCGCGGCTCGCCCTGAAAGCCGCTGAAACTCCAGTTCTTCCCACCCGTGCTGGGCTGCTCACGCTCCGGACCCTACACCGGAGCAGCAGGCAGAAGATATGTGGACCTTCCACCAATTGCAACGAAAAACACTGATTCCTACGACGACAAGCCAAAATCGGGGCGCTTCACCCGCCGTCAGATCGACCGCCCGTCGGGCTCCAGCTCACCAAAGAGGGAGAGCCCGCTGGCGCTGATGATTCGCACGGGTGCGATCCGTCCGATCAGGTCGTCCGGCGCCTGCCCGCCGGCCTCGAAGTGGACGATCAAGTCCCCATCCGTCCGACCGGTCAGTTGCACTGATCTCGCGGGCTCACGGGAGACTGTTTGCTCAGCCGGTCGCCCGTTGGAGCCGATCGGCTGCCCGCCGACCGTCAGCGTCGGACTGTTTCCGGTCGCGAGTTTTGATCGTTGTCGCGCCTCGCGTGCGCTCACACCTTCAATAAAGACATCAAATGTGCGCCCAATCTGCTCTCTTCCAACTTCCTGGCTGAGTTCCTGCTGAACAGCAAGGAGCTCATTGTTCCGCCGCCGTTTGACCGTGTCCGGCACATCGTCGGCGAGCTTGTCGTAGGCCACAGTTCCGGGGCGCGGGGAATACTTGAAGATGAAGCAGTTCTTGTACCGCACGCGCTGGAGCAATCGCTTGGTTAACTCATGATCCTCTTCCGTTTCGCCGCAGAAGCCGACGATGATGTCCCCGGCGATCGTGAGGGGCCTGCCCTTCTCCGGCTCATCAAGAATCGAGCGGGCGCGATCGACAAACTCAAGGTACTGCTCGACTGTATACCCCCGGTTCATGCGCGCCAGCAGCGCATTACTTCCCGTCTGGGCTGGGACATGGAGATATCGACACATGCGCGGATGATTGCGCATCGCTTCCAAAGCGTCATCGCCGAAATCTCTTGGATAACTGGTGACAAACCGCAGCCGCTGAATCCCCGGGACTTCCTCATGAATCCGCACCAATAGATCAGCAAACGTTGTCACCTGGGTTCCGGAGAAAGGATCGCGCCGATGGCCGCCTTTGTAGGAGCGCCCTTTTTGCGGCTGAATCACGTCGTTTACGGTGACAGCCGATCCATGCTCGAAGCGGTAGTGATTCACGGTCTGGCCGAGCAAGGTCACTTCGATCACGCCGGCGTCCGCCAGTCGCTTGCACTCATCGATGATATGGTCCGGCGGTCGATGCGTTTCGGCGCCGCGCGTGAAGGGGACCACGCAGTAGGTGCAGAACTTGTTGCATCCGCGCGTGATGCGCACATATGACGAGCCTGCATGATCCGTTGGCGAGATCGACCGTGAGAGATCAAGGAGCTCGAGATTGTCCTCGGCGGCTGCGAGTGTGGAGCTGCGCCGGCTGGCGTTTCCCTGGAGCGCCACTTGCCGGGCGGACTTTGGCGCCCGCTCTGCCGCGAGAGATCTTTTCGTGCGCACGGCGTTATCCAGAAGGGCCGGGAGTTTGTCGAGTTCACCGGGGCCGCAGAGCACATCGACGACGGGCATGCGCCGGATCAGGTCTTCTCCGTCGCGCTCCGCCATGCACCCGAGCACGCCCACAACCAGCGCTGATTCACCCTGTTTGCGAAGATGCATTTCGCCGAGTCGGGATCGCACCTTCTGCTCCGCGAGATCGCGCACGGAGCATGTGTTGTAGAGCACGACGCGGGCTTCATCGGGCGTCTGGACGAAGCGATAGCCGAGGCTGGCGAGCTGGCCGCGCACGAGCTCGGAATCCAGCTCATTCATCTGGCAGCCGAAGGTTTCGATATAGACCGCGGGCCTTGACATGGGTCAACAGTGTAGACGCCGACGCGAGGTGAAAGAAGGCGAGTCGGTGGGATGGCGGGTAGGCTTGTCGTCATGAGGGTTGGCGTTGCACAAATCGCTCCGATCGTTCTGGATCGTGAAGCGACGGTGCGAAAAGTCGCTGAGTGGGTCACGCAGGCTGCCAAAGAGCATTGTCATCTTGTCGCGTTTGGCGAAACTCTGATTCCGACATATCCGTTTTGGATTGAGGCGACCGACGGCGCGCGGTTCCAGGCTCCGCTCCAGCAAGCGCTCTTCGCCCGGTATGCGAGTCAGGCGGTGACGATCGAAGCGGGGCACCTCGGGCCGATCCGCGAGGCGGCGGCGGCAGGCCGGATCGCGGTCATCGTCGGCGTCGCGGAAGCTCCACGCGAACGTGGGAAGTCGATTTACTGCTCCCGGGTCTTTATTGATGAGTTCGGGAAGATTGGATCAGTTCATCGCAAGCTCATGCCCACGCACGAAGAGCGGCTGACCTGGGCGATCGGCGATGGTGCTGGGCTGGTGACGCACCGCGTCGGTGATTTTACGGTTGGCGCTCTGAACTGCTGGGAAAACTGGATTCCGCTCGCCCGGGCGGCTCTATACGCGGGTGGTGAAGATCTTCACGTTGCGCTTTGGCCCGGCTCTTCCAGCAATACAGTTGAGATAACGCGTTTTATTGCGCTGGAATCTCGATCGTTCGTTCTTTCTGCGTCCGGTCTCTATCGTCCGGAGGACATCCCCGCAGACTTTCCCAAGCGAGAAGCGATCATCGAGGATGGCGCTTTTGCGCGCAATGGCGGCTCCTGCGTCGCTTCTCCCGATGGGCAGTGGATCATTGAGCCGGCGGCGAACACTGAAGAGCTGATGACCTGCGACATCAATCCGGAAGCAGTACTGGAGGCGCGCCACAGCTTTGATCCCGCTGGGCATTACGCCCGTCCTGATGTTCTGCGGCTGATTGTTAATCGCCGCCGCCACGCCCCGGCGGAGTTTGTCGAGGATGAGCCGTCCGGCGCACCGCGCCGTTTTTAAGAATCACACCTGACCGATCGACGGCGAAAAAGGCTCCGCGTCGCTACGCTCCCTTGATGCTTGCTGACCATGCGATTATTGAAGTTAAAGCCGGAGACGGCGGTGACGGCTGCCTTTCCTTTCGGCGGGAAAAATATATTCCCAAGGGAGGCCCTGACGGCGGTGACGGGGGTGACGGCGGGGATGTCATCGCGGTGGCGGATCCGAACGTGCAGACGCTTCTTGATTTTCGCGGCAAGCATCACTGGAAAGCGGAATCGGGTGAGCATGGGCGGGGGAAGTGTCAGTTCGGCGCTTCCGGGGAAGACTGCGTGCTGAACCTGCCTGCGGGGACGCTTATTTTTAATGATGAAACGGGCGAGCTCGTCGCGGATCTTGGTGAAGGTGATCGGCTTGTCATCGCTCGCGGCGGGCGCGGGGGGCTTGGGAACGATCATTTCAAGGGGCCGACGAATCAGGTTCCGACGGAGACAACGAAAGGTGAGGCAGGCGAATTGTTCGCGCTTCGTCTGGAGCTGAAACTTATTGCGGATGTTGGTTTGGTTGGGATGCCGAACGCGGGGAAATCCACACTTCTGCGGGCAATTTCGCGCGCGACGCCGAAGGTTGCGGACTATCCATTTACGACGTTGGCGCCGCAGCTGGGTATTGCTGAGATTGACGCGGGGAGGCGTCTTGTCATCGCGGATATTCCGGGCCTGATCGAGGGCGCCGCTGCGGGCGCCGGTCTTGGGCATGATTTTCTGCGCCATATTGAGCGCACGCGCGTCATTGTTCATGTCGTCGAAATTGAGCCTGTGGACGGTTCTGATCCGGTTGCGAACTATGAAGCGATCCGTAAGGAGTTGTTCAGCTATTCACCGATGCTCGCGGAGAAGGAGGAGATCATCGCGATCAACAAGCTGGACCTCTTCACGACAGAGGAAGATCAGCGTGAAGCAGTCGAGCTCATCCGAACGGCACTTCGCCTGCCGGAGGATTGTCCGTTGGTTGGCATTTCCGGCGCGACCGGTCTCGGGATGCGCGACTTGCTGGAGCTGTGCTGGAAGAAGCTGCGGAAGGAAGAGCCGGGGTGGCGGCATCCTCACGGTTCGTAAATCTCCGGGCATCCTGTCCTATAACAGCTGAAATCATGCGCTTCGGGGGAGTTCCTGCATGAAATGGGACGATTACCCGTCGCCTGGGATGAGAAGGCGCCGTATTGTTTGTCTAGAGGAAATAGTTGATTCCGGTCATGGATGACGGGCTCGTTCCGGGGATTCCGCGGGGAGGGAACGGGTTATTACTCCCGATCACTGAGGTTCTATCCATGTATTATCGTTTGCGCACACCCACTTTGGTTGCCGCTGTTCATGTCGCAGCGTCGTCCGCTTTTGGCGTGACGATCTTCGGCATCGATAATCTTGGTTCGTTCAACGGCGGGACGGTGGGCGATCGGCTGGTCTCCTTTGATTCAGCTGACCCATCTGTGGTCGCGGTGATCGGCGACACGGGGATTGCGAACGGATTTTTCACTGGTCTTGATTTTGATGCAGCTGGCACGTTGTATGGATACGGCGTTTCCTCTGAGTTTGCCTTCTTTTTACCGCTTGGTCTGTATGAGATTGACACCGCGACGGGCGTCGCGACCTTCATCGGCGATGGCGGGCTTGATGACGAGTACATCGTTGACGATCTTTCCTTTGATCCGGTTTCCGGCGTCATGCATGCGACGGCTCATCATGTGCAGACGGGTGAAAACCAGATGTACACGATTGATCTTGAAACAGGGGTGGCTGCGCTGATTGGCGCAGTGGTTGGCAAGACGACACCGCTGAATGTTGGCTTGGGCACCAATGCCTCGGGGCAGCAGTTTGTGCATGACATTGAAGCGGGGCAAATGTTTCAGCTTGCTGGCGTGAATGCAACGGCGCTTTCAAACGTTGTTGGATTCAATGCGGCGTTCAGCCAGGGCATGACCATCGATTGGGATGGCGATGACTCCTGGTGGCTTGGCGGCTTTAATGTGGAGACTTTCCAGGCGGAACTTTGGCTTGTCGATGAGCTCACCGGAGTGGGGACGTTCATTGGCGCGATCGGGCCGGCGACTCCGATGGGCGGCACGCCGGAGCATCAGCTTGGGGATATCGCGATTGCGCCTGAGATCGTTGCAACATGCCTTGGCGACCTCAACGGCGATGGCATCGTGAATACGTTTGATCTGAGCTTTCTGCTCGGCTCCTGGACATCGGGGCAACTCATCGCCGATCTTTCTGGAGATGGTCAATACAGCGGCGCAGACCTTGCCCTCCTGCTTGGGGCGTGGGGACCATGTTCGTAGGCTGATCCGCTGGACTGTCAAAACCGCGATGAGCGCTACAGCGTTTCCAGTGGAACACACGGAATTTCGTGGGATTGGGCGACCGGCTCATTAAAAAGCTTGCCATCGTCCATATTGATCGCTGGGCGGAACCATCGATTTTCCTTGGCCAGCCTGTGGGCGCCCCTGTTGGCGAGTTTGATAACCCAGGGCTGGGTCGCGTGGGTCAATGCCTGGGTGCTGGTTCTGCCCACGGCGCCTGGCATGTTCGCCACGCAGTAATGCACGATTTCATCGATGATGTATGTCGGGCTTGAGTGTGTTGTTGGTTTGGCGGTTTCGATGCATCCGCCCTGATCGATCGCGACATCGACAATGACGGCGCCGGACTTCATAAGCTTCAGATCAGCGCGCGAAATCAGCTTCGGCGCTTTGGCGGCGTGGATCAGGACGGCGCCGACGACGAGGTCCGAGCGCTCCAGATGTCGGCGGATTGCTTGCGGCTCGGAGAAGACGGTGCTCACGTTCGCGGGCATGACGTCGGCCAGATGTCGCATCCGCTCAAGGTCGACATCCATGATGGTGACATTCGCGCCGAGTCCGGCGGCCATGAGGGCGGCGTTGGCTCCGACGGCGCCTCCGCCAAGGACCAGCACTTCGGCGGGTTCGACTCCGGGCACGCCACCCAGAAGAATTCCGCGGCCTTCCTGCGGTCGCTCCAGATATTTGGCGCCTTGCTGAATGCTCATCTTTCCTGCGACTTCACTCATGGGAATGAGGAGCGGGAGTTGAGGTTTCCCGCCTACCCCCGGGCCTTCAAGCGTTTCATAGGCAATGCAACAGGCTCCGGATTCCAGGCATCCCATTGTCAGCTCGCGGCTGGCTGCGAAGTGGAAGTATGTGAAGACCTGCTGATTGCGCTTCATGAGCGCGATCTCGGGGGTCTGAGGCTCCTTCACCTTGACGATCAGGTCCGACCGATCCCAGACTTCCTCAGCCGTCTCGACGATTTCAGCGCCGGACTCGGTGTATTGTTCGTTCGCATACCCAGAGTCTTCCCCGGCGGACCGCTCGATGAGCACCTTGTGGCCGTCATGAGTCAGCATCTCGGCGCCTACGGGGTGGAGGCTGATGCGATATTCATCCGTTTTGATTTCACGGGGGACGCCAACGATCATGATTATTCTCCTGAAGTGGCCGCCCCAGCGGGCGATCGCCCGCGCCAAACTCCGGCGGGCCGACAAGTCTACGGTCTGCCTCCGCCGTCGTAAACGCAGCATGTTCCTGTCCTGCTCCCGGGGTGGATTTCCGGGTGTTTCTTCCCCTCGGCTGCTGGAACTCCCGCCTGCCGTCTTCTCTACTACTATTCTGCCAGAATCCCCGCTTTCACTTTGCACCCGCACGGGACTTGAGCTTATGTCCAGACCACGCCTCGCACGCACCCTCCTGCACGCAGCGATTCTTCTGCCATTGCTCGCCGCTGCTGCCCACGCACAATACTCCGAGGGATACGAGCCTCCTGACGATCCCGCGGAGTCGATCCGCGAGGTGAACCGTCTGATTGGAGAGTTCCCGAAGGAGGATCGGGCTGAGTTCGTCCTGCTGCCGGCGCTCTCCAAGCTCGACGCTCCGCCGGCGGTTCTTCGATCCATCTTCGACGCCATCATGACCAGCGAGAACAACCCCTCCTGGCCAGCTTTTGATGAATGGGCCGGCGCAGCGCCGCAGCAGAATCTGATCGAAAAGATCAAGGAGGTCACGCCCGAGCCTCCGTCGCGCTGGGTCTTCGCGCTCCCCGTTGGCGATCAAGCCGAACGGGAGCTGCGCGACACCGGTCTTGCGATTGAAATCGGAAGCGCCGGCATGCTGGCTGACGCCAAGCTCGACTATCTCGAACGATTCAAGACTGCTGAGATGCTGATTCATGCTGAAGCGACGCGCCTTGCGTTTGAGGGCGACGTTCGACCAGCGATTGAACTGCTTGTTCATTGGGTTCGCTTGACGCGGATGTTGCTGGATCACCCGTTCGGCCGGGAGGCGCTCTTCGCGTTCCGGTCTGCTCGGGATGCGCTGGAGCGCATGCGCGATCTCGCGTACACCTATCCCGGGCACCTCGGGGAGCAGGACTACCGCGATCTCATTGAACTTTTTGACGATGAGCTTGTTCGGCTGGACCGCGTGCGATTTCCCGTCGCGGAAAAAGAAGCAGCGCTGCAACTGATCGCGCTCACCATGCAGTCACGCCAGGGGCCTGATCGCCAGACCTTCGGCCCGACCCTCGCCCAGCTCGCGGCCCGCGAGCGCCCGCTGATGATGTTCGCTGAAGCAAGCCGGTGGGAGAAGATCGCTGAAAAGCACGGCGGCTGGTTCGACACACTCGACACACTTGAAGATGTCTTCGAGGACTGGAAATGGCGTTGGGATCTCAGCCCTTTCGACGAGGCGCTGAACGATCCCACCGACTATTCGACACTTGATCCGGCAAAGTATGCGCTTCTTGCTGAAGCGATTGATGATTTTGGCGCGCTTTTTGAGCTTCGTCGAGAGGTTGACACGGAGCTGAAAGGCACGCGCCTGTCGTTTGGGGTGTTGGGCTACAAGGAGCGATTCCGCAAATGGCCGAACAAGCTCGCTGCGACTCGTCCGCGGTATGTCAAGGAAATTGATGACGATCCGTATGTTGATCCGGATCTCGATCGCGAGTTTGAATACTACGTTCCGATGCGTGACACTCATCGGGACGCGCGGCGGGATGCGGAGCCGTTTCCGATTACTGTGTTGATGAAAGGTGGGGGGGGATCATCGGCGGCGTTGGCGACGGATCTGGGTGAAATGGATGCGATGGTCAGCGCGATACAGACCGCTCTGGGGAACGACCGTGATGCTCCCGCTCCCGAAGAGTTCAGCAGTGCTTTCATTCAAATAGTGAGAAGTTTTGAACAAGCCGGATTCAACTCGAATATGTCTGGTGAGGCAGTCGTTGAAAAACTAAATAGTTTTCCAGGCTCAAAGGGTAATTGGAAGGGGACGCCGGAGCAGGCAAAGGTGTTTGCGCTCGCGTTGATTGATCAGCCGTCATATAAGAAGCTCGTAGTCAATATGAACGCGAGCAGGCCTTCGTCTGTTGGCGAGATAATGGACTTTATTAATGCGATGAACAGTACGACAGTCGCAGCCCTGGGGAGTGCTTCATCATCGGGCGGCGCCTCCGATTCGTTCAACGTCCTCCTTGACGACACGGTCTTTGTCCTTTTCTCCACCGGTTCTGATGGCGCCGCCAACTGGGCCAAGCGCGTTGGGCCGGGAGGCGATGACTACATCATCTGGCCTCCGCTCATGAGCCTTGTTCGCGGGCAGCGGGGGGGATGAGTTTTTGCCGGCAGCGCTTGCATGAGTGTGTGACCGATCCGCCAAGACTGCATCCAAGATGGCACATCAAGTTTTTTTCTTTTCCGACGCCGGTCCACTTCAGAGAAACACATGCCTGAAACCAACAGCGAAAAAGTTCACAAGCTTGTCATTATCGGCTCCGGCCCCGCCGGCTGGACCGCCGCTATATACGCCGCACGGGCCCAGCTTGATCCGGTCTGCTACATCGGCGTGCCGAAACAGAATCCCTCACTCGTCCTTCCCGGCGGGCAGCTCATGCTCACCACCGAGGTCGAGAACTACCCCGGGTTTCCTGATGGCGTCACCGGCCCTGAGATGATGGCGCTCTTTCAGAAGCAAGCGGAGCGATTCGAGACAAAGGTCATCGGAGAAGACATCGAAAGTTGCGATTTTTCCACTCGGCCATTCACGCTCAAGACCAGCGAAGGCGCCGAAGTGCGAGCTCATTCGGTAATCATCGCGACGGGCGCGACCGCGAACTGGCTCAATCTTGAAAACGAACAGCGACTTGCTCAATCCGGCGGCGGCGTCTCTGCGTGCGCTGTGTGTGACGGCGCGCTCCCGCTCTTTCGCGATCAACCTTTGGCGGTGATTGGCGGCGGCGACACGGCGATGGAGGAAGCGACGTATCTCACCAAGTTTGCCTCCAAAGTTTCTGTCATCCACCGCCGGGACGAACTTCGCGCAAGCAAGATCATGCAGGACCGCTATCTTGCGCAGCCGAACGCTGAAGTGCTCTGGAACAAGGTTGTTATGGATGTGCTCGGCGATGAGAAGGTCGCCGGAGTTCGTCTCAAAGACACGGTGACGGGCGAAGAATCGACGCTTGATGTCAAGGGTCTCTTTGTTGCGATCGGGCATACGCCGGCGACGGGTTTTCTCGAAGGCGCAGGCGTTGCGTTTGATGACAAGAAGTACATCAAGCTCGACGGCGACTCCGGCAGAACAAATATCGAGGGCGTCTTTGCCGCTGGGGATGTCGCTGACTCTGTGTATCGCCAGGCGGTGACGGCCGCTGGCATGGGCTGCCGGGCGGCGCTCGACGCCGAGCGATGGCTCGCGGCGCAAGGAATTGAGTAACTCGGGCTGATTATTTCTTCGATGGTGCGCTTCGCCGCGCTTCAAGGCGCGTAACGATCTCTCTCTGCATGGCTTCTGCTGTGGCGAGTTCGTCAACCGTCACATAGTCCGCTCCCAGTGACCTGGCAGCCAGTCCGCGACCGACAAAGCCCGTGCGGACAGCGATAAAAAGCTCCGGCGCCAGCTTGCGCGCCGTCTGACAGGCGCGCAGAGTCGCGTCCTCATCCGGGATCGTCAGCACAAGCGCGTCCGCATCGTGAATCCCAGCAGACTCCAGCACCTCCGGGCTTCCCACATCGCCGAAGACCACCCGCCTACCTAGTTTCGCCTGCGTGCGCACTGTTTCCGCGTTCATTTCAATGATCGTGATCGCGATACCTTCCTGCGCCAGTCGATCGGCGACGGCCCGGCCGACCGGCCCGAACCCGCCGACCACGACGCGAGGCCCGGCGCCTTGAGCGGTTTCAATCGTCTCATTGAGCGCCGACGGCTTCATCCAGGGCGCTGCGCCGACACCAATCATGCGTTGCGCCGCTGCCCGTCCGGCAGACATCAGCGCCGGCGTCACAACGAGCGAAATGACAACAATCGCAATTACAGCGCTGGCGGGTTCAGCGTCCAGGAGCCCGCGGCGCTGAGATTCCTCCAGAATGACAAGGCTGAACTCCCCACCCTGCGCAAGCCAGAAGGCGCTCGCGGAAGCAATCGCGAGTCCTGCGCCCATCGACCATGCGCATGCGCTCATTACTGCTGTCTTGATCACAATCAGCGCGATGGACCCAGCCAGAATGATCCACCACCACTGGGCGACAATCTCGGGATGAAGTTTCATTCCAACCGTGGTGAAGAAAACCGCGACGAAGAGATCCCGCGCAGGACCGATTTGTCCGCTGAGTTGATGACGAAATGGCGTGCGCGAGAGTAAAAACCCCGCCAGAAACGCTCCGAGCTCCTCGCTGAACCCAAGCACGCTCGTCGCCGCCGCCGCTCCAATGGCGACCGCGACCGAAAGGATCAAGAGTGCTTCGCTTGTTTTCGCTCTTGCTGCTTCACTTAGAATACCGGGGAGGGCATACCGACCCAGGACGATCAACAGAATTAACCCGCCGACACTCACCATCGGACCTGCGATCGGCCCGAAGGAGTCGATGACCGACCACCCCTCATCTGCAACACCCTCTGCTCCATCGGCCAGCGCGAGGAGCGCGACAATCATGAGCATCAGCGGCGCCGCCAGATCCTGCACGATCAGCACGCCCAGTGTCAGCCGTCCCGCGGGCAGGTGCAACTCCCGGCGCTGCGACAGAATCTTCAACACCACCGCTGTCGATGACAGCGAAAGCGCCATGCTCACCGCGACCGCAGCCGACGGGTCCAGCCCGAACAGCATCGCCACAGGCCAGCCGATCAAAACTGTCAAAGCGATCGAAGCAACGCCAATCGAGATGATCGAAAGCGCCCCGCGCCGAATCATGCTCGTATCCATATGCAGCCCGACGCCAAAGAGCAGCAAGATGATCGCCAGGTGAGAAATATCCGCGAGTGACTCAGATGAAGAGACCAGACCCAGGGCGTCAGGCCCGACGATCGCGCCGGCGATTAGGTAGGCGGGGGTCAGCGCCAGCCGGATCCGCTGCATCCCGACAGCGACAATCGCCGCCGTCGCGAGGACGATGAGCAGATCGCCGACGAGTGTGCCCCCGCTTTCCGCAGCCAGTAAGAGTGCGCCCCCATTGGTCATGGGCGCGATGGTACCTGTTCCACGCCGACACGCGGCCGGCCTCGCTCTCGTTGCCGCCCTCCCGAGGCTTCTCTACACTCGCCGCCTCATGCCTGAGCAGCCCATGCCTCACAATATGCCGACCGCCCCGCTGACCGTCGCGGTCACTGGCGCCACCGGATTCGTCGGACGCCACACGGTTCGAGAACTTGCCTCCCGAGGCCACACGGTGCGCGCCCTCGTTCGCGATCGAGAAAAAGCCCGCACGGCGCTCGCCGGCGTGGAGCACGTCCCCATTCAGGGGGATATTTTTGACTCCTCCGCCCGCCAAACCCTACTCGATGGTTGTGACGCGGTTGTACATCTTGTCGGCATCCGTAAGGAATCGGCCGGCGGCGTCACCTTTCAACGCATGCATGTCGATGCAACGCGCGCCATGCTTGGGTCAGCCATCGAAGCCGGCGTGAGCCGCTGGGTCCAAATGTCCGCGCTCGGCGTTCGCGCTGACGCGCCAACCAAATATCAGCAAACCAAGTGGGAAGGCGAGCAGTTGGTCCGTTCCAGCGACCTTGATTGGACCATTCTGCGTCCCTCGCTGATCCATGGCCCTGACGGAGAGTTTCTTCAGCTTGCCAAAGGGTGGGTGCGCGGCAAGGCGCCGCCGTACAAGTTCCTCCCATATTTCTGCTGCGAGAAAAACCGGGACACCGGCGGCACCGGCCCCGGCGTCGCGCAGCCCGTTTATGTTCGCGATGTCGCTTCAGCCATCGCTCAGTCCCTCGCATCTCCCGACGCCATCGGCGAGATTTACCCCCTCGGCGGACCAGACGCCTACGAGTGGCCCGTCCTCCTTGAAACACTTCGCGACTCCATCCCGGGCGCCAATCTCAAGCTCAAACCCTGGGGTCTGAACGCAACTCTTGTTTCTCACGTCGCGCTCGGCGCTCAAATGCTCGGCCTCGGCGGGCTGCTCCCCTTTGGGCCCTCAGATCCCATCATGGGCGCCGAAGACAACACCTGCGAAATCGCCAAGGCGCAAAGCCATCTTGGCTTCGCCCCAGAACCCTTCGAGCAGGCGTTGGAGTCCTACGCAAAGCAGATTTAAAAAGGCGCGAGCGCCGCACCGCGAACGAAACCAGCACATGCAAAAAAGCGCCAACATCCTGACGATCTTCATTGTGCTGGGACTCGTGCTCGGCGTCCTCATCGGTCAATACGCACTCTTCGACGCTTCGATTTCAAGTGAAGCGCTCTCACAAAAGACGCAACCCTGGAAAACCGCCGGCGATCTTCTCCTGCTCCGGCCGCTGAAGCTTGTCGCAATTCCTCTTATCTTCACCAGCGTTCTTGTCGGTGTCACTTCGATTGGTGATCCCAAGAAACTCGGCCTGCTCGGCGGCGCGACACTTGTTTTCTATGTCACCACCATGATTCTCGCGGTCGCGGTTGGCGTGTCGCTTGGCGCTATTGTTGAGCCCGGCGCTGGCGTCCCTCAGCAGGAAATTGAGGCGCTCGTCGGGAGTGGCGAGCAAGTTGTTCTTGGACAAACGGCAGCTGGCGGGCTTGGCGAAGCATGGATCAATATTCTCCGCCTGATGGTCCCCGACAACTTCATCGCCTCCGCTTCCGCTGGGCAGGCGCTATCCATCATCACCGCCACTATTTTGCTCGGCGTCGGGCTGCTCGCAATCGGTGAAAAGGGCAAGGTATTTATTGAGGTCATCGAGTCGCTTCACGAAGCGCTCATGCGCATTGTGGGGTGGGTGCTCTGGCTCTTGCCTTTGGGTGTGTTGCTTCTAGTCGCGTGGGCGGTGGGCTCGATGGGCCTCAACACGGTCTTTGTGCTTCTCAAAAGCTATTTTTTCACTGTGATCGCCGGCCTTGGCATTCACATGCTTATCACACTGCCCATCATTCTCGCGCTTTTGACGCGCGTAAATCCGTACAAGTACATGTGGTCCATTCGTTCAGCGCTCTTCACAGCGTTCGGCACGTCATCGAGTATGGCGACCCTCCCCGTCACCATCGAAACAACAACCGAGTTCGGCGGCTGCTCGCGACGGGCCTCGGGCCTTGTTCTGCCGCTCGGCGCCACCGTCAACATGGATGGCACCGCTCTGTACCAGGGCGTCGCGGTCATGTTCATGTTCCAGGCGTTCGGCCACGACCTCGGCTTCGCCCAATATCTCGTCATCGTCCTCACCGCCACGCTTGCTGCCGTCGGCGCCGCCGGCGTTCCGGGCGGGAGTCTTGTCACAACGCTGATCATCATTCAAGCTGTGAACTCGACTTTGCAAGGCACGGGGATCGAGCCGCTGCCGCTCGCTGCGATCGGATTGATTCTGCCCGTCGATCGCATTCTGGATATGAGCCGCACGACCGTGAACGTCTGGGGAGATTCCGTCGGCGCCCGCATTATTACGCGACTGGCGCCGGATATAGAAGAAAACCGCGAAGCTGCGTTTGGGTAAGTAAGCACAACGCCTGCGGAACTGATCTATCCCCTCATTTCTGATCCATTTGCAGACTGGTAGTCTTGGCGGTGGATCAAGGAGGATTCGGGCAGGTCACTTCATCATTTGGGAAACCTGGATGGATCAATCATATTGATATGCTATTAGATATTAGGCATGTGTAAATCGCTTTTACGCGCAAGCTAAAGGAGCGGCATGAATCGGCATGAACAGCGTATGCGTGACTACGATGACTCTGCTCGCTCATCTCAAAGGCGCGCGAAGAATGTAGCGCGAAGGACTGAGGGGCGTAGTGGTTTTCTGGATCAAGTACGTGCGATAGCTGGTAGGCACTCGCAAATGTTGGGTTCCAAACGACTCGCTCAATTGGGAAGTGGAGAATTTGGCGTTGGTGATCCAAGTCGCTGGAACCGAACAATGGAGAGGTTTATCAACACGGTAGTTATTCAAGAAACGGAAGCTCAAGGCTTGACCGGGCAACGATTTGAGCAATTACTTCGAAGCTATTTGGACCCGAGTATGCGAGTGGGACGATGGCAAATAGTAGCGAGAAAGAAGATGGTTTTAGATGCCGTCTCGGTTATCGATGAAATCGCGGCACAGAGTGTGCGAGAGCAACCTGATGACTTGGCGTCTTGCACGCCACAGGAATATGAGCGCGCCTGTGGTATGATATTGGAAAAACAAGGATATAGAATAAGTTGGATTGGCGGACGGGGTGATCAAGGTGTTGATTTAATCGCTGAATCTGAGGATGGTCGAAAAATTGCCATACAATGTAAGAAGTATATGTCGCCAGTAGGCAACAGTGGGGTGCAGGAAGTATATGCCGGAGCCCAAGTGCATTCGTGCAATTATTGCATTGTTGTCTGCTACAGCGGATTCACAATTGGTGCTATAGAAGCAGCAGATCGTACTGGTGTAGTACTGGTACATCATCATCGCTTGGCAGAGGCGGCACAATCACTGCTGGGGGCAGGTCACGGTCAGTCCGTTGAGCACGCCCCACGCGACGCCGACGCTTAAGCCGTGCAGGAAGAATCTTGATCCTGCTGTGCGCGCGATGACAAGCGTCGCGAAGACCGCGAAAATGATCCACAGGTACAGCTCAATCTCGCGCGTATACCCTCGCGTGGCAAGCAGCCCCATCAGCAGGCCGGGGATTGATAGCAATCCGATGAGCAACCAGTTCATGGCGAGCCTCCACGCTCACCATATTGGATGACATCGCGCTGGCGCCGTCAATCTGGCGCCGTCAATATCGCCGAAGCACGCCGATCACGACGCCTTGAATCGTGCACTCCCGAACATAAATAGGGTCAAACTCCGGATTGGCAGGTTGAAGGCGAATCCGGTCTTTTTCTCTATAGAACGTCTTCAGCGTCGTCGCCCCATCGGGCAGCAGCGCGACGACCCGCTCGCCATCGCGGGCGGTGTCCCGGCGTTCGATGATGACATAGTCCCCATCCAGAATCCCCTCATCGCGCATCGAATCACCGTCAACACACAACGCAAAGGTCGCATCCGCGCTTTTGCCGACGCGCGGCCCGAACAGATTCAGCAGATTCAGCTCATCATCATCCGCGTACTTCTCAATCGGATATCCCGCAGCAATCTTACCCACCAACGGAAACCGCAACGGCTGTTCTTCGTCGGGAACGCTGACACCTTCAGCAATCGATAAAGAGCGTGCCTTGTTGGGCTCGCGGACAAGCGCGCCTTTCTTGATAAGCGCTTCGACGTGCTCGAAGACGGTGACCTTGCTTACGCTCAACTCGTTTGCGATTTCCTGCATCGTCGGCGAAAAGCCGCGACGAACCCGACTGTCGCGAATAATCTTGAGAATCTGCAGTTGCTTGGGCGTGAGATTCATTTTCAAAGCCATATCGAAGCTCCCTGCGTGCGTCGGCAAGCGACGCCGGTGATGACATTTTGACCGCCCGAGTCGGCGTCGCCGACCCCAGCGCCAGCGCAGTCTGTTCCAGCAGGAGACCTTGCTCAGCGAGCGCGCGCTCGATCGCAAGCAGCGCCCCAGCCCGAGCTGCGAGCAGCGAAACCTCGACACGGTCGCCCGGCCGGCCGTCGCGTCGCCCGGAGCCATGTGCTGGCCCCAGCCGTCGCCACAGCGACTCAAGCAGCCCGGCAGAACGACCTCGACGCTCTCGCCCGCGCCGGCGAGATTCCTCTGAAAACGCCTGAGCGTCTCCACTGGAATCACCGGCTCCGAACTCGCGGGCGCCTGAGTCAAACGCGCCCGAGCCCGCAGATGATTCAATCCGCGAGAGCCTGCCGCCCGTTCCCGGGTGGTATTCCGCCACAAAGTCGCCGCCAGGTCCGAACCTGAGAATGGCTGCACCGTCAAGAGCCATGACATCGCTCCCCACGCCGATCCAACCTCAACGAACACGCCTCAGCACGCCTTCCGCTCGAAGGGCACATCGCCTTCGTGCAGAACCAATCGCGCTGACACATCTCCATCAATGCGAACCGAGCGTGGCTCGAAAGCAAACCCGAACTCGCCGAGACGATCCTCCGATCATCCCGCCCAGCCAGGGTCTGCGGCCTTCGATCCCATGACTGACACCGAGTGAGCTACCAAAACAAATCGTTTTCAGCCGATCGAACCCCGCCAGCTACTCCGGCAAAGCTCATCAGCATCAATATCTCGATGTCCGGACATGTCGTTCCACGACATGTTGGGCCTCCACCGGCCCGCAACCACAATCGACCAGGGACCAAGCTCGCCTGCAGAAACAAATTGCCAACTTGTTCGGGTTACGATACCCGATCATCTCCCAGACGCAAGCGCGTTTGGATGGGTTTTGTTCATTTTCTTTTGAGAACTTTATTTGCGTTCGTGGAAAGTGGGTTTTCACGACGCTTCTGCCGTATTTCAGGTCAATGAGCGGACAAAACAAGAAGTCATTTGAGCGGGGTTGTTCGCCAGATTGCCCCTACAGACTCTGGATCGGACACGTCAGAACTTCGAATAGGCATGCGCGTGAGTTGAACAACCGGTATACTCTTCGCCTCGATCAGAAGGATCTGATTACAGGCTAAGATTGCCTTGAGAATGGATCCGTCGGCTGTGCGCTTTCAGGGTGGGGAGCCGGTCGAATCCCGGGGACCGCTTTTTTTATAGCGGTTCAACACACCAGTATTTTACCCAAATGGGCGCTTGTAGTCGCGCATCGAGCCTCACGAACGAGGCTGAGCGGCTTCACTGTCCACAGTTTTCTGAGGAGTCATTGACATGAGACGGACGAGAGGTTTTTTAGCGTTGGCCCTAGCTGGCGCTGCTGCATTCACGATGTTCACAGGCGGCTGTGTTTCAGGCGATCATTCCGGAACTGATTTTGAACAAGTAAGAGTGGATAATGACTTCGATGACGGAGTTTCGAGCCGCCACACAGGCCCGCGTAAGGCAAGCTCACAGCGCGCCCGCGCCGCGGACAGCGGCAAATCGAAGGCCGCCCCCAAACCAAAGGCGACGCCAAGCGAGAAGCGCCCGGCGCCCCGCAGCGGCAACTGGCCGACGATGTCCTCCAACGGATCCAGCAGCTGGACAGCGCTCGCGTACCCCACCGGGAACGCGCGCACCAGCGCGCTCGGCGTTGAGAAAGGCATGCCGCGCGAGGTTCGCCTCAATCAGCCCTTTGATTACGAGATCATCGTCACCAACCTCACCGGTGAGGAACTCAGTGATGTTGTCGTCTCTGACGATCCCGGCAACGGGCTCTCCGTCAACAGCTCCTTCCCGCAGGCCCGCATGGCTAGCGGCGCCGCGAACTGGAACATCGGCAAGCTCGGGCCCCACGAGTCCAAGACCATCCGCGTCAACGGCACGGCGACCACCGAAGGCAGCGTCGGCTCCTGCGCCTCCGCGTCTTACAGCTCTGTCCTTTGTAATGAGGTCGCCGTCGTTTCACCCAAGCTCCGCCTCGTCAAGACCGGACCTTCGGATATCCTGAAGTGCGATCCGTTCGAGTACAAGTTTGAGGTCTCCAACACCGGCACCGGCACGATTCGCGGCGTCAAGATCAACGATCCGCTGCCCAAGGGTCTTCGCACCGTCGACGGCAAGCAGAACATCACTTTCAATGTGGGCGATCTCGCCGCCGGCCAGACCAAGCGCTACTCCGCGCGGGTTAACGCCGACAAGACCGGCTCCTATCAGAACAAGGCGACAGTCTCTAGCGCTGATGACATCAGTGCGAGCTCCGGTCAGGTTAACACGACTGTCCGTGCTCCCAAGCTTACGCTGACGCAGTCGTGCCCCAAGCGCGAGTTCATCGGTCGTCCGCTGAACTACACGTTCACAGTCGCCAACACCGGCGATGGCGTCTGTAAGAATGCGACGCTCACCGCCAGCATGCCTTCCGGCGCTACGTTCACGAGCGCCAGCGACGGCGGCCGCGCCTCGGACAGCGACACCGTCACCTGGAATCTCGGCGAGCTCAAGCCTCGTCAGTCCAAGGATGTCACACTTCGCATCTCGACGAGAACGGCCGGCACGGTCAATATGTCCTCGTCGCTGAGCTGCGCTTGCGCGGAAACCGTCCGCGATTCCTGCTCGACAGAGGTCACCGGCATCCCGGCCATTCTGCTTGAGGTCGTCGACCTTGAAGACCCGGCGCCCGTCGGCAGCCAGACCACCTATGTCGTCACCGTCACCAACCAGGGCTCCGCTCCTGGCACCAACATCAAGATCATCTGTGAGCTTGAGGCGAATCAGACCTTCGTTTCGGGTAGCGGCGCCACGAACGCGACATCGCGCGGACGGACCATCACGTTTGCTCCGATCGCTTCGCTTGGTCCCAAGCAGCGGGCTCAGTTCCGCATCGTTGTTGACAACGCCTCTGCTGGCGATGTGCGCTTCACCACGACCATGACGAGCGACCAGCTCACTCGTGAGGTCAAGGAAACCGAAGCGACGCACGTTTACGAGTGATCGCTGAGGCTTTCACGATGAATGTTTGAATGAACAACGGCGTCGCCCTTTCCGAAGGCGACGCCGTTTTTACTTGTCACACACAACAAAGTTTAACCAACCAATTAACCAACCAGTTTTAAGGAGATCATCAATGGCCAACTACCCGGTTCAGGATATGGAAGGCATCGGCCCCGCGTACGGCGAAAAGCTCGTCGCTGCGGGCGTCAAAGACACCGACGGGCTGCTCAACGCCGCCAAAACAGCGAAAGGGCGCAAGGAGCTTTCTGAAAAAACGGGTCTTCCCGAGGGAAGCATTCTCAAGTGGACCAACATGGCTGACCTCTACCGACTCAACGGCGTCGGCTCCGAATACGCGGAGCTTCTCGAAGCTTCCGGCGTTGACACCGTCAAGGAGCTCAAGCATCGCAACGCAGCCAACCTGGCTGAGCAAATGACTGCTGTGAACACGGAGAAGAAGCTCACCCGCCGCGTTCCCAATGCTGACCAACTCCAGAAGTGGATCGATGAAGCCAAGACGCTTCCGCCGATGATCGAGCACTGAGTTTCCCGCGATATTCCTCGTAAATTCCGAGCGTCGCTCTCCGGAGCGGCGCTTTTTTTGCGCGGTTCTCGCCACCAATCGTCCGAACGCGTCTCCAGCGCTCGAGATCGCGGTCGCTACACTGAGCGTGAAATACCCTATGGAGAGCAAGAGAAATGACGATGACCGCCGCCCCCGCATCTCCCGCCGAGCAAACAAAGGAATACGTTGAGTTGCTGGGTCTGCTCCGCGAGGCAGCCACCCTCAACTCAGTTGGCGCCCTCCTTTCCTGGGATCAGGAAACGCTCATGCCTCCCAGGGCAGCTGCGTTCCGCGCCCAGCAGCTTTCGACGATGTCCAAACTCGCGCACGAGCGCCGCACCGACCCGCGCATCGGCGAACTGCTCGCTGCCTGTGAAAACAACTCGGATATCCAGGAGGATGCGCTCGCGCACGCCAACATCCGCGAAGCCCGTCGGGATTACGATCGCGCTGTCAAGCTCCCTTCTGAGCTTATTGTTCAGATGGCCGAAACCAACAGCATGGGGATGGAAGCCTGGAAAGAAGCGCGCGCCAAGAGCGATTACGCTCTCTTTAAACCCTGGCTTGAAAAACAGGTCGATCTCAACCGTCGCAAGGCCGAGTGCTACGGAGTCCCCGCCGGCGGCGAACTTTATGACGCCCTGATGGAAGACTTTGAGCCCGGCATGTTGTCTGCTGAAGTCGATCGTCTCTTCGTCCCCTTCCGCGCCGCACTGACTCCCCTGATCGCCGCAATCGCCGACGCGCCCAAGCGTCCGAGTGACGCTGTGCAGCGCATTCAGACCGACATCGAAAAGCAGAAGGAGCTCAATCGCTTTGTCGCCGGCGCCGTTGGTTTCGATTACCAAGGCGGCATACTCGCTGTCTCGACTCACCCCTTCAGCGAGTCCGTCGCGCCCGGCGACACGCGCATGACAACCCGCTATTCAACGACAAACTTTCCCGAAGCGATCAGCACCACCCTCCACGAATCCGGCCACTCCATCTACGAACAAAACCAGCCCAAAGCGGAGCGTTTCGGCCAGCCTCTTGCTGAAGCGATCAGTCTCGGCATCCACGAAAGCCAATCACGGATGCTCGAAAACCAGATGGGCCGCTCCCGAGCGTTCTGGGAATGGGCCCTCCCGCACGCCAAGCGAATCCTCGGCTCTGGTGCAAGCGCTGCGACAGTCGATGATGTCTTCGGCGCCATCAACATCGTCCGCCCGCACTTCATCCGTGTTGAGTCTGATGAAGTAACCTACAACCTCCATATCATGCTCCGCTTCGATCTTGAACGCGCCATGATTCGCGGCGACCTGTCGCCCGCGGATCTTCCCGGCGCCTGGAATGAGCGCATGAAAAACGATCTCGGCCTCTCCGTCACCGATGACGCTCAAGGTTGCCTCCAGGACGTTCATTGGTCCATGGGCGCGATCGGCTACTTTGCTACCTATTCGCTCGGCAATCTCTATGCAGGTCAGTTCTGGGACAAAATCAACCAGGACATCCCCGACCTCGAAGCCCAGTTTTCGCGCGGCGAGTTCTCCGGGCTCATCGGCTGGCTCAGTGAAAACATCCATCAGCACGGACGGCGCTACAGCGCTCCCGAGCTCTGCCGCCGCATCACCGGAAAAGAACTCAGCCATGAGTCCCTCATGAGCTACCTCAAAGCAAAGCTCCACCCCCTCTATGGCCTCTAGCAAGCGGATCCCCAGAAACCAGCCGGAGCGCCCTCTGTTCAGCGCCTAGAGTGAAAGCATGTCGCCGGAGTCGCAAACAATCCGCGTCAACTTCGCCCGCCCCGTTCCCCTCTTCCCGCTGGACGCCGTCGCGCTCTTCCCGCACGCGGTCGTTCCTTTGCACATCTTCGAGGAGCGATACAAGCAGATGGTCACACAGGCGCTCGATGGCGCCGGCCAGATCGCCATGGCGACCTTCCGCGACGATCGCTGGGCTGATCTCGAGTATGCCCACGCTCCCGCCATACGCAAAACAGTGTGCGTCGGCCAAATCGTTCAGCATGAGCGCCTCTCCGGCGGCCGCTACAACATCCTCCTCCAAGGCGTGTGCAGAGCCCGCATTCATGAGGAAGATCCGCCCGACGCAGTCCGCCTCTTTCGTCACGCCATCCTTCATCCCGTCGGTCCAACCGATATCAACGAGGACATGCTCGAAGATGTGCGCTTCCGCCTTCGTGATGTGCTCTCAGAGCCGCCTCTTGATCAGCTCGCCACAGCCAAGGGTCTGGCCGGCTGCCTCAAAGAGGGCGGCGCGCCAACTTCGGCAGTCCTTGAACTCATCGCCATCCAACTCGTGAACGATGTGGAAACCAAGTACCAGCTCCTCGCAGAAGGCGACCCGCGCACCCGCGCCGAAATTATCGAGGACGAACTCGGCGATCTCGGCGAACTTCTCCGCCGCGCAAGCCCGCAAATCGATCCCGACGCGCCCAAGGGCGTCTTCTGGAACTAGCCCCGGCGCTCCATTCCTCCCGGCCTCTTCGCAATCATGGAGGGTCCAATCATGAACTGGCGTCAAACGCTCTACGGCTGGGCCGTCCTTTCGCTCGCCGTCTTGATCGCGTCGCTCTTTGCGCTCCCGGCCCTCTACCTCATCATGGCCTGGCGCGACGGCCTCCTCATCGACGCCAATCAGGTCTTTGTCATCGCGGGCCAGGGCATGCTGATGGCCATCTTTGAAATTGTCATTGCATTGCCTCTTCTCTTTCTGATCTGCCTCGCCTATCCCGAACTCATCGTCCGCCCCGCCTACTCGCCCGGCCACTGCGAAAACTGCGGCTACTACGTGGGACGCCGTCCAACTTCCCGCCATTGCACCGAGTGCGGCCAGCCCATCCCCGGCCTATGACCGCCCTCCACATCGCGTCCCGCTCGCCTGCGGTTGACCATCCTTCTCCCTAGAATGGTCGGCTTGCACACCGCCAGGCTCCGCTTCGGCGCAATATCGACTCCCCCAGACACAGAAACGCGAACATCACTATGGATTCAATCTTCACCGCCGCCGAAGCCTCGCGTGACGCCAGACTCTTCATCACCGACATGGGCCCGAACGAGTCTTTCTCCGCTGCCTTCGCCATCTCAAACGCCCAGCTCGGCTCCACCCGTTCCGGCAAGCCCTACCTCCGCTGCCTCCTCTCAGATCGCACCGGCGAACTCCCCGCCCGCATGTGGAACTGCCCCGAGGAGCTCTTCCGCAGCATCCCCACCAACGGCTTCGTCTACGCAGAGGGTGAAACCCAGCCTTATCAAGGTGAACTCCAGCTCATTCTCCACCACATCGCCGCGCTCGAAACGCCCAGCGAAGATCAACTCCGCGAACTCGTCCCCTGCGCCGAGCGCCCCGCCAGCGAAATGATGGCTGAAGTCGTCGCGCTTCTTGAAACGCTCGAGCATCCCGCCATGCGCGCGCTCGCGCGCGTCTATCTCGATGATGAAATGCTCATGACCCAGTTCCGCCAGGCGCCGGCCGCCAAGTCGATGCACCATGCCTATCTCGGCGGACTGCTCGAACACACGCTCAACCTTCTCAAACTCACCGACGCAGTCTGCCCGCTCTATCCCAAGCTCAATCGTGACATCATCATGATGGGCCTCTTCCTTCATGACATCGGCAAGACACGC
The DNA here is from genome assembly GCA_029260495.1 of Phycisphaerales bacterium. GTDB lineage: Bacteria > Planctomycetota > Phycisphaerae > Phycisphaerales > UBA1924 > OFTM373. Next base: position 118,217 of record JAJDDD010000010.1, on the reverse strand, counting down.
GAGCTCTCCTGGGACCAGGGCTTTGATTACACCGATCGCGGCCATCTCGTCGGCCACATCGTCGAAGGCGCCATCATGCTTCACGACCGCGCCCAACAAGTCATGCGCGAGCACGGCGTTCGCCTTCCCAAGCACGCCGTCACCGTTCTTCAGCACATCATTCTCTCGCACCACACGCTCCCCGAGTACGGCGCCGCCAAAATCCCCGCCACGCCCGAAGCAATCTTCGTCGCCATGCTCGACAACCTCGACGCCAAAACGATCATCGCGCTCAACGCAGCTCGCCCCGATCGCCCGATGAGTCACGATCTCGGCGGCAACTTCACCGAAAAACAGTGGGCCCTCTCCACTCGCCTCTTCCGCCCCGATCCGCTGAAGTGACGTGTCCTGCCAGCGCTGGCTGGCCGCACCCTCCCTATTTTCCCACAATTTCCCGGGGTGTTCGCCCTCCGTTTGGGGGTAGAGGCAGACTTAATGCTCTCCTTCCGTCTTCCCTATTGATCCTGAGGGCATCTCCCGCGACCATAGAGGCTGTAATGAAGAAATGACTCTGGACCATCCGCGAGATGGGTGGCTCCGGAGTTCGTTGGCTTCATGCGCAGGTTGAGGGACTTGCGCGCTTGGTTGGAGAAGAACACGTCTGGGAGAGAAGGGAAACACGTCTGCTTCCCCTCTGTTGCGCTTCCGCATGTGAACTTTGCTTTCCCCGTGCGCAAGATCTGAAGGCCGGCGTCTGATGCCGATTCAGGTTTTTCTGTGTGTTTGACACATGACACTTTGGAAGGAAGGGAAAGAGCATGAGAATGCATCTGTTAGCAGGAGCGGCTTTGTTTGCAATCGCCGGCTCCGCATACGCCCTGGAAATCAACGAGATTCGCGTTGATGAAACGGGCACCGACAATAACGAGTACTTTGAGCTCGTCGGCGTGCCGGGCGAGTCGCTCGACGGTTTGTTTTACATCGTCCTCGGCGATGACAGCGGCGATGGTTCGGGCAACAACGGCAAGCGCTCCGGCTCTATCGAGACGGTTGTCGATCTGTCGGGTCTTACGATCCCGGCTGATGGCTTCTTCCTTGCGGTTGAAGCTTCGTTCACACTCGGTGGCAGCGTCGATCTGACCACGAGCATGAACTTTGAGAATGGCGACAACGTCAGCCATCTCCTCGTTCGCGACTTCACCGGCGCCGATGGCGACGCGCTCGACACCAACCGTGACGGCGTGCTCGATATCACACCGTGGAGCGCTATCGTGGACGGCATCTCACTCGTTGAGACGCCCAACCCCCCGGCCGCCAACGCCGATGAGTGGAACTACGGCTTCGGCGGCGGCGTCGGCCCGGACGGCACGTTCGTCCCCGGTCACGTCTACCGCACGAACGACGAAGGCTCCGCCTGGGGCATCGGTGACTTTGTTACAGGCCTTGGCGCTGGTCCCGCCGATTCGCCTGGCACGTCCAACATCCCCGCTCCCGGCGCTGCGGCACTCTTTGGTGTCGCCGGCCTCGCAGCAATCCGCCGTCGTCGCGCCTGATCGCGCTTCGACCCTGAATAAGTCGATCTTTCGCCTTCCCGGCAAAAGTCAGACGATCCAAAGTATCGATCCAACACAAGCCCGCCGGCCCAGCGCCAGCGGGCTTGTTGTTTAATGACAACCCACATTTCCCGCAATCGCCCGCGCTCCGCTGGGTCGGTCACACACGCCGATCGAGCAGCCGGTATTGCACCGCCTCCGCGATGTGTCCTACTTCCAGTGCCTCGTCGCCAGCCAGGTCCGCAATCGTCCTCGCGATTCTGCGAATCTTGTCATACGCCCGCGCCGAAAGCCCAAGCTCAGTGATCGCCTGCCCCAAGAGCGCGTGGGCTCGCTCACCCATAGGCGCGAGCCGATCCAGGTCTTTGCCCCGCAGCCGGGCGTTGCGCACCGATCCCTGGCGCTTCACCTGCTGCTCGTGCGCACGAAGAACGCACTCGCGCATCTCCGCTGTGCTCGTCCCACGCGCATCTTTGGCTGAGAGTTCCTTCCACGGCACCGCCGGCGCCTCAACGTGAATATCAATCCGATCAATCAACGGCCCCGATACCCGCGACAGGTACCGATCCATCTCGCGCCGGCTCGCATCGTTGGTCGGCATGTCCCCCTTCGACGTTGGATTCATCGCCGCGACAAGCATCAGATTGGCGGGAAAGGTCACCGACGAATGCACCCGGGAGATGCTTACGGAATCACTCTCCAAGGGCTGGCGCAGCGTTTCCAGAATCCCTCGCGGAAACTCAGGCAACTCATCGAGGAAGAGCACGCCCCGATGGGCGAGGCTCACCTCGCCGGGTTTGGGAATCTGCCCGCCGCCAATGAACCCCGCCGAGCTGACCGTGTGGTGCGGCGCGCGCACAGGCCGTCGCGTAATCAGCCCCGCCCAGTCGCCGCCTTCAACAGACCCGCTCGTGCGCAAATGCCCCCCAGCAGAGTAAATCCGTGTGATATCCAGCGCTTCCTCTGCGGAAAGCGGCGGGAGCACTCCCGGAAGCGCCCGCGCCATCATCGTTTTTCCCGTGCCCGCGGGCCCGAGCATGAGAATATTGTGCCCTCCAGCAGCTGCGATCGTAAGCGCGCGCTTCACACCCTCCTGCCCGCGCACCTCCGCAAAGTCAACCTCCGCGGGTGTGCTCTCAATCATCGAGGCGACATCGACGGGCGGGTGGGGCTCCATGTTGAGCCCGCCGTTGAGAAGACCGACAATCTCCGTCAGCGTGCGCACGCCGTAGGTGACGACGCCCTCAACCACCGCAGCTTCAGCAGCATTCTCCGCCGGCGCGACAACGCCCTGGAGACCAAGCTGGCGCGCGAGTGTCGCCATCGCGATGATTCCGCGCACCGGGCGCACGCGGCCGTCCAGCGCCAGTTCGCCCGCGAAGAGAAACTGACGAGGATCGAGGGGCGGATTGGCTGATTGACCTTCGTGAATGCGATTGGCGTTCACTGTGCCGGTCGCCATGAGCAGGCCGACCGCGATGGGAAGGTCGTAGACGGGCCCCTCCTTGCGCACGTCGGCGGGCGCCAGGTTCACCAGCAGCCTGCCAACCGGGAACGGGTATCCCGAGTTCTGTATGGCTGCGCGCACACGATCAAGCGATTCGCGCACAGCGGCGTCCGGAAGGCCGACGATGTCCTCCTTGGCTAACCCGGATTCCGACAAATCCACCTCGACCTCACAGCGGTGGGCGTCGATGCCGGCGAGGAAGAAGCTGTGGATGTGAGCGAGCATGGGTGGAGCATACCCGAACATGGACCGATCAGCGATTTGTGCGCCGCCGATTGATGCGCGCTACCCTTCAGAGGGGCGGAGATACCGAATCTCGGGAAACAACCGACCCTTTTTGCTCGAATCGCCTGCGTAGACCGCCTCATTTTCTGGAGAGCGACATGCCCATGATCAACTGCAAACGTTGTGTGCTCGTGGGGGCCGCAGCCTTCTCTCTCGCGGGCCCGCTCCTGGCTGCGGGCAAGGGCGCGCTGCAGCTTTCCAACGCGACGGAATGGACGGTGAAGGCGGATGTCTTTATCGAAGCGCATCCCGCGCAGTATCGCAGGAATGGGCAGGGCACGAACGCGCGCTTTGGGCGGGAGTTTGCTGTTCGGGAGGCGGCGGTTGTGTTTCCGCTTAATGAAGGGACCGCGTCGAGCGTCGCGGACATCAAGGGCGTGCGCTCAGAGTTGAAGTTTGACCAGACGATTCTGGACACAGAGCCAACATTGTTGCCGGACTACATGGCGGGTGAACAGATTGGGCGCTGGGACATGCCACAGTCAAAGGGGCGCTCGCTGCGTTTGCAGGTTGAAATTCCGATGACGCTGCATGACACGAAGATTGATGAGTCCGTTGCGTTGAAATATGACTGGCCGAAGGAGGATTGGCCCGCGATTGCGCAATCGGCGCTGCGTCCGCAGTTCATGGTGCAATCGGATGATCCCGCAGTCGCTGAGCTTGTGCGCACATGGACGAAGGGCAAGCCCAAGAAGGTGAAGCCGTATCTGCTCGCAAAACACCTGGCGGGTCGCGTGATCGAGCATGTGCAGATCAACGGGCAGGGTGTCTATCCCGATCGGCACGGGCGGTATGTGGGGATGCGCATCAACGGGGCTGTTCACGCTGCGACAGAGGGTCAGGGGTTTGATTACGACATGGCGGCGCTTTTGTGCGCGGTGTACCGGAACGCGGGTTTGCCCGCGAGGCTTGTGGTCGGCTTTGACATCGCCCGCTCGCTGGAGGGGTCTGCGTTTGTTGTGGATCCGAGCGGGGAGTGTGGGAATCCTGGTGTGGATGAGGCGTCGGCCGTGCCGATCATTCATCCGTGGGTCGAGTTCTTTCTGTATGACGAAGCTGCCCAGGCTGGGGAGTGGATTCCGGTGGATGTGGTTCGGCAGCGTGAGTTTGGCTCGCGCCCGGGGCCTTTGGATCGAGAGTGGAAGTATTTCGGCAGCCATCCATGCCTGGCGAATATTGCGCCGATTTCGTTTCACTTTCACCCGCCGACGACGGTGGCGAGCGCGGGGCCGCCGGCGATGTGGGGGTGGCTTCCTTCGCCGAGAATTCCGGCGGCAGAGCAGGTGCTGACGTTTGCAGCCTGGAGGACGGTGAAGGGCGGATCGAAGAGGACGCGGTAAGTGCGGCCGACCACCCTGGTAAGGGGATGTTGTTCCTCTTTTCGGGGTGGAGGGCGCGGTATGGATGCACCGGCGAGCGCCGGTCCAATGAAAAGTTCGGGGGCAGCCCGATAGTTGAACTGCTTCCAGTCCGATAGAGGCTGGAGTGTTCCAGTCATCAACTGATCGGAGGCTGCCGGTGCCACGACGACTTGCTGTGCAAAGTGCAATCTGGTTGGGTGTGATCGCCGCTTCAGCGACAATGGGATTGTTGCTTTGCTGGGCGATGGGCGGGAGCGCCGGGCTCCTGGAAGTGGGCATTGGCGGATCGCTTGCGCTGGCGACGCTGGCGGCAGCCTGTTTGGCGACCAGTCGGATTGCGTGGTCGATGGCGGTGCGTCAACTGGAAGTGAAGAATCAACAGCGGCTGATGATGCAGGAGTCGATTGATCAGGCGCCTGATGTGGTGCTTTGGGTGGAACAGGACGCATCGATTTGTTATGCGAATGACGCTGCATGCGCGCAGCTTGGGTATACGCGGGAGGAGTTGCTGGCGCTGCGCATTCCTGACGTTAATCCAGCGAGCACGCGTGAGACATTTGCGGCGCTGCTTGAGGAAATGACGCAAGGTGAGGGGGCGACCTTTGAGGCGACGATGCGTCGGAGCGATGGCTCCGGGATGCCAGTAGAAGTTTCAGCGAGTCTGGTAAAGGGGGCGCGCGGTCCCATTATTTGTGCCCACCATCGGGACATTTCTGATCGTCGTCGGCATGAGAGTCTACGAGAGGATCAGCGGGCTATTTTACAGTCAATTATTACAGGATCGCAGCTTGGAGATGTATTGACGACGATTGCCTGCGCGGTGGAGCGCCAACACCCATCCGGGCGTTGTTCAGTTTTGCTCATGGATGCGGAAACAAAACTCGCGCGGCTTGGCGCGGGGCCGAACTTGCCAGCAGAGTGGAACTCGTTGATTGATGGGTTTGAGATTGGTCCGGAGATGGGGAGCTGTGGCGCGGCGATGTATTTCGGAAAACGGGATATTGTGGTTGATGTCAAGACAGATCCGCGATGCAAGCAGTGGCGCGACTGTGCGCTTCAACACGGGTTGAGGTCGTGCTGGTCGCAGCCGATTCTTTCATCGACCGGGCAGGTGTTGGGTACGTTTGCGATCTATCACGGAACGCCGGGAGAGCCTGATGCACATGAGGTGCAGTTAATCGAGGCAGCGGCGCACCTGGCGAGTTTGGCGATAGAGCGCGAGCAGGCGGTGCGCGACTTGCGAAAGAGCATGGAGAAGTATCGGCGGATGGTGGAGACAACGCTCGAGGGCGTGTGGCAGTTGGATCCGGAGGGGAGGACAACTTATGTGAACAAGCAGATGGCCGAGATGTTGGGCGTTTCGCAGGAGACATTGTTGTCGAGCTCTGTGTTTGATTTCGTTGAGGGTGAATGGCTTGAGCGGGCGTGTCGGAATGCAGCGAGGCGCCGGGCTGGGCGGCGTGAGCAATATGATTGCCTGTTCCGGCGAGACGATGGTGGAGAGTTGTGGGCGGTGGTGGCGGCGACGCCGATTACAGACGACCACGGAGAGTTCGTTGGAACGCTGGCGATGCTGACGGACATTACGGAGCGGAAGCGGGCGGAGCGTGGGCAGAAGGTCTTGATGAGCGAGCTTGACCATCGAGTGAAGAACAACCTGGCGATTGTCGCGGCGATCACAGATCGAACAGCGGACCAAAGCAGGGATCTGGCGGAGTTTTTAGCGGCATTTCGCGGGCGAATTCAAGCGATGGCTGGAACGCACGCACTGGTTGAGGAGACTCACTGGATTGGAGCTTCGTTTGAAGATGTTGTTCGAACGATGTTGCGTCCGTTTGCGGATGCAGGCACTTTGAGGTTGCGCGTGGATGTTGACGACTTGATGCTTGAACCCAAGGCAGCGGCGACGCTTGGGTTGGTTCTACACGAACTGGCGACGAACGCGGCGAAGCACGGAGCGTGGAGTGTGTTTGCGGGGCGTGTTGAGGTGACGGCGCGCGTCATGGCTCACGGTGTGAAGCGCGGCGTGGAGCTGGATTGGCGCGAGAGTGGCGGGCCTGCGGTGACAGCGCCTGAGGAGTGCGGTTTTGGGTCGGCGCTGATTCAAGATTCGGTTGAGCACGACCTAGGCGGCGACGTGGACATGCAGTATGAAGCGGAGGGGCTGGTGTGCACTGTCAGGTTTACGATGGGGAGTGGGGTTCACGGGCCGAATCGTCGGGAGATCGCTTCGATGCTTGAGCTCAAGGAGGCGGCATCAAACGGTGTGGCTCGGTGATGCGATCATCCGGGAAATGAACCAGGAGTTTGCGACTATTGGGGCGCCTTGGGACGGGGTGTTGTTTTTGATCTTGAACTAGCGTCGTAAGAGTTCCCTGGTGAAGAAAGGCGTTCATCCATGAGCAGTTATGTCGAAGATTTCATTAACGGCGTTAGAGTGCGCAACGGATGCGAGCCGGAGTTTTTGCAGGCGGTGCGTGAGGTGGCGGAGTCATTGGCGTTGCTCTTTGATGCGCATCCGGAGTATCGGAAAGCGCGGGCGCTGGAGCGGCTGGTTGAGCCGGAGCGCGTGATTATGTTCCGCGTGCCCTGGGTGGATGAAGAGGGCGCGGTGCAGGTGAATCGTGGATTTCGGATTGAGTTTTCGAGCGCACTGGGGCCGTACAAGGGCGGGCTGCGTTTTCATCCGAGCGTTGATCTTGGTGTTTTGAAGTTTCTTGCGTTTGAGCAGGTGTTCAAGAATAGCTTGACGACGCTTCCTATTGGCGGTGGCAAGGGGGGAAGCGATTTCAATCCGAAGGGGAAGAGTGATAATGAAGTGATGCGGTTTTGTCAGAGTTTTATGACTGAGCTGTGTCGGCATATCGGTCCGGACACGGATGTGCCGGCGGGGGATATTGGTGTGGGGGCGCGGGAGATTGGCTTTCTGTTTGGGCAGTACAAGCGGATTCGCAATGAATTTACGGGCGTGTTGACGGGGAAGGCGCTCGGGTGGGGCGGAAGCGTTCTGCGCACGGAGGCGACGGGGTATGGCGCGGTGTATTTCGCGCGGGAGATGCTGGGGACGCGAGATGAGTCTTTGGCGGGGAAGGTATGTGTGGTGTCAGGATCTGGGAATGTAGCGCAGTACACAGCAGAGCGACTTCTTGGGATGGAAGGGCGGGTCGTGACGCTTTCAGATTCGGGTGGGTTTATTCATGATCCGGATGGACTTGATCGCGAGAAGCTGGAATGGGTGAAGGAGCTTAAGAACGAGCGTCGGGGACGCATCAGTGAGTATGCGGAGAAGTTCAAGAGCGCGACGTTCACTGCGGTTGAGTCAGGGGCGAAGACGAATCTGCTGTGGTCGGTGAAAGCGGATTGCGCGTTACCGTGCGCGACGCAGAACGAGCTGAACGGCGAAGATGCGAAGGCGCTTATCAAGAATGGTGTTCAGCTTGTGTGTGAGGGCGCCAACATGCCGACGACGCCGGAGGGTGTTGAGGCGCTGCTTGAGGCGAAGGTTCTGTATGGACCGGGGAAGGCGGCGAACGCCGGGGGTGTGGCGGTGTCACAGCTTGAGATGGCGCAGAACTCGATGCGTCTGAGCTGGCCGCGCGAAGAGGTTGATGCGCGATTGCAGCACATCATGAAGTGCATTCACAGGACATGCGCAGAGACTGCGACTGAGTTTGGCGCAGCGGACAACTATGTGCATGGCGCCAACATCGCGGGTTTCCGGAAGGTTGCGGACGCGATGATCGATCAGGGCGTGGTGTAGGCGTCAGCAGATGAGCCAGAGGCCGAGGTGAAGAACGATTCCGGCGTAGAGGCCGGCGAGCAGGTCGTCGATGAGGACGCCCCATCCACCGGGGAGGCGCTGGAGACCGTTGGCGGGGGGCGGCTTGATGATGTCCATGATGCGAAAGAGGACGAAGCCGGCGCCGACGGCGAGTGTGGCTGGGATGAGTCGCTGGGTGAAATCTGCTGACGTGAGCGTCGGGCAGGTGTGGGTGAGGAAGAGCAGGGGGATGGCTTGCCCTGCGGTTTCGTCGGCGACGACCTCGGAAGGGTCTTTTTTGGTGAACCGGATCTCCGCCCAGGGGCCGAGCGCGATGCAGATGATTGATGTGATGAGGCATACAGCGATGAGGGCGGCGTTGTAGAGAAGGTCGGTAGCGCCGGTGAGGAGCATGATCCACGCGAGGCCGGCGGTGGGCATCGAGCCCCATGTGCCTGATGCGGGACGCATGAAGCCCAGGCCGCCGGCTGTGACCAGGAGTGTGCGCAACATCATTGGACTTGCTCCCTCTGGGGTTCAGCGGGGCGAGCGGCGATTGCTTTGGCGAGGTAGGGCCAGGCGGAGACGGCGGTGACGGCGACGGTTGTCCAGACGATGGCGCGAATGATCCAAAAGAAGGCGCCGGCCCGGAGTGATTCCTGGGGGGCGAGCCAGACGAGCAGCAGGATGGCTGGGACAGCGAAGGACTGGAGGGTCATTTTGGCTTTGCCGGCCCAGCCGGCGGCGAAGGAGACGCCGCGCGATTCGTAGGCGCCGCGGAGGGATGTGACGAGTAGCTCGCGGGCGAGGATGATCGCGACCATCCAGGGGGCGACGCTGGTGACGGAGTGGCCGGCATGGGAGACGAAGCTGGGTCCTGCGAGCATGAGGAAGGCTCCGAGGATGAGTATTTTGTCCGCGAAGGGGTCCATGACGCGGCCGAAGAGACTGACGACACCCCACTTGCGCGCGAGGAATCCATCGAGGGCGTCTGTGAGGGCGGCGATGATGAAGAGAGCAGTCGCAGCGGGGAGCGTCCAGTTATTGGTGGCGGGGTGGTGATAGAAAGAGAGGAGGGTGAGGAAGATTGCAGCGAGCAGAACGCGAAGGGTGGTGAGCGCATTGGGGATGCGGGCGCGGGTGGAGTTGTGGGAGTGCGTCGTGATGGGGGGCGCCTGCTGCATGGGGGTTGATGGTATCCGGCGAGGGGGATGAGGCGAGAAGGGGTTGTCCTCAGAAGAAAGCGGGGTTGGGTCGGTTGATGCTGCCCCCGGGCGGGCGTATTGTGCCTGCCGCGGACGGGAGCGCGGCTCGTCCGGAAGCGGTGTTCGTTTTCGTCGCCGCTTGACGGCCGATGCGCTGGAGCCTGATGACGTTGGAGTGGCTGATCAATCCCATCATTCTTTACGTCGGGCTCGCCCTTGGGGCGGGAGGCGTGGCGATGGCGCTGCCTCGGAAGGGGGGCGGCCCGCAGATTGTTGGGGCGCTCTTAGCGGCGACGGGTCTGGGGCTTGTGATTTTGACGCTGGCGATCGTCGCTGGGGCGGATCGTCCGAATCTTTTTTTCTACATCTTTGGGGCGATCGCACTGGGAGGGGCGTTGCGGGTGATCAGCCATCCGCGGCCGGTGTACGCGGCGCTGTATTTCATATTGACGATCATCAGTTCGTCAGCGATGTATCTGCTGCTGGGCGCGGAGTTCCTGACTTTTGCGCTCATTATTATTTACGCCGGCGCGATTTTGATTACTTATTTGTTTGTGATCATGCTGGCGACGCAGGCGCCGAGCGAGGATCAAGTTGAGGCGCTGACAGAATACGATGCGAACAGTCGGGAGCCAATTGTCGCAACGGTGTGCGGATTTGCGTTGTTGGCGGTGTTGACAGGAATGATGGCGACTGGCGCGGGTCGAATGACGCCTGCGGAGGGGTATGACGCGACTTCGGATTTGGCGCGCGTGCCGAAGAAGATCGAGCGGTGGCTGGATCAGCAGGGGCTGTTGGATGGGGCGAAGCCGCTGGCAGAATACCCTGAAACGAAGCCTCAAAGAGTGCTTGCAGACGGGACGATTGTTCCGGCGCAGGGGCCGGATTTTGAGCACAGCTATTTTCGCGTGCGTGAACGACGCAACAATGTGATGATTCCGATGGCGCAGCCGGTGGTGTTGCTGAACTACAACACGCAGGCAGGCGAGCGGCTGGCGGCGCGGATTGAAGCCCGGCGTGCGATGATGCAGGATGAGCCGCGGGCGGCAGGAGTGGCGCCGATTGATAAGCAAGTTGTTGAGTTGATTGATCGCATTTGGGATTTCGGCGGGCCGCAGGCGTTCGGGAATTCGACGATGACGATGAACATCGTTCTGCCTGATGACCTGCGTGTGCAAAATATTGAAGCGGTGGGGTTTGCGCTGCTAGGTGAGCATCCGCTGGTGGTAGAGCTTGCAGGTGTGGTTCTTTTGCTGGCGCTTGTGGGCGCGGTGATTTTGGCTCGCAAGCAAATTGAGATTGGCCAGGATGAAAAAGCGCAGGCGGTGCAGCTACTCGGGGGGATGTCAGCATGATGGCATTCGGCGCCGACGCGTTTTTTTCTGCATTGACGCTCGGTCAGACAGGCTTTGAGCCGATGGCCGGCGTGACGCTGTACCACTATCTCTTTGTTTCAGCGGCGATGATGGCGATTGGCGTGGTGGGGTTTCTCTCACGGCGCAATCTCATCATCATGTTCCTTTGCACGGAGCTCATGTTTCAGGGCGCGGCGCTGGCGCTGATCGCGTTTGGCAGACTGCATCTGAATCATTCCGGAGAGGTGTTTGTCATTATTGTGCTCACGGTTGCTGCTGCGGAGGCGGCGCTGGCCTTGGGTTTGGTGGTCTACCTTTTCCGGCGCAAAGAAACGCTCGATTCGCTCGCTTGGGCGGAGTTGAAGGGATGAATCAGCGTTGATGCTCGAACTGCTCTCGAACATCCCGGAGCTGGCGACGCTGGCCTCACATGCCACGCATGGGCATGGCGCTGAAGGCGCTGCTGCGGGTGCGGCGGAAGCTGCGCATGCTGTAGGTGCAGCAATCGCAGGAAGCGGAAATAAGCTGTTTTTGCTGATTCCGCTGCTGCCGTTGCTTTCGATGGCGCTGTGCGGGTTGTATTGGGCGTTTGGCGTCAAGAGCAAGCTGCCCGCGTGGACGACTGTGGGGCTGCTTGGGGCGAGTTTTGGATTAACGATTCTTGCGTATTTTGAGATCGCGGCGCCGGGGGTGACGCAGATTGTGCATGGGTTCAGGTGGATTGGAATTGATCTTTCGCCTCATCAGGAAGGCGGGCTGGAGCTGATCGCGAACTTCGGGTTGTATCTGGATAGTTTGACGATCCTGTGGATGCTCTTTGTGACGGGGCTCGCGACGCTCATTGCCCTGTATGCGAGCGAGTACATGGCGCATGATGTTGGGCCGGGGTATTGCCGGTTCTTCTTTGCGTTCAGCTTGTTTGTATTTGCGATGAGCGCGCTGGTGATGGGCGACAACCTGCTTATGCTTTACCTTGGTTGGGAAGGCGTGGGGTTGTGCTCGTATCTGCTGATTGGATACTTCTTCACGAAGCCGAGCGCGGTCGCAGCGGCGAAGAAAGCCTTCATCATGAATCGCATTGGCGATCTCGGTCTTGCGATCGGGATCATGATGACGTTCGTGCAGTTTGGGACGATCGAATATGCGGGGATATTTGAGCAGGTCGATGCGATTCGGGCATCGGGCGGGGAGTTGCCATTCGCGGTGAAGGCGATTCCGCTGCTGCTGATGGTCGGCGCCTTTGGCAAGAGCGCACAGCTGCCCCTTTACACCTGGCTTCCGGACGCGATGGAAGGCCCGACGCCGGTGTCGGCGCTGATTCATGCAGCGACGATGGTGACAGCGGGCGTGTATCTGATCGCGCGGACGTATCCGCTCTACACGCTGAACCCGACGGCGCTGGTGATCGTCGCGTGGGTGGGCGGGCTGACGGCGCTTCTCGCGGCGACGATCGGCATGGCGCAGTACGACATCAAACGCATTATGGCGTATTCAACGGTGTCACAGCTGGGGTATATGTTCCTCGGGCTCGGCGTGCTGTCGAGCGCGGGGGCTGCGTTTCATGTGTTTACGCATGCATTCTTTAAGGCGACGCTCTTCCTGTGTTGCGGCGCCGTGATGCACGGCTTTGCGGGGCAGCTTGACCTGCGCAAGCTCTCGGGCGTGTGGGGGATGAAGGGCTGGCGGATTGTTTCGGTGGCGATGCTCATTGGCTGTCTGAACCTCGCGGGGTTTCCATTGACTGCGGGATATTTCTCGAAGGACATGATTCTGGCGGAGGCATTTGTCACGCCGGGCTTCGCAGTCTTGGGGTGGATCGCACTGATTACTGCGGGGCTGACGGCGTATTACACCTTCCGTGTGTGGTTTCGCGTGTTTATGGGGCCGGGCGAGTTTGAGCCGGGCGATGAGCATCATGGCGATGCGGAAGATGAGATGACTGCTGAGGATGGGCACGACAATCATGCTGGGCATGGAGGTCACGGCGGAAGCAGCTTCCATCCGCATCCGCCGAAGTGGGCGATTAATACAGTGCTCGCGATTCTCGCGGTCGGGAGTTTGGCGGTTGTCGGTGTGTACTTCATTGACACCGAGCATCACGGATGGGTCGGCGGGCTGGTGCATGATTCAACGGCGCATTACGAGTCGCCATTTGTGCATCATGGCGCTGCGGCGCATGAGATTGCAGGCGCCCACGGCGCTGAAGCATCGGGCGCAGAGCTGGCGCCGGGGACTTTCCTTGGGTTCGATCCGCATGAGGCGCTTTTCTTTGCTTCCGGGATCATCGGTGCGATTGGGATTTTGATCGCGGCGTTTTTGCACGGGCCAACAGGATTTGGCGGACTGTTCATCGGCGCGCGCACGGAAGCGGCTACTTCACGGGCCGACGGACTCAAACGGACTTTCGCGCCGGTCGGCAAATGGGCCGAGCGCAAGTGGTATGTCGATGAGTTGTACGATTTCCTGTTCCGCATTCCGCTGTGGGTGCTGGCGCATATCTGTTACTTGTTCGATCGGTTCATTATTGACGGGATCGTCGATGGGCTGGCGAAGACGCCGCGCGGCGTGGGATCCGGGTTGCGACCGAGTCAGAATGGTTTGTTGCAGAGCTACGCAGTCGGAATGGCCGGCGGGCTGGCGTTTATCCTCCTTGTGATTTGGGTTGTGCTCTGATGCTGGCGATGTTGCTTGCCATTCCGTTGATCGGCGCCGTGATCGTGATGGCGAGCCCAAAGCGGCAGGCGAAGTGGATTGCGCTGGCGTGGTCGGGGATCGCGTTGGCTGCGGCGATGTGGGCAGCGATTAACTTCGAGTGGTTTGGGCCAGCGTCGGCGCAGATGCAGTTTACCGGTAGCTGGACGTGGATCGATTCTTTTGGAATTGGTTTCAGCGTTGGCGTGGACAGCGTGGCGATGCTGCTCATTCTGTTGACGGCGCTCTTGAGTTCGATATGCATTCTCAGTTCGATCACCGCGATCAATGAGCGCGAGCGTTTGTATTACGGCTCCTTGCTGGTGCTGCAAGCTGCGATGATGGGTGTGTTTGCTTCGCGCGATCTTATTCTGTTTTACACCTGCTTCGAGTTCACACTTGCGCCTATGTATGTTTTGATCCGGCAGTGGGGAAGCTCCAACCGGAAGTTCGCAGCGACGAAGTTCTTTTTGTACACATTTACGGGGTCGGTCATCGCGCTTGTGGGGTTGGTGTACATAGCCTACAAGGCGTTTTTGATTCATGGCTTCTGGTCGTTTGATCTAAACATGATGCAGTCAGCGGTGCGTCTGCTGACTGCGCGGGAGCAGGGGTGGTTGCTTCTGGCGATGATGGCGGGGTTTGCGGTGAAGGTGCCGCTCTTCCCGGTGCACACCTGGCTGCCGTTAGCGCATACTGAGGCGCCAACCGCGGGCTCGGTGATTCTGGCGGGGGTGTTGCTCAAACTTGGAACCTATGCGATTTATCGGTTTGTGATTCCATTTGCGCCTGCGGCGCTCATTGAATACGCCGGGGTCATCGCAACGATCTCGATTGTGGGCATTGTTTATGCGGGGCTGATTTGCTGGGCCCAGCGGGATGTGAAGAAACTCATTGCGTATTCCTCGGTGAGCCACCTTGGGTTCTGCGTACTGGGGCTTGTCGCGCTGAATGCAGCTGGGCTTACGGGTTCAGTTGTGTACATGATTAATCATGGACTTTCGACAGGCGCCTTGTTCCTTTTGATCGGGATGATGTACGAGCGATACCACACGCGCTCGCTCGATGAAGTAGGGGGACTGGGCTCGAAAATGCCGGTGTGGTCGATGTTCATGGTCTTCTTTATGCTTGCGTCAGTCGGGCTGCCCGGGCTCAATGGTTTCGTGAGTGAGTTCCTGTGCCTGCTCGGCGCGTTCCAGAGCGGCGCGACGTTTGGCGTCGGCGGGACGCTCGGGCCGCTCGGCCCCTGGTATGCGGTGGCGGCTGCGACGGGGATGATTATTGCGGCGATTTATCTGTTGTATATGGTTGGCAAGATTGTTTTTGGGCCTCTGCATGAGCCGCGCGGGCATCATGAGCATGCGGTGCTGCCGACGGACCTGAATATGCGGGAAATCGCGACACTGGCGCCGTTGGCGATTCTGTGCATTGTTCTCGGCGTGTACCCAACGCCTTTGCTCGCGACGCTTGAGCATCCGGTAGATCGAGCGCTGCGCCCGGTGGCTGCGTTGCTTGATCCAGGGTCCCAACATTTTGCGGATGGTGAAACTATCGATGATGCTTATCTTCTGGCAGACACTGCCGCAGATGAATCGCCGACTGGCGTGAGCCTTGCGCTACGGGAGGAGACGCCATGACTCTCGCACTTGCCGCCGGCGGTTCAGAGATCATCGAAAGGCTGCATTATTTACATCCGGAGATGGCGCTTTTTGCTGCGACGTGCGTTGTGATGGTGCTGGGATTGTCCAAGTCGCTCGCAGCGCGCAAGAGCGCCGCGATTGTGACGGGGCTTGGGCTCATTGCGGCGGCGTGGCTGTCGTTGCGATCGCCCGGAGCCGAGACGGAGGCTCTCAAGGAAGCGATTCTCCCCGGTGTGATGCCATACGCTAAAACGCTGATCGCGGTCATGGGATTGCTGGCGCTGCCGATGTTGACGGGCGTAGTTGATCGTGCGTATGAGCGCGATGTTGCACGAGGGCGGGCGTTTGACCCTCTGCGCGCGACGCGGGGCGAGTTTTACGCTTTCTTCCTGTTTTCACTCACCGGCGTCATGTTGTGCGTGACGGCTGACGATTTGATCTGGATATTCCTGGCGCTGGAGCTGACCAGTCTGCCTACATACATCATGGTGGCGATGAGCTCCGGGCGCTTACGCGCGCAGGAAGCGGCGGTGAAGTATTTCTTCCTCGGGGCGTTCAGCGCGGCGATCTTTTTGTACGGCTTTGCGCTCATCTATGGCGTCATGGGGACGACAAGTCTGCCGGAAATCCGCAATGCCCTCGCGCAATCTGATGAGCTCAACCCCATGCTGCTGCTCGGTTTCATTTTGGCGATTGTGGGTGTTTCATTCAAGATTGCTGCTGTTCCAATGCACTTCTACACGCCGGACGTGTATCAAGGCGCCGCGACGTCGGTGGCTGGATATTTGGCGTTCGCGCCCAAAGCAGCGGGGATATTGGTGCTCATCATGCTTGTCAGTGTTCTGGGCTGGACACATGGGGCGACGGGGATCACGCTTCCAGCGGAGATCCGCGTCACGCTGTGGGTGATGGCGGCGCTGACCATGACGGTGGGCAATGTGCTGGCGCTGCTTCAGGACAATGTGAAGCGCATGCTGGCGTATTCTTCTGTGGCGCATTCGGGATACATGCTTGTGGGTTTGATCGCAGGCCCCGGGCGCGAGGGTGACGCTGCGACAAGCGGGCTGGCTGCGGCGCTGTTCTACCTGCTGTCCTATAGCGTGATGACGCTTGGCGCTTTCGCTGCGATTGCGTCGCTTGAGAAGCGCACAATCAAGGGCGAGATGGTTGAAGTGGAGCTTCTGAGCGATCTGAACAGTGTGTGCAGGACATATCCTGCGGTGGGATGGTCGCTGGTCGTCTGTGCGCTCTCGCTGTTGGGCATGCCGCCTCTGTTTGGGTTCTTCGGCAAGCTGGCGCTTTTTACCTCTGCGTGGGAAGCGAACGAAAAGATTCTTGTGGTTGTGCTGGCGATCAACTCCGCGGTCGCAGCATTTTATTACCTGCGCATTGCTGCTGCGGCGCTCTTTGAGGAGCGGGATGAGTTTGAGGACAGGCTTGCGCTGGGGCCGGCTCCGTGGCGCCGTCTGACGGCGGTGGCCGGCGCTGCCGGGGTGGTGGGGTTGGCGCTGTTCGTATCGCCACTCTTGCGCGGTTCCGGCGATGCGACACAGCTCGGATCCCAGCAGACATTTATCGCGGGCGTCGATGCTGAAAACAGACCTGCACAGGGAATTGTCAATCCCTCCATCGCAGCGACGATTCGCGCTGACGCGGAGAGGGAACAGCCATGACGGGGGCTCCGCGCACACGGCGTTGGCGCTGTTGTTGGACTGGCCTTCTCTCAGCTGCGTTGTGCAGCGTGGTGTTGCTCTCGGGGTGCTCAGCGTACAAACTGCGCGGGAAGGTCATTGAAGGGGAAATTAGCTATGTCATGGTGCTTCCAGCGGATGACCCGCGCTTTGAGGAGGGGGCGGGGCTCGCGGGTGTTCGCGTTCGGCTGCAGAACAATCCCGAGCGGCTCAATAAGAAGATGATTGGCGAGACGGTTTCCGATTCGACAGGTGAGTTCAGTTTGTCGGTGTCGGAGGTTGGCGTGGGTTTTTTGACCTATGATGTCGGCCTAGGCGCCCGCCGCAAGGGGTATCAAAGCGTGGTGCACTCTTTTCGGTTGCCACCTTCCGGGCAGCGTGTGCTCATCATGCTGGCGCCGGGCGATCCGGGCGCCGAGTGGCTTGGGGATGATGACTTGTATGAGCAATACAAGCAGTTTCGGTGACCTGATCGGGCGCCGTCGGCGATGTTGCGCCGACAGGAGAAGCTGGGCGTAAGATTAGGGCGTGCATGCTCGTCGTCAATATCATCTGACCCTCTCTGCGGTTATCTATGTCGCGGTCATGGCGCTGCTCGCGGTTGGCGCAGTCAACAGCCAGAACAATCTTATTTTCGTAGCGCTTGGTTTGGCGATCGCGGGGTTGCTCATTTCGGGGCTCGTGAGCGGCTCGATGCTCATGGGCTTGGAAGTGGAGCGTGAGATGCCGCCAACGGGCCGGGTGGGCGAGCCGTTTCGCGTGCGATACCTGGTGCGTTCGAGGAATCTGTTCGTTCCGGCGTTCGCTCTGACGATCATAGAACTGGAGCCCAGACCGGCGCGCGGGCGCGAGCGGGCAAAGCGGGATCATCGGGATTGGCGGAAGTTTTTTTTCAAGATGGTTGCATTTGTGCCGCACGTGGCGCCGCGCGGAACCGCGATGGCTGAGACGGTCGTCATTCCACACAAACGCGGGGAGTTGGAGCTGATCGCTTTTCGAGTCGAGAGTTGTTTCCCCTTCGGCATTGTGCGCAAATCAATCATATTTGAGAATGTGAGCAGGACGATTATTCTGCCGGCTGCAATTGATCCGGCTTCGAATATCTCCGCGGGGCAGGCGGACGGCGGGGAGATTACGGCGTTGGTCCTCGGTCGCCTCGGGCGCAGCAGCGAGTACGTCGGCGTGCGCGAATATGTGCCCGGTGACAGTCGCCAGACAATTGCATGGCGCGCATCGGCGCGGCGGGGGGAGCTTGTCGTGCGGGAGATGTCTGCGCCCAGCGCCAAGCGTGTTGAGATCGTGCTGCTTCTGAGCGCACCGACGGCAGGGGAAGGTTTGGGCATGTCCGCAGACGCGGTGGAAGCAGAGGAATCCGGCGAGCAGGCGATTTCCATTGCTGCTGGGTGGATTGAGCGTGTGGCGATCGCAGGGCGCACCGTTGAGTTGATTGTTCCGGCGGCGGGCGTGCATGCGATTGCAGCGCCAACGGGTGTAGGCTCCCGGGGCGCGCCGGTTGCCCCTTTGTTGACAGAGTTGGCGTTGATCAAACTCAATGATCTTGATGTTCACCGAGGTGATTTTGATGCGGGCGTTTCGAAAGGACGCGAGCGGATTATCATTGACGCTTCCCAACTTAATGGCCAGGCCGCCGAGAGAAGCCGTGAAGGGATAGCGGGGCAGGCCTTCTCGGAAACGAAACGCATGCGCTCATCGAACGAGAAAAAGGACGCCGTCGCCGCAGCGGGAAGGACGCCGTCATGAATCTGACTCGCCGATACAAGCTGTTTCTTTTTCTGACAATCGGGGCAGCGATTATCAGCTACTGCGTGTCAGAATGGAGCGCAGTGCTCGCGCTGATAACAATTCCCGCGTGGGCCGCGTCCTGGTTTGTCGCCCGACGGGATGGCGCCCCGCCGATTCCAAAGCTTCTCATTGCTGCCTTCCTCATCGCAGCCACGGCGCATACATTCGCAACAATCTTACAGACGCCCGAAGATCTGATCGCAGCAATCAGCAGGTACATCGTGTGGCTGCTTCTGATCAAACTCTACGATCGCGTTTCGACGCGCGATCTGGGGCAGATGCTGGCGATGAGCCTTTTTCTCGTTCTTGGCGCCTGCATGACCAGCAACTCTGTGGCGCTGGGAATGACAGTCATCATCTATCTGCCGTTGGCGCTGTGGACGATCATGCTGCATCAGATTCATGTTGGTGAACAGCGAGCGCATGAACATGATGACGAAAATATTTGTCCGTCAGTAGAGTGCAGTCCGAAGCGCTTGCGGGCCATTCGCTCTCGAAGAGATTTTCGTTTTTTGTATTTGACGAGTGCGCTGGCGACGATCATCATCACAACTGTGGTCTTTATGTTCATTCCCAGGCGCATGACAACAACGATGATGGGCGGCATCGGGGCGCCGCCCATTGGCTCCTTCACCGCATTCCAGGATGAGGTGCGTCTTGGGGATGAGGGATTTATCAGCGAATCAACAACACCCGTATTCGAGATGCGCGTCTTTGATGAAGACGGCGAAAACGCAGCGGATGTCTTTGATCGACAAATTCGCATGCGCGGCGCCGTTCTTAGTGAATATCGCGATGGACAGTGGCTGAGCGATTCTGATCGCAACTCGGTGCAAATGCGGGGCACCACCTCACCGGGGGCAGTTATTCCGGTCAGTCCGGTGGCGTCCGATGCGCCTCTTTATCGGCAGGAGATTACCTTTCGAAATGAGCAGTCTCAAAAGCTTTTCGCGATGCATCGAGCGGTGCAGTTTTCTATGGACGACTTCGCGCCCTATTCAATCGGTGCAGCTGACCAGACCATTGGCATTAATAAGTCCGGGCGATTTTCCTACACGGTTATTTCCCAAGCCGAAACTCCGACGCGCGGCGCCCGGTTTGAAACAGGCAGGCAACCGCCAATGTTTCGTAAAGGCGCGATCCATGATCTGGCTGAGGAGATATTGGCGAATGTTGGCATGTCGCGCGACTTGAACGAGCGGCATGCAGAGAATGATGCAGCGATCGCGAGCGCTTTTGAAGCATATTTGCAATCCCAATATCGGTATACACTGGAAATGCTGGCTCCGAACGTTCGAGAAGAGCCAATCGAGATGTTTCTACTGCGCACAAAACGTGGGCATTGTGAGTATTTCGCGTCGGGGATGGCGGCGTTGTGCCGAAGCATCGGGATTGATGCGCGCGTCGTGACGGGATACATGGCGATCGAGTATGACGAAGACCGGGAGACCTTTTTGGTGCGCGAAAGCCATGCGCACGCGTGGATGGAGGCGTTGGTGGCGCCAGGGTTGTGGCAAACGTTTGACCCTTCCCCACCCGGAGATATCGCGACCGTCCATGAACCAAAGGAGGGGCTGCTTGCTGGTGTTCGTTCACTCTTTGAAGCGGCCGAGCGATTCTGGGTGGACACGGTCGTCGGGTATGACCAGCGTACGCAGAATCGCTTCCTGGGCGAAGAGGCTGAGCAGGGTCAGGCAGGGGGCGGGCGACTAAGAGCCCAAATGTTGGATGAAGATCTTTCCCAGTTTGGCAGGCGCTCGATGGCGGCGCTGACTCAGGGTGTTCTCGCCTTTGCGGGTGTGTTTGGTGTCGGGTTGATCGCGGTTCGGGTGGTCGCGTTTGTGCGCATGCGGCTGGCTCGGAAACAAAGATGGCAAGAGCAACTTCGAGACGATCCCGGCTTGCTGGAGCGCCAAAAGCAGACAATGTTTTATGCGGAGTTCCTTCGCGCGCTCGCGCGAGCGGGGATGGCCAAGCCAGCGTGGCGCCCGCCGATGCAGCATGCTCAGATCCTGGCGTCACGCGATTTCGAGCTGGCAGAGGCTGCTGCGTCCTTAACTGATCTTTATTACTGTTCAAAGTTTGGTCGTCAGTCGCTCTCTGCGGCGCAAGTGAATCACGCTGGCGAGTTGCTTGAAGCGGTGCAGCGCCGACTGCGCATGGTGGCGGGCAGCGAGATAACACAGAATGAGCGGAGCTGAAAATGTCTCTAGCGACGCGAACGGTTCAACAACTGCTCGATGATCTTTCCGCTCGGACGCCGACGCCCGGCGGGGGCGCCGTCGCGGGATTGGCAGCAGCGATGGCAGCGTCGCTTGCGCTGATGGTCGTGCGATACTCCATTGGCAAGAAGCAACTCGCGCAGCACGAAGAATCGCTGCGACAGGCGGAAGAAAGTCTGAAAGACCTTCGTGCTCTCTTTGTGTCGCTGGCCGATGAAGATGCCGTTGCCTATGCGACTCTTTCAGACGCGATGAAGATCAACGCGGACGACCCAACTCAGGAGGAGCGGATGGCGGGCGCAGCCTTTGGCGCCATGAACGTTCCCGCGAGGCTTCTTGATGTGAGCCATGAGCTTCTGGTCTTACTCGCGCAGCTGCCAGCCAGAACCTCACACCGGCTGGCGAGCGATCTGGCGATAGCCGCATCGCTGGGGGGCGTGGCGGCGGAGGCAGCGATTGAGAACGTGCTGGTCAACGCCTCGCTGCTCGCTGAGTCTTCGCACGTCGCTGAAGCGGACGCCATAACAAGCTCAAGTCGTGACGCCTGCCGACGAGCAGTCACTCTAGCGCGAGAGATCCGGGATGCCTGCGCCACCCAGGCGGACTCAAGCTCCTGACGCGAGCACGCCGATCTTCGCCATGATGAATCGCGAACGTCCTGCAAATCAGAGCGATCAGGCATCGGGCCAGCGTCCATGGCTCGGCGTGTGGTTTTCGTGCTGCTCGGTCTACGCTCGCATCCACCGGAATCAGGCGGGGACGATGTATGTGGGGCGGTGCCCGCGGTGTGGAGCCCCGGTTCATGCGCGCATTGGCTCGGGCGGCACATCGCAGCGCATGTTCAGAACCAACTAATCAGTCTGAGCCGGTTTGAATGAGTTTGCACGTTCACCGCGCAGCCACAACTGCTCGCAGCCTGCTAGACTTGCCCCATGCTTCAAGCTGACTCGTTCTCAGTGCCGCGCGGGACGGGGCGTTGCGCCGCCACAGGCGAGCCGCTCGAGCCCGGGGATTGTGCAGTCGCAGCGTTGGTAGACGACGGCGCCGAGCTGGAGCGACTCGATTATTCCGAAGAGGGTTGGAACAAAGGCTCGCGACCGGGGCGACTCTTTGGATTTTGGCGTTATGTCGTGCTGCATCCGGACGCGAAGCCAGACCCGCTGATTGACGACACTGCGTTGCTCGATCTGTTCGAACAGCTTGAAGGCGTCAGCGAGCGACGCCGGGTGGCATTCCGATTCATCCTGGCGCTGATCCTGATTCGTAAAAGGATTCTTCGACACAAGAGCACCCTCCAACGTGATGATGTGAACGTGTTGCTCGTCCAGACGCGCGGCCCAGATGGCTGGGATCCGGATGCGGCCTGCATCGAGGTGGTCGATCCCGATCTGGATGAAGTCACCATCGCCGATGTCACCGAGCAGCTTGATATGGCCCTGAGGGGGGCGGCGTGAGAATAAGTCAGAAGAATACGGGCGGCATTCAGCGGCTTGCTCGTTTGTTTTCGATAATTTTTTTAGTGGGGTTGGGGTCTGTAATCACGGGCTGTGCGACGGATGGCGTTGGCGCAGGTCCGGCGCCCGTCGATCGTGGGACGGCGCCGAGCTACGCCGAAGTTGTGCAAGAATACAACCGGCGGACAGAGCGGATTCCGCGACTCTGGGCGTCAGCGGTCGTGCGTCTGCGCTACGCGGATGAAGATGGAAATCTGCGAGACGAGCAGGGTGAAGGGCATGTTCAACTGCTGGCGCCGGATCGACTTGCACTGAGTGTGGGTAAACTTTCGCAGACCCTCTTCTGGCTCGGGTGTGACAGCGAGCGGTTCTGGTGGTTTGAGTTGGAGGATGCAGGCCGGGCGTTTGTGGGCCGGCACGCCAATCTCGGCAGCGCGTGCGCCGAACCCGTTGGACTTCCAGCCTACCCGCGCGATGTGATCGAACTCATGGGCGTCACGTCTCTACCTGTGCGAACAACTGGCGGGCGCACAGGCTGGACGCGGGACGGGAAGTACCTTGTGATCGAACGGCCCGGACACACGGGATTTGTGCAGAGCTTTCTCGATCCGGAAAACCACCAGCCTGTGTGGATCAAGATTCTTGATGCGCACACGCGCCAGATCATCGTCATGAGCAAACTTGAAGATTACGCTCCGGTTGAACTGCGCAATGTCGGTGGATTTTTTCCATATGCAGCCTCGCGCGTCACCATCACCCAGCCGGGCCAGGAGGGGGAGCTGCGCATTTCGCTGCCTGTCATGACGGATGGCAGGCGTCGGGGTGATCAAATTCCCGGCGCTGCATTTTCATTTGAATCATTACGGCAAGCGCATCGGCCTGCGGAGGTCGTTGTGCTCGACGCCGCCTGCCCACAGCCTGCACTGGCTGACGTTGGATCAGGAGTAGATGGATGGCGCGAGCGATGAGCAGCCATTCAGCGCCGGCTTGGGCGGCGAAGGCGCTTCGCGCGCTCATCATGACGGCATTCATTGTTGGCAGCGCTCAGACATTGACCGCAGCGAGTGTTCTCTTCGGCGCGGGCCAGAGCCACTCCGGGTGGCTTGTTATGGAGAGTGACGCGGTCAACGCTGCGGCGCCGGCCGGGAAGCTGCTTCACATACCGGGCGACGGCGTTTCGCCGGGGTTGGCGATCCCCGCGCGCAGCTTGCCGGAGCTGCCAATGGCGCTCGCTGCCTGGGGTGATCGGGTCAGCATGGTGTTTGCGCCGCGCGAACGCAAGGAAGGGGCTGTCAGCGGCGGATCGCTTGCTTCGGTTCGTTCACTCACCGCGACACCAGCTCCGGCGCCTGGTTTTTATATATATGAGCCCGAGGGCCGGTTTACCGTTGAGCCGTCGCTGCCGGTTCAGGGCGAGTTGATCGGTTTTGTGGACACACGGTGGGGTTTGGTCGCTCTACAGCGTGATGAAGGCGGCGCGATTTCGCTTTCAGCGTTGTGGGGCGTTGATTGGACTGTCATTGATCTGCCGAAAAGCATCAAGGGCGCTGTCGATCATCTTGAACTGCTCGCAGTCGGCGACGGTTTCGCTCTGCTCGTTCGCGACGATGCTCAAACAGCACTTCTTTGGCAGGCAGACCGGGTAGCGCCCGCGCCAGTTGAGCAACAGTCTGGCACAGAATCAGCAAGCGTAGAAACGGATGAAGAAGCGATCATTGTTCAGCCTCGCCATGAAGTTAAGTGGACTCGGCGTGACGTTGCGTCACTAACCCCGGAAGAGCAGCTCATCTCTGCAGGCGACCGGCTGTTGGCTGCTTCCCGAACTGATGCAAGCGTTTCGCTCTCCCTGATTGCTGACAGCGGACATGTGGCGGTCGCGCGCATTGAGAACGCGCCTCAGGACGCCGTCATTTTCAGCGTGGGGGAAAAAATCTGCCTCGCGTGGCGTGAGGCGGAGGAAGCCCGCCCGCACCTGATCATCGTCTCCGCGATCACCGGGCGCATCTTTTATGACGATTTCGGAGCCGTTCCAACGCTGCTCCCTCTTGAGGACATTCAGTTTCTCGGCATCCTGCTCAGTGCGGTCGTGCTGACGATCCTCGTCTTTCTTCTCAAGCCCGAAGCAGCGTCGCGACAGGCGATCGACCTCCCGCAAGGCGCCGCGATGGCTGAACCCGGCCAGCGTTTGTTCGCCGCCCTCATTGACATCGCTCCAGCCCTTTTTGGAGCCCAGGCGATCTGGGGTGTGAGCGCGCTGGAACTGTTAGCGTTTCCACTGCAATCCCCGGCGGCGGGGGGTATCTGGCCCTTGCTCACAGCCATCGGAATCTACGCAGCTCACTCGGCAGCGGGTGAGGCGCTCGCGGGGCGAACACTGGGGAAAGCGCTGCTCGGTTTGCAAACCGTCTCGATCGCGGGCGGGCGTCCCACACCCTGGCAGGCGCTGTCGCGCACCGTCATTAAGGCTGTCGCGCCGCCGATCACGCTCTTTGTCGTTGTTGATCCAAATCGACGGCATGCGGGCGACATTGTCGCGGGCACGCTGGTCATCAGGAAGACACCGCCAGCGAGCAATGATGAATCAGCCCAGTCAGAGTAGGTAGCGGATCGTCGTGCGATAATCTCGGCAGAATCTGCGCGTTTGGTTGCAGCACAGTGAGCCAGTCGCCCGATAACACCACCGCGCAAGAATCGCCTACTGAAGCAGCAAGGACGCTACTGACGTGCCCAAGGACGACGCCGATCCGGAAAATTCCGCCGAGTCCCTCAATGAGGGGGAGGAAGAGTCGTCGCGCGCTGAGAATGGCGACGACACGGAGGAAAAGACGCCGGAAAAACAATCTTGGCGCGAACTCTGGCAAATTCCCACGCTCGGCGGTGGCCTTCTGCTGCTCGCGATGGGCGTTGTCATGTCCTCAGCATCGGCGCCGGGGCCTGACTTCGACGCCGCGATGGATGATGTCGCGTTGCTCATCGAGGGCGCGCGATTTGATGAGTCGCTCGCCAAGCTCAACAATGAGATCCTCCCTCATCTCGTTGATAAGGAGGCGACGCGAGAGGACAGGCGTCGTTTCCATCTGCTTCGCGGCGACACAATTTACAGAGCGCAGGTTGAGCAGGGACTCGATGTGCGCGACAACCATCTCGCGGTGCTGGCCGAGTATGACGAAGCTGAGAAGCTGCTCGCTCAACTCTCACCCGCTCAGCAGTCAGCGTACGCGGACACGCTCATCTCACTCGGGCGGTTCGATGAAGCCAGACGATGGCTGGATGACCTTCCAGAATCTCAAGAGGAGTGGAAGCGCTCGCTGCTCAAACGGATGGTGATGCGCAGTCTTGAAGCAGAGGGCGTGCGGGTGCAGTTCACGCTTGACCTGCTCTCCGAGCTTGCCGCTGCCCCAACGCTCTCTGATGACGATCGCCTGTGGATGATCGCCAGGCAGGCGCAGCTCCGCCTGGATTCAGGCGAGCCCGAAGAGGCGCTCACGCATATGCTTCGAGCGATCCAGCGCCACGGGAAGACCCAGCGCCTCAGCGGATCAACCGGTGGGGAGATTTATCTCTACCTCGCTCGCGCGTACTTTGAAATGGGGCGATTCGAAGACGCTGAGCGGCAACTCCATCGCGCGCTCGATGAATTTCCGGAAACTGATCCAACACGCGGCGCCGCCTTCGCGTTGCAAGGCCGAATGCGCCAGATGGCTGGCGATCTTCAGGAAGCCCGCGATTCCTTCACCATCGTCGTCAACGATTATCCTGCTACAGGCGCAGAGCTTCCGGCGATGCTCGGGCTCGCCGAGGTGGAAGCCGCTCTGGGAAATGCGACAGCCTCACTCTCTGCCTATCAAACGCTCGCTGAGCAGTTGCCACTTCGCACCCGGCGTGGGTCCGTGACGAAGGAAAGCCTGGCGTCGAGTCTCGCGTTGCAACATCAGGAGCGATTCGTTCGCGCTGATTATGACAACGCCTTGCGCTACGTCCGAATTCTGGAGTCACTTCAGGGTGAAGACGTCACCGCAGGCGTCTATCTTATGCTGGCGCGCACGCTTGAGGCGCTCGCTAACGATCTCATCGCTCCCGCGCGCGACACGAATACAGGCGATATTGATCTCAGCTTGATTGATCAGGTCACACGGGCTGAAGGGCGCGCGTACTTCGCGCAGGCAGGCGATTACTACATCCAGCATGCCCGAGCAATTATTCTTGAGGATCCCGCCAGCCAGGCAAACTCACTTTGGAAAGCGGGTGAAGATTTTGATTTCGCAGGGGAAACTGACCGCGCGATCGAAGCGTACAACGAGTTCGCATCAGGTCATGCGGATGACCCACGTCATCCGCTCGCGCTCTTTCGAATCGGCATGGCGCACATGGCCAACAACGAACACGCACTGGCGGCCCAGTTCTTCAAGGACTTGATCGACACCAACCCGAAGTCTTCCGAAGGAAGTCGAAGTTATCTCAAACTCGCGCAGGCCTACCTGCTTGATGACAACATGGAGAACGACGCTGAGGCTGAACGGCTGCTTTCCATGATTGTCGATGGCCGGCTGCGTCTTTCTCCTGAAACTCCGGAGTTTCGTAACGCCCTCTTTGAGCTGGGCCGACTGCTTCTTCGCGCGGACAGGTACGAAGATGCGATTCGTCGCCTGGATGAAGCTGTTCGCCGCTTCCCGGATGATGTTGAGATCGCCAAGGTGAAATTTCGCCTCGCCGAGGCCCATCGTTTGAGCGCTGTCGAGATGGACCGCACATTGCAGGAAGCAATGCCCGAGGGGCGCCGGCGCGAGTTGATGGCTGAACGGAATTCTCGCCTGCGACGGGCCGCCGCGCTTTATGACGAAATGCACGCGTTTCTTGACGCGCGAACGCAGAGCTCACTTTCTCCTCTTGAACAACTGTATCAACGCAACGCGCTCTTCTTCATGGCCGATTGCGCCTTTGACCTTGGTGAGTACGACGCCGCGATTACGCACTATGACGCTGCAGCCCAGCGCTATGCCGACGACCCTGCTTCGCTCGTTGCGATGATGCAGATTGTCAACGCATATGTCGCTCAGGGCGCATGGGCAGAGGCCCAGACCGCCAACGAGCGAGCCCAGCGGCGCCTGAATGAGCTGCCCGACGCCGTCTTTGATGACCCCAGTCATCCTGGGCAGAAGTCACACTGGGAGCGATGGTTTGAATCAAGCGCTCAACTCGCAGCGCACAATGACTCTGAAGAGTAGATGTTGATGTTTCACCCATGACGATGAAATGAGCAGCGAAAGCAACCACCATGAACAATGACGCCACACACAGATCATCAGCCAATCTCGCCGGCGCGATCGCCATGGACGACCCCGATCGTTGGGCGCCAAAGCTTGACGCTATTCTTGAAGAACAGCGCGTCTGTGTCGATGCCCTTGATCGGCTCAGCCAGACCCAGCGATCGCTTATTGAATCAGGCGATTCCGATGGCTTGCTCCAGGTTCTCGCGGAACGTCAGGAGATGCTTGATCGTTTTCAGCGAGCTACAGAGGATTTTGTGCCGTACCGGGAGAACTGGGAGCAGTTGATCGAGCACCTGCCTGCGCGTAGACAGCGAACATTCAACGATCGCGTGCGCGACCTCGCGGAACTCATCATGACAATTGCTCAGCGCGATGGTGAGGATCGAACCGCTTTGGAAAAGCGTCGGAATAATGTCGCTGACGAACTGCACTCGATGTCGCGAGCAAAATCCGCAATGGCTGCCTACTCCCCGCGACGAGGGACAAAGACGACGCCTCGATATCAGGATCGGGAAGGATAGATGTCGCCCATGTCAGTTCAACTCGCAACAATCCCGGTCACCTCCTTCAACTCCGCAGAAGCGCCTGCCTTGAATCAGACAGACCTAGCGGAGCTCTTTGCCCAGTTCAACGAAATAACCGCCCGATTGCAAGGGACGCATGAAGTTCTGCGCAGCGAAGTAAGTCGTCTTGAAAGCGAGCTTTCCCAGGCAAATCGCGAGCTGCGCCGCAGTAGAGAGCTCGCTGCTTTGGGAGAGATGGCAGCCGGCATCGCCCACGAAGTTCGCAATCCGCTCGGCTCCATCGGACTGTACGCATCCATGCTCATGGATGATTTGGCTGATCGCCCAGATGAGCAGGTCGTCGCGACGAAAATCAAACGCGCAGTGCAATCGCTTGATCACGTCGTGTCAGATGTGCTCATGTTTGCTCGGGAAATTCGCATTCAACCAGAATCGAACTCAGCGATTGAGATGATCAACCACGCGCTGGAGGCGTGCGCGGAATCAATCACCAGCGCTGAGGCGCGTATAGTTGTTCAGCAGGGAATCCAGGCTCAGGCAGTCATTCATTGTGATTCAGCGCTTGTGCATCAGGCGCTCGTGAACGTCATTCGCAACGCCTGCGATGCGATCAACGAACATCATCGCGCAGCGGCAGGTCCGCGTGAAGTGCGCATTGCGATCGAAAACCGAACGCGCACCTCGTCGCAGCGCGGGCGCGAAGCAATGACCGCAATCATTGTGCGCGACACCGGTTCTGGCGTTTCAAACGAAGCGATCCAGCGAGCATTCAACCCCTTCTTCACCACGCGGGCGGTGGGGACGGGGCTTGGGCTGGCGATCGTGCATCGAATTATGGATGCGCATGCAGGAGGCGTGCGCATCCGCAACGCTGAGGAGGGCGGCGCGATTGTCGAGTTGCTCTTTCCCGCAGCAACATCTCAACCAGCAGTTCACACTGATGGGCCGCAGGGAGGCGACTCATGAGCACTATTCTTGTTGTTGACGATAAAGACATGCTGCGCGACAGCGTTGGCATCACCTTACAACGCGCTGGTTTCACCGTGCTCGCAGCAAGCGGCGGACAGGCGGCGCTAGACATCATCTCAAGGCGCAAACCCGACGCCGTCGTCACCGATCTCAAAATGCCCGGCATGACAGGCCTCGAGCTGCTCGAACATGTGCGCGAGTTTGATGAAGATCTGCCCGTCGTCATGATGACAGCCTTTGGCGCCGTCGACAGTGCTGTCAAAGCAATGAAACTCGGCGCATTCACCTACATCACCAAGCCCTTTGAAGGGGACGAACTGCTCGTCGCGGTGAAGCGCGCCATCGAACATACAAAGCTCAAACGCGACAACGCGGTGCTTCGCATTACCGTTGCTGATTCGGGTGCATCACGAATCACGGTTCAGGAGGGCGCGGGCAGCCCCCAGCGAGTCGGCATTAACCGCATCATCGGACAATCCGACGCCATGGAGTATGTCAAGAGTCAGCTTCGCTCCATCGCAGGATCACAAGGCAGCGTGCTCATCCAGGGTGAATCAGGCGTCGGCAAGGAAGTAGTCGCGCGCGCTATCCATGAACTCAGCCCGCGCATTGATGATGTATACCTCACCATGAACTGCGCCGCGCTCGCTGAGTCTCTGCTCGAATCCGAACTGTTCGGCCACGAAAAAGGCGCTTTCACCGGCGCCGAGCGCCTGCGCAAGGGTCGATTCGAGCTCGCCGACGGCGGGACGCTCCTGCTCGATGAAATCAGTGAAGTCAGCCCGCAGATTCAGGCAAAACTCCTGCGCGTGCTGCAGGAGCAGGCCTTTGAGCGCGTCGGCTCCAGCGCAACAATCCGAGTGGATGTCCGCGTCATCGCAACAACCAACCGTGACCTGCCCGCTGAAGTTGAGAAGGGATCATTCCGGCAAGACCTATTCTTCCGGCTCAATGTGCTCCCGATTCACATCCCACCACTGCGTGAGCGCCAGGCTGACGTGCCCGCCCTCGCCGAACACTTTGTAGGCGCCGTTTGCAATCGCGAGGGCCGCGCCAAAAAGACAATCAGCCCCAATACGATTCAGCTATTGCAAACCTACTCCTGGCCGGGCAATGTTCGAGAGTTGCAGAACATCTGCGAGCGCGCTGTCGTGCTCTGTCCCGGCGATGTCATCGAGGCTGACCTCATCCACCCCTGGCTCCTCGGGGGCGCCGCGCCTGCCCGCACCACTCTGTCGGTTCAGACTCGCGCGATTGCTCCGGCGCCGTCAGCAATCATCGAGGCCAAGACCACGCCCACTGACGCTCCCTCCCAACCCATCATTTTTGATCAGCCGCGCAAGCTCGAAGACATCGAGAGGCAGGTCATCGTCGAAACACTCGCCCAATTTGACGGCCACCGCCAAAGAACCGCCAAGGCGCTCGGCATCGGCGTGCGCACGCTCGGCCTCAAACTCAAACGCTGGAAGGAAGAGCAGCTCGTCTCCGAAACCCTCTAGCTCACCAACACAAAGAGACGCGCAAGTCCTGCGCAATCCAACCTGCCTTGCATACACAGCGTGATCGAAAACCCACAGAACATCGCCTGACGCCACATTCAATCATGGCTCGCCGATTGCTGAAGAATTCCAAGTCAACCATGCGCATCGATGATCTCGCCAATGCCGACGCCCTTCCAACCCTCTCAGCGATGCTGCGCTTCGCCGGCCAGAGGCATCGCATCATTGCGCATAACATCGCTAACGTTTCCACGCCTGATTTTCGCCCCAAAGATGTCTCCATCAAGGATTTTCAGCGTGAACTAGGCAGCGCCATCGACAAGCGACGCAAATCCTTCGGCGGCACGCGCGGCGACCTCAACATCCGCCAAACCCGTGAGTTGCGCCGCGACGCCCGCGGAGATCTTAAACTCGTCCCTCGTGAAGCGGGCCGAAATGTCCTTTTCCATGACCGCAATAACCGCGATCTCGAACGGCTCATGCAGGATCTCGTCGAGAACGCCTCCGCTCATCGTTTCGCTTCTGACATGATTCGCAGTCGTTTTGACCTTCTCCGAACCGCCATCAGCGAGCGCGTCTAACACTCTGGGGGGAAACCATGTACGGCGCTCTGGACATCTCAACTAGCGGCATGATCGCCCAGCGAACCCGCCTCAACGTCATCGCTGCCAACATCGCAAACGCTGGCTCCATCGCCAACGATCGCGGAGAGGCCGATCCCTACCGCCGCCGCCTCGCGTTGCTCGCGCCGGGCGCTTCCAACCGGCCAGGCAGCCAATCCGGCGAATCCCTCGGCGTTCGCGTCTCTGAAATCGCTCTTGATCAATCGCCTTTTCGCAAAGTCTTCGATCCAAACCACCCCCTCGCCGCCAAGGAAACAAATCCAGCGAACGATCAGGTCGAGGGATATGTGAATCATCCAAATATCGATACAACTATCGAATGGCTCAACG
Source organism: Phycisphaerales bacterium (assembly GCA_029260495.1). Lineage (GTDB taxonomy): Bacteria > Planctomycetota > Phycisphaerae > Phycisphaerales > UBA1924 > OFTM373. The sequence continues at coordinate 86,496 of JAJDDD010000010.1, read as the reverse complement.
CGATGGAGGCGTCGCGCGCCTATGAAGCCAATGTGATGGTTGCCGAGGCCTCCAAGTCGATGATGGCAAGCGCCCTGGGGCTCATCGCATGAATGACACGCCCGCCCGAAGTCTAAAGCTATGCAGTAGGGAGCAGCGAAATGTCTGATCCACTCGGCCTCATCGGAAACACCGGCGGCGTCTCACCTATCCCGCCGCTGCCGGGGATGCCGGGAGGCCCCGGGCGCACTCCCGCGGGCGGCCCCATCGCCGATCCCAACGCGCCTTCTTTCAAGGATGTCCTGATGGAGAGCCTCAACAAGGTGAATGAGCTTCAGCAGGACGCTACACAAGCCATCGAAGACATCGAAGCAGGCCGACGCACCGACATCGAAGGCGTGCTGCTCGCCACGCAGAACGCTGACAACGCTTTCCGCATGCTCCTGCAGGTTCGCAACAAGATGATGGACGCCTACGACGAGATCAAACAGGTCCGCACCTGATCCCCCCTGATTGAGGAGCTCCCGCCAACGCTGCAGGCGACCTGTCCCGACCCTGACAGAGGCGCAATACCTGCGCTCGCTCCGCCTCGCAGAGCTTCATCGCCCCATTCATCAAGGATTCGTCCTCAAGCATCCGAAAACGATCCAGCAGCGCTGCCATTCGGGCGTCGTTGTTTTGTTTAAGCGCAAGGATTGCGCGGTCATATTCGGCATGGAGGCCGGCTGGTGGATCGAATTCGTCAAATTCTCGCAGGCGTCAACGAGCAACTCTCGAAGCTGACCGCAGCCCACAAGATGCTCATCGCCAGTGTCGTTGTCGTCCTGCTCATGACGCTATTCGTCGTCAGCCAGTACGCCGGCGGCCGCACCATGTCCCCGCTCATGCCCGGCGCCTCGCAGGAACAACAAGTCCAGCTCGTCGCCTTCCTCGAAGCCAACAACATCCCCCATGCCGACCGCAATGGGCAGGTCGTCGTTCCATCCGATCAACTGCTTTCAACCGTCGCCCGGCTCGGCGAGCAAGGGCAGCTCCCCAGCGACACCGTCCTGCTCTTCTCGAACCTGCTCGACAAACAGTCCTGGACCTCCACCAACACCCAGCAGCGCCAGCACTACAACATCGCGCTGCAAAACGAACTTGCCCGCGTCATCGCCGCCTTTAATGGAATCCGCTCCGCGACCGTGCTCATCGACGTGCCCGAGAGCGGCATCGGCGTCGCCCAGCGCGTCCCCACTGCCTCGGCCACCGTCTTCACCGCTTCCGGTGCGCCGATCTCCCAGAACACTGTTGACGCCATCGCCAGCCTCATCGCCGGCGCCAAGGCTGGCCTCAACGTTCGCACCGTCAAAGTAATCGACGGCGGCACAGGAACCCAGCACCGTGCGCGCGATGAAGACGCACTCCAGGCGACCGCATACTTTGAACATGCCACCACAATCGAGCGCAGTGTGCGCGGCAAGCTCCTCGACCTGCTGAACTACATCGACGGCGTCGTCATTGCTGTCAATGCCCAGGTGGATATCAGAAAGATACAAGAGTCGACAACAGAATACCTTGAGCCTGGTTCAGGAACCGTCACCGCCCCCGAAAGTGAGACGACCAATGAACGCCGAGAAATCAGCGGTAGCAACTCCGGCGAGGCCGGCGTGCGCAGCAACGCAGGACTCGACATCGCGCAAGGCGGCGGCGACTCCACTGAGTTCACTGAGAATATCACGGAGGCAACATCCGACACGCGTTTCGGCCAGCGCGACATACAAACCGTCGATCCGCGCGGCATGCCCACCAAAATTAACGCCACCATCAACGTCCCCCGTTCCTACTTCATCCGCGCATGGCGCATCACGACCGGCGCCGAAGATGACGCCGTCCAGCCCTCCGATGCTGAACTGACCGCTGCCATCGCTGCCGAGACCCAGCGAATTCAAGAAAGCGTCGAGCCGCAACTTGAAACCGCAGCAGACGGCGAAACCGTTCCGGGCAACGTCTTTGTTTCCATGATCCCAGATTTACCAACAGGGCCGCTGCAAGCAGGAGTTGGTGGCGGTCTGCTGGGAACCTCCGGCGGAGGCGGCGGCATTCTCGCATCCGGCCTCGTCAAGACGGTCGGCCTCGGCGCCCTTGCGGTTGTTTCCCTCGCCCTCATGGTCATGTCATTGCGAAAAGCAACCAAACCGCAAGACCTGCCTACCGCTGAAGAGCTCGTCGGCCTGCCCCCCGCACTCGCAACCGACAATGAAATGTACGGCGAAGCCGACGAAGCCGCGACAGCGCTCGCCGGCCTTGAGCTTTCAGACGATGAACTGCAAATCCGGGAAAAGGTCGAGCGCGTCGCGGAGATGGTGAAAGATCAGCCAGCCCAGGCGGCAACACTGCTCAAGGGCTGGATCAACGAGACGGAGTGAGGAAACCGACGGTATGGCGTACAAGCTCGGCGACAAACTGCCCGAACGCATCGAGGATCTTGAAGGCGCCACCAAGGCGGCCATCCTGCTGCTCTCACTTGATTCGGATGTCGCGTCGAGTCTTATGAAGGAGCTGGATCAGGACGCCATCGAGGAAGTGTCGCGCGAGCTCGCCGGAATCGGGCGCGTGCCGGACAAACTGCGCTACTCCGTTGTTGAGGAGTTCTACAACACCTCCCTCGCAAGCCAATACGCCGCCGAGGGTGGTCTTGATTACGCCAAAACGCTTCTGCTCGACACGCTCGAACCCAAAGCCGCCGAAAAAGTCCTGGCGCGCATTCAGACGCAGGTTCAGCGGACGCCCTTCGCCTTCTTACAAAAAGCTGAAAGCGAAAACCTGCTCGCGTTTATTCAGGACGAACACCCACAAACCATCGCGCTCATCGTCTGCCACATGCCTCACTACAAAGCCGCTGAAATTCTCGCCGGTCTACCCTTGCAAAAACAGGTTGAGGTCATCAAACGCATCGCCAACATGGAGCAGACCAACCCCGAGGTCATCACTGAAGTCGAACGCGGGCTGGAGTCGCGTCTCTCCTCCATGCTCATCCAGTCCATGGAAAAGACCGGCGGCGTCCCAACCGTCGCGGAGATGCTCAACCTTGCCGATCGCGCCAGCGAAAAAGCCATCATGGAGGCGCTCGAAACGGAAGACCCCGACCTTGTCGAACAGATTCGCAGGCTCATGTTCGTTTTCGAGGACATTCTGCTCGTCAACGACAAGGGCATTCAGTCGGTCCTCAAGGAAGTTGACAACGACGAGCTGGGTCTTGCGCTCAAGACAGCTTCCGACGATCTCAAGGAAAAGGTGTTCTCCAACATGAGCGAACGCGCCGCCCAACTCATCAAGGAAGATATGCAGTACATGGGCCCTGTCCGGGTCAGCGATGTCGAACAGGCCCAGCAGCGCATCGTGGATATCGTCCGCCGCCTCGAAGACGCCGGCGAAATCATCATCTCAGGTCGCGGCGGCGAGAGCGAGTTGATCGTATGACTCTCGCAAGGGCAAATCGAAACAAGAAAGATCAAGAGCCCGCGCCATGGCCCTTGTAAAAAACTCTCAAGCCAAACAAATGACGCGCAGCGCCGTCGTGCTTGACCTTGGCGATCTCCACGTCCAGGGCCAGCGCCTCATCGCGCAGGCAAAACAGCAGGCAGAAAAAATACTCGCCGACGCGCGCAAAGAGCGCGAACAACTCATTACCGGCGCCGCAGAAGAAGGCCACGCCCAGGGCCATGCCGCAGGCCACGCCGAAGGTCTCGAAGAAGGGCGCCAAGAAGGCCGCGAGCAAGCAATCGAGCAGGCCCACGAGCAGTTTGCAAGCCTCCAGCAAACCTGGACCGAAGCTCTCGCTTCTTTCAGTGCTCAGCGCGATGACATCCTCGACGACGCTCGCGACGCAGTCCTCGAGCTCGCTATTGAAATCGCCCAACGTGTCATCTCCCGCGCCATCGCCGCAGACCCCGCCAGCGTGCGCGAACAACTCGCAAAAGCCATCGAACTCGCCGCTCACGCTTCCCGCCTCGTCGTCGCGGTCCACCCCGACGATATTCACATTGCAAAAGAAGCCCTTCCCGATCTCGTACGTGCGCTCACCAATGACGCTCACACAGAGGTCACGCCCGACCCCGCTCTCACGCCCGGCTCATGCGTCATCCGAACCCCCGCCGGCGAAATTGACGCCTCCATCGAAACGCAGGTAGCCCGCATCATCGAGGCCCTTTCACCCGCGCCGCGCAAAAGCCAAACGCCCACACAACACACAATCGATAACCCCAACCCCCATTCCAGCTCCGACACAGACACCACCCCGCCCGACCCCGGAGTCCTCCCGTGATCTCTTCGCTGCGCTCAAGCTGCGAGCTCATCTCCCGCGTTCAGCCCATGCGCATCGCCGGCTCGGTCGCAGCCCTGCGCGGCCTCATCCTGCTCGTCGATGACCTCCCCGCCCCCGTCGGCACTCTCGTCACTATCGAGCCCAGCGCCGCGGAATGCTCCATCCCCGGCGAAATCGTCGGCTTCGATAACCGTCGCGCTATCGTCATGCTTCTCGGCGCCACGTCTGGTCTCAAGACCGGCGACCGCGTCGTCGCGCAGCGCACAGCCCCCACCATTCGCGCCTCAACGCGCCTGCTCGGTCGCGTCCTCAATGGCATGGGCGATCCCATCGACAACGGTCCTCCCTTGCGCCACGGCCTCCCCGTTCCGATCACAGCGGCGCCCGTCACTCCGCTCAAACGACGCCGCATCCGCGAGCGCCTGACCACCGGCGTGCGCGCCATGGATCTCATCACCCCCGCCGGGCGCGGCCAGCGCCTCGGCGTCTTCGCAGGCCCCGGCGTTGGAAAAAGCACGCTCCTCGCCACCATCGCGCGAAACACCGAAGCTGATGTCAATGTCATCGCCCTCGTCGGCGAGCGCGGCCGCGAAGTGCGCGAGTTCATCGAAGATGCGCTCGGCGCCGAAGGACTCGCCCGCTCCGTCGTTGTTGTCGCGACCAGCGATGAATCTCCACTTCTTCGTGTGCGCTCCTTTTTTGTCGCCTGCGCCATCGCCGAACACTTCCGCGCTCAAGGCGCCGATGTCTCTCTACTGATGGACTCAATCACTCGGTTCGCCCATGCACAGCGGCAAATCGGCCTCGCCGTCGGCGAACCGCCCGCCACCAAAGGCTACACACCCAGCGTCTTTGCGCTCCTCCCGCAAGTCCTCGAGCGAGCCGGCGCCGTCGAGGGTGAAGGCTCCATCACCGGCTTCTACACCATTCTGGTCGAAGGTGACGATCTCACCGAACCCATCTCCGATGCCGCCCGCGGTGTGCTGGACGGTCACATCATACTCTCGCGTGATCTCGCCCAGCGCGGGCATTACCCCGCCATCGACGTGCTCGATTCCATCAGCCGCCTCGCAGAAGAGGTCTCCGATGTTCAGCACACCGCAGCGCGCACCATGATTCTCAAACTGCTCGCCGCCTATCGCGATGTCCAAGACCTTCTCCAGATCGGAGCCTACGCGTCCGGCTCAAATCCAACCGCCGATGTCGCGATCCATCTGAAGTCCGCGCTGGATGATCTCCTTCAACAATCACCACGCGAAACTGAATCATTCAAGGAAAGCAAGAGCCGCATGCTCGCTCTCGCGGTGGAGGCGGGAACATTGCTCCAGCAAGTTGAGTCAGCAGCGCCCGCGCCTCGAACCGCCAGCGTCTAGGTGAGAAGCAAACATGCCCCGTTTCGTCTTTGAACTTGAACAACTCCTCGAACATCGCCTCCAGCAGGAGCGTGAACGCCAACGCCACGTCGCTGTGATTGAGCAGGAGCGCCTCGCTATCGAATATCGCCTCCGAACTGCTCAGGAGCTCATCGAGGAGTGCAAGCTCGACCTCCGCGCCCACCTTTCTGGTCCGGATCATGATGCCGCGCTGGTTGATCGCTTGATTGATCCCGTCGCCGTCCGCGCTCAGGCCGGGCGTTCACTGCATCTCGTCCTCTCTGCCCAGCGGACTGCAATCGAGCTCGCCGGCGCTCTTCAGCGCGTCAGGAGCGCTCGCGCTGATCTTCTGGAGGCGACCAAACGGCGGAAGGCTGTCGAGCTTCTGAAAAAGCGCCGATATGAACGCTGGCGCCGCGACATGGAACGCCGTGAAAATGCATTCCTCGATGAACTCGCCGTCATGCGCGCCGGCAGAGAGGATTTCTTCTGATGCTTAAAGCGATCATACGAATCATCACAGTCCTCGCGATCGCCAACCTCCTCTCGATCATCGGCTTCGTCGGATGGCTCGTCACGTCAGATCGTCTGGACCTCCCCCGCGTCGAGCGCATTCGTGAAATCATCGTCGAAACCCGCGCCGAGCAGGCAGCGCGTGAAGAGGAGGAGGCCGACGTCGCCGCCGCCGCAGTCATAACCGCCGAAGAGGAAGCCCGCGCCGCCCTTCCGCCGCTTACCGCTGAAGATAAATTGCTGCAAAAATCTGAGCTTGACGAACTGAACGCCCAACAGACCAGCCGCGCCCAGCGCGATCTCGCCGACATGACCGCGAGCTTTGAGCGCATTCTCACTGAGATTAAGGATGAGCGAGCCCTGCTTGCCAGCGAGCGTGATGACTTCGAGCAGATGCGCACAGAGATCGCTGAACTCGAAGGAAGCAAGCAGTTCAAAAAATCTCTCGCGATCTACCAGTCGCTCCCCGCAGCCAAAGCCCAGGCTTTGCTCGCCACCCTCATTGAAGGGGGCGAGTTTGAGCAAGCGGTCGCGTATCTCAACGCGATGCAAACCCGAACAGCAAAGAAAATCGTTGAGAAGTTTGAAGATCCAAAGTTGGCAGCGGAATTGCTTGAGCGTCTCAGGACGCGCGGCCTCCAGGCTCGCGCCCCTGAGGAGCCCTGATGCCTGCCGCTGCAACGCCAATAGAGAATATCTCGCAGTTCAACCCGCCCGCCACGCTCTCACCAGGCGCAGCGGCGTCGCGCGATCCGTCAACAGGATCCCAGCCCTTCGCAGCGGCTCTTGATACAGCTGCGACTCAGCAAACCCCCACAGGCGCAACATCTGCCGATCCCATCGCAGAAACTGCGTTGGGTGAGACGCATCTTGCGCCCAATGAAAGCACAGAATCGGTCAGCACAGAAGAAACTCGTGCCAAGGAGACCAGCGCGGCGCTCACAGTGGAGCAAAGCTCAGCCGAACTCAATCCCGAATCAGCCCCCACGCACATCGAGGGCTCAAACTCACCCGCGCCCCAGAACGCGCCGGCGCCAACAGCACAAGAATCTGGCGAAGCCAATACAGAGTCAGGCAAGGGCGCCACCCCGTCGGACTCGCCATTGAAGCCTCAACCCGAAGTTGTTCTCGAACTCCCGCAGGCGCCGAAGCCTGTAGCCCAAGCGTCGTCATTTTCTGAAAATAGACTGCCCTCAAGTACAACAAATCAGGCAATCATCTCTGAGCCCAATGCGTACACTGGCGAGCAAGCCAATGACGCGAGCATTCAGAGGCCGCCGCAGTCCGCGTATAACCGAAGCTCAACATCTGCGAACACAACGAGCGAACGTCCCCCAGTGTCGAGCAATCTGAAGACAGTTGGCGAAGCTCCACCGAGTCAACCGACGCCGGAAACAGGCCGCCACGATCCCGGCGTCACGCAATCCTTCGCCGAGTTTTCTCACGGCGACAGCAAAAACAGCGACAAAAACAGCGCCAATGACAACCCAACCGCGCATGAAGATCGAAACTTCTCCAAGCGCGAGCTCCCGTCGGCGCCTCCATCAGAAGATGCAGTCAAACCAATCACCCCGCGAGCTACCCCGGAATCTGTAGCGCCCGAGTCCGCCTCCCGTATTGAGCCTGTTCGGACGGACTCAAACAGTGCGCACATTCGTGTGCCGCATCAACAGACAAGTGCAGTTGAGCAGGCGTCAACTCCCGCTCCTCCACCTTCAACAACCACAGGCGCCAACACCGCACAAGCCGCCCATACTCAACTTCTGACAAGTGGCGCCGCCACCGCCGCTTCCGATGCGCCGGAAGAAAGCATCTCACGCGAACTGGTCGCCCGAACCGCAACGCGCGGCCTGGCGGCAGTCGTCAGACAGCGGGGGGGGTCGCTCACCCTCCGCCTGCACCCCGCATCGCTCGGGAGCGTGCGCATCGAAATGTCATTCGACGCCGGCGCCGTCAACGCGCAACTTCGCGCAACCACCGCGCAGGCACAGCAGTTGCTGGAGTCCAATCTGTCTCAGTTGCGCACCGCGCTGGAGAGCAGGGGGCTGGTCGTCGACCGCCTCGGTGTGCAACTCGCGAGCGGAGTCTCGCATTCGCCTGCCAACAAAGGCGGAGGGACACTTGCGGAGCAACACCCCGAAAACCCACACACCCCCACCAGCCGGCATGACGCTGGGGATGGGCGGAGTCGTGGCAGCTTCGATCGTCGGGAGGATCCTGACGCAGAGCCCAAGGATGGGCGCACAAACGGGGCGCATCAGGATGATGCGCGCTTGAACGAGGCGGAGCGCTCGTTTCATGAGTCATATATGGTTCGTTTGAGCGCGATTGCGTAGCGCAGGATGCGCACAAAATCGCCGAGAATTTCCATTTCAGCGTTGAGCTGCGCAGTCTATGCGCACACAGCGCCGGCAATCGGAGCAGGAGCCTGCGCCCATGTCCTCTATTGACAGTGTCTCAACCGTCGCCCCGCCAACTTCGGCAGATCCCTTTGGGGCGCTGACCAGTGGTGAGTTTCTCAATATCCTCATCACCGAGCTTTCCAACCAGGATCCTCTCTCGCCCAGCGAGACCAAGGATGTGCTCGAGCAGGTCAGTGTCATTCGCTCTATTGAGTCGAACTTGTCGCTGCAGCGCAACTTTAACCAGCTCATTGAGCAGAGCGAGGTGGCTTCAGCGGGGAACCTGATTGGGAAGTATGTCGTCGGGCGCAATGATCGCGGGCAATCTGTCGAGAGCTTTGTTGGATCAGTGACGGTGACGCGCGAAGGGCCGGTGCTTAATCTTCTGAATGGCCAGCGGGCGCCCTTTGATCAGATCGAGGAGATATTTGATCCGGCGCTTTTCGCCACCGATGACGCTGGGGACGAGCCTGAAGCGCCCGCTGCCAACCCCGATACGGCGCCGGACGAGCCTGATGAACCCGATGGAGGCTGACGCGATGGATCATTCAAGGAGTGTGACGTGATGAATGTGCGCGCCGGCGATTTACTCAAACTGCTCGGCTCCGGAGTCCGGCCTGATGGCCCGACACATGCGCGCGCCGCCGCAGCGCCCGGGGTTGATTTTCAAGAGTTGCTGCGCGGGGCTCAGGCTGGCGAGCTGACCAGTGGTCGCCTGGTGGCGGCTGGCTCTGATTTTCACGGCTCGTTGACGTCGTCCCAGATCGCTCGGTTGAGCTCGGCTGCAGACGCTGCTGAAGCTTCCGGCGCCACGCGATTGCTTGCGGTGGTTGATAATCGCTCGCTTATTGTTGATATCGCGTCGCGCGAAGTCGTTGCGGAGCTCACGCCGGGCGAAGCTCAACCCGGAACAATACTGACGGATATTGACGCAGCAGTCTCGCTGGCTTCGGATTCATTTGCCTTGACCGGCGCTTCGCTGACCGGCGCCGATGCGGCGAGTGACGGATCGGCGCTCCCTGCGACGCTGCCTTTCCCAACTTTTACAAATGGAAATGAACTACTTCAGCAACTTGCGCAACCCGCGAACAGCGCGCTGCAGCGACTGTTGGCGAAGTTGTGACGGCGAGCACACATGATTTCGTTTTGACCTTGAAACAGCACAACACGTCATCTGACAAACCAGCGTCCACGTTATTGGTACACGAGTTAATCTGCAGGAACGAAGGAGAATGTCATGGCCTCAACCACATCGCTACTCACCGGATTGTCCGGACTGAATGTCCATGCGCGCCGGCTTGAGGTCATTGGCAACAACATCTCCAATATCAATACGACCGCGTTCAAGTCCAACCGCGTTCTCTTTGCGCCAGCATTGAGTCGGAATCTCAGTCTCGGCACGTCTCCCTCTGCATCATCGGGAGGCACCAATCCCGGGCAGGTTGGGCTTGGCGTTAAAATCGCTGGAACGCAGCGCAATTTCAATAACGGCGCCATCTCACGAACGGGTGTCAACACAGATCTTGCGATCGAGGGCAACGGATTTTTCATTGTCGAGCGAGGATCGGAGAGTTTCTACACGCGGGCTGGCGCGTTTCAGCTCAATGCTGCGAATGATCTTGTGACCATTTCAGGCGAGCGAGTGCAAGGGTTGGCGGTGGATGAGAATTTTAATCTCATTGAAGGTCAGCTTGTCGATGTCAATGTTCCTGTCGGCGCACTCACCATTGCTCAGGCGACACAAAACGTCGAGTTCCAGGGAAATCTGAACGCCAACATTGATGGGATCGCGTCACAGGGCGGGCTGCTCACCTTCGGGCCGGCCTTTGACAATATTGTCAGCGGTGTGCCGATGCTCTCGACGGATGTGCTTCTCAACAATCTTGACGATGGAACTGGCGCTGCGCTTTTTCCAGGAGGCGGGGAGCCATTTGCTTACACCATCTCCGGCGCTATGAAGGGCAACAAGACCCTTGCCGATCAGTCGCTCACGATTGACGCCGCCACCACTGTTCAGGATTTGCTTGATTTTTATAATGAAGCATTTGGCATTGTTCCCGGGCTGACCAACGCGGATGGCGCAACAACAGGCGCGCAGATTGACGCTGCTGGCATTGTCACCATCGTCACCAACTCCGGTGAGTTGAACAACATTATTTTCGATCAGACCAACGTCTCTATCGCGGATATGGCGAGCGCATCGATTGCGAATCCATTCGCGATCACGCAAGACCCAGCGACTGACCTGGCAGACGGCGAGAGCGTGCGCACGACGTTTATCGTTTACGATTCACTCGGGGCGCCGGTGGAGGTTGATCTTACAGTTGTGTTTGAATCCGCTTCAAGCACAGGGACAAGCTGGCGGTACTATGTCGATTCCGTTGACAACATTGATCCGAACGACATTAACCTGAATGTCGCTTCCGGGACCATTGAGTTTGATACGGACGGCAAGCTTGTCGCGGGGGGGCCGGTCAATATTACGATTGATCGGATTGACACCGGGGCTGAATCTCCGCTCGACTTTGCGCTCAACTTTGACCAGGGGCAAAACTCTGTGACTGCGCTTGTTGATGGCGACGCCAATGCGCAATCCGTGCTGGCTGCGACGCTTCAGGACGGTATTCCCATTGGCACGCTTACGGTGTTTTCCGTTGGCGAGGATGGCGTTCTCACCGGCGCTTTTTCCAACGGCGTGACGCGCACGATTGGACAGATCGCCTTCGCGACGTTCACCAATCCCGAAGGCCTTGTTGACGCAGGAGACAATCTTTTTATGGTCGGCCCCAACTCGGGAACGCCGATCGTCACGAAGCCCCTTCAGTTCGGCACTGGACGAGTGATTGGTTCGGCGCTTGAGCTTTCCAATGTTGATCTCGGCGAGGAGTTCACCAATCTGATTTTGACGACGACTGGCTACTCGGCTGCGTCGCGGATTATCTCAACGACGGACCAACTTCTTCAGCAGCTTGTGGCGCTGGGTCGATAATTCTCGCACGTCGGCGTCGGCCTGAATCACTGGTTCGTTAAGGGGATCGCGATGATTATTCTCACTCGCTTGAACGGCTCGCGGGTCGTTGTGAATGCGGAGATCATCCGGACTGTGGAACAGAATCCGGACACGGTCCTGACGCTTATGAATGGCGATCACATTCTCGTCCGCGAGGATATGGAAGAGGTCATTGATCTTGCGGTCGAATACGGCCGGAGCCTTCGGGCACTGCTTGCGCCCTCATGACCTGCGGGATTGGTCCAGGCGGTTAAGTCACGTCCTCCTCCATCCGATGCTCATCGAGCGCGTCCGTGAAATTCCTCTGGCCGCGCGGAGGGTCCGTCGTGGATATTGCCACAATCATCGGCTTGATTCTCGGCGTCATTGTGGTCGTCGGCGCTATTTTGCTCGGCGGCATGCCGGAGATGTTCCTGGACCCTATCTCGGTCATCGTTGTGATTATTGGGTCGATCGCTGCGGTTTTCATAGCGTTTCCCTTAGGCAGTATTCTTTCGATGCCAAAGGTGATGTTGAACACGTTTTTCTCGAAGCCAACTGACCTGCACAAACTTATTGGCCAGCTTGTGAACTTCGCTGAGATCGCTCGTCGTGACGGCATTCTTTCGCTGGAAAATCACACGCATGAGATGAATGAGCCTTTTATTCTTCAGGGCATTCAGATGGCGGTGGATGGGACTGATCCTGAACTCATTGAAAGCGTCATGGAACAGGATCTTGAGAATCTAATTGATCGCCATACGGTTGGAAAGAGTCTGCTGGACTCGATTGGTCGTTATGCGCCTGCGTTTGGGATGATCGGCACGCTGATCGGGCTTGTGACCATGCTGGGGGATATGGAAGATCCTTCGGGCATTGGCGCCGGCATGGCTGTTGCGTTGTTGACAACTCTTTACGGCGCGATTCTTGCAAATGTTATATTTCTTCCTCTCGCGGATAAACTCGCGACGCGCAGCAAGGAAGAAGTACTGACCAAGACGATTATTATTAAGGGTGTGATGAGCATCCAGGCGGGTGACAATCCGCGCGTTGTAGAGCAGAAGCTGTACACGTTCCTGCCGCTCTCAAAGCGAAAAAGTGGAGACGATGAAGCTGCGGTGATGAAGAAGGCGGCTTGATTCTTCGGGCGGGCTGTGCTTGAAATGGATTTGAGTTCCTATGGGAAAGAAGAAGTGCGAATGTCCAGCAGGGATTCCCGAGTGGGTCGTGACCTACGGGGACATGATGTCGCTGTTGTTGACGTTCTTTATTTTGCTTGCTGCGTTTAGCGAGCTCAAACGCGATCATGAGTATCAGAAGGTGGTGACTGCAGTGAAGGATGCCTTCGGGTATTCCGGCGGTGTGGGTGTGCTGCCGGTGGATGATCCGCCATTGCGGTCGCTTGTTCAGAGTCTTGAAGAGCTTTCGAAGGAGAAGCTCAATGAGACGACGCAGAGCAAGGCGAATGATGAGAGCATTACGGGCAAGACGACGACAGTGACGCGCGTTCATGAGGGGCTGAAGTTCACTGTGGGAGGGGCGCTTACGTTTAAGCCTGGGTCGGCTGAGCTTATGGATGGCGCCAAGGTGGAGTTGCTTCGCATCTCAAAGCTGTTCAAGGGGCGCAACAACAAGGTTGAGATTCGAGGGCATGCTGCGCGCAAGACGCTGCCTCCATCGAGCCCGTACAGGGATCTTGAAGACCTGTCCTATTACCGGGCGAAGGCTGTTCGGGACTTTCTTATTCAGGAGGGCGGGATTCGCCCCATTCTGTTGAAGTCCGCTGCGATGGCTGACACTGAGCCGCTCTCGCCGCGCAGTTATACCGAGGAGGAGCAGGCGGTGAATCGTCGCGTGGAGATCATTCAGACGGAAGCGTTGGTGGAAGAGTTTCATCCCGACGCTGAACTCACCGATGAAGGCTTTGCGCGGGGTGGTTGACCCATGATGTCGTCAATACCAATGGAGTGTGCTCATGCCCGAGGAAGAAGCGAAGGACGAAACAACAGAACAATCCAAGGATGAGGGGAAGAAGAAGAAGCTTCCCCTGAAGACCATCCTTGTCGTGCTTGGGCTGCTTATCGGGGAAGCCGTCGTCGTGGTCGGCGTTGTTTCCACGCTCGGCGGACCCAGCGAGGTGCAGGGTGAGGGCGTTGAAATTGTCGAGGACGACGGGACGAATCAGCTTCAGGAAGTTCTGATCGTGAACGATCGCTTCCCGAATCATCAGACTGGCAGGGTCTGGCTGTGGGAGCTTGAACTTCAGATCAAGGTGAAGGCGAAGAACAAAGAGAAGATCGAAACGATGCTCGAAGAGCGGGCGGCGGAGATCAAAACGGGCGTGTCGCAGATTATGCGCACGGCTCATCACAATCATCTCAAAGAGCCCAATCTCGACACCATCACGCGCCAGCTCACCGACTATCTTGAACGAACCTTCGGGCGTGACGGCGACGGCGAAGAGCGCATCGTTAATGTTCTTATTCCGAAGTGCGTTGGCTTCCCGGCGGATTACTAGAGCATCGTGATTCCGAGCAGTGCTGGTGGGCGCCGCGAGCACAGCAGCAAACCGTCCAGACTATCGCTGCGATTCAATCTTCCCGGGCCAGCGAAGCAAAGCCACCTTGGAGACTCGAACTCCAGACCTGAGCTTTACGAAAGCTCCGCTCTACCAACTGAGCTAAGGTGGCGGGTCGGGGAGTATCCCCCTGAACCGCCCGTTTGTCCAGACCGGCCCGGGGCGGGTTGGCCGAGGGCGTTGGCGGGGGGCTTGCTTCGGGATTTTGTTTGGTCTGATAAATCCAGCCCTGCGGGGGCCGGCAGCTGACTGAGATTGAGACCCAGCCTCAACTCCTATTTGAGACAGGTTCTCACGCGACTTGGGGGTTGGCGTATGGAATCATGAGTATGGATGGTCGCGTTATTGCGCGCAGTGGTTCGCGCCACGATCGGGTTTTTAATGCGAGTGAATCGTCACTTGTTCAGGAGATACGCCATGCTCAAGATCACCGACGGCCAGTGCGGCAAATGCACACATTTTGGTGAACATCACGCTGCAGACAATGGTTTGGTGCAAATCCGCGTGAGCGGTCAGGCGCCGGAAGGCTACACGGATGAATGTGGACATCCGAAGCTTGAGTCGCTGCATTTGCGTGTCGCTGCGAACTCTGGATGTGACGGCTACTCGCCTATTGCGAAGGCCAGCTAACGCGAGCGTGGGCGCGCGTTTTTTTAGCCTTGCTTCCGCATCGGTTGCGTGCGCATGTAGGTGAGCGATCGCCATGCCCATTCTGCGGGGCCGAAGCGGAATGCGCTGAGCCAGAATCGGCTGAAGAGAATCTGGAAGATCCATACGCCGATCACGAAGAGCCAAAGCTCAGCGCGCGAGTACTCTTGCCAGAGGGCGATGCCGTAGCCCCAGAAGATCAGGACGCCGAGTACGGATTGCATGAGGTAGTTGGTCAGGGCCATCCGTCCCACGGCGGCGAGCGATTCAAGAATGAATTGCGCGGCGCCGAGCTTCCAAAGAAGCATCAGCGCGCTCGCGTGTCCCAATGCTACGAAGAACGAGCCGCAATAGTTAAAGAGAAATCCGCTTTTGTTCAGTTCGATGAAGTCAAACTCGTGGGCGACGAGCCACTGTGCGCTCAATCCAACCAACGGCAGTCCGACGCCGTATCCCAGCAGCATGAGCTTCACGTACGAACTTTTTCGCCATGTTCCCATGAGCATGCCGGCTCGCATGAGTCCGGCGCCGATGAGCATCATCCCGGTTGCGCGCCAGAGGGTCACCATCAGGAACGCGGGAATCTGAATCATCTGTGCGATCTCAGCGTTGTGCAGAATGACATCGACGTAGCCGCCTTCCTTGATCGCTTCGCGCTCGCGTGATAAGTCCTCAGCCGTTGGGTCAAGGACGCCGCGCATTCCCTCCCATTCTTCAATCCACTGCTCTTGCTGTTGGGTGATCGATTCGCCGGCGTCAATTGCGAGTTGCGCCGCTGCCGCATTGTCACGCATCGTCTCGAATAAATTTCCGGATCCGATCACCACCGGAACCGCCACCAGCGTGAAGCAGAGGCCGACCGCAATCAACGTGCCCGCTCGCAGCTTTCGCATGGGGTAGATGATGCAGCCGCAAATCGCGTACGCAACGAGGATGTCGCCGAACCAGATGAGATAGGCGTGGAGCATTCCGATGACGAAGAGCCAGCCCATGCGTCTGTAATAGGTTGCTGCGAGCGGGGCGCCGCGCTGCTGGGCACGATCGCTCATCACAATCATGCCGGCGCCAAAGAGCATGGAAAACAGCGTCATCATCTTCATGTCGAAGATGATGTGGTTGAAAATCCATGCGAAGCGATCGACGCCCTCAAACCCACCTTCTTTCATGGGGTTCATCATCGCGACGCCTGGCAGGGCGAAGGTGATGATGTTCATCACAAAGATGCCGAGGAGCGCGAGGCCGCGCAGGGCGTCGATGGCTCCGATCCGTTCGCCGGAAGCAACAGGCGAGAGCTCCGCGGCCAATGCGGGCGTCACTGGGGCGCTCTTCTCATTGATGGCGGCTGCATCATCTGCAGCTGCGCTCACATGGCCGCCGTCATGTTCATCCATCGAAGCAGTTCCTGGGTGTCAGAAAGGTCAGCCACAACCCGATTTGCGCCGGCCTTCGCGAGCTGCTCCGCATCATAGTGCCCGGTCGCGACGCCCAGCGCGAGGCATCCATTGACTCTGGCGCACTGCACATCCCAGGGCGTATCTCCAATGATGACAACGTGCTCCGGCGCAATTTCGGCGCCGTGAAGCTCGGCGTACCGGCGACAGGCAACTGGTGGCAGGTGATCTCGCGATGGCGGCTCGTGCGGGGAATCCGAGCCCCAGACTTGCACTGAAAAATCTTCTGGCTGAATCCCGGCGGCGCGGAGCTTCATCGATCCTGTTTTTTCAAAGTTGCCAGTCAGCAGCCCGATGGTCGCGCCTTCGCGCTGAAGCAGGGCTCCAACCAACTCCTGCGCGCCGGGGAGGGCGTCAATCCCCCCGCGCTCTGCCAGGCTTCGTTCCAGGTGATAGGCATACGTCGCGGCGTAGGCATCACGCTGGGATGCTCCCGGCTGCGCTCCATTCATCGCGAGGAGGTCGTCAATAATGAGCGGGTCCAGGCGTCCGGCGTACTGCACGCCTTCCCCGGAAAAATCTGGGCCAAACATCTCGCGTCCAGCGTCTTCCATTGCTTGCATGCCGCATCCGAACGAGGAGAGCAGTGTGAGATCAATATCGAAGAGAATCAGCATGGATTGGGCGCTGCGTTAGTGACGAATCTCAAAGCCGGTGTATCCGCCGCGCTCTTGGGCCTGCACAGTATGTTCTTGCTCGATGTGGCCTCCGAGCCGGGAGCGCATGTTGTCCAGAAACGTGTCAAGATCGCTGGGTTCGCCCTCGATTGCCAGTTGCACGCTGCCGTCGGGCTCATTCCGGACCCACCCCACGATGCCCTGCTCGACAGCCAGCCGGTGGGCGGTCGCCCGGAATCCAACTCCCTGGACATGTCCGACAAAGTTCACCTCGTATCGCATGGCGGGCGATGATACCGATCCGGCGGCCAGATGGTCCGAATAAGTGGCTGCGGCCAGTAAAAACGTTGCGTCTGCCCTGAGTTCGAGAGGTGGGAGCCTGAGGCCGCCGGAACAATTGGCGCCCGCTCCCTAAATTTCCCAGCCGGCACAGTTGACCGAGCCCGTGAGCGTGATAGCGTTAGAATGATTCAGCGTGCTCGAACCCCGGATCACGGCCGGCCGGCTTCATGCCGACTCTCGGACCTGACCAACCCACCTCCACGAGCGCCACTGCATCCAGTGCTTTCTCGTAAGTCATGCGCACCAGAGGCGAACTCCGTCTTGCGTGTTGCGTGGTTGTCGTCAGCTTTCCGGTCTGCGTCTTGCGGAGAATGTTTCCGCAGCGCGATGGAGCTATGGTCGTGGCGCTTCTCAAGTCAGCAATTGACGATCGGCAACGCGTCCTCGACGAGACAGACATCGTGCATCTTGTCGGCGAGCGGCTCGCTCTGAAGGCCCGCGGGCGCGAGTATGTCTGTATTTGTCCCTTTCATGACGACCACAAGCCATCGATGTGCGTTGTGCCTCACAAGCAGATTTACCACTGTTTTTCGTGCGGGGCTGGCGGCAACGCGTTTGATTTCGTGATGAACTATCACAAGATGACGTTCCGCGAATCGCTCGAGCTTCTCGCTCAACGCGCGGGCATTGAACTGACTCCCTGGCGCAAGAACGACGACGGAGGCGGTGACGACTTCGATCCCGACAGCCCAGCCTTCACACGAGCAGACATTGCGCAGGTCAATCGGGCCGCGCTGGACTTCTTCTGCGCCATCCTCAAGCACGAACAGCACGGCGCGACCGCCCGCGACGCTCTGACAAAACGAACGATAGACGAAGGGCTTATCGAATCATTCCAGCTTGGCGCCGCCCCTGACCGCTGGGACGGCCTGCTTGCGACACTGACGCAAAGAGGCTGTTCGGAGGATCTGCTGGTCGCTGCGGGTTTGGCGAAGCATAGAGACACCGGCGGGGCGTATGACGCCTTTCGCAACCGCATTATTTTTCCCATCATCGATCAGGCCGGCCGGGCTATTGCCTTTGGCGCCCGCCGGATTGATGACGCCGACGAGCCCAAGTACCTGAACTCGCCCGAAACATCGCTCTTCGACAAGTCGGCGACGTTGTACGGCCTGCACGCCGCCGCCCGACCCATCCAGGAAGACGGCCGGGCTGTTGTCACGGAAGGGTACACCGATGTTATCGCCTGCCACGCTGCGGGCTTTACCAACGTCGTTGCGACGCTGGGGACTGCTCTGACGCCCAAGCATGCGCGCGTTCTTCGCCGGCTGTGTGACACAGTCGTCATTCTCTTTGATGGCGATCAAGCCGGCGCTCGCGCTGCGGATCGCGCTCTTGAGGTCTTCTTCGCTGAGCCGGTTGATGTCAAGATCGCGATCCTCCCTGATGGCGCTGACCCGGATGAGCTTCTCAAGTCGCCGGAGGGCTCCCAGCGCTTCCGTGAAGCAATCGACGGCGCTGTTGACGCCCTTGACTACCGCTTTGCTCGTCTTGGCGAAAGGCTGAGCGCGATGGGCCTTTCCGCCCGGGCTGCGGCGCTTCGGCAGGATCTCATCCGTCTGGCGGAGATCGGGTTGAATCAGGTGGCGCCTCTTCGCAAGCAACTGATTATCCGCCAGATCGCTGCGCTCGCGGGCGTGAGTGAGCAGACAGTTCTCGATGAGCTTCGCCATGCTGCCCGTCCCCGCCGGACTCTATCTGAAAGTCAACCTGTTTCGGTTGTGGAGCCTGCAGAAATGCTCGCTCCAGCCGAGTGGTCTGCGGCCGAGCATGCCCTTGGGTGTTTGCTGTGTGAGCCGGGCTTGCTCGGAACTTTTGGAGCGGCGGCCCGGGACGTGACGATTCCTGGCGCCTACGATTGGAACCCGGCACGAGAGGTCGCCCGGGCGTTCTGGGAGTTGGTGGATGCGGATGACGAGCCCACCCTCGCCCGCCTTCTCGCGGCACTGGAAAACGCACAGGCACGACAGGCTGCGACGAGCCTTGCTTCGGAGATTGAACGAGTGACGGATCACGACACGGATCGCCTGCGCGAACATCTTGGCGGCTGTCTTCGCACCGCTGCCCGGCAACGCCATGCCCATCGTGATGACAACCTGCCCGCTGAAGACGCACCGTTAATTATTGAAACAGAGCACCCCACGGAGTCCCTTGCCAGTCGTCTGGCGAGTGTAAGCCGGCGCCACCGGGAGCTTGAAGGAAACCCCGCAGTCTTACCCAGAGTCTCCCGCTCAACGGGTGGATGAATGAATGTCTGTATGCCCGGATGATCGCTGAAAGGCGTTCGTCGTGGATTGAAAGAGAGAGGCCGTTTGCCCCCACAAGAGGAAGACTCCGGGGCAGGCGAATTATTGTGGTTGAGAATAAACAGAATCTCTTGAAACAAGCGTTGGGAGAACGGGACAAGTGATCGCATATATGCATCCCGCGATGGTGGACCTATTGGCTCTTTCGAGTGACAGAGGTTGGCTGAGCTACGAAGAAATCAATAACACTGTTCCGGACGACATGGTTGATCCGGGCCGGATGGATCAGTTGCTGGTGGAGGCGGATCGGCGCGGCCTGAAGCTGCTCGATCTGCGCGATTTTAAAGCTCAGCTTTATCGTGACGCGAAAAGAGCCGCTGCGTCGCGTCGCATTCCATTCGATGAAGCAGCCTTTCTCGGCATCAAACCCAAGGAAGATGTCGAAACCAGAAAAGTCCTTGAAGCAGCCCTCGAGGGCTCAGCCAAGCGCATTGACGATCCTGTCCGCATGTATTTGACGCAGATGGGCACGATCCCGCTGCTCACGCGCGACGAGGAAATTCGCCTGGCGAAGAAGATCGAAACCACGCGCATGATCTTCCGCCGGCGTTGTATGGAAAATGATCACGCGGTCATGCTCGGCGTTCAGACGCTGATTGCGGTCAACAAAAGCGAGCTTCCTTTCGATCGCACGATGAGAATCTCGACCGCGGAGGAAAACGCCAAAGAGAAGATCGCCACCCGCATTCCTTACAACGTCGAGACGCTCAAAAAGCTGCTGCTCGTTGGCGAGGCTGAATGGGAAGAACTCGAAGAGGCCAAGCGCAACGAAGACGCCGAGGTGGAGGCGGATGTCAGACGCCGTATGCATTTGCGCCGGCGTCGGATGGCTGTCCTTGTTGAAGAGTGTTCTTTGCGCACGAGTCGCATTACGCCGATCCTTAAGAAGCTTCGGAGCATTTCGCGCAAGATGCTTGCTCTTCAGAAAGCTCTCGCCAAGGCTGAACGCTATCCCGACCGCTTTGATCCTGAAGATGTCATTGTGATGCGTGAAGAGCTTAACGGCCTGCGCGCACTTGTCCTGGAAGAGCCGGAAGAGCTCGCAGAGCGCGTTCGCCATCTCGACAACGTCTTCTGGGAGTACGAGCAAGGCAAGCGCGATCTTTCCGGCGGCAACCTTCGCCTCGTTGTTTCCATCGCGAAGAAGTATCGCAATCGCGGGCTCTCTTTCCTTGACATTATTCAGGAAGGCAACACCGGCCTGATGCGAGCTGTCGATAAGTACGAATACAAACGCGGCTACAAGTTCAGCACCTATGCGACATGGTGGATTCGCCAGGCGATCACCCGGGCGATCGCTGATCATGCGCGGACCATCCGAATCCCCGTCCACATGATCGAGACGATGAGCAAGATTCGGAATATTCAGAAAATGCTTGTTCAGCAGGACGGCGTCGAGCCCACTATCGAAGAGCTTGCTGAGCGGGCCGACATGACTGTCCCCGAAGTTCAGCGCGTGATGAAGATCAGCCGTCACCCCATCAGTCTTGATCGCCCGGTTGGCGAAAGCGAAGACTCATACTTCGGTGACTTCATCGAAGACGAGCGCCAGGAAAGCCCCTCGAACACAGCGGCGAGCGAGATGCTCTCCCAGCGCATCGAACAGGTGCTCAAGACGCTGACTTACCGCGAGCGTGAGATCCTGAAGCTTCGCTATGGCATCGGCGACGGCTACACCTATACGCTCGAAGAGGTCGGTCGCATCTTCAAGGTCACGCGTGAGCGTGTTCGCCAGGTCGAAGCGAAGGCGATCCGCAAGCTTCAGCATCCGGTCCGCTCGCGCAAGCTTTCCAGCTTTGTTGACCACCAGCAGACCGCTGAAGAAGACGAATAAGCTTGCAAAAACTGATGAATCCGCCACGCTGCGGACTACACGAGGCGACGCTGAGGGAGCGTCGCCTTTTTTTACATTCCTGTCGAAATTCTCTTCTTCGCTATCCTTGCATCCTTACTGGTCCAACTCTTTTGAGACACCCCAATGCCCGAACGGTTTAAACAACGCATTATCAAGCATGTCTCCCACGACGCTTATGAGGCCGCAACCGCGGAACAAATGGCGATCGATCTCGGCGTCCCCGAGGAGGACGGTGATGATTTTCTCCAGGCAATCACCGAGTTGGAGCGCGATCAGCGCGTCCTGATCGGCGCCGGGGATCGGGTCGCTCTGCCGGGCCTGCCCGATGAGATCACGGGAACTTTTCGCAAACACGCGAAAGGCTTCGGCTTTCTCATCCCCCAGGGCAAGTATTCGCACGGCGACCTCTTTGTTCCCCCAGACAACACGCTCGATGCGATGTCCGGTGACATCGTGCGGGCCAAAGTGCTCCGTGAAAAACGCCGCGGCAAGAATGACTTTGTCGGTGACATTGTCGAAGTTCTCGAACGCAAGCATACGTCTTTCTCGGGCGAACTCGTCAAACGGGGCGCCGAGTGGATTGTGATGCCCGATGGAAAAGCAGCAACGCAACCTGTCGTGGTGCGCGACCCGGGCGCCAAGAACGCCAAGGCCGGCGATAAGGTTATTTTCGAGATCATCGAACACGCAGAGGGCGATTACCTCGCAGAGGGCGTTATTACAAAAGTCCTTGGTGAGGCCGGCGAGCCCGATGTTGAAACACAAGCGATCATCGAAGCCCACAACCTTCCCGGTGATTTTCCCGAATCCTGCATTCAGCAGACGCGCGACGTCACCCAGGCTTTCGAGGAGGAAATCGAACGCGCCATCGACTCCGGCAAGGGCTTCCCTGACCGTGAAGACCTTCGCAATGAGTTTATCGCAACCATCGATCCCCCCGACGCACGCGACTTTGACGATGCGATCAGCCTCACGCGCACGGAATCCGGTGGCTGGCGGTTGGGTGTGCACATCGCTGATGTTTCTTCCTTCATCAAGCTTGGATCACCGCTCGATGTCGAAGCCGCAGAGCGCGGCAACTCCGTCTACCTCCCGCGGCTCGTCATCCCCATGCTTCCGGAGTTGCTCTCAAACGGAATTTGTTCTCTTCAGGAAGGTGTGCCTCGCTTCTGCAAGAGCGCCTACATGGAGTACGACAAGAGGGGGAATGTCACCAAGCGCGGATTTGCGTCAACTGTTATTCACTCAGCCAAGCGCATGACCTATCTCGAAGCGCAGGCCCTCATCGACGGCGACATCAAGGAAGCTCGCAAGCACGCCCGCACCGAGCCCAAGTACTCCGAGCAACTTATCGACACGGTTCGTGAGATGAACTCTTTGGCGACTGCCATCCGCAAACGTCGCCGGCGAGCTGGGATGATCCATCTCGATCTGCCTGAGGTCGAGCTTATCTTCAATGATGAAGGCCGCGTTATTGACGCTGAACCTGAGGATGACGCCTTCACCCATACGATCATCGAAATGTTCATGGTGGAGGCGAATGAATCTCTCGCGAAGCTATTTGAGAGTGTCGGTGTGCCACTTCTACGCCGCGTTCATCCCGAGCCGACGCCTGGCGAGTTTGGCGAACTGCAAAAATTTGTGAGCGTCGCGGGCTATCGGATTCCCAAGAGTCCTTCGCGCGAAGAGCTTCAGGGGCTTCTCGACGCCACGCGCGGAACCGCAGCGGGTCCGGCTGTTCATATGGCGGTTCTCCGCACACTCACCAAAGCGGAGTATTCGCCCGCGCACATCGGGCATTTTGCGCTCGCCTCCGACGCCTATGCGCACTTTACAAGCCCCATCCGTCGTTACCCGGACCTGACCGTCCACCGCGCGCTCGGCGAATACCTGAAGCAGACCAACAACGGCAAAAACCCGCCGCACTCCGATAAAGAAAAGAAAGCGCTGGGTAAAAAACTCAATCAAACTCCCGCATGCCCTGACGACGAAGCGCTCCGTCAGATCGGCTCGCAGTGCGGCCGCACGGAAGATCGCGCTGAAGCAGCCGAGCGCGAGCTTCGCAACTTCCTCGTCATGCAGCTGATGTCTGAGCACATCGGCGCTGAGTTTCCCGGCGTCATTACAGGTGTCACAAACTCCGGCGTCTTTGTGCGCCTTGACAAGTATCTTGTCGAAGGCCTTGTGCGCACTCAGGATCTTCCCACTCCGGAAAAGTGGGGGGGGCGCTGGCGCCTGGATCAGCGCACCGGGGCGCTCGTCCACGAAGGCTCAGGCCGCTCCTTCAAGCTCGGCGATCGCGTCGCGGTCATCGTTGCCGAAGTGGATCTCGCCCGCAGGCAGATGGAGTTGCTCATCTCTGACGAAAGCGCCAAGAAACGCGAAGGCGTCGGCAAGGCGCTCAAACTCGGCGGTGCTGGCGGCGGCATCGGGTCTGCTGAAGGCGCCGGCTTTGATGCATCTCGCACCGGGTCGCAGAAACGAAGTCAACGCTCGCGCAGCCGCGACAAACGGAAAAAAGACTATCGCCAGGATCGCAAAAACAAACGCAAAGGGCAGTGATCGTCACACCCCCGAGATCTGGATTCAGGGATGATCAAATATCTCGGCTCAAAACGTCTATTGACCCAGCTTATCGTTGGCGCCATCGAGGCGATTCAACCGAACGGAACGGTTCTTGACCTCTTCTCCGGAACCTCGCGCGTCGGCTGCGCACTGAAGCAGGCGAGCTTCCGCGTTCTTGCAAACGATCACAACGCCTACGCCGCGACGCTCGCTCGCGCCTATATCCAATCTGACCTTGAAGACTGGCTCGAGCGTGCGACCGATCTCATCGACGAACTCAATCAACTGGCGCCCGATCCCGGCTACTTCACTGAGACGTTCTGCATCAAGTCCCGTTTCTTCAAGCCTGAAAATGGCGCCCGCGTGGACGCCATCCGCGAGTCCATCGCGCAGCGCGACCTCGAACCGGAGCTTGAAGCGATCGCCCTCGTCTCACTTATGGAAGCCGCAGACCGGGTTGACTCCACCACCGGCGTCCAGATGGCCTATCTCAAACAGTGGGCCTCCCGCGCTCA
Organism: Phycisphaerales bacterium; assembly: GCA_029260495.1. Taxonomy (GTDB): domain Bacteria; phylum Planctomycetota; class Phycisphaerae; order Phycisphaerales; family UBA1924; genus OFTM373. The sequence continues at coordinate 62,057 of JAJDDD010000010.1, read as the reverse complement.
CAAGCCACTGCATTTGCGCGTTCCCAAACTTCTTCCCCGCGCTGCATCAGGAAAAGGCGCGGCATCATGCCTTGACGCGATCGAAGCCGCAAAAAAACTCACCGCTGACATCGTCTATATAGATCCGCCATACAACCAGCATTCCTATCTCTCCAACTACCACATCTGGGAGTCCCTCGTTCGCTGGGACAAGCCACCGGTGTATGGAGTCGCCTGCAAGCGCGTCGATTGCCGCAAGCGCAAGAGTCCCTACAACTCCAAACGCCAATGCCTCGACGCGATGCGCCTGCTCCTGGAATCACTCGATTGCAAAGCTTTTGTTGTTTCCTTTAGCAACGAGGGCTACCTGAGCCGCACTGTCATGGAGCAACTTCTCGAAGGTTTCGGTGACTTGCGCGTGATCGAGTCCGACTACAAGCGCTACGTCGGTGCGCAAATCGGCATCCACAACCCCGCTGGCGAAAAGGTGGGTCGAGTCAGTCACCTTCGAAACAAAGAGTTCCTCTATGTGGTCGGTCCCAGTGAAGTTATCGCCGCCGTCGATCAGGCTCGTCCTGTCGGCGGAGAAACTCACATTGTGGCGTAGACGCGAATAACGCCTCCGGCCCTATTCTTCGTGTCTGTGCGCCGAGTGAACCTCAGACCCTAAGTCTTGCCCAGGGAGTTCGCCCCCCCGCTCAGGCGGTGGTCAAGCGGCGCCTCCGTCCGTCCGACAACCAATCAGGAGGGGCGTCCGCAGCGGTCGGATTCGCGATGGCGGCGGGCATTTTCTATGGCAAAGGACGTCAACCAGTTTGCTGTTCCTGACCAGCTGCGCGAGGCATGCGCGCGCAATGCGCCGCTTGAGCTTCATCGCAGTACAGAAAAGGGCACGGAGCCCGTCGCGCGAGGGCGTTTGCTCGCAATCAAAGACGACCGTCTCTACATCGAAAAACCGCAGGCCATCGGGAAAGACATCGATCTTGGCGTGGGGCGGGAGTTTCGGGCATTCTTCATCATTGGGGAGCTCCTTCTCTACTTTGAAACAACCATTGTCGATCCCGTGTGCGTGCTCAAACTCAACAAAGAGAAGATTATTCACGGCGTCGTCCTCGCAGCCCCAAGCCGCCTTCAGCAAGGCCAGCGCCGTGAGTTCTTTCGAACGTCACTCGCCTGCCAGGCTCCGATCTCCGTCCACCTTCACGAAACGAATCCTGCCCATCCAACGCATTGTCCGATCAACGCCCGGCGGTTCGAAGGTCAAATCGTCGACGCATCCGGGGGCGGCCTTGGCATCGTTCTTGAGGAAAAACCCAGGCGCTTGCAGGTCAACGGCCAATACTTCGCCACCTTTCAGCTTCCCGACGTCGCTGACGAACTCGTTTTTCTCGTTGAAGCCCGGCAGCTTCGGCCAATTCGCGACGAGACCGCCGTTCGCATCGGCTTCATGTTTGTTCCCTGGCCCAGCCCCTTTGACCTCACCCGCAAGATCGAGCCGCTCATCCGCTATCTCACTATGGTCCAGCGATCCCTGAAGCGCTCGGCCTGAAGCCTTGCTTTGAGCATGCGCAGCGCAAAAACTGCGCACATCCGGGCACAATCTCGCCTCGGCTTCACTTTCACCAAGCAGAGTTCTCGAAACGGGTTATCTGACTCGTCCACACTGGCCGATCTTGCAACCGGGCTGCGCTTGCAGGCTGGATCCGTTCCTGATTTCAGATCTCAGGAACCCCCAGCCTTCCCAAGCGTCTCACCAAGGCCATCGAATGAACAGCTATCGTCCCGCTGCACTCAGGATTCACCCGAACGCACCCCCCACAAGAGGCTCGAAACAACGTGCAACACGATCGCCATGCACGCCACACGCTGCTCCGCATCGCTCTCGCGCTGGCTGCAACCTGTTCCCTCGTTTGGACCACCTCCTGGGCCCAGCCAGCAGCCGAACCGCCGTCCGACCTCGCTGAGAACGAGATCTGGTTTGGCGCCTACTCCGAGCCTGTTGATCTTCAAGTGCTCATTGACTTCATCAGCAAAGAACTGGAGATCAACATCCTGGTCTCCGACACCGGGCTTCAGGGTCAGCAGATCATCTTCCGCGCCCCCATGCGTGTTCAGCGTGAGCAGCTGCTCGTTCTGCTCGAGCTCTTCCTCGAACAGAAGGGGTACACACTCACCAAGGATGCTGAGGAAGGGTGGTACATTGTTCGTCCTGGCGGCGATCTGCCTATCAACCTGAATGACGACGCGATGGCTACGACGCAGGTTTTTGTGACGCCCCTGGCCCGGCCAACCGCCATCAAGCAGGCCATCGACACCACGATCGGCGCCACCGCTGCTGGTCAGGCCCGCATGGCGCCCATCGACGAGCTCGGGGTCATCATTTCAACCGCGCCGCCGCGCGTGAACCGCGCGATTGAACAGGTCATCGAACTCATTCTCTCCGGCGCCAAGGGGCAGACCCTCCACCGTTTTGACCTGATCCATATTGCCGCAGGTGAAGCGCGCGATCGCATCCTCGAACTCATCGGGCAGGCAACCACTTCGCGCACGACTCGCGGCGGCCAAGCTGGTGGCGGGGCAGCGCCCGGCGGCTCACTCCATAATCTCGGTGAACGGCTCCTTGCTGACCGCCAGGGCAACTCCCTCATCTTTCGCGGCGTCCAAACTGAAGCCGACGAAGTCCGTGAACTCACTAATATGGTTGATGCGCCAAGTCGGCTCATCATCCGCCGCTACGCAGCGACTCCTTACGTCGCGCAACTCGGCGAACGACTCGGCCTCGGGCCAGTTGTTCAGGGCGCCGGTGGCGGCAGCCGTCGTTCCGGCGCTGCGAGCGCCGCCGCTGGAGGTGAGCTCGTCGGCTCAGGATTCCTCATGGATACCGGCGATGAGCTTGCGTTCACATACTTTGGCACGCCTGAGCAGCATCGCCGGGTTGATGAGCTTGTTGAAGAGTTCGCGCCGCAGACGCGCGATCAGCGCATCATTGTTGAGTTCTACAAACTCAAGCACACCGATGCGATCGAAGTCGCCGACCTCCTCTCTTCCCTGCTTGATATTGATCAACCCCAGGTCGCCGAGTCTCCCTTCCTCCCGCAAAGTCTTGACGTCACCCCGCGAGGGCTCTCGCGCATCGACACATTGCCAGCCCAGCCGCAACCTGCAGATATCGCGCCTCCACCGACCGGAGGCGCTGAAGACTTCACCGGCATTACGCCCACCGAGGGCATCGCCATCATTGCTGATGAAAGCAACAACCGCCTCATCATTCGCGCCCCCGCGCGTCAGCAAGCTGAGTTTGCGCAGATTATCTCCAAGCTCGATGAGCGAAAGCCACAGGTCTATATCGAAGTCCAGATCATCTCCGTCAGCGACTCCAATGACTTCAGCTTTGATATTGACATCGCTCTGAACGCTGACTCGGACACAATGTTTCAGGGCCTGAGCCAGCTCGCGGAGGCGTCTTTTGTTAACGGCCTCACCAGCGCTATCGTCGACACTGACAACGTTGATGCGATCATCCAGACCATGATTTCCGATGGCAGCGGTCGCGTGATCTCGCGCCCGCGCGTTCTTGTCAATGACAACGAAGACGCCGAGGTCACCAACACCCGCGAAGAGCCTTTCGCCACGACCACGCAAACCGCAGGCGCCCCGTCCCAGACCGGGCTCGGCGGCACACTCTCCGCAGGCACCACGTTCACCGTTCGTCCGCATATTGGCGACTACGGTTTTCTCGTGCTTGAGTTTTCCGTCGATCTCTCATCTTTCGGCGAGCGCCCCAACCCCGATCTTCCACCTGTTCGGCTGGCAGACCGCGTCACCAGCACGGTCACCATTCCCTCTGACTCCACCGTCGTTGTTGGCGGCCTCTCCTTCTCCTCCTACAACGAAACCGTAAGCAAAGTTCCGATCCTCGGTGACATCCCGATAATTGGTCTCGCTTTTCAGAACATCAGCCAGGAAGAAAGCCGTTCGCGCATCTATGTCTTTATCACACCCCGCGTCCTGCGCGACCCCGCCTTCGCGGACCTCCGCCTCATTACCGAAGGACCCATGGATGAAACCGGCGCCGATCCCGATACGCCGCGCCTTGTTCCTGCCGCTATGCCTATCTCGGGCGCCATCAGTTACGACGATCTGAATGAAGAGGAAGAAGACAACGCTGCGAATTTTGACGATCAAGCGGACATGGACCTTGAGCAATATGACGAAAACCTCTCCGCGCCCGCTCAGGAAAAACAAGACGAAACTGAAGGAAGCCTGGAAGAGGCCGAGGATATGAGCTATGTCCCCGACTTTGATGGTGGACTCTGAGCCATGAGTGACTCTGGCATCGACAAAGATCACCCTCGCGCTTCAGGCGCACGCGCTGCTCGCGCCAATGGCGCCAGTGCGCCGGCGTCCGCTGCATCGGATGACGACAAGCACAAGCGCGTCGCTGAGCTCTTTGGCCCGCTCGGCGTCCGCGCTGATCAACTTCGCGCACTTGCCTCAACTCCCGGGGCTGACGAAGAACCATGGGATGTCATCCTTTCAACGCTTGGCGCCGACGAACACTCCGCGCTCAAGACTCTCGCCGAGCGCTGCGGTCTTCCCTTCGAACCCGAGCCAAAGCTCAGCGACACCGCCGAGCGGTTCTACGAACTCGTTCCCCCCTCCGCCGCCCGTCGTCACCAAATTGCCGGCATCACCAGCGATGGCAAAACCATGACTGTCGCGACGGCCCAGCCCATGCAGCCGGAAGTTTTTCAGATGGTCGAGCGCCTGCTCGATATGCCTATTCGCCTCGTCCTCTCCCCCCGTGCGCAAACGGGCAACCTCATCAATCGCGGCTATGAGCAGCGTCAGGATCTTGTCACCGAGATCGTCGAAGACCTCTCTTTTGACGAAAGCGCTATTGAATCCGCCGCCGGCTCAGTGAGCCGCGCCACTGATCTTCTTCAACTCGCCCGCCAAACTCCCGTCATTCGGCTTGTGAATATGATCCTGTTTGAGGCATTGCGCCTGCGCGCTTCGGACATTCACATCCATCCGCTTGAGGACAAACTCGCCATTCGATTTCGCGTTGATGGCATGCTCGTTGACGCCTTCAGCCCGCCGCTTTCACTCGCCCCCGCCATTTCCTCGCGCATCAAGGTGATGGCTGAACTTGATATCGCCAACCGCCACTCGCCTCAGGATGGGCAAACCACCGTTCGCATCGGGTCGCGCAAAATCGATGTTCGCATCTCATGCGTCCCCACCATTTTCGGCGAACGCCTTGTCCTTCGTCTGCTTGACCAAAGCCAAACCCAGCTCTCACTCGACTCGCTGGGCATGATCCCTGGCATGCAGGCTGAACTCATGGACATCATGGATCACCCGACAGGCATGATTCTCGTCACCGGCCCCACTGGTTCGGGCAAAACCACAACACTCTACGCCGCCATCGAGCGCATCGACCGCGCCTCGCGCAACGTCATGACCATCGAGGACCCGGTCGAATACCACATGGACAACATTGGTCAGGTGCAGGTCAATCCCAAACGCGGCGTCACGTTTGCCTCCGGCCTGCGCTCTCTCCTGCGCCAGGATCCTGATGTCATCCTTGTTGGCGAGATTCGCGATCAGGAAACCGCCCAGCTCGCCATCCAGGCTGCCCTCACCGGCCACCTTGTGCTCGCGACGCTGCACACCAACGACGCCCCCAGCGCCATCTCGCGCCTTCAGGATATCGGCGTCGAGCCCTACCTCATCAGCTCTGCTCTTCTCTGCGTGCTCGGTCAGCGACTACTTCGGCGCATCTGCCCCGAATGCGCTGGCGCTCGTGAAGTTGCCGGCGAGCGCTGCGATAAATGCCTGGGAACAGGCTTTTCGGGTCGGATCGCGATCTACGAGCTTATGAAGGTCACCGACGATATCCGCCGCATGACCATGGCGAGCGAAGACGCCATCTCCATCCGCGATCTGGCGCTTAAGGAAGGCATGCAACCGATGATCGAAGACGGCAAACAAAAAATTGTCCGCAATCTCACCACCGATACAGAGCTCCACCGCGTCCTCCATTGACGCTCATTTGATTTTCTCTACGTTCACCCTCGTTGTTTACGACATATGTCCCAAGTCGAAACTCCAACTCAGTTTTTTTTCACCGCCATCGGCCGCGACGGCGCGCGCAAGCGCGGTCTGCGCGTCGCCCGCGATGAATCGACCCTCGCTGAAGCGCTCTCTGACGATGGTCTTCTTCTACTTCACTCGCGCCGGCTTCCGCAGTGGACCGCCGGCGCCGCCAACATGCCTCTCAAGGATCAGGCGGCATTCAACGATCAACTCCACACGCTCCTGGCGCGCGGCGTCCCCCTCATCGAAGCTCTTGAAGTCGCCGGCAGCGTCGTCTCATCACAAACCAAAGATCGCATCGAGCGCATTCGCGGCCTCGTTCAATCTGGCGCTTCGTTTTCAGACGCCTGCGAACAAGCTGGCGGCTTCGATAAAATCAATATCATGGTCTACCGCGCCGCGGAGCGCGCCGGCGACCTTGCGGAAGCTGCGGCCCGGCTCGCCATTACTGCCAACCGTCGTCGCGCCATCGCTTCCAAAGCGATCACTCTCTTGATCTACCCCGCGATCGTCACTTCTGTCAGCTCTATCATTGCGATTCTTGTGCTCGTGGTTGTTGTTCCCACAATTGGCAAAGCTCTTCGTGATCAGGGGCAGGAGCTGCCCTGGTTCACCGAAGTTGTCGTCTCATTGGGTGAAGGCTTGCGCGATTACGGCCTGTGGCTTCTCCTCGTGTTCGGCGCTCTTGTCACAGGCGCCGTTCTTGCGCGCAAGTTCGTCGCGGCGCTCGGCCTCACTGTTCTGGGAAAACTTCCCGCGATCTCGAAACTCCGCCTTGTTATGGAGTCCGCCCGCTTCTTCTCGGTCATGGCTGCGATGACAAAGTCCGGCGTTCCCCTCGCGGACGCCCTCGGCGTCTCCACCGGCGCCGTCAGTCACACGACCCTCCGCGAGCAGCTCGAAACCATGCGCCGCCGCCTCATTGAAGGCGCTCTTCTCCGCACGCTCATCGAGCAGGTGACAGCCCTCCCTCTCGCCACGCGCCGCCTCCTGATCGCCGCTGAACGCTCAGGCGACCTGGACGCCGCCTTCGACGGTCTTGCCGAAGACCTCGCTATCGACGCGGACAACCGCTCTGAGCGGCTTCTCGCCTTCCTCGAGCCCGCCCTCATCCTGATTATGTTCGTTCTTATTGGGACCATCCTCTTCTCGATCATGCTCCCCATCATCTCCATCACCAAAAACGTCGGCTAGCCTGGCATTGCCCGTCTCCTGTCCCGGAAGCGTGAACCTTCCACTTTCTGATGCGTCCAAACAGTCTCCTCTCGCAGCGTAGAATCTCGACCCCAACGCGGAATGAAAGGGTCCACACCAATGCCGATTCACAGACATAGTCGCGGCTTCTCGCTGCTGGAAATGATGCTCGTTCTGCTCATCATGAGCACTCTCGTGACGATCGTGGTCGTCAACATCAACGGCGCCGCCCGTCGCGCCAAAATAAGCATGCTCAAAACCACCATGGGCCAGCTTGAAAACCAGCTCAAGGAGTATGAGTTCACCAAGGGCGCCTTCCCCACTTCAGAGGAGGGGCTCATCATCCTCGTCGAAGAAGGCTACCTCGAACGCGTCCCCAAAGATCCCTGGGAGCGTGACTTCCAGTATTACAGCCCCGCGCTCGCTCACCCCTACGAAATCATCAGTCTCGGCCCCGACCCCGACTCCGACGAGGACGACATGATCAACTGGGAGTTTCTGGAAGACTAATGGGCCGCCCGGGAGTCACATTGCTTGAGGTTATGGTCGCTCTGGCTCTTCTCGCCGGCACAGTCGCCACGGTGACAGCCGGCTACGGAAGCCTCATGCATCTTTCCACGATGCAGCAAGATCGCCTCAACGCGATGGAGGTTGCTCACCGGCTGGTGCTGATCTACACCCATCAGGGCCCGAAACATCTGCCTGATGAGAACGAACCCATTCGCCAGATCGGCCGCGACTACCGCTACCGACTTGGTGAATACATCCTCATCGAAGAGCCCGCTGGCCGCGATGGCCTGACTGTGCGCAACGCGAAGCTCGCAGGCTCTCTGACGCCAAACAAACGTCTCGAAGCCGGCCTCGTCATGATTACTGTCAACGTCTATCCCGCTGACTCCGATGACGAGGAGCCCGCCGCTTCACTGTCGCGCATCTTCTGGCCGTACGACACCACACAATCTGACGATGCCTTGCTCGAACACGTCTTGCACCTTCTCGGCGAAGGTTTCGGCGCCCCGACCTCCCAGTAATGCCATGCACTCTCGCGCCTTCACACTTCTGGAAATGGTCCTTGCTTCGGCCCTCGCGGCATTCGTCGTGCTCGCTGCGCTTGGCATGTTCGATTTTCTCTACCGCGACGACTACATCCTCGCCCAACGCTTTACCCAGCGTCAGGATCTCTCCCGCGCCCACGGCGCACTGCGCCGAGCCTTCCAGACAATGGTCGCGGCGCCCCCAACTCCTGAACAATCCGCCGCAGACCAACCTCAGCGCTCCGAACTCGAGGAAGAAATGTTTGGCGATGAGTCTCTTCGCGCCCAGATGGGCTTCGATGATGACGGCTCCAGCGCCGGCCCGCGTCCGTACTTTTACATCGGCCCTGTCGATACGCGCCGCATTGACAAGAACATCCACACCGGCGACACCGCCTGGCGCATTGAAGTGCTTCTGACACAACCACCAACGGCTCTCTCCCCCAGTGCCAACGGACCTATTCGCGGCGCCTTTGAGGCTGTGGAGGACGGCCGCAACTGGCGCCTGCAGTGGACACCCATCAACCCCGTCGCCGAACCCATCTCCCTTGTCGAAGACCTTGCCTACTGCTTTATGGAGGTCGCGTCGCCGGACAACCAGTTCACCGATCTCCTCCGCGCTCAGGAGCAGCGCGAGTTTCCCCGCTCTATCCACATCCAACTCGGCACACGCGACGGCGCCGAGGCAGACTGGCTCTTCGAGCCCGGCGTCACGATCGGAGACTCTCAATGACGCGCGCACACAGAAAGCGACAGTCGCGTCGCGGTTTTGTCTTTCCCGTCGTCGTGCTGCTCACCTTTGTCGCAACGATGATGCTCTCAATGGCCTATCTGCGCCACAATGCTCAGGCGCGCATCGTCACTCGACAGCTCGCCGAGTATCGTCGCCATCACGAAATGTTCGGCATCCGCGCCATCCTCACCCAATGGCTCAGCAAGAACTTTGATTCACTCCGCACACTCGCGACCGAGCCCAACAAGCGAGGCGAGCCCGATTACGGGTTCATCCTCCCTTCCGACGTGAAAGTGCGCATGAGCGTCGCCGACGGCCAAGGCGCTCTTCTCATGGACACAACGGCCATCCCCGACAACCAGCGCGAAACATATGAAGCAATTCTCGCCCGCGTCCCCCGCTCAAACCCAATCGCTCTACGTCGCGTCGGCCCCCCGGGGCTCAGCGTCAACACCGCTCCCCGCGTTGTCCTCGAAGCTCTTCTCGAAGAGCGTGGCGAAGATCTTGCGGACAAAATAATCCGTCGCCGCGCCGACAAACCCCTTGAGTTCGACGATCTCGAAGCCATCCTCCGTCGCCAGGCCGGCCTCTCAGATGATCTGCGCACACGCATTCTCGAAATTGTCACATTCGAACCCACGCTCTGGCGTCTGGACATCATCGCCACCGACGAGCAGGGCGATCGTCGCTTCCAGATGCTTCTGGAAGGCCCCAGCGCTCAAATGCGGGTCCACGAATGGGCCGAAGTGTCGCCAGCCGCCGCAATCGCCGATGAAAACCCACAGGAAGCCGGCACAGACTCAGACACCTCCGACGATGACGAACAATCAACTGCCGATTCCACAGATCGCCGGCGCCAATCACGCCAAGGGAACCCCTCGCCATGACCAGCATGAACCCCAAGCAGGCCGCCAAAGCAATCCGCACTGCGCAGGTCGTTGTCTTCGCTGCATTCGCGCTCGCCGCTGTTCTGTTTTTTCTGCCAACCGTTCTCACGCCCGATGTCGAGCGCATCGATCCGCGCCCCATCTCCGATCTCACCCCTCCCAAGCCGAGCGAATCATCCAGCAAGCAAACGACCACACGCTCCAACTGGGGTGAGCTTACGCCGCTCCTTTCATGGGCAACCCCTGAACCAGTCTCGCCCAAAGGCGCGACCAATAGCGACTCGCCCGGTGGCGCTGCTGGCACAGAAGCAAACCCTGAGAACGGCGATGTAGAAAACGCAGGTGAAGGCGGCTCGCCAACTCAATCCGCAAACCGCTCGCTTCCGGGCTGGCGCTTCATCGGGCGCATTACCCGCCCGGCTGGCGACTTGGCGCTCCTTTCAATCAATGGCTCTCAACGCATGATCTCCACCGGACAGGAAATCGACGGCTACACCGTGGACGCCATCGACGCTGACGCTGTCATTCTTAGCCGCGGCGCCCTCGTCCAGCGCGTCACCGCTGAGCCCTCGCGCCCCGTCGATCTCGGCATCACCACGCTCGGCAGACCCGCACCGCGCAATACAAATACACAACGCTTTGACAGCGCCAACCGCGATGGGCGATTCGGCGGCGATACGAATGAGTCTTTTGCTGAGCAACGCGAACGCTGGCTTGCTGAACAGGAAGAACTTCGCAAAGCGCGCGAGGCGGCAAAAAAAGACCCGGAGGGTGACGACTCCTGATGACGCAAACCATCTGCCTCGTCAATGCCGATGTCACCCATCTTCGCCTCCTCACGCCAGGGCGCGAGCAGGAGTGGCGCGCGCCCGATCTGGAAACGATCGACCCCGATTCAAGCCAGATTGATTCCCTCGCCGAAGTCACAGCCCGCCTCGCCGGCGCCGCCGTGTGGCTCGCAGACGCCATCTCTCCCAACAATCGTATCGGCGCCATATGTGTTGGTGTCGAGCAAGCCGGCTGTGTCTGGATCACCGCGCCCAGCGCCGATTCCAACGTCATCTCCGCCGCACTCCGCAAACGCGATCAGGAGTGGGGGGACGCCGGCGTTGTCGGCTCCGCTCAAGCTCTCGCCGAAGCTCCACCCGCGCGAAAGATGGAGTTCACTCTCCTTCCCAAACGCAGCCCGCGCGTTGAGCAAGACGCAGCCAAATCCACTGACCCCATTCATCAAACCGTCCTCCGCCTCGAAGACGGCGCCGTCAGTCTCTGGCTTGATGAACTCGACCGCAGAAACATTCGCGTCGACACGGTCCTCTCTCTTTGGCACGCCGCCGCACAAGCCTGGACGACACCTTCCGCGTCTGCCAGCAACGGCGCCGCCCCCCTTGAAGCTATCCTGCTCATCGACGAAGCGGGCCAGGCGATTTGGTGCTGGGCCCAGGCCCAAAGTCTTCTCGCAGCCGGTCGATTCCACCTGCCCCCCGCCGCCCGCGACAGCGCCCACGCCGGCCCTGAAGATGACACGCCTGACGACGCTCGCGCTGAAGCTGGGCGCCTCGCCCTCGATTGGCTCACCTGGTCAGCCCAGCTCGGCGATCAACCCCAGCGCATTCTCCTCGTCGCTGACAACATCAACCGTTTTGCTGCCGAACTCAAACGCGCCTGGCCCGCCGCGAAAATTGACGCGCGCGCCATACACGACCCCGTCGGCGCCACGCTTTTTGCGCTAGCAAAATCGGAGAATCTCGCGCGCACGGCCGAAAGCCCAGCCCGCAGCGTCACGTCACTCTCAACGCGCCCTGGACGTTCACACCGTCGCCTGTTCCACTGGGCCGCCGCCGCCATCTTTGTGCTCGCCTTCGCCGCCGCTGCTTTCGGCGTGCGCTCTTTCGCTCGCGCCTCCGAGCTTCGCGCGGAGAGTCGCGCTTTCAAAAGCGAGATCAAATCCAAACTCGAAGCCGTCGACCCTGCCCTGGCGCGCGATCCCCGTCCGGAAAGAGCCCTCCAAAGTCGACTTATTCGCATCAGGCAGCAAAACCCTGACCTGGTCGCGCCGCCTTCACCTAAACCACTTCTTGATGAGTTTGTTCGCCTCGCTACCCAAATCCAAAAACTCCAGGAAACCGACGGCGCCATCACCCGTTTCCAAATCAGCTCTGACAGCGGCTTCGCTCTTCTCAACCTCAAAGCCTTTGAGCCTGCCGAGGAAATTCGCTCGAACCTGGAGCAGGACACTGGCTCATTGCAATGGCGAGGCCGCATCGAAGGCTCCACACCCAATCTGACACTCCGCCTCAGCGGCGATTGGATCGATGAGCAATGAGCCGCAACGAATCTGAATCAGGATTACAGGCTCTCGCCGCCGCCGCGCAGCGACGCAATCGCCCAACTGCGTTGCTCGTGGTCGCCTCCGTCACGTTTGTCGTTGCGCTCATATTTGCCCTCTACGCTGCTGGAAATGCACGGAAGGCTTACAAGTCTGCACAGAGTCAGGCTCAATCACTTCAGAAAATCGAGGAAGGCGTTGCACTTCTTAACGCCATCAGCACAGACACCGATCAGCATGACCTTCTGCGCCTCTACCGCCCGGCGCCGCGACTCCTTACAACGCTTGAAAACATCAACCAGACCCTTGCGATCGAGCCCAAGCCCGACGTTCGCGAACAGACCAAACGCGCCATCATCGGTCTGGACTCTCCAATCGAAGGTCGCGTCGTCACGGCGCAGTTCAATAATGTGTCACTCCAGCAGGCGACGCAATGGATCAACGAAGCGCTTCGCCGCGTGAACGGCCTGCATGTCAGCTCTGTCGATTTCAGGCCCTCTGCGCGCGGATGGATCATCCGCGTCGATCTCACACGATGGGAACTCAAACAAAAATGACCATACACAACGTCGCATTGCTCGCAGCGCTCTGTGCATCCACCGCCATCGTCTCACTTGCTCCAATCGGCTGTGCGGATAATCAGTCCAGCCCCTTTGCGCAATCAATGCGCCAGCGTCGTGTGGATCGCGCCAAAGCCCAGCAACTTGCCCGCGAAGCAGAGCACATCAAGAAACCAAGTCGCGCCATCGCAAAATATCGCGAAGCAGTCGCTCTTTACCCGGACTTCGGCGCTGCGTGGAACAATCTTGGTCTCCTTCTGCTTGAGCAAGAAGACTACCTCCTCGCCGCCGAAGCCTTCGCTCGCGCCTCTGACGCAATTCCGGCCGACCCGCGCCCCATGTACAATTTGGGGCTCACATGGGAGCGCCGCAACTATGGCAAGGAGTCGCTCAACCTCTATCTCAAGTCTCTCGAGCGCGACGAGCGCTACCTCCCCGCGCTGCGCGGCGCCATCCGCATCGAACGAACACTCGGCATTGGCACATCTGAAACCCTCGAGCGGCTCCGCTGGGCCATTTCGCAGGAGAAAGATCCCAGTTGGCAGCGCTACTTCAAGCTCGAGCGACTCGCCGTCGAGCAGGAGGTCTATTCCTCCAGCACCCCGTCCATGTACTCCACCGAGGAGGCGAGCATCGCTCCCGATCAGTAGCAGGCCCGAACAAAAGCCGGCCTTGTTTCGCCGCTGGGGCGGATGCCTCAACTCCTGCCCGAAGAAACCCGCTCTCTGACGCGATTTTTTGCCAACTCTGCTCAAAGCCTCTTCCAGCCACCACCGCTGGGATGCTACCATTGCTCTGATATGAATTGACGGCGATGCCGCACGAGGGTCCCACTATCGGGGGTGCGCACTGCTGTGAGAGGGAGGACGTCGAGACGTGAAAATGAGGCCGGCCCTCATTGGCTGTGTCGTTATAGGTGTCGCCGCGCTGAGTGTAGAGCCAGGTGCAGGGATTGCATACGCTCAAGACAGTGTCGCAGCGACGCCGGGCGGCAATGATGCGCTCAGCGCGTACGCTGAACAGCGCCATCGCTACATCATCGACCTCGTTCCCATCTTCAGTTCATGGGGCAACGAGTTCCGCGTGGGCCCAATCATAAAAACCACCCGCGCCATCAATCCGCCAGCCACCAACCAGTCTGTCATATCAATCGCTGTGAGCCCGGATGTGTTGTCGGGTCTTTCCTTTGCCCCAACCGACTATGCGCTCTGGACAACCCCCGGCGCCGGCGTTCACCCGGTCGAAAACTCCGCACCCGGATCCTCCGTCAATATCTCCAACTTCGATCGCCAGTTCGCAATCGCCGCTACACAGATCGGCCCTGTTACGACAAATGTCGTCGGTGCGGTCGTTGGCCAAATTCAGGACGACCCCAACCGTCTCTATGTCACGCGCGTCACCGCCGCCTCGGGCAGGATTGGCGCTATGGATCCTGACACCGCGAGTCTTTCTCTCGGCTCGGTCGAAGCTTCCGGCGTCGTTCACATGCGCGCTGAACAGTTTAATATTTCAGGCGCCGTCGTCGGCCGTGTTGAAGGAGAAAGTGTCGCGCAAGTTGATCTCAACCTTCGCGACAATGCCACCGTCAACTCAATCACCGGCGCTGCGGGCGTAAACTCCGCCGATGACGCTCTCGCCACGCTCTTCCCGATCAACAACGCTTCCAGCAGTCTCAACCCTCCATCACTCTTGCCTGCATCAATCAACAACACCGGCCTCCCCCAAACCATGCGCCTCGGCTTCGATGGCCAACATTGGTTCCAAGGCGCCGCGGCGTCGTTCGGCCACCTCGACCTGGGAATGATCGCCCATCGCGGCAATCCCTCCTACAGCACAACACAGTTCCTCAGCGCCCCCGGCGGAGCCTATGCATCACTCGCGGTTTCAGCAGCAGGTGGCGGCAAGACCGACAGCATCAACATTTTCAGTGTCGATCTCGCAGGGCAGGTGCTCGCTACGACCTCTGCAACACTGCCGCCCATACTCTCCGATGGCGCCGGCTTCACCGCGATGGACGCGCAATTCACACAGTGGGCAAGCCAGGTTAGTTTTCGCGGAGGCAACGGCCTCGTCGGCATCGGGCGCGAAAACAGCGGCAGCCTCGTCGTCTCCGCCACCGCCACCGACAGCGCCGTTGGTGAGTTTATCGCCGTCTCAAAAATCGCTGGCCCCACCATTGACTGGTCCATCATCGCTCGCGTAAACACACCGGTGCTCGACGCCATGAACGGCGTTCAGGTCGCGAAAATTGTCTCCGGCGCAATGGTTGGCTCGCCAGTCACATTCTCCGCTCCTGCGGTCGACGTGCTGGGAAATGTCTACTTCATCTGCGCCATCAAACCAAACCTCGGCGCCGCACGCATCGCATTCATCAAAGCTGTCAACATGCCCAGTGGCTACCAGCTCGAGCGCATTCTCGCTACAGGCGACACGATGCAAGGCGCCAACTCCGGACGCATGTACGAGATCACTCGCCTCACGCTTGGTGATTCCAACTCGGTCGCTTCGGGCTCCTTCTTCTCCGGCTCGCTCCTTCAGCCACGCCCCATTCCACTTACACTCACAGCTTCCAACCCCCGCGCATTCAGCGGCGCGGTCCTCGCTGTCGAACTTTCTTATGACAATGCTGCGGTCAATGAGGTCTACAATGCCCTCCTCTTTGTCGGACCCACCGCTGAAGTTGATCTCATCGGTGATCTCAACGGCGACGGCGTTGTTGGCGCTGCCGATCTCGCGATTCTTCTCGGCGCCTGGGACACCGCGGGGCCGGTCGGCGACATCAACGGCGACGGCATCGTTAACTCAGTCGACTTCGCCCTCCTGCTCGGAAGCTGGACGTAGCTGAAACTCCTCGGTTTTCGCCGCGCACCACCGCGGAAGTTCGTCCTTCCACTCTACCCAGCGGCGTTCACGTTCCAACGAGAGCGAATACGCGCCATCCCTCCTTTCTCCAGGCGCCCGCCTTCCGTATCATCGACACCGCTGCCCGCGCAGCGCCCCCGAAAGGAGCACCCGCTTGAGCACCCAACACAATCCCTCCGACATCGAATCTGTATTGCACGAAGATCGCATGTTCTCCCCGTCTGCGGACTTCGCAGCCGCCGCTCACATCAAGTCGCCGGACCAGCGCGATGCTCTCTACAAGCACTCCATTGACGACCCCGAAACATTCTGGGCCCAGGTCGCCCGCGAGCTTCACTGGTTCAAACCCTGGGATCGCGTTCTCGATTGGAACGCCCCTGACGCCAAATGGTTCGTCGGGGCGACCACCAACCTCTGCTACAACTGCGTTGATCGCCAGGTCGACGCCGGCCTCGGCGATCAAACCGCAATCATCTGGGAAGGCGAACCCTTCGAAAGCGCCAGTCCTGAAGTTCGTCACCTCACATACGCCGACCTTCAGCGCGAAACATCAAAGTTTGCCAACGCTTTGAAATCGCTCGGCGTTAAGCGCGGTGACATCGTCACCATCTACATGCCCATGGTCCCCGAACTCGCCATCGCCATGCTCGCCTGCGCTCGCATCGGCGCCGCGCACTCCATCATCTTCGGCGGCTTCAGCGCTTCCGCCATCGCCGACCGCGTCGAAGACGCCAACAGCAAAGTCATCATCACCGCAGATGGCGGCTGGCGAAGAGGCAACATCGTCGAACTCAAAGACAAGGTTGATGCCGCCTGCACACAAAACGACTCTATCGACCACGTCATCGTGCTCAAACGGTGTGAGAACACCATCAACTGGCACGACGAACCCTCACCCGATCACGGCTCAAAACGCGACCACTGGTGGCATGATCTCATCGATGCCGCCTCCGATGAGTGTCCCTGTGAGCACATGGACGCCGAAGACCTTCTCTTCGTTCTCTACACCTCCGGCACCACCGGAAAACCCAAAGGAATTATGCACACCACCGGCGGGTACATGGTTTTCACCTACTACACCTCGAAAATCGTTTTCGATCTCAATCCCAACCGCGATGACATCTTCTGGTGCACCGCCGACATCGGCTGGGTCACCGGCCACTCCTACATCATCTACGGCGTCCTTCCCAACCGCGTCCCCACGCTCATGTACGAGGGCGCCCCCAATCATCCCGGCCCGGATCGCTTCTGGAGCATCGTCGCCCGCCACAATGTCACCCAGTTCTACACCGCCCCAACCGCCATCCGCGCTTTCATGAAGTGGGGGGATGAGCATCCACAAAAACACGACCTCTCTTCCCTGCGCATCCTCGGCACCGTCGGCGAACCCATTAACCCCGAAGCCTGGATGTGGTACCACCGCCTCATCGGCGCCGAACGCTGCCCCATCGTCGACACCTGGTGGCAAACCGAAACCGGCGGCCACATGCTCACGCCAATCCCCGGCGCTGTCCCCGCCAAACCCGGCTCATGCACACTTCCATTCTTCGGCGTCGACGCCGCCATCGTCAACGAACAAGGCGAAGAACAACCACCCAACACCGGCGGCCTCCTCGCCATTCGCAAGCCCTGGCCCGGAATGCTCCGAGGCATTCTCGGCGACCGCGAGCGCTTCATCCAAACATACTGGTCCCGCATCAAAACCCCCGCTGGCGAGCCCTATTACTTCCCCGGCGACGGCGCCCGCTGTGATCAAGACGGCTACTTCTGGATCATGGGCCGCGTTGATGATGTCATCAACGTCTCGGGCCACCGTCTCGGCACCATGGAAGTCGAAAGCGCCCTCGTCAGCCATGAAACCGTCGTCGAAGCCGCCGTCGTCGGCATGCCCCACGAAATCAAGGGCACGGGCATCGCCGCCTTCGTCACACTCGCACCCGGCGCCCAGCCCAGCGACGAACTCCGCGATCAACTCCGCGCCCACACCGCGAACGAGATCGGCGCCATCGCCAAGCCCGATCTGATCCGCTTCACCGACGCGCTTCCCAAAACCCGCTCCGGCAAAATCATGCGCCGCCTTCTCCGCGACATCGCCGCCGGAAACGATTCCGTCGGCGACACCACCACACTCGAAGACCTCAGCGTCCTCGCACGCCTCCGCCAAAGTGAAGAAAGCTAACGATCATCCTTCAAGTACATAGTATTCAGCAAAAATGACTATTCGTTCAAGGGAGGCGGCGTGAAGCCTGTAATCTTGCTGATCTGATCGAGGCCTTGCCGCAGCGTTCCACCATATTGGCTTATCCATCTGCCAGGTGATGACGGTGACACTGTGATCCAGGCAGTATCTTTGCCTTCGGCATGTTGACCTATGATTTCGCGATTTACGTCTTCATGCCAGGCGCTGAGAACGTCTGCCTTCTCGATAGCCCAACAGTGTGCATCGAACGGGCTTACTCCAAGACAAATCGCCACGTCGTAATCTTGATCTCGTAGTTGTTGAAACTTATAAATATGGTTATCAGTCCACAGAGTGGAGAATTTGATCTCTACTCTTTTTCTTTCGATCACACGATCGGCGTCCGAATCAGGGGATCGGGATACATTGAATCCGCGTGCGGCAAGCCATCCCGCCAGCAATTTTTCTCCAATAGCACCAATAGTTCTGGATGGTCGTTGCTTAATCCATGCAAATGGTGAACCAATCCATGCCTGATCGTTCGCCATGTAATCTGCTTGAAGAGTAGATGCAATTCCGGCAAGCGCCTGTACTTCGGGATCAACTATATTGCCCAAAATCATCATGCTCCGATCGTATCGAGCAATGTTGGTTCCGGGAGATCGGCTGGATCAGGCGCCCAATTGTGGAACGTGGGACATGCGAATGTCAGTCGCTTCGCCATAACCGACATCGCTTCTTCGTTGCTGTCAACAAGGACGGCATTGCGGTGCTGCTTGATCGCAGCTTCGCCAATTGTTCCACTGCCCGCAAAGAAGTCGAGCACACGATCGCCCGGGTTGCTGTGGACTCGAATCAGACGATTGATCACTCCAAGCGGCTTCTGCGTCGGATACCCCGTCTTTTCCTTCCCGTTCGGGCTCACGATTGTGTGCCACCATGTGTCGGTCGGCGTCTTGCCCCGCGCCACCTTCTCGGGCGTCACCAAACCCGGCGCCATGTACGGAATTCTATCGATGTCTTCGTAACGGTATGTGTAATCATTCGGGTTCTTCGCATACCACAGGATGTTGTCGTGTTTCGCCGACCATTTCTTCTTTGAGCGAGCCCCGTAGTCATACGCCCACACAATTTCATTGATAAATGAATCGCGCCCAAAGATTCCGTCCAGTAGAACCTTCACGTAGTGAACCTCGCGATAATCAAGATGGAGAAAAAAGCTTCCGTTTGGTTTCAGTAATCGAAACACTTCTTCAAGACGTGGTTCGAGAAAACCAAGAAAGTCATCAAAGGTATCCGTGAAGGCTTTTGTTCCAACCCGAACCGTTCGATACCGTTTCCCTTTGAAGCCTTCGCGGTCGCCATTATCGTCACGCGTAGTTTTGATCTGAGTCCGAGCCTGAGTTCGGCCGGTGTTGAATGGTGGATCGATGTAGATCAGGTCGAATGACGCGCTGGGAAACTCCTGAATGATGGGAAGATTGTCCCCAAAGTGAATGTCCAGTGTGGGCGCATGACCTAGCCGGGCAGTATTCATGACCGAATGGTATCAGAACCAGATCGGTTGTGAATCGTCTGTTATTGCTCACGGCCCCCGTGATTTTACGCCGCCGCTGGCAGTTCTTCTTCCATCATCGCCGTCTTCGCCTCTTCATCAGCCTGCACAAACTGCACCGCTACCGCCTGATGATGAAAGTCCATCGGCGTCACGCGCACAATCCGGGCCCGCTTCATCTTCTCTTCCCGCAACACCGGCGAATCATCCCAATCAATCGCCACATCAAGCACATCATTCACGCAGACGTTCTTCTCCCGATCAATGCACAGCAGCGCCCCGCTGATCGAAACATTCGACGTCACACCCCCAACATAATCGCCGCGCCCGTGATGAAACATCTTCGCCGGAAGAATCACAAATCGCCGAGGAAAAATACGCCGCTCCTCTCCCGGCTCAGTCGCGCCATACCGCTCCAATGACGGACCAAAATCCATCGTGTCCTTCGCTTCAATCTGCTGGGTGGGAAGTTTCGTTTTCGGCATTGTGTCGCTCCTTCATCTTGCCTTGTCTGCGTCCGTTTCAGGGCTGCGCTCACCGCCATATCGGCCTAAAAACCTCCCAAGTTTGCGGACCGTCCGTTTTTCATGCCCACCTTCTCACCCCGCCCCCGTTATTCGGCCCTTCGCCTGCTCCCGCCCAACCCAAACTCACCCGGCGCCCCCGCCATCCGTGCAGTAATCTGCTTCTCCCATGCACGTCCTCGGCGTCATCCCAGCCCAAATCACCTCAGACGACGCCATTCCCGACGCTCTCTCTGCCGTCCTCAACGTCCCCCTCGCCCTCTGGGCTGTCAACAATCTCTCCCGCGCTATTCCCCTGGCGCACATCGTCATCATCTCCTCCGCCGACCCCGTCCATCGACTCGCCCGATCGCTCTGCCTCCGAGTCCAGCGCCCCGACGAAGACCTCGAATCAAACACCCTCCTCGTCCACGACCCGCGCCGCTGCTTCTGCTCGCGCCACACCATCGAGGCAGCCATCACCGACGGCGTGCAGGAGCTCGCCGCCATGCGCGTCAGCCCCCTGGAACGTCTCGAAGCCCGCACACCCGCCGACCTCGAACTCATCCGCGCCGCCGCCCGCGGCCTCCCCCCGGATCATCCCTGCATCCGGGGCGTCGCCCGCTTCCGACTCGGCGCCCTCGGCATGCGCGGCCCCATCCAGGCGGTCATCTCCGATGTCGACGGTGTCCTCACCGACGCCCGCCTCATCATGACAGACGCCGGCGCCGAATCACGCGCCTTCCACATGCACGACGGGCTCGGCACGCGCCTCCTCGCAGACACAGGCGTCAAAATCGCATGGCTCAGCGCAGGACTCGACACCGGACTCGTCCGCGCACGCGCAAAAATGCTCGGCGTCCAGCACATCGACGTCGGCCAAGGCGACAAAGGCGAACGCTTCACCACACTCTGCAAAAAAATAAACGTCGATCCCAAACACACCATCTACGTCGGCGACGACACGAACGATCTCCCCGCCATGCGCCGCGCCGGCCTCACCGCCTGCCCGAGCAACGCCCAGCCAGCCGTCCGCGCCGCCGTCGATCTCATACTCGAATCTCCCGGCGGCCAGGGCGCTTTCCGCGAACTCGCCAATCTCATCCTCGATGCAATCAAAACAAGAAGCATGGATGAAACCTCCCCCTGATCTCAAATGCCCAGCGCCTACGCCAAAATAAACCTCGCCCTCGCCGTCGCCCCGCCTCGCCCTGACGGCATGCACCCAATCTGCTCGTGGTTGGCGCGCATTAACCTCGCCGACGATCTTGACATCCAGCCCCTGTCCAACGATGCGCCAAGCCAATACGTCATCGAATGGGCGCCGGACGCCCCGCGCCCAACCGAAATCGATTGGCCCGTCGAAAAAGACCTCGCCGTCCGCGCTCACCGCCTTCTCGAATTCGAAGCCGGCAGATCGCTCCCCATCACAATGACTCTGCGCAAACGCATCCCTGTCGGCGCCGGCCTAGGCGGCGGCTCCTCAAACGCTGCAACCGCTCTTCTCACCCTCCGTGAGCTCTTTCAACTCTCAATCACAGATCGCCACCTCGCCCAACTCGCTCTCACGCTTGGCGCCGATGTTCCCTTCTTTCTCCCGCCCAGTGAACACCTGCCCGCGATCGTCAAGGGCGTGGGCGAGCGCATCGAGCGCACCCCGCCAGTCGCAGCCAATCTGATCCTCATCATCCCGCCATTTAGCTGCAACACCGCCGCCGTCTACCGACAATACGACCAGGCGCCCGTGCCGTTCTTCCGTGAAGACACTGTTTGCACAATGGCCCGCGCCGCGAAACTCAACGCCGTCGCCCTCTTCAACAATCTCGCCGACCCCGCCATGCGCATCGCGCCGGACTTGCGCGACTTGCTCGATCGCACAGCCGCTACAACGGGCTGCCCCGCCCACATCACCGGCAGCGGCTCAGCCATCTTCGTACTCCTTGAAGACAACACCGAAGCATCAAAAATCACCGCCACGCTTTGCGCTGCGCTCCCGGCGTCGTGCGCCATTCTCCCTGCACAACTCACCTAGCGCCCCTGCACAATCGGCAGCGTTGCGTGAGATGTTCAAGAGCGGTCGCCGCTCCTTCTACGGACATACACCCCACGCCCCCAGCAAAAATGCCAGGTCAGCCGAGCCAACTTCTCCATTTCCATCCAGGTCAGCAAAGACAACGTCATCTGTCCACCCGCCCAGGAGTTGGGCCAGATCACTCGCAGCCACCGCGCCGTCACCATCAAAATCCGCCGGGCACGTTGGCGTCGCCACAAAAATATCTTCAACGCCGTCAAATCCCGCAGCAAATGCAATCACGCCGACCCTGTTCACACTGCTGTTCCGTCCCCCCGCGGGCGTTTCGCCCGGCC
Organism: Phycisphaerales bacterium; assembly: GCA_029260495.1. Lineage (GTDB taxonomy): Bacteria > Planctomycetota > Phycisphaerae > Phycisphaerales > UBA1924 > OFTM373. Next base: position 39,773 of record JAJDDD010000010.1, on the reverse strand, counting down.
GATTCGTCAACTGTGTAAACGCCTGCGTCAGTGGATCAAAGTGATGAATCTCAGTGCGCCAAAAAGTAAAATCACCACGCGCTGAAAGATCATCCCCATTGCTCGACGCCAACCCCGCTGGAAAACCTGGCAGTGTCGCCAGCGACAGAAACGTTGACGATGTCGCATCAAATATGACCGGATCATTCCCGGCCTGAAGCATGATCGCCACATCACCATTGTCATTGAATGACATACCGCCAAGCCCCGTCCCCGGCCCGCCAGGAAGATCCGTGATATTTTGCGTCGTCCCGCCAGCGATATCGAAAATATAGTCATCCGGAAAACCACTAAACGCAATCTGGCCGTTGTTGTTGATCGCATTATCCCGCCCGGCTGTCGGGCCGCCAGGCATGTCTGTCACCTTCGTAAACAGACCCGAAGCGTGTTCATAGACATAGATTTCGCCGAAGTTTCGATCACCCGAGTGCAAGCTGAGCTGCCTGGCGTCATTCAAATCGAACGATGTCTTGAGGTCAAAGGATTTAGAGTTCCCCGGATGCCCCGGCAGTAGCGAAATGTTCGTAAACGACTGAGTGGCAACCTCAAAAAGCCACACATTCCCATTTGTATTATTAATCACAGCGATGTCCCCAAGATTGTTCAGCTTGGGAAATATCGCACTCGCCGGAGCGCCGGCAAGCGAGGACACATTTAAAAACGTTCCCGCACTACTGTCATAAAAATACAGCTCCGACCCCGCCATAAACGCGATATCCCCGTTGTCATTAATAGATGGCGTTCTTCCAAGCCCCGGCCCGAGCGGTCCGTCTGTAATATTGACAAAATCAAAATCTCTCCCCGATGTCGCTCCCGCAATGCTGAGGACAGTCAATCCAACGCCGACTCTTACGCGCCTGTACATATTAATCTCCCAAGGAACAAGTCCAGCTCCTGTGAACAACACGAAGCATTCGTATACACCAGCAAACACAACCGCAATACAAAACATGTCATTCTTCAACCAAACGCGCAAGTCGCTGGCGTTCACCCCGGAACAATCGCCCGATACAACTCGCAATCAATCAACAACCTGCAAGCCACTGGCGCCTCGCGCCGGCGCACAGATCAAGGCGCCAGGCTCGGGCATCGTTTCGAGGGGCAACGCAAAGTGTTTTCCATACATGTTCGCCCGCCCTGTTCGGACAACGCATCACCTGCTGCATACATCCCCTCTTTCATTTATCCTTTCGCAGACTCGGCCCCTCCCGAGGCAAGCCTTTGACCAACGACTCCGCAACAACCGCTGACCTTTCCGCCGCATCATGCGTCGCCTGCGGCTATTCCCTGCGCGGCCTCTCCGTCGGTGATCTCTGCCCCGAGTGCGGGAAACTCGTCGAAGCATCCGTCATCGGTGATCTCGCAAACGCAAGCGACACCTGGCTCAAAGGTGTGGCCCGCGGCGCCCAGTTCACACTCCTCATCCCGCCCGTACTCATCCTCGCCGGCGCGATCATCGCCTACGCGCTCCATGTCGCCGCCGTGGTTGACGGCGAAGACCTCTTCGTCATCGCTCTCCTCTTCTTTGTCGTCATGATGACCGCCTGGTCCTTCGGCTGGCTCCTCATGCTCCGCCCGGACAAATGGTCAACCAATCCCGACGATCGCCCCGCCTCCGCCCGTTTCGCCGTCGCCCTCTTCATCATCACCTTCATAGGTCAAACAGTCGCCCTCGTCGTCGGCGCCCTCTCCGCCGCCCTCACCTTGCGTCACAACGTCTCCCCCTCCGCCTGGCTCGCCGGCGCCGCCCTCATTCTTCTCGTCATGGCGATCGAACAACTCCTCATCCTCATTCCCGCCTACATCTGCACACTCCACGCCGCCGCCTGGCTCCTCCGCCGCGCCCCCGACGCCCCCGCCGCCAAACGCGCCGTTCGGTTTATCTGGATGGCCCCGCTCGTGCTCATCATCGCAGCCGTGCCTGTCATGCTCGTCGGGCAGCTTGCGCCGACACTTCCAGTCTGGGCAACTCTCATTGCTATCGCCGTCACCGCCATCGCGCCGCTCTGGGTGATGTGGGCGTACTGCGTTGTGCTTTGGAAAACTCGCCACCATGTGCTGCGCGCGCGTCAATCGTGATCCTGCGCTAGTCGTCTGGTTCATCCTTCTCAATGGCTCGTGCAGCTAACTTGATGCAGCGTAAGCAAATATGCGCGTCTTCATGGGCCGGACTCCGCCACGCGGGCTGTGTGCGGTTTTCCAGACACATGGTGCATTCGTAGCCATCGGCTGAGAGGTCGGCGCTCTCCGTGACAACCATTTTGTGCGCCACCACGAGGCACTTGTCGCAGATCAAGCTGCCGTGGTGGCCTTCGATCATTGTGGTTTCGTCGTCCCAGTGCGCATGGCAGAAGTCACACCAGAAGTCAGTCATGGTCAGATTGTTTTCGTCAGCGTTGGGATTGCGCATGAAGTATGTCCGTTCAGATGAGGCCGAGCTCTGCGGCGCGGGAATCGACACGTTTTTTCGTGCGTGCATCCATCTCGATGATCGGCGGCCAATCGCGGACGGGCTCGCCGTTGATGATTGTTCCGGGAATTTTTGCGCGCGCATCGAAAAGGATGATGTCGCCGGCGCGGGAAGTGTCTCGACCCGGATCCCAGTTGGCGACCCAATGGAAGAGCGCCTCATCGGTGCGCGCGATGTCGACGTTTTCACTCAGCAATATGACAATTCCGTGCGCGCTATCACCGGTCGCTGCGCGCACCACATCGAGGATGCCGTTTCGCTGTGCGCATAGGTCTGTGTCATTGGTCGCTTTCATGCGCACCAGCATCCACACTCCACCCAACTCCGGAGGGATGCCGACTTCAACTACTTGGTCAATTTCAGCCCGCAGGCGGTCGATCGCAGCGTCGTCGATGGGTTGCAGCGAGTCATCAGTGTCGAGCGCGACGCCACCAACTTCTTCACCGGCGATCTTGCGTGTGGCGTCGAAGCCGATCTTTGAGCCCGCCCCGAGTCGGGGGGCGGCGTGGTCGAGAATATCGAGCGGGCCGTTGACGAACTCGATGTCCCGACCGGGCCTGCAGTTAGCGCCCACAGCGGCGAGGACAGCCCGGGCGTCATGCATATCCACATCTGTATCCACGACGAAGACGCATTTGGTCCAGGCCATCTGCCCGGCGCCCCAGACGGAGTGCATGACGCGACGACCCTGCAGCGGGTACTCCTTGCGAATCTGGATGACCGCAGCGTTGTGGAAGGCGCCGAACGTTGGGAGGTCGTAGTCCTCAATGTCATGGACGATGGTTTGCAGGAGCGGGAGGAAGATGCGCTCGACAGCTTTGCCCAGGTAATAGTCTTCCTGAGGCGGCATGCCGACGATGGTGGCGGGGAAGATGGGTTTTTCGCGCATGGTGATCGCTGTGACTTCAACGAGCGGGTAGCGATCGGGAAGTGAGTAAAAGCCGGTGTGATCGCCGAAGGGCCCTTCGAAGAAGGCGCCTGGGCCAAGTGGTTCACTTGAATGGCGCGGGTCGAAGCCGGGCGGGCCAGCGGCCGGGTTGACGAAACCTTCGATGATGATCTCCGCGTTGGCGGGGACGCGCAGGGGAACAGTCTTGCACGGAACGAGGGGAATGCCCCGCTTATTGAGAAAGCCCGCAAGGAGGAGTTCGCTGATTCCAGGCGGCAGGGGCGCGATGGAGGCGAACGGGAGGACGCTTTCGCCCCCGAAGGCGATCGCGATGGGCATTGGCTTGCCGGCTTGTTTCCATGAGCGCCAATGCCGAGCGCCGTCGTGGTGCATGTGCCAGTGCATGGCGAGGCGCCGGCGTCCGACGAGCTGGACGCGGTACATGCCGATGTTGTGCGAGGCGGGTTTCTTCGCTCCAGCGTCGTCGGCGTGAATCGTGTGGATGCCTGCGAAGGTGGTGTAGCGACCGGCGAAGTTGGGATCGTGGATGAGGTCGGCGCCTTCGACGTGGTCGTTGATGTCGGCGGGATAGCCGACCGACGCAAGATCGCCGTCGAGGGGCCAGCACTTGATGAAGGGGAGTTGGGTGAGGTCGATGTTCTCACCAGTGACGACGACCTGCTGACACGGGCCGGAGCGGACAGTCCTGGGCCCGATGCGCAGGAGCGGAGCAAACTGGCGCAGCTTGGCGAGTGTCTCGGCGAGGGAACGCGGGGGCTCGGGCTTGGCGAGCCGGCCGATGCGGCGACCTAGTGCGTCAAAGCCGCCAGGGGTGTGTCCGGCGGTGATTCCCCGGCCAGCTTCCTGGCAGCCGAGCGCGATTTCGAGCCGCCGGTAGCTGCCGAAGGCATTGATGAGCACAGGGACATCTGAGCCTTCGACGTTTTCAAAGAGGAGAGCCTGCCCGCCGCGATTGCTCAGGCGCGGATCGTTGAGCTGGGCGGAGCGGCTGGGCTCATTGGGGGCGGCGGACTTGCTCTCGCGGTCTGCGATTTCAGCAATTTCAAGGATGGGCGAGACGGGGGCAGCGACGCGCTTCAGTTCGCCGGCGGCGTCGAGGGCGGTGAGAAAATCGCGAAGTGAGGTGAACATGGGTGGGCATGGTAGGGCGGCGCCGGGTTTTCGGACGGGTCGTGACGGCGGAGAAGGTCACTTCGAGGGCGGGTGTGTTGGTGGAGGGGCGTCATGGCACGGGATATGTGATTTTTTTTTGTGGATGAGGAATAAGCAGGGCGTCTCGAAAGAACATCTATACAGATGAAGACACCTCCACACACAGACCCCTCCTACACAGACCCCTACTAACACAGACCCCCACAAGGCCTGACGCCGGCTTCGGCTGGCGTCAGTCCCCCACGAGGCCTGGTGCTCGCTATACGCGGGCGCTGGGCTTTTTTATTTGGTTGATCGCGGGGGTGTCTGCCTCCCTTCTGGTGCTTGGCCTATGCTCGGGTCCATGCTCGTTGACGAGGAGAGGTCGAAGCCGAAGTCCGCTGTGCAAACGCTGGTGCGCGAAGGGGCGAGCGCCGACAGGAGCGCGGTCGAGGTGTCTTTCCTCACCGATCGGGCGCGGTACTGGGTGTTGACGAGTTCGCACGTTATCGTCGATATTTATCCTCATTTTGTTATTTCGCTGGCGGCGTCACTGCAGAGCAATTTGGGCTTGACAGGCGGTCAACGGGCGGCGCTCTTTTCGCTGGGGCCGGTGGTGTCAGGGGCTTCTCAGCCGCTCTTTGCCTGGCTTGGCGATAAGCACAACACTCGATATTCCGCGCCGGCGGGCCTGGCGGTGGCGGCGCTGGCGATGGGTTTTATCGGGTATGTGCAGAACTTCACGCAGCTTGTGCTGCTCGTGATTGTGGGGATGGGCGGTGTCGGTGTGTATCACCCGATTTCCTCTGCATTGGCTGGCTCACTGAGCACGGGGGCGCATGCGTCGGCTCGTTTGCGCTCGGCGCGGGGGCTTGGACTTTCGATATTTTTTGCAGCGGGGATGGTTGGCGGAATACTGGGGCCCATCATCGCGACGCGGATTAATGAAGCAGCCGGAATGAAGTGGCTGCTGGCGATGACAGTTCCGGGACTTCTCGGCGCGGCCATTTTGTGGTATTGCACGCGGTCGATTGCGCACCGCGAGGAACGGTTGACAGCGACGACAGTTGACGAACTGAATGATCTTCGCGCGCGGTGGTTTACGGTTGGGATTTTGTTCGTGGCGAACTGCCTGCGATTTATTACAAATATCGGGCTGTTCTTTCTCTACAGCGAATGGGCGAGTCGAAAGTTGAGCGATCCGGATGCAGCGTCTTCCTTGTCGGGGAATCTGCTCGCTGCGTCGGCGGTGGGCATGTGTCTGTCTGGATTGTTTGTGGGGCGGTTGATGCGTCAGGGAGCTGAGCGCAGGTGGATGATTGCGATGGGACTGCTGGCGGCGCCGGTGATTCTTGTGATGCCTCAGCTTGATGGCGTCATGATGCTGGGAGCGTGTTTTCTTTCTGCATGGGGATTCTTCGGTGTGATTCCGGCGTCTATTTCGTTCGCGCAGCGCTTGCTGCCGCACGCGACGGGGATGGTGGGCGCCATTTTGATGGGGTGCGGGTGGGCGGTGTCTGCGGTGTCGCCGTTCATAGTGAGACAGATTATTGGTGCGGATCGTTCGAACCTTGACGCAGGATTTTATTTCCTCGCGGCCTTGATGGCGCTCTCGGGAGTGTTGGCGCTGGCGCTGCCGGGACGATTGATCCATCAGTCGGCGAGTCGGCGTTAGGGGAATCGATTCGTGAGAGAAATTGTTGAACGCTTCTTCACAAAGAGATGTGGAGCAGCGTGCTACAGCTTTTTCTCGTATTCTTTGAGGCTTGAGCTCTCGTTGGTCCGGGCGGTGGTGAAGTCCTTTGTCCACTTTCTCAAACGCTTTCCATGTACGGATGATCCATGAAGCCGACACAGAATGGCGACGATCTTGTCATTGACCTTGCTCGCGTTGAGAAGACATTTAAGGGCCGGGTCCGGGCGCTTGATGATGTTCAGATGCGTGTGCATCGGGGTGAAGTTTTCGGTTTGCTCGGTCCCAATGGGGCAGGCAAGAGCACGCTTGTGAAAATTCTCCTGACGATTGTGCGTCCGTCGCGGTGCCAGGGTCGGATGCTCGGCGAAGCCGTGGGCGACAAGTCCGTGCTCTCGCGCGTGGGTTACTTGCCGGAACATCTTCGTTTTCCACAGTATTTGACTGGGGGTCAATCTTTGGAATACAGCGCGGCACTGAGCAATGTTCCGCGGCGCGAACGCAAGCAGCGGAGAGAGGCGCTTCTTGAGCGCGTTGGGATGACGAGGTGGGCGAACAAGAAGGTAGGTGGCTACTCCAAGGGTATGCGGCAGCGTCTGGGTGTTGCGCAGGCTCTGATGAATGATCCTGATCTTGTGTTTTTGGATGAGCCCACTGATGGGCTGGATCCTGTGGGGCGGCGCGATGTTCGGCGGCTGCTTGTCGAACTTCGCGAAGAAGGGAAGACCGTTTTCATCAACAGCCATCTTTTGAATGAGCTGGAGGCGGTGTGCGATCGCGTTGCGATTCTTGCGCAGGGGCGGCTTGTTTTGCAGGGAACGATGGATGAGCTGACCGCTGGTCAGGAGCGATATACGATCGAACTCGCGTCTGCCCCGGCGCCTGCGGCGCTGGCTGCGGCCAGGGAAGCAGCTGAACAGGCGGGCGTTTCTCTTGAAATCAAAGGCGATGTAGTCCAACTCGGGGTTGATGAGTTGAACCATGCGCAGCTCGTTATGGACGCACTTCGTTCGCAGCGCGCGGTCATTAAGAGCGCCCGACCGACGCGGCCTTCTCTAGAAGACCTTTTCATGCGCGCGATTATTGATCCGCATACCGGCGAAGAGCTATTGCCCGGCGCCGCTTCGCCCGGGAGCAAGCAAGAGACAAGCATCAACGGAGAGGAGGCTCCATGATGACGCAGACATGGGCAATCTTCTATGACGCGTATCGCGCGCTGAACGCGCGCAAGCTCTTCTGGATATCACTTGGGCTTTCTGCTGTTGTTGTTCTTTCCTTCGCGACCGTGGGGATCAATGACAAAGGCCTGACGTTTTTTCATTGGCAGATCGGCATTGATGCATTTTCCACTCAGTTCATTTCCCGTGAGACATTTTACAAGCTGATCTTCACGACCCTTGGCGTGAGGTTCTGGATCACTTTTCTCGCCACCATTCTTGGATTAATTTCGACTGCGGGCGTTATTCCCGATCTTGTAAGCGATGGCGCGATTGATCTTGTGCTCTCCAAACCCATCGGGCGCGTTCGTCTCTTTCTGACGAAGTATGTCACGGGTTTGCTCTTTGTCACGCTTCAGGTCGCTGTCTTTACAACGTTGTCTTTCTTTGTGATCGGGCTGCGCGGCGGCGCGTGGGAACCCGGACTCTTCATCACCGTACCCATGGTCATCCTTTTTTACAGCTATATTTATAGCGTTTGTGCACTGCTCGGTCTGATCACACGGTCAACCGTCGCTGCCCTTTTGCTTACTATACTTTTCTGGGTTCTCAACGGCAGCCTGCACATTACCGAAAGCAGCCTGCTCGTCGCGCGGACCAACTTCGAGGTTCGGGTCGAAGCGATCGAGAATGATCTTGATGAACGCACCCAAAAACTCGCGGAGCTTACGGAACGAGCTGTTGCCGAACCCGACAATCAGCGAATCGCAACGAACATCGTCAACCAGCAAAGGATGCTCGAAGTTCGCACTCAGGAACTCCCGGGTGAAATCGGCAATCGGGATCTGCTCCAGCGCATTCATTTTGGTGTGATGGCGCTCAAGACTCTGCTGCCCAAGACGACCGAAACCATTGATCTCACCGAACGATGGTTGATTTCGAGCGCTGACATGGAGGGGCTTACCAATCAGGCTGCGCAAGAACCGGCGCCGATGACCTTCTCCACGGATCCCGATGACATCGCGATGAGCGATCGTGAAATCAGCCGTGAGGTTCAAGATCGCATTGAGCAGGCAACCCGTGAGCGGTCTGTTGCGTGGATCGTTGGCACATCGGTCATTTTTGAGGCGGCAATGCTTGCGATCGCGTGTTGGATTTTCCGGCGTCGGGATTTTTGAGGATTGTTCGTGATTCCATCCATGCCGTGATGGCGGCGCGGGCGTCTATTGTTTTCCGAGTTCGGCGCCTCGATCGCGTCCAGCGAGAATTGCGCGCACGAATGCGCCTATGACATCTTCATTGTCGAGCACATTTGTCGCCGCTGCTGTGGTTCCCCCTTTGCTTGTGACAGCGGTCCGAAGTGATTGTGCGTTTGCGTCCGATTGCTTGAGCAGCGCCCCTGCGCCGGCGACTGTTTGCTGAACGATCATTTCGCTTGCAGCGTCATCAAACCCCATCTTTCTCGCTGCTTTTTCCATCGCTTCCGCCAGGTAAAACACATAGGCGGGCCCTGATCCCGCGAGTGCTGTGAAGGCGTCCATGAGCGATTCGTCGATCTCAACAACGCTGCTGCAACCAGAGAGAAGTTTCTTCGCCAGGGAGTCATCGCCAGGGCGGGCTCCGGCGCCGAGCGCGATCGCGGTCATGCCCTGGCTAATTTGGGCGGGCGTGTTGGGCATGGCGCGCACGACGGCGACCTGCTCGCCGAGGCTCTTACGAATCACGCTGCTTGTGATTCCCGCGAGAATTGAAGTTACAATCCGTCGGCCACTCCCAATCGCCGGCGCCAACTCGGCGGCGACATCAGGAAAACTCTGCGGTTTGACAGCGAGCAGGATTTGATCGTCAGGGCCGATTTGCGCCGCTGCATCTGTGATTGATGTGTGCGCGCTGCGGACATGGCCGAGGGCGCGCAATGCTGGGAGCTTGGCTTCATCTTTTTCGCAGAGGATGAAACCGCCGGGAGGGGATGTTCCGCCCAGCTCGGCGCCGCGAATGATGGCCTGGGCCATGGTTCCGCCGCCGATGATGAGTACGCATGTTGAGTTCATTGGGTTTCGAGCCTGACTATCCGATATTCATACATCAGGAGCGATTCTATCGAATCTCAACAATATGCGATATCTGCCATCGACGCTCTCAATCAGGTGCGCCATTGTTATTGCGGACGGTGAGAGGCGCAGCGCTCACGAGTAGGCGACATCCAAAATATTGTAGATTGCGCATCAGTATATATTTTGGCCAGTTTTCAAAACTTCGCGTGAGCGGGTGTGGTGAATCATCGCCAATATCCTGGTGGGCCGAGGTGAGTGGTAGTCGCTCAGGGGCACGTGCACCGCCAAGGAGATTTACATTATGTGTGCATTTCGTATCGCGTGTCCTAAGTGGATGTCCCTGCGCCTTCGTGGCGCCTCATTCTTTGTCCTTGCGGGCGCCACGGCTCTGTCTATTTCGCCACTGGCTCTGGGAGGAACCACGCCGCCACGGCGGTCGATTGCGCAGGGGTCGTCGACCGCTCGCGGTCCTGAAATTAGACGAAACAGCCCAGGTCAGAACTGGTTTAAAAGGGTTCCACGGAGTATTGACAAGGTGAAGTGGGGGTGGCTTGCCGCCGCTGACGGCGCTGGGCCTTCTGGGACGTCGAGCGAAGTTAAGTTCAATATTGCCGGGGTTGGCCGCAATCGAGTCGCCGCGGGTCAGGTTTTGGCGGGATTCACGAAGAACAAGACGGGTGATCTTGGCAGCACCGCGACCGCAACGGGAACTGGATCGAGCGCGGTGGTAGCGGGCGCGAAGAGGCCGTATCAGGTGAGCTGGGTTGTGGATGCAACGGGAACGCTTGGCGCGCCGCAGGGGCTGCGAAAGCCCAGCTGGAAGGCTCGCGCAACCGGGAGCGATCCGTTTCACATTAGCATTGAGGATCTGGAGGATTTCGAACTTCAGGGTGAGGAAAACGTCAGTCTCCTCTTTCCCGTTGGGCTCTCCACAATGACGTGGGATGGCGAGGAGAGTGGCGCCTCGCTCGACGTCTCGTTTGATCTTGCCGGTGTTTCCTATTCGTTATTTCAGTTTGGCACGGACGTCGATGGTTTTCTTGAGCCCGGGCCGGATATCAATGCACTCCCCTTTGATGTGACGATCCACCAACTCAGCACAATGGAGGCTGACATTGTTGCTGGCCAGACAGAGATTACCATCGCGGCACTTTCATCGTCGCTGGCGGCAGACCTTGTCGATGGGTCGCTCGATCAGTCAATGAATCTGGCGTTTGAGCTGACCAATGTGGCTGTTTCTGATATCGGCGTGGCGGATGCTTTCTTCAGTGCGTCTCTCAGTGTGTGGGCGGGTGAATCCGTGCCTGCTCCTGGGCCGATGGCTCTGGCGCTCGTCGGAGGAGGCGTGATTTTTGGACGCCGACGCCGAGTAGACTGCAATGAAGATGCACGAAATGCCGAGTTTGTTCCACCCAACTGAAATAGCCTCGATGGCCTAATTCGTCACGCCGGACTGGAAATCTGTTTCCTTGCACGCGCCCGCCAGCTTTGATGATGGCGGGCGCTTTCTACTGCGTTTTCATTGGGAGCAGTATGTTGAAAATTTCCCGACCAAGATCGAGCGAGTTTGTCGGAAGGTTGATTTGCAAGCGAGATCGCTAAATCATGACCATGAAATGCTTTGCGCGGCGCATCTGTGCGTGCCGGCGATATTCCGAACAATAACACTTGCTGATTTCGACTCACGGTAGGTAGAATTCGCCTGTGCGTCGGCGGGGGAACAATGCCGGCGTCGGGAGGGAAGTATGCGTTCGGCCAAGGATGTCCGTCCGCGCGTCAGCGTCGTTGTGCCCACTTGTGGGCGGCCGGAGCTTTTGAAGCAATCGCTGTCGAGCGCGCTCAATCAAACGTATCAAAACATTGAGATCATTGTCAGCGACGATGAATGGCCTGCCGGCGAAAGCTGGCGGATGGTTCACGCGATTGCTGAACGGGATCCGCGCGTGCGATTGATTCGCAACGAGGGGCCGCGCGGCCAGGTTTCGAACATGAATACTCTGCTGCGCGCTGCCCGGGGTGAGTGGATCAAGCCGCTTTACGATGATGATGTGCTGAGCCCCGAGTGCATTGAGAAACTTGTTGATGCAGCGAGCGCGCAGGAGGGCGTCGCGATCGCAGCCTGCCTGGCGCAGCACGTTTGCGAGGGGAAGGCGATTCGCATTGAGGCGCGCAAGCATCGCGCTCGTGTCGAGCGTCTTCATGCGGATGAATCTCGTCTGGCGATGTACCTTCAGGATCTGGAGATCGGGATTCCGACTCAGGTCATGGTGCATCGGTCTTGTATTGTTCGCGGCGCCATGATGGAACACAGGAACAACTTCAAGAGCGGCGTGGATGTTTTGTGGTACATCCGGGCGCTGGCGCATGGTGACTTGTTGTTGGTGAACGAGGCGCTCGTTGATCGTCATCAGGGTGCGCACAAAACGGTGACGAGCGAAATGTCTGACGAGGAGCTCTACCGTGAGTTCGCCAGCATTCGGGAGATGTTGCTGCCGATGATTGATCCGGCGCTTCAGCCTCCAGAGTTGCCGGTGGTGCAGGAGATGCTGGGATTGATCCGCTCAGCTCGCGAGCTTTGTTTGGGACGTTGGGCGTCTGCGATTCGCCGGGCGGTCAGCGTGCATGATCCACGAGCGTGGGGGCTTTTCCTTCGCTGGGTGATGCGCCGCGCTTTTCCGGGCCGATTTGAAGTGGTTCCACGTCTGATCGTCAGCGCTTAGGCCGACTTCGCCTGTGCGTTGGGCTCGGTCGCACAATTGCGAAATGTGATGTGACGCTGCAGAATGGTTGGTCTGGCTGCATTGTGGCGGCGAGGTTTTCTGTTGGCGTCGAGGGCAATGATTTCCATGCGACGACTTGAAGGGCTGGCCAAGCTCACCGGAGCTGAGCGCTTTATCGACGACGAACCCTTCGAGGGGCTCTGGGGCATGACTGTGCGCAGCCCCTTTCCCCGTGGGCGGGTGCGCGAGCTGCGGTTCAGTGACAGCATCGACTGGTCTGAGTTCACCGTCGTCACACACGAAGACATTCCCGGCGCCAACGCGGTGTACCTGATGGAGCTGGATCAGCCCGTGCTCGCGGGTGAATACGTACGGCATGTGCATGAGGCGGTCGCGCTGGTTGCGCATCCTTCTCGCGCGATGGCGCGAGAGGCTATTGCTGGGATCGAGATCATCGTCGATCCTGACGAGCCCGTTTATGACTATCGCGTCACGCCGGACCAATCACAGGTTCAGTATGGTGAGGACAATATTCTCAAGAGGCTGCTCATCGACAAGGGTGATGTTGAAGCTGCTCTGGCGCAGGCGGATCACATTGTTGAAGGTGTGTATGAAACCGGCGCTCAGGAACATGTCTACCTCGAAAACCAGGGGATGATCGCGAGGGTCGAGGATGGCGTTGTCGTTGTGCGCGGGAGCATGCAGTGCCCGTACTACGTCGTCAATGCACTGAAGCACGCGCTGGGGCGGGCGGAGCACGAGGTGCGCGTGATTCAGGCGCCGACGGGCGGCGGGTTCGGCGGGAAGGAAGATTATCCCTCGATCATCGCCTTGCACACGGCGCTGCTGACGCTGAAGGCTGGTGGCGCGCCCGTTAAAATGATCTACGATCGCAGTGAGGATATGGCAGCGACGACCAAGCGCCATCCATCCCGCGTGCGCCATCGGACAGGTCTTGACGCTGAAGGGCGTCTGGTCGCGCAGCATATTGAAGTGGTCATGGATGGTGGGGCCTATGTGACTCTTTCGCCGGTGGTTCTTTCGCGCGGGATTATCCACGCAGCCGGTCCCTATGCCTGCGACAATGTGCGCATCGAGGGCCGGGCTGTTCTGACCAACGCTGTTCCCTTTGGCGCCTTTCGCGGTTTCGGGGCCCCACAAACACACTTTGCCAACGAACGCCATATGGATGTCGTTGCGAAGCAGATCGGCATGGATCCAGTCGAGCTTCGCAGAGTCAATCTCATCCGCGAGGGCCAAACGACCGCGACCGGGCAGGTCATCACGGGGGGCGCGGACCGGGTCGGGCTGATGGATCGCGCGCTTGAGCTTGCCCAGTTCAATGAAAAACGGCGCGAGCACGATTCATTCAATGTGGCCAACCAATACTTGCGCCGCGGCGTTGGGTTGGCGACGTTTCATCATGGCGCCGGTTTCACCGGGTCTGGCGAGGTTTACCTCGCGTCCCGGCTTCTGGTAGAGGGCTTGGAGGACGGCCGGGTTGAAGTCCTGACTGCCAGCACCGAGATGGGCCAGGGCATGCTGACGATTTTCACGGACATCGCAAGTCAGGCGCTCGGTCTTGAGCCTGGCGACATAGTTCTGCGCGATCCCGACACCAGCCGCGCGCCCAACTCCGGGCCCACTGTTGCGTCTCGGACAGCGATGGTCGTCGGGCGCCTCGTTGAGAAGGCGTGCGAAGCAATGCGCGCCCGTCTCGGCGTTGATAAGCACACGCGCGGCGAAGAGTTGAAACGCGCGATTGTTGAGTGGCGCCGTCAGCATCCGGATGAGCGTCTGGTGGGTGAGTCACAGTACGAACAGCCGCCGAATGTAAACTGGGATGATGAAACGTACCAGGGCGACGCATATGCTACGTTTTCCTGGGGCGCATATGTTGCTGAGGTGGAGGTTGATCTTCGAACTTTCAATACGCGTGTTCTTGACTTCGTCGCGGTTCAGGAAGTGGGGCGGGTGCTGAATGAAACGCTGGCGCGCGGGCAGGTGCAGGGCGGTGTGGTGCAGGGGATTGGCTGGGCGCTGCTCGAAGAAATGCGCACCCGCGATGGCGCGATGATTAATAATCAACTCACCAACTACATCATTCCGACTTCTGATGATGTGCCTTCGATTCGTGTGGAGTTTCAGGAGGAGCCATACGAGTTCGGCGGCGGCGGCGCCAAGGGGCTGGGCGAGTTGCCGATGGATGGTCCGGCGCCCGCGATTGCAAACGCCGTCGCTGCGGCGCTCAATGTCGATCCGAAAGTCATTCCGCTCACATCCGAGAGATTGATGGAACTTATGGAGACGGTCGCAACGTCATAGGTACGAACACACATGAGCGGTCACAGTGAAAAAGACATCGAGATCACCTTCACGCTGAATGGCGAGCGGGTCGCTGTTCAGGTCGCGCCTAACGAGCGCCTGCTGGACACGCTGCGGTATCGACTTCATCTTCCTGGCACAAAGGAGGGGTGCGGCGAGGGTGAGTGCGGCGCCTGCACCGTTTTTCTCGATGGATTGCCTGTGAACTCGTGTTTGGCGCCCAGCTATCAAGTGCGGAATCGTCGCGTCGAAACGATTGAACACATTGAAGACAGCCAGCTTGAAGCAATGCATGCATCGGGCGCGACGCAATGTGGAGCTTGCACGCCGGGTGTGGTAATGACGGCGGCATGGGTGCGCGAGCATCCCGAATTGCTCAAGACGCATACTTTGCGGGAGTTAATGGCGGGGAACCTGTGCCGTTGCACAGGGTATGACGGCATTATCGACGGCGTGCGCGATTCAATGCCCGGGCAGGCGCCTGGGGAGGGCGCCGCGTGACTGTGCTCATGCCAGAGAGTTTGGATGAAGCATGCGCGATGCTCGCTGAGGGGATCGCGAAGAATGGAGAAGCGCCAACGCCCATCGCCGGCGCAACGGATCTCTTCGTTGAGTGGCCTCTACATGCCGACGCGCACTCGCGCAGCTATTTGGATATGTCTGGCGCCACTGAACTGCGCGCGGCATCGATTGAAGACGATGCAGTCCATCTCGGCGCTCTGACGACATACTGGGATGTTGTGGTGAATCATCCCCTTGTGGCGGAGTTTCCGCTTCTTCTGGAGGCAGCCCGGCAGGTCGGATCAGTGCAGATTCAGACGCGAGGCACCTGGGCGGGAAACATTGCCAACGCCTCGCCCGCTGCAGATGGCGTTCCCGTGCTGATGGCGTACGACGCGACCGTTGTTGTCCAGTCAGAAGCCCGCGGGCGACGCGCAATTCCGCTCGATCAGTTCTATCTTGGGTACAAGAAGACACAGCTGGCGCCTGATGAGCTGATCGTTGACATCAGTCTGCCGCGAGGCTTGCGGAGTGTGGAAATCTTCGAGAAAGTCGGAACCAGACGGGCGCAGGCGATCGCGAAGGTGGGGCTGGCGATCACTCATTCGGAAGCCGGCTGGCGCGTCGTCGCAGCCAGTATGGCGCCTGTCGTTACACGCTGTGCCCACGTTGAACATATGCTTGAAGAGCAGAAAATAGTCAAAACGCCACAGGATTTTCTCAATGCGATCGAGGCGGACGTTTCGCCGATCGACGATGTGCGTTCCAATGCCCGGTATCGGAAGACCGTGATGAGCCGGCTGCTCTATCATGATCTCAAAGCACGCTGCGCCTGGATCGAGTGAACAGGAGCGGACGCGCTGGTCAGCACTGAGCCTGGTGAAGAACTGATGGAGGATCCGCGAGACATTGTGCAACTTGCCGGCGAGCTTGCCACGCGCGGCGAGCCGTTTGTGTTGATGACTGTCATCGCGACCAAGGGCAGCACGCCGCGCAACGCCGGCGCCAAGATGATCTGGCGTCCCGGAGCAGGCTTGACCGGGACCATCGGCGGTGGACAGTTCGAGCAACTCGTTGAGGAATCTGCCGAGAGGCGTTTTGTAGATAGAGATACAGGAACGGAAGAGTTTGTGCTCGGGGCGGAGTCAGAACAGTGTTGCGGCGGGCGCATGGACGTACTGTATGAATACGTTGGCCCCGCGCGGCGGCTGGTGCTCTTTGGCGCCGGCCATGTGAGCAAGGCGCTGGTGGATGTTCTTCAGGGCGGCGGCTGTGAAATACATATCGTGGATGATCGCTCAACGTGGAACAGCGACGAGCGGTTTCTCGGCTGCTCTCGCGTTCAAGATTGGGACAAAGGAATCGTGCTGGCGACGGAGCGTCCTGAAGAGACGCTCGTGTGCGTTATGACATGTTCTCATGAGACGGACTTTCGCGTGCTTCGAGATTTGCTTATGAGTGAGGGGGCGCCCGCGTTCATTGGCTTGATCGGCAGTCGGAGCAAGCGCGTCAACCTTTTTTCTCGCCTTGTTGGTTCAGGCTGCAATGAAAAGAGCGTGAAGCAGGTGCATTGTCCGATCGGCGTGGGCGACTGCGGGAAGGCGCCGCGGTTCGTTGCGATTTCGATCGCTGCCCAACTCCTGCTTGAGGCGAAGAGACTTGACCAGCTCTAACGCGCAGCCTGTTTCCGGCGTGACGCTCGTGCTGGCTGCGGGACGCGGCGTGCGCATGGGCGGCCCGAAAGCGCTGATGCCGGCCGGCCGGGAGCTCTGGGTTGATGTCCAGCGCCGTCGTCTGGAAAAAGCGGGTGTTCGCGCGGTCTGGGTAGTCTCAAATGAGGTGCGCGACGGCTTGGCGCAGCGAGCTGAAAATATGGACCTGGTCGAGGCGGACAGCAACGCGCCCATGTTCGAGAGTCTGCTGGCTGGTCTGCGCTTTGTGCTCGCCACAGCGCCAGAGTGTGTCTTCGTGCTTCCTGTAGATACGCCCGCGCCCCGGTGCGATGTTTTCACAGCGCTTTTACACGCTGGCGGCGTTGCGGCGCCTGAGTTTCGAGGGCAGGCCGGGCACCCTATTGCTCTGCCCTGGAGATGGATTCAGGATGAACTCTTCGCCCCCGATGTTTCGATCGCGCCAGCAGATCGCAGGCTCGATGCCCTCACGCGCCAACACATCCGTATGATCGCGGTGGATGATCCGGATGTCGCCGTCAACCTGAACACGCCTGAGAATATGACAGCGTGGCTCGATGCGGGTTCAAGTCGAAAGGAAGAATCGTGAACACAACGCCGGTGAATCAAGCTGATCCAGACCTCATCGCGGTGGCGCGCCGGTTGAAGCCGGCAGATTTGCTCCTGGTCGGCGGCGCTATCGTCAACGTTTTCAACGGCCACATCGAGCAGGCGTCCATCGCAATCCACCGCGGGCGCATTGCGGGCGTGGGCGATTACACGCAGGCCGATGAATATCTCAATATCTCCGGCTCCTTCGTCGCGCCAGGTTTTATCGACGCTCACATGCACGTTGAATCAACACTTATGCCCCCGACGGAGTTCGTGCGCCTCGCGGCGCCCCATGGCACGACCGGCGTTGTGCTTGATCCGCACGAAATAGCCAATGTCGCGGGTGTCGAGGGCATTCGTTGGATTATGAAATGCGCAAAGGGCTTGCCGATCAACGCGATGTTCGCGCTCTCTTCATGCGTGCCTGCCTCGCCGCTGGAGACTTCGGGCGCGGTGCTCACCGCCGCCGATCTGGCGCCGCTCTTTAATGAAGAGAATGTTGTCGCGCTGGCGGAGATGATGAACTTTCCCGGTGTGGTCCATGCCGCGCCTGATGTTCTGGAGAAGGTGCAACTCGGACTTTCGCGCTCAGTCGTCGATGGGCACGCGCCGGGCCTTCGCGGCGCTGATTTGCAGGCCTACATCGGCGCGGGCGTCAGTTCCGATCATGAATGCACGACGCTCGAGGAATCCCTGGAAAAGCTCCGCCACGGCATGCGCATTTACATCCGCGAGGGAAGCGCTGCGAAAAACCTTGAAGCGCTCCTTCCTGCGGTCACGCCGGCCAATTTGCACCGATTCAGCTTCTGCACGGATGATCGTCACCCAGCGGACCTCAAGAACGAAGGCCACATTGATCACGTCGTGCGCAAGGCGGTCCATCTCGGCATGAATCCCGCGCACGCCATTACGATTGCATCGCTATTCACCGCTCAGCACTATGGAAAGCGCGACATTGGCGCTATTGCGCCGGGCTACCTTGCAGATATGATCATCTTCGATGATCTCAGCGACATTCGCCCAAGACTCGTCTTTTTTCACGGCGAGCGCATCGCTGAGAACGGTGAGTATCTGCTTGATCGCGCCCCGCTTCCGCCAGGCGCGCCCGTCGGTGTTGTCAAACTCCCAGCCAACCTGACGGCTGACTCCTTCGCGATCAAAGCTCCCGCGAATGGCGTCAATATCCGCGTGATTGGCATGGACCCGCATCAGTTGGTCACCGAGCATCTTGTGCTTCCCCCGAGCGTTGAAAATGGCCAATGCGTCGCGGACACAAGCCGAGACATTCTCAAGCTCGCTGTCATCGAGCGTCACCGCGGCACAGGCAACATAGGCCTCGGCTTCGTGCAGAACTTCGGTTTCAAAGCCGGCGCCATCGCGAGCACCGTCGGGCATGATTCACACAACCTCGCGATCGTCGGCGCCAACGATGCAGACATGCTCGTCGCTGCCCGCGCGCTCGCGCAGGCTGGCGGAGGCCAATGCGCCGTGCGCGATGGCGAAGTTCTCGCGCTCCTGCCGCTCCCGATCGGCGGGCTCATGTCAGATGCTCCTGCCGAGACAATCATCGAACAGCAGCACGCTCTGCACGAAGCGACCCGCGCTCTCGGTTGTCCGCACGCCGACCCCTTCATGCCCCTCAGCTTCCTGCCCCTCTCTGTGATTCCGAAGCTCAA
Source organism: Phycisphaerales bacterium (assembly GCA_029260495.1). GTDB lineage: Bacteria > Planctomycetota > Phycisphaerae > Phycisphaerales > UBA1924 > OFTM373. Next base: position 20,815 of record JAJDDD010000010.1, on the reverse strand, counting down.
ACTGAGTGATCAAGGGCTGGTCGATGTTGAGAAGTTTGAACTTGTGTCGCTGGCAGTTGAGTGAAGGAAGCAGATCGGCCAGCGAGGCGAGTCGCGCGTGTTTCACCAGGATTCGCGCATCGATTCGATGATGCGCTCTGCTGTGCGCACTGCAGCAAGCCCCGCCCGCGCATCGACTTCCGGCCGCTCGCCATTTCGGATTGCATCGAGAAAACTCGCCAGCTGAAGCTTGAGCGGCTCCTGGTCATCAATGCGCAAATCCTGCACTGAAACTAAATTACCGTAATCAAGATCGGAAAGATCCTTCCCATCGCGCAGCGCAGAGCGCACCTCATCCAGAATCAGCGTATTCGGCGCTCTGCGAATCACTACGCCGGACTTCTTCGCGTAATCAAGGCTGACATACGCATCGCGCGCAATCAGCCGCATTTTGCGCTCGGTTTTCAGTGCGAGCCTTGAAGCGGTGATATTCGCGATGCACACGCCTGCGGGTCGTTCAAACGTCAGCCGGGCGTTGCAGATGTCGGCGTACTCCGTAATGACAGGTACGCCCGACGCCTGCACGTTGGTTGGCTCGACGCCATCCATCAGCATCATCACAAGATCAAGATCATGGATCATCATGTCGAACACAACGCTCACATCCACACTGCGAAACGTCATCGGACTGATGCGATTGACCTCGATGAACCGCGGGACAATCCCGGCGCCAGCGTTCGCTTCAGCGTCCCTCTCCTGTTCGCGCTTCAGCGCCTGCACGACCGGGTTGAAACGCTCCGAATGCCCAACCTGCAGCACCGCGCCGTGCCGATCCGCTAGCTCCACCAACTCCTGTGCCTGTTGTGAATCATGGGCCAGCGGCTTCTCAACCAGGCACGCGATACCGCGCTCGAGAAAAGGCCGAGCGGTTTCCAAATGGTGCGTCGTGGGAACCGCGATCGTGACTGCGTCCACACCCTCTTTAAGGAGATCGTCGATCGTTTCGAATGGCGCGCAGCCGTGCGTCTCGACCATGGTCTCGCGACGGTCTTCGTTGTGGTCAACCACGCCGACGAGCGTGACTCCAGCCGTCTCGTTGTAGACGCGCGCATGGTGCCTTCCCATGCGCCCGACGCCGACAACGGCGCAGCGGAGGATGGGTTCACTGATGTCGATCGCGACCTTTGCGGGGCGCGTCCTGATGCTCATGGGAATAGTTCTCGTCTGTTAAATCGGGTGGCGCGTTGAATCCCACGCTCCCGCGTCTTTCGCAGAGAGCGAGCGACATGATACCGACCGGGAAGATTCGCGCACACACAGAGCGGTTCGTCATAAGTTAGTGATAGTTCACACGGTCTGTTCGTATGCTCTACGCGGGCTCTGCCGCCCGAACAATATCCCGTTGCATTCGCCGCGCCAGATCGGAGACGCTCACGCCCTCAAGGTCCGGCCCCGAGTCGCAGGCCGCCCCACATGTGATTTGGTTTTGCACCCGTCGATGAGCGGTGACGATTGTTGAATGGTTGGGCCGGCCCATGGCGCGCGCAATTTCAGGGAAACTCAGCGTCGTGAGCTCACGCGTCAGATAGGCAGTCAGCGAGCGAGCCAGCACGACCCGCTTATGCCGGCTTCGCCCAAGAACATCGGAAATGTCAACGCTCAAGGTCTGGCAGACATGGTGTGCGATCGCTTCAGCACGAATGGGTTTCATCGGACGCGATGCCGAAGCGACACCCAGCGCGCGCTCCACAATGGAACGTGTGACAACTCTCTCCCGCAACTCCGGCGTAAATCGACGCAACGCATCCAGTTGGGTGATCGCCCCTTCGATCTCGCGCACCGAATCGCTGCACCGGCTTCCGATCGCTCGCAGCCCCTCTTCGTCAACCGGAAGATTCTGCCGGCTTGCCAGTAGCCTGGCGATCTCAATGCGCGTCTGCGCGTCAGGCGCCACAAGTTCAACGATCATCCCCGCCACGAAGCGGGAAATGAGCTCTTTTGAGAGATCGCGAATCCGTGAGGGATGTTCGTCGGAGGCGAGCGCCACGCGGGCGCCATCCAGTCCCATCGCATCAAACGTATGCAGGAACTCGGCCTGCGTTGCATTTTTGCGCGAGAGAAAATGCACATCGTCAATACACAGCAGATCGAGTTTCCGGTTCGCCTGCTGAAACTCATTGAGCTTGTTGTTGCACACAGCGTGGACGAAGGCGTTGGTGAATGCCTCGCCCGTTGTGTAGCGCACGCGGGCGCCGGGGCGCGCTTCGCGCATTCGCTGAACGAGTCCCTGCAGCAGGTGGGTCTTGCCCAGCCCGCACTCGCCATGAATGAAGAGGACGTTGAAGCCAACTGAAATGGTTGGGGGTTCGATCAGTTTCGTCGCAGCGTGATACGCCAGCCGATTGGAGGAGCCCACCACGAAATCCTCCAGTCGGCGCAGCCGCATCAAAGTGCGGGCGGTTCCTTTCTTGGATCGGCGATGGGGATGACGCCCGGGCGAGGGGGAATCGGTCGCCGGAGGAGGAACTGCGACCGAATCTTTCCCCCAGCCCGAACGATGTGGGGTTGCTTCTGTGGCGCCCTGTGCGCCAGAGGCGTCCGGAGATCGCCCCGGCTCGAGCGTCCGAGGTTGCTCGAAAGCGCCGGGGTCGATCTCAATGCGGACGCTGATATCCGACTCACGCAGCTCATCCGTGATGGCCTGGCGTAAGTCGCTGGCGAATCTCCTTCCCAGCAAATCCGCGAGAAAGGAGTTGGCGGTGGTGACACACACATCGTCCGTCGTGTGCTCGACCACGAGTGCGTCCCCGAAGTATCTGAGGAACCGTCCCTTGCCGATCGATTGAGAGAAGCGATCGAGAATACGATCGCGCACCGATAGCGCGGAGAGGGTGGTGGTCACGAAGCTAGCCTCATTTCACGAACGGGTTCCAGGGATCGAGCCGCGCGTCAACACGCTTGGACGCGGCCTTGGCGTCGGGGACATGTTGTTTGAATCCGTTCAGCAAAGCGACGCAGGAAGCGAGCCAGCTCCCTCCAGACACATCAGGCCGCGTATCCTTCGCGACCTGTTGTGCGCGCCCGCCTCTGTGCAAGCGCGAAAGGGAATCTTCCGTCGGCTTCACGTCCCGCCTGCAGGATTCCCTTCTATCGGGTGCTCTTGCAGGCGTGCGCCGGCCGATCAATCCATGATCGGCAAGCGCATAATCTAGACACATACACCGCGCGACTCAACACCTGATGTCTGCATCGAACGTGCTCACCATCGGATTTACTGGCAGCATCGAGAGTTAGAGCGCATAAAATTTCTTTTCCACGGGCTCATGACAAATGCGCAGATTTCGTGGAAAACGCAGCAATCCCTTTATTTGACAGGCTTTTCCGCCGCTATGCAGGTTCAGGCGTGATTGGACGCACCAATGCATGTCGTTGGGTTGTTTCAACAAAACCGAAGCGCTTGTAGAGCGCACGAGCGGGGGTGTTGCGCGCGTCAACGGCGCATGTGAGTTGTCGATGGGGTCTTTTCCTGAGCGCGTCCAACCCGATTGTCAGCAACCTGCTCGCCAATCCGCGGCCACGAGCGATGGGCGCCAGCCCAAGGTACACCAGCTCCGTGTGTTTGAGCGGGGGACTTTCATTGAGCAGCAGGGCGCCAGCGGGGCTGCCATCAACGCGCAACAGCCACCAGAGGGTGGGATCGAAGGCGCCGGTCGCGAGGTGGCTGGCTAGCACGTCGCGCGTTGTGCGCATGCCGCACAGTTCCGGACAGTCAAGCGTGTCAACGTAGCTGGCCTCCAGGGCTGCAATTAGATCGTTTTTAAGGTGTTCGCCGTAGGGCTCAATGCTGACACCGGGCGGCCAGGTGTCCTCTTCGACGGGAACAAGGGCGTCGTCCCACGGGCGACTGAGGTAGAGCAGGCTTCCCAGAGAGAGAAAGCGCGCCTGCAGGTAGGCGGCCTCGATGCTCTTCTCTTGCGGCTCCAGCAGCGCCTGGGCCAGGACAACCCCCTGAATCTCACCGCACGCCCGCTCCAGCACGGCAGCGAGGCGGTGCTGATCCATCGTCGTTTCCGGGGTCGAGGTAAAAGCCATCGCGGTCCGGCCGGCGCCCGGGGTCAGCAGGCACACCTCCCCGATTTTCCCGCGCGGACTTGAAATGTCTCCCCACAGGTTATTGAGGTCGATTCCGTGCGTGCGGGCTGCTTCGAGGAATCTGCGAGCGCCATCCGCACCGGCGCCGGAAGCGGCCACCAGTCGCTCAGCTGCCTCAAGCCGGCGATCCGGGGGGATCCTCACCACCTTCGTCTGCGAATCTGTCATGAGTTCGATCGGGGGCATTCGTTTGGCGGCGTTGCGACGCCATCATTTGTCCCTACAGTACTCTGCTGCGACGCATTTCGGAGCGTCGCACGGGCTGAACCCCGACTGAAGCCCAATGGGAGCATACGATGAGCAGCAACCGGTCATCTCTTGTGAGCACAGCATGGCGGATGCTAATGGCGGCTCGGCGGCCTCTGGCGGCGATTGCCCTCTTTGGCGTTGTGCTCGCGTCAGCGGCGCCGCAGCCTTCGATCATCCCCAAACGCTGGCAACTCGACATCCGCCCCGGGCCGCTGCGGATTATCTCGCTTGAAGATGAATCCGGGACAGTGCTGCCCTATTTTTACTTTTCCTATCTGGTGACGAACAACACCGGGCGGGATATGGACTTCTTCGCCCCCTCCTTTGAGCTGGCGACAGATGAGGGCGACCTGCGCCGATCCGGGGCGGGTGTAGCTCCTGAAATCGCTGAGCAACTGCTCGAGAAGCTGCACAATCCACTGCTCGAGGGTGAAATTCACATCGCAGGCCACTTGCTCCAGGGCGAGGAGAATGCCAAAGAGGGTCTGGTCATCTGGGTCGCTGAAGACCTGCAGACAGATGAGGTGATCGTCTTTGCAGAGGGATTCAGCGGAGAGACCCGGCGAATTATTCGGCCTGACACCGGTGAAGAGGTGGTTTTGCGCAAGACGTTGATGCTCCGGCACGCGACGCCGGGTACGCTTCAGTTCCAGGGCGCCCGCCCCTTGGAGCGGACGATGGAACGCTGGATTCTCCGGTAGTTCGTCGGTACACTGTTCGGCTCGCTCGACGCCGCCGGAGAGGCGTTGAGGTCACGATTTCACACAACAGGTTCGGCTGGGTCAGGCGCTCAGACGACTACCGCAGCAATGACGAGGCTCAGGCGATGGCTCATAAAAAAGGGCAGGGCTCGACCAAGAACGGGCGCGACTCCAACCCGCAGTATCGGGGTGTGAAGCTCTACGGCGGCGAGTACGCCAAGGCCGGCTCGATTATCGTTCGCCAGTGTGGGACGCCGCTCAAGGCGGGATTCAAAGTGCAGCGAGGGCGTGATGATTCGCTCTATGCGATTGCTGAGGGGACTGTTGTGTATCGCAACGGGACGGTGCATGTGAACCCGAAGGATCCTTCGATGGCGCGGCCTTTTTACCTCGAAGCGAGCTGAGGCGGAAACCCAACTCCGATGGAATATGAATCGAGCCCGCCGAGAAGGTGGGCTTTTTCTTTGCGCTGATGACACACGCCCTGACGTTGTCATAGGAATTGAATCACCGGCGATGGGGCGGACGCCGGAAAAACAGGCGGCTGGACTGCGAATGATCGCTTTGAGAGCGTTGCTGCCGGGTCAGTGCATCGCATAGAATGCGTAGCTGTATGACACCGGGGTCAGTCCATGTTTCTTGCTGAGAGAGGATTTGCTGCTATGAGCACTGCTGTCGCTTCCCACAATGTGCGTTTCTGGAAATCGATTTGGTTTTCAGTGTTGCTTGCGGTCGTCGCGTTGATCTTGACGCCATTCCAGGCGCCCGCCGTCGTCGCGGGGCCTGAGGAGAGCGGCGTCGCTCAGGCTCAAGGCTCCGCAACTGGTGAGGAGTCCGAGTTGATCTATGTCAAGATGGAGACGAGCAAGGGCGACATTGTGATCGAGCTCGATCACGCACGGGCGCCGATCAGCGTGGGCAACTTCCTCGCATATGTGGATGACGAGTACTACGACGGGACAATCTTCCATCGAGTCATGCCGACCTTCATGATCCAGGGCGGTGGTTTCACCACGGACTTGGAGAAGAAAAGAACAGATGTTCCCATCAAGAACGAATGGCGCAACGGCTTGAAAAACAAACGCGGCACGATCGCGATGGCCCGTGTTGGCGGGAACCCTGATTCAGCCACCTCACAGTTCTTTATCAATGTCGTGAACAACCCCAATCTGGATCACCCTCAGCCCGACGGCGCCGCCTACGCAGTCTTCGGGCGGGTCGTCGAAGGCATGGATGTTGTGGACAAGATTCGGTACGTCAAGACCAGGGTGAAAGGGAGTATGAAGAATTTGCCCGTCGAGACCGTTGAGATCAAGAATGTCGAACGGATCGAATGGCCTAAGAAAGCCAGCGACGAAGAGTAAGCGCCGAGAGTCGGCTACTTGTTCTGCTTCAACTCATCGAGAAAGCCGAAATCCACATGGCAGGTGACATTGGGGTGCTTGTCGAGGTATTCCTGGTGATACTCCTCCGCCGGCCAGAAGGTTGAAGCGGGGTTGATCTGGGTGACAATCGAACGTTTGCCGAATCGCTTTGATTCCTCCAACGCGATGACCGACTCGCGCGCGATGCGCTCCTGATCGGGGTTGTTGAAGAAGATCGCCGAACGATACTGGCTGCCGTAATCCGGCCCCTGACGGTTGACTGTAGTGGGATCGTGGACGCGCCAGAAAATATCCACCAACTCGCGATAGCTGATCTTCGCGGGGTCGTAGGTCACGCGGACAGCTTCAGCATGGCCGGTGGTGTCCGTGCACACCTGGCGATAGTTCGGGTCAGAGACTTCACCGCCGATGTAGCCGCTGACCGCTTCGATAACGCCGGGCACCTGTTGGTAGGCATGCTCAACGCCCCAAAAGCAGCCGCCCGCGAAAATGGCGACATCTTTGGCGGGCGCTGAAGCTGCAGCGGGAGGGGAATCGGATGTAGAGGTGGTGTTGGCGGGTGAGTTGTCGGCGTCGGCATGCATGGCGGGCTGATTCCTGGAGATGGGCTGGCGGTCAGTTTGGGGAGCGTCAGTGTGCTCAGACGCTGACGTTGCGCTGGCGCTGCTGGAGGTTTCTGGTTGAGCAGGCGAGCAGGCAGAGAGAGTGAAGCCGGCGAATAGCAAACCGGCGATGAAGAAGGACGGGGTTGTTGCGCAGCCAGGGCGTCCCAACAATGTGCGTTTTTGGGGCATGATGGAGAATGGTAGGCGGTTTGGTGAAGGAACGTGGTGACGCGAGCTGCGTCGTGCGTGGCGGCGAGCCCGATTCGGGTTGGGGGCGTCCGAAAACCCCTTCTTGAGCGCATAACCCGTGTCCGGACCTCCTGTTTCGCGCATCTGGCGCCTGAGTTGCCGAGCACAGAGCAATGCAATTCTCGGGAATCCTTGTGCGCGTGGATCCAGGCTGGCTTTTCGTCCTTTCGGGCGCCGCTGTCCTGTGCGCGACCGTGCTCATTCCTGCGCACGATGAACTGGCTGAGGCGCAGCATCTGCGGACGCAGGCGCAGTCCCTGCTCGCCCATCGCCACGAGCGTCTGGATCATCATCAGAAGTATCTCGAGGCGCTGGAGCGCCGCTCGGAAACAGTGCTCCTGGATCTCGCCCGCAGCCAGCTCAATCTGATTCAGGCGGATCAGTCCTACATCATCACACCGGTCGATGTTGTGGCGGAGCCGGCGCTCGTCCCCGCGACGCCCTTCGCCTCGCTTGAGCCCGCGCCAGCTCGCGCGTCAGCCGGCGCTTCATTTCACCCGCGCGACACATTGCTGCGCCGGCTCACCACGAATCGAAAGGTTCGCCTGTGGCTCATCGCAGCCTCGGCGCTGAGCATCCTCTTTGGGCTGCTGCCATCGGCGGAGGATTCGGAGCAAGCGGATGATATTCTGACTTCGCGCCGGTCACGAGTTCCAGCGTGAGGCGCCGGCTGGGATGAATGGTGGCTAGAATCTTCGCTATGAATGAGGCCGGAACCCAAACACAGCCCTACTACGTCACTACGCCGATCTATTATGTGAACGATCGGCCTCACATCGGGCATTGCTACACCTCGCTGGTCGCCGACGTCGCTGCACGCTTTATGCGATTTCTCGGCCGGGATACGTTTTTTCTGACCGGCACCGATGAGCATGCGGAGAAGGTGGTTGAGTCGGCTGAAAATCACGGCGTCAGCCCCATCGAATGGGCAGATCAAAATGCAGCGGCGTTTCGAGCAGCGTTTGAGCGGCTCAACCTCTCCAACGATGACTTCTTGCGCACGACTGAGGATCGCCATATCAAAAATGTGCGCGCCTGCGTCAGCGCGATGATGGAGACCGAGGATATTTATCTCGGTGACTACGTCGGTTGGTGGGATGTTTCGCAGGAGGAATATGTCACCGAAAATGTCGCGCGCGAGCATGACTACAAGAGCCCGGTGACAGGTCGTGAACTGGAAAAGCGCACCGAGCGGAACTACTTCTTCCGTTTGAGCAAATATGAAGAGAGGCTCATTGCGCATATTGAAGCGAACCCCGGTTTCATTAAACCGGAGGCTCGCCGCAACGAGGTGATCGGGCGCATCCGCGACGGTCTGCAGGATGTCCCCGTCTCCAGGAAGATTGATCCGGACGATCCCAAGAGCCAGTGGGGCATCCGGATGCCCGGCGACGAAACGCACCGCATTTATGTCTGGATTGATGCGCTGCTGAACTATCTGTCCGCGATTGAAAATGAAGATCGCCAGCGTTTCTGGCCCGCCGATGTTCATGTGGTGGGCAAGGACATTCTCTGGTTCCACGCGGTCATTTGGCCTTGCATGTTGATGGCGCTGGGCAATGAGCTGCCCGGGTGCGTCTATGCCCACAGCTACTGGATCCGCGAAGGGCGGAAGATGTCAAAGAGTCTTGGCAACTTTCTCGATATGCCCACCATGGACGCATACTGCGAGCGATACAGCCGCGATGCGCTGCGCTGGTTTCTCATGACACAGGGACCGATGGGCGCGACGGATTCGGATTTCTCGCATGCGAAGTTTGTTGAGGTGTCCAACGCGGATCTCGCCAATGGCGTCGGCAATGCGCTGTCGCGCGTCGCGAACATGATTCAGAAGTACTTTGACGGCAAGTGTCCCAACCCGCACGGCGCAAGCAAGTTTGAAGGGTATGACTGGCCAGCGATTACAAAGGAAGCCGCTGAGAAAGCCTGCGTGAAGATCATGCAGATGGACCTTCCCGGCGCTCTCTCACACGCGGGGCAGATATTGCGCCAGGTGGATGCATTCATTCATACGACCGAGCCATTCAAACGCGCCAAAGACCCAGCCCGCATGGAAGAGGTTGCGATCATTCTGTACCAGTCGGCAGAGGCAATTCGAATCGCGAGTCTTCTCCTGTGGCCCGCGATGCCCGACAAGATGGAAGATCTTTGGCATCGGCTCGGGTGCGACATCAAGCCGGGGCGCGAGCGTCTGGGGCAGCAGCTCATCTGGGGCGCGTTGCGCCCGGGCACGCCTATCGAAAAGGGCGAATCGCTCTTCCCGAGAATTGATCCAAAGGAAGAGCCTCCCGTGCCGTCAGTCTCGCAGAGCGCAGGCGCATGATTCGTGTTCGCAGCTTCAACGACATGGTCGCAGCGCGGATCGCGCTCGATTTTTTGCGCATCAATGGCATCAGCGCCCGCATTCTTAATGAACACATTCATCAGGGCGTCGGCGGTCTTGGCACAAAGTTCACTTCACTTGATCTGGTCGTCGCGACCAAGGCGGATCAAACCGAAGCTGAGCGTCTGCTTGATGAGCTGGAAGCTTCTCCGCCGCAGCTTGATGTTGACTGGGAGGATCGCACCGCGCCGGATCTTTCCCGACTTGATCCGGCAGCACATCCAATCTGGTGCCCGAACTGCACCGAGTCGCTGCCGCTGGATGAAACAGCAAGCTCCTGCCCTGCATGCAACGCCGACATTGATCCTGTGGCGCTGGTCGTAAGGGAGTACGGCCCGGAAGCGCTGGAGCTGTGTTATGACACGACGCCTCCCGTTATGGACCCCGGCGTGCGCGCCACGCTGACATGCCCCGCGTGCAGTTATCCCCTGCGCGATTTGCCGAACTGCGGCCGATGCCCGGAGTGCGGGCAACTCTACGACAAGGAACAGCTGGGGGCTGAGCGCGAGTGAGCCTTCGCGGAAGCGCCCGGCGCGTGTCTACGCTTCAGCCAGCCCTTCGCGGATCGCATAGAGGGCAAGCTCAACGCGGTCGTGAATATCGAGCTTCTGCATGACATTGTAGGTGTGCTTCTCGATCGTCTTGACGGATAGGTGCATAATCTCAGCGACCTCCTTCTTCGCCAGCCCGCGCGAGAGATAGCGCAGCACCTCGATTTCGCGATCCGTCAGGTTTGACGATCTCGTCGTCGCTTCGCCGCGGAGAACAGCTTTGCCTTCATCAATAACAATCCGGCTGCGCACTTCGTCAGAAAAACTCGCGCCGCCCGCGGCAACTTCGCGCACAGCCTCCTCGATCCGCTGGGGGCTTTCGCTCTTGGTGAGATACCCAACTGCGCCAGCGCGAAGGGCCTGCTCGATGTAGTGATCGTGAAAATAGGCGCTTAGGAAGATAATCCGCGTTTGAGGATAGAGCGCAACCAGTCGCTTGGCGGCATCAAAGCAGGACAAGCCCGGCATATCTATATCCATCACCACAATGTCAGGTTGAATGTCATTGGCAAGGCGCAGCGCTTCGCCCGCGTCGCTCGCGGCGCCGACGATTTCAAAATCGTCGCGCATGCCCAGGCGCTCGCTGAGCATCCCGCGAAGCAGAGCATGGTCATCAACAAGCAGGATTCTGAATGGCAACATACGCCGTTCCTTCATCTTTAGTTCAATGATCTGTCAATCGGGCCGATGCCAGCGACTCCCGAACGGAGTTTAACAACGCGTCCATCTCGAAGGGTTTGGGCAAAAAGCGTACACCGGAGAGGGCTCCATCGCTCGCCGGCGACTGTGGCGGCCCGCTCATCACAATGATCGGCGATCCGGGTTGCGATGTGCGCAAACGCCGGACGAGTCCGATGCGATCCACCTCCTGCAAATCAATATCAACAAGAGCAAGGTCTATCGGCGTGTTCTCATTGTCAACACACGCTAGCGCTGCTGCGCCGTCGGCTACGGGGATCACCTGATGTCCAGCCCGGCGGAGCGTGGAAGCAAGAATCGCGCGCACCTGCGCGTTATCTTCGACAAGGAGTATCGAAGCGCGAAGTTCACCTGACCGCTCATCACCGCTCGTGATGGACGTTGGCGCGGAGACGTTGTGCATCCTTGCGATTGGCCGCTCATTGGTCATCGGGAACGTGATGCGCACGCATGTGCCGCCTTCCGGCGAGCTTGCGACGTCAATCGCGCCGTGGTGGGCGAGCACAATGCCATGGACAATGGAGAGGCCGAGCCCCGTGCCGTGCTCGCGCATCTTGGTGGTAAAAAAGGGGTCGAAGATGCGCGTCCGCACATCATCCGTCATGCCAACGCCGTCATCTTCAATGGTGAGTTTGACGATGCGATCGCCTAACGCAAACTCGCTGGAAAACTCATCGTTAGCGCTGACGAACTGGTTGTCCACACTGATGCGCAGCGTTCCACCTTCAGGCATCGCATCCCGGGCGTTCAGCGCGAGATTCAGCATCATCTGCTGCAACTGCACCTGATCGCCCATGATCCATGAATGCTCTTGAGTGTCTGAAAAAGCCATCTCAACTTCGACATGGGAGCGCAGAGCGCTCCGAGCCATCGTCAGCGACCTCTCAATGACATCCGCAAGCCTCACCGGCGTCATCGTGGCGTCAGTGCGCCGGCTGAAGGTCAGCAGCGCCCGTGTCACATCAATCCCCTGGGCAGCCGCTTCTTCAATGCCGGCAAGGGCGTCGCGCGGAAGATCGCCATCAACAAGTGAAGAGCGAGCCATGTCGGTGTGCCCGCGAATCGCTGTAAGCACATTGTTAAAGTCATGTGCGATCCCGGCGGCGAGTGTGCCGATGGCTTCCATTTTTTGTGATTGCCGCAACTGAATTTCAAGCTGCGCGCGCTCGAGCATCTCGTGTTCGAGCTGTTTATTCTGTGTTCGAAGTTCGCTTGTCTTGGAGCGCACTTCCATACGAAGCGCCATTGCAAAGACGCCTGCTACAAGAAGAGCAATGCCCAGAGCCGATGCTGACCAGACGAGCCATACTGGAATCTTCGGAGCGCCCGTCTCAACAAACCACGCTTCATGCGCGCGATAGTAAAAAGAATCCGGATCGCGCCGCATTTGTGCCAGGTGGCGATCAATCGCAGCCAGCGCTTCCGCGTTGGCGCCCTTGGTCGTCGCGATATATGGGAATGCGGGAGAGAAAACGATCGGCGTCGGTTCAACAGGTTTGCCACGAATCAGCGCATGGCCGCCAAGATTCTCGATCACCCCCGCATCGACCCGGCGCTCAATGATCAAATCCACTATTTCCGCGGCCGTCTCAACGCGCATGAACCGGGCCTGCACATCAAACCGTTCAAGCATGTTTTCAAGATCACGGAAGAAGGCGTCGTTTTGCACCCCCGCAATCGTTCGCCCGTTCAGATCGAGCACCGATTCAATTGTCGAACCGCGTCGCGCAAAGACGCGCCCCCAGCTTGAGAACATCGCCTCATTGGTGAAGTCAAACCGGGCCTCACGTTCAGGCGTTCTGCGAATCGGAAAGAGCAGATCGATCTCACCGGCTTCAAGAAGCTCCAGGCATTCCGTCCACGAGCAGGCGACATACTCCAGGCGCCACCTCTCATGCTCAGCAATGTGCTCAAGAATCTCAACTGAAAACCCAGTGGGCTGGCCCGCGTCGTCAAGGAATGCAACGGGCTCAGCGTCGTGAATGCCGATCCGCAGGAGTGGCTGAGCCCCCGCCGGCGCCGCAATGGTCAGCCCGAGCAGAAGTCCCACTGTCAGCCGGCTCAGTAAGAGAGTGAGGAAGTGTGTCACAGCCGTACAGGCTACTACACAAGCCCGCTGGAAACCGTGCATTTGTTATGAAAAATGGGCGCCCGATGTGAGGAGACACCGGACGCCCAAGGGGGTGGGACGGAGGAAACGGAAACTCCGTCCCGGCGGTGTGTTTCAACGCGACAGCCCGCGCGGATCAGCCGCGCGCATCGCTGCGCCAACCACCTGTCACTCAGACCAGCTTGTCACGAAAGAGAGGCCCAACTTCAGAGAGGCCCAAATTCGCCGCACTCAGGCGTCAAACACGCCCTCACGCGACCGGGCGCTCTCACTCTTCCGCGCTTGTCCCCGTTTCCTCTGCGCGCAACTTCAGACACACAGAGTTTATGCAATACCGCAAGCCCGTCGGGGGCGGGCCATCCTCAAACACATGCCCAAGGTGCGAATCACACTGTGCGCAGCGGATTTCCGTGCGGACCATGCCATACGCAGTGTCTACTTTCTCTTGTAGCAGGGCATCCTCAGCCGGCTCAAAGAAACTCGGCCAGCCACACCCGGACTCAAATTTCCCATCCGATGAAAAGAGCAACTGCCCGCATCCTGCACAGTGGTAGTCGCCAACAGTCTTCGCGTTCCAATATTCGCCGGTGAAGGCGCGCTCTGTCCCGTTAAGCCGCATCACGCGATATTGCTCCGGAGTCAGCGCCTCGCGCCATTCTGCGTCAGTTCTTTCCGTTGCTTCGTTCGTCATAGGCGGGGCTCTTAGTCCGGTCTCTCCAGGTGAGGTTGATGAGTCAGTCGTCGCTTTGGCATTGAAATCAGCAGACGAGGGCGCTTCTGGGATTGGCGCCGCAAACTCCGGCCGCGGTCCTGTATCACTCTTCGCGATCACAGCCGACTCGGCGCCTGGCGCGGGAGAAGATTCAGCGCAGCCCGTCGCCAGGCACGCGATGACCGCGGTTGTCCCCAACACTCCCGCGATAAGAAGTCTTCTTGCCATAGTTCTTCGATGCTAAAACCGAGCGAGAGTTGCACGTACCAACAATCAATGTGAGGGAGCGATTATTCTCGGACCAACCCGACAAGTGAAGAAGAAGAAGTAAAAAAACTTTGCCGCAGGGCGGATATGACCGTGTTTTGGCGCTTTGGGGGATGTTTACCCCATGCCAAAAGGCCAGTTAGGCCTGCTGACCAGCTTTTGCGCGATAAGATGCCCACGAGTTGAGCTGCGGTCTCCACGGTGGCGATCGCAGGCTGAGAGGGAGTCGATTGATGCGGGCGCGCGCTCTCCGTGCAGCTATTGGGTTCGGTTTCGCATCCGTATTGGTGGTCGTTGCCTGCGTGCCCAGCGGCTGCACCGCTGCCGCAGATACAGAGCCTGTCGGTACGGAAGCGCCTCAGGCCGGCCCCGATGAGTTCCTCGCCCTCTTCTCAGACAATCAGGCGATCCGTGATGACGCCCTGTCTTTGATCGATATCGATTGGCAGGAATCGTTTGTGCCCATGGCGATCGAGACCATCCGCATGGCGGCGCCAAGCCCGATCGCGACGCAACTCTTTGAACTACTTGAAGTGAAGACCGGCGCCTCCCGCCCACGCAACATCAACCGTTGGTTTGATTGGCTATGGAGTCAGGACATCGAGCTTCATCCAGAGTATGCATCCTTCAAGTCCCGCCTCTACAGCCGGAACGACGAGCGATTCAGACACTACTTCGCCATTGACTATCCAACTGAGATTCGTCTGGATGAGGTTCGCTGGGGAGGCATCGTTCAAGACGGCATCCCCCCTTTGCGAGAGCCGACAATCATTTCGGCAGAAGAAGCTCGCTACCTGTCAGACACTGACATTGTCTTTGCTGTCTTCATTAACGGCAGCGCCCGCGCCTATCCCAAACGCATTCTGGGCTGGCACGAACTCCTCACTGACACACTGGGCGGCGTCAACATCGCAGGCGTCTACTGCACGCTCTGCGGCGCCATGATCGTCTATGACACCGACATCAACGGTGTGCATTATGAGCTTGGCACGTCCGGATTCCTCTTTCGCTCCAACAAACTCATGTATGACCAGGCGACACAATCCCTCTGGAGCACCTTATGGGGGCGCCCCGTCGTCGGTCCTCTGGTTGGAACTGGTGTCCAGCTGCCCAGGCGCAGCGTCGTCACAACAACATGGGGCGCCTGGCGTCGGTTGCATCCCGATACAACCGTCCTCTCTCGGGACACCGGGCACACACGCGACTACCGCGAAGGCGCCGCGTATCGCGACTATTTCTCAAACGATTCGCTCATGTTCAACGTGCCGGAGATTGACTATCGGCTGCTCAATAAAGACGAAGTGCTGGGTCTCGCCTTCAATGGCAATGAAGATGACGCTGTCGCGATCTCCATAAAATATCTGCGTAAGGCGCGCCTGCATCATGACTATGTCTCCGGCACGGATCTTGTCGTGCTGACCGATGACTCCGGCGCCAATCGTGTCTATGAAACAGGCGGCCAGCGCTTCACGTCCTTTGGCGGGCGCGATATCGTCCGCGACGAGCGCGGCGTCACATGGAAGGTCACCGAAGACGCGCTCATCTCTCCAGGAGGCGTGCAACTCAAACGCCTGCCAGCCCACCGCGCCTTCTGGTTCGCCTGGAAAGCGGCTTATCCCAAAACGCTGCTCGTGCATGGGTGAACATTGCTGCTGCACGCTTGCTAGTCAGGATCCCAACTGCCCTCTTCAATCTCGCGACGTTTGGATTCCAACACTTCATTCTGGGGAAATAAATCCAGTCCTGCTTCGATCACTTCTATTGCTTCGGTTCGGCGCCCAAGTTGAGCTTCAACACGTGCGAGGCCTGCGTAACAATATGCAGAGCCTTCGTGTTCAATCGCCTTCAAGAACGCTCTCTTGGCTGTCTTGAGTTTGTCCTTGATATCCAAGACAAAACCGATTGATTCCCACGCTTCGGCATAGGTGTCGTCAATCTGAATCGCTCGCCGGTAGCAATCCAACTCGTCGAAATCTGTTGGTAGATCCGCAAACTCCCCAGATCTTAGCGATATGGCGATTAGGTGAATCAAATCGCCGAGCAGATTCCAAAGCTTGGCAGAGCGCGGATAAGTCTGGACAGCTTGATTCACTTCGCCCACATGGCACGCGCGAACGTGTTCAAGACTCCGATACTCAACAAGCTTTTGGAACAACTCATCTTCAGATGGATGGTCAGCGGACATGCCTCAGGTGTATCCGGTCAGTTAGTCATAATCAAACAGTGAATTATCGTCATCACTTCCAAACCATCCGATGTCCACAATCCCAGCATCGCGTGCGGACAGCCCGCTCGTGTAGGTAAATGCAAGTGGCTCGCTTGACACATGCCCATCTAGCCAGCCTGCATTCGCATGGCCCACGTGTCGAAAGTGAATGGAAGGGTCCGGTCGCGCCGTCGGGGCGTCAGGCCAGAAACGCGGCTCAAGAAAGCTGTATTCGATAACTCCATCTCGCGCCCGATCGTTCGCAAGAGCTGCGTCAGCGAATGCCAGCGATTGAACCGGCTGCGCAAACTTGTGCTGCGGCGCCCCGACCTGATCTCGAACTCCGGCGCCGCCATCGACAATCAAACGCCAGCGCCCTGTCGCATCCCGCGCCCGTTCAACACCAACAAATGCATTGTTGTAACCATACCCGCCCGCAGCCCGCTCAAACCCGGCGCCGCTTTCAGCCAGCGCTTCAAGGCTCTGTGAAAATGACGGACACTCGCGCACCATCGTGCTCGTCCCTTCGCCTGACAGATACGCTGTGAGCGCTCCATCTCGAGCGTCAAACGGTTCATTCGTCGCGGATCGCGCTCCATGCCAGCGATGCACATTCTCCAAGAACCGCGCCGCCCCTGGCGCATATCTGCCAGCATGCTCCGCTGCATACACATCATTGGCAAGGAGCAACTGGCGCACATTCGAGCTGCACGTCACCCGACGCGCCGTCCCCCGGCTTGATCGCAGCGCCGGCGCCATTATGCCAAGCAGCATCGCAATCACCGCGACAACAACCATCGTTTCAACAAGCGTCAACCCGCTGCGACCTCTAGCCTTCGACATAGCTCCCCCAGGCGCCCAGAACAAGCGCAAGATCCGCCGCATTGACAACATCGTCTTCGTTGATATCACCAACACACGAACCGCCATTCACACAATCACCCCACGCGCCCAGCACAATCGCAAGATCAAGAGCGTTGATCCGCCCATCCGCATTAAAATCCTCAGCCCGAACCGGCAAGCTGCGCACATTCGCAACCGCTGCAATCTCAGCGGATTTTTCGCCAAAGGGTGGATTGATCGCATCAATCGCCGTTGTTATGCGAATGAAATCAAACCCATCAAGATTCGCCGAAGCGCCTGTCACAGGATCAACCGCCCACGCGATATCAAAGGCATCGCCTCCGCCAGACCCGCGGTCAATCCCGACCGTGAATGGATCATCAGGCGTCGTGTAGAAAAAACCCGGGCTGATCGCAGGATCATCTTCCGGATTGGAAATCGAGTTGTCGAATACTCCGCCGTCAGCGCCCGACAAGTCTCCCAACAACAATGTCGGCGAAAGCTCCGCATAGCCGGAATGTGTTTCAAGGACAGCCCCTGCGCCGCCGGGATGGTTCAGAACACTCCCAGCAAACTCAGCAGTCAGCTCAAATGCACATGTTTCATATGAGGCGCCAATCTTCGGAAAGATTGCTGCGCTTGGATACCATCCAACATCCTCCGGCGGTGTTGGTGTCGCGCCCGACGCATCCCACATTTGCGTTCGATGCGCATCAAGCAGCGCCATAGGCAGCGAAGAGCCGGGAACAACAAACCACGGATCGTCCGCAACGCCGTTCCCGTTCTGATCACGGCTGATCTCGATTGTCGCCACCTCAGCGAAACGGCGAGTCGGATCACCCGCGACCCACGTCGCGTTGGAGAACACAATCGCATCCAGACCCATTGGGTTCAGCGGATCATCGAGCACCGGTTCATCAAACCCAAGCGTGATCGAGCCACCAAACCCGCCCAGCGTCACAACTTTCGTGTTGTTGGGCGTTGTCGTGCCGCTGCCAACCGGCGGACCGAGCGCGTGCGAAGGATCATTAATAAGTGGATTGTTCACGAACTGCCCCGGCGCCGGCAGGTAGTCGATCACGACAGTCGCAAAATCACCTCCCATCGCCGCGCCACTGCCCGAAAGCAGCAAGGCGCCCGCTGCCAGGCAACCGAGTCGCACGCTCACATGCTTCCTGAACGTGTTCATGGCGCCCAGCTCCCAAGCAGCATCGCAAGATCCCCAGCCCCAACATTCCCGTCGCCTTCAAGATCCGCATGGCACGCGCCCTCCAGCGGACAGTTTCCCCACATGCCAAGAAGCAGCGCAAGGTCAGAAGCTCCCACGTTGCAATCCGCGTCCAGGTCGCCAGCGATCGCGCCCGAAGTGCGAAACCACCGCGTCCCCGTCGATGCGACAATCTCCCCCGTCACACGATTGCAAATCGAAGAGTAGAACGAAAACCCCGACCCCTCCGGATCCAGCCGGCGAACCTGCGACGGGTCCATCGCGTCAAAGGGCGTCCCGGAACTGATCGCAGTCTGAATCGCCTGCGCGCGCACAATGCCCAGGGCTCCTGCGTCACCTTCATCAAAATCTCCGCCGCCAACCATAAGATTCCCATCAACATCGACACACAGATTCGCAGCTGAAAGCAACTCACCGAGCGCAACGCCCTGCGTCTCAAAGTCCGCCGGAGTCGTCGCCCACAGCGCCGGATCAAACGCTTTCAGTGTTCCCGTCTCCGAGCCGCCAGCGAAGATGTCAAACCCATTGCCGGTCACAAGTTCGCCGGTGGGCAGCAGCGCGAGTCCCCCTGATCCCCCGCCAATGCCCAGGAGAATGACCGAATTGTCAGGCGCCGCCGGGTCAGACTCCGTATCCAGCAGCGTGACAATGGACGGACTCACAAAATCACTCGTCGCAATCGCAAGATGCCCCGCGTCCATCCACACAGCGTCAAAATGTTCGACGTTGAACACAGTCACATCGCCCGCAGTCAAGAGTGGGGGGGCAGCCGCATCCAGCATGGCAGAATCAACAATGATGATCGGCTTCCCCGCGCCCGCGCCAATCGCAATCTTCGCGCCATCCGGACTCACGCGCACAAACGCGGGATCTGTCCCGCCTCCAACCAGGGCGCCATCAAGGCTCGCGCCAACCGCAAAGGCCCCAGCCCCCACGCTTGTCTCCACGAAGACATCCAGCCCCGTGAGCGCAATCAGCCGCCCATCCGTCAGCGCATCGCCCACCAAAAAAAACGAGCCAGCGCCCGGCGCTGGAACTGATAACTCTACAAACGATCCATACGTTTCAAACGCCTCCGCGCCAGCGCGAGACGACAGCGCAAACATCGACGCCAAAACACCAGGAACCAACAGCCCGCACCCACGTGCACATCTACACTTGAACATGAAACACCGCTCCTGCATCCATCCCGAGTCGCGCGGGATGACTCTCAAGAAAAAGAGAGCCGTCGCAGCAGGGTGGTTCGCGCCAAAGCAATCACGCCGAGAGAATGCGCAGCTCACTGATGACGCCCCATGTCGCGAAGGCGAGAAACCAAACATCAGGGGCAGGTCTTCCGGCTCAAGGCTCTGCGCTGACCCCGCCTTCCCATCCAACTGATTTCCCGCACGCGCCTTCGCTGCGGCCTCAATCAGTCAGACAGTGGCGATTGCAAGGGTCGGCGGCTCACCTCTTACGGCGGCGCGTCCGCGGTGGCTTTTCACCACACTTCCCATTTTCACCCGACGCCGAAACATCGGGAACCACTGACTCCGCGAGGCTATCCGAAACCATCACAGTCTGTCAAAGCCCCGCCACGGTGAGGCCCACACCCTGCTATCCTCACCACTTGCGAGCATGGCAAAAACCGCTTTCCAGATCGACTCGCCCCATCCACCGGCCCGCCACTGTCGCGAGCCACGAATATTCAGCCCCGTAGCTCAGTGGTTAGAGCAGCCGGCTCATAATCGGTAGGTCCTCGGTTCGAATCCGAGCGGGGCTATTGCGCGTGACTGTGCACCGACACGCGGGACTGTGCATATCTCACTGTCACCGCACCGGTTACGCGAGTCATCCGGGTCTAACTCCAGCTCGTCTTGGGTGCAAGGAAGCCCGTGGGCGCGCGGTTATTGGGCGTTTGGTTTCCATTCCATCTGAGCGGGTTGCATAAGCCCGGCGGCGGGGTGTGCTGATTGTGCTGCGTGGAGGGGGAGCGATCTGCAAGTTGGCTGCGCAACACAGACGCATATATTCGATGTCTTTAAAGGAGTGATGTCGGCCTGGCTGTGGGCGGGGACGCAACCTCGAGCAGCGATGGGTTTGGAAGGGCACGAACAAGGAAGTGAACAAATGCATTTTGCGAGCACAATGACACGAAAGATTCGCATCATGACGCCGACTCGAAAATCATTTCGCGCATCTGATTCTGCGTTCGCTGGTCGCGCTGATGGCCTTGGCGCCGATCAAAGAAGCGGTGTGGCGATGATGCTGGTGCTGGTGGCGCTGGGCGTTGCGGGGGCTGCGACGACGCTGTACCTCGTCGCGCAGGAGAATGCGCCGGACGCAGGAATGAATGTTGAACTGGCGGCGTCGGCTGATTGGGCGGCGCAGTCGGGCACGGAGATTGCGCTGGCGGTGCTTCAAACGGAAGAGGACTGGATGACGTCTGCGACGGACGGCCGGCTGATCGACACGATCACGCTGGGCGGGGTTGATGTGACGGTGATGGTGACCAAT
>JAJDDD010000009.1 GCA_029260495.1 Phycisphaerales bacterium | reverse complement strand
CTCGCGGAGCACGCGGACCGCCGTGGTGTATGCGACACAGTCGGTCTCGGGCCTGATTGATGCGCTCGGCCCGCAGTCCGAGCCGAAAGTCCACTCACTGCTCACCAACCTCCAAAGTCGTATCTGCCACCAGCAGACCGATATTCGCACGGTCGAGTACATGCAGCAGCTTATCGGGCGTTCCAGACAGGTGATGATGAACGGGAACCAGAGCCGCGATGAGAACTGGCTCGCGCCGATCTTCGGGACCGACCAGGGCGCATCGTCAGGATTCAGCGAAACCTGGGACTACGAGCTTCAGGCTTCTGACTTGAACAGCCTCGCCAAGGGCGGCCTTCCACACCGCGTGACCGAGGCGGTCGTGTATCAGGGCGGCAGATGTTTCCCGAACGGCCGGACCTGGCTCAAGGCCCGCATCCCACAGGAGCCGCGCCGTGCCTGACCAACCCGATCCCAAGGGCTGGACGCCGATCCAGGACGCCCAGCAGGCCGCGTCGATTCTCGTGCTTGCTGCCCAGGTCATGGCCGCGCCGGTTGAAGTCTTTCTCCGAACCCGTTTCGGCAGGCGCTACTTCGGAATACCCGCATTCCTGGGTTTCCTCGCCGTCCCGATGTGGATGCTCTTCTGGCCGGAGGAAGACCACAGACCCATCTTCATCTTCTGGCTCCTCCTCATCGCGATGCAACTCCGCGCCCGGATCGAGAGCGCCATCATGGTCGCCAAGGGCAATCTCGTTCACACGAGATACAACGGCTGGCCTCGCCTCGCGCGTGTCTTCAAGAACACGCATGAGCACAAGCTCAAAGCAAACACAGAGCCGGCGCTCGTCATGCTCGTCGGACTGTGTCTGCTCCCGCTCAGCGCCCCGCTTGGCAGCTATCTCATTGTTTCGGGCATCTCGCTCGGGGTCGTTGCAGGCGTGATCGAGAGCGTGGAACGGAACCGCGCTCTGTCAATGCACGACGCCTGGCTCGAACAGCAAGATCAAGCCGCTCGATTCCGCGATCTTCAAGATCGCTAATCCACCAAAGCAGGTCATCTGACCCATTCACCACACTAGGAGATTCCCATGAACCCGCGAGAGAACCTCAGCCGCAGCAAGGAAGTCCTTGGGGCCTACTTCAGACAGGGGCTTCACGAATTGGGAGCCGCGTTCTATGGAGGGGGTACCGCTGCCCAGCATTCCGAATACGGCATGATCGGAACTCGGACCCCTGGACAGGTTGCCGATGGCCTGCGAGCTGACCAATCGACTACTCCCACCAAGGACAATGCTGAGCCGTCTCAGCTCCAAACGCACTTGGAGCAGGCGCAAGAGCGCGAAGCGCCCGAACCCGACATCTCGCCCGAACCCGAGATAGACCGCGAGTGATCCGCCTGCATTCGACTGATAAAGGAGCCCACCATGCATCAGGCAGCAACCATACTCGCTGGAGCAGCATTCAGAGCGCTGTGCAAACACGTTCAGGACAACTCACGCAAGTCAAAGGAACCGCCCTCACTCCGTCCCCAGTGGATCAACTCGATCACGGTTCCGCAACCGCTCTCGGAGGTCCGCGCGCAGATCGAGGCGTACTTGTCCAAACGCGGCTTCGCTGTTGTTACCAGAGAGCGTAAGAGTGCGTTCTATCAGCGCGGCGATCGCGGCGTCACGCGATTGCCATTCGATCGGGATGTTCGTTGGCATGAAGTGCCGATCGTGCTCACAGTCGTATTCGGGATGGAGAGGGGCAAGACCACGATCGGGCTCTGCTTTGGCGGTTGGCCGTCGACGAGATTCGCAGAGTCGGTAGGGGCGTTCTTCAACGAGCATGCGGAGAGGGAGATCGACGGCATGGTCGACTTTCTCAACGGTGTCGCCGAGGCACCCGCCGGGGACCCAACCCCGCGCGACACGACGCTCGATGAGGATCTCACTCTGCTTGGTCTGACACGCGGATTCTCGTGGGATCAGTTGCAGTCTGCGTACCGCGCGGCGTGCCGCAAGTACCACCCCGATCGCCTTGTCGGCGTCGAACCGGATGTGGTGAAGCTCGCCGAGCGTCACTTCACACAGATCACCGCCGCGTACCAGCGCCTGAGAGTGCGAGTACCTCAGCCCCAGGCGTCGTGACTCACCGACAACGGAGACCGATGTTGTGCGAGAAGAAGGCGTTCAATCCAGAGACGGGCACCGGTGCGAAACCGCACCGCCCGTGGCGCTGCCATCGGGCACGCCCGCCTGGATCACGCCTGAACTCGTGGAGTTGACGCAGAAAGTCTGGCAACCGTACTACGACACGCCGCTCACGCTCGAAGACGCGATTACAATCCTCCGCAATGCGAGCGGCCTGCTCGACACGCTGACACGGAGGTGAACCATGAAACGGTACGTTGCGTTGGCCCGGGTCAGCAGCCGGGAGCAGGAGCGGGAAGGTTTCTCGCTGGCAGTCCAGGAGGACGCGCTCAAGCGTTACGCCGAGACGACCGGCGGCGAGATCGTGAAGTTTTTCAGCATCGCCGAAACAGCGAGCAAGACCGATGAACGCAAAGCGTTCCGCGAGCTGATCGCGTACGCCAAGAAGCACGCCACAGAACTCGACGGGTTGCTGTTCTACAAGGTTGACCGTGCGGCACGCAACCTGTTCGACTACGTCGAACTCGAACGCCTGGAGAGTGAGTACGGGCTTCCCTTCATCTCTGTCTCCCAGCCGACAGACTCGAATCCAGCCGGCCGCATGATGCGACGGACGCTCGCCAACATGGCGAGCTTCTACACCGAGCAGCAGTCGCTCGATGTCAAAGAGGGCCTTGCCCGTCGTGTCCAGGAGGGTTGGTTCGTCGGCAAAGCACCCTACGGCTACACGAACGTCCGCAAGGACGGCCGATGCGTGACGACGACCGACAAGGCTGCCGCCGCAACGGTCAAGCGGATCTTCAAGCTCTATGCCTATGAGCCTCTGACCATCGACGCGCTCCGCGATCGTCTTCATGCCGAGAACGTCGTGTACCGGCCCGAAGCGCCGCGATTCACGCGGAGCAAGTTGCATCACATCCTTCTAGACCGCTCGTACCTGGGCGAGGTCCCTTTCAAGGGCAACTGGTATCCCGGCAAGCAGGAGCCGCTGGTAGACCGAGCAACCTGGGACCGTGTCCAGGCCCTACTCGGAGGGACGGTCTACCACGCCCACGAGATGACCTTCGCCGGCGGGTTCATGACCTGCGGACACTGCGGCAAGATCGTCACAGGCGAACAGATCACCAAGAAGACCAAGTCCGGCGAGCGCCGCTACGTCTACTACCGGTGCAGCCGCTACACCGCCGAGGGCCATCCGCGTGTGCGGTTGCCCGAGAAGGAACTCGATCACCAGCTCATGGCGATCTTTGACTCGATGCGCGTGAAGGACGAATCGGTCCGTGAGTGGTTCCGGGTTGTCTTGGCGTCCCAGACTCGCGACGATCAGGCCGAGGCCCGAGCGCAGCGCTCAGAACTGCAGCGTCAGTCCTCGTTGCTCGTCGAGCAGCAGGACCGCCTCCTCAACCTCCGCCTTGCCGAGGAAGTCGATCAGAACACGTTCGCCCGCAAGCACACAGAACTCCGCGAACGCCTCGCATCGATCAAGCTGCAACTGGATGTGGTGGACCGCTCGCATGACGAAACAGCGGATTTGGCGAGCAAAGCGTTTGAACTCTCGCAAACCCTGCAAGACAAGTGGGTTGGAGCGGATTACGCCACCAAGCGACGATTGCTCGAAATCGTCTGTTTGAACTGCCGCTTAGACGGCGCAACTCTTGTACCCACAATGAGAAAGCCCTTCGACGTGCTCGTCGAAGGGCTTGATCTCTCGAAAAGTCGGGGTGAGAGGATTTGAACCTCCGACCTTCTCGTCCCGAACGAGACGCGCTACCAAGCTGCGCTACACCCCGCGAGTGTGACGAGCAGCTTATCGCGGGCGTTGCGGCGAGACAAACTGGAGGTTGCTGGAACAGACATGCCGGATGTGGAAGTCCTGCTGGTCCATGACCAAGGTAAGCGGCGACCATCGAAAATAGGACGGGGATTAAACCCCGTCCCACAGTTTTTTAAGCGAAAAGTGGACAGATGAAGGATTGCTAGCAGTTGGGGCCTGTTCCCCAGGAGCCGAGGAGGAGTGCGAGGTCATTGGAGTTGACATCGCCGTCGCCGTTCAGGTCTGCGACGCCTCCGGCGCCGACGCCCCATGAACCCAGCAGAATGGCAAAATCGGTGGAGCCAACGCATCCATCGCCGTTGATGTCCCCGAACGTGCCTTCCTGACCAAGGGAAACATCGATGGTGTAGCGCTGCACGTCGCCTTGGCTGGAGCCAGATCGCACGCGAACAAAGAAGGTGCCCACAGAGCCGAGGTTGAAATCGGTAATGGTTTCAGAGCCGCCGAATCCGTTGTTATCAACCGTGGCGATGACGCCGCCCAATGAGTTCAGCACTTCGAGGACAAGGTCTTGCTGTTCCTCTGCGTTGAGCGACACGCCGGGAGAGCAGGTGTCATTGGGATTCTGCGGGCCGTTCAGGTAGGTGGTTCCGATGGGAGTGACGGTGGCGCTGACTTGCCCGCCCGCGGGAGGAACAAAGCTGTAAAGATCATCGTCGGCGATATTGCGCAGGCTGGGATTGCCATCGGAGGTCAGGCCGAGCGAGACAGGAGTGTTAACGGTCAGGCCGAGCGCGCCGAGATCCGTCGCGGTTCCGGTTGTGCCATTGGGCTCAAAGGGATCGCCATGCTGGAACTGCCCGCCGCGCACATCATCTTCGCGTGGTCCGTCGAAGTTGGTGTTGATGAAAGGCTCCATGATTTTAGAGGAGTTTTGTGGGCAGGAATGAAAGAGGCCGATGCCGTGCCCATGCTCATGAGAAATGGTGTTGCGCATGAAGCGGAAGTTGTTGCCGCCGCTGACCGCCCAGGCTTCATTGCGGTCGAGGAGCATGTCGCCATTGGACGGGAAGAAGTTGAAAGCGAGTGTTCCGCTGCCGCCGTCGATATTGCGCATGACTATGCGGATATCGCCGCGTGAAGCGTTGCCGGAGGTATTCGGCCAAGGAGCGCCATCGTCGGAGATTTCGGTGTAGGTATTGCCGGTGATCTCCTCCCACTTGTCAAACATCTGGCGGAAGAGTCCCTTCCAGGTGGCTTCGCCGCCTTGAGCAGCGAAAAGCGTGTTCATGCGGGAGTTAATTTCGTTATTGCCTGAAGCGTCGCCGGCTCCTGTAGATGCGAGGAAGATGCCGTCGGGCGGGAAGCTGTAGGTCAGGCTCACGCCCTGCCCGGAGCCGCCAGGCCAGACCCCGCCGGCAAAAAATCGCTGGCCGGCGCCGTAGATGTTCTGGTTGATGTTCGCCATCACCTCAGGCGGTGTGTTCTTGTCAAAGCAGTAGGACAGAGGTGGAAAATCCTGGGCCCGCATGTGGTGGGCCATGTTGTCAGAGGCAGCGGTGAATGTGGCGACAGCAGCGGAGACGCCAAGTAGACCGAGCGCAAGGAGCGTTTTCATTTTGGTGTTCATCCTTCAAGTTGGGCTGACGCCGCTCATCGGGACTCGCCAGAGAGACGCCAAGCGAAAAAGCTCTCATCAATCACGCCAGCAGAGACAGAGCGCGGGTGTTCCAGAATCCCAACCCCTACAACCACTGACTGGAAAACCATTGGTCAGCCACTCGCGAGCCTGACCTGGTGCGTTGTTTTCGGACGCCCATGGGAAAATACGCAGCGATGCCGCCCTTGGATCCACACGGGAGCGTCCAATCTCCCCTAGCAGACCACAGTATCCGCGCAGGATCAAGAAAAAATCGCAGGTTGAGAAGAACAACTATCCGTGGATGAGGCGTCCTTCGGAAGCCAGAGCAGCCTCGCGGAGGGCTTCGTACATGGTGGGATGGGCATGGATCGTGACGATCAACTCCTCAGTCGTGGCTTCGAGCCGGCGCGCGAGGCCCATCTCAGCGATGAGCTCGGTCGCCTGGTCGCCGAGAATGTGAGCTCCGAGAATCTCGCCTCGCGGCAGGCCGCGAATGAGCTTGACGAGCCCGACATTTTGATGGGCAGCGATCGCTTTGCCATGGGCCTGGAGGGAGTACTTGCCGATTTCGTAGTCTTCGCCTTTCTTCACGCCCTGAGCCTTAAGATCGCGTTCGGTGAACCCGACGCTGGCGACCTGCGGATGGCAGTAGGTGCAACCCGGGATGACGGAATAGTCGATCGGAATGGGGTCGTGTCCAGCGATGCGTTCGACACAAACAATGGCTTCCTCACTTGCAACATGCGCGAGCCACGGAGCGCCGATGATGTCACCGACGGCGTAAATGCCAGGGATGTTGGTTTGATAGTTCAGCACTTCGTTCGGTTTTTTTGTTGGGTCGTAGTCTGTCTTGATGTCATCACGGATGACTTCGAGGCCGAGCGATTCATCGAAGAGCCCGTCATAGCGCCCCTTCACACCGATCGCCAAGAGAACCTTGTCTGCTTCGACCGTCTCAGCTTTTGAGCTAACGGCTTTGCCATCCTTGAAGGGCGCAAAGGTCACTTTGACACCCTTTTTCGTTGTTTCGATTTTCGTCGTGGTGTGCGACGTGCGGATGTCCATGCCTTTTTTCTTGTAGATTTTTTCCAGCGCAGCACAGACTTCGTCATCTTCAACCGGAAGAATGCGCGGCATCATTTCGATGACTGTCACCTTGGTTCCGAAGGTGTGATAGAAGTAGGCAAACTCCATGCCGATCGCGCCGGCGCCGATGATGACCATCGATTCAGGGCGTTCGGGAAGAGTCATTGCTTCGCGGGCGCCAATGATTTTGTCGCCGTCAAACTTTGCAAAAGGAAGGTCGCGCGCCACCGCGCCGGTAGCGATGACAACGTTGTCA
Organism: Phycisphaerales bacterium; assembly: GCA_029260495.1. GTDB lineage: Bacteria > Planctomycetota > Phycisphaerae > Phycisphaerales > UBA1924 > OFTM373. Next base: position 786,035 of record JAJDDD010000009.1, on the reverse strand, counting down.
GCAGTGATCGTCGCCCGAGCTTTGGGTTTGATGTCCGCCGGTGCAAGCGTCAGCGTTTCTTTGACTGTGCAGTCGTGGAGTTCAACCTTGCACGGACCGCTGTTCGTGCGCCCGGAGATGATCTTGGCGTGGGCGTCCTCGTGGTGAATTTTATTCTTCTTGAACAGGAAGTGGATGCCCTGATTGAGCTTGTCCGCGACGCCTCGCGAACGGGCGATGACCTTCTCCCAGTTGACCTTGAGATTCTGAAACTCCAGACCCCAGAGGTCGGCGTCCTGCCCGACCTTTTCATACAACTCAGCGTTTGAGAGGAGAGACTTGCTGGGAATACAACCCCAGTTCAGGCAAACGCCGCCGAGCTTTCCGCGCTCGACGCAGCAGACGTTCATGCCAAGCTGTGCGGCGCGGATAGCAGCGACATAACCAGCGGGGCCTCCGCCGATGATAATCAGGTCGTAATGCTTTTCAGCCACGGGATCGGATCCTTCCGGATGTGGTTGTTCGGTGTGGATGTGGGCTGGGATTGTAGCGAGAGCAGGGGATGCGAGGCGGACGCCGCAGCGATGGAGGATCACCCGGCAGGTGAGGTAAAAAAAAAGACCGCCGCCCCAGTTGGGACGACGGCCATGAACGTCAAACAAGAAACGTCGTGTTGACTTACTCGGTGGCGGGCTCGCCAAAGAACAGCGGGAACCCAAAGTTGGGCTTGAGATCGTCCGCGTTGTAGATGTATTGAGCGTCGAGCGCCTTCCCGATGCGCGTCTTGGCGTCGGAGAGGTGGGCGACCGTGTAGGGATCGATCTTGGAGTTGCTCTTGTTCAGGATGGACTCGATTTTCCCATCAATCTCACGAAGCTTCAGCGTCGCGAGTGTCTGGATGGGCTTGGAAGCGGCGCCGGACAGCCCGCCCGGCATCGAGAAGTCGATCAGTCGCTCCAGATGCTCGCGCTGCAGATTGCGGCGGAGGCTGGAGATCATCGGCTTGCGCGAGGTGTAATGCTTGTTCACACCTCCGCCAAGCTCGGACCAGATTTCATCGGAGATCGAGAACATCACCTCGGGAAGCGTGACAGCGTCTTCGCCCGCAGGCACGCGGTACTCATTGTCATAGACACGACCGAGGGTCGTTGGATTCATAACCATGGTGAGCGCCGCGGACTGAACCGCAAGGATTCGGCTGTGAACAGGCCACGTGGGGTCGGCGAAGATCGAGTTGAAGCCGCCGCCATCCCACCACTTGTCGAGGGACATCTTCCGAAGCAGATCCGACGACAACGCGAATGAATCATCACGGAAGGTGTTCTTGATGACGAAGTTGAGCGCATCGCGCTGCTGGGCAGCGGGAATGTCCTCAATGGGATCGCGGTCGCCCGGGTCGCCCTTCTTGTCACGGTTGAGGTAGGAGCCGCCGACCCAGTTCGCAGCCACGCTGACCGCGCCGAGATGGCGTCCGAGCAGGAGGTTGTAGCCATCCGTGACCTTGGACCAGCTTTCGCCGTCTTCGATGGTCTTCTCGATGAGCTTGCCGCGGAGATCCTTGACAAGCCGCATCTGGGACTTCGCGTAGTCAAGCGGATTGGCGCCGAAATCAAAGCGACGGGCGCGGGGATCCGGGCCCCAGGTGTCTTCGTCAGTCGCGTAGGGAAGATCCTCATCAGCCACGCGGCTGAGAATGTCCTTGAGCTTGCCCTTGTCCGACGTATAGCCGTACTCGATCGCCCACATGTCATAAGGACCAACAGTGACCATGGCGTAGTCGCCCTGGACGGGTCCATCGCCAACGTTGATATTGATCGGGTTGTAATCCATGACCGAGCCGGTCTGAGGCTTGCCGATCACGTCTTCGGAGTTGATTTCCGCCAGCGAGTGAACCGTCGAAGCTTTGAAGTTGTGACGCAGACCGAGAACGTGACCGATCTCGTGCATGATGACGTCCTTGATCAGCGGCCCGATGAAGTTCTCGGGGACGCCGTCGAGCATACCCTCTTCATCGCCGTGACCGCCGTCCGCTTCGTCTTCAGACTCGTCAGAGTCGTTTGCGGCAACGTGCTCGACATCCTCAGGCATTTCCTCAGCCATCTTGGACATGACCATGTCCTTGAGTTCATCGGGAATACCAAGCGATTCGAGCTGCTTGAGGATCTCTTCTTTCTTCTTTTCATCTTCTGTGTCGCCGGTTCCGACAGCAGCGAGATCATTGAAGAGGAAGGGCGCCATTCTGAAGAGTGCGATGTCAAGACTGCGGAACGCAGGCGCCATGCACATGCCGTTGACCTGACTAATCCTGCCGTGCAATCCGTCATATTGATCGTCGCCGATCAGGAGCGGGTCGGAGTTGGCGGCCGGATGGCCCGCGAAGGGCTCGTGCCCATGGTGGGCGCGGCGCATGATGCGATCAGAAAGAATGCGATCGCGCTCAGCGGGATCAGCCATACGCAGACGTGGATCCCACTGCGGGCGCGTATCGAGCCAGGCGAGCGTCTCAGGTGAGAAGCCCTCCATCGCTGTTTCGGTGAGAAGCTGACGCCAGGAGCGAACATAGCTTCGGACGAAGCCTTCACTCATGACGACATCAGCATCAAGAATCTGTCCGGTTTCCGGATGCGGACGTGACGGGCCGATCGCGAAGCCGATTGGCGCGTTGGTCCACATGACGAAGTTGTAGCGCGCATCCTCGGGGTCTTTCTCCATATGGGCCCCGGTGCGCGAGTCCTGCTGATAGACCTCCACTGCATTGACAATCCCAACCTTTTCGAAAGCTTTATTCCACTCAAGCACGCCATCGCGAACCCACCTGCGGTAGCGGATGGGGGTGGTGTGCTCGATATAGAAAATGATGGGCTCTTTGGGGGGGCTCATCTTCAGGTCCGAATCAGCCTTTTCGAGTTTCCAGCGGTTGATGTACCGGCGCCACGGCGTTTGATCGCTGGGCTCACCGACATCCTGATACGCAGTAGTGAAGTAGCCGACACGCTCGTCCGCTGTGCGCGGGCGATACGAAGGATCCTTCGGCATATGCCGCATGGAATAGTGCATCGTGACGATGGTGCCCGAGCGGTCGGGCACGTCGAATGCCAGTTCGATGTTGTGGGGGAAGGCCTTGGCCTTCGCGATGCGAGCGAGGCTTGAGTTGGCGCCCATCGCCTGCGGGCCGAAGAACTTCATCGCCTGTCCGATGAACATGCCATCAAGGTCAACGACCGGGCCGCCCGAAGGGCCCATCGTGACGATGGGGGCTGTGAACAGCACACGGTCTGTAAAGACCCGGTTTAGCCCGGCGCGAGACTCGGAGTCGCCGGTCGTGCGCACAGTGAGGTTGGGTTGGATGAAAGCGACCTGCTTGTCATAGCGCTTGAAGGAGCCGTACATGTCGCCGAGCTGGATGCCTGCGAAGGGATTGCCTGCCGAGAGCGTGTAGGCGAGAAAGACTTTCTGGCTCTCAAAGTTGCCGGGGAGCTCTGCAAGAACCTGACCGTCCTTCTTACGAACCCAGAGGGAGTAGAAGGTGCGTTGATCACTGGGTCCGGTGACAACCTTCTCGTAATCCTTGGAGACTTCCTCAAAGGGTGGGAACTCCTCATCGGCATCGCCGCCCGGACCGCCGCCGCCCATCATCTGGGCCATGCGTGCTGCGATCTCAGCGGGGATTTGATCGGTTTGACCATCATCGTGGGCGTAAGACTGGGTCGCGTGGGCGGCTAGCGCGAGCGCTGCCACCGTGGCGCCCAGCGTCAGGGCTGGGGGGGTTTTCCATTTTCTCGGCATTGTCTTTTGCTCCTACGGGGTGTTCACGAGCGCCGAGATGGAAAGGGGCAGCATGGCCGAGTGGGCGTTGCTGCTAAGGAGCCATCACCGAGCGCTTCTGTTTGACGTTCTTTATACGTTTACGGTCCATACCGGACCCAGGTTGAGTGAGAGTCTGGCAAAAGGAGTGGAATCTTGCCAGAACGAAAGAAAATCGGTGGGATCCTGGGTGATGAGGGGCAATTCCGATCTCGGATGGCTCGGGCGAAAGTCTTCAGGCACAGCCTCGATTCAGCCCATACGGTAGCGCCAAATGATCGCCACAGTCAGAACAGCGAAGACCAGCGCCGCCAACTGGAACGGGCGATCTCGGATGCCGAGCTCCGTCGGATCGTCATATTTGCCCTGTTCGAGCAGGACGATGCAGCGAAAGAGCCCAAACGTCGCCGGAAGGACAGGCAGCCAGAGGAATAGTGAGTATATGTCCTCAAACCGGACGGACTCGGACTGGTCCTGCACATACGCTGTGTAGCCGCCCAGCGTGGCGACCGCCGTCACGACGACAGCCATCTCGAGCAGATTGTCGTTGTAGAGAGCCTGAACCTTGCGCGTCAGAGTGGCTTCTTTACCAAGGCTGCGGCGTTCGCCGAGTCGCTTCCCGAAGGCGAGAAACATCGAGAGAAAAAAGGTTGTGTTGAGGAGCCAAATCGTGGGGGAGATGCCCAGCGCCGCGCATCCGCCGACAACTCGCAACACAAAGCCGAGCGAAAGGGACATGACGTCAGCGATAAGAATGTGCTTGAGCGCTGTGGAATAGATCAGCACGTTGGCAACGTAGATGAAAAGAGTCGCGCCGACCGGCACACGAAATTCCGGGCGAATCGCGAAGACGGTGATCGAGGCGGCAACGTAGAGAAACACAGTAAAGAGAACTCCGGCGCGCACGGAAACGGCGCCCGATGCAATCGGCCGGCGTCGCTTGCGCGGGTGAGCGCGATCCTGCTCAACATCAAGAATGTCATTCACGACATAACAGCCGCTCGATGCGAGAGCGAAGGCAATCGCCGCTGCAAGAGCCTGAGTGATGACTGTGGAGAGCGGCAGATCGATGGCGGCGAGCCCGTAGGCAGGACCGATGAGCACGAACGCACTCTTGGTCCACTGATGCGGGCGCGCCAGACGGATGAGACTGATCACGAGGGAGCGATCGGCGGGTTGGGTGGATTCAGTGGTCATGGGTCAAGGGGCGGACTCCGGCAATACGCCGGGGATGAGCCGGAGGTTCTCTTCGGTCGCTCGGGGAGGCTGGCCACAGCCCGAAGACTAGATTTTGGGAGGGATGGGGCGTTCGGAGGCGCTGGGCTGAGCGAGAGTGGAGCCTTCGGGGGCGAGAACCGCGAAGTGTTGGAGGGCGCCACCAAAGAAAAACTCGAAGATCGGCGGATACACACGCATCCGAGGTACCACTTCGACATTCGTAAGCGCGAGCCGTTGGCGAATGTCGCTCCACTGCTCCGGCGTGTTGTAGCGATACAGGCATGGGACGCCGTACGGGGCATTGGCAGCCCAGTCTATGAAAGAAATGCGTTTTTGCGCCAGCAGACCCACCACCTGATGATCCTTCACGATGACGAGCCTTCGGGCGACGCGTGCGCACTGAACGAGCAACTCGTCCGGCTTGTCTTCATGGTGAAGGACATCCGCGATGATGACGACATCGAAGGAGTCATCCTCGAAGGGAAAATCGCCGCCGTCGTAAGCGTGGACGAAGATGGGCTCGCCGCCGCGCCGGACGCGTTCGAGACCTTCAACTGTGAGATTGTCCGGGGAGTCGGGAGCGCTCAGGAGGGCTGAGCCAAGCGTCCCCGAACCGCACCCAACGTCGAGGACAAGGTCGTTCGCCCTGAGGTGGGGAGCGATGCGGGAGGTGAGAGCGCGGAGGCGGCTCTCGTAGACAGGGCGGTGCATCGCCGCCATGATTCGTTTGAGAAGAAGTGTCAGCATGGTGGGTACTTGGATCGGAGGGTCGGAATCGTAGCTGAAACGGCGAATGAGAAGATTGAGGGACACCGCGCGACCGGCAGCGATGCGATCGACCACAGGCCCCAGCACAGCGTCCGCGGAGCGAAGGCCCATGCTGCGATGGCGCGTAAACTCTATGGAGAAGGGTCGGGGCTGCTGAGGAAGCTGCAGCACTGGAGGCCTTACATTTGCCCCTTTGATAGCTTGATCGACGCGACGCCCGTGGGCGCCAGAACGCTCGATGTCGGGTGCGGCGGCGGGCTGTTGCTCGGCCTCCTCGTTGCGTCGGGTCGGATTCGAGAGGGGTACGGATTTGATGCGTCACAAGACGCAATCAAACTCGCACAACAGATGGCCAGGCGAGCCCAGAAGCAATGCAGCGCCAACCTCACATTCGAGCAACGTGACGCGAGCGCCGGATTTCCGCAGGGTCAGTTTGATGTTGTCACCATGGTTGATCTGATGCACCACGTTGCGCCCGGCGCCCAGCAGGGGGTCTTTCAGGAGGCGGCGTCGCGCGTCGGGCCAGGCGGGCGGCTGGTGTACAAGGACATGGCGATGAAGCCATTCTGGACAGCATGGGCGAGTCGGGCCCATGATCTGCTGATTGCGCGAGAGCGCATTCACTTCGTGCCAATGAATGATGTGCGAGAATGGGCCCAGGCAGCAGGCCTGCGCGAGGTTTCTTTCGAGCAGGCCTGGCGGGTGTGGTACAAGCACGAGTTGTGCGTCTTTGAGAGGGCGAGCTGATTGGCGAGTCAAGACAACAAAAAGAGAGCTGGTCTAGGCGCCAGAAGGCCGAAGCTGGTGGCGGGCGTCATCGTTGCTGCCTTCATGATGGCGGCGTCAGTGGTCATCCTGAGCGGGCACGTCGCCAAACGGCCCGCGGGAGATCAGAATCGCTGGCATCTGGTCGCGATTGAAGGATTTGCCAGTGAATGGCCGGCCATTGATTTTTCAGACTATGAATCCGCGACGACGCCCCTGTACCACACACTAGTCGCTGCAGTTCACGTTTATGTGACGGAGGATGTCCGCAGCCTTCGACTGGCTGGCGCAACGTTTACGATCGGTTTGTTGACCACGCTAGCGCTATGGGTGGGCCGCCGTCGAGGGTGGAAGGAAGCCATCGCGCTATGCCTGCCGATGGTGTGTTCGCTGTATGTGTTTTCGGCCGGAGCTTGGCTTCTGCCTGACAACGCAGCGTGGTGGGGCGTGCTTTCCATTCTTCTTCTTGCGCTGCGCCCGCGCCTGACGGGGAAATGGCTTATCGTCGCGGCCATCGTGCTGACGCTGCTCACCTTGACACGGCAAATTCACGTTTGGGTAAGCGCAGCATTGTGGGCGGCGGCGTGGATGGGCGACAAATCTGCTGAAAACGGATTGTTCACTGGCGAGCGCATAGACGCGCGCCTGGGACGCGTGGCGATGGCGATGTGCGCATCAGTTCCTGCGTTTCTCATGCTTGGATACTTCATCTGGCTTTGGGACGGATTGGCGCCGCCGATGTTTCAGGTGAACAGCTTTCGCCCCGAAGGGGGTACAGGACAACTCGATGTCGCCGGAGGGAATCCCATTATTCCCGGGACAATTCTTGCATTTTTCGGCGCCTTTGGTGTGTTCTTCGCTGGCTATCTCATACCGACGATTCACGTGGCGCTGCGTAAACGCGGGTGGCGGCTCGGCGTGCCGGTTGTCATGACGGCGGCTGGCTTGCTTCTGGCTGGGATTCCACTTTCGACCTACGACAAAGACGCCGGGCGATGGAGCGGCATTTGGAACATCGTCGCCAAGCTCCCAACGTTCGCGGATCGTTCGCCGGTGATCATCGGACTGGGGGCAGCTGGCGGGCTTCTCGCGGGTCTTTGGTTCGTCGCGCTGCCGAAGCGCGAGCGCTGGATTTTTTCAGCAGCGTTCGCCGGTTTTGTTGCGGCTCAGGCGGTGACCGCCCTGGCATGGCAGCGCTACTACGAGCCCTTCCTGTTGCTCCTGCTCATCCTGATGGCCACAACAGTCGCCCGCAGTGCGGATGAAACTCATGAGACGCCGCACATGCCCGCTTGGGCGCCGATCGGGCCTGCAATGCTTGCCGCAATTCTTCTGGGAGTGACGCTCCTCAGCCTGAAGTCATAACGGTGTCTGCCCGCAGCGCCGGACGCCCCACCGAGTAATACGTGAACCCGGTTCTCGACATCTGGCTGTGCTGATACAGATTGCGGCCGTCAAAGATCACCGGCCCACCAAGCAACGTTCGCATGCGCGCAAAATCTGGAGACTTGAACTCATCCCAGTCTGTACAAATAACCAGCGCGTCGGCGCCCTTCAGCGCGTCGTACATGTCCTCATGCCAACTGATGTCCCCCGTCATTTCAGCCCGGGCGTTGGGCATCGCGACCGGATCATGGGCGCGAAGGGCGACGCCCGCATTTAAGGCCAGGGTCATCAAGGTGATCGAAGGCGCCTCGCGAATGTCATCAGTGTTGGGCTTGAACGCGATCCCCCAGAAAGCAAGTTTCTTTCCTGTCAGCCCGCCTTCGGGCTCAAAGTGGCGCTCGATCTTGGCGAAGAAGGCGCGGCGCTGCTCCTGGTTGACATCATGAACTGCCTGCGAGAGATCTATGGGTGTTCCGGCTCGCTTGCCCATGGAAATGCACGCGAGCGTGTCTTTGGGAAAGCACGAGCCGCCGTACCCGAGGCCCGGATGAAGGAACTGGTTTCCGATGCGCGAATCGGAGCACATGCCTTCGCGCACGCGGGCGATGTCAGCGCCATACGCCTCGCACAGCCGGGCCATTTCATTGATGAAACTGATCTTGGTGGCGAGGAAGTTGTTCGATGCGTACTTCACCATCTCACTGGAGCGGATGTCCATAATGAAAATGGGGTGCCCCTGCCGGCAGTATGGCTCGTAGAGTTCAGTCAGAAGATCGCCCGCGCGCTTATTCTCGACGCCGCACACAACGCGATCGGGCTTGGTGAAGTCAGCGATCGCAGCCCCTTCTTTAAGGAACTCTGGGTTGTCAGCCACATCAAATGCGTCTTCGCCAACCACCGCGGCGATGCGCTCCTTGACCTCAAGCGTCGTGCCGACCGGAACTGTGGATTTGACCACAACAAGTTTCTTCGTCTCGCCGACGCCGTGTTTCTTGATGTAGGCAGCGATGTCATCCGCAACGGAGAAGACGTACTTCAGATCGGCGTGCCCTTCTTCATCAGAGGGTGTTCCGACACAGATGAAGATCATGTCAGCGTCGGAATAGGCCTCTTCAGCGTCGGTCGTAAATGACAGCCGGCCGGCCTTAACGTTTGACCGCATCATCTCGGTCAGCCCCGGCTCCCAGATCGGGCACTCGCCTTTGCGCAACGTGTCAATCTTGGATCGAGCGACATCAAGGATGACCACTTCATTGCCGGTGTTGGCAAAGCACGTTCCCGTCACAAGGCCGACATAGCCGGCGCCAACCATCGTGAGCTTCATTGCTTCTTATGCTCCATCTTCATCAGGCGATCCGCTGACAAGCGGAGGCGGTTCAATCGTGCTGATTCAACAAAAACATGACATCAACCTTACGGTAGGCGATGGTTAGTAGTTCGGCGTGGGCGGCCGATACTCAGACATATCAATCGTGCGAAACCACTCTATTGTGCGGACCAACCCTTGCGACAGCGGGGTCCTGGGGGACCAAGCCAGCTTCTCGCGAGCAAGGTCAATGACCGGCTGGCGTTGCGTGGGATCGTCCTCGGGGAGAGGCTGGGTCACGAGATTGGATGATGCCCCCGTCATCTCTATGACCATCTCCGCTAGCTGGCGGATGGTGAACTCGTCAGGATTTCCGATATTGACAGGTCCGTGGAAACCAGTCTCATTCTCCATCATGCGTATGAAGCCATCAACCATGTCATCGCAGTAGCAAAATGACCGAGTCTGCGAGCCGTCGCCGTACATCGTGATGTCTTCGCCCGCGAGCGCCTGGCGAATAAAGTTGGAAACGACCCGACCATCGTACGGGTGCATGCGCGGGCCGTAAGTGTTGAAAATGCGCACAACGCGGATATCGATGCGGTTCTGACGCTGGTAGTCAAAGAAAAGAGTTTCCGCAGCTCGCTTGCCTTCGTCATAGCATGCGCGCGTGCCGATCGGATTCACATTCCCCCTGTATGACTCAGGCTGCGGGTGGATTTCAGGATCGCCGTACACTTCGCTGGTGGAAGCCTGCAGAATGCGCGCATGGCAGCGCTTCGCAAGCCCGAGCATGTTGATCGCGCCCATCACTGAGGTCTTGATCGTCTTGATCGGGTTAAACTGGTAATGCCCCGGCGCCGCCGGACAGGCCAGGTTGTAGACCTGATCCACCTCAAGCCAAATCGGGTGCGTCACATCATGGCGGATCAACTCGAAGTTCGGCCTGTCAAGCAGGTGAACGATATTCGATTTTTGACTCGTAAAGAAGTTATCCAGACAAATGACGTCATGGCCCAACTCGACGAGTCGATCGCACAGATGGCTCCCGAGGAAGCCGGCTCCGCCTGTGACAAGAATGCGTTTGATCATGGGTATGGTCATCTCATGCGATCGAATCTGACTGTTTCTATCGGCAGGTGCGGGGAGCGAGGATACCGAATGCTCCGCAGACAGTCGCGCGGAGCTGTGGAAGAGGGCCGCCGCAGATCGGAGTAAGCTGTGGATATGGCTTCTTTGGACGCTACTCGACTTCGGGCCTGCCATTCGTGCGGGCTGGTGGTGCAAATGCCGGCGGCGCCGGTGCGAGGGCAGGTCGCGCGCTGCCCTCGCTGCGCGGACACCATCAAGCATGCCAGGACGCCCCGAAGCTGTGCATGGGCTGCGGCCTTTGCTTTGGCGGCATTGATCCTCTACCCGCTCGCGATGGCGCTCCCCGTGCTTGAGATCGAGCAGATGGGGCATATCAACAAATCGACAATCTGGTCCGGCGTCGTCTCCATGGCTCGCGAAGGACGGTATGTGATCGCTGCGATCATCTTTGTGTGTTCCATCCTGATTCCACTGGGGAAAGTCTTCGGGATTTTTGCGCTCTGCGCCAGGCCCGGCTGGATGGAGCGCTCGCATCAGGTGCTCGCCTACCGTGCGATCGACTGGCTGGGCAAGTGGGGGATGATCGACGTCCTCCTCGTCGCGGTGCTGGTCGCAGCCGTCAAGCTCGGGGACTGGGTCGATGTGCATCCGGGGCCGGGGGCGCTCGCCTTTGCGCTGGTGGTGGGCCTCAGCATGCTCTCGTCAGCGACTTTTGATCCAGCTTCAATCTGGGAGGAGCAGGGATGACGAATCGAACTGACGCTGTGCGCACAGGAAATGAACACGACACACCCGCCGTGCCCAAGGCGGTCATCGCTCCAGCCAGGCGATTCTCATTCGCATGGCTTGTGCCGATCGCAGCCCTCGTCATCGTGGCATTTTTGGTGTACGACACAGTCGCGACGCGCGGACCAGCAGTTACAATCCGCTTCGATCATGGGCACGACCTCAAACCCAACGACCCGCTCGTCTTTCGTGGCGTCGAAGTGGGAGCAGTTGAAACCGTCAAGCTGACCGAAAACCTGGCAGGTGTCGATGTGATCGTGCGACTCAAGCACGAATCCGCCGGCCTTGCTGTTGATGGCTCAAGATTCTGGATCGTGCGCCCGGAGTTGAGCCTGACCCGCATCGCCGGTGTCGAAACCCTCCTCGGCCCCAGATACATTCAGGTCGCACCCGGCTCCGGGGTAGAGCAGCACGTCTTTGAAGGCTTACCCCAGCCCCCGATGACATCCGTCCAGGCTGAGAACGATCTGCAGCTCATTCTCGAAGCCAGTGCTGCCGGTTCAGTGCAGGAGGGCTCGCCGATCACCTACCGCGACATCCCCGTCGGCGAGGTGATCGAGGTTGGTCTGACGACAAGTGGTCAGCGGGTGGAGGTGCATGTGCGCATCCAGGCGGACTTCGCCCATTTGGTGCGGGAAAACTCGCGATTCTGGAACGCAGGAGGCATCGGAATGAATCTAGGGTTCAGCGGATTCAGCGTGCAGGCGGAGTCACTTCAGGCGATCTTGACAGGCGGGGTCGGCTTTGCCACGCCGAAGAATCCCGGAGCGATCGTTGAAGCAGGACATCGCTTTGAACTAGCTGGTGAAGTCGATGAGTCCTGGCTGAAATGGCGCCCGGATCTGACGCCCAGTGAATAATTCTCGGCTGGACCTAGAATGCCCGGCTCATGCAAGCGCAAGGATCATCCAGGGTGCAGGCCGGGCTGCGCGAGGCGCGGGCGAGGCTGCAGGTCGGTGATTTTGCGGGTGTGGTGCGCACGCTTTCGCCGCTGGTCGCAAAAAATGCGCGCAACGCCGAACTGCTCTTTGAACTCGGACGAGCCAATGTTCAGCTCAATCGCTTCGATGAAGCCAAGAGATCGCTCAACCAGGCGCTCCGGGCCGCGCCGTCCGTCGGCGCCATACATCTGGAGTTGTCCAAGTGCCATCAATATGAAGGCCGGTTTGAGGAAGCGATTGGCGCCTGCGATCGAGCGCTGAAGATCAAGCCGGGCGATGCTTTATCCTTGGCGCGCAAGGGGGAAACGCTTCGTGCGATGGGGGAGCGTGAGCAGGCGTACGAGCTGCTGACGCCGCTCGTCAAGGGAGGAAAGCTGCGCACAGGAGAGCATGAAGCGGCGCTGATCTTCGGGCGATTGTGCCTGCCGATGAAGCGTTATCAGGAAGGAGTGGATGCGCTTGAGCGCGCGCTCGCGGATGACCGGCTGCCTCGGATCGGGCGATCCATGATGCTCTATCAGCTTGGCGCCCTGCTCGACGCATTGGGAGAATACGATCGAGCGTGGCAAGCGTTCGTCGAAGCCAACAATCTTCAGAAGCCGCGAATCGATCCGGACGCCTACGGAAAGCAAACGGACGAGGTGATCGCGACATGGACCCGGGAGGCTGTCGCGAAAATCCCACAGGCGCAGCGTATTGACGAGACACCCGTCTTTATCCTGGGCATGCCGCGATCGGGGACGACGCTGGTGGAGCAGATACTCGCGAGCCATCCGGAAGCGCACGGGGGAGGGGAGCTGGCGCTGCTGCCGCGCGTTCTGCAGAACCTTCGGCCGAAGCAAGAGGATGGCCGCCGGGTGGATGATCTTTCGCTGCTCACACAAGGCGCGGTTGATCGCGCTGCCCGCAAATACTTACAGGAGCTCAAGAAGCTTTCCCGGGAGGCGGTCCGTATTACTGACAAGCTGCCCTTGAACTTTCTCAATCTTGGACACATCTCCTTTCTTTTTCCCGGCGCAAATGTGATTCATTGTAAGCGCGACCCTCTGGACACATGCTTGTCATGCTATTTCCAGGGGTTCGGCGGCGAACTGACGCTTACCAATGATCTGACAACACTCGGACGGTTTTTCCGCGCCTATGAACGACGTATGCAGCATTGGCAGGAAGTGCTGGATATAGACATTCTCGATGTCCAGTACGAGCAGCTCGTCGCCGAGCAGGAATCACAAAGCCGACGCCTTGTGGAGTTCGTCGGACTGGAGTGGGACGATGCGTGTCTTGAGTTTTACGAGAACAAACGTGTCGCCCATACAGCCAGTGTGGATCAGGTCCGCCGCCCTGTGTATTCAAGTTCGATCGACCGGTGGCAAAACTATGAGAAGCACATTGGACCGTTGCGCGAGGCGATTGGAGAGCAGCATGCCTAAGATCGCAGTCCGATGATGGAAGAACTTCGACAGATCGAAACTGATGGCGCCGCAACAGGGTTGCGCATCGCTATCGTTGTGAGTCAATACAACGGCGCCATTACGAATAATCTGCGCGATGGCGCCATCCATGAGTTCATTCAGCGGGGAGGCTCGCCGGGCGATCTGCTGGTGATCTCCGCGCCCGGCGCCTTTGAGCTTCCGGTGCTCGCAGCTGTCGCGGCGCAACGGGCGGATATCGATGCCGTCGTCGCCCTCGGGTGCCTGATTCGTGGCGAAACGAGGCACGATCAGGTGATCGGCGATTCTGTCGCTCGCTCTCTCGCCGAACTGAGCATGCGCACTGTGAAGGCGATTGCGTTCGGCCTGCTCACCGTTGATACCTATGAACAAGCGCAAGCGCGATCCCAGCCTATCGGCGATGTGGAGGCGCGATCGATATCTACTGGAAACAAGCACTCGGTGAGCAATAAGGGCATTGAAGCGATGGGGGCGGCGGTGGAAACCGCGAGGCTTCTTAAAAAGCTCCGAATCGACGCTGCTGGGCCGGTATAATCGACGCAGTTGATGTGTTTTTCTTTGACGTAAAGGTAGCTGTCGGATGAACAAGAATATCCCGCGGAACATCCGACGGCTGGCGTTTGAAGCGATCTTCCAACTTGATGTGCGCATGGAAGATGATGCAGAGTCTGTGCGCATGGCGCTGCTCGAGCACGAAGATCGGTCCGAACAGGACGTAGAGCGCGCCATGGAGCTTGCGCTCGCAGCCTTTGGCGATCGACGTGCTGCAGATCAGGCGGTTCGAGAGCTGGCGCCAACGTGGCCGGCGCATCGTCAGCCGGGTGTCGATCGCGCGATTTTGAGGCTGGCGCATTATGAAATGACATCGGGCGTGAGTCAGCCGAAAGTCGCGGTCAATGAAGCGGTGGAGCTCGCGAAGCGGTACAGCACAGAGCGATCCCCGGCGTTTGTGAATGGCGTGCTGGACAAGGTGCTTAAGCGCGTCTTGCGCGAGAGCGATGCGGACGCTGTTGAAGGGGAGAATCAAGCCGAGTTGCCGAGCGCAGAAAAGCCGGCTGCAGGGAGTTCGTAAGTCAATGGCGCTGTTTAAGTCTGTAGTTTCCAGGATTACCAAGGGGCTGGCACGGACGCGCGAATCGTTTGTTGGTTCGTTGCGATCCATGTTGTCGGGGCGCACGCTCGACGAACAGTTGATCGGCGAAATCGAGTCACGCCTGATTCAGGCGGATGTCGGCGTTCAAACGACGCGAAGACTCATTGACTCTCTACGCGCTGATTACAAAGCTGGACGCGCCACCAGTGGGGAAGACGCGCTCGCTCATCTGAAGCGTGAGATCAAAGCGTTGTGGCCGGAGTCGGATCGGCGAATTCACTTCGCCCCTCCGCGCGCCGACGGCTCCAAGGCGACGACGGTAATTCTCGTTGCGGGCGTCAATGGCTCGGGCAAGACAACGAGTGTCGCGAAGATCGCCAAGGCGCTGCGCGATGATGGCAAAACTGTCCTGCTTGCTGCTTGTGACACCTTCCGCGCCGGCGCGGTGCGCCAGCTTGAAATTTGGTCAGATCGTCTTGGCGTTGAAGTTATCAAGGGGCAGCAGGGGGGGGATCCCGCCGCAGTTGCTTTTGACGCTTGTGAGGCAGCCAAAGCGCGTGGCGTGGATGTGCTGCTGATTGACACCGCTGGGCGTTTGCATACACAGGATCCGCTCATGCGACAACTTACAAAGATTCGCAGCGTGACCGCCAAGCGCATCGAAGGCGCGCCTCACGAGGTGCTGCTGGTTCTTGATGCGACGACCGGGCAGAACGCTCTGCGCCAAGCCGCGCATTTCACCGAGGCGATTGGCGTGACTGGGCTTTTCCTCTCCAAGCTCGACGGAACCGCGAAGGGGGGCGCCGTCATTGCGATCCGCGAACAGACAGACATTCCGGTCAAGTTCATCGGCGTCGGTGAAACGCCTGACGACGTAGAGCCATTCGAGCCGGAAGCGTATGTGGACGCACTCTTCGCAGAGTGAAGAATCCACGCGGAACGAAACGGATGATTTGCTAAGTTCGTCTTCTTACGGCAACTCGCCATCTTCAACCGGAGGGACGTAGCCGCGCGGATAATCGGGAACGGGCCTGGGGTCGAGTGGCATCCAGGAGACACGGGCGGCGCCGAGCAGCGTGCCCGTCGCGAAGGCGAGGTCAACCTGGCCGATCTCGTATTCGGTCAGGGCGCGAATTTCACCAAGTTGAGCGTCAGCCAGGCGCGTCGCTGCGTCAAGTACATCCGTGCTGGTTGAAGCGCCCACATCAAACTGACGCTGTTCTGCGACGAAAGTGCGACCCGCGAGGATGGCGGACTGCCTCGCGGCCAGGACGCGTTGCCAGCCGGCCTCGATCTGGTCGATCGCGTCGAGCACCTCGCGCGTCACAACGAGTTCGCGAGCTTCGCGTGTCGCGAGGCGCTGGAGGCGGCGCAAGACCGCTTGTTCAACGCGCGAACGGGCGGCTTCATTTCCAAGCGGAATCTCCGCTGAAAGTCCGAGGTTCCAGTCTTCAAAGTCAAAATCTCTGGTCTGGCCCAACGCTTCGTTGACGTCGCCACCAAGTCCGTTGACGTTGAAGGTGTAGTCCAATGTGAAGAGCGGGAGGGCGAGGTTCTTGTTGAACTGAATCGTGCTTTGGTCGATCGCGAGCTGGAGCTCGAGTTCCAGAAGCTCCATCCGGCCGATAAGCGCCTCCTCGACGAGAGCATCTTTATCAAGGTCAAAGGGAATCGGGTCGGGGTCCGAAGCAGTAATAAGGACGGTCGGTGAGCGCATGTCCAGCCCCGCGACATTGATAATGCGTTTCAACTCTCGCTGCTGATCAAGAACGCTGTTCTCCGCGATGATGATGGACTCGAGGCGTTGCGCGACACCTTCTTCAGCTCGTGTCACTTCAACCTCGGCGACGGCGCCGGCGCGGGATTGTCTGCGGGCGCGCTCGAGCTGGGAAACAGCTAGTTCATACTGCTGCTGCGCCACTTCTAAAGCGCGGCGCGCGGCGTATAACCGCCAGTACGATCGGTCGGCGGCGGCGAGTTGCCGGATCACTTCGAGTTTCGTGCGAGACTCTTCAATGCCTTCCTGAAGCGCGGCGATGCGGATGGAGTGTGTGTTGGCTCGACGCCCGGCGCCGCGGAGCAGCGGCTGGGTGATAGAGAACTCCAGGTCGGCGGTAGCTGAAGGATTTAATGTTGAAAACGGATTGTTGGTCTGTGTCTCGCTGAAGGGGAGGCGCACCTGGGCGCTTCCGCCTGTGCGCAATGGAATACGCACACCCAAATCGACGCTGTCCTGCTCGATTTGTGAACCAACCAATGATGTTGCGGTGGGCTGATCGGTTTCTATATGGCGGTAGTTGGCAAAGAAGAGCGATTCAAACGCCGCATCTTCTTCGGAAAGACGCTCGTTCGCAATCGTGGGTTCAATCAATGCGACTTTGATGTCCAGGTTGTTCTCGAGCGTCCATGCTCGCACCTCCGCCAGCGTGAGATTGACCGACTCCATACCCTCAAATCGACTCGCGGGACGCGACAATGGATCGCGCTCTTCCGCGCGAATCGCTTCATCGAGGTCGGCGTACATATTAAGAGGAAGTCGATCGATGGATCGTGTGCGCTGAATGGGCACAGCCGGACCATAATCATCGGGATGCGGGAATAGCGGGTTTTTGCATCCTGATGCGAAGACAAGTGAGATGACAGTGAGGGCCGCGAGCGGAGCAGTGCGTTTATTCATGTCGGAGCGCTTCGATCGGGTCAAGTCTTGAGGCTTTGATTGCGGGGAACATGCCAAATATCACGCCGACACCGGCGCTGAAGACGAATGCGAGGACGATGGCCCACATCGGAACCTGCGCCCCATCGAGTGGAGAAAATGCGTTGAGCGCTACGACGGCTCCTTGCCCGATCGCCACGCCAAGGTATCCGCCAAAGAGGCACAGCACGACGGCTTCGACCAAAAACTGAGTCAGAATAACTGCAGGGCGGGCGCCAACAGCTTTACGCAGCCCGATCTCGCGCGTGCGCTCAGAAACGGAGACAAGCATGATGTTCATGATGCCAATCCCGCCGACAAGCAACGAGATCGCAACGATGCCGCCCGCGATCGCTGTCAGAGCAGACGCCATTCCCTTGAACTGATCAATGTATCCCTGGAGCACCTCGACAATAAAAGTGTCCTCATCATCTGGGGTGAGTCCGCGCATCTTTCGAAGAATGAAGCGAATCTGGGCTTTGGCGTCGTCAGCGACATCCTCGGAGACAAGCCGGGCCGAGGCATGCCGAATCCACCGGTGCGGCGCCATCTTCCTTGCTGTCTCAAAGGGAATGTAAACTTCCGTTTGCGCGTCACCCATCCCGAAGAGGTTGAATTCCTTCGTTTCGATGATTCCGACAATCAGGAATCTTCGTCCATCGACGAAAATAAAATCACCAAGCGGATCCTTATCGAGGTCCAGCTCTTCGATGGCGCGCTCGTTGATGATGCAAACATGCTGCTTGTGTTCATTGTCAGTGTGCGTAAAAGGCCGGCCGCTGATGATCTCCCTGCTCTCGATATCGTTCCACTCAGGCCAGATGCCCTGAACGCGCACGTTGTCGATGCTTTCTTCACCATTCTCAATGCGGAATCGCTCAGCCCAGACCGGAGAGATCAGTTCAACAGCATCGGCCTGCTGCATGATCGCTTCGATCTCCTCCATGGTGAGCTGCGCCTTGCGCCAGGAAACCTTGTCGCGCATGGAGGGCGGAACCTGTCCATCGAGATAGACATAGCGCGTGCCGATAGTTTCAAACTCACTCAGGACAAACTGTTTCAGCCCCGTCATGGCGCCAACGATGCTCGTGACTGAGGCGACGCCGACGATTATTCCCAGCGACGTTAAAAACGCGCGGAGCTTGTTGCTCTGCAATTGCGAGAATGCGGAGGCGACAGTTTGAATAAGAAAGCGAATCATTAGGGAAAGCTGGGCTGACAGAGCAGCTCAATCCTTTCGCAGTGCAGAGATGGGGTTAAGCAGGGCGGCTTTGATGGCTGGGAATATTCCGAAAATGATGCCGACACTGCCACTGAATGCGAACGCGAGTAAAATTGCCCAGGCTGGAATTTCAGCGCTCTCAAAGGGAGTGTCTGGGAAAAGGAGTTGCATCGCGACAGTCAAACCCTGCCCGACAACAATGCCAATTGCTCCGCCAACAACACAGAGCAGCACCGCCTCCACGAGAAACTGGATCATGATGACCCCGGGCCGGGCTCCGACAGCCTTGCGCAGGCCAATCTCGCGCGTGCGCTCCGAGACGGAGACGAGCATGATATTCATGATGCCGATCCCACCGACGAGCAGCGAAACCGCAACAATGCCCCCCGCAACGAGCGTAATGCTCGAAGCGACCTTCTTGAACTGATCAATCGCATTCTGGAGAACCTGAATGCCAAACGTGTCCGGCGTGCCCGGCTCAAGCTCGCGCGCTTTGCGCATGATAAACCGAACCTCAGCTTTTGCGTCGTCAATAAGATCCGGCGATTTGATCTTCGCCATCAGATACGGCCACGTCCATTGATTCATCTTCAAGGCGGTGCTAAAAGGTACGAACACTTCCGTTTGGGCGTCGCCCATGCGCAACATTCCGCCGGAGTCCTTGGTTTCAAGTATGCCGATAATCATGAACCGACGCCGATCGACCGTGATGTAGTCCCCCACCGGATCGCGATCAAGGCGAAGCTCGTTGACTGCCTGTTCATTAACCAGACAGACCTGCCGGCGGGTTTCCTCGTCGACAGAAGAAAACTGGCGACCCTGAATCACATAGCGCCGCTCGATGTCGTGCCACTCAGGGCGAAACGCGGTGACCTGAATGCCAGCCAGCGCAACGTCGCCATTCTCAATCGTCCAGCTGTTGCTCGTGACGGGAGTCAGAGTTTCGATCGTTTGGCAGTGCTCCTGCAACGCTTCAACCTGCTCCACCGTGATGCGGACCTGCGACCATTGGATCTTGCCGCGCAGCTCGCGCGGAACTTCACCCCAAATCCACATCGTGTCGGAGCCAAACGACTCAAACTGCGTCAGGATGTTGGTCTTCATTCCCTCAAGCGCAGCGATGACAGCCGTTATTGAGCCAACGCCGATGATAATTCCAAGCGCCGTCAGGACCGCGCGCAACTTGTTGACCCAGATCTGCCCAAGGGCCGACACAACCGTCTGCGTGAAGAAGCGGACGAACATCATGCCGGCGCCTCCGCTCGATCAGCCAGCGCAACGAACGTCGTCGCCACGTCGAAGGGTTGGGCGGCGTCTGGACCAGCGCCACGGGTATCGTCGGTGATCGACGTGAGCTTCGCTGCAGCTTGCTCGACCCACTGACGATGAATCGGATCATCAGCCGTTGGCATGTCGGAGATGATCTTGCCATCGCGCAGGCGAACAATGCGCTCAGCGTGACCAGCAATATCTTCCTCATGCGTGACGATCACGATGGTCTGCCCTTCTCGGTGCAGTTCATTAAAGAGTTTGATGATTTCGTCGCCCGTGGTTGAATCAAGGTTTCCCGTTGGCTCATCCGCGAGAATGATGCTGGGCTGATTGACCAGCGCGCGTGCGATCGCAACACGCTGTTTTTGCCCGCCGGAAAGCTGATTCGGGCGATGCCTCATCCGATCCGACAGTCCTACACGCTCCAGCGCCCGCTTCGCAGCCCGTCGCGCCTGCCATCCGCGCTTCGAATACAGCAGCGGGAGCATGACATTCTTCAACGCTGTCGCTCTGGGGAGCAACTCAAAGGACTGAAAAACAAATCCAATTTCCTTGTTGCGAACAGCGGCAAGCTCAGCGGCGCCCATCTTGTGCGTCAACTTCCCGTTCAGTTCATAAAACCCCTTGGTGGGCCGATCCAGACACCCAAGGATGTTCATCAGCGTGGACTTCCCCGAGCCCGAGGCGCCCATGATCGCGACGAACTCATTGCGTTCGATATCAAGATCGACACCCGCGAGCGCATGAATGCGCTCGACGCCCATCTTGTAGATCTTCCGCATGTTGCGAATGCGAATAGTCATGATCCGCTGTTGGTGTCCTCTGGCTGCGTCGCCTGTGTTTCGGAAGGTTGCTCGTCGGCCGCTTCATTTTCTGTGGCGCCCGCCTCGGCTGATTCCGCCTTGTCCTCAGAGGCGCTGCCCTCGTTGTCGTCACCAGTGGCTGTCGCGTCCTTCTTATCGTCGTCGAGTTTCTCGTCGTAAACAGCTTCCCCATTCTTGAGATCAACCAGCACCCGATATGGCCCCGCGATGACCTTCTGCCCGGGCTCAATGCCGCCCTTCAGCGCCGTCATGCGGATGTTGCTCGTCCCAACATCGACAGGCTTGGCGACCGCCTTGCCATCCTCAATGACATACACAACGCGGGCATACGTTTTGTCCTGGTTGATGTATTCGCTATCCCTCGTTTCCGCGGGCAACTCATCAATGCGCACATCCAGAACCGCCTGGCTTGGCGCGATCAGCACATCCTCCAGTGTTTCAACTTCAATATCCACGCTCGCGGTGAGCCCTGCGAAAAACACACGTTTGTCGTCACCCGCATGAAGCTTCACACGGACCTCGAAGATGTCCGATCCCGAACGCGATGTGCTCTTGAGCAGATCAATCAGCTCAACGGTTCCCTCGAAAACATCATCCTCGAAAGCATTGATATAGATGCCCGCCGGCTGCCCGATCTTCACCTGAGCGATGTCGCTCTCATCGACCTCCGCGACGACATCAATCTCCGAAAAGTCCGCAAGCGTCATGATTGTGCTGCCGATGTTGTTGCTCGTTCCAAGGGCGATCTCACCGACCTTCATGTTGACGCGCGTCGCATATCCCGAGAGCGGCGAAAATATCTTCGTGTAGCTGAGGTTCTCCTCGTTGCGAACAACCTCCGCCTTGGCGACGTCCACATTCTGCTCCGCGGCGCGCAGGTTTGCCTCGGCGCGCCGAAGCTCCGCTTCCGCAGCATCAAGGGAGGAGCGGCTCACATCATTCGTCCCGAAGAGCGCTTCCTGCCGTTCCCATTCCGCTGTCGCGTTGATGAATGAAGCGCGGGAGCCTTCGAGCCGTGCTTCTTCTCCGCGCAGCCGGGCCGTCGCCGAATCAAGCGCCGCCTGGAAGTCCCGATCTTCAAGCTGAACCAGCAGGTCGTCCTTGTTCAGATAATCGCCCGGCTCAACCGTGATGCTCATGATCTTCGCCGACACCCGCGCCGAGATATTGACCTCTCGTTCCGGAATCACCCGCCCGGGAGCGCTAACAGTGCGAACCAGCCGCCCGTATTCGATCGCCTCCAGACGCACCGCGGTCCCCATCTGGCCGTTCTGCTGCTGCGCAATCATCTCCTTGATCGGCCCGTAAAGAAAGGCGCCAGCGCCTCCCACGATAAGAACAAAAAGCAGGCCTAGGCCGGCGACCCATTTCACAACTGTCATTAGCATGGCTGGATTCGCTCTGATCCAAGGCGGGTCGTTCAATAATGTAGGACGATCGAAGTTCCTACCCCCGGTATAGCCCCGGGGTGGGGGTAGGTTGCGTGGCTAGTTTACGATGGTCTTTCCATCTCGTTCGGGATGCGAACCGCTGGTTTTCAATTTTTCCCGGAGCATCCGGCAGCTATCGGACCTACTCTCGGAAAAAAGAAGAAACGCCCGCCGTCGTGGTCGCCGGACGTCCCTTTTCTAAGCAGTTCGGTGTTTCTTGCCGTTCTCAGTCAATCTTGAAACGACTGACGAGAGATTGCAGTTGCTCAGCTTTATGCGAGAGCTGTGACGCCGCCTCTGACGCTTGACGCACTCCCTCAGCCGACTCATTCGTCACCGCGTTGATCGCTTCCACATTCCTGGAAACCTCATTGCTCGCTGCGCTTTGTTCGCCTGCGGCGGCTGCGATGGACTGAATCATCTCCGCCACGCCTTGCGAGCTCGCGACGATCGACTGTAGCGACTCGCCCGCGCTCGTTGCCAACTCGACACCCCGCTCCACACGGTCGCGTCCGGATTGCATCCGCTCCACGGCTTGCGAGGTCTCGCGCTGGATCGCCTCGATCGACCGGGCAACCTCCTCCGTCGCCTTCTGCGTACGCTCTGCGAGCTTGCGCACTTCATCCGCAACCACCGCGAATCCTCGCCCATGCTCACCCGCGCGGGCGGCCTCGATCGCTGCATTCAGAGCCAGCAGATTCGTCTGATCCGCAATGTCATTGATGACAGAAATGATCTCGCCGATCTCCTCACCCCGCTTGCCCAGCTCTCCAACAGCGCGAGCGGATTCGCTGACCTCTTCATTAATCGCGTTCATGCCTGCGACCGTTTGCGAGACGATCTCGCCTCCCTCAGACGCCTTCGCCCCAGCTTCTGCGGACTGCTCGGAAGCCTCGCCAGCCTTGCGCGCCACCTCGGTGACGGAGGCCGCCATCTCTTCCACCGCCGACGAAACAGCCGCTGTCTGGCGTTGCTGCTGCTGCATCCCCGCCGACATCTCCTCATTTGTCGCGCTGAGCTCAGTCGCGGCGCTCGCGACTTCACGAGCCGTCGACGAAACATCGCCAATCATCGACTTCAGCGAATCCACCAAGCCGTTGACTCCGGCGGACAACGTTCCAATTTCGTCCTTCGATCGAACAGTGGCACACTGTGTGAGATCACCCTGAGCAACCTTCTGAACAAGCGCGACAACCTCTTCCAGAGGACGCAGCAGCCCGCGACTCAGCCAACGCAGTGAGATAAAGAAAATAAGCAGCGATACGACGCCTGCGACAAGTGCGATTGTCTTCAGCACGGTTGTCTTGCTGTCACTGTTTGCCTGATAGGTGCTCACCACACGATTTGCCTTCGTGAGAACCTGTTGGCTCAAGTCGATAGCCGCCGCAGCGTGTGCGAACAGGTCCGACGAGCCGGGTTTGGCGGACGCAAGTTTCTCCATCGTCTCTGTCAGCGCTGTCCAAAGCGCGTCCACTTCCGAAAGCCCTGCATGAATCTGTTGACCTTTGCTCGCTAGAAGTGATATTGGCTTCGTCATTCCAACATCCAGATACGTTACGCCCCCACGCTGCAATGCTGCCTGGGTCACTTCAAAAAGCTCGCGCGTCTTCACTGAAGCCAGCTCGCCAGCGTCCTGTGTTCCTAACACCGCGCTCGCCATCACAGCGTTATCCGTAATTGGCGCCGAAACGACGAGCATGCCCATCAGGTCTCCAAGCTGAAAATTTTTCTTGGGACTGCTTTCGAGCTTGTTATGGCATCCAACGCACGCCTGGACACTCGCCACATCCGCCACGGCAAAGTTCATCGTCGCGCCATCACCATCCGGAAGAGATTCGTAATAGGGCGAATCCGGGCTTTGCGAAAGCTGCTCCCAGGCACGAGTTTGAAACTCGTTTTTCAGCTTCTGATTCGGATTGATGTTCCATTTGCTGACGAGTTCATAGGTGTACCCCTCGTTGCCGGAAAGCGACTCCGCTACTTCTCGAACAAAAGTAGCGGGAAGCGGAATAGCGCCATGCACCTCGGCGTAGCTCTCGCTGGCTGTAAACTCTTCAAGCTCTGATTTGAGCTTGCCGACCACGTTCTTGGTGTAGTAGGAACGATCAGCTGTGATCTGAGCAGCGGCTGTCTCAGCAATTTGATGGGCGCTATCGACAAGCTGTTGGTGAAGCATCGCCTCATTGAGCACTTCCTTGACGTACTTCTGACTCAGCATGCGCTGCCGGCCAGCGAGGTTGATTACCGCTGCGTCGCCAGACTGACTATTGACGACCCACAACACCGCACCGATGACTCCAAAGAGCAAAGCGGTGATAAGGCCAATCAGACAGACCAGTTTGAACTTGATGCTCATTGTGGGTGCTCCATAGTGATAGGGCTACCTATTCTCGTGTGCGAGCCATTCGTTAGAACGTGTACTGCAACTGGAAATAGACGAAGTCGATATCCTCGCTCGCGCCAGATTCTTCAATGAAATCTCCAGCGAAAAAATGGCTGAACCCAGCCAATACAGTTGTGTGCGTGTCGATCAGATACTTCACCGTGAAATCAATTTCCGCGCCAATCTCGTTCGCCCCGCCAGCGGCGCCTGAGCGAACAACTCCGCCGCCCGCGTTGTAGAAAGCGTCGCTGTCTTCAGCGCGATAAAACAGGTGGCCGTTTATCCCAACCGTCAAGCCTGGCGCCGGCTTGATTGTCAGCCCTGGATTAATATCAATGACATTCTGTCGGCCGACAATGTCGATGTATCCGAGATAGGCGTGCCCCAGCGGAAAGAGCTGGTTGAAGGTTTCAACATCTCCGCCCGGTGATTCATCGCCGCTCGCGTAATCGAATCCCAGATGCAAGCGCGGCGAACCCCACACCTCCCCGAAAGTCCATCCCGTCTGGGTCGCCACCATGAATGCGCTCACGTCGCCGGAGCCAACTTCGCCAAACTGATACGCCCCTTCAAGGTCGTAGTCGAAGTTCTCGCCAACTGTTCCAAACAACCTGCCGCCCAGCGTATGCCGCTTTTCGTCACCCACGGTCCCGTTGAAGCTGGCGCTGTCACGATCAAGACCGAGCCAGTACAAGTCCAAACCGATTTCCGTACCTGGCACATGGCCGACCGCGTAAACGCCGAAAAACTCATTGCCCGCGTCTGAATCGTTAAAGCTATATTTTTCAATCGAAGCGAACTGAGTCCAGAACCCTGTCACGTTCCACTTGCCTGCTTTGAAAATCCCTGTAAATCCATCCCACGACCGCAGTGTGTTGCTCCAAGCGAGCGGGCTCACCAGCCGCTGTTTGCCGAACAACAACGCCTGCCGACCCGCGCGCAGCGTAAGTGTCGCGTCCCCTGTGAGATCAAACCGAACATCCACAAATCCCTGCTGCAGATCGAGCGCGTCCACATCAAGTGTGCGCCGTCCGCCGGGGAGGTCGCGATCGGTTGAAAGAGCGCTCTTTCCTTCAGCGAAGACGCGAATATTCTCGCCAAAGTGAAGATCTGTATGAAGCAGCAGTCGCACAAGAAGAAACTCATCGTTGTCCTGTGCCGGAGCGCCAAACGCGAAGCGATTCCATCCCTCAAAGCGCAGCCGGGCGTGGCCTCCAAAGCTCCCCCAGATCGAGCCATCTTCATTCAGCGGAATGTACTTGATCGGATCCCACAGATCGTCTGTCGCATCGGCTGGCTTTCCTCTGAGCACCGACCAATCTTCGTCATGCCGGGAGAACTTGTGCTTTGGGCGAACCCAAGGCTTTGCGGCGACGACATCCTCATCTTGCGCGGTGTCTCGCGGCGCATCCGCACCCAATGTGGCCGCTCCAAAGACGAAGGCGCCCGCAAATGCGATGCTGAAGAAACTGGTTCGAATACGAGCGATTGCTTGATTACTGGTCGTCGTCCAACGATGAGCAGGTATGTGCTTCAGCATTCGATTGCCTCACAACTCTTGAATCTGAAGCCTGCCCGAATATCCCCGCGCTGGACGAACCTGGAGTAATTGATAACCCCGCGGGGACGCTAGCCGGCGCCTAGCTAGTTTTGTCTTGTCGGATGGTGGGGTGTTTGACTGAAGCGGACCGGGCACAAACCACCCGCTTCGGCGTCTCGATCGCTACGATGTGTGAGTCTGCTTGCGCAAATACCTTGTATTCTGAACGCATTTCACCTTCCGGGGTTGGGATAGTGTCGGCGCGGACAGGGCGACCCACGGCAAGATGGAGCTATCAATCACCGATGACAACAATGGCGACAACACCAATGAAAAACTCTTCCGTCACACGCACCGAAAAAGACTCAATGGGTGAGATGACTGTTTCCGCCGACAGCCTCTACGGCGCCTCCACACAACGTGCTGTCCTCAACTTTCCCGTCTCCGGTTCACCCGTCCCCGCCGCCGTCATTCACGCATACGGCCACCTCAAAGCCGCCTGCGCCAAAGTGAATCACGCGCTCTCCCGCCTCGATCAACAACGCGCAGACGCAATCATCACGTCCGCTGCCCAAATCGCCGCTGGCCAGCATGATGAACACTTCCCAATCGATGTCTTCCAGACCGGCTCAGGCACCTCCACCAACATGAACGCCAATGAGGTCATCGCCAATCTTGTCTGCATCGCTCGCGGCGCTGCGATTGGCTCATCCAAAGACCCCGACTATCTCAAAGCTGGCGGCGTCCATCCCAACGATCATGTCAATCTCGGCCAGTCCTCCAACGACACCTTCCCAACCGCCATCCACATCGCGGCGACGCTCGAAATTACCCATAAACTCCTCCCCGCTGTCGGGAGGCTCGCGGAGCAACTCGAAGCGCATGCCCGCGATTGGGACACCGTAGTCAAAATCGGCCGCACTCACTTGCAAGACGCCACGCCTATTCGGCTCGGCCAGGAATTCTCCGGTTACGCCGCCCAGATGCGCCACTCGAAATCACGCCTGAACCGCGCCCTCGAAACCCTCGCAGAACTCCCCATCGGCGGCACCGCCGTCGGCACCGGCATCAATACACACAAAGAGTTCGGCGCCCGCGTCGCCAAAGAGCTCTCCTCCGCGCTGAACGTCACATTCCGCGAAGCGGGCAACCACTTCGAAGCCCAGCACGCCAAGGACGCCGTCGTCGAAACCAGCGGCCACCTGCGCACCATCGCTGTCTCACTCTCGAAGATCGCCAACGACATTCGCTGGCTCGGCTCCGGCCCGCGCTGCGGCATCGGCGAACTCAAACTCCCCGCAGTCCAGCCCGGCTCCTCCATCATGCCCGGCAAGGTCAATCCGGTGATCTGTGAATCGGTGATGCAGGTCGCCTGTCAGGTGGTCGGCAACGATCTCGCGATCACGACCGGCGCGATGGGCGGCGTCGGATCGCTCCTCGATCTCAACGTCGCGATGCCCATGATGGCTCGCAACCTCATCGAATCCATCACGCTCCTCGCCAACGTCTGCAACGTCTTCAATGACAAGCTGCTCGTCGGCCTAGAGCCCGATCTCGAGCGCTGCGCCGAACTCATCGAGGGCAGCCTCGCGATGTGCACGTCCCTCGTCCCCGCGATCGGCTACGACAAATCCGCTGCCCTCGCCAAGCAGGCCTTCAAAGAGGGCAAGACTGTCCGCGAACTCGCGCTGGAGCAAGAACTCCTTCCCCCTGATCAACTGGACAAACTGCTCAATCCAATCTCAATGACCAAGCCTGACGAAGAGTAGATTCAACAGCCAAAGCCTCGCTCAGCTGGATTTCTTATGCACACCTGTCGGTCCAAACTGTCCCTCGCGGCGGTCCCTACATGTTCTGGCAAAAAAAGCCCGTTCGCCACTGGACGAACAGGCTCTTAACTATCTCTGATTCAATCTCCGAATGTTCAGATCGTTTCGGATCAGAAGTTACGGGCATGGCCCCCAGGAACCAAGAAGATTTGCCATCGAAGCGGCGCCCGGGGCTGGCGGATTCCACGCTCCCAACAAGATCGCCAGATCGGCGCTCAGGACGAAGCCGTCCCCGTTCAGATCCCAGGGGCAGCTCGCCAATGTCGTGTTCGGAGAGACATTGTAAATGTTGTCCGCAGGGTTCTTGAATGCAGCCGTGACTGCGGCGCCGAACTCTACTGCGAACTCCGCTGGGCTGGGATCCTGGAACACAGTGTCGAAGAAGAAGAACGGTCCTTGCACGAAGCCAGTGTTGCCGGCAAAGACACCGCCCGGAAGCGTGCCTCCCACCGGGATTCTGGCGATGTTCACCACGCCAAAACCGAATGCGTTTCCGAAAGACAGGAACGGAGGGCCAAAAAAGCCACTGGGAGTTCCAAGAGGCATGCCCATGGCGTCCGTCAGGAACCAGTTCAACGACAATATATCGCCAATGCCCCAGTTCTCTACGCTGAGCGTAAAGCCGTCGAGCACATTCCCGCTGCCGTCCGGGACAATCGGGTTCGGAGCAACGCCCGGTCCACCATCGACGGCGGGATCCCCTGTTGAATCGTTGCTTGATACAGGCAATCCCATCATGTCCAGAGTCGTGCCTGGCACGAGCGCTGCGGCGTCAGCTGTTGTGCAGGCCCCCAGAAGACTGCGGGCCGGGATGGAAGTCCCGACTCCGCTCGTCGCCCACATGGCGGACGATGAACTCGAACCAGTCACTGACCAGTCGTTGAGAAACCCCGGGATGTCTCCACGTCCGCGCCCGCTGTGAACGGCAGGGCTGTCGAAGATGCCCGGGCCTATGTCCGCTCCACCAAGGGAGCCACCGCGTCCATCGGGATCGATGCCGGCCGCCGCGAGGGTCACGCTTCCACTGCAGCCAGAGTTCGCAGCAATGTAGAGGCAATCAGCGTCCCTGCCCGCCCAGTTGAGCACCTCGAACTCAATGATGAAAGCCTCGCCGGTTATATCTCCAGGCACAGGCTCGATGTCTGTGATGCGAAAACAAAATGCAGGCGGGAGAGTGACTCCAGGCTTGCCGGACGGGGCGGGATCCGCACTCACACTTGGCGCCAGCGCCGAGGCAGTAAGAGCACACACAACGTGGATGAAATATTTCCGATACATATCTCTGCTCCTTTTAGCTTCAGGTCGCCGGGGTAAGGATGACAGGCTGCCAACCGCCTCGGGCTCGACACTGACGCGACCATTTGGGGGGGAACTAGATTGCAGAGATAGCCTAAGCAATTGCTTTGGTAATTGTTGTTGGGGTTAGCTCTCGTTGGGGACAAGCAAGTATTTGTTTGTCTTGATGTCCTTCATGTGATTGCGATGTAAATGCATCTTCAATAAACAACAACCTTGATTCTTTGAGTCAACCTTCGCCATCTACTCCCCGCTCACCAAGAAGCCGTGAGCTCTTCAGGCGCTTCGTCATCTTCAATCCGAAGTGATCCACTGCGATGCGCTTCACATGCGCCACCGCCTCCTCCGGATCATCCGTCACCAGGAGCCCGTCAAGATCATCGGCGCTAATCGTTCCCGCAGGAATCATCGTCCCGCGCACAAACTCCAGCAGCGGACGCCAATACGCCTCGCCCATCACAACTATCGGAAACCGAGCGATCTTCCCCGTCTGAATCAGCGTCGCCGTCTCGAAAATCTCATCCATCGTGCCAAACCCGCCCGGCATCGAGATAAACGCATACGAATACTTCACCAACATCAGCTTGCGCACAAAGAAGTACCGAAACTCAACCCATTTATCGAGGTAAGCGTTGTGATCCTGCTCGTGCGGCAACTGAATATTGCACCCAACGCTCGGCCCGCCCGCCTCATGCGCCCCTCGATTCGCCGCCTCCATAATTCCCGGCCCGCCCCCCGTCATCACGGTAAACCCCGCCCGCGCCAGCTCCCCGCCGACTTCGCGCGCCATCTGATAGTGCCGATGATCCTCCTCAAACCGCGCCGAACCAAACACCGTCACGCACGGCCCCACAAAGTGCAGCGAGCGAAACCCCTTGATGCACTCGCGAAAAATCCGCACCGCCCGGCAGAACTCCACGACCCGGCTCCCCGGACCCGCCAGCAGCAGCTGCTCCTGTGTTTCGTCGCTCGGCCCCGGCCAATGTGCAGATCCGGTGGGTCCACCTTCAGCTGTGTCCTTCGCCCGATCATCAACTTCATTCGTATCACGATTCAATAGAAGCGCCTCCATCGCATTTGCACCACAAACCAGTGTCGCCGATCCACCCCCAACTGCCAAGCCTACGCGCTCGCGCACGGGCGAGCCTACCATCCCGCCATGCACCGAGAGTACGCCGCGCTCATCCGCCGCCTCGAAACTGAAATCAACCTCGCCATGTCTGCGCACGAGCGCATGAGCGCCTTCGTCGATCTCGCATGGGAGTTCCTCTCGTCAGCCTCCGTCTCCTGGGTCGGCTTCTACCTTGAAGACCGCGCCGCCCCCGATGATCAGCGCCTCACGCTCGGCCCGCGCCGCGATTCGCCCGCCTGCTCGCCCATCGGCTTGCACGGCGTCTGCGGCCAGGCCTACACCTCACGCAGAACAAAGATCGTGCGCAATGTCAAAACGCTGGGCGAGAACTACGTCCCATGCAACCCAAACGATCGCTCAGAAATCGTTATCCCGCTGCTCAGCGACTCACGCAACGAATCCAATCCAGCAACAACTTCACAGTGCTGGGGTGTGCTCGATCTTGATTCGTGGGACATCGCAGCTTTCGATGAGTCCGACGCCCACAACCTCATCACCGCCATGCAGACAATCGGCTTTATCCCACCGACTGAACTTGATCTGATCTAGCGCCTCAGCGAATCAAAACTCACGCAATCACATCCAAACCAATATCAATTGATCGCGCCGAATGCGTCATCGCGCCCGATGAGATGCGATCAACCCCCGTTCGCGCGATATCCCCAATCGTTTCCAGCCTTACACCGCCAGACGCTTCCAGCAACAGCGCATCATTTTTGCGATCGCGCATCTTCACCGCCTCACGAAGTTCTTCGACAGACATATTGTCCAGAAGCGCTATATCAACAAGCCCCTTCTCAACCCACAGCAGCGCCTGAAGCTGATCCAGCGAGTCCACTTCTACTTCGACAAATCGAAGGCGAGGCTCGAGCTCGCGCGCCCGCGCCGCCGCTCGTGAAATGAACGCTACAAACCCTTCGCCCTGTTCCCGCGCCAGATGATTGTCCTTAAGCATCGCCGCGTCATAAAGCCCAAGCCGATGCATGTGCCCGCCGCCGCACCGCACCGCGTATTTTTCCAGCAATCGCAGCCCCGGTGTCGTTTTCCGCGTATCCAGCACATCAATGCGCCCCGACCCGACAGCTTCCCCCACACGATTAACCATCGCCCCCGTCAGCGTCGCCACCCCCGACAGATGGCTCAGCAGATTCAGCGCCGTGCGCTCCAGTCCCAGTACTTCTTTCGCATCCCCCTTGACGACCGCAATCGGTTTTCCAGAAACCAACGTACTTCCATCAACGATCAAGACATCCAACTCCGCTCCCGGCGCCAATCGTGCGAGCAACTCAGGCAGAGCCGCAACCCCCGCCAGCTGTCCCCGCTCGCGAGGCACAAACGCTGCCCGCATCGTCAACCCATCTGCAACGCTCGCAGCGCTAGTCAGATCTCGCAGCGACCCATCAATCGCTAAGTCTTCATCTCGCGCAAGATCAAAGAGCCGCCCGATCAACCCCGTCGCGCTGAGTCTCTCATACAACTCATCAAGCGAAATCGCATTGGGATCGCAGTCAAGCAGGCTCATACCGCGACCAAACCGCCAGCAAGCATCTCGATCGAGGCAGGATGAGCTTCATCAAGCGTCTTCCACGCCTGCCCCTGAAATGGCGGCAGCGGACACACCATCTTGAGAGGCGTCACGTCACCGAGCCACACCAACGTCGCATACCGAGCGTCCAGCTTGCCTTGCCAGTACGCCTGCGGCGCACACACTTCCACTTCCAGTTCTAACGATAAATCCCGCACCCGAGCCGGCGTCAGCTCACTCTCAAACCGAACCGCAGACACAATCGCTCGCGCACGGATCGGCCCCGACACCTGCTTAAAGAAGATTGGATCGCCCACCGCGACGCACTCGAACGGCGCCCGCCGCGTGCGTGTCAATCGTGACTCAACCCGCTTGCGCCCGCTCACTATCGATTCAATGTGCTCTTCGCGAAGGACTGCGACGTGCAACATGGCGTTTCCTCTAAAGAACCGGCGAGCCCGAGCGAAGCCGCGTTACAACACCCGTTGTGCTGCGCCCCTCCAGTAGGGGAATCAACTCAACTCGCCCGCCCCAGCTCTCCACCAGATCGGCGCCAACCACCTCCGTCTTGGAATAATCCGCGCCCTTCACCAGCACATCCGGTCGCAGCGCTTCGATCAAACGAATCGGCGTCTCCTCATCAAAGAGCACCACTATCGCAATCGACTCAAGCTCGCTCAGCACCTCCGCGCGGTCATCCTCCCCGTGAATCGGGCGTTCCTCCCCCTTGAGCCGGCGAACCGAATCATCAGTATTCAGCCCGATCACCAGCGCATCGCCCAGATTCGCTGCTCGTCGAAGCAGCGAAATGTGCCCCGCATGGATGACGTCAAAGCAACCGTTCGTAAAGACGATGCGCTTCCCTTCGCGCCGAAGCGCCTCAACCTCAACGCGAGCTTCCTCTAGCGTCCGCCTCTTTCCGATCAGCCCTTTCGCGTCCACCAGCGCCGCGTGATGGATCTTCTCAAGGGGAATCGGCGCCACGCCGAATATTTCAACTTCAAGTCCCGCAGCAATGTTCGCCAGGCGCACCGCATCCGCCCAACCAATCCCCTGCGTCCGCGCCGCCGCCAGAAGCGCCAGCACCATATCCCCCGCGCCCGTCACGTCGTACACCTTTCGCGCAATCGTCGGCAGGTGTTCCGCATCCTCACTCCCGCGCTCAAGCAACAGCGCGCCGTGACGATCCAGCGTCAGCACCACGGCTTCAAGCTCACACTCATCAAGCATTCGCCGCGCCGCGACAACCTGTTCCGCGCTGCCCGGCTCATCGCCGATCGCAACTCCCAGTGCCAGCTCCGCCTCAGTTCGATTGGGCGTAATCGCCGTCGCTCCCCTATAGCGCGAAAAATCCTCCAGCGCCGCCGGATCCACCAACACGGGTTTCCCAGCTCGCCGCGCCCGCTCGATCACCTCCGCGCAGATGCGCCCGGAGCACACGCCCTTCCCGTAATCCTCCAGACACACCACGTCGGCATCCACCAGCGCCTCATCAAATCTACAAAGCAACTCTTGCGTCACCGCGTCGCTGAGCGCATCGCGCGATTCAATATCCACGCGAAACATCTTCTGCGGGTGTCGATGCTGCGCCAGCCCCACCAGGCTCCGCTTCACCGTCGTCGGTCGACCCGGATCGCGCACCAGCCCCGCAGTGCTCACACCATCGCGCTCGAGCGCCTCCGCCAGCAACCTGCCCTCGCTGTCATCGCCCACCACACCAATCGCCATCACCTCGCCCCGCAGCGCCGCGAGGTCCAGACACACATTCGCCGCCCCGCCCGGCTGCTCCTCCGTCCGCTGCGCCCGCAGCACAGGCACCGGCGCATCCGGGCTCAGCCGCTCCGCATCTCCAAACACCAGCTGATCCAGCATGAAGTCGCCGACAACCACCGCCCGGAAGGACCGCCAACTCGCCAGTGTGCTCAAAAGCGTAGACATGGCCTCAAGGGTAGCACCCTCATCACTCCCCGACGCGAAGCACCCGGGACCGAAACTGCTCCTCACCAGTCCGAAAACCCAAATCCAGGACAGCCCGCGCGAAAACGGGCGCCTTCCCCGGAACCTCCATCCCCGCCCGCGCGCACCTGATCTTCACCCAGTCCTTTTCCGTCGTCAGAATGACATCACTCCCAGCCTCCCTTGCTGATCGAACGACCCGCTCCACCAGCGCCGGCGTCCACAGCGCGTGATCCACCAGCGCCTCCATCCCGACGACCTCCCCCGCAGCCGCCCGCGCCTGCGCAAAAAATGCACCCGGATTCCCCACCCCGCACACCGCATACACCCGCTTGTCTGTAAGCCACCCCCGCGACATCTTCTCTTCCTCGACCGCGATCGCGCTCCACACATGCTCAGTGATCGCGATCGCCTCGCGCCCATGCGCCGCGCGGATTTGTGCGCACAGCGCTGTCAGTTCGCCCGCGTTGATCGCCTCCGCATGGGTCACAACGACCGCATCCGCGCGCACCAGACTCTCCACTGGCTCACGCAGCCACCCCGCAGGGAGAAGCTTGTCTTCAAATGGGGAGCGCGTCGCATCGACCAGCACAAGGTCAAAGTCACGTTTTACGAACCGATGCTGAAACCCATCATCCAAAATCACGCAGTCGATCGAATCGCGTCCATGCTCATCCAGGAAGGCAGCAATCGCGCGGGCACGATTCGGCGCCGCGATGATCGGCGTTTCAGGCAGGCGCTCCGCGTGCTCCTTTTCCTCGTCCGATTGTCCCCCGGCGCGCGCCTTGTACCCGCGCATCGCGATCGCTGGCTTTTTCCCAGCTTCAAGCAGCGTGCGCACAATCCAACGCGTCATCGGCGTCTTGCCCGTCCCGCCAACCGAGATATTCCCCACACTGATGACGGAAACGCCCACATCCGTCACGCGACCGCCTGAGTCAAAGGACCGATTTCGCGCGCGCACGACAACCCTATACAAGGGCGCAATCACCCGACCCAGAGGTTGTGGCAGGGGGCCTCTTCGACCGTCTTTTTTACTCATGCTCAGCTTGCCGCATCGCATTGACCCGAGTCGCGAGGGTGTCCGCTGTGCGCCTGAGCCTGCGTCGCGTGCGCAGATTCAGGCGAAGTGTGTTCGCCACGTCCAAAATCGCAAGCCCGATCGAGATGCCCAAGAGCGCAATCGCTGCGACCCAGACGAGCGCGAAGAGGCGTGGCGACGTATTGGAGTCCACAAACCCAAATCCCGCTCCAAGCATCGGGAGCTCCATCAGCATCACCCACCCGTTGGCGATGCGGATTCGTCGCCTGCTCGCGGGCGCCTGGGATTCGACCAGGACACCGATGTGTCCCGCGACCATGAGCATCAGCACGCCCACGACGGGGATCACAAGCCAGGGACTCAGGACAACGCCGGTGGGCACGGAACAAGCACTCCTTCAGTCACCGCGGATTGAGCCGGCGGTGCAG
The DNA here is from genome assembly GCA_029260495.1 of Phycisphaerales bacterium. Classification (GTDB taxonomy): domain Bacteria; phylum Planctomycetota; class Phycisphaerae; order Phycisphaerales; family UBA1924; genus OFTM373. Next base: position 750,872 of record JAJDDD010000009.1, on the reverse strand, counting down.
CAGCGGCGTCAGCCGCCTGATGGGAAGACCCATGATGGTAGCTGGATCGCCATCGAAGCTGATCGGCCATCCCCCCTGAATCCGTTCAGAGAGGTTGTAGGCGCCCGCCTTCCCTCGCCAATCGTCCGATTCGAGGTAGGCGTCCAGAGAATCTCGATCGAGTTTCCCGATGCGCACATTCGCGGCGTCAACGAGCAGTAATCGGCGAAGCTCCACCCCCGGGGTTCTCCCCGGCTCGATCAACGCGACGCCTGTAATCACCCGATGCTCACCCGATGCAAGCCTCCTGATGATGCTCCCGGCGTGCTCCCGGTCGCGCGGCTGCCCGATGATCTCTCCTTCCTTCACCACGATCGTGTCGGCGCCAATCACCAACCCGCCTCGCGCCGAGCCATTTTCAACTTCAAGTTGGCGCACGCCCGCCATCGCTTTGAGATGCGCGAGGGCAGCGACCCAATGCTCCGGGCGCGTCGTTCGCGCCGGTGTGAGCGCCCCGTCATCGACGCCGGGGTCGATCGCTTGATGCCCAAAGCCGGCTTCATCGAGAAGCTGCCTTCGTCGCGACGAAGTGCTTGCAAGATGCAATAGCGTCAGCGAGGGATTCAATCTCCGATCCCCATTTCCTTGTGTGAACGATTTTCTATCGTGGCGCCCCGACAGTTGTGCATTTTCGCATCGCATTGACAACCTCATCGACGGAAATGCGCTCCATCAACGCCCGGCCAGCAGCCGTGTTCTTGTGATCGACTGGTTCGCTCCTCTGTACGTTCTGAATCACATCGTGTTCACGATGATAGGGGCCAACCTTGTCAATTCGCGTCGGGCCGAAGAGCGCCACGAGTGGCCGACCAAACCCAACAGCCATATGCAACGCCGCAGAGTCATTCGCGAGAACAAGCGAGCTTCGTTCGATGACCGCCATTAACTCGCCGACACTTGTTTTTCCGACAAGATCGATCACGCGCTCATCCTGCTCTGCGAGTTCCAGAAGCAACGAACATTGATCCCGCTCGGAGGGACCGCCGACCAGCACGATGCGCGTCGTGATTCCCTCATCGAGGATTCGCTGGATGGCGATGGCAAATCGCTCAGCAGGCCAGCGTTTCCCCGGCCAGCGACTGGTCGGCGCGATGACGACATATGGCTCATCTCCGGTGAGGTTCTCCGCGGTGATCCGATCAGCCTTGCTCGTATAAAGCTGCATTTCCTCATCAGTCGCCGGCCCTCCGCCGACGAGCGAAATCATCCGATCCACAGTGTGCGCCCCAACGGGGGCCTTCACTCGCTGATTGGCGCCAAGCCAACCGAGTTCCGCAGCGTCCGCGTGGCCTACCCGCTTCGGCGCCCGCGTCCACCACATGAAAATCCCGCTTCGCAAGAGCCCCTGGCAATCGACCACAAGGTCATACTTCGGCCCGCGAAGCTCTTCGTTCATCCACCGCACAGCCGCCTGCCCGACCTTGGGCTGCCACCAATTGCCCAGCCTTCGGCGTGGGAAGGTGACGACGCGCGACAGATTTGGATGACTCGCGATCGCCGGCTCAAACCCCTCCTGGACCAGCCAGTCGATGTGGGCGTCAGGATGCTGACGGCGGAGCCTCACCAGGACCGGAACCGTTCGGCAAACATCCCCCAGCGCGCTGGGGCGGATCAACAGGATTTTTCGCACCTCTGGCGCCACGCCTCCACTCTACCGACCGGTTCATTCGGTATCGCAGCGGCGTCGCGTTCGACCATGTCCTTAGCCGGCGATACTGTGAGGAGTCCACAGGGCGGATAGCTCAGTTGGCTAGAGCACGCGCCTTACACGCGCGCGGTCGCCGGTTCGAGTCCGGCTCCGCCCATTTTTCCCCTCGCGCCTGACTCCTGCCTGATGAATCACTACGACCTTCTCTATCTGATCGCTGGTGTCGCGCTGGCGCCTATCTGGGCTCGCAAGCGGCGGGAGGGATGGCGCGAGCGGTTCGGCCGCGTTGATCCGCTGCCGCCATCACAGCGCCCGCGTGTGCTTCTTCATGCCGTCTCTGTCGGCGAGGTGAACCTGATCCGTGCGCTCGGACCGCGACTCACGCGCGATGTTGATGTCGTGGTTTCTGTCACAACGGACACTGGGATCGCCCGCGCTCGTGAGCTTTTTGAGAATGAGCCTGATGTCACGATCGTTCGCTATCCGCTTGACTTCTCGCGCAGTGTCAGGCGCTTTCTTGACGCCGTCGATCCTGACGCTGTGGGGCTGGTCGAGCTGGAGTTGTGGCCGAACTTTGTAAAAGCATGTGTGCGCCGGGGCGTGCCGATCGCGGTGCTCAATGGACGCCTGAGCGATCGCTCCGTTGGCGGATACAAGCGATTTTCACTTATCTTTCGACCACTCTTTCGCGCGATGGCCTTTATCGCGGCGCAGGATGAAACATACGCACAGCGTTTTCGTGACGTTGGCGCTGCGCCCGACCGCGTGATTGTCGCTGGCTCGATGAAGTGGGACGCCGGCGCTCTTCCTCTTGCGGATGATGAAATTGGTAGTTTCGCTCGCCGGCTTGGGATTGATCGCGCGAGGCCCCTCATCGTCGCAGGAAGCACAGCGCCTGATGAGCACACACTGCTGCACCAGGCATGTCCGCCGGATGTTCAACTCCTGTGCGCACCGCGCCGACCTGAATGGTTCGATGACGCTGCTCGCGATTTGCCCGGCTGCATGCGTTGGAGTGAGACGATAGAAGACAGCGAACCCCCGTCGGCCTCAGGACGATTCCTGCTCGACACGATCGGCAAGCTGCGCCTCGCGTACGCGCTGGCCGATGTCGTCATCATCGGGCGCTCGTTCGGCGATCTGCATGGGTCAGATCCCATGGAGCCCGCGGGTTTGGGCAAGCCCATTGTGATCGGGCCGGCGATCGCAGATTTTCAGGACGCGGTCGCCAAATTGGCTGAAGACTCCGCCATTGTGCAAACAACCCGCGGGGAACTCCCCGGGGTGCTTGACGGCCTCTTGAGCGATCACGAAGGCCGGCAGACCCTCAGTGATCGGGCCCTGGCCTGCGTTCAGCGGCACGCTGGCGCGACCGAGCGGCACGCCGGCCTGCTGCTGGAGTTGCTGGGTAGTCAACGCCAGGAAGACGCTGGCATCGAGAATGGAGCCCAGCCAGCCACCGTCAGCACGGCAAGTGATTTGCGGTAAGTAGTGTTCTGCGACTACCTTGCCGACTCGGTGGGGCCGTCTTGCACAGTCAGGCGGGCATTGAAGAGAGAGCAAGGATCGCCATTTTTTAATCTGTACCCGTTCACCCGCCGGCTCGGCCTGAATAAAGGTTTCGCTGGCGAGGGAGGCCTGTCAATGTCACAACGCGCCAGCATTTTTGTAGCAGCAGCGATCATCGCGATGGTTGGATCGGGGCAGGCGGGAGCCGAAGTTTCTATCGAGAGTGTCGAGGTGATTAATCTCGGCGCCAGCGCTGCGCTCGCGATTGACGACGATGGGAACGTCGTCGGTGTCGGCGTTGAGGTGCCGCAGGTCTCAAACACGCGAATGTTGCCAACACCAGTCCGCAGGGCATTCCGCTATGACCGGTTCGGGACGCTCTCGGCGCTCGGGCTGCTAAGCGGCGCTCGTGTTGAGGCGACTGATATTGATGTGGACCGCGTGGTGGGTTGGGGATTCGCCAGCAATGTGAATCAGGCTCGGGCAATTACCTTTGAATCAGGGTTTAATATTGAACTGTTGCCAACGCTTGGTGGCGCAACGAACCGGGCGACCGCCGTCAAGGCTGACACCGTGGCGGGATACAGCGAAACGGCCGATGGCTACATCCGCGCCTTCCGCACCAATGGTCTGCTGGATGCTCAATCAGGGCGCCCAGCAGTGCAGGATCTCGGTTTCCTTGATGACGCTGTCGGTCATAGTTGGGCGACCAGTCTCACCTCAAGCGGGGTCGTTGCGGGCTCAAGCCTTGACGTGGATGGCCAAACCCGGGCGGTTGTTTATGAGAAGAACGGCGCCGTGCGTGATCTTGGCGATTTTGGCGGCGGCTTTTCCGAGGCGACCGCCATCAGTGAGACAAGGCACGTCGTCGGCTGGGCTCGTGATGGCGATGGCGTCCTGCGAGCCTTCCGCAAGAGAGGTGACAGCCCGATGGTCGATCTCAGCGAGATCGCTTCAGAAAATGTGCTCGCCAGTCAGGCGCTGGGTGTAAATGACGACGGCGTGGTGGTGGGTTGGTTCAGAAACGATCGACAGCAGGAGTGCGCCTTCGTCTGGATCGAAGGTGAGGGGATGATCGATCTCAATGATCTACTCCCACGATCCAGCTTCGGAAAGTTCATCCGGGCGACCGATGTCAACAGCAACAATGAGATCACCGCCGTGACGATCCTCTCCGGCAATGGTCCGCATGAGCCGCGTCAACGCGGCGTTCGTCTGAAACTACGCATTGTGCCTGATCTTCTTGGCGATCTGAATCACGATGGCGTGGTGGGGTATCACGATTTCGCGCTGCTGCTGGGTCAAATTGGCAACGCCGGCGGCTCCGGGGATCTCAACGGCGATGGCTGGGTCACAACAGCAGATATGTTCATCCTCCTCGGCGCCTGGGGAACCCGCGCCGATCGCGGAGACAGCGACGAGCCGGCTGATCCGGGTGATGCTCCTGCTCTTGATGAACTCGAAATCCTCTGACTACCGGCAGGTCAGAAGGAAGTCCGTTCGAAGCTGCTCTTTTGATTTTGTTCATTTTATTTGACGTGCGCAGCTGATGGCGCGATCATTCCGCATGTTCTCTATTTTCAAGGACGAATGTGCGAATCAAGGAGCTTCACTGATGAAACGAACAATCCTGGCTTGCTTCATGGGTGTGGTCTTTGGCTCGATCGCACTTGCAGATCAGGGGTTGAACGCCGACCCCCCAGCCGAGCTTGGAAGAATCCAGTGGGATCGTGATTTTGATCATGCGATCGCGCAGGCAAAGCAGACCGACAAGCCCGTTCTTGTTCTCTTTGATGAAGTGCCCGGGTGTTCGACGTGCGTGAACTTCGGCAGTCTTGTGCTCTCACATCCGTTGATTGTCGAAGCTGCTCAAACACACTTCGTGCCCGTCGCTGTCTACAACAACATCGAGGGCCGAGATCGGGAGGTATTGCTCTCGTTTGATGAGCCAACGTGGAACAACCCCGTCGTGCGCATTATTGGGGCTGATCGCCAGGAGCGAACTCCGCGCCACGCTGGGGACTATTCCGTCGCGGGCTTGGCGCACGCGATGGCAACCGCCCTTGAGAAGACCGGCAAAGAGGTTCCCGCCTACCTTCGCCTGCTGGCTGAGGAATCAGCAGGGAATGCTGATCTCCAACAAGCCACATTCGCGATGCACTGCTTCTGGGATGGAGAAGCCCGTCTCGGGGCGCTGGATGGCGTCGCGCACACGCGCACGGGCTGGCTGGACGAGCGTGAGGTGGTCGAACTGTTCTTCAATCCCGCCATCATTGATTATGAGCAGCTCGTCGAGGAAGCGCAATCCATGGACTGTGCTGATCGCGTGTACGCGCGCACAGATCAGCAGCGATCAGCAGCGAATGCCGTCGCAGAACATGCTGTCGTGCGCACGGATGAGGCGATCCGCCCGACGCCCAAGGACGACAAGTGGCACCTCGCCAAGACCGCATGGCGGCATGTGCCGATGACCGAAACCCAGGCAGCTCGGGCAAATGCCGCCATCGCGGCGGGCAAGTCGCCGGATTGGTTCTTCTCATCCGCTCAACGGCGTCTCTTTGATATCGTCAACTCGAAGACCACCGATCCTGACGCCGACCTGCCGAACTCGATTGGGATTGAGATGTCCGCAGCTCTCGAGGATCTGACGCAGCACATTGGCAGTGAGCTTGATCCCGAGATTCTCGCTCTCGTCGGCCTCGACTGAGAGCGGAGGTCATGCAGGAGAAAAGGCCGCGGTGGGATTCGAACCCACGAATAACGGATTTGCAATCCGTCCCCTTAGACCACTTGGGTACACGGCCGGCGATCCACCCCCGTCGAAACCCGAGGGGAGAGTCTTGTATTCTTGCCACACCAACGCGACGACGCAACATCGAGTCCTCGAGCTTGTTCGCGCAGCTCATGATCGGACGGCGCCGTTCTCAGCCGTATTACTCAGGGAGCGATCTACAGCATTCTCTCAGGTTGTTGAGACAGAGTCGCTGCAGCGAGCCGATCGCCAGGACAACGTCCAATAGTCGCCCATGGCGGGCAAGTAAATAGTCACCGGTGGTTGGCTACACTTGCCTAAGCCCGCCCTTCGATTCGCGGTGGCCTGCCACCCGCGACTCACCCGTGAGAAGCTTCCAGCCCGAAAGTCATTCCTCCCGTGCGACCCGTGCCGAAAGAAACTCTCACCAAGCCGACTCGCCGGGCGATGGCGCTGCGCGCCGTCGTTGGTGTTGTCGCGCTGGCTCTAGCTGTCATGTTCTACCAGGCGATGGTGCTGACAAAATCCATGCCGCCACAATCTGAGAATGTGGAAGTCTCCATCCCTGTACAGGTAATGACGACCCGGTTCACATCGTCACCCCCCGCATGGGAAGGGTATGGCACGGTGCGCCCGTTGGCCGCCGCCGAGGTCGCAGCTCAGGTGGCGGGCGAAGTTGTCGAACGGCCCGCGCGCGTCGAGCCAGGCGAACCGATCGAGCGCGGAGAAGTCATCGTTGGAGTTGACCGTGCGGACTTTGAGCAGCGGCTTGCGCGCACACAAGGCGCCATTGAGAGCACTGGCGCTGAACTGGAAGGGCTTGCGATTGAAGAAGCCTCGATTCGAGAAACGCTCTCTCATGCACAGAGCGCGACCGAGCTAACCCAACGTGACCTGGATCGTCTGCAAGAGGCTGCCGATCGCGGCGCCGCCCGGGCGAATGAAGTGGATCGCTTGCGTCGTGATCTCGCGCGCTTTCGCATTGACGAAGAAAACATCCGTCAACGGTTGCAAGCCATTCCCAGCCGGCGCAGCGCCCTGAAAGCCAGGGAAACGGCAGAGAAGGCGAGCGCTGAGCTTGCTCGGATTGATCTTGCCCGCACGAAGATTCGGGCTCCGATTGGCGGCGTGATCCAACATGTGAAAGTCGACATTGGCGATCGTGTCTCGATTGGAACGCCCGTAGCCCGGATTGTTAATCTTGATCGCGTGGAGGCGCCAATCCGGCTACCTGTCTCAAGTTTGCGATCAATTCAGGTCGGCGATGATGCAAGCCTCACCATCGACAGCCCCGATTCACCGTCGTGGAAGGGCGCGATTGCGCGCATCGCGCCGGAAGCGGACGGCGCCACGCGCACGATTGAAGTTTATGTCGAGGTTGAACAGCGCGATGAAGTCAACCCGAACAAACTGCTGCGATCGGGACAGTTCGTGATTGCGCGCATAGTATCGGCATCTGAACAAATGCGGATTCTCGTGCCGCGCAGCGCTGTTCAAGGCGATCGAGTGCTTGTGGTCGATGATGAAGGCCGTGCGCGCACAATGGCTGTCTCTGTTGAGCAATATGTCGACGGCGCGCGCCCCGGGCTGGCGCCTGATGTGACGCAATGGGCTGTCATCCGTACAGGGCTCACGCCGGGCGATCGCGTGATCGTCTCCAATCTTGATGATCTGCGTCCAGGCGTGCGCGTGGAGACGGTCGAAGTGAGCCGCTCATCTCTGGCAGATCTACCGACGCCCGTCGGCGCGGCGTCTGTCAATCGTGAGGCGGGAGTTCGGCCGTGAGCTTTATCTCCTTTGGCATCCGCAAGCCGGTCGCTTCTAATTTGGTGATGCTGACGATCATCGGCGCTGGGCTTCTTTTTGGATTGCAACTTCGGCGCGAGTTTTTTCCGGAAGTCCGGCCGAATCAGGTGCTCATCCTGGCGCCCTATCCCGGGGCGTCACCTGATGAGATTGAGGATGCTCTGGCGATCAAGATTGAGGATCGCGTCCGCGATCTGCGCGACATCAAGGAGATCAATACCACGATCACCGAAGGCGCCGCGAGCATCATGATCGAGTTTGAGCCGGGGATCGATATTGATACAGCAGTGGCGCGGGTGAAGCGAGAGATCGATGCGCTCGAGGATCTGCCTGAACGATCAGAGCAAATCACAGTTGATGACTTCGAGCCTTTGCTGCCCGTCATCAGTCTTACTGTGTACGGCGATGCGGATGAGCGCACGATGAAGGATGTCATCAAGAACATGCGCGACGATCTGCGTTTGCTTCCGGGAATGGGTGATATCGTGATCTCGGGCGTGCGCACAGATGAGATTTCCGTAGAAGTGCAGCATGAGCAGATGATCCAGCATGGCGTGAGCCTGCCGGCTGTCGCGCAGCGTGTGCGCGAGGCGATGGCAGAATCGCCAGGGGGAGCGATCCGCACGCCGAGCAGCGTTGTTCCAGTGCGCACGATTGGGGCTGACGACCGCGTAGATGAAGTTCGGCAAATTGTTGCGAAATCGGATCGCGCGGGGCGATCGGTGCGCCTTGGTGAGATCGCAACGGTGAGCGCGGGGTTTGCGGATGTCGATTTGCGCACGCGGCTGGGTAATCAGCCGGCGGTCTCGCTGACCGCGTACGCGAAGGGGAAGGAGGATGTTCCCTATATCGCGTCACTGGTGAAAGCGTATGCAGCGGGGCGGGAGCGCAGTGAGTTTACGCCAAGTGTTGTTGAGCGCATCCGGGTCGGCATGGTGGAAGGGCGCGGCGACGGGGAGCTTCCGGCGCGAGTTCAGGCTTATGAGACGGGTCTCACGCAGCCGCCGTTGTCTGGCTTGCAGCTTATCACGCACAATAATCTGGCCCGGTTGGTGAGTCAGCGATTGGAGTTGCTTTCGCGCAACGCGACGTGGGGGCTGGCGCTGGTGTTTGCCACGCTGTTGCTGCTGCTTGCGCCTCGAGTAGCGATCTGGGTGACGATGGGGCTATTCATATCGGTGCTGGGGACACTGGCGGTAATGTATGCGCTGGATATCTCGTTGAATTTCCTCACGATGTTCGGACTCATCATTGTGCTGGGCCTGCTGGTGGATGATGCGATCATCGTGGCGGAGAATATTTCTGCGAGGCACGAAGCCGGGGAACCTGCGCTTTCAGCAGCGGAGGCGGGCGCGAAGCAGGTGGCGTGGCCGGTCGTTGCGACGGTGCTGACTTCGATTGCTGCCTTTTTTCCGCTTCGGTTTATTGAAGGCCGGTTGGGGGACATGTTGGGCGCGCTGCCAGTGGTGGTGGCGTGCGCACTGGGTGTGTCATTGCTTGAATCGTTGTTCATTTTGCCAAGTCACATGGGGCATAGTTTACTCAAGGCAGATCGTCGCGGCAGTAATCCGAGACGGTGGTTGAAGTGGTTTGAGCATAAACGGTTGGCGTTATTCGAGCGGATACTGACGCCGGGCTACATGTGGTTTATCCGGCGGTGTCTTGGCGCGAAGTATCTAACGTTGGCGTTGGCGGTGGCGATTGTGATTTTCTCAGCAGGGATGATCGCGGGCGGGCGCGTTCCCTTTACGTTTATGACGTCGGCGGACAGTGAAATTGTTGTGGCAAACCTTTCGATGCCGGTTGGGACGGCGTTCGCGCGCACGGATGAAGCTGCGCGACGGATCGAAGCAGCTGTGCTGACTGCTGAAGAAGTCAACGTGCTCTACACGATCGTCGGTGCGACGGCGGATGTGGAAGGGGAGGCGAGCATTGCACAAAGCCACCGGGCGCAGTTTTTCATTGAGCTGAAGCCGATTGAAGAGCGGGATCGGCGCAGTGAAGAGGTGATCGACACGATTCGTGCTGAGATCGGCGAGGCGCCGGGCGTGAAAAGCCTGCGATTTGAGGAGTTGCAGGGGGGTGTGAGCGGGCCTGATGTGACGCTTACGGTGACAGGTGACGCGCTGGCGTCGATCCTGCCTGTTGTTGAGCGCGTGAAGAGTGTGTTGCGCGACTATGAAGGCGTCTTCGGAATTGCGGACGACTCTGACGCGGGGCAGCGTGAGTTGCAGTTTCGATTGCGCCCAGGGGCGGACCAGCTTGGGCTGACGGTGGCGCTGGTCGCAGAGCAGGTGCGGGCAGCGGTATACGGGCTCGAAGCGCACACATTTGCGGGTGATCGTGAGGATGTTGATGTGCGTGTGATGCTGGATGAGGAGCATCGGCGGAGTTTGGCTGCGATTGAATCGATGTATATCTTCACGCCGAGCGGGCAGGCAGTTCCGTTGCGGGAGGTCGTGCACATTGAAGAGGCGAGAAGTTATGCGAGTGTGCGCCGGCTTGACAGTCGGCGGGCGGTGACGGTGACCGCGGATGTTGAAAACGCGGTGATCGGCACTGAGGATTTGATGGCGGCGCTGACTCCGCGACTGCGGGAGGTGGAGCAGAGTGTGCTGGGTGTGAATATCCTGCCGCGAGGTCGGCAAAAAGAAGTTGCGGATTCGATGAGCTCGCTGCCGCTAGGGATGCTTGTCGCGATTACCATAATTTATGTCATTTTGGCGTGGCTGTTTGCGAGCTACACCAAGCCGCTCATTGTGCTGTGCGCTGTCCCATTTGCGACGGTCGGCGCTATTTGGGGACATTTTATTCTCGGGTTTGATGTGACGATTCTCTCGCTGATTGGATTCGTCGCGCTGACGGGCATTGTGGTGAATGACAGCTTGATTTTGATGCAGTTTTACGGTGAAGAGCGGGCGGCTGGGTCGCTACCTCGGGATGCGCTGTTGGCGGCAGGGCGCGCGCGACTACGCGCTATTTTGCTGACGACGATGACGACTGTTCTGGGATTGAGTCCGTTGATGCTGGAGCAGTCATTCCAGGCTCGCTTCCTTATCCCCATGGCGATCACCATCAGCTTTGGGCTGATTGCAGCGACGATGGTGACGCTTGTTGTCTTGCCCTGTTTGGTGTTAGCTGGGCACGATGTTCGTCACGTTGGCATGCGATTGTGGTATGGGCGCAACCCTGCGCAGCGCGAGCATAAGATGATGATTCATGCCGCTTCACCTTCTACGGGGGAGGCGCCGATCTCGTGAGCGACGCTTCCGGCGAGACGCGGAACGCTGAGGTCAGGATTCGCGTGATTTTGCAGCATCCTGCGCTGCGCGGGCGCGCCTGACCCATTCAGCGGCGTCCTGTTGACGCCCGAGTTGGACGAGTATTTCAGCAGCGCTGGTGAAATACGCCGCTGCATTGATCGGATCAAGCCGGGCGGCGCGGTCGATCTCATTCTGGGCTTCTGCGATTCGGCCATTGGCAAAGAGCGCGATGGCGAGGTCGTGCCGCAGGCGGCCATTGTTTGGATCAAGTTCGATGGCGATGCCAAGTTGCTCTAGCGCCGCCGGCAACTGGCCGGCGTTCATGAGGTATGACGCGTACTGAGCGCGGAGGGCGGCATCGTACGGCAACACTTTGACAGCGTCGTCAAAGAGAGCGAGCGCTGCACTTTGGTCGCCGCGAGCAAGAAGCATTTGGGCTGCGACGTTGCGCAGCTCTGTGAAGTCAACATTGTCGGCAAGGGTATTGCGCATCAATGCGATCGCTTCATCATGCTGGCCCAACAGGCGCATTACATGGACGAGATCAGAGTAGACGCCGTCGCTTGGTCCTTCTCGCTCGATCACGCTCTGAAGATTGAATTTCGCCTTTTCGGGTTCTCCGAGAACAAGGTGGAGCCAGGCGCTGCGCATGGGGATTTCGATGGTCTCGCCAAGCCCGAAGCCGCCAGATTGAATACTTGAAGCTGCGTGATAATGGACGAGAGCCTTTCTGGCGTATGCGCGCGACTCTTGTGGGACAAGGTCGGCACGGCCTGCCATAACGCTGGCGAGGTTGACATGGATTTTGGAGTCCGCGCTTCGTGCTTGAATCAGATGGGCCTTGATGAAGGCGGAATGAGCGACGAGAGCCAGTACGAGAACGGAAGCGACTGAGAATATCCAGCCTGATGGGCGCACTTTGCCAGCTCGTTTGAGTTGAGCGCCGATGATGCGCACGTTTGCGTCATGCGGGAGGCGCCAGAGTTTCCATGAGAGAAAGGTGACGCAGATGGCTATTCCACCAGCAAAGAGCATGGGCACCAGGCCGTAGATTCCGCGCATTGCTGTAAATGTCACGAGGAAGACAATCGCGAGAGCAAACTCCTCAGACCAGCTCAAGTCCGGGTTGGGCTTTGGTGTGGCGGCTTTCGCTCTTTTGCGGAAGACCGCGGGGCGGGCGAACTTGAAGGAAAGAGCGTCGTTGGGGCAAACAGAAATGCAATCCATGCATCGCATGCAGCCTGGATCGACGACTCCGCCATAGGCTTTGATCTCTTCATGCACGCGCACATTGGAAGTGCAGACGGCGGTGCAGTGGCCGCAACCCTCGCATTTGTCAGGGTCAACCATGATGCGCCCCGGAGCAATCTGCTGGGCAGGCGCGAAGAAGCCGCCGTAGGGACAGGCGTAGGTGCAGAAACCCTTGGCGCCAAGAAAATAGACGGTGGCGAAGCCGCAGATGAGGAGGAAGGGAATCGCGAGCAGCGGGCCTGCGAAGGTGTCCCAGAATCCCGTGGTCATGAGTTCGTTGGTGAAGCCGGGGAAGGGGGGGGAGGCGCCGATGTAGGTCAGCCCTTCGGGCCAATACTGTTGTAGTTGCGGGGCGAGAACGTCGCGTTTGAAGGTGGGCCAGACAAACATGTACAGCGCGAGGCTAAGTGGCACCCATACGAGCAGCCGAGAGCGAAAGGGCTTTGGGCGAACGCCGATTTTTTTCATCATCCAGCCGCAGAGATCCTGAAGGGCGACCAAATGGCATCCCCAGCCGCAGAAAAAACGACCGAAGATGAACGTGGAGATAATCGCTAGAGCGAAGAAGATGAAGCCGGCGTTGAGTTGTCCGCGTTCGATTGTGTACATCGATTCGCTGGGTTCGACGGGCGAAAGGGTGCGGCCGGCGATGAGCCAGTGGATGATGTGGGCTGCGATAAGCAGATGAACTCCGATGAGGACCGCGGCGCGGCGCGGACCCATTTTTGATCTTCGCATTTGCGGAGGGGTTGATCGCTCCGGCTGACCCGCACCATGCAACACGGTGAGAGGAAACTCTCGCGAACCATTCTTACCTGTGCAATCACTCACTGTTCACCCAGTATCGGCCAGGGGCATTGTTTGGCGCTGTTGTCTCAATCGGAAGCTGGCGTCGGCATCAGGCAGGGTCCGCTTGGGGTTCGATCGGGCTGATCGCCCGATAAACCCAAGCATATTCCACTGATTGCCCAAGATCAGGTCCAATTTCAATAGACAAAATGGTGGTCAGAGGGGGTGTGGCTCTGGTATGGTTGACGGTCTGCCAGCGGATTCAGTCATGATTTTGCCGGTGGGAGAGAGCTGCGAGTCGCAAGAGCGAGAGAAAAGGCGGAGTGTCGGCATGCGAGTCATGTCGAGCCGCCCCATGAATGTCACCAAGTAATAGAGACCCTCGCGGGCCTCGGGACGCCGGTGCAGCTCCGGACGTTTTGAGGGCGAAGGCGGGGCAGGACATGACCGAATCATCGAACGCGCGCCTGCGTGGGTTCGGATCGGGATGGAGACCGAAGAATGAAGAGCTGTCTGATTGTGTGTGCGAGCATCGCTATCGCCGGAGCGGCGGTGATCACAAGTCAACTCGGCGCGAGAAATGATTTCGCTGCTGACGCCCCGGCGCCCGTCGAGCAAAGCGAGCGAGGCGTAACGCCGCTCACCACCACGCTCTTTGCGAACGGGCTTGAGCGTCCAATCTATGTGACGCACGCTCCGGGCGATTTTACCCGTTTGTTCGTCATTGAGAAGCGCGGGCGCATTCGCGTGATTGAGGATGGCGTGCTGCTGCCAGCGTCTTTCCTCAACATCGACGCTCTCGTCGGTGGCGGAACGTCTGACTTTGACGAGCGAGGCTTGCTCGGGCTGGCGTTCCACCCGGATTATCAGAATAACGATGAGTTCTATGTGAGCTATACGAACAACAGTAATCCGAATGACACTGTGATTGCGCGGTACACGGTTTCCGCGGATCCGAATGTGGCAAATGGCGCCGGCGATATAATCATGTTCGTCGATCAGCCATTTACCAATCACAACGGTGGGTGGATGGGATTTGGTCCGAGCGATGGTCTTCTCTATATATCGCTTGGAGATGGCGGCTCGTTCTGCGATCCTCAGGAACGATCACAGAACATCAACCTGCTGCTGGGCAAAATGCTGCGGATTGATGTGAACTCTGATGACTTCCCAGCTGACACTCAGCGAGACTACGCGATTCCGCCGAGCAATCCTTTTGCAGCCGCGGCTGGCGCTGATGAAATCTGGGCGTACGGGCTGCGCAACGCATGGCGCCCCAGTTTCGATCGCGCGACGAACGATCTGTACATCGCCGACGTCGGGCAGGACATTCGGGAGGAAATCAACTTCCAGGCAGCTGCGAGCGTTGGCGGGGAGAACTATGGATGGGACTGCATGGAGGGCCTGCAGTGCGCGAGCCTTTCCGGTTGTGGCGCCGGCGCGTGCGTGTGCAACGCAGCGACGCTGGCCGACCCGTTCCATGAATACAACCATTTCGGCGGGCGCTGCTCCATCACGGGCGGGTATGTCTACCGCGGCTGTGAGATTCCGACGCTCCAGGGCACATACTTCTTTGCGGACTTCTGCTCCAACCAGATTTGGTCCTTCGATGGCGGCGCCGCAATGAACAACTTCCAGGAGCGCACCGCGGAGTTGGCGCCGGGCGGGGGATTGAGCATCACTTCGATCACCAGCTTCGGCGAAGATGCGTTTGGAGAAATGTACATCTGCGATCAGTCCGGCGGTGAGATCTTCAAGATTGTGATTGATGGCCCCCCGGCTGGCCCGGATTGCAACAACAATGGTGTTTGCGATCCGTGCGAAGTGCTCTCTGGAGACGCGCCGGATGTGAATATGAATGGCATTCCCGATGAGTGTGACACGCCTCCCTGTCCGTGGGATTTGAACGGCGACGGGAATGTTGGGTCGGCGGACTTTGCGCAGGTGCTAGGGTCCTGGGGTCCGAACCCAGGCGCGGCTGCTGACTTTGACGGCGATGGAAATGTTGGCTCCGGCGATCTGGCGGCGTTGCTTGGCGCTTGGGGCGCTTGCCCGCAATAGCTTCATCGCTGAAAAAGTCAGCCAGGAGCGAATGACGCAGGCGCGATGATCGCGCCGTATAGAAATAAGAGGCGTCGTGGTTTTCGGACCACGGCGCCTTTGTTATTTGACGTTGCGATGTAAGTTTTAGGCACGTCGTTCCGAATAACAGAAGAAGGGAGGTTATAGGGACGAAGCGATTGCGCAATACACCGCGGCGAACTTGAATTTTAGTGTCGCTGCGCGAAAAAACGGTGTTAGACTCAACTGTGGCTCATCCACCAATGATGCGTCGCGGCGAAACAAAGACCAGGAGAACGCATGCTCAATCGCAAGAGAAGTTTATGGCGAAGCATGCTGGCCTTGAGCATTCTTGGCGGCGCGGTTGCGACGTGCGTCGCGGGGGATCAGGCGTTCTCTTTCAGTGCGAGCGCTGTTGAAGACGGTGTGATCGAGAACGAGACGGAGCAACTCGCTGGCCTGCTGCTGCACAAACGCACGCGCCTGATCATTAAGTATAAGCGCGTCATGCTCGCCTGAGCGAGATTCTTCAACATTCAAGGCATGACAAGCATCGCATCGCCGTAGCTGAAAAAGCGGTATTGGAGCGCGATGGCTTCTTCGTAGACATCGAGAGTTTGCGCCAGCCCGCCAGGAAACAGAGCTGCGACCATCGCGAGCAATGTCGAGCGCGGCAGATGAAAGTTTGTCAATAATCCCTCGACGCGGCTCCACTGATACCCCGGCGTGATGAGCAGCGTCGTTTCGCCGGTGAATCCTTCATGAATAGCCTGGTCTGGAATTGCTCGAGGCAGGCTTTCAATGGCGCGAGCACTCGTGGTGCCAACAGCGAAAAGATGACCTTCTGATTTCGTTTCCTGGCGCATCGCGAACGCTTTGACCGTCGGTGCGGGAACGTGGAATCGCTCCATGTGCATTGTGTGATCCTCAATGCGTTCGGCTTCGACCGGCTTGAATGTGCCCTCGCCCACATCGAGGAGGACTTCGAGGCGTTCAACATCGCGAGCGTCAATCTGACTGAGCAACTCAGGCGTGAAGTGCAGGCCGGCGGTCGGCGCCGCCACCGAGCGCTCAGCTTCATCACGGGCAAACACCGTTTGATACCACTGCTGATCGAGGTCATCGCTGGTCGGAGCGTCACATTCGCGCCGGCGGCGGAGAATGTATGGCGGCAGGGGGGTTGCGCCGACCAGTCGCAGCAGAGCGTCGGTGTTCGACTGCCCCAACGCCTCAGCGCCAACCAGAGAAGCGGCGACGATCCATCCCGCTTCTTCACGCTCAATTAACGTGAGTGTGACAGCGACCGCGCTATTTGCGGAGTGAAGCGCGACCTTCAAGCCGGAACGAAGTTTTCCGTTGGAGCGAAGCAAGGTCTTCCAGATCAGTTGGTTGTCGACAGCGGCGAGCTCTTCGATGAAGAGGCCTTCGACAGCACCGCCGGAGTCGATGCGTTTGCCAGTCAGCCGTGCAGGAGCGACCCGAGTCGCATTGAAGACCAGCGCATCGTGCGCGTTGAGAAAGTCGGGTAGATCGCGCACATGAACATGCTCTCGAACCGATTCATCTGACCTGCTGACAACAAAGAGCCGGGCGGAGTCGCGCGGCTGGGCCGGCGTTATCGCGATCAGGTCTTCGGGGAGGTGGTATTCGAGATCACGCGTTCGCATGTATCAACCTGCGGGGCTCACGGGCTGGCGACTCGATATTCCCCGCGTTTATTTATGATACAGCGATAATGCGCCTGCGCCGTCCGATCGATCCGGGAAAGGCGGAAACGTGAGACTCAGGCTGACTGCGCGCCTCGCCATTTTTTGGCTTCGCGCCCGCATGATCCGACAAAACCCGTCCATCCATTCGCTGCGAGAATTCGCTCAGCGTCCTCAGATGTCAGCGATCCTTCAGCGACGTAAGCGGCGATCTCCCGCTTGGTCTGTTCGCGTTCGCATGTGCCCCTGATCGATGTTCGAACACAGATCGTCACGATGTACGCGGCGCCCAAGATTCCCAATGTGCCAAGAACAAGCCCGATCAAAAACTCAGGTTTGACTGCGAATGTGTGCATGAGTTCATTCATTGTCAGATATCCATCCTCAAACGAGGGTGTTTGGTGAGTCAGTCGTCAGCCTTGGGGTCCGCCTTCATGAGCCGTTCCCCTTCCTCAGCCGTCATGGTCCCCTCAGCAACATAGGCTGCGATTTCCCGCCTTGATCGCTCCCGGGATTTCGACTGTGAAACGGCCTTAATCGCCCCAAAGAAGATGGCGAATACAGCCACCAGTGCTCCGGCGCCAATCGCAACGATTTTGACAATTTCATCGTCCATCAGTTTTCATCCTTGTTGGGGTCAGCCATCATGAGCCGCTCGCCTTGCTCGGGAGAAATCGTCCCCTCAGCGATGTAGGCGGCAATTTCCCGCCGGGTCCGCTCGCGCGACCGGGTCTTGAGAATGCTCTCAACCGTCGCGCAAAGCACCCACAGCCCGAACACACCCGCTCCCAGCGCTATGAAAACTTCGCTGCTGTCTCCCAGCGTCAGTAGATGCTCGAACATGGCTTTGTCTCCAATCCTCGGCCAGCAGTTGACGCAATTCAGCGTTGGTTCTGCTGACGAGATCTGATTCGGGAAGAACCTTGATTTTTTTCATTCTAAGTGCGGTTTGGAAGCCATGCGCATCTATTTTTTGCAACCGAGCAGCGTCTGGTGCGAAGGTCTGTGCGATGAGCGAAGCCTTTCGTGACCCTTCGAGTGCGCCCGACACACCCGCCGGATGTGTCTTTCTGTGCCTGCTGTCGCTTGTCAGGGGCCGTTTGGTCGATATCCTTTCGCTGCCTGCGGCTGTGGCGGAATTGGAAGACGCGCTAGGTTCAGGTCCTAGTGGGGGTAAAACCCCGTGGAGGTTCGACTCCTCTCAGCCGCATTTTCTTTGTTGTCCGGCCTTGACGCCGGCGACTTCCCGCGCGTTTTATCGGGCGTCTAGGTCTCTCAAAGCGAGGTTCACACGCCCGGATTGAGTTTCAGTGGTTAGAGAATGATCAGAGATAGATCGAGAGTTCAAGTATCGAAATTGCGGCATAAGCCGCTATACTGACGGATCAAACTTGAAAGATAGCTCGGCAGAGGGGATTCGTCCGCCGGCCGGGCTTCAATGTTGTACCGGAGACTGCAGACCCAACCCGGCCACCGGACGAAACTGATATGGAGACTGCCCAATGACAAAGAGATGGAATGCTTTCACGTTGGTCGAGTTGCTCGTGGTGATCAGCATCATCGCGCTCTTGCTCGGCTTCCTCATGCCCGCTCTGGGTGAGGTTCGTCGGTCGGCGCAGATGACGCTCGATCTGACCCATCTCAAAGAGCACGGCACGATGAAGGAAAACTATGCCGCTGAGAACAAGAGCAGAATGCCCAACGCTCCAGCGGGGCGCGATGGACCAAATCCATCAGGGCCAAAAACAGGCAGTGCGATGCGCCCCGCGCGACTATACGCTTGGGCTGGTGTGTATCCATACAATGGGTGGAGCGAGACTACGGATTCTACTCCTGGTGTGATGACAGCCTTGCGGCACGAGGACACCTACAAAGCGTACAACATCGCTTTTGGACAATATATTTTGGACGACGCCACCGGGCTGGGGCTTCTGCATGAGATCTTCACCTCTCCGGGCCGGAGCGGGGCTGTGGATGTGCGAGACAACTTTGATTCGCTCCGATCGGATCCGGGCTTTATGTGGCCCACGGAGTTTACCGTGCAGGTCGACGCGAATCATCCAATGCTCAGTGAAGGCGCATTCGTGGGTGAAGCCGACGAAGGTCTTGCCTGGGCTTTGAGCCCCAGCTATCGGTACACGCTCGCGGGCATGTACGGCGTCGATGTTACTGGCAAGTATGAGAGCTTCTGGGGCAAAAGCATTGGTCTTTTAGGTGGTACAGGCGGGGCTGGCAGAGTTCCGTGGAGTGATCCGCAAGCAAGCTGGGCCAACATGGCCCGGTGGGTGCCTGTCTCTGAAATGGCGTTCCCATCACAGAAGGTGATGTTCTGGGATATGTGGGCGACGGTGGACCGCCAGAACAACTACTACCTTGGTCTGACCGCACAGGTGCCGGCCGTGTTGGTGGATGGCAGCACACGGATCGTCAGGCCTCGCCAGGAAATGCCCGATCCGAACTCTGAAGAGTATAAGGATGCTCTTGAGGATGGAGAAAACTGGGCTGTGACTTCAGAGATCACTTGGGACTTCGTCGGAGGAGGGCCAGCGTGGTTCGCGTTTGTGAAGGGCGGACCTTCTGGACGCGATTTCCGCTAACGCATAAGATCGCCATCAGGGATTCATCTGTGTCCCATTCACCTTCCTCTTGAACGGAAAGACAACAGTGGACAAAGGAAAACTCATCAAGCTCGCCGTCGCGGGTGTGTTGCTTCTGGTCGCCGTGGTGGTTTATGTCATGAACACCCGCGCACCAGCGCCACCGAGCGATGTCGGGACGCCCGGTGTGACCACGAATGAGCTTTCTGGCTCGCCTCGCTCTATTAAACCGGGCGGCTGAGCGAGAAACCTGGTATCACAAAAATAGGCCGCCCGCCATCACGCGGGCGACCTTTTTTTATGCGCCAACTGAAC
Source organism: Phycisphaerales bacterium (assembly GCA_029260495.1). Taxonomy (GTDB): domain Bacteria; phylum Planctomycetota; class Phycisphaerae; order Phycisphaerales; family UBA1924; genus OFTM373. Next base: position 731,136 of record JAJDDD010000009.1, on the reverse strand, counting down.
TCGACGTGCAAGACCTGTCAACATCAACATGGCGGTTTGGTTCTCCTATGCTTGCCCTGTGCCTTATGAACCAGCGTCAACACTCGTCTACGCCGGAATTGATGAAGCAGGATATGGCCCGCGACTGGGCCCGCTTTGTGTGGGAATGTCGGTCTTTCGCGCGCCGGTTCGCTGCGATCCATTGAAACAACGCACGCCGCCGGACCTGTGGCGTTTGCTCGCGCCGACGATTACCCGGGAGGGCAAGGGATTCGATCGCGGCCGGATTCCGATCGCGGATTCCAAGCAGCTCAAACTCCCGAATGATTCAACCACTCGCCATCCCTGGGAACGGCTTGAGCCTGGCGTGCTGGCGATGCTTGCTCTCGTGCGAGGCGAGACCATTGCGACGGATATAGAGGTCATGGAGGGACTGGGCGTCTGTCTGGACGCTGAGGGCTGCTACGGCGGCTTAGCGCTGCCAAGCCCTCAAAGCCTGCCAGCAGACCGCCTGTCGCTTCTGACCGCCTCTCTTCGATCCGCTTCGTCACGGGCGGGAGTGGACGCGCTGGATCTGGCCTGCATCGCGATGTGCGAACGCCGCTTTAACGAACAGCTCGCTCTGCAGGGCGTGAAGTCTGATGTCAACTTCGATCTTGTCGGTTCGCACCTTCGGAAAGCGTTTGCCACATGGGGTGGCGAGCGTCTGCTGGTTGCGGTGGATCGTCAGGGCGGCAGGCGTTTTTACGCCAACGCGCTTGGCGCCCTCTTCCCGGAGGCCGACATACACACGCTTAATGAATCCACTTCGAGGAGTTTGTATCGAGTTCAGGAATCAGCCGCTGAGGCTGCCAACGGGGAGCCGAAATCCATGACTGTGCTGTTCCAGGTCAAGGCGGATGACTCGCATTTTCCGACAGCCCTCGCGTCGATGACCGCCAAATTGGTGCGTGAAATCGCGATGGCGAGGTTCAATCAGCACTTTGGCGCTCGCCTGCCGGAACTCAAGCCGACCGCTGGCTATGGCGCTGACGCGCGGCGGTGGCTGGTTGACGCCGCCTCGATTCTTTCCCCGCAGGAGCGTGAGGCGATTGTCCGCCAGGCCTGAAAAACGCCTGCAATCCACTACCATTATCGGCGTGTCCACTCCCTCGAGCAATCGCCAACAGGACCGAGCACAACTGGACCGGGCTGCCCGGCTGGCGTGGCGCGGGCTTGGTGATGTTGAGCCGAATCCACCGGTTGGCTGCATCATCGGCAGGATCGAAGGCGGGCGCGTCCGCACGCTGGGAGTTGGGCATCATCGCCGATTCGGTGGTCCCCATGCTGAAGTTGAAGCGCTCGCTGACTGCGAAAGTCGTGGTGAGAATCCCGCGGGCGCCACGGTGTGGGTGACCTTGGAGCCGTGCTCGCATTTTGGCAAGACGCCGCCTTGCGCCGCGGCTCTGATCAAGGCTCAAGTCGGCTGCGTCGTCACAGCGAGGCGCGATCCCGCCGACGCTAGCAGCGGGGGGGCTGAGATGCTCCGGGCTGCAGGAATTAAGGTGCGGATTACGGATGCAAGCCCGAACGCCGTCGCGCTCGCTGAGCCATTTGCTCGGCGAGTGAACACCGGGCTGCCCTGGGTGATAGCGAAATGGGCCCAGACAATCGACGGCCGGGTGGCGACACGCACCGGCGATTCCAAATGGATTTCCAACGGGCGATCGCGCCAGCTCGTACACCAGCTGCGCGCTCGGGTGGATGCGATCATTGTCGGCGTCGGGACGGCGATTGCTGACGATCCGCTATTGACAGCGCGAGGCGTCGCCCGGATTCGCCGGGGCGCTGTGCGCGTTGTCATCGATCCTCGCGCTCGGCTTGGTTTGCAATCGCAACTTGCGCAAACTGCAAAAGAAACACCCACGCTGCTCGTTTGTGCGGATCACTGCGCTGGTTTCTCCACAGAAAACGCAGACAAACTGCGGGAAGCGGGCGTGCATGTGCTGCCGTTTCCTTGTAACGCTGAAGGAAGAATCGATCCTGCCGTGCTCCTCGCGCATTTGGCCCGGGAGCACAATGCTGCCAACGTCATGCTCGAAGGCGGGCCGAATCTGATTAGCGGCTTTCTCGCGCATGATCTGATTGACGAAGCGCATGTGTATGCTGCGCCGCGCCTGCTTGCGGATGAATGCGCGTTGCCCGCAGCATTGGGGCAAGCGCCACGCAACATGAGCGATGGGCAAGGCTTCCGTCTGCTTCGCGCGAAGCAGCTTTACGACGATGTGCTGCTCGTCTATCGAAGGGCTATTAGCAGCGAGTGATCGGCTCACTCATGCGTTGTGCCCCAGGAGCCGAGCAGGAAGGTGAGATCGGTGGAGTTGACTGTTCCGTCAGCATTCATATCCCCCTGACGGGCCGCGCTCCCCCACAGTCCAAGAAGGGTCGCGAGATCATGATGATTGACACGCCCGTCGCAGGTCGCATCCGCGAGAAGCTCGCGGATGCCGAAGACGACGTAGACCTCGCCAGCGTTGCGAGCATTTGGGAGATCCGCCCCCACCGAACCGATGATCAGGTCATCGGCGCCATCACCATTCATATCGCCCAGGGGAGAAACACTTCTCCCCGAGAGCGTGTTGATGCCGAAGCCCTTGGCGAGCAGACCTTCCTTTTTTTCAATTTCATTGATGCGAACAACACCCCCAGCACCGATGCGAGGCCAGCCGTAGAGAATAATTGTTTGACCGGAGTTTATAACGCCTTCGATCACATTCGCCGTCGGTGAGCCGAGCGCGAGGTCATCGATCCCATCGCCATTGACATCCCCAGCCGGCCCGACCGTGAAGCCGATCAGGTCGCCCGCGTCTATCGTCTGATCTCCCGTCGCTCCATTGACGACGAAACCAGTTTCGCCTGTCAAATCCGCGAGATTGGAGCCGGCGCTGGGCGGGCCGCCGGCTCCGCCGAAGAGAACATACGCTTGCCCCGATCGTGCGCCGGCCGGAGTCGCGGTGGGCGCTCCGACGACAACATCCACATATCCGTCAGCGTTCACATCGCCGGCGCTTCCGACGCTGGCGCCAAACCGATGTCCTACACCCACGCCATCGAAGGTGAACACCTCTTCCTTTTCAGTCAGCGAATCGATTGAAATCACAGTGTCATTCGGCGAGATCAATCCTGAGACGATGTACGCCCGACCTGAGAGCGGCGAGCCATTGGGGCCAGCCCCGGAAGCGCCGAGGATCAGATCCGCCACGCCATCCTGATTGACATCCCCAGCGCATGCGGCGCTGAAGCCCAGGTTGTCAAACGCATTTTCGCCCTGAATAGCAAAACCATCCAAACCACCACGAGGCGCAGCGACCGACTCGGCGATCTGCTTGCCGTAGATAATGAGCACCTGTCCAACGCCGGGAAGCCCATTCACATCCTGCTTGCCCGGCGACGTGATCGCAGCGTCTGTGAGTCCATCTCCATTGATATCACCCAGGCCGACCACAACAAATCCGAAGGCTTCGCCGAAGTCATCGCCTCCGAGCCGAAGTCCATTCAGTCCATTCACATCAGCGATGTGAAAAACTCCCCCCGCGCCGATTTCGGGCCTGCCGAAAATGATGTACGCCTCACCGGGGGATCGTGGCAATGGCGCAGCTTCGGGGGCGCCGATCAGCAAATCATCAAAACCATCGCCATTGAAATCGCCAAGTCCATCTATGGAGAAACCCGCTTTCAAATCGACGCCTCGACCAATGATCACGAAGCCGTTGACGCCATTCAGCGATCCCAGTTCCAGATTGACGAGATCCTCGGTGTGTTTTTGACCAAAAATGATGTACACACGACCAACAGACAATTGCTTATCGAAGTCAGCGAACGGCGCAGAAATGGCAATGTCATCAATACCGTCTGCATTGATGTCGCCGATGCGCTTGGCGGTGCGCCCTGCCTGCGCATCCGGTATCGCTTCGGCTCGAATGGTGAACCCATTGGCTCCGGTCAGTTGGCTCAACTGTACTTCGCGCGGCTGGGCGGAGGCGGGAGCGGAACACGCCAGCACAATGAACGCGCCGGCGAGGCTGATGAAAGAGGCTCTTCGGGGAGTCCTGTCAGTCATGCTGATCTCCGAATCTGTAATGTGTGTTCGAGGATTGCGCCGTTCCAGGCGCGCTCCTCCAGCGCGGCCTCTCACACTGTTCTTCGCGGGGGTTACGGTCGTGGTTCCTCGCCACTTGCGACCATGCCAATAATGAATGCGCCCGGGAGGACTCGAACCTCCGACCTGCGGTTTCAGTTGATCCGTCGGTTTCCCGCCGGCCTGCACCATCTCTTCGACCCCGACGACATTCGTCACCGTGGCCGCCGGGCGCTTCGGGAGCCAAAAATCATCTCTCCCTACGCGGGCGTATTGCTGGGACCGCTCACCCGCTGGCCTCTACACCTTCCGCCGACCAGCCTCACGAGCACAAGCTTTCCATAAGGAGGCTTGGCGCCGCGACGCATCCCGACGACGGCTCGGCTCGGGATTACCCGTTTCGCATGGTTTGCGAAGTGTGGGCTTCCCCGAATTCACCCGGTTCGCCTCGATCTGTCGCCAGACCGGGCCCCTCTTTTCACAGAAGGAAACCGCTGCTCTGTCCTGCTGAGCTACGAGCGCTGCCAACTGACGGCCCGCGCGAGTGTCACACGCTGCGCCGTCCTCACATGAGAAAGAAAACTCGACGCAGGAGTATATCGCTAGTCAGATCGCCAGCGGAGCAGTCGATTCATCTTCGGCGTCGAAGTCCCATGATGCTGCATGCTCCAAGCAGAGCGACACTCGGACCGGGCCCGGGAACAGATAATGTCAGCGTCCAGCCACCGAGCCCGCCACTGTCGGCGCTGCTGCTGTCGGTGATGGTCAGCTTCCACGTTCCCGCTGAGCTTGAGCCGGCGAAATCGCCAAGCGTTCCATCCGGAGGGAAATACTCCCCGCCGGGAATGGCGTCAAAGCCTCCAAGACCCGCCGCGGTTGTCTCAAGATTACCGCCAGCTTCGTCATGAAAAATATAGGTTCCGCTGAAATCGCTGGAGTCGCCAAAGCTCGACGGCCCTTCGGGAAGCCCGAGCCGATCAAGCAATGTCACCGATACACCTGTGTTGAGATTCGCCAGCTCAATCGAAAGATCGCCAGCCCAGGAATGCGTCAAATCTGTCAGCGTAAGCATAACTGACTTAATCGGCGCATTGGTCGTGACAATCACTTCTGATTCAAAGACGCCTTCGCCAGCTTTGGCATCAGGAGGAACATCGCCGCCGGCGCCTCCCGTCATGATCGATCCGCCGTCCGTCGCCCATGCGGTCGCTGCAGCCGAAAGCGCTGCCGCACCGAAAATTCGATTCCACTTGCTCTGCATCATGATTTCTCTCATATCGCGCTCGCTTTTCGCAAACGAGCCTCCCCACGCCATCACCAACCCACCCCGCTGCCGATAAAAGGACAGCGTGACGGCCTCGCCGACACTGAGGCGGAAGCTCATTGCAAAGAGGCCAACCGCTCGCAGCGTCAGGCGCCGAAGCCGAATCCTAAAAATGTCGTGGAGAAACTCCTTTCCTGTGCAGATATCGTTCTACTAGACTCCGAAGGTCGAGTCAACGAAAATCTGGAGTTCTTTCTCCGCAACACGTCCCCTCTTGCCTGTCTTCTCAGACTTGGCGCCGACATCCTCCATGACGCGAACAAACTCAACAAGACCCGCCAAACCTCGCCGATGGCGCCGACGACTCACGATCGTTCTCGCGGCCGCCTTACTCGTTGTGGCAGGCGCGTTGTTCGTGCTCTCTCGCCCGGCCGTTCTCCGCGCCCTCGCCCTGCCCCGCCTCGCTGCTGCACTCGCCTGCGATGCGACCGCGACGCGCGTTCGCCTCAACCGTTCCTTTGACCTCGTCATCGAAGACCTCGTGCTCCAACCCGACGGCGCCTCCATTTCTCAAAACGAGTTTCTCAGCGCCGACCGGGCGACGTTCAATGTGCGATGGCTTCGGCTTCTCTTGAGCGGGGGCGCTTCGACAACTGTGATTGACGCCATTGAACTGGAAAAGCCGCTGCTGCGCATCGCTCATAATGTTGAGACCGGCGAGCTTAATCTCGACGCCTTCTTCAACCGCGCCAGCCCGAGAGCGACAACGTCAGCGTCCCAGTTGAAACTCCCTGCGATCACTGTGCGCAGCGGCCGTCTGATTGCGGGCGAAACACGAACAGGCAGTAGTTTTCTCGAGCTCATCGATATTCCGGTCAATGGTGTTCTGACGCCGGATAGCGATGCGCCGAATCGCTACACCATCCGGCTTGAGAGCCTCGAGTTGGATACAGACAGCCCCACACTTCTCGATGGATGGTTCGATCTCGCATCCTCTTCAGTTGAAATAAAGTTTGATCGAATCGCGCTCGAGCAATTCAGTCCGTCTGCCTCCTCAGCTGCGCGCTCGTTGTGGGGGCAGTTTCGAATCTCCGGCCCCCTTACAAATGCGATCTTCAAGTACAATCCTGAAGATGGCCCTTTCGCAGAGCTTTCGCTCGAGGGCGTGGATGTTGATCTTCCCGTTCCCGCGCCGGATGGAGCAACGCCTGATGAGCGCATCGAAATGCGCAGTGTTCAAGGCGAAGTCAAGCTTACATCGCGTGGGATCGTTGCCTCACTCAATGGCGAAGTTGTCGATTTTCCCACACACGTCGATTTCACCACCGAAGGACTTGATCCGAACGCGCCTTTTGTGTGTGAAATCAAGACGGACGAGTTCATCGTGGCTGAGCGCCCGGAGCTCCTGCCCTATGCGCCTCAGAGCGTGCGCGAGTTTTTCCGCGAATATTCCGGCCCGACAGCCCGCGTCAATGGCAAGGTCGTTATTTCCCGCCTGCGCGCCGTTGACGGGCAGGACGTCGCAACGATCGACACATCCGGCTTGCTTGAGTTCACCAACGGCGCCGCTGCGCACGAACTCATTCCGTACCCTGTTTCAAGCATTGCTGGGCGAATTCGATTTCGAGATGAGCGCATCACATTTGAAAGACTCACTGGCGTCGGCCCCACCGGGGCGCGCATGCTGGTTTCCGGGTGGGTGGATGTCTCCCAGACGCCCGCTGCGCACACTGACATCACTTTTATCGACGTCCCCGTCGACGCTGAGCTCAAGCGAGTCATTCCACCGGCATATGTGGAGTTTATTGATCGGATCTTTCACATGCCGGCGCACAATCAACTGCGTCAGGCAGGGCTTGTGAACTCCGCCGATGATCTTACCCGGTTGCAAAATGAGATTAGCGCTATGCAGGCCGAGATTGATGAGCTCATCGCCGCCGACGAAGACGCCATGCGGCGTGTCGAGCTCGAGCGTCGTCGTGACGCGCTCAGGAAACATCTCAATCGCCCTGTGTTCACCCCCGGCGGGATGTGTTCAATCGAAATCCTGCTGCGCCAGGAACCCGGCACAGACACGACTACTCTTGTCCGCGTCACCTTCGATGAAGTTAGGCTCCTCCCTGCGGACTTTCCATACCCACTCATCGCACGCGGGCTCACGATTAACATCACGAAGGATCAAGTTGCCGTTGAGTGCAACGATCTGCGCGGTCTCTACAGCGAACCGGGAAGGGCGGCGCTTTCCCTCTCGCTCGCGGATTCCGAGATCATAGATATTTACGCAACCGCCGAAGTGGCAAAGCTTGCTGTCGATGATCTGCTCCTTCGCGCCATTTTAACGAGCACAGCAGATATGAATGCGTCCGAAGCTCTTGGCGAGGCGCTCGCCCAGCTCAGGCTTGCCGGCCAGGTTTCAGGCAGCCTGTCGCTCGCCATCGCGGCGGACAAACCCACGTTGAACTTGAATCTTGAGCTGGCAGAAGTTCGTATTGCTGCTGCAAGCGCTCACGCTGAGAATGAGCAGCCCATCGCATCCAACTTGAATGGGCCCATCCATCTGCATGACGGATTATTCACGTTCGGCCCAATCATTGGCTCCATCGGCGCAGACGCAAAGTGTGTGGTGACTGGCGAAATGCCTTTATCGCGCAAAGATGATGCCACGCTGGCCCAGTTTCAGATTGATGTGCAGGGGCTCAACCTCAACGACCCGATTGAAACGCTGGTTCGCCTTGGCAATCCATTGCGCGCCGAACAGCTTGCTCGCTGGCGAGCCCGGTATGATCCAGCCGGGTCGATTCATCTTAGCACGCGCCTTGTGCGAGACGCCAGCGAGCACTGGACCTCGCGCACGGAAATATCCAGTCTTGCGGATGTTTCAATTAACCTCGATACCCAGCGGATCACAATGTCTTCGGAAGGTGGTCGTCTGGTGATTGAAAATGAACGCCTTGAGGCTCTCGACCTGCAGCTTGCGCTGCCAGGCGCGCCGGAATCTCCGCAACAGCTCCTCACCATCAATGGGGCTGCCCGTCTGGTAGACAGGAAATCGCTCGATTTCAGTTTCATCGCGCGCGATATTCAGATCAAGTCGCCGCTCGTCCGAGCTGGGCTGCGGCTCGCTGATGTGCAAGCAAGCGCCAACGCTCATGTTGACCGTCAGGTCGCGGGAGTTCTTGACGCCGATTTCCAAGTCGTCCGCTCCACGGACGCGGCGTCCGTTGAATTCATCGGTGAAATTCGCCCTCGCTCGTTGGCTTTCAACAGCGGCGCTGAGCGGATCGAAATCCCATTTATTTCAGGGGCCTTGCAACTGGCGCCAGGTCAAGTTGGCTTGCATGCAATTAATCTTCACGCCCCTCTCTGGCAGGCCACACTCAACGGAACTCTCACAACTAATCCACAAAGCAGCGCCGATATCAGTATCTCCGCCATCGCTGACCAACTCTCTGAGGATATTCTTGCGCTCCTCCCGGAAGAGGCGATCGAGCCGCTTGAAGGTCTCAAACTCGCGATGCCAGAGGGATTCACACTCTCAAACGCGCGTCTGACCTATGAAAAGTACGAAGCAGCCCTAGAACCTACTGTCGCATTTACTGGCGACCTTGAGTTTGCCAATGTTTCAATCGACCCCGCAACTCCTATTACAGAGCTCGCCGGCAACGCGCATCTTGCGATCACGCAGACTGCCAGTGACCGCTGGCCTGAAGTTGCGATCGATATCGATGCGCAGCGTGCCGCCGTCGAAGGCGTCATCGTCACCAATATGCACACGCGCGTCGAGCAGTCGCCCGACACCGGCGTGCTGAAGTTGCCCTCACTCACTGCCAATGTCGCTGAAGGCACGCTGACCGGCTCGCTCACCATCTGGCAGCCATCTGTCGCAGAAAATCTGGAAGGTCCAGCACGCAGCGCCTTCAATCTTGATCTTCGATTGAGCGACGCCAACTCCAGCGCGATCATCGCGAGCTTCGCCGATGACGCATCTTCCGACACCCCGCCAGCCAACGCAGTTCGTCAAGGCGAGCTCGACGCCATACTCTCCCTCAGCGGAAGGATCGACGACGATGAATCTCTTCTCGGGCGTGGTCGCGTCACGCTCGAGGACACGCAGGTGGTCCGCATGCCGCTGCTCACCCGGATTGTAGAACTCAGCAAACTTCAGCCGCCAGTCGGGGACGCGCTTGCCTCCGCCGACGCGTCTTTTTTCATTCGCGGGTCCACCCTGCGCTTTGACAAGCTCACAGCCAGTTCCAACACGATCGACGTGCTCGGCAGCGGAACCATGTCGCTCCCCGACTTGGCCCTTGACCTTCGCTTCTCAACGCGCGGGCGCCGCCGAATCCCGCTTATTAGCGAGGTCTTCGATGCGCTCTCCGATGAAGTGGTCACCGTCACCGTCACCGGCAGCCTCGCCGACCCTCGTTTCGGCGCCAAACACCTTTCCAAAACCTCCGAACTTTTCGAGGGCGTTTTCAGCCCTGAAGCGGAGAAAAAGAACGATCCAGCCCCGCCCCAACCCAAATGACCGCCCGCTCGAGCATCACTCCCACCCGTCGGCCCGCTCCGATGGGTAGACTCTCTGCCCACTATGCGAGATCAACCAGACAACCGACTTTCTGACGCCCCGAATACCCCCGTCGCCCCCCGCGCCACGACCAGGCCGCACCTTGCGAGCCCGGAAGTCAAAGCCCGACTCGACGAGCTCATCCGCGAAGTTGGGGGCGATCCAGCGTCGCCTGACTCCCGCTTCATTCGCGATCTCCTCATCACTTCACTCAAGCTTGTCTCAGACGGTCGCAATACAGGTGAACTCAAGCTGATGGCCGCTTCCATGAAGGAGCTGCGCCACGCCTACCGCGTATTCGCTGAGTATCCCGATGCCCGGATGGTGAGCATCTTTGGCTCTGCTCGCACGCCCCCCGATCATCCCGACTACATCGAAGCCGTCACGTTCTCCCGAATTATCGCCGAGAGTGGCTGGCTCGTCATCACCGGCGCAGGCGATGGCATCATGAAAGCAGGCCATGAAGGGCCAGGCCGGGATGCTTCATTCGGCCTTTCCATCCGCCTGCCCTTTGAGACGACTGCCAACACCATCATTGACGGCGACTCCAAACTCATCAACTTTCGCTACTTCTTCACACGCAAGCTCATGTTCGTCAGCCAGTCCGACGCCGTCGTTGTCTTCCCCGGCGGGTTCGGGACGCACGATGAAGCCTTCGAAACGCTCACACTCGTGCAAACCGGAAAATCCAGCATCGTGCCCATCGTCATGATGGAAGGCGACGGAAACTACTGGGATCACTGGGAAGAGTACATCAAGCAACAGCTGCTCGGCGGGAAGTTCATCTCTGAGGTTGATTTGGGCCTATTCTACATCGCCAAGACAGTCGAAGACGCAGTGGACCACATCAGCCGTTTCTATCGTAACTATCACTCATCGCGGTACGTGAAGGACGATCTCGTCATCCGCATCAACCGTGCGTTGCGTGATGAAGATGTCGCTCGCTTGAACACCGAGTTTGCGACGCTCGTCAAGAGCGGGTCAATCGTTCAGCGCGGGCCATACACCGCTGAGGATGATCATCTTGATCTCCCGCGCCTCGCCTTCACGCACACCAAACGAGCGTACGGACTGGTTCGCAAACTGATTGACCGTATTAACGAGTTCGATGCGCGCGACTGATGATCCGCAAGACTGATGCGAGTTGGATTTTATCCGCGGTTCTGCTCTGCATGGCTTCATGCGCATCGAACACAAAGCCTTCAGATCTTGGTGCAGAAACAACCGACCCCGTCAAAAGCACGACTTCCAATATCTTTCCCAGTACCGGCGCCGGTGTCGAACTGCGATCCTGGGCGACACGAGCATCCTCCGACGACTTCTCCGCCACTCTCGCTCCCTATGAACAAGCGGCCGCGGACCGATTTGGCGAGGTCGCCAGCCGATGGGAAAAAAATGGCCTGCGCCTCGTGCTCATCCCTCTGGACGAAACTGCCGCCGTCGTGGAAAAGCTCATTCCACAGTCCGTCGTGAATGCGCGCTGGCTCGGCCAGCCCGCCGCCTGGACTCAACTCGTCGCCGGTCCGGAGTTTCATACTGCGAGACTGTTCCGTATCTCAAATGCTCCCCTTGACCTCAAGCCCGGCGCCCTTCGCATTCTCATTCGAGACTGGGTTGTTCCAACACCTGCTCTTGATAAACTCCATCTTGAACTCGCATTCCAACACGTCGCACATGACGAGAGGAACAATCGTCGGGCGCCATTTCAATCCCGACGCCTGACAGAGGAAGAGCGAGGCCACGTCTTCCGCACACTGACGTCACATCTCTCGCTCGCACCGGGAGAAGCCCTGCTGATTATTCCCGAATCTCCTGAGCAGGATTGGGAAATATCGCCGGCAAGAGATGCGCCAGATTCGGGATCGACTTCCGCGCCAGCGAACGAGCTGGATCCCAATCAAGGCTCAACGAACGCGACTCACGACGCCAACCCTTCCCATCGTCCAGCGCCAGCCGGCCCTGCTCCACCACGCTTACCAACGCTGGGCGATGCGCTCCTGTCACTACTCGATACGTCAGACCCCACTGGCGACACTCCCCGCAGGGTGATTCTCCTCGTGCCGCGCATACCGAAGCGTTTTCAGCTTCTGCCTTAGGTGAAATGGAGTACGCGCCTCATAATAACGCATGTGGTGGTGCGCCCCTGGGCATGCGATTCACTTCCCATCAACCGACCGTCGCGTACTCACCCCAACTCCGAATCGCCAGTGAGCCAGCCTTCGTCCGTGAAAGCGCTTCAGCCAGTCGTACCGCCAGTTGCCGGTTCGTAATCAGTGGCACATTAAAGTCCACCGCAGCGCGCCGGATCGCATACCCATTCGTCAGTTCCTCTTCCCGATCCTCATGCGGAATATTAATAACAATATCCACCTTGCGCCGCCGTAATAGCTCCACAGCATTCATTTTATTTTCACTCGCGACATCATCCAACGGCCAGCAAACCCGCTTCGTCTCAATATCATTTTCTCGCAAAAATCTCGCAGTCCCGGGCGTTGCAAAGAACTTCACACCCAGGTCACGAAGCTGCCGTGCGCTCTTGAGTAGGTCCGCCTTCGCTTCAATCGACCCCACGGAAAACAGCACCGCGTGTATCGGGAATTGATACCCCACCGACATTAGCGACTTTAAGAACGCCTCATTGAAATCTTCACCGATGCAACCAACCTCCCCGGTTGAAGCCATCTCAACACCCAGCGTCGGGTCCGCCCCATCCAGCCGCGCAAACGAAAACTGCGGCGCTTTTACGCCAACATGATTCAGTTCAAACACCTCTTTCGCCGGCCTTTTATATGGCGCCTGCATGATCACCCGCGTCGCAATATCAATGAAGTTCTGCCGCAATATTTTCGATACAAACGGAAAGCTCCGCGACGCTCGCAGGTTGCACTCAATCACTTTCACTTCATTGTCCTTCGCAATGAACTGAATATTCAACGGCCCATTAATTTGCAGCTCCGTCGCAATTTGCTTGGAAATGCGCCGAATTTGCCGCACCGTCTCCAAGTACATTCGTTGTGGCGGAAAAACCAGCGTGGCATCGCCCGAATGCACACCCGCATTCTCAACATGCTCGCTAATCGCATACACCACGATCTCACCATCATCCGCGATCGCGTCAAACTCAATTTCCTTCGCATTCCGCAAATATTTACTGATGACAATCGGATGTTCCGGCGACACCTTTGCTGCATGCGCCAGATAGCTCGTCAGTTCCACATCATTTGACGCCACCGCCATCGCTGCCCCACTCAATACATACGAAGGCCGCACCAGCGCGGGATACCCAACCGCCTGCGCAAACTCGCATGCGTCCTCAATCGATGCCACCTCTCGCCACGGCGGCTGATCCACACCCAGCGAATCAAGCAAACTTGAAAACTTATGCCGATCTTCCGCACGATCAATTTCCACCGCAGAAGTTCCCAACACGCGAACGCCCGCGCGATCGAGCTTCATCGCAAGCGTGTTCGGCGTCTGGCCGCCCATCGAAACAATCACACCCTGCGCAGCCATCTTTGTGTGAATTTCGCTTATTGTTTCAACTGTAATTTCTTCGAAAAACAGATAATCCGATTCGTCATAATCTGTGCTTACTGTCTCCGGATTGCAGTTCACGACGATCGTCGTTTCCCCCATCTCGCGCAGCGACCGCACCGTATTCACACAGCACCAGTCAAACTCCACCGAAGACCCAATTCGATACGCGCCCGATCCCAACACCATCACGCCGTTCTCATCGTGGGCAATATACTCATCTTGCTCACCGTGATAAGTCAGATAGAGATAGTTCGTGCGAGCTGGGTACTCCGCGGCGAGTGTGTCAATTCGCCGAATGACAGGATGAAGATCAAATGTTACTCGCGCGTCTTGCACGTCGCTTTCTTCCACACCAGCCAACGCCGCAATTTGCACGTCAGAAAAACCAGTTCGCTTCCCCAGCCCAAGAAGCTCGCCATCATTCAACGTAGCAGACCCCCGTTCCTGCAGCCTGGCGCCGATACGAACAATATTCGCAACCCGCTCCAGAAACCACCGATCAATGTGTGACAACTTGTGAACGGCGTCAACATTCCAACCAGCCGTCAGCGCATGCGCTACTGCGAAGAGTCGTTCTTCCGTCGGCTCAGCCAGTTCCCGCTCAAGATCATCAAACTCACAGTTCGATCCGCCGATCAGCCCGGGCTCGCCCGTATCGAGCATGCGCATCGCTTTTTGCACCGCTTCCTCAAACGAACGACCAATTGCCATGACCTCGCCGACGGATTTCATCCGTGATCCGATTTGTCTTGAGACATTGCGAAACTTCTTAAGATCCCATCGCGGCGCCTTCACCACCACATAATCAAGCGAAGGCTCAAAGAACGCCGTGGTCACCCCGGTCACGCGGTTTGTTAGCTCATGCATTCCGTAACCCAGCGCGAGCTTGGCGGCAACGAATGCAATCGGGTATCCCGTCGCTTTCGATGCCAGCGCACTGCTGCGCGAGAGTCGCGCGTTCACTTCGATCACACGATAGTCATCGCGTATCGGGTCCAGAGCATATTGAATATTGCACTCGCCGATGATTCCAAGATGTGAAATTACCTTTGTGGCAATCTCGCGCATCTTGTGATATTCATGATTCGTTAGGGTCTGGCTCGGCGCCACCACGACGCTTTCCCCCGTGTGAATCCCGAGCGGATCAAGATTTTCCATATTGCAGATGATGATGCAGTTGCCGTTCACGTCTCGCATCACCTCATACTCAATCTCTTTCCAGCCCTCCAGATATTCTTCGATTAACACTTGCGGCGCATGGGCCAGGGCACGCGAAGCTAGCTCGCGCAGCGACTGTTCATCCCGGCACACGCCCGAACCAAGTCCGCCGAGCGCAAAGCCAACGCGCATCATCACCGGATAGCCGATCGAGGTTGCTGCATCAAGCGCGCCTTCTACGCTCGTCGCCGTGCGCCCTGCAGGCGTCTTTACGTCAATCTCGTCAAGACGCGCAGTAAAACGTTCACGATCCTCCGAATCCCGGACCGCTGCGAGCGGCGCCCCCAGAACTCGCACGTTATGCTTATTGAGCGCTCCGAATTCATCCAAACGTAATCCACAGTTCAGCGCCGTCTGCCCGCCAAATCCCAAGAGAATGCTGTCCGGTTTTTCACGTTCGATGACACGCTGGACGAATTCAGGCGTGATTGGCAAAAAATAAACGTGATCTGCGAGCCCTTCGGAGGTCTGCACCGTCGCAATATTGGGGTTAATTAACACGACCTCAACGCCTTCTTCCTGCAGCGCTTTGATCGCCTGGCTACCCGAATAATCAAACTCTCCAGCTTCACCAATTTTTAGCGCCGAACTTCCGAGCACTAAAGTCTTTTTCGGTATCGCTCGTTTCATCCTTGCACCATCCTTGCGAACTCATCAAAGAGAAATGCTGTGTTCGTCGGCCCGGGACATGCCTCCGGATGAAACTGCACACTTCGGTGTGGCCAGAACGTATGTCGAAGCCCTTCATTGGTTCCGTCATTCAGATTCGTAAACCACTCGCGCCAGTCGCGAGGAATCGTTGATGCATCCACGGCGTATCCATGATTCTGACTCGTGATGGAACAGGTGTCGGTTCCCGTTTCGATCACCGGCTGGTTCTGTCCTCGGTGACCGTACTTAAGTTTATATGTTCTCGCCCCAATTGCCTGCGCCATGAGCTGATGTCCCATGCATATTCCAAAGACAGGCTCGGAGTATTCAAGAAGACGCTCGATTGTCTTGACGACCACGCTTGCCATCTCTGGATCACCCGGACCATTTGAAAGGACCACGCCGTCATATCTTTCTTCTGAAAGATCGTGATCCCAAGGCACACGTATGACGGAGAGATCACGCGCCAGCAACGACCGAATGATGTTGTGCTTACAGCCACAATCAATAATCGCAACCCTCTTCTCGCCCGCTTTGTAGAGAATCGGCTCTGCAATGCTAACCCGCGCCACCAGATTCTGTTGGTTTGGGTCGACAAACGGCGTGTCGGCGCCGTTCACGCGGATCACACCAAGCATCGTCCCGCAGTTGCGCAGGCGTTGGGTCAAAATACGTGTATCAACTCCGGCGATCGCACAAATCCGCTCATCCTCAAGCCAACTCCCAAGACTGCGCGCCGCATTCCAATGACTATGCTTCGCGCAGTATTCCGAAACGATCAATCCCGCAGCCTGGATCTTCGCTGATTCATAAGGCGCGTCCAGTTCGTTCGGAGCCAATGGTGGAGGCGCTCCATAGTTGCCGATAAGCGGGTACGTCGCCACAACGATCTGCCCTGTGTACGACGGGTCGGTCAGCATCTCCGGATACCCCACCATCCCTGTATTAAATACGACTTCACCCGCCACCGACTCCGGATGCCCGAAGCACCGCCCGTGCAGCACCGTGCCATCTTCAAGCTCAAGCTCTGCGCGCAGCATGTCGTCTTCGCGCCAACTGCCTCTACATCTTGTGTCCTCAACAATCGATACTTCCGCTGGCGCTGTGCGCTGTATTTCGTCGGTCTCTCGCATAGACGGGCTCATGCTTCGATCCCTTTCCGGCTTCCGGGTTTAACTGGAATGTCTCCCCGCGCGCACATTGGGCATGTCGCTGCATTGTGTATTTCAAAATCAAGCTTCGTTAGCGCATAAAAAGGAGCGTCGGGTGAGAATATGCCACTGCTCCGATCCGCAATCACTGCATACCCCACCGCCTTGGCTTCAGCAGCTTGTATGAGCGGTGTCATTTCCATCGCGCTCTTGCCCGTGGTCACCACATCTTCCGCGACCAACACACGCGATCCGTGCGCAATCTCAAACCCCCGCCGCAGCGCGAAGCTGCCGCCTTCACTTCGCTCCGCAAAGAGCGATCTCGCTCCGATCGCACGCGCCAGCTCGTGCCCCCATAGAATTCCGCCGAGCGCCGGCGCCAGCACGGCATCCACGGAAACATCCTTGAGCAAACGCTCGCCCATCAGCCTTGCGAGTTCGGCGCCGCGCTCTGGCTGTTCGAAGACTGCGGCGCATTGGCAGTACCGATCGCTATGCAAACCAGAACTGAGCAGAAAGTGCCCATCGCACAGAGCGCCCGCCTCCCTCAGGATGGTCAGCGTGCGTTGCTGGGTGGATAAGTCAGTCGTTGGCGCATTCATGATTGATCGCCTCCCGCATGCGTATGACCATGTTGAGCGCATTGTTATGGATGATGTCTGCCGGATCCCCCTGGTCGGACTCGACGCCGAGTAAACCACGTGTCGCGTGGATGAGCGCGCGCGGCTGGTCCGGCGAGACCACCGCTGCGCGCACAGAGTCGGTCATGCTGCCGCCTTGTGCGCCCACGCCCGGCACAAGCAGAGGCGCATTCCCCGCCAGCGCGCGCACGTCGCCGATCATGCCCGAGCGCGTCGCTCCGACAACGAACCCGCAGTTCTTCGCCGTCGCCCAATCCAGCGAGCGCTCAATGATTCGCTTCCAAAGATCTCCGGAGGTGAGAAAATCCTCGGCGCCCGGGTTTGATGTCAGCGCCAGCACAAAACTCAGATTTTGTTCGTGCGCAAGAAAGGCTTCAACAGAATCACGACCCATCAAAGGATTCACCGTCGCGGCGTCGACAGCCAACTCATCAAAAAGAGCCTGGGCATACCGGCGGGCGCTGGAGCCGATATCACTGCGTTTGCCGTCTGCGATGGATAGCGTACTGTCGGGAATCATGGCGCGAACGTCATAGAGCAGGTCGGCGCCATCTGGCCCCAGCGATTCAAAGAACGCGAGGTTCAGCTTGTACGCAGCCGCGAGCCCGCGCGTCGCGTCAACCATAAGCTGCATCGCGCCGCGGTAGCCTGCAAGGGTTGGCTCAAATCCGCAGGGCAAATACTCCGGGCATGGTTCGAGCCCGACGGAAAGCAGGCTTTGGGTTTCTCGCTGGGCGAGAATGAGTTTTTCCAGAGCGGTTCCCATCAGACCTGAAGCCCTCCGATGAGTTGTTCAACGCGATCGACACAGTGCTCAATGCAGTAGGCCTCAAGCCCGCGCAAGATTTCGACAGGGGCGTTGGGGTTGACGAAGTTAGCTGTGCCGCTGGAAATGGCGCTGGCGCCGGCGAGGAGGAACTCGATGGCGTCAGTGGCGTTCATGATTCCGCCCATTCCGATGATGGGGATACTGACTGCCTGAGCTGTTTGGTAGACCATGCGCAGGGCGATGGGCTTAATTGCGGGACCGGAAAGGCCGCCGGCGATCGTATTGAGGACAGGCCGGCGCGATTGCGCATCAATCGCCATGGCGGGGAAGGTGTTGATAAGCGAAAGCGCGTCGGCACCGGCGCGTTCACAAAGAACACCCATCGCTGCGATATCCGTCACTTGCGGTGAGAGCTTGACGATGATGGGGCGTTGTGTGAGCTTGCGCGTCGCGATGACCAACTCGCGCAAGAGCGTTTGATCCTGGCCAAACTGGCAACCACCCTTGTTCACATTCGGACAGGATACGTTCAGTTCGTAGGCATGAACGGCAGTCGTTGTTTCAAGATGATCAATCAGTTGTTCGAACTCTTCTATCGTCTGGCCAGCGAGATTCGCGAAGATGGTGACGCCGGCGCTAGCTATTCTCTGGCAGTTTGGCTCTTTTTCGGAGAAGAATCGATCAATGCCGACATTTTGCAGGCCGATCGAGTTCAGCATGCCCGAAGAAGTTTCGCAGATTCGGTTGGGCGGATTGCCAGGGCGCGGGTTCATTGTCAGCGCTTTGAGAAAGACACCGCCGAGGAGGGTGGAATCGAAAACATGAGCATATTCTGTGCCGTAGCCAAACGTCCCCGACGCGACAGTGACCGGATTCTTCAGGCGTAGCGAGCCGAGCTTGACGCTCAAATCAACGCAGGTTGCAGCAGCAGCGGTCATGGCCCAAGCTCCAGTCGATGGAGATCGAAAACTGGCCCTTCGGTACAGACACGCTCGTAGCCAGCGTCGGTCGTGTTCAAGACGCACCCAAGGCAGGCGCCAAGTCCGCAGCCCATGAAACTCTCGAGGGCTCCGTAAACCGGAAAGTTCATATCGCGCGTGATTCGCTGGACTTCCCGAAGCATGGCAGTGGGGCCGCAAGTCAGTACAAGGTTTGGTGATCCCCATTCATTTGCAAAGTCCGTCACTCGACCGCGTTTCTCGAAGCCGGCGTCCTCGCTGACAGGCACGACCGTGTTGCACCATTGGCGGAGATCATCGAGCAGGTAAATTTCCTCAGCATCACGGGCGCCGAACCAATAATCGACTTCGATGCCGCGCCGTGATTCAAAGAGTTTCTTCGCGAGAAAGTAGAGCGGGACCATGCCGATCCCGCCTGCGATCATGAGGAGGCGTTTGTTTGCACGCGGGACGTTGAAAGCGGAGCCAAGCGGGCCGAGCATGTCCACGGGATCACCCGCGCGGAAGCCGGTCATGATCTGCGTGCCGACGCCGACGACCTTGAAGAGGATGCGGAAGGTTCCGTCCCGGGGGTTGGCGTCAAGAACGCTGAACGGGCGGCGCAGCAAGGGGGCGCTTCCCTCGGTGATGCGCATGTGAACAAACTGCCCGGGGTGAACTGAGGCAGCAATTTCCGGAATATGACAGCGGTGCGCCCAGATGAGGGGCGCGAGTTGTTGCACCTCGACAATCGAGCCGGTGTGGTGCAGAGTGTGCTGAGCGGGTGTCGCCGTCGGCATCAAAGCGCTGATACTAGCGAGCGTGCTGTTCTATGTCTCGGGCTTTGGCGATGCGATTCGCAAAAGTTTCACTCGCATGAACGAGCCGGCCATCGACAAAGACGCCGGCGGCTTGGGCGCGGAACTGGGCGCCGAGCCATGGGGTGTTCGTGCTGCGGGAAAGAATGCAATCTTCTGTGAGGCGCCAGGGGCTGTTGAGATCGAGGAGGGTGATATCCGCCGCCGAACCGGGGGTGAGGGCGCCGGCGCCTTGTGAATCCAGATTCACAACTCGGGCTGGGGCGATGGTCAACTTTTCGACGAGGAAATCGAGCGACCAGCGGCCTGGGACAACGAAACCTTCATAGATCGCGGGGAAGGCGGTCTGGAATCCGAGAATGCCAAAGGGGGCCGCATCGAGCGTGGTGTGCTTTGACTGCTGGGAATGCGGAGCGTGGTCGGTGGCGATGCAGTCGATTGTTCCATCTTCAAGGGCTTTGATCAGAGCCTGACGGTCGGATTCCTCGCAGAGTGGTGGTTTCATTTTGGCGTTGGTGTCATAGTTAGCCAGGCGCTCATCGGTCAGCAAGAGGTGGTGGGGGGAGACTTCCGCAGTGATGGGGGCGCCGCGCGACTTCCAGTGCCGGATGGCCTCGATGGATTCGATGTTGGAAACATGGCAGATGTGCAAACGCCCGCCGGTCATCGCTGAGAGGGCGCCGTCCCGCGCGACGATGAGCGACTCCGCCTGGCGCGGAATGCCGGACACGCCGAGGCGCAGGGAGATCACACCCTCGTGCATGACGCCGGCGCCTGTGAGGGAGAGGTCTTCGCAGTGGTCGAGGATGACGAGATCAAGCTGGGCAGCAAGTTCGAGAGCGCGGCGCATGCGATCCGCGTTGGCGACAGGCCTGCCATCATCACTCAGGGCGCCGACGCCGGCGGCTTGAAGCGCGGAGTAATCGGTCAACTCTTCGCCGGCGAGGCCTTTGGTGACAGAGCCAATAGGGATCACACGGGCGGCTCGCGCCTGGCGCGAGCGATCGAGTGTGGAGCGAGCGATGAGCGGGGAGTCACAGGTGGGGTTGGTGTTGGGCATGGCGAAGACTGTGGTGAAGCCGCCTGCCGCCGCTGCGCGCGCGCCGGAATGGATGGTTTCGGAGGATTCGCCGCCGGGCTCGCGCAGGTGGGCGTGTATGTCGATGAAGCCGGGCGTGATGAAGAGACCACTTGCGTCGAAGGTATGTTCGTGGGGCTCGTGAGAAAGACTCTGGCCCAAGCGCGCGATGCAGCCGTCATGGATGAGGATGTCCATGGGCGCATGTAGGTTTTGCGAGGGGTCAACGACGGCGCCGCTGTGGATGAGAGTGGTGGTCATGGTCGCGCCTCTACCAATAGCTTAAGCACAGCCATGCGCACAAAAACGCCGTTTTCGACTTGCGTTTCGATGACGCTGCACGGGTGATTCAAGAGGTGGGCGTCAATTTCAACATCGCGATTGACAGGCCCGGGGTGCATGAGGATGGCCCCGGGGGCAGTGAAACTCAACCGGGTTTCATCGATGCCGAAGAGACGGCGGTATTCAGCCGGCGCGGGCGCGAGGCCGTCAGCCTGGCGCTCGCGCTGGATGCGAAGGAGGTAGACGACGTTGGCGCCGTCGAGGGCTTCCTCGAGCGAGCGAGCGACGGTGACGCCAAGCGTTCGGAAGGAACCGGGCGCGAGCGCCGGGGGGCCGAAGATGGTGACGTTGGCGCCGAGCTTCGTGAACGCGAAGACATTGGAGCGGGCGACACGGCTGTAAAGCAGGTCGCCGATGATGGCGATGCTGGCGCCTTCGATGGCGCCAACAGCTTCGCGGATGGTGAAGCAATCGAGAAGCGATTGCGTGGGGTGTTCGTGGGCGCCGTCGCCGGCGTTGAGGATGGCGGCTCGGGCGTGAGACTGGACAATGTGGGCGGCGCCTGAACTGCTATGGCGCACGACGAGAAAATCTGGGCGCATCGCGTCGATGGTGCGCACAGTGTCGATGAGTGATTCGCCCTTGGTGAGACTTGAGCTGGGAGCTTCAAAGTTGACAACATCGACGCCAAGCTTGCGGGCAGCAATCTCGAAGGAGAGGCGAGTTCGTGTTGAGTTTTCGAAAAAGAGATTGACGAGGGTGCGATTTGGAAGTGTGTGGCGAAGATCTTCGTTGCAAGCGCAAGCCTGCTTGATGCGCGCGGTTTCATCGAGGATGGCGAGAATGTCCTGGTTAGAAAGGTCTTCGATTGCCAGCAGGCTTTTGACGGAAAGGTGTTGTGGGGTGGCGACAGTCATGCTTGCACGCGGAGCTTGACGATGTTTTTGTGCTTCCGGGACGGGCGGCCTTCGAGATAGTCACCGGTGAAGCAGGCGGTGCAATAGCTGAGGGAGCCGGGAACGGCGCGCATGACGCCCTCGGTGGAGAGGAAGCCGAGCGAGTCTGCCTCTATAAGTTTGCGCATTTCCTCGATGGTGCAGCGGTTGGCGATGAGTTCGTTTTCGTCGGGGGTGTCGATGCCGTAGACACAAGGATGGCGCCATGGCGGAGCGCTGACGCGGAAGTGAACTTCGCGCGCGCCAGCGGAGCGCAAAAGGCCGGTGATTTTTCCAATCGTTGTTCCGCGAACGACGGAGTCGTCAACAACAACAACGCGCTTGTCCGCAAGAACGTGGCTGACAGGGTTGTACTTGATTCGTGCGGTGGCGTCGCGCGAGGATTGGGTGGGCTCGATGAAGGTTCGGCCGACATAGTGCGAACGGATGAGCCCCATTTCAAAGGGGATGCCTGCGGCGCGGGCGTAGCCCATCGCTGCGACATTGCCTGACTCGGGGACAGATATGACGACGTCAGCGTTGGCGGGGTGCTCACGGGCAAGCTCGACGCCGAGACGGAGGCGATATTCATAGATATTGTCACCGTCAATCGAGCTGTCAGGGCGCGAGTAATAGATGAGCTCGAAAACACAAAGTGCTTGCTTGCGGGCTTCGAGTGGTTGCTGGCTGACTAATTGACCTTCGCGGAACGCGATGAGCTCGCCGGGAGCGACTTCACGAACGCGCTGGGCGCCGATGACATCGAGAGCGCATGATTCTGAAGCGACAACCCAGCCGCCATCGAGCTTGCCGATGCACAGTGGGCGGAATCCTCGCGGATCTTTGAAAGCCCAGAGCTCATCATCGCGTAAGAGGACCATGGAATAGGCGCCGCGCAGGCACGCGAGCGAGCTGCGCAGGGCTGAAGAAAAGTTGCGATCTGGTGATTGAGCTATGAGATGAATGAGAAGCTCGGAGTCGGTGGTGGACTGAAAGATAGCGCCGTTGGATTCGAGTTCGGTGGCGAGCGCGTCTGCGTTGGTGAGATTGCCATTGTGCGCGACCGCGATCGCGCCACCCCAGTAGTTGGCGGTGAGCGGCTGGGCGTTACATGCGATCGTGTCGCCGGTGGTTGAGTAGCGAACATGACCGATCGCGACGGAACCGGGCAGACCGTGCAGGTCATCTGTCGTAAAGACTTCCGCGACGAGGCCCTGCCCCTTGCGAAGATGAATTTGGGCGCCGTCATAGGAAGCGACGCCGGCGGATTCCTGCCCGCGATGCTGCAGGGCGCGCAGGGCGAGCGCCGTCAGACGTGCCGCATCAGGATGGTTGTACACACCGACAACGCCGCACCCTTCTGGTTCGCGGGCAGCGTAGTCAGCGGCGGTGAAGGTCGGCGCCTCGGGCATTACTGACCTCGCTCCCAGGGTTCGCGGAGTTGTGCGAGGTTGAGATCAATCAGTCCCGTGATGTGGAAATCGTTGCGCTCGGCGGCGCCAAGGCGCACGCAGCGAACGCCCGCTCGATGCGCATGCTCGCACAGCGCTTCCTCATGCTCGATAGGGCAGGCGAGGATGAATCGCGAAGGCTCTTCACTGAGAAGCGACGGCGTTGTGTCTTCGTCACCTGGGAGTGAGATTTCAATGCCAAGATTCTTTGGTGAGCACAACGACATCTCCGCGAGCGCAATAAGCAGACCGCCTTCCGAGATGTCAGTCGCGCTGGCGATGAGGCCAGCACGGATGACGTCGCGCACGAGGGCGTGGCTGGCTTGCTCAGCGTCCATATCAAGCGAGATGGCGGGGCCGACAAGTTCACCGACTCGATCGCGAAGGATTTTGCTGGCGCCGGCGTGCGTCGCGCGGGGGCCGACAAGGTAAAGCGCATCGCCCTCGTGTTGCAATGAAGCGGGCGTGATATGAGCGCGATCTTCGATGACGCCGACCATGCCGATCACCGGCGTCGGGAAAACAGCCATGCGCGGCGATTCATTATAAAATGAGACATTGCCTCCGGTGACGGGCGTGTCAAGGGCGCGGCAGGCATCCGCAAGGCCGCGCACAGACTCAGCAAATTGCCAAGCAATTTCACCGTCGCGCGGATTGCCGAAGTTAAGATTATTGGTGACAGCAAGTGGAACAGCACCGGCGGCGATGAGGTTTCGAGCGGCTTCAGTGACGAGAGCGCGTGTTCCTTCGTAAGGATCAAGCGCAACCCAGATGCCATTTCCATCACAAGTGACTGCGAGAAACCTGTTTGGAGTTTGGCGCAATCTCAGTACGGCGACGCCGGCGCCCGGGCCGACCACGGTATTGGTCTGCACGTCGTGATCGTACTGTTCGTAGATCCACCGTTTGGAGGCAAAGTGAGGAGAGGCGAGGGCGTCTAGCAGGGCGGCTTGCCATTCCTTGTCAGCGATGGTGACACTGGTGAAGTGGCGTGTGTGAGATGTAGGGGGCGCGGACGCGACAGGCGCTGGAGCGGGGATGCTTGAGCAGATGGAATCCAGCGGAACATCGACTTCAACTTCACGGTGATGTCGCACCACAAGGCGGCCGGTGTTGGTCGTAGCGCCGACAACGTGGGCATTGAGATCCCACTTCTTGAGAACGGCGCGGACTTGCTCAAGTTTGTCGGGTGAAATAACCGCGAGCATGCGCTCCTGTGATTCGCTAAGGAGCAGCTCATAGGCCGAGAGGTTGCGGGCCCGCTGGGGAACCGCGTCGAGATCAAGATCGACGCCGAGCCCGGCTTTATCCGCCATCTCGGTTGATGAACAGGTAAGCCCTGCGGCGCCCATGTCCTGCAGCGCAACGAGTAGGTTGTGCTCAATCAGCTCAAGTGTGCTTTCGAGGATGAGCTTCTCCATGAAGGGGTCGCCGACCTGCACGCTGGAGCGATTATCAGCGGATTCATCGGTGAGCTCCATGGAGGCAAAGGTGGCGCCGTGAACACCGTCACGACCGGTCGAGCCTCCGTAGTAGACGAGAAGATCACCGGCTTTTTCGGCGCGTGCGGTCATGAGTTCATCATGGCGAGCGACGCCGACGCACATGACATTGACCAGGCAGTTGTCGGAGTAAGCGTCGTCGATGCAGAACTCCCCGCCGACGGTGGGCACGCCCACGCAGTTGCCATAGTCAGCGATGCCATTCACAACGCCGCGGATGATCCACTCGTTGCGCGCTTTATCAGGAGGGCCGAAGCGGATCGCATCGAGGAGAGCAATCGGGCGCGCGCCCATCGCGAAGATATCGCGAAGGATGCCGCCGACACCGGTCGCGGCGCCCTGATGTGGCTCGACAGCGCTGGGATGATTGTGCGATTCAATTTTGAAAACGCAGGCAAGTTGATTGCCAAGGTCAATGACGCCGGCATTCTCGCCCGGGCCGTGAAGAACACGGTCGCCCGAGGTTGGAAGCGTGGCAAGGTGGCGGCGCGAATGCTTGTAGGAACAATGCTCGGACCACATGACGGAATACACACCAAGCTCAGCGATTGTGGGCTCTCGGCCAAGCTGATCGAGGATGGTTTGATATTCGGCGGAGGTCAGGCCGTGCTGCTCGATGACTTCGGGCGTGATGGATGGGACGGCGACACTCATGCGGGCGCTCCATCGGCGGGGGCGTTTGCAAATGGTGTGTTGGAGACGGATTGGATGGCGGCGCGGAAGAGCTTCAAGCCGTCGGCGCCGCCGAGAAGCTCGGACGAGGCGCGTTCGGGGTGGGGCATGAGGCCGAGCATGTTTCCCTGCGCATTCATCACACCGGCGATGTTGTTGACGGAGCCGTTGGGGTTGGCGCCATCTGTGACGGCGCTGGTGGAGTCGCAATACCTGAGGACGATCTGACCGCTCGATTCAAGATGGGCGAGCTGGTCTTTAGGGAGGTGGTAGGCGCCGAAGCCGTGTGCGATGGGTAGCGAGAGGGAGTCGTGAATGGAGAGGCCGCTGGAAGTAAACGCGCAGGCGGTAGTTTCAATGCGCACATGAACGCGCTTGCACCGAAAGCGGAGAGAGCGATTACGCAGCAGCGCGCCGGGGAGGAGCTTCGCTTCGAGCAGAGCCTGAAAGCCATTACAGATGCCGATGATCGGGGCGCCCGCGTCGGCGAAGCGTTTGACGGAACCCATGACAGGCGAAAGGGCAGCGAGAGCGCCGGCGCGGAGAGCGTCGCCGTAGGAAAAGCCGCCGGGGATAACGATGCAATCGACATTGGCGGGGATGGCGTCACGATGCCAGACTTCGACGACGCGCTGTTGAAGCTCATCGCGCAAGGCATGCACGCAATCACGATCACAGTTTGAACCGGGGAAGACGACGACGGCGAACGTCGCGTGGGTCATGCGGGCGCCGCCTCATAGGTGAAGGTTTCGATGAGAGGATTGCAGAGAGTTTCAGCGCAAAGGCGCTCAATCTCATCCCGGGCGTCGGCGGGGTTGTCAGCGTCTACATCGAGATAGAAGGACTTACCCACGCGCAGGCTATGGACGGATTCGTAGCCGGCGGAATGAATCGCCTGCTCGATCGCTTGCCCCTGGGCGTCGAGAACGTCGGGCTTGAGATGGACCAACACATGGAAACGCACGTTTGCTCGCTTCTGCTTTGGTGTTGATGGCTGGTCGGTAGACGCTGATTGAGAATACTAGCCCCACTGGGCGAGAGCTTCATCGAGAGTGTGGCCGGTGATGAGACGAAAGACCTGACGGTAGCGACGAGAGAGTTCCGCAACGATTTCGCCGGGAAGGGGCGGCGGCGGGCCCTCACCCATATAGCCGTGCGATTCCAGCGCGTCGCGAAGGTATTGCTTGTCAAGAGCGAGGGGCTCCGCGTCGGCCTGAGCCATGCGGTACCGCGAGGAATCAGGGGTGAGGGCTTCGTCGATGAGGATGATCTCACCATCGATGAGGCCGAACTCGAACTTGGTGTCTTCGAGGGTGATGCCTCGGGTGGCGACCTCGCGATAACCAAAGTTGTAGAGATCGAGACTGACTTGCCTGAGTCGCTCTGCAAGGCCGTCTGGGAGGGCGCGGGCCATCTGATCAAAAGTGACGCTCTCGTCGTGGCCGGTGTGCGCTTTGGTCGTGGGAGTGAAGAGCGGCTCAGGGAAACGGTCGTAGCGAGCCATGCCTGCCGGGAGTGAGTGCTCAGCGATGGCGCCGGTGCGCTGATAGTCGCGCCAGCCGGAGCCATCAAGATGTCCGCGAACGACACACTCGAACTGGACGGCCTCAGCCCGCCTCGCCAGGAGCAGGCGCCCGTGATGGGAGGCCGCATCGGGAGAGTCGCCAAGAATGCGGGCCGTGCGGGTTTCGAGCATGTGGTTGGGGACGATGTGCTGGGTCTTCTCGAACCAGTGGGCGCTGGCGAGGTTGAGCACCTGCCCCTTGGCCGGGATGGTCTCTTTGAAGACGACATCGAAAGCGCTGACACGCTCTGAAGTCACCAGAAGCAAACGCCCTGAGCCGGCGTCGTAGATTTCGCGCACCTTGCCCGTCGCAATGAGAGGCAAGTCGGCAATATGAGCAATTGGAAGCAGTGAATCCGGGGAATCGCATGTGGCGGCGCTGCTGGTCACTGGTGAGGGCTCCGTGATTGGGCAGATGGACGCGGCGAACCTTGGCGTACTGTAGCGGCGAAGCCAGCGCGTGTGTAGGAGTCGCCCTGCCGGCCATCGGCGTGGAAAAGCTGTCGGCGCGGTTGACGGGAGCGCGAGGCGCCGGCAAAGTCGCACGCCATGAGCACACACGAGAATCAGCGGGTGGCTGTTGTCATGGGCAGCGCATCGGATTTAGGAACGATGCGCAAGGCGGCGGACATTCTTGAAAGTTTTGGCGTGGTCCACGACGTGATCGTCTCAAGCGCGCACCGAACACCTGATGAAACGTTCGCTTTCGCAGCCTCGGCTGCGGAGAAATACGCTGTGATTATCGCCGGAGCAGGAGGCGCGGCGCATCTGGCGGGCGTGATCGCAGCCAAGACGACTCTGCCGGTAATTGGTGTGCCCATCAAGAGCGATGCGCTCAACGGGCTGGACTCACTGCTCTCGACGGTGCAGATGCCGGGTGGGGTGCCAGTCGCGACGATGGCGATCGGCGACGCGGGGGCGAAGAACGCTGCCCTTTTCGCCGTGGCGATTCTGGCGCTGGAAGATGCAGAGCTGACACAGAAGCTCAAAGCGTATCGGGCAGCCCAGGCCAAGCGAGTGATGGAGAGTCAGCCTGAATCCTGAGCGATCAGGGGAGGATGACCTCTGCGCTGTCGTCCACGGTGTAGATCACCTCACCGCGATCCTCCCACTGGCCATTGCGGAGCATCTTGGTGTGTACACGCAACTGGGTGTCGAAAATCACTTCCTGCGTCGCGACAATGTCAGTCACTCCGCCGGCGTCGCCGGAAGCGCGCTCTTCGGAGATAAGCCGGCCAGCGTCGTCGACGCGCATGGTTCCATGCGTATAAAAGCCTGCGGTCGTGAAGTAGTAGTAGACCAAACTTTCTCGCTGCTGATCCCACACAACGAGCGTCTCGCCGCCGTACGCGCCGTCGGCGACGGAGTGAAGAATGCGAACAGCTTGCCCATCGAGGACGAGTTCCCAGCGGGCGATGTCGTAGACATTTTTTTCTACGTCAACAAGCGCTTTCCACGTCTTGCCAAGCCAGGGATTCAGTGGAGCTAGGTGAGCGTTGGGGGTTGATTGGGCGCGCTGGGGAGCAGCAGCACAGGCGGCGATCGAAAGAACCGCTGCGGTGAGGACGAGAATCCGGATGAGTGTGCGTGTTGACTCGATCATCGACGTCTTGAAAAAAGAGGACTTGAAATGAAAAACATCACGCCCCGACACGGAGGCGCTCGCCAAGAAAGTCTGGAAGGCCAGCGGCACGAATTTTCTTGGTCGTAAGATCAACGTCGTATTCAACCCGCTGAACCTCGAAGGTAAGCAGTTCGGTATCGAGCATGCCCCACGCAGCGTTGGGGTCGCCGTCGCGGGGCTGACCGACGGAGCCGGGGTTGATGATGAACCTTTGGCTCTCAGAAAGTGTCAGCGCGATTCGCTCGGGCATGCGCACGCAGTAAACGTCTTCCGCGTTGACTTCGCCTTGTGCTGGACCAACGAAGGCGGAAGGGACATGTGTATGACCGACGGCGCCGACGCGGGCGTCCATCGCGAGCATGGATTCAGCAGCGATGGGCGCGTTGGTGATGTATTCGTATTGGAAGCGGCCGAATGAGCCGTGCGTGATCGCGAGGCCATCGAGATTGAGCTTGCGCGGCCACTCTTCGATGCGGCGCATTTGATCGCGCGTCAGAACGCGGGCCGAGTAGGCGAGAGATTCTGAGGCGGCGTTGTTGAAAGCCCCGGCGGCACGGGGATTGATGAGCGCTTCATCATGATTGCCGACGACAATCGCATCGCAGGCCTGCTCAGCGAGATCGAAGCAGGCGCCGGGGTCGGGCCCGTATCCGACAACGTCGCCGAGGCAGAGGGTGAGGTCGGGATCAGCAACGGCGATGTGGTTAAGAACCGCCTCGAACGCTTCGAGGTTGCCATGGATGTCCGAAACCAACGCGATGCGCGGCATCCTGATGCTCCACACTTCGGAGTGTCGATCAGTTGACGCCGACGGAGGCGATTGTCCCCTGGAAAGGCGGCGAAGCGGAAGAGAATAGCGGAGAAATGGCGCTCAAGCGAGACTTGGGGGGAGCGGACGTCCGGTTGTGGGATAGATCAAGGGTATGGAAGCCCTGCAAAGCTCAGTTGCCGCTGGTGGCGGTTTGCTCAGCC
Source organism: Phycisphaerales bacterium (assembly GCA_029260495.1). GTDB lineage: Bacteria > Planctomycetota > Phycisphaerae > Phycisphaerales > UBA1924 > OFTM373. The sequence continues at coordinate 701,406 of JAJDDD010000009.1, read as the reverse complement.
GAGGCTTGCTCGGATGTCGACTCGACCTCGACTTCCAACGGAGCCGGCGGCGCTTCATTGGGTTCGTCAGCCGTTTCCATATCCGAGGGAGTTGTCATTGCGGCATCTCTCTTGAGTTGCTCAGCCCGCTGTTTGGCCTTCTCGACCTTGTTGCGGTCCGGGGCGAGCATGAGTGAAAGTCGCCGGCCCGCCTGGCGCGGGGTCATCTCGACTTTGGAGATGTCGGCCAGCGCTTCAACAATGCCGCGAAGTCGCTCAACGCCCAACTCACGGTGGGCCATCTCGCGTCCACGGAACTGCTGAACAAGAAGCACCTTGTGGCCGTCCATGAGGAACTTGCGAGCCTGTTCGATACGAATTTGCACGTCGTGCGGATCGATCTTAATGGATCGCCCGAGACGAACCTCTTTCATCTCAGCTTGTTTGGATGCAGCGCGTGTACGCTGATCTTTCTTGGACTTCTCATACTTGTACTTGCCGTAGTCCATGATCTTGCAAACCGGGGGGTTGGACTCGGGCGAGATTTCGACGAGATCGAGGCCGGCGCCTTCCGCGCGGCGTAGAGCATCGGACGTGTCAACGACACCCGCCTGCTCGTTGTTCTCGTCAATGAGCCGAACTTGCGGCACGCGGATCAAGTGGTTGACACGCGTCCTGCGGACGGGTCCGGTCTCACGAAAGTAGCGTCGTCTGGCGATGAGAGGTCTCCTTTGAGAAAATCAAAAACGAACCGAGCGATGCCGCGCCGTTGATGCGGACTCGCACACGAGTGGGTTTGGATGGTTGGGGGCAGGCCGGATCATGCGCGAGGGCAGCCGCAGCGTGAGCCGGCGGCTGGGCGACGATCAGTTGTCGAGATCATCATCAGGACGATGCTCCGGCGTACGAAAACGAGCAGGCAACCAAAGCCCGCTGCATAGGAACCTTACTATCGGCGCCTTGACGGGGCAAGAAAAACTTGCACGAAAGCTGACCCATTGTGACGCCAATAGAGAATTATCGGAGTTGAAGTCCATTGTTCACGAGAAATGATCAATCACCCGGGACTGCCCTCGGGTGGCAATTTCCTGTTTGGCAGCTTCAACGAACTGATCCAGAGGCATGGAGCCAAGGTCTTTTTGCACGCCGCGCGCCCGCACAGAGACGGCGCCCGCTTCTGCGTCGCGCGGGCCGACAACCACCATATAGGGAACCTTTTCTTCAGCCGCCATCTTAATCTTGGCCTGGATGCGATCGTTGTCCGCATCCATCCTTGTGCGTACGCGGGCAGCGAGCAGAGCATCGTGAACGCGGGTGGCGTATTCGTTGGACTTTTCGCTGATCGGCAGAACGCGAACCTGCTCGGGGCTGAGCCATATGGGAAAAGCGCCGGCGAAGTGTTCAATCAGGACGCCGATGAATCGCTCCATCGAGCCGAACGGCGCGCGATGGATCATGACAGGTCGGTGGGGCTTGTTGTCCGCGCCGATGTAGGAAAGGTCAAATCGCTCAGGCAGGTTGTAGTCGATCTGAACAGTGCCAAGTTGCCATTCGCGGCCGATGACATCGCGAATGATGAAGTCGATCTTCGGGCCGTAGAAGGCTGCCTCGCCTGCTTCCTCGGAAAACGGGGCGTCGAGGGTGGCAGCTGCCTGGCGGCAGGCTTCTTCGGCGCGATCCCAGTTCGCCGAGTCTCCAATGTATTTCGATGAGTCCGGATCGCGCAAGCCCACACGCACGCGGTAGCCTTCCATACCCAGAGTGTCGAAAATGGTGCGCACAAGTGACAGGCAGCCGGTCATTTCTTCTGCGATTTGTTCTTCGGTGCAGAAGAGGTGGGCGTCGTCTTGAGTGAAGCCGCGGACACGAGTCATGCCGTTGAGTTCGCCGGACTGCTCCCAGCGGTAGACGGTTCCAAACTCAGCCAGACGAACGGGAAGATCGCGATAAGAATGGGGGCGGGAGCCAAAGATTTTGATGTGCATCGGGCAGTTCATGGGCTTAAGCAGGTAGCCCTCGATCTCGCCCTGACGCATTCGATTGGAGAGCTCGGCGCAGGAGCAGCCCTCGGTCGCCATCAAGTCGAGCGATTCGCGCATGACAATCGGCGGGTACTGAGAGTCCTGGTAGTACGGAAAGTGCCCGCTGGTCTTGAAAAGCTCCAGCTTGCCGATGTGCGGGGTAAATACCTGGTGATATCCCTGCTTGCGCAGTTCCTCACCGATAAAGGCTTGCAGCTCAGCGCGCACCACGCCGCCTTCGGGAGTCCAGAGGATGAGTCCCTGCCCGACGGCTTCGTCGATATGGAAAAGGTGAAGCTGTTTGCCAAGCACGCGGTGGTCGCGCTTCTTGGCTTCTTCGAGTTGCTCGAGATGATGACCGAGGTCTTTCTTAGTGGGAAAAGCTGTGCCGTACACGCGAGTGAGCACGTCGGAGTTTTCGTCGCCGTGCCAGTAGGAGCTGGCGATGGACATGATCTTGAAGGCGCCGATGCGTCCGGTGGAAGGCACATGAGGTCCGCGACACAGATCCTCCCAATTTTCACCAGGGGATCCGGTGGCGTACCAGGAGAGAGCATCCGAGCCAGCGTCTATAGCTCGCTGGGCGTTGTCGAGTTTGTACTTGCTTCCTTCCTTCTTGAGCTTGGCGACCCCTTCCGCAATGGGAAGCTCATAGCGGGAGAAGGGGCGATCTTCCTTGATGATGTTCGCCATCTCCTTTTCGATTTTTTCGAAATCGTCAGAGGAGATGCTGGCGCCTTTGGGGATCGCGATGTCGTAGTAAAACCCATGATCCAGCGGCGGCCCATAGACAAGCTGAACGCCGGGATAGAGACGCTGGATGGCTTCGGCCATGACGTGCGCCGCGGAGTGACGCAGGAGGAAGAGAGCGTCCGGATCAAGAGCGCGATCGCGCGTGCGCTCGGTGATGATCGCGAGGGCGACATCGCGAGTAATGGTCGCGCCCAGATCAACAAGCTCTCCATCAATCTTGGCGCCCAGCGCCGCCTGAGCGAGGCGCGGGCCGATAGATTCGGCGACCTCGAATGCTGTGACAGGGTGATCGAAGTCCTTGGTGGAGCCGTCTGGGAGTGTGATGCGAGGCATGGGGTGTTTCAGATACGTGAAATGGAGGGTGAAGATGTGAGTATTGACGCGGAACGGCAGCGGGCTCACCATGCAAGGGCGCCCAGCAAGCTGCGAGGCGCATGATAGCGTCGCAGGGTTTCTGGGCGCGAGCGAACGGGTGAGATGGAGCGGTGTGTGATCTGTCCATATTGCAACGCGGACAACGATCGTGTGATTGACTCGCGCGCCAGCGAGGCGGGGCGGGCGATCCGTCGGCGCAGGCAATGTGAAGCGTGTGAAAGGCGTTTCACCACCTACGAGCGCGTCGAGGAGACAAATCGGCTGGTGGTCATCAAGAGGGATGGCTCGCGCGTGCCTTTCAAGTCGGAGAATATTCTCTCCAGCGTGCTCGCAGCCTGCGGGAAGCGCCCCATCACCGCGGAAGACAAGGAGCGGCTCGTCTCGGAGGTGGAGGATGAGGTCCACCGGGAGTTTGACCGGGAAGTCGAAGCGGGCGTGATCGGGCGGAAGGTCGCAGCGAGGCTTCGGGACATCGACGAGATCGCCTATGTGCGATTTGCCAGTGAATACGAGCAGTTCCGAAGTGTGGGCGACATTCTGGAGACTATCCAGCAACTGGGGGATCGAGTGAAAGATGTCAAAGATCAGCAGCGGTTGTTTGAGTGATGACTTGGATCACACGACGAAATAGGAGTGGGCTGAATCTGGCGGCCTGTCTCGCCGGATGCCTGGCGGTTGTATTCACGGATGGGTGCCGCCGGCCGGACAAACAGACAGTCGCTGAAATGCCCCCTCTGATGATCGGCCCGGCGGCGCCGACCAAAGAAATGCTTGCGAAGGCGGACCGAGAGGCGGAAAGAGAGGCAGCAGATGGCGGCAATCTTGCATCACTCCAAACGCTTGATGCAGCAGCGATCCATGACGCATCGCGGCCGGGGTGGTGGATGCGTGCGCCAAGACTGGAAGAAGGGCGGATCTACATGACAGCAGAAGCTCTGGGACAGGGCGTTCTTGCAACCAAGCGAGCTGCAGTGGAGGCGGGGCGCCGACTCATCGAACAGCGACAGGGGCAGGCGCGAGATTTTCGAGTGGAGCGCGCAAGCATGGCGCTGCTGCCCGAGCAGCAGGGTGGCGGCGCGGATCATACGGGGTATGTGATGGTGTCAGCCCTGGCGCAGAACAGGTAGCCAAACAAACTCAGGGCCGAAATTTCATCGCTTGGAGGAGGTCATCGACTCGCGGAGCGCTTCCTCGACATAGAGGATGGCGCCGCAACTGACGCACTGCGTGACCGGAGCAGTAGCGCCGAGCAGTGTGGAGATGGTCTCCATGGGCTGAAGAACCTGACAGGCGCCGCAGGAAAACTCCATATGTCGGCGGCTGTGCTCTTCGATGGCGGCCATAGCTTCACCCCCGAGACGATTTGTCTCGTATTCGAAGACCTGCATGGTATCAGCGGGGACATCAGAGGCTGCTTCCTTGCGCTCGCCCTGAAGTTCTTCAAGTCTGTCCTTCACTTCCGCGGCGCGGGTGTCTCGGTCAGCCAGCGCGACCTCGCGGATTTTCCCACGCTCGGCGAGTTGCTCTTCAACTTCATTCTGTGCGGCTCGTACATCATCAAGCTGTGTAAGAGCTTCAAGAGAACGCTCTTCGATCTCACCCTTGTCAGCCTTTTGCGTGTTGACGTCGGTCAACAGGGCTGTGTATTCCTTGTTGCTCGTCGCGGCGTTGAGCTTGTCGCGCAGCGTGGCGATGCGCGCGTCCAGAGCACCCATTTCAGCTTCATTGTTGTGAACAGCGGCTTCAAGCTGGCGAGCCTGAATAATTAACGCCTCGCGCTTGGCGTTGAGCTGCTCGAGCTGGGCGTCCTGTTGTTTGAGGTACCGCTCAGCTGAATCAACACGGCTCTTAAGGCCGCGGATCTGCTGATCAACTCGGAACAAACGAAGCAGCTTCTCCGTGACGGACATGGACGCTCCTGGAGGGGTCTTCAACTCTTGCATACACGAGTGTACACAGACCGGCGCGAGCGTGACGGAAGAAAATGGGCTCGTCGATTGCTCAAGTGAGCGAATGCAACAGCCAGAAGGCTATCGGCGCGACGAGGAGCGGCGAATCGACCACATCGAGGATGCCTCCGAACCCGGGGAGAATGCGAGAAGAATCCTTGATGCCGGCGTCGCGCTTGAGGAGGCTCGCCGCCAGGTCGCCAGCCTGTCCGACGATGCCGAAAATCACGCCGGCCATCACCGCCTGGCTGACAGTGAGGTTGGCGGAATCCTGCGGAGCGATCGCAGCGAGAAGGGCGGCGATCGCTCCAGCCGTGATGACGCCTCCTATCAGACCCTCCCATGTCTTGCCCGGACTGAGCCACGGGATGAGCTTGCGTTTACCCAGCGCCATACCTGTGAAGTAGGCGCCGATATCACAGGACTTGATCACGAGCAACACGCCGAGAACGACCCACGCTGAATGCTGGCTGCGAATGAGCATGAAGAAGCTGAAGAGAACGCCGAGATACACAAAGGAAAAAAGCGTGGCGCCAGCGGCTGCAATCGCCCCCTCCACCGTCTTATCACGCGTGTGGTGGAGCATGGAGGCGAGCAGCGCCGCGACGCAGGCCGTCGCAACGATCGGCCCAGCGACGCCCGGAGCGAAGGCTGGCGCGATGGTTGATATGGCGAAACCGAGCAACGCGACGGCGGCAGTCAGCGTTGAAGAGGCCGCGATGCTGTTAGCACGGAAGATGCGCGTGAGTTCCAGCGAGGCGGCAACAATCAGGCCGGCGATCGTGAAGCCGATGACCACACCTGGTGGAGCGCTCTCCCGCCCCAGGATGGCGTGCAGGCCAGCCGGCATCGGCGCGCCTTCGACGAGGCCATCGAGCCACGCAATCAGAATCAACGCGGCGATCATCACGGGCCCGAGCATGAGTCGTGTGGAGAGCACGCTCGACAGGGTAGTCAGCCGCGAGGCGCCGGTCAGGCTTGGGGCGCGGTGGGGTCTTTCTTGAGTCCGCCAAATCGGCGTTCGCGTGAGGCGTAGTCGCGGATCGCCTTAAGCAGGGCTGCCTCATCGAATGCAGGCCAATGCGTGTCGGTGACGTACAACTCAGCGTAGGAAATTTGCCACAGCAGAAAATTACTGATGCGCATTTCGCCGGCTGTGCGAATGAGCAGGTCAGGATCGGGTAGGCCGGCGGTTGAAAGCTCCTGGCCGATAACATCCTCGGTGATGTTCTCAGGAGCAAGCTCGCCATCTTGAACGCGAACCGCGATATTGCGGACAGCGTCGGTAATCTCAGCCCGCGAACCATAGTTGATCGCGAGGCAGAGCGTGGGGCCGGTGCATGCAGACGTAAGTTGGACCATTTCGTCAACTTCGCGAAGCACTTCCTCGGGTAGGCCATTGCGCCGGCCGATCTGCCGAAAACGAATGTTGCGTTTGACCGCGCCATCGCGTTCTGCTCGCAAGTTTTGGCAGTAGAGCTCCATCAAAGCGCTGATCTCAGCCGTCGGGCGCTTCCAGTTCTCGGAGGAAAACGAGAAAAGAGTCAGCACTTCCACCCCGAGCTTGCTACAGCTTTCAATCGTTCGGCGAGCAGCCTTCACGCCTTCAAGATGACCGACAGACCGGGGATCGCCACGTTCAGCGGCCCAGCGACCGTTCCCATCCATGATGATCGCGATGTGCCGGGGAATGCGCTCGATCGGCACGTCCGGCGCCAGAGCGGCCGGGTTGGGACTTCGCTCGGAGTCAACAGGGGCGGCGGATTGGGCAGGAACGGTCGTCATAGCAAGTCGGGCAGTGTAGAGCGGGTCGGGGCGACAGGCGGCCCACGCCCTCTTACGGGATCGAGGTCGGGAAGTTCAACCGAACAGTCGAATAATCAATGGCGTCAGGCGTTGTGGACCAGCGTTCCAATCGATTCACCTTCGATCACCTGCTTAATGGCGCCAGGCTCTGCGAAGCGGTACACAATGACAGGCAGCCTTCGTTCCTGGCACATGGTCAGAGCGGTCAGGTCCATGACGCCCAGTTGCATTTCCAACGCTTCGGCAAATGTGAGCTCATCGAAGCGTGTGGCTTCCGGATGCGTCACGGGGTCGGCGGTGTAGACGCCATCCACCTTGGTCGCCTTGAGGACAGCGTCACACTCCAGCTCCGTCGCTCGCAGGGCAGCACAGGAATCCGTGGTGAAGAATGGATTCCCCGTGCCCGCAGCAAGAACAACGATGCGCCCTTTCTCCATATGCCTGATCGCCCGCCCGCGAATAAACGACTCGGCGACTGCCGGGATATCGATCGCCGTCATGCAGCGGGCGGGTTGCCCCTGGCTTTCCAGGGCTTCCTTGAGAGCCAGCCCGTTGATGACGGTGCCGAGCATGCCCATGTAATCCGCCGTGGCGGCGTGGATTAGACCTTCCTGTGAGAGGGTGGCCCCGCGGATAATGTTGCCGCCACCAACGACGACAGCGATTTGGGCGCCCGTTTGAGCCGCCAGAGTGAACTGCTCGGTGATGATGGCGAGCCGCTCCGTGTTGATGCCGAACCCGCCCTCCTCGCAGAATGACTCACCGCTTAGCTTGACGAGAACGCGGTTAAGTCGCTGGCGCGGCGTGGGCATGAGTGGCTCCGTGGTGGCTGCGAGAGGCTGGATGCGCATTGGATCGGGGGTCAGGGAAGTGGTCAAGCCGGGGCGAACGTGAAACCGCACGAAGGTCCGTGCGTATCGTGAGGGAGCCGCGCGGACCGATTGAGTGACGGGGCAGATGCCCTGAGCCCCGAGCGCGGGCTGGAGATCGCATGGTAGAAGGAAATATGGAGCAACCTGTAGACGGCTCCCCAGATGTGAGTCCGGAGGAATCACTTGGCACAAAAGTCAGCCAATGGATCTTCCGCGCCTCGGTGGTGGGGATCGCGGTTTCATTGCTCGTCCATGCGACCCTGGCCCTCATCTTCGCGCTGGTGTGGCTCGATCGGCCTGAGGGCTCGCCCCAGGGCGGGCCCAAGGAGGTTGAGTTCGCTGTTGTCACCCAGCAGGAGCTCACGGATCTGCGCCTGACCCTCCCCGATGAGGTTCTCGCGATCGACGACTTTCCTGAACTCGAAATGGTCGGCTCGCCCGACCTTGAGGGGCCGATCCCCGAGCCACAACTCGCGTCGCTCGATCCCGGTCAGATTTCACCTCTGGGTGGCGCCGCCGACGGACTCGGCGATGGAATGGATGCAGCAGTGGGGGGCGCCGCTTCTTCAGCTTCCTTTTTCGGAGTCGAAGCCCGGGGCTCGCGGTTTATCTACATCGTAGACGTGTCCGGCTCTATGGCGGGGCCGAAGATCGAGGCGCTGCGCCGAGAGCTCGTCAACTCCATTGATGGACTTCTGGAACATTCGTCATTTCAGGTGTTGTTCTATTCGAGCAATGCGCATCTGATCGGCAGCAAAACGCGCTGGCTCAGCGGGAACGAAAGACACAAGAGTTGGGCAAGTCGGGAGATTCGGGCGGTCCCCGCCTATGGCGGCACAGAGCCGCTTCCAGCATTCGAAATTGCATTTCGCATGAAGCCCCGCCCTGACGCGATCTACTTTATGACCGATGGGCTCTTTGACTCACGCGTCGCATCGGTTGTCATGGAGTTCAATGAACAGGGAAGACGCCTCACGCCGATCCATTGCATCTCGTTTGTAAGCCAGGAGGCCGAGAAACTCTTGCGACAAATGGCGAGCCAGTCAGGCGGCACATACACGCATGTTGTAGACCCGAACCTGTGATTCTTCCCGCGATCATCATGATGGCTGCGTTGGGGCCGGTCGAGCTTCGCGGCGCAGGCGCCGAAACAATCGAAGCGCCAATCGAAAGCGTGTCGCTTGCGGGCGTGCAGTTGGGCCCTGAGCCGGGAAGACTGATCGGCTGGGATCGTGTCAAAAGGGTGACGGGCGATTTTGCGCATGACGCAGAGCCATTCGTTGAGCTTGGTGAACTTGCCTGGCGGGCACGCATTCGGCTGGCGCGGGGGGACGTTTCGCTCTCTCGGCCGCTCTTTGAAGAGCTGTTTCAAAAAGTTGCTGGAGTCAACGGGCCAACAACACTGATCGTCGCTGAGGGGCTTCTGAAATGTCGCCTGAGCGCAGGCTCGCAGATCGGGGCTGTTGCGCCCTGGCTTGAGACAGTGCGCCTTATTGACGCCGGCATGGGGAGCCCAGCCGATGCGCAAGGCGAAATACGCGACATAGATGCTGACACTCTTGACTCCTTTGGCGTCGATCGCAGATGGGGGCTTGCGCCGGAGTTGCCCCCGATGTTTCTTGGCGGCCCCGCCGTCGAGGTAATGCTCGAGCCGGGAGGCGCTCTGGCGAACGAGCAGGATCACGAGGGGTTGGCAGCGGAGCTGGCGAGTGTCTGGCGTCGGGCGGCGCTGCAATCGGTCGGGCGCGCCGGCGCTGCAACAAGCGACCTGACGACGGAGCACCCGGGAGTTCGCTTCGCGGAGTTGATCGTCTCTGCAACACAACAAGATGAACGCGGGCGGCGAAGCGCCCGAACCCAGTTGCTGGAACAGCTCGAGAGAAATCTGGCAACTTGGCGCGAAGCGTGGAGTCGGATCGCAATAGGACGGTCATTGCTCATGGAGCCAGACGAGGATGAGCGAGCGTTGGGCGTGGTGCATCTCCTGCATGTGCCGGCTCGCTTTGGAAGTGGGCAACCATTTCTGGTTGGCGTCGCGCTCGCTGAGGCGAGCCGCGAGCTTGATCGTAATGGCCATCACACCGGCGCGGCGCTGCTTCGGGCCGAGTTAATAGCGCGCGATGAAAACCACCCGGCACTACGGCTTCTGATGCAAACTGAGGCAGCAAGCCGGAGTGCGCCGAGAGAAAACGAAAACGCAGTTGGGCAACGAAACGAAAGTGAGGCATCCGCGATATGACTTATCTGAGCGCGTTTCAATCCACACATCAGGCGCTCACGCTTGCGCAGGAGGAGGGCGGAGATTCAGGCTTTTCAGTGCTTGAGATGATCGTCGCAGGCGGCTCCGTGGCATATGTGATCGTTCTGCTCTCATTCGTCGCGGTCGCTCTCATGGTGATGCACATGCTTCAGCTTCGGCGCACGCGGCTAGCGCCGGACGAAGATGTCAAGGAGCTGGAGCGGCTTCTCTCAGAGGCAAATCTCGAGGGCGCCGTCGCGTACTGTCAGGACGAGGATCATCAAAGTTTTCTTGCAAATGTTGTCGGCGCCGGGCTCTCACGCGCGCAGCGCTCACCGTTCGGCATGCTGGAGCTAAAGGGGGCGCTGGAAGAAGCGGGGCAGGAGCAGGCGTCACGGATGTATCGCTCCACGGATGGCCTGGGATTGATCACCGGGATTGCGCCGATGCTCGGGCTGCTTGGAACAGTGGTCGGCATGGTGGGAGCGTTCAATACAATTAGCACAACCCAAGGCTTCGCCAGGCCTGATCAACTCGCTGGCGATATCAGCCAGGCGCTCGTGACTACGCTCATGGGGCTCACACTCGCCATCCCCAGCATGGCGGCGTTCACCTACTTTCGGAATCGAATCGATGCGCTGGTTTCGGAAATTGCTTTGACCATCGCTGATCTCGCAGCATTGATTGAACACGCCGACGCGACGGGGAGTACGCCAAGCTCGGCGAGCGCGGGCGCACCTGCTGCTCGAGCGCCAACCCCGCGAGTCCAGCAGGGCGGCGCTACAGCAATTGCCGGGCCTCCACCATCATCTCCAGCAAAGGGCGCATGAAGCTGACCCCGGAACATCGTGGCGGGCATTTGCTCAACCTCGACCTAACGCCAATGGTCGATGTCGTATTCTTACTGATCGTCTTCTTCATGACGACGGCGCAGTTTGCCCGCCTCACGCGCACCGAAGTGGAGCTTCCAGAACAGCAAGGTGAAAAAGAAGTTGAAGAGACGACCGGCCTTGTTATCAACGTCACCCGGCTCGGCGGAATCATTGTGGATCAGCGCGAAGTTTCATTCCGTGAGCTTCTCGGCATGGTCAACGCTGAAATCCGGAAGGCCAGCGGCGACGCTGCAAATGTGCAGCTTTGGATTCGTGCAGATCAATCAGCTCCGACAAGTGTCGTCAATGACATTGCGCTCGGCGTCACGGACCTCGGAGTAAGAAGCTGGCGACTGGCGACAGAAGCTCCATCGCCCGGTTCCGCAGGAGGCGCCTCATGAACTTCACGCCCCCTCGCAGCCAGCTGCGCAGTACACTGCCTCGCTTGCAGCTCACGAGCATGATCGATGTCATCTTCCTGCTGCTCATCTTTTTTATGGTGACGACAACATTCAGCGCGCCTGAGCGCCAGCTCGCCTCTTCGCTGCACACAGAGCGAAAAACCGGCAAGGCGGCAGACCTTCAGCCCCAGATTGTCGAGGCGATGCTTGTCGATGGCGCCCCCGCCTTTGTCCTGGGTGATCGTGTCACGCGCGATCAACCTTCGCTCACGGAACTCCTGCGAACTCTTCCCAAGGAGGGTGGAGTTTTCGTGCGTGTGGATCGCAACGTGCATGTGGGATGGTCCGCGGCAGCGCTCCAGGCGTGCAGGGATGCTGGCTTTGAGAAAGTGAACTATGTGCCAGTCGAGTGAGCAATATCATCGACGAGGCTTGCTGCTTGGGGCCGCATTAGTCGTGGTGTTGATAGCGCCCACGCACACACCGCATGCACGCGCGAGCACCGCGGAGTTTGCTGAAGCCGAAGACGCCATTGAGACATATCTGGCCGATCGCGGGCTCGACGCGCTGCTCGCTGTGCAGTTGCGAGCACGACTGTCGCAGAGCGTGGGCGCCAGGCAGGCAGAGCTCGCAGAGCAGTTAGCAGAGCTCTATGTCAAACTCATGGACGCCGCTGAAACGGACGATGAACGCGACCGGCTTGAAGCGCTGGGGCGCGAGTTATTGTCAGCGGCGCCCAAGGCGGCTTCTACCGATTTACGGCTGAGTCTGCACCGCGCCGTCTTCAAGCGAGCGGAAAAAACAGCTGAATCATGGCGCCTGAGACTCGTCGAGCCAGTTCAACGCGACGAAGCCTTGCGGGCATTTCGTGGTCTACGTCGAGAGCTGGAAGCGATTGGCGCTGCTGCCCATCGCATCGTTGAAGATTTCGAACGCCAGGAGGAAGCGGCGCGCGAGGCAGATCTAGATCTGATCGGCGAGCGCCTCGCCATCGCCCGGCGCCAGCGTTCACTCGCCATGTTCCTCGCTGGGTGGGCTGCAACTTACACCGCTGAACTCACCAATGCCCCTGGCGCCGCGACAGACGCCATGCAGAGCTTTGGCTGGCTCCTCAACGCCCAACCCGGCAAGGCGCCGGAGATTGATCGTGTACATGGCAATTTGCTCGCGTACGAACACGTCGCCCGGGCGGCAATTGGCGTTGGAATATGCGAGAGCATCCGTGGCAACGCTGATGAAGCGCTGCGGTGGCTTGATAAAGTTGAAATAGAAGAGCATGCAGCGCCGCCTGTCCTCGCAGAGCTACCAGCTCGGCGCATGACTGTGCTCGCGCGAGCTCAGCGCTGGTTTGATCTTGATCGCTTTATCACAGAGGTTCTGCGCAAAAGAGGCGGAAGTGGATTGTCAGTTGGTGAAGCACGGATGCTTGCGGTGCTTGCGCTGGATGCGGATCCGCATCGGAAAGAGCTCATTGAAGCGACACGATCACTCGCACAAACAGCCCTCACATCGCTTGTCCAGCAGGGCGAACTCGCCCAGGTGCTCGACCTGGCAACGAAGTATGGCACCGCGCCAATCGGCTCGACCGGATTCATCGCGCATCATGTGCGCGGCCTGCGCGCCTATGAAAGCGCCCGGGCGGCCCACCAATCCGGAAACGAAGACTCAGGAAAGCCAACCAAGTCCGCCGACATCGCACAAACCTATCGACAAGCGGTCGTCTCATTCGAAGCAGCCCTCGCCGCCGACGACGCAACGCAGTTTGAACGGGCGCGAGGAAATACCGCGTTCTTGCTGGGATTAAGCCTGTACTACGGTGCAGCGCCAACTGGCGCACAAGCCAGTGTTTCTGTTCAAGACTTGCGCAATGCAGCCAGGCGATTGGCTCAGGCATCACTCCTCATGTCCGACGATGCCCGCGCCGCCGACGCGCTTGCTCTGGCAATCCGTGCTCTGGATATGGGCCTGGCCTCAGGTGCTGACGACGATGCCCGAACCGAACGATCGACGTTAGTCAAGCAATTCATTGAAGAGCATTCAACGCATCGCCTCGCCGCCTCGATGTTGCTCAAACAGGGGACGAGCGGGGAGCTATCAGCAGAGGAATCGGTCGAGTTGCTGCTGCGCATCCGCGCGGACTCACCAGCCTACGAGACAGCCCGGCGACACGCGTCGCGACTGTTATGGAAACAGTATCGCGAATCCCCACCTGATGAAAGAGAGTGGACAGCCCTGCGGTATTCAGAAATCGCCGAGCCGCTTCTCTTTCTGGATCGTGTCCGAGCAGGCAGCGGAGACGCTCGCACGATTGAGCTTGTGATGATGCGCAGCCGGCGCGTGCTTGACGCGCTGCTTGGCTCGCTGGCGCCTGATGTATCCCGCGCGAATCGCGCACTGGACGCGGCCCAGAGCATGTACGACGAGGGCCTGCTTCAAGGCAGCGAACTGGCCGCCGAGTTTGCCTATAGGCGGGCGCAAATTGCGCTCGCGCGCGGCGATGTTGTGCTCGCGAAAGAGATTGTCAACTCCATCAGCAGTGAGAGCGAAGATGGCCAGCGATACGCCTCCGCGGCGACACGACTCCTGTTCCGCCACGCGACCATGCGATGGCGCGACGCGAAGAAGCGCGGCGCCCCCGCAGATGAAACATTGGAAGCAGCGCAAATCGTCGTTCAGCAGGGCGCAAAACTCTTGCAAGAGAACAATGAAGATGTCCAACTCCAAGGAGGCGTCGCCCTCACCGTGCTGACAACTGTCGGCGAGGCGGCAGCAGACCTCTGGCGCCGGCGCGATGACGAAAACATGCGCGGGTTGGCGATTCGCATGTTTCGCAATGCCCGAACCATAGAGCCGCGCAGCAGGATGGTCCTGCGCGAGCTGGCTGATCTTTCAGAAGACGCCCTGAACTATGAAACAGCGATTGATTGCTGGCGCGATCTCTCTGCCGGACTGCGCGTCGGATCGCGCGACTGGTTTGAAGTTCGATATCGATTAATTCAGTTGCTGAGCAAGACTGATCTATCGCGAGCGCGATCCGCTCTCGATCAACTCAAGGTGCTTCATCCTGATCTTGGTCCGGAGCCATGGTCGCAGAAGCTGCGCCAACTTGATGCCCAACTCAACAACTCGGATGCCCCGCCAGCAGGAGGCGCCAAATAGACGCTCCCTCTCCCATCCAGCGTTTTCTTGGGCTGCCCGCAGGCTCGCACGGTCCCTTTGACCTACTCGGGCTCGACCTCTTGCAGTGCGATAACGAGGCTGTTCATGCAGGCCTCGGCCGGCGCCTGGCGCGATTGGCAGAGCACCCCCAGGGCAACAGCCACGAAGCAGATGAAGTGCGTCTCGCGCTTTTTTCCGCCGCAGCCCAGTTGCTCGATCGCGACGTTCGCGAGCACCTCGCCCGGCAGGGAAGTCTTTCAACGTTTACCGCGCCAGACATAACACCAGGAGAAGACCCCAACCGCGCGCAGCGGATGCGGTCATTCCGAGGGCTCGCGGCGCCCCTAATCGTCGCGGGCGGCGGGCTCAACCGCCAGACAAAGAAGCGCCTCCTGGCCCTCGCCCATCTTCACGGGCTGAATACGCGCGAAGTCAGGCAAGCCCTACGACCCGGGAGCGCCTCGGCCAGAACAGCGCCGGACAGCCTCGCGCCTATCAGGAACAACATAAGCGCAGCAACATCTGCCACTCAGGCTCGCACCTTCTATGAAGAACTCCAGGGCGATATGGATCGAGACAGCGCAAACGCTCAAGCCGCAACGCGCAACATCGCTGTCGGGACCGGAGCGTTCCTTGTTCTATGCGTCATCATCATCGGCTCCGTCGCGATGGTCCTTCGTTCCTCACACGACCATCCGGGTGCGGAATCCGGAGCGGTGACACTCCAGCAACCGCAAGCGCAGCCGTCGGGAACTGGGGCGGCCGACGCGGAAGCGCAATCAAGCCGCAAAATTGATGAAGCCTCCGATGCCCAGGCGCACCGTATCCGTGAAGCGCTCGCGCTGCGCGAGCCCGCCGAAGTGTTGGGCGCTCTGCGCGACGCCAGCGCACGATACGGGCGCAATCCCGGCGATGCCGCGTGGCGATTTGAAAAAGCGATACGCGAGCTCGCGATCCAGTGGCCTGAATTCGAACCCGCTGCTCTCACCGCGGCAAACGAAGCGGTGACGGACTTTCTCTATCGAGCGCCCGCGGGATCAGAATCCGCCAGGCGCGCCATCAATGCAGTTGCGACCGGCGGTGAAGCTCGTGAATCCTGGCGTGGGGAGTTGAATGCCGATCAGCTTCGCAGGTTTGTCTGGGCCTCAGGAATGCTCACCCGCCTGTCGCGCGAGCGCGAGCTGGCGCCGGGCGCAAGCACTGAAATCACCAGCCAATTAAGCACAATGCTTGCAGGCGCGCGCCCAACGAACAAACTAACCTTCACAGAAGGCGCCCAGGTCGCGCTCGAACACGCTGTGAACAGGCTTCATGCTCCACTTCAGAATGAAACCAGCGAACAAAGACTCGATGTGTGGCGCGACTGGATCGTCAACGTGGCAGGAGTCTCCCAGCTTATCCCGGCGCCCGGTGAGAGCGAACGAAAACGCCTTCGCGAAGAAATGTTTCTTGACGCCAGTGAAGCACTTCTTCAAGCAGTGGATCGCACTCCCTCAAAAGATTCCAATGTGCGCAACGCCCTGGCGCTGCTTCTCGAGCAACTGGACTGGGGCGCCCGCAGAGGTGACGAGCGATTGAGCAGCCCAACGCAGGCGCAGCTTCGCCTCGTCACCTGGCTCGGCGCCATGAAAATACCAACACAAGAACTCGCCGTCGTCACAGAATGGCTGATGCGAGAATCACAGGCGCCGGGTGTGGGTCTCTCCATGGCGCTCGCTCGATCAGCAAAACCTGAAGAGCGTGAAGCGTTGCGCGATCGCTACACCAGCGCCTGGAACATCGCGCGCAAGACCGTAATCGACGCATTCACGGTCGCCTGGACCCGCGCAGCCCGCGATGAAATCAATCGTCCGATCGAACAAGGTGCGATCCTTCGCACACTCGCCCATGCCGCCGCCATTTCCCGCCTGAACGCAGCCGCTGCTATGAAATGGGTGGGCAATGATCAGGACGCATTCAGCGTGGTCTCTGATTTGTGGGGGCCAATTGATCGAGCGATCGCAGCTACCCAGGGCGGCGGCGCCAGCGTAGATGAAGCTGCCGCCTATCGCGACGGAGACTGGTCCCTGGCCTTTCTCTCTGCAGGAAGAGCCTCAGATCGCCTTGATGCGATCTTGACTTTGTCCGAGATTCGCCACCCTCTGGGCCAGATTGACGCCGACACCCTCGCCGAAGCAGCCATGCTCACAGGGAGCAAGGAAATCCGCGAACGAGCCCGTCGATTAATTCGACAACGGCGTCAGGAAGCAACTGTCGTCAATGGCGTTCTCGAAACACTTCCCAGAGCCCCGCGCCGAATCGAAACCAGCGAACTGATCGAAGACATCACCAACGAAAGCCTTCCATCCGTGAAGGATCCAAGATGGATGCAGCAAGCGCGCCGGACTCTTGTGGAAACGTTGATTGAACTGATGGCAGGTCGCGGCGAACTTGGGCAGGTCGATGCGATGGCGGACACCATCGGTGCTTCCTATGAAAACATCGTCGCAGCTCTCGGAGGCGTCTCTCCAGGATCTGTCACCGGCCGGTTGAGTGAAACTCCAGCTGGCTCAGCGCTCAAGCTCTGGCGCGCCTGGCGCCGCGAGGCTGACCGCTTTGCGTTAGGCGCGCGCTCGCCTCGAGCCCTGGCTGAAATCGACCGCCGCCACCGCGGCAGAATGCAAATCGCCAAAGGCCTGGTGCAGCGATTCGCCGCCGCCCAGGTCGGCGCCGCTGAAGCAATGGCCCACATCATTGCCTCCGAACGGCCGAGTAGAGCGCAGGATGTTGAAGCGACCATGCAAAAACTTTCAAGTGAACGCCGAAGTGCTGCCAGCATCGACGACCAAATCCTGCGCACAGAGTTGAATATGCTCCGCCTGTGGATGATTCGTCTTGGCGTTGATCAGTCAGGAGATGATTCATGAGGTTCCGCCCCACCAGACTCGTAATCATCATCGCTATCTTCACATGCAGCGCGTGGCTCGCAACCGAAATTGCCGCAGACGAAATCGTCAGCGATCTGAATGAACGCTTAACGTCACTTAACGGCGTCAACGCTATGGCGTACTTCGAGCTGGCTGAGGAGGTCGCCTACGAAGCGGAGCATCCGGCCGACACAGCTTTGGCCCAACATCTCTTCGTGCTCGCTTTCGAGATTGATCGCGTCTCTCCAGCTCCGCGCCTTGGCGCAAGTGTGTGCCTGGCCCTCGCGGACCTTTCCACAACAAATGATGAACGTCGATGGCTCTTCGCCCTCGCAAGGAACCTGAGTCCATCTGAGGAAATAGTCGATCTCAGTGGCGACACTGTCGGCCCGACCGACGCCGCCGCTCTCGCGCTCAGTGAGGCACTGGGTCTCTATCGCAGCGGTGATTATCGCCGATCAAAGGCATTGCTCGTGCGGCCTGAAGTCGCCGAGTTGCTCAATCGCCACGAATCGTTGCTCATTGAAGCAGCCGTCAATATCGAACATGAACTCGATACAGAGCCCATCTGTCACGAGTGCAACAATCGAAGAATCGTGCGATCAAACATCGATGACGATCAACAACACAGACTCTGCTACACATGCGGCGGCAATCCCGGGCCCGATCTTTCAGATCGGCAGCTCATGGCCCACCTGCGACTGGAGGCCATCCTATTGCGCGGCGTGCACAAGTCATGGGCTGCGCAACTCTCGCGCGATCACGGCGCTCCGCTACGCGATGCTGCAGCAGACGAACTCGCCGCCCGATTCAATATTGACGCCAGCGCAACGCTCTGGCGCAATAGTGCGTGGACCCAGCCACCAAGTGAAGATGAAGAGAACGACGAAAGAAACGCCGCCGGAACATAGCTTGCCAACGCCCCATGCTCGGCGCCGCTTGCCTTCAATGTCTACTTCTTCTTGCTGGTTTTTTCCGGGGCATCACCAAGCGCAAAATACCGCTCGATCACCTGCATCACATCATCCAGGCTGGTCTTGTTGAGCACCTGCCAGTCAACCCAGCGAATCCCCAGCACAAGCTTCCCGCCGCTGATGACATCCGCCACAGCTCGCTTAACCTTCTTATTCGCAACGGTTGCGTCCGCGAAATCCGCCGGCAGCGGCGCTCCAAGCCGCGGAGCTTCCGTGTCCGCAATCAAGAAAGCAGCCGCCCGCTCGTCCTCCGCATTCTCCCGATACTCGATCGCCCACCGCCACGGCGGGCTGTGCCACACGATCGTCTCCACTGGACAGCGCTTGAGCAGCCGTTCCCGCGCCGTTTCAAATAACCCGCCCAGCTGCTTGTTGTAGCTGCTGCGCAAGTCCTCAAACGTCGGCTTCTGGAACTTGTCTTCCCAGGGGGTGTGCTTCTTATAGACAGCCTGCGCCATCAGCTTCGCTCCTCGGCGTGAATCGGTACAGAATCGGGGTCAGAATGGGGCGGCGAAAGTATAGGCAGCAGAAGGTTTCAAGTCAGCCCAGCCTGAGCAGGCAGCCTACTGAAACACGCGGTAGGATGCTCTTGATGGCGAATCAGACCACAAAACCCGACACCAACGCTCCAGCCCCCACCGAGTTGCCCGCAGCTCTCGATGACGCCGACCTCGCCTCCGCCTCCATCCTCGTCGTCGATGACAACGAGCAAAACCTCGAACTCCTCCTCGCCTACCTGGAATCGCTCGAGTGTGAGTTGCGAGTTGCCCATGATGGCGTCGAAGCCGTCGCCGCCGTCGAAACATCTCCTCCAGATCTCATTTTGCTCGATGTCATGATGCCTCGCATG
The DNA here is from genome assembly GCA_029260495.1 of Phycisphaerales bacterium. Lineage (GTDB taxonomy): Bacteria > Planctomycetota > Phycisphaerae > Phycisphaerales > UBA1924 > OFTM373. The sequence goes on along the minus strand of JAJDDD010000009.1, from coordinate 682,250 downwards.
AGCGGGTTTCAGGTCTGCGCCAAGCTCAAGTCTGACCCACGCACGCGCGAGATTCCCATCGTGATGGTGACAGCCCTGAATGAAGTGGGCGACATCGAGCGAGCAATCGAATCGGGCGCCGACGACTTCCTCACCAAGCCGGTCCACCGCCTGGAGCTCGTCACGCGGGCCAAATCGCTCCTGCGCGTCCGCCTGCTCCGGCGACAACTCGAAGCCGCCCTCCAGAAAATGAAAAAGATGAAGGGTGAGCAATAGCTCATCTCCTGCGCAGGCCAAGGCTTCAACCCATGGGGCAGCACACCAAATCTCCCAATACTTTGGAGTGATTTCTGATGCGCATCCGGCATGAAAAGCCATCCGATATCACCGCTATCCATAACGTGCTTGTCACAGCTTTCCCCACAGAAGCAGAAGCAAATCTCGTACGTTCACTGCGGAACGCCGAACGACTTGTAACTTCTCTGGTGGCTGAGTTAGAGAGCAGCATTGTCGGCCACATTGTGTTCAGCTCGGTTGCGATCGAGGCAAAACCAGCAGGACGAGGCGTCGGTCTCGCTCCCGTCGCCGTGCATCCCTCTGTTCAGCGACAGGGTGTTGGCAGTCAACTGATCCGCGATGGTCTCAGAGCCTGTAAAAATTCAACTCAAACATTCTGCGTCGTGCTCGGCGAGCCGGCGTATTACATGCGATTCGGGTTCCGCTCAGCCGCTCAGTGGAAGCTCGAAAATGAATACGGGGCTGGTGATGAGTTCATGGCAATTGAACTGGTTCCTGACGCATTGGCGTCAATACAAGGACTCGTTCGTTATGCACCCGAGTTTGCGGATCTCGACTCCGAAGCATGACCGCCCGCCATCGTACGATGTGCTAATCCGCCGGTTCGCGAGTCACAATTGCATCTGTATCTCCCGGCCGATCCCAAGACCGGCTCGTCCCGCGCGGCGTCCTCTGAAAAAGCAGGTGCTCCAGATAAAGCCTCAATGCCGGAGCATCAAAGCCCGCCAGCCGCTCCGCAGTCGCGGTCGGGTTCAGCGATTGGATTCTCTCGATCAGCGCGCCAGCCCCAGGAACAGGCGCACTCATGCGGCGGGAGCGGTTTGAAAACATTCGGCGAAGAGAGCGGGCTTCAGCGACCATAAGGCGTCTCCTGATGGGATTGAACCAACGAGCGGCAGGGACCATCGGGCAACCAGCGTTCACCTCGTGAACGTGTAAACCGAGCGGACGATGACCCCGACCGGGTCGCTCGCTCTACCGTCAGGAGATGGAGAGGAAGTAGGGGGGCGAAAGCGACGTTCAGCTTGTAGGATGCCCACATGGCGAGCAAACCAAATCTCGATCACCCAGTCTTCAAAATCGTCAAGGAAGCATTCCCCGCGGTTCGATTCCGAGCCACCGAGTTTCGCGGCCAGTCCACGCTGATTGTCGAGCCAGGCAACCTCCACAAAGTGCTCGCCTTCTTGCGCCACGACGATCGTTGCGATTTCAACTTCCTCTCCGACGTGATCGGCATCGATTACCTTGACTATCCCACGCCAATGCCAGGCAGGTTCAGCGTCATCTACAACCTCGTGAGCTACACCCGCGACGACCGGCTCTTCATGAAGGTCTTTCTCGATCCCAGCTTGCCCACCGACGGAATCGACGAAGACCCAGCCCTCTACCTTGACAGCGTCTGCGATATCTGGCCCGGCGCCGAATGGACCGAACGCGAAGTCTTCGACATGTTCGGCATCCGCTTCCGCAACCACCCCGACCTCCGCCGAATCCTCCTCTGGAAGGACTACCCCGCCCATCCCTTGCGCAAGGACTACCCCCTCCGCGGGCGCGGCGAACGCGAAACATATCGCGTGATTGACCGCACGGACGCCTGACAAACCACATCTCAGGAGCATTGGCGGAAATACGTCTGAGAAAACCCTTGTTCAGGGGGTCGATGCCCCGTATATTGCGAAGGTGTCCCAATAACAAGCTTGTCTTGTTGTTGTTAGGGAAATGGAGCGCGGCTGACAGTTGGTGAACTGTCCAGCCCCGTCAGGAAAAGCCGGGAGATTGGGGAGTTTTTTGCGCAGCATTGTCAGGTGTATCCTTGGATTGAGCGTGGTATGTCTCTTCGCGCCGACCGTGATGGCTGAGTCTGTCAGTGTGTCGCTGCGTTCCCGCGATCAGCAAGCGGGAAACATGGGCGCTGCATATCGCCCGCAAGTCAGCGACGGCGTCATGGCTGACTTCATGCTCTCCGCCCGCGCCGGGATTGATGAAAACAGCGTCTTCGACGCCCTCGCCCCGGGATCCGAGGCGGCGATCTACTTCCTGAGTAATGGCGTCGGCTCGCAAAACATGACAGGCGTGGGCGGCGGCGGAATCGAAGGCGACGAAGAAGGTCATGAGGAGATCCTCGTCAACTTTGATAATCCCGTCCCGGGTGATTCTGTCCAGGTTGAGCTGCGCCGATTCCGCGCCGGCGACGGCTGGGGTGATAAGGACGATCCCGTCCTCTTCGTCCATGTCATCGACCAGGGCTGGCGAGTCTTCAGCGAACAGACGAACCTCATGGACGCCTATGTCCAGCTCGGTTCGAGTCGCGGCTATTTCGATTTCAACGTTCTGGAGTTCAACTCTGAGACGTTGATCGACAAAATCGTCCTGCGCGAGGCCGCCAAGGACATCTCACTCGCGCGGCTTTCCTACGGCTTGGGTCAGATGGTTCCACTGCCGACGCCTGTTGCATTGGCGGGCTTTGGCCTTGGCCTCTGTGCGTTCGTCTCGACAGCGCGACGTCGTCGCTAAAATCAAAACAAGTTCGAATCAGAAACGCCGCGATCGCCTCGTTGATCAATGGCGCTGCGCCTACATCATCGATCACCCACCGCTGGTGCGAATTAGATCGATGTCGTTCAGCACTTTCGCCAACACCAAGTTCAAGATGATGATCGCGACAAAGCTGGTCACAAACGCCGCTGTGGTTGCAGCGCCAACACCTGCAGCGCCGGGTTTGCAGTGAAACCCCTTGTAGCACGCAATCAAACCAATCGCGAGTCCGAAGAAAACAGATTTCACCAGCCCATTGAACACGTCAAACCACGTCAGCATTGATTCCGTGAACTCCCAATACTGAATCGGGTTGGCGTTGTAGAGTTGCGTGCTCACCACCCACCCCCCGAATATGCCAAACGCGTTGGAAACAATCGTCAGCGCAGGAATCATCGCGACGCACGCCAACACGCGCGGCACTACCAGCACACGCACCGGATCCGCCGCCATCACGCTCATCGCGTCAAGCTGCTCCGTCACCCGCATCGAACCAAGTTCCGCCGCCAGCGAACAACCAACCCGCCCCGCAAGCATCACCGCCGCCAGCACCGGCCCGATCTGCTTCACAATCGAAATGCTGATCACACCGCCGATTCGATTCTGCTGCCCGATCGAGGCGAAGCCGTTAAAGCTCTCCAACGCCAACACCGCCCCAATGAACGCGCCCGTCAAAATCAAAACCGGGATCGACGTCGATCCAATCCGATAAAGTTGCGGCGCCACTCTCCACCATCGCGCCCAGGTGCGAACGCCAAAGAAAAACCCTGCCAACGCAACGCAGACAAAACGACAAAACGCGCCAAAATCAGTCAGAAAGGCCGAGATGAACCGTCCGAGTTGCGCCATGTTGGTCTCGAAATAAACCCTGAAGAATTACACAGTATGCATTGGTTGTTCGGCGTTTCACCGGGCAAGCCAAAGAAAAAACGCACACCGACACAGGTAATGCCGACGTGCGCGTGAGTTATCAGGAAACTGTCTGCATTCCGCGGAAGGCGCCGGCCATCTGGGCCGCCGGTTACGCATCGATCATTTCATCGGATAATTCTGCTCGTCAACATTCGCTCTGGGTGGTTCAGCCATCTCAACAGGCGCTGCGTAGCGCTCCGTATGATCCATCGCCGGCACCAGGAATATCTCGACACGCCGATTGCCCGCCGTCCCTTTCTTCCCGGGATTATTCGTCATGAGCGGCCGGAACTCACCCCAGCCTGCCACTTCAATACGATTCGCCGGCACGCCCATCTTCTTGATCGCGTCGCGCACAGCAATCGCTCGATGAACCGAAAGGTGCATGTTCGTCGGATGATTCTGCAGCGTCGCCGGCTTGCTCGGCCTGACATTGTCAGTATGCCCAACGATGCGAATGTCATACTGCGATCCAAGATTCCCCGACAGAATCCTCGCAAACTCCGCAAGCGTTTGCATCGCGGCCGGCTTCACGTCTGCCGATCCTGAGTTAAACGTCAGATCGCTGGAAAACCGCACCATCCCGTTCTCAGAGTCATACGTCGCGATGCCAGGATTGGCATTGACGAACTGTCGAAGCGCTTTGTCAACCGTCGGATCAAGCACGCCGAACGACGCATTGCTGAGCCGATCGCTCAACCCGCGATACTCTTCGCGGATCTGCACCAGACTTGAGTTAAGCGTGCTGTTGCGATTCTGAATCTCACGGACGGTGGAATCACCTTCCTGGATTCGCTGCTGAAGTAAGGCAAGCGCGCTCTGCTTGGCGTCCATCTCCTGTTGCAGCGCGACATTCCGCTCCTCCAGCGCACGATTCGCTGAATACAGGTCGTCATACTGCGATTGGTTCACGCAGCCGATCGATGCAAGTAAAATTGGCGCAGAGATGCCAGCGAGAATAAAACGACGGCGAACTTCGTGAAAAATCATCATGGGTCAAGGCTCCTTCCTTGGTGGGCGGCGCGACAGGCCTGCCCCGGCTTCCTACCTTGTCATGGCGTCGGCCTAGCCGAGCCTCGCCGACAGATTATCGACATGAACGAATCTTCGCCATGACTACATCTCCCCATCCCGTTCTCTGGCTTAAAGCCGGCGCCATCACCGACGCTGCCGGCTTGCTCATTCAGCCCGGCTCGCTCCTGATCGAACTCGCCTCCCCCATGCACGATGAGTCACTCGCCCCCCTCCACGGCGACCTTCTCGCCGTGGGAAGTCATCCGCAGGTCGCCACCCACCCCGCCGCTCCGCACGCCCTCCAGCTGCAGCGTCCGGGATCACTCATCATCCCAGCCCTCATTAACGCACACACCCATCTGGACCTCACCCATCTCGGCACGATCGAGCACGATCCACAGCAAGGCTTTGTCGCATGGATCAATCAAATCCGAGCAGGCCGGCTGTCCACCGATGAGCTCATCCGTCAATCCGTGCAGCACGGCGTCGAATGCTCACTCGCCGGCGCCGTGGTGGCAGTGGGGGATATCGCCGGTGTTGGATCCCTCGTCCCCCTAAAGACATTGCAGGACTCTCCACTCGTCGGCGTCTCCTTCATCGAGTATTTCGGCATCGGCGCTGCTGAAGACGGCTCAACAGCGCGCATCGCCGCCATGACCCCGCACGCAGCGCCACCCCAGAGCGGCGTCCGGCTCGGCCTCCAACCCCACGCACCATATTCCGCCGGACCACGCCTCTATCGCGCAGCGATGACGCAAGCCCAGCGCCACGATCTTCCGCTCGCAACCCACCTCGCCGAAACCGCAGAAGAACGAGCCTTCATCGCCGACGCCGCCGGCCCCCTCCGCCAGTTCCTGGAACGCCTCAATCTCTGGACCCCTCAAATCGCCAATGAGGTCGGCGCCGGGAAGACGCCAATCGAACATCTCCAAGCCGAACTCGCGGCGGCGCCCTGGCTTCTTGCCCACCTCAACTTCGTCACCGACCATGACCTCTCACTGCTCGCCGAAATGGACTGCTCAGTCGCCTACTGCCCGCGCACGCACGAGTTCTTCAGCCACGAAGCAACGCTGGGCCCTCATCCCTACCGCCGACTCATCAATGCGGGCGTCAATGTCGCCCTCGGGACGGATTCCGTCGCTGGACTGCCCGGCTTTTCCGCCATCGGCAAGGGGCCCCTCAAACCGCTCACGCCTTGGGATGACGCCAAGCTCCTCCGCCGCCGGGATCACGCCAACCCGCTAGAACTCCTCAAAATGATGACCATCAACGCCGCTCGAGCCCTTCGAATGGCAGAATCCCTCTTTACACTCCAACCCGGCCCCATCGCAGGTCTCGCCACCATCGAAATCGCGGGCCCTGCGACATCCTCCAACCCACTCGCCGCCGCCCTGGATTCGGCGTCATCCCCTCAGCTCATGTCCGGCGCCGATCTTGCAAAAGAAAACAGTTCGACGACAGACTCACATTCAGCCGAAACGTCCTAGACTCCCCTCCCGCGCAACTCGCGCTGGGTTGGCGATAAACCGATGAGTGGAGCGTCATGGGCGCAAAGTGGGAACGTACAAAGCAATGGGATGAGCGGGTCTTTCCCGCCTGGGCCTGGCCCATCAAGTGGCTCCTGCGCACATTCAGCGAGATTCGGACCGCCGTCGTCCTGCTCACACTTGTGGTTTTGTACGGCATCCTCGCCAGCGTCCCCATCGGTCTGCTCGCGCTCATTCCCTCCTACGCCGTCTACGCCGCAACAGCGCTGCTCGCAATCGCCATCGTCGCAGTCGGCCCCACTGCGTTGGTTCGCCGCCTGCTGCTCAGTGCTTCACGAGAAACACGCTTCGCAGTCAGCTTCATTCTTCTCGCTGCGCTCTCCGTTTCCGCCATTGCGCTCTGGAGCGCCTTCATCTGGCCTCTGCTTCGGTACAACCCCGCGATCAACGACGGCTTCCGCTTCTTCCCCGAGTTCGTCGCAACCTATGAAGCAATCACACTCCGCCGCCTGCCCGCCCTCGAAATGAGCGAGCTGGAGTTCTACTCCTGGTGGCCCATGCGCCTGCTTCTGATCCTCTTCGTCATCAACATGGTCACCGCCACCGTCCGCCGCATTGAGTTCATCTTTCCAAACATCGGCGTGCTCACCGTCCACACCGGCATCGTCCTCATCGCGCTCGGTAGCTTGCACTATAAATCACTCAAGCAAGAAGGCGATGCGCTGCTCATCGCCTCAAGTCAGGGCCCCGGCGTCCCCGGGCCCGCCGTTTCAACGTTTTACGATCGCACCAAGCCAGCCCTCTGGATCAACCAGCGCGGCCGCGGCTGGGAGCAGCGCGAAATGCCCGGCCTCCCGCGCTACAACGACTACGGCGTTTCCTGGACCGATCGAACACTCAATCTCACACTCCCTGCAACATCGCAGTCCACCACTGACGAAAACATCCAAATCCGCATCGTCGGCTTCGGCGCTTACGTCGAACTCGTCGAAACATGGGCGCCCGATTCATCTCTCCCCGCCCAGCCGAATCCACTCTGCGAAGTGGCTTTGATCACCACCCTCCCCGATCCCGACACCGGCTCAACCGATCCCCGCGAATCCTTCCGCGTTCGCCTCGCTGCCAGCTCCGCGCTCGATCGTCTCACCACCGTCCCCGGCGTCTACGCAATCGAATACGTCCCCGCCGACGCCGAGCGCCGCTGGCGCGATGTCATATCAGAACTCCCGAATGAAACCGAGCACGCCCTCGTCGTCGGTGTCGGCGAGGCCCGTCGCATCGTCCCAATCAAAGTCGGTCAGGAGTTCACTGCTGGCCAAAACACCATTCGTATTCAGCAAATTCTCCCCTCCCCGCCCTTTCCACTCATTACCGCCGGCTACCAGGGCGCTGAAACTTCCGTCGTCATCGCGCAAATCATCACGCCCGATGGCGCCACATACCAGAGATACATCCACCACCGCTTCCCCGAAATCGATCAGGACATCGTCGGCCATCACAATGACGGCCGCCCCATCCGCCGCGACGCCGACCCGGCCCTTCAGCTTCGCTACATCGACGCTTCGATCCTTCAGGTATATCTCCATCCCGATGGCGCCGTCGCTGTGCGTGCGCCCGCCGGCCCCGTGCAAATCACCCACCCCGCAGTTGGCGATGAAATCCCCCTCGCGCCCAGGGTCACACTCCGCATCATCAACCGCTGGCAGCACGCCGTCCGCCGCGAGACGCCTGTCCCCGTCCCCGAAGAACAACGCCAGCGCAATTTCGAAGGAACCTACGGCGCCGCATCCATCGCCGTCGAAGTCAGCGCTCCCAACAGCGCGCCGCAAACCATCTGGATCCCCTTCGCCCAGTTTCTCGGCGTCGGGCTCGAAACCGAGCGCGTCGTCCACCTTCCAGACGGACGCGATCTCGCCTTCGCCTTCTCCCGCCTTTCTCACGGCCTGCCCAGCTACACACTCCGCCTCGTCGACTTCGAAATGATCCCCTACGAACACAGCGATCTCCCCCGCGACTTCGTCTCCAATCTTCAAATCATTGACAACGAAACCGGCAAATCCGAAACCCGCATCACGCGACTCAACCGCCCGCTCATGCTTCGGGCCAAATTCCAAACGTCTGCCGATCGCCCTTGGCTCGCCAACATGATCGGTCGCGCCGTCAGCCTTGTCGCGCCCAATCGATACAAGTTCAGCCAGGCAAGCTGGGACGCCGAAGGCTGGCGCCGCACCAGCGAGGAAACAGCAAAAGGCCTCCGCGATCGCCCCGTCGCTACCTTCACCGTCCTCGGCGTCGGCAACAATCCCGGCATCCACATCATCGCAGCCGGAGGCGTCATGGTCAGCGTCGGAATTCCCTGGGCTTTTTATGTCAAACCCTGGATCATGCGCCGCCGAAAGCAAAAGATTCAACGAGAACTCGCCAAAGTCGCAAATCACAACTCCAACGACGCGCCCGCTGCTGCGAAAGAAAAGCTCGCCGTGCCCGTCGAGGCTGCCGCATTATGAACACATCTATGAATATTTTTTGCAAATCGCTCGCGGTAGCAATGCTGCTGGCAGTCCTGGCGCCCGCAGCCCTCGCCCAGCGCGAAATCGCCGGCAACGCCCACCCCGCCGCCCAGGCACTGACCCAAACCGCAACACCCAACCCGTTCGGCAATCCGCCAACATCGTCAACCTCTTCCCTTGAAGACAAACACGCCTTCGCCCAGCAACTCGATCTCGCGCCCCTCCGCGATCTCGCCGTTTCCAATCGCGGGCGCGTCAAAATTCTCGATACGCTCGCGCGCGAAACCATCCAGACCATCACGGGCAAACGCCGTTACATGGACTTCCGCGTCACCGGCTCGGGTGACGACATCAAAGTCAAAAAACTCAAATACGATCCACTCTTCACCTACCTCGATCTTCTCATCGACCCCGCCTACTACCTCGACAAACCTCTCGTCCATGTCGAGTACCTTCCCCTGCGCCAAGCGTTTCTTGACAACGCCTTCGATGACACACAACAACGCGAACGCTGGCTCAAACTCACACGCCTCAGCCCAATCATTCTCGCAACGCAGTTCCGCTCGCTCGCCCAATCGCTCGGCGCCGACCCCGAACACAACCGCGGCCTTGCGCGCATTCAATCTTCACTCGATTTTCTCAACTTCGGCTACGCCGAGCTTCTGCTCGTCCCCCCATCTTCAAGCGCACAAGACTGGCAGCACGTCACTCTCCTGCCCGCTGATTCCCCCGTGCCCGCCGCGATGGCCGACCTCGCAATCGCCTGGCGCGCCCAGGACGCAACCCGCGTCAATGAGCAGGTGCGCAAGATCGCCAAAGAACTTCCAACGATCAATCCAGACAAATACCCCGGCTCCCGGCGCACAGTTGAAGCTTTCTACAACGCGTCCCATCCCTTCGAGTGGGGCGCGTGGGCCTACTGCGTTTCGTTAGTTCTTCTCCTTCTCGCGTTCGGAACAGGCCGCCGCGCCCTCGTCGTCACCGGCGTCGCCGCGCTCGCCATTGCACTGCTCTTGCACACCTACGGTTTCGGCGCCCGCTGGATCATCGCAGAACGCTACCCAATTCAGAACCAGTTTGAATCAATGACCGGCCTCGCCCTCGGCGGCGCGCTCTTCGGCGCCAGCATCATGCTCCTCAAACGCCAATGGCTCTTCGGCGCCGCATCCGCCGGTGTCGGCTTCCTTGTACTCCTCACCGCCACACAGACAGCCATCCCCGGCGCCGACATCGGACGCGAAGCAGCCATCCTCAACACCTCCGTCCTCCTCAAGTACCACGTCTCCAGCGTACTCGTCGGCTACGGACTCATCACCCTCGGCTTCTTCATCAGCACTCTCTACCTCTGGACCTACTACAGTTCGCGCCGCAAAGGCGCCAACGATGCCGCTGCTGTCATGGCGACCGGACTCGGACTCGACGAATCCGTCAACACCGGCCCCCAGCGCGTCCTTCGCGACCTCGACCGCGCACAGATGACCGTCCTCCAACTCGCCTTCTGGGTGCTCGGCGTCGGCATCCTTCTCGGCGCCTGGTGGGCGGACCATTCATGGGGCCGTTGGTGGGCCTTCGACCCCAAGGAAACATGGGCCCTCATCACATGGATCGTCTACCTCATCGTGATCCACATGCGCATAGCAACGACAAAAAACCGCGCCCTCGTCACCGCCTGGCTCAGTGTCGCTGGCTTCTTCGTCATGCTCTGGACCTACTTCGGCGTCAACCTCATCCTCCCCGGTTTGCACGCCTACGCATGAAGACATTCGAAGCAACACGCTTCATGCGCACAGACTATGCAGTCGATTCCACCGCGCTCGCCAAACGCCTCATCGGCGCCACGCTTGTGCGCATGACATCGTCCGGCGCCCGCCTCGCGGGAACAATCGTCGAAACCGAAGCCTATCTCGGCGTCAAAGACAAAGCCGCACATTCCTTCGGCGCCCGGCGCACACCGCGCGTCGAATCCATGTGGGGTGAACCCGGTCTCAGTTACGTCTTCTTCACCTACGGCATGCACCACTGCTTCAATGTCGTCTGTGGCCAAATAGGCGAACCCGTCGCCGTTCTCATCCGCGCCCTCACCCCGACTGAAAATCTCGATGAAATGCGCCGTCTCCGCGGCGTCCGCCGCCCCGACGAGGGCTCGGGACTCAGGGACACAGACCTCTGCTCAGGACCAGCCAAGCTCTGCCAGGCCTTGGCGATAGATCGCTCCCACAATGGTCTGGATCTCACCACCAGCCCGTCAATCTGGATCGAGCCCGGCAGCCCCGTTCCCGACGATGACCTGGTCAATACCCCCCGCATCGGCGTCGAGTATGCCGAAGAATGGGCTGCCCGCCCCCTTCGCTGGCATCTACGCGGATCCCGACATGTCAGCCGAAGATGACTATTGCCTGCCCGATTGGATTGAATAGACTCATGGGGAAGTGAGGGCAGCCGGATGGGCCGGCCGGTCACCCGATTCAGGAGCGCGAGTTGTGGAAGAATCAGTGGAACTGGATTTCAAATCGATGCAGGCCCTCGCCGGTCCATTCCCCGCTGAGGCATTCGCGTTTCTTCAGCACGGCCTGCGCCACACCATCGAAACCCTCGACCGCACCGAAGCCGATCTCGACGAAGAAGAACGCCACGTCTCCGGACCCGAACTTTGCCTCGGCCTGCGCGATTACGCCATCAGGCAGTACGGCAGGCTCGCGCGCACCGTCCTCGCACACTGGCATATCTCATCCACAGAAGACTTCGGAAAAATCGTCTTCGCCATGGTCCAGTCCGGCTTGATGCGCCAAAGCGAGGACGATCGTCTCGAAGACTTCCAAGGCGTCTACGAGTTCGACGAAGTCTTCGAAGAACCCACCGTCACGGCAGCAGACTAACCCGACGCGTCCCGTCCGGACATGCACGCGCTCGCCCCCGGCGGTAGCCTTGGCGCATGGCGAGCGCCGGCAAACCCAAAAACTCCAAACCCACCACCCAGACGCGTGACTGGCGCACCATGCACCTCTGGCAGTTCCAGCCGCTGCGCGACATACTCGTCTTCCTCGCCGTCGTCGGGCTCCTCTGGCTCGGCTACAAGCTCAGCGTCGTCACCGTCCCCATCCTTCTCGCCCTCGCCCTCGCCTACCTCTTCGAGCCCGTCGTCAGACTCCTTTGTGAAAAAGTCGGCATGAGCCGTCACGCCGCCGCCCTCGGAATCATCTTTTCCGCCGGCGCACTGGTGGTTATTCCCGCCATCCTCGTCGTCGCATTCGCTGTCATCCAGGGCGCCGACTACGCCGCCCGAGTCGCCACCAACACCGAAGCCCTCATCACCGCCGTCGGCGACAGCGACACACGCGACCAAGCCTACGAAGAGCTCCCCATCAACGGCTGGCGTGACATCGCCGACTACGCCCGCCGCATGAAGGAAGAAGCCCGCCTCCTCGAAGAAGAGCGCCGCAACGCGATTCCTGCCGAAACACCGTCCGGCCCCGCAACGAACGCACAAACTGCCGACTCTCCCGCCCCCCAGCAAGACCTGCCGTCCAACACCGACACTCCTGATCCCGTTGCCCGCAATCGCATCCTTCGCAGCGAAGCCTCCGCCATCTACCGCGCCATCGACTTCTCACTCAACGCCATCGGCGCCCACGCCACAGCCATCGGCGCTCGCGCGTTCGGTGGAGGTGTCGGCGCGGTCGGAGCCGCCCTGCAAACGCTCACCAGTCTCGGCCTCCTCATCTTCACCGCATTCCTCACCGCATTCTTCTTTTTCTTCTTCTCCTCCGGCTATGCCCGCGTCCTCGCCTTCACCCGCAAGCTCATCCCCGACGCCCACAGTGAGCGCACCATCGAACTCGCACAAAAAATGGATCGCGTCGTCGCCGCCTTCATCCGCGGCCGCCTCACCATCGCAGCCATCCAGGCGATCGTCTTCAGCATCGCTTACTGGCTCGTCGGCGTCCCCGCGCCGCTCCTGCTCGGCGTCCTCGTCGCCCTCCTCTCAATCGTCCCCTATCTCGCTCTTGTCGGCATCCCCATCTCCATCGTCGGCCTCTGGCTCGAACCCAGCGGCGCCCTCTGGATGGAAACATGGTGGTGGACGCTCGGCGCCCCTCTCGCTGTCTACTTCCTCGGCCAGTCCCTCGATGACTACGTCTGGACGCCCCTCATCCAGGGCAAGTCCACCGACATGGACACCCCGACCATCCTCTTCGCCTCACTCGCCGGCGGCGCCCTCGCCGGTGTCTACGGCCTCCTCCTCGCCATCCCCGTCGCCGCCTGCCTGAAGATCCTCCTCACCGAAATCTTCTGGCCCCACTTCAAAGACTGGACCGAAGGCAAAGCCCCCGATCCACTCCCCTTTAGCAGATCATCTCGATCAACCAAACCCGAAGATGACTAACTCGTTCCGGCGCGCCGCCATCCTCTCCCCTGCCAAACAGTGGAGAGGATCGCAACCGCGTCCAGCGTTTCCGAAGCTTCTATCAGTCAATATCCAGATCATTCAGATACGCGCTCAGTTCGCGCTCCGTCGCGCCAAGCTTCTTCACAGCAATCTCGCGCTCTTCAATCATCTGCTCAAGCCTCGTCTCCTGCGCGTTCATCTTCGTCATGTACCGCTTGTAAAGATCCGTATCCCGGCTGATGCGCCCCATGTTGTCCCGAATCCGGCTCTGATCGCGCGAAATCTCATCACGCTCACGATCAAGCTCCGCAATCGTGCCCTTCAGCATATTAATCCGCCCTTGAATCTCCGCCGCCTTGCGCACCGCATCCACCACATCCCGCGACGCTGTCCCATTCTTCGAGTAAGAAAGCAGCGTCTCCAGCGCCATGCTCGTCATCGCAAACTGCTCGTGATACACGCGCTCGCTCGTCACCTTCAGCTCGCTCTCATCGTCAGGCGCCACATCCACCTCAAACCGATACAGCTGCTCCGTCGTTTCATAAGGCTTTTCCGTGTCCTTCAGCTTCCATCCGCCCTGCTTGGGATGTTCGACCAACACCGTCCGCTCGCGCGTCCCGTCGTGGTTTCCCAGCGTGTATGTCGCGGTCTGCTCGCCAACATGCCGCACCCGAATCAGCCCGTCACGAATAATCACCTTGGTAATATGGTCGCGATTGGAATCTTTTTTGCTGCACCGCATGTCAAGATCAACCGCGTAGCTCAGGAGTCGCTTGTCACCGCGCGAGGTATGCCCGATCTGCGCATCGCCCGAATAGCTCCCGTCAAAAACCGTAATCGGCCCCGGCATCAGATGCAGCCCCGAATCATTCGTAAGCTCAACCCCGCGCATCGGGTTTTTGGCATTAAAAACATGGTTGTAAATCGAAACCCGCCGCCCCTCGATATCCGCATTAATGATCGGCGCCATCGCAGACTTCTGCCGCTCGATGCTGATCGGCGCATCCAGCTCATAATGAAACTGTTCGCCAACCTCACCCGCCGTCGCCATCGCAGCGGGGGAGTAGGCGCTTACGCCACCTTGGATTGATGCGAACGCGCCGGAGCGCAGCGAAATATCGCCCAACTGTGCTTCTTCTGCGCGATCGTAGTCCATCGAGCGACTACCCGCAACGCGCCGACTCTTCATGTTCTGTCGTAACTCATCCTGTTCCTTTGCCTCAAATTTTCCACCGAGTTTCGAGTAATCAAACTGCCCCTGCTCATACACGCGCGGCCCCACGTTCGCCAACACAGGCACCGCCACATTCTGCCGCGGCGAGAAGAGCGGCGTCTGCAAATCCATCGTAAATCCAATCGGACGCCCCGCTGCCAATGAAAGCGTCACATCCTCCCAGTCCTGATCCGTCGTGTTTTCAATAATCGCCCACCCCTGCAGGCGCGGCGACGCATTTGTCGCATCAGGAAGCACCAGCCGATACGTCGTCTTCCACACCGGCATCTCATGCACATACCCCACCGCGACGTGCCGATCGCCCGCGCCGTTGAACACAAGATCAACCTCCGCCGTCCGCTCCGCACGATGCTGCGCCAGTGTTGAGAGCGCCGCCCGCAGCTCCTCCGCCAGTTTCTCGTCAAGAATCTCAAACGTCGAGATCGTCGTCATCGAAATCGTCCGAATCCCGCCATTCGTAATCAGCGTCAGATACGGCAGGTTGGACACTGTCTCCGTTCCGGGCGCCGCCGATGGACGCAGCTCAACGCCAAGCACCGTCCCCGTCACCGGCCCCTCCGCCGTCACCACCTGAAGATCCACGCCGCGCAGCCGCCCCAGCAACTCATGCAGCGAAGGATTGTCCGCAATGTTGATCCCAAAGCTCTCCAGCCGGCGATGCAGCGGCTCCTTTGAGGAATAGCGAACCGCATCGACAGACCCGCCGTCAAAATCAAGCAGCACCAACGACTTCAGAATGTCATTCACCTTGTCCGCATCAAAACGAAGTGAGATCGTCTGATCCCCCTCAATCATGCCCCCATGCTCAAAGAATCCAACCCCCGATCTATAAAGAGTCACGTTCTGTAGTGGCAGCCCGTCGTCGGCGAACACTGACGCCGAAGTCCCGGCAAAGGTTGCGAGTGTCAAAGCGGCGGTCGTGGAGAGAGTAAGGGCAGTGCGGATGTTCATCAGATGGCCTCCGAAGAAAGGGAAGGATGGTTCGTCAGTTGGGCAGCGCAAAAGCAATGGCTGCGTTGCTCACGATCGGTTGGACGCCCGAGCAGCCTTCTGGTTCAACGTGTGAATACAGTATTTACGCACATATCGGGCCTTGAGATCGCACAATCCGCCCATCCGGTCTTTCCATTCTTACCGCCCAGGATCACCACCCCCCGCCATCACGATTCCAGGAATTAGGTGACTAAAAACGCTCGGCGCCAGCCTCCAACCAGCGATAGGATTTCGCCCGGTTCTATCACCGACCAAACCGTCCCATGTGAGCCAAGGAAAACTACGCCGCCATGCCTATCTTTTCACGCAAACCACCCAAGCAGCAGGCCCCTGCGTCTGTTCCCTTCAAGCCTGCGGCGCCCGCGCCCAAAGCGCCATCAAGCCCCGCTACCGATGAAACCAGCATCCGCGCCATCGGCGAAGAAATGCTCGCCATCGCCCGCGATCAAAAGCTCGGCCTCCTCTCCAAACAGTTCTGGTCCGACAAGCTCATGGACTGGTCCATGCAGGATCAGGCATTCAAGGTCCAGCTCTTCCGCTTCGTCGACGCCTTCCCCACGCTGACAACCCCCGAAGCGGTCCATGACCACCTTGTCGATTACCTCACCCAGCCCGGCGTCAAACCTCCGCCAGGGATGGAAGTCGGCCTGCGCGCAGGCGGCATGGCCAAGAAGCTCTTCGCCGGAACCATGTCCTCGCAAATTAAGTCCATGGCCGCCAAGTTCATCGCCGGAACCGACGCCGCCTCCGCCGTCGCCAAACTGCGCAAGCAGTGGGCCGACGGCATCGCGTTTTCCGTAGACCTCCTCGGCGAAGCCTGCGTCAGCGACGCCGAAGCCGACATGTACCGGGAGAAGTACCTCGACCTCGTCGCCAACCTCCCCGGCGCGACACATGACTGGCCCGCCAGCCCCAATCTCGAGCGCGATCATCTCGGAGAGCTCCCCCGCGTCAATGTCTCCGTAAAAATCAGCGCCCTTTCTGCCAAGTGCGACCCCATCGACACCGAAGGCGCGATCGCCGACATCATGTCCCGCCTCATCCCCATCCTCGAGCGCGCCCGGGATGAAAATGTCTTCGTCAACTTCGACATGGAGCAGCACGAGCTCAAAGACCTCACCATCGAACTTTTCAAACGCTGCTGCGCCCAAGTGGACTTCCACGCCGGCATCGCCATGCAGGCCTACCTCCGCTCCGGCGACGCCGACGCCCGCAACCTCGCCCAATGGGCCCAGCAAACCGGCCGCACCATCTCCGTCCGCCTCGTCAAAGGCGCCTACTGGGATTACGAAGTCATCCACGCCGAAGAACAAGGCTGGCCTTGCCCCGTGTGGACCAGCAAGCGCGAAACGGATGCTTGTTTTGAGCGGATGAGTGAAATTTTTCTTGATGCGACGCCGGGGGCGCCGGGTGCGGTGGGGGGGGTGAAGTTGTGTCTTGGTTCGCACAATGTGCGCTCGATCGCGGCTGCTTTGGCGGGGCTGGATCGGCGCGGCCTGCCGCGCGAGGCGATCGAACTGCAGATGCTCAACGGGATGGCGGATCAATTGAAAACTGCGGCCCAGCGCATGAATCTGCGTGTTCGCGAGTATGTGCCGGTGGGGGAGATGATTCCGGGAATGGCGTACCTTGTGCGCAGGTTGCTGGAGAATACGAGCAATGAGAGCTGGCTGCGGGCGGGGTTCCTTGACAACGTCTCTACGGACGAGCTTTTGGCCAGTCCGCATGTGCGCGCCGATGGTGATGATGATGGAAATTCCGACCTGCACGTGCGCACGGGCGGCGGAACTGTTCAAATTGCCGACCTTGACGCGCGCGCGCCGGAGCGGCATTCGCTCACGCCGGCGGTAGATAGAGTGGGTGATGGGCGTCCATTTTTCACCGAACCCTTGCGCGATTTTTCGCGCGCCGATGTTCGTGATCGTTTTTCGCAAACGATTGCGCGCGGCGCCGTCCCTGATGTGGCGAACGACAGGACACCATCTGATGCGCACGAAGCGGTGACACGCGCTCACGAGTTTTTCCCGACATGGCGCGACGCTGACCCGCGCGAGCGGGCCGGCGTGCTCACTCGCGCGGCGCAGGTAATGCGCGATCGGCGGGATGAGCTTTCCGGCGTTCTTATTCGTGAATCGGGGAAGACGTGGCGCGAGGCGGATGGGGATGTGTGCGAGGCGATTGATTTTTGTGAGTATTACGCGCGGCTTGCGGTCCCTCTCTTTGAGCCGAGGCGGCTGGGGCGATTTATTGGGGAGCTTGATGAGGTGTGGCATCAGCCGCGGGGTGTGGCCGCGGTGATTTCGCCCTGGAATTTCCCGCTGGCGATCTGCTGCGGGATGGCGACGGCGGCGCTGGTGACAGGGAACACTGTTGTTGTGAAACCGGCGGAGCAGACGCCGGGGATTGCGAAGATTCTGGTTGATATTTTGCACGACGCGGGGGCGCCGGCGGAGGCGCTGCATTTTGTTCCGGGGCCGGGGGAGACGACGGGGGCGGCGCTGGTGCGCGATGAGCGTGTCGCGATTCTTGCATTTACTGGATCAAAGGCGGTGGGGCTGGACATCATCGAGGCGGCGGGGCGGACGCCGGACTCGCAAGCCTTTGTGAAGAAGGTTGTGTGCGAGATGGGTGGGAAGAATGCGATCATCATTGATGAATCCGCAGACCTTGATGAAGCGGTGCTGGGCGTGCGACAATCTGCGTTTGGTTTTCAGGGGCAGAAGTGCTCGGCGTGCAGCCGGGCGATTGTGGTGGACTCGGCGCATGATCTTTTTCTGGAGCGACTGGCGCATGCGACGGAGTCGCTGGTCATTGGCGACCCCTTGGAGCGCGGCACGGATGTTGGGCCAGTGATTGACGCTGAGGCGAAGGCGAAGATTGAGCGCTATATTGAGCTTGGGATACAACAGTCGCGGTGCGTGGTTGGGATGGAGGCGCCGGCGGGGCTGGAGGAGCGTGTAGGGAAGCCCTTTGTTGGGCCACACGTTTTTGCAGATGTGCTGGCGGACCATGCGATTGCGCGCGAGGAAATCTTCGGGCCGGTGCTGGCGGTGATTCGGGCTTCGAGTTTCGATGAGGCGCTCGAAATCGCGAATGATTCACCCTACAAATTGACGGGCGGTGTGTTCAGCCGGAAGCCAAGCCATCTGGAGCGGGCGAAGCGCGAGTTTCGCGTGGGGAACCTGTATCTGAACCGGTCGATCACGGGAGCGCTGGTTGGCCGCCAACCCTTCGGCGGGTTCGGGATATCGGGCGTCGGATCAAAAGCAGGGGGGGCGGAATATTTGCTGCAGTTTGTCGAGCCACGCGCGTGCAGCGAGAACACGATGAGAAGGGGGTTTGCGCCGGAGCTTTGAAAATCGAAGCAGGTGTCCAAGCATACGACGTAAGGTCTTGGAATAGGGGAGTTGATCTGAGCGACTATCTATCTCTGAATCCAAGGTCTCCCCAAATGACTTCCAGGGCATCCTCATCCCACCCCACGTTATTGTTGCCGTTGGTTTGACCTGGGACACCAGAATACTCGCGCAGCGGGGGGTTTGGGCTGGCGGGAGAGTAATCTTTATACGGCCACATCCACCAGCCGCGGACGCCCGCAGCGTGCGTTTTCTTGATCGCCTTGAGCATTACGCCGGCAAGAGGAAGCATCTCGACATCATCCGGATCAGAGACACCACTGCTCGGTATTCCATCGTGAAACTTGGCCTTCAGATCACTGAAGACGATCTTGTGTCGCTGCGAACGAGGCACCATTTCCAGTAGAGCCTCTTCATCGACGAAGGCCGGGATTGTGATGTCGATAAGATCGACGCCTTCGAGTGGAAGCACATTGAGCCACTCCTCCATGAAATCATAATCAAGATACAGAGGACCTTGCCGCATGTTACCAACCTGAAGATGGATGCCGACCGGCCAATCCGTGACTGCACGAATGTCTGGCATGACTTCGCGGAAAAATGCAGCCACATCGTCCTTGATGTATTGGGCGGTATCCGGATGAAAGAGATTAGTTTCCGCCCCAAACGGAACGAACGGGTTACCGGTAAGCATCAGGTATTCGACTACGTCCTTGTCAACGAGTCGTTGATCAAGACCATCGAGAATCTCCGTGTAGTACCGGATCACTCGGTCGATGTTGTCTCCGGGCGAACTGGGGGGCGTGCTGCCACAAGGAAATGGCCAATACTCTACACACGGGGCACAGTCCCAGTGCAGCCTTCTATTGTTCACATATTCGCCGGCGCAGTGCCCGCCCACATGATTACCCTTCTCGGTGTCCAGGTCGCCGAGTTGCTGGGCGATCATCACCTGCTCTTCCGTAAGTTGGCACCATGTGTTCATGAAGAGGATGAGCTTGAGATCGTTCGCCGCGACATCATCAAGAATTGCTGCGAGAACATCGAGTTGCGAATCAGTCGCGAGAGGCCAATTAAGGTCTTTGCCAGCCTGGATGTGAATCATCACATGGGTGAGCCCGGCAACTTGACGGATTGCCCCGAACTCGTCGTTCGCCTGACTCCTGACTCCGGGATCCGAGAGGTAGTGTTGAATCCAACCGTTCTTGAGCTCTGCGCCATTTGACGTGCGGAACGTCTCCGGAAAGAACGCTGCTCCCCGAATCGGTCGGAGAAAACGATGAACTGTTGCGGGAGTTTCGCTGGCGGCAGCGAGCGCAATGTCCGCGAGGCCGTCACCGTCGATGTCGCCAACAGATACAGCTTGGCCGGCATGACCCAACCCGGGATGGTTGGACTTATAATGCTCGTAGCGAAGCAAGTTTCCATGATCGAGAATGGTCAATCGCCAAATGGCGTGTTGGTCACTCTTCCACAGAGCATCAGCTCTTTTGTCGCCGTTAAAATCTCCAGCCGCCACCATCGTCCATGAGGTTGAATCAGGCTCATCTGGAAAATCGGCCGACCGGGGTGGATCGATACGGACGCTATTCATAATCGCTGCGCCATTCATCTCATAAAGCCATCCGACACCTGAACATGCGGACCACCAGATGAGATCGTCCTTGCCATCGCCGCCGGCGTCCGACGCTGAGATTAACTTCCAGCATTGAGAGCTTGGGCCGGATCCAATTGTTTTTACTTCTGTGAGCATCGCTCCGGCATCGTCTACGCTCACATTCCAGGCAGACGTAGACCCGGTGCCCGGGGGACGCCAGAGGATATCCACCTCACCATCATCTTCGAGATCTCCAAGAGCGGCGACAGTAAAGGCTGGATCCATTATTGCAGGGTCGCCGTTCGGAAGCCGAATTGGGCGCCAAGTTGCATGAGCGCCGTCCATAAGATAGATGCCGGTTCTTCCCGCAAGTGGATTGTGCCAGAGAAGATCATCCGTTGTGTTTCCATCGAAATCTCGCGCTCCCGCAAGAGTCCAGCGGTCTGACACCGGAGTTAACGCGGTGTTGCTGCGAGGGACACCGTGTTCATCGAGAAACATGATGTGGTAGTCAATTGCAGAAGCGGCAATCGCAGAAGGTGAAGACCAGATAATTTCTGATCGGCCATCGCCATCAACATCTGCTAGTTGCTGAAGCGACCAGCTTGTTGGTGTCACAAAAGAGATGTCTTCGGCCTGTGCAACCCGGGAAAACGATATCAGTAGCATAATACCGACCAAAGAAGACAGCCAACTGCGCGGGGTATCTGCCTTGTTTTGCATTACGAATCGTTCCTTTAGAAACACCATGCATGGTTTGGCGATAACAACGTGTGATGAAGCACAAGTATTCTCTGCCCCTTACTAGGTGATAGTACATTACTGCAGTCAAGGCATAATCATGTCGCCAATCGGTGAGACCATTGGCCAAGGTATAACTTGATCACCGATCGGCGCAAGCGGTGGGAACGGTGGAAATGGACCAACTGGAAAAGCCCGCACGGTGATGTCCGCGTTCGCGGTGGCGCCTCCTCCGGGCGGGAAGCTAACCCATGCACTGCCTGTAAACGTCACGCCGCCCGATACGAAAGTGGCGTCTACGGTTGCAAATCCGCCATCAATACCGTCCAGCGTGTATTGACCTGATCCGCCAGCAGTTGTTGTGCTGGAGCCGAACCGTAAGCTGACGTGTGCGCCGGCTGCTGGTAATCCGTTCGACAGGCGCACTGTGCCGGTCACTGCGTTCGGCGATGATATCGCACCTGCCACTGAACTCGATGTTGATGTGGCTGATGCTGCGGCGATTGCGGTTGCCGACGAGACCGTGGTGACGAGGGCTGCCCCAATTACAGTTCTGAAAATGCATGTATTTAGCATTCGTGTCTCCCTTTTTACAGTTGCAGCTGCGCTGCTGATGTTTTCTGAAGTTGCCATCGTGTGACTCAGGCGTTTCTCAACGGATCTCGCTCATTTCAAAACTTGCTTGCAGCAAGGCTAAGCATTGATCCGTCGGACGGCTTCCAGAATCGTGCTCATTTCCTGCCACGTTGATCGACTTGCGAGCCGGCGTGCTTCCGATGGTGGCATTCCGAAGAATGATCGAAACGTGTCTGTGAAATGGGAGTGGCTGCTGAACCCTGATGCGAGCGCAACTTCTGTCACCGACCGAGACGGGTCGCACATGAGATGGAGCGCCAGACGCACACGAAGGATGATGAGATGTTGATGGATCGACGCGCCAGTGGCCCCCACGAAAACCCTAGATAAATGAAAAGGCGAGCAATGCAACATTGACGCTAGATCGGAAAGCGTGTGCGGCGCCTCCGGCTCTCTCGCGAGCTGTTCTCTCACAGCTTCTGCAAGTTCTCTGTGCCGGTGTTTTGTGCCGGCGCGCGCATGGCATTGACTGGAAGATTCAGACGTTCTTTCAAAGAGCGACACCGCGATGTGGATCATTTGGGAATCGATCGCGAACTCGTCGCGGCAGCGCGGTGGATCGAGCAGCCGCTCTCGAACGAGCCATTGGCTCATGTGCGCCGCGGAATCGAGGTGTGCCCGACCGGACCACCCGCGCCCTATCAATGCAGGGGGGATCCCGTCCTCGAACACCCTCGGTTTGTAGTGGATCACTACGCACCAGTCGCCGGAACCGGTGAGCGGCGCTCGGTCATATTCGACGCCGAGGCTGTGCAGCACGGCAGCGCAGCTGTCCGCGATGAATGAGGCCGAGCCGGATTGTCTAATCTTCACTGGGTATCGCGGGATCGCAATCAGCGGCCCGAAGCTCGGCGATCCGAGAGTGGTGAACTCTGGATGCGAAACGGCGCACCGAAACTCGCCAACCCAACAGAGGCTGCTCTCATAGAGTATTCGCCTCTCGGCGCCGAGCCCGTCGGTGTTCCAGGTCATGCCTTCTCGGCGATACTGCGATCGGGCGCGGCGAACAATGTTTTGGTGCTGAATCGACATTCTTGACGTGAATCCGAATAACCGAAATACAATCCTTTTCTAAGTGGTTTTTACCTGACAGTCTTCTTGCTCGAAGTTTTATTTTCAGTTCCAAGACTCAGGTGGTAGCTTTCATCAAGCCATTTTTCCCAGAGTTTCTTTGGCATGGGTTTGTCAGCCGTGAATCTGGCTGTCACCCAATCGGTTGAGCCGATCTCGTAGCAGTCGGGGTCTTTTTGCGCGAGTTTGGCGGCTTCGGGGCGGGACTTTTTGAGTTTGAACATGGCTTTGTAGCGGCCGCCCTGCATGCCGATGTAGAGGAAGGCTTTCTTGCCGGTTTTGAAGGAGCTTTGGGTGCAGGCGGTTCCTTCATCGACAGCGGGATAGCGGCTCGCTTTGAGGCGGATGGGCTCGGTGGGGTCTTTTTTGCTAGCGGGCATGGGTCTGTTTTACACACTTGCTGTCTGAAGAAACTTTTCGAGTTTGTCGAAGGCGGCGGTCCAGCCGGGGCGGACGTATTGGATGAAGTCTTCGGGGAGGCCTTCGTGGACGAGGCGGACTTCTGTGCCGTCCGGGTGTTCGAGGAACTCGACCGTCACTTTCATGGCGGGGGCGTTGTCGGTTGCTTCGGCGGTGTAGGCGAGTTTGGCGGGGGGGTCGTACTCGGTGAAGCAGGAAGACATGGGATAGTCGCCGACGCCTTTGAGCGTCATGATGTGGTTGAACTTGCCGCCGAGCTTGGGTTCGATGTCTGACTGGACAGCGGTTGTTTGTGCGCAGCCCCACCATTGTTCGATTTTGCTGGTGTTGATCCAGGCGTCGAAGACCGCTTCGCGCGGGGCGTTGTAGATGCGTGTGACGTAGAGCGTGCCGTCTTCGAAGCGGATGTCAGTGTTGCTCATTTTGGTTTTTCTCCTGATCTTTGAGATAGGCGTCGACAGCGTCGAACTGTTGTTTCCAGAACTGTGCGTAGGTGGCGATCCAGCCGCGGGCTTCTTC
The DNA here is from genome assembly GCA_029260495.1 of Phycisphaerales bacterium. GTDB lineage: Bacteria > Planctomycetota > Phycisphaerae > Phycisphaerales > UBA1924 > OFTM373. The sequence goes on along the minus strand of JAJDDD010000009.1, from coordinate 658,562 downwards.
GATGGGGCGGGGATCGACTTTGATGTGGTGCTCGCGGCCGCGGCGGGTGCGTTGAATGAGGCCGGCGCGTTCGAGGACGCGGAGGTGTTTGGAGATGGCGGGCTGGGATATGTTGTAGGGGGCGGCGAGGGTGCTGATGTTAGATTCGCCGCGAGAGAGGCGCTCGAGGATGCCGCGGCGGGTGGGGTCTGAGAGGGCGGCGAAGATGTGGTCGAGGTGGGGAGATGGGGCCTGTTGCATAACCATATGGTTATGTATATGGGAATTGGGGGAGGGTGTCAAGGGTTTTTTGGCGTATGGGTGGGTGGACGAGGATCATCATGGGATACAGCCACCGGCGGCGGGGGCGGATGTATCCACAACGTCATTTGAGAGCCGATGAACAATTATGAACAAGTTCAAACTCACCACTATCGCGGGCATCGTGATCCTCGTACTCGTGCTGATCTTCCAGAATATGGAGAGCGTGGACACGCGACTTCTCTTCGCGACGATCTCCATGCCCCGAGCATTGCTTCTGGTGATCGTGTTTGGGCTCGGCTTTTTGTCAGGCCTCCTCGCGCGTCTGAATCTGAAGAGCGGTAAACAAGGCACGAGTGAGTAAAGGCGCCATCCGTCAGTAGCCGCGGCGCCGGCGGCGTCCGAAGTTCACGCGCCTGAGGCGGTAAACGCCCATGAAATTACGCCGATAATGCATATTATGTAAAACTCAGCTGAATTCAGCCCTGCAGGCAGTGATTGACGATCTGGCTGAGGGGGATGAGGTCGCCTTTGCCGGGGTCGGTGCGGCGTTTGAACTCGACGCTGTTTTCGGCGAGGGCTTTGTCGCCGATCGTGATGCGCAGGGGGACGCCGACGAGGTCTGCGTCATTGAACTTGACGCCGGGGCGTTCGTTGCGGTCGTCGAGGAGGACATCGAGGCCGGCGGCTGAGAGGTCGGCGGCGAGGGTTTCGGCCGTTTGCATGGCGGCGGAGTCGGGCTCGACCTTCATGGGGATGATGTGGATGTGGTAGGGCGCGATGGCGGCGGGCCAGATGATGCCGTTTTCGTCGTGGCTCATTTCGATGCAGGCCTGCATGGTGCGTGAGACGCCGATGCCGTAGCAGCCCATGATGACGCTTTGGAGTTGCTGGGATTGGTCGAGAATTTGGAAGCCCATGGCGTCGGAGTATTTGCAGCCGAGCTTGAAGATGTGCCCTACTTCGATGCCGCGGGCTGCGACGAGTTGGGCGTTGGGATCGCGTGGGGAGGGGTCGCCGGCGACGGCGTTGCGTATGTCGGCGACGGCAGCGAGGTTGGGATCGTCGAGGGAATCGCCAAGCTCGCGGCGCCAGTTGAAATGCTTGACGTGGTGGTCTTTTTCGTCGGCGCCGGCGGCCCAGAATCCGGGCTGGGCGGCGTCGGGGTCGATGAGGAGGCGAGTTTTACATAACGAAGATTGGGCTGTTATGAGGACGGCGCGGGGGCTGACGTAGCCGATGGTGAAGCCGGCGGTGCGGGCTTCATCATCGTCAGCCATGCGGATGGGCTTGCCGACGGCGGTGCGAAGTTTGCCTTCGTTGACGTCGTGATCGCCTCGGACAACGGCGAGGGCGAACTCGGGAGTTGCGTTTTTATCTTCTGCAGCGATGCGAAAGACGAGTGTCTTGAGCATGCGGTTGGGCTTGACCTTGAGGAACTTGCCGACCTCTTCGATGGTGGGAAGATCGGGCGTGTGGATTTTGTCGAGATCGCCGGTGGGATCGCCGGAGAGGTCGTGGGCGCGGGGGCCGGTTTCGCATTTTTCGACGTTGGCTGCGTAGCCGGTGGCGGGGCATTTGAGGATGGTGTCTTCGCCGGATTCGCAGTTGACCATGAACTCATGGGAAGCGGAGCCGCCGATGGGACCGGCTTCTGCTTCGACGACGGAGAAATCGAGGCCGCACCGTGTGAAGGTGTTGGTGTAGGCGCGGTGCATTGCGTCGTAGGTTTGGTTGAGTCCGCCGGCGTCTTCGAGTGTGAGGTGGAAGGAGTAGGCGTCTTTCATGATGAACTCGCGGCCGCGCAGGAGCGCGGAGCGGGGGCGGAACTCATCGCGAAACTTGGTCTGTATTTGAAAGAGAGTGATGGGGAGTTGTTTGTAGGAGGAGACGCTTGCGGCCATCAACTCGGTGATGATTTCTTCGTGGGTTGGCGCGAGGGCGAGTTCGCGTCCGTGGCGATCGGTGAGGCGGAAGAGGTTGTCGCCGTAGTCGTCGGCGCGGCCGGTTTTGTCCATCAGCTCGATGGGCTCGAGGGCGGGCATGAGCATTTCGGCGGCGCCGGCGGTGTGCATTTCCTCGCGGATGATTGCAGAAAGGTTGTTGAGCACGCGCCAGGCGAGGGGGAGATAGCTGTAGATTCCTGCGCCCACCCGACGGACGTAGCCGGCGCGGACCAATAGTTTATGGCTGGCTGATTCAGCGTCGGAGGGGGTTTGCTTGGATGTGGGAATGAGCGTGCGTGACCAATAGTGGATGTCGCCGGGCTTGTTGCGCTGGCTATTTACACACGTGGCGGCGGGCGAAGAGGCTGCAGGATGTTCGGTGGTAGGCATGTTTTTAGTGTAGCGAGGCCCGTCTGCGTTGCTGAGCTGCGCGAGCCTGCGCTCAGGCGCTGGCTGGGGCGGGACGATCCTTGGCGGAGCGACTTGCTCGGCGCCGCGCGCCTTCGTCGAGCAGTTTTTTGCGCAGGCGAATGGCGCCGGGTGTGATCTCGACGAGCTCATCATCTTCGATGTATTCGAGGGCGGCTTCGAGGGCGATGTCGCGCGGCTGTTTGAGCGTGATGGTCGCTTCCTTGGTCGAAGAGCGGATGTTGGTGAGCTTTTTCTCGCGTGTGATGTTGACAGTGAGATCGTTTTCGCGGTTGTGTTCGCCGACGATCTGGCCGGAGTAGACCTTGTCGCCCGGGCGGACGAAGAGGAAGCCGCGATCGGACATCGCTTCGACTGCGTGGGCGGTGACTTGTGCGGTTTCGGTCGCGACGAGCACGCCGGACGGGCGGCGCAGCTCTGCGCTGATCGCAGGTTCATATCGATCAAAGACATGGTGCATGATCGCTTCACCCTGAGAAACCCCGAGCAGCCGGGAGCGGACGCCAATGAGCCCGCGCGAGGGCGCTTCAAAATGAAGGCGCGTGCGAGAGCCGATATGATCGAGCTTCTTGAGCTCACCCCGGCGCGAGCCGAGCAACTCCATCACCGGTCCGACGCACCATTCCGGGCAATCGATCGTGACGCGCTCGATGGGCTCATGGATGCGTCCTTCGACCTCGCGAAGAATGACGCGGGGCTTGCCGACAGCGAGCTCATATCCTTCGCGGCGCATCGTTTCGATCAGCACACCAAGATGGAGCAATCCGCGCCCTGAGACGATGAACTCGTCGGCGCTATGACTACTTTCTACACGCAACGCGACGTTGCGTTCAAGCTCACGATCAAGTCGTGTGCGAATCTGCCGACTGGTGACGAACTCTCCCTCGCGCCCCGCGAAGGGGGAGTCATTGATGCGAAAGATCATTGTGATGGTTGGCTGATCGATACTGACGGTGGGCAGAGCGACGGCGTTTTCCGGGTCAGCGATGGTGTCGCCGATATCTACGCCCTCGACTCCGACAACGGCGCAGATATCCCCGGCGCGCACTTCGCTCGCTTCGATGCGGCCCATCGCATGAAAACGCTGGAGCCCCCCCACTTTTACGTCGGTGCGCCCACCGACCCGCTTGAGTAGCGCGATATTCTGGCCGGCTCTGATCGTGCCTGAAAAGACACGCCCGATGCCGATGCGCCCCACGTAGGCGGTGGAGTCAAGACTCAGGATCAGGAGTTGCAAGGGGGCGTCGGGATCGCCGCCGGCGGGCGGGATGGACTCGACGATCATGTCGAACAGATCGCGGAGATCCTCGCGCGGATGGTGATGATCGAGGGAAGCCCAGCCGGCGCGGGCGGAGGTATAGACCACTGGAAATTCAAGGGCTTCATCGTTGGCGCCGAGCTCCACGAGCAGATCGAAGACTTCATCGACGACTTCATCAGGTCTGGCATCCGGACGATCGCATTTGTTTATGACGACAACCGGCCTAAGACCTGCTTCAAGCGCTTTGGTGAGCACGAAGCGCGTTTGCGGCATCGGACCTTCAAAAGCATCAACAAGAAGCAGGCAGCCGTCAGCCATACGCAGAATGCGCTCGACTTCACCGCCGAAGTCGGCGTGACCGGGAGTATCGATGATGTTGATGCGCGTGGGTGCGTCGCCGGGTTTGGCGTAGGTGATGGCGCAGTTCTTGGAGAGGATGGTGATGCCGCGCTCGCGTTCGAGTTCGTTGGTGTCCATCACGAGTCCATGCTGGCCGCCGCGAAGTTTTTCATATTCGCTTGAGCCGAGGGCGCCGGATTGGCGCAGCATCTGATCGACAAGGGATGTCTTGCCGTGGTCAACGTGCGCAATGATCGCAATGTTTCTGAGATCGTCGGTGGGCATGGGGCATGGGCTCGCAGAGTTCCTGCTTGAACGGCAGCCAAGCGGGTCGCGGATCATAGCGACCGAAGTGGGCAGCGGGTGGAATGCCTGTTATTTAGGCTCAGCGAGTTGGAGGTAGAACTTTCCGTGAGCTTCGGTGGTCGAGGGCGCCTGGATATACCAGCCGACCTCTGAAAAGAGCCTCATCATGGCAAGAACGATGGGTGACACTTGCTCGCGTTGCAGCACGCGCGCCAGCTCGGCGGGGTGGGCGGCGCCGATACTGAGATATTTTCCCGGCGGGCGCTCGTGTTTGGGAGCATCCTGAGCGAAAGCCGCAGCAATGGTCTTGACGCGCTCCGGCTCAGTCCCGGCGATGAACCAGCCAGCCGGAGCGTCTTGCGGATGTGGACTCTGGCGGAATGTCCAGGCAAACTCCCCCGAGCTCTGCCACAAGCTCAGGGCCCAGACGCCGGGGGCTGCTTTGATGGGGGCGTGGCGTGTTGCTTCGGGGAGAAAGCCGCCGAAGTCATGGCTCCAGGCTGCCCCGCCGCGCTGAATGTTCACATCGGTGACGAAATCGGCCATCATGGCGTCGATCGGCGCGGCTGCTTCGTTGACATTCTTCACAGAAACGGCAGTTGTGATCGTAAGTGCGCCACGCTCATCCTCGGTCAGACTTGCTGCGTGAAGATCCCCAAGGACGGGACGAAGCTCGTCACTGGGCGCGAGCCAGAGCATGTCGCTGAGAATTCCTTCGGGAAGTCCGAACTCGGCTGGATCATCAAGGTCTGAGGGTCGAACCTCCAGGGCAAAGGCAAGGGCGCCGCGCTTCATCGGCGACCAGTCCTCCGGCGACCATGCGTTGATCGCCGGCAATTTTTTGTGAGGTTGGACGATCGCGCTGACGGTCACCCACTGGTCTCTGGCAAATACAACACCGCCGACCCAGCCGCCCACTGGGTCAGGCAGGCGCACGAAAAAGAGGGCGTGGGCCTGCTCACGAGGGGCTGCCTGGATGATGCGCTTGAAAGCGGGCGAGGTGGAAAATGCGTCCGGAACATCTTCGCCCAACGTGCCCGCGAGCTTGTCGAGCAAGAGAGCGTCTTCACTTGGGCCGATCAGGAGCAGCGATCCCCACTGATGTCTGGCGGAAATCAGCTCTAAAGCGCCCTTTTCGATCGCCATTACTGCTTTGCCAGCCACCAGCTTGCGCGGAGCGATGGGCAGTTCAGTGCGCAGATGATTTGCGGTTCGACGATCGACTTCAGTGATGAGCGCGAAGGCGCGGTCGTTGGACCAGATATTGTCACCAATCAGTGCGACGCGCTGGCCAAGAAGCTTGTCAAAGGCTTTGTCGGGAGTCCAATCGAGTTCCGCTGCGAACTCCTCCCAGCGTTTGGAGGTGTTCGTAAGTTGCAAAAATGGCAACACAGCGTCGAGGACTGCCTGGGCGTCGCCGCGGCGCATGTCGCTGGCGCCGTTGATGAGAACGATGACGTCGGCATCAGCGGGCGCAAGCGCCGCGACAGCCTGTAAACCTCCCGCGCGTGCTGCGCAGGAGAACACCACTGCGCACGCCAGCATCGCCAGGGTGCGAAGAATCGACATCGGAGCAGTCATCTCCCTTGTATTACTCGCGATCGCTGGCGTCTTCGCATTCGTCACTGACCGGCATGCGGTTCAGTGTGACGCGTACATCGCCGGCGACCGACAACTCGCCAGATTGGGCGTCGAAAATGACCTGGCCATCTTCAACAAGAAGCGTATGCCAGCTGTTTTCAATCTTGTTGCACGGCGTTCGCAACAGCTTTGCAGCGATGCTGCTTTCTGAAGCCGCCTGCGTCACTGCAAGAAGTTTGTTGATGGAAATTTGCCCGTTTTCAAGCTGGGCTGGAATGACATGGCGGCGCAGGGATTCGATGGTGATCGTGCCTTGTGGCAGCAACGAGCGATCCGGCACAAGACTCACCTCGAGCAGCCACTGGCGCTGATCGTCGCCGTGCGTTGCATTGAGAGACGCGGTCAGTGTGTCGATCTCGCGAAGCTTCTCGATTCCTTCGCGAACAGCGGCGATGCCTTCTGCTGTTTCGGTGGAGCCCGCCTGCACCAGATTGGTGAGCGGCTGACTTGTTGGACGCACGTCCAACGAACCCGGAGCTGAGCGTTCGATGAGGAACATGGCTGTCAGCACCAGCACGAACGATGCTGCAACAGACAGCCGGCCGATGGTGACAATGCTGCGAATGCGCGGAGGCAGCCAGCCGCGACGGCGACCCACTTCGTCCAGCACAGAGCTTGAGATGTCTGGCACATCAACCGGAGCGCGGAGCGCATCGATCACATTCTGTGTTGCATCAAAATCATCACGAACTACTTCGTCCTCACCGATCATGCTGAACAGATCGTTCGATTGACTGCTCGTCAACTCACGATTGAAGTACGCATCGATCAATGCGTCGGCTGGCACGTCGTTATTGTTGTGTGACGCGCTCTCAGAGCGTCGCTTGAAAAAGAAAGTCATGACCACGCCTCAGCAGCGTCACGCACTGTTTCATTCACACGTTCGATATGCTTGCGCATCCGTTGGCGCCCGCGATGCAGATGGCTCTTGATTGTGCCCTCGGGCATGGACATATGCTCAGCGATCAACGCAATGGGCCAGCTCTGCTGGTGGAAAAGCAGGACAATCTCCCGCTGCTGTTCGCTTAGCGTTTGCAGAGCGTCGCCAATCGCGGAGCGCGCGTTCTCTCGAACTTCTTGCACTTCAGCAGGCCGCGATGGAGATTCATCGGCGCCCTTCCAGGAGTCGACAATATCCGTGTCGTAGTGGGGCTTACATTTCTGATTTGCGTTAACATAGAGCCGCTTGGCGATGGTGAAGAGCCAGGTGCTGAATCGATACTTGGGATCGAACCGCTCGAGATGCGTGAGTACGCGGACGAAGGCGTCCTGGACGATGTCCTCAGCCATATCGGGTTTTCCCGAAAGCCGAAGCAGGTAGGCATACAGGGAGCCTTGATGGGCCCGAATGAGCTTGTCCGCAGCGTCGCGGTCGCCCTTGACGGCCTGCTCAATCAATCGTTGCTCTGCGGATCGCGTCATGGTGCTAAATGATACGTCAAGAAGGACCGTTAGTTGCAGCCAAACTGCAGCCCGTTCGACGCACAACCCCCAAACACATAGCTAACTTGCCAGAATGGGCCCATTGGCTGGATATTTACCGGGCCGGCCTTCCGCCCCTGAGCGATTATGGTGGGACGCATGCCTTCTCATTTCTGGCTCGATGCGCATCTCGATTTGGCCTACCTCGCTGTCAACGGGCGCGATATGTCGGCGCCGACCGCATCATGTGGCGGCCCGCACCCCCCTGCTGCCGTGACGCTGGCGTCGCTTCAGGCTGGCGGGGTTGTTGGCGCTTTGGGAACCATCTTCACCGAAGCTGGGGGCGACGGCGTCGAGGGCTATCCCGCTGGCGACTGGGAAACGGCCGCTCGCAAGGGTCGGGCACAGCTGGAGGTGTATCTGACGTGGCGTGATGAAGGCCACATCTTGCTTCAGGCGCCGCCTGTTGTGGATTCCCATCTTGGAGAAATGCGAGCTGGGTTGGGCGTCGCGCGTGTAGCGCCGCGCTCTCCAACGCAGCGACAACCGGGCGCAGGGTCGTCCCCGCCTTTGTACATCGGGGTTCTGATTGAAAACGCCGATCCGATCCGCTCGCCGCTCGAACTGCCGTGGTGGATCGAGCGCGGTGTCGTTGCGATCGGCCTGACCTGGTCGAAGTCCTCGCGCTTCGCCGGAGGAAATGCGGCGCCAGGCGTCGGGCTGAGCGCCGAAGGGCGCGAGATGATCCGCGCGATGGATGAGTTGAACGTCATCCATGATCTTTCGCATTTCAGCCAGCGAGCAACTGATGAGTTGCTCACACAGACGGATCGGCTCGTAATCGCGTCACATTCCAATCCGCGGGCTCTGCTTGCTGACAATGAACGGCACATCACGGATGAAACCATCCGCGAAGTCGGGCGCCGCGGGGGCGTTGTCGGGCTCAATCTCATCACCAACTTCCTCAACCCCTCCATCGCGTTTGGAAGCGAGGAGCGTGCGACCATAGACGACTGTGTGCGCATCATCGAGCATGTTTGTGATGTGATGAACTCCCGTACCGGCGTGGGGCTGGGGAGCGACATGGATGGGGGCGTCTCAGCCAAACACCTGCCCGAGGGAATCAATGAGCCCGTCGGGCTCACCCTGATTACAGAAGCCCTCGCACGACGCGGCTGGAGCGAACAAGAGCTTTTTGGTTTCCGGTACGGCAATTTCGCGCGGGCCCTCACGGCAGCACGGACATTGAAGAGCGCGGACGCTGAGTAGCGCTCAACCGTTCGGCGGCATCAGATGACACAACAGAGAGATATCCCTCAAAACTGATTTCGGGAGCAAATTTTTCTTCCGTGGTTCCTGATGCGCAATAAACTGAGCATATGAGGAGTTCTGCTTCATGCAGCCTGGCGTCGATCATGCTCGCATCTATGGCGACGCCAGCTATCGCCGGCGGTATTTCCTGTCTTCAGTTCGCTCCCAGTGTTGAGCACCCTGTTGGAACAATTCCCTCTTCGGTGATCGTCGTAGATCTCGATGATGACGGGTCGCTCGATGTCATCACCGGTGATCGACTTGCTGGAACGATTTCAGTTCTCCTTGGAAACGGGACGGGCGGGTTTGCCTCGGCAGTCACCTACATCTCCGGTGTTCTTCCGCGTGTCATGGGAGCCGGCGATATCGACAATGATCAGGACATTGATATTGTTGTCCCCAATCAGGGGGGGAATGCGCTCTCAGTGTTCGTCAACTCAGGCGACGGAACGCTCGCAGCGCCCCAGAGTATTCCCACAGGAACAACACCTCGAACCGTGGTGCTTGTGGATGTGGACGACGACAATGACCTTGACATCGTCTGCGCCAATGTGGGATCGAACGACGTTGCTATTCACCTGAACAACGGGCTCGGTGGGTTTGCGCCGTTCACAATTGTTCCGGTTGGCTCCCAACCCGGATCAGTCACTGCGGCGCATTTTAACACTGATGTCTTGATTGATCTTGTGACAACAAATCGGGCTTCGGATGATTGTTCGGTCCTCATTAACGCTGGCGCCGGCGCATTTCTTCCAGCGGTTCATTATCCCGTAGGCGATGTCCCTCGCGACGAAGAAGCCGCGGACATGGATGGCGATGGCGACATCGATGTCATCACGGCCAACAATGGGGCCGGCGGCGAAACTGTCACGGTCCTGCTGAACAACGGCGATGGCACATTTGCGCCGGGCGTCCAGTATCCAACCGGCTCCGACCCACATAGCGTCGCGGTTGCAGACTACAACGGTGACGGTCACGCTGATGCAGCGACAGCCAATGGCGGCGGAGGATCGGTTTCAATCCTGCTCAACGATTGCGCGGGTGCTTTGGGGCCGCCTATTGATCTTCCAGTTGGCTCCGGGCCGGCTTACCTCGCGCATGGCGACTTCAACTCTGATGGGCGCCCCGATCTGGTGACCGCCAACTCTAACTCCCACGACGCATCGATCCTGATGAATCTCACAACCGTAAGGCTCGCGGACCTTGATTGCGATGGGTTTGTCGGCGCCGGCGACATGGCGATGTTGCTCGGAGCTTGGGGAGCATGTCTGCCGATGCCAGCACTCTGCCCTGCTGACGTGAATGCGGACGGCGTTGTCGGCGGAGCGGACCTCGCGATGCTGCTCGGCGCCTGGGGTGACGCGTGTCCGTAGAGGAAGTTGGCTCGGAACACCAATAGAACAGCCGCCTCATGACATCTCTTGGAAGGCTATCCTGTTGTATTCTGCACCAGATATTGGAGCCCTGTATGAAACCTCGACGTCGCCATCTTTTCAGCCTGAGTTTTCTACTTCTTTTCTGGGTGGTTTTCTTTCCCGGGTGTGTGCGAAACACTGCGACGGGGAAGCTCCAGTTCAACTCGCTGAGCCGCGCTGAGGAGATCCAGCTTGGCGAAGAGGCCAAGAACTCGCTCACCGATCAGTACGGCGGGATGGTGAATGACGCTCCGGATTATGCGCTGCAGGCATATGTGACCGAAGTCGGTCTCAAGCTCACCGCCCATGTTGAAGAGGGGTACCACGATCTTCCGTGGGAGTTCACACTCCTTGATTCTGAAATTGTCAATGCCTTTGCCCTTCCGGGCGGCAAGGTCTTTCTCTCACGCGGTCTGGCGGCGATGCTCGACACTGAGGCGGAACTGGCCGGCGTCCTCGGGCATGAGGTGGGGCATGTGACAGCCGAGCACGCTGACAAACGCATCACCAATCAGTTGTTGTTGGCGGGATTGGTCGTCGGCGCCTCTGTCGCTGCGGGGCAATCTGATAGTGATTTTGTCTCGATCGGCGTGCCAGTCCTCGTCGGCGTCGGCGGGCAGGGCTTCCTGCTCAAGTTCGGCCGCGGCGAAGAGCTGGAATCCGATCGGCTGGGCATGAGATACATGAGCAAGGCGGGGTACTCGCCCGCGGGGCAGCTTGGCGTGATGATGGCGCTGAAGCGCGCTTCGGAAGGGACGCCGCGCCAGCCTGAGATCCTCAGCACACATCCACTTGCTCAGACGCGCATCGATCAGGTCAAACGCCTATTGCGCGAAGAGTATCCCGATGCCAACAGTTCGGCGTACTTCGTCGGCGCTCAGGAATATCGGCAGCGGATGCTTGAACCATTGGCGCGGTATCTGGAGAGCAAGCCGCCGCCGGACGAGTCGATGTACGAGACCGAAGAGCACTGATAACGCAGCACAGTCGCTGGGGGATTTTCGTCAGATCAAAGGTTTCCTCGCCGATCCTGCTCGATCTCAAGCGACTGGAAGAGCGCCTTGAAGTTGCCCTTCCCGAAGCTCTGGCTGCCTCGGCGGCAGATGATCTCAAAGAAGAGTGTGGGCCGATCCTGCAACGGCTTGGTAAAGAGTTGCAGCAGGTAGCCTTCATCATCTGCGTCCACAAGAATTCCAAGCTCACGGATGCGCTCATGGTCTTCACGCACCGGCTCGTGGCCGTTCGTACGCAACATCTCGCCGACACGATCCCACACCTCTTCGTAATAGGTATCCGGGATATCAAGAAAGTCCACACCGCGCCGACGCAGCTCCTTAACGCTTTCCAGCTCATCGTCGGTGCGCATTGCCACATGCTGAATGCCCGGCGTCATATCGTGCCATTCCAGATATTCTTGAATCTGGCTCTTTTTCTTCCCCTCGGCCGGTTCATTGATCGGCATTTTAATGAGCTGATTGCCCGACGCCATCACCTTTGACATGAGGGCTGAATACTCAGTTGAGATGTCATTGTCATCGAAGTGCTTGAACAGCTTGAACTCCATAACATTCTCATACCACTGGACCCAGTGGTTCATTTTGCCAAGCTCAACATTGCCGACGCAGTGATCCACATACTTGAGCCCGCACGGATGTTTCGCGTTGTAGTCATTCAGCGGGAAGTCTTCGACCTTCTTGAAACGCGGGCCGATAATGGCGCCTTGTTTAATTTTGTCGAGGGCGTACTCACCGGTGCGGGAAACAAACGAATGCACAGCGCGGCCGTAGGTTTTGATTCCAGCTATGGTGATTGACCCGCGCTCATCGGAATAGGTTTCTGGCTCGTAGGCGCTTTCCCCGCCGTTGCCTGTCGCCCGCTCCCACGCCTTCTCTGCGTCGAAGACAGTCAACGCGACATCCTTGACGCCGTCTCCGAATCGAGCGGACTCCTGACTCGCAGGATGGTCCTTAGAGAGCCCTGATGTCAGAAACAGGCGAATGTTCCCCTGCGTGAGAAGATAGTTCGCCTCTTCGCGCGAGCCCGTCGTCAGGTCGGCGACCTGGTCCACACGGAAGCCGAACGTGTGCGCATAAAAATACGCCGCCTGCTTGGCGTTCCCCACATAAAAGCGAACATGGTCAACGTCGATCAACTGCAGCGGATCGGTGGTTTTTTTTCCGGAAGATTGCTGCGTCGTGCTGACAGTGGTCATTGATCGGCCCATCCCTTTGCGAAATGTTGTGCTGCGACTTACCCCTCACCAGCGAGACGGGCCGCGTACCGCATCGCCACTCCATTCTAGCTGCCTGCAACCACCTGCTCACCCTTAAACTACCAATCAGCCCGCTTCGCGAGCAGTTCTCAACTCCAAATCAATCACGTCCAGACGTTTGTCGCTGACTCATCCGCCAGCCGATCTCCACCCCCCTTGGCGCCCCGCTCTGACGCTCCGTTGGCGCTGGGCTTCTGGAGTGGCGCGAAGTGGTCCGCGCGCCAACTCTCCGGATAGGCTGAATCGTCGAGCGCCAGCGCCGCCTTCGTGGGAAAGAGCGGCCGGAATGTATCGCACATCACCGCGAGCTCATTTGTGAACTTCGCTCCCAGCGACTTCTCAACCGTCCCCGGGTGCGGGCCATGCGGAATCCCCTGGGGATGCAACGTGATCGACCCCACTTCAATCCCACGCCTCGCCTTGTAGTTCCCTTCGACGTAATACAGCACCTCGTCGGAATCGATATTCGAGTGGTTGTAAGGCACCGGAATCGCATCTTCATGCCAATCCAGCATCCGCGGGCAGAACGAACAGATCACAAAGTTGTGCCCCTCGAACGTCTGATGGATCGGCGGCGGCATGTGCAGCTTGCCCGTGATCGGCGCGAAGTCATCGATATTGAAACAGTACGGGTAATAGCACCCATCCCATCCCACAATATCCAGGGGGTGATAGTTGTAAATGTAGCCGTGCACCTGATCGAGCGCCTTGATGCGCACCTCAAACTCGCCATCCTCGTCATAGGAGAGCGGCAGCGTGGGCACGCGCAAGTCCCGCTCGCAGTACGGCGCATGCTCCAAAAACTGGGACGTCTTCTTCGACAGGTATCTCGGCGGTGGCACGATGTGCGAATGATTCGCGGTCTCAAAGCACACGAATCTGCCGTATGGCATGTCTTCTTTTGTCAGCCCTTCAGGCCGATCGGCATCCGCCAGCTCATCGAAAATCATCTGATAGATCGTCCCCTTGGGGATGACGATGTAGTCCTTCTTGCCAAAGGTGAGCGTGCCGAACATCGTGTTCAGTGTGCCTGAGCCGAAGTGAATAAACAGGCATTCATCACCTTGGCCATTTTTGAAGTGATAGCTCATTGGCTCTGCGGGCGTGCAGATGCTCATCTCGACGTCTGCGTTTCCAAGAATGACGACGCGCCCAGTCACGGGGTCGCCGTTCGGCTTCATATTCATCGTCTTGGAGTGGCGCATGCGCATCACATCCCGCTCGACATACTCAGGCTTGGAGCTGTACAGCGCCTTCCATCCGGTCACCTGCGTCGGCGGGTGAATGTGGTACATCGTGCTCGATGGACCGACGAAGCCCTCGGTGCCGAACAACTCTTCGGAGTAGAGGGCGCCATCGGGGCGGCGGAACTGCGTGTGTCGCTTGCGGGGCATCTCGCCAAGCTTCATGTAGTAGGGCATTGCGGGGTTGCTCCTGAAAAGATCAATCTCATTCACGTTATTCTACGCGGTTTCGGCCTTCCCATCCGCCTCGGGCGACCGGTTTGTTATCCTGCCGACCATGGTCAATAAGGTCTTCGATTCTCCACAGGCTGTCATGCGTCAACTCCAGGCCGACGGCGTCATCCGCGACGGCATGACCGTGATGGCGGGCGGCTTCGGCCTGTGCGGCATCCCCGAGCAGCTCATCATCGCGCTCCGCGACACTGGCGTGAAGGACCTCACACTCATCAGCAACAACTGCGGCGTCGATGACTGGGGCCTCGGGCTGCTTCTCCAAACCAGGCAAATCCGCAAGATGGTTTCGAGCTACGTCGGCGAGAATGATGAGTTCGCCCGCCAGTTTCTCGAAGGCGAGCTTGAGGTCGAGTTCAATCCGCAGGGCACACTCGCCGAGCGCATCCGGGCTGGCGGCGCCGGCATTCCGGCGTTCTTCACCGCGACTGGCGTCGGCACGCTCATCGCTGAGGGCAAAGAGACGCGAGAGTTCGCCGGGCGGGAGTATGTCATGGAGACCTGGCTCAAGGCCGACCTCGCCCTCGTCAACGCCCACGCCGCGGATCGCGCTGGCAATCTCATCTACCGAATGACGGCTCGCAATTTCAATCCCATGATGGCTCAGGCCGGCGCCGTCACCATTGCTGAGGTTGATCGCATCGTCGACGCCGGCGACCTTGATCCTGACAACGTGCATACGCCCTGCGCGTATGTGGATGGCATCGTTATCACCCAGAGTGAGAAACGCATCGAACAGCGCACAATCACGCCCGGCTGATCTCCGATTCCGCTGGGCGGGCGCCGATGCCATCCCCGAGGTTGATTCGGCCAGCAAGAAGCCCGAAAAAAATACCCCTTCGGGATGTGGCATCCACACGACGATAACTTTTTCGACGCAGCCCTTGCCCGACGCCGCATATGTGATACAGACAGAACCGGAGTCGTCGCTTTGGCGGTTATGAGCTGCACATGCCCATCCGCTAAACCGCGAGAGTTTCATTTTGCAGCTTGGCGTCAACGCGTGACGTTCACACGGAACATCGCGACCGACGCCCGTCTGTTCCTTGCGTGGGAGCTGCCCGAACGTCTGAGTTGGGGCTGTACGGAGAGAGATTATGGTTAAGCATGCTATGTCCGTTTTCGCCTTGCTCGCCCTGACCGGCGTTGCTTCAGCCGGAACACTCACCCTCAGCGGAGGCGGAGGCGTTGTCCCGCTCGGCGGCATGGGAGGCACGGCCGGCGAGGATGGCAACTTCTTCCGCAGCACCGTCTCTGTGTTCGCAGACGCCCCGATCACAGACATCACGGTTCGCCTGCTCGATTTCGAGCACAGCTGGGCCGGCGATCTCATCATCACGCTCGAAAACATGACAACCGGCACGAGTGTCGAGCTTGTCCACCGCGTCGGGCGAATCGATTCCGGCTTCGGCGACAGCAGCGACTTTCACGGCGACTACGCTTTCAATGATTCGTACACCGGCGATCTCTGGACCGCCGCTTCAACTGTCAGCATGATGCAGGCGATCGCTCCAGGTGAATACGCCCCGTCCAGCCAGGGCGATGCCACTTCGAGCTTGGGCGACTTCATTGGCCAAAGCACCCTCGGCGATTGGATGCTCTCCATCGAAGATCGCGCCGGCGCCGACAGCGGCATGATCGGCTCCTGGGAAGTCATGTTCGGCACTGTGGGTCAGGTCGTTCCCATGCCAATGACTGCCGGCCTGGGTCTCGCAGGTCTTGGGACCGTTTGCCTGACAGCTACGCGTCGCCGCCGTGTATAGGACATATTGACGCTCGATTGACAACCGACGATTACACCCAGCTGGGCTCGGTGATGACATCCGGCTCGACGGGAAGCGCCTCAAGAAACCCGCGCCCGTATGACTTGGTCACAATGCGCGGATCAAGAATTACAACTCTTCCCGCATCGTCTCGATGCCGGATCAGCCGCCCAAACCCCTGCCGAAGGCGCAGCACCGCCCGGGGAAGCGTGTCTTCACGAAATGGATCTCCCCCCTGTTCAGAAATCATCTCATGCCGCGCCTGCACCAGCGGCCGATCCGGCGGATCAAACGGTAGCCGGGTGATGATGACATTCCGCAGCGCCTCCCCGCGCACATCAACCCCTTGCCAGAAGCTCGCCACCCCGAAAAGCACGGCGCTGCCATCGTTTGCGAATATTTCCAACAGCTTCGGGCGCGGTCCATCCACCGTTTGCACCAGCACCGTCAAGCCTTCCGCTTCCAGCTCTGGCCGAATCATGGCCGAGATGCGCTTCATCGTGGCGATGCTCGTGAAGAGCGCAAAGACTCCCCCTTTCGTCGCAATTGCCTGGTTCTGCACCCGCCGCGCCAGCTCATCGTCAAACGCAGGATCGCGCGGATCGGGCATTGTCGCATCGACAATCAGCTTCACCTGAGCCGCAGCGTCAAAGGGGCTGTCCACGCGCACCTCTGCTGCATCCTCGCAGCCAAGTCGCCGCTTCACATGGGCAAATGAGCCCCCCGTTGTAGTCAGTGTCGCCGAGGTCAGCGTGACGGAGATGTCCCTCTCAAAGAGATGCTCCCGCAGCGCCGGCGCCACGTCGACAGGCGAACACGCCAGCTTGACCCGCATTCTCGCTCCCGCGCTTCCCGTCGTCTCGACCCAATACGCGCACCCAGCCAGCTCCTGCTCAACCAGCGCCTTTGCTTCAATCGCAATCGCGCTGGCCCTTTGCATATAGGAGTTCAGCTCATACCGATCCTCATCGCGATCAACCGCATCGCGCAAGTGAGTCAGCCGATTCGCTACATCTCGAAACACTGGTGTCACCGTGTTCTCAACAATCGCCGCCTCCCGGATGCGCAGCGACCGACCCTCTCCCCCGGCGACGCGCCGGAGCGCATCAAAGAAGACCCGCGATTGCGCTTCCGCCTCCAGCACCGCGCGAATCGCGGCGTCCAGCCTCTCCACCACCGCACCATCAATCCCAAGATGGGTGAGATACCCCTTTTGTGTGCGCTGATGATGCAACATGCGCAGCAAATGTTCGACCCGCCCCTCAGAAAGCGACAAGCCGAAGTGATCGCTCGCCACATCCTCAGCGCTGTGCGCCTCATCGAGAATCACATGATCGCACTTGGGCAGAAATCCAGCATCGCTTGATTGGGCCCGCAGCGCGAGGTCGCTGAAGAAAATCGCGTGATTGCAAATCAGAATCCGGGCTTGCTCCATGCGCCGACGCGCCCGCTGGTAGAAGCACGCTTCGTAATGTGCGCACCGCCTGCCCATGCAGTTGCCCGCGTCTGACTGCACACGGTCCCACACCGCAGGCCGCTCCAGCACAGGCAATGTCGAAAGCGTCCCATCCTCCGTCTCATACGCCCAATCCTCAATCACATGCAGCGATCGACGTGCCGCAGCGTCAGCCAGCAACCGATCCTGGCGCCGTGACGCGAGCTCCAATCTCCGAATGGAAAGATAGTTCCCACGCCCCTTCACCAGCTCGATGCGTAAGTCTTCTTCATCGATTTCGAAGGCTCGCCGCAGCGCCGGAACATCCTTCTCTAGGAGCTGCTCCTGCAGCGAGATCGTATTGGTCGCGATGATGATCCGATCTTTCGTATCCAGCGCCCGCCGAATCGCCGGCGCCAGGTACGCGAAGGACTTCCCCACGCCCGTCGGCGCCTCAATCAGAACCTTGCTTCGGCTCTTCATCGCGCCGGCGACGGCTTCAGCCATCTCGATCTGCTGCTGACGCGGCTCATAATGCTCGCCTAACGTCCGCGCAATCGCGCCCCCCTCACCGAAAAACTCACTCGCAAAACTACCCATACGCCAAGTGTACGCTTCATTCGCATGCGCGATCAGCAATCCGCGTCTGTCAGTCCACGAATGCAGCACGGTCCCGGCTCAAGATCAAGCGCCCCAGCGATGGGCGTTTCTACGATCACGCTCATCGGGGCTGAACATGCCGCCGTCTTCCAGTCCGGCGCCCATGCCCGCCCCTCCTCGACCACGATGAAAAGCCCTCGTTCATCACCCAGAGCGACAAAGTCAGTCTCCGCCTCAATTTTCCCGCCGGGATATCGCTGCAGGCCAAACGCCTGACAGATTCGCTGGGCTGTCCGCGCGACATCATGCGCGACCATCCCGACCTCACTCACGCACTGCATCGACCCGGCGCCGAACTCTTCATCCGAATCAAAATCGAGCGTCCGTCGAGCGATCAACTCACCAATGTTCCCTGCAGGGTCTCGAAAATAAACCGCATCCGCGTTCCAGAGAGAAAAATGAAATGCGTCCTGGCCCTCCGATTCAATGAGCGGCGTCTTCGATTTAAGCCAGTCCTTCGCCTCGCTAAACCGGTTCCTCGGAACGGTGATGGCGAAGTGATGCGATGTCTTCTCCTGGGAAGAGGGCCTCGCCTCGAACACCATCTCCGTCCAGCCAATTATCACGCGCACCGCCCCCGCGTCCATCACCGCGACCGGCAGGCCGAGCTGCTCCCCGTAGAAGCTCGCGAGCGCTGGAAGGTCAGTAGCCATCAGTTGAATGCGACGAATCTGCAAAGTTGCTCCAAAGGACAGAGGCCAGCCGGCGCCATCTCACCCTCACTGCAAGTGTAGCTGGAAAAATCAGTGCTTTGACAGCACTCGATTCGTAGCATATGCTACAAATATGCCGGCGCCCTCTCAACCCACCGCCGGCAGGAGATACACATGCTTCATCCATCACGGCTGCTCACCGCCCTCCTTTGCGTCATAGCGATCACGTTCAGCTCGCTTGCCCCATCTGCCCGCGCTTCGGACGCGCAGCTCACGATCGTCGCCACGACAGGCATGATCGCGGATGTCGCCACCAACGTCGCCGGGGATCGCGCGACGGTCACGTCACTCATGGGGCCAGGCGTCGATCCTCACCTTTATAAAGCCACGCGCTCAGACATCGCAAAGCTGCGCCGCGCTGACATCATCTTCTACAACGGGCTTCTTCTTGAAGGGAAAATGACGGACGCCTTCATTCGCCTCGCTGTCTCAGGCAAGCCTGTCTACGCCGTCACGGAGCTTTTGGAAGAAGACTTCCTCCTCGCTCCAGAAGAGTTCGCCGGCCACCATGATCCGCATGTTTGGATGGACCCAACCGGCTGGGCACGCACCGTTGACGTCGTCGAGCAAATGCTCACCAAGCACGACCCCGATGGCGCAACAACATATAGCGCCAATGCGAAAGCATATAAAGCAGAAATCGCTCGCCTTGATGAATACGCCCGAAGAGTTCTTGCGACGATTCCCGAGCAGCAGCGTGTCCTCGTCACTGCGCATGATGCGTTTAACTATCTCGCCCGCGCTTACCAGATCGAGGTGCGCGGCATCCAGGGCATTAGCACCGAATCCGAAGCCGGTGTCCGAGAGATCGAACAAATCGTCTCGCTCGTTGTCGATCGCGGCATTCCATCCGTGTTCACCGAGAGCACTGTCTCCGACCGCAATGTTCGCGCCATCATCGCCGGCGCGCGGCGCCAGAGCCATACAATCAAACTCGGCGGTGAACTTTT
Organism: Phycisphaerales bacterium; assembly: GCA_029260495.1. Lineage (GTDB taxonomy): Bacteria > Planctomycetota > Phycisphaerae > Phycisphaerales > UBA1924 > OFTM373. Next base: position 638,984 of record JAJDDD010000009.1, on the reverse strand, counting down.
CTCAGACGCGATGGGCGCCCCGGGAACCTACGAAGGAACCTACATCGGCATGATTGATCACAACGTCACCGCAATCGCACGCTCGCTCGGCGGAGAAGCCCCCGCTGGCGGCATGAACGGCAAACTCTCGCAAGCTGATCACGAATAGCGTTTCCGAGCTAAAGCGGGCGCCACACAAGCCCGCGGAGTGAAGCATGTCCATCCATCCTCTGCCTGAAGCGCCCCCCCGCCTCGCTGACCTTCCCGAGCACAGCGCGCAAAGTCCGCTCTCCATCCATGACATGACAGTTGCCTATCGGCACAAGCCCGTGCTGTGGGATGTTGATTATGACGCCCCGCCCCAATCGCTCATCGCGGTGGTCGGCCCGAACGGCGCCGGAAAATCAACACTCATCAAAGCCTGCCTCGGTCTCATCCCGCTCGCCTCCGGGCGCGTTGAAATTTTCGGCCAGTTGCCTCGTCGCGTGCGCCGTGATGTTGGCTATGTCCCCCAGCGCGAATCTGTCGATTGGGATTTTCCCATCTCCGCGCTCGAGGTCGTCGCGATGGGGCGGTACGGCATGATCGGCTGGGGACGCCGCGTCAGCAGGGCCCACAAGGACGCCGCGCTCCAATGTCTTGATCGTGTAGGCATGGCTGACTACGCCAAACGTCAGATCAGCCAGCTCTCAGGTGGCCAGCAGCAGCGCGTCTTCCTCGCCCGCGCGCTCGCCCAGGAAGCCAGGCTCTACTTCATGGATGAGCCCTTCGCTGGTGTTGACGCTGCAACCGAGCGCGCCATCGTGGATGTCCTGCGCACGCTGCGCGATGAAGGGAAGACTGTCATCTGCGTGCATCACGATCTTCAGACGGTGCAGGAATATTTCGATCATGTCCTGCTTCTGAACATGCGCGTCGTCGCTGCCGGTTCGATCGATACGGCCTTCACCCACGACAACCTGCAGAAAACCTATGGCGGCCGGCTCACGCTTCTCGATCAAGCAGCGCAGGCTCTCGCCCAAGCCGGCGCTCGTCCATGATTCCCGCCGGCGTTTCTCACACCAGCTCACACGGCTCCATCACTGATGTCAGCGTGCATTGGCCCACTCTCGGAGAGGTCTGGGAAGTGCTCTCTTTCCAGGCTGGCTATAACACGAATCTCGTCATGCTTGGCACAGCCTTTCTCGGCATTGGCGCCGGCACGATCGGCGCTTTCGCTCTCTTACGCAAACGCGCCCTCGTCGCTGACGCGCTCAGCCACGCCACACTTCCGGGTGTCGCCATCGCATTTCTTATTGGCTCCTGGATGGGAGTAAGCCGCAGCCTGCCGCTTTTGCTTCTCGGCGCTGTTGTAAGCGGCGTCATCGGCGCTCTCTGTGTCCAGCTCATCGTCCGCTACAGTCGAATCCGCGAAGACGCTGCAATCGGCGCTGTCCTGAGTGTCTTCTTCGGCGTCGGCGTGGTGCTGCTGAGCTACATCCAAAACATGAACGTCGGTAATCAAGGCGGGCTCGCAAGTTTCATCTACGGTCAGGCCGCCGCAATGAGCCAGACCAACGCCATCATCATCGGCGCCACCTCCCTTTTCGCGTGTCTACTCACATTTGCGTTCTTCAAAGAGTTCCGCGTCCTCTGCTTTGATTCAACCTACGCCGCCGCCCAGGGATGGCCCGTGCAGCGGCTCGATCTCCTCCTGCTCGCGCTGATCGCGATCATCACAGTCATAGGCATTCAGGCGGTCGGCCTGATTCTCGTCGTCGCGATGGTCATCATCCCACCTGCTGCCGCCCGTTTTTGGACAGAGCGCCTCGGAGTGATGACCATCGTCAGCGCGACCCTTGGCGGGCTCGCCGGCTATCTCGGCGCCGCTGCTTCCGCCTTGCTTGAGCGCCTTCCAACCGGCGCTGTCATCGTCCTCATCGCCGGCGGCATCTTCACGTTCAGCATGATTGCCGCTCCAGCTCGCGGCTTCGTCGCCCACGCCGCGCGCCGAGCTCGCCTTCGCCTTCTCATCCTCGAACAGCACATCCTGCGCAAGATGCACGAGCAACTGGAAACCGTCGCAGGCGGCGCCGATCGCCATGCGGATGCTTCCGTTTCGATCGCCGATCTCGCCAGCGAGCGAAACTGGTCAACGCTCCGCCTGCGCGTGGCGCTGCGATGGCTCTCCGCCCGCGGCCTGCTCAATCGTCACAACCACCATGTCTCCCTCACCGAATCCGGAGCGCGTGAAGCCGCCCGCACCACGCGCAACCACCGCCTGTGGGAGGCCTACCTCGTCCGCAACGCCGACATCGCTCCCTCTCACGTCGATACTTCCGCCGACCTTGTCGAACACGTTCTGGGCGACCAACTTGTTCAGGAACTCGAACGCGAGCTCAAGGCCGAAGGCGTCCTCCTCCCGAGCCCTCACCCGATCGTCGCCACCCACTCAGCCCGCGAGGGCAAGTCATGAACATCACGCTCGATCTCTTCCTACAAGTCGATCTCCCCGCGCTCCTGGCTGCGACCCTTGCCGCTGCAACCTGCGCCCTGCTTGGCAACTTCCTTGTGCTGCGCCGGCTCAGCCTCATGGGCGACGCTATTGCCCACGCCGTTCTCCCGGGCATCGTCGTTGTCTTTCTCATCGCCAGCACACGCTCAACACTCCCCGTCATTCTTGGCGCCGCCGCTGCGGGCCTGCTCACCACCATTCTCACCGAACTCGTCCGCAAAATCGGGCGCGTCGAGTCGAGCGCATCGATGGGCGTCGTCTTCTCCATTCTCTTTGCGCTTGGCGTCGTCCTCCTTGAACAAGCCGCCGCTGACCACGTCGATCTCGACGCCGACTGCGTGCTTTACGGCCAGCTGGAAGACGTCTCCTGGTTCGCACCCGTCGCATGGACTTCGTTTCTTGAGCTTGAAACCTGGCGCGATATCCCGCGCGAGGTCGCAACGCTCGCGATCGTCTTCTTTGTCAGCGCTTTTCTTGTGACGCTTTTCTTCAAAGAGTTGACGATCGCCGCCTTCGACTCCGCCCTCGCGACCACGCTGGGCTTCCGCGCCAGCCTGCTCCATTACGGCCTCATGGCGCTAGTCGCGCTCGCTGCTGTCGCTTCTTTTGAAGCCGTGGGTTCGATTCTCGTCATCGCGATGATCATCTGCCCCCCAGCGACCGCTCGCATGCTCACCGATCGCATCACGATGCAAGTCTGGCTCAGCCTTCTTTTCGCGGTCATCAGCGCCGTCCTTGGCTATGGCCTCGCTGCATTTGGGCCCGGCTTCTTCGGAGGCGAACACGCCCTCAGCGCCGCCGGCATGATGACCGTCGTCGCCGGCGCACTCATGACTCTCGCGATCGTCGCTTCGCCCTCTCACGGCGTCATCGCTCGACGTGTGCATCAAAGCAGGCTCGCCGCCAGCGTTGTGCATGAAGATCTTCTCGCGCTCCTCTACCGATTCGAAGAAACACAGCAGGCAAACCCAACTGTAGACCTCGTGCACAGCCACATCCGCCGCGGAGCCCCAGGCATCAGTGAACGCGCCCTCCGCGCAGGCTTCCGCTCTGCCCTCAAGGCTGGCGAAATTACCAAGAACAACAATCGCCTTGAACTCTCAAGCGCAGGCAGAGCCCGCGCGATGGAAATCGTCCGCACCCATCGCCTCTGGGAGCGATTCCTTGTTGATGAAATGGGCAGCCGGCCCGACCACGTTCATCGCACCGCGACCACACTTGAACATCTCACCACCCAGCCGATGGAGCGTGAGCTCGAAATGCAAGCGGGCGCCGCCAGCCGCGATCCCCACGATCGCCCGATCCCGCCAAAGCCCGCGCCAAACGAACCAACGCCTGACAAACCCACACTATGAATCAAGCTTCCTGGACAATCGTCGCATCGCGTTGATGGTCGCTTGACTCACATGATGCTCGATCCCCTCCGCGTCAATCTCCGCCTGCTTGCGCGGCACGCCGATCGCCATCAGAAACTCCAGTACCACCTCGTGCCGCCGCCGACTCTCAGTCGCAAGCCTTTTGCCCGCCTTGGTCAAATCAATCGGCTTGTACGGCGCCGTCTCAACCAACCCCTCATCCTGTAGACGAGACACAATCCGCGAGACTGTCACATGGCTCACGCCCATCATCTCCGCCAGATCGCGCACCCGCGCTTCGCCTTGATCGCTCAAGAGCTGATCAATCGCTTCGACATAATCCTCGGCCGTCTCATCGCGATGAGCAGCTCGCGTCGAACGAAAACGCGCCGCGGTTCTCTCTGCTTTGGGCAAAATAATCTCCAATTTCAGTGTATCTTGCTCCGCGAATATACCGCGCCTGCCCGAGCCTGTTCGTTCTCGCTCGCTACACTCCGCTCTCATGTCCCGCCGGCTCGCCAACATGCCACGCTCGTTGCTCGCGCAATCTCGCTTTCAGCGCCTCTGCGACGCGCGCATCCCTGCCCTCCTCGCCCACCCCAACTGGAACGAGCCCGCTCCCTTCGTCCTCTGGATGCACGGCAGGACCGTCAATAAAGAGCTCGATCCCGGCCGCTATCTCCGCTGGATCCGTTCAGGCATCGCCGTCTGCGCCATCGACCTCCCTGGTCACGGCGAACGCGCCGAGCCCGCCATGCAATCCCCAGATCACACACTCGATGTCGTCGACCAAGCGGTAAGCGAGATTGATGAGGTCATCGAAGCTCTCGCTGCTCCGCAATTCAAAGGCGTTTTCGATCTCGACCGCTCCGCCATCGGCGGCATGAGCGCGGGAGGCATGGTGACTCTCCGTCGCCTCTGCGAACCACATGATTTCCGCTGCGCCGCCGTCGAGTCCACCGCCGGCGACTTCTCTCTCATGTCCTACACCGATCGTTTCACGAGCGAGAAAGTCAGTCGTCTCGATCCCATGCAGCATCTCGACGCCTGGCGTCCGATCCCCCTGCTCGCTTTGCACTCAGAAGCGGATGAATGGGTTCCTGTCGCCGCCATCCGCGACTTCATTGAAACTCTCCGAGCCAAGTACGCTCACGCCGGCGCCAACGCAGATCTCGCTAAACTCATCACCTGGGAATCAACCGGCGCCCCCTACGAACACGCCGGCTTCGGACGCCACGCCAACGACGCCAAGAACCTCCAGCTCGAATTTTTCCAGCAACACCTTCTCAACGCGCCGCGCAGCGCGTCTCAGAACTAACCCGTGCCGCTCCGCCTCAATCCATTTCACGGCATCCCCAACAAACGCGAAGTTTGGGCATGGGGCATGTTCGATCTCGCCAACCAGTCATTCACGCTCCTGATCAATACGCTCCTGTTCGCGATCTTCTTCAAGGAGGTCGTCGTCGCTGATGAGCGCATCGACGACACACTCTGGTCCGCCATGATCGCAGCAAGTCTCGCGCTCGTTGTCATCGCATCGCCAGTCGCCGGCGCCATCGCAGACGCCCGCGCCATCAAGAAACCAATCCTTCTTGGGCTCGGCGTCGCCTGCGTCGCGCTCACCTGTTCACTTGCGCTCATCCCCGACGCGCATGGCGCCGCATGGGGCATCGCCCTTGCGATGGCCCTCTACATCCCAGCTAACTTCTGTTATCAACTCGGCGAAAACTTCCTCGCGTCTTTCCTGCCTGAAATCGCCACTCGCGAACGCATGGGTCGCATCTCCGGTCTTGGTTGGGCTATGGGCTACACCGGCGCCCTTATCCTTCTTGCGCTCACCGGCGCCTGGATGAGCTTCGCCAACATGCAAGGCCCCGCAGACTGGCGCCCACTCTTCATCTTCGCCGGCCTGTGGTTTCTACTTGTCATGATTCCAACAGCGCTCTACCTCCCTGAACGCGCCCACCCCGACCCGCGTCTCGCTGGTCAAAACGTATTCATCGAAGCCGCCCGCCGTCTCAGTGAAACGCTTCAACACGCCCGCCGCTTCCGCCATCTCGCTCGCTTCTTCCTCGCCTTCCTCGTCTACGGTTTCGGCGTGCAGGTCGTCATCTTCTTCTCTTCCCCCATCGCCAAAGAGTTCGGCATCGAAGGCGCCAAACTCGTCCTCTTCCTTCTCCAGCTCACCGTCGTCGCTGGAATCACCGCCATCGCCACCAGCGCATTCCAGGACCGCCTCGGCCACAAGCGCACCGTCCGCTTTTTCCTCATCGTCTGGACCATCAACGCACTCGGCCTCGCCGCCATGGCCAACTACGCCCAAGCGCACGGCGCCGCCGCCCTTCCCCAGTGGCCCATCTGGATCATCGGCAACGGCATGGGCATCGGTCTCGGCGGCATCGGAACCGCTTCGCGCGCCCTCGTCGGCGCCTTCACACCCGCACACCGCACCGCAGAGTTCTTCGGCCTCTGGGGCGTCACCTACAAACTCGCCGGCTGCATCGGCGTCCTCTCTTTCGGCGTCGCCAAAGATACACTCGGCTCCACCGCAGCCCTGCTCCTACTTGCCGGCTTCTTCATCACCGGATTCCTCATCCTCACCACAGTCAGCCAAACAGAAGGCGTTGCCGCCGCCAAACGTGAGGAAGAAGAATGGCGCCAGATCCAACCTGGAAACAATGACTAGGTCAGCCCGTGGTCAGATGCAGGCGTGACTCCAAAATCAAGACAATCGTCTGCCCGTTTGTACAATCCCCCCATGCAAAGCAAAGCAACAACTGTAAAAAAATACCTCGCCGAGCTCCCCGCCGATCGCCGCCAGGCTCTCGAACAAGTCCGCGCCGTCATACTCAAAAACCTGCCCAAAGGCTACGAGGAAGGCATGCAGTACGGCATGATCGGCTACTACGTCCCGCACACCCTCTACCCGCCCGGTTACCACTGTAATCCCAAAGAGCCACTTCCCTTCGCAAGCCTCGCCTCACAAAAAAACCACATGGCGATCTACCTCATGTGCATCTACGCGATGGAAGATCACCGTGAATGGTTCTGTGACGCCTGGATCAAGACTGGCAAAAAACTCGACATGGGCAAAGGCTGCGTTCGCTTCAAGAAGATAGAAGACGTCCCGCTCAACGTCGTCGGCCAGGCAATCAAGCGCGTGTCCGTCAAAAAGCACATCGAACATTACGAATCCATCATCAAACCAGGCGGCAAACGACCGACGAAGAAAGCAGCCAGCAAGAAGAAAACCTCTAAGAAAAAAACAGCCACGCGCTCCAAGAAAACAACTGCGCGCAGCGCAAAGTCACCCACCAAAAAGAAAGCATCAAGTAGGAAAATAATCTCTCGCAAAAAATAAGCGCAACACCCACAACCCAAACACTTGAGAAACTCCCGCATGCCCCTCCCCTATCCCTGGCTCAACCGCACCTTCGATTTCAACTCCCCTGTCGAAATGTATCCAGACCTCATCGAGCGCCTTCGTGGCGCCCCCGCCCGCCTGGGGGACCAACTTCTAAAGTTGCCCCGCGACGTGCTCACGAAAAAACCAAACGACGGCGAATGGTCAATCCAGGAAAACGCCGGCCACCTGCTCGATCTCGAACCCCTCCCCGCCCAGCGTCTCGATGACTTTCTCGCCCGCCGCGAAACGCTCAGCCCCTGGGCTGGCAACAACGACGCCACCGACGCTTCAAACCACAACGAACAGGACATCGCATCAATCCTGCGCAACTTCCGCGCCGCCCGCACGAAACTTGTCAACCGCCTCGACGAACTGCCCCCTGAAGACTTCGCCCGCACCGCCATCCACCCGCGCCTTAACAAACCCATGCGCCTCGTCGACTTCCTCGAGTTTCACGCCCAGCACGACGACTACCACCTCGCCCGCATCTCCCAGCTCATCAGGAGGTTTGCGCCAACATCCAGTCGTGCATAGAGGGCCGCTTGGTACTGCCCCTTTTGCAACGTCACTCTCTTATTCTCTTGCCCCACTCCGCCGCCCGCGCATTGTGCCCTGCCCCCGGCTCCACTCTGTCCCAGGCCGTATAAAGTCCAATCATGAACGCGCCAATCCCGTCAACTTCATCAGCACGATTTTCCCCCTGCTGAGCAAGGCCGTCGTACTCGAGCGCCAACGCTTCCGCCTCTGCAAAGCGGGCAGTCTTGAGAAGCGCTTCACAGTAATCGCGCATAACATTCATCGTGGTTGGGTGATCTTCCACCCGCTTGCTGCGGTATCCATCCAAAGCCTCGCGCAACAGCGACTCCCCTTCACCAGCCTGGTCCTGCGTGATAAGTAAATTCCCCAGGCTCCAGATCACACCAAGTGTTATCTGATGATCCTTATCGAGATGACTTCGACACTTGCTCAGAGTGTCTCGATAGATCGCTTCAGCTTCTCGAAGCCTTCCATGCCGTCGAAGCAATGTGCCAATCTCACGCTCGGTGCTGAGCACATTTGGGCTGAACTGTCCAAAAATCTGTTCATATCCTTCCCTCGCCCGGTTCAGAAGCTGTTCCGCCTTTTCAAACTCGCCCATATCCATAAGCAACTTGCCAAGGTTTGCAACCGAATCCAGCGTGAATCCATGCTTATCGCCAAGCATGCGCCGCCGCCTTTCCAGCGCTTCGCGCAGATACGGTTCAGCTTCCTTCAGCTTGCCCTGCCGCCTCAGCACATAGCCAAGATTGTTAGCTGCATTCGTTATGTACTCATGATCGGGTTCAAGGGCGCGGCGGGCTAGGGCCACTGTTTCCCGATACAGCGCTTCAGACTCCATCAGCTTGCCCTGAAGCATCAGCAACCAGCCATTTTGGATCATCTGATTGATTGTCAAGCGGTGTGTTTCGCCGAGAACGCGCCGATATCCATCTAGCAGTTCATTGCAATACTGCTCTGCTTCATCGTACTTTCCCTCGGTTCTCAATATGACGGCAAGTGTCGAGACGGCATTTAACGTGCTCATATGGTCGTCGCCATAAACGCGCCGCGCGCGCATGATCAGTTCTCGCGCGTAATCCTCTGCTTGCGCAAGCTCCCCTCGCGAGTGAACTAATACGGTCATCTCAGAAAACGAGCTCAGCGTGTCGCCGTGATCGTCGCCCAGTTTATCCCGCCGGATCGACAACGCCCGATTCTGAGGATCAATCGATGCATCGTAAAGGCCGAGGTGTCTGAGCGTGATCGCGATGCTCTGCAGCAGCTGCGCCTGCACCAGCGGCTGTGACTCAAACTGCGCATCAATCGCTTCGATCGTCTGATCAAATATATTTTCCTCAAGCGATTTGAGCGCGATGTTTGTGAAGTTGATCTCTTGCAAAGATTCATCCAGCGCCTCTCGTTCCTGCGACGGCGCCTCTTTGAGAATTGAATCCTTGATTCGCTCACCCATCAACTGTGCATCAATCGCACCCAGTTGCTCCGCCTGAAAGTCCGCCACGAGCTCAAGCTCAACAGCCTTCGCTTTCGCTTCAGCCTCCGCGCGATGCGCCACCTCCCGCTGCGCCCTCGCCTGCACCAGCCCGTACCCCGTTCCAGCAAATCCGCCCAGCAGCAACACCAAACTCGCTGTCGCTGCGATCACACTCGCCCGATTCCGCCGGACGAACTTCCCCACCCGGTACCTCACGCTCGGCGGGCCCGCCAGCACCGGCTCATCATTCAGGTACCGATGCAACTCCATCGCCAGCGCGTTGGCGGTTTCATACCGGCGGACCCGATCCTTCTCCAGGCACTTCATCACCACCCAGTCCAAATCGCGCTTCAGCGCGCCGGAGAGTGAGCGAATCTCCGTGCGCCGGCGTTCAGCAATGTGCAGCCCGTGCTCCGTTTCAGATGACAGCCGCGTGCTCGGTTTGGGCGGATCAACTTCACGAATCATCTTTTGAATCCCGCCGACCCCCGCGCTCCGCAGCGTTTCGCTCGCGAAGGGCAGCCCGCCACTTAGAAGCTCATACAGGACAACGCCCAGCGAATAGATATCACTCCGCGTGTCGATGTCCTGCGCGCTCATCTCCGCCTGTTCCGGACTCATATATTCCGGCGTGCCGATCAACTGACCATGCTGTGTGTACACCGTCGCTTCCGAAAGCTTCTGATGCAGCGCCTTCGCCACGCCAAAGTCAATCACTTTCGGCTGCAACTCATCCCCCGCCGCATACCGCACAAGAATATTGCTCGGCTTCAGATCACGATGAATCACGCCCTTCATGTGCGCATGCTGCACCGCCTCGCACACCTTAATGAAGAGCCCAACCCGCTGCGCAATGCTCAGCTTGTGCTTGTCGCAAAACTCGGTGATCGGCTCGCCCTGCACAAGCTCCATCGAAAAGTAGGCCAGCCCGCGTTCCGTGGTTCCGCCGTCATAAATCTGAGCGATGCACGGATGATCCATCACCGCCAGCGCCTGCCGCTCCGCCTCAAACCGCGCCAGCACCGCCTTCGAATCCATACCCGGCTTGATGACCTTCAGCGCCACGCGCCGCTTGACCGGCTCGCCCTGCTCAGCCAGATACACAATCCCAAACCCACCCTCACCCAGAACTCCCAGAATCTTGTAGGGGCCAATCTGCTCAGGTTGCGCCATTCGCTCATGCGAATCTGAACTCAGAGATCGCGTCGGCCCCGCCCCACCAACATCCGCAGTGGGTTGATCGTTCGCCCCGCCCGATGTCGCAAAATCATCATCCACAAAAAAACTCCCAATGCAGCCAGGCGGGCCAGCTCAACCACAGTATGCGAGAAGCAAGCCTCTACGCAATAACTGTGCGCCATCCATCGCCGCCTTGAACCTCGCGATCGCAGCTTCGTAATAACCCCGTGCAGGCGAGTCAGCTGGGAGCAATGCCAATGCCTTCTTCTCCGTTTCAATCGCGCCCGCTGTGTCGCCCGTCATGTGCTGCCCTGATTCAAACATCGTAACTCCGGTCTGTATCATCCGGCTCCTCTTCAACAGGTTCGGGCACCGGCAGCTTCTCCCGCCACTCCGCCGCCTTCGCATCGTGCCCACCAACGGGTTCAGCTTCGTGCCACGCTTCGTAGAGGGCGATGAGTTGTTCAGTTGCTCCAAGTGTGCGGCTATGGGTTGATCCAAGCTTCGCTTCGAAGATGGCATGTGCTCTGATGACGACCGGTTCAGCGTCGGCAAATCGGTTCATGGCTGCGAGCGTCTTGGCATGGTGCCCCATAAAGACCCCAACAAGCCAATGCTCCGGCCCAAGTGTCGCCAAGCCTGAATGTACAGCTTCGGCGCCGAGTGATTCCGCCTCTTCAAACTGACCCAGATCCCTGAGCAGCGCGCCCATGTTGTTGATCGAGTGCAACGTGTCGGGATGTCCAACTCCGAGGATACGGCGGCGGGTGTTGAGCGCTTCCTTAAAGTACAGGTGCGCTTCTTCGAGCTTGCCTTGGCTTTGTAGCAGTGTGCCCATGTTGTTGATCGAAGTCAGTGTCCTGCGGTGGTCATCGCCAAGTACACGACGACGGCCTACAATCGCCTCTTTAAAGTACGGCTCGGCTTCTTCGAGCTTACCCTGGCTTTGTAGCAGAGAGCCCATGTTATTGATCGAGGTCAGCGTGTGGGTATGATCGTTGCCGAGAACGCTGCGACGGCCCTCAAGCGCTTCTCTATAGTAAGATTGCGCTTCTTCGAGCTTGCCTTGGCTTTTTAGTAGAGAGCCTATATTGTTGATAGAGATCAGCGTGCGGGGATGATTATCGCCGAGGACGCGGCGGTTGCCCTCGAGCGATTCATTGTAGTACAGCAGCGATTCTTCGAGCCTACCTTGGCTTCGCAGCATAGAGCCCATATTGTCGATCGAGGCCAATGTATCGGGGTGATTGTCACCGAGAACGCGGCGACGCGTTTCGATCGCTTCTTTAAAATATAATTTCGCTTCTACGAACCTGCTCTGATTCAATAGTAGGACACCCATGTTATTGATTGAGAGCAACGTATCGGGATGACCATCGCCGAGGACACGGCGGCGGCTCTCGAGCGCTTCCCGATAGTACAACTCCGCTTCTTCGAGCTTGCCCTGGCTTCGCAGTAGGAAGCCCATATTGTTGATCGAAGCCAGTGTGTCGGGGTGATTGTCGCCGAGAACACGGCGGTAGCTCTCGAGCGCCTCCTTGCAGTACGGCTCCGCTTCTTCAAGCTTGCCCTGGCTTTGCAGCAGGTTGCTCATGTTGTTGATCGAAGCCAACGTATCAGGGTGGTCATCACCGAGGACATGGCGTTGCCCATCGAGCGCTTCCATGTAGTATGGCTCGGCTTCTTCGAGCTTACCTTGGTTTTGCAGCAGGTAGCCCATGTTGCCGATCGAACCCAACGTGTCTGGATGATCGTCGCCGAGGACTCGGCGGTAGCCTTCGAGCGCTTCCTTGTAGTACAACTCAGCCTCGTCGTATTTACCCTGACTTTCTAGCAGGAATCCCATGTTGTTGATCGATGTCAATGTGTCGGGATGCTCGTCGCCAAGGATGCGACGGCGGCCTGTGATCGCTTCCTTGTGGTACAGCTCAGCCTCGTCGTATTTACCCTGACTTTCTAGCAAGAAGCCCATGTTGTTGATCGAGAGCAACGTGTCGGAGTGCTCATCGCCGAGAATACGCCGCCGGGTTTCAAGTGCTCTGGTTTGTGGCGCCGTCGCCTGTTCAAGCAGGCCCGCTTTTGTCATCGTCTCCGCTATTGTTTGAAGCAGCTGCGCCTCGATGAGAGGTTGATCCTTGAACTGGTTTTCAATCGTTTCAAGCGCTGGCTCGAAGATGTGCTCTTCAAGCGTCTCTAACGCTAAGCCAGTAAAGTCAGCGCCCAAGACGAGGAATTCGTATTCATCGAGCAACGCCGTAGCCTTTTCTTCATCAAGTCCCCGCCGGTCGGCAACAGCGACGAGTTTGTCACGCAGCCCCCTGCGCATCGACAGGCCCATACCGTCTGGATCAATTTCACCCAGTCGCTCAGCCTGGAAGTCGGCGACGATTTGAAGCTCCTCGGCTCGTTTGGTTTCCGCAGCGCGAGCGGCGTCCGCTTCCTTTCTCGCCGCGTCAGCCTCATCGCGCGCTTCCTCCGCTTCGTCGGCTCGCTGGTCCGCAAGGTCGCTTTGAACAACCGCTTCGGCGCGCGCTCTCGATTGACCAGCCGCAAAGACGCTCGTCCCCACGATTCCCGCTACAAGCACCACGAAAACCGCTGCGACACCGGTGACAATCGCCCGATTGCGCTTGGCGAACTTCCGAAGCTGGTACGAAGCGCTCGGCGGCCTCGCCGCGATCGGCTCATCGCGCAGATACCGGCTGATGTCCGCCGACAGGGCGCTGGCCGACTGGTATCGTCGCTCTTTCTCTTTCTCAAGCGCCTTGCCGACGATGGTCTCGACATCACCTCGCAGTGTCTTGTGAATTGACGAGAGTCGCGTCGGGTCGTCTTCCTGAATGATGCGCACGGCCTCGTGAACGAGCTTCTTCGAGAGGTCGTACGGCAGCCGCCCCGAAAGCAGCTCATACAAAATAACACCCAGCGCGTACACATCGCTCCGAGTATCGATGTCATCAGGATTCCCCGACGCCTGCTCCGGACTCATATACGGAATGGTGCCGATAAGCTGCCCGATGTCTGTTTGAATAGTCGTCGTTTGGATGTCGCCGTCGGTGGCGCGGGCCACGCCGAAGTCAAGAATCTTGGGCTGACCCGACGCGTCCACCAGAATGTTGCCGGGTTTGAGATCGCGATGAACAACCCCCTTCTGATGCGCATGCTGGACTGCGTCGCAGATTTTCGCGAAGAGTTCAAGTCGCTCTTTCACCGAAAGGTCGTTCGCGCGCGCGTGCTTCGTCAGCGACTCACCTTCGATTAACTCCATCGCAAAGTAAGGCGTCCCCTCATGAAGACCCGTCTGATATACCTGCGCAATCCCCGGATGCTGAAGGCGAGCCAGGATGTCCGCTTCAAGTTGAAATCGCTTAAGAAGCGTCCCCGAGACCAGCCCGGACCTGATAAGTTTCAGCGCCACCTCGCGCCGAGGCTGCGCCTGCTCAGCCCGGTAGACCACGCCCATCCCACCCTCGCCGAGCACTTCAAGAATCTTGTAAGGGCCAACACTCTGAGGCTGCGATTCTGCGCCCGGCTGCTCAGGTTCAGTCGATCGCGTCGTCCGATGAGACGAGGGATCAATCGTGGGCCGGTCATCGGGATCGCCTGGAAAAGTGGGGTCATGATCCATAGATAAGAACTCCAGAGATGGGCACGCGAACTACGACCCCGGCATACGTTCAAAGTAGCGGCGCCGAGTATACCGATGCCCCACTTCACCTTCGAAGCCCAATCCAGCACGTTTCCATTTCAACGGAATCATTTCGACCTACACTTACACCCATGACCACCGCCACACCCCCACTTTCCGAGCTCCCCACACCGCGCGGCCGCTTCGGCGCCTTCGGCGGCGCCTACGTCCCCGAAACACTCGTCGCCGCCCTCAACCAGCTCGAACGCGCCTACGCCGACGCCCGCGCCGATACAGCATTCCAAACAGAGCTCGACGGCCTTCTCCACAACTATGTCGGCCGTCCGACGCCGTTGCAGTTCGCCCCGCGACTCACCGAACACGCAGCATCGAAAACCACCAGCGCCGCCGCCGCCCGCATCTGGCTCAAACGTGAAGACCTCAACCACACCGGCGCTCACAAAATCAACAACACCATCGGCCAGGCTCTTCTCACGCAGCGTATGGGAAAAAAGCGGATCATCGCGGAAACAGGCGCCGGCCAGCATGGAGTCGCGAGCGCCACAGCAGCTGCGAAACTCGGGCTCGATTGTGTTGTTTACATGGGCGCCGAGGATGCGCGCAGGCAGCGTATTAACGTCGTTCGGATGCAAATGTTGGGCGCCGAGGTGCGCACGGTTAACTCCGGATCGCGCACGCTCAAAGACGCTACCAATGAAGCGATGCGCGACTGGATGGGCTCGGTTGAAAACACGCACTATGTCCTCGGTTCCGTCGTTGGGCCGCATCCATTTCCTATGATCGTGCGCGATTTTCAGGCTGTTATAGGCAGGGAAACACGCGCCCAGTGCGCACAGCAGTTCAGCGCCCTCCCCGACGCCATCGTCGCCTGTGTCGGCGGCGGTTCCAATGCAGCAGGAATTTTCTTCGACTTCGTCGATGACGCCGCTGTCGAGTTAATCGGCGTCGAAGCCGGCGGCGCGGGGTTGCTGCTCGGCCAACATGCGGCGCCGCTCTCACATGGCGCGCCCGGCGTGTTGCACGGCTCAATGAGCTATGTTCTTCAGTCCGACGACGGCCAGACCGCCGACGTTCATTCCTGCTCAGCGGGACTCGACTACCCCGGCGTCGGTCCCGAGCACAGCTGCTGGAAAGACGCCGGACGGGTGCGCTACACAACAGCGAGTGACGCCGAAGCGCTGGATGCGTTCACGCTGCTCGCTCGCACCGAGGGGATTATCCCTGCGCTCGAGAGCGCGCATGCAGTCGCGCGAGCGATTGACATTGCAGCGACGATGCCGGCTGAGAAAAATCTCGTCGTCAACCTGTCCGGGCGCGGCGATAAGGATGTTGATGAAGCAGCGAGACTGCTCAGCGAACACCGCTAATGAAGCTACCGCCGTGCGCCGCGAGAAAGAAGCTTCTTCGGAATGCGCTTACGCACCCGGATCCAGAACTGCTCTGCGGCGATGCGGGCGCTGAGTCGGCGCAGCGATGAATCATCTTCGCTGATTCGCGAAGCCTTGCGCAGCCAGCATTCAGCCCGGCGCCAACGCTTTTGCTGGGTGTATGCCAGCGCCAGGTTGTAGGCAGCTGAGAAGAGCGTCGGCTCGATCCGAAATGCGCGGCGTGAGACTCCGATCCCCTCAACAGTCCGGCCTTCGCGGAAGCAGGCCAAACCAAGGCGATGCAGCAACTGCGCATCATTGGGGGTTCGTTCAACAACGCGCTCGAAGACGGTGAGCAAGAGACCGGCTTGGTCTGTTTCGAGCATTAGGTCCGCCAGCTCGATTGCATTCTGCTCGTTGATATCGCCAAACGGATCAAATCGGCGAGCTTCCTGCCGGATGAGCGCCTTCGCGTCGTCCAGGCGGCCCATCTGGAGTGACACATGAGCCGCGCGACGGCGGGCGCCGGGATGATCGGGATCGAGACGTATCGCCAGCCGGAAAGCGGAAATTGCTTCAGGCAAACGCCGATGCTTCAGGGCGAGTTCACCAAGATAGAAATGCGCATCGCTGTTATCACTTTCAAGCTCAAGCACTCGGCGGAACTTCTCGCCAGCTTCTGCGAGGCGATTCATATCCAGCAGCAGGCATCCGAGATCGAGCAGCGTGTCGACATCCCCGGGATTGTTGCGCAGCTCGCGCAGGTAGAGCTGGCGGGCGCGATCCTGTCTGCCCGTCGTCACGTAGGCCTGCGCCAACTGCTGATGCACCCGGGGCAACTCCGAATCAATCTGGGCCGCCTCGCGCAAACACCAGATGGCCCGCTCAAGCTGGCCGCGAGCTTGCAGAGATGAGCCAAGATTGCAGTAAGCGAGCGCTTCATCGACGTGGTCGAGTTGCATCGCCATGTAGAAGGCGAGTTCGGCCTGCTCGTGATCGCCGCACCGGGCGTGGGCTTCGATCAAACTCACGAGGGGATCGGGCTTGGTCGGCGCGAGCGATTGAGCAAGCGAGAGCGCTTCGACCGCTCGTTTGGGCTGATCGAGACGCAGATAGTTGAGCCCGAGGGCCATCTGAGCCTGGGCGTTGTCAGGATCAAGCTCCGAGGCGGCCCGAAAGGCAGCGACGGCCTGATCAGGCTTCCCTGCTGCTTCAAGGGTGACACCAAGATTGAAATGCCAATCCGCCCGGCTTGGATCGATGGAAAGGGCCCGGCGGAGTTCGGACTCTGCCTCCGACCACCGCCTTGCTTCGAAGAGTTCGTGGGCTCGTTCGATGTGTCGTTCTGCGTCGGACCAGTCGCTCACTTGGGATGGTTCTCGGTGGAGGAAGTTGTCGCAAAGAGTCGATCAACCGCGCAAGCAAAGAAAAACCAAGGGCAGCGCGGCTCCTGACCCGTATAGTAGCAGTGTGATCGGCTCATTCCGACATTCGTCTCCGACATCTCCAATGGCTCAGAACATCTCTCGACGACATAGTGCAGGTCTTCGCCACTCCCTGATGACGGGGATGGTCATCGTTGTGTCTCTTCTGGCTGGCGAATATGGGCTCAGCCAGTCGGAACAGCCGGCGCCGACCGCTGAGACGGCCCCGCGGAATGCCGCTCGCCTGGGTGACCTGCTGATTCGAGGTGATTTTGAATCTGCCCAATCTCTGCTTGACCACGCGCCGAAGAAAAGACAGGCCTCAATGCTTGCGCAAGCTCTGAACTCAGCGCCACATACGCACGCATTCCCGACGCTTCCCGATCACTTCGCCACGCTCCTGGTGGAATCACTTGCGGGAGCTCAAGCGGACACCAAGCGAGACATCATCCGAGCTCTTGGCTTTTTTTTGTCGCGTGAATCTGTCCGTGGACTGCTGGATGCACTGGAGAATGAGAAAGCGGGAGCCCTTCGGGCTGAAATATTCGCTGCCCTCGTTCGGCAGACGGGCAAGGACGATCTCGGCGACGACGCTGGCGCCTGGACAGCGTGGTGGGAGCAGGTCGAATGGCTTACCGAAGGCGACTGGCGCCAGCGACTATTAGCGAACCACCGAGCCCGGGCGGCACGACTTGGAACGAGCGTCGTTGAACTTGAAAGCCAGCTCGCGGATGTGTTTCGCCGATTGCACGCTTCCACACCGGACAATCGTTCGAAGATCGTTGAGGAGTTGCTGCTGAGCGAAATGCCTTCCCTCCGCGCGCTTGGCCTTAATCTGGCAAGCCGGGCGTTGCTGAACGCAGAGCCACTCAATGACGCTATTGGACGGGCCGCTCTTAAGTCTCTGAATGATTCCGACCCGACCAATCGCGCTGCTGCGGCGCAGCTACTTTCCGCACTTGAGCTGCCCGAGATCGCTGCAGCTGCAAGAAAGTCGTTGCGACAGGAAACAGACGCAGGCTCGGCGGCGGCGTTGCTTGCGCTGAGCGCTCGCTGGCCAGATGAACAGACAACACGGGCCGCGACGCGTTGGCTTGACAGTGACGATCCCATTGTTCGCGAGGCAGCGGCAGCGCATCTGTTGAGCGCAGAGACTCGCGGCCTCCTGGATGATCCCGCCTACCGAAAGCCATCGCTTGACGCCTTGCGTCGAACGAAACGAGGCGAGTTAGGAATTGCGGCAATTCGTCTGCTGGGCCGGATCGGAGAAGAAAAGGATCGACGTGCATTTTTCGCATTGCTTGATGATGAAAACTCAGCGCGTCGTGTCGCAGCTGCGCAGTCGCTGGTTGATTGGCCATCTTCAATAGAGAGGCTTGTCGCAGCCGCTGAGAAGCACTCTGATATTCTTTTACCTGCTGTGCGCGCCCTTGCGCAGCATCGCCCGCAATCAAGCGCAGCGATATGGGCAATGCGCCAGCTGAGCGCTGCAACTGATGAGCCGGCGAGCCAGGATACGCTCACTGGTTTTGAGGCGCTTGTGTCTGCGCTGCCGCCCGGGGAGCTTGGCGCGTTGGTCCGCAGCGTCCGTATAAAAGAAGTTGCGCATCGTCCGCTCGTTACGGCGCTCGCGAACAGTCAGCCCGGCGTGCTTAGAAACACGCCGGGTCGCGTGGGAGCATTTCTTGAGCTTGCTGAGCTTTGTCTTGACAGAGCGGACCCTGAGTCCGCGAGCCGCGCGCTCGCGTCTGTCGCGGGGAGAGCCGCGCGTGATGAAGCACTGCGTTTTCGTCTTGATTTTCTGACCTCAGCGTGGCGAGGTTCGTTGACAGACCAAGCACGCGCTGGCGCCGACACGCAACTTTGGATTGAAGCTGTCCGCCGAATCAGCCCGGCGTCGCCGGAACGGGCGGCGGAGCTTGTGCATGCTTTTGAGGAGCAGTTTCGAGCGGTTCTGAGTGAAGATGAAGCCGCGGCTCTCGCAGAAGTGACCAGACCACTCCGTGAAGCTGGGCTGCTGAACAACCCTGGTGAAGAAAAACAAGAAGGGGAAGATGGAGTCGATTAGGCGCCTTGGGGACTTTGGGCGAAGCCCGAAAAAAGGAAGCAGGCAGGCTTGTAAGGGTCATGATTGGATTATTTCAGCCAAAGGAACACCCCAGACATTCACGAGTTCAGGACGATCGCCTCTAAATTTGGGACGATCGCCCTACAGATGTCTCGTGGAAAGTCGGCGAATTCATCTTGCAATATGATGCAAAAGCGGTCATAAATAGTAGGTACGGCCCACCATAGCTGGGAGAAGTGAGGAGAGAGTCCGCCCTGGAGAGGGGCAAACCGGGCTGAGAGAGCCCCGAGGAGAGTGTCAAGGAATGGATTTTGGAAGCCTGTTCGTTGCTCTGCCTGCGACGCGAGTTCGCACGGTTGATGTGGCGCGCTGCTTTGGCAGCACCGCCAGCAATGGAAGGGCGAAGGCGAGTTGAGTTCATTTTCTTTGGTCGCCCGACTTGTTCAGCTTGACAGCGAATGAGTGCGGGCTCGATTTGGTTGAGAGATCGATAACCCTCCGGCTGCGTGGCCGGCTGGGCGAGAGCTTTTTCTAATAAAGAGATGTGCGGTCGGTCCGCACGCCCTGTCTGACACGGCAGTCCCGTGTCGCAGTGAGGAGATTCCAGATGAAGATTGGTACGTTAGTCGGAGCCGTCGGGATGGCTCTGGCCGGCGCAGCAGTGGCGGAGAATGTGAGCGTCAGCTCCGTCTCACCGTCAGCTGCTCTTGAGTCGGCCATGCCCAACCCCGCCCATCAGGTTCCGATACGCACGAGCGCGTATCGCGATGTGATGGACCCGGACCGCCTGAAGAAGGCACGTGAAGAAGGTTTCGGCCTGCCGACTGTCGGCTCGCCAGGATTCGCTGCTGCAGCTCGGGAAGTTCGCAGCATGATTGACTCCGGTCAAATCAGTCCGTGGCATTCATTGATTCCTGCCAAGCACCTTGGCATCAAGGCATTGCAGGACGAGGCGATTGCCTTTTCTCGCTCAGACGAGCCGTCCACAAACTCCAGTGTCGGCCGTGGCGTCAACAACCCGATGGGCGTCGATATCGATTACTTCGATGGGTATGAGTCATACACACCCGATCCGGATCCCTCGGATGGCATGTTTGGCGCCTTTGAAATCGACAATCAGGTCCAGCCCTCAGGCCTCCCTGGCGGCGCGTCGTTCTTTTATGTCGCAGTCGATTGGAACAACCCCCTGAATGT
The DNA here is from genome assembly GCA_029260495.1 of Phycisphaerales bacterium. Classification (GTDB taxonomy): domain Bacteria; phylum Planctomycetota; class Phycisphaerae; order Phycisphaerales; family UBA1924; genus OFTM373. Next base: position 618,858 of record JAJDDD010000009.1, on the reverse strand, counting down.
GCCGGCGATCGGCACTGAGCCCCGTGACCCATATAACGGCGGGCTTCCTCCCGGCGGTGACGCAGTCCCCGGTCTGAACCAGGTCCTGCTCAACGGACAGGGTTGGTTCGGCTCCGCTCTCACGGGCACGTTCCTGGGCTACGGCCTGACCGCAGCTGACGTTTTCATTCCCAGCGCCGGCCAGGCGTTGGTTGCATGCGGCGACTTCTACTTTGATGACTTTGAGACCACGGTTCCGTGGTCGCCGACTTCAGGCCTTGAAAACTTTATCGTCTCTCGCGTTCTGATGACCGGCTATTTCTTCGGTTCGCCGCTGTCAGAGCCCAACGGGCAGATTCGTCGTCCGCAGGTGCTCGGCCCGGATCCGGGTCTCTTCAGCATCGGCCAGTTCTTCGCTCCGCCAATCAACCCGGCCGCTGGACTTGCGACAAAGCAGATTCAGCTTCAGGAGTGGTTCACGGTCGCGTTCCGCCTGTCCCCGTCCACCATGCATTGCTTTATGCGTGACAGCCAGACCGATGGCTCAGCGGGCACAACGATTGACGATCAGCGTGACTTCCAGTTCTTTGAGCTCGGCTGGTCGGAAATCTATCCAGGTCAGGCTGCGACGGATCTTGGCGGCGGCACGTTCGCCGGCCACGGTCGCGCGGTTAATGACTTCTTGGCTCTAGCCAGCGACCCCTCTCCCATCATTGCAGCCATCTCCTGTGACGGCGTCTTCACCACCATTGGTGGCGATCCCACGCCTGAGCAGATTCCCGGCTGGCTTCCCACCAACAACTACCATGACAACTTCTGCATCATCGGCGACGTGCTCCCCGAGCCCGCCCAGCCGAAGCAGGTTCTTCCTTACAAGGATGACATCGAGCTCTACTTCGTTGGTGGCCCGCTCATCCTGCAAGGCGACACCTGGACGGACAACCTGTCCAGTCGCGCCTTCATCTCAACGGCTGGCAACACCTCACCCTCTCCTGGCTCTGACGGCGGCCCTTCAGTGCAGTCGATCCAGCAGGACAGTGTGATCGAGGACTCCCGCTTCCGCACTGAGTTCTCAACAGTCACGCCGCATGATCAGCGCAACGGCGGCGTTGGCGCCGCTGACAGTCACCCCGTCGCAACCCCTGGTTGTCCGGTGTGCGTCAGCGCCAACATCTTTATCACCGCCCCGACGACCATCCGCGCGATGAGCGTGACGGACACCTTCATTCTCGGCGTTGCCGAGCAGGTGCTGTTGGGCGTTGCTGATGATTTTGACATGATCGACGACACCATCCACATCCGTCTGCCGAATGGCGCTTTCGATCCGGCCCTGCCGACCACGACGGGCCTTCGCGTTGATTCGCCTCCGGATATTGCGGACAACTCATTCAACCTCAACTATCCGACGAAGACCGCCTTGGCTGCTGACGGCCTCCTCAACGTGTTCTTTGCCTTGAAGCTCACGCTTTATGGCGACGGGACTGCTGAGTGGAGCGTTGATGGAACGCCGCTTGAGTTTGACGACATCTTCCTGACCACGAACGGTCTTGAAGCCGACTTCCAGGAAGCGAAGATGCTTGCTGGTCAGCCCGCTCCGATGTCACCGCCGTACACGCGATTCCTGAGCGATCAGTTCTCGCTGAACACGTCGGCCTTCCAGTCGGGCAACAACCTGGGCGGCTTCTTTGACGCCATCCTCGTTGATGATTTCTGCGTTGACGCCAAGGGCTTCAACCCGGGTCCCGGCCCGGTCTTTGAGTTGCCGTTGTGCGATGACATGGAGTGCTACGCTCTCGATCTGCCCATCGCCCAGCAGGGTGACACGCCGTTCGTCTTCGCAGCCAGTGTCGACGACGCCAACCTTGACTTCAGCGAGCGGGCCATCCGCGTCGTTGACTGCCCGCCTCTCGGAACCCTTCCGAACATCAGCTCCGTCAAGCTTGATGCCGCTGGTCTCGTTCTGGACGCCGGCACGCTGTACTGCGTGTACACCGTCGGCGGTGGCGCCGCTTCCATCGGCGGTCCTGGCACGGAGGTTGCGGTTCTGAAAGAGAAGCTGACGTCCTGCCCGTTGAGTGTGAATCTCGACTTGTGCACGGCGAAGGATGTGACTGACAGCGGTGTCTGGGCTCTCACGGGCGACTGCGTTGGCGGCGACACACTCGCCGGCACGGAGACCGCTGCTCTGTTCATCCAGTCCGAAGTCAAGGACTTCGGCGCTGCGGTTGACTGGTGCGTCTACACGGCGTGCGAGGTCTTCGTTGGCACAGACCGCAAGGGTCTGCCCAATCCCAACGATTGGTGCCTGATGACCGATGATCTCATCTACGTCAAGAAGCCAACCAACAAGGCGGCCTTTACCTGCCCGGATCGCGTCAAGTGCGCCGGCGCTGCCGACCTGATCCTGGTCGATCCCGATGACATGGATGACATGACAACGGAGCTCAACCCCTGCTTCATGAACTTCAGCCTCAACCCGACGTGCCCGAATACGGGCATTCCGGAATGTGCTGATTACACCATGCAGTTCCAGCGCAATGATGGCAACGAGCTCTTCTGCCGTTACCAGATTGCAACGATCAACGCTCTGCCTGATCCGTCCATGGGCGGCACGCCCTTCGTGCTTCCGGCGGCTCTGACCGTCGGCGCTGTTGTCGCGGTGGACGCTGTCTTCGCTGAGGACATGGATGAAGGCTTCACGCCGTGCCCCGGCACGGTCCCCGGGCCTTCGAACTTCGATCTCAATGATCCGAAGACTGGTTGCCCCATTGCCAGTGGCACCTGGACGATCCAGGACACAGCTGTTGATTCGATGGCTGTGACCGTTGGCGTCGCGGCTGCCTTCCAGGCGACCGACGTCAAGGGCTACGGCATCGATGCTGACGGCTTCCCGATGTGGGCTGACCCCGGCGCGGGCAATGCCGCTGCTGGCGGCACCGGCGGTGATGGCTGGATCCGTCTCGGATCTGCTGCGACCGACGATGTGCTGACTGAGATTGCTGGTTCGGATGTGTTCATCGATCCGGGCGGCGTCTTCGGACAGGTTGTTTGCTTTGTGAACAACGCCGGCTCGTCTTTCAATGACAACCAGACCGTCAACTCCGCCGTCGCGACATGGCCCGACGCCATCGCGCTGGCAGAGCCTAACGGCCCCAACATGGGCGAAGTCGTTGCCTGTGTCTATTGGGATCTCTACGTTCAGGACAACAACTCTGCCCTTGGCTTCCGCATTACCGGCAACGGCACGGATGGCACGGGCGGCACGATCATGAACATCCGCTTCGGCGGACCTGGTGGCTCGATTGATAATCACGCCGCCAACGAGATCGCTGTCGAGGTTGATAACCCTGACATGACTCCCTTCCCGCCGCCTCCGCCGTTCATCTACGGTGGCACCGGCGTCATCGTTCCTCTCAACGCATGGTTCCGCGTCTGTGTCGAAGTCGACTCAGATGGCAACTGGAAGGCCGGCATCAATACAGCTGGCAACCCAGGCGGCCCCGGCGATGTTCCTGAGAACTTTGACGACACCCTGATGGGCGCTCATCCCGATGCGCAGCTCGTCGCTACGGGCACGTCCCAGGCTCAGGATGGCGCTGGCTTCAACATCGCCGACATCAGTGGTTGGCAGGTTGAGCAGTCGTTCAACGAAGAGGGCGACGGCATTGCCACGTTCTCTGATATCACCATCCGCGCCCTGGCGTCGGATGCTGCGAGTCCGACACCGGCCAGCCCCAACAACTTCTGCTTCTACCGCGTCGCCTCTGTCGATGTCGGTGGCACGGGTCCGATGATCCGTGGCGTAGATCCGGTGACTGGCGCTGTCGATGCGATGGATCGTGTCATTAATGGCCAGCAGGCCGACACGATCGCTGTCAAGTTCGAAGCCGGCATCACTGATGGCATGGCTGGCACGACGGACGTTCTGTCCTTCGCGGATTGCCCGCCCAACGGCGACTTCATCTTCGTCGACAACTCGCCGGTCAATGTCGGCACGTCGATGGGGCAGTGGACGCTCGTTGGATTCCCGGACGCCGAAGAAGCCAACCCGCCACCCGTAGGCGGCATTTCGAATGCTGACGGTGTGACCGATGGCTTCGCGTACAACTTCCCGAACACGCCCGCAGACAACATTCTGCTCGCGTGCTACGAGATCATCCCGCCGCTGCCTGCGGAGGAGATCTCCTCGAAGTGGTACGTCGATAACATCAAGGTCAAGGAAGTGGAGATCATTCCAGTTCCGCCGTGCCCATGGGATCTCAATGGTGACGGCTCGGTCGGCTCTGCTGACCTCGCCTTCCTCGGCGGCTCCTGGGGCAACCCGGGCTGCAGCGGCATGCTGCCCTGCCCGGCTGACTTCGATGGCAACGGCTCGGTCGGTTCGACTGACCAGGCTCAGTTGCTCGGCGCCTGGGGCCCATGCCCCATGTAAGGTTCTGCTGACATAACCAGTTTGAGCCTCGTGCTTGAACTGTGATTCAGCCTTGAACGCCGCGGGAGAAATCCTGCGGCGTTCCTTTTTTTGCAGACGGCCACAATGGACAAAATCAGCTGCTTTTCCATCCAACTTCAAGGTGGCTTCTGCTTTTTCGTGACGGCGCCGCCAGCCGCTGGTAGCCTGTTGCTTGCTCTCTGAAAACCAACCAGCAAATCCTTTGTGGGGGTCACATGGCGCACTATATCTCGATCAAGCAGTTGCTTTTCAATATGTGCCAGTACGGCGCCTCGGACTTGCACATTAAAGTCGGGCTCGCGCCAACATTCCGCATTGGCGGCCGGCTCAAGGCTCTCGGCCTGCCTCCCCTCACCGAGCAGGACACTGAGCGTCTGCTCATGGAGATTATCCCTCCGGGGATGCGCGAGAAGTTCGACGAACACGGGGACATCGACTTCTCCTCCTTCCTTGACACCAAGACAATCGCGTCACGATCCGGCATGCTGAAAGATTTTAAAGACGAAGAAATCCCCGAAACCCCGCAAGATAATGATGACGCCTCCGACGCGCCACAGAACGTGGATCGATTCCGCTGCAATGTCTTTCGCGCCGGCGGCGGCATGCACGCAGCGATTCGTCGCATCCAGCCGGAGATTCCCACGTTCGAGTCGCTGCATCTTCCGCAGGTCTACCGCGACATCACCGATAAAGCCCACGAAGGGCTCGTATTGGTGGTTGGCGTCACCGGCTCGGGAAAGTCAACGACAATCGCCTGCATGATGCAGCGGATCAACGAAACCCGCGCCTGCAACATCATCACCATCGAAGACCCCGTCGAATACCACTTTCATCCCATGAAAGCTGTTGTCAGTCAGCGCGAGATCGGACTCGACGTTCCCAACTTCCAGGATGCGCTCCGACATGTCGTGCGGCAGGATCCGGATGTCATCTTCATCGGCGAACTTCGCGATCACGAAACGATCCTCGCTGCCATTCAGGCTGCGGAAACCGGGCATCTCGTCTTCGCTTCTCTCCACACCGCAGACACGATGCAGACGTTTTCACGAATCATTGAGTTTTTCCCGCATGAAGAACATGCCTTTGTGCGATCGGCTCTGAGCAACTCTCTCGCCGCTGTCTGCGCCCAGCGTTTGCTCCCCGCCAACACAGACGCCACCGGGGGCGTCCCCGTTGTTCCCGCGACGGAAGTGCTCCTCAACAACGCTGTGGTCAAAGAGAAAATCCACGATGGGGAAGACGGCGACCTCCCATCAATCATCAACACATCCAGAGCGGACGGCATGCGCAGCTTCACACAATCCCTCGCAGAACTCGTAGAAACCGAGAAGGTTGCCCTCTCGACCGCAATGGACCATGCCCCCAACCGCGAAGCCCTCTCGAGTATTCTCAAGGGCGTTGAGATCAAAGCCTCCACACTCGTCGGCAAACGAGGCTGACACCGGCTTGAAGGCGCCGCAGGGCCAGACTCTGCTCTTCCCTCTCCCAAATCTGAGCGCACCGCTTGCGCCCTATCCCTCGTCCAGCACATCCAGCGCCGGCATCGGGTCGCCCGCCAGAATCGCCAGACTCGCGCCGCCGCCGGTTGAGACGTGCGTCAGCCGGTGCTCTACGTTGAACTTCGCTGCCGCCGCCGCTGAATCGCCACCACCGACGACAGAGATCGCCCCCTTCTCGGTTGCCTCCGCCATCGCGTCGGCCACCTGTTGGGTGCCAATCGAAAATGGAATCCACTCGAATACCCCCATGGGCCCATTCCAGACGATCGTCCTGGCCCGGCTGATGACCCGACAGAACTCCCCCTGCGTTTTCGGGCCGATGTCGAGCCCCATGTACCCCGCTTGAATAGCGCCATCAAACGTCTCAATATCACCCGCCCGCTCAGCGAACTCTGTGGAACAAACGTGATCCTTCGGCAAATGCAGATCGCACGACTCGATCGCCGCCAACTCGATCATGCGCTTCGCATCCGCGATCCGATCCCGCTCCACTCGGCTGGCGCCAACTTCAATCCCCATCGCAGCCAGAAACGTATACGCCATCGCCCCGCCGATGAGCACAGCGTCGGTCTTGGGAATCAGCCGCTCGACGGCGCCGATTTTGTCAGACACTTTCGCCCCGCCAAGCACCGCGACATAAGGACGTTCCGGTGATTCCAGTCGCTCGGAAAGAAACATGAGCTCCTGTTTAATCAAAAAGCCCGCGACGCGCGGCTTGCCCGCCATCGACTTCGGTGTCAACACCATTGAGGCGTCTGAACGATGGCTCGTGCCAAAAGCGTCGTTGCAATAGATATCGCCGTACGATCCCAGCTTTGCGGCAAACTCCGCATCCCCGCGCTTTTCATCCTTGTGAAACCGCAGGTTTTCAAGCAGAACCACGTCCCCATCGCTCATTGCATTGACAGCCTCAGCAGCTGTTTCATCGACACAGTCCTGTGAGGGAAACTGCACGGGCTTGCTGAGCAACTCACTGAGCCGCTCTGCGCACACCTGCAGCGAATAGTCCTTTTCATACCCCTCCCCTGCCGGCCGGCCGAGATGCGCGATCAACACAGCTCTTCCGCCGCGATCGCAGATGCTCTTGATCGTCGCGCAGGCTGCCCGGATTCGGCGATCATCGGTGATCTGCCCATCCTCTAATGGAACATTAAAATCCACGCGTGTCAGAACGCTCTTGCCGGAGACTTCGATCTGGTCAATCGTCTTTTTGGCCAACGGAGTGGTCCTCGTGATGCTGGGGTGATCTTTGTGTGTCGCTCTGACTCATGATCTCCGGCACATGCTACAAGACACGCGTGCCCGCCGGGCAAACTCTGAAAAACCTCCCAGCTCCGCTGACCCTCTTGATGAAACCACATGTCCCGAGTGTTCCCAATCATCATCGGCCCCTCCGCCGGCGGCAAGACTCAGCTGAGCTTTGAGCTCGCCGCCCTGCTTGAGCCTCACGGCGGCGCTGAGATCGTCTCCGCAGACGCCTTCCTGGTCTATCGCGGCATGGACATCGGCACCGCCAAACCCTCTCCCGAAGAACGCGCCGCACTCCCCCACCACCTCATCGACATCCGCGAACCGACCGAATCCTTCTCTGCTGATGAGTGGCTGGCGCTTGCCAATGCCGCGATCGACGACATCCGTTCCCGTGGCGCCACGCCCATCGTTGTGGGTGGCACCCATCTTTACGTCAAGGTTCTTCTCGAGGGGCTCTTCGCAGGCCCTGAGCCTGATCACGTCCTCCGCGTCCAGCTCGCAGCCCTCACCGCTGCTGAGCGCCGTGAGGAGCTTGATCGCGTGGATCCAGTCGCAGCCGCCCGCATTCACCCCAACGATGAACGACGCACCATCCGGGCCCTTGAGGTCTACCGAGCGACAGGCGTCCCGATCAGCCAGCTCCAGAGCCAATGGGATGCTGGCGCCGCGCGCACGGACGCGCTGCTCGTCGCACTGGACTGGCCAACTGACGCGATTAACAGGCGAATTAATGATCGCGTCCGACGGATGGTTGAAGCGGGGCTTATCGAGGAGGTGAGGTCGCTCTTCAGCGCGGGAAAACTCGGGCTGCAAGCCCGCCAGGCGCTCGGATACAAGCAACTCATCCCCTGCTTTGAGGGGAGCCAGTCGATCGAGAAAGCTGTCGAGCAGATCAAAATCGAGACACGCCGATTCGCAAAAAACCAAAGAACCTGGATGCGACGGCTGCTGGCTCCTGCCGATTCATCAAATTTGGATTCCGACGAAATAGGGATGAACACCCCGGAGCCCTTGATCTTGAATTGCGTTGAAATGCCACAAGAAAAACACGCGCAAGTCATTGTGAACAAACTATTTGGATCGTAAGTGCCAGCTTGCGACCTCATGGGCCATTCTGAGTTTCGCTGCAGTGGGCCTGCCTCCTCAGCCGACACCCCAGACACTTGAATTCTGCGCCCGCCCCTTGACATTTTCAGTTGAACATCCTTTCTTCCCGTGACCTTTTGGGTCTGAATCCAATCCATATAGAGCACCGATGGCCAAGAAGAAGTCAAAAAAGAAGACCACCACCCGCTCGAAGAAGACGGCTGCGTCCAGCGCCAAGTCTGGATCCGGCGCAAGCGCCAAGGGCAAGCATCTGGTCATCGTCGAATCCCCTGCCAAAGCCAAGACCATCAACCGCTATCTCGGCCCCGACTACGTTGTCCTCGCTTCCGTCGGGCACGTTCGTGATCTCCCCTCAAAGTCCCCCAAAGGCGACAAGCGCCCCGTTCCCGGCGTCGATCTCGAAAATCACTTTGAGCCCACCTACGAAGTCCTCTCGGGCAAGACCAAGGTTGTCAACGAACTCAAACGCGCCGCGAAGGGCGCCAGCGAAATCTGGTTCGCAACTGACCTTGACCGCGAAGGCGAAGCAATCGCCTGGCATCTGGCTGCGATCCTCGGAGTCGAGCCGCACGACGCAAAGCGCGTTGTCTTCAACGCCATCACCAAGGCTGAAATTGAGCGAGCCTTCTCACAACCGCATTCGATCGACGTGAACAAAGTCAACGCCCAGCAGGCCCGCCGCGTGCTTGACCGCATTGTCGGCTATCAGGTCTCGCCGCTGCTTTGGAAGAAAGTCGGGCGCGGCCTCAGCGCCGGGCGCGTGCAGTCTGTCACAGTCCGGGTTGTCGTCGAGCGTGAACGCGCCATCCGCGCATTTATTCCGGATGAAAACTGGAACATCTCCGCGCGCTTCGCACTCGACGAAGCAAAGGCAAAGAGTCTCGGCGTTGAATGGGAAAAGTATCTTGCGCAAAAGGACGACAAGGGCGCCTCCCCGACTCAGCGCGCCCAAAACGCCTGGCTTGCTGATCGCAACGCTGTTAAGGCAGAGTTGATAGAAATTGCAGGAGACAAGTTCGATATCTCCCAGCCCGGGCCGGACAATCTTGATCCCAAGGATCTTTCGCCCGGCGTCGTCGAGATCGCCAAAGCAGCCGGCCTGACAAATATCAAGACCAATCTCGTTGAAAACGAAGAAGGCAAGGGCCCAGCAAAGTTCATCCGAACGGTTGAAGGTGACGCCGTCCCCTCGACGCCATACCGCGTCCACTCGATCGAAACAAAACGCACGACCTCGCGCCCCTCCGCGCCCTTCATCACGTCAACATTGCAGCAGGCGGCTTCCTCAAAGCTCGGCTTCGGCGCCCAGCGCACCATGCGCCTCGCCCAGCAACTCTACGAAGGCGTCGAACTTTCCGGCGACGGGCTCGTTGGTTTGATCACCTACATGCGCACTGACTCGACGCATCTCTCCCGCGAAGCCATCGACTCCGCCCGCGTCCACATCAAGAGCACGTTCGGCGACAAATACCTCCCCGACAAACCCAATGTCTACTCATCCTCAAATAAAGCAGCCCAGGAAGCTCACGAAGCAATCCGCCCCACTTCCCTTACATACGACCCCGACAAAATTAAAGGCGCGCTGAACGCGGATCAGCTCAAGCTCTACAGGCTCATATGGGATCGGTTCGTCGCCTGCCAGATGTCGCCCGCTCAGTGGGACTCCACCACGGTCCTCATCAAGGGCGGCGCCGACGCCTCGCGCGAACTCACCTTCAAGACCACCGGCCGCGTGCTCGTTTTCGACGGCTTCTTCCGTGTCCTCGGCGTGCCCACCGCCAGCGACGAGCAGACGCTGCCCAAGCTCGAAGAACGCCATGAAATGCGCCCCTTCTCAATCGAGCCCCAACAGCGATTCACATCGCCCCCCGCTCGGTTCACCGAAGCATCGCTCATCAAGCTCCTGGAGAGTGAAGGCATTGGCCGCCCTTCAACCTACGCCTCGATTATTCATGTGATTCAGGATCGCAAGTATGTGGAGTCGATCACCCGTCGTTTTCACGCGACCGATCTTGGCGAAGTCGTCACCGACAAGCTCATCGAAGGCTTCCCTGAAATCATGCAGATTGCGTACACGCGCAATCTCGAAAAGAAGCTTGACGGCATCGAGGAAGAACATCTGGACTGGAAAAAAGTGCTCGATACGTTTTATGTGCGCTTCGAGAAACAGCTCGAAATCGCTCATGAGCAGATGACCCACGCCAAAGCTGAAACTCAACCGGCGCCAGAGGAATACAAGTGCGAGGATTGCGGCGGGCCGCTCGTCTACCGGTTTGGCAAGAACGGGCGCTTCCTCTCCTGCGCCGCCTATCCAAAGTGCAAGTACGCCTGCCCGTGTGATCGCGACGGCAAGCCCAAGCCCATCGAGCCCGCCAATGTCACCTGCCACGAGTGCGGCGGTCCGATGATCAAACGCTCCGGCAGGTTCGGCGAGTTCTTCGGATGTGCCAACTATCCCGAGTGCAAAGGCATTCTCAAAGCGGACAAGCAGGGTCGCCCGCTCGCCCCAACACCGCCCCCGCTTGAAACCAGTCTTCCTTGTCCCAAGTGCGACTTGCCGCTCAACCTCAGGTCAGGCGCGCGAGGGCCGTGGCTCAGTTGCTCTGCATTTCCCAAATGCCGGGGGCGCGGCAAATGGTCCGAGCTTGACGACGACGCCCGCACAAAATGGGAAAAGGCGCTCGCCAAGCACGAGGCCGCCCACCCGATCCCGATCATCCGCGATCGGGATGGCAAGCCCATCACCGACGCCAAAGGCAAGCCGCTTGAGGATCCCGAAGGTGAAGGCGCCCAAGAGCTCGACTCAAGCGTCGCTGCCTGACCCCGCGCGACAATTACGGGTTCGTTCACAGATTCGTTCTCAAACGAACATCAAATCGCTGCATTAAGTGTTAGCTTGTGCGCTCACAGCGTGTGTCTGCTTGGGCGCGCTATTGCACAACGATGCTTGAAACCCTCCAATCCCGTCTCCAGCGCCTCGGTCGTCGTTTCGGTCTTCACCGTGAGTGGTATCTCATTGCGATCGGCGCCGTGATCGGCACAATCACCGCTCTCGGCGCCGTTGGATTCCTCTGGCTTCTGCACAAAGCAGAATTAGGCGCTACACAAGCACTCGACGTATGGCCATGGTGGACACTTCCGCTCATCCCTATGCTCGGCGCTTTATTCACAGGCTTGATTATCCACAACTTCGCCAACGAAGCTCGTGGCCACGGCGTTCCAGAAGTCATGGACGCCCTGTACCGCCGTGGTGGCCGCATTCGGTTGCGCGTCGCACTGGCTAAAGCTTTGGCTTCAGCATGCTCCATCGGCTCCGGTGGCTCCGCTGGCGCGGAAGGCCCTATTGTTCAAATTGGCTCAGCGATCGGCTCCGGCATCGCCCAGCTTCTTAGAGTCTCGCGCGAACAGACTGGCACACTTCTCGGCTGCGGCGCCGCCGCCGGGATCGCCTCCGTCTTCAATGCGCCCATCGCCGGCGTCTTCTTCGTTCTTGAAATACTCCTGCGCGACTTCTCCCTGCGCACCTTCACTCCCATCGTTGTCGCTAGCGTCTTCAGCACCGCCATCACGCAAACCATCGCCGGCGAGAACATCGCCGTCTTCGAGATCAGCGCCTCGCACGAAGGCTACGTCTTCACTATCGCAGAGTTTCCAAGCTATATCCTGCTCGGATTGATTTGCGGCCTCGTCGCGGTCGCCTTCACTCGCTCTATCTACGCTACTGAAGACCTCTTCGAGAAGAAGATCAAGCTCCACCCCATACTCAAGCCCGTTCTTGGCGCTCTCTTCCTCGGCGCGCTCGGCATCGGCTATCTCATGCTCGAATCCTCCTCGCCGGACAACTACGTCCTCCCCCCGTTTTTCGGCAACGGCTATCCCGCGATCACAGAGCTGCTTGATCCAACCAACTATGACCCCACCGCCAATGCGCTCGCGGCCAACCAACCTATCGAAACGCATGCGGCTCCCCACGGAGGCGCCGCCATCTCAACAACCATGTGGGTGTTGCTCTTCCTTGTCGGCGCCAAGCTCGTCGCAACCTGCCTGACGCTCGGCTCCGGCGGCTCCGGCGGCGTCTTCGCGCCTTCGCTCTTTCTCGGCGCCGCCACTGGCGCCTTCATTGGCGTCGGGCTCGAAAAACTCGGACTCATCCCCGATGGCGGCTCACCCGCCTCCTACGCCCTCGTCGGCATGGCGGCTGTCGTCGCCGGCTCAACCCACGCACCGCTCACCGCCATCCTCATCGTCTTTGAAATCACCCGCGATCCCTACGTCCTGCTCCCCATCATGCTCGGCGCCATCGTCTCCACCGCCGTCGCGCGCATTCTCATGCACGACTCCATCTACTCCCTCAAACTGCGCCGGCGCGGCGTCCTCATCGGCTCCGCCGCCGACCTCACCATTCTCCGCCGCATCACGGCCCGCCAGGTTCCCACCGTGCCGCATGTCTCGATCCATCCGGAAGACGCCATCTCCAAGCTCCTGGAACTTAACCGTCAGTATCAGGTTGTTGACTTCGTCGTCGTCGACGCCGAGAGCCGCTATCTCGGGATGGTCACCGCTCAGGATCTGCGCACCGCCCTCATCGAGCGCGAAGCCATGCCGCTTCTCCTTGTCGAAGACCTTCTCCGCACCGATCTCCCCACTATCGAACCCGATGAATCCCTCGATTCCGTCCTCGGCAAGTTCAGCCGGCACGATGTCTCAAGCCTCGTCATGACCGCAGCTGCACCAACGCCTGCCCCTGCAAGCAACGCTGGCGGACAGGTGCTCGGCCTCATCACACGAAGTCGGCTCATGCAGCGCTACCAGCAAGCCCTCAACGAGGGCTAATATCCAGGTGATGACCGCCACCCTCGCCAACTCCCCCAGGAGTGAAAACTCCCCAGCTGCGCTCGTCTTTCGCCGGCGCCACCGCCTGAGTCACAGCCGCGATTACAGCGCCGTCTATAGCTCCGGACTCCGCCGCCGCCGCGGCCCCCTCACTATCATCGTCCTTCCCTCGCCCACCGCGGATTCACGTCTCGGTCTCTCCCTCCCCCGCCGAGTGGGCAAGGCTGTCATGCGAAATCGCATCAAACGCCTCCTTCGCGAAGCATTCCGCCACCTTCGTCCCGGTCTGCCCGCCAACTACGACATCATCGTCAGCGTCCGCCCCCATCAGCCGATGCTCTTCCCCGAGTATCAGGACGCCCTCGCAGGCGCTATCGCTTCGGCCCACCGCGAATGGTTGAGTAAAGCCCCCGCTCAGGAGGCCCCACGATGACCCGCCGGTCCCTGCCCGCCCGCCTAGTTGCTTCCCCCTTCATCTTCGCCATCCGCGCTTACCAGGCGACCCTCGCGCCTTTCATCGGCGGCCACTGCCGCTTCGATCCCTCCTGCAGCCACTACGCGATCGACGCCTACCGCCAGCACGGCCCGCTTCGTGCCTCCTGGCTCACCGCCCGCCGGTTTCTCCGCTGTCACCCGCTCGGCGGCTCCGGCTTCGATCCCGTGCCCCCGGCGCGTCAGCCAAAGCGCTGATTCATCAAAGTTGGCGCATTTTCGAGTCATTCACCCCTCTTGCGTTTCCGAAAGTGAGTGTACACTTACCGCCCACCTGACCCCAGGAGTCTTCAAGGACGATGACCCGACTCCCCGCAGCCCAACGACGCCAACAACTCCTCGACACCGCTGCCAAGCTCTTCGCCGAGAGAGGCTACGCCGGCGCCACCACGGCTGAACTCGCTCGCGCCGCTGGTGTCACCGAGCCCATCATCTACCGCCACTTCGCCTCAAAACGCGATCTCTTCGTCGCCCTCGTCGATCGCACCAGCAAGGAAACGCTCTCGCTCTGGCAGGATCGCCTCGCCGACGCTGTCGATCCCGCTGAAAGCCTTCGCCTGCTCATCGGCGCCAACCCAATGATCACTACCAAAGGCCGCGGCGTCTATCGCGTCATCGTCCAGGCGATGACTGAAATTCACGACGAAGAAATCCTCAAAGCCATCAAACAACACGTCGCTCTCCTCCATGAGTTTGTCAGCCAGCAAATCGTCGCTGCCCAGGATGAAGGCGTCGTCAGCAAGCGATTCAGCCCCGAGATCACCGCCTGGCTCCTCCTCCATCTCGGGCTTGGGTACGGCATCCTTGCCCCCGTCGGCATCCCGGGACACGGACGCGACTCCTCAGGCATGCGCGTGCGCGAGGTCATCGAGCAACTCATGCTCGGCGTAAATTAGCCATCGCTTGCCCTACAATCCTCCGCGCACCCTCAGCAAACAACACCCGCGCCGGAGTTACGCGTGCAGACCATCTACCTTGATAACAACGCCACCACCCAGCCGCTTTCCGCAGTAGTCGCTGCGGTCACTGAAGCGAGCGAATCTCTCTGGGCCAACCCATCATCACTCCACCGCGCCGGCCAGGCAGTGCGCCAGCGCATCGAACTCGCCCGTGATTCGGTCGCCGGGCTCATCGGCGCCAAACCGCGCGAACTCACCTTTACCTCCGGCGGAACTGAATCCATCGACCTCGCCCTCAACGGCGTTCTCGCATCCGCTCGCCAGCAGGGCCGCCGCTGCATCGTCACATCGCCCATCGAGCACGCCGCCGTGCGCGAAGGCGCCGAATCGCTCAACGTCGCCGGCGACTGTGAACTCCGCTGGGCCCCCGTCACACCTGGCGGCGCCATTAACCTCGACGCTCTCTCCGACCTTCTCGATGAGAACGTCGCGCTCGTCTCCATCCAATGGGCCAACAACGAAACCGGCGTCATTCAACCCATCGAACAGATCGGTGAGCTCTGCCGACAGCGCGGCGTCCTCATTCACACGGACGCTGTCCAGGTCGTCGGCAAACTCCCCGTCGATGTCACGACGTTCCCCGTCGATCTTCTCTCGATTGCTTCGCACAAACATCACGGCCCCAAAGGCGTCGGCGCCCTCTGGACCCGCCGCGGCGTGCGCATAACACCACAACAACCAGGCGCCCACGAAGGCGGACGCCGCGGAGGCACTGAAAACGTCCCCGGAATTCTCGGCATGGGCGTCGCCGCAGATTCTGCCCGCGACTGGCTTGCAGATGAATCAGCCCGCAACACAATCGCTGCTCTCCGCGACGACTTCGAACAACTCATCCTCAAACGCACGCCGGGCGCCGTCGTCAATGCATCAGACACCGCGCCGCGCCTCTGGAACACAACAAACATCGGTTTCCCAAAGCTCGAAGCAGAAGCCCTGCTCATCCTTCTCAGCGAACGCGGCCTCTGCGCCAGCGCCGGCGCCGCCTGCTCCTCCGGTTCACTCGAACCATCGCCCGTCCTCATCGCGATGGGCGTCCCCGAGAACACCGCGCACGGCTCACTCCGCTTCAGCCTCTCTCGTTTTTCAACACGAAAAGAAATCGAACACGCCGCCACCATCGTCAATGACTGCGTGGAGCGCCTGCGCAGCTCAATGGCGTCGCTCAGCTAAAGAGAGCGTCGTTCAATACACTGAGGTTGATAAAATGTAAGATAGGTTCATGTGCAACCATTTAGAAAGAACTGCTCATGAATGAACAAGAGGTTGTTGTTCAGCGAAAGCAGCAGCAAAAGAACGAGATGAGAGTAGCTGGATTCCTACTTGCCATTCTCGGCCTGCTGGGGTTCTTCTACTGGCCGATCGGCGTCTTGTCGCTGGCGGGCGCCTTTTTGTGCTTCCTTGGAATGTTCAGTCGGCCAAGTGGCTTGGCAATTGTAGGGTTCATCCTTGGTCTCGCTGGATCAGCGGTTCTGATTCCATTAGTGCGCGGCACCGGACTGCTCGGCATAAGTGGCAGTAGAACTTTCTACGACTTCAGGAAAGAGTTCAATTCAGATATGTCCACTCTGGCAAAAGCCATTAAGTCATACAAAATTCAGAATGGATCATATACACGTCATTTGAGTTTGTTGCGTGTAGATGAAAGCACACGGACCGACCCGTGGGAAAACGAATACATCATCGAGATATCTGATGATGGCAAATCGTTCAAAATAAAAACTTCAGGTGAAGATGGTTTGCACGGAACGACGGACGATTTCGTGCTCCATGGACCTTGAATAACTCCTGCAACACCTAAACTCTTACCTACCCCACCAACCGCAGCGCATTCGTCGGTGACTGATTCGCAATTCGCAGCACATTCGTCAGCGAAGCGCCCAGCACCGAACTCCGCGCCAAGGACGCAGCCTCAAATGCGAAGTCCGTATCCCGGATAAACGAACGCGCCGCTGACATATTCTCAATCGCGATGCCGATCCCATTAATCGCCGGCCCGATCGTATTCCGCTGCGCCGCGCCGATGCGCCCGCGCCCCGTCGCGACCGAGCTGATCGCCGCTCCAATCGACCGCTGCGCCAACCCCAGATTCCCCGACGAAAGGCTCAGCGATCCCCCCGCCCCAAGATCCGAAAGCGAAAACCGCTGGCCCCCATTCAGTATCGAACCCAGACTCGACGTGCGCGCATCTGTCAGCCCCAAACCAATCCGCCCGCCCGGTCCAAGATCGCGACCAATCTGAAAGAGCGCCCCGCCCGTCGCGCTAAACGGGTTCACACTCCCCACCGTCATCGCGTTCGCAGCCCCATCAGTCGAACTCGTCGCCAGATCAATCGAAATTGAGAGCCCAACGGTGTCGATGCTTAAGGTCGTCCCATCGCCCTGCGCCTCAACGCCATTGATATTCCCCGCGACATCAACGCCCTCATCGGTCGCCGTCGCCCCGTCGGTAAACGCCGCAAGCAGCGCCGCGTCGATCGTGCTCGGATCCCCTTCAACAAACCCAAACACGCCAGCCCCAGCCGGCGCCGACGAACTCAACCCGCCGTCATCAATAATCTCAATCGACACAAACTCATCCGCGCCCGCCTGATCCGTATGCACAATCACAGTCGAGCCGGAAACGCTCGCCGTCGCGCCGGTGGAGTCGCTCTGCGCATTGATCGCCGCCGCGATGTCATCCAGGCTCTCGCCGGAAGAAACCGTAATCTCCGCGCTCCCTTCCGCGCCCGAAACCTCGAACACAAACTCTCCGCCCGAGCCTCCAAGATCAACATTCCCCCCGCCGAATGAAAGCGCCAGCGCCGCCGCCTCCGCCGCCTGCGTCACCTCAACATTCACAACTGCCGAATCGCCCGGCCCAATATTCGAGCCAAACACTTCAACACTCGCGATCTGATCCGAAACATTCTCAACCTTGAACGACCGACTCCCGTCAATCAGCCTGCTCCCGCCGAAGGTCGTCCCTCCAGCGATGCGATTAATTGAACTGAGTATTGAATCAACTTCAATTTGCAGCGCATCGCGCTCGCCACTGGAAAGGCCCGCTGTGTTCGACGCGCGCACCACCGCTCCATTGAGATCGCCAAGCAGCCCACCAACTTGTGAGAGCCCGCCGTCCGCAGTGTTCAGCACAAAGTTCGCGCGCTCCGCATTGTCCGTCGCCGCTGAAAGAGAAGCCAGCTGCGCCGAAAAATTCTCAGACGCAATCAGCCCCGCCGGCCCGTCGGCGCCGCTGTTGATGCGCAGTCCGGTGGACAGCCGCGTCAGCGATGTCGTCAACTGGTTATTAAACATCCCAAGCCTGCGAACGCCAAACATCGCCGCTAGATTGTTATTGATTGACAGCATCGTCCTCGCCTCCATGCTCAGGGCGCCTCGCCCTGCTGCTCGCGCAGCAAACCACTCGCCCTTCAATGGAAGTCTCCAATTCAGAAGCCCTGTAGCGAAGGTTGTGCCCTCAGAATCCCGCCGTCTGTTCCGTTTGTACGAGTCTCGCCACGTCCGAAAACGCGCCTTCCGAAAACAGCAGCCCCCCGATCACGTCACTGCGCAGCCCATGACAAGCGAACACCCGACATCCGACTGTGCCGCAGTCGATCGACTTCTCAACACCGAAGCTTCCGCCAAAGTCCGCACCGGCAATATTTCAACACCGCCCGCAGCCTGACGTTCGACTTTTGGTTCTCGCTTTTTTCCGAAATCGGTCGTAGGTTCGCCGCCGATTTCCATCCACCACATTGGGAAGTTCCGGCAACGCCTCCTCGTATCCGCTGGCAATCGCGGATGGAGATGCAGTCCTTCTCGCCTTCTGATACCCCCTGCTTAACTCCGCAGCAACGTCTAATCGCAATGGCATTCGTCTCGACCGGAACTTGCTCGAAAATCGAGCCGGCCAGCCTGATCGCTCGACAGTCCGAATCATACGACGCAGTTGTGGAAAATCGCTTTCGCCGTCTGAATCAATCAGAAGCGGCGCCTCGTCATATCTGAACGGCATCTCGGACGGGCTCCATTGAAGCTCACACCGATCCTTGTGGCGCACAACTTCAACAGGCGGCGTCAGCATCACAAGGCGAAACCCGCGCTTGCCCCCCTGTGCAAAGGCCAACTGAGCGCCTGCCAATTCATTGATGCGTTTCGGATTCATCAGATTGCGATGATGACACTTAGTGCAACCAAAACTACCGAACTCCCAAAACGGATCGGATCGCATCTCATTCGGATTTCCACGAACCGGGCGGCGAAGGTGAACCATAATAATGGGAGAGGGTTCCTTAATGACGGGAGCGGGTTCCCGCTGGCAAGAGTTGTTCTCAGTGAGCAGACTGACATCCTGCTGATCGAACCATCGACCAAAGCGTGATGCATCAAGAAAGCGCGGCGGGCGGGCGCTGCGCTGGATATACCCATCCTTAACACTCAGACCGCCCCAGATTTCAAGTAAGTCATTCCGAACCCGGTACGCGTTGTTCCGGTACTCTCCGATCGGAATGCATCGATCAAGACGACCCGAATGAGCAGGCTTTGCTCGCACAACGATGTCGGATTCCCCACGCTTACATTTTCTTGTATGCGCGTTTTCTGCAAAGCGATGCGCAGGAATCGTTGATGCGTCAACAACCTCGTCGACAACAAACAAGCCGACCAAAGCGTAGATCAGTTTGTGATCACATCGCCGGCATGGGCGCAGCCCTGCGTAAAACACCAGCAGATCATCTTCCTCGAAAGATCGAATGTGCGAACCACGACGATCTCCGACATCGCCATACGTTAGACGCTCAAAGTCAGGATCCAGATGCATTGAAAGTTGAAGCAACTCTGATGGACACCGAAGATCCTTGAATAAATCGAGCCCGACTTCTGCTGCGAATGTCTCCAGCGACGGAATGATCTCTTCGTATCGGCGATCGCACCCGGGATGAAATGTTGTTCCTGATTTTTCAGGGATCGGCACATACACAAACTCACCTGTCTCCGGATCAACAGGTGAGTTCCAGCCCCCATACGAATGATCCACCCCAATCCGCACCAGTATCGCTTGCATACAGGATGTCCTCTTCATTGAGCTTCCAATCTCTACCCCGCCTCGTCCCCTCCAAACTCTGCTGGCGTTCCGGTCGGACGAACCTCGATGTCAAGGCGTCGATCACTTCGGATTATGACACGAATCGGAATACAACCAATGATCGTCGCGTTTCGTTGAAATATATCGATATCAATTACATTGATGTCGTACATACCAATCTTCTCCGTGTCGAGAATTTTCATCGCCGACACATTGCGAAAGATCAACTCCATCTCCGGCGGAAGTTTGTGCTTGCGTGAAAGCGGAATGGTGACAACCGAAGCGCCAATCTGTGTTTTCAAGGCATCTGCGTCAAAATAGAGATCATGCACCACATTCGACAGCTCGTCTGACTCGCGCGTTAATCGATTTCTAGAAAACACTTCAAAACCACCAGTTCGTCCAAAACCATCCCAAGCGCTACGAGCATGTGATAATAATCACCACTTCGAATACCCGTAGGTATTGATCGCTGTCCGAACAGCTTTTTCAAGTTCATAATCATGCATTGCAATCGGAATACAACCGGACAGGGCAAGGAACCTCTTGATCCTGCGAACCAACTCTTCTCTTGATCCCCGCGTCGCTTCTTCTCGCTCAAGAAAAATCGTTCCTTGTTGATCGTCATCGGAGTCAGTGACACATACCCGAACTCTTCCGCCGTCAACAGAAAATGCATTGAATATGCCTTCGCGTACCATCCAGGGCTCCAATGAACGACAGACATGATGATGGAGCTTATAAATCTTCAAACAATTATCTTCCCCAAACAAGAACACGATCTCTTTGTTTTCCTCTGTTGACATTGGTTGTTCAGATTTATTCCTAGAACTACCCCGCCTCTTTCCCCCCAAACCCATCCGCCCCCTCCGACACATCCGCCCGCGCCGCGTCCACCAGCTCCACACACACATCCGATTCCAGATCATCCTGTAATACACGCACCGCCCCGCGCCGCACCAACTCCAGCGTCGCGATAAACAAACCAATCATCTCCATCCGACCCTGCTCAGCAAAGAGCGATCGAAACGAAACAACCCGCCCCACTCCCCCGCGCGCTCCATCCCCCACAAGCCGCTCCAGAATCTGATCCACATACGCTTCGAGCGGCACATCATCTTCGCCATGCACATGGTGCTCGCCAAGGTGTGTGAAATCCACCGTCTCAACGATCCGCTCAAACGCCTCGACGATGTCGTAGAGATCCAGATCATCAAGGTCCGCCTCAGCTCTCTCGCGGGCAGCCTCCGCCACAGCTTCACGATTGATCGCCATCCGCCCCGTCGGCGCCCGCAACTCCCACTCGCGCTGCAGCTCCGCCAGCGTCAGCGCCGCCTCGCGCGATCGCTTGTACTGCATCAACTGCTCAATCAGCTCCCGCCGAGGATCGCCCGCGCTCGCCTGTTCTCCCTCCCCGCCAGCCAGCTCATCAAGATCCCCCTGCCTCTCCGGCGGCGCGATCATCCGCGATTTAATCTCCATCAACGTCGCAGCCATCACCAGAAACTCGCCCGCCAGATCAATGTCCACCTGCTCGATCTCGCGCACATGATGCAGATACTGCTCGGTGATCTCCGCGATCGGAATGTCCGTAATCTCCACCTCCGCACGCCGAATCAGGTGCAGCAGCAGGTCGAGGGGCCCCTCAAAAGCGTCCAACCGAACTTTGTAATCTTCTGTAAGCATGTTTTTCTGACCAGCCGGTCCGGCAAGTGTACCCTTCCCTCTCCTGTCAGCCTGCCTCTGTTCTCAATGACTGCCAGCAAGAGCCCCAAAGTCCCCCTCTATGAACGAACACGAAACCAACACGAAAGCTCGTCCCGTCATCATCGAGCCCTCTGCCAGCGCCCCCACCGAGAACCCCCGCGCCGACGAACGCGCCTTCGCCCAGCGCGCCCTCCGCGCCGAAGCAGAGGCCGTCCTCCGCCTCGCTGACCACCTCCCCCCAAGTTTCCACGACGCCGTCGATCTTATCGTCACCCGCAAAAACTCCGGCGGCAACCTCGTCGTCGCTGGCATGGGCAAGTCAGGCGTCATCGGTCAAAAAATCTCCGCCACCATCGCAAGTCTCGGCGTCCCCTCTCATTGGGTCCACCCCGCCGACGCTGTCCACGGCGATCTCGGCCGCATCCGCCGCGATGACACACTCCTCGCCCTCAGCTACTCCGGCGCCACACCCGAGGTCGTCGCCCTCGCTTCCATCCTGCGCCAGGACAACCTGCCCATCATCACCATCACCGCAGGCCGCGGCGACTCCCCCCTCGAGCGCCTCGCCACCGTCTCACTCGGCATCGGCGTCGTCGAAGAGGCCTGTCCGCTTGCTCTTGCGCCCACAACTTCAACCACCGCCACACTCGCCCTCGGCGACGCATTGGCGCTCGCCGCCAGCCGCCGCCTCGCATTCAGCCCCGATGATTTCGCCAAACGCCACCCCGGCGGACTGCTCGGCGACCTTCTCCGCCCCATCACGGACATCCTCCGCTTCACCGTCGGTGACAACCTCCCCGTCGTACGTGAAAACCTCTCCGTACAACAAGCCCTCGAATCCGCCTCCGGCCCCCGACGCCCTGGCGCCCTCGTCATCGTTGATGATTCAAACCGCCTCGTCGGTCTCTTCACCGACGGCGACCTCCGCCGCCTCGTCCTCGAAAATCCCGCCCATCTCTCCAAGCCGATCAGCGACGTCATGACCCGTTCCCCCCGCGCCCTTCCAGCTGCCGCGGTCGTACGCGACGCTGTGCAAATGGTCCGCGAACATCGCGCTGACGAAATTCCCGTCGTTGACGAACAGCGCCACCCCGTCGGCATCCTCGATGTCCAGGATCTCGTCGCGCTCAAGCTCATTCAGAACTGAAGACCACGAATGCAACACACCCGCGGCGATTCTTTTCGCACAAAGCGCCAAACTCCTGGCAATGCCACACGCCCCAGCCACGTTCTGCCAACAATGAGTCCGCCCAAGCCCAAGCTGTTCCTGCGCCAAAGCACACCCCGAATCGTGCGCGGCTTCTCGCTTATCGAACTTCTCGTCTCGATCTCAATCATCGCTGTCCTCCTGGGAATTCTGATCCCCACGCTCCCGCGCGTCATGGACTCCGCCCGCCGGACCGCCTGCCAGGCCAACATGCACAGCCTCTGGCAGGCATTCACCATGCACCTCCACGACAACGCCGATCGCTTCCCCACCGCCAAGTACATGCCCAACCCCTGGCTCAGCGCCGACGAAGACCCCTCACTCCCAAGCGCTCTCGCCTCCTATCTCGACGGCGAAGAATCCAAAGTCTGGAAATGTCCCGGCGACAACTCCGTCTACGAAATCGAGCATCAATCTGACGGCCGAATCAAAATCGGCGGCTCCTCCTACGTCTACACCGTCGCCCTCTCGGGCAGAACCATCGAAGAAACTTTCTTCTTCCGCTTCCTCAAAATGCAGCCGACCGATATACCCGTCATCAGCGACTACGACGGCGGTGAGTTTGAAACCCAGGAAGGCAAAATCATTCAGGTCGATTTCTTTCACAACGATCGAAACTTCCTCTTCGCCGACGGCCGCGTCGGCGGGATCAATCCATAACACGAGACGCACGCCATGCCCGAACGAATCAACCTCGACGAGCAACTCAACACCGGACGCACGCCCATCGACGCGAAGTGGTCTACCAAGACCAAACGCATCGTCATCGCTGTTTCCGTCATTGTCGCCGTCGGCGCGATCAGCGGCGGTCTGTGGGCAGCCTCCGCGTTCTCGACACCGGGTCTGCCCAACACCGCCGAGGAAGCCCTTGCTGTCATGGCCTCCCCCAAATTCGACCGCATGAGTTCAGAACGAAAATCCGCATACGCCGAGCAAGCCGCCAACCTCCTGCGCGATCTCCCCGAAGACGATCGCCGCGCCATATTCCGCGACGAGGAAACACGCGACGCGATGCGCGCCCTCATGCAACAGCGCATGGCGGACATCGCCCGCGCCGTCGCTCGTGGCGAAACCCCAGACTTCGGCGGCTTCCGCGGCGGCCCACCGCGCGATCGAGGCCAGCGCGAAGAAATGACCGACGAAGATCGCGCCGAGCGCCTCGAAGAAATGCGCACCCGCATGCGCGAGCAAATGAACTCCCAATTCCAGTCCGGCAACGCCCAGTCAGGTGCCCTCATGGGCGAAATGTTCAAAAACGGCGGCGGCATGCGGGGCGGGCGCGGGGGTGGACGAGGCGGCGCCGGACGCGGGCAAGGCTGAGCCAACTCAAGCGTTCTCACACGCAAGAAGCGACGCACATCGCCACCCAGCTTCACCCATCTCGCCCATTCCCCGCAGGTCGGGCCAAATCAGGGGCGTCAAGCTGCAACACACCCTCTACACTTGCCGATCATGTCCTCCGCTCGTCTTGGCATCTTTGCTGTCCTCGCGACCCTGACTCTCGGGATCGGACTCTTCGCATGGTCCGCGCTCTCCACGCGCCGCGCCAATACAAATGTCAACGAGAACATCGCCGCCGTTGACATAGGCGAAACCCCCGCCATCGACATCACCAAACTCACACAGCCAACCGAAGCAGTGATCTCACTCGTCGAGCAAGGCGCCAACGCATGGATTGTCGGCTACGACAAAACAGACCCCGAGCGCATCGCCTACGAACTCTTCTACGAAAAGCTCGAGCCACTCGCCGGCGGACGCGTTCGCGTCACCAAACCACAAGCCTGGATCTACCCCCTTGGCTCCGGCCCTGTCTACATCCGCGCACAATCCGCCAGCTTGTTCCGCCCGCCCGGAAGCGCAGAGCCCGAGTCCGGCCGTTTCTATGCCGGAACCAAAATCGAACTCTTCCACCTGGACGACATCCCCGCCATCCAGACGGCCCGTGAAAAACTCGGCGCCGATCTCACCGCCGCAGACCTTCCCCCTTCCCTGGGCGCGCTCACCACTGAGTCCCTCGCCTTCAGCTCCGTCGCGGGAGAAGTCAGCACGCGCGATCCCGTCCACATCATCGCCCCAGGCATCGATGTCCGCTTCACAGGATTCAAAGCCCTCGTCGATGAGCCCGGCAAGCGCCTCGCCTACTTCCGCGCTGATGGCGCCGGCTTCCTGAAGTACGATCCCGCCGACGCTCGAAAAGAGAGTCAAAGAAAAAACACAAACAACAAACGCGCCGCCCGCAATCCGAATTCATCAAACTCCCCGCGTCCCCCGCGCGAAGATCTCTACCGCGCCGAGTTCCGCGGCCCGATCCGTCTCGCCTCCCAAGGCGCGACACTCGACTCCGACATCCTCGAAACATGGCTCCGCCTCATCGATGGCGCCCTCCCCGCAGACGCCATCTTCCACGCCGCTGCCAATGCCAAATCTCAAACAAGTACTGCCCCCGAACCGTCAAGCGCAGCGCCAACTTCTCCCTCCCGCAAGTCAACTCTGGATCCCGTCACGCTCACATGGGGCGGGCCGCTCGAACTTCGCCCAATCCAGCAAACTCCCGCTGAACTCCGCGAGGATCATCTCGCCGCCCGCTTCTCAAGCCCGACCTCAGGCGTCGTCAGTCTCGCCGACCCCAAGTCCGGCGCTTCCGCCACCGGCGCCGCGCTCCTCACGTCAGCAACACGCGGCCAGCTCACACTGGCTGGACGCGGCGAAAAAGGTGTCGTTCTCACCGCACCCGATCTCGCAGAAGTCGTCGGCGGCAGTTTCAGTTTCGACCTCGCCAGCTCCGCCGGCGCCTTCCACGGCCCAGGCGTCGCCCGACTCATTGGCAAAGCCGCCGCTCCCGATGTCCCCGATCCCTACGAGCAAACAATCGCTCCCGAAATCTCCTGGCGCCACCACTGCGATCTCATCTTCGCCCGCGACTCTGCCGGCGCCTTCAACCCCAACGCGCCTGTTCTCATCACCGAAGCCCTCTTCCATGACAACGTCTCCGTCCTCCATCAACTCGCCACCATTGATGGCGATTTCCTCCGCGCCATCTTCGACGCCAACGCCGCTGCCAAACCTGCTCTCTCTCGGCTCATCATTGATGGCGGCGTCGCGGTCAACGCTCACGATGAAGGTCGCCTCATCGCCAAACGCATCGACGCCCTCTTCGATCTCGCAAACACCAACACTCAGGCGCCCCGCGTCATCACCGCCGCCGGCGACGTCCACGCAACAACCGGCGGCGACGAACTCTGGGCACAACTCGCCGAAGTCCACCTAGCGACCGCCAACGACTCCACCATCGTTGAATCTTTCAGCGCCGACTACGATGTCATCGTCAAAACAAACACCGGCCCCGAGGCCTACGCAGACCATCTCCGCGCCTCCTGGATCGACGAAACACTCGAACTATTCGGCGAACCCGCCATCGCCCGCTATCAGGATGGCTCAATCACCGCCGGCTCCATGCGCTTCAACCAGCGCGATGCAACCCTCACCGTCTTCGGCCAAAGCGTCTTCAACTACTCCCAACCCCGCAACGCCGGCATCGGCTACGAACGCGTCCAGGTCAAGTGCTCCCGATCAATGCGCTACGACGACCGCACCGGCCTCGCAGAGTTTGTCGGCGACTGCATCGCCACCACCGAGCCCGATGATTTCGCCCGCGATGTCGCCCGAGGCCAGCGCATCGCCCTCCATTTCACCCCTGGCGCCTTTGAACAAAACAACCGCGCACAACAATCCGCCGACGCGCTCGAAAACGCCGAAACACCAACAGACCCACTGGACACAGACAGCCAAGTAAAACTGCTCAACGCCGTCGTCTATGGTTGGTCCAACGCCACCGCTGATGACGGCGTCGCCCAGGTCGAAGCTCGCCGCTACATCGCCGATCCAACCACCGAGTCCGGCCTCAAACTCGATCGCCTCGCCTTCCTCGAAAGCGCAGAGATCCACCTCGACGCTGAAGCAAACACACTCACAACCCCCGGCGCCGGCCGCCTTCTCTTCGAGGATCGCCGCGCCTCTCGCCAAAACGAAAACAACGACAACGCCATCAAAACCCCGCGCGGCACCACCCTCTTCGAATGGGACGGCGCCTTCTTCGTCAACCGCGCCGTCGGCCTCGCCCGCATGACCGATCGCGTCCGCATCCGACAACGCGCCCTCGAGTCCAACACAGTCACCACCCTCGAATGCGCCCAGCTCGAAGCAGAATTAGCAGCAAACAACCTCCCCAATGACCCCGGCGCCACCACCGGCGCCCCCCAAGTCAAACGCCTCACCGCCTCCGGCGCCGTCTACGCTGCCCAGGGCCAACGCGAACTCATCGCCGACCGCCTCATCTACAACGGCATCTCCAACACCGCCGAAGCATTCGCCGCCCCCGGCAACATGGTCACACTCTTCCAGCCCAACATCCCCGCCCCCCTCACCGGCTCCTCCCTCCGCTGGCGCCTCACCGACGACCGCATCGAATGGTTCGACGCCGGCGAAACAACAACACCGCAGTAGATCAACAGCACACCGGCTCTTCAACAACTCCTATTGCAAAAAACTCACCCAGCCTTCGCCGGCTTCTCTTCTTTCATCGCTTCACGCTCAAGCTCTTCCTTCCACATCTTCTCCCGCGCCCCTCTTGTCAGTGTCTCTGCAACTCCCTTCACCATCACATCACCTAGCACACGCATAGCAAGATCATCCCGCGCCCCTCGCCAGTGGCCTGTGCCCCACGAAGAAGACAGCATCACCCACGACCCATCATCAAGCGTGAACTGATAAAACACCACCGCCCGAGGCCCTGGCTTTTTATCAGGCTGCATCTCAAGCAGTTGCTTCGGCAGAGACGGCGTCACTCCATAGGTAATCACGCCACGATCCGTAAACACGCGTGTCACAACGCGCATCAGCGCAATATCCTTCTCACCCCCTATGTTTTTTCCGGGAAATCCGACGACGTGGTGTCGAAATGGAGAATCTTCTTCTTGCGCATGATAGTGAAGAACCGGATCAATGATAGTGCGCATAATGCGTTTATGCGCGGCTGGCGACCATAGCTTCAGATACTCCTCCGGCTTCACATCATCCGTCAGACACAACGCCATGTGCGTTTTCAGCGCCTTCTGCAGCTGCCTTGCGGCAGCGTCCAGCTTCGACGCCTCAATCGTCACAAATGGCTCGCCGCTATGCTCAAACTTCTCCTCCCCCACATACACGATGATGTCGTCCCACTCGATCTCCGACCGATCCGCCAGCTCCTCCGCAATCACATACTTGCTGCCCTGCGAGGTCGCCTCTTCTCCAAGCGACAATCGAAACGCCCGCAGACCCGCCGGCGCGGCCTCAATCACGTCTTCGCTGTGCATCGTGTTGAACGGATAGTTCAGCAAAGCTGGATTTTGAGTGCCGCGCCACTTTCCCGTCTCAGGATCACGCCGCGCAAATACCCACCCCGTCACGTTATAACGAGTCCCGTCAAGCTTCACACTGCCAAATTTCACCTGCGCATACTCATCCCAAAGCGCATGCTCAGTCAGGAACAAACTCGCACATTCCTCGTAATACCCAGAGGTTGGTTTTCCATCCTCACCACGAGGAAAAAAATCATCCAAGTCCGCCCCCGGCTCATAGATTTTACGCACTTCGTCAAGATCACCTGATTGCCTGGCTTGAATCGCTTCAAACGCATAGCACGGCAG
Source organism: Phycisphaerales bacterium (assembly GCA_029260495.1). Lineage (GTDB taxonomy): Bacteria > Planctomycetota > Phycisphaerae > Phycisphaerales > UBA1924 > OFTM373. Next base: position 590,619 of record JAJDDD010000009.1, on the reverse strand, counting down.
ATGCTTTAGCCTCTCCTCGGGCTCCATCTCCCCGCACCGCGCCTCCAATGTCTCATCATATTCATACACCGCAATCACACGCTCCCCCACAACCGTCGGCGCCCCGTTGTGCTCCGCCAGCACCATCACCCGTCGATGCTCAGCCTCCTTCATCTGAACATCAATCCCCTCAGGCTCCGCAACCGCTGCTGCACCGCTCCACCCGACCAAAACAACCACCATCATCAATCGCGCACTACCCATCATCGCTCTCCATTTCGAACTCCCTTTTTTAGAATTGAACGGTCGAGCCTTCGATTTTCCACGCAACTGTGAATTGAACTTGTACAATTGCAATACCATGCAACTCTGCTGAAATGCCTCCAAAGCTGCCCCCTGCCAGCCTGCGCTACTGTGATCTGCGCCATCAAGATATGGTGGAGCTTTATAAACACCCGTGATCTGAAATAATGTTGAAGTCGATGCGCCAAGATTTGCTCCGTACATAAACCCAAGCGAGCAGCTTTCCCAAGGCCTCGTTTGTATCCGAACAGAACTGCCCATCACCGGCTCATCCCTTCGCTGGCGCCTCCAAGCTGGCGCCTCCAAGATGACTGCATAGAATAGCTCGATGCCTGCATTGCAAATACTTCTCAATAGCGCTGCTAAAATAATAGGCGGAATCTGCCTCAGCGTCATACCGGCATCAAACCTAGATAACACATTTCCTATTGCTGAAGAAAGAACATCACAGCCAATCGCCACGGAGGAATTGATGGAAACGGACTGGGATTTCTATTCATGCAACGTCGATGACGCCCCAGCCTCTATCTTCCTTGATCTCGCGCTCTGGAAATATTCAGCCAACGCAGCCGAAAACACGCTCTACATCGTCGATATCAAAATGGCCCATCCAAACGAGCATGGCATGGGCGCGAACGAAGAAGCGGATGCTCTTTATCCAGTTGAAGATGAGATATCCGCCGCTGCCCAGCAAGCTGGAATGCTCTACATCGGCCGAGTGAGAAACAACGGCCTCTGGCAGCTCACATTCATGGGGCCGCCTGATCTCACCGATGCGCTAACGCATCTTGCGACAGCCGCACTCGCATCAACCAACAGAGCATTCGAAATCATCACTCAGAAAAACTCCTCATGGTCGTACTACCGAGATTTTCTTTTTCCAAATGCAGAACGCATGCAATGGATACAAGACAGACGTGTAGTGGAAAGCCTTGCCAGCAACGGCGACCCCCTGACCGCGCCTCGCCGCGTCGACCATTGGGCCTACTTCCCAAACACCAAGACGCGAGCAACATTCGCCAAAGCTGTGAAAGCATTGGAGTTTGAAACCATCGAGTTAGAGGCAAGGAACGACGACACCGAATTCGGTCTTCAGTTCCATCGCGTCGATTCTGTCCAGTTGAATGACATTCATGAAATCATAATCACATTAAACGAGCTGGCTGAGCAACATCAGGGCACATACGACGGCTGGGAGACTATTGTCATGACATCAGACCCAAACTGACAAGATCGCCTTACCGCCCACTCGCCGCGTCAACCACATTCCTTAAGAGCATCGCCACCGTCATCGGCCCCACGCCGCCAGGCACCGGGCTGATCCATCCCGCCACCCTGCGCACCGCGTCAAAATCAACATCCCCCACTGTTTTTGTCTCGCCCGCTTCATCCGTCACGCGCGTTGTGCCAACATCAATCACCACAGCCCCCGCCCGCACCATGTCGCGCGTGATCAACCCCGGCACCCCCGCTGCGCACACCAAAACATCCGCCGTGCGCGTTTCGCTCGCTAAATCCTTGGTAAACTTATTGCACGAAACCACCGTCGCTTCATACTTCATCAGGAGCGCCGCAATAGGCTTGCCCACAATATTTGAAGCCCCTACCACCACGCACTTCTTCCCGCGCAGCTCAACACCCGTCGTTTCAATCATCGCCAGCGCCGCCAACGCTGTACACGGCGCCAACGTCGATCGCCCATACACAACGTTGCCAATGTTGGAAGGGTTCACCCCCTCAACATCCTTTTCAGGATCAATCAGCTGATAAATTTTGTATGGATCCACCCCCGCCGGCAATGGCATGTGCACCATCACCGCGGACACATCCTCATCCTTATTAAGAAGCAGCACCTGCCCCGCAATCTCATCAAACCCCGCGTTCTCAGGAAGAGTATGCAGCTTATATTCGATCCCGATCTCCCGGCACGCCACACCCTGATTTTCAGCGTAAACCCCCGCAGCGCTCTGGGGTCCGCACGCAAGCACCGCATCCAGGCGCACAGATTGGCCGCACGAAGCGAGTTGTTTCACCCGCTCGCTCGTCTCCTGCCGCAGGGCGCCAGCAAGCGCGCGCCCGTCGATGATGCGCGCTAATGAACCAGAGTTGTGCGCTTTCGGCGTCGTCACGGTGCGCACACACTATCGCAAATCGCGCACCAGCGAGGTAGACGCCGCGCACAAACCCGGTAGATGAGGCGCACGCCGCACGCCGATACCATAACCCCACATGGACCCCGCCGACAAAATCGCCGACCTCCGCCAACGCCTCCGCGCCGCCAACCGCGCCTATTTCACCGACGCCCAACCCATTATGTCCGACACTGAGTTCGATCGGCGCCTCGCCGAGCTTGCCGACCTCGAAGCCGCCCACCCCGAGCTCGCCGACCCCAACAGCCCGACCCGCCGAGTCGGCGGCGAGCCGGTCGCCGGATTTGAAACGGTCGAACATGCGGCGCCGATGCTGAGCATTAATAACACTTACAGCGCGGAGGACTTGCGGGCGTGGTTTGCGCGGGTGCGGAAGTTGCTCGGCGCGAGTGAGGCCGAGCTGTTTGGTGAGAATGACGAGCTCGAGTGTACGGCTGACCCGAAGATCGACGGCGTGGCGCTTTCCGTGCGTTATGAGAAGGGGCAGCTTGTTCGGGCGGTGACGCGGGGGGACGGGGAGCGCGGGGATGATGTGACAGCGAATGTGCGCACGATTCGAAGCATTCCTCTGGCGCTGGATGTAAGTCAGGCTGCGGCGCCGGAGGTGTTGGAGGTGCGGGGCGAAGTTTATATTCCGCTCAAGGAGTTTGAACGGATTAATCGTGAGAGGGAGGCTGCGGGGGATGAGCCATTCATGAACCCGCGGAACGCGTGCGCTGGAACACTTAAGCAGCTTGATCCGAAGGTGACTGCGAAGCGGAAGCTCGCTTTCAGCCCGCATGGGCGCGGGGAGATTGCCGGCGGAGAAACGCCCGTGACCTTTTCCGGATTTCTTGAGTGGATTGGCAAGCTTGGGCTTCCGGTCGGAGGACATCTCAAGGTTGTGCGGAGTGAGGAACAGTCGCTCGAGGCGATTGCAGCGTTTGACACCATGCGCAGCACGTTTCCGTTTGCGGTGGACGGCGTTGTGATTCGTGTCAATCGATTTGATTTGCAGGATGAGCTTGGTGTGCGGAGCAAGTCGCCGCGTTGGTGCATTGCGTACAAATACCCGGCGGAGCGGAAGACGACGAAGCTTGAGCGCGTTGAGATGCAGGTGGGCAAAACGGGGAAGATCACCCCGCGGGCGGTGATGGCGCCGGTGCTGCTTGCGGGGACGACGGTTCAGCATGCGACGCTGCACAACTTCGGTGAAATTCGGCGCAAGGACATTCGCATCGGGGATGTGGTGGTGGTGGAGAAGGCGGGGGAGATTATCCCGCAGGTGATTGAGCCAGTGCTGGCGGAGCGAAAGAAGGGTGTGCGGCGGATCAAGGCGCCTGTCGAATGTCCGGTGTGCGCGGGGCCGGTCGAGATTGAACCATCCGAGCTTGAAGAGGCGGGTGATTTTGAATCCGAGCAGGAGACAGCGCGGCGGTGCGTGAACCCGGAGTGTCCGGCGCAGATTCGCGAGCGGCTGATCTGGTTCGCTGGACGCACGCAGATGGATATCGACGGGCTGGGCGAAAAGACGATTGATCAGATTCGGGAGGAATCAGCGATTCCGCTGGAATCGTTTACAGATGTGTTCCGGCTGAAGAATCATCGGGAGGAGTTGCTCACGCTGGAGCGGATGGGAGAGAAGAAGGTTGAGAACCTGCTTGCGGGGGTTGAAGCGGCGAAAGGGCGGGGGATGGGCAGATTGCTGGGCTCGATGGGGATTCGGCACATTGGATCGGCAAACTCTCGGTTGCTGGCGAAGCAGTTTCGGAATGTGGAAGAGCTGAAACGCGCGAAACTTGAGGAGATTGAAAGCATCGAAGGGTTTGGACCGGTGCGAGCGCGTGTGCTGTTTGACTATCTGCACAGCGAAGTCGGCAGGGCAGCGTTTGCCGGGCTGGGCGGTGAGGGCGTTGGGCTGGATTCTGAGATGGCGTCGGCAGCGGGTGAGGTTTCGTTTTTCAATGGGAAGAAGATTGTGCTGACGGGAACCCTGGAAGGATTCAAGCGTGAGGAGCTGTCGGAGAGGCTGCGTGATTTGGGCGCGATGGTGTCGGGATCGGTGTCGAAGAAGACGGATATCCTGATCGCTGGGGAGAAGGCGGGATCGAAGCTGGAGAAGGCACAGGCGCTGGGTGTGGAGGTTTGGGATGAAGGGACGCTGATAGAGAAGCTCGATGATGGTTGAAGGGAGATGGAGCGAGGTTGGTTTTAACGCCTACGATTGGGTCCTGATTTTGTTGATCAGTTTTGTGTAAGGAAACGCGAAAGGGATTGTTTGTGCGGACACTTGTAGCGATTCCGGTTTACAACGAGCAGAAGTATGTGAATCGAGTGCTGGCGCGGGTGCGCGAATACGCGTCGGATGTGCTGGTGATTGATGATGGATCGACTGATTTGACGCCTTGTTTGCTTGGCAAGCACCGGGTGGAGGTGATTCGGCATGCGGAGAATCGGGGGTATGGGCGCAGCTTGCAGGATGCGTTCCGGTGGGCGTGCGTCGATGGGTATGACTGGGTGGTGACGATTGATTGCGATGAACAGCATGAGCCTGCTGCGATTCCGATGTTCATCGAGACGGCGCGTTCCGGGCGATGGGACGTGGTGAGCGGGTCGCGGTATTTAGAGAAGGATGAAAATGGAGATTCGCCGCCCGCAGATCGGCGGTCAATCAATGGCGAAATCACGCGGGAGATTAATGAACGCCTGGGGCTCACGCTCACGGATGCATTTTGCGGGTTTAAGGCGTATCGAGTTGAGGCGGTGCGCAGGTTGGAGTTGTCGGAGGATGGGTATGCGTTTCCGATGCAGTTCTGGGCCCAGGCGGGGGCAGCGGGGCTGCGGATCACAGAGATTCCGGTGCGGCTGATTTATAACGATCCGAATCGCACGTTTGGCGGGCCGTTAAATGATCCGGAGACGAGGATCACTCACTATCGGCGTGTGCTGGATGAGGCGATTGCGCAGAGCGAGCGAGAGAGTGATGAACCAGTGCGGTTGTGCGCGGGAGCAGCGATGAGCGCGGGCGAGGAACGATGTTCATGAACATTGGGCACTGTTGCGAAGCGCCGAAAGAAATGGTGCGAGGCTCGGCGACGAGCTGCGCGCGAGAATCTGAGCGCGCGGCCAGTGTTGAAGTGCGACTTGAGCCGGCGGCGGCGGGTTGGGGGGAGTTGATCAGCCGGGCGTGGGCGGGACGAAAGGCTGGGCGGGCGGAGCAGTTTCGTCGCGAGCTTGGACTCCCTACAGACGAGCCGATCGTGATGAGCGGACATCAGGCGGAGTTTTGGCACGCGGGAATTTTGGCGAAGCGACTGGCGGGCGCCAAGGCGAGTGAGCGGTTTGGCGCCAGCGCGGTGTGGCTTGTGCCTGATCAGGATGCGTTTGATGGAGAAAGGCTGGCGTATCCAGCGCAGACACCGAAAGGCCTGGTGCGGCGGGAGCTGTCAGTTGCACAGAGCGATGCAGGGCATGGCGACAAGGCGGCGGGACGGTTGCCGGCGATGGTTGTTCGAGAAGGCGCGTGTGTTGATGATGCGGCGACTGAGTCGGCCCGGGAGGGGGCGGCGAGCGTGATTGCAGCGCTGCGCAAGAATGAGGGAGAGGCAACGGCGGCGCGGCAGGTCAGCGGTGCGCTGGATGATTTATTGGAGCGGTTTGTTGAACCGGCGCCAACTCTTTTTGCGACGGAATTGCACAAAACAACGCTCTTTAGGGAGTTGGTCGAAATGATGCGGCGCGATCCGGGACGCGCGGCGCGGTCGTTTAATGAAGCGGTGACGGAAGTTGGCGGGGCTGGTGTGGGAGCGCTGGCGATGAGCGATGATGTTGACCTGATTGAGTTGCCGTTGTGGAGACTTGGGGCGGATGGGACGCGGAGGCGAGTTTTTGCAGGGGAATTGGGTGGATTGAAGATTGAGAAGTTGGCGCCGCGCGCGATGCTGTTGACGGGGATCGTGCGACTGGCGGGGTGCGAACTTTTTATTCATGGAACGGGCGGGGCGGCGTATGACGAGGCGACGGAGCGGTGGTTTGCGTTGTGGCTTGGTGAGCGGCTGGCGCCGGCGGCGCTGGTGACGGCGACAGTTCGCATGGATTTGCCTGGGGGTGACGTGACCGAGGAGGACTTTGCGCGGGCGAAGTGGCGGGCGCATCATGCGAGGCATCATCCGGGGATGATTGGCAGCACTGAGCTTGAGGGGGAGCGGGCGCGATTGGTGCGGGAGATAGATGCGGCGGCACGGGGGAGTGAGGCGCGGGCGCAGCTGTATGGGCAGGCGCAGGAACTCTTAACGCAGTATCGACGGGAGCGGGCTGGGGAGCTTGGGGAGCTGGAGGCTGAGGTTGGGAAGGTGGAGAAGAAGCTGGCGAGTAGAGATGTGGCGGGGAGCAGGACGTGGGCGTTTGCGTTGCTCGGCGAAGAGAAGCTGAGGGCTCTTCAGGCGGCGATTGATGGGGCGATTGTGATGAAGCGGACGTGAGGGCGATAGGACGGGCGATCGCGCAGTGTGCAGCTGTGATGGTGATGATTGCATGCGCGGGATGTGGGGGATCATCAGACAGTGAGATGGGGAGCACGGGGGGAAGTGAAGCAAGCGATGTGCGGGTGGCGGCCCTGTCGCCGGCGATTGGGCTGACGATGCGGGCGCTGGGGCTGGAGGAGTTGATTGTGGCGCGGCATGGGAGTGATGCGTTTTTGGATGAGGGGTTGCCGACAGGGGGAGATCAGGTGGGGATTGACTATGAGACTCTGCTGCGGGTGAAGCCGACGCATGTGCTGATGGAGTGGGGCTCGCGGGGTCCGCCGGCGCGGTTGGCGGAGCTGGCTGAGCGCGAGGGGTGGGAGCTTGAGAACTTTGGGTTGTTGACGCTGGAGGATGTGGCGGAGGCGACGGTGCGTGTGGCGGAGGTTGTCGGAGATGCTGGAGCGCGGGAGCGGGCGGGAGAGCTGGCAGCGGAGATGCGGGGGGCTTGGGGCGTGGCGGATGAGGCGGCGCGCGAGCGGGCGGGGACGGTGTTGCTCGTGTATTGGATGGAGCCGCTGGATGTCGCGGGGCCGGGCTCGTTTCATCAGCAGATGATTGAGGCGATGGGATATGAGCCGGCGATCAAGCGTGGGAGTGCGTATGTGACGCTGGATCGTGAGGAACTGCGGCGGATTGATCCGGGGGTGATCGTGTTTTTTGCTCCGGGTGATGATACAGCGCGGGCGCGGGGGGCGGTTGGGAAACTGGAGGGGCTGGGGCTTGCGGCGGTCGAGGGGGGGCGGGTGGTGGTGGTGACGCACCCGGCGAGTCTGATTCCGAGCCCTGAGCTGGGGGAGGTGGCTGCGGAGATTCAGAAGGGGATTGACGAGGTGACGGGGTGATGAGCTCGAACGCGTGAAGTTGGGCAGGGTGCGGGCAGGTCCGGGAACAAGAAGGGCAGTATTGCTGATTATGAGGGCAATACGGAGTTTACTGGTTGCGGGGGATGGGAAGTCGTGGTAATAATCTCTTTAGGAAGGGAACACTCTGTCTGTCGGAGGTTGGAACACGTTCACAGCACATTCTGTATTTTTTGCCTGATGGGCGCTAGGGAAGCGCGCCTTGGGGAGTGTGCCTGGACGGGGGTCTCAGCAAACGCAGTGGAACCTTTTCATCGGCGCCGAAGTGGCGGTGGTGTGTATTTGCATGAGTCACATAATTTTTTGTGAGAAACCAAGGAGAGAAGAAACATGTCTAAGACAGCTTTAATTGCGATCACGGGTTTGGCGCTGGCCGCCACAACTTCGATCGCTGCGGCGAGCTCCGGCAAGACGGTCTGGCTTGAAGGCGCCGGCGGTCTGGTTCCGCCAGTCGGGACCGGCGGCGATGGCGCCCCTGACTCGGTCTTCAGCAGCAGTGTTGAAGTTTTGAATAGCGGCGCGGTCAAGGACGTCACGGTTGTCCTGACGGGTATGACCCACAGTTGGGTTGGCGACCTTGTTGCGACGCTGACCGGCCCCGGTGGGCAGAGCATGACCTTCCTGAATCGCACCGGCCAGCTCGATCCGCTTGACGCGTTTGATTTTGGCGACAGCTCCAACCTCGGCGGCGATTACTCGTTCAATGATGCGTTTGCTGGCGACATGACTGCGACTGCAGTCGCGTTGACGGGCACTGATGACGTCATCCCTGGCGGCGAGTACGCTCCGGAGGATTCTCTTGGCGCCCCGTCGTCATTCGTCGCGACGTTCGGCGGCCTCGATAAGCAGGGCGTCTGGACGCTCGAGATTGAAGACTTCGGTGGTGGCGACTTCGGCGATCTGGTTTCCTGGACGCTGCACGTTGACGCGGTTCCGGCGCCTGGCGCTGCGGGCCTCTTGGTTCTCGGCGGTCTGGCCGGGATCCGTCGTCGTCGCTGAATGAAAGCCTGATTTGATGGCTTTGACGACTTGATATTTCAACAGCCCTGGTCGGAAGGCCGGGGCTGTTCTTTTGGATATCGTTGTCCGGTTGATCTGAATCGACAGATTGTGTTCATCGGTCAGGTTCAAGCACACGCCACTGAGAAGCTGTAGTGACTTTCGTCGAGTTGCGTTCTCGCGCTTGGCACTTCCCTCTAGGGAAAGTACGGAGTATTCTTGTATTGACGAGCAGATTGGATTCTGTGAGTCGGTGAGTTCAGGAGAGTTTTTGGCGCCAGCGTTCGCACCAGGTCACTCGTGGGATCTTGGACGAAGGTTGAGCGCAAGGACAACTGGAGCGACAACCAATGCGTGGCATGCAGAAAGTGCTTTTGATTGGACTGAGCGGCGCCTTGTGTAGCGTGGCCTCCGCGCAGCTTTCATTTTCGAATGAGACGACATCGTGTGAACTTTTTGAGACCCCGGGTGTGATTGCGGCGCACGATTTGTCTGAGCTGGATCCGAACTTCGACAAGATGAACAGCGGCGGAGCTATTGGGGATTTTAATAACGATGGCTTCCCGGATATTTTCTATGTTCGCGCTGAAGGTGGCGCGGACATGCTGTTCATTAATGATGGAGACGGCACATTTACAAATCAGGCGGCGGCGTGGGGTGTGGATGCAACTCACCTGGGCAATGGGGCAGCGGCGGGTGATTTTAATAATGACGGGCACCTTGATCTCTTCGTGACGAGCTATGGGCCAGTTGGTTCGGGCGGGTTGGTGGGACAGCACCGGCTGTACCGAAATAATGGAAACAGCACGTTCACCGAGATGGGCGCACTTGCGGGTGTGAACTTCACAACGACAACGAACTATTCGGGGACGGCGGGCGCGTTTGGTGATTATGACCGTGACGGCGACCTTGATCTCTTCATTGGTTCATGGGGTCAGACGGATCGACGCGGGACGTTGTACCGGAACAATGGCGATGAGACATTCACTGACGTGACCGTTGCGGCGGGTGTGCTTGATCCGGCGGTGTACAGCTTTGCGCCTCGTTTTGTTGATATGACGGGCGATGGTTGGCCCGAACTCATTATGGCGGCGGACTTCAATACGTCTCGGTATTACGTGAACAACTGTGACGGAACGTTCAGCGATGAAACAGTCGCTGTCGGCGCGATCATTGACATGAACGGAATGGGCAGCACGGTCGGCGATTTTAACGGCGACGGGCTGATGGATTGGTACGTCTCTTCCATTCATCAGGATCCTGGAGATGATCCACGTTTTTCTGGGAACGTGCTGTATCAGAATCAGGGGGATGGGACGTATGCGGACGTATCGATGCCAGCTGGCGTCAATAATGGCGGCTGGGGATGGGGCACGGTAGCGGTGGACCTTGACCATGATGCTGATCTTGACATCGTTGAGGTGAACGGGTGGACACCGACGCCGGCGTATGAGTTTGAGAACGCCAAGGTGTTTATGAACCAAGGCGATACGGGCGGTTTTGGGCACCCAATATTCACAGAAGAAGCGGTGTCGCTGGGTATGGACTACCTGCTTCAGGGGCGCGGGCTGGGGGCGATTGATTTTGATCTTGATGGGGATCAGGACTTTGTGATGTTTACGAATCGTGATGAGATTCGCCTGTATCGCAATGATCTGACGCCGGGGACGGGCGGGTGGCTGCGGGTTGTGCTTGACACTTCGACGGATAATTTTCAGACGCCGAACGGAATGGGGAGCATGGTGTTCGTGACGATCGGCGGAGTGACGCAGATGCGTTCGATTGATGGCGGGTCGAACTATGCGACGCAAAGTGAACTCTCAGCGCATTTCGGGCTTGGCGCCGCTGCGACGATTGATGAGGTTCGGGTGGAGTGGGCGGATGGTCGCGTGACGACGCAGACGAATGTAGCTGCGAATCAGCATCTGACGATTCAGTCGCCGAAGACTGGGGATGTGAACGGAGACGGGCTGGTTGGAGCTGCGGACATGGCGCTGGCGCTGGGTTCGTGGGGGCCTGTGCATGCGCAGCCGACGGATGTGAATCGGGATGGGAATGTTGGGGCGGCGGATATCGCGCTCCTGCTTGGAAACTGGGACGTAACGCCCTGAAGCAGTTTTTCCCGAGTTGAATGAATATTTTCGGACCGGCTCCTGCGTTGTGGGGTCGGTCTTTTTTGTTGGGTTGTGTACGCCAATGCAATAGAGCCCGGGCGTGGGGCGTTGAACCGATAGATGAGGCTGATGCCTGCTTCCATGACGAGGTCGATCCCGGAGACGGCGGGGCTTGTCGCTGCGGCTGCGCGCGGTGACGAGACAGCTTGGCGGGAGATCGTGGAGCGGTATTGGCGGCGGGTGTATGCGATGGGGCGCGCGAGCCGGCTTGATGGGAGCGCGTGTGAGGATGTGGCGCAGTCGGTGTTTGCGACGGTCGCAGAGCAGCTTGGATCTGGGGCGTATTCAGAATCAGGACGGTTTGAGGCGTGGCTGTTTCGGGTGGCGATGAATCGTGTGCGCGATGAAGTGCGGCGGCGGAAGCGGCAGGCGACGCCGATGGAGCCGGCGAGTGTTGCTGAGCGGGTTGGCGGAAAGATGGATCGGGCTTCGTGGGAGGGAGATGAGGGCTTGCGGAGGGCGTTGGATTGTTTGCCGGAGTGTGATCAGGAGGTGGTGAAGCTTCGGCACTGGGGTGGGCTTTCGTTTGCGCAGATGGCGGAGGCGCTTGAGGAGCCGGTGGGAACGCTGCTTGCGCGGCATCATCGGGCGCTGAAGAAACTGCGCGAGGCGTTGGCGAGGAGCAGCGATGATGAGTTTGGAATGACGAATGCAGTTGGCGTTAAAAGGACAGCGAGATGAGCGAGATGGCGAACAATATGAATGAGAACCTGAGCGCAGAAGTGCAGGCGGAGCATGAGGGGTTGATCGCGTCTTTGGATGAGCTTGGTCGATTTGACGCTGGGGAGGCGGCGGGGGATGTGGGCGAGCGGATTTTTGCTTTGACGCGCGGGGAGATTGGGTTGACGCACGACGCCGCGGTGCGGGTTGGGAAAGGGCTGAGTTTTCGGCGACAGATTCTGGGCAATGCCGCGCTGGCGGCGTGCGTTGGGCTGGTGGTGACTGGAGCGGGCCTGCTTTGGACGGTTGCGAATGAGGCGGGCACAGCGAGTGATATTGAAGCGGTGAGCGCTGCGGTTGATGAATGGTTGGCTGTTTCGGAATGGGCGCCTTTGGAAGTTGAGGAGCTTGAGGATATTGAGCTTCGGATTTTGGCGTTGGATGCAGGTGAAGGTGACTTACTAACGGTGAATGACACACTTTGATCAATAAGAGAATGCTGGGATAGGTCATTCTCTGTGGGAGTTTTTGCGATGATGAATGAACGATTTTCAATATTACTGGCTGCGGGGACGCTTGCAGGCGCGACGATGATTGGCGGAGCGAGCGCGAGTTTTGCAGCGAGGGATGATTCGGCGGCGGCGCGGGATGTGAAGGTGGATCGTGAGCGGGATGTTGCTCGTGAGCGGCTTACGCGGCAGATTGAGATGTTGCGCGAGAGGCAGGAGCATCTTGAACACGCGATCGCGATGCTTGAGAGCGGCGCGGGCCTGGTTGAGATTCATGCGGAGCTTCAGCAGGAACCTGGACAAGGGCGCGGCGGCGCGCGGCGAGGGGAAGCGCGGGGGGAGCGTGGTGGAGATCGACCGGAGGCTGGAGGCAGAAGTGGCGATCGAAAAGAACGGCTCGAGCAAATGCGGCAGCGGCGTGGTGAAGATCACGCTGGGCTGCGCGGAGGCGGAGAGGTTCGTGACCGGGTGGAAGGACGACGCGGCGGACGCGGTATGGCGCCGGCGCTTTCACCAGAGCGGGAGCAGCATGTGCTGGATCTGCTTGGCGAGGTGAACCCGGAGGTGCACGAGCGGCTGACGAAGCTGAGAGAAGAGCGGCCTGAAATGGCGCGGCGAGCGCTGTCGGAAGTTGGCGCGCGGATTCATCGGCTTGATGAGATTCGGGATCGTGATCCGGAAGCGTTTGAGTTACGGAAACGGGAGATGCGGCTTGGGGCGGATATCGCGACGACGCTGCGGGAGATCGCGAACATGGAGCCTGAGAGCGCGACGGCGGCGGAGCTTGTTGCGGCGCGTGCGAAGCTGGGTGATCTGGTGAGCGAGCAGTTTGAGTTGCGGCTTGAAATGAAGGAGCGCGAGATTGTTCACATCCAGGCGCGGCTGGAGAAGGTGCAAGCGGAGCTTTCTGAGCAGGCTTCCACTCGAACGAAGCTGGTGAATGAGCGTGTGGATGAGTTGGTTCGGCGCGCTCTTGAGGAAGGCCTGCTCGCAGAGAACAACGGGCTCTAATGTAGATAGCTTTTTGGAATAATAATCCGGGGTGTTTCCCTACAGTCCTCCCTCGCCCGCGAAGGGAGGACTTTTATTTTTGCGCGTGTTGGCGAATGTGCGGCGGCTTGTAGATGTTGGGCGCCGGGAGAGTTCGTCGCGTATGCTCGGGCTGATGACTGAAGAAGCACGTCCACCAGATTCGCCGCGGCTTGCGCGTGACAACCCGTTGACGCGAAGCGTTGCGGGGATGTTGGGCTTTGCGACGCTGGGGCTGATCTTTCTGGCGTGTGTGTTGACGCTGCCCTGGACTCTGGGGTGGACGGGGGCGTCGGGAGAGATCGCGCCGTATAAGCAGCAAAATCTGACGGCTCAGTTTTTGCCACCGGTGTTTGTTGCGCCAGATGAGCGATCGAATGAAAGGCGGTTGGCTGCTGGACGTGAGATCGCGCTGGCGCGTCTTGCTGCAGCGGGCGATGAGGCTGTCGACACGGAAGCGTTGCTCACAGCGGAGATGATTGATGCGGCGGCGCCGACATACCTGCTGGGATCGGATCAGCTTGGGCGCAGCGTGTTGGTGCGGTGCCTGGCAGGCGGCGGGGTTTCGATTGGGATGGGGCTGGCGGCGGCGCTGATTAGTGTAATCATCGGGACGGTGTACGGAACGATTTCGGCTTACGTGGGCGGGCGAGTTGACGCGGTGATGATGCGCATCGTCGATGTGCTGTATGGGTTGCCATACATTTTGCTTGTGGTGCTGCTGGCGGTGGCGGTCGATGCGCTGGCGCTGGGCGCCGTGGCGCGAACGGGGCGAGAGCTGACGGAGGGACAGCGGATCACGATTAATGTGGTGACGCTGTTGGTGGCGATTGGGGGGGTGAGCTGGCTGACGATGGCGCGGGTAATTCGGGGGCAGGTGTTGAGCTTGAAGGAGCAGCCATTCATGGAGGCGGCGCGTGCGATTGGCGCTTCGCTGCCGCGACAGTTTACGAAGCATCTTCTGCCGAACCTGATGGGGCCGATTATTGTGTACGCAACGCTGACGGCGCCGCAAGCGATCTTGCAGGAGTCGTTCTTGAGTTTTCTGGGGATTGGCGTGCAGCCGCCGCTTCCGAGTTGGGGAAATCTGGTTGCGGATGGATTGTCAGAGCTGAACACGGTGAAGTCGCGTTGGTGGCTGCTCTTGTTTCCGTCGGTGCTCCTTGGTGTGACGCTGCTCTCGCTGAACTTTGTGGGCGAGGGTTTGCGCGAGGCGTTTGATCCGAAACGGGCGAAGCGGGGATGATGAACACGGATGTTCAGCTTGAGGCGGCGCTCTCCGTGCGAGACCTGGCGGTTTCGTTTGACAATGGGAAGGCTCCGCGTGTGCAGGCGGTGAGCAGTGTGAATCTGACGTTGTTTCAGGGGCAAACGGTTGCGGTGGTTGGTGAATCAGGATGCGGGAAGTCTGTGACGGCCTTAAGCGCGCTGCGGCTGCTTCCGACGCCACCGGCGCGGATTGACTGTGGGTCTGCCCTGCTTCGGCGGCGCGATGGATCGACTCTTGATCTGGCGGGCGCGACGAAGCGCGAGATGCTGGACGTGCGCGGCGGGGAGATCGCGATGATCTTCCAGGAGCCGATGACGAGTTTGAATCCGGTCTTCACGATTGGGGATCAGCTTATTGAGGCGATTCGACTGCATCGGAAGGTGAGGGCGAAGGAAGCACAGAAGATTGCGGAAGAGGCGATGGACGAGGTCGGGATCACTGATCCGGGGCGGCGGCTGCGGGCGTATCCGCATGAGTTTTCGGGCGGGATGCGCCAGCGCGCGATGATTGCGATGGCGCTGGCGTGCCGGCCGACAGTTTTGATCGCGGACGAACCGACGACGGCGCTTGATGTGACGATTCAGGCGCAGATTCTGGAGCTGCTTGCGAAGATTCAGCGCGAGCGGGAGATGGCGGTGCTGCTTATTACGCATGATCTTGGAGTTGTGGCGGAGAACGCGGATGCGGCATGCGTGATGTATGCGGGGCGAGTGGTTGAGTATGCGCGGATTGAGGAGCTGTTTGAGAAACCGTTGCATCCTTATACGCGCGGGTTGCTGGCTTCGATTCCGACGATGGACCGGAGTGTTGAGCGGCTGACGACGATTGATGAAGTGATTGGCGGTGAGGGGGCGTTTGGCGAGGTGTCGAGCGGGGCGGGGATGGTGACGCCCTGGTGGCCAGGGCGGGCGCCGGCGGGGATGGCGCCTATTGGGGGGATTGCGGGGGATTATGTGCTGGCTGAGGTTGAGCCGGAACATTGGGTGGGCGTGTGGCGGACGGAAAGTGTCGCGGGCGGGGCGCATCGGGCGCCGGTGATTGGGCCGGAGCGGGTGGAGGTTGGGGCGGGGTGAGAGGACACCAGTTGAACTCTTTGCGACCCAGATCGATCTTCAGAAAGACTGCAAACGCTGTGTCTGCTCCACGCTAAACCACCCTTACAACCTTATAGTTAAGCATGAAGACAACAGGCCTCCAGTTTGATGAGTACCTCAACCTGCTCAGAATTCTTGTTCGTGAACCCTGTGTTGTGGGCGCCGAGGAGCCTTTTTTTCGCGTCCTCCACCGAGAACTTGAGGCACGAGGCGCCAGCGTTCGCCGCTACCTTGGACTTCTTGTTGCGGAAGGGTCTCAGCCGGATTCCATCATGTTTTCAGCTCATGTTGATAGACACGGCCTTATTTGCACCGGCCCGGATGAGTTCCAGTACAGTGCCTTTGTCGCCAAGAACCGCTCTGACCTGAACGGAGACTCCATCTCAGAACAGACGGTGAAGTCGCTCTCCGAGCGTTTTATTGGTGAGATCGTCAGCGCATACGATCCATGGTCCGGCGGCTATCTCGGTCAGGCAGCAATCGAGAAAGTCTATCATTGCTCGCGTCGCGACAATCTGATTTTTCGTGTCAGTGGACTTGGGACCGTCGGACCAGGCACACCTGTGGCTTATCTCGATCAGTTGCAAGTTGAAGACTCCACAGTGACCGCACAGCTTGACAATGTGCTTACCGTAGCGGCGCTCATCCATCTCTTTGATCTCGGTTTTCAAGGACGGGTGTTTTTAAGCGCGCAGGAAGAAGCGGGGCGAAGCTGGCGGTATATCCTTGAGTGGTTCCTGCAACATGATGCGCAGACAGATTCGCTATTCGTTGTAGACACAAGCCCCTATTCGAGCCGCGCGGAGGCGGACGCGCAGGACATCGTGCTCCGTCGGCGGGACGCGGGCGCGGAGTTTCACCCCAAGGCGATTGAAACTGCAACATCCGCATGCAATGCGGTCGGCGCAAGAGCTACATACAAGGACGAGTGGATTGCTCAGCAAAACATTGAGCGAGCAGAAGCGGGACAACGGCCGCTTTCATTTGGTCGCACTGAACTCGGACGCCTGGTTGCGTCGTCTGACGGTCGCGTCACGGGCGCGACTATTCAAGCGCCAACAACCGGGTATCACACCAAGAGTGAGAAGGCTTCGATAAATGCTGTACAGTCGTTTCTGGCTGTTGTGGAGCACTTGAGCACCGAGCTACATCAATGATCCAATCACGTCGGCGTGCTAGGAATTAGTCGCTCGGAACAGGAAAGTCACCGGTGACGAGGGGATTGTGATGCGGCGGGTTCTTTTGCTTTCGGATAAGTCCTTTGCTGCTCGTGAGCGATCGATGATTGATCGGCTTGAGATCGGACTGACGAGTTCGGGGGTGCGGGCGCTGCGGGCGGGGCCGCCGATTCCGGAAGAAGCGCAGAATGACGCGCTGTCGAAGCGGCATATCGTGCAGTTTGAGCATGGGGCGCCTTTGGGAGCGGCGTCGGCGCTTGGAGTGCGTGTGACGGGCGGGGGACGAGTTCGGCATGAAGCGCAGCAGTTCCTGCGCGAGATGATCGAGGATGCGGGGCTGCCGCGCGAGCGGCCCATTGAAGTGGTGCATGGGTGGGGTGAGCGATGCTGGCCTCTGGCGATTGAGTTGGCGTGGGAATCGGGAGGTGTGGCGGCGCTGGAGGTGTGGCGCGGGGATCTTGTCGGGAAGCTGCGACGATATGAGCGCGGGTTTGAGCGGCGGGGCGAGGAGGCGCCGATCGTCTGGCTGGCGCCGACGGAGTCCATCCGCAACGCGATCGTGACGAGCAGTGCGAGTCGCCCGGTGCGTCTTTCGCGGTGGGGCGTGCATGTGCCTGCGGAGGCGCATGCGTGGGAGTCGTTGAAGGGGCCGGCGCATATCGCGGTGCTGGCGCCGGGGCAAGATGTTGCGGGGGTGGTGGCGTGCCTGGGCGGGATCGGCGAGGCGGTGGCGAAGCACGAAGAAACGCTGGTGTTTCTCGATGCTGCATCGACTCGGACGAGTCGGCGTGTGTGGCAGGCGGTGCGCGAGCATGGGCTTGAGAGTCGGCTTTCGTTGATCGCTGACATGGAGGGGCGGCGGGAGCTCTTGGTGCAGGCGGATCTGCTTGCGATTGCCGAGCTTGGGATCGGAATGCGCTCGATCACGCTGGATGCGATGGCTGCGGGAATGACGATCATCTCGCGACCGGATTGGGAGACGGAGTTCCTGGAGAATGGGAAAACGGCGTTAGCGGTGGATCCGCCGACGCCGGATCGCTGGGGGCGGGCGTTTCGACGAGCGTTGGCGCGGGCGAAGGAGTCTCGACGGATCGGGCGAGCGGCGCGCGAGGTGATTCAGGGGGGGTTTTTGGCGTCGGATCAGATTGCTCGGGCGGTCGAGACGTATGAGTGGCTGGTTTCTGCGGATGCGTATCAGTTCACTGACTCAGAGCCAAATGGCTCGTAGGGGGTTCTGAAGTAAGGCGTTTTGGCGCGGGGTTGGGCGATTTCGCCCGACCGGTCTAAATTGCCCAAATTGACGTTATTGAAAAAGTTCTGATAACATTCGGGTATCTTTCTCCCCTCCACCCCGCACAGACTTTCGGGTCTGTTGCGGGGTATTTTGTTTGGCAGGATGGGCAACTTGACGGGGTTATGTGGATGGGGTTGCCGGGCTTGTTCGGATGATCCTTGCCTTCGGACCTACGTGGGGCATGCTGACTGTGAGGATCGCGTGGTCTGTCGCGCGTGCATGGTCTCACCGGGCGGCGCTCTCGCGAGCTCGCATCGGGGCAGGCGAAGCGGCGGGCAGAGGCGGGATAGCGTGTGGACACCCATCACAGGGAGAAAATGATATGAGTTTGACAGTTTGCGTAGCATTCTTGGCCGCCTCGACGACAGTCGGCGGCGTGCAACCCCATTCGCACGGGCTCGTGCATCACCACCACGCCCGCAGCGGACAGTCAGGACGCCTGTGGGTGAGCCCGACGTATACGCGCGATGGCGTGCGGAACTATTCGCCGGCTGCACTGGCCGATTATGGAGCGCCGTATGAGGCGGCGCACGATCGCATCTTTGTGGATGTGGCGCATGTGCCGATCGCGATCAGCCCGTGGGCAAATTTCAATGTAGATGGCTTTGATCGATACAAAGAGGCGCAGAATCGGTGGCTTGACGACCACGGATACACGGGGAGCGTGCGGACGCATGTGAACCTTGTGGTGAGGCAGAGCGCTGAGAGCGATGAGATGTATGCCTCGGTTGCGATGCCGACCCCTCGGGCGACGATTCGGATTCATGATGATGCGCCGCGGCGGCGGTCACGGCTTCGCGTGATGGGGCCGGTTTCGACTCTGCCTGCGACGCGGATTTCAACACCCGATTTTTCTGAGGCGCGGGTTTCGATCTCGAGACTGGCGCAAAGTGAGGAATGAGTCTCCAGGTGAGAGGATTCAACCGACGAAGCGAGCGATGATCGCAGCGATCCCGGGGCAGTATGTGTTGGATCTTTCGGGTCCGAAGACGGAGTGAGTTTGCCTCCGTGCCCACGCGATCATGGGCCGATGTGTTCCGGCCCTTGGTAGTGACACCGGCTTGTGCATGTTTCATGCACGATGACCTCGGCCAGGAGCGGCAAGGTGGTGACGAGCCGTTCCCAGAGCCACGCTGCGATCATCTCGCTCGTCGGATTTTCAAGGTTTTCAACCTGATTAAGCACTTGGTGATCGAGCTTCTCGTGGAGAGGTTCGATTGCTTTTTTAATTTCGCCGTAGTCGATGAGGTGGCCGACAACGGGGTCCATCTCCCCCGCGACGACGACATCGACGCGGAAGGAGTGGCCGTGCATGCGGCGGCATTTGTGCCCTTCGGGAAAGCCCGGGAGAAAATGGGCGGCTTCAAAACCGAAGGATTTCACGAGACGCACATACATTGCCGAAGATTGTAGCGATATGATTCGGTGGGCTGAGTCGGCCATGGATGCGCCAGCTTTTGATGAGCTGACAAGGAAGAAGGAACTGGATGATCGCCAACACACTGACACTTCGGGTCGATCGGGATGGCCGCTGGCTTCGGCTGGCGGGGGATCTGAACTACGCAACGGTGGATGAAACGCTGCATGCGGTGCGCGTGGCGGTGGCTGAGGCGGACGGGCCCGTGGTGCTGGATCTGAGTGAGGTTGCGCTGCTTGCTTCGATGGGGATTGAGATGCTGCTCTCACTTCTTCGGAGCGATGAGGCGCCGGAGTTTGTGCTGTTTGTGAACGCTGTGGTGCTGGACGTGCTCACGGTGACGGGGGTTGTTTCCCGATTCACGGTTGCGAAGACAGCGGCGGAAGCGCGGGAGCTTGCGGGGCTCAACTGATGCTGCGGCTTACGCTGGGCTTTACACGCCGCGCGTTTGGGGACTCCAGATGAACTTGTGGAGCTGCAACTGAAGGCGCACGGGGAGGCGATCTTCGAGGATCCATTCAGCAAGTTGCTGTACAGGGAGCCCTGACATGCCAGCGATTTCGGCGCCGGCGGGCTGCTCGAAGACGGGTGAAAAGAGGACGGCGCTGACGCGGGCAGGCAGATTGTGTGTGCGCACGATGTCGCTTGACCACTCGTAGTCAGCGCGATCACAGATCACAAACTTCACTTCATCGCGGGGCGCAAGCTTTTCGATGTTGGACCAATCCATGCGGGAGGCTTCGCCCGAGCCGGGGGTTTTGATGTCAACGATGCGGATGACTCGGTCATCGCAGGTTGAAATATCACAGGCGCCAGAGGTTTCGACGGCGACGGTTTTACCACGATCGCAGAGGCGAATCATGAGATCGTGAACGCGTTTCTGGAGGAGTGGCTCGCCGCCGGTGACTTCGATGAAGTCGCAGTTGTAGCCCTCGATTTGATCAAGCAGAGAATCGATGGATTGGGAATCACCTTCGTGGAATGCATATTCGGTATCGCAGTAGGCGCAGCGGAGGTGACAGCCCGCGAGACGTACGAAGACACAGGGGAGACCGGCGCGGGCGCCTTCTCCCTGTATGGAGTGAAATATTTCGTTGATGCGCAGCGTCTCGGGCATGGACGGAGTATAGGTGCGGCGCGGGCCCTGCTCGCACAGAAGGGGACTCACTGGTCGGAGTTTTCATCTTCGTCGCGCAGTAAGGCGAGGAAATGCTGGGAAGGCTCATAGCCGAGCCGGGCGGCGCGGGCGGCGTAGGCCTCGGCGGCGTCGTTCATGGCGGCGCGTTGGTGCCATTGGGCGGCAAGATGCAGGAGAGGCGCCTCATCCGGGTTGGAAGCGACGGCGCGGGCGTAGAGGTTGGCGGCTTCTTCAGGCTGAGCGAGCATGCCGTAGCACATCGCGAGTTCTTCTAGCGCTGGAAGGGAGGCGAGGCGGGTGTTTTCATCGACGGCTATCAGCAGTCGGACGGCCTTGTTGGGCTGATTCATTCGGCGCCAGGCTCTTGCTTCGATAATGCGCCAATCGAGATTGGCTGGCTGGAGTTTGCGGGCGCGTTTGATGTGCTGGTGCGCGATGGAGGTTTTGTTTTCATCAAGAGCGATGGCTGCGAGCGATGCCCATGCAAGGGCGAGGTCGGGATCGAGCGTGGCGGCGCGGAGAAGGCTGGCCTTGGCGGCGGGAAGGTCACCAGCTTGCCTTTGCACCTGCGCGAGGTAGAGCGGATGCTTGGGATTGGTCGGCGCCATTTTCTGAGCGCGCATGTAGTGTTCCTGAGCGATATCAAGCTGGCCGGCGCGATGGGCGAAGGTGGCGGCGGCGAAGCGGAGTTCGGCGTTGTCCTGACCTACGGCGATCGCTTGTTCATAAGCGGCGAGGGCTTCTGTTGCGTTGTCCTGCGCGATGAGGGATTCGCCGAGCAACGACCAGCCATCGGAATCGTCTGGAAAACTGGCGAGGGCGCGGCGGAGGAGAGCTTCGGCTTTGGCGGGCTCGCCTTGATCGAGCGCATCGCGAGAATCCTGAATCGCCTGGTTGAACTGGGCGCGATCGGCAGAAGCAGCCGGCCCCCCCTGCTGCTCAGCCGGGGTCGCGGTGAAACTGCGCAGAGTGAGGATGCCGACGATGAGCACGACAATCGCAAGGGCCGCGGTGGCGACGCCCCAGAGGCGGCGGGTCTTGATTTGATTCATTTGGGCCATGTTCTGAAGAGTGTATCGGTGACGCTACACTGCTGGGTTCATGTCAAATGAGAAGCAAACAACATCTGTGGCGGATCGCGACGCGATCACCTCGACGAACGCCCCCCTGCCGAAAACCTACCAGCCGGCCGAGCACGAAGGCCCTATTCGAGCGAAGTGGCTGGCGTCGCGGGCGTTTGGGGCTGACCCAGCGAATGCGAAGGGGTGCGGCGGGCCGCGCGAGGCGTATGCGATTGTGATTCCGCCGCCGAACGTGACAGCGGCGCTACATCTTGGGCACGCGCTCAACAACACGCTGCAGGATGTGCTGATCCGCGCGAAGCGGATGCAGGGATATGAGACGCTGTGGATGCCGGGGACGGATCATGCGGGAATTGCAACGCAGACGGTGGTGGACAAGCGGCTGAAGGCAGCAGGCGAGCCGGCGCTTGCGGAATACAAGAAACTCGAAGCTGAGGGAAAGAACGGTCGTGAGCAGTTCATCGCGCAGGTGCAGGCGTGGAAAGATGAATATGAGGAAGTGATTACGGGTCAGCTCGTTGAGATGGGCTGCTCGTGTGACTGGGATCGGCAGCGGTTCACGATGGATGAGCAGTGCGCGCGGGCGGTGCGCGAGGCGTTCTTTCAGTTTTTCAAGGACGGGCTGATCTATCGCGGAAAGCGGCTGGTGAACTGGGATCCGGTGTCGCAGACGGCGCTGGCTGACGACGAAGTCGACAACATCGAGATCGACGGATTCTTCTACTACATGAAGTATCCGCTCACGGCGCCGGTGACGCTTGATGACGGTTCGACGCTGACGCATGTGACGGTCGCGACGACAAGACCGGAGACGTATCTGGGTGACACCGCGGTGGCGGTGAACCCGAAAGATCCGCGCGCGAAGCAGTTGGTGGGCAAGCGCGTGAGGCTGCCGATCGTTGGGCGCGAGCTTCCGATTATTGAAGATGAGTATGTGGTGCTGGAGGCGACTGATCCTGAGGCGCCGGGAGTGGATCCGAAGGCGAAATATGCATCAGGATTCCTCAAGGTGACGCCGGCGCATGATCCCAATGACTGGGACATTGGCGTGCGGCATCGGGAAGAGATTGAGACGAACTCATCGGGGATCGTCGCGATCAATGTGATGGCGCCTGATGGTTCGATTTCGGATCAGCATGGGTGGTCTGATGTTGGGGATGCGGGACAGTTTGTGGGTTTGTCGCGCGAGGAGGCGCGCAAGGCTGTGGCAGCTGAGTTCAAGGAGATGGGGCTGCTTAAAGGAGTCAAGCCGTATCGGCATGGGGTGGGGCATTCGTATCGGAGCCATGTGCCGATCGAGCCTTACCTTTCGGATCAGTGGTATGTGAAGGTTTCGGATGATCGGCTTGCGGGCGCGGCGCAGCGGGCCTTGGCGCGGGAGCAGCGGTCGCATGATGGACCGATATACGGTGATTCGGGCGCGGCGAGCGCGAGTGATGGGAAGCTGCGGTTTTATCCAGAGCGGTACGCCAAGACCTATGAAAATTGGCATGACAACCTGCGGGATTGGTGCATCAGCCGGCAGCTTTGGTGGGGGCATCGGATCCCGGTGTGGGTTAAGGACTTTGGTGACGAAGATGTAGAGGCGCAAGAATTCTTTGAAGCGAAGATCAAAATATTTGAGAAAGAGGACCGTGTTTGGAAGGCGATCCCGGAAGTAGAGATAGCGACTGGAACGGATGATGCCCGCTCTGATCGCAGTGTCACTGTGATATGCGTACGAGACGACGCTGATACAGAAGCAATAGCGCTGCTAGAATCAAACGGATTCATGCAGGATCCTGATGTTCTGGACACCTGGTTTTCGTCTGCGCTCTGGCCGCTCTCGACGATGGGGTGGCCTGATGAAACCCCCCTGCTTCAAGCTTTTAATCCGACGAACGTGCTGTGCACAGCGAGGGAGATCATCACCCTGTGGGTTTCGCGGATGGTGATGTTCAATCGGTATTTCAAGGGCGGCGATCTTCCCTTTCGCGATGTATATATCCACGCGATGATTCAGGATGGCGATGGGCGGAAGATGAGCAAGACGCTCGGCAATGGTGTGGATCCGCTGGACATTATCCACACGAAAGGCGCCGACGCGATGCGGTTTACGCTGTGTCAGATGACGACGCAAACGCAGGACGTGCGCATGCCGGTGGAGCGCGACGTGGAGACGGGGCGGAACACGTCGCCGAAGTTTGAACTGGGCAAGCGATTTAGCAACAAACTCTGGAACGCGAGCCGGTTTACCCTGATGATGCTTGCTGATGGTGAGGACGCTGCTCAGGATGATGGGCAGGAGGAACTCACGCTGGCGGATCGGTGGATGCTTTCGCGGCTGGCTTCGAGTGTCGCTCAAGTTGAAAGCTCACTGGATGGGTATCAGTACAGCGCCTATGCGGAGACAATGTATGACCTTCTGTGGCGGGATTTTTGCGATTGGTATCTGGAGGCGGTGAAGCCAACGGTTCGTGCGAGCGCGCGGCAGCGAGCACTGCTGCGGGCGACGCTTGATTGCATTGTGCGGCTGCTGCACCCGATAGCTCCGTTTGTGACGGAGGCGATTTTCGAAAAGCTGCGCATAGATCGTGATGATGCGTGCGAGGGGATCGGGCTTGGCGCTTCAGAGATGCTTTGTACGGCGCCGTGGCCGATCGCCCCGGCGTCGTTGCGTGATGAAGAGGCAGAGCAGCAGTTTGGTCGGCTGCGCGAGCTGATTTCGACGATTCGTGATGTGCGCGAACGGCAGAACGTGAAGCCGAAACGGGCGATTACATTGCATGTGCCTGCAGCGCTGGAGAACGAAATTAATGCGGCGGACGGGCTAGTGGAAACCATCGCAACGCTGGGGTTGGTGACAACAGAGACGGCGGCGGGGGCAAGCTCAAACTTCGTCTTTGATGGGCATGAATGCTCGCTCAGCGATTTGACTGACGAAGCCGCCGTTAGCGGCAGCGATGCGGAGCGGAAGCGACTTGAAGAGAAGATCGCGGAGCTTGAGAAGTCGATCGGCGTGCTTGGCGGGAGGCTCGCAAACAAGGGGTATGTGGAGAAGGCGCCCAAACACTTGGTTGAGCAATCCCAGGAGCAGCTTGAGGCGCTGAAGGCAGAGTGTGAGGCGTCGAAGCGGCGGCTCGGAGAGCTTGGGTGATTTTTTCTCAGCCTACATATCGTCGATTTGCAGATTGGTTTGTTGGTGGGTGGGTTACGGCGATCTTATTGATTGGCGTCACAGTGCTTGGCGCGTGCTCGTCGGGTGGAAGCGACGGTACGGCGCCGGTTCGACCGACAATTGCGACACGGGCGACGGTGGTTGAATCGACGGAGGCGTGGTCGTTTGACAAGGCGCCGGGGAAGATCATACGGACGCCGAGTTATCGCATTTTTACTACCGAGCGTGACAGCGCGATTGTGGATCGGCTGCCTGCATTTTTGGAGGACGCCCTGGCGCATTATCGCACGGCGCTGGGGCCGTTGCCTGGGCCGCCGGTGAAGCTTGACACCTATGTCATGGACAATCGAGAGCAATGGAAGCGCGTAACGATGCATGTGCTTGGAGCGGCGGGAGAGCCTTTCCTGCGCATTGGGCGCGGCGGGTTTGCGACGCGCGGGCTTGCGGTGCTGTATGACATCGGGACGTTTGACACGTTAGCGATCGCTGCCCATGAGGGATGGCATCAGTATCGGCAGCGAGCGTTTCGGAATCGCTTGCCGATTTGGCTTGAAGAGGGCGTCGCGAGCTATATGGAGGGTCATAAGTGGCGCGGCGCGGCGCCGGAGTTCTTGCCGTGGGCGAATGTTGAGCGGTATGACCGACTGCGCGCGGCGCGGGCGGAAGGAACGCTCCTTTCACTGGAAGAGCTGATCGCAGCAAATCCGCAGGACTCCTTGGGCCGGGCAGATCAATCGGGGGTGACGTATTACGCGCAGGTATGGGCGCTCACGCATTTTCTGAACGAAGGCGTAGGCGGGCGATATAGCGCGTCGCTGCGCGCGCTGCTGGCGGACGCAGCGGCGGGCCGGCTGAATCGGAATGTGCGGTCGGTGGGCGGCGCCTCACGAAGCGCCGTGATCTTCAAGATGTACTTCAATGAGGAGCTTGGCCAAGCTTCGGTTGAATATGATGATTTCATAGACCGGATCACCGTGGGCGGTGCGCGCAGCGCGATCGTCGCGGGTGTGTCGCCCGTGCGGATGAGCAGGGGCGCGCGATGACGAAGCCGATGTTTATTGAGACGCCGGGACCATTGATCGGACTGCTCTCGGATCCGCATGGTCATGCGGGGAGAACACGGCGGGCGTGTGCGCTGCTGGCGGAGCGAGAGATTGACCTTCTTCTTGGGTTGGGGGATTTTTGCGCGGAGGATGTGATCGAGGAGCTGGGAAGCGCGGGGCGCAGTGATGGCGGACGCATACCAGTGCGGATTGTCTTCGGGAATATGGATATTGACTCTGAGGGATGCGCTAGGCTGGCGAAGCATCTCGGAGTCATCGTGGAGGATGGAGCGAGTTGGCTGCGCTATGGCGAAACGACGCTGATGGGGCATCACGGGCATCTGGGGGAGTTTGAACGGGCTGCGATGGGGGCAGGGGTTGATTATCTCTGTCACGGTCATTCGCACCAGATGCGCGATGAGCAGGTGGGCTCGACGCGGTTCATTAATCCGGGAGCGTTAAGCCGGGCGAGCGCATACACGGTGGCGACGCTGAATCTGCAGACGGACAGGCTGGAGTTCATCGACATCGATGAGTGACGGCGAATCGCGGGGCAAACAAAGCGACGCTCACGCCACTATCATGGACGCTTCCTCCTCCCGATGACACCAATGGCCGATCAAAAACCAAACCACCCAAGCGCTGACGATGAAATCATCGTGCGGCCTGCAACACCCGCAGACCGCCCGGCGGCGTGGTCGCTTTTTGAGATCGACCCCGGGAGCGAAGAGGTCGACGATGCCGGGGATGATCTGACAGATCTGAAGCGGGTGTATCTCCGTGAGGGCGGAGAGTCGTGTTTCTGGGTCGCTGATCACCCTGAGACGGGAATTGTGGGGATGGTCGGCATCCAGCGTCGTGGCGACCACGAAGCGATCATGCGGCGTCTGAGGGTGCATCCGGAGTGGCGTCATCGCGGGATCGGGCACAAACTGGTGGAGCGGGCCCTGCGGTTTTGCTCAGACCGGGGGTATATCAAGGTGATTTTGCACGCTGAGGGCAACCACAAGCCAGCGATCAGGCTGTTCGAGGAGTTCGGATTCCAGCTCAATCGAACAAAGGTTGTGGATGGGCACGAGGTGATCGATTTCTACATGGATCTGTATCGCCGGCCCCAGAGCGAGAGCAATGAGGGGTGACCCCCACAGGGCGGTGACAGGGACTGTGCATTCACTACCTTAACAGGCGCGAGGCATATTGGACGTAGGAATGTTTAACGCCAAGTCGTCGTTCCGAAAAGAACATGCACTGCGCGCAAATGGTTGAGGTTTTTCGGCTTGCGTGATTCGGTGGGTGAGATTATGCTTTCGGACGCAGCGACTAGGCGGTCGTCACACCCGATCAGATAAGACGAAAATCTTTGTTGAGTGGGTGTTTTCCTTGCATCAGAAGCAGGAAGTGTGCGTACCGAGAGGAGTCGCGGGCTAACTATGGCTTCCCTCTTACTCAACGCCCCAGGTTTGCATTCTTGCAGGCCTGGGGTTGTTCTTTTAATACCAACTACGTATACGCAATGACACTGGCGTCTCGTCTTCTTCGACATAAGTTGTTTTCGTTTTCACTGCAGTTGTCATTGGCTACGATGGCGCCGATGCGTGATGACCGCAGCGACCAAGATTGCGCCGGCGACAATAGCGAGCAGCGCGAGTATGACGACGTTTGCTGCGGTTTCAGGAATCACACCAAACGCCACGAGTGAAGCCCCAGCGAGGCTTGTCGCGGGGCCGACCGCGTAGCCGACTCCGATGGTCGCTTCATGGGCGCCGCCTGCGTCGAGTTCGCTGTGGGCGACTTCCATCGCGTAGTAGAGCGCTCCAGCATAGACGCCTCCGGCTCCGACTCCAAAGAGCGCGAAGCCGACGATGAGGCCGGCAAGATTGGGCATGGCGATCGCCATCACAAAGCCGACAATCAAGGCGGCGCCGGCGAAGGCAGGCGCGAACCAACTCCCGCGCCAGCCATCCCAGCGCTCAAAGAGCAATACAGAGGTCAGCCGGCTCATCATCCAGGTGGATGCAATGACGGTTTGCCATGAGATTTCAACGCCGAGCATTGAGAGACGCCAGGGCAGTATGGGGCTGATCGCGGAGATCAGGATGTAGCTGAGCACAAGCATCCATCGAAAGCTGAAGAGGAGGTCGTTGTAGTGTTTGGGCGCCGGCGTGTGTCTCTCTTTTTTCGCTGGTGAAGGCGACGCCGGCCAGCCTTTGGTGGTGATGACCGCGAGAATGTGCATGACGCCAAGGGCGGCGATGATGGCGCCGGGCGTGTCTTCAATGACGAGGGCCATCACCCAGAAGGCGATCGTGACAGCCGAGCACCAGACGAGATTGAAGGCGCCGACGGCGCGACGAAGATCCGCAGCTCGGCGTCCGCCTGACAGATAGCTCTCAGCCAGAGGCCAGGTGAGGGCGGAGCCGATCATGTAGAGGATGGCGAAGACCCAGATCGCAGCGGGATCACGCCAGAATGCGGGGATGAAACAGGTCAGCGACTGAAGGAGCATGACGCTGCGAGCGATGAAGAGCGGTGTGAAGAGCGTATGACGGCGCTGGGCAGCTCGGACGGCGTTTCCGACGTGGAAGGCGCTCGTGACGTAGACGACGCCCATCAGGACGCCGAGGGCGGAGTTGGTGAGGAAAGAGAAGTGATATTGCTGCTCAGCGATGAAGTAAACGCCGTGCATGATGGCGCCTGTGCCGAGGCTGTTGAGAAAGACGAAGGCGAGCACGAAAGGCAGAGGCGCTCGCGTCGGCGCTATGCGGGATGGGGCTGGCTGGCTCATGCGTGGGGGGGGTATCAGGCGGCGCATTGCCCCGGGTGGATCGGGATCGTAGCATGAGCGTGGCGACTGTTCCGCGAGCGAGAAGAATCGCGGAATGAAGCCCAGAGCGCGCGTAGCTCAATTGGATAGAGCGTCGGCCTCCGAAGCCGAAGGTTACTGGTTCGATTCCAGTCGTGCGCATTGCTGACTCCTGACGCCGGGGCGTGCTGCTCATGGCGCCAATCGCGGTCAATGAGGCGATTCATGAACGAACGGGCAGTGTCCGGCAGACAACGGCGCCTTCTCAACTATGCGAACTGCGCCGGCTGAGCGGGCAAGCTGTCTGCATCCGCCCTTGCGCAGGTTGTGCAGGGGCTCAATCTGAAAAGCCATATGAATGTGGTTTCGGGCGTGGAGCATTTTGGTGACGCCGGCGTCTACAAGCTGCGCGACGATCTGGCGATTGCGCAGTCGGTCGATTTCTTCGCGCCGATTGTTGATGATCCATTTGTCTACGGGCAGATCGCTGCGGCCAACGCGCTTTCGGATTTGTACGCAGTGGGAGCCACGCCGGTGACGGCGCTGAACCTTGTGGGTTTTCCGGAAGGCGAGCTTGAAACAGAGGTTTTGATTGCGATTCTTCGCGGGGGCGCCGAGCGGGTTGAAAAAGCCGGAGCAATCGTAATCGGTGGACACTCTGTGCGTGACAAAGAGGTGAAGTTCGGAATCGCGGTGACGGGCACTGTGCATCCGGACAAGCTGCGAACCAACGCTGGGGCGCGGGCGGGTGATACGCTGGTTCTGACGAAACGGATTGGGACAGGGGTGATCACGACGGCGCATCGAGGAGATCGCTGTTCGGCGGGGAGCTATGACGCCGCCTGCGCGAGTATGGTTGAGCTCAACGATATTGCGTCGCGCACAGCGATTGACGTGGGGGCCAGTGCGATGACGGACATTACGGGCTTTGGACTCGCGGGGCATGCGCACGAGATGGCGCAGGCGAGTGGCGTGACGATTAAGCTTGAGATGGCGAGCGCCCCCCTGCTTCCCGATGTGGTGCAACTCGCTCAGAATGAGGAGAACCTCGCGGGAGCTGTAGCAGAGAACCGGGCACATCTTGCAGGAAAAGTCGAAGTGACTGGCGATGCGGATTCGGCGCTCGGGCGGCTGGCGTTTGACCCGCAGACATCAGGCGGGCTCTTGATTTCGATTGCTGCGGATCGGGCTGGGGATCTGATCGCTGCGCTACAGAATGCGGGGGTGGCGGGGGCGTCCAAGGTGGGGCATGTGGTGCAGCCCGGTGACCGGGGTGTGGTCGTTCGTGTGTAGATCAATATGAATATTGTGGCGATGACTCGGAATCGCGATGAATCGTCACCTATTCTTATGGCATGGCGAAGCGACGGCTGATTCTCGGAACGGCGGGGCATATTGATCACGGGAAGACGGCGCTGGTGCGCGCGCTGACCGGGGTTGATACGGATCGTTTGCCTGAGGAAAAGAAGCGCGGGATGACGATTGACATCGGCTTTGCGCAGCTTGAGCTGCCGGGCGTGTGCATGGGCGTTGTGGATGTGCCTGGGCATGAGCGGTTTGTGCGCAACATGCTGGCGGGGGCCTCGGGAGTTGATGTGGTGATCTTTGTGGTCGCTGCGGATGATTCGATCATGCCGCAGACGGTTGAGCACCTGGCGATTCTTGAGCTTCTGGGGCTTGAGCATGGGGTGGTGGCGCTGACCAAGTGTGATCTTGTTGATGAGGGTTGGCTGGATCTGGTTGAGCTTGAAATGCGCGAGCGACTCCAGGGGACGTTTCTGGAGGGGGCGCCGATCGTGCGCACGTCGGCGACGACGGGAGCGGGTGTTGAAGAGCTGCGCGATGGGATCAGCCGGGTTTGTGCGCATGTTGCAGAGCGCGCGACCGGCGGTGTGTTTCGTTTGGCGATTGATCGCGCGTTTGTGCGCGAAGGGGTGGGCGTAGTTGTGACGGGTTCCGTGTGGGCTGGGGAGGCTCATGTTGGTGATGAGCTTGAACTGATGCCTGCAGGAACGACGGTGCGCGTGCGCGGCTTGCAGGCGCATGGGCAAATGGCCGAGCGGGTTGTGCGAGGGCAGCGGGCGGCGATTCAACTGGCGGGGGTGAGCCGAGAGGATGTGCGGCGCGGGTTTGAGCTTGCGACTCCCGGATTCATGCGCGCAACGCGATTGCTTACGGTTCGGCTGTGCGCACTGGAGGATGCGAAGCGCGGGATTCGACACCGGGATCGGGTTCGGCTGCACCTGGGGACGGGCGAGGTGATGGCGCGGGTTCGGCTGCTTGAGGGAGCCGTGATTGAGCCGGGGGAGAGCGGGGCTGCGCAGCTTGTGTGCGCGGAGGCGGTGGTTGCAGCGGGGGGACAGCCTTTCGTTGTGCGCAGTGAGTCGCCGGTGATGACGATCGGCGGAGGTCGGGTGCTGTTGTCAACGAGAGTGCGCATCAAGCGAGGCGAAGCAGAGTTTGCGCTACGATTGGGCGAGGTTGAAAGTGAATGCGCAAGCGAGCGAGCGAGCGCGACGGCGAGACTGTATGGGACAGCGCCTTGGGAGCTATTTGACCTTGCGCGGGATGCGCAGCTTGATTTGGCGAAGGCTGATCGGGTGACCGAGGAATTGGTCTCTGCGGGCGAGCTCTTGGAAGTTGGTGGTGGTGAAGGGGTTCGAAGGCGATTGCTGCATCGGGATGTTGCGGATGAAATCGGGAGGCGGGTGAAGCGGGAGTTGGAGAAGCTGCATGATTCTTCGATGATGACGCCGTTTTTTGAGGTGTCCGCGGTGGCGAGGAGGCTCTCGTATTTGGATGCGGGGCTCATGTCCGCGGTCATTGAACGTCTGGTTGTGGATGGTGAGCTAGCGAGTGATGGGCGGCGGGTTGGGCTGGCGGAGCGGGCGCCGAAACTTGATGGAGCGAAGAGAGACTTGTTGGAGCGGATTTTGTGTGCGCATGATGAGGCTGGCTTTCGTCCACCGGACGCTGGATCGTTGTGTCGGATGTTGGGCGCGCGCGAGGGGGTGGTGCGTGAGCTTTTGGAGCTGTGTGTTGGGGTTGGAGATTTGGTGCATATAGGAGGGGGGCATCACTTGGCGGGGGTGCGGGTTGTTGAGATGAAGCGGCGTGTGGCGGAGGCGATTGGCGAGCGGGGTGAGCTCACGGTGAGTGAGATTCGTGATGTTCTGGATACAAGCCGGAAGTATGTGATCCCGCTGTGCGAGTATCTTGACCGGGAGCGAGTGACGAAGCGTCGAGGTGATGCACGTGTGCTGGGTGAGCGGGCGCCTCAAGCAGCGTTGTCGCGGGAGATTGCGGATGAAACATGAGAACAATGGCAAGGATGTTTGCGCTGGTGGTGATGCGCGGAGCGAGATGCTGCGAGCGCTGCCTTCGGTGGACGCGCTGGCTGGTGAGCTTGTTGAGCGAGGCTGGGAAAAACGTGTTGGGCGGGGGGTGATTGTGGACGCAGCACGAAAGGCGGTTGAAGCGGAGCGGGCGCGGATTGTACAAAATGGGGCTGGAGGAGCTGGGGTTTGTGATGTTTCGCGTGGTGGGCTTGCGGATGCAGCGGAGGCGGCGCTGGACCGGGCGGCGCTGCGGAAGCTGGTGCGGGTGATTAATGCAACGGGGATTTTGCTTCATACGGGGCTCGGGCGGGCGCCGATGGCGGATGCAGCGGTGCGGGCCGTGACCGAGATTGCGGGTCGGTATGCGCCGGTGGAGCTGGACCTTGTGAGCGGCAAGCGCGGGCGGCGGGAGCAGTTGGTGGTGGAATCGCTGCGACGGCTGACAGGAGCGGAATCTGCGACGGTGGTGAACAACAACGCTGCGGCGTTGATGCTGTGTGTCGCGGCGCTGGCTGATGGGCGCGAGGTGATTGTTTCTCGCGGGGAGCTGGTTGAGATTGGCGGGAGTTTTCGGCTGCCGAGCGTCATTGAAGCGGCGGGGGCGGTGATGCGCGAGGTTGGAACGACAAACCGGACGAGGGCGAGCGATTTTGCTGACGCAATTAATGAAAAGACGGGCGCGATCCTGAAGGTGCATGCGTCGAATTACCGGATTGAGGGGTTCACTGCAGAAGCTTCGATAGAGGAGTTGGTGGAGATTGGTGAGCAGCATGATGTTCCGGTGCTGCACGATATTGGGTCGGGCGCGCTGACGCGGCGGATGGGGAGAGCAGTTCCCGGAGAGGAGCCGGACGCGGAGTCTTCGGTGCGGGCGGGGGCGGACTTGACGTTTTTCAGCGGGGATAAGCTCCTGGGCGGGCCGCAATGCGGGATTGTTGTTGGGAAGTCACAACAGGTTGCGCGGGTGATGAAGCATCCTTTGATGCGGGCTCTGCGTGTAGACAAACTTCGGTTGGGGGCGCTGGCAGCGACGCTTGATGTGCACATGGATCATGAGCGGGCGATGCGGGAGATTCCGGCGATGCTGATGTTGGCGCCTGTTGAGGATTTGAGGGCGCGGGCGGAAGCGCTGTGCGCGAAGTTGAGTGAGATTCAGGGTGTGGAGCTGGCTGAGGTGCGAGCGTCGGAGGCACATGTTGGGGGCGGGTCAACGCCCGCTCGAGTTGTGGAGAGTTTTGCGGTGGCGTTGCGCCTTGCGGGGGCGTCTGAGAGTGAATCACAGGAGCAGCTGCGCTGGCAGAAGCCTGGTGTGATTGCACGGGCGAATGAGGGGATGGTGCTGCTCGACCTTCGGAGTGTTTTTGCAGATGAAGAGGCGGAGGTGGTGGAGGCTGTGCGACACGCCGCCGCGCATTTTGCTGGGAGGCGAGGAGGCGGGTAGCGTGTGGGGTTGATTGGGAGTGTCAGCACGCCTGGTGGCGGCCGCGGGCTTCAAACCCGTTGTGGGGTCTGGAGACAGACCCTGGGTGGGTTCGATTCCCATCCACTCCCGTTTTCGCATCCGATGTGAGTTTGATCGGTGTTTGTTGTGGTGATCTTTCGGAGATTGCAATTCTCTGCAATACTCTTGCGTCGAGGAGCGTTTGCGGCTGTAGAAGCGACACACGGCCGGAATGTCAGGCCGAGACCCGTAAGGAGTTTGGAACAATGAATGGACGCATACGAGCGGTGGCGCTGATCGGGACGGTTTTTGGACTGGCGCTGGCGACGGCGGCGGCGTCAGCGCAGGACGGACCGCAGCGGCGGCAGGGTATGCCGAAAATGTTTGGGGACGATGCGCCCAAAGTTGGGGAAACCCTTGCGGATGTAGAAATTTTTGACGATCAGGGCGAGCGGATTCGACTGCGAGCGTTGCCGGGGAAACACAAGGTGATTGTGTTCGGCTGTCTGACATGACCGCCGTTCCTACGGAATGTCTCCAGGTTGGAGACCATTGAGCGTGATTATTCTGATAAGGGTGTTGGTTTTTATTATGTCTATAAGGCGCTGGCGCATCCGGAGTGGAACGGGTATGTGACTCCGTACACGATGGACGAACGGCTGATGCATGTGGCGGAGGCAAAGCGGACGCTGGGCACCCGGTTTCATTGGCTCGTGGATACGGAAGACAATGTTCTGAAGACGGCGATGGGGAATGCGCCGAACTCTGAGTGGATTATTGATGAGAACAATGTGATCGTGGGGCGGCGCGATTGGAGCAGCCCTACGGCGCTGCGGGCGGATCTTGAGCAACTGGTTGGGGCGGTTGAACATCCGACGATGGTTGACGATCTGGACATGCCATCAGCGCCACCCCTGAAGGCGGCGGCGAGCGGTGTTGTGCCAAGATTGAAGAGGGCGGGTCGGATGTCGCCGGTGAAGGTTGAGCCGGTGTTCACGAATGACAACGAGCCGTTCTATGCGAAGCTGCGTGCGGAAGCCGGGCGGGAGTTGCTCACCCATGGAGAGGGGCAACTCTATCTGCGCTTCATGCTTGATCCGCTGTATGGAGTGCATTGGAACAACTTGGTAAAATCGATTGAGGTGAAGATTGAGGCGTCGGCCGGGGTGACGGTGACACCTGAAGTTTTGAGCGCCCCGGAGGTTGAAGTGGATGCGGATATTGATCCGCGTGAGTTCCTGGTTGATATTGCGGGAGCGAAGACGGGTGACGCACTGACGATCAAGGCGCATTATTTTGCCTGCCACGATGAAGAAGGATGGTGCAAGCCGTTGTCTCAGGAGTACACAGTTGTGCTGGAGCGCGATCGGAATGGCGGATTTGTGATTCCGGATGAGATGGCGAAAATGATGAGCAAGCGTATGGACGAGATGCAGAATGCAACGGACACTGAAGAAGGGGAACGCGCGAGGAAGAGAAACGGGGGTCGGCGCGGATCGAATGAGTAAGTAACAAAGATGGAGTTTTGAGCACTGAGCGTTCGGGAATTCAGTTGCTGAGCGTTCACCGAAGTGATGATCGGAATTTTTGTGCAGAAAGGGATCGACGCGAGATGTTATTTTCATCTGTAGTGTTGGCGATTGCGAGTGTGATTGGCGCGGCGCCGTCGGGAGATGTGATGAAGTTGAGCGCTTCCATGCCGACCGGCGAGTTGGCGGTTGGGCAGGAGTATGAAGTTCAGATATCGCTTGAGTTGGCTGACGGATGGTCGATCGGCGCCGGTGTGCCGAAACCGATCTTGCAGGTCGAGGCGCCGGCGTCGGTGCATTTGTCCGGGCGGTATTTGACTGAATATAAAGAACTAGCGCGGAATGAGTTTTTGCAAGAGCCTTATGAGCGGGTGATCGATCCGGGCAACAATAGTGTTCGGTTTACGCTGGAGTCGGCGCCAACGGCTGGTGAAACGATTTCGCTGAATGTCGTTGCGTATGTGAGCGAAACGGATGAAGAGGATGCGTTTTTCCTGCGGCGCCGGGTTGAGTTGCCGGTGAGGGCCGGGGTGAGCAGTTCGTCGACTGAGCAAGCGAACGTTTCGGATTGGGGAATCGATAACACGCTGAATATAGGCGATCGGGCGGAGGGGATTGTGTTGCCGCGGGCCGACGGGAGCACGCTTGCCCTCGATGATTATCTGGGTGAGCAGAATATTCTTGTGACGACGTATCGCGCATTCTGGTGACCATTTTGCCGGGCGCAGCTGGTTCAGCTGCAAGAGATGTCAGGTGAGTTTGAGAAGCGCAACGCCGTCGTGATTGCAATCGCTCAGGAAGATAAGGATTTGAAATCGCACGCGAAGATTCTTGATGGATTGGAAACGGGCGGTGCGTTGGAGATCGTCGCGGATCTGAATCGCGAACAGACGACAGCGTATGAGCGTGTGACGACGTATCTGATTGATAAGGACGGTGTGGTTCGGCAGGTGTTTCCAATGTTGATTCACCATCGCGCGACGTGGCAGGCGGTGCTGAACGAGCTTGATCAATTGGAGTGAAAGACCGGGCTCGGGAGGGTGGGGCTCGATGGTTGATTGCGAGAGCTCTTCCGTCTGATGTGGGTCAGGGAATCTGATTTGAGACGAAGCGTCAGTGTGGACGACCTGGCCGAATTGCCGGTACACTGGAACATGGCTGTCCGAGATGATCTGACCGCTTGCGGCGCTGTTGGTTGAGGCGTTGGGTCGGTGGATTGTCCTGCTAATTTGAGTTTTTTGGAGAGGTGGCCGAGCGGCTGAAGGCACCGGTTTGCTAAACCGGCGTACTGGTTATCACCGGTACCGGGGGTTCGAATCCCCCCCTCTCCGCTTTTCAGAATCTCGGTTTTGCAAGTCTTTGTTGGCAATTGACTTGTGCACGGCGTGCTTTTCCCAAAGGGCTGGTAGTCCCCAAAGTAGCGCCAAAAGTTGTCCCTTCCAGATTCTCCGCACCTCCATCGGTGGACGCCCCAAGACGTTGAGATGCAGTGGGTTCAAATCCTACTCAACCCGTCCTGTTCCAATACTCAGCCGACGTGCAAGTTGGTGCGAGATCAGGAGATGCGGTTACAGCATCGGGTTGGATTTGAACCAAGGAACAGTGGATTTGGAATAGTAAACTTCCCGATATGTTGACGACGCCGATGAGGACGCTGTTGATGTGACTCGCCGGATGTCCTGATCTTCCTCGGATAGTTTTTTTGAACCCCTGGAAGGCCTCTGATTCGGTGGAGGTTTGTTCAGGTAGCCCCACAAGTAGCGCCATTTTTAATGATCAAACCTGACAACGAATGACAAAGCCTGTATAGCGCCTCAGAATCGTCAAGAGATTGGCCAGCAAAGGCTTGGAGTGTAAATCTTTGTCGTTGCAGCAGTTGCCAAGTACCCGTGCGGAGAATCCCCCCCTCTCCGCATTGGCACGTAGTAAGAAGAAAGGCGATATGTGTGCCTGGTAGATTTCGGACTATCATGCAGGAATCTGTGCCGGGCTTTCGCCGGATCGAGCGTCTCCCACGACAAATTCTGAAGATCAACCCCTTCGGTGGAGAAGTTCAAACGGCGCGCGTGCCGCTCATTTCGATGGGATCCGGCCGGCCAACATCACCATTCCCACATCCTTGGAATTTTAGTGAACCCATACGCATTCTCGACACCTTCTTTTGGAACGCAGACGCTGTACAAGGGTCAGGAAGGCATAACCGATTCCTCGACGTGCCGGGGTTTGCGCCCGTCCTCATCACACGCGACCCGCAGATTATTCGGGCGATCTCCGTTGCAACCGGGGACCGAGTTGGTCAGTTCGACCGTGACACACTTCCATCTGCCGGCATTGCTCGCGCCACTGGCAAAGACTCGCTTCTCTATACAAACGGGCCAGCCTGGAAAAGACAGAAGAAGCTCGCCACGCCTCCATTTGCAAGAACGACCCTTTTTCAACCGGAGCAGTTTCGTGAGTTCGAGGTGACGTTTCGCCAAACGATTGTGCGGCGTCTTGAAATTCTCAAGAAACACCTGGCGGACGCTGAGAAGCCAGCGCCAGTTAAACTCGAAGCAGAGATCAAAGCGGTCATGCTCGAAATGCTCGTAAACAACTTCTTTGGCGCGAATGTCACGTACGAAGAAATTAGGAATCGCTATGTTCCCGCTTTGGAGCGCGTTGTTGATTACATTGTGCGTGACACAGTTGTGAACAAGATTGGCGTACCCCTTCGGCGCCTGCCGCGATTCACGCGAAACATTGGTGAAGTAAAGGATGCTCTCGCTAGCTTCGAGCAACTCACTGATCTTGTTTTAGAGACCAGAAAAGACGGAAGAGGGCTTTGGAAACAGTTTAACTCTGATGCGCCGGACGAAGCTCTGCGCAGCAATATTCGGGTGTTCCTCGCGGGCGCACTCGAAGCGACGACTTCATATGCGAGTTGGGCGATATCGCATCTGGCGAGAAACCCAGCGGCGCAGGAAAAGGTCTTTCATGAAGTCAAGGACATTCAGGAATACACGCCTGAAACTCTTCACGATGCGAAATACCTCGGCCATGTGCTCAATGAAACCCTTCGACTAACTCCTTCACTGTATTTCCACCCACGCCGGGCGACGGCTGACACCTGGGTTGAAACAACTTCAGGTGGTCGCCTGCGCATCCCGAAAGGAACACACATTCTCCTGGATGTTTGGCACGCGAATCGCCATGAAGACCATTGGGGCGTCACAGTGACTGGACATCCTGCACTCGACTTTGTCCCGGAACGTTGGGAGCGTCTCGCTGCTTGTGCCCACGGGTCAAAGGAGCTCCTTCACTTCGGATTCGGCCACGGCCCGCGCTTCTGCCCGGGCAAAAGTCTCGGACAACTTGAAGTTGCTCTCGTTGTTGGGGCGTTCGTAAAGCTCTTCCGATTTGTAGCAGTCAACCCCGACAATCCAGCAAGGGCAGGAGTTTCAACAAAGCCTGCAGATGGCGTCCTCGTCGAACTGCGGCTGCGAAATCAGGCCTCCGCCGACACCGGGCTCCGTGCTTGACCGGAACCGCACCGACATCAATAACAAATCTACTACCTGTAATGTTCATCATTTTTTGGCATAAAGATTCTTGTTCGAGCTCAACATAACCGTCACCTACCCTTACTGGCCCCTTGAGAGCCTCACAGCTCTGCAAAACCCGGATTGCAAGCTTCCAGGCTCATATCCCTCGGATAAAAAACAGTTGTTCTGACTCCCTGAGTTCCTTCTCAACGTGTACAAACGTATCTCGTAGCGAAGGGTCTCACACTTGCTTTTTGATGCCTCGGATGTATACAGGGCATTCGAGAGCAGATTTGGGCAATGGCGCATTTTTTACTCGCCTCGCCGCATTATTGAAGGGCAACTCGCAATGGCAAACGTTCCCAAAAAGGTCGCTGACCGGCTATCGAAACAACTGAGTGCTTTCCAGAAAATTCTTCGTGACGCCAAAGATCGAGATGTCAACGAGTCGGACACTGTCACGATCGTCACCGACATGCTGTCTGATTTGTTCGGGTTTGACAAATATGCAGAAGTCACAAGCGAGTACGCAATTCGCGGCACCTATTGTGATCTAGCAGTTAAGCACGAAGGAATGATCAAGTATCTAATTGAAGTCAAGGCGATTGGCTTGACGTTGAAAAAAGATCATCTTCGACAAGTGATGAACTATGGGGCCAATCAAGGCGTTCCATGGATCGTAATCACGAATGGCGTCAGCTGGGAAATCCATCGCATTAAGTTTGAACGCCCGATTGATTGTGAACATACATGTTCACTTGATATTCTTGAACTCAATTCACGAAAAGCTGATGACATTGAACGCCTCTTCCTTCTCTGTAAAGAAGGCTTAGCCAAAGATGCTATTGATGAATTTCACGAGTACACTCAAAACGTAAATCGCTTTGTGATCGCTGCAATCATACAATCCGATCCTGTGCTCAATGTCTTGCGCCGAGAAATACGGCGAATGGCTCCCACGGCAAAAGCGTCAAACGACGAAATCGCCGAGATACTGCCTGATGTCCTTAAGCGCGATGTCATCGAAGGCGACTCCGCAAAACAAGCGGAACGACGTGTCAATAAGGCATCGAAAAAAACATTGCGAAAACATAAGCAGAAAAAATCGACCGGCACAATCACTGACGTTTCTCCGAGTGATGCTGACATCGAATCAAGCAGCCTCACACCCACCATGTAGGTGTCCGTATTCTGCGCGCAATCGTTGCTGGTAAACAGGAAGAGCGGGACAAACCCTCTTTCTCACACGCCCGCCTCTCACTTCTTCTTCCTCGCCATGCTCCCCGCGATCGCCCCGCCGACGCCGCCTCCAACTCCGCCCCCTGTCACCGCAGATCCATGAAAGCCGAACGCCTTCATGATGACCACCGATACCACCGCAGCGCCGGCGGCGAACACAATGATGATTAGAAAGTCCTTGCCACTCATCGCTTCATCTCCTCATAAGTCTACGCTGCCGTTCACGAACGCACGGATTGTACAAGCCCCGCCCCCCCGACCAATCCCATCACGCGAATGAGCAGGCATAGCATTCCCCTCGCCCGCCCTCCAGCCCCCGGACACCGCCGGCCAACAGCGAGCGCACACTTCGTCTTTCCTCGCTAAACTCAGGGACTCGCGGGCGCATAGCTCAGCTGGCTAGAGCGCCGTCGTCACATGGCGGAGGTCACTGGTTCGAGTCCAGTTGCGCCCATTCCCGCGATCGCCTGTGCCGCCAGGCGCATCCAAATATCGGAGTGAGATGATGAACCACTGCGCCCCCGCTGCCCGTCTTCTCTTCCCATTCTGCCTGCTCGCCGTCAGCGATCCCAGCTTCGCCGATCAGCAGGCTGCGCTCACGCTGCTTCCCATTCATGTCCACATCTGGACACCCGATAGCGTCTGCGCCCAGCCCGATCCAGCACAAACAACCGCCATCCGCGACCTCGTCAATCAATCGCAACACTCGATCGCAGCTCATTCCCGAGGCGGCATCGATGACCCCAACGATCCGCCTCAGGACGGCCTCAACATCATCTATCGTCTCAGCCCCGCCGTCGCTGCCAACGCTGCGTTCGTCCAGGGGCTCGAACTTGCTGCCGACATTTGGGAAGCCGTCATTGATGATCCCATCAACCTCACCATGACTGTTGACTTTACCGCCGGCCAGCCGTTCATCGCAGCGACAGGCAGTTCGCTCGGCGGCCTCGACTATGGCGACACGCGCGATCTCCTTATTGACGACGCCTCCGCGCTCGACGGCGGCGTCGTCTCGTCATTGCCCGAAGAGCCGCCAACCTTTGACACACCCGTCGGCCTCCTCGGTTTCGAGGACTTCGGCTTCATCGTCGTCTCCACCGCAAACGCCAAGGCGCTCGGTCTCAACGTCCCTATAGACAAAAACACCGGCCTGCAAATCGACTCCAGCATCGTCTTCAATACTGACTTCAACTTTGATCCCACCCCCGACAACGGCCTCTCCCCAGGCTCTATCGA
Organism: Phycisphaerales bacterium; assembly: GCA_029260495.1. Classification (GTDB taxonomy): domain Bacteria; phylum Planctomycetota; class Phycisphaerae; order Phycisphaerales; family UBA1924; genus OFTM373. Next base: position 549,671 of record JAJDDD010000009.1, on the reverse strand, counting down.
TCTCGTCTTCGTCATGGTCCATGAGCTCGGCCACGCCCTCGGCTTCATCTCCGGCATCGACCGCGACCCAAACCCCGCAAAGCTCTTTTTCCCCTTCGTCCTCGATCTCTACCGCTTCGGCATAAACGAAAACCCCAACAACCCCGCCAGCCTCGACGAGTTCGCAAACAACCCGCGCGAGTTCCGCCCCGGCGTCGAATCCGCACTCGACACGGTCAATCAAATGCTGGGCTTTTCCGATACACCCCTCTTTTCAACCGGCCCCTTCAATGGCGACGGACGCCAGACAAGCCACTGGAAGGACGATCAACTCATCGGCCTACCTTTCGTCATCGGCGTGATGGACCCCACCTACTCCCCCTTCCAAAACCCCGCCGGCTTCATTACACAGGCTGACCTCTTCGCACTCTCACTCATCGGCTGGGACATTAACTATCTCAATGATGAATGCTTCGCCGACCTCACCCGCGACGGCGTTGTCAACGCACTCGATCTCGCCTTCCTCCTCGCAAGCTGGCCTCACGGAGGTTCCGCGAGCGGCGATCTCACAGGCAACGCCATCATCTCCGGGCCCGACCTCGCCACCATGCTCGGCGCCTGGGGACCATGCCCGTAAGCTCGCAGACCCTCGCTGACTAATAAGAAGCCGAAGGCTCGGCGGGCGAAGTCAACGAGCAATCACAGATCAGATTGCCTTGCCGCCCCTTCTGGCTGCGCGGCTGGCGCAAACCAACGCTATTTCTAAGATAGTGAAGTGAAACGATCTACTTCTGTGGTTTAATACACAAAGCTCGTAGAGCGACAGGAAATTTCCATATGAAATTAAGCACACGGATCGGAACCGCCGGGATCGCGCTGGCCAGCGCAGCAGGCGCACAGAACACAAACCTGCCGCGCCCGGGCGCGCCTGCCTTTGACGCTGAGGTCACAAGAGTCCGCGCGATGATCGACGCCGGACTGATCCATCCATCGCAGTGCGTGCTTGGCGCCGAGCATCTCGGCTACAAGATGCTGCGGCGGAGTGATGTCGCTATTGGCCAATCGCATCTACCGTCACTCAACACGAGTGTCGCGCGCGGCGTGAGCGACAACATCAGTGGAGTTGAGATTAACTACTTCGATGGGTTTGAGTCTTACATCACCGATCCCGATCCTTCTGATGGCGACTTCGCGGCGTTTGAGATCGACAACCAGACCCAACCATCAGGCCTGCCTGGCTTTGCATCGTTCTTCTTCGTAGCAGTCGACTGGGACAACCCTCTCAACGTGCCACAGATCCTCGAAGAGCCGCGCGATCCCTACAACGGCGCCGCTCCTCCCGGCGGGGATGTCGATCCAACGAGGAACCAGGTGCTCCTCAATGGCCAGGGCTGGTTCGGCTCGGTCCTCACCGGCACATTTCTTGGCTATGAACTCACCTCAGCTGACGTATTCATCCCCAGCACATCTCAGGCGATGATCGCCTGCGGCGATTTCTACTTTGATGACTATGAAACCACTGTGCCATGGTCACCCACATCTCATCTCGAAGGCATTGTTATCTCTCGTGTTCTGATGACGGGCTACTTCTTTGGTACTCCGCTCTCAGAACCCAACGGCCAAATCCGCCGTCCGCAGGTGCTCGGGCCCGATCCGAATTTCCCCCCTTTCACTACTGGACAGTTCTTCGCGCCGCCGATCGACCCAGCGCCCGGTCTTGCTACCAAGCATTTCCAGCTTCAAGAGTGGTTCACTGTCGCGATGCGCGTCACCTCAACAGGCACGCTTCAGGTCTTCATGCGCGACAGTCAGACCGATGGATCCGCCGGATCAACGATCGACGATCAGCGCGACTTCCAGTTCTTTGAACTCGGCTGGACGGAGATATATCCTGGTCAGCCCGCGACGGTTCTTGGCGGAGGAGTTTTTTCCGGACACGGTCGCGCAGTCAATGACTATATGAATACAGCCAGCGACCCGTCGCTCGCTTTCGCTACCACCTGTGACGGTGTTTTCACCATCATCGGCGGCGATCCCTCGCCTTATCAAGTCCCCAATTGGCTCCCCACCAACAACTACACAGACAACTTCTGCATCATCGGCGACATCCTCCCCAAACCATGCCCGTGGGATCTCAACGGCGACGGAGATGTCGGCGCTGCCGATCTTGCGCTACTGATGGGCTCCTGGGGCGAGCCGGGTTGCGCCGGCATGCTGCCCTGCCCAGCGGACTTTGATGAAGACGGCGATGTCCGCGCAGCTGACCAAGCACAAATGCTCGGCGCGTGGGGCGCGTGTCCGTAAAACCGCAGTTTCTCACTCACTTAGACCCGATTGCTCGCGACACGACTCTCGCGCAGCAACTTCACCCCCGCTCAACCGTCCACAAAATCATCCGGCTTCGCTACACCCGCCGCTGCGATCTCCGCGACCAGCCCCGCGTCCACCACGTCTCGCGCATGCAGATCCGGCAACTCTTCGCCGAGCAATGAAATCTTCTTCCACTTCCCCGACATGAACCGAGCGATCGTAAAAATCGCCAGCGCAATGATGTACCCCGCAGCCGCTATCCAGGGTCCAAGCGCGCCCAATTCAGGATAAACCTCCTTCATCGCCAACCCGCCAAGAATGATGAATACCCAGCAAAACACCGCCGTCACGATCCCGGGAACAAGCGTATCCCCCGCTCCGCGCAGCGCCCCGATCATAATGATCCCCACCGCGTCAAAAAGCTGAAACACCGCTGCGCAGATCATAATCAACGAACCAATCCGCAATATCTCCGCCGCTGTTTCAAGTGAATGATCATCGCTGATAAAAGCCCCAACCAACGGCCGACGAAAAAATACAAAGATCGCTGCGCAAATCCCCATATACACCATCGTCACGCGCAGCCCCAGCCACGCCCGTGAAATCGCCAGGTCATACCGGTTCATCCCGATATACCGCCCCACAATCGCCGTCACCGCCACCGACATTCCCACCGCAGGCATGAATGAAATGTGCATGTACCGCAGCCCGATCCACGCTGCGTCATTATCCGCTACCGAAATCGAACCGATCAGCCACGCCATCATCAGCGCCCAGCAGATCATCTCATTCCCATACATCATTCCCGCCGGCGCTCCAACGCGGGTGATGTCCTTCACGCGCGGCATCGAAAGCCGCCACGCAGCCCGCGTTCCATACTGCGCATGAAGCTTCGGCCCCATGAACACCGCCAGTGGAATCGCAAACTCAACCGCCGTCCCGATCACCGTCCCGATCGCCGCCCCCGGCACACCCAGCTCCGGCATGCCGAACTTGCCAAAGATTAACGCATAGTTCGCCACCAGATTCACACTGTTCCCCGCCACCGTCGAAATCAAAACCGTCCACGGCTTGTGCATCCCGAAGAAAAACTGATGCAGCGCCCGCGCGTTGAGCGTAAAGATCGCCCCGTACAGCAAAATCTGCGCATAACGAATCTGATTTTCAATCACAAAAGAGCCCGCAGCGCTCTCTTCCTTCCCAACCAGCGTCGCCAAAAACTCCGTAATCGGACGCAGCGCAAGCGCAAACGGAACCAAAACGATGAGCCACACAAAGAACCCCAGCCACAGCCCATTCCACGGATACGCCGCCGCCTGCCGCTCACGCCCCGCTCCAAAGTTCTGGCTCACAAACGTATTAATGACACCGAACAACCCCATCATCACCGCGATCGGAATAAACGCGATGACGCCGCCATTCCCCTGCGCAGCCAAAGCCCCATCGCCCAAACGCGAAACCATCATCCCGTCCACAAACTGCGCTAATGTGTACGACATCATCGTCGCAACAACAGGCCCGGCGAGCGTCAACATCTCGCGCAGTGGCGACCGGTCAAGTGTGTGTTTATTGATTTGATCTTCTCTATTCATCATCCACGCCCCGCACAAGCAAGCGGGAGTCTAGGCAAACTCGCCTCTGCGTGAACCGCTCCAAGGATGAATCAATGAAGATTTACACCGCAGACTCTCAAACCTTCCCCCGACGACGCCACACGATCAGTCCCGTCACGATCAACACCCCCACAAGATTCGCCACCAGATCCCATCCTGTATTCCGATACCCACCCACGTTTGTCGATGGAAGAAGAAGTGTCGCCACAAACTCGACCACTTCGTTCAGCGCCCCAAACCCCAGAGCCGCAGCTCCACACAAGAGCAACAATCCTCCTGTCGGTTCCGCCTCAACCCCTCGCCTTCGCAACGCCGCCGCCAACCCCTCCCAACACACCAACATCATCACGCCGAACCCATACCCGTGCACGATGTTGTCATATTTTAAAACTCCCGGCGCCAACCACAAGCTGTAGAGCACCTGCTGCCCCTCATTCGTAGGCCAGCTCGCAGGAACATGTACCAATCCCCCAGCCATGTGCGCCAGCCCCCACACACTCAGCCCCCACAGAACACCCTGGCTGAAACGCACCTGCCGATCCACGACCAACACAGCGCAAATCATGCCGAGCATCACTGCGATATACAAAATGAACTCGAAGTTTCCCTGCACAACCGCCCCACCGATTGCCAGCATCAGGTACGCCAGCGTAAACGCCAGCACGCGCCAACTCTGAGCCAAGCGTCCAGCCATGCTCTTGCCCGCTCCTCTGCGATTTCAGAAAAACAACCTGCCAGGCATCACAATAAGCGCTTCCTGCTCTGAACAACAAGGGACGCACGTTTTCGCCGGGTTAGAATTTTTCCGCGTCTCGCGCCTGGCAACCCCCAAGAGGGACGGAGAACCCTACGCGCTCGCTTGTCGAGTCTGGCCGCCTGCCTCCGTCCGCGCTTTCTTCACAAGCCCGATCGCCTCATCCGCAAGCTCGCGCATCGTCCGCGCCACAGTTGACGGAATGTTCAGCCGGCCAGCTTCGACGCGAATTTCCTCCGCCTGCAGCGCCACCACCGGATTCCACGAAGCGTTCGCACGCAGCCGATCGCAGTCCGCCCGCAAGAGTTCGATCAGGCTCTTGGCATAATCTTGATCGCTCTGAGATGGCATCTCTTTCTCCTCCGGGCTACGCGACGCTCAGTTGCCCCAAGCCGGGCTCTCCCAAACACTGCATCGATCCCTCCGCCAGCCGCCTTCGCACCGAACCAAACTTCCTCTCTATCACGCACTGCTCCCCCACTCCCATCCGGCTCAAACCCACCAACCCCCGTGATCGCTGCACCAACAAGCGACCGAGAAACCGCTCGTCCGGTAGAGTGGCAGCCCACGGGACGGGCGGACCCCTCGTCCCGTAAGAACTCTGTAAAGACGCTGCCGAAGGAGGAAACGGAGCCCATGCCAGATCCACACACGACGCCCGACAACGAGCTGGCCTCCGCCATCGAAGCGATCATTCTCAGCATGGATCGCCCCGTAAAGTCAGCCAAGATCATTGAGGCCCTCAGCCTCACCGGCAAAGACGCCCCCAAGCGCATCGACGCCGCTATCGAAGACCTCAACCAAACCTACGAATCAACAAGCCGCCCCTTCCGCATCGAGCGCGTCGCAGGCGGCTTCCGTGCCATGCTCACCGCCTCCGCCGCCAACGCCTCCTCAAGTTTCCACGCCGCTCGCGAGTCCACCAAACTCAGCAAAGCCGCCATCGAAACCCTCGCCATCGTCGCCTACCGCCAACCCATCACACGCGCCGAGCTCGAAGCCATCCGCGGTGTCGCCTGCGGCGAAATTCTCCGCTCCCTCCTCGAACGACGCCTCATCACAATCACAGGCCGCGCCGAAGAAGTCGGCCGTCCCATGCTCTACGGCACAAGCAAACGCTTTCTCGAAGTCTTCGGCATCTCCTCAATTAAAGACCTCCCCCCTGTCGAAGGCTTCATCGCCGGCCAGCGCCCCAAAAAATCCAAACCTGCCGAAAAACCTGCCGACACACAAACGGAGCAGGCAGCCGCAGAGGACGTTCCGCAAGTCGTCGTTGTTGAAGGCGACACCAACGAAACACAACATTCTAAAGACAGTGACACGGACTAACGCCGCCCGCCATCACGGAACCACAACGACCGCGTGCGGCCCAACTCCCGTTCCAACGTTGATCCCCGTGTACTCCAGCGAATCGCGCCCTACATTCCAAAACTGCACTTCGTCTGACGCAAAATCCGCAACCAACAGCATCTCCCCTGTCGCATCAAAAGTGAGAGCAATCGGCGTCGCGCTTTCGCTCGCTGTATCCAGCAGCCGAAGCTCACCTGATTCCGGAATGAACTCGTAGAGAGCAATCGTGCCACCGCGCGCATCTCCATCAAGCAAGCCGCCAGGCCGCATCGCACAAATCGCAATCCGCCGACCATCAGGACTCACCGCCATCGCCTGCGCCGCGATCTGCGTCACGACAGACGAAGCCACCTCGTGCATCGCGCGCCCGGAAGAATCCACGCCGTCAGCGACACGAATCACCGATATCGCACCCGATGACGCCCCGACATGCGCATTTTCAAGATCCGCCCACAGCTGCTCCGCAGTTATAAAGTGCCTCCCATCAGGCGACCACGCCCCCACCGTCGGAAACTGACCTACCTCAACCACATCCCCCCATGCGCGCAGCGTCGGCCCGTCTGAATCCGCCAACTCGAAAAACACGACCTTCGCCGTTTCAGCCAGCCGCACCGCAATCACATCACTTCCCGGCCGAGGATGCACGCCCGCAGCTGTCGCCCGTGACGGCAACATCCACTTCAAAGGCAGCGCATTGGCGCCACCCACACCTCCGCCGGAAACATCCAGCACAAACAACTCGCCGGACTCACGACATAACACGATTGCAGAATCCTCGCTTCCAAAGCTCGCGCTCGTCGGCCCTGCACCGACCGCAATCGAATCCAATACCACCGGCGTCGCGCACGACAAGTCAATCAGCGTCACCGTCTCGGCCGCCGGTATGTCGACTGCCCGGTCATAACTATTCGCCGACGCCCGCGCTTCCGTCACCAACGCCAAACGCCCGCTCGGACTCACCGCGAGCGACCCCGTTCCGCCAAGCACAGAACTTGGCGCCCCCACCTGCCCAAAATCCACAATCTCGCCATGCTCCGTATCCCGAAGCGGCAGGGTGATCGCCGTCAACGTATCCGCAATCTGCGTTCTCACACCGGACGTGTCGCCGTTCGCCAGCGCCGTCGCAGGAAAGTCCGTGTCATCAATCGTGACGATCATGCTCCCTGCAACAAGCCCGCCGTACCGTGGCGCAAAGTCCGGTTCCCCACCCTCGATAAAGCCTACACCTGCCCCGCCCCCCGACGTGTTCGCCGCTCCGGTGGACATCGAAGATGTGCATCCCGTCGCCAACCCAATCGCCCCAACAGAAAACGCGCACAAGATTCGCCGTGACATCTGGACTCGCATCATCATTCGTTCCTTTGTTAGAGGGAGGGCTCAGCCAGGATTACGTCTCACCATTCGCTTCGGGAACAATCTTACTCAGATCAAGCGTGCTGTTGTCGAGTCCCGTTTGTCCCGCCCCCGGCAGCCGGGCTCGAAGAACATGCACCAATCTCGCCATATCCTCAGGCAGCGCCGCAGAAAACGTCATCCGTTCCCCACTCATAGGATGCGTAAACGACAGCAGCGCCGCGTGCAGCGCCTGCCTATCAATGACAACATCCCCCACGGCTCTCTCGCCCATCCCGCCAATATCCGCCAACGATACCGCCTGCCCCCCATACATGTCATCCCCAACGATCGGCCACCCGCTGTGTGACAAATGCACCCGAATCTGATGCGTCCGCCCGGTGCGCAGCTCAAGCTCAACCAGCGTAAACCCTTCATATTGCTCCCGCGCGCGATAGAACGTCAACGACGCCTTCCCCAAATCATCATGCCGAACAATGTACTTCTCGCGCAATCCCTTCATCGTGCTCGTATGCGGCCCCAGCGGCAGGTCAATTACACCCGCAATCGGCTCCATCGATCCATGCACAACCGCTAGGTATCGCTTTTCAACTGTCCGCTTCTCAAACTGCCTTCCAATCTTCCAGTGCGCCTCATCCGTCTTCGCAAAGACAATCACACCCGAAGTCTTCCGATCCAGCCGATGCACAACCCCCGGCCGCGCGTGCTCCTTGCCCACTGTAGACAACGCCCCCCCAGCATCCGATGCATGCGCAAAATGCCACGCCAGCGCATTCACCAATGTACCCGACAAATGGCTCCGCGCCGGATGCACAATAATGTCCGGCGTCTTGTTCAGAACAAGCACATGCTCATCCTCAAACAGCACTTCAATCGGTATCTCTTCCGGCTGAATCTCACTCGACGGCGGCGGCGGAACCACAACCTCAACCCGATCGCCAAGCCTCAGCGCAGTCGAAGCCTTCGGGCGCCGATCATTCACCAACACACCACCCTCCGAAATCAGACGCTGCAACTGCGTCCGGCTCATAAAGGGAATGCGATCCGTCAGATATTTATCCAGCCGTTTGTTCAGATCGCGCGAAAGCTGAAATGTCACACGCCGCAACCCATCGTCCTCGCCCTGCTCAGATTCAAGCTCCGCCGCTGCGCGCACCGCTTCCGCATCAACATTCCCCCCACTCTTGATTAACTCAGGCTTGCTCGACTCCGCCCCGCGATCACCAGGCTCTGCAGGCAAACTCATCCGTCGTCGTCAGAATCATCATCGCCTTCGGAATCCGGATCCGGCGCCTGCGGACCAATTGGCGCTCGCCCCGTCGGCAGCGGTGAAGGTCTCTCAAAGTCATCACCCAATGGAAGCGATTCGTCAACATCCTGCTCCGGCGACACACCCAAATCCGTGCCAACCTGCAAAACCGCTGCTGCGATATTCTCTCGCGCATACATTGGCGGCTGATTCAGCTTCTTTTCCAATCCATCAATCCGCTCAACCGTATACGCCGCAAGCTGCACAAACCCCGCTTCGTTCGCCGCCTTGTGTAGCTCCTCAAGCTCCTTCCGCCCAGCGTCTACATCACCCATCGAAATCGCCGCCGACGCTACACCATCGCGCGCACGAAGCTGCAGCAGGGTCCGTTTGGAATCCCCAGCGACCTCCTCCAATGCCTCGCTGTACTGTTCCCGGCTCATCAGCGCAAAAGTAGACCGCTGTTCATCAGTCAAGACATCCGCCTCAATCGCTGCGTCACCGCCGGGCGCCACGCCGCTTCGCGCCGCCTCGAGATAAATATCCGCCGCCCGCAGTCGCGCCAGTGGCGCCACCGACGCCTGATTCGGAAACTCACTCGCCACTTTCAGCAAACTGTCCGGACTCCCCGAATCAACCGCCGCCTCATAGTTCACGAACGCCTCATCCAGCCTCCGCTCCTTCATCTTCCCCCAATACGTCCAGCCCACATACGCAAGCGTGACCACAAGCACCACCATCAAAATGGTGTTGCTCCATCGCTTCAGCCAGTCGATGAACTCCGTATTCAGGCGCGACTCCTGTAAGCCGGCGCCTTCCGTTATCTGCTGTTGTCGATCGTCCATCGAAAGAACTTCCACAAAGGGGGGTTATCAAAGCGATTGAATGAATCTGAATCGTAGAGGGTAGGAGCCTCCTCACCCCCTCGCAACGAGCGCCCTCTCCTGCTGCCCTCCGGCTCAATTTTCCTCTACTTTACAATCGCGCCCGCAGTTCAGCCGCAAATGCCCACGGCCCAGACCATTCCAGCGCCCGCACCGGCACAAGCTCCTCACGCACGCGCCCAACCAACTCGTCCAGCCCCATCGCCCCCCCAGGCCCCGCGGGCGCCGCCGCCGTCTCTACATTCGCTCCGCCCCTTCCGCCTCGCAAATCTCCCTTCGTCCCGATTCGCAATCTCCGCGCCCCCTGCGCCACTTGCCCCATACGCGCTTCCATCTCCTCAAACCCATCTTCATCCTCAGAACACACCAGCACCAGATCCGCACCCCCGATCACCCCCTTAGCCAGCTCCCGTGATTCGCGTTCAACCTCCGGCTCCGCCGCCCCCGCCCCTCGCCACCCTGGCGTATCAACCCACCGCACAACAAGCCCCCCCAGATCAACCAGCGCTCCCGTGTGATCCCGCGTCGTACCCGCCTCCTCCGACACAATCGAAACATCCCCGCTCGCAACCGCATTCGTGAGTGAACTCTTCCCGGCATTCACCTTGCCGACCAAAGCCACCAACGGCGCCCTCAGCAACCGATCAAGCACATCTGAATACTCAACAATCTCTTTCGCGCTCGGCGAAACCCCATCCCAGTCCCGCCACCGCGCCGCCTGTCTCAGTAAGAGTTCAATCGCCAGCGAACTCGGCGCCCGCGCGATCGCTCCCAGCGCAAGCCGCTCGACCTCAACTTCGGAAAACAATCCAAACGCGCTCCCATCGTCCACCGCCAGCCGCCACCCCCGCGCAATCAGCGCAGCGCAGATCGCCTCCATCCCCTGCACCCCTCCGTGAGGCATTATCAGCGCCCTACCCACTTCCACCCGCGCCACCAGCGCGCTGTCAACGCTGCAAATCTCTCGCAACCCCGCGCTCCCAACCGCCACATTGCCGCACCCAAGCCCCTCGAAAATCAATCTTGCATCACCCGCTGCTTCGATAATCCCCACCGCGCCCGGCGTCGCCGCCGTCCGCACCGAAAACACCACACCCAACGCCGAAACGCCGGCCATCGTCACGATGTTTCATCCCGAATCGCAGAAGCCCGCAGCGAAACCTCCGGCGCGATGTGCTCATCCCCATCCCTCGCAATCGTTCCTTGAAACGCCGCCACAATCCCACGCAGCACAAGATCATCCACAATACGCTCAACCAACTCATCGTCATCGAACAGAAAATGCGCATCCCCGCCCGTCGCGATAATCTGCGGATAGGCACCGTACGCCTCCGCATACCGCTCAATCAAAAGCCGAACCGCCCCTCGCACACCAAAGCACACACCATTGATCATCGCCTCGCGCGTGTTCTTGCCAAAATGTCGTTCCGGATCCGGTCGCCCAAGCTCAACCTCCGGCAGCTGCGCCGTTCCCCGTGCCAGCGCATCAAGCATCATCTGCGCCCCCGCTGTAATCGCGCCCCCCTGGTACGCACCCACACCGTCAACAAAATCAACCGTCACCGCTGTCCCCGCGTCAATCACAACGCACGCCTGCCCCGCGATCTCAAACGCCGCCAGCGCCGCCAGCAATCGATCCTGCCCCGTGCCCGCACCCGCCTCTGTCGCCTGCTCAATCGGAATCGGCAAACCGGCGCCCACTCGAAACAACTCATGCTCAAGCCGCGGCTCAATCGCACGCACCAGCGTATCCGCCAGCGCCGCGTTTACATCCGCAATCACCACCGCCGTCCGCTCACCGCGCAGCACCCCCGCACACTCCAGCACACCCTCAACAATCGCATCCATCGCCGAGTTCGGAAGCGACCGCAGCGACAGCCGTTCCTTTCCAGCAAACGCGCCAAAGCTCGTCCGCGTGTTCCCGACACTCACCGCCACAATCTGGAGTCCTGTTTCAGCCATAAACCAAGTGTAGGGAATCCGCGCCCGGAAGATCGCCCCTTCCCCCGATTCAACCTTTCCGAAGTGATGCAATCGTCTGGCCCGAAACCGCCCCAAGCTGAGCCTCCAACACCGTCTCCGCCGATCGCCACGCCCCTGTTGGCGAAGACACCCGCGCCAGCATCTGCCCCACGCTCAACACATCCGCCACCTGAAGCTCCGATGCAGGACGCGCCAGCGTGAACGCTCCCCGCTCGTCCTCATCATCAACCCGGCGCAACAAGTCAGCGTCAGCCAGTTTTCGCAGCAACACCTCAACCGCCGCCTCAGCCATGCCCAGTTCATCCGCCCCCTGTACCGCCGTCGTCGTTTTCCCTTGCTCAAACCGATCCGCTACAACTCGCACCAACACCACCGCCGACGTCGAATCCAGAAACGCGCCCTCCACCCGCTCCTTCCGCAAAGCGGCCCGCGGCCCAAGCGTGTACGTCATCTGCAGCGCATACGCCAGCTCAAGCCCAAGCAGCACGACCATCCACGTCACGTACACCCACAATAGAAAAATCGGGATCAACCCCAGCGATCCATAAAACGTCACATACGAAGTCGAAATCGCCAGGTACTTTCCAAACCCCCACTTTCCAATCTCCCACAGAAGCGCCGCCACAAAAGCGCCCAATAATGCGGCCCGCTTGTGTACGCGCGTGTTCGGCATCACCGAATACACCAGCAACAACACCAGCCAACTGATGATGAACGTCAAAACCCGCCCCACACCCGACACCACAAACCCCAGTGTCCCCTCCCCGTCGCCAAGCGCCGCCCCAAACTGCTTCGTAATGTAAAACCCCGCCACCAACCCGATCGGCCCCAGCGTCAGCACCGTCCAGTAGTTCGTCAATCGCGCAATGACCCGCCGCCCCCGCGGCGCGCCATACACAGTATTGAACGCCCGCTCAATCTCCGTCAGCAGCGACAACGCCGCATAAATCAAAACCAAAACGCCAACCGCTCCAATCGCAGCAAAGTTCAACCCCTGCACACGATCAATCAAGCCTTCAACAAAATCCGCCACCGAGTTCGCCGCCTCAGATTGCCCCCCTCCCAGCGCAATGACATCAATGCCTCCAGGCGTCTGAATCATCGACACGCCAAAATAATCAAGCAGCCAACTCTTCGGCTGATCAATAACCTCATCCCCGCCCACCACGCCAATCACAATCACGACCAGCACCAGCAGCGGGATTAAACTAAAAATCGTTCGATACGCCAGCGCCGCCGCCAGCAGCTGCGCCTGATCCTTCCGAAACGCATGAAAAGCAATCCGGAAAAAACCCAGAACATTGAGAAGCCACCTTCGCGATCGTGTAATTTCGCTCATAGTTCGCTGCGCGCTCACGGGAATCGCCTCAAGATCTGGAGCTTATCGACGTTTGGAGCTGCCCGATCGAGATCCAGCCCGCTTCCTCACTCCGCCAACCGCTTCACCGCGTGCCGCCCGCCGCAAAGCCCCAAGCTCATCCCGCGTCAGCTCCCGCCACTCACCCACCGCCAACCCCTTCAACTTCAGGGGCCCCATCGTAAACCGCGTCAGCTTCCGCACCGGATGCCCAATCCCCGCCAGCATTCGACGAATCTGCCGATTCCGACCCTCCGCCAGCGTGATATCAATAATCGTCCGCTCCCGATCGCGTTTCACAATCCGCACCGCCACCGCCCCCGCGCGCCGCGCCCCATCCGCTTCCCCATCTCGCTGATCCGTCAGAAAAACTCCCTTTCCAAGCTTCCCCACATCCTCAGGCGCCAGCCTTCCCTTAATCACCGCCCGATACGTCTTGCGAATCCCATGCTTTGGATGCGTCAGCCTGTTCGCAAGCTCGCCATCATTCGTCATCAACAGCAACCCCAGCGTTTCGTAATCCAGCCGCCCCACCGGATACAGTCGCGCCCCAGATGGATGCTTCACCAGCTCCGCCACCGTCTTGCGCCCCTCAGGATCATCAAGCGTCGTCATATATCTCCGCGGCTTATACACCAGCACATACACATGCCGCTCCGCCTTCGTAATGCGCTGATTCTCAACAAAGATCTCATCAACCGCCGGGTTCACCCAAACCGGCAGCTGCGTCACCACTCCCCCATTCACCCGCACCACCCCCGCCTCAATCAGCTCCTCACACCGCCGCCGCGACCCCACCCCCGCCTGTGCCAAGACCTTCTGCAAACGCTCCCCGCGCGATGCATCCCTCAAATCAGGCTGGCCCGTTCCTTCATTCATCAGCCACCATCCTACGTCCATCTCACTCCGAGTACGCCGCTTTCTCCAGCGCCGCCCCAACACTCGCCGATTGTTCTCTCATCCACGTCCGAGAACTCCGAGACACCGCCATGCCCTCCAACACCCAACCCGCCCCAACACCCGCCATCGAGCTTGAATCCAAAGCCCAGCCCATCCTCCTCTCCCCGCGTGTCATCGACCAAACCGCCTTCATCGAACTCGCCAGCCGCCTCAGCCACCTCATTGAAGACGCGACCCACGCCGGCCAGACCGCCGCCCGCGCCGCCAGCGATGCCCGTGCCGCGGCGCCTGCTGCCCAAAGCATGCGCGCCGAACTCGAAACCGCGAAAAAACTCATCATCGCCGTCGACGACCAAGCCGCCCGCAACGAGCGCCTCGTCTCCGCCCTCGATCACAAACTCCAAGCCGCCGACCAAATCGAAATCCGCGTCGATGAACTTGTCGCCGCCGCCATCGCCAAGCTCGACCAGCACACGTCCGACATCAAGTCGCGCCTCACAACTACCCTCAACGACATCCTCATGGAGACCCAGCGTGCCGACGCCCACCTCGACGATGTACGCACAACCGTCGCCCGAGCCACCGAAGCCGGCGAAAAACGCCTCCGCCAAATGGAGCTGCGCATCGAGGAGCTCCTCAACGCCCGCGCTCAGGACGTTGACAATCGCCTCTCCGAACTCGACATCACAATCAAACAACGAAGCCAGCAAATCACTGAGATCGAAGATAAACTCACACGCGCCCTCACCCCCGCCACCGAGGCGATCAAGCGCGCCGAAACCCTCACCGCCCAAACCGCCGCCGCTGCACAGCACGCCCACACCGCTCTCCAGCAGTGCCAGGACATCCGCGCCCAGGCAGAGGAAGCCCGCAAGACTCTAAGCGACTCCGTCCTCAGCGCCATCGAATCAATCGATCAACTCGACGAACGCGCCCAGGTCACCCACCGCGCAGCCAAAGACGCCGCCACCCTCGCCCGTAGCGCCGCTCAGGATCTGCAAACACGCATCGATCAACTCGAATCACAAGTCCAGAAGCCCACGACCGACGCCCTCGCCAACCTCCGTCTCGCTCACGAAGACTCCGCCATCCTCGCTTCCCAACTCGACGCAACCCGCCAATCAGCCGCCAAAGACATCCAGCATCAAAAAACCCTGCTCAATCGCATCGAAAAAGCTGCTGCCCAACTCGAACCCTGGCGTGCCGCCCTTCTCGACAACGCCGACTCCAACGAACTCCCCCCCGCCCTCGCCACCCTCGTCGAACGCGCCCGCCAAGAGCTCAGCCGACCGCTCATCCAGCTCGGCCAGGTCATGCGATCCCTCACCGACGAAAAAGAATAGCAGCGACCTAATCCGAAACCTTCGAACCCGCACGCCCCTGATAATGCTCGCGCACCGCCTCGAGAAGCTCACGAAACCGCATCGGCTTCACCCCGCTTCGTCGCCGCTGTTCACCAAGCTCAAAAAGCAGCTTCCACTGCCTGAACAGCACGCCGTAGCTCCAAAATACAGAGCGCTTCGGGTCATACAGATTCGTTGACTCACTCATCGTTCCGTTGAGTTCAAGGATCGCGATATTCTCCCCACGGCGAAGTTCATCCTCACTCGCGTACCGCACATCAAATCTGCCAAAATCAAACCCGTCATTGATAAACGAACGCGCAATCGTGTCAATGCGTTTCTCAAGTTCCGGCGTAATCAAATCCGCTCCATCAAGAAACATCGTTCCCTGACAATGATTCCCCGCAACAGCCAACCGAATGCGCTCACCCGCCTGTGGAATCTCATCAATCCGATCAACGAATCGCCGTAAAAACACATCCGCTTGCATCCGATACCGCCGATGCCGCCAGATCAACTCCGCCAGTGTGCTGACCCCATCGCCAACAACCTCTGGAAACACCTTGCGCGTAACCGAAAAAATATGTCCCGGCTCATCAAGCGTCCGCCCCGGCCACCGCGCCCACAAAATCCCAACCTCATCAGGTCCCGCGTGGTACACCTGCGCCATCGCTGGGCGCGTCATGTCCTCAAAATAGTTTTCCGCCTCCTGCTGGCTCATGACAAGCTTCAGTCCATGACCCCGCTGAGACTCATCCGGCTTCAAAATTACCGGATATCCATCAAACTCCGGATGCGTTCGCACCAACTTATCCAAAATCTCAGCCCGCTCCACCGACCCACGCCCGGGCTCAATCAGCGTCGCAAACAAAATCCCATCACTCGAACCGCCGCGCACCAGACCTTCCAGAATCTGTAGTTTGCTCTCGCCGACCGTGCCCCCGCCATGAGGCACGCCCGGATTCACGCAACTAAACATCATCAGACCCCCATGACGAACTGACAGCCACGCCACATAGGGGCCAAGTGGTAGGTAAAAAAACCACGACGGCCAAAACTCAACATGCCACGGCTTGATCACCGCCACGCGCAGCCGCACCCGCCCCTCCGCCGTCGCGCACATCTGCACAATGCGCACACCAAGCCACAACGCCGCCAAAGCAAAGACCAACGCGAACGGCCCGCCAAACACGCCGTGGAAATAATCCAACAACGGCCGACCAACCAACGCTGCCAGAATTAAAAGCATCGGCGTCCAAATCAACGCCGCAAGCCCCGCGCACAACAAGAACCGATGCGCCTGTTTGGAAAGAATCCCCGCCGCCAAATACGTTGGCAGTCGTGTCCCCGGAATCATCCGCGCCAGGAACACCGCCTTGATCGCGTGCCGATCAAACACGCGCCCCCAATGCGCCACAGCGCGCTCAGGAAGCCACTTCCGTAAGAAAGGCCAGTGCAGCGCCGGTCGGCCTGCAAACCTGCCAATCGCCCACAGCCCCCCATCCCCCGCCGCGATTCCCAAAAAACACCCAAGAAAACCAACGCCCCAGTCCACATCCCCCCCCGCGATCAAAATCCCCACCGCGATCACCGTGGCATCTTCACTCACGAACGTCGCGAGAATAATGATCACAATCAACCACGCCCAGTGCCTCCCGCGAACGAACTCGAACGGCCCCAGCGATCGCTTTCGCGATGGATCAACCGGCGCGAAATCAGATTCCCCGATCAGCGCCGAAACCCCCGGCGAGTCATGCCGGCGAGTAAAACCAATCAAGTGCTCCGCCGTTTCGCCCGGCGTCCAAAACGGCATGAAATGGGTCCGATCAAGCATCACAAGTCGTGAAGACTCAATCAACTCATGATGCAGTTCCGCCCCCCAACTCGGAACGAGAAAATCACGCCGCCCATGCAGGATCAGCGTCGGCGTCTTCATCCGCTGCATAATCCCGCGCAGCGCTCGCTGATCCGTATCCCAAAAATTCCGAATAAACGCATTCCGCGTCGAATGCCCACCCAACAAACCAAAATGTGGAATCAGCTCCGGCAACCACACAATCAGCCCATACCCCGCGCCGTATTTCGCATGCTCAAAGTAATAATCGCCTGACCCCTCCGCCCGCTGATCCCCGATCGCCGCCAGCATCGTCACCGAAGCCAGCCGCTCAGGCGCCAGATCCGCCATGTGCAAAATCGTCCCGCCCGAAAGCGACCAACCAACAACATGCGCACGATCGATGCCGCTCGCGTCCAGAAACGCAAGCGTCGTGCGAGCAAGCGACAACACCGAATAGCTCGGCGCAAACCGCGATGATTTTCCAAACCCAGGATTATCCAGCGCGTAAACCGTATACCCCGCCTCCGCCAGCAACGGCGCAAGACGCTCAAAATCCTTCCCCCCGCCGCCCGACGGGCTGCCATGCAAAAGCACGATCGGCGGCGCCTCCCGAGGCTCCGCCGCCTTCCACACCAACGCCGAAATCTCAAATGTGCGATCGCCGACAGGTCCATCGTCGTTCATCGCAGGAACGTCTACAAAGATGCGCTCAAATCGTTCTGAATCGCGCACACTGCGCGTCGATGCGCCGGCCAGAAAAAACATGAATATGTGCGACGCGATCAGCAAAAATACATAGATCGCCACCCACCGTGCGCATCGGGAGCGCAGCCACCGCGGCATCCTCCTGCGAACCGCGTCATTCAGGCGATTACTGCTGGTCAGCATTGCTCAGCGAACGCCTCAATCCCGGTCTTGGCAGAATTGTCGGCGGCGCTGTCAAGGACGATCTCTGTGCGCAAATCGTCGGTTTCGTAGACCATCTCGGAGCGCGCGCCAGCGGCGCTTGCGAACAAAGCGTGGACGGTTGTGATAGAAACTGTGCGCGCATCTGAGCGCGTCATCAACACACTGACTTCGGGGCGATCAGCCCATCTGTGGTGGTGGTACGCGTCCTGCTGCACGGGTGTTAGAGGCTCGCTGGCGAGCATCGAATGGAACAGCCCGAGCCGGGGCTCAACGAAATGATCGCCTAACCCTGAGCTGACAAAGCACATTGGCGCGAGGGGGCGATCGCTGGCGTCGACCTGCTCACCATCCCAGCGCGCCTGCGCCACATTCTCTCGATCAACACAGACGAGCCGATGCGGGGCGAAGGCGTCAAGCGGGCGCGCGGTGTGTCTGTCGGTCGCCTCAATCGCGGAGCGGGCGTCGGCGATCTCGGGGAGGATTGTTCCTCTGGATCGCAGGTTGGGGATGCGGGTGAGATCGGGGGGAGGTGTGATGTTGACATTGAGGAGGCAAAACGCGACGCCGTGGGAGTTGGCGAGGATCCAGGCGCCGCCGGACTCTGCATCGACGGGGTGGATGACCTCAACGTTGCGCACATGAGAGCGCTGTGGCGGGAGCGCGGGAGCGCGCGAGCGGAGTTCATCGCGGCTCATGACGACGCGGTAGCTGAACTGCTCACCTTGATGATCGTGAATCGGGATGATGGTGAGCGTGCACATGGAAATTCTCGAAATGTTAAGGCGAATAATCCAACTGAGCGAATGTCAGTTCTTGCAGGCGGACTCATAGTTGATGGTGGAGGGCGCTTTGCCAAACTCCGCTGAAAGATTAAGATTCGCAGCTCGTGCGATCGAGGCGATCATGGCGTTGTGGTGGACGGCGTGATGCGTTGCAAATGCCAGCTCGCGGGCGAGCGAGGAACGTGCGTCTGCAAGTTTGCCGTCAGACGAAACCATGATGCAAATGCTTACATCGTTTTCCATTTCCTCCAGCTCCAACGATTGAATAAATTTGACGATGGTTTCGATGCAGGCGCGGGCGGCGGCGCGATTGGTTTCGATATCGCCACCGCGCACGCGGTGGTCGTAGTCGATCGGCTCAGCGGCGTTGGCTCCCGAGATGGCGGTGTAATGATCGAGCGTGTGGCGCAGGTGCTGGCCGATGGTTGAGCCGCCCATGAGATTGCAAGGCTGAACATATGCGTGATCGTCCACCCGATTGAGGAGTTCATCGCACTGCACAAGGATCGCCAGGGCCGAAGCGGCGATCGGGTGTGCACATTCACTTGTCCTGCCGGCGTCTGCCGCGTTCATAGAGATTCCTTTCATCATTCGGGCTTGAGAGAAAGTGTAGGTTGTCCCGGGATATTCACCTGCGGCGGTTCGAATGCGACATTCTCTCTCAGAACATCATCAATGATGTCTCGATTATTCGCGCATCTTGGGCATTTGTGCTGCCCGCCGAGCTTGCCGCGACTTTCCATCCATTTGTGGAATGCCCCGATGGGCAGCGGAGTGATGAGCGGTGGCGCCATGCCAAGATTATCGGTTCGTTTGGTTGTGTAGTCGACGTTCTGATGTTTGATGGCTTTGTCGAGAGCGTCAGCGAACTCATGAATGCGACTTTGATCGCCTTCCCATTCGATTGCGAGTTGCAAACCGGAGCGACCATTATTGAGAGGCGAGCCGGGATAGATGGGGGCTGCGGTGAACTCGCCTACTGTAATCTCGAGTTGTTCACTGGCGGAGGCGACAGCGTTTTCGATGTGTTCGACGATCAGGTTTTCGCCGAAAGCATTGATGAAAAGGCGATGGCGCCCGACGATGCGCAGTCGCGGCGGGCCGGCTGGGGGGATGGAGTCAAACTCGACGACATCGCCGATGATGTATCGCCACAGCCCGGCGCAGGTCGTCATGACAACGACGTAACGCTGGCCTTTTTCGACTTCCCAGCAGGCGTGGGCAGTGGGTGATGGCGCGTGAATCTCTTCGATCGGGACAAACTCATAGAAGACATGGTGGTCGACGTTAAGGCGCAGGCCGGGATCGCCGGGTGTGTCCTGGATCGCGATGAAACCTTCGCTGGCGGGATAAACCTCAAGACGGGTCGGGATGTCAGGGCCGTCAGGATCGCCGGACCACACTTCTCGGATTCGCCGCTCGAATGGTGTGAAGTTGACGCCGCCGTGGACGAAGATTTGAAGATTGGGCCAGAGATCGCGCAGGCAGTTGACTTGGCGCCCTTGTTCGCGGGCAAGCTCCATAACGCGTTCAAAGAGAACGATTCCCCATGACGGCATGCCGCTGATCCAGCGAATGTCAGCGTTGACACACTCAGCGGCCATCCGTTCGATCTTCGTTGGCCAGTGACCGAGGAGAGCGGTTTTTTTGCTGGGCAGCACGACTGAACTGATGGGCCAGCGGATGAGTCGCGTGGCGAGACCGGAGAGATCGCCGGTGCGGATGCCATGCTCGTTGGTGGTGAGATCAGTGGAGCCGCCGAGAAAGAGGATTTTTCCAGCGAAGATGCGCGGGAGTGAGAGGCCGAAGCGCGTTGCATGGGCGTAGACATCAAGGGCGGCGCGGTAGTTGTGCTTGAGCATGTCTTCGGAGACGGGGATGAATTTGTCGCCCGAGGTGGTGCCTGACGTTTGAGCCCAGTCGTAAATGACGCCAGGCCAGAGGACATCACGTTCTGCGTTTTCGCGCATGCGGCGAAGCTGAGGGAACAAATCGTCATAGTTGTGAATGGGCACAGCAGCGCGAAAGGCGGAGATGAGGTCTGCGCTTTCGGCGTGTGCGAGTCTGGGGAAGTCGTGGTCGCGACCGAACTCGGTGTGCGCGGCGCGGTCAAGGAGCCAGCGGAGTTGATCGCGCTGGGCGTCGACAGCGAGGCGGGACCAGCGCTTTGCATCGGAAAGGCTGTTGATTCTGCGTGCGAGCAAGGCGCGAAGTCCGACGCCGACGAGCGCTGCGGGGGCAGACACTACGCCACCTCCTGCCGGGCGCCGATCGCGGGGTCCGGTCTTGACTCCAAGTCGATGAGGAAGGCATTCAGGGCGGCGGTGAACTCTTCGGGGCTCTCGATCATGGGAGCGTGTCCGCACCCGTCGATCCAGTGGATGCGCGAGTCGGGCAGGAGATCGTGAAAAGCTTCTGCGACGCGCGGCGGGGTGACGATGTCCTGCTTGCCCCAGAGGACGAGCGTTGGCGCCTTGATCTCGCTGAGCCTGCTGCCCATGTAGTCCCGGCGGCAACTGCGCGAGAGTTTGACCATGGCGCGGGCGCCGCGTCTATTTGAGAGTTCTTCGTACGCGCGATCGATGACACCTTCGGGGACCTTGGAACGGTCGTAAAAGAGCTCGGAGATGCGTCTTGTGAGCCAATCCCGGCTGGGGCGAATCGGCGCGGTGGTGGTGAGACGCTGTTCGAGTTCCTCCTCGAAGGGCTCCTCGAAGAGACCCGAGGCGCCGACGAGAACGAGGGCGGTGACAAGATCAGGGCGTTCTTCAGCGACCCGGAGGGCGACGTGGCCTCCGAACGAACTTCCGACAAGGACGGCGGGCTCACCGATGGCCTGCTCGATGGCTTCGATCGTGAGTGTTGTGACGCCGTCAATGCTGCGATGAGCGCCCTGGAGCTGGAGGAGGGGAATTTCGACGAGGACAGAGCGGAAGCGCTCGCTGAGCGCATTGGCAGTTGGAATCCAGTGGCTGTTGAGTCCGAGCAGGCCGTGGAGATAGGCGACAGGCGGGCCCTGCCCGATGTATGTGATCTGGATGGTGACGTTGCCGACGCCGCCGACCTGGATGGCCCGCTTGCTGGAGGAGTGGTCAGAACGGCTGCCATCGTTCCCGGTCGCGGGGTAATGATGCGTTGGCGTCGGATCAGGCACGCACATCTCCGTTGCAATCAGCCTGGCAGCAGTGGGCATGAGCGCTGGATTGGCGCAGCGCCACTGGGCTGCAAGAACCTCCTGCAGCAGGGGTGGAGGGTATCCGACTGGGGCCGGTGATGCCACCGGAAGGGGTCGCTGGATGGGGAATCAGGCGGCTTCGGCGCGGCGCGGGGTGAAGACGCGTATGCAGTTGCCACCTGCGGTCTGGGCGGCGTGGAGGGCCTGGTCGGCGGCATTAATGAGGCGGTCGGCGGGGGTGAGGACGGCGGCTGTAGAGGAGTCGAGCGTAGCGACGCCGATGCTTGCAGTGACGATGAGCTGGGCGGGCGCGTTTTCGTCATCCTGGAGTGGTTCAAGATCGAGAGGATCTTCCGCGAGAGCACGGCAGAAGGCCTCGGCGTGGCTAACTGCGGTTTTGCGATCGACACGATCGAGGAGGAGGCCGAAGCGTTCGCCGCCGCATCGGGCGATAACGCCGCGCAGTGATGAGAAGTGATGGCGGAGTCGCTCTGCGAATGCTCTGAGCGCGGCGTCGCCGGCCTTCCAGCTGAAGTCGTCGTTGATTCGATGCAGACCGTCGAGATCGATCATGAGCAGGCTGGTGGGGGTTTCGCCGGAGGGCTTGCGGGCGAGTGTTTCTGCGATGGCTTCATCAAAGCGTGTGCGGCTGGCGAGGCCGGTGAGGGAATCGGTGACGATGGCGCGGCGAAGGTCTTCGTTGTGTTTGGCGACGGTTTCGCTCTCGCGATCGTTGTTGAGGGCCATTTTTACGAGTTGGTCGTTGGCCGCGGCGAGGATGTCAGCGACCTGAGGCTGCGGGCCGGTGGTGACCTGGAGCAGGCGGGCGATGTCGGCGGCGTTGATGGCGATGTTTTCGAGGAGAAGGTCGGCTTCATTGTGATCGATGGAGAACCATGTTTTTGCGCGATCGCGGAAGCGTGTGACCCAGAGGCTGGAGTTTTTGTGGGTGAGGGTGTCAGCGGCGAGGTTGCCTAGCCAGACGCATTTTGCAGAAGTCTGGTGATCCTTGGGAGCGGCGGTGGGGCGCTCGTGGAAGCGGATGGGGGCGGTAAGAGCGTCGGGGAGTTTCCAGCGCTCAGCGAGCATGGCGCCGATGTCGGCGTGGTGAAGTTCGAAAGTTTGGAGTTCTTTCTTGCCGAGGTCGTGATGAGCATCGCCGACTTCGCGCATGACGGCGACGTACTCATCGCCGATCGACTTGTAGAGGGCAATCATGCCGAGATCTTGCAAAAGGCCGGCGAGGAATGTTTCCTCAACCTGCTGATGGTTGATGTGGGCTCCGATGAGCCGTGCGGCGACGGCGGTGTAGATTGAGCGGCGCCAATAGCTCACATAATCAAAGCCTTCGTCGACTTCATCCTGCAGAGAATTGACCAGGCTGAAGCCGAGCGCGAGCGTTTTGACGCCGTTGAGCCCGAGCATGATCTGAGCGTGGCTGATCGTGGAGCACTTTTTGCTCAACCCATAGAAGGATGAGTTGATGGTGCGCAGGATCTTCGTTGCGAGCCCCTGATCACTCTGAATGGTTTCGGCGAGTTGGTTCATCGAAACATCCTGCTTGGATGTGAGTTCGATGACGCGCATCGCGACAGCGGGCAAGGTCGGCAAATTCTTGCACGCGAGAACTTTTTCGAGAAGTTCCTCGTTCAACGCACACACTCCCCTCGGACATTTCTTGGAACGTATCCCGAATGGTGACCTGCGCACGGCTCCGCCCTTGCACTTCATCTATCGTCGGCATCGCGCTGTCGATTCATCGTCGGCGGGATGGAATCGGGAGATTCATCCGCACTATCGGGCATGATCGAAGAGAACGGCAGCGGAGGGCGTCTCACGCCCGAGAACTGATGACAGATAGGACGCGAGCAGACGGCAGCAGCGATGCACAGAGGCAGGGTCTTCGATCAGGCGTTGTGTCATGGAATGCTGATCGTCGGTGTCAAGCAGGTGAAGAAGGTCCGCAGTGGCGCTGCGGATGCGCCAGACGGACGAGCGCGAAGAGGAGGTGGCGCCGGGGTCGCGGACGAGAGAGCCGGTGGAAGCGTCAAAACCCAGGACGGCGGAAGGCTTCGCGGGATGAGCGCCTGTTGCGAGGGCGGCGGCGCCAAGTCGGGGTCGATATCCACACTCGTCAAGGGTTGTCCACTGGTAACGGAGTGTCGCGTGAAGCGGATCGAGGCCGGCGCTGATGTCGCGCAGGCTTGTGAGCAGTGCGTCAAAGAGAGGCTCATGGGGATCGTCCGGGACGAGCGCGTGGTGGGTGAGATCCGCCAGATACATGCCAGCGTAGTGGGCGGTGAGATTCTCGCGCAGGCGCGGGAAGACTTCCTGTAAGTCCCATTCGGTGAGGGTGGCGAGGTCGCGCTCGGGCTTGCGAATCGCGATGATCTGCCCGCGTGTGAGGAGTTCGAGCCCGCCTGAGAAACGACCTTTCTCGCGTTTGGCTCCTTTGGCGATGCCTCGGAAGATGCCGAGCGTGCGCGCAAACATTGAGACGGTCTGGCTTGTTTCCGACCAGTCCCACACCCGGATCACGAACGCGTCATCAGCGACTGTTGGCACGGAGCTAGCGTAAAGAATCAGCGGACGGATGTGGCGTCTGATTGATTGCATAAAAGAAAAGACGCTGGAAACCTGAAGGCTGCCAGCGTCTAATCAATGAGCGAGAAAGGATGATTCCAGAGACACGCTCCCTCAGGAACGCGGCTCATGACTTAGCGGATGACGCGGGTCCGACTGGCGACCTGCTGATCGCTCGATGCGTCGCTTTCGGGGCGGATCTCGATGATCTCGGTGGGTACAGGCTGCTCGGGGGCGATCAGCCGATCCATGAGGAGGTTGTTCGAAGTGGTCCGATCGATTTCAAGGTTGGCCCGATCTTCGTAGCTGGTCTGCTGGCTCTTGTGAGAAAGCGAGGCGAGCTGGGCGTCGAGTTCGGCGGTGCGTTTGGCGAGCTTGCCCTTGAACTGATCGAGGCTGGCGACGCGGTAGTCGCTGAGCTCGTCGAGGGTCTTCTGGCGATCACGCATCACATCGACCATACGCTCCTTGCGGGCGACGGCGTCGATCTGGCGCTCAAGATGAGCGAGCTGGGTCTGGAACTGAGCGTGCTCGGATTCGAGCTTGCTGAGCAGGCCGTTGAGTTGCTCGGCGTCGCCGTTGAGGTTGTCTATGTCCTGTGAATAATCGCTGGTGCGCGCGGTGTAGATATCGACGGTCTGGCGAATCTCCGAAGCGCGACGGTAGGCAGCATCGAGGTTGTAGGTAGTCTCATCGAAGCTCACACGAACAATCGTGGCGCCTTCGGTCTTTGCGTCTTCAGCGCGAGCGAGGAGATCTGACATTTCGTAGAGGTCCGCCTGAGCGAGAGCGACAACACGATCGCTTACAGCTTTTTCGCGTTCGATTTCGCGCATTTGCTGTTCAAGCTCGGTGAGGTGTGAGCGGACTTCGGAGATGCGCTTGGGGTATTCGGCTTCGAGACTCCGAAGCTGGGAGCGCATCGCGATGGGGTCATCGATCGCATTGTCGATGGCGGAGGTGAACTTGTGCTTGAGTTGATCTGCGACAGCAGCGGCGCGAGGTGGTCCGGCGATCAAAACCGCCGCACCCACGACGAGGCCGCCGACCACACCAACGCGGATGATTGTCTTGACGATGCCGGCCATGGTTGTTTCCTTTCACTGACTGGGAGTTTCGCGACACGCGGAACTGCCCGCCTGGTTGTCCGATTTGAGGCTTGTCGCCTGTCAAGTCATGCGGAAACGGGGATGGAGGATTTCATGCTGAGATTTCTGGGCCTTCTGGAGGGGCATTGGGCCCAGTGAGAAGGGTGTGCGTATCCTTATGGGGTGTGTTGGGGGCCCCTTCAGGCGGGCTGGCGAAACTGCGGAGCGCGGGTTCCGCAGAAGATGACGAACCGGGGATATAGCTGTCGACGTGTTTTGGATTTTGACAGGCAAAAGAGAGGCCTCGGGATCATGCTGAACAATCTCACAACGGGGTTTATCAAGCGGCTGCGCTGCCAGGATGAGGCGGCGTGGTTTGAGTTGTGGGAGACGTTCGGGCCGGTGCTGCGGGCTCAGCTGCTGAAATGGGGCCGGGGGCGTGTGGGGATCGAAACGGCGCGTGATCTTTCGCAGGAAACACTCGCGGCGCTGTCACACTCGATTGATCACTACGACCCGGAGCGGGGGGCGCGGTTTTCGACGTGGCTGCTGGCGATCGCCAAGCACACGCTGGGTGATGAAATCGACAGACGGATGGCGCTGAAACGCGGAGGCGGGCGCAAGCGCGTGGAGATTGATGAGGCTTGGATGCACCCGCACGACGGGCCACAAGCTGATGAGAAATATGAAGCTGCGGTCTTCCGTGCGAAGGTTGAGGCTGGGGTGAAGCTGGTGGAGCGGGAGGCGGAGTTTGTCGATTTTTCGATTTACCGGATGCGGATTCTGGATGGGCAGTCGGGGAAGGTTGTGGCTGAGAGTATGGGGATGAGCGAGCCGACGGTGAGCCGGCGTCTCTCGAAGGTCCGTGAGTTGCTTCGTCGGCGCATATCTGAGGTGGTGTCGACGTACAGCTTCACCAAGGAAGAGTTGATGGAGGCGGAGCGAAACGGGCTGGCGTCGAATCCGACAAAGGCGGATGACTCGCTCTTTGATGAGGCGATCGCGGAGATTTATCACCAGCAGCTTCAGTTGCGGCTGGAGGATGAGGCGAACGCGATTGGATAGGACTGCGCGGCGCGGCGAGTCGCCTGTCGCGCGGGCGTTGATCGGAAAGGACACTTCATGCCATTCGTCACGTTGATTGGCGTTCTGCTGGGCGCAGCGGTTGCGATTCTCGCGATCATTTACATTCTAGTGCCGGTGCTGAAGGGGCTGGGCTGGGCGCTGACGCATATTTTCCGATTCGTTGCGGGAGAGATCGGGGACAGTCTGCGCATTGTTGGCGGGATTGTGACGACGATTGTTTTTGTGCCGCTCGTGCTTTTTTCGGTGGTGATTGGTCGCTGGTCTTCGGCGTCGCACTTTGGAGGTGCGATTAAAGACGAAATGGCGGTGATTGCGCATCGTTTTTATCGAATTGTGATCGGGCATCCGGCGAGGTTGCTTGGCTTGACGGCGCTGACGGAGGGGATTGAACAGCGCGTTCCTGATGCGTTCGCCAAGGCGCCGGGCTCTGACAAACCGTCGAAGCGAACGGGCGTGTTTGAGGGGTACAACATAGTTGGATCAATCAAGGGCGGGGGATCGGGCGCGAAGTTGTATGTAGCAGAGCCCGATCAGATGAAGCTGGCTGCCTTTGCGCGCATGGGGAAGACGAATGTTGATCAGGTGATTATCAAGTCTTTCAGTTTGTCGGATGGATCGAGCCTGCCGCAGATTGTGCGCGAGAGTCGGGCGCTGGAGGCGGCGAAGGACATGGGCCTTGTGCTTGAGCATGATCTTTCAGCGACGCGGTTTTTCTATGTGATGCCTTTTGTTCCAGGTGAGGATCTCACCAAGGTGACGCTGCGGCTGCACAGCATCGCCGGGCCGACGGGGCTGGGCGTTTCGCAGTTGCTGGAGGGGATTGGGCACATTGCAGATTTGGCGCATACGTTGAGCCGGTATCACTCGGGGGGTTTGTGGCATAAGGATGTGAAGCCGGACAATATTATTATCTCCAATGGGCGTGCGCACCTGGTGGATCTTGGGTTGGTGACGCCGCTGCGGTCGGCGATGACGTTGACAACGCATGGGACTGAGTATTTTCGCGATCCGGAGTTGGTGCGGCTTGCGCTGAAGGGCGTGAAGGTGCATGAGGTGGATGGTGCGAAGTTTGATATTTATGGGCTCGGCGCGGTGCTGTATTCGGTGGTTGAGAACTCGTTCCCGGCGCATGGCGGGCTGTCACAGGTGACGAAGCGATGCCCGGAGTCCTTGCGGTGGGTGATTCGGCGGGCGATGACGGACTACGATCGGCGCTACAACTCAATGGCGGAGTTCCTGGCGGATGTGCGAGCGATTCAGGGGGCGACTGATCCGTTTGCGCTGCTTCCCAAGGATTTGCCGAGTTTCAATGGCGATCCAATTCCGATGCCGGAATATGAGGATGAGCCGGAGTCGATGCCGCACTCTCCGAAGAACTTTGGGGCGAAGGAGGTTGCAGCCGCGCCCATGAAGGATGTTTTTGCTGGGGCGTCGGCGGGGCGGACACGACCGACGCTTGTGGTGACGGATTGGCTGACCGGGAGGTATCGAGTTTCGGGTCAGACGCCAGCGGGTGGGAACGTCCATCGTGCGAGCTCACCAGAGCCGAGGGCGCGGGGAGGGCGCCCGACGCCGATGATCGGCCGGCCGACGGCGAAGGAACAGCGACAGCATGCGCGCCAACGTGTTCATTCGGCGCGGGAACGTGCCCACATTCGGATGAACCAGCGGCGCTATTCCAACTCGCCGAACGCGGGTGTGTTTGTCGCGGTGGGTCTGTTTGCTTTGCTGGGCGTGGTGGCGCTGGGCGCGATGGGGATCGCTTCATACGACTGGATGTCGAAGAAGCAGAGCGTGCGCGTGCATGTGGATGAGCGAGGAGCGGCTGAAGCACTTGCGCAGGAGAGCGCACAACGTGCGACCTATTACGCGCAGCGCGGCAAGGAAATCAGCGACGAGATTACAGAGGCGGTAGAGAGTCGCGTGGAAGAACTCAAAGGCGAAAACGGGGATATTGCGCTGCCTGATGTTTTTCGTGCGCTTGCACGAGCGGCGACGGTCGAGCGTTCAGAGGACAGCAAAGGCGTGCTGCTTATCCTGAATGACCTTCAGGAAGACGCTGATGTGGAGACGAATCTGGGCATTCGCAAGAATCTGCATCATCTAAACAAACAGGGCATCGATTTCCTTGGACTGGGCGACCACGAGCGGGATGTCGATCTGCTGGCAGGGGCGCGAGCGACAATCGGAAACGGGCTTCCCACAGATGCCGAGACTATGTCGCGGCTGAGCCGTTGGGTGCAGACTGAGCATGAGGAAATTGACGGCATCATCTGGATTCTCTGGTCGAACGACGGGCGGACGGTTGAGTACCAGCTTGTGGGAACAGATGAGAATGTGCTGAGGCTGGCTCAGAAGACACTGGAAGCGGAGGAGCAGCGATGATTCCATTTTCGATTCACCGCCTGGATCACCTTTGCCCTGGCTCGATGGCGTCGCTCTCTTGAGGCTTGTCCAGCACTGGGCTTTCCGGCTTAGGACATAGCTGGCCAATCACTCGTTGACAGATTGGCTCAGACAGAGCCGTATGGCCTTGCCGGTTGTGCGAGGCTGTCCTACTCTTCCTCTCCCGAATGATTTCCACTGGAGGCCGGCTGAAGAGGTCGGAAACGGAGAGAGGCAACCCATGACGAACGTTAAAGCGACCAACATCACCTGGCACGAGGGCAACCTGAAACGCACAGAGCGCTGGGATGCGCTGAAATGCACCGGGGCGACGCTGTGGTTCACGGGGCTAAGCGCCTCGGGCAAGAGCACGATCGCATCGGCGCTGGAGCAAGTTCTGGTGCAGATGGGCGTGAACTGCTACCGGCTCGATGGTGACAACGTTCGGCACGGGCTGAACAAGAACCTTGGTTTCAGCGCTGAGGATCGCGCAGAGAACATCCGGCGGATCGGCGAGGTGGCGAGGCTCTTCGCGGACGGCGGCGCGGTGACATTGACGAGCTTCATCAGTCCGTATCGAGCGGATCGGGATCTGTGTAGAGAGTTGCATGGGAATGACGGTCTGGGATTCTTTGAGGTGTTTGTGGACACGCCGATCGAGGTCTGCGAGCAGCGTGACCCGAAGGGGCTGTACAAGAAAGCGCGGGCGGGTGAGATTACGGGATTTACGGGAATTGATGACCCGTATGAGGCGCCGAACACTCCTGAGTTGGTGTTGGAAACCGCGAACAAGAGCGTGGATGAGTGTGTGCAGGAATGCGTGAACTTTCTGCGTGAGCGCGGCGTGTTTCGGGGCTGATTCCGGGTTTCAGTGCAGATCAGGAGCAGGCGATGGCCCACGAGGTTGATTATGACCAGCGTCTTGCTTGCGCCAAACGAGCGGTTTCGGATGCGAGCGTTGTGTGCCGGCTTGTTCAGCAGGATCTGGAGAACATTCAATCAACGGCCAAAGATGATCGAAGTCCGGTGACGATTGCGGACTGGGCGAGCCAGGCGGTGATTATTCATCGGCTGATGACGGATCTCGGGCACGCGGTGGTTGTGGCTGAGGAAGATTCGGCGAGGCTGCGCGAGCCGGAGCATGAATTTCACTTGCAGCGCGTCGTTAGCGCCGTGCGGCATGTGTGGACCGACGCCACAACAGAGGATGTTCTTGATGCGATTGATCACGGCGGGCCGACAACGGACGAATCCGAGCACAAGATATTCTGGACACTGGATCCGATCGACGGGACGAAGGGATTTTTGCGCGGGCAGCAGTATGCGGTGAGCCTGGCGTGGATTGAGGCAGGGGAGCCGGTGGTGGGTATTCTGGGATGCCCGAATTTATCGACGGATTTTTCACGGCCTTTTGATGATCCGGACCCGGTGGGATGTCTGTATTTCACCTACGCCGGGGCGGGCGTGTATGAGCAGAAGCTGGGCAGGCCGGATTCACAAGCGGTGCATATTCGCCGGCTGGCGCCAGCGGAAGGTGAGCCCGTGCGGGTGTGTGAGTCCGTTGAGGCCAAGCATTCGAATCAGTCGCAGACAGGGCAGATTTTGGCAAAGCTGGGACATGCGGGGGAGCCGGCGCGGCTGGACAGCCAGGCGAAATACGCGGTGGTGGCCCGGGGACAAGCGGACGCCTACCTGAGGATGCCGACGAAGAAGGGGTACGTGGAGCGAATCTGGGACCACGCTGCGGGGGCGCTCATTGCGACGGAGGCGGGGTGTGCAGTTACGGATATCGCTGGGGAGTTGCTGGATTTCGGATGCGGGCGCGGGCTCGAGAAGAACCGAGGGATTGTGTGCGCGCCGCCGGCGCTGCATGGAAGACTGCTGGGCGCGATTGCCGAGGTGGGATAGGCGGCGGGGTGGGCGCAGTTGCTGAATATTTGAGGACGCGCGGACCGATGGAAGCGGCAGCCGGCGCAGATCGGCGTTGATTCTGGATCCCTCGACCCCCCCGGATTTCCCGGCCCCCGGAGCGTTGCATTGAAGAGTGGGAGCGATCGCTGATGAGTTTCTTCACGTTGGCGAGCGCGTTGGGCAGCGCGATGGAGTCATGGGTGACGGCCGGTGTTCTGGTTGTGATGCTGGCGGGGATGATCTCGGGACGGATGGGGGCGGACCTTGTGATGCTGGCGGGGCTCTCGGTGCTGCTGCTGACGGGGGTGGTGACTGCGTCGGAGGCGGTGTCGGGTTTTGCGAATCCGGCGGTGCTGACAGTTGGTTTTCTGTACATCGTGGCGACGGGTTTGCGTGAGACGGGCGCGCTGACGATTTTGACGCGGCGGCTGTTGGGGAAGCCGAACTCGCTGGCAGCGGCTCAAATTCGATTGATGGCGCCGGTGGCGATTGGGAGTGCGTTCGTGAATAACACGCCGATCGTGGCGATGTTGCTTCCGGTGCTATCGGGCTGGGCCAAACGGAACAAACTGAGCGCCTCGGCGCTCTTCATGCCTCTGAGCTTTGCGGCGATTCTGGGGGGCATGTGCACACTGATTGGCACGAGCACGAACCTTGTCGTCGCAGAGCTCAATCTGGAAGCGGCAGCGAACCCGGCGTTTGCTGGAGTTGTGACGGAGCAGTTCGGAATGTTCACGCTGGCGAAGGTCGGCGTGCCGGTGGCGGTTGCCGGCCTGGCTTTTATGGTGTTGATGGGAAGGCGCCTGCTTCCCGGGGTAAGCGAGGGACAGCTTTCGAAAGCGGATGCACGGGAATATATGGTGGCGATGCGGGTTGAATCCGGGGCGGCGATTATTGGAAGGACGGTGGAAGATGCGGGCTTGCGATCCCTGCCGGGGCTGTTTCTTGCGCGGATTGATCGGCAGGATAAGTCGATTCTCGCGGTGGCGCCGGAGCAGACACTGCGCGCTGATGATGTGCTGATGTTTGTGGGCGTGCTGGATTCCGTGGTGGATTTGCAGAAGATTCGCGGGCTGTCGCCGATGACTGGCGCTGCGGGGAAAGATCTGGCGCCGCGCCATCAGGCGAAGCTGATTGAGGTTGTAGTTTCGCATGGATCGCCGTTGCTGGGGCGCACGATTCGTGAGGGGGCGTTCCGGACGCGGTACAACGCGGTGGTGATCGCGGCGCATCGGAATGGCGAGCGGCTGCGAAAGAAGATTGGCGATATTCAACTGCGAGCCGGCGACACGTTGCTCCTGGAAGCGACGCCGGATTTCTTTGAGAGATATCGTGATTCGAGGGACTTTTTTCTTGTGAGTCAGTTGCCGGGATCGGCGGCGCCGCGCCATCGGTTGGCGGGTGTGGCGCTGGCGATTCTTGGGTCTATGGTGGTGGCGATTACGATTGATCCATCGCGCGCGATGGTGTACGCGATGGCTGCGGCGCTGCTGATGATTTTGTGCAGATGTTGTAATGGACCGCAAGCGCGCGAGAGCGTTGACTGGCAAGTGCTGGTTGTCATCGGGACAGCGTTTGGGTTTGGGCATGCGATGACAAACTCAGGGCTGGCGAGCACGATTGCTGACGTTGCGCTCGGGTGGGCTGAGCCGCTTGGAAACTGGGCGGTGCTGGCGGGTGTGTTCTTTCTGACGGCGATCTTTACGAGCGTGATTACGAACAATGCCGCGGCGGTGTTGGTGTTTCCGATTGCGCTGGAAGTGGCGCAGCGCAATGACATGCCATTCATGCCGCTGGCGGTGTGCGTCGCGATCGCAGCGAGCGCGGGGTTTTCGATGCCGTTGGGGTATCAGACTAATTTGATGGTGATGGGGCCGGGCGGGTACCGGACGGGGGATTTCGTGCGGCTTGGATTGCCGCTGACAATCCTCGTCGGGATCGTGTGTGTGACGGTGGTGGCGCTGACGTACTGAGGCTGAGAGTGCATTTAGGCTTTGCCGCGAGGGGGATTTACCCCAAAAACAAGGGGGCAGGGGCGTGATTTATGGTGAAATCACACCGAAGGGATGACGAAAGATTCAAGGTGTGCGAACCAGGCGGTCCGATAGTCGTACTAGACCTAATACATCCGATCTCTCTCTCCTCCAGCGGGGCGCCGTTCTAGCGGATGGCGCCCTGCTTGTTTAACAGAGGAAGAGCAGGGCGAAGAATCGCTGCTTTACTCGCCGTCGTCATCACCTTCGTTGTCATCATCGTCGTCGTCATTTCCGCGCGAATTTCTTCCGCGTAGGAAGACAAGAGGTCGACGACGTTTGGGTTTTTCGGCTTCATCCTCGAAGGGGCGATGCACCTCGCCGTCCGAGGGAGCACCGACAGCGCCGTCGCCAGAGTTGACAATGACGATGCCGCTGGAGGTGACGGATGGGTCTTGTCCGGAGTTTGATGACCCACCAGCGCCGCTGTTGTTTCCGGTTGCGGCCGCTGCCCCACTGCTACTTTCACTATCATCGCCAGCGATCTGCACACTCGGGCCGGGGGCCAACTGGAGATCAGCGGGGACTGTTGTGCGCCATGACTCCACGGCGTCGAACTCCTGGGCTCGGGGCGCTTCATTTGCAAAGATGACCGGCACATAGCCGAGCTGAGCGGCTCGCTGTGCTTCTGCGCGAATGACGTGCGTGGGGACATCACCACCGACGTAGGCCTGCTTGATGCGGTTAAATGCAAGCCCTGCCCAAGTTTCGTGACCTGGCAGTAGAAAGTCTGCGAGGACGAGTGGACTCTTCACAACGCGGAGTTGCTCAACATCCTGAATACGAGGGTCAAAGACATAGGCGTCGATATAGGTCGGTGCAAGGCGGTGGAGAATATCGGGATTGCGGGACTCGGAGATGAAGGTGATCTGTGGATAGCGCTCTTGCATGGCCCTAAGCCATCCATGGAGTTTCCAGGTTGGTGTATAAGCATGGGCAAAGGCGTCAAGACCGATCATGGTCGCACCGGCCTGGGCAGCTAAATCCAACTCTGTAAAAGCGAGTTGGACGTGTTCGGAGTTGTCAGGATCGAGGGGTTCCCATGCAGGCATATCCCACTCGCGCATGACTTGACAACTTCTTCCCCACCAGAGGCCGAGCGCGAAGTCATCGCCTGGAACCTGGCTGAGCTCCGCGACGGCGTCTCCCATATTGTGGCCGTATTGGGCGCCTTCAAGCCAATGGCTGGTGAACAGGAAGGGAAAGTTGTTTTGATGGTTGCGCCGGTAGACGCCGGTTGGCGTCCAGACCATCAGGCGATTCCAGTCGTGGCGATTCCGTTTGAACTCATCTGCCCACGGTTCCCAGCCGTGAACATCAGGACGCATTGAGCTTCGTGTGAAGCCCAGCGGACTTGATGAGTTGGCCCTGCTTTGCAGCGCGATGGAGGTGGCTTTGATGGGACGCGGATCCCGGGTGTATGAAACGCCTCCATACATGTTCCTGAAGTACTCTCGATACGGAACCAGCGTGCGGATCCACTCATCAGGCTCATCGCTCACACGCACGGTTATGCGATATTCTCGTGAGGCGCCTGCGGGAACGTCGTCGTTATACGAGTCACCCCTGTTGGCAAGCCAGATATCAATCGCCCAGCCGGCCTTGCCGTCACCACCGACCTCTGTGGGCGAGACAAGTTCGATCCGAACGCTTTGCTCATACTCAAGCACTGGGTATTGGATGCTGACTCCGACAGCGAAATCGTTGTTGCGCGCAACGGCGACTGGTGAGTAGAGCTGCATTGGATAGCCCCAGCCGCGTGGATGGGTCTGCTCGTCAAGAGTGATGGTGTCGGCGTGGCCATCTGTATTGAAATCCTGCCACGAGATGCTCGGCCCGAGCAGGAACTCGCCTATATGAAACTTTCCTCCCGGAAGTGACTCAGTTGTCGGATTGGCGATGGTGAGTATGGCGTCGAACCCGTCCGCCACGGGCTGTACGTCGAGGTCAAATATAAGATCGCGTCGGCCGCGCCCGCCAGCGTGGAGGGGCTCTTGCGCCGGTCGAGCGAGGACGGAGCCGTCAGCGAAGCGCATTTCGACACGGTCATTGATGAACGTTGTCGTGATGGGGCCCTGCGGAGCGGCGAAACCGAGATGCGCACCGAGGACAAGCGCCACGGCACCCGCAACCATCGGGACTTGAGGAGTAGGCATGGAAGGCTCCTTTTTTCCTCCAGAACGACCGCGCTCTATGTTGATCGTCCACGTCGGCGCTGATCTCAGCCGGCAGGGGAAACAGAGTGCACGAGACAAGGAACAGATTGAGAAGTCCGCAGAATCGGCGCTGCCGATGGGGCCTAGCCCCTGCCAGGAACCGGCGCAACCCTCTCAGGCAGCGCCGACTGCCTAAATTCCACTGCTAGACATCAGGCATCTGGGGTACGGCCTTGCCGAGGCGAGGCTGGCGTCTAGAACAGATGAGTTGGGAGAAGGCGAGCCGGATTTTCCTCGTTTCCAAGAGTAGCCAGCACTAGACTGTGGTTGTTCCGGGTATTCTGAGAAATCAGTTGCACATATGCAGGGGTGAGAGAAGTGAACTTGATCGGATTGAGAATGGTTGTTGTCGGAGGCGCCGCCGTGTGCGCAGCAGTCGCATCGGCGGGTCCACCGTCGGCGTCATTCACGAATGTTGCAACGGTGGACATGACTGACGTCGGGGGCAATGCACGAGGGGCCGCATGGGGAGATTACGACAACGACGGCGATCCTGATCTCTACTTCACGAACTGGAATGGTTTTAATCGACTTTTCGAGAATATAGAAGGCATTGAGTTCATTAATCGAACCACTGGCTTGCCGACCGGACCGCATTTCGCGGATCTTGATGGAGATGGATTCGTCGGATCGGCCGACTTAGCGCATCTCCTGGGAAGCTGGGGTGGCGTTGGCACTGCGGATCTGAACCAGGACGGGATCGTCAATGCATTTGACTTGGCCCTTGTCTTGGGCGATTGGGATCCTCCTACGCTCTCGGTGGTTGGAGACCCTGGAGCGACGCGCCTGAGTGGGCGTGCAATTTGGGGTGATTACGACAACGACGGGGATTTGGATCTTTTCATTACTGCAAGTCTGGGCAGCGCGCTCCTGCGCAACGATGGTCCCGTCGACGGGTTCGTGAACGTATCGAACGGAACAAGTCTGGAACTGACAGGCAAACTTGTTCGCTGCGCCAGTTGGGGTGACTATGACAACGATGGCGATCTAGATTTGTATGCATCTGCATTCCATGGATCAAACAATGCGAATCATTTGTTTCGCAATGACGGCGCTGACATCTTCACTGATGTGACGCCGCCGCTACTTGCAGACGATGGCATTGGTCGCGGTGTTGTCTTCACGGACGCAGACATGGATGGAGATATTGATTTGTATGTTTCGAATGGCATGCCTGGACCAACCGAACAGGTCCCGCAGTTCATCGGAAACCATCTTTATCTCAATGATGGTTTCGGTGTGTTTACAGATGGCACAGCATCGCCACTAGCAGATGATGCGTCACATGGACGAGGGGTCGCGTGGGGAGATTACGACAACGATGGAGACTTTGATCTTTACCTCGCCAATGTAAACGTGGGCGGGGTTGGTGGAGGAAATAAACTTCTGCGCAACGATGGAGTGAATGGGTTTACCGATGTCACGACAACGCTGTTGTCCAACCCTCGCCAGACGCGCGAGTGCGCATGGATTGATTACGACAACGATTCTGACCTCGATTTGTTTCTTGCAAACTCGCTTGCGGAGAATCTTCTCCTTCGCAATGACGGGGCGGCAGGCTTCGTGATGGTGGAGGCAGGCCTCATGACCGCAGACGTCCAGGATGCGCGAGCAGCGTCGTGGGCTGACTACGACGGGGATGGGGACATGGACGTATTTACATGCAATGTTGGGGAGAACTATCTATTCCGAAATGACCTTGTGTCAACGAATCGCTGGCTTGAAGTTCGATTGACGGGAACCCTTTCGAATCGGAGCGCGATTGGCGCCAAGGTTATGGTGACGACTGGAGCGGTGACACAGCTTCGAGAGGTGCGATCGGGAGAAGGGTATCTTTCGCAGCATATGCTGACTCAGCACTTTGGTCTGGGCGACGCCGTTATTGTGGATCAAATAGAGATCCAATGGCCGAGCGGACAAGCACAGACGCTTATGAACGTTTCGGTGGACCAAATTGTTGATGTTGTGGAATCAGGCCCATAGCGAGCAGAGTGGTTGAGAGGGACAGTATTCATGCGAACGAAGAGCAAGTGGAAGATGCTGAACGCAGCCGGTGCGGTGACATTAGGCGCGCTGTGCGCAATAGCGCCATCACAGACGACTTGGACGGATGTGACAACTTCGACACTGTCCAACTCGCTAGGCCAAGGCCGCGGCGCGGCGTGGGTGGATGTGGATCTTGATGGAGATCTCGATCTCTATGTGACGAATTGGGACACCCCAAACAAACTATTCCTGCAGGTAGACGGTGTTTTTATTGACGCGACAAAGCCCCCCCTACATCAACCGGGGTTTAGTGGGCGATCTGTGTGGGGTGATTTTGATCGCGATGGCGACGATGATGTGTATATAGCGCAAAGCCAGGGGAGCAAGCTTCTTCGCAATGATGGATATCTTGTTTTTACCGACCTAACACAGGACATTAATGATCCGCTGTCGATGAAGCAGCGCCTGGCTCGCGGATGTGCCTGGGTTGATTATGACAATGATGGCTGGCTTGATTTGCACGTTTCCTCCGCGCAACTTGACAACAAAGATCGTCTGTTTCACAACGTGAGCGGCTCGCTGGTCGACGCGATGATTCCGGTGTTCGAAGCAATTGGCACTGGACGAGGCATGGAGTGGGCAGATTATGACGATGATGGCGATTTAGATTGCTATCTCTGTAATGGATTTCCCGGAAGCGGTGATGACGGCACACTGAACTACCTCTTCCGAAACGACGGCGGTGGAATGTTTACAGATGTGACTGTGCCCCCTCTTGAGGCGATGAACAACAGCCGAGGCGTCACCTGGGGCGATTACGATCTCGATGGCGACTTTGATCTGTTTATTACTGCTGTATCTGTCGGAGGTGGAAGCGCTAATCAACTTCTTCGCAATGACGGCGGCGTATTTGTTGATGTGACGACGCCCGAACTCGGCGATACCGCAAACACGCGCGACTGCGCCTTCGTTGACATGGATAACGACGGCGATCTCGATCTGCTGACCATCAATACCAATGCCAATCACGGAGTTTATATCAACGACGGCGTTGGAAATTATGCGATTGTGAGCGCCCCGCCGCTCACAAGTCTTCCTTTTGACGCTGGCAATGCGGCGGCGTGGGGTGATTACGACGAAGATGGCGATCTTGATGTCTACATCGCAAACAGAACCAGCAACTTCCTAATTCGCAATGACCTGAACAACGGGAATCATTGGCTTGAGGTGGACTTGAACGGCACCGTGTCAAACCGCAATGCGATTGGCGCCCGCGTCACGATCACTGCGGGAGGCGTGACACAGTTGCGCGAAGTGCGTTCCGGTTCGAGTTACCTCGCGCATCACATGCAGCGATTGCACTTTGGCTTGAACACTGCTGACATGATTGATTCACTCACCGTTCGATGGCCGGCGGGGCTTGTCGAAGTGTTTAATAATGTGCCCGCAGATCAGATTCTTGAACTCACGGAGCCGGGGCCGGTGCAATCCTCACCGCCGCCGCCGCCGATTACGAGGCAGGCTTGGTTTGATTGGTATGACGATGAGTTGCAGGCCCGCAAGAACGCGTCAGACTTTGCAAGAGATGCAACGCGATGGCTCAGCATTTCTGAAGGAAATGATGCAAATGACGGGCTGACGTTCCAGACGCCCTGGGCGACGATCGCTGCCGCACAGGCGTGGCTTGATTCGCCCAATCCGACGTCCGATCGCAGACAGGTCCTTCTGAAACGCGGGGATGTTTGGCGAGTTTCGCAAGGGCTCGCTTCAACAGCGCCGGGAACGCGCGTTTCAGACTGGGGGCTGCTCGCATCACCGCCTCCAAGAATCACAGGTTTTACAACGGTCATCAATGCTGATGATCCTGCCTGGCAGATTGCTTCCGGCGCGGCGTTCTCACGACCAGAAGCAACAGGTGTGAGTTGGGTGCGTGAAGATGGAGATGTCGATTTAGCTTCACCTCTATCAAAGCAGGATTCGCTTGTGCAGGTCGAAGCAACTCCCGGCTCGTGGTGGTGGAATGATATGACTGGAACGCTGTACCTCCATCCTCGCGCCGGTGATGACCCTCGCTCTAATGGGAAGGTCTACGAACTCGCTTATACGACAGGCGCCGGCATCGTCCTTTCAGGTGATGGCTCAATGGTTGAGCGTGTTCGCGTGGATGGCTTCGGGCTGACTCCCAACCTCGGATCTACCGGCTTCTCACCCCTGCTTTCGCAGGCGACCGGCATGGATCGTGTCATGTTCCGGGACTGCGAAGCCTACTACGGCGGCTCTCGAGTCATCGCTCACGACGCAGGCGCTGCGCCGAACGCCGGCGGGGCGCCAACATTTATCCGATGCGTCGCCGGTTTACCGACGTTGGATTTAGCAAGTGGCGAAGCTGTGTTTTACAGCAATGCTGGGGCCGGAGAGAACGGTGCATTATTTGCTGACTGCACAGCGCTGCGTGGAACGCTGCCTACGTTAGATTTCACCGGGCGCCGCGGCCTGCCTGCACTTGTTGAAACAGGACCAGGTGCAACGGTGGCGGAGACGGTAATTCGGAATCTGACCATTACAAATCACGCCAATGGATGCGCGGGGCTGCCTTTGATTCGCAATGCGCCAGCGGTGGATTCCATCGAAAAAGTGAGGGCGTTTGTTGTTGGCGCCGTGCACGAGGGTGGCCAGGGAGGGGCAGACTCGAATAGCCACCTCTTCCAAGCGGGCGTTGCTTCGGCAAACTGTCGATACATGCTTGCCCCAGCCACACCTGCAAGCAGCGCTCTTCAGTTGGATAGTGTCGACGGATGGTTGCTCAATAGCACAATTGAACTGGATCTTTCGCAGATTGTGAGCCCTGTGTTTGGGCTTTACGACACGAGTGTGACGACGAACAAACCTCGCGTTTGGAATAGTGGTATTTATGTGTCCAACATCGATATGGGTACAGAGTTTCGTATTGATGCGGATGGCGCGGGGAGCTCGCCTGCGGGCGTGATGCTGAATACGATTCTCGCAAGGCTCTCCGGACTCGGGACAGTTCAGTTGAACCTTCCCGATGCCGCTGTAAACGTCCAGGCGAATGGCTATTGGCAGGTTGCTGCGCCAGTTAACGACGCGGGGGCGGTTGTGCTGGCGTCCGCACCCGTTGTAGATATGGCTCCGGATGCTATGTCGCCGCTTGTTGCAGCTGCGACGAGTCTTAATGAACTTGCGATATTGGAATTTGATTTCAACGAGCTTGGGCGCCCCGATACGATGGCACAGACAATCGGACCATTTGAGACAAACGGTAACTCGAGTATTGTTGGCGACCTTAATGGCGACGGCTTGGTGACTTCAGCGGACCTCGCGATTTTGCTTGGCGCATGGGGCACTGCGAACCCGATTGCTGACATTGATGGCGATGGCTTCGTCGGCTCCGCCGACATGGCTGTTGTTCTGGGAGCGTGGACGCTCTGATGTATCATGCAATGCGCAATTCGTTCGAGATGAGGCTGTGCGCCATTGCCTCATTGCTTTGGATCGCAGGAACAGCGACGGCTGAACCATGTTTGCGTTTCGGAAATGCGACGCATGTTCCGGCCGGTCGCTCGCCGACGGCGGTGGGCCTTGCTGATCTCACTGGGGATGGCAATCCTGAGCTCATAACATCCAACAGAACAGACAACACTGTCAGCGTGTACCGAAACATTGGAAATGGAGTGTTTGTCGGTCGGATTGATTATCCCGTCGGGCAATCGCCGCGAATATTCGCGGTGGCGGATCTGGATGGTGACAACGACGCTGACATCGCTACACCAAACTGGGCGCTCGATGAAGATTCCGTCACGTTGCTATGGAACGAGGAAGGAGGACGCATTACCTCATCCTCATTGATTTCGACCGACCGACGGCCTCGCACCGTGGCGGCGGCAGACATTGACAATGACGGGGATATTGATCTCTTGACTGCTGACAGCGGCACGATCTTTGTGTCAGTGCATCTTAATCAAGGGTCTGGTGTTTTTGTGGAAGGCGTCGGCCCACAATCGGTTGGAAACGAACCCGGCTCGGTGTCTGTGGGCGACCTTGACAATGACGGTGATCTTGACATCGTCGCCACAAGCCGTGCGTTTGACTGGGTCTCCGTGGTGTTGCAAAACGCTGACCATACCTGGGCGACGCCGGTGAACTATCCGGTGGGCAATGTGCCCCGCCATGAAGCGATCGCGGATATAGATGGCGACGGAGCGCTTGACATCGTCGTCGCCAATGGGACGGACGGAACAATCTCGTTGCTTATGAACAATGGCAGCGGCCAGTTTATGAGCCAGACCGTAATATCGCTGGGCGGAAGTTTGCACGCGGTTATTGCAGCCGATCTAGACCTAGATGGAGACAATGACATCGCAGTTGCCGACATCGATGGCGATCGGGTGATTGTGCTTTCGAATGACGGCGCCGGAGCATTTCCAATTGTGCGCGAGAAGAATGTGGGTGTAGGCCCGTCCTTTCTCGCAGTTGGAGATTTTGATGGTGACATGCTGCCCGATATCGTGACAGCGAATGCGGGGACAAATGATGTCTCCCTGCTTGTTAATCGAACTTCTGAGTTTCAGTGCGAACGGGCAGATCTTAATAACGATGGGTTTGTTCACTCTGCGGATCTCGCGATGCTGCTTGGGGCGTGGGCCTCGAACGATCCGATTGGAGATATTGATGAAGACGGCATCGTGAGTGGGTCCGATCTTGCCGAGGTGCTCGGCGCTTGGCTGAGCCCATGAACCGCTCTTCGTATTCAATTACTTCACATATCGCGGGCGGCGCCGCGTACCTGTTGTGCGCCACTGTCATCGCTAGTCCACCGGTCGAACTGGGGACGCCAACGCATGACGTGGTTGGTGTTGTTCCGGCTGCGGTGCAGGCAGGGCATTTGAATGGCGACACGATGAATGACCTTGTCGTGACCAATCGTGATGAAAACACCTTTTCGGTGCTGATCCACGACGGAATCGATGATTATTTACCAGCGGTAACGTATCCAACAGGAACCCAGCCGCGCACACCTGCGATCGCAGATGTAAACGGCGACACATTCGGTGATGTCATCGTTCCGCATTGGGCCATCGGAGCAACGACCATTTCGGTTCATCTGAATAACGGAAATGGAACGTTCGCGCCCGGAGTGGATCATCAAGTAGGGCAGCGTCCGCGAACAGTTGTCGCTGCGTTTTTAAATACAGACACTCATATTGACCTTGCCACTGCAAACTACGACGGCGACGATGTCTCCGTATTGTTCGGCGATGGCATGGGCGGGTTTTCCCCGCCGGTGAACTACCCTGTGCGCGAGCAACCCGGCTCACTCACCGCCGTTGATCTGAACGGAGACACTTTCATAGATCTCGCAGTTTCAAACAGAGTCTCCAGCCGGGTGAGTATTCTGCTGAACAACGGTGATGGAACATTTGCAAACGAAGTCTCCTACGTCACAGGCTTTTCACCACGACACGAAGTTGCCGTGGATATTGATGACGACACTGACCTAGACATCATGACTGTCAATGGAATCCACAGCACAGTGACGACTCTTCTCAATAACGGGGATGGGACATTCGTCAGAAATCTACCTGACGCGAATGTTGGATTCGGCCCGCACGGCATTGTGGCGTTGGATCTGAACTACGATGCCCAACCTGATCTTGTCACCGCAAACATAGGCGGCGACTCAATTTCAATATTAGTGAATGATGGATCAGGCCGATATGCCCCGGCGAGTCATGTGGATGTTGACGCGCTCGGCCCATCGTTCCTCGTGACGACTGACATCAACCTTGACGGCCTCAATGACATCGTCACAGCGAATCGTGATTCCGCCAATACATCATCGCTGCTCAACCTAACCGTTCCCGGCGCCTGCCCGG
The DNA here is from genome assembly GCA_029260495.1 of Phycisphaerales bacterium. Taxonomy (GTDB): domain Bacteria; phylum Planctomycetota; class Phycisphaerae; order Phycisphaerales; family UBA1924; genus OFTM373. The sequence continues at coordinate 506,711 of JAJDDD010000009.1, read as the reverse complement.
TGGGCGATCTCAATGGAGACGGGCGGGTCAGCGCGTCAGACCTGAGCTTCATGCTCGGCAGTTGGGGGGTGAATCCAGGATCGGTGGCTGACTTGAATAATGATGACCTCGTCGGCTCGGCGGACCTCAGCATGCTGCTCGGCAACTGGGGTTGACGCACCAAGCATTCGGGCCGATTGTACGATTGTGAAACGGCCTGCGACCATATCCAGTGCCTCTGACGATGCTAGCGCAAATGTGCGCCCTCGTTGGCTCAGCTTGACATTCATCACCCTGCGTTGGGCTGTCCGGCTCGCCTGGCTGGCTCCTTTCGTCGCGCTCATGTGGAAAAGCCGGCCGTACTATGTGGATCTGCTCGCGCAGTTTGCGCCACAAGCCGGGCTGATCGTGATTCTGAGCGCTGCTCCATTTTTTCTTATTCGAAAACTGCGCCGGCTTGGCTTGGAGGGCCTGGTTGCTGGAATCACCATAATCTTGTTGAGTTTGGGCGCTACCATGCCTTGGCAAGGTAATGCTCTGGTGCGCTCGTCAAGGTCTTACACGCTGGTTGTGTTCAATGCGCAGGTGCGGCGAGACATTGGCGCCGGATCATTTGAAGAATGGCTCCTGAATCAGGACCCTGATTTGATTTGCATCATTGAACCGCCGATGGGCATGGCTTCAGGCGTCGAGTGGATTCATGAGCGCTACCCGCATCAGCTGGGCCCGCGCCGAGGTCTCAAATGGGCCTTGCTGCTCTTGAGTAAGTTTCCGATGACACCCCTGCCGTTGGCGGAATACTCGCCGGAAACGCGGCTGAGCTTCGTGGCCCGTCGTTCGGTGCGAGTGGATGCTCCCGACGGCGCCCGGTTCCTTTTCACCGCGATGCACCCGCCCTCGCCACGGTCAGCGGAGCTTTGGCGTGAGGCGATCGCTGAAGTGCAGCGAGATGGAGACATTTTGCGGCGATCGCGTGAACACCACTCTTTGCCAATCATTGTTGCGGGAGACTTCAATACAACACCGACGGGCCGTGTATGCCTAACGCTCATGCGCACAAGCAATCTACGCACGGCTGCTCGTTCCTATTTTCGTGGGACATGGCCTGCCTGGGCGCCGCCCGCCGTCTCGCTGCCGATTGACGGCGCACTGATCAGCCCGGACGTGCAGATTCACTCCGTCACAGTTGGTCCCACATTTCGCTCTGATCATCGTCCCGTGGTCATAAAATTTTCAGTTGAAATGCGATCGAGCATCGCGGAGCCTGAAGCCGCCATTGACGTGATCGATCAGTAGTCGTCGTATGAGTCACTATCTTCGTGCTCGTCCCAATCTGATGTGTCCTGAATATCGTGAGATTCATCGGGTTCGATGTCCTCATCCCAATTATCATCAACCTCTTCGTCAGCGGCTTCCTCTTCGAAACTGCGCATGCGCCATCCAAGCGTTTGTAGTGTTTTCGCAACCAGGAACATGCCCACACCAGTGCTAATGACATTGGCCACCGTCTGGAACGTAAACAGTCCGACTTCGCCGCGCGGGATGCCGATGATCTGCCCAAGCGCCACACCGACAGGCAATACAACAAAGGGATTCGCCGGATGAAGTCGGACGATCTGATCCATGAATCGGAACATCAAACCGTATAGAATCGCGTAGGGGATAAGCGAAAGCCAGGGATTGTCTCGATGAATGTGCCCGAGAAGCCCCGGACCGATTGAGTAGTTTTTGCCTTTCTTTTTCCCAGCCTTTGCTTGCCGGACTGCGATGCGGCCCAACCCATCCGGCTTTCCTGCCCAGAACTGGCGTGGCACAGGATGCACAAGGAAATAAACCAGAGTTTCCAGCGGACGGTACTCGAAAGGCTCGGGATAGTTTTCCATGAGCCACATGGAGTTATTCGCCGCCTCCTGCCCCGTCGCGACGAGCACAACGCCCTGCTTGACCGCACTCCCATTAAGCAATCGGATAAGGTCCGCCGCCGTGGCATCACGCGAACCTCCACTGCGTGTCCCGGTAATTGCAGACATCATCAGAAACCCAACGACGCCTGCACACATGAGCAACATCATGACGCGCTTTCGATCCAGGTACTTCCAGTGCCCGTGGTAAGCGCCCCAGACAACGCAGGCCATCACGCCGAGAACGCCGCGCCGGCCGAATGTCTGGTAGAGGGAAGCCGCGAGAGCAACGAGAATAATCCCGCCGGCAATGCCCCCAACCCAGACATTGAACAGTCGCGGCGCGTAGGCCCACATCGCCAGGCCAGCTGCAGCAGCGAGCAATCCCTCACCCACGATCGCCGTCAGCACCCCAAGAATCGGCACATAACCCAGCACATATCGAAACACAATTCCAACTGCAAGAAATGCAACAGCAAGCGTCAACATACTCACTACCCCCGGAGCAGCTTCTGCCACCGGTGTCCTGGACGCAAGCTTGCTAACGAGCCACCCTTTGCGATAGGCAAATGTGAAAAAGTAGAGAAATATGATTACATAAATAACGTAGATCGCAGCTGTGGTTGGAATATTTCGAAGCACATAGCTTTCTCGCACGGGGACGATCAGCGTGATCGCAGCGCTGGTGAGTTGAAAGTTAATGAAGCCGAGTAGAAAAAAATTTCTCGTGCTGATGATATCAACTGTGCCAGTAAGACCCTGAACGGCCATCAGAACACCGACACCAACGGCAAGCATAAGCAGTGCAAAGATGGCGAGACCGACCATTGAGTATCGTTCCTTCCAAGGAAAAGTTGGGCGATTGAACACCGACACCCAACGTCCGACCGATTGCGTACGAGGGAATCCAGTCGCTTGTTCAGTGCCCTCCTGGCCGATCATCGGTTCGGAGCGACCGATCCTTTGATCCATTCCCGGACGATGATGAAGCGAACAATGAGAACGCCGCATTCCGACAGTCAGCGCATCGTCGGGAGGGCGTTATACTCCCGGATTCGCCCCAGGGGAACTGTGTGAGGTTCCCAACGCTTTTTGACGGCCCCAGAGGGCCGCACCACCATGCCCGACTCGCCTACCCCGAACGACATCACGTTTCTCATCGTCGGGTGTCAACGGTGTGGAACAACCTGGGTGGACGCTGCCCTCCGAGAGCATCCGCAGATTTTTCTCCCTCCGCAAAAGCAGACCTATTTTTTTGATCGAAACCTCGATAAGGGGCTGGAGTGGTGGCTGGGGGCGTTTGCCGGGGTCTCGTCAGAGCACCGAGCGGTGGGCGAGGTCGCAACCGGGTACTGCCTGCCCGATGTTGTTCCGCACATGGCGGAGGCGCTCCCGCACATTCAACTCATAATGGCGATGCGAAATCCCGTGGATCGCGCATACAGCAACTTCACAACCCGGCAAACTGAAATGGGCTGGAGAACGTTCGAGGAAGCAATCGATTCGGATCTGGATCTTCTGGAGCGCGGCGAATACATCACCCAGATCGAAGCGATCCTCCAGCATTACCAACGTGAAAAGCTGTTACTGACCTTCTACGAAGACCTCGCCCAGGACGATCGTGCGTATCTGCGCGCCATCCTTGAGTTCCTGAACGTCGATCCGGATTTTGAATCCTCACAGTTTGGAAAGATTCGCAACTCAGCCATGTTTCCTCGCCTGCGCCGAACGATGGATCGAATCGGGCTCAGGCCGGTCCGCAAAATGCTCAGCCAGGGGGCGGTTGGCGACATGGTGCGAGCCAATCGCAAACGCTCAAAGCGACGCGCCTATAAGCCGATGAACCCTGAGACGCGCCGACAACTGGTGAAGCATTTTCAACCATTCAATGAACGATTGGAAGCGCTGGCAGGAAGAAATTTATCAAACTGGAGCCGCCTGAGTTGACCGTGATGAAAGGATTGGTTGTTCAAGGATGAAAATCGGTGCGTATGTCTCGCTGGTGGCCGGCATGAAAGGATTCGAGAGCAATGTCTCGGGTCACATTCAAGCGCCGCTGTATGCATTAAAACTTCTTGCGGACGCCGGTCATGAAGTTCATCTCATCACCAATGAATTTGGAGACGATCGATCGCTTCCGCATTGTTTGCCAAAAGAGGTTGAGTTGCATTTGGTTCCTGACGCGCGCCAGCGCGGAGGATTTCATACGCGGACCGGCGAACAGAAAGCAGGCGTCTCCCCTCTTCGGTTCCAACGGCAGATGTTGCAGATCAAGTCGATTGCCCACAAGGTAGATTTGGATGTGCTTCATTCCTGGGGACAAACACGATCGGTTATGTTGGGCGGCGCCTTGTCTCTCATGGGATTGCGCACCTCGACGGTTGCGACCCTCATGGGCGCAAATCTCGCAATCCCAATGCCCAAAGTAGTCATGCGATCGCTATGGCGCAGAAATAGAGCAGTGACAACGGCGACTCGCTTCGTCGCCGATTTGTGTCAGAAAAGCGGATTGCCATGCGAAATCGTCAAGCATGGCGCCGTGCGAAATATCCGTGCAGAAGTGCAAGACGAGGCAATCGAATCACCACGGCGCCGTGTTCTTTTTTGGCGCGATCCTTCATGGAATAACGGATGTGATGTCGTCAAAACTGTGTACGAACAACTGGCTGCAAAATACCCTGATTTGACCTTCGATCTTGCAATCCGTCCGCACTGGAAGGAGGTCGAGGGGCTTGATGAACTCGCCCGCAGGCATGAAAATATCAATATCTATCGCTTTCCATACGAGGACGGCATCACACTCCCAAAGCTCATTCTTGAGTCAGTCTGCGTGTTGATGCCGATCCGGTACATGAGTGTTGATCCGCAGTTTGTGATTGTCGAGAGCATGGAGGCAGGCGTGCCGGTGATCGCTTCTGACCTGCGCTCGACGCCGGAAGTCATCACACACGGGCGTTCCGGCATGCTCGTTCCGGTTGGTGATGTGGATGGCTTTACCGAGGCGCTCGAGCACATGCTTGCTGACCGGGAAAAGCTCGCGCACATGGGACAAAACGCTGCGCAGGACATCCGCGAGAACTGGAACTGGAACAACTACGTCGAAGATATCTCACAGATCTACGACCGCGCGGTAAGGCGTGGACGTGCGTAACGATCACCTAAGAAAATCATCATGCCTTCAACATGCGCTCAAGCCAGTGAATATCCACGCCGCCTTCGATGAAAGCGTGGTTGTCCATCAGTCGCCGGTGCAGGGGCGTTGTCGTCTTGATGGGGCCAATCTCTAGCTCGCGCAAAGCGCGGCCCATCCTCCGAATCGCGTCTCGGCGCGTATCAGCATGGACAATAAGCTTGGCGATCATTGAATCGTAGTTAGATGGCACGCGATACCCCGCAACGCAATGAGAATCAAACCGCACGCCGGGACCGCCGGGCACGTCGAAGCGATGAATCGGCCCGGGACAGGGAGCGAAGTTGTGATCAGGATCCTCAGCATTGATCCGACATTCTATCGCATGTCCACGCGGTTTGATCTCGCGCTGGCGGAAAGGAAGAGGCTCTCCCGCAGCTACAAGAATTTGCGTCTTGACAATATCAACGCCGGTGATCATCTCCGTCACCGGGTGCTCAACCTGCACGCGCGTGTTCACTTCCAGCATGTAAAAGTTCTGCTTGTCATCGAGCAAAAACTCAACCGTAGCGGCGCCGGCGTATTCAGCTTTCTTGATGAGTTTGGCAGCCGCCTTGCAGACTTCATCGCGTCGCTTGGGCTCAACGTGCGGCGCCGGAGCCTCCTCAATTAACTTTTGATGACGCCGCTGCACCGAGCAGTCACGCTCATACAGATGAACTGCATCCCCGTGCTTGTCGCCGATGACCTGAACCTCGATATGACGCGCAGATTCGAGAAACTTCTCGATATAAACGGCGCCATTGCCAAATGCAGCTTCTGCTTCCTGACTCGCCGCTGAAACATTCTTGCGCAGGTCGTTTTCATTTCTGCACACGCGCATACCGCGCCCGCCGCCGCCTGCCGCCGCCTTGACGATGACCGGGTAGCCTATCTTGTCCGCGATCTGCGCCGCTTCGTCGATGTCGTCAATCTCGCCTTCCGAACCCGGAAAGACGGGAACACGCGAGCTCTTTGCGAGATTCTTGGCGGAAACCTTGTCGCCGAGAAGGGCCATCGCTTCAGGCGAAGGGCCGATGAACTCGATTCGACAATCCCGGCACACTTCCGCAAAGTGCGCGTTCTCAGCGAGAAAGCCATATCCGGGATGGATCGCATCAGCGCTTGTAATTTCAGCAGCCGCGATGAGTCGCGGAATATCAAGATAGCTCTCAGCCGCGGCGGCGGGGCCAATGCACACCGCTTGATCCGCCATGCTGAGATAGGGCGCGCCCGCGTCCGCCTGTGAATAGACACAGACGCATTCAATATCCAGTTCTTTACACGCGCGGATCACCCGCAGCGCGATTTCTCCTCGGTTGGCTATGAGCACTCTGTTGAACATTGGATAGGCGCGTCCGCGTGAGGCGATTTCTTAATCAGGCCGGATTAATCAGGAAGAGTTTCTGCCCAAACTCAACGGGATCGCCATTATTCACCAGAATGCGAGCGACCTTCCCATTCACACCCGCCTTCACCTCATTGAAAACCTTCATCGCCTCGATCAGACAGACAACGGTTTCGCTGGAGACGTCTGAGTTCACCGAAACGAAGGGTGGATTATCTGGATTCGCTTGTGCAAAAAACGTTCCCACCATCGGGGATTCGATGACAATCAGCCCGTCATCTTCATCAATGGTTTCGCCGGGCGACTCGGAGACACTCGGGGAAATCGGCGCATGCGCCGGGGCCGTCGCGGGATGGATGACAGCGCCGCCGCGTTTCACCTTCACCGTCTGCTCCGAATCGCTGACATCCAGCTCCGAAAGATCATTTTCGATCATGAGCTGAACAAGTTCTTTGAGTCTGTCAATTTGAATCATAAGGTCGCCCAGTCAATCTCCTTGGGCAGCGAGCATAAGCTGCGAGCTCCAGTCTTCGTGACGAGAACATCATCTTCAATGCGCACGCCGCCAACACCCGGAAGATACACCCCCGGCTCGATCGTGACGATCATACCCGGTTCCAGTTGATCGCTCGACGTGCGCGCCAGCCGGGGCGCCTCGTGAACATCCAGCCCGATCCCGTGCCCCAGGCTGTGCCCGAACTCCGGCCCGTAGCCAGCGTCCGAAATAATATCGCGCGCCGCTGCGTCCACCTCCGAGCACATCGCGCCTGGTTTGACCGCCGCGACCCCCGCCTCGTGCGCCTCCAGCACAATCCCGTAAATCTCCCGGACCTTTCGCGGCCACTTTCCAAACGCAAAGGTCCGCGTCATGTCAGAGCAATACCCATCGACCCGGGCGCCCCAGTCAATCAGCAGCGGACCACCGGCCCGCGTGTGCATCGCGCCGGGAACAGCGTGCGGTAGCGAGCCGTTGGCGTTAGCTGCGACGATCGAGTCAAACGCCGGCTTCTCAGCCCCGAGTGACTTCATCTCATATTCAAGCAGGGCGCAGATTTCAGATTCAGTCTGCCCTGGCGCGACCTCCTCGAGCGTCGCCTCGAGCGCCTGTTCCTGAACGCGAATCGCCCGCTTGATGCGTTTGATTTCAAGCTCATCCTTGACCGCGCGCAGCGTGGCGAGAATTCCCGTGGTCTCCGCCAGCCGGCGGGCGCCGACAGCTTTCGTTATTGCCCGCTTCATCGCGACGGTCATGTGTTCCGCTTGCACGCCGAGCCGGCGAACATCGATCTCGTCCATTAACGTGCGCAGCGCTTCAAGCGCCGGCCGTTGGCGAATGAGAATGCGGGCCCGACCCTTGATCGCAGCTAGTTCCTCCTCGAACCGGAAGTCGCTGATAATGACAAGTGACCGAGGCGCGACCACCGCGTAGCTATCCTCACCTCGAAAGCCGGTGAGATAGCGAATATCGTTGGGATTGGAAAGAAGCAGCGCATCGACTTCCGCGTGGCGCAGCGCCGCACGAAGTTGACGCAGGCGATTGCGATAGGCGTCCGATTCGGACGTTCGCTTGCTGTTTCGCTTTTTTGTGCGCGTTTTTACTGTCACTGAAGGCATGCGGGCGGGGAGTATACCGGGAGCCAGACGGGGGTGCGAACACTCCCTCCAACGCGCACGATCGAGCAGACGCCGGTCGCCTGCTGCGGGTTCATGTCAGTTGAAATGACCTTCTCGCTCCGAAACAGGAGACGAGAGGATTTCATTCATCACAATCGCCCGGCGCCAGTCCTTGAGCGTGACTCCCTCGCCAAACAATGTCGCCGCAGGATGAGGCGCCTCTGGATAATCGTCAGCGTGATCGTGCGTCAGGCGCTCATATCGGCGCTGGGCGGCGCGATCCTCTCGCTCCCGGGCGCGCTGCTCGCGCCGATCACGACGGCGGGCATCACCACTTGAGAGTGTGCTCTTCGAAGGCTGTGATCTCGCCTGCTTCCGGCCGACCGCCGGCTGTACTGCTCTTCCCCGCGCCGGCGTCGGTGGCTGAGCCCGCGCAGCGCCTGCAGACCTCGACGGTGTTTGCTTGGGACGTGGGCGAGCTGCAGGAGTCTGGCTTGCTGATGGCTGCGCACGCCGGGCGGGCGGCGCAGGAGCAGGACGCGGAGCGCGCCGAGGCGCTGTGGGCGTCGATCGTTGTTGCTGACCGCCCATCTGTGACCGCATCCGCGCCAGCTGCTGTTCCCGCAATGCGCGAAGCTGCGCCTGGCGTCGCTCAGCCAGCGTCTGCGCCTCAGTCGTTTTCTGTTGTGATTGGATCGCCGGCGCGCGTTGCCCAGCAGAAGGCTCCCCGAGCCCTCGCCCTGTCCGCAAAGCCTCCTGCCGCTGCTGATTGCGCGCACGATTGATGCGCTGAATCTCCCGCTGCTCCTTCGCTTTGCCGAAAATCCAGCTCACAAAGGAGATGCCGATCATGATCAGAATGACGACTAACTGTGTGCTCATGTGCGATTCATTCTATCGGCTCTTCCGGCGCCGGGAGCGTTGAAAGTGTGGGAGTGAGCACCACGCCCGCCTCCGTGCTCGCTTCAAGGAACGTCACTCGAAAGAGCTCGCCCAGCGTCTTCGGCGCCAAAACACTCGCAGCGTCGCCCGTCGCTGCAATCCTGCCGTCAGAGTCCAGCGCGATCGCCCGATCCGCAAATCGGCGCCCCATAGTCAGATCATGCAGCACCACGCCCACCGCCAACCCTCTGCGAGCCAGCGATCGAAACAGCTCCAGCGTGCGCAGGGCATGCTTCGGATCCATCGCGGACGCGGGCTCATCCGCCAGCAAAATCTTGCCCGTCAGGTCATCTGCCTGCGCATCAAGCTGGGCCAGAGCCCGCGCACACGCCGTCATCTGCTGCTGACCGACGCTGAGTTTGTGAAAAGGCGATTCCGCGAGCGACTCGATAGAGAATGCGGTAAGCGCACTCTCGATGGCCGCATCAGATCGAGGCAGGGCGTGCCGGCCTAGCGAGATGACCTCCCGAACCGTAAACGCGAAGGCGACCTCGGGCTGCTGCGCGATATACGCAAGGCGCCGCGCACGTGCGCGCGCCTTGATCTGCCGCAATGGCGCTCCGTCGAGCACAACAGCTCCCGAGTCTGGCGCCAGCGCCGCAATCGCCAGGCGCATCAGCGTCGACTTCCCCGCGCCATTCGGGCCAACAATCGCTGTCACCGCGCCCGGCTCAAACTCGAATGAAACATCACGCAACACCGGCAACCCCGCGCGGTAGCTGAAACTCACATTGTCAAAGCGCATTGTCATTTCAGAACAAACCCACGGCGGATCAACAGAAGAAAAAGCGGCCCCCCCACCATCGCCGTCAACACGCCAATCGGCATCCGTCCGGCGCCAAGATCAATCGCGCGCACCAGCACATCCGCAGCGATCACCAGACACGGACCCGCCAGTGCCGCTCCGATGAGCAGCGACCGATGCGACGGACCCGCCAGCACGCGCACAACATGCGGACAAATCAACCCAACAAAGCCGATCGGCCCCGCGACCGCCACCGCGATCGTCGCCAAAATCCCCGCAATCCCAAAGCAAATCATCCGAACCTGCCCAAGCGGCGTCCCCACTGCGATCGCCTCATCATCGCCAAGCGACATCGCATCCAGCGCCGGCGCCAGCGCCACCGAAACACCCACCAGAACAAGTGTCATCGCCGCAGCGATCAAAATGAACGTCCAGGAAAGATCGTCAGAAATCGCCCCAAGACGCCACTGCATCGCGACCGTCCAGCCGCGATCCGGAAGCAGTTGCTGGATGAACTCAATCGCCGCTCCACAGATCACACTGATCACCACCCCGACCAGAATCAGCGACACGGGATGGATAAGCCCCCGCCGCTGCCCCAGCGTGTACACGATCGCAAGCGTGGCGAACGCGCCGATAAGAGCCGGGACCACCGGCCGGTGATACACGTTCAGCTGACCCGTCACAAGAAAACCAACGTACAGCGAGATTACAACTCCCAAACTCGCGCCAGATGTCAGCCCCAGCACACTCGGAGCAGCCAGCGGATTGCGCAGCAGAGCCTGTAGCAATACGCCCGCGACCGCCAGCGCCGTCCCAACGGTAAGCGCGCTCGCCACCCGCGCCCCCCGCAGCGACCAATCCTGTCCTTCCATTGGAAACTCGATGCTCGCTCCCCCGTTCACAATGTCCGGCGCCAGCGCCAGACGCAGCAGCACCAAGCCCGCCAGCAGCAGCGTGCACATCACTATGACCAGAAGCTTGCGGCGTGCCATCAAAAAGAAACCTGCAGGGGAGACGAAGGAAGTCCAAAAGGAACGACTTTTCCAGCCGACCGGGCAAAGCCTAGTGCAAGCTCACGCTCGGCGCGTGACAATGGCGCCATGCGAGCAGAAGAAGCAGCAATCCGACGTGCGTGGCGGCTGGCCGTCCTCCTGACGGGTGACACTGCCGTCGCAGAGTGGCTCATTGGGGATATCACCAGAAACACGGACTTATCCGCGCTGCCCTCAGCCGATCACCTGGATCGGCTCATCATCCTTCGAACGCGCGAGACGATGCGCTCAGACGCGGCCTCCCGCCGAGCCCCACGAAAGCGAAAGATTCACCTGCGCCTCAAAGATTTTCGCTCTGCCCACGCCGCTTCGCGCCAGAGCGCCGAGACCGATGAAATCGAGCGCCCTGACCCCGTTCCAACCTGGGGTCGGCAGGTGACACCCGCAGCCCCCGGGCGCCCGGCTCTCAACCAGCCGCTCATGACAGGCGAAGCCGCCCGCGCGTCGATGGTGCTCCACGCGATCAAACGCCAGCTCATGGAAGCATGGATTCTCACAGAGATTGATGGAAAAAACGTACTGGAGATGGCGCGGGCGATGGATTGCTCCAAGCAGGCAGTCGTTCGTCACGCCCAGGAAGCTCGCAAAATCATGGAGCGCGAACTGGACGAGCGACACAATCGGGCCGTCGCTGACCTCCGCGCCGCGGCGCTGGGGCTTGACGCGGATGATTTCATCGTTCGCATGCGAACGGCCAAACGAGCTCGACGCGTGCACACATTGGCTCTCTGGATCCTCGCCCTGCTATTCATCGCAGGCATCGGCGCCGGCACTGTGATCGTGCTGACGTAAACCAAACTTATTCAGCGAGCCCCTCCATATCATTGAGTACCATTCAAGCACTGTGAACACCCTTCCCAGCCAGGACGCAGCTCAATGCCGACCCGGAACAAGGCCGCCGGCTGTGAGCATCCTCAGAGGAATGCGCATTCGGAAGAAGCTGATTCTACTGCACACAGGCTTCTCGATCACGCTCGCCCTCGTCCTCTTTCTCGCAGAAAGGCCTGCGATTCGTGATGTCGTCGCACAAAGCGAAGAGGTCAGTTGCACACTCGCTGTGCGCCTGCTCGCAGTTGATCCTGCGAGCCAGAGCCTGTCATCACTGCGCGAAACTATTACGACAAACACCGGCCCGGCCGCCGCGCTCGACTTGCCTCCTGAGCTTGCAAGCCGCGCCCGCGCCAGTGCCAATGATGTGGTCATAGGCAAGACAGCGGCCGGCTGGCCTCGCGCAGTCATGTGGGACGCCGACCGCGAAGAGTTCTTCGAAGCCTCCGTCCGCGCCAGCGCGGCTCGTGCGGCGGTCCTGCGCCTGTATCTGCTGGTCGTTGCCGCCGTTGTCGGTGTGTACTTCCTGATCGCGGCGACGCTCGAGGTCTTCGTGCTGCCCAGGCAGGTGTACGGCCCGATCCGTCGCCTGCTCGCCGCCGACCTCGCTGTACAGTCGGGCGATCGAGATCACGAGCTAATTCCCGAGGCCGCCATCCCCGCCGACGAGCTCGGCGAGATCATGCGATCGCGCAATGAATCCATCATGAATATTCGCGAGCACGAGCGCGCTCTGGCAGAAGCCCTGGACCAGCTCGAAGACGTCGCGATGGATCTCAAACGCAAGAATCATCTCCTTGAAACCGCTAAGCGAAACATGGCCGATCAAGACCGTCTCGTCAGTCTCGGCCTGCTTTCTGCTGGGCTCGCGCATGAGCTGAACACGCCGCTCGCCGTGTTGAAGGGGTCGGTGGAAAGGCTGGCTGAAAATCCAGGCGCCGGCGTGGATCCCGCTCAGGCCGCCCTGATGCAGCGCGTAGTCCATCGCCTCGAGCGACTGAGCGAGAGCCTCCTGGACTTTGCCCGCGTGCGCCCGCCCGAGCAGTCGCCGGTGGATCTGCGCACGATTATCGAGGAGGCGTGGACACTCGTGCGCATCGATCGGGAGGCGCGCGACGTCGAGCTTGTCAATGAAGTCCCCTCAGGCGCCGAGGTGATCGGCGATGAAGATCGGCTCACGCAGGTCTTTGTCAACCTGCTCCGCAATGCCGCGGACGCAATGAATGGCGACGGCAAGATTGTTATCGCCGCCGAACACGAGCACCGCGATGAATGCGAGTGGGTGACCATCAGATGCGCTGACGACGGGCCGGGGATTGATCCCGATGTCCTCCCCCGGCTATTCGAGCCTTTCACCAGCACCCGCCTCGATGCGCACGGCACAGGCCTCGGGCTCGCCGTCGCCGAGGGAATCGTCCGCGAGCACGGCGGCGTGCTCCTCGCACGAAACGCGCCGACGGGCGGAGCGGTCTTCGAGGTTATGCTGCCCGTCCAGGGCGCCGCCCTCGAGCATCTCGATGAAACCATCAGCAAGACGGGAGCAGCGATCAAGACATGACGGCGGATCCTTCGCCTCATCCCGAAGCCGGCTCATCGACGAACAGCGGCGCCGCCGCACCAGCGCACTTAGCCATCATTGCGCTCGATGACGACGCAGATTTCCGTGACTACGTCCGCAGCGTCCTCGAACACGAAGGCCACGACGTGCGCGTCGCAGCGACCCCGACCGAGTTCTACCAAATGTGCGAGGAGAGACTCCCGGAGGTCGTGCTCCTCGATATCAAAATGGGCAAGCACACCGGCGAAGAAGTGCTCGCGCGGATTCGTGAACGCTGGTCCAAACTCTGTGTCATCGTTGTCACCGGATATCCATCGCTCGAAACGATGCGGCAAACCTTCAAACGCGATGTCTTCGACTACCTCGCCAAGCCCTTTTCTCTCGAGGAGCTGCGCGGGACGCTCCATCAGGCTGCCACCGATTTCAACCTCGGTGGGCTCCCTCAGGATCGCCTGCGCGCGGCGCTGGGCAGGCAGGTGCGCCTGGCTCGCACTGCTCGCGGCTGGACCCTCAAGGATCTCAGCGAGCACAGCGGCGTCAGCGTCAGTCAGCTCAGCTCCATCGAGCGAGGCGCCCACCTTCCCAGCCTCGAATCGCTGCTTGTCATCGCCTCAGCCATGGACACAGCGCCCTCTGAATGGCTCCAGTTGGCGGGGTTCTAACTATGGCGGCGCCAGCAGATACGGACTTTGTACAGCGCACGATGGAAATCGCCCGCCTCGCCACCCAGCGCGCAGGTGAAATACAGCTTCACTCCTTTCACAGCGCTTCCTTTGATGTTGACTGGAAAACTGACGGCACGCCCGTGACAACCGCTGACCGCGAGTCAGAGCGTGTCATCGTCGAAACGATTCACGCGGCCTTTCCCCGCCACACCATCTTCGCTGAAGAAACCGGCCTGCATGAAGGTGACCCCAATACCCGCTGGATCGTCGATCCCCTTGATGGCACACATCGCTTTGCGCGCGGGCTGCCTTTCTGGGGACCGCTCATCGCACTCCAGCACAACGGCGAGGTCATCGCCGGCGCGATGGGCCTGCCGACACAGAGTGTCGCCTACTGGGCCGGACGTGGGCTCGGCTGCTGGCGCAACGGCAAGCGCGTCAGTGTCTCCAGCGAAACCGACTGGTCGCGCTCGAATCTGAGCCTCGGCTCCATCTCGCGTTTGCTCGCCGGCCCGCATCGCGCAGGCGTCCTCAAGCTGATCGAAACCGCAAGCTACACCATCGCCGGAAACGATCTCGCCGGGTGCTCCATGCTTCTTGACGGCAGAGCCGAAGCCTGGCTCGAAGCCGGCGTCCAAACATGGGACATCGCGCCCTTCGCAGTCATGATCGAGGAAGCGGGAGGCACATTTCAAGACTTTTCAGGCGGGAAATCCATTGAAACCGGCGGCGCCGTCGGGACAAACGCCGCACTGCACGAGCATGTGCGCACAACGTTGATGGCCGGCCTGTAGAGACAACCGATGTTTCTCAAAAAGTGAGTCCATCCTCATCGCCCAGCAGCGCAAGCATGCTGCGCCATTCGCCATAGGAATACGGAATCGAGTGCTCATCATGAAGCAGGCGAATGCGCCGATGAAGACGTTCAAGCGCTTCGTGCTGCCAGTCTTGTGCAGATCGATCACAAAAATAAAGTCGGCATCCCAGTGGCTTGATCGTATGCACCGTGCAAATGTTGGCTGACTGAAACGGACACCCGTCGTGATTCGTCGCCGCGACAAGCTTTCCAGTCTCAAGCACGGGCAGCCGCATGTCCCCAAGCGCCCCGGTCGCCGCCTCTTTTTCCGAAGTCGATAAACGCACAACTGTGTACGCCGCTTCGAGTCCCGTCACATAAAGGAGGTGACCTGTTTTTTCAAAGTTGCAACAGCGTCCCGACGCCCAGCACGCCGGACCGCGCCGAATAGTCTCTTCAGCCGCCTCCGCGTAGACCGCCTCCAGCTCCGCCGCGATGCGCACATCTCGCGCCGACGCAAGCCATGCGCGCACCTCAGACGCCATCGCCATCCTCATTGCGATGCAGATCCCGCTGGATGCGAATCTGCTGGATCGGCACAAAATCGCCGCGACCAATCCCCTCACACTCCTGCCCAACCTCGCGCCACGTCCGCTGACTCTTCAAATTTTCAGGCCACCACGGAAAAGTCCTGCATTGAAGCGGCCGCGCTTCATACAGGCTGCACACCGCCTTCCCCGGCATCGACTCCCGGTCCAGAAACACGCAATCATGCCCGTGCTCTGTGTGCACTTCCGTAAACGACCACCCCATCTCCGTCTCATGCGCATAATCGCGGTAGAACGCCGCCACGCTGATGCCCAGCCGCTTGGCGATTCCCCGCGCCTCCTCGTCCGTAAACGCAACGTACCCCGGGCGCCCCGTGCAGCACGCGCCGCACATCGTGCATTCAAACTTCAATCCGTCGGCATACCACTCTTGCTCATCAGCCATCGCGTAGATTGTAGGGCGGCATTCAGCCCATTCCGCTGTGTCGAAAAAGGAGGATAAAGAATGGCTCTCACAGCCTTCGACGGCGAACTGCTCGACGCTGCACTAGAGCAGGCGATCAAATCACAGCGAGAAGGCGGGATTCCAATCGGCTCCGCCCTCGGATCGCCAGATGGCGTCATCATCGCCGCCGGCCACAATGAGCGCGTCCAGACCGGCGACACCACCGCCCACGCTGAAGTCTCCTGCATCCGAAGAGCAGGCCGCCGCAGGGACTGGCACACACTCACCCTCGCCTCCACACTCAGCCCATGCATCATGTGCACCGGGACCGCCCTGCTGCACCGCGTCCCTCGTGTCATCATCGGCGAGCACAAGACATTCATGGGGGCTGAAGACCTGATGCTCGAACACGGCATCGAGGTACATGTCCTCAATGATCCTCGCTGTATCGCACTCATGACGGCTTTCATCGCCGAACGCCCGGATCTCTGGAATGAGGACATCGGCGTGCCCGAGGACTAAACCGATCGCGATTCACGCTGCCATTCCCAATCGGTGCAGCCTGACCGCCCTGCAATCCGATGATGCTTCGCATATGCGCCCGGGGCACGCGGTAATTTTGTGCGCACTAGCGCTGCTCAGCCTTGGGGCTGTCATGGTCACAAGTGCAGGGCTGACGATCGGCGCTGATAGCGCCCTCTCCATCGGCTCCCTTCTCCGGTCACGACAAACGATCTACCTGCTCGCATCAGCCCTCACGTTGCTGCTAATGTCGCGCCTGCCCCTCGAGTGGATCACACGCTCGCTCGGCAACCCGATAGCCCTCCTGCTTGCTGCTGGACTTCTCGCAGGCGTCTGCTTGCTCGTCTACGTTCCGATGCTCGGCGTCGAGCTCAACGGCGCCCGCAGATGGCTCGGCGCTTCCATCCCGGGTTTCGGCGTCGTGACGATCCAGCCAAGCGAGATCGCCAAGTGGGGTTTGCTCATCGCCCTTGGCGCCTACGCCGCTTCCCAGGGACGAAAGCTCCAATCCTTCTGGCCCGGGCTCACACCGGCGATCATCGCGGTGGGGCTGCTCGCATGCCTCATTACACTGGAAGATCTCGGCACCGCGACCCTCATCGCCCTCACCAGCGCGATCGTGCTCCTCTCCGCTGGAGCCAGACTGGTCCACTTTGTCGCGCTCTCCCCCATCGCTGTCCTCGGGCTCGTCGCAGCCGTGATCACACGCCCCTACCGCCTCCAGCGCCTCACCGCCTTCCTTGATCCCTTCGCCAGCCCCCAGGACGCTGGCTATCACATGATCCAGTCCATGGTTGCGATCTCCAACGGAGGCGGGTTTGGACGCGGGCTTGGCTTCGGCTTGCAAAAATTCGGCTACCTCCCCGCCGACGAAAGCGACTTCCTCTTCGCCGTCATCTGCGAAGAGCTCGGCCTCGCCGGCGCAAGCGTTGTGATTTTCCTCTACCTCACGCTGCTCTGGTCCGGCTGGACTATCGTGCGATCCGAACGCTCACAGACGCTGCGCTTGATCGGCCTGGGCGTGATTTCAACCGTCGGACTTCAGGCACTCATGAACCTGATGGTCGTCACCGGGCTCGGCCCGACCAAGGGAATCGCGCTCCCCCTCATGAGCGCCGGAGGCACGGGCTGGATCCTGACCGCCGGAGCGCTCGGCCTGCTCGTCGCAATCGACTACCGCCAGGCGGCGCAGACGCTCTCAGCTAGTCCGGAAGCTGAAGACGAAGCGCGAACCAGATCTGTAGACTTCGAGGAAAATGAGCCGCTCGTTGAGGTGATCGTCAGGCCCGGGACCGCTCGCGCCATGCTCGATCGTCAAGACGCCCTGCTGCGCGCGGTCGACGAATGAACACGGATGATGGTGAAAAAAAAGGCGTCGCCATCATCTTCGCCGGCGGTGGAAGCGGCGGACACATCTTTCCAGCTCTCGCCATCGCTGAACAAATCCGACTGCTCGACGCCACAACCAACATCCAGTTCCTCTGCTCAACGCGCACTATTGATCATCAGATTCTCTCCGCACACAACGAAATATTTGACCCCCTTCCCGCTCAGCCGTTGCGCGCCACGCCGAGAGGAGTCTGGCGCCTCGCCCGATCCTGGGGACCAAGCGTCAGAAAAACCCGGGCAGCGCTGCGATCGCTCAAAGATCGCAATCTGTCGCCATTGCTCGTCTCGCTCGGTGGCTTTGTCGCAGCTCCAGCGGCGCAGGCAGCCCGCGCAGAGCGCTGCCGGCTCGTCGCGATCAACCTCGACGCCAGGCTCGGGCTCGCGAGCCGATTCATCGCCCGCCGCGCGCACACACTCATCGACGCCTCACCCGCCGCGGCGATCGATGGCGACCTCGCCTGGCAAGCGCGATCAGTGAGCAAGACAATCGCTGTCCCACCCATTGTTCGCGACGCTGCTGCCGGTTCCCGAACCGTCGCCCAGGCCCGCCAATCCTTCGGCCTCGACGAGAACAAACCAACACTCCTCATCACAGGAGGCAGCCAGGGCGCCCGATCGATCAATGATTTTCTCTCAGCATTCGTACGCGAGAGAAAGCAAACGCTCGCCGACTGGCAGATTCTCCACCAGACAGGCGCCGGCGCCAATATTTCTCACCTCCGCGAGACATACGAGCAAGCAGACCTTCGCGCCATCGTCACCGAGTTCATCGACGATATGCCGTCCGCATGGGCGGCAGCAGACCTTTCCATCGCCCGCTGCGGCGCCGGAACCATCGCGGAAATCTGGGCCAGCGTCACCCCGGCCTTGCTTCTCCCGTACCCATATCACAGCGACGAACATCAACGCCTAAACGCCCAGCCGCTCGCCAGCCGAGGAGGCGTCATCATCGCCCACGACGAAATCGCCGGCGACAAGAACATGGAAACCCATGCCAAAACGCTTCAGGAACTCCTGACAAACCCTGGAAAGCGGGGCAAGATGGCTGAAGCCCTGCGCGCGCTCGGCCCTGCCGACGGAGGACGCCGCATCGCAGAACTGCTGCTGAAATGAAAAGCCTTTATCCCCCGTTCCCCGCGATGCATCATCCGGTCCATTTCCACCCCCAGCGCGTGCTAGACTTCGGTATGCCCCGACCGGCCGAGAAAACTGACGCGGACCGACACAAGTCGCCCTCCAGCGATCCTGTCGAATGCGTCATGATCTGCGCCGGCGCGCGAGCACCGGATGAGCTGGTGCGCACACTGGAAAGTCGCGGCGCTACGCTTGCGATCGTTTCAGATGTCTTCGCAGCGGCTGCTCTGGTGGCTGAATCGCAAACAGGGCAAGCGGTGGTGATCGTTGAGCCCGATCGCGTCCCCCGCGCTGATGAACTCGCCAAAGCGCTGCGAACCCGTGCGCCGGACGTGGTGTGTTGGCGCTTCTGCGCCGCAGAGCGCCCACAGTTGTGTGGCTATTTCTCTTCCCCGCGTTCTCGCAATCAATCCAATGCTGATCCCGACAATTTGCGCACAGACGCTTCATCAGCGGCGCCAAATCGCAACGGCGAAAAACCGAATAAGCATGAACAGGCAGAATCACTGCGTTTTCGTGATGGCATGCTTGATGTTGAATTCCCCGGCGAAGACGAGAGCCTGGGCTCCCCCCTTCAGCACACAGACGACGCGCCCCCAGCCCGGGCGTCACTCACGAGCGAAGAACTCGCCATGCTTCTGCGCGACGACCTTGATGCCCCCGATCAGGAGGGCGTGTGAACAATGACCAGCGATCGCCAACAGAGTGACACCACGTTGATCAGCGTCGGGCTGGCCTCCGATTCAGTTGACCCACAGGAATCGCTCGCCTTTCATGCAGAATCGCCCGTCGATTCGCTCTTGGCGCTGCGCGAAGCTCCCGGGCAGCATCCGTGCGAAATCGTCATGCCTGCAGGCCTTCTCGAATCAAACGAGCGCGCCCGGTTCCTCGAAGCCGCGCGCTGCATTCGCGCCGATGTCCAGCTGCGCGTCCTCGAGAACGAAAGCATCGCGTTTGAAAACGGCAAAGCTCCCGCCGCGGCAACTGCTGACCTTGCGCCGGTTCCAGACGTGCGCACGCTGGAAGACATCCTCACTGGCGGGGATCCGACAGAGTGTCTGCTTGAAGCCGCCCGAGTGCGCACGCAGGACGACACACTCCGCTTTTCTTCGGAGAACGAACCAAGCGACGATACAACCCCGTCTGCGGCGCGCGCGCCCGTCGAGCGCCTCGGCCACCGTTTCGGCTGGCTCATTGGCGACGCAACAGACCAGGCGACCCTCACTCATGAAGCAAGCATTCTCGCGCCGTGGCTTGCGCTCGTTGAGCAACAGCGCCAGCTGCGCCTCGCTGCGTTCACTGATTCACTGACCGGAGCATGGAGCCGGAGATACCTCGACCGCTTCCTGCCGGCTGCTCTCGCGCGGGCTCGCGCGATGCGCGTCACGGTGACGGTTATGCTCTTTGATATTGATGACTTCAAGAGCTACAACGATCGCTACGGGCACGCCGCCGGCGATGAAATCCTTCGAGAATCGGTCAGGCTGTTGCAATCCGTCATTCGCCCCACCGATCGCGTTTGCCGGCTCGGCGGTGACGAGTTTGTCGTCGTCTTCGACAGCCCCGAGGGGCCGCGCAGCCCCGCGAGCCAGCCCCCGGCGGAGATTGGCCAGATCGCCAGACGATTCCAGCAGCAAATCTGCGAACATCGGTTCCCCAAGCTCGGCGCCGAGGCCCCCCAGACATTGACTATCTCCGCTGGAATGGCGACTTTTCCCTGGGATGGCCACGATGCCTCTTCTCTGATAGCCCGGGCTGATGAGTTGTCCCTTCAGGCCAAGAGTCAGGGCAAAAACGCCATCACTTTTGGCCCAAGTGCGGGAGCTGAGGGCGAGTGTGACGAGCAGGGGGCGATCGACCCGTGGCATTGAGGCAGTCGCAGACTCCACAGGGTTGCGTTTTGGCCATCCGGCCCCCCGCCAGAGGCTCTCTGTGAGGGGGCGACTTGCCAAGATGGCCGGTATCGGTCAAATTGCCGTCTTCGCCGGCCATGGTGCGCCGCAATCCGCCCCTTTTAGCGAACGGAGACTGAGCGTGGAGGCATTCGAGCGTCTGAAGCAGTTGATCTCAGAAATTGATGAAGATATTCGCAAAGCTGAAGGCGGCAACAAAGCCGCTGGCACCCGCATCCGCAAAGTGATGCAGGACATCAAAAACACCGCCCAGGAGGTTCGGGTGAAGGTGCTGGACCTGCGCCAGGATTGATATCAGGCCAGGCCCAACAACCCTTATTCACCGGAAGCAATGCCCAGCAAGGCCCAAACACCCTTGGCGCCCCTGCCTTCCTGCGACTCTCGATCCGGGTTTATCCTGGACTACAAGGAGTTGGACCTGTCGCATGCGCTACTCACACGTGAGCAGGTGTGCGAAATACTCCCGCACCGCGGCGAAATCGTGCAGTTGGATGCAATCCTCTGGCATTTGCCCGGCTATGAAGCAGGCATCGCGGTCAAGCATGTCCGTCATGATGAGTTCTGGGTCAAGGGACACTTTCCCAGCAAGCCTGTGCTCCCTGGCGTTCTGATGGTTGAGGCCGGCGCACAGCTTTCGAGCTATCTCTTCTACAAGCGCCTTGGTGTGCCCTGCGTCGCTGGATTCACACGAATTGAAGACACTACCTTTCGAGGCGCCGTCTCCCCCGGCGATGATCTGCTGCTCCTGTGCAGGGAAGTTCACTATCGTCCGCGCCGGTTCATCACGCGTATTCAGGGCGTCGTTGACGACAAACTCGTCTTTGAGAGCAAAATCACCGGGATGGTTCTGAACGATATCGCTCCCACGGCGTTGTGACACAACCGGATGCCCAGCCAAAGCCGGGAAGCTTGCTTGCACAGTGCGCTTGACGCTTGTTTCTCGCCTGATGTCAATATCACGATTGAAGACAGCTCCATCAAGGAAGCTGTCGCGCGCATCCCGACGACGGGCGGCGTCGTCATCCTTCAATCTGCGCGCTTAGAGACCGTGCTCATCGCCTGCACAAGCAGCGCCCGTGCGCATGTGTGTCGGAAGCTCGGCCTCGAAGACGCTGCCAGCCCGGCGCCGGCGCTGGCGGAGCTTCGCGGGCTTGTGCGCAGAATCCTGGTGGTTTCGTCATCGAGTGTCTTTGAGCGCGATCTGATATTCCTGCATCTGGCCCGCCGGTTGGCGCCGCACACACACCGAGCGGCGATCTCGCGATGGCAGGCGTGGTTTGCCCATGTCGACCGGAAGGCGCCTTTTCCGCGCTGGACCAAAACAGCGCTGCCCGGATGGTCACTGACGAAGGACGTCAGCTGCGACGAAGGAACCGCCCTCATCGGACCCTTCCGCGATAAACACAAGCTCACCCGGTTCACCGATCTGCTCGACGATCTGTTTGATCTGTGCCGGTTTCCGCACATTCTTGAGCAGGCGCCCAATGGGCAAGCGTGCGCATATAAGGAAATGGGCAAGTGCCCGGCGCCCTGCGACGGAAGCGAAACAATGGCTGTGTACAAGGAACGACTCGCGCAGGCGATCGCTTTTTCTCGTGAGCCGATCAGTGCGCACATCGACCGCATCAACGACACAATGCGACGGGCAGCGGAAGAGCAGAGCTTCGAGCAGGCGAAGCAGCTCAAGGGCCAACTCGATGCCCTGGGCCCATTCAGCAAATCTGAGTTTGGCGGCGTTGGCGAACTGGAGGACTTTCGCTGGCTGGCGCTGGTTCGTTGCGCTCGCAAAGGCTGGATTCGACTCTGGCTCATCACGCCGAGTTTGGCGGCGCCGATCTGTGATCTGGATCCGGCGGATCGGGGAGCCGTTGCAGAATCGCTCGTGCAGGTGCGCACGTTCGAGGGCCGTGTGCGCATGGGGCCCATCAGTGACGCCGCCCAGGAGACCATCGGGCTGGTGAGCCATCATGTGCTGCTGGCTCAGAGTCGCCGAACGGATGCGTTCGTCAGGCTGGGTGAGCACACTCCGACTGCCGAGGAACTTGCCCGTTTGATGCGGCGAGCAGCTCGTCACAAAGAGACTGCCGAGCCGGAAGCTGACAAAGGCGGCTCGGCGACGTTTGAGCCGGGAGCGGGGGAAGGTCACAATCCTGCCCATGACTGAGACGCCACAATCGATTGAGCCGCTCACATTCACGCCGATCCTGATGGAGAAGGTCTGGGGCGGGCGGCGGCTGGAGAGACTCGGGAAAAAACTGCCGCCGGAAGCGAAGGTTGGCGAATCGTGGGAGATTGTTGATCTTGCTTCCACGAGCCCGTCAGGCGGAGGAGGCGGGTCGGCCCACTCCATCATCGACAGCGGGGCTATGCAGGGACGAACGATCCGCGAGGTGATGCAAGCATGGGGCGATCAGTTCATGGGGCGGATCTCAACGGCGCCCGAAGATGGCTTTCCACTTTTGATCAAATTTCTTGACGCACGCGAAGACCTTTCGGTGCAGGTGCATCCGAGTCCGGAATACGCCCGGAGCCACACTGATGCTCACTTAAAAACCGAGGCGTGGTACGTAGTTGAGGCTGAACCCGGCGCGGTGATTTATAAGGGGGTCAAGCCTGGCGTGACGACTGAGCGTTTTCGCGCGCACATAGAAGATGGAACAGTCGTGGAGGATTTGATCGCGGTTCCTGTGAAGAACGGTGATTGTCACAATCTGCCCAGCGGGACGGTTCATGCGCTCGGCGCGGGTGTGTTGGTAGCTGAAGTGCAAACGCCAAGCGACACGACGTTCCGCGTTTTTGATTGGGGACGAGCGGGGCGCGAGCTGCACATTGAGCAGGCGCTGGCCTGCATTGATTTCGAGACGCCGACACCGATGAAGCCGGCGCGGGGGGAAGGCGCCGGGCTTACGGAGCTTGTGCGCACGGAATTTTTCGTGATTCGTGAGCTGCGTTCGCGCCAAGGCGACATGCACACTCTTGAGAGTGATGGCGCACCGGCGGTTCTTATGTGCATTGAGGGATCGGCGCGGTTGCGATCAACAGATGGAAGCTGGCGGCTGCATCACCTACACCCGGGGAACACAACGCTGGCGCCGGCGGGGTTGGGCCCTGCGACACTTGAGGCGGATGACGCAGCGATCGTGCTTGATATTCGCTTTCCGCAGTAGGAACGGCGCAGTATGAGGCTGTTCATTTGCCAATCACATGCGATACGCAGCGGCAACTTTCGCGAGCGCCTCGCCGACAAGGGCGACTTCCTGCTCTGAGAGGGCTGGATGCACGGGAATGCAGAAGAGGGATTCAGCCAAACGATCGGCCACGGGGGGATGATCAGCGATTTCGCTGGCGAAGACAGGCTGGCGTGTCAGCGAGCGTGGATAGTGAATTGCTGACCCCACGCCCTCAGCTTTGAGCGCGGCGCAGAACTCATCGCGAGTGCATTTGAATCGATCGACTTCCATGCGCACTGCATACAAGTGATATGCGTGTTCACTGTTTGGCGCTGTGACGGGCGCGTGTAGTCCTTCGATTTTGGCGATGGCAGCGTCGTGCGCGCGGGCGTTGTGTTGGCGCTGGCCGGTGAGGTCAGGCAGGCGCGAGAGCTGGCTGACCCCGATGGCAGCTTCAAGGTCTGTCATTCGGTAGTTGAAGCCGATGGTTCCGTGGACGTATTTTTCTGTTTCGCCGTGACTGCGAAGCTGGCGCAGGCGATTGGCGACTTCTTGGTCGTTGGTGGTGACCATTCCGCCTTCGCCGGTCGTCATGTTTTTTGTGGGATAGAAGCTGTAGGTGACGGCGTCGCCGAACGCGCCGAGCCCGGTGTTGTTGAATGTCGCGAGATGAGACTGGGCGGCGTCATAGATGATGTGAAGGTCGCGTTCCTTTGCGAGCGCGTCAAAGCGATTAATATCAACGGGCGCTCCGTAGAGATGCGTCGCTGCGATTGCGGTTGTGCGGCTGGTGATCTTGCGAGCGGCGTCTTGAGGATCGATGTTGTAGGTGGTTGGATCAGCGTCGCAGAAGATGGGTTTGGCGCCGGCTGCGACGATCATAGATGCAGTCGCAATGTAGCCCCAGGCGGGGACGAGGACTTCGTCGCCGGGATTGATGAGGACGCCGTAGGCGAGTTGGAGGGCGCAGGTGCCATTGGCGCAGGCGACGGCGTGTTTGGCGCCGGTTATTTTCGCAAATCGCTCTTCGAACTCCGCGACGTGGGGTCCCTGGGCGAGCATGCCTGATCGCAACACGCTGACGGCGGCGTCGATATCCGCTTCGGTGAGCGTGACTGAAATGACGCCGATCGAAGTGTTTGAGATCGGCGGGGCGCCGTTGACAGCGAGATCAGAGAGATCAATGGCGGGGCGGGCAGTCTGGGGCGACATGATTCACTCCTGGGTAGCGCTTACGGGGATCAGTGCGAGGGCACAACTGTAGCGAGGTGGCGAGGGCCCCGATGAAGTGGAGCGACTGATTTCAACGCCTTATCGGGCGGACATGCTGGTTGGCTTCTCGCCCAGACCACACAGACCGGCGTTCCGTCGCCAAAAGAGGTCCACGACGACGCAAGACACCCCCTGCACGGGCCGATATCGCAAACGCAAGGAGGCGTCAAGAGATGAGCACGTCAAAGAAGTCATATGACCAGGTGAAGGACATCCTGCGGAAACTGGACGCTTCCATTGACGAGGCTCGCTCGCGGCGACTGCAAACGCAGACACCGAGCCCGGCGCCCGCGGGGCCACAGGGCGGCCAGTCGTCTGGACCGGACACGCTGCCACCGGATCGGCCGGGCAGGGCGACGCCGATAAATCGTCCTCCCGAATCGAATGGATCGGCGTCTGCGATTCATCGCCGGGTCGGGTAACCGTTGCAATCCGAATCATGGGAGCTTCTTGACGACGACTCCTGACCTGCATGTTCAGCGGGCGAGGAGTTATGTCGATGAGGCAGTTGGCCTGCGTGGTTGGAGAACCAAACGGAGGCTCACCATGTTTAAGTCAAAACAAGCCAAGCGCACTGAAAATGCTATGGAGGAGCTCGCCAAGGAGCGACTCCCGGACGTCGCTGCTCCCCCACCACCGGAAAATCTCGCAACGCTAGAGAAGCTCGGTCAGACGGTCGTGGTGACCGTGACGGTGACGGAGATTTCCGGACTTGATGCGAAGACACTGATTGCGGATCTGCTCCAGCACATTGGCGCCGGCGGGATTCGCCACGTGGTGTTTGACTTGCAGAGCGTCAGCTATATGGACTCAGCGTGTATCGGAGCGCTGGTGGAGATGCTTACGCTGCTGCAGAAATCGGGCGGCCGGATCGCGCTGACGAATGCCGCCCAGTCAGTTTCGTATCTATTCAGATTGACACAGCTGGATCGTGTTTTTCCAATCTGCAGGGACGTGATGGAGGCGATCACGGCTGTGGAGCGAGGCAGCGGCGCGGGATGAGGGGGTCAGACTCACGGGCCGTTTGGCTGACGCAATCGGAATAATCAGCCTGCCGTGGTGGTTTGTCTTGTTGACAAGACGAACCGCCAGGAGGCGGGCCAACATTGATCACACACGGAAAACCCGGCGCCTGAGGGCGTTTGGCAGCCCTACGAAGACTCGAATTCATCGAAAGGAACACTCCATGTTCGCACGCCTTCTCGGAAGCCTGGCAATGGGCTTGGCGCTTGCAGGCAGTCCGCTGGCGATCGCTGGGAATTCAGCGCCACTTCCAACGGGATGGGCGGACCCTGGTATTGCGGAGCAGGACAGGCTGTGGCTTGACCATGTGCGCGGGCATGCGTTGCCCGAGTTGTCTGACTCGCTGGAATGGGTGGATGGCGAGGCATTGAGTCTGGGGGCGCTGCGCGGCAAGATCGTGGTGGTGCAAACATGGACGAGCAAGAGCGCACTGGGACGGGCTGCTGCGAATCGGCTGAGCC
This sequence comes from Phycisphaerales bacterium, assembly GCA_029260495.1. GTDB lineage: Bacteria > Planctomycetota > Phycisphaerae > Phycisphaerales > UBA1924 > OFTM373. Next base: position 480,234 of record JAJDDD010000009.1, on the reverse strand, counting down.
GTCTGAATCGGTACGGTGATGAGGTCGCGATGATCGCGATCCACACGCCGGAAGGCGCCGAGAATGTTGATGCGTTTCTGAGCAATGTGACCATCGAGGGCGTGCATATCGCGGTTGACGCGACGGGCGCGTATCTCGATGAGCTGGGTGTGTATCGAAGACCAACGACGCTGGTGCTGGATCGAAATGGCGAGGTGCGCTACGCGGGGTTGACTGCGCGCGGCGTGCAGGGCGCTGTTCAGAAGCTCATTGGCGAAACGGTGGACTCCACGGTGAAGGTGTCGGCGATTCCCGCGCCGCCGGAAGGGGAGATTGTTATCGAGACGCCGGCTGTTACGACAGCCTCTTACCCCCCTGCGAATCGAGGGCGGCTGAGCGCACGGAATATGCAAGGCAAGAAGGCGCCGCGGCTTGTGGTCGGCGAATGGGTGCAGAACGAGCCGGACAGTCTGGCTGGGAAAGTGGTTGTTGTGGATTTCTGGGCGACGTGGTGCGGGCCGTGTGTTGCGGGGATCCCGCACATGAACAGCCTGGCTGCTGAGTTCAGTGACAGTGTGCAGGTTGTGGGGCTGTCTTCTGAGAGTGCGCAAGTTGTGCGCAACTTTGCCCAAAAGAAGATGATGAACTATGCGGTGGCGGCAGATCCGCACCACCGTGTTGCGAACTCAATTGGCGTGCGCGGCATTCCGCACGTTATGGTTATTAGTCCGGACTGGACAATCCGCTGGCAGGGGCATGCTGCTGCACTGACGAGCGAGCTTCTCGCTGACATTGTCAAGGCGTCGAGGCCCAGCGACGGTGCGACGGCACGGCGGGTGAAGATTGAGCATTTCCGCCGCTGGCAAGATGAATGGCAAGGCTGAGGCGACTTGGTGGCTCCAGCTCTCGCTGGACGATTTGCCTGACCATCTGCCGACGTGATACGATGAACCAATCCTTGGGGATTGGTGTAACGGTAGCACGACTGACTCTGAATCAGTTAGTCAAGGTTCGAATCCTTGATCCCCAGTTGACGAGCACACCGTCCGGCAGACGCTGGGCGGTTTTTTTTGGCATATGGTCGTGTATGAACAGAGCGCCAGAACCCCGATCACCACCGCAACGCGGCGTTGTGCATTACCATAGTATGACAGACTCGCGCGTCCCACTGATTTTGGTCCATATTGAGAGGCGCCTCCGGAATATGGAGAACATGTTTTCCTCATACATCACGCTCGGCGAAGGAGCCTGGCATGTTTGAGACGCGCAGCGAAGGCTCGCTCCGGCTGCTGCTGGTGCGCGGTGAAGTGGACTTGCAGGTTTCCCCGGAGTTAGCCAATCACATTTCCGCAGGATTGATCGGGATCGAGAAATTTATCGTCCATCTTGGGGATGTGACGTACATTGACTCTTCCGGGATCGCGGTGCTTATTCAGGGACTCAAGCTCGCGCGCAAGCGTGGTGTTGAGTTTATTTTGCGAGATCCCAGCCCGAGGGTGATGGCGGTGATGGAGCTTGCCCGACTGGATCGGGTTTTTTCTATAGAACACAGCGGTGCAAGCGATGGGGGCTGTTAACGCTGTCCTACGATCGCCGGGCGCTTTTTTTGGCGAAATCGGGCGCATCTCGCTTGGCGTCGTCCCATGGGCGGAGCGATGCTTTGGCGTGACAGGGGGCATGTGGCATCTGTTTATGCAAGCGGTCTATTTCTCAACCATCGGCCCGATGCGCGGCGAGAGCCGGCTGCGGGCCCAGCTTTTCCCGCTGATGACCAATGTGGGCGTGCGGTCGCTGCCCATTGTTTCGTTGGTTGCAATACTCATGGGCTCCATCTTGATCCTGCAGACCGGCGATGTTCTGCAACAGTATGGACAGATTGATCAGGCGCCTGGCATGGTGGCGCTCTCGATGACGCGGGAGCTCGGCCCGCTGATGACGGCGATTGTGCTGATCGCTCGTGTTGGCGCTTCGTTTACAGCGGTGCTTGGCTCGATGAACATTAATGATGAGATCACGGCGCTGGAGACGATGGCGATCAACCCGATCGGTTATCTCGTGGCGCCGCGCATCCTCGCGATGATTGTGATGGCTCCCTGCCTGGTGCTCTTCGCGTATATCGTCGGGATGGCGGGCGGGTGGATTTCCGCTTGGGCGCTGTACGATATCTCAACGGCGTTTTACATCCGCCAGAGCTTTGATTTTCTCTCGATGTCCGATGTTTTGAGCGGCATACTGAAGGCGGTTGTTTTTTCGCTGTTGGTCAGTCTGATTAGCTGCTATTTCGGCCTCACCTCCAAAGGCGGTCCGACGGGGCTGGGCAGGAATATTATGGTTTCGGTCGTGACGTGTCTGGTTGTCGTCGTGCTTGCGGATGCTTTGCTCACCGCGTTGTTGATTAACTACTTCCTGTGAATGACACTGCCCAACACATGATCGTCGTGGATGATGTCCACAAGAGCTTCGGCGCGGCTGATGTACTGCATGGCGTCTCATTCACTGTCAAGCGAGGTGAGACTGTCTGCATTCTCGGCGGCTCGGGCGGGGGGAAAACCACTCTTCTCAAGGTGATGATCGGCGTTCACAAACCCACGTCGGGCGCTGTTGCGATTGGCGGGAAGGACATCTGCTGCCTGCGAGGACGAGCGCTTGACGAAGCTCGACGCAGCTTCGGCGTCATGTTCCAGAGCGGCGCACTGCTGAACTCTATGACCATCGCCCAGAATATCGCCTTGCCTCTTGAATATCACACCCAACTTGATTCGGAAACCATTGAGACAATGGTGAAGATCAAGCTGCACCAGGTGGATCTTCTTCATGCTGCGGATCGGCGGCCCAGCGAAATCTCGGGCGGTATGCTGAAACGCGCCGGCGTCGCACGGGCGTTGGCGCTGGATCCCAAAGTGCTTTTCTATGATGAGCCATCGGCGGGGCTCGACCCGATCGCCACGACGCGGATTGATCAGCTCATCAACCGCTTGCGCGACAGCATGGGGATGACCAGCGTCGTCGTCACCCATGTGCTTGAGAGCGTGCGAAGAATCGCGGACCATATCATCATGCTTGACAAGGGGTTGGTGATTCTTGATGGCGACCTCGACGATCTTGAAAACAGTTCCGACCCACGCGTACGACAGTTTCTCACGGGTGAGGTCGCTGGGCCCAACGCCGGCGTGCTCACGGAAAATCAGTATCTTGATGACCTTCTGATGTAGGAAGGAGCCACGGCAGGCTTATGGCGGCGTACACCAAAAGTGAAATCGTATCCGGTGTATTCGTGACGGCGGCGATCGTTGTGTTCGCGTTGTTTTCCTTTCGCGTCACTGAGTTCGACCTCACCAAGCTGTACGGCCCAAAGCCCGTTCTGTATGCAGCGGAGTTCAGCGATGTCAAGGGGCTCTCTCAGGGCGCCGGTGTTTCGGTCGCGGGACTAGAAGTCGGTGAGGTGACTCGGCTTGAAATCTCGCAGGCGCCATTGAGTGAGAATGACGCCCAACGCCTGATCGAAACATTTGGCGACGTCGCCTATTCGACAATCGCTGCGGGAATGACCAGGCAGGTCGTCCGTGTGGAGTTTCATATTCGCCACAGCGAGCTGCGCATTGACGCATCCACTGCGACGGTGCGCATCGCGCAGGATGGTTTCTTCGGCGACAACTATATTTCGCTGGACGCTGGCTACTGGGAGGAAGGATCGCCCATTGAGCCGACGGATCAGCCTATTGCCATTCGGGCGCTCGACAGCGCCGGCATGGTTGAGCTCTTTACACAACTCCAGCCGGTCATTCGCAAACTGAATAGCATGATGGCGAAGGTCGATCACAGGTTGCTTACTTCTCGGAATCTGGATCGCATCGCGGACACCATCTCTGGTTTGGATGAGGCGATTGCCGATGTTCGATCTTTTTTCGATAAGGAAAACACTGATGGCATGCATCAGATGCTCGTTGATCCAGCGAATAAGGTGCTCGAAAACGCTGATGAAACGTTGACGACACTCCGCGAGAGCTACGTCAATGAGATCGAAGATCGTGTCAAGACCATTTTCGATGAGGGTTCTGCGGCGCTCGCCAGCGCGCAGGAAGTTACTCAGGCGGTCGAAGATCTGATCGCAGACAATCGCGCCAATATTGACTCTTTCGTCGCCCAGTTGAATGACACCGCGACGGATCTGGATGGCTACCTTGCGCAGCTCACCGCGGAAGCTCAAGAAGCGTTGAAACTGGGCAGTGGGATGCTGGCGGAGAATCGCCCGGAAGTCGCAGAGACAATTCGCCGCCTGCGCCGGACCATGTGGCAGGCGGAGATGGCGATGCGAAAGATCCGCGCCAACCCAGCCTTCCTTCTTTTCGGTGATAGTGAATCAATCCTGGAAGAATCCAGTCTTGACGAAACCGGCAACCGAACGACGGGCAGAGTCCGGCCTTACATGCAGCGCGATGAGAATGATGATGGCGGATAATCGACTTTCGAACGTCCGCCTATGCCTCTGTGTCGCGGTGACGGCCCTCGCTCTGCCCGGCTGCGGTGGGGGCGGCATTACGCCAATTCGCACGCATTTCAACAAAGGCGTTTATCTCTATTCCAATGGCGACGTTGAACAAGCGATCCGTGAGTATCGCTTGGCGCTGGATGAATCGCCCGATGACTATCGCGCTCGTTTCAATCTGGCGATTGCGCTTGAAACACAGGCGCAACGCAAACATTCTGACGAGCGGGCGAGGGTTGTCGCCGAAGCTGAGCAGGAATATCGCGAGGTGCTTCGCCAGAGGCCGGAGAATCTCCGCGCCGCGATCAACCTCGCAGCGATCGAGATGGAACGAGGTGATCGTGAGCAGGCGATGCAAAGGCTCGAGCGGGCAGCGACGGAGAATCCTCGTGCCGCCGAGCCGCTGGCTGCGATGGGAGCACACCTGCTCGCTGACGATTCGCTCGTCGAGGCGGAGCACTCATTGCGCAAGGCGCTGCAACGAAACTCCGCCGACCCGATGGCGAACGCCTTGCTAGGCGAGTGTCTTTTTCGGTTGGGCCAATACGAGCAGGCAGCGAATTCGTATCGCAACGCGATCCGGGCCGACGCGGCTGACATCGCCTCGCTGATCGGCCTGGGTCGAGTTGAGTTGGCCCGCGACGCCCCCGCTGAAGCCGCTGGCGTTCTGCAGCGAGCCCTGCTGATTGATGGTGACAATTGCTCGGCGCATCTTCTGCTCGCTGACGCTTTGGAGCGATTGGATGATCTTGAAGGGGCTGCGTATCACCTCTGGCGCGTTCGCATGTTGAGTGACCGCACAGCGCCGGAGACACAAAGCGAGCAGTTCTCCGAGCACCTGATCGCTCTCTATGAGCGTCTGATTGAGCGCGAACGGCGTGCGGCTGCCGAGAGTCTTGCGACACCATAACCGCTTGGTTTTGGGATTTCTCCTGGCCACTTTAATAAATGTCATTCGTGAGTGAACCAGAGAGGGGCGGCGATTTGTGCCCTTGACAGCAAATGTAGCGAGTGCTACATATTGCTCGCCATCTGTAGCACAGGCTACATATCTGCCGACCCTGCAACTTTCACCAGGAGAATTATCATGAGATGGACACGCGTCCTGCTCCCGCTCGCCATTTTGACAGTGCATGCGCAAGCAGAGCCAGCATCGACCGACAAGAGCCAGTACTCATTGTTCAACCCAACGCCGCGGGAGCTTTGGCGCCCGATCAGCGCTGACCGACCTGATTTTACCGAGAGCCCAGTCACAGTTGACGCCGGCGCTGTCCAGTTGGAACTGAGCTTCATCGACTATGCGAAGAACGGCGATGCGAAAGCCCTCACCGCAGCGCCGGCGAATCTGAAGCTGGGCCTACTAAACAATGTTGATTTACAGCTTGTCTTTGATCCGTTCATTCACGCTGATGACGGAGCGGAAACTCATGATGGCGTTGGCGATACACAGGTTCGGCTGAAAATAAACCTGTGGGGCAACGATGGCGGGGGCGCCGCTTTTGCCATCATGCCATTCATCAAGGCGCCCACCGCGTCGGATGATCTTGGCAACGATCATGTCGAAGGGGGAATTATCTTTCCCTTCGCCACTGATCTTGCGGAGGGGATCGGGCTCGGCTTGATGTTTGAGGTTGATTTCGTCTACGACGAAGTGGATGACAGCTTCGACACGGAATTTATCACGACGGGCGCTGTTGGATTTGACATCACTGAGGATCTCGGCGCGTATATTGAAGGCATCGGGATTGCGAGCACCGATTCGGATGTAGATTATCGTGGCATTCTCGGTGTTGGCGTCACCTACCAACTGACCGACAACATGATTCTCGATGCTGGCGTCAACATTGGGCTGACTGGTGACGCGGATGACGTTAATCTGTTCAGCGGAGTGACGGTGCGTTTCTAAACGGTCTCCTGCTGTTTGACCCCTTAAATTCAATCCGGAGTGAGCTTGCCCAACCCCCCTTTCAATCCGCGGCTATTTCTTATTCAGATTCGTGAGCGCGAGGATGTCGCTCTGCATGAACAGCAGTGCGTCGCGGAGCAGGTGGGCGTCTCGATGGAGCAAATCGCTGCCTGGAATGTTGTCTCGAGTCCCAACATCACACTGGGGGATGTTTCAGGCGACGTCGTTCTGATTGGCGGCGCCGGCGTGCATTCCGTGACGAACCAGTATGACTTCACCGATTCGCTCGCTGAAGTTGTGCGCGGGCTGGTTGCAGAGTCTCGCCCGCTCATCGGTTTGTGCTGGGGGCACCAGTTCATCGCCAAGGTGATGGGGGGACGTGTCGAGACAGACCATGCACATTCGGAAGTCGGCACCAGGCTCGTCTGCCAGACGAAGGCTGGGCGTCGTGATGAACTGTTCGCTGAGGCCCCGCTCCAGTTCCATGCGCACATGGGCCATCACGATCGCGTGATCGATCTCCCCGCTGGCGCGATCGAGTTGTGTGAGTCTGACGTTTGCGGCAATCAGGTGTTTCGGTTCGAGGGGAAGCCGATTTACGGAACTCAGTTTCACATCGAGATGACCGAGCAGCGCCTGGCGGAGCGTCTTGAGGTGTACAGCGCTCAGTACCTCGCGGATGAGCCCAAACTCACAGAGAACGATGAGCGGCTTCGACCGACACCGGACGCCAACTGCCTGCTGCGCCGCTTTATTTCCCTCAGCATGCAGCGGTAAAAAAAGAGCCGGACGCGAACGCCCGGCTCTTTATTATTTATGCAGTCAATGTGAAATCAAAATTAACCGCCGGGACCGCTGACGCCGCTCTTGCCGTCCCAATACATGTCATCTTCAAAAGCGGACTCCGTGATGTCCGCGGAGGTATCGATGCCTGAGGACCATACACGAAGAATATGATTTGACCGCTGGCTCGGAAGCCCGGAATCAAACTGGTTGGTTTCGTCGACAAAGATGTTGTCACGTTTGGTTTCATCTTCGGCTTCGTCAATAAACGTGAGGTTCGTCGGATCTGCAGTCTGTTCGAGGGTGACATGACCATCGTTGTAGCCAACGTTCCCGCCCCATTCGCGAGCGCTGCCCGCAAAGCGGAGCGTATCTGAGGAAGTGCCCTGAATGCCGTCTGCCAGATCCCAGGTTCCTGTGTCTGGAGATTCGAGGAAGTTATCACCCGATCCGCCGCCATCAGCTGCGTAGAGCGGCCCACGGTCAGCCAGAATGGCGAAGTTAGAGTTGAAATTCGAGTTCCAGTGGCCGCCTCGACCAGAAACGGGCCACAGCGCCGTGTGTGCGTAGCTCGAGTTGGCGAGGGAGTCCAGCTGACCGATGACATAGTTCTGGCTACCGGCCAATGGGCTGTTGGGCAGCCCAGGAACTGACTTGAAGAACGGATCCCACAGTGCGCGGGCCGGCACATTTGGCGGAGCTGTGACAGTGCTGCCGAAGTTGATTCTGTAATCATCATCGGGGGTAATTTGGCCGTTCGGCTCCTGCGGAGCTACGCAGATCTCCGGAACGATGTTGCCGTTGGTAATCAAAATCGCGAACATCGCCGACGTCCGATTCTTCTCCCAGGCGTTCGGATCTGGTGTGTTGGGATCCGTGATCTCCACACCCTCTGTAAACCCCTGACGGTCGACAGTTGAGGGCATTGGGTACCGATCCTTGTTGTTGGTCGACCACACTGACAGACCCGTATGGATCTGGCGGATCTGCGCGCTGTCCTTCAGAGCCTGCGCATTCTTTCTCGCCCGACCCAGGGCCGGAAGCAGAATGCCGATGAGCAGCGCGATGATCGAAATCACCACCAGCAGTTCGATGAGCGTGAAACCACGCTTCTTGTTCGTATGCATACGTTGCATCTCCATTGTCATGTCGCTGCTCTTTCCCGAACACCCGTGTGCGCCCTGATAGAAAGCTCAGCTGTTGTTTAACTGTACCTGTATCCGACAACAGTTGCGTTTGCGCACCATGCCAAAGCATGCGCGCCACGCATGGTTTTCCCTGCTGCACCGCGTCACGGGCATCCGAAAGCTACTCCGCGAAAAAAGATCGAAGAGCAACCAAGGGCGCCACGCTGTGCAGCTTCAAGTTGTCAGTGAGGCTTGCGGACCGCGTATGGATCAAATGATCTAGCAGCTGAAACCAACTGCGGGTCCGAATAAGGGCAGGATTACACCGATGAAGGTGTATGCACTACTGTCCGCAACTCACCACACGGAGCCGGAGCCCCGATATACAAATTCTACGCTTGTCCGTTCGCTTGTCAAGGCGTTGCGGTTCCCGGAAACTGTTTGCTGCATTTGTGAAGCTGCGAACGCTAGAGAAGAAGGGAAACTGATGTCCACACCGTCCGCCCGCCTCGCCGAGCTGGGACTTTCGCTCCCGGAGCCGGCCAAACCCGTCGCTTCCTACCTCCCCACGGTCCGCACGGGCTCGCTGGTCTTTGTCTCCGGGCAGCTGCCCATGTCTGAGGGGAAGCTCCTTGCGACCGGCAATGTCCCCGGAGATGTCCCTCTGGAGGACGCTCAGCGGTGTGCCCGCCAATGCCTGCTCAATGCTCTCGCTGCCCTAACAGCGGAGATTGGGTCGATCGACCGGGTCCGCAGGGTCGTTCGGCTGGGCTGCTTCGTCTCCTGTGAGGCCGGCTTCACCGATCAACCGAAGGTCGCGAATGGTGCGAGCGATCTGCTCTTTGAGATATTTGACGAAGCAGGCCGGCATGCGAGGGCCGCAGTCGGATCGGTCGCCCTGCCGCTTGGGGCGCCGGTTGAAATTGAGTTCATCTTTGAGGTGGAGTAGCCGGATTGATCCCGCTCTTCTCCAGCTAGGACAAGTACAGAATCAACAACACTGCGTTGGCGATCACACTCACGATCAGCAAATACACGAACACCTGCGCCAAGGGGTGACTCCACGGCGACGGAGTGCGAAAGCGATCGATCGGAATCTCGGTGATCGAGGCGCTCTCCGCTTCAGCAGCTAGCGTAGAAAGATCCGCTGCCACCACTTCGCTGCGCGCAAAAATTGGGCGATCACCTGCACGAACCGAACGAAGATCCGTCAGCACATCTGCGCAGCTCGTATATCGCTCGCGCGGATCCTTGGCCATCATCATCTCGATGATTTGGCTGATGCCGGCTGAAAGTTTCGGATTTACATGATCCGGCGGGATCAAAGCCGTCTTCAGATGCTTGTGCATCACATCCGACGGATTCTTTCCATCGAAAGGCACATTCCCCGTCACCATGTGATACAGCGTCGCGCCCAGCGAATAAATGTCCGCTGCGGGTGTCAATACGCGCTCACCCCGAATTTGCTCGGGGCTGATGTAATAAGGCGTTCCGTAGGCTTTCCCAGCTTCCTGCTCGGCTGCCTCCTTGTCGGAAATCCCGCGCGCCAAACCCATATCCGCGAGCTTGGCGATCCCGCTCCTGGTGAGCATGATGTTCTTGGGTTTCACATCGCGATGAATCAACCCCTTGCTGTGCGCGTGTTCGAGGGCTTCTGCCATCTGAATCGCGATGTTGATTGCATCAGCTTCGGAGTACCGTTTGGCGCGCACAATCTGCTCATAGACGGTCGAGCCTTCTACAAATTCCATCACGAAATAGTGAAACTCGCCCGCCTTGCCGACGTCATACGCCTGCACGATGTTGGGATGGTTGAGCTGGGCCGCGGCGCGGCCCTCGGCGTAGAACCGTTCAATAAATTCAGCATTGCTTGAGAACTTTCGTGGCAGCACCTTGATCGCGACGGTTCGATCCAAGCTCAGTTGTTTGCCTTTGAACACTGTGGCCATCGCCCCGGCGCCGAGCTTTCCGAGAATGCGGAACCCCGGAATCTGCTGGCCTGATCGCTCGGCCTCGACGACGCGCTTCAGCCGTTCGAGTTGTGAAGGCGTCACAAAGGAACCCTTCACGAGCAACGAAGCGAGAGAATCTTCAGGTGTTTTGCTCTTCAGGCAATCGTCAACCTCATTGTGAGTCGCGAGCCCCTGCTCAACGACGAGCCGGCCCAGAACGGTGTCCACGCTCGCGCCGCTGCGCGATCCGCCTGCAGAATCCCCCTTCGAGTCGCCTGCGTGCGACTCATCCGGCATCTTCAGCTTCTCAGGACCGGAGCTAGCGGGTTGTGATGAATCAGATGTCATCGACGTCTTGGCCCCATGCGTTGGGGCTGAACGAAAACTAGAAGTGTGCGGCGAAGGTGTCAATCCGGCGTGCTCTGATTCGGTTACTTCGGTACGATCCAGCATGCTCATTGCTCTAACAGGCGCCTCCGGATTCATCGGAGCCGACGCAGCACATACGCTCCATCAACACGGGCACGAGGTCGTCGGCCTCGTTCGCCCAACGTCAGCGCGCGGACCCATCGAGGGCGCCATCAAGCGATTCGTAGTAGGTGACCATGCGGATCCCGAAATCTGGCCGGATCTTCTCGATCAGTGCGATGCGATCGTTCATAACTCCGTCGATTGGGCATCTCTGGAAAAAAGCGACCTTCACAGCCATCTCCAGTCCAATCTTATCGGCTCAATTTGCCTACTGGAGGCGGCTTATCGGGCCAACGTCAAACGCTTTGTTTTCCTCTCCTCCGTCGCGACCCACAACGAAATGCTCCCCCGATGGGGTGGGCAGATTGACGAGGAACATCCGCTGCGTCCTGGCGGGCTGTATGGCGCCTACAAGGCCGCTGTCGAGGCCCATCTCTGGTCCGCCAAGGCGCGCTGGGGGATGGAGATCGTCGCCCTCCGGCCCTGTGCGGTCTACGGTGTCGAGCCTGTGAATCTGGAGCGAAGTCACGGCTACCGCCTGGTGAAAAAACTCCTCAATGGCGAATGCGTCACCCCGAAAGATAAACCGGGCGGCGGAAAATTTGTCCATGTGGAAGACGTGTCATTAGCGATTCTGCGCTCCTGCGAACAGGCTGAGGCCGCGGGCCGCGCGTTCCACCTGGCTGACTGCTACGCCAAGTTCACCCGTTTTGCTGAGCACGCTCGAGACATTCTTGGGCTTCCCGAATCCATGGTCGAGCCCGACACCGGCCCGCCGGCGAAGAACATGTTCAGCAAGACCGCGAGCGCTGAGTTTCTCGGCGTTCCTCTCAATCGCGGCGACGCAGGCCTGCGCAAACATACAGGCGAACTTATTGAAGCAATTCGCACGCGCGAGGCATGAACACCTCACACGCTGTGCAGGATCTTTCAATACAGCTGTCTTACTCGCTTTCAGGCAGATAAAACGCGTCGAGCGTGTGCGGCTCGTCAAGACGAGAAATCTCGTAGAGCACGATGGGAGCCAGGTCGCGGCGATACACGCGCAGGTCACTGGTTGCATCAATCTCAGGTGGGTTGTGCCCTTTGAGTTCACCCATCAACACCATGACGTGCTCATCCCCATCGCGCATCAGCACGACCGCTGTCGGCTCTGACAACAGCCACTGGCCATATTCCCAACCCAGGGCCGAAAGCGTACAGGTCTGCACCACCAACACTTCACGCCCAATCTGCTTGTGGGCAAAGCTGCGAAATGCCTCATCGCTTGTGCATACGGTGCTCGGATGCCAGTTCTTTGCTTCGACAACTGAGAAAACTTCAGTGAGAGACAGCGGTTCATAGGGTGAGCGAGTCGAGGAACCGGGTCGGTATGTGAACCAGGCGCCAACGGCACTCAATGCCAGAACCGCAGCAAGAGCTAGCCGAACCCACATGCGCGATGGAGTCCGTGGCAGGTGCGCGATCACAGGCGTTTCGGGCAGCACGAAACGCGACTCAAGATCATCGGGCGGCGCGAACATTGAGCGCAGCGAATCATCAACGCGACCTTGCATCTCGATCTGACGGGCCAAATCAGTATCGTTTCGGGCAGCTTCCTCAAAGGCGGCGCGCTCCTCCGGCGTCATCTGGCCGTCGAAATAACGGTTCAGCGCCTGCTCCTGATTGTCCGCAAACTCATTGGCCATCAGATCAAACTACTCCATATCTCTGTCAGGCAGGCTGTTCTGCAGTTTCTCCCGCAACGCCTTCCTTGCTCGATAAACATGGCTCATCGCTGTGCCCTCTGGGATTCCCAGTGAAACAGCGATATCGGCATAAGACATCTCACGCACCGTTCGCAGGACCAGGCATACGCGGGCTGCCTCGGGAAGCTCGTCAATCGCCTCTTGCACCTGCACATCAAGCTCACCTTCAGCGCCCCCCCCACTGTGCGTCGATTCCGACATCGTCATGCTCGCGAGCGTCTCGGGGTCCATCCCATGTGTCCGTCGTCGTTGCTCTTTCCGCCCCTCGTTGAGGGCGACAAATCTCACGATCTGGCTCATCCACGCGACGAAACTTCCGCCGGGTGTGTACTCATCCAGTTTCCGCAGTCCGACAATCGCTGCCTCCTGCACAACATCATCCGCCCGCGACCGATCGCGCAGCACCGCCGCCGCCACGCACCACAGCGTCCGAGAAGCGCCGGAGAACTCCTGCGCAAACCCATCGCGTGTGAGCAACTCGGCAACCGAGGCGTTCTCTTCGCCCTCACCTGGGCTGGCGGCTTGTCCCATCACCATGCGTATGTCCGCTGAACCTGGGGTCATTGCACCAAATGCCAATACTTTCAACGAGCGTTTCGCGACAAAACCGAATCATAAGGAATCATCTTAGCTATTGGAAAGAAGACGCAGGAATGAAAAAGGGGCCAGCGCCAGGCTGACCCCTATGGGATGCTCAGTACTATGAATCAGTGAGATTTTGAAATCTCAGTTCGTACCCGCGGAGCGATCCAACATGGAATCCAGCATCGTGCCGATCAGGGCCGTCGTCTCGCCGGAGCCGGACAACGGTTCGCCAGTTGAACTGGCGCCGCTGTTCACGACCATCACGCGCGGCGTAATTTGTATTCCGCTCTCGCCGATGATCTTGAGCTGTTCTATAAGTGCAGCATTCCCACGCCCGATCTGCTCGGCGAGCAGCTTGAAGGCTTGAGACTGGGCCTCAGCTTCGATGCGAATTTGCTCGCCCTGAGCCTCGGCGCCAATGATCTGGCGCTCTTTCTCACGCTCGGCGATCTGGACCTGATACTGAGCCGTCGCCAGACGTTTTTCTTCCTCAGCTTCCTGCAAGGTGCGCGAAAGCGCCTTCTGCTGTTCAGCGGCTCGCTGTTGCTCTTGAAACGTGATCTGCTCCTGCACGGCGATCTCGCGATCGGTCTGCGTCTTCAGAAGCGACCCCAGCGTCTTTTCATCACCCACGTCGCCGATACGCACGGCGGTCACCGTCACGCCCATCGCCTGCATCTCACTGGCGATCATCTCACGAGACTGCTGCTCCTGAATCGAGCGTTGGCGCACATAGTCCAGCGCTTTGACGCCTTCCGCGTTGTTTCGGAAGACCGCTCGCACGACTGAGTTGAGACGTTCGCGCAGCTTTGCGCCATCGTCGCCAAAGTTTGCGACGACGAGCGGTCCATGTCCTGGATCGATCTGATATTCAATACGGACATCAACAGGAAAAGTAAATCCGTCAATAGAGCGCACCGTGATCTCGCTCTCTTCCCCTGCAGAGTCTGCCTTGGTGTACCGAGTCGTCTTCAACTCCGTCGAGATCATTGTGACCTCAAAGGCGTCCGTATGGAGGTAAAGCTTGCCAGGCTTGAAAGGCGTGCGCCAAATGCCGACTTCCCCACGATCGACAAGCGATACGGCGCCAATTTTTATGTCACTATGTGTGCGCGCGCCAACGTTCGATTTGATAACGCCGACAGTTGCTTTTTCGACATTGGTGACCGACACCTCTCGAATCTCAAAGAGCGCCGTGTTGATGCGATAGCTGCCCGGTGTCAGCACAGTCGTCTGCGGGCCCTTGTGCCCGGCGCCGTCGGTGAGGAAGTGCATCGCGTTGAGCATCTGCCCAACCTCATCCGGCTTCCATTCAGGCGCATACACGACCTCCGGCGGCAGCGGCTGACCATCACGAGCCACAATGAGCCCGACGGTGTTGTCCTGGATTCGCGTCACACCCGCTTTTTTCACGGTGTAGACGCCAGGCCAGAGCCAGGGATGCCAGCCCGGCGCAAGAATGCGCGCTTGCGGGCCCATCTCGCCGTTAACTGCGATAATACTGCCAGCTGGAAGACTCTTTGTTCCGACGTTTTTAATGACGATTCCCACTTCGTCACTCGCTACATAACGAAACGACCCAATTACAAGCGAGAGCACAAACACAATGAGCGCCAGCGCGATCGCTCCACCCTTGGCGGAGTTCGTCGGAAGCTTGGGCAGCGTGCTCAGAATCGCGAATGCGATCACGACGCCAATAGTCACTGTCACAATGGTCAACATGGAAGTATCTCCTTCTTCTCGACCCGAGCCAGCGACCTCGCGGGGGCTGGGGGTCGGTGTGATGCAACGATTCCCCTTCTTGAGAGGAAATCGCAGCTCTGATGTCATCGTTCGTCAGGCACGTCGGCCGCCAACCTCTGACTTCCGTTTTGGATCACGAGGTTCGCCGACGCAGCAAATCGCCGCGTGCGAATGAGTCGAGCGAGTTTGATTCAAGGCTCAATCCATCGTCGTATTCTATTTCGGAGCGTGAGAGGCTGTCTTTCGGTAATCCCGTTCTATGTCCCTGGAAACCATATTTGGGACATCCAAACCTTGTTTGCCCGCTTCTGTAATCAGTTCTTGAGATTCAGGCGCAACGCCGCGATCGTCTCCGGCGTCGTCCCACAGCACCCGCCAATCATGCGGGCGCCAGCGACAGCCCACACACGGGCGTATACAGCATACCGCTCCGGCTCGATCGCATCGGTGTTCACCCAACCTTGATCGGGATCAGGCCTGCCGACGTTGCCATAGGCGATAATTGGGATTGCGTCGTCAAGAGTACGTCGCAGGTGAGCGACCTCCGACGCCAGCGCCGGCGCGGGCACACAGTTCAAGCCAATCGCGCGCACGCCGCCGACGTCTTCACCCAGCGAGCCGCGCAGATGACTGAACAACACTTCGATCGCCTCGCCGGACAACAGCTCGCCCGGGGCGCCTTGCCCATGCGCACAAAGACTCAACATCCACTTCCCCGGCGCGCACTGGGCCGCGACTTCCGCCGCAGCGACCGCCTCGCGAATAGTTCCCATCGTTTCGATCAATATGGTGTCAACACCGGCCTCCAACAGATGCTGAATCATCGCGCCATGCTCGCGGCGGCATGTTTCGTAGTTCGGCGCAAGCTCCGGGGAGTAGCAATCCTCAAGCGGCGCCACCGAGCCGAGCACTTCTGCCTTCGGGTTGATCTCATCCCGAGTTGTACGCGCGATTTCAACCGCTCGGCGTGTCAACTCAGCGGCGCGATCCGCCATGTGAACAATCGCCAAATTCCGCGCGTGCGTCCGAAACGTGCAGGTGGTGATCGCGTCGGCGCCAGCGTCCAGATACGCCCGGTGAATCTCCCCCAAGAGGGGCGATTTTTCAATAACCGCCCGAGCGGACCAGAGCGGAAGCGAGGTGTCAAACCCCCGCCGGGCCAGTTCCGTGCCGGTGGCGCCGTCCAGAATCAGCACCGGCCCCATGTCAGTCTTTTGCTCCATGCGCGCGAGCTTCCCGGCACGGTACACTCTTGTCAATGGATGAGACGCAGCGCCTCGCCCACTTCGATCACGCCCATGTCTGGCATCCGTTTACGCCTATGCGCCAATGGCGTGAGCACGAACCTCTGATTGTCGATCGGGCGGACGGTTTTGAGCTCATCGACACGCATGGCAATCGGTATATCGACGGCTTTTCTTCGTTGTGGTGCAATGTGCATGGGCATCGTGTGCCGGAGATTGATCGTGCGATCACGGATCAGCTCTCGCGCGTCGCCCATTCAACCCTGCTGGGCTTTTCCAATGCGCCCTCGATTGAGCTTGCCGCTCGCCTGGTTGAAACTGTCAACACGCCGACCGAGGGCGCCGAGCCTCCATTGGTCGGCGCGCGTTTGGAGAGAGTGTTCTTTTCCGACGCCGGCGCCACCGCGACGGAGGTCGCCTTCAAGATGGTCGTTGGGCATCACTACCACTCGGGACATCCCGAACGCGATACGCTCATCGGCTTCTCCGGCGCGTATCACGGCGACACAATCGGCGCGATGAGCGTCGGCTATGTCGATGCCTTTCATCGTCCGTACCGGAAACTCACCTTTCGCACCGTTTGGGCGCCGGCGCCTGACGTATGCAGAACGGATGCGCCGACCAATGATCCGAGAGAATGGCCGTCCTGGGATCAGGAGCGGCGTGTGCGCGTGTGCGATCATGCTCTCAAGGAGTTTGAGCGCGTGCTGGATGAGGTCGGCGAACATGCTGCGGGCGTTGTGATTGAGCCGCTCATGCAGGGCGCCGGGGGCATGATCGAACAGCCTGAAGGCTTTCTCGCTGGCGTCGCGCGGGCGGCTCGCTCTCGGAATATCCCGCTCATCGCTGATGCGGTCGCCGTTGGGTTCGGCAGGACGGGCGCGATGTTCGCGTGCGAACTAGAAGGCGTCCGCCCGGATGTCTTGTGCCTGGCGAAGGGAATCACCGGCGGCTATCTCCCGCTCGCTGCGACACTTTGCACGAACGACATTGCAGCCTCTTTCGAAGGTGAACACCACGAACGCCGCACGCTCTACCACGGGCACACCTATACAGGCAACCAACTCGGCTGCGCCGCCGCGCTCGCATCGCTTGATCTCTTCAAGAAAAACGACATTCTCAGCAATGTTGGTGTGCTTCAGCAGCGCCTACGATCGCGGCTGCGGGCTGAGCTTGCGGATCTTCCAACTGTCGGAGATGTGCGTATTCGCGGCGTGATGGCCGGGATCGAGTTGGTCGCGTCGCGCTCGCCGTGGAGATCGCTGGACCCGGAGCATCGACTGGCGGTCCAGGTCTGTGAACTGGCGCGCCAGCGCGGGCTGATGATCCGGCCGCTCGGTAATGTCGTCATTCTGATGCCCGCCCCAGCGATGCCGCTTGAAACGCTCGATCGCATGCTGGACATCCTCATTGCAGTGATCCGTACTTGCGGAACTGACGCAAAGGTTTCGACCGTTCACCCCCGAAGCATGGAGGCGCCCCTATCATGAAGATGATGACGGAGGATGGAACGTCACCGCAGATTTCGGCGCCGCACGAGTTGGCCCACGCTCTTGCTCCGGCGCTGCGCGATGCCTGTGAGGGGCAGCTTGGTCCAATTCGCTGGTTCAAGGCGGACTGGCAGAGGGGAGGCGCCGCGACTGGCTATTCCACGTTTACATTTGATGGTGAAGCGGATCCGCGCGAAGTGGTGATCAAGTTCCCGGTCGGGCCGCGCGAACATCGGTTTACGACCGTGCTCGCGCAGACAAAAGCTCCTACGCCCCGCATCGCTGCCGAGGGCACCGAGATCGGCGGGTATGACCTCGCCTGGCTCGTTATGGAGCGCCTGCCGGGTGACCCCCTGGCGACCGATCGGCACAAGGATGTAATTCTTGAACTCACCGATGCCGCCGCTCGATTTCACCAGCACGCCACGCCCGTCGCGCCGACGGGCGTCGCCCGCCCCGTCGCGGACTGGGAATCGCTT
Source organism: Phycisphaerales bacterium (assembly GCA_029260495.1). Lineage (GTDB taxonomy): Bacteria > Planctomycetota > Phycisphaerae > Phycisphaerales > UBA1924 > OFTM373. The sequence continues at coordinate 462,241 of JAJDDD010000009.1, read as the reverse complement.
CTTGAACAAGCCCGCCAAGCCGTCCGCGACAATCCGATTTCTGAAGCTCAGCGATGGAGCAAAGCCCTCAAACAGACAGCCAAAGCTCTTCCAAATATTCTGCGCCTCTGGCTGAATCGACCCATGAATGCGTGGTGTCACGGCGATGTACACGCGGGCAATGCGATGCGCCGCGACGAAAATTCACCCTGGGGTCCGGCAGGTTGTATTCTGCTTGATCTTGCAGAAACACATCCGGGACACTGGATCGAAGATGCGGTCTATCTCGAGCGCATCTATTGGGGTCATCCCGAATCGCTTCACGATCTCAAGCCGGTCAAGCTCATCGCGCACGCCCGCCGAGAGAACGGCCTCGAGTTGGACGCTGATTACGCTGACCTCGCAGACATTCGCCGGGTGCTCATGGCGGCATGTGTTCCAGCGTTCTTGCATCGCGAGGGAAGCCCGCGCTACCTCGCAGCAGCGCTCGAGAAGATCGAAACCATCACGCCGCGATTCGTGTAAGCCAACACAAGATGAGGCGCGACCGCGATCCCATCGCTTTGAACGATTAAAAAAACACGAGGTCGACTTGCGTCGGCCCCGTGCGTGTATGTGTCCCAAACAACAAGTTTGGTTTGTTGATATCAGGCCTTGCGACGGCGGATCACGCCGAGGCCGGCCAGACCCGCCAGGCCGAGCATCGCGGGCTGCGGCAGCGGAAGAATCGTCACGCTGTAAGCGAACTGATTGTCGATCGAGAAGCTGCCCATGTCAGGCATCAGTTCGAATGAATCGCCCGTCCATGAGGCGAACTGGAACGTATCGGTGCTGTCCAGACCCGGGGAGGTTGGAGCCGTTCCGCCGCGCTGTGTGGTGATGCTTTTGATTTCCTCGAACTGGAAGGTCATGAAGTCACCAGGCTCAAGACCAGCCCAGGCGAAGCCATCGCCCTCACCATCGGAGTTCCAGTTGAACTGACCATTGGCGGCCTGAAGTCCACCGCCGAACACTGCGATTTCCATTTCTTCATCATCGTTGATGAAGGGATCTTTATCGCCGTCAGCTGTGCTCGCGAAGAGAAGGCTCGCCGCGGGGCCACCGCGATCGTCGTCGCCAAAGAGTTGCTTGTCAACGAGAATGACCCATGCGAGCCCGTTATCGGTTTCGAGGAAAACGCTGGTGACCTTGCCATTCGTCTCAATGCCGTCATCCATCAGCGTTCCATGGATGTTCGCAAGGGCGCTGGGCGACATATCGGGCGACGATGTGCCGAACACGCCGTCAATAACGCCGGACACGATCTGAACTTCGCCACCAAGACCGTCGATGCTCGCGGTCGCAGCCTGCGCAGCGCCCGCAGAGGCAAGCAGTGCAGCCGCTCCAACACTAAGAATGATCCCATTTTTCATTTCTAACTTCTCCATTGCTCCCCGTCCGACTCGGGCGACACAGCGCCGGTAAACGGGATCAGAAATACATGAAGCGAGCATGAGTCGGTGACGCTCGCCGAAAGTCAGTCACTTACTTCTAAGTACACCAGGGCTGAGAGTGGTCAACCGTTTCGCCAGCCTCTTGCAGATTCAGCGCCGGCATATTCGCGCCAGATTCGCTATTCCCACAGGGGCCTCTGATAAAGTTGACAACTCTCTTACCTGCGCTGCCCAAGAGATATACGCGCCCCAGTGAACGTCCAGCGCCAGTGCGCGCAGTTGTGCAACATCTTTGTTATCAGTCGATTGTTTTCACTTGCCAACATGGTTCGTATGTCCGAGAACCCGCCAATGGATTTGTGCGCATAAAAAAACGGAGCCGCCCGCCATCGCGAGGAGCTCCGTTAAGTGTGATAACTATGGGATATCAAGTACGCGTGCTTATGCTATCGACGCTGCCTTCCCCGCCTTGGGCGCCGCCGCATCCATATGATTGGCTCCGCCCTCAGCGACCATCTGATTCGCCCGGTAGAGGCTCTGGAACGTCCCTGCGTCCGTCCACCAGCCAGCCATCGTTTCGTACGTCATATCGCTTCGCTTGATATACGCATTATTAACGTCCGTTATCTCAAGCTCTCCGCGATCGCTGGGATTAACGCCGCGAACGATCTGAAAAACGGTGTTGTCGTACATATAAATGCCTGTCACCGCGAGGCGCGATGCTGGGTTTTCGGGCTTTTCAACGATCTCCACCACTCGTTCGCCCTCAACCCGCGCGACGCCGAACCGCTCAGGATCAGCGACCTCCTTCAACAGAATCTTGGCGCCGGTTGCCTGCGTGGAGAAGTCCTCTGCCGCCCGCGCGATATTGCGTTCGATAATGTTGTCACCCAGAATTACGACAATCTTTCCACCGTCTGCAAAGTCTTCCGCCAGCGACAACGCATCAGCAATGCCTCCTTCACCTTCCTGATAGGTGTAGTGCAGTTCCTTGATGCCAAGCGATTTCCCATTGCCAAGGAGCTTGAGAAAGTCTCCCGCGTGCTCACCACCAGTCACCAGAAGGATTTCATCAATCCCCGCGTTCAGCAGGCATTGAATCGGATAGTAGATCATCGGCCGATCGTAGATCGGCAGCAGATGCTTATTCGTCACAAGCGTCAGCGGGCGCAGCCTGGTTCCAAGCCCGCCCGCCAGGATGACACCCTTCATCATCGACTCCTTCCGAAAACACAGCAACAATCAATGCGCCCCACGAATAACATTTTCAATCCCCCCCACTGGCGCGAAGTTGACTCTTCACACTGTTGTAGCGAGCAGTCAGATCACCGCTCAGCCCGGACCGAAAGTTGTTCATGGCTTCAAGCAGCGAAAGCACGCGCTGCGCTTCGCCGAACTCCTTCTGCGCATGCAACGCTTCCGCCAGGCCGATCAGGAGCAAGGGATCCGCCGGATCAATCTCCAGCCCCTGGCGGAACGCTGTCTCAGCTTCCTCCGCCCGCCCGAGTTTGAACAGCACCTGCCCTTTCGTATCGAAGAACGTCGCGATGTTCAACGAGGATTCTGTCGCGCTCGTCGCGAGCGCCAACGCCTCTTCCAGCGAGCCGCCCTGCGTCAGAATCAGAAACGCAAGATTGTTTTTGAGATCCGCCTGGCCCGGATTTTCACTGATTGCAACCCGATACAGCCGCTCCGCTTCTTCCGGCTGATTCAGTTGCTCATAGCACGCAGCACAAAACGCCGCAGCCGCCCCACGCGCGTCCGGATCATCCAGCGCCGGCTCAACGATGTCCACCGTGCGCTGGAAGTCCTCTCTGGTCACATGCTGCACGCCAAGGTCATACCAAGCCCGCCCCATCGCGATTCGTTCTGAAGTTGTGCTGAGCATGAGCGGCGTCACGCGCTCAAACCACTCCCGTGCCTCGGCCGGGCGATCAAACATGCGATAGCCGGCGCGGAGGTACCCTCCCCGCCACGCTTGACTTTCCTGGGCCCGATCCCAAAGCAACTCAAGAGCAATCTCCTCTTGATCGGCTCCTGCGTGCAACGATGCGAGCAACTCAAGAGGCGTCGGCGCCGTGTCTCCTTCACGAATAATCCGATCACGGTAGGGCGCCAGCCATCCAAGTCCTTCCTCATAACGACCCATTCGGTCATTCAACTGCGCAATTAGCAGATCGGTGGGGTACGGATTCGCAAGCGCGCGTTCGCGCCACAGTTTCGCCGCTGCAATCGCCTGATCCGTGCGCCCTTGGCGCATGAGAAGCTCGGTCACCATTTTCGCCGGACGTGGGTCAGCTGGAAGTGATTGAGTCGCGGACTGCGCAACCTCCAGCGCCGAGGGAACATCACCCTTGCGCATATGGGCTTGCACAAGCATCTGCCAGGCTGGATAAAACGTCGCATCTCGCTCCACCAGTCGACGCAGCCGGTCAATGTAGCCGTCAAGGTCCGTCGGGTTCGCCTGGATATGATCCAGCGCCTCCTGAAGCGCGATGCCCGAGCGACTGTCCGGATCGAGTCCAAACGCGGTCAGCGCATCAGAGAGCCCCTCTGCTGCGATCTCCTCACCGCCCGCCATGGACACCATGCTCGCTGTGTGTATAAGATTTTCATCATCAGGCGCTACGGCAAGCCCCTGGCTAATTGCCTGCTCTGCCTCATCGACGCGCCGCTGTGAAAGGTAGAATCGGGCAAGATCGCTCCATGCTGCCCCCGAGTTTTCAGACTGCGCCAAGCGGGTGTAAATATCTTCAGCTTCACCGGCAAGACCGTGCCTCATGAGCAGCGCGGCCAGCATCCCCTCGCGTCCCGCATCCTTGAGATGTTCGGTCAAAATGCTGCGCGCTCGATCCATCTCGCCTTGCGAAGCAAAATACTCCGCAGCAGCTTCCGCGACAAAAGGCGCCAACTCGTCATCATGCCTCAGCGCCTGCTCGTACATCTCTCTTGCCTGACCGACCTCACCCAGGCGAGAGTGCAATGCAGCCAGCGAAACCTGTGCTCTCACGTCGCCCGCCTGCGCCAGGCTGCGAAAATCATCCATCGCTGGATCAATCATGTTCTGCGAAACGAGCAGCGCAGCTCGCCGTCGTTGCATTTCAGGAGTGATGTTTGTTTGCTGTGAAAACTTCTGAAGATACCGCTTTGCGCCTTCCGCATCGCCTGCTTGCTGAAAGAGTGAAATCAGCTTTGGATACAGACGTATCGCATCGCGCTGGGCCGCGAGCGCAAGCTCCAGGTGATGGATCGCGTTATTGCGTTCATCAAGAATAAGCCAGGCTTCAGCAGCAAGCTCATGCGCCCGCCCTGCCCGCGGATCATTCGTAATGACCGATTTCAATACGTCGTTGACGACGCGGGCAGCCTTGTCCTGCCGATCGTTCGGATTGTTCGGATCGCTAAACGTCAACAGTCGCCGCGCTTCCGCGACGCGCCAGAGCGATGACTTGTTCCCAGCCAGATTCCGCAAGCTCGCGATCGCGGAGCTGACGATCTTTTCATCCCGCCAGGCCGCCCGTGAGTTGAGCACCAGCCGCTGCGCTTCAGCTGACTGTGGGTTGTCCGCGCCGATCCGGCTCAAATTCTCCAATGCCTCTGGCGCATCTACAAGATCCTGATACGCCGCGAGACGAAGCTCATACGCCAGCCGCTCGCCGCCTTCGTGCGACTCGACCGCATTGCGCAACATGCGCATTCCTGCCTTCGTGTCACCTGCCTGGTGCGCCTCGATCGCCAGCGTAAATACACTCGCGGGCGATTCCGGACTCACCGCACGAATCTGCTCGGCAAACCCCCATTCATACCGTTTGTTCATCGCAAGGAGCGGCCCCAGCGAGTCAGATGGCGCCTCAAGATCGTTCTTGAAAATAACTTCAATGGCCTCCTTCGCTTCGGCCGGCCTGTCTAAAGCTGCATACGCCCGCGCCAAAAGCGACTGTACAAATCCCGATGGAGGAAGCTTCTCTCGTAGCTCTTCAAGAAACGCCAGCGGAGTTTCAGCTTCCGTTCCCGTCAATATCTGGCGCTCGATCACTTCCATAGAAGCCCGCGCGAGCACAGGCGCCATCACAACCTGGTTCGGCGCCACCTGCGCCCCACGCGCCGCGATGATGTACGCCTCAGCAGGGAACTCATGGTCGAGCAGCGCAGAGGCCAAATCAACATGCAAGCGAACCCACGTTGGCTCGGTCTTGCGCAGCTCACCCCAGCGCTCAATCGCGGCCCGCCACTCGCCCAGCCGGCGCTCAGTCTCACCCATCATGTAGATGGCGAGCGAGTTTCCATCATCTGTCGTCTGCGCTGTGCGCAGCTCCTCCTGCGCTAACGCCCAATCGCTTTGCGCCATCGCATCCTGCGCCCGAAGCAATGAAATCCACGTCGCTGCCTCCGGAGTTCCCCGCCCGCGCAGAATTTCAACAATACTCTCACGCTCGCTTACATCCGTCGCTCCTTGTTCAAGGAACGCCCGCCATCCCAGGACGTTATCCTTGGCCGACTCCGGATCAACTGACGCCCGCCTGATGTACTCGAGCGACTTCGAGATGCGCGACTCCTTCCACGCCCGCTCCGCAGCGATCGCATAGAACTCATCACTCACACCTTCCTTCGCCGTCTCTCGGTCAATCACCGCCGCCGCCTCAGCGGTCATACCGAGCCGGTCGAGCACGAGCAGCAACTCCCGCAATGTCACCGCGTCGGAAATATCCATCCCAAGAGCCTGTTGCGCGATCTCCCTCGCCTTCTGATCTTCATTCGCAGCCGCGTGCACCTGCGCGACAAGAAGTGTGAATCGCGCATCGTCCGGGTATTTCTTCGAGACCGCTTGCGCATAATCCAGCATTTCGCGCTTTGGCTTGTCGAGATCCTCATAAAGCTGCAAGACCAAGGAATGCGCAAAAATGTCATCCTCGTACACCTCCGCCATCGACTGCGCAACCTGGAGAGCTTGATCACGCTCGCCCAATCGCCAAAATGACGAGATCTTCGCCTTCATCCCTTCGTAATTTTTGTCATCAATCGCGAGCAATCGGTTCGCAGCGTCCAGCCGTTCCGAAAACTGCCCTGTTATGCCATATAGCGCAAGCAAATGCTCAAGCGGCCGCACGTCGCTCGGCATTAAATCCCTTGCGCGTTTCGCCACCAGGATTGATTCAAGCAAATGCTTTCCGTTCTCGTCCGGTGTCTGCCGGCGACTCTCGACAAACGCGAGCAGAGCTTCACCATCCACGTCGTCCGACTGCGCGACAGTCACATAATACCAGAGCTTTGTAGAGGCATCTTTATGACGCCCTGCTTCGTGCGCCGCCATCCCTTCTTCAAAATTCGACTTCAGTGTGCGCGCAGACTGTATATTGCGCAGTTGCTGCAATCCCACCACGCCGCCGCCCGCGATGACAACCGACACACCCAACAGCAAAAGTCTTTTTTTCGCCCGATTCGTCATAGCTCGTTCCTAGCTCTTGATGACCTTCCCAATCGTCTTGAGAATGATCCAAAGGTCCAGACGCCAGCTCTCATGCTGAACGTACTCAAGGTCATACCGAATCCACTCCTGAAAATCCGTCGCAGGCTCCCGCGTGCGCCGCACCTGCCACAGGCCCGTCACACCAGGCCGAATGCTCAGCCTCGCCTCACGCCACGCAGGACAATACTGATTTTCACTGTCCGGGCTCGGGCGCGGCCCAACGACGCTCATATGCCCGCGCAACACATTCCAAAACTGTGGTAGTTCATCAATCTGAAACCGCCGAAGCCACTTGCCAACCTTCGACACACGCGGGTCTACCTCTATATAGAACTGCGGCCCGTCGCAGACATTGCTCGCTTCCAGTTCCTCCTTCATTGAATCCGCCCCGCGAGACATCGTGCGAAACTTGTAGCACGGAAACGTTCGCCCCCGCCGTGTCTGCCGCCTGTGCGCAAAAAAGGGCGGCCACCCATCCTCCAGAAAAATCAACGCGATTGCGATTGGATAGATCGGCGCCGTTGCCGCGAGCACCGCAAGGCTGAAACCAATATCAAACACGCGCTTGCTCATGCGGAACCATCGCCCGCGCAACCTCGGTGTCGGACGCCAACCGGGATACTGAATCCGCTCCCACGATACTTCCCGCTGTGTTGGCTGGGCATCAGGCTCATCGGGCGTAAGAGTTGGCCCAACGACCACCGCCTGTCCACCAATGCGCGAACCGGCTCCAATCCACACCGGAGGCAGCAGCACTGCTCCAGATTCAACTTCCGCAGACTCATGCAAAAGAACGCCAGGCATGAACTCATAAACGCCATCCAAACCCAGCGTTGGATTTTTCCACCGCTGCATCAGGCTTGTCAGACACTCTTCAAGCGATTCATCATCCTCAGCGTCAAATATCCGCCCCACGCAACGATGCACACTCGTCCGATCCGCCCCCGCTCGCGCAACAATCGCTCGCCATCCCTCCCGCGCGTTGTCCGCATCGCGCCACTGCCGCGCAAGCTTTGCTTCGCCTGTGACCGCGGCGCGCGTCGAGCCGTGCGTCTCGACGCTGTAGTCCCTGCGAATCGCAATAAATCCGCCATCATCATCTGCAATCACCCGCTCAACATAGGAGTCCGCGTCCAGATCAACGATCCGTAAACGCATCGCGCGCGATCGAATCCAGTTCAGCCGCTTGACCACAGGTGCGAATTTGAACAGCACCAGCTCGCCACGCCGAAGAAGCAGGTACAGCATCGGGCCCCGGCCAATCACCGCCGCCCCGCCAGGCCGCACAACCTGCACGCCTTTGGAAGCCCAATAACGATCATGGGTTTCCTCAATGGAAAGCCCCCACACTCGAGTATGGGCGCGTGACCACCGATCCGCTGAAATTTCAGCCGGCCTCTGATGCATCACCACGCTCTCGTGCAGCGAGTTCACGCCGCCGGCTTTTCCTCATTGGCGTCTGAAGGTCCGCCGATCACTGCCCGCACCAACGCGCCGCGCGCGTTACGCTCCGGCGCATTGGCAGACTTATCCAGAAGCGACTGATTCCGAATCGACTGCGAACACACTGAAGCAGCGCTCACGCTCCGATTGAAATCCCTCGCCTCCGCCTTGTTGAAGACCAGCCCCGCGCATTTCGCGTTCATCTGCCGCAACCTCTCTAGACAGGCGTTGACAAACTTATGGTTCTGCCCACGCGAGATCGTCAGCACGACTCCGTCGGACAATGATGCCATCAAGTTCGCCTCCAGACTGCCAAGAAGCGGCCCCGTGTCCACGATAATCGTGTCGTACTCCTGGCGCAACTGCCCGATCACATGCTGCATCATCTCCTGCGAGAGGTTTTTCGCGTCGATCACATTTTGCCTGCCACACGGAAGTGTCCACAAATTCTCAATAGTCGTACTCTGAATGTGCGTCTTCGCATCCTCTTCCCGCACCGCCTGGCACAATCCCTGCGCCCCATCATGCCCAAGCTCGTGCGTGAGTCCATGCCCAACCAGGTCGGCGTCCAGGAGCAGCGTCTTTTGTCCTGACAATGCAAACGACATCCCCATCGCCAGCGCCAGACTTGTCTTGCCGTCACCCGGCGAACCGCTCGTGATCGTATACACCCTGCAATTGCCGTCCCCGGGAGACGCCTGAAGCTGCAACATATTGCGCAGATTATGCACAGCTAGCGCCGCGATTTCATCATGCTCAAGATTCTTCGATCCCAGATCAGGAAGCGTGCCAAGCAATGGCACGGCGAGCGCCTCTCGCTCAAGATCGTCGATATACCGCAGCCTGCTATCAAACAGACCAAGGAGAAAGACGATCCCCACGCCAAGTCCGCCACCAAACATAGCGCCAATTGCTGCAAACATCTTGCGCTTGTCCTCGATGTCCACCGGAATGTCGCCGTGCTGCGCGATGGTCACATGACCCTCAGTTCTGCTTTCGCGCTCAACACGAAGTTGATCGAGCCGCTGGGTTGTCAACAGCCGAATCTTCGTTTTCTCCGCGATCTGTTCGCTGATCAAGTCCAGCTCAAGTCGTTTCTTGTTCAGCTCGCTTGCGTCATTGCGCACGGCCTCCTGACGCTCGATCAGCCGCTCGCGATACGCCTGCAGCCGTTGCGGCGTCTGCAACTGCAATGTCCCAAGCTCAGACTGTCCCATCTCCCCAGCCTGTTCAATCAACTCGTCAAATCGATTCTGAAGTTGCGCCTGTTTAACCTCGATTTCAGTGCGAAGACGCCGCTTCGTTCGATGCCTCTCGCCCAGATTTGTCAGCCCCGCGTACTGAGCCCTCAGCGTTTCAAGGTCACGCTGCAACGTGTTCAACACCGGATCACGCTCGGACAATGTCTCAACAACGCTCGCGATCTGCGACTCACGACTCTGCTCATCTTCATCGCGTAGCTCCGCTTCGCTGATCGCGACATCAACGCGCGACATTTCCCGATCAATTTCACTGAGCTCCTCCACCTTGCGCGCATGCATGGTGCTTAGCTGGTCTTGGCCGAACTCTTCGGAAAGGGCGATTTTCTGCCTTTGCAGCGCCGAAATTTCATTGAGGAGCTTCCGCTCGCGCTCCTGGAGCGTGCGTTCCTTTTCAGTCGCTCGCAGCGCGCCTGTCTCGCCGAACAGCTCATTGTAAGCGTCCAGAACCGCATTCACCGCTATCCGCGCCATCGTCGGGTCCGGATGCGAAACATTGACACTGATCAATGACTCCCCGCGCGCATACCCGATCGACAGCTTCTTTTGAAGCAGGCGAATGCCCTCCTGACCCTGTGGCCAACCAACATCCAGGAGCTCCTCATTCTCCACCGCTTTGTCAATTACGCGTCGCCCGCGAAGGAACGTCGCTTGTTTGTTCACGAATGTGTCAAACCGACGGATCGGAGTATGAACATCTGCAAAAAGCACCGACTCAGCCTGATCTTCAACATTAACCAAACCCGTGCTCCGAAACTCCGGCTGCTTCGCTTTCCATCCCAGCGCCGCGAACGGCAGCGACAGAACCAGCCCAAGCGCAATCGCCCACGGATACCGTCCGCGCAGCCGCCGATGCACCACATGCAGCAGGTTTTCAGGCGCCTCGCCTCCGCCTTCCGCAGAAGCCTGGCCATTCATTAAAAACTTATCCATTCTTGATCCCCTCCGCGACTACTCGGATCGTCGGCTCTATCGCACGCACAAACTCATGCACGATTTCCCTGCGCTTCTCCGCCGGCAAGTCTTCTCCACCGACAATCTGCACCTGAGCAGCGCCAAGCTGCGAAGCCGACTTCCGCCCCGATGCGCTCTTCAATCCTTTCATATCCGCCACGATCGATCCATCAGGCAGCACAAAAAAACTGAACACGCTCATACGCTGTTCGCGCCCCTGCACCATCCGATTGAACTCGTACTCCGTCGCTGGATAAAGCTGATCCTCAAACTCCAGCGTCGTTTGCTGTGTGCCTTCCCGTCTCCAGCCGTGCGCCGGGTAGCATTGTGGCGGGTAGTGCCCCAACATGTCATTGGTGTCCGTGCAATGCACAACAAGCAGCGCCACCGTCTCGTTGGTCGTCGTATTCACAAACCGGCGATGCAAAATCTCATTCGGCCGCAGCAGCTTGACCGCCTCAATCGGCGTGTCCACGTCCGTCCCCACCCACTGCCCAATCCGGTAAGGCACACCCTCGATCGCCACCTTCACCGCCTTGTGATACTTCCCCGCTCCCGGCAAAGACTCCGCATCAATCCCCCCGACAACTAAAACCGCTCCGAGAATCACAGCGCTCGCCCCCGGCGCTACCCGACCAAACACGTTGTACCACCTGCTTGTGCCCATCTATTCCTCCGCCACTGCATACGGCGTAATCGGAATCTCAATCCATCGCAGAACGCCGAAAATACCCCACAAAATCCCCAGCGCAACGAACAGCATCGCCCACCCGCTCACATCATGGAATGTGTCCGCCGCGTCCTTGCTCGAATATCCATAAAGCAACACCGTCGGCACCAGGCGAATCACATTGCACACAATTGCAACCAGCGGACTAATCGCAAGAATAAATATGCGAACCCCCTGCCGCATCGGAGTCGAAAACACAAACGCAAAACTCACCAGCACCAGCGCCGCCACCATGCGCATCCCATTACACGCCTCGGCCACCGCGACATCCTGCCCGTTCAAAGACAACTGATTCCCCGCCCGTGTCACCGGCACGCCAAAAAGCTCCATCCCGAACTGCGTCACCGTCGCTGTCACCTTCTGCAATGGCACCGCGATGTCCCCGCGGATATCCCCAGGAACCGGCATCAAGAACACCAACGCAATCATCGCCGGCGCAAAGTTCCGAACAAACTCAACCCCCACCACCGTAATCGCCGCCCCCGCGACAATCAGCAGAGCCCCGAAATGCCAAAAGACTGTCGTCGATCCATGAAACCCATACCACGCCAGCGCCCAACCCACGCCAACAACCAACGGCCCGAGCAACGTCCAGCACGGCCTGCAGAATCGCAGCCGCTCCCGACGCACCCACATCAACCACAGCGCGATCAACGGCGCCAGCAGAATGTGCGACTGCTCTTCGTTGTGCCAACCAATACGAAAGATATCGCGCCATATCTCACGGGTCGCAACGATCGCCAGCCCCACCAACGCTGCGAGCAGCACACCGTCCGAAAATCTCCACGCCCGACGCTGGATCATGACCGAACCTTCCAGCGGCCAACAGCCGGCCGCTCGTCTCCTGATCTTACACCTTCCGCGCTCACAACAGCATCGACCACACGCGCCCCGGGCTGGACCCGGGCCCCAGGACAAACGATCGTTCTCGCCACCACCGCCCCTTCTCCCACGACCGCCCCCGGCATCACCACAGAGTCCACCAGCACGCAGCCTGCCCCCAACTCACCGTCAGCAGCACGCCAACTCACCCCCTCCAGCCTCGCAGACTCTCCAGCAGTTTTCGGACGTTGCTCTTCCCGCCTTCCAATTTCCGCGCACACCCCCAAAAACTGCTTCCTCGTTCGCAGTGGCTTCGAGCCGCCGTCCAGCGTGTGAACTCGAATCCTCATCCCGGACTGCAACGCTTTCTCGAGCAACTGCTCTTTCAAATCCATGAATCCCTTGGTCGGCGTCAGGTCAATTACGCGCCGGCTCAATAGGTATGCCCCAGTCGGCGAGCCATCCGGATTCGCCGCAACCGTCACATCCGCGCCATGCGAACGATGAGCCGCCACCAACCCATCCAACGACGCCGAAACCCACCGCGCCCCGTCAGCAACCAACACCACGTCCTCTTCGCCGTACATCCCGCAAGCATCCCGCAACGCGCCCGCTGGCCCCCGATATTGACCATGCTCCTTCTCGAACGTGACCGCTGCTCCCTCTCCGATCGCCGCGCCGAAAGGCATTGGCCCATCGCCCCCATGCACAATCCGACACGGAACCGCTGATCCATGATTCAGATTCCGAAGATGATCGAGCCACACGCCCAATACCGTTCGTTCCGGCGTGAGAAATAGATCCAACACCGACCGTCGCGCCGCAGTCACAAGAGGCGACGGACGCAATCCACCCGTGAGCAACACACACGCAACGACCGCGCACTCCTTCGCGCGACTGTTCGTCTCATCGTCGTCCTTCGTCACGCTAGCGACACTCAACACCCCAGTTGAACCCCTCAACCTCGTCAAATGGCATTCGCTCCTCATCGGGCGCCTGCGGGTCGTACGCGTGCGTCACAAAGTAGAGAAGCCCCGCGCTCGTCGGTCCCACAGTCGCTGCTCCGTGCCACAATGTAGGAGGCACGATCACCACGCCTGCATTCTTTTCACCCGAAACCAACATCCACGCGGCGCCATCATCCCGATACACGCCCATCTTCATGTGCCCCTGGATGCACATCCAGAAATCAGTCTGCTTCGCATGCCGATGCCACGCCTTGATGACGCCCGGGTACTGCACCGAGTAGTTGAGCTGCCCCTCAGGGCGCATCACACCCTGCATCTGATTCATCAGCGACCACCCTCGATCGTCCGTATAAATCTTCGCAGGAACAAACACCGGCTCCACTTCCGCAGACGCGCGCTTGTACGCATCCTCCACAGAACAGCTTGCACTCGAAATGGTTCGCACAGATAGGCTCATCGGACAGCTCCTTGACGCTTCCCCCTCAATCGACACGCTGCCGAGCCGATCATCAGCCGCATCCCGAAAGGAATTCCGTCGATCAGGTATCGCCTCGCCAGCCGCCCCGGCTCCTGCGACAGTCGGTGCAACCACTCAACGCCGCACCGCTGCATCCAGCCCGGCGCCCGCTGCACATGGCCGCTCACAAAGCTAAAACTCACGCCCACGCCCAGCCACCATGCCTGCGGGAGGAGTTCTCGGACCTCCGCGATCAATCGCTCCTGCTTCGGGAAGCCAAGTCCAACGAAGACGATGTCCGGGTTCGCATCGACAAGCGCCTCCCGAATCCGAGCCATCTCCTCAGCGTCGCGCTCAAAGCCCATCGGCGGGCAATAAGTTCCCACGACCGATAACTCCTTATTGCGCTTCGCCAACTCCTGCGCAGCCTCCTCCGCTGACCCAGGCTCGCCCCCCAGCAGAAAAATCGATCGCCCCCTCGCAGCCGCTGCCTCAGACAACGTCAATATCAAGCTCGATCCCGCCACACGAGCAGGCAGCGCCTCACCGCGAACCCGGCTCGCCCAAATGAGCGGCATCCCGTCCGCCACTCGAAGATCCGCCCGCGCCACAAGGTCGCGCTCTTCGGCGCTCTTCGCACAACGCCGCACAATCTCAAGATTCGGCGTCACCACCCAACCGCCGCGCCCCGAGTTCAGCTCAATCAATATCCAATCAATGCACCCTCGCTCGGTCACCTTGTGCAGCACAACGCCACATAAATCGACCGCGCCGAAGACGTCTAATGCCTTCGCCGCCGTCGCGCTCTCTTCAGTTGTCACGACCGCCCCCATCACGAAGCCGCCCTCCGCTCGGTGATCGGTTCATCAAGCGAAGACTCATCCTCGGCAGACGTCGAAGCTGAAGCTGCATCCGCGCTCTCATCTCTATTATTTGTGCGCTCACCCGCGCGCTCGGTGCGCACCCATTCTGTCTCTGGCTTCACGAAAAACTTCGCGTACAACGGGAGCTTCCACAGGATGTACGCCGGCGCCGCCAGCAGCGCCCGTCCCGGCGCGTGCGCACGACCATGCTTCCACCAGGCCAGCAGCGTCACCACAACAACGCCCGCAAGCCCTGATGCAAGCCAACTCGCCGGCCACCACCATGCTCCCAAAAGCGCTGCAAATGTCGCAAGAACAGTCCCAACAAACACGACCGCCACAAGCAATGACAATGGAGGAACAGTGAGTTCCAGCGCCAGCGCCAGAAGATCGCCCCGACCCTGCATCGCCGCAGCCCGAACCAGACGCGGCCCCTGAGAGGTAAGCGTCCGCAAATGCCCATGCTCCCACCGCGTGCGCTGCGCACGGGCGGAGTCATCATTCGTCGCCGAGGCGCCCCGTATGTGCGCTCCGGCGCACAATCGCGGCGACGATCCCGCGATCGCAAGATCTATACCAAGCTGCATATCCTCAACAATATTCCCACCCGCCAAAGGCGCCGCCCGGATCATCTCCCACGGGAACGCCATCCCCGTCCCCGTAAGCAAACATGGAAGCTCCAGATGATCGAGCCCCATAGGACGCACCAGATTCTTCACGACAAACGCCAGCCGAGAGACGGCCTCGCGCGAGCTCGGCGATTCATCGCCCGCGAGCAGATACACGCCCTGCGCAGGCGCCCCTGTGCGCGTTGCCTGCCGCACCAGCGCATTGAGACTTCCAAACGCAAGTTCACAATCCGCATCAACAAACACGACAACTGCAGGCGGATTGACCGCGATCTGATCAAGCCCGAAAGAAAGCGCATACCCCTTGCCGCGCCTCTCTGCGTCATTGCGCTCAAAGACCTCCGCTCCCGCCTCTCTTGCGCGCGCCGCGGTGTCATCTGTCGAGTTGTCCGAAATCACAATGAGCCGATCCGCTGCGCTCATTTCCTCTTGTACAGACGCAACCGTCCGCTCGATTGACCCTGCCTCATTGTGCGCAGGAATAATGATCGTCGCTCCAGCTCGCTCCCCGTTCGAATCCAACTTGCGCGCGCGCCGAGGGACAATCGCAGCAGCGCATTCGATGATGTACACCATCATCGGAATCACAAGCACAATCGCACAAACCGCGAGTAAGATGTTCATGAGATGAAGCAACAAATCAGTTCATGCTGCCAAGGCTTTTTCCAGCTTGCGACACCGGGGCGGGCGCCCCGGGTTCATGACCTACATCACCGGACACATGGTCTGTTTCCTTGTCGGCGCCGAGCGCACAAGTGAAGCACATCGCCAATTTTTGAGCTTCTTTGTGCGCATCGTGCCGTTCTGCAACACGGAGCGCACCCTCGCGGCCCATCCGCCCCAGCTTTTCAGGTGTCGCGTCAATCACGGTCCGCATCGCGGTTGCCAGTTGTTCTATATCCCCCGCTGGGATCAGCCAGCCGTTCACACCGTCTTCGACAAGCTCTGGAATCCCTGCGATGTATGTTGAAATGACAGGGCGGCCCATCGCCAGCGCCTCCATGATTACCACCGGGAGCCCCTCCGCAAAGCTCGGCAACACCAGGGCGCGCGCACGCAGCAGCTCCTGCTGCACTTCTTTTCCTGTCATCCACCCGGTGATGCGCACGCGATCAGCAAGTCCCCTTCTCGCGATCATCTCTTCAAGCCCCCCCCGCATCGGCCCATCACCCACCAGCACCAACTCGAGGTTGTGATTTTGCGCTGCGAGTTGGGCTGTGGCTTCGATGAGGATGCCTTGGCCTTTTTGTTCACAGAGCCGGCCGACGCATACGAGCGTGCACGCTTCTGGAACCGGAGTCGGGGCCCGCGTGAGATATGAGTTGTCAACACCGCAATGGATGACCTTGATTTTGGGCCACTCATTCCATGCGCACCAGCGGTAGAGCTGTGACCTGCCGAAACTGGAAACACCGGCGACAAATGAAGCGTGGTGAATCTTTTCCGCCAGTCCGATCTGGAGAGGCTTGTCAAACTCCTCTGGTCCGTGCGCTGTGAAGCTGTAGCTGGGGCCGCCGAGAGTTCTGCATAACATGGCGACCGCAGTCGAGTTGGTGCCGAAGTGCGCATGGACGTGGTCACAGCCGGATTCAGCAAGTCGTCCTTTGAGTGCGCAGGCTTCACTGAGGTAGATGAGATGCCGAAGCACGCCGCGATCTGATTTCCATCCCAGTTGAACTGCAGCACGGAGCGATCGCATGAATCCGAGCGGCGTCTTGAACAGAGCCCGGAGTGTCGGCGCCAATAAGCCCCTCACGCCATTGTCGAGCAGAACCTGTGTTCGGGCGGCTTCTTCGCGATCGTGCTCATCAACAACTTCGTGCGCACAATCGCGGATGGAGAATCGCTCGACGGCGACGCCGATCTCTTCGAGCGCCGCGATCTCTCGACGGATAAAGCTGTGGCTCACCGCGGGATATCGGTTTATGAGATATGCAATCTTCACGTTGGGCTCATACGGCTGCTGGCGCCTGTTGATTGGACCAGTTCAACAAGCGGTCGAAGACAGACACACCTTCTGAGAGAGTCTCGGACTGCTGGGTCGTGAGAATAGTTGACTCGATAAGTTGCTGGAGCTTGTTGCGAAATTCGGAATAGTTGTCACGGGTGCTCTTTTTGAGATAGGTGACCGGAAGATCTGCATTGGTCAAGCCGCGGGCGAGATCCTCGACGCTGGGCGCCTCGTACTCCCAACCGGAGTCATCGAAGGCATCAATCAGCAAGCGCACGAGCAGGATTCGGAAGTTCTCATCCTCGTATGGACCATCAGACTGCTGGAACCAGCGGTAGGTGCAGATGACGTAGTTGAAATGAATGAAGGAATCGGCGACATCGGAGCGGCCCACACGCTCGGGCGGGGTTCTTGCTTGTGGGAGAAGCGAGATATCGAAGGTGTGGCGATCGCCATGCCAATCTGCGTCGTGACCACGGTGCTCCCATGGCTTGAAGGAGCGAATCCAGTCGGCTCGCAGCATGAGTTCCCACGTCGCGGTGACATGGTCAAGCCCGCGCTCGCGGAACCAGGAATCCCACACAGGGCTGACGCCGAGACAGTCCAAATTTTCCTCTGTCGCCCGCTGATGCTGCGCGTCGAGGAATGCTGGGTCAGAGATGAAGAGATCAGCATCGTGCCAGAGGACATGGGTTGAGCGGGCTGCTTCGACCCCGCGAATGAACTGCAGCCAGCAGTTGAAGTGTGGATTGTGAAAGCGGCGAATGATGAGACGATCAATGAGGGGAAGATCAACGATGCGCATCTCGCCGTGCGGCCAGTCGCGGGCGCTGCTGGCGACAAGATCGGTGAGTCCCGTGGTTTTAACATCCGGTATGACGAGTGTTTCGCGCAGGCACGATCCGTTCTGACGCGCGCAGACGGCGAGGGCGATCTTAAGAAAGACAGGAAGATCGCCCGGGGTCAGAAGCAAGAGCGACAGCCCCGGCTCCGGGCGCTGCAGTTGGCCTCTCCAACGCGAGTACAAGGTTTTCCATATGGCGCTCTTCATCAGACGACGCAGGCTTTCTTGTGTTCGATGATGCTGGGTGATCTGCCGGTGAACCGCTCGAAGTAAAAACGAGTCTGTCCGATGACTTCGGGAAACTTGGAAAGCAGGGTGAAGAAGGCGTAGAGGCGTGCGCTCGAGGCGGAGTCCCCTCGCGATTGGCGGTCCTTGGTGATGCGCAGGAACTGTATTGGGTACGCGAGGAGAACGGCGAGGCTGAGTCCAGCGGTTGGCCAGGCGGGGATGATCGCGAGCAACGGAAGAATGACGGCCCAGAGCCAGGGGCGAAGCGCGTGACGAACCCAGTGTCGCTCGGGACCGGCGCCGTGAAGCGAGGCGCCGAGCGCGAACGCATAGCCGGTGCGCGTCATTCGACGCCACCACTGGGAAAACGAAATGAGATCAGCGTCATGCAGAGCCATGGGAGCGTCAATTGCAAAAACCGTATAGCCAGCGGTGCGGAGGCGCAAGCAGAGTTCCGGCTCCTCACCAGCGGGAATGTCTTCGCGGAAGGCGCCGACATCGTGGATTGCCTGTGCGCGGGCGAAGAATACACCGCCGCACGCTTCTATCTCACCGACGCCGCAATCCCATTCCATATCGCAGAGGCGATTGTAGGGCGAGCGATCGGGATGCTTTTCGCGCAGGCGGCCCGTGACGATCGCGGCTTGTGTGTTCTGTTCCAGAGCTGCGGCAGCGCGGGCGAGCCAATCCGGATGGAGTTCGCAGTCTCCATCGATGAACTGAATGAGGTCAATGTCGTGGTCAAGGAGCCAGGAGATGCCAGCATTGCGAGCGCGGGCTGCGGAGAGAGGTTTGTCATTGGTGAGCGCGATGACGTGATCTACGCGAGTTTGGGATGTTTCGACACTGTCGTCTGAGGAGGCGGAGTCAACGTAAACCAGAAGCGAGCCGTTCTTGCGCGCGGTCGCGAGTGAATCGAGACAGCGAATGAGGCGCTCTCCTTCGTTGCGTCCGATGATGATAACGCCGGCTTTCATTTTTTCACCGCCTGCAGCTTGATTCGCCGGGTTTCTCCGGAAAGAACGGCGCGAAGGTCGCCGCCGAGAAGATCACGTGAAAGATGGGCTGGATCGCAGGAGACATCTCCGCCGAGATGAAGCAGACGGCGCAAATGCAGGAATGACCGGCCGATCGCCCATAGGGCGTCTGCGGTGAGAAGGCCGAGGGTTCCGTAGCGTTTTACGAAGAAACGACGGCGGGAGTCATACCACCATCGCGGGCGGCGTTTGCGGGCGGCGTGGATATCGGTAGCTGCGCCTTCGAAGTGTGTAATGGTTGCGGCGGGGGTGTGCCAGATTTCCCAGCCAGCGTCGCGCGCGCGGAGGCAGTAGTCGAGCTCTTCGTAATAGAGAAAGTAGCCTTCATCGAGCGGGCCGATTTTGCTGATGACGTCGCAGCGGATCATCATGCAGGCGCCGGAAACCCAATCGCACTGAATGGCGTTTTGCGCCGGCGCGAGCGAGACACTCCAGCGGGAGAGTGCACGGGAGATTGGACCAGAACGGAAGCCGTAATCCATTTCGGAAAGCGGACTCGGCGCACGAAAGGCTGCTGTTTGTTCGACGCTGTCGGGGTCTTCAATCTTGCAGCCGAGGATGCCTGCTTGAGGGTGAGTATCCATGAAGGAGCGCATGTGCTGGATGGCGCCGTCGTGGACGAGCGTGTCGGGGTTGAGGAGTAGGATGTATTTGGGATGGGGATCATCGGCGAAGGCGAGTTTGGCGCCGACGTTGTTTCCAAACGCAAAGCCGCCGTTGCAGCCGGCGGGGATGACGGATGCGACGTCTGAGAGTTGCTCTTGTTCGATTGTTTGGCTGATGCGCTGGACAGAGTCATCGCCGGAGTCGTTGTCAACGACGACGACGGCGTCGCGAGCGGGCTCGAGATGGGGCGCAAGTGAGCGCAGGGCGTCGATGGTTAGTTCAGCGGTGTGAAAGTTGACGATGACGACGAGGAGGCGATCGGCGGCGCGGCATACGCTGGCGGAGATAGCGGGATTGATTGGCTCGTCCGTCGTCATGGGAGATTTTTGCAGCGCGGTGGGCATTGTGACTTATGCAATATTTCAGGCAGCGGAGAGCTTGACTGTGGTTTTGGCAGCGCCGATGCGTTTTTCGACTGCTTCGATCGTCCATTGGGCACGGCGCTGGTACCAGACATCGGCTGCGTGTTTGTGGGCGGCCTGGTGTGCAGCGCGGGTGAGTTTGGCGATCTTTTCCCGATCGGCGGCTAGATCATTGATGAGTTGGGCTGCCTGCTGTGGATTGTCGTTGGGGAGCAAGCAGGCGGCGGCGTCTTCGTCGGCGCGCTCTACGACATATTCGATAGCAAAGGCAACGAGGGGCAGGCCGGCGGCGAACCCATCGAAGATCATGCGCGGTGTTTCTTCGCCGGGGGGAGTGAAGAGGAGGGCGTCCCATTCAGCAAGTTTGCGGATGAGCTCTGGCCCATATGCCTGCGGTCCGAGACAGCGGATGTAGCTATCCAGGTTTTGCTCGGAGATGATTTTTTCGATCGCAGCGCGATCTTCACCGTCGCCGATCATGTCGAAGCGGATGTCGCGGCCGAGGCGGCGTGCGCGGGCGATGATATCGACACTCTCGAAGACGCCTTTGGCGCGAGCGATTCTGCCGCAATAGACGAGCCGGAAGGGGCTGTCAGCCGGTCGAGCGTGTCGGCGCTCGACGACATCTGCTGGAACGATTTCGGATGAGAGGTAGGAGGTGTCGTGGAAGGTGTGCGGGTTGCGCGCGGTGGAAGCGAAACGGCGCATGATGCTGCGGCCTTTGAGAAGGCTGAGATCGGCCGCCTGCACGCCTTTGCGCGCGAGGCGTTCGTAGTGGAGCGCATAGAGATTCGCCTTGATCGCAGCGACGGGTGTGGTGGCGAGCTGTCGGGCGCGGAGTGATATATCGACGTCCTGCACGAAGACGGTGGGCTTGTTTGCTGCGACGGCGCGGGCGTGACCTGAATATGAGACCGGTCGAAAAACATCATCGAGGCCTGCGTGGACTACCTGTGCGTTTGGCAGCAGGCGATCAACGTCTGCGATCCACTGCTTGCGATCACGGAGCCAGAAATCTCTGCATCGGCCGCTGAAATCGAAGGATGGCTCCAGCACGATGTCTTCATCAGGCGCCGGGGCTTCGAGCTTCTGCTCTGCGGATGGATGGCTTGTGGAAAGGCTGGGCGCGACGACGGTGATGGGGCCGAACCGACCGGAAAAGGAGTCGCGCAGCAGCCGGAGGGAGCGCAACCAATCGGTAGCGATCAGCGGGCGATCGCCGTCAAGAAATATGGGAACGTGAATCGCGACAAGGTACATGCAGTGCTGCTCCGTCTTCAGCGGTTGTGATCTACCCTGAACCCAAGCTATACGAAAATGTGGACTGACTCCGGGATGCGCGACGGGAACTTGCGGTTCTTGCGCCGAAAACCAAGCCGCCAACGCCACCTGCCATAAGAACGAAGATCGGGTTGATCATGGCGTTGAGCACGTTGTCGATGGAATACAGGAGCAGAAGCGTGGCGCAGATTGCCGCCGGCGCCATCTGGGATGAAGCCCAGGCTGGCGCGCGTGCGCGGCGGAGCAGCACCCACGCGGGCAGCGCGATGAATAGCATGAACGCGGAGAGTCCGACGACGCCGTAGTTGCCGAATGCGACGATCCACATGCCGTCCGTCGTTGAGATATCTTTTCCTTCTTCGTTGTATACGCGACTGCCTCCCCAACTTGCCCATCCGAAGAGCATTTTCTGCTTGGCTTTATTGGTGAGCATGTCTTCATTGACCATGCGGTGCTCCAGAGATGCAGCCCGGTCGGCGCTCACCAGACTCGCGATTGCAGTGAGATCTCGCCCTGACCAACCGAGGAATCCTCGTGCAGCGATATATAGGGGAGGCATGATCGCGAGCACAATGAGAAGGGCGCGCGTGCGGGCGTAGCGCGTCGCGGCGAGCGCCATGAGGCCAACAGCCAAGAGAATAAGCGCTCCAAGGGACTTGATCGCAATAGTGACAATAAGCAGCGGCACGAGGAGAACTGCGATGGGAATCCCCTGCACTTTGTGCACACTGCGTGTTTTCCAGAGCCAAATCCCAGCCAGCGAGGCGCTAATCATAAACATGCCGACAGCGAGCCCGTGCTGCATGAAGACCATCGGGCGGTAGCCGCCAAGCCTCATCGTCTGTGCAAACTGATGCTGATGATAGCCGTACACCCAGCGATGCAGTTGCGGCGATAGAACAACCTCAATAATGCAGAACGGCGCATACACGAGCCCACCGACAAAGACACCGACGGCAAGCTCACGAAGACCGGCGAGATCAGAGAAGTAGAGACGACCAATAAAGTATGGCAGCCCCCAGATGATGGTTTTGAACACAATCGCGGAGACGCCATCGTAGACGCCGAAGCCATTGGTGACTGATGCGATGAAGGGAGTCAGGCACCACACAATGATCGGCAGATCAATGATCTTGGCGCGAAAGGCTGAGAGGGAAGCTGGATCGAAGAGAAGGACACCAGCCATGACGCCAAATGAAGTGGCTGTCATTTTCGACCAGTCAGGCAGCCCCTCGATCGAATAGCTCGCCATGGGCAGGAAGAGCCATGCAGCAAGGAAGGCGGTGATGACCGCGCGCCGGGGAGGCATGATGAGGAACATGAGCAGCACCAGGGGCGCCCAGCCGTACATCGCGATGGGGACAAATATTGTGGTTGACATTAGATCAAATCAGACCGATTCAGGCGCGACCAACGAGCGTGGCGAGATGGCTCAATATCGGAATAGCGACCACCCCGGCGCCAGCGCCAATCGCGAGAAAAGCGATTGATCGCAACTCAAGGACGGGGCGAAGAAGGTTGCGCTTGGCGAGTGCGATCCAGAGGACGCAGATGGCGGCGACTTCCGAGGTAGCGATCGCCCAGACGGCGCCGGGGACGCCGAAGTATGCAAATCCCAGAATAATGCCGCTCAGAAGCCAGACAGTGCGAGCGAGATTGGAAGTGAAGGTCTGTTTGGACTGGCCTACGGCGAGCATACATTGTGTAGCGGTCGCCGATAAGCAGGTTAGGGCAACGCGGATGCCGAGTATCTGGAGCATCCAGCCGGCGGCGGCGTACTCGGTGTTGTAGAGCAGGTTGACGACGGCGGCGCCAGCGATGACGAGACCCCCAGCCGCGGTCATACCGATTGCATCGAGAGGCAGGCGGATGCGGTAGTAGATCTCGGAAAGCCGATGCGGTTCGCGCCGGGCGATTTCAGATATCGCGGGAAAACCAACACGCCCCGCGAGCGTCTCGACGAGTTTGGCAAAGGCTTCGCTGAGCATGAAGGCGAAGTAATAAACGCCAAGCGTCGCCTCATCGATCAGATTGGAAAGACCGATTCGATCGCCATTGGAGGCGAGGAACCAGACTGCGGTGCTCAGGAATATCCACTTGCTGTAACGCCATAGCTCTGAGAATGCAGCGCGATCAAAGCTGAGGCGATTGTGATGACCCTTGACGACGATGTGACTGGCTACGACAAGCAAGATCGCGCTGACCGGCGCTCCGACGACAAGCGCCCACACTGATCGCGTGATGAGACCGGTTCCAATCATTACCGCGATGCCGACGATCTGACTTGCCAGTTCAAGAATTGTAATTTTGGCGTAGTCCATTCGCCGGTAGAGGACAGAAATTGCGGTGGATGTAAAGGCGCTTATGAATGGCCCGAGGGCCGCGACGAGGAGCAGGCCGCTGAGCATGGGAGATCCGTAGTGGATCGCGATGGGGTGCGCGAGCAGAGCGACAATCCCGGCGATACACAGGCCGCGAATCACATTAACCGTCCAGGCGGTGTTGTAGAAGGTTGGGTCTTCGCCGCGCGCACTTTGGACAATGGCGGGACCGGTGCCCAGATCGGAGAGCATGTAGAGACCTGTGATGACGACCGTGACAATGACCACCAGACCGAAATCCTCGGGAGCGAGAATCTGAGCCATGATGATGTTGCTCGCGAGGCGAAGAACCTGGCTGATAATATATTGCGCTGCGGTCCATTTGCTTCCCGAGACGGCGCGTTTTTTGAGTGAGCCGTCACCGGCCGGCTGTTCGTGGGCTGGGGCGTTCTCGATCGGCGTATCGCTTTCGAGCGGTGGGTCAGTCTGCTGCTCGAGCGGATCTGTGATGGGTTTGACAGCGGTCATGTTGCAGCGCTGGCTGGTTCTGGAGCTACCTGACTGGGTTCGATGTCTGGCGTGGGGAGTGGAAAGCTGGGCTTGTCGCTGCGCCGGCCCAGAACCCATTCGTACACCTGGAGGGTCTGCTGAGCCTTGGTATTCCATGAAAATTGCGTATGAGCGCGCCGGAGCGCGGCGGCGCCTTTTTCGTCAACAACATCCGGGCGCGTCGCGATGTGCACCAGAGTTTGGCGCAGGCGCTCGATGATTTGAGCGCGCGAGCCGAGAGGAACAAGCCAGCCCGTGCGCTCTGTGACGAGGTCAGCCGGGCCGCCGTAGTCGATCACGATGGGAGGCACGCCGACGGCCATTGCTTCAAGCGCGGCGCCGCCACCGAACTCTCGGATGCTGGGAAGGGCAAAGACGTCGGCTTTGATCAGCTTGCGCTGGACGTCTTCATGCTGGACCCATCCGGTGAGGATTGACTCAGACTCAAGATTGAGCGCACGGAGTTTTTGAGTGAGTTGATCGCGCTGCGGGCCTTCGCCTGCAATCTCCAGCTGGATGTCACCGCTTTGGAGCAGAGGCGCGGCGGCGTCGATGAGCATGTCAGCGCCCTTGTAGGGCACGAGCCGGCTGAGGAAAAGGAGTTTCAGGGGGCGCTGAGCTTTCCGGGTGCGCTTGACGGTAAATCGTTCCGGCGCGACGCCGTTCTCTGCGATGTAGATCGCGCGATCGTGTGCGCTGGCGGGTAGTTGGTCCAATGTGGCGCGTGACGCGACGATCGTTGCGGAGGCGACGCGGTAGGTGCGTTTCAGACCCGGCAGCAGCTTGTAGGCGCGGCGAAGATAGGAGAGCCATTCGCGTTCCTGCCGACGAACGTCGTCAAAACCGCGGGGCCAGGGGAGGCCGCCGTTTAGCGGGCCGAGAACGAATGGGACGCCGAGGCGCGCGCATTTGGGAGCTATGGTGCTGGGTTGGGTTGGAGAGAGCGGCGTGACGCGGTGGACAAGATCGAAGCGTTTGGCTGCGAGGTCGTCGGCGAAGCGACGCCAGACGAGGCGCTCGAAGTAGTAGTAGGAGAGAGCACTGACCGCTGTTGCAGTGGTCCATCCCTTGCCGGAATCGCCGCGGAAGAAGTTGGCCATTTTCCACACGGGGCGAGCGACGCGTTCGGAATCGATCGCTGTGAAATCTTCGCCTTCGATTAGGCCGGTGCGCGAGATTGCATCGCGGTTGCGGATCTGTGTGACGAGATGAACGTCGGCGACTTCGCGCAAAGCGCGAGCGTGGAACCAACCCACGAGCGGCACACTGACCCATTCGGGGTTGCATGATTCGGCGATAACCAGGACGGATGGACGACTCTTACTCATGCGGCGCACTCGTTTGGTGTGCACTCTTCGGCAGGCACTGTGCGGGGTATGACGTTGAGCAAGCCCAGCAGGGTTTCTGCGCTGCGGCGAGAGTGAAAGTCGCGCTCGATTTTAGCGCGGGCGCTGGCTGACAAAGATGCTGCGAGCCCGGGATCGCGAGCGACCTGTTCTATAGCAGAGGCGAGCGCCTGTGGATCATGCGGCGAAACAAGCATTCCATCGACTTGATCATCGATCAGCTCCTTCACCCCGCCGGCGCCGGTGACGACGACAGGCGTTTGCATCGCCATCGCTTCCATGATGGCGACGCCGAGTGGTTCGTGATGACTCGCGAGGACAAAGATGTGCGCGTGCTCCAAGCGCTCGCACACCTGTTCTTCAGCAATGGCGCCGGAAAGTGTGACGCGATCTGCAAGATCAAGATCTGTGATGAGCGTTTCAAGTTTGGCCCGCTCGGCGCCTTCACCGAGAATGTCCAGATGCGCGGTAATGTTCTTTCCGCGAAGTTGGGCAACGGCGCGGATGGCGTCATCATGGCCTTTGCAGGCATTAAGTCGGCCGCAGGAAACGAGGCGCAGCTCGCCCTCACCGGCCCACGGTTGATAAGGCGTTGTGCGCACGAAGCGATCTACTTCCACACCCATTGGAGCAATTTCGATGCGATCGGGGAGAGCGTCAGCGAGGAGCGTGCGCATTTCTGCGAGCAGTTTTTGCGTAATGATGATGCCGAAGGCGGCGCCCCCCCACTTTTGGCGTTGATCGGGGCCGTAATCTGAAAGTGGGCCGTGAAGAGTCAGGCTGTATGAGGGGCCGCCGAGCAGGTTTGACTGAAGCGCGATAAGAGCTGAGGCGCCACAAGAGTGGGCGTGGATGTGCACCAGGCCGCGGCGGCGCGCGATCGTTGCGAGACGAGCGCCGACGGGAATGGCTGCGATGGCGCGAAGACGATCCTTAAGAGTTGGAGCGTCCGAAAGAATCGCGAGGCGCAGGCTCTTGATCCACCCGCGCGGGCCTACGGTGAGAAGCTGACGGAGCGACACTGCAATGTCGAGGATCGAAGATTCACGCAGGTACGTCGTTGTCTGCATTGCTTCCTTCGACCATTCGTGACAAATCCACGATCGCTCGGGGCGGCGCGTTGAGATCACCTCAACATCGACTCCCATCTCACGCAGTGCGCGCAGTTCGCGCCAGAAGAAGATGTGAGTTTGTCCCGGAAACTCCGGAATAAGGATGCCAATCTTTTGCTGTGGGTCCGAAGACATGTTTTATGAATATGATGAAATGACGCAATCCAATGCGCTCACGCTGCTCGTCAAGAGCGGTCGGAGCGCATTGGATTGGCGCGTCAAGATCTTCATTGTGTTGTGACGCACTGCTGCGATCACTCTTCGGGAACCTGCGCGATCTCCAGGAGAGCCTGGAACTTGGGCGCCTCGCTGATGGGCTGGGTCATGTATTCAAGATGACCCCAGGATCCCCACTTGGAGTAGGGTCCGACAAAGCTGAATGCAACGAAGACGTCGCCGGAAATTTCATTCCAAGCGCGGAAGTAGCTCTTATAGAGATCGTGCATGCGCGGAGAGCGGTTGGCCTCATTCAGGAGGCTTGTGACCTGGTCGTCATTGAGCATGGCGCCGGTCGCGACGAAGTGCTGACCACCTTCGTAAGCGATGAGGCGCAATCCGGCCTGTTCGGCGATCTGCTTGGTGTCGCGCATCCATCCGATGGCCTGCTGATCGAGGTCTTCGATGACAGAATCGATGAGTTGATCAACGGTGAAGCTGCGAACGGCGGGGTCTTCGCCAAGGCGCGGAACGTGGAAATACGGCGCGATTGCGATGGCGTCAGCCTCGGCGCCATCGGGGAGCCCGTTGACGATCTGGCCAGTGATGCCGCTGTTGGCGGCCTGCGAACCAAGCACGCGGACGAGACGATCGGAGCCGCCGAAAACCTCTTCCCAGATGCGGAACATGTTGGCGGAGCGCTGAGCGTAGAACCGGCGGGCGGAGATGCCCAGTTGATCAGCCTGCTCTTGAACCCACCATGTCTGCGGGAAGATATAGTTCCAGCATTCATTAGAAAACTCAATGTAGATTTGCTGATCGGGTTCAAGCGTGTCACGCACCAATGTCGCAAACTGGCGAATGTAGTCGTCAGTGGCGAGATGGGGCATGCAGAACCATGGATCGATATCGAGGGTGTTGGCGAGCTGCACCATGTGCTCGACCGAGACGCCGCGTTTGCCGCCCTGGGAGCGTGCGTCCGCACGAGTGCGATCGGCCCAGTTGATGTTGATGGAGTCATTGGTGCGCTGCCAATCCATGAAGCGAATGACCTGGAAAGGCGAAAGGCGCTCAAGATAGAGCGGGTGGAAGGGCTGCTGGGCGAAGGTTTCCTCAAAGCCCGGCATAATCAAGCGGATGTTGCGGATATGATTGTTCGAGTCGGACTCCATGATGCGCAGGACAATGCCGGCGCCGGAAGGATTGACATCAAACTCAAAGCGCTTTGTTCCGACGCCGTTATGCTCGACATACCCAGCCTGTGCGTCGAAGCCGAGATAGATACGGCCTTTGCCTTCCATGAAACCGACATATCGGCCGCCGGGGTAGCCACCGTTTGGAATCTCGCGGCTGGTCATCACCGAGGCGACCTGGCCTTGCTTGAGACCGATGGGATATCCCTGAGGGTCTTCGGCGGGGGCGCCAAGATTGTTGGGGTCTGCAAAGTCCCAGCTCGAGTCACCACCAGTTGAGAACTGCGCGTACTTGAAGACATCTACAAAGGCCCATTCGCCGCTGTAGTAGAGGACGGAGCCGAGGTTCATACCCAAGGGGATCGAGAACTCGCCCGAGCCGACGATGCCGCCATCGCCGGTGTCCTGAGCGGGGGGCTGTGCGGTCTCGGTGTCGGGGTCAGGATCGGGATCGTCATTGCCTCCGGGGAAATCGTCTCCTGCGGGTGCTGGCGCCTGGTCGGTGAAAACGACGCCGCGAGCGAATGTTGCCAGTAGACGGCTGTTTGCGTCATAGATGACTGCTCGGAACAGCTTTTGTCCGGGAGAGATGGTGCGAAGAAAAATTGGAGGAATCTCAAAGGGGGCGTCGCGGTCAATCATTTGGAAATCAATCGACTGCGTGGGACCGTCCCAGACCTGGAGAGTCACCCGGACATCGGACGGCGCGCCGGAATCCACACGGAAGCCGATTGAGCTGCCGGAACTGCGCAAATAGGTGCCACCTTCAGGCGTGAACTCACCTCGAACAACGGCAGGCAATCCCTGAGACTCGGAATAAGAAGCAAGCAGCATGGCGTAGTCGTGGGAATCCACCGTGCCGTCGCCGTTGAGATCGCCAGTTGGATTGTCGGAGCCCCACATGCCCAGAAGCATGGCGCTGTCCTGGCTGTTGACTTCGCCATCACCATTGATGTCGGGGGATGCAGCGGTAGCGCGCTGAGGTTCAGGCGTCTCGGGGTCGGAACGGAGCGTTGTTTCGACGGCGGGAGCGTCTTCATCGAGAAGTGACGCGGGGCCAGAGTCCGAATCGTCAGCCGGCGGGTCATCGTTGGTTTCGGTGATGAGCGCCGGAGTTTCGATGGAGTTCGGCAGGGGTGATTCGCTGACAACGATGAACTGATCCGTGTGACGGAGGACGGCCCAGGTGCCTTCATCCAAGCCGGACTGCTTGAGCCAGAAGCTCAGGCGATCAAGTTTCCAATCGAGATCTTTCTGACGGTCACGCCGGGAGAGGCGATCATCGATGTCGGCGTCCATCATGACGAAGTCGGCCGCAGCGTTGAGCTGGGCGTAGACCGGACCGTTGCGCGTGTCACGTTTGGGATAGCCTTCGATTGCGAGGATTGCGTTGGGCCTGGCGGCGCGAATGCGATCGACGATGTCGAGCAGCGCTTCTTCAATATCGGCGGAGTAGGTCAGACGCCCTTGCTTGACGCGGCGGCGGTCGATGGTCCGACCGGTGGCATCTTCATGGACGCCTGGCTTGATGGCATGCCAGCGTTCAGGGACGCCCGGTATGGCGATGACGCTGAAGCTTCCATCATCCGGGAGCTTCGCGATCGCCTGCACAGCGAGTTGTTGGCGAGCAGTTTCGGTGTCTGCGCCCCAGCACAGGTCGTAGGCGGGCAGGTCCGAATCACAGGAGAGCTGGATGCGAACAGGCTCGGCGACTACCTGGCTGTGCATGTCCGCATGGGCGAGAGCGGGCGAAAGCCCGAGAACGATGGCGCAGGCAATGAGCACATGCGCCGGCGCCAGACGAAGTCGCCCGGGGACGGCGAGCGTCATGAGCATCTCGACGAGCCCGAGAAGAACTGGCTGCGTTCGCATTAAGATCATCAGTGGTACCTCCGTTGGACGGCCCGCGACGGACAGGGAAGCCGGGCAAGGTGACCGTCGGCAGTCAGACATAGCGTCTGAAACTCGGGAGGCTGAGTTGAGGAAAATGGGGAAGGCAGAGGGCTTAGATGGGGCAAGGTTTGCCCGAGCGGTCCGCGCCATCTCAACAGAACAGACCGACATCGAGCTTGTCTTTTTTCGGTCCATTTGGTTGACATTCAAAGAAGGAATACGAGGAGGAGGATTGGCGCGGACTCCGTCTTCCTCGCGCACGCTTCAAGCTTGAAGCGGCGACGCAGCACACACCGATTTGCCGCCCATGAGCAAAGCCCGCTGGCATTACTCGAGCGGTTCGAGAAGACTGGCGTCGATCTCAAGACTGGCTGCTTGGCCGAGCGTTTCGATCTGGAGCACCAGTCGATCAATACGGATTCTGTGTTCGATCACACCTTCAACGCCCTGGAACGGGCCTCTGACCACGCGGGCGGGTCGGCCGGCGGTCAGGCATGGGTATGGATCGAGCGGGGCGCCGCATTTGATTGCGGTGCGCAAGTGTTTGAGTTCGTGTGCTAATTGATCCACGTCCGGCACGGAGACTTCATGCACGACCCTGCGAGTGTCCTGGGCCCGCCCGACAGTTTCGTGGGAGCCAAAGAGGAAGATGTAGCTGGGAAAGAGGGGCGTGTGGACGATCCGCCGGCGGCCGCCGTGATAGGCAATGCGTTTGACGAGCGGGAGGAAGTATTCGATGCGGGCAGCGTCGAATGAGGCAGCGAGGGCCTTTTCCTGACGACTTCGCGTGTATAGGACGCGCCACCGTGTGGTCGGGTCGCGGTGTTCGTGCGGAGCCGTGACAGGCTGAGATTTTGGCGCGAGGCCTACCATTTCATCTCCGAGTCAGCGTCACTGAAGAAGTATTGGTCCGGACGTGGTCGCCCGGAAGGTCCGAGACGGCGCGGACCGGACTATTCATCGGAGCGATAGGCTGTCCGCTCAAACCAATACGCTTCTGTACGTCGGCTGGACGCCGCTGTTCAATATTTGGCCGCTTGCGTACGTCCGAATAATGATCTGGTTCACCACTGGGGCCGGGCGGGGCTATTCGTGGTCGCCAAACTCCAGTTCGAGGTAGCGAGCGACGTAATCGATGATGCTGGAGGCCTCGGGGATGTCTGGATTGCCGGTGGGGCCCTGGGGCTCAAACCGCATGCCTTTGAAACGGACACAGGCATCCTGAAGGCCCAGCCCGTGCTGGAGCGAGAGGCTGAAGGCCCGGCAGAAGGCCTGGCACATCCCGGAGATGGTGGAGCCTTCCTTGGCCATTTTGATAAATATCTCGCCAGGCACGCCATCATCGTGGAGGCCGATGGTGAGATAGCCCTCATGGCCTGCGATATGGAATTTGTGGGTGAGCGATCGCCTGGTGGCGGGAAGAACCTGTCGATCTTGACGGTGAGGATGAGTGGTCACAACGTTAATCATTCCGTAAGTGCCCTTGTAATGCAATGTCAAAGGGAGAGAGCGGAACCAAGAGTGGGAATCGGCCCAAGGACGTTGCTGGGTGCAGAAAGCTGGGGTGACAGACTTGGTCAAGATTTCGGTGACAGTTGCCAACCGGAGTCGATATGCCACAATCGTCCGGCCCCAGCAGCTGTGGGGAAACTCTTTCAGGAGGTCATTGATCCGGGATGTTGCTTTTCGCCGTCGTCAAAGAGGAAGATATCGCCGAGAGCTTCCCGCTTCGTCATGCGCATTTGATCGGCAATGACGAGATCGTCATCCCCGGGGAGATCACACTTGATGGCGGGCTGGTGAGGTGCACGAAGAGCCGGAATGAATCCGCCGCACTGGCGCTTCAATGGGATGCGGGCGAGCCGGGGGTGTTCATACTGCAGACGTGTCTGCTGCCGGATCGGGATGAGCCATATCTGTTGAGCCTGGAACTGGCGAGACATCGGATCATGGTGTTTTTGGTGAAGCTTGAAGACTGGGGGCTGGTGGAGTTGCCGGCAGAGCACGAAGCGATGCGCACGTTTGAGGAAAGTCGGGCGATATTCACGAAAGCGCTGGTCAAGTCTCAGCTCGTCGATGGCAGGTATACAGCTGAGGACGACCAACTGGCGCGATCGGCGCTGTCGACCGCGATCCGCGCGAGTGAGATGCTTGCTGCGGAACACGCTCGGGTGGAGCAGACTCGGCGTCGTAAGCAGGGATCCGCGGCGCCGATCGGCTGCTGTATTGCGCCAGAGCGGTGCACGGAGTCGCTGAGGCAGTTGGTGGAGCGGGATTTTGATTTCATCAACATGCCTCTTCGCTGGGCAGATGTGGCGCCGGAAGAGGAGAAATACACCTTTGCGCCGTCGGACAAGTGGATCGAGTGGGCTGTGAAGCGAGCCAAAATGAGGGTGTACGGCGGACCAATTGTTGATTTTCGCGGACATGCGACACCGAACTGGCTGCACGTCTGGGAAAATGATTTTGATACGCTGCGCGATCTCGTTTACGAACATGTGAAGCGCATCATCACTCGATACCGGCGCGCGATCGGACGCTGGACGGTGACGAGCGGGCTCAATGCTCCCAATCCGTTTATCGCGTCACTGGATCAGGCGATTGATCTGACGCGTGTGTGTGTGTTGACGGCGCGCAAGCTGCACCCGAGAGCGCGGATTCAAGTTGAAGTGACACAGCCCTTCGGTGAATACCTTGCGGAGCACCCAGAATCACCGGGGCCGCTTATGTACCTGGAGATGTTGTTTCAGGCGGGCGTCGCGATTGACGCGATTGGGCTGCGAATCGAAATGGGTGACGCGAATCCGGGCCGATCTGCGCGCGATCTTATGCAACTGGCGAGTTTGATTGATCGGTTTGGCGCTTTTGAAAAGCCGATCAACATCACAGCGATCGGGGCGCCGAGCGAGCCGCCGGCGGAGTCGACGCTGGGTCTTCACCGGGAGCTTGATCCGGGCAGATGGCGGGAGGACTGGAGCCTGCAGATGCAAGCGGAGTGGCTCACGAATGCGATTGAAGTGATCGCTGCCAATCCAGTTGTCACTTCGATCTGCTATCGGGATCTTTATGATCGCCCGAGTGGTTCAGACATGTCATACGGCGGGCTTATCACAGACACGGGCCGTCGCAAGCCGGCGATGCACGCGATTGCCGATATCCGTAAGCGGTTTCAGGTCAACACTCAGGCTGAGCCAGCGTCGTGAGCACGCGGCGCGCATCAGTCCATGATGACGCGAGGGAAGACTGGACCCATGGTGTTGCGCGGCAGTTTGCTGGGATTTTTTTGCTCGCGATCGGCGCGATTGGTTTTCTTGCTGCAGCGCAGCGCCCAGCGCTGAGCGCCTGGAGTCCTGTTGCTGGGGTTCGCCTGAATGTCAACACCGCGACGCCGACTGAGCTTGAGGCGCTCCCCGGGATTGGTCCGGCGCTGGCGCTGCGGATTGTCGCGCACCGCGAAGAGCACGGTCCGTTTGCAGAGATTGCGAATCTGGAGGATGTGCATCGGGTTGGGCCGCGCACAGTCTTGCGTCTGGAGCAATTTCTCACCGCGACTGACGACGGGCATGATGCCGAAGCGACGCCTCGTATAGACTAGGGGCTGACGAGTTGGATTTTCGATTCTGTCTTGAGGTCTGAAATGACGTCGAGGCGTTTATTCATGCGCACACTGAACCCAATGGAACTTCTGAAAGCTGTTCGTGAGGGCGCCGTCACGTCGCTAAGCACTGCGTGCTCTGATGGTGGAGTCATCGGCGCCCAGGGGTCGTCGGGGTCATCTACATCCCTGCTCCTTGGGAGCCTTGCCCTAGGCGGGGGGCGCCCCCTGCTGCTGGTTGTCGCGCACGTCGATGAGGCGGATGTTGTTGTTGATGAGCTTGCGAGCTTCGGAGTTCAAGCCCGGCGGTTCTGCGCGATCGAAGCGCTGCCTGGGGAATCATCGCTGAGTATGGATCTTCTGGCTGATCGGCTGAGTCTGGTGCAGCGCGTTGTGAAAGAGGGACTCGCGGATGGCGACGTGATCGTGGCGCCGATTCAAGCGTTGATGCAGCGCGTGCCGAGAACTGACGAACTGGCGCAATATGTGCTGAGCTTGAACCCTGGCGATGAACGCGGGCCGGAGGCGATCGCTCGGTGGCTGGTTCTGGCGGGGTATCAAAGGCTTGACGCGATTGAAGAACCGGGCGACTTTGCGGTGCGTGGTGGGATTATAGACATTTTTCCACCCGGCGCTGCGAGCGATGGCGCCGCCGAAGCGAGTGCGATTCCTGTTCGTCTGGATTTTTTCGGCGAAGAACTTGAGGCCATCGCGGAAGTGGATCTTGAGACGATGGGCTCGGATCGCCGGCTCGAGCATATTGAGTTGATTGGATCTCTTGATGATCCGGGGAAAGTTGGCGCGAATGGCGTGTGTTTCCTAGAGTTAATGCCGCCAGAGACGGTCGCGATTTTGCATGAGACCACTGAAGTGACGGAGCAGGCGCGGGGCTACTTCGAGCGCGTGACATCCGGGAAGAGTGTGTTGGGTCCGCCGGCGGTGTTGAAGCTTCTGCGCGAGCGTTTTCATGCATTTGTTGAAGTCGGGCAGTTCTCGGGAGGGGCTGGGAGCGAAGGCGTTCGGATGTCGCTCCCAGTTGAAACATTGCCTGGCTTCGCGACGAATGCTGAGGATGCTGTTGATGAGCTTGTGGCGCGGGGCGCGCAGCGGCGCACGATTGTTGTGTGCCAAAATGAAGCAGAGCAGGGCAGGCTGGGGGAGTTGCTGGCTGAGCGCAGCGCCTCAGGCGCTGTCGAATCTTGTGTTGCGTATGTTCATCGGGGGTTCATCTGGGGTGACGCCGCGGCTAGCGCAGTGATTGTTCCATATCACGAACTGATGAACCGATTCCAGACGCGGCGTCATGCGAGGCGGATGCGCGTGGGGCGGGCGATGGATGCCTTTGTTGATATCAACGCGGGTGATATCGTTGTGCATACGGAGCACGGACTGGCGAAGTTCCTCGGGCTCAAAACAATGACTTCGGGGCGCGGGACAAAGGGCAGGGAGCCGAGCGGGGAATATCTCACACTTGAGTTTGCAAGCAAAGCGAAACTGCATGTGCCAGTGGCGCAGATCGACAAGGTGCAGCGATACATTGGAACATTTCGAGGCAAGCCGGCGCTCTCGACCCTTGGCGGGAAGCGATGGAACAAGCAGAAGCAGGATGTGCGCGAAGCCGTTCGCGATCTGGCAGCAGAGATGCTTCGCATTCAGGCGGCTCGCGAACATCTTCCCGGAGTGCGCTATCCCGAAGATACGATGTGGCAGCGCGAGTTCGAGGAAGAGTTTCCGTATGAGGAAACAGAAGACCAGCTTGCTGCAATTGAGCAGGTCAAGAAGGACATGTGCTCGCTGCGGCCGATGGATCGTCTGGTCTGCGGGGATGTGGGATACGGAAAAACGGAAGTTGCGATTCGGGCGGCATTCAAAGCGGCAGAGTTTGGCAAGCAGGTCGCGGTGCTTGTCCCGACGACGGTGCTGGCGGAGCAGCATGAGCGCACGTTTCGCGATCGCTTTGCTGGATATCCGTTTCGCATTGAATCGGTGTCGCGATTCAAGAGCAAGCAGGATCAACGCGCTGTTCTCGAAGAGGCTGGGAAGGGTCGGATTGACATTCTCGTGGGCACGCATCGACTACTTTCCAATGATGTGCGTTTCAAGGATCTTGGGCTGGTCGTTGTTGATGAAGAGCAGCGGTTTGGCGTTGAACACAAGCAGAGGTTGTTGTCATTGCGCATGACGGTGGATGTGCTGACGCTTTCAGCGACGCCGATCCCGCGGACGCTGCACATGGCGCTGCTTGGTCTGCGCGACATCAGCTCGCTGACGACGGCGCCGATGGATCGACGCTCTATCGTCACTGAGGTAATCCCGTATAACGAAAAGCGGCTGGAGCGATCGCTTGCGCGCGAGCTTTCGCGAGACGGACAGGTGTTCTACGTTCATAATCGTGTGAAAACGATTCATAAGGTTGCTGCCCGGGTGCGGGAGATGGCGCCGGACGCGCGCGTTGTTGTTGGGCATGGGCAGATGCCCGCAGGAGAGCTTGAAAAGGTGATGTTGCAGATTGTTCAGCGGCAGGCGGACATTCTCGTGTGCACGACGATCATTGAATCCGGCGTTGATATTCCGACAGCCAACACGATCATTATTGACAATGCAGATCGCTTTGGGCTGGCGGACCTGCACCAGCTGCGCGGGCGCGTCGGCAGGCACAAACACCGCGCCTATTGCTATCTGCTGCTGCCTGACGATCGAACAATCACACCCAGCGCCAAGCGAAGACTCAAGGCGATTGAAGAGTTCAGCATGCTTGGTTCGGGGTTCAAGATTGCGATGCGCGATCTTGAGATTCGCGGGGCGGGCAATATACTTGGGGCTGACCAGTCGGGGCATATCGCTGCGGTTGGCTACGAGCTGTATTGTCAACTCTTAGATCAGGCGGTGCGTGAACTCAAGGATGAATCCACTGCGCGCCCGACCGAAGTGCTGCTTGAGATTGGCATGGTCGGTGTTATTCCGAAGGGGTACATTCCTTCAGATCGTCGGCGCCTTGAGGCGTATCGACGGCTGGCGACTGTGCGCACAGTCGAAGATGTGGCTGCATTTGAAGAAGACTTGACGCAGGCATATGGCGAGCCGCCCCGGGCTGTGAAGCAGTTTGTTCATCTGGCGGAGGTGCGCGTCCTGGCGCGGGCGATCTCCATCCGTTCGATCATTGTGCGCGAGCCGGACGTTGTGCTGCGTTGTGAAGAGACGGCGCCCGTCGTCAATGCGCTGGCAGATGCGCAGGGAACCGTTCGCCCACTCCCCAAGCGGAAGGGTGATGAGTTATTTGAGGTGTATTACCGCCCGCCAGCGAGTTATCTTGAGCCGGAATCGCTGGTGAATGTGTTGCGGGCGCGGTTTTGGGTGGAGAAGCGTGCGGTTGTTGCTGCGACGTGATCCACCCGCCGGGTTGCGGCGAAGGGCTCATTTCTCATGTTTGGTCTTGACTGGCCCAGTGTTCCGGCCTGTAATTCACTGTCATGAACCCGCGCCACCTCCAAACTGCTGCGGGCCTTTGTTTTGCTGCGCTCGGGGTTCAAACCAGTTCAGCTCAGTTGGCGACGGGTGATATTCTCATCGCGGACCTAGCTGGCGCCGTTGGCGACCCTCTGCCTGAAATCATCCGAGTCAACCCCGTCACCGGCGTACAGGATGTCCTCTCCTCAGGAGACCTGCTCGTAGCTCCGACCGGCATCGCCGTCGATTGTGATGGCTCGATTCTCGTCGGTGATATTGATTTCAACTCTAATGATGAGAGTCGTCTGATTCGCATCGATCCAAAGACGGGCCAGCAAACCATTATCTCTACGGGGCAGCTTCTTTCATCGCCGCTCGTCGTCTCGAACATCACGCTCTCCAAGTGCGGCACGGTGCTCTTCGCTATGAAGAACCGCGAGCTCACCACCGGAGCCGTCATTGAGGTGGACGCCAGGACCGGCGCTCAACGCCTGGTCGCCAACCTGGAAGAAGTCGGCGCCGGAGAGGATCTCGTCGTCGACCGGAATGGAACTCTGCTCATGACTGTCTTTCGTGAAGACGAGTCGGGTGACATCTTTGACAGTGTTGCCAGTGTCATCGCAGTCGACCCCGTGACGGGGAAGCACAGCCTAATCACTTCAGGAAATTTGCTCTTCACGGCGGACGCTGTCGCCCTCCGGAAAAATGGCGAGCTTCTCGTCGCAGACTTCCTTTATGGCGGTCTTATTGGCGTGAACACCGAAGATGGCCGCCAGTTTCAACGCACACTATTCGGCCCCCCATACCCTCGGTTCGCTCGTGATATCGCGATGGAGCAATCAGGCGCCGCGATCGTCATACAGAACTTCTTTCGCACGAACCAACAGGGAACAACCTTTCACTCTGAGGTGGTTCGTGTTGAAAGCTTCTCTCCCAATGCAGCGGCGACCGTGCTCTCTAATGATGGCGCTCTTGGCTTCACCGCGGCGGTCACAGTGGTTGACCTCTGCGTCGCGGACCTCAACGGCGATGGCGCCGTCAATAACGTCGACTTGGGCGTTCTCCTCGGCTCATGGGGTCCGTGCCAACAGATTCCCACTTTGTGCGGCGCCGAACTCACCAAGGACGGCGCCGTGAATAGCGCCGACCTCGCGGCCCTGCTGGGCGCCTGGGGAGTGTGCCAATAGAGCTTTCCGAGTGTGCGCAAACTACAAGATCGATTGGATCGCGGGGATGAACTCATCCTCGCAGATTACATCCCAGCTCATCCGTGAAGCAATCATCTGGCCGGACTCGAGCAGGCGGAGTCGATCGTTGTCGTTCTTCGGCAGCCGATCAAGTAGTTGTCCGGTGAGCGTTTCAACCACCTGCTCTTCGACGGTGTTCCGCTGGCTACTCGTCATCTGAAGTGGATCGGTTGTGTCCGGCGCGGTGTAGTCGGCGATGAGGAGATTGGCTGCCTGCTCCTCTGTCCAGCCCAGCTCGCGCACAGCGCGGCGGGCAGAGCCGCAGGAGCCGCAGACGGAGCTTGGGATGCAGATGGCGCCTGCGTGGATGGGCTCAAACTGGGCGATGCCAAATGGCTCGTAGATCGACTGGCCAAACTCAACGTCGGCAGCCCTGCGCAGGTCGGCGATTGAAATATCTTTCGGCGCGTTTTCGCCAAGACGATCATGCGTGAAGCCAAACTGATTCACCAGGACGGCGCGGATCGCGCCGTTGGCGCCGGCGCTCTCGTTGAACGAGCGCATGTCGCCCCAGATCGGGCGCTCCGGGCCGGTGACATCGGGCGGATATTCGCGGTGC
The DNA here is from genome assembly GCA_029260495.1 of Phycisphaerales bacterium. Classification (GTDB taxonomy): domain Bacteria; phylum Planctomycetota; class Phycisphaerae; order Phycisphaerales; family UBA1924; genus OFTM373. Next base: position 423,450 of record JAJDDD010000009.1, on the reverse strand, counting down.
TCCATTGGCCAGCCGTACTCGCTGGCCATCTGGGAGACTTGTTCGAAGCTGCGAATCGGGGCGCCGCAGGTGAGAAGAAGAAAGATCGCCGTCTGCCCGCGCTCGTGGAGGCGCGGAGCGAGATGAGCGCAGAGCTTGAGATCGCGCCACACGCCTTTGGAGACGACGGGGCGCGTCACATGGGTGAAGAGATAGTCAGGGCGTTTGCCGCAGGTTTGCTCCAGCCAGGAGAAGACGAGATCGCGCGAGCGGTTCTTGGCATCCATATCCACGCGGGCCGCGGGGACGCCGTTGTAGCAGAGCTCGACGCGCGATTTTGCCATGTCGTCGGAGAGAAAGCGCATTTCGTTGGCGGTTTCATCACCGACCGCGAGTGTGACATCCAGACGATGGGCCCGCGAGATGAGCATGTGTCGATAGTTGCCTGATTGATCGCCGAAAACATCATCGACGCGCAGGTTTTTGGAGAGCCCGGCGCGCATCGCAGGATAGAACGTGCAATCGTGGCCGGGATGATGCTCGACAATCGAGCGAGCGGTTGCGCATTCGTGGGCGTGAAAGACTGTCCGGAATCGGCGGTGCGGATCAAGTGCTGCGAGCAGGGCTGTGCACATGCCCATGTATTCATGGCTGATGACAACGGCCGGCGGTTCTTCTGTTGGCAGAATCGCGTGCAGCGCCGCGATCGCAGCTGGCGCCAGGCGGAGCCACTGCTCAAAGTCCCACTCATGCTCGAATCGCTGCCAGTCAAGGCCGTACTGATCAGCCAGCAGTTGCTTGAAGCTGTGCGTGCGGTGAGCGTCGGCGTGAGAGACATCGATGAGCAAGACGTCTGCTTCGCCGGTGAGCGTTTCGTCGTTGAGATGCTCGAAGGATCGCGTGCCGAAGACCATGGGCGTGTTGAAGGCCCACTCGATCGGCTTTAGTCTCGCGGCGAGTCCTTCGGGGTCGTGATCATCGAGCCCTGAATACCGCATCTGAGTTGCGAAGGGCCCGAGTCGCGCGAGCGCGTCACTGACAGGACCGGTGTTCCACAACGGACAAACCAGAATCGAGCGCCCCACTGCTGCCTGATAGACCGGGCTCGTGATGAGCCCTTCCAGGACGGTGCCGATGCCGCCGACATGCTCGGTTGCTTCGTGGGTGACATGGACGATGGTGGGTCGATGGGTGGTCATTGATATCTCACAGCCGGGAGAATGATCTGTCGATGCGCTCTCATCACTCTTCGGCTTCCGGCAGGCGTGCGCTCAAGAGGTCTGCTAAAGGCGCAAACGACGTTTTCCATTGAAGCTTCTCGGACGGGGGCGTGAAGGCCAGATGCAGTGTGAGGGCTGGGTTCTCGGGCGATTGGATTACCACCATACTCTTGGGGTCCGCTGCAGTGAGCGTCCGAATCAACTCGGCGGGGAGATCTGTCGAGCGCGAGGGCAGCGTTGCCTGGCGTTGCTTTCGCGCAGTTGTCCAGGTGAGATGCACGTGCGCAACACCGAGTTCGGCCAACGCGCCACTGACTTCGCATAGCGCTTTGTGAATCGCTGCTTGATTTGGAGAACGATTGGTTGTCATTGCGCGTCGCTGGCTGCGGCCGCCATTGAGCTTGGCGCCCAGATGTCGCGCACATCCTGCTCATCGTTCACTCGGCGTACGAGCAGATAGAGCGTCGAAGAAAGCGTAAAATAGAGGCTGAGCCAGTATCCAAGCAGAATTGCAATCACAACTCGCTCCCACACGCTGACGATGCGAATAGCGGCGCTCGTCGCGGCAGGCAAGTCAGGCGCCGTCTCCGCCGGCGAACTCGTTGGCGCTATGTCATCGGGGAGGACAAGCGCGGCGGTTAAATCAAGAGAGCTTCCGACCAGCCAGGACGAAACTGAAATCGCAATCGAGGCAAGCGCGGCGCAGAGCAGTAGGTAGAGTAGCAATCTTCCTGTTCGGCCCAGAACATAGGCATAGGCTCGCTGCAGCGCGTCGACCCAATCGGCTGGATCAGCAGCGACTGCTGGCAACAACAGCATGTGCCCAAGACCAAGCGCGACGATGAGGATCAAGAACACTGTTGTCGCTAAGAGCGCAGCGCCATAGAGAATCGCACCGAATATCGAGACGATTGGTGAAATGAAGAGGATCGCACCCGCGCCTTTGATAACAAGCCCGAGCAATACGAGTATCACGACAGGCGCCGCGATCGCAAGGATGCAGTCGCGCCACCGGGCGAGCGCATGCGCGACTCCTTCAGCGAAGGTCAGACGCCAGTTTCGAGCTTCATCGCAAATCGCGATCCGGCAAATGGCGCCGCCCGAAAGCGAAACGATCGGCAGCGCGAATACAATGAACAGCAGCAAGAGCCAGGGGGAGTGATCGCCAACTGTTCGCAGGCCGACGATGTAGGCATGGCTGAGTTGGGTGACAGCGCCAAAATCAAGCTGGACAACAGCCGCTGCAATTTGGTAGAGCGTCTCCTGCGTGAGTTGGGCGGTTGGGGTGAATACAGGCTGGCCGGCGACGCTGTCAAAGACCGCGGCTGACCCAAGCAACACTGCCACCGCTATGAAGGCGATGAGGAGGCGCGATGGTTCGACAGCCATCAGCGGCGCCCGGAGAAGGCGTGGCCAGATCAGTCCTGCGGCCAACTCATCCATCGTGGCGGGCCCCGACACATGGCGAATGCGCGGGGAATCGGGATTGGGAGTCATGTTTGACACAAAAGCGATGCTATCGCAAAGGCCGAGCATTCGCGCAGCTAGGCGTTGACCTTTGAGCGTTCATCGAGCGTGCGAAAGACCTCTTCGAGAATATCTTCGGGCTCAGCCATCCGGCCTGGTCCGACAGCCCGGCAGGCCTGCCAGCCATCTGCTGGGCCCACAAAACTGAACCCATCTTCGCGGAGGGTCGCCACGTTTCGCTGGGTCGCGGGCTGGCTCCACATGATTTCATTCATCGACGGCGCGAGCAGCACGGGGGTCTTGCGTCGGTCGATCGCGCTCACGAGCAGGTTGACAACATCATCCGTCCTACCCGATGCGAGCTTCGCCAGGCAATCCATTGTGCAGGGCGCGACGACGACAAGATCTGCATCGCGCGCCAAGGCAATGTGCTGTGGATCTTGCGCATCCACATGCTCCCATTGGCTTGAATACACATGCCGACCGGATAGAGCTTGAAAGGTTAACGGCGCGACAAAGCGTGTCGCGGCGTCCGTCATGCAGACTGTCACATCACACCTTGCCTGAGCGAGCCGGCTCACCACCGTGCATGTTTTATAGGCAGCGATGCCTCCGGACACGCCGACAAGAATCCTGGCGCCATCAAAACGTCTCGACTGCTCACATGAAGCTGACACAGCTTGCTCTCTTCCGCCGGAAATCCGCTGCCCAGAGTCAGTTATCGGCGCCGCTGTGTTCGTCCACATCATCAACGTGCGCGAGTGTGATCTTGTCCTGGAGGATCTCCTCAACAACAATCTCAAGATCCGTGCGCCCTTCGCGATCGACAAGCGGTCGAGAGCCGTTGGTCAGTTCCTGCAAGCGCCTTTGAATAAGCGCGCACAGACGAAAACGGCCGCCGACTTTGGAGATAATCTCATCGCCCTTGAGGACATCGATCATCGAAGGGAACTCCGGTTATGATTGGCTTGCGGGATGCGCAGGGTTCGCCGGACCCGGCGCCGGAGGATTCATCGAACCGTGTATGGTACCCGGGCGTAGCCACAGGGGCAAATCAGGGGGCCTTGAAGATCGGCCAGAAAGAGGATTCTGTGATCGAAAAAAAGCCAAGTGACAACTGCTGGATCCGCATTGGGGATCGGGTGACCCATCCCGCCAAGCCTGAATGGGGCGCCGGCGAGGTGCTTGCTGCTGAGCCCGTCATGCAAAACGGCTCCCGCAGCCAGCGCGTCCGCATCCGATTCGAGCGAGTGGGCGTGAAGACCATCTCGACAACTGTCATCAACCTCACCTGCATAGATGCGAATCCGGGCTCAAACTCGGATGACCAAGTATCACACGGGGCGTCGCCTGTATTGGACCCGAAGGAAGCGCTCGCGCGACTCCGGACCCTTCCCGAACCGGCAACCGATCCCTTTCTTCCGCCCGAAAAGAGACTTCTGGCCACGCTGGCTCTCTTCGACCACGATCCCGGCCCGCGAGGGCTGCTCGATTGGGCCTCTGCCCGGCTGGCTGTCGCCGACCCTTTGGCCATCGTTAATCGCCACGAACTTGAGGAGGCGTTCGAGCGTTTCAGATTCGCTCTGGATCACCACACGACTGAGTTGATAGCGACTGTCCGGCGTCACAACCCCGATCGCCTGGAAGCTCTGATCGGCGCCATCGCGCCAGACGTGCGCCGGCGCGTCCTTCATGGCGCCAACCGGCGATGATGTGATCCATGCGTATGGCGACCGCGTAAGATTCAGCTTTCGCCGTTCTTATCGGGACTCCCCGCATAACCGGCGCCGTGACGGAAAGTCCCACGGAAAACACTTCGGCATGGCTTGAGGTTGGTGTATTTCTACGTTGTCCTCGCCAGTTCGCGAGCGGCGACAACAACAGACATGCACCGAGAAGAAGGGGTCGAGCCAAATGAAAGAGCAGGAGTTCCAAGCGAAGCTCGGGGAGCTTATGAAGCAGATCGACGAGCTTCCCCCCATTGAGCGTGAGCGGCTCGAGAAGCTCGCCAACGAGACCCGCGAACGTCACGAGAGGATGCGCAAGACCGTAGGCCAGCTTCAGGAGTCGTTGGACTACCTGCGACTGAGTGTGAAGTATCTGGTCTTCGATCTCGAAGCCACGCGGCGCGAGAATAAATACCTGCGCAAAATGATCAAAGAGCAGAACGAAATTGATCCACATGAGGGCGCTGACTGATTTTTCGCTGCTCTCAATTCGATCTAATGCCTTCTCAACGACAGAAAAACAATCCCCGCATACAACGCCAGTGCGCCGACCGCTGACCAGATGAGCGCCAGCCCGAGCGGGAGGTTGTCTTCGGCGACATTCTGCCCGCTTGAGATTGAGATCACTGACGCCAGGGCTGGGAAGAAAGACCATAAGAACACAGTCAGCGGCATGGCGGCGCGCAAGCGCATCGCCATCACTGCTCCGGTGATGGTCATGACGAACGACGCTGCTGGAAGAGCGAAGCGCTCGTGCCAGGTTGCGACAATCTGCCGCTCCAGCCTTTCAACGCGATCGGTGAGTTCAGCGCCCGCGGCGGCAATCTCGTTGCGCTGCGCGGCGCCAGCGGCCAATGACTCCTGCTCATCCGCGCCTGCTTCACCAGCCCAATCCTCCACACGACGTTGCGCCAGCGCGACAAGTCCTCGAGCGCCCAATCCGAAAATATCATCTGTCGGATCACCCGGCAGCATCAATGCTCCGTGTCGCGCAGCGACCCGTCGGGCAATTTCAGTTTCCGGCGTGGCGACTTGTTCCAGTTCGAGCGTCACCAGGACGCCGGCCCGCTGGAGGTCAACATCAATGCTGAGCCACGCCGCCTGAGCTTGCTGCAAACGAAGCTCACCATTCGCCAAGCGCCAATCCAGTTCGATTGAATCGGCGCCTGATTCGGGCGTCAGCCGCCAGCCTCGCGTCTCGTGCGTCAGCCCGCCAGCATGCACGGAGAGCGTGTCGCCCTCATCTCGCTGAAAAACAAGCGCATCTTCACGCAGTCGATTGCGGATCACATCCAGCGCTCTTGTTTTTGCGAGAAGCTGCGCTAGTTCCTGAGTCCGGCGACGGACGGCGCCATCCTTTTCGGGGCGTTCCTTCAGTTGCAGCAGTTGCCACGCGGTCATGTATTTCGGTTTGTCGCGAAAACCATGCGGAAAAACGATGGGCTCCATCTCAAACTCGCCATCACGAAACTGCGGTGAGCCATCGCGGGCCCACGAGACAAAACCACTCACACGCATCAAGACGACTGTCACATCATCGCCATCGAGTTGGTCAGCATAAAGCCAGACATCGGCGCGCTCGGTTGTCATATCCGATTCAACGAGTCCATCCTCACCCGGATTGATCGCGATGACGCCTTCGAGAATCAACCGCTCAAACGCTCCTTGCTCTTCATCGGGTTCAACCCGATGCACGCGATCGGCGTGAATCAGCATCCCCTCAAGATTGACCGTCTCTCCGCGCTCGATTGAGTTTACAAGAATCTGAGCAGCATCCCGACTCACAAGCCGCTCCATACGCCCGAAGAACCAGGGGATCGCCAGATTCGTCATTCCCGCTAGGAGAGTTGCGAGGATGAGGCCGGTGAACGCGGCCGGCGCCAACAGCGCGCTATAGCTCACGCCACCGGCGCTGGCTGCAGTGGCTTCATTTTCTGATGCGAAACGGTGATAGCAGATCGTCGCGGCAAATCCTGCGGCAAAGGGAAGAGCGAACTGCATCATCGGCGGCATGGCGAGGGCCATGAACTTCAGCGCTGACGCGGGCTCAAGCTCGCCGGAAGCAAGCGGCCGGACCGCTGCTGCGAATGCAACTGAAACCACCAACACGCTGGCGCTGAGCACGAGCAAACGCCAGAGCTCGCGCATCATCAATCGCCAGAGCAAGATCGGGGGGCGGCGAAACATCACGCACAAGCATAGAGCCCCGTGCGCACAGCATCACTCCGGAGAGCGCACAGCTGGTGTGAGTCTGCTGGGAGGTCCGCTTGAAAAAGAAAGAATCAGAGCGTCGCGCTGGTGTAGGGGAGCAACCCCATATAGCGAGCCCGCTTGACGGCCTGCGAGATCTTGCGCATGTCCTTGCCGTTCACGCTGAGGCGCTTGCGGCCGTAGATTTTCCCGTTCGGGCTCATCATCCGCCGCAATGTCTCCACGTCCTTGTAATCAACGTAAATCTTGCCTTCAGCGGTCTTTTTTGTGGCTTTGACATTCGGCCCGATGCCGAAGCGAGAAAAACGGCTCATGAGATCCCTTTCCGTTGCGGTCTGGAGTCGGCCGACGCTTACGACGCCGGCAACGGAGGCTGCCCGGATTGTCCCCCGGGAGCGAACCGAGCATTGTACCGATCCTCTCGCCAGGCTCAACCCGGGCCCCGGCCTCGGCACATTCTCAACTCCGGGAGCCATTCGAGAGGGGCTGCATCCATCGCCCCTGCCCTATTCCCTGTGTATACTCCGCCCGTCTTCTCTGGGGCCGTTAGCTCAGTTGGCTAGAGCGTCCGCCCGACACGCGGAAGGTCACTGGTTCGAGTCCAGTACGGCCCACTTTTTGAGAATCCAGCCAGCGCCACTTTGAAGCCAGCCGTCACGCTGGCTTCTGTGCGTTTTGGTGGGCTCGAGGTTCCTCTGGAAATCTCGATTCTCGCTTTTCAAGGCTGGATCATGAACCCTGAATCGATGAAAATCCGCGTGCAGCGCGTTGTTCAGTCGGAGGCCCACTATGCAGCGACGATTTCTCGCGATCTTCTTCCTGGCTGTGTTTCATCCGGCTTGTGCTGTTGCGCAAACTGAAATATCCGCTGACAGACCCGCTGCTGTCGTCCGCTATGACAAACACGCACTTGCCCGCGTCACCATCAAATACGACGCTGACCTCGCCGCCATCCTCGCTATCTCGGAGGATCATTGGGGTGAAGCTGTGGGCCTTGGTCCGCAGCTTTTTCGCATTGCGCCCGGCAAGATCGGTGATCTTCACACCTCCGGACTTGACTTCGAGATTGTTCACGAAAACATTCAGGAGCTTATTGACGCCCAGGCGTCTGCCGCCCCGCCGGTGGCTGATCCAGCGGATGCACATCGCGGCGCGGTCACTTTCTTCCAGAGTTACAACGATTACGACGGCGTCAATGACTATCTTGGCGTGCTCACCAACTTACGACCCGATCTGGTGCGGCCCTTCGACCTTGGATTCACATTTGAGTTCCGCCGCACATTTGGTTTGCGTTTGGGCGGGAGGCCCGGCGGGCCTTCGATCGTTATCAATGCGTGTCAGCATGCGCGCGAATGGATCACGGTCGCTGCGACGATGTACGTCGCGGATCAGCTAGTGCGAAGGTACGAATCTGATCCGCGCGTCACGGCGCTGCTCGATACAGTTGAGATTGTCATCGTCCCCATTGTCAACCCCGACGGATATCAGTACACATTCACCAATGATCGTCTTTGGCGCAAGAACCGTCGCCCGAATCTGAAAGGATCGTTCGGGGTCGATTTGAATCGAAACTGGAGTTTCCAGTGGGGAGGCCCCGGCTCATCGCCGACGCCTACGAGCAACATCTATCGCGGACCCAGTCCGTTCTCAGAGGCGGAATCGCGCAACCTGCGCAATCTCATCCAAAGCCAGCCCCGGCTGGCGGCCCACCTTGATATTCATAGCTTCTCGCAGTTGGTCCTCACGCCGTGGGCGTGGACCAACGACCCGGCGCCGCTCTCACAGCAGGAGCGATTCCTCACTCAGGCCCTTGCTGAATCGCTCACGAGCACGCACGGCGTACCCTACATCGCAGGCCAGCCCAACCATGTGCTCGGGCAGTTTGCTGCGGGCTCGCTCACCGATTGGGTTTTTGGCGATCAAAATGTCTCAAGCTGGACCTTCGAACTTCGCGACACGGGCGTATTCGGCTTCCTTCTACCTCCCAATCAGATCGTTCCTACAGGAGAAGAGCTGTTCGCTGCCATTTTACTGATGGCTGACTCCATTCCGGGACGTTGCCCAGAAGATCTTGACGGCGATCGGTTCATCGCGTCGCCCGATCTTTTCCTGCTCATCGAAGCGTGGGGCGGGACCGGCGGCATTGAAGACATCAACCGCGATGGCAGGATTAACTCCCAGGACCTCGCGCTGCTGCTGGGCGCCTGGGGTGGATGCTGAACAACAATCGCATCGTCTTCCGTACACTCCCTGATATGACTCGCTCCACTAACGCCCGAGCCGTCGCCACCGCCGTCGTCCGAACGCTCGTCGACGCGGGCCACGTTGCCTACTTCAATGGCGGCTGCGTGCGTGATGAGCTGCTGGGGCTGCATCCGGAAGACTACGACGTCGCGACAGATGCTCACCCTGAGAGAGTCCGCGAACTCTTTCGCTCTACGAATGAAGTCGGGGCTGCGTTCGGCGTGATGCTGGTTCACGTTGATCGGGTTACGATCGAAGTCGCGACCTTCCGCGAAGAAGGCCCTTACACCGACCGCCGTCGTCCGGACACCGTGCACTATTCCGACGCAGAACACGACGCCCGCCGGCGTGACTTCACAATTAATGCGCTCTTTCTCGATCCGCTTGCGGAGGCTACCGATCTTGAGCGCCGCGCCAACATCACAGGCAGAATCATTGACCTTGTGAACGGCGTGGCTGATCTTCGCGCCGGCGTTGTGCGCGCGGTGGGCGACCCTGATAAACGTCTGGCTGAGGACCACCTGCGCGCCCTGCGCGCGGTGCGCTTCGCAGCCCGCCTTGGGTTTTCTATTGAGGATTCAACTGCGAGCGCGATCCGCGAGCACGCTGCCGAACTGGCCGGGGTGTCGCGCGAACGCATCGGAAATGAACTTCGGAAGATGCTCAGCCATTCGACGCGGCTAGAGGCCGCCCGGCTTATTGAGCTGCTGACGCTCGACGTGCCGACACTCGGCGCCTCAGGCTCGCTCGGCCAGCCCCGTCCGCGGCTGGGCGCACTCGCTGACGACGATGGCTTCACACTCGCTCTCGCTGCCTGGACGCTTGATCGTCGTTATGAAACAGATGGCCCCGCCCCGACGACCTGGCTCTGGGTTGATGAAACTGTGCGCCAACTCCGGAAAACTCTCTGCCTGACCAACGACGAACGCGATTCACTCAAAGCCATCTTGCAGGGGATCGGCCGGCTTGCGGCGCAGTTCTTAACACTTGCGGTCCCGGATCAGAAGCGAGTCGTGATGGCTGACTGGTTCGGTCCCGCTCTGACGCTGCTCAAGACGACTGATCCCGCCCACGCTGAGGCACTCGACGCCCGCGTCCGGGAACTGGAACAAATCGGCCCAGGCCTGCCCTCCTCGCCCATTCTCACCGGTGAAGATCTGATTGCAGCGGGCCAAGCTGAAGGTCCTGCGCTGGGCGCCGCCTTGCGCGAAATTGAGGACGCCTACCTAGCTGGAGACATCGCCTCCCCCGAAGAAGCCTTGATTATGGCAAAAAAACGGCTTCACAGCCCCTGATTGGTAGTTCGACTTCATTTTCATGCTGGAACCGCACCCCACAACACCCGTATACTCTAAGAGCTTCGCGCCAGATAGCGTGAAGTCTGCGCTTTCGTAGCGCCGAATCACCGCCGACCGCGGACGCTCGCCGTCCGACAGAAACCGATTCAAGGAGGCATCCATGCTCAGGAAGAGACTCGCCACGGCTCTGGCGTTGACAATGATGACATGCGCGCTCGCTGTCAGCTTCACCGCCAGTTCACCGGCGCGCGCGGAAACCACCGACGTGACGCCTGAGCTTGAGACTCACGATGTTCTCGTCCTCCGCAGCGGCAAGATCATTGAAGGCACGATTCTGGAAGAGACGGATTCTGAAATCCGAATTGAGGTCGCCTTCCGCGGCGGGATCAAGGCGCCGACCACATATCAGAAGAGCGAAGTGCTGGAAGTGAAGCGTAACGTTGCGAGGAAGACTGCTTCGATCAAGAGCAAGACACGCGATGTTGTGAAGACCCCGGCCCGGGGTGATGATGAAGTAGATATGACGGGGGCTGCAGTTTACCTCGCTGAGTTTGAAGGAGATTTCGGCCGCGATATCACAGCGACGCCGCTACAAGACGTTATCGACGATGCGCTCGAGCATGACCCGGACGTGATTATCATCAAACTTGATTGCGGCACACGGGTTCAGGGCTTTGACGGACTTTTTACAGCTGAGGACCTGGGACCGATCATTGAGGAGACACTCGGTGAAGGCCACCGCGTAGTCTTCTGGATCAAGCGGGCCCAGGCTGGCGCCGCTTTCCTGCCTTTCGTCAGCCCAGAGATGTACTTCACCGAAGAGGGCGTCCTCGGCGGCGTCGGCGACCTCGGCGACTTCGATATCGGCGACGACTGGGTCAACGAAAAGCAGATTTCACTCCGTCTCGGTCACGCAGAAGGTTTCGCCATCAAAGGCGGGTATGACCCGGTGCTGATCCGTGCGTTGGCTCGTATGGAAAACTGGCTCTTCGTCAAATGGGAGGGCGGCGCGCCGATTTACATCGAGCGTGAGCCCCGCCCCTCCGACGGTGATGGCTGGACCCTCCTCACCGACGACGGCGCCGGAGACAATGAAGACGAATGGACCTTCGAGGGCAACGATGTTCTGAACATCGACGCTGACATGGCAGAGCGCCTGCGCATTTCCAAGGGCACATACGACAAGCTTGACGATCTCGTCTACAACCTCAATATCGGCCGCGACTACCACATCGTCGATGGGCGCTCTGAGCGCATCCTGGAGATGTGGCGTGAAGGCGTTGATCGGGCAGAAGATGACTTTAAACGAATTCAGGTGGAAATTGCTGAGTTGGGCAACCAAGGGTCGCGGCAAGCACTCGGCAAACGCCGCACCAAACTCAAACAGCTTCGTTCGCTCCTGACCCGCTACGCGGAAGTCTTCGATCCGGAGGGTCAGATTCGTGCGCAGATCGACGTACAGCTTGAAGACATTCGCCTCGCGTTCCAGTCCGCCAACAATGGACGGACCAGCGGCCGAGGAAACTCACCAGGCCGTCTCCGGTAAGTCGTTCACAGGAAAAGGCAGACGCACACAAGATCATCTCCACACGAATTACTCACACCCCGACGAGGGAGCTCCATGACCCGATGCACCAAATTGTTTAGATTCTTAACTGTCATGCTCGCAGCGTGCCTTTTCGTTGGCGCAGCGTTCGCTGACACGGTCACGCTCAAAGATGGAACCGTTCTCGAAGGAGAAGTTGTCCGTGAAGGCGACAGCTTCTTGTACTTCCGGCTTTCGACGGCTGGGATCGAGCAGGATCGGTTTATTCTCATGGACGATGTCGAATCCATTGAACGAACGACGGTCACTGATCCCGCCGATGAGATGGAAGATAATCGTACTGAAGATGCAATCGCGAGCGCTGGGGCCACCCGCGTCGCGTTCATCACGCTCGAAGAGATGGTCGGCCCGTTTATGAACGCCGACGCTCTCTCTGAATCCATCGAGCGCATTGCCGACGACAATGTTAATCTCGTTGTTCTTCGCATCAACTCCGGCGGCGGGGCCCTCTTCGAAATTGAAAAACTTCATAAAGTCATCGAGGAGGAGATCCAAACGAAGTATCGCACCGTCGCGTGGATCGAGTCAGCTATCTCCGCTGCCTCTATGACCGCGATCGTGGTCGATGAAATGATATTTATGAAAGAAGGTAACTTCGGTGGCTCCGTTGGCTACACAATGTCCGGCGGCAAGGCGACACGGATGGACGGCGAAGAACTTGAGAAAGTTCTTCGGATGATGGCCAAGGCTTCGCAGCGCGGCGGCTACGATCCGCTCATCATGCGCGCGATGGAGGTGCCTACGGACCTCTCCTGCGACATCGATCCCAACACCGGCAAGGTGATCTGGCGCAACGATCTTGAAGGCCAGTACATCGTTTCCACTGAAGATGGCAACCGCATCCTTACGTTTAACTCGCTCGACGCTGCCAAGTATGGCTTCTCTGATGGCACCGCTGACACCCGCGAAGAGTTGATGGACCTGCTCCAGATTGATGAGTGGGTCGAGGTCGGCCAGGATGGTGACGAGTACATGCAGCAGTTCCGCGAGGATGTCGCCACTGCTCAGGTCAAGTCCGGCGAGTTGCAGCGTAAGATGGAGAGCGCCATCAGGCACGGTCAAATTTCCCAAGCCCGCCGACACCTCTCCGCCTTGCGCACTTGGGTTAAAAAGGCGCCGTCGCTTGAGGTGTACCAGGGCCTTGACCGTGAGTTTTTCCGTAGAGTTGAAGAGGAACTTCGCAAGATGAGCCAGCAGATAAATCAAGGCAAGAGCCGCGGGCGCTGATCTCGCCGGCAAAGCCTTCCAACTTTGTAAATAACACTCGGGCGGGACTCCAATCCCGCCCTTTTCTCTGCGCCCAAGCTATCCTCGCGCGATGCCGTCACCTCATCAGCCGCCGCCTGCTCCTCTCCACACCGACGACCTGCGCGTCCATGGCGCCCAGGTCATTGAGTGGATCGCACACTATCTCGAAACCGTAGAGGAGCGCCCTGTTCGCTCCCGCGTCGAGCCAGGGGATGTTGCTGCGATGCTTCCGCTCGCGGCCCCCGAGGAGGCTGAGGACTTCGCCGCCATCCTCAGCGATCTTGACCGCATCGTGACGCCCGGGGTGACCCATTGGCAATCGCCAAATTTTTTCGGCTATTTTCCCGCTAACGCAAGCGTCCCCGCAATTCTCGGCGAACTTGTCAGCGCCGGACTCGGCGTGCAAGGCATGCTCTGGTCAACGAGCCCCGCCTGCACCGAAATCGAAACACGTATGCTTGACTGGCTCGGCTCTGCGATCGGCCTGCCTGTGTCCTTCCTCTCCCATTCAGAAAATGGCGGCGGTGTGATTCAGGGCACCGCGAGCGAAGCAGTCATGATTGCGATGGTCGCAGCACGTTATCGCGCCAAGCAACGGGCTATGGAACAAGGCATGACCCTGCGCGACATCCGCGACTCGCTGGTCGCCTACACATCCAACCAGGCTCACTCTTCGCTTGCCAAAGCGGCAAATATCATTGGGCTTGAGCAAGACCAACTCCGGCTGATCGAAGTGGATGGCGATCACGCGATGAAACCAGACGCGCTTGAAGCTGCGATTCAGGAGGATCTCACCGACGGCCGCCTTCCCTTCTTCATCTGCGCGACGGTTGGCACAACTTCCTCCACCGCGATCGACCCAGTCGAACAGATCGGCGCGATCGCAGCGGCGCACAACGCCTGGCTGCACATCGACGCTGCCTATGTTGGCGCAATGCTTGTCTGCCCTGAGCATCGCTGGATGATCGAGGGTGTCGAACAAGCGACCAGTTTCAATTTTAATCCGCACAAGTGGCTGCTTACGAACTTTGACTGCTCTGCCCTCTGGACAACCGATCGATCCTCGCTCATCGACTCCCTCTCCGTCACTCCCGAGTACCTCCGCAACCAGGCGAGCGACACTGGCGCCGTCATCGACTACCGCGATTGGCAGGCGCCCCTGGGCAGAAGGTTTCGGGCGCTCAAGCTCTGGTTCGTCATGCGACGATTCGGCCTCGCCGGTCTTCGGGCCCACATTCGCGAACACCTGCGCCTGGCTGAGATGTTTGAGAACTGGGTGCAAGATGACGATCGTTTCGAACTTTCCGCCAAACGCACGGCTGGTCTGATCTGCTTCCGCGCCAAAGGGACGGACGAGCTGAATCGCACGCTCCTCGATCGCGTCAATGATTCAGGCGAGCTCTTTATGACGCACACTTCGCTCCCACACGATGGCGCTGACCATTTTATTCTTCGTTTTGCGATCGGCGCTGCGATGACCCGCGAAGAGCATGTGCGAAAAGCATGGGACACACTCTGCTGCACATTGAAAAAACAGCACGCCTGACTCGCTTCGCGCGATTCCCGCACTTCTCCAATCTACGCCTTCATCGCCACCAGCACACGGTCATGTCCCTCTAAATCCGCCTCGATTCGCGGCTCTGCGATATTTACCTGAGCCCGCGCGAGCTCAAGCACATCCGGCGCCGTTGAAGACGCAACCTCGATCACCATTAAACCGTCTTCCACCAAAAACTCCGGCGCCTCATTGAGTAAAGGTTTGACAAAACACAGTCCATCCGCCCCGCCGCGCAGAGCCCCCTCCGGCTCGTAGTCTTTCACATTCGCGGGAACATCCACCCACTCTGTGTCTGGGATGTAGGGCGGATTCGCAACAAGACAGTGAAACCCCTCCGGCGCCGCCCGTGCCCGAAGCGGCGTGAGAAGATCCCCCTCAAGCAACTCCAGCCGATCGAGCACACCATGCCTGCTCGCGTTCAGCCGCGCCAGCTCCAGCGCCTCGGGGGAGATATCCGTCGCGATTGCTCGCGCCTCTGGCAGATTCTTCAGGAGCGAAATCGCGAGACACCCCGACCCCGTGCAGATATCCGCGATCAGCCCGCGCTTCAGCGCCGGCCTTGCCCGTGCCTGCTGCAACACCGTCTCCACGATCGTTTCCGATGAGGGCCGCGGAATCAGACCTCGCTTATCCGCGTGAAAAGGCAAAGAGAAGAACCACGCCTCCCCAACGAGATACTGGATCGGTTCGTTCTTCAAAGCTCGCCCGGTCAGCTCGCGCAGGCTCTCGCGCTCCAGCGCCGTCGCAGGCCGATCCACGTCCATGTAAAGCTGCAACCGCTCACAGCCGATCACGTGCGACACCAGCAACTCAGCACAAAGGCGGGGGGAATCAAGCTCCGCCCTCGTGAACGCATCGGTCATCCAGGTCAGAAGACGGCGCGTCGTCCAAAGTTGATCGGTTCGGGCAGGCATGGCAATCGCCGCTCAGAATAGTCCACCTTCACCCCGCCGGCTGACTCTGTCGAGGGTATGATCCGCCCCGTAAGGAGAACCACGAAGGATGTCACCCATGACAAGGTTGGAGCCAGAGACCGTTCCTGCACCTGTGCAGAGGCTGCTTGAAACCGTGCGCGATCGCGCTGAGGAGGCGGGCGTCTTCGGCTCCATCACGCTCTCGCCAGGCCATCTGGCCTGCGAGGCGAAGGAATCGGCTGAGCTGGCCCACTACCGTCTCCGATTCGAGAATGACGTCCTCTGGGTCGTCCTCGACATGAAAGACCGCTGGCTCAGCGAGTCCATCGAGGCTGAACTCCTCCATACTGGGGATAAACTCGAAGAACTGATCGACGAGGAGCTGGTGGAGATGGGTTGCGACAAGGGGCCGCTTCCCTTCGAGCACTTCCGCAGCGATGACTTCCTCTTTACCTTCCGTTCCCCGGTGCCCATCGACCTTGCCCAGGCGGGCGCCAGCGAATCAATTGAAACTGCGACAATGTGCCTGCTCGCTTACGAAGCTGCATTCCGCGAACTCGGCGACATGCAGGGCACAGAAGACGACGATTAATAGCCGATCAACATCACTTCCTCCGTTGATCGGTCACGACTACGAAATGGAGCGCACGCCAAAATGCGAATATTGATGCTGGGCTGGGAATTCCCGCCGTTCATCAGCGGTGGACTTGGCACAGCGTGCTACGGGCTCACTCGCGCCCTCGATGCTGCGGGGCACGAAGTTATCTTCGTGCTCCCCAGGCCTGTTGATCGCTCCTTCGCGTCGCATGTGCGTCTGCTCAGTCCCGAGTCGCCACTCCCCGAAGGAGAAGAAGTCGCCGTCGCTGCCCAGCGATACCAGCGCGCTGATTTCAAGCACACAACATTTATCGCTGCACCCTCTGCGATGTCCAGCACCTACACCGACACTTCACCGGTCGGAGAAGCCGGCTCCCTGAGGGAAGAAGAAATCACCTCGCTCACGGCGTTCGGCGCCGCGCAGGCAGCGTCCGCGGATGCCGTTGAACTGCCGCCCGGCGGAAGCTCTTCCTCCGATTACGGCGGCGATGTCATCAATGACGCCCAACGCTACGCGGCCCTCGTCCTCGCCCTCTGCCGGAATGAGCGCTTCGATGTCATCCATGCGCACGACTGGATGACTTACCCCGCCGGGCTCGCGATCGCCCGCGCCACCAACCATCCGCTTGTCGTTCATATCCACTCCACCGAGTTCGATCGCTCCGGCGAAAACGTCAACCAGCGCGTCTATGACATTGAACGCCGAGGCATGCACGGTGCGATCGGCGTTATCGCTGTCAGTGAGCTTACGAAGAAGATCGTCGTCCATCGCTACGGTCTTTCGCGCGAGAAGGTGCACGTCTGCTATAACGGAATCGATCCCGGCTCCATGCCGGATGTCGCGACCGAAGGCGTCCGTGAGGGCGATAAAATTGTTCTCTTCCTCGGGCGCATCACGATGCAAAAGGGCCCCGAATATTTCATCGCTGCAGCCAAGCGCGTTCTTGAAAAGGTAGACAATGTCAAGTTCGTCGTTGCTGGCTCAGGTGATATGGCCCGCCACATGATCGAACTCGCCGCCAAGATGGGCATCGGACACAAAGTGCTCTTCACCGGCTTTCTGCGCGGCCCGCATGTCTCACGCATCTTCCGCATGGCTGACCTGTACGTCATGCCTTCCGTCAGCGAACCTTTCGGCATCGCGCCGCTGGAGGCCATCAGCCAGGACACGCCTGTTCTCATCAGCAAACAGTCTGGCGTCTCCGAAGTCCTCACCCATGCGCTCAAGGTGGACTTCTGGGATATTGATCAGATGGCAGACAAAATTGTCGCCGTCCTCACGCGCCCCCCGCTTAGCAAGACACTGCGCAGTCACGGCGCCTTTGAGATTCGCTCACTGACTTGGGAAGGGGCTGCGACCCGCTGCGAACAGGTCTACACATGGTCGCAACAGCAGTTGGGCGCTCCAACCGCGTAGCCCGCGAGAGCGACTCACCGATCAGCGGCGCGGCATCGGAACCCATCTCTCCCGGTCTGAAAGCGGCGGAGGCCTCTTGAGGAGGCCAACGCACCTGCAATATGAGGCCTGCGCCGCTCCGCGAGACATACAGAAATGTCCCGCAGCCGCCATCTCCTCCAGCATTTCATTCGCAGCCTCCCACCGGAGGTTCCCCCGGCGTGGCAGTTTTTCCGTGAACCTTCCCGCTAAACTTCCTCTGTGATCCCAAAGTCCCCTCTCACTGCCAACATGAACGCCGCTCTTCCTGTTCAGGATCTGGGTCGGATGCCCTACCAAGACGCCTATGAGGCCCAATGCTCCCACCGCGATCGCATCCTCGCATCCCGCCAGAGCCTCGGAGACTCCCCCGCTGGTGTGCTCCTGCTCGTCGAGCACGACCCACCTGTTATTACGATCAGCCGCCGCCCTGCGGCTTGGGAGCACCTCATCGCCACCGATGCCCATCTCAAGACCCTCGGCGTCGAAGTCCACCAAACCGATCGCGGCGGAGATATCACCTACCACGGCCCAGGCCAGCTCGTTGTCTACCCGATCGTCGATCTCAACCGCATCGGCCTCGGCTTGCACGAATACATGCGCCGACTCGAACAAGCAGTCATCGACGCCTGCGAGGTCTTTGGTGTTGATGCGCACCAGGATTCCTGCGCCACCGGAGTTTGGGTTGGCGACGGCGACACAGACGACTGCTCAAACTCTGCTTCCAGCGCCAAGATCTGCGCAATTGGAATTCGCGTTCGCCGGTGGGTGACTACACACGGCCTCGCCCTCAATGTTCGCCCTGATCTGACGCACTTCTCGCTCATCGTGCCCTGCGGCCTTCCTGGCAGGCCCGTCACCAGCCTCCACGAACAACTCGGTGAATCATGTCCAACCATGACGGAAACCAAGCATGTGGTAGTGAATGCTCTTCGCAACCAACTTCTCGAACAACCCAACGAAACGTGAATATGCATTCTGTGTATTCCGCAATTCACACAAAATAAGGCTCATATGGATGTTGCCAAAAACGATTGCTCTTGGCGCGCATGCAAGACAGTTATCTCGCGTTCCCCAGTGCGTTTTGCTGGCGATCTTGTTGTGCGGCCTGACCTCGTTCGGAGGATGTCAGACGTGGACAACCGCCAGCGATGTCGATCAGCCTGTGCCACTCGCAATCACATTTTCTCGCACTGACAACGGTAGAACCCAGGCCGTTGTGAAATGGGAGGGCCAGGAAACGCCGGCGCTCCTCGCGGTCTTCATCTCGAGCCCAATACCTGATGATATGCCCAGTGGTATGTCTCCCAGATCTCTCCTCGGCACACCTGCCGCCACAGCAGAACTTCGTGGAGGCGTGTTGATGGTGCGCTCTGTGGAGTTTTCATCGGGCGCTGATCGGTTTGAGCTTGATGACGTGAAGCTGGCAGAAGTGTACAGCGTTGATCAGTTCGACGTGGATGTCATGATCGTCAGCCGTGTTCTGATTGATGTTCGCAAAGACTGGAGTGTTAAAGACTCTCAAATCACAGCGACACACGAGATTGACGCCAGCAACTGCAAGTCCTCATTGAGTTTGCTTGACACCACGGAGCCTGCGTCAAGGAACGTAGGCGTCATTGCATCGAGCAACATGATTTTCGAATCAGACCCTCGCGGACATTTGGAACTTTTCATATCAACTCAACAAGCCGCCAGCCTGCGCGTAGCATATCGACCAATAATCAACTAATAAGTACAGGATGGTTTCTCCACCTCATAATAGAAAACTCTTGACCAGCAGCTTTATCCAAAACCACACAACGAAAGCACCGACCATGCGCGACCCTCGCCTCGACAAACTTGCTGACGTCCTCGTTCGCTTCTCCACACGTGTCAAACAAGGCGACGTCGTCGGTATTCACGGCGACCCCATCGCCCTCCCCCTCATCCACGCCGTCTTTGAGCACGTCCTTGAAGCCGGCGGCCACCCCTACTGGACAGTCCGCTCCCACGACCTCATCGACACCTTCTCCGAAAACGCCACCGAAGAGCAGCTCCGCTTCACCTCCCCCATCGCAGCGCACGAAGTCGAAACCGCCGACTGCATGATCCGCCTCATCGACGACACCAACACGCGCAGTTTGTCGCGCATCGATCCCAAACGCCAGGCCATCGCCTCGCAGGCGCGCAAACCCTACTTCAACACGTTTATGAAGCGCGCTGCTTCCGGCGACCTCCGCTGGGTGCTTACACAATACCCAACCCAGGCCGCGGCTCAGGACGCTGAAATGAGCCTCGCGCAATACCAAGACTTTGTTTTTCGCGCCGGTCTGCTCCATCTCGATAACCCTGTCGGAGCGTGGGAAAACATCCGCGAGCGCCAGCAGCGCGTCCGTGACTGGCTCGATCAAAAGAAGACACTCCGATTCCGACGCCCGGGCCCTGACGGGTCAACAGAAACCTCCGCAGCGGGCGGAGCGACCGACCTCACCGTCAGCATTGATGGCGCCAAATGGATTAACTGTTTCGGCGACAACAACTTCCCCGATGGCGAAGTTTTCACCGGCCCGCAAGGCGTTGACGGCGTTGTTAACTACAACTATCCCGCTGTCTATAACGGCCGTGAGGTAGGTGGCATTCGCCTTGTTTTCAAAGGGGGACGCGTTGTGGAAGCCGGCGCCGCCAAAGGCGAAGATTTTCTTATTGAAATGCTCGATCAGGATGATGGCGCCCGCAATCTAGGCGAGATCGCCATCGGCACAAACTATGAAATCCAGGAGTTCACACGCAATACACTCTTCGATGAAAAGATCGGCGGCACCTTCCACGCCGCCGTCGGCGCCGGCTACCCGGAAACCGGAAACAGCAATGAGTCCGCTCTTCACTGGGACATGGTCTGCGACATGCGCCCTCGTCCAAACTCCCCCGGCGGAACCATCGAAGCTGACGGCGAAGTCTTCTACAAGGACGGTCTCTTTCTCAATAAAGACTGGCCGAGGCCGGCGTGAAGAGTTCAGCCACTGGAGCTACGTTGGTAGCCACATCACTGCTCCCGAAATAGCGCGCTATCAAATGAACCAAATCGAATGGATTACACCAGTCACTCTGGAGTCGAATATTGTTCGCCTCGAGCCACTCTCAATTGATTACGCGGCCGAACTGTGCAACGCCGCTGTTTCGGCTGAAACGTTTCGGTACTTCTCACGAGTTCCGACACCTTGGAACGAGCGGGGATTTGCTGAGTACATTGAGTTTTTGCTGGGCCCGGCGCTCACGGTTCCATTTTGTGTGATCGATCGGAGAAGTGATTGTCCAATAGGGATGACCACATACCTTTCTATTGCTCCAGCAAACCGAAGCCTCGAAATCGGCTGGACCTGGCTCGGCCCGTCGGCCAGGGGGACGCGCATCAACCCCGCAATGAAGCGGCTGATGCTCGAGCACGCTTTCCAGGAAAAAGGCGCAATCCGTGTGCAACTCCGAACGGATTTCCGCAATAAACAGAGCAGAGCTGCGATCCTCAAGCTCGGCGCAGTGGAGGAAGGCATTCACCGACAGGACATGCTTATGCATGATGGCCACCGGCGCGATTCGGTCTTCTATTCAATCCTCGAAGAGGAATGGCCGCATATTCGTGCGGGCCTCGACGCCCGTTTAGCTGAGACGCGGTGATCGGCGGGCCTTCTTTGCCTCAGCGCCAGCATCAGCACTATTGAAAGCACTTAATGTCGCTCAGATGATTATGCGGCGGGTTCGAGGCCGCCAGTCATGTCGTCGGGCTCGCGTTTGATGAAGCCAAACCAGATGAGGCAGAAAAGTGGCCACGGCCCCCCGAGTATAATCGTGAAGATTACGCCAATCAGAGGGCCTATTTTCGCGAACGGCCCCTGCTGAGTTTTAGCAAAATCGGTGTCGGGATTGTCCTGCACCCATTGCGCTATTACAGCTGCCATGTCAAGTTGAATCTTGATGCTCCAAAGCAGCAAAACAAAAGAACCAACCGCGTATACAAGGAACAGCATGCGTGACACCTGATTTCGATTGAGAAGCATAATGCCCGCGATAATGAGCAAAATCGTCCAAGCAATGCCGATGCCACCCGCCACCCATTGAACCGTGCTTGTTGTTGGCGGTATCTGAGTTGGATCCATCCCCGCCATCTGAAACATATATCCTTGCAATGCGCTCATAATAAGGCTGCAACCACCGCATGTTAGAGACACTGCCCCCAAGACAATGCTGATCGTCCCGACCACCTTGGGCCAGCCGGGAGGGTCGGCGAGATCATCAAGATCATCCCCAGAGAGAGGCGGGGCGACGAAGACATCATCATCGTGGCGGGCGGATTCGCTCGGGTCCATGTTTGGCGGTTGCTCATCAGCCATGCTTGTCTGTCTCCACGATTCGTTAGAGCTGTTGCAGGAATCGCACGTCGTTCTCGAAGAGCATGCGAATGTCAGGGATGCTGTACTTGCCCATGGCGATGCGCTCGATGCCGAAGCCGAACGCGAAGCCCGTCCATTCTTCGGGATCCCAGCCAACGCCTTCCAGCACAGCGGGATCAACCATGCCGCACCCGCCGAGCTCTATCCAGCGTGCAGGTTGATCGGGCCGGAGGCGAATCTTCATGTAGAACTCGGCGCTGGGCTCGGTGAAGGGGAAGTAGCTGGGGACGAGGCGAATCTCTGCATCGGTGCCGAAATAGGCGCGGGCGAATTGGAAAAGTGTAGTCTTGAGATCCGCCATCGTGACATTGCGGTCAACATAGAGCCCTTCGATCTGGTGAAACATGAAGCAATGCGTCGCGTCAACCGTGTCAGGACGATAGACGCGGCCGGGCGAGACAATCTTCACCGGTGGCTCGCGCGTCTCCATCACGCGGATTTGCACTGTGCTGGTCTGGGAGCGCAGCATACGAGGCGCCGCCCCGTGATTGGGTTCTTCGACGTAGAAATTGTCGATGGGCTCGCGAGCGGGATGGTCTGCGGGGATGTTGAGTTTGCTGAAATTGTGTTCGTCGTCTTCGAGCTCCGGGCCCGTCGCGACCTCAAAGCCCATGCGCGCGAAGACTTCACACAGCTCCTCGCGGACGCGGGTGATGACATGACGCCGGCCGATGCCCGGGTGGATGCCCGGCTCAGTGAGATCGAGCATGGGACCGGCGGGCTTGGCTGCTCCGCCGGCTGACGACTGCTTTTCTTCGAATGCTGCCTCGAGCGCCGTCTTGAGTTCATTAAGACGTTTACCGACAGCGGGTTTCTCGTCGCGCGGGACATCCTTAAGCCCAGCCATGCAAGCGCGGAGTTTGCCCTTGGCGCCGAGATACTCGATGCGCCACTGCTCCAACGCGGATGCGTCAGTGGCTTGGCCGAGCGCGACGAGGCCCTGATCCTGGATGTCTTGAAGTTGTGCGAGCATGGAAGGTGACAATCTACCGAATGTGGGCTGCTGAGTGTGAGATCGGCGCGGCCGGAGGGCGCCCAAGAAAAAACGCCCCGGGATAAGCCGGGGCGCAAATAGTCCTGGAAAATAGCGAGTCGATTCAATCCTCGGTTGAGTCGCCCGAGTCGTCGGCGACGGGCTCTGCTTTCTTCTTGCTCTTGTCGGAGCCCTTCAGGAGCCCTTTGGCAAAGGCGGTGCGGCGATCCGCGATTTGCCGGCGCACACTTTTGCGTCCGCCGATCTCTGGGCCTTCCTCGTTGCCCACAAGCTGAAGAACACAAAGATCACCACCATCGCCGAGCCGACACTTGCCAATACGAACGATGCGCGTGTACCCCCCGGCGCGATCGGTATAGCGTGGCGCGACATTTTCGAAGATATGGCGCACAAGACGCGGAGCTTTGACAAGATCGCCATAACGGTTGCGCTTGACTTGTGACTCATCGGGAAGATCGAAGTAGTCCGAAGCGCCATTAACGGCCTTTGCTCGACCCTTCTTCTCACTCTCGGTGGCATTGGGCGGGAGCGCAACCCATTCAAAGGCGGTGCGGTCGCCGCCGAGCTTGGCGATGACATTGCGCCGGGCGTGTAGATCGCCGCGTTTTGCAAGTGTGATGATCTTCTCGACGAATGGCTGGACCGCCTTGGCGCGCGGAACAGTCGTTGTGATCTGCCCGTGCTCAAAGAGCCCGGCGGCGAGGTTGCGCAGCGTCGAGGTTCTGTGGGCCGTAGTGCGCCCGAGTTTGTAGCCTGCCTTGCGGTGTCGCATGACTAATTGCTCCGGGTGGGCTTGCCTCGTGATTTTTTAGGGCGAGGCAGCCTGTTCTCTATCTTCAAGACGGCGAATGCCGCAACTCATTTAACACTGAAAAAACCGATTAATACGTTCCGATCGCTGTCGCCGAAGACGTATACCCTTCCGGGAGGGCGACGCCTAGTGTCAGGTGCATGTCGGTGAGCTTGCGTTTCACTTCGCGCAGCGATGTTTTCCCGAATGAACGCACCTTGAGCAACTCCGGCTCTGACTTTGAGACAAGATCCGCCACAGTGTTGATCTGCGCAGACTCCAGACAGTTGGAAGCGCGAACGGAAAGCTCAAGCTCGCCGATGGGCATTTGCAACTTGCGGATCAACTCTTCATCAACACTCGCAGCCGCGGCGGCTTCTTCGGAGATTCGCTCCTCGCCGATTTCACTGTACTGGACGAATGGATTGAGATGCTTGCGCAGGATCTTGGCCGCCTCGACCAGCGCCATCTCGGGGCTGGTTGTGCCGTTGGACCAGATATCGAGAATGAGCTTGTCGTAGTTGGTCTTCTGACCGACGCGCGTGTCCTCGGTTTTATATCGCACACGTTGCACCGGCGAATAGACCGCGTCGATGGGAATCAGCCCGATTTCCTGCTCTTCAGTATTCTCGTACTGCTCGCTGGCTGGCACATAGCCGCGCCCCTTCTCGACAACGAACTCCGCTTCAAAATCAACGGGCTCCGTCAGCGTCGCGAGCACAAGATCCTTATTGATAATCGTGATCGCTGTGTCAGCTTCGATCAGGTCAGCCGTCACCTCGCCAGGGCCGGAGCAGGCGACGCGCATCGTCTTGCTGACATCACCATCAAGGCGAACAACAAGACGCTTGATGTTCAGGATGATGTCCGAAACATCTTCATACACACCGGGAAGAGCGCTGAACTCATGCTCGGCGCCTTTGATCTTGACCGCAGTGATCGCAGCGCCTTCGAGGCTCGAAAGAAGGATTCGGCGGAGGCTGTTGCCAACCGTTGTTCCGAAGCCTCGCTCGAAAGGCTCAATGACAAAGCGACCGAAGGTGTCGGTTGGATAGTTCGGGTCTCTTGTGATTCTGCTCGGCAGTTCAAGGCCGCGCCAGCGAATACGCATGATTCATTACTCCAATGCTCAGTTCAGCAGTTTGTCGAGTGAACGACACGGCGCCCGTCATCGGCGGCGGAACACAGGCCTGCTGAATCGCCTGCGCCGCGCCTTCTCTCGTGCGCCGCACAACATGAAGTGTCTAATCTCTAAGTCAGATCAGACTCGTCTCTTTCCGGGCGGCCTGCACCCGTTGTGGGGCACAGGTGTGTGGTCTTCAATCGCTGTCACGCGCAGGCCGGTGCTGGAAAGGCCCGTGATGGCCGACTCACGCCCCGGACCGGCGCCCTTGACTTTCACTTCAAGCTCAACCATGCCCATCTTGCGCGCCTTTTGGCCGCACGCCTCACCGGCGCGGGTGGCGGCGAAGGGCGTCGCTTTGCGAGCTCCTTTGAAGCCGATAGTGCCGGCTGAATCCCAGCAAACGGTTTCGCCGTTGGCGTCGGTGACAGTCACAATCGTGTTGTTAAACGTCGCTTTGATGTGGGCGACGCCGCGCACGACGTTCTTTCTTACTTTCTTGGTTTTCTTAGCCATATCTGCTCGTCTTTCATAGCGACGCTGCGATTACTCACCGCAGGGCGCGTTGGTGGATCAGCCCTTCACGCCCTTCTTGCCGGCGACAGTCTTCTTGCGGCCCTTACGGGTGCGGGCGTTGCAGCGAGTGCGCTGGCCATGCACAGGCAGGCCGTGACGGTGTCGATCGCCACGATAACAGCGGATATCTCGGAGTCGGGCGATGTTCTGCCCGACCTGCCGGCGCAAGGCGCCTTCGACGAGATACTCACCATCAATGGCGCCGTTGAGCGCTGAGATTTGCTGATCAGTCAGCTCATTGGCTTTGGTTTCCGGCGGGATCCCTGTCGCTGCGAGAATGTCGTCAGCAATCTTCGGGCCGATCCCGTGGATGTATCGAATCGCGTATCGAATCTTTTTTCGATCGGGGATGTCAACGCCTGCAATGCGGGGCATAGTCCCGGCTCCTTACTTGAAATAGACGAGGTCTACGTTCGGTCCTGCTGTCGATGTCAACCCTGCACCTGCTTGTGCTTGGGATCTGCTGTGCAAATCACCCGCACTTTGCCTTTGCGGCGGACAATCTTGCAACTGTTGCAAATTCTCTTGACGCTTGATCTCACCTTCATAACTCGCCTCGTTCGCTTTTCTATATCTATCTGAGCGCCCCGTGGCGCCTGTTCTTCTTGCCTGCCTCAGTGTCGATAGGTGATCCGGGCTTTGGTTAGGTCGTACGGGCTCATTTCAACCGTCACTCGGTCACCCGGGAGAATGCGAATATAGTGCTTGCGCATCTTCCCGGACACATAGGCGATAACGGTGTGTTCGTTGGGCAGCTTCACGCGAAACATCGCGTTGGGCAGCGCATCAATCACCTCGGCATCCATGGTCAGTTTATCATCCTGCTTTGGCATCCTGGCGGCGCTTTCGCGCCTAAATCCTCCTTGCGGGGGCGAGGTCACACATGCGTGAGAACCTCCACTCCCTCTTCTGTCACTGCGACAGTGTGCTCCACATGACACGCGACCGACCCATCGATTGTCTCGACGGTCCAGCCATCGTCTCTGACGGAGACCTCTGTCACATTCGCGCCCGGCGCTTTGTGGACGCCCAGCGTGAAAATTGGCTCCACCGCGAGCGCCATGCCCGCGGCGAGCTTGAAATCAACCCACGATCCCGGTTCACCCGGAAGCGGAGAAGGAAAAGCCGGCGCCCGGGGCGGCTCGTGAAGCTCACGACCGATTCCATGGCCGACATAATCGCGGACGACACCCAGCCCCTCAGCCTCAGCGACGCTGTGCATCACCGATGCGACCTCGGACCACGCAACGCCCGGCGTGATCATTTCAATCGCTCGGGAAAGCGCCGCCTTGGTCGCCCGCACGAGCCGCTCCCGCTCAGCCAGGCTTGGGGCCAGCAAAGCGGAAACCAGGTTGTCGCCGCCGACGATCACCGTCGTAGCGGTGTCAGCGCACCAACGCTGACCCGTCGCCGGATCGAGCGCCCGCACACCCACATCAATCGTGACGACATCGCCTGCCTCAAGCAGACGGTCGCCGGGGACACCATGCACCACCTCATGATTGACGGAAATGCAGGTTGAAGCGGGGAAAGGCGGGGAAGCACCCTGCCGATACCCAAGAAAAAGCGCCTCAGCGCCATCAGCGCCGAAACTCTGACTGACCTCTCGGTCGATTTGCCGAGCGGGAATACCCTCCTCACAGGCGGCTACACCGGCTGCCAACGCGCGAGCGGCAATTCGACCCGCTCGTCGCATTCCGGCAATCTCTTGGTCCGACTTGATTCGCATAAAACGAGGCGGCCCCGTCGACACCACCCGCTGACCGGGCTGAGCCACAGATAATAGCCTTTCCCGCCCGTGAGGCAAGCTGACGGCCTCTCGGTGAAGCTGTAGGACTGGGGCCGGAACGGTCATCGCGGCCCTCGAATCTTGGGCCCCTGGCCTCGCTCATTCCCACCGAGGAAGCCGGCATAGTTCCGCATAAGCAGATTGGCTTCGACCCGCTGAATGAAGTCCAGCCCCACCGAAACGACAATGAGCAGGCCCGTGCCGCCCAGGAAGGCGGCGACATAGAACGGGATGCCCATGGCGGCCTGCACCAGCATGGGAATGATCGCGATAACCGCGAGGAAGCCGGCGCCGACATAGGTGATGCGCTCCATCACCGTCTCAAGGTACTCGGCCGTGCGCGGCCCAGGCCGCAATCCCGGGATAAACGAACCATGATCGCGGAGCTGCTTGGACATCTCCTCAGGGTTGAACTGAATGGTGGTCCAGAAGTAGGAGAAGAAGTACACCATCAGGATGTAGAGGACAGCGTAGGGATACGAAGTCATCTGGAAGGAATCGCTGAAAAACTCCGCAGTGTTCGTCCACCAGCCGGCGAGTTCATTCTCGCGAGCGTGCGTAGCGATATAGCTGAAGAAAACCGACGGAAAAATCATCAGCGACGAAGCAAAGACGATCGGCATGACGCCGCCATGATTGACCCGCAGCGGGAGATACGAACGCTGGCCACCGTAGACCCGGCGTCCGCGCGTATGCTTGGCTTGCTGTACCGGAATGCGGCGCTGGGCGACGGTGATGAGCACCGATCCTGCAACAACGAATACAAACGAGAGCACCAGGAAGATGACGCCCATCCAGCTCATCTGAGGGTCGCTCGTCGTTTTCGACACGCCCGCGAGAGAGCCGATCCATTCGATTTGCCCAACCGGTGAGTTCTGAATCACCCACATCGCAGCGCCTGGCATTTGTACGAGAATGCCCGCGGTGATAATGAGCGAGACACCGTTGCCGATGCCGTACTTGTCGATTTGTTCGCCAAGCCACATAAGAAAGACGGTGCCCGCGGTCATCGCGGTGATCGCCATGAGCCACCATGTGGGGTTCGCCGCCCAACCTGCGTAGACGAGGTTCTGGGCGTTGATGTAGCTGAGCCACCCGATCGCCTGAAGAATACACAGGCCGATGGTCGCGTAGCGCGTCCACTCGGTGATCTTCTGCTGACCGGTTGGTCCCTCGTCTTTGAGCTTCTTGAGACGCTCAGAGACAGAGCCGAGAATCTGGAAAATAATCGCAGCGGAAATGTAGGGCATGATCCCAAGACCAAAGATCGTGGACTGCCCGAAGTTCCCGCCTGAAAAAATCGAGACAAATGTCGCAGCGCGACCGGCGGCGGTGCCCTGCTGAACCTGCGTCTCCATCATCTGCGTCAGCAGCGTTTGGTCGATCCCGGGGATCGGAATCCAGTATCCGATCCGATACACAGAGAGCATTCCAAGGGTGAAGAGCACCTTGTTGCGCAACTCGGGGATCTTGAAGATGTTAATAATCGCTTGCAGCATGTGCTGACCAGGCTCCTCGGCGACTCTTTATTTCGCCGCAATTGCTTTCGTTCCCGGAAGCGTGTTCGCAGAACACCTACTTCTTTTTCTTGTTCCCGCGATTGAGCTTCTTGGTGAGATTACTGGGCGTGCGATCGGAACTGTCGCGGTCGATCCCACGGACGCGGTCACGACGGGTGCCGGTCTCAGTGACAGAGCCGCCGGCCTCCTCGATCAGCTTGCGCGCATTCGCGGTTACTCGGGCAGCGTTGACATTGAGCTTGACGCCCAACGACTCGCGGTCCTCCCCAAGACCACCAAGAATCTTCAATGGCCTCTTGGAGTCCCGGATCAGCCCAGCGTTGATGAGCGCTTCGGAAGTGATGTCGCCACCATTCTTGAAGGATGGATGATCGATAATGCTGCCGAGGTTCACGATCCAGAAGAGTGTGCGGAAGTTGACGTTGGTAAAGCCGCGCTTCGGAAGCCGGCGGAAGTAAGGCATCTGCCCGCCCTCGAACGCGAGCTTCCGGCTGTACCCAGCCCGGCTGGCGGCGCCGTTGTGCCCGCGCCCGGACGTC
This sequence comes from Phycisphaerales bacterium, assembly GCA_029260495.1. GTDB lineage: Bacteria > Planctomycetota > Phycisphaerae > Phycisphaerales > UBA1924 > OFTM373. The sequence continues at coordinate 394,188 of JAJDDD010000009.1, read as the reverse complement.
TTCCCGACACCGCTCCCGCGACCACGACCGACGCGCTTGCGCGATTTGTGGCGACCGACTACAGATGTAATTTCATGGATCATCATGGCGAAAAATCTCTTCGTGCTTCTACTTGCCTGGGCGTGTTGTTTGCTCTTTCTTATGCGGATTCATCTGAAGAAGGCGCGGGGGCCTCTGAAGCGGGCGAGCTCTCAGCTGCTGGCGCGACATGGTCAGTGCGACCTCGTCCACCTCCACCACCGCCACCGCCGCGCCCGCCTCTGCCGCCGCCGCGACCACCACCACGACCACCTCGGCTGCCGCCTTTGCCCTGGCCCACCGTGTTGACTGGAGCTTTCATCTTTTCGCCGCCGGAACCTTGCGAAGGCAGGAACGCGCGTCCGCGGTCGATCATCTCATCGACAGTGGTGCTCTCGATGGAGACGCCGCGCAGGTCCGCGACATCAGCGCGCGTCTGAAGAGCCTTCAGACCTTCAATGGCGGCCTTTACTACGTTTTGCTTGTTTGTTGAGCCATAGCACTTGGTCAGGCAGTCCGTCACGCCAAGCATTTCGAGCACCGCTCGAACTGGCGCCCCTGCAACAACGCCCGTTCCGGGTGAAGCCGGAATAAGCTTGACCTGCGAAGCGCCGAAGCGTCCGATCACCTCGTGAGGGATCGTTGTTCCATGCAGCGGAACGTGAATGAGGCTTCGCTTGGCTTCCTTCTGCGCCTTTTCGATGGCGGAGGGAACCTCGTTGGCCTTCCCGTACCCGTGCCCCACTTGCCCGTGGCGATTTCCAACCACAACGAGCGAGCTGAAGCTGAAACGCCTGCCGCCCTTAATAGTTGCGGCAGTTCGGAAAACGCCGACGGTTGTGCTTTCAAGCTGTGATGTTTCGTCTAGAAGCTCTGGCATAAGTCATGAACCTGTGTGAATCGTGTATGAACCTGTGCAGAAGGTTGAACGCCCTCCACTCCAATCAATCAGACCTTGAGTCCCGATTTGCGCACTGCATCCGCGAGCGCCTTGACACGCCCGTGATATCGATACCCCGCGCGATCAAAGACGACGGCGTCAATGCCCGCTTCCTTGGCCTTCTCCGCCAGCGCTTTTCCAACCGCTGACGCTGCGGCCACATTTCCCGTATTCGAAAGCCCCAGCGACTTCTCCTGCGTTGACGCGCTCACAAGCGTCCTGCCGGCCAGATCATCAATAATCTGCACGTGCATATGCTTGAGCGTTTTGTTGACGCAGAGGCGCGGGCGCTCCGGCGTGCCGATCACTCGCTTGCGCAGACTGATATGCCGGCGTTTTCTTCTTTTTGTCTTGGCTTTGTTCTTGTCCATAATCTTCTTACCGCTTCTCTACCGCGTTGGCTGCTTAGCTGCCGAACACCTTGCCCTGCTTGCGACGGACCGCCTCGCCCAAGTACCTGATTCCCTTGCCGTTGTATGGCTCGGGCTTACGCTTAGCGCGCGTCTTGGCGGCGAACTCACCGACCGCCTGCTTGTCCGCGCCCTTGATTGTGATCACCGCTCGCTCCACTGAAACATCCACTCCCATTGGGATGGCGACCGTCACCACGTTGGCAAAGCCCAGCTTGAGTTCAAGCTGCTGGCCGTTCACCACCGCGCCCCAGCCGACGCCAACCACTTCGAGCTTCTTCTCGTACCCCTTCGTGACGCCTTCGACCATGTTCTGAATCAACGAACGAGTGAGTCCCCAGTAAGCGCGAATTGGCTTGTTGTTCTGATCTTTCTCATCAATCGCAACGAGAATGTTCTTCTCGCCTTCATCCCATGTGACACTGACTTCGGGCCGGTGCTCCATCGTCAGTGACTTCCCACCCGATTCAACGGTCACATGCCGATCCTTAATCGTCACGGACACGCCGCTTGGGATCTCAACTGGTTGTTTTCCAATACGCGACATTGCCAAACTCCTGGTCTCAGCGACCGATCACTCCACGGTTGCGAGCAACTCTCCACCGACACGCTTCTCTCGGCACTGCCGATCCGATAGAACGCCGGATGACGTTGACACGATGCAGATACCCAGCCCCTGCTTGGGCTTGGGCAGATCATCGGCCTTTCGATACACACGGCGTCCGGGGCGCGATTCGCGCGTTAGCCGATGCAGCACCTGCTCGCCGCGCGGGCCGTACTTCAGCTTCACGCGAATAACTCCCTGCAACCCGTCATCGATCACATCGAAATCATTGATGTAACCCTCGCCCTTCAGCACGTCCGCCACGCCGCGACAGACTTTGCTGTTCAGGCACTTCACGGTCTTGCGTTCATTCCCCACCGCGTTTCGAATACGCGTGAGCATGTCAGCAATGGGATCGCTCATCGCCATGGTCTACTTCCAGCCTTCCGTTTCCATCTCGCCGGGCGAAACATGCGCTCCGGTCGTCAACTCGTCTTCAGTTACCAACTCGCCTTGCGCATGCCGGGAATCTTCCCTTCAAGCGCCAACTTGCGCAACATAATGCGACTCACACGAAACTTGCGATAGACACCTCGCGGCCGGCCTGTGAGCTCACAGCGCCGAACCTTGCGCGTGCTAAATTTCGGCTCGCGCTTCGACCTTGCAACTTGCGCTTTCGTTGCCATTTTTACTCATTCTCCCGTTTGCGGAACGGCATTCCAAGCCGCTCTAAAATATGCCTGCTCAACTCCGGGCTGGAGTTGCTAAACACCATGTTGATGTTCATGCCATGAGTGAAGTTCACTTTAGCCATGTCGATCTCAGGAAAGACTCCCTGCTCGGTCAGGCCCATCGAATAGTTACCGCCAGCGTCAAAGCTCTTCTCCGACAAACCCCGGAAGTCCTTGATTCGCGGCGTAGCGAGATTGATTAGCCGGTCGAGAAAGTGCCACATATGATCGCGGCGCAACGTGACACGAACAGCCGTCTCAGCGCCTTCACGCACCTTAAAGTTTGAAACGGACTTGCGCGCCGTGATGACTGTCGGCTTCTGGCCCGTCACCGTCGTCAACGTGTCGATCACCGTCGCCTTTACATTCGGCGGAATCTTGTTGTTCTCAAGATGCCGCCCCATGTTCACATTCAGGATGATCTTTTCCAGCTTCGGACGGCTCATGACGTTGGTCCGGCCGAACTTCTCGCCAAGCTCTGCGCCGATCTGCTCATCGTAGAGCGTCTTCAGCCGCGAAGGATTGGCGGGCGCTTCTGGAGCCGCTGCGCCGCCGTCTTTTTCTTTTTTCTTATCGCTTGCCATCGCTCTGCCTTACGCCTTCTTGGTCTTCTTCTTGACTTTCTTCTTGGTCTTATTCTTGCTTACAGCTTTTTTGGAAGCGGCCTTCTTTGTTTTCTTCTTCGACGGTGAAGCAGCCGACGACGATGGAGAAGGACCAGCCTTTTTGCCATCGCGCGGCCCATGCACCACGCTCAACTCGCCGCCTCCGCGAACCGCGACGCGAACCTTCGATCCATCATCGCGCGTCTCGAAGCGAACGCGCGTCAGCTTGCCGTCAATCATGGGGCTGACGTTTGAAAGCTGAATCGGAGCCTCGCGCGTCACAATCCCACCCTGCGTCATACGCGATGGCTTCATGTGCTTGGTCTTGAGGTTCACACCCTGCACAATCACGCGGTCTTCATCGGGAATGACGCGCAGAACAGGGCCTGTCTTTCCGCGATGGTCGCCTGCAGTGACAATAACTGTATCGCCTTTCCGAACGTGCCTTGGCATCTCACACCACCTCCGACGCAAGAGAGACGATCTTCATGTAGTTCTGATCTCGCAACTCGCGAGCCACAGCGCCAAAGATGCGCGTCCCGCGTGGATTGCCATCGTCGCCGATCAGCACAACTGCATTCGAATCAAACCGCACCACAGAGCCATCCGGGCGCCGAGTCGGATATTTCGTCCGCACAACGACCGCTGTCACTTTCGTGCCGGGCTTAATGTCCGCCCCTGGAAGCGCTTTCTTCACGGAGCAAATTACCTTGTCGCCAATGCCCGCAGTTCGCCGGGTGTACTTCCCGCGCGCCGTCGAGCCGCCAAGAACGCGAATCACATACGCAATCTTGGCGCCGGAGTTATCCGCGACTTCACATCTTGTCTCTTGCTGAATCATCGCTGTTTCGCTTCTCTATCAGTGACCCTTACGGGCGCTTACGACCCAGGAGCGCGTCGAACAACGCGCACCAGTTTCCATCGTTTTGTTTTGCTCATCGGTCGGCACGGCGCCACCTCGACCTGATCTCCCAGGTGCGACTCATTGGCCTCATCATGAATCTGAAGCACAGTTCGCTTCCGCAGGTACTTGCCGTACTTCGGGTGCTGCGCCACGTAGCTCACGACGACCTTGCGCGTTTTATCGCACCGGTCTGATTCAACCACGCCGAGCTTGACACCCGTAATTGCTCCAGCCTTCTTTTCGCTTGTGCCAGCCTGGCTCATGCGGATACCTCCTGCTTGATCTCACGCATGCGTCGCTCAGTCTTGAGCCTTGCAATATCGCGCCGGACCTTCTTGAACTGACTGACGTCTTCGATCTTCTCTGTGACGCCTTGCGTGCGCAAGTCGTAGAGTTTGCGAAACAGACGGCGCAACTCGACCGTGATCTCTTCGTTGTTCAGTTTGTGGACTTCGATTGCCTTCATCGTTAATTCAGCCTCAAATCGCCACGCGCCGACCTACGAACCGGCAACGCACCGGCATCTTCATCGCCACACGAACCATCGCCCGGCGAGCTCGATCCTCCGTGACGCCGCTGATCTCGTACAGCATCGTCCCGGGCTTCACTCGCGCTGCCCAATAATCAACTTCCGCCTTACCCTTGCCCATGCGCGTTTCCAGCGGCTTCTTCGAGACCGGCTTGTCCGGGAACACACGGATGTAAATCTTGCCATCACGACGAAGGAAGTGCTGGGCAGCAATGCGACCCGCCTCGATCTGTCGCGCGGTCAGCCACACTTGTTCAAGCGACTGCAAACCGTAATCGCCGTACGCGACAAAGTTGCCCTTTGTCGCCTTGCGGTCGCGGGCCCGGCGGAACTCCTTCCGGAACTTCACTCTTTTCGGCATGCGAGGCATTGATCAACCTCTTCCTTTACGTTCAAACACTTGATTCAACAAACTCATACGTCAATCAAAAAACTTAGTGCCGGCCACGAGCCCGGCCACGTCCGCCGGCAGCCTTGGTCGCGGTCGCTTCGTCCTCTTCCTCTGAATAAAGACCCTTGCACACCCACACCTTCACACCAATCACTCCATACGTCGTGAACGACTCAGCAAAGCCGTAGTCGATATTCGCTTGAAGTGTTGACAAAGGAATGGACCCGAGGCGATTGTCCAAACGACGGCTCATTTCCGCGCCGCCCAAGCGACCAGCAAGAAGAATGCGCACGCCCTTGGCGCCGCTTTGCATCGCGCCCTCGGCTCGCATCTTCACAATCCGTCGGAAGCTGGCTCGCTTCTTGAGTTGCTCCGCGATTCCCTCGGCGATCAGCTGCGCGTTCATGTCCGGGTTCTTGATCTCAACAATCCCAATGGAGACCTTCCGACCCGTCAAATACTGAAGCTCTTCCGTCAGCCGATCGACCTCGGCGCCTTTCGGTCCGATTACCAGTCCCGGCCGAGCGGTCTTGACGATCACTTTCAGCTCTTCGCGCGTGCGCTCTATGTGAATGTCACTCACAGCGGCGAAAGGTGGAATTCGGTTCAGTCGCTTATCCACAAACTGGCGAATGCGATAGTCCTCGACAAGCAACTCGCCGTACAGCGCCTTGGGCGCATACCAACGGCTCTTGAAGGGCTCGGTGATTCCAACGCGGAAACCATATGGATGGACTTTCTGTCCCATTACGCCGCCTCCTCAACGCCGATGATGATGTGGCTCGTTCGTTTCCAGATCGGATGCGCTCGTCCGCGATCCTTGGGATGGAATCGTTTAATGATCGGCCCCTCGTCAACTCGTGATTCAGAGACGATCAAAGCCGTCGCATCGGCGCCGGCATGTTCCGCCTGATCCGTCGCAGCTTTCAGAGTTTTCAGAACAAAGACGGCGCCTCTTCGTTTGTTGAAGGCGAGCGCCGTCTCCGCGTCAACCACAGACATGCCGCGAATCATGTCCGCCAGCAATCTGGCCTTGCGCCAGCTTGATCGCTGGAAGCACGACTTCGTCACAAACCGCGAGATGTCCTTTAGATCACAACCAAGCTGGGCTGCGAGCGTTGCGATATCGCGCGCTTTGGCGGTGGGTTGATGACGGCCGGCCATCCAGTTGCGAATCGCTCTTTCAGCGTCAGCCTGCTTGAGCCCGGGTCGGGCAACTGCAGGCGCCAACTGTTCCGGCGTGGCGCCGATCGCGTTCATTCGCTCGTTCAGTCTATTGGCGTTGATCTTCACGTTTGTTTTCCTGTCGTCCGATCAGGTCATTCTCATCGCTGGGAAACCGTAATACTCAATCCGGCCTGCTATTAGCGACTCCTGACGCCTTCCTTCTTGTTGGTATGCCCACGGAATGTTCGCGTGAGGCTGAACTCGCCAAGCTTGTGCCCCACCATGTCTTCGGTGATGAAGACGTCATAAAACACGCGCCCGTTATGCACCTTAAACGTGTGCCCGACAAACTCAGGGACAATCGTGCACCGGCGCGCCCACGTCTTCAGGGGCTCTCGTTTGTTTTGTTGATTCAGCTTCTCCACCTTCAAGTAGAGCTTCTCATCAACATATGGGCCTTTTTTCAGCGACCTGCTCATAACCGTCTCCGCATATCTCTACTCATCATCCCAATCAACGCAACTGACCGTAGCGCCTGCTCTTGCGCCGACGGATGATCAACTTCTGTGAATACTGTTTGCGATTGCGCGTCGTTCCGCCCTTGGATGGCGTCCCCGTCGGACCCACCGGAGCGCGGCCGCCCTTGGAGCGACCTTCGCCGCCGCCCAGCGGATGCGAGGCGTGATCCCGAGCGACGCCGCGCGAAATCGGCCTTTTTCCAAGATGCCGGCTCTTGCCAGCTTTGCCCAAGCGACGCTGCTGATGGTCGGTGTTCCCGACCACCCCAATCGTTGCCCGGCACTCAATCGAAACCTGACGAATCTCACCGGAAGGAAGCACCAACGTCGCAAAGCGACCCTCACGGTTCGTCAGCCTGGCGTAGCTCCCCGCCGACCGACACAACTGACCGCCACGACCTGGCTGAAGCTCAACAAGATGAACATTCAAACCCGTCGGGATGCACCTGATCGGCATGCAGTTGCCGACCTTCGGCTCGATCGATTCATGCGAAGCGAGAACTGTATCCCCATCCTTGAGCCCGACCGGCGCCGGGATGTACCGCTTGACGCCATCGGCGTACTCAATTAGCGCAATGTGACAAGTGCGGTTTGGGTCGTATTCAATCCCAATGACTTTTCCGACAACATCAGTGCGGTCGGTGCGCTTGAAATCAATCTGACGGTACCGGCGTTTATGCCCGCCGCCGCGACCACGCACCGTCACCTTGCCATGATGATTCCGTCCGCCCTTCTTGGGGAGCGGGCGCAGGAGCGACTTCTCCGGACTCTTCTTTGTCACCTCCGTGTGGAGATTTACTGAAGCATTCCGGCGTCCGGCGCTCGTGGGTTTGTAGATTCGAATCGTCATCACTCGTCCTCTACTGCTACTCGCTCGTTAATCATTGAGCCCATCATCTGATTCAGAACAACTCAATCGCATCATCAGGATGCAGCTTTACAACAGCTTTCTTTGTCGTCTTGCCCGGCACATATCCATATTTGAGCCGGCGCATTGGCGCCTTGCGGTTCTGTGTCGATACTTTCAACACTCGTACGCCGTATAGCTCTTCAACCGCCGCCTTGATCTCGGTCTTGCGCGCATCAACCGCAACTAAGAACGCGTGCCGGTTGTGCTCATTCGCAAGGAATGTGCTCTTCTCAGTCAGGAGCGGACGTTTTACAACGTGAACCGGATTCTTCACGACACGCCTCCCTTCTCACGAACGTAGGACTTCGCGTCCTTGCCCGTCCGGGAGCTGTCGCCTGCAAGCCACGCCTCAAGCTCCTGCTTCGCAATCACCAGAAACCGGTGATTAAGCATGTTGAAGCATGTGAGCTCGTGCGACGGGCAGACAGTGACATTCGGAACATTTCGAGCAGAAAGCCGCACGTTCATGTTGCCTGGATTCACAGCCACAAGAGCGGTCCGGTTGATCTTGCAACCAGCGATCAAGTTGAGAAAATCCTTCGTGTGCGGCTTGTCAAGAGTCAGGTTGTCAATCACCCGAACCTCATTATCAACAAGCTTCGCAAGCAGCGCGTTGCGATTAGCCTTGCGCCGCATCTTCACCGGCATGTCAGGTCGAAACGACTCGCGCGATTTCGTCTTTGAGAATGTGACGCCGCCGCCCTTGCGGATAGGCGATCGATTCGCGCCAACGCGGGCACGACCTGTGCCCTTTTGCTTGAACAGCTTGCGCGTCGAGCCCGTGACGTTTCCGCGATTGCGAGTCCGGGCGGAGCCCTGCCTCGTGTTCGCGTGATAGCGCACATAAGCCTGCTTGATGAGCGCATGATTAATGCGCCCACCGAGAGTGGCTTCATCGATCGACATCGTGCCGATCTCTTTGCCGGTTATATCGTAAACGGGGACTTCCATGGTTGGAATCTCAATCACCCTTCCGCCTTCTCGAGTCTCCACACCCTCCCGGACCATCCGGTGAAGTATGAATCCTGCGTCGCCTCGGCTGGCTCGCCTCTTTCACAAATGAGGACAACCCAACGTTGACTCGGCGCGTTTCCTTCGCGTTGCTCCGCCCGGCGGTTTCCCATTCGGGACCTCTCGGGCCGCCGGACCGTCGCGTTTCACGACCCAGCGTCGGCGACTGTCGCCGAGAAACCAAATATCTATCCCTTCATTCGCTCCGTCTGCTTCCGCGCCTTCGGGGCATACAACCTTCGCGGCGTCCGAATCTCCACCACACCATTGCGATGGCCCGGAACCGCGCCCTTGACGAGCAGCAAACCTTGCTCACTATCAATCTTCACAACATCAAGCGAGCGAGCAGTGACGCGCTCAGCGCCCATATGCCCAGCCATCCGCTTGCCTTTTTTCACTTTCGGACCCGTGCCCAGATTCGTCGCATGCCCGCCGATCGACCCACCGGAGCGATGCTTGCGCTCAACGCCGTGACTCGCCTCAAGCCCGGAGAAGTGGTGCCGCTTCATCGGCCCCTGAAAACCCTTCCCCTTGCTTGTCCCGATCACATCCACGAATGCATGATCCGCGAATGCATCGACCGTCAACTCCTGGCCGAGTTCGTAGCTCGCGACTTCATCAGCGCCAATACGAAACTCACGATGATGCCGTTTCGGCGCCGACCCTGCCTTCGCATCGTGCCCGATCAGCGGCATCGTCGAGTTGCGTGCCTGCATGTCGCCAAACGCGATCTGGACAGCGGTGTACCCATCCGTCTCAAGCGTTCTCACTTGCGTGACGACGCACGGCCCGGTTTGAATCACCGTCACCGGCATACTAACACCGTCCTCGGTGTAGTATCGCGTCATCCCAAGCTTTTTGCCAAGTAGTGAGATCGCCATTGTTCTCGTCCTGAATCTCTCGAAGAACGCCGCTCAAGCGGCCCGTTCTCGCCGACGCACCTAAGCTAAATCTTAAGCCGTCGACTGATCGCTCGTGCCTTCCGGGAACATCCCGACCGAAGCAGAGGAGCCAACCAAAGAAAACAGCCGACCTCAAAAGGGCCGGCTAATGAATACAAACCGTTATGCGCGAATCCTCACAAAGACGCCTGCAGGGACAACGAGACGATTCAGCGCCTCCACCGTCCGGGCATTGGGCTCGGTGATATCGATAATTCGCTTATGTGTGCGAATCTCGAACTGCTCGCGGGATTTCTTATCAATAAAAGGGCTGCGCAGAACCGTGTACCGCTCGATGCGCGTCGGCAGCGGGATCGGACCCGCCACTCGTGCATTCGTGCGCTTGGCGTGCTCGACAATTTCCTTCGCGGAGGCATCGAGCGCCTGATGGTCATACGCCTCCATCCGAATTCTGATCTTGCCGCCGCTCATTGGCTTTGCACCTAATCCTTCATAGCCGCCCCAACAAGGGCCGGCTGACATCAATCCAAAACTCCCACTGAAAAACGAGGTAAACAACCCCTCAATTCAGCGGCCTGACCCGACACAATGGCCTCTGACGACGCCATCGTCGCCTGCACAAACGCACGTCCGATGCCAAAACAACGGACGCCTGAGTCCTCATGTGGACAGAAACCGCCCCGCAGAAAAGCGAGGCGAGCCAGAAAATGTAGAGAAGTCACCGCCAGTGTCAAGCGGGGGCAAAACCCACACCCGCTTTTTCACCGATATTGTCTAGGCAGGTGGCCCTCCGCCAGCCTGAAAAATCAGCCAGATCTCGCTTCCCATTCCTGCTCCAAATGAGAGAATCGAACATGCCTGCCATCGCTCTCCGCTCCTGGATGACCTCCCTGCTCCTCATCGCCGCCGCGATCCTCGCCCTGGCGACGGCTCCCACTGCGATCGCACAAACCCCGCCAGCCCAGGAACTTGAACTCGCACGACCCATCCTCGTGCGCAGCGTTGGGCTCTCTATCCAGCTCCCCCTCGGCGCCCGCTACGAAACAACCCAGATGACCGGAGGGCAGGCTGCATTCACCATGCACAGCCCCGACAACACCTGGCTCCTCAAGCTGCACAACCCAATTTCGAATGACAAAAAACTTTCTACAGCAGGCGTCGCCGACTCCCTCATTGCTGACCTCACAAAAACGCGTGAGAAGGTTTATCAGGACAAGACCCGCAAAACCACTGTGCGCATCTTCGACCGCAACGACGCGCTTGAGATCAACGACAAGATCGCCTCCCGCTTCTATGCAACCGTTCCCAACGGCATCGGCGGCGTCACATTCGTTTCCGGCTACACCATCTTCGAGGTCGCGCCCGGCCGCTTCGCCATTCTCCAAATTGACAGTGGCGAAGATATGTTCGAGCGCACCCGTCCTCAGTACGAGCAGGTCATTGCCACCGCCCGGTTTCGTAATCCGGAAGAGATGGCCAGCGAACGCGCCGCAGGCATCTTCGCTGGAGACGCCGTCCTCGCCAGCCTCGGAGCCCGCGATCTCGAACCTCTCCTTGCTAAGAAGGCCCTCTGGTTCCGCGTTTACAAACCCGCAGCAAACGGCAACGACAAAAACGCCGAGGAAATCGCCTACCAGCGCATCGAACATCGCTTCGGCCATCGCGGCGACCTCGACCCACGCAAGCCTCAAAGCAAGTGGCGCACCACCGATCACGATCCCGGAGTCATCGTCCACCAGATCGCCCGATATCTCACCGGCGAAGGCATCGTTGATTCCGAAGCGATCTACTTCCTCGCCGCCGAAAGTGATGAAGAAGCCTGGACTGTGCGCATGATCTCTCAACAAGGACAGGCGAAACAAACCTGGACCGAATCAGGCGTCCGTCAGAGCGACTCCATCAAAGTGACAATCGATCAACCGGGCGCCCCGCCGATTATCAAGAGCTGGAAAACGCCACCCCAGGCATATGTCTCGCTTGTCACTGCGCGGCTCCTTCCGCGCATACTCGCGCAACACGGCGCCGCCGCCGTCTTCAACTTCTACCAATACAACACCAATGACTCCGAAATTGCGCTCCGCCGCGACCTGCTCGAACCCATCGAGAAGTCAGACACCAACGCTCCCAAAAACGCCGTCTGGCTTCTAACAACCCGCACCAATGAAAACGCCGCCGATAGCAAGGTCTACCTCGACAACGCCGGCGCCCTCCTTCAGCGCATCGACTCCTCAGGCGTCATCACCGAGCCCGTCGATCTCCAACACCTCAAACGCCTTTGGCGCGCCAAGAAGCTCCCGATGAGTTGATCCCGCTGCTGACATGTCCCTCGCGGCCGCGACGCGGCTGCCACAACGCCAAAGGGCATACCCCCCATGTTCGTGATACCGTTGTGGCTGTCTCATGCGCGCCAAGGAGCGGGCGTGTGGATTCAGAAATCGCGGGGGCAGTTCCTCGTGTGGGCATGAGAAAAGGAGAACAACAGTGGGTTTCATTAAAGAGTTTCGCGATTTCGCTATGCGCGGCAACGTCGTCGATATGGCCGTCGGCATCATCATCGGCGTCTCCTTCGGAGCCATCATCAAGACGCTCGTCGACAAAGTCATGATGCCGCCTCTTGGCTACCTCATGGGCGGACTCGATTTTGCTGACAAAAAAATTGTCCTCAAAGAAGGCGCCTTAAACGACGCCGGAGAAGTCGTCACGCCTGAAGTCGCCATGTATTGGGGCGAGTTTGTCAATGTCACGATCAACTTCATCATCGTCGCCTTTGCGCTGTTCATCGTCATCAAAATCATGAACTCCGCGAAGAAGAAGTTTGAGAAAGAGCAGGAAGCTGCGCCCCCGCCACCTCCTGCGGAAGACATCATCCTGCTCCGCGAGATTCGTGATTCCCTGAAGAAGGGTTGATCGCAACTCGCCGAACATCCAACGAGCAAAGAACGAATGAACAAATCAGGCTGCGGTCGAAAGATCGCAGCCTATTTACATGCGCCCAAACAGGCCTCTACATTATCGAAGCGGCGTCTTCCCGCTCGTGCTGAAAGGCGTCCGCAAAGGCCCGAACGGAGTCTGAAGCTCCATCTCGCCATTAAGTTCGTACGCCGCCGAATCGCCTGTCAACGCCCGAAACAGCCCGAATCCCAAACTACTTGGTGAAAAGGAGATCGGAATCGCAATCTCCTGCGCTTGCCCAGCTGCAAACCGCATCGGCTGCGCCAGCCCCGTCTTCGCCACCTGCTGTCCGCCCAGCGCCAGATTCGTGCTCAAACCAGACAAATTAAACTCAAACTCGTTTGTGTTGGTGAGCTGCATGTTCACCGTCCCCGCCGCCCGGCTGAGAGACAACTCATCCCAGTCAACACCAACAAGCTTCACATCGGGAACCGCCGGAATAGGCAACTCCCCCTTCTTGCTCAGCGGAAGCGCCAGAGGCCCAACGCCCGGCGCATCAACAGAAAGCTCGACGTCAGCTTCATATGGAATCAGCGATCCCGGCCGAACACCGGATAACGCCGCGAGCAGATCATCAAACCTCAGTGCAACAGGCAGCGCGATCGTCCGCGACCCATACGCCGGCACCACGCCGCTCAACTCCGAACCCCCATCCAAGACCTGCCGTCCGCCGCTCGCAAGCCCATACTTCATGGACGCCAATGGCAGCGGAACGCCGTACGGATTCGAGACGTCCACTTCAAAGAGAAGTGTCGCTCCATCAAGCGACAGATCTCCGACAGAGGCGTTCGCGATGCGCGCCGAAGGCCTGTCAAGCCCCCCGAGCGCGTCCGAAAGCGATTGGCATCCCGCACCCGCAGTCACGGTCGCAAACATTGCAGCCGCAACGAAAGTCTTAACGATTCGATCCAACCTGAGTTGTCGTTTCATCCGATGTGCTCCAACGATCCGAAGTGGTTTCTGTCAGGATGCCTGCGAATCCAGCATTCGCAATTGACTGATCTTTTCAGGAGAGACCGCCCGATGCCGGATGCCCTCCAACTGGACCCCATGCATGGTGAGTCGCATTCCACCGGCTGTCCACCCCATTCAGATGAACATGAGCCGTTACGGCTCTTGCTCTTCACCGACACGCTTGGTGATGTCAGCGGCGTCTGTCGATTCATCTTGAATATGGGCGAGCAGGCGCAAATCTCCGGTCGCAATCTTCATATCGCCACCAGCACGCGCTTCCACATCCCCGAGGCGCCGTATATCCACAACTTCACTCCTCGGCTGCGAAAAAAAATTCCCAGCTACGAAAATCTCGACCTCGTGCTCCCCCCGATCGTCCCCCTGCTGCGACTGGCAACCAGGCTCCGGCCCCATGTCATCCATGTGTCAACGCCTGGGCCGGTCGGCCTCGCCGGCCGTCTCGCCGCTCGATTTCTTCACGTTCCCCTCGTCGGCGTCTACCACACCGACTATCCAGCGTATATCGACCATCTCTTCAATGACGCGGTCTACACCAGAATTACTGTCGAACACATGCGCCGTTTCTATCGCCGATTCACCACCATCCTGATGCGCAGCCAGGAGTACATCGACGCCCTCACACTGCATGGTGTCGACCATCAGCGCATGAAGCGCCTTACGCCTGGCATCGCTCTGAGTTCCTTCCAGCCTTCGTTTCGCAAGATCTCTAATTGGCCCGCTTACGGACTCAGCGCCGAGAGTGTGAAGGTGCTCTACACCGGCCGCCTCAGCATTGAAAAAAACCTGCCATTACTCACCGACTTCTGGCCCCACGTCCATCGCGCTTGCCAATCGCGCGGCATCTGCGCTGAGCTCGTCATCATCGGCGATGGACCCTACAGCGCACAGATGCAGCGAGCCCTCGCCAACACCGACGCTCACTTCCTCGGATTCAAGCACGGCGATGAACTCTCCCAGCTCTACGCCTCCGCCGATCTTTTCGTCTTTCCTTCTCTCACCGACACGCTCGGCCAGGTCGTGATCGAAAGTCAAAGCTCCGGGCTCCCTGTGCTCGTCTCTGATCAAGGCGGCCCCAAAGAGATCGTCAACGATGGTGTCACCGGCTTCGTCCTGCCCGGCAAGTCCTCCCGCCGATGGCGCGACGCCTGCATCAACCTCATCACCAACCAATCCTTACGGCAAACAATGGGTCGCGCCGCCCACGAACACGCCCAGCAATACTCAATCCATGAATCTTTCGCCCACTTCTGGGCTATCCACCAAGCCGCCCACGATGCAGGCGCCAAGCAGGCGCCAATCCATTTATGACATCGCCCAAGTAGCGTCGGCCACCGAGACACCCTTTCCCCGCATCGGGCTCGCCTCGATCAAACTCGACTGAGCCTCAAGCTGCGCCCGTCTCCCCCGCTTCCGCTGAATCGACAAGCGATTCCGAACAGCTCGGCGATAGATCTGAATCCTCGCGTGTGCAGACAAGCCTGGCATTACCAGACCGTCCGCCGCGGCGCGCGCCATCTCGGCCAGTGTCGCAGACCCAATCGCACACGGAGCATTGATCTCCTCATCACGAAGCACAAGCGCCGTCTCCCGTCCTGACCCAATCGCGCGCACTGAAAGAAGCGCCGGAGCGCATGAAACGGGCGCTTCCAGAACATCTACATTTTCCATGCGCATGATATCGCTGAGAAGCCGTCTCGCTTCCGCTCGTTCTCGCAGAAGCGTTTGAATCGGAGATAAACTCACCGGCGTCGACAACATCCGATAAACCGCAAGGCGGCCAATGCGCTGATGCGAAGGCTTCCCTCGCGTGTGCGCAAGAACCAGGTGCACACCGATCCCATGCTCCGCGATTGTGCGCGCAACATCAAAGCACACGCCGTCAACTTCACGGCTTGGCGCCAATCCGCTGAGAATTGCAACATTCACACCAAACCTCCTCAGTCTGCCTCTGCCCCATCTATTCGACTGGCGCGATCGCCACGCGGCGTCTTCCTTATCGACACACATAGGCACGATCTATCGCGGTGAATGAAATGCGCCCGCTTCCATTGCCTTGAACACCCAGCGCAGCAGCTTATAGGTCGTAATCCCGGCGCATTCTTGCCGCTGCCGCAGTCGCCGAAGGGTGCTCTCTCGCATAAACAAGTGGTTGAGAGCCAGATGAAGCAAGGCGGCGCCAGCTTGAGTGCTTTGGAGAACAGGCCGATAGGAACGACATCCTCGCTGGATTCAGCACCGGGCTGAGCATCGTGGCAGCGCTGCATCAACGGATTCGTCAATTGGAGTTGCATACATGACGGCGACAGCCCAAAGCACAGCAAGGAGCGCCCTGGATAGTCCGCACGCAGGAGGCGAACACCTCCAGCTTGTCTCCTTCGAGGTGGGCGGAGAAGAGTTCGCGATTGACATCCTCGCGGTGCAGGAAATCAACAGGATGATGGACATCACTCGGGCGCCGCACAGTCCGCCTGAGGTCGAAGGTGTCATCAACCTGCGCGGGCGCATCATTCCGGTGCTCGATCTTCGTCGCCGGTTTGGCATGGAGACGCGCGAGTTCGATCAGGACAGCCGAATCGTCGTTGTGGAAGTCGCAGGCCGGGTGCTTGGCTTCATTGTCGATCGCGTGCACGAGGTGCTGCGCATCAGCAAGAACATCGTGGAGCCGCCGCCCGCAATGATCACATCGGTCAATTCAGATTTTATTTCCGGCGTAGGCAAGCTTGAAGATCGCCTGCTGATCCTGCTGAACCTAAACAAGCTCTTTGGGAAAGACCTGATAGGAGCTGTTGATTCAGCAGTTGAACAAGCTGCCTGATCCCAAGCGTTGCCGCGGCGAACATTTTGGAACGGTAATGGAGCGTGATGCGCAGTCAGCCATGATGAGCGCACAAGAGAGGAGTCAGAATGTCGTCCACAGCGAATACCAAAATCGCGATGACGGATGAGCAGTTCGCCAAGCTTGAGCGAATCATCTATGAACGCAGCGGCATTCACTTCCAGGCTTCCAAGAAATATGTGCTCGAATCTCGTCTCGGTCGCAGGTTGAGTGAGCTCGAGATGGAGAACTTCGATCCGTACATCACCTTCCTCACCATTGGCCCATATCGGGATGATGAGTTCCAGGAGATGTTCAATCGCATTACGATTAACGAAACTTCATTCTTTCGGAACGAGCCACAGCTCGACGTATTCGAGAGTAATGTCCTTCCCAAGCTAATCGAGGCCCGCAGCGATACCAAACGCCTGCGACTCTGGTCCGCCGCCTGCTCCTCCGGCGAGGAGCCCTACACCCTCGCGATCATGCTTCACCGCACGCTCGGCATTCGACTTCCTGATTGGCATATCGAAATCCTCGGCACAGACATTTCCGAGAAGGTTCTCCATGTCGCTCGCTCGGGCCGGTATGGACAGTACTCCATCCGAACGACGCCGGAAGTTGCGCTCAGCCGATACTTCACAGAGGATGGCGCCGACCATGTGCTCAATCCAGACATTCAGTCCATGGTGACCTTTGAGAGGCACAATCTCAAAGATCGGCTCGCCGCCAAGCGACACGGCGTGTGGGATGTCATCTTCTGCCGCAACGTCATGATCTACTTCGACGATCAGATGAAAGAACAAGTTGTTGGGATGTTTAATGAGCAGCTGGCTGACGATGGATGGCTCTTTATTGGGCATTCGGAGTCGCTGCGCAACTTGAACACCTCGTTCCAGCAGGCGCCTTATCCGCAAGGGTTTTGCTATCAGAAAACAAGGGTGTGATGGTGAACAATTCGTGCGATGCCTTTGGATTGGAGCGTTGAGCAGTGTATGAAGTTGACCCGGAAATCCTGCAAGACTTTCTAACTGAATCAGGCGAACTCCTCGACACGCTCGATCGGGATCTCGTCCGGCTTGAAAATATGCCGCAGGATGAAGATCTTCTCAACCAGGTCTTCCGCGCGCTGCACACCATCAAAGGCAGCGCATCCTTCATGGCGCTCACCAACCTCGTTGCAATCGCCCACGCCGCTGAGGACGCTCTCAATGCAGCTCGTCGCGGCGACATCGTCATCAACAAGCTCATCATGGACATGCTTCTTGATGCGGTGGACCTGCTCAAGCGGCAGTTCGACGAACTCCGAGCTGGCGCCGACCTGACCGCGCCGGAGCCTTCGCTGGTGCAAGGCCTTCAGGCTGTGGGAGCCGGCAAAATGCCCGGAGAGCACGGTGCCCCGCCACGAGCCGAAGTGCAGGAAATACCGGAGCCCCCCGCAACCACCGACTCTACACCACAAGACACTGACGCAAGCGACGCCAACTCAGTTCTTATTGTCAACGAGCTCAATCTCCCCGAAAACAAAGCGGACTTGCTCGACTTCATGGTTGTCGATCTCGAAGAGTCCCTCGTGGAGTTGCGGGCACATCTCACTCATCTGCGCGACGAAGCCACAAGATCCGACGCCGTTCACGAGATCACCGTCCTGTGTGAAGCTCTCGCCCGCAGTGTGGAGTTCTACGAGTTCGGGCAGATGTCATCACTGGTCAGCGTTCTTGAGATCGCATCCGCTCGCATTGAAGACTTGGATGAGTCACATATCGCCCAAGTGCTGCCGCGCATTGAAGGCGTTATCGCGCTGCTCGAAAACCAGACTGAAGGTCTCCGCGCGGGTGAAGCTCGCCAGTGGCCCATCGACACACTCTGTGGCCGAGTCGCCGACATTGTGCTCGGCCATGATCTTGATGCTGAGAGCACTTTGCCTGAAGGCGCAACCCCAGAACAGGCCCTTCATTGTGATGGTGTCGAACTAAACGTACTGCAGGCGCCCTCGGCCGCTCGCGCCGTCGAAGTTGACGAAGCAACGCCGACAGCCGAACAGTCCGATGCGCCGACTAACTCACCAACCAATCCGGAGCCGGCGGCTGAAGTCAAATCCAACAAGCCCGCCGCAGTGCACCCTGCCAAAATCGAGCAGACCATTCGCGTCGAGATCAGTCGCCTGGAGCAACTCCTCAACCTGGTTGGCGAGCTCGTCTTGCAGAAAAACCGGGTGAGCGGGCTGTCCCGCGGCATCGTGCAGACCAGCTCTGTCACTCAGGAAATGCGCGAAGCGGTCACCCAGGTGAGCGGCGACCTTGATCGCGTCACCAGTGATATTCAGGTCGCTGTCATGCGCGCTCGCATGCAATCACTCGATCGCCTTTTCGGAAAGTATCCCAGACTGATCCGCGACCTGGCGCGCAAAACCGGCAAGAACATCACGCTCTCAATCGAAGGCGGCGACACCGAGGTTGACAAGTCTGTCATCGAAGAGCTGGGCGACCCCCTCGTCCATCTGCTGCGCAACAGCGTCGATCATGGCGTCGAGCCGCCCGAAGATCGAGCCGCCACCGGCAAGTCTGAGGAGGGCATAATCCGCCTCGTCGCCTCGCAGGAAGGCGGCCACGTCGCGGTCCGCGTCATCGACAACGGGCGAGGTCTCGACCGTGAGAAACTCCTCAAGAAAGCAATCGAACGAGGCCTGACGACAGAAGAGGAAGCGCCGGGTCTGAGTGATAGCGAGGTCTATCAGTTCATCCTCACGGCCGGTTTTTCGACAGCGGTGGAGGTGTCAGACATCTCGGGGCGCGGAGTCGGCATGGATGTCGTGCGCAACAACATCGAAAAACTCAAAGGGACCATCGATATTGAGTCAACCCTCGGTGAAGGCACGACCATCATCATCAAGATCCCGCTCACACTGGCGATCATGACCGCGATGATGGTTGGCGTCGGCAGCGAACTCTACGCTGTTCCGCTTACGAACATCCTTGAAATTGTTCGTCCGGAAAAAGATCAACTTTCAACGGTGAACGGGCGCCGTGTTATGCGGATACGTGATTCAGTTCTTCCGTTGATCGATCTTTCGGAAATGCTGGAGCTGCCTGAAACTCGTCGGCAGGAAAGCCCCTTCGCCGTTGTCGTTGAACAAGGAAACCGCAGTGCGGGCCTGATGGTGTCGCGACTGATAGGTCAACAGGAAGTTGTGATCAAACCGCTTGATGGCGTGCTCTCAAGGAGCGGCGGCGTCAGCGGAGCAACCGTCTGCGATGATGGCGGCGTGAGTTTGATCGTGGATGTGAGCAAGTTAATGCAGATCGCTCAGGAAACCGGGCTAGCGGCTGCTTGAGTGATTCAGCGGAAAGGAACAAACTGATGGATGCTGCTTATATCACGCCGTTCATGCAAAGTATTCAGAACGTCTTCGCGACGATGCTGCAACTACAAGTGCAAGTCGGCGAACCGAAGGTGAAGTCCGGCCACCAGGCGACCTTCGATGTCTCGGGAATCATCGGAATGAGCGGAGATGTCGTGGGCTCCGTCGTCCTGAGCTTTCCTACGGATTCCGCCGAGCGAATTGTCGCGCTCTTCACAGGCGAATCGATCAGCACCGACAACGCTGATTTTGCAGACGCGGTCGGCGAGCTTGTCAACATGGTCGCCGGCGGAGCCAAGGGCCGATTCGAGGGCCGAAAGGTAAGCATATCGTGCCCCAACGTCGTGATCGGATCGGATCATACGGTGACATCACAGAAGGCTGTCCCGTGCATTGTTATTCCATGCGACACCGACTGTGGAGAGATGTGCATTGAAATTTGCATTCAGGACCGAAAGACGCAGAACGCGCAAGCGGCCGAGGCAAGCGCGACGGCGTGAAGGCTCATTACGCCTTCATGAACTCACGACCAGATGGAAGGAACCAGCCCAATGAAAATCATGCTTGTGGATGACTCAAAGACCATGCGAAATATCCAAAAGTCCGTGCTGACTCAGCTCGGACACACGGAGCTCGCGGAAGCCTGCGACGGCCAGGATGCCCTCAGCAAAGTCGCTGCGTTCGCGCCGGATCTCATCCTGCTCGACTGGAATATGCCCAACATGGACGGCCTGACGTTCATCAAGACATTTCGGCAGGCGGACAAATCCACGCCCGTCATTATGGTGACAACCGAAAGTGAGCGGGCTCGCGTTGTTGAAGCTATCAAGGCAGGTGTCAATAACTACGTCGTCAAGCCCTTTACGCCGGACATTCTCAGCCAGCGCATCACAGAGACGATGGATAAAGCAGCCGCATAAACTGCGTTCGAGAAACGCCCTCACCGAGGAGTCCCGACCATGTCGTCGGCAGATGAACCGGATATCAAGCTGGAACTCTCGCGCGATGCCATGCGCGCAACGCTGCACATCCCCGCGGGCGCTAGTCTGGCGCTCGAGGGGGACGCTCTGTGCATCGCTGTCCTGCATGATCGCGGCGTCTCGCTCTCCGCAAGCGTTGAAGCATGCATCTCAGAGCTCGTCGAACTGCACAGGAAGAATCCGGATGAGGTTCATGAGATGGTCGTCGCCGAAGGGCGCGAACCCATCCCGGGCCACCCGGAACGCTTGGAACTCAGCCAACTCAACGACAACGATGTACAGGAATCCGATGACGGCGCTGTTAGCTACTACGAATGCTCTGCGCTCCCGACCGTGGCTGCCGGCGATGAACTCGGCAAACTCATCCCCGCAACCGACGGTGAAGATGGAGTCAATGTTCTCGGTGAGACCATCCCCGCCCGCCGCGGTAAATCACTTGGCTTGCACACCGATGAGAGCATTGAGATTCGTCCTGACGGCTTTATCATTGCCCGCCGCCCAGGCATTCTTGAGCATGTTGGCTCGACACTGCGCGTCACGAATACGCTTACCATCGCGACCGACATTGACTTCAACACAGGAAATATCCGGTTCGATGGCGATGTGACGATTCACAAGGTCGTCAAAGACTGTTTCATCATCGAAGCGACCGGAAGCATCCACGTCCACGGCGCTGTCCAGGCTGCCACGATCAAGGCTGGTGTCGATGCGAACCTCGAAGGCGGCGTCGCGGGAAGAGATAAAGCAGTCATCGAAGTCGGTAGAGACTTATGCACAAGATATATTGAGAAGGCCCAGGTCACGGTTGCTCGCAATCTCGAAGTCTTACATGAAATCGTCTGTGCCGACATCCTCGTGCAAGGAAAATTCATCGCTGACCGCTGCTCCATTGTCGGCGCCAACGTTCATGTCTGCGGGCGCTGCCAGGTTGATACGATCGGCGGCGAACGCGCCAGCCAAACACACGTCACCGTCGGCCGCCTCAAAGGTGTGAACGAACTCCAGGCCACAGGAGCAGATCTCCTACCGAAGATCATCGCCAAACGCCAAACCTTTGAATCTGAATACAGCGAGATGAAGGAGTCTGTGAATTCACTCACGCCCGCTCAGGCAGAGCGAATGACAGAGCTTGAGTTCACACTTGCAACCCTCGATGGTTTGACATCCAAAATCAAAAACGGGCTAGGCCAACTCACGGGCCTGCTCGATGAGTTCACAGAGATTGACCTCACCGTGCAATCGATGGTGCATGCTGGCGTTTTCATCACGATCGGCCCGTGGGATGCGCACATCACGATGGATATGAAAGGCCCTCTTCGATTCACCGTCGATGAAACCGGAGCGCCCATCGTCATTGACCTTATCTCAGAAACCAGCACGCCACTTGAAAACTTTGCACGAATCGAACAGCAAGGCGCCGCCCTCGATTCAACCGCCAACGCGGCTGGGTAATCCTCCCCCCGACGTGCTATCCTAGATGGTTCGACTCTCACACCATCTCGGGGCCTGAAGGGAGCGCCTAAACAGTGCCGAACACAACAAAGACACCAAGTCCAGGCAGCGATATACAATTCCCCGAAGTAAAAATGCACCTCGTCCGCCCCACCGACCCCGTCACCGCCGTCGTTGTGCGCAATGACGTGTGCACCTCGCGCAAAGCCGCTGGATTTGTGCGCCATATCGACGTGGATGTCAGCGGCACTCCGCTCGCCGGCGAGTTCCGCGCCGGTCAATCGTTCGGCGTGCTCCCCCCCGGCGTCGATGATGCGGGCAAGCCCCACAAAGTCCGCCTCTACTCCATCGCCGCCCCCACCTCTGGTGAAAACGGCGACAACAACATCCTTTCCACCACTGTCAAGCGCATGATTGATGAGCATTGGGACGACCATCGCCTCTTCCTCGGCGTCGCCTCGAACTACCTCTGCGATTGTCAGCCAGGCGACGAAATTATGGTCAGCGGCCCCAACGGCAAGCGATTCCTCATCCCCGCTGATGTTGACACTCACGATTACATCTTCATCGCCACCGGCACCGGCATCGCACCCTTTCGCGGCATGCTGCTCGATCTGCTCCAATCCCAAACCAGGAGCCGTATCGCGCTCATCATGGGCTCCCCATATGCAACCGATCTGCTCTACCACGATTTCTTCACCGACCTTGCGCTCAAGCACGACAACTTCTCCTACATCACCGCGCTCAGCCGCCAGCCACAGGAAGACGGCCTGGCTCCCATGTACGTTCAACAACGGATTCCATCAGATCGCGAAACCCTCCTCCCACTCCTGACAAGCGGTCGCAGTCTCATCTACATCTGCGGCATCGCCGGCATGGAGCTTGGAATTTTCCAGGAGCTAGCCCGCCTGCTCAAAGGCGACGACGCCCTCGGCCAGTATCTGCAATGCGAGGCGCCCATTCTGGAGCAGGTTGATTCGTGGACCCGCCGAATGATCCACCGCGAGTTAAAGCCAACCCGAAAAGTCTTCATGGAGGTCTACTGACCCGCGTGCTCCTCCCACTGATTGCGCCAGCCAGGCACGCTTTCCCAGTTTGACACAGTTTCGGAAAATCCCCCCATCGATTGCGCCGATGGACCGACCTAGACTCTGAGCCACATGCAGGGCATTCAATCCATATTGAACTCCGCCGCGGCAGCTGTCTCGATGATGCTGGCGACGCTCGCTGCTGCGCAAATGCCGGAGCTCGTCCCCGCACCGCCGAGTCGCCAGGCTCTCACGGCACAGCTCCAGTTCGCCATCGAGCCTGCCGCCGCATCGGAGCGTGCCAACCAGATCGCTGCCCTGCGCCGCCTGCAAGATGAGCGCCTTCGCCCCCTCTTCGCACAGCTTGTTGAGAGTGAATCCGCAGCGCTGCGAAAGGAAGGCTTTCTCGGCGTCGCCGAGCTCGATGGCGGCATGGACCCCCTGCTCCTGGCGCGGATCGACTCCCCTGTCGAACAACTCTGGCTCCTGGAGCTCGCACTCGAAGAAGGCCTCGTCACTGAACGCGCGCTCCGCGAGATACTCACATGGGCCAATCGCCCTCCCGGCGTTGAAGCGATGGCCATGGGGCGCCTCGCGCGCATCACCGGCGAGATCAATGAAGATCGTTTACTGGAACTCGCCAGTTGCGATCAGGTCGGCGTGCGCGTGCTCGTCAACCTCCTCGCCGAGCAGTATCTCAGTCATCCACTCTCCGAAGCAGGCGCCGATGAAATATTCACCAGGCCCGAACCGGAACGATTCCGACATCTCAAGCTCTTTCTCGCATATATCGAACGCGAGCACCTCACCGTTGCGACCAGCTTTGTTGATCGCATCGCCCAGACGTATGCCGACGATCTCGAGCTGCGCAACGGCGCCATCCGCACCATGCTCTCGATCATGCCTCAGCATGGTGTCGCGATGCTTGAGGACGCATTGCAAGGCTCCACCGAGCTCGCCGAGCGCCTCCTGCTCGCCCAAGCGGTCATGCAATCTCACAGCCAAACTCCTGCAACTGCCTTTCGCGCGCTCGCGTCAGCCGACCATCCGCTGCTCAACGCAATCGCCCGCGCAGGCGCCGCGCTTTCGAACGACGACCCAGCCGCCGGCGACGCCCTGGTCGAACTCATCGCACACGGCCACTGGCAATCGTCTCTCTGGGCAGTTGAAGAGACACATCGA
Organism: Phycisphaerales bacterium; assembly: GCA_029260495.1. Taxonomy (GTDB): domain Bacteria; phylum Planctomycetota; class Phycisphaerae; order Phycisphaerales; family UBA1924; genus OFTM373. Next base: position 369,863 of record JAJDDD010000009.1, on the reverse strand, counting down.
CTCGATGACACCGCCGCCGTCCAGGTGCTGCGGACAGCTCTTGGATTGCCTCGCCGAGTCATGTATTTCGACGCCGGATTCAACCGCGCTCAGCATGCCGCCGCCCGCGAACTAGCCCGCAGGTTCCCGAGCCAGTTCTCACAGCTCCTCCGCACTGCCGCCACTCAACGCGCCGAAGCATTCCTGCACCTGCTGCTCACCAGCGCGCTCAGTATCGAAGGGCGCGTGCCGGAGGATGTTGACCTTAGAGAAATCGACTGGCGGGGCCGCCAATCGCGCGCCATGGCGAACCTGCTTCAAGCCCGTCAAACTGCAGAGCCAGAGTCAGAGTCAGAGTCAGAGTCAGACCAACTCCCCGCCAAGGCTCGCGCCGCCGAACTCGCCCACATCGCCGCCGGCCGCGCCAATCTCCCCCCTCAAATGCGCATTCAAGCCGCCTGGCTCTCTCTATGCCTCAATGATGAGCACCGCCTTGCGCTCACAAGCCTTCTCGCCCCGCGTCCTGTCAATCAGGCGGCGGCCGCCGACGAATCCCGCTAGGCTTTCCGCAATGCTACAGCCAATCCTCCTCGCAATCACCGAAGGCCTCTCCCCTCTTCGATAATGAGTATGCAAAACGACGATATCCCCCTGAGCAGACCTGACCTCTCCGAAATCGAAGTCGAAGCGGTCCTCAATGTTCTCCGCTCCGGTCGCCTTTCAATCGGCCCCGTGCAGGAAGAGTTCGAGTCGTTGGTCGCCCGCCGGACCGGTCGGTCCCACGCCGTCGCCGTCTCGTCGGGCACCGCCGGACTTCACCTCGCTTTGATCGCGCTCGGCGTGGGTCCCGGCGATGAAGTCATCACGACCCCATTCAGCTTTATCGCGTCGGCCAACGCCATCCTTTACGTTGGCGCTAAACCTGTCTTCGTCGATATCGACTCTCAATCGCTGAACATGAACCCCGCCAAACTTCAGACGGCCATCACTTCAAGAACAAAGGCCATCCTCGCGGTCGAAGCCTTCGGCAATCCCGCCCATATGGATGATTACCGCCGCATCGCCGCCCAGCACGAAATTCCCCTGATCGAAGACGCATGCGAAGGGCTCGGCGGCGCGTGGCGCGACCGACCCATCGGCTCATTCGGACGGGTCGCCGTCTTTGGCTTCTATCCCAACAAGCAAATCACGACCGGCGAAGGCGGCATGATCGTCACTGATGACGACACACTCGCCGATCTCTGCCGTTCACTTCGCAATCAGGGCCGCCGCACACCCACGATTGATGATTCCACTGACGCAGGATCATGGCTTGCGCACGAACGTCTTGGCTACAATTATCGTCTGTCGGAAATCGCCGCCGCGATCGGCGTCGGCCAGATGAAGCGCCTCGACCAGTTGCTTGATTGTCGACGCGAGGTCGCAGAAACGTATATGCGTCATCTCATGGGAAATGAATTTCTGGTGCTCCCCACTATTGAGCCAGCCGTGGACATGAGCTGGTTCGTGTTCGTTGTGCGACTGACAGAGGAGTTCAATGCCAATGAGCGCGATCGCGTCATCATGGGCATGCGTCGGCATGATATTGGCGCCGCCGCCTACTTTCCCTGCATTCATCTTCAACCCTTCTACCGCGAGCTTTTCGGATACAAGCCCGGCGACTTTCCCATCGCGGAGCGCGTCAGCCAGCGGACCATCGCCCTCCCCTTCCATAACCGCCTCACGGAGCGCGAATGCGACCTCGTCTCCCAGACGCTCGAACTCATGATCTCGCGCGAGAACCTCAAGCGGACCTGACCCCCCGGGGCTCAAACGCCCCCCTCTTCATAAAGAACTCCGCCACCGACGCCGATACTCCCACAGAAGAGCGCCTTGGCGCCGTCTCGGCATTTGAGGAGATTCGACCGTGCGCACGCCTCCACACTCAAGGCTCCGTCGCTACGCATTTACGCTGATCGACATCATGATCGTCGTGCTCATTATCGGCATTCTTGCTGCGATTGTGATCCCCCTCGTCTCCCATCACGTCAGTGAAGCCGAGGATGCCGCCGCTGTCAGCACCCATGCCGCTGTCCAGAAGGCCGTTGAGGTCTACATGTCGCATCACGGAATCTGGCCCGCCGAGATCACAGACGACCTCTTCCAGGGCAATGAGCCACCGGTCATGCCTGATGGCTACTCCCTCAACTACGACTCCGCGACAGGTGAAGTCGCGCTTGTTATTGATTAAAATATCACGTCCCGCTCGCTCAGCCGCCAGAGCCATCCTCAGCCACGCCAAATCTCTCCAGCCACCTCGACGCAGGCAGGAACGTGTAGTCCGGTGTCGTATGCGCCAAGCTGTTCGGCACCGCAAGTCCAACCTCAACATGCGTATCCACAAAGAGAAGGTCCGCCTGCACGCGATCAAAGTGCCAGCGCTGCCCGCGGTCGCCGCCATCGTCGAAGTTATAGATCGGCTGGTCTCCAATCAGCCACGTCTTCGAGGGATTATCAACCTCCGGCATGCGCCCGCCAAGCTCCGGCACGAGCGTTGGAAAAGGCTCGTCGGAGGGATCGCTGTCCAGCGCGTGATCGTTCAGGTTGTAGCTCGTCCCCAGAAGCTCATACATGCTCGTTGTGTCGATCGGCACGCCGGAAATCTGGCTCAGAAATGCCAGCGAAGGATCCGTCGTTCCTTTGTCAGACGGGTCAGAAAACACCTCGACCTCGTCATCCTCGCCAAAGTCTCCTATGTATGCATTGAGCGGCCGCCGGTCGGCGCCGATGCGATTAATTCCCAGATCAATCCCCAAAGAGGGGAGCGCGGGCAGCGTCCCCTTTTTCCCCCCAAAGAGCGAACCGATGTTGTCCCCCAGCGGCCGTTCCATAACCTGCCCTGACGATTGGTCAATGCGAACCTGCGGCAGCTCGCCCTTGTGCTCACCGATGTACATCGTCACCGCGACCCCGAGTTGATGCAGATTGGCGCCACACTTGATCGCCTTGGCTGATTCCCGGGCCCCCGCCAAGGCGGGAATCGTAATGCCAAGCAGCACCGCGATGATCGAAATCACAACAAGCAACTCAACAAGCGTGAATCCGCTGGTTCGGCGATAAGGTCCCATATCTCATCAACATACCGCTTGACTCCCCTCAGCGTTTCACCCTTATCGGGAAACTCGATCCCCGCTCCAAGGGGCGGCGCAGCCCGCCAGCTCAACGAAATCCACACAAGCTGCAAAGTGACCCAAAGTCGCCCGCGCGGACAGTCGATGTGGACCATGACCACACGGCGCGTCAAGAAGAGGCGTCAGACCAATTGGGAGAACAAAAAGATGAGCGTGAGCACCCAAGAGCGTGACCAGGTTGTCGCCAGTGCGATCCAAGAGATCAGCCACATCGCGACACTTCCCGAAGTCACGCTGAAGATCATCGAACTCGTTGAAGATCCAAGCTCAACAGCACAGGATCTGCACAACGTCATTTCCTACGACCCCGCGCTCTGTTCGCGATTGCTGAAGGTCGTCAACTCCGCCTTCTACGGCTTGCCCGGACAGATCGGCTCGATTAATCGCGCCATCGTGCTCCTCGGGCTCAACGCGGTCAAGAACATCGCGATCGCTGCCAGCCTCGCCAAGCTCTTCCGCGGAGGCGAGCTCACACCGAACTTCTCCGCGCGCACACTCTGGGACCACTCAACCGCCACCGCGACCGCTGCCAAGATGCTCGCTGACCGCCTCAAGCTCGGCCTCCCCGACGAAGCGTTCCTCGGCGGACTCATCCACGACATCGGCGTTATGGTCGAAATGCAGGCGAGTCGCCAGAAACTCATCGAAATCCTCGATCAACTCGACCTGGACAGCGAAGGCCTGCCACAGAAGTCCATGCTCGAAATCGAAGAAAATGTCTTTGGCGCCAATCATCAGCACTTCGGCGCCGGCCTCTGTGACAAATGGAAGTTCCCTCAGACGTTTAAACTCGTCACCGGATTCCACCACAACCCGCTCGAAGCCCCTTCAGGCAACCGAGCGCTCCCCTGCATTGTTCACATCGGCGACAAACTCGCGGCGCGCATGAACGCCGGCTTCCGACTCGACATACAAGACCTCGAAATCTCCGCTGACGTGCTCGAAGAACTGAAACTCACTGAGAAGCAGATCAACGATATCTCAACCAGCCTGCCTGACGCTCTCAACGAGGTCAATCAGTTGCTCGGCTGAGCACACACAAGACACCTGGGGCGGCGGCTGCAAGGAGGCAGCCCCTCACCCCTTTTTCAAGGTCGCAAACTCTCTTTCTCCCTCCGGGCGGCGCAGCGTGAGTTGCGTCGCCTGCGTTTTTGATGGTTGCTATCCCCCCGTGCGCTGCCCCTCCACGCGCCCTTTCCAAAGCTCAAGCTGCGATTGATTGGTCAAATCGTATTCCAGAGGCGTCACCGTTATGCATTGCTTCCACATCAGATCAACATCCGCCCCCTCATCAAACCCGCGAAAGCCAAGCCCGTCCCCCGACGACCAGTAGTACACGTCGCCCCCTGGGCTTACGCGCTGCTCATACGCGTCTTCATGCCCGTGCCGATTCATCGGACACACCCGTATCTCAGGCAGCGGGCCAGCTTCCTCCGTCTGAGGCACACCCACATTCAAGCAGGTGTGCGATTCAAACGACTGCCTCTGTTCACCACATGATTCCAGTATCCGATCAATCGCCTGGCGCGCATGCTTCGCCGCGACATCAAACCGAGGTTTCCCTCGACCCAGGTGCAGGCTCACCGCGATCGAAGGCACACCGAGGAACGCCGCTTCCAGCGCCGCAGCCACTGTTCCTGAGTAGATCACGTTGATCCCGACATTGGCCCCAGCGTTCATCCCGCTGATGACCAGATCAGGCCGACTCCCCTCACCAAAACGCTCCGGCCAAAGATTGCTCAGCGCCAGCTTCACGCAGTCCGCCGGCCTGCCATCTACCGCCAGCACAGGCATTGCATCATCCACGATGAACTCGCTTGTCATCAGCGGCTGATCAAACGTAATCCCATGGCTCGTCGCAGATTGCACCGTAAGCGGGGCGCACACCAACACCGTCTCCGCCAGAGCCCCGCCCAGATCGCCATCAGCGTCAATCAACGCTTCGTACATCGCGCGGATCCCCGGCGCGCGTACACCATCGTCGTTGGTCAGCAAGATTCGCATAAGGCGCATCGTACCCGCACACGCCCACCGGCGCTCACCCCACACTCCTGCTTCCTTGCAGTCTCTTTTCTTAGGTGAACAAGCTGAGAAGAAACGCCAGATCCAGCGCGTTCACAACGCCGTCGTGGTTCAGGTCTGAAACCGAGTCGTCTGAAGCCCACGCCCCCAGCAGCGCCGCCATATCGGCTGAATTCACGACGCCATCGCCGTTGATGTCCCCAAGCGTCTCGCAGTCATCAGGAATGCTGTTCCCGTTCAGATCAAAATCTGGATTCTTGATCTCGCATGAGTCCAGAATGCCGTTGAAGTTGCAATCGAAACCGCCGTCAGCATCGTACTGCAACGAAAACTCGATCGACCCCCCATTCTCACACAGATCGCCGCCAACCGGCGCTGTCGGGTCAAGCCGGAACCGCAAGTCCTCCTCCAGCAGCGCATTGAACGCTACAGGGTCAATATTCAGCTGATCCGTGTCCGGCTGCCCCGGACAGTCATTCGCACCGGAGACAAACACAGACCCGACGAACACATTATTCGCATACACATCGATGTACTCGAACTGTGCGCTCAAATCCGCCCGCGCGCTGAAGAACAAATGCACCACGCCCATCGCCCCCGGCGCCCCCTGCACCACATACTCCAAATCCTGCGCACCATCGACCGGGCCCATCAACGGCGATGTCTCAATGAACAGCGCATCAAGCTGGCATTCATCCGGCACGCCATCGCCATTGCAATCCAGTGAAGTTCCCGCGGTGATGTCGCACGCGTCGAAAACACCGTTCTTGTTGCAATCCGTCGTGTTGAGCAGGTCATATGCAATCGACACACGCGCCAGCGTCTCTTCATTGCAAAAATCAACCCGCACCTGCGAACTCGGAGCGAGCACAAACACCGCATCCGTCCCTTTCACCAGCGCGTTGTATTCCGCTTCTGATAACGTCAGCTCGATTTGTTGCGCCGCAGCCGGACAATCTCTGCCATTCTCGATAAGGAAAAAACCCAGATCCTCACCATTAAGGAGCACACGCAGGGTTTCGTCAGCCGCGTTAAAGTCCCCACGCACGTCGATCGTCACCGCGACATCGCTTCCCGCGAGCGGCGGCGAAGCAAAGGACAATGTCGCTGCAGCGCCCGTCCCGAATGGCCCGTCGTGTTCGGCGCTGTCTGAATAGCTCACTTCCGATTGGCACAAATCAAGAATGCCGTCACCGTCGCAGTCCGTCGCGAGCCCAAGCAAAACATCGCAGTCATCGGGGATCCCGTTGTCATTGCAGTCTGCTGCGGCGCCGCTCGCAAGCTCATCCGCGTCCGGCGTCCCGTTGCAGTTGCAGTCATCTGCCGCGCACTGTGCGAAAAGTCTGAAGGCCAGATCCGCGTCAAGCCCCACGCTCCCCCCGGGAATAAACGTCCCCGTGGGCAACTCCAAACAAGCAACCGACTGATTCTGCAACGGCTGATCCGTCTCCAGCGTGTCGGCGGCATTCCCATCATCGCTCACCGCCCATCCAAACGATGGACCAAAGGGCCCCGATGGATTCACGTTGATCGACAGCCAATACCGCACGCCCCCCGCCAGCGCAATCGGTTCATCAAGCTCTGCTGAGTATGTATACACCGGCGCCACAGCAAGCAGCGGATCCCGCGGATGTAGCGACTTTGTCAGCGTGAAGCTGCCAATGTCCGCTACGATCGCACCAACATTACCCGCGCCGCTGTCTTCATACAGCGTGATCCGAAAATCAAGGTCTGGCCCAGGATTGTCAAATGCCGCTCCGAAGTACACGCCTTCCCACTCAATCCGTGCGAGCATCGCGGCGCCATCAAGCGTGAAGTCGTCCGCAGCTGTCGCGCGAAACACACAGCTCGTCGCCACCGCGAGCAGACCGTTGGGCCCAACGCCAAAATTATGCTCGATGACGCGCTGCTCGAAAAGAAGACGCTCTACTCCGCCGCGCGCCCCGCGCTGATCGGTGTGCCCGACCGCCCCTCCTCCACCATCGCCGTCGCGCTGTCCGTCGCCGGGATTTAATCCACTGAAAAACCCGACGCGCGGATCTACTCGCGCATCGCTCTCAGCCCCGACAGGCCTGCCCGCCTCCAACTCGGTGACACCCTCTTGATGACCCCCAACCTCATGCTGCGCCACACCCGAGCCCGCCACAAATGCGCACGCACACACAACAACCGCAGCGCTACGCAAACGGCGAAGGTTCAAACAAAAAGAAGGCGACACACGCGACAAGATGTGGACTCACGATGGGAGGATCACTCAATCCAAATGGCTGGGCTCATGAGCCAATACTCTACTCGACCGAACGGCTTTCAGCAACGAAGTTATTGCTACGAAAGGACTTATGGACCACAAACTGCCCGATAGATTCATCGCGAGAGCCTCGTGCCGTCCACCGAACCGCACAGCTGGCGCCCCCCGCCCAGCTTCACGCCGGACAGGCTGTGTCGTCCAGGTTGCACAAGCCGGACTGGATCGCAATCCGCGCAAGCTCAACACGATTGCTCACCCCAAGCTTGCTTCCTAGCGACACACGATGCCATTCGATGGTCTTCACACTCCGGTGCAGCCGCTTTGCAATCTCCGCAGTCGAGAATCCTTGTCCGATATAACGCAGCAGTTCAAGCTCTCGCTGCGTCAGCGAGTCGAGCTGCCCCTTTGTCTGGCACTTCGCGAGAAACACCCCTGTCTCGCCAGCGCGTCGATGCTCGGGATCAAGCTCCGATGAGGGCCGGCAGACAATCAGAACCTGCTCCTGACTCTCATCTGTTTCTCCAGGCATCGCACGGAAGGTCGTTCGTGTCCACGAACCGCCCCGCATACCTTTGACAATCACAGGCTCGCCCGTTTCCAGCGCTTTATTGATGAACTCAAGTCGCTCAGCGAACCAGTCGTCCGGAAAAAACTCCGAAAGAGAGCGCCCTACCAGCGAACTTCGACTGGCCCCGAGCTCCCGTGCCGCTCGACCATTGACGAACAACAGCGTCCCAGCTCTGCTCACCACAGCCAGAAATACCTTGGCGTCATGCACCAGAGCATCCCAGACCGCCTGCATGTCCCGCCCGGGGCCGTCAAATGACGTCCGGGGGATATCGCTTTCCCTCATCTCGAGCCTTCTCCGAAACATCTCCCCCGGATTACGCCCGAAAAACTCACCAGACCCACGTCTCCACGACGCGCGGACCAAGGCTCCGCTGTCATGTTGTTCGGAAAATAGGGCCGGGTGATCCGCCCGGGTCGCATACCAGTAGCGAGAACAGGGGTATACCCCTGTCGAAAACGCATCAGTCCGAGAACAAAAGGCCGCCCGCGGAAGCGCCCCTACACCACACTGCTACCGCATGCGCCCTCCATGGTTGACCCGCTTCCAGTGACAGGCGCAGATTCTCCTCCGCCGGCGCCAGAAGCACCTCCAAAAAAAGCACGATTCCATCAATACCCCGACGCAATCATCTCATGCGCGACTCGAAAAATGGGCGGTACAGGATTCGAACCTGTGAAGGCGTAAGCCAACGGGTTTACAGCCCGCTCCGTTTGACCACTCCGGCAACCGCCCGCTTATTTCTCCGCGCCGCCTGCCAACCCAACTCCCAAGCGCGATCGCGAGCGGAGACGATAGCCAGCCAGCCCCCCCGCATCAACATCACACCGAAACCCGACGAACGCCAACGACTCTCCGTCAGAATCGGCGCCATATCACGCCTACCAGGAATTAAAAGAGCCGCCAGGGGGACTTGAACCCCCAACCTCGAGATTACAAATCACGCGCTCTACCAGTTGAGCTACAGCGGCCAGCACACGCCTGATCCTGCCCCACCCTCAACAAACTCGGCGAGAAACAGACAGGCTTTTCGGCATTCCTCGCTACATTATAAACCGAACCACCTCTTTCATGCGACGCGGCCCACTGGTTTGGAGCGATGATGTTTGACTCTCTGCCCGCAATGGCGCTTCTCCTGCTCGCCTTCGGGCTCGGCGCCGGCGGTGTCGCCCTGATCGCACGCAGGCGCCTTCAGGCTCAGCGGCGCCGGTTCAAGCTCCTCATCGCGGATAGACAGCACTTCGCCGCCTTCGCCGACCTCACCTCCGACTACCTCGGCATCGACACCGTCGACACCGAAGGACGCTGCACCTTCTCCTGGGGCAATCAGGCGATGCGCTCCCTACTCGACTCCACGCGAATCAACCTCCAACAAGGCGGCGCCCTCGAGAGCGTCTCCCATCCCGACGACCGTGAGACCGTCCGCGGCCATCTCAAGGAAATGCTCCAGAACCGCCCCCAGCGCTTCCGCGCCCGCATCATCACCGCTACTGAAGACGTTCGGTGGATCGAAGCCCACGCCCTTCCCTTCCGCATGGATTCCCAGAGCCCCGTCAGCTCCATTCTTTACACCGCCAGCGACATCACCGATCAGGTCGACCGTGAGCACTCCCATAAAGAGGACAAAGCCAGGTTTAAAAACCTCATTGAACAGGTCCCCGCGATCATTTATGTCGCCAACGACGATGAGTCACATCAGACGGTCTACATCAGCCCTCAAATCGAGCAGATGATGGGCTACACCCCGGAGGAATGGCTTGAAGACCCTGACCTCTGGAGCCGGTGCATACATCCCGACGACCGTGATGATGTCCTCAACGCCTATAAGAAAACTCTCGACCAGGGACAACCTTTTGCTCGAGAATACCGTGTGCGCACACGCGACGGCGAACTCCGCTGGGTGCGCGATGAGGCAACCCCCGTCATGTGCGAAGGAGAATGCGCGGATTGTGTGGTCTGTATACAGGGCGTCGTTCTTGACATCACTGCCCGGCGCCTCGCCGAACTCGCCACGCAGGAACGCGAAAGACAACTCCGCGCCTTCTTCAATGCTGACGCCATGATGATGGGCGTCACCGAAGTCAAAAACGAAAGTCAGCGGTTCATTATTGTCAATGATCGTCTCGCAACATTCTTCAAGCATCCTCGAAAAGCAATTGAAGGCAAGACATCCGTCGAACTCGGCATCGCCCAAGCCATGCGCACACTTTGGCTTCAGAACTACAACGCCTGTGCACATACCGGAAAACCCGTCCGATTTGAATACCAGTCCGAAGCCACCAAACACTGGCTCGCCGCCACAATTTGCGAAATCGAGCAACGCGAGTGTGGCGCCATCCGCTTCGCCATCATTGTCGAAGACGTCACGCAGCAAAAAATCGACGAAGAGCAACTCCAGCTGCTCAATCGAGAACTCAACCACCGTGTCAAGAACAATCTCGCAAAAATCCACGCCCTCGCTACCCGCATCGCCGGCAACAGCGACACGCTGCTTGACTTCAACAACAACTTCCTCAGCCTCGTCAAAGCCATGTGCCGCACAACCGGCATCGTCGCGCCGCGCTCCCGTCGAAGCGCATACGCAGCCCGGGTTCTCCACCTGGCCCTTGAAGATCTCGTCATTTCAAGAGGCCTCACCATCAACGCCGACGACACTCAACTCGATGAAAAGCAGGTCTTTACACTCACGCTCTTCGCCCACGAACTCGGTGTCAACGCCGTCAAGCATGGCGCCCTCACTACGCCCAACGGACGCGTTGTAGTCCGCGCTCAGCGCATCGAATCGGCTGAAGGCCAACGCTTTGAGCTTTACTGGCGCGAAGAAAACGGCCCGCCAGTCACCACCCCAACCAAGCTTGGCTTCGGCGCCGAACTCATCCAGCAACTGGCGCGCACTGACCTGCACGGCAAACTCGATACACAATACAACTCCAGCGGATTCAGTTGCACCCTGACGTTTCCACTCACTCTGCCGCAGGAGCCAACCGACGACGCGCCGCCCAAAGTCGTCGTCACGCTGCCGATCGTTAACACCTCTCTCGACGCCTAAACCGACGGCAAGTGTCACACCAGCATCGACGTTGGCGCTTCCAGGAGTCGCTTCACCGTCCCCAGATACTGCGCCGCCATCGCGCCATCCACAATCCGATGGTCGCTCGACATCGTCATCGACATCTCAACACCCACAGCAAGTCCGCCGTCTTCACCGACCACCGGCTTCTTCACTGCTGCCCCGACTGCAAGGATCGCAGCGTTTGGCGGATTGATGATCGCTGTAAAATGCTCCACCCCGAACATCCCAAGATTCGAAATCGTGAAGGTCGAATCCGACATCTCATCAATGGTCAGCCCCCGCGTCCGCGCCTTCTCTGCAAGCTCCTTCGTCTGCGCGGAAATATCGCGCAGGCTCAGCTGATCCGCATGGCGCAATGTCGCGACAACAAGCCCCCCGCCTCGCTCCGCAGGCAGCGCAATCGCAACCCCAACATTCACATCACCAATTATTTCAATCTCCCCCTGTCCGTTGCGATCGACCCAACGGCTGTTCACAAACGGGTGCTCGTGCATCCCCAACCCACAGGCGCGGACAAGAAAATCATTGACGCTGAGCTTTACGCCCTGATCGCTGAGCTGCTCATTAATCTGTTTCCGCAGCGCAAGAATCGCGTCCATTCTCACGGACACAGTCACCTGATAATGCGGAATCGTCGTCTTGGACTCCACCAACCGCCGTGCGATCGTCTGCCGCATGTTCGAGAGCACAACCTTCTTCGCCTCAAGCTTCATTCGAGGCGCCGCGGGCGCTGGAGTCGTCGCGCGAGCCGCTGCCTGACTTGCAACCCCAGGCGCGGCAGCACTGGCGCCCTCCCCGGACGCCGCCTGTTCAACATCCTTGCGCACAATCCGCCCTGATGGCCCGCTCCCCTTGATCGCTGAAAGATCGACCCCAGTCTCTTCTGCGATCTTTCTCGCCAACGGGCTCACAAAAATACGATGCCCATTCGTCTCCGCCTCCGAAATCGCATCCGCGTCCGCAGTCCTCGTTGAAATTTTTGCTTCAGGCGGCTCCGCAACCGCTGTCCCGCCGCTCTTCATTTCCTCGCCGCCAGCCTGTTTCACACTCTCGCGATTCCCCTCCGCCCCAGCGCTCGACCGCACCTCGTCCACGTCCTCGCCTTCCTCAGCCAGCACCAGAATCGTCGCCCCAACCGCCGCCACCTGTCCCTCCCCCAGCACAATTTTCGCCACCACCCCGTCGTCATAAGACTCGAGCTCCATCGTCGCCTTGTCTGTTTCAATATCAGCAAGCGCATCCCCCGACGAAACCTCATCCCCCTCCGCAACGTTCCACTTAATAACCGTCCCCGTCTCCATCGTGTCAGACAACCGCGGCATTGTGATTTCGATCGGCATGAGATTCCGTCCTTCGTACCTGACAGCTCACAAACTCAATTTCAAGCCCGCTTCAACCCCGCACAGTCTTCCGCACGGCTTCAACAATCTTCCCCGTGTGCGGCAAAAACGCCTGCTCCAACACCTTCGAGTACGGCGCCGGCACATCGTCACTATTCACTCGCACCGGCTGATGATCCAGATGGTCAAAGCATCGCTCCACCACCTGCGTAATCACCTCGCTCGAAATCGCGCCAAACGGCCAACTCTGATCCACCACCACAATCCGATTCGTCTTCTTCAAACTCGCCTCAATCGCATCAAAATCAAGCGGCCGAATCGTGCGCATGTCGAGCAAATCGCACGAAATTCCTTCACCTTCAAGTTCGTCGCACGCCTCCAGACAAAAGTTCACCGGCCTGCCAAAGCTCACCAGCGTGCAATCGCCCCCCTCACGCAGCCGCGCCGCCCGGCCAAACGGAATCACATACTCTTCCTCCGGCACATGCGCCCTGTCTCCGAGCATCCGCTCCGATTCTAGAAAAAATACCGGATCATCATCTCGAATCGCCGTCTTCAACAGCCCCTTCGCATCATACGCGCACGAAGGAATCACAATCTTCACGCCCGGCACATTCGAGAACATCGCTTCCACGCACCACGAATGCGTCGATCCGAGCTGCCCCCCAGCCCCGTCATTTCCACGAAAAACAATCGGACACCCCCACTGACCGCCCGACATGTACAACATCTTCGGCGCGTTGTTCAGAATCTGATCCGCCGCCACCAGCGAAAACGACCAGCTCATAAACTCAACGATCGGACGCAGCCCATACATCGCCGCCGCAATGCCCAGCCCCGAAAACCCATTCTCACTAATCGGCGTATCAATAATCCGCTCCGCCCCAAACTCATCGAGCATCCCCTGGCTCACCTTGTACGCACCGTTGTACTCCGCGACCTCTTCACCTATCAGGAAGATGCGCTCATCCTCGCGCATCTCCTCCTCCATCGCTTCGCGCAGCGCCTCACGAAACTGAATCTCCCGCCCGCCAACACGCGACGGCAGCCCCGCAAGATCTTCATGCAACTCCGTCTGTTCAAGAATCTGTGGCATATGTCATATTCCATCGGCGAGCGCTTAAGCCGTCCCGCCATTGAGATCATTGATTAAAACACTGTCATTGCCGCCGGAAGAAACCCCGCCTTGATCAGAGCCCCGCCCACCATCTTCACCCCAACCATACAACCGCCGACGCTTGGCAAGAAATCCGAACACGCCTGATTCATTTTCCCAGGCAATCGCCACCATGCGCACGCGCAGCATGATGAATCGAATGGCAAAAATAACAGCGATCATGGCCGGAATCATGGCGATACCAAGCCAAATTGGCTGTGTCCGACCAAAAATTATGACAAGCAACAACGGCGCGTTCAAAGCCATCATGATCCAAAATAATCTCCAAGATTTCTTCTCCAACCGCGCAATCTCAGCCTCGCGCGTCCCCTCAACCAAAATCTCGTGCTTACTCTCCGTCATAACGACACCACAATGAAACTCCAGCGCCTTCGGCGATAATCGCCCCAGTCACTCACTCCCATCGAGCAGCGAATTCTTCGCCCCCTCAACATACTCACCATGCGGGCTCATCCCCTTCTCCGGATTCACCAACACATCCGAGTACAACTCCTTCGCCGGATCCGGCTCAGCCGACTCCTCCGCAAACTTCACCGCATCCCGCACTTGAAGTTTAAGCTCCTTCTGCATCGCCTTGTGCTCATCCTCAGAGAAACACTTCCGCTCCGCCATCAGATGATGCGCCAGATTGTCGATGCAGTCCCGATCCTTCCAAAGCTCAACCTCGTCCTTCGTGCGATACTTCTGCGGGTCTGACATCGAGTGCCCGTAATACCGATACGTCAGCACATTCACGAACCCCGGCCGCGACTTTTCTCGACATTCATCCGCGAAGGGCTTGAACCGGTCGTACAACTTGCGCACATTCATCCCATCAACCGTCAACCCCTCAATCCCATACGCCGCCGCCTTGGCTTCAAGATGATCCGCCATCGTCGTCCCGCGCTCGATCGACGTCCCCATCGAATACCCATTGTTCTCCACGATATAAATCACAGGCAGGTCCAAAATCCCCGCCAGGTTCATCGCCTCGTGCAGCGCCCCCTGGTTCAGCGCCCCATCACCCAGGTAGCACAGCGAAACCCTCTTCGGCCCCTTGCCCTTGTTCAAGACATTGCGCTCATACTTCGCCGCAAACGCAAGACCGGCGCCCAATGGCGTCTGCGCCCCTACGATCCCATGCCCACCGAACATGTTATTGGGCTTGTCGAACATGTGCATCGACCCGCCCTTCCCTTTCGCGCACCCTGTGATCTTCCCGTACATCTCCGCCATGCAGTGCTTCGGGTCCATCCCCCGCGCCAAAGCATGCCCATGATCTCGATACGCAGTGATCACCGGGTCCGCATGCTCGACGCACGCCAGCGTCCCCACCGCGCACGCCTCCTGTCCTGAATACACATGACAGAACCCCCCGATGTGCGCATTGGAATACGCCTGCATCGTCCGCGTCTCAAACTCGCGAATCAGCATCATGTCGCGCAGCCACCCGATCAGCGTCTCGTCGCTCAACTCGTCAGCGAGCCGCCCGCCTTTCTCATCAGGTTTCTTGTCATTCCGTTGACTCTTTGAGCTTGTCGCGGTCGCCATAATCTGCCTTGTCTTCGATCGTGTGTTCGAGCTTCTGTTCAAAATAAAGTTCCGAGGTCGGAATCCGGAATGCCGTCGTCGCGGGGGTCGTGGTCTGCCTGCTCGCCAATCACTGCGCCCACCGCCGGACACAGCCACCGCGCCTTCGCAGCGGCCTGTCTTGCCGGTCCTGCCTCATCTCTTGAACAACGGGGTCGAGAAAGGGCGCATCCGAAGTGTAGATCGGCCCGCCAGCCGTCTCAAATGATACACCGACCCAAACACCCCCCCAGCATCAGGGGCTCTCCTGCCCCTCACCCGGGGCACATCCCCCACGCACCGAGCAATAGCGCCAGGTCCTGCCCATTCACCACGCCATTGCCCGAAAGGTCCGCCACCGCCGGCGCCTGCGTCCACGCCCCCAAGAACTGGCTCAAATCAATCGCGTTCACCACGCCATCCCCATTCAGATCCGCCGGGCACAACGCCGGACCTGTGGCGCCCTGATGCGCAATCTCAAGCTCATACATTTGCGGCGCCTGCGAGCCCGGCGCCGAAACCTTCACAAAATACCCCCCCGGATCGAGCAACCGCACCGTCGATTCTGCGCCTCCAACGCCACCAGCTGCCGCACCTTCATTGTCCACCGTTTGAATCGGAATCAGCGTTGAATCGAACAGCTCGAACCGAAGATTTCCCACGCCGCTCGAATCCGTCGTCGAAGCTGATGAAGGACACGCCCCGCTGGAGAGTTGATCCACCTCCTCATACATGAACCCCACCGGCGTCACCGTAAGAAACACCGCCGACCCTGCCTCCGTAATCTCAAACTCATACCAGTCATTGTCAGAGAAGTTGCGCACGCTCACTTCATCAATCGTCACCGTCGTCACGCCATCCGGCGTCGAGATGATCTGCCCCAGATCCGTCGCCGTCCCGCTGCTCGAGTTCGGCTCATACCGATCGCCATACTTGGATTGCACGCCCCGAATCTCGTCATGCTGCGGGCCATCAATCGACGCTGAGAGAAATGGCTCCATCAGCTTCGACGAGTTGATCGGGCACCGATGAAACAGACCAAGCCCGTGCCCATGCTCATGGCTCACCACATTTCGCAGCGTAATAAAGTTCTGACTCGTGTTGGCCCAGTTCTCGGCGACATCCAGCACCATGTCGCCATTCTTCGGAAACTCGTTGTACGCCAGGACGCCGCCGGGTCCGTCAATCACCTTCATCACAATGCGAATATCGCCCCGATTCTCGTTCCCATTCGACCCCCAGGCGCCGCTGTCATCACCAATCTCTGTGTAGTCGATCCCGTTGAACTCTCCCCACCGCGCAAAGACCTGTCGAAATAGATCCTTCCACGTCTCCTGCCCGCCAAACTCGGAGAAATCCCCGTTCAACTCCGCGTGCAGCACATTAAACCCGTCAGGCTCGCCCGCCAGCGCCCCCTCCACAAAGTACCCGTCCGGCGGAAAGCTATACGTCAACTCTCCGCCCGCATTCGGCACGGCGAACCACGTTTGTCCCAAGCTAAATCGAGAACTCACCCCGCCCTGCGTGAACTCCGCCATGCGCGCAACAAGCTCGGCGGGCGCATCAGGAGCCAACAGAACACAGGCAATCCCTGCCAAATCCGCCGCCGGAGGTGCGCCATCTGTGAGCAAAATCTCAAAATTCGTGCGCACAGTTTCAATGTCTGTGCGCACAAACTCGCGCGCGGATCCCCCCGCTGCCGCCAACAGCGCAAGCGCACACCAGAACACCAGGCTGCAACGCTTACACATTCATCCCTGCTCTTCCCTGTGTACGGTTGAGTCAATCAAATAAGTCACGAGTAGGCGGCACACTCACGCCCACCCGAAACTCTCTCGCGCCAAAATCTTCCATGACACTCAGCCAAAACCAAGCAAACTTGGAAGACTTCAACTCGCATGAAGCGCTCAAAAAATGAGCGCCGTGGCCCAAGAATAGTCTATTCTCCAGTTCAGTAAAGACGTTTTCTGTCAAACAACCGGCGTCTGCATCGCGACGATGTCTTGAACATGACACATCACACGCCGGCGTCCAGCTTCTTCATTGATCTTGGTGTACGCACAGTCCGAGAATTTGATTGTTCACACAGTCCGTTCTGACAACATGCGCTTGCCAAAGGTTATAGGAGCGCGCGCATCAACTGGTCTGCTCGCCGCCTTCGGACACCGCCTCCGCCGCCGGCCACCCCGTCCATTCCAAATACCGCGCTCGCAACTCATCTGCAAATGACGCCGCGGCCTCTCGATCTGTTGGCCCATCCATGATCGGCATGAATCGCACACGCGCCCGGCTCGTGCGCAGCAAACTGCCCCACGCCGTCTGGGCTGCGGGAGTTCCGTCGATAACCACCGGCAGCACACGCGCTTTCGACCGTCGCGCCAGGAGCGTGATTCCATCCTGAAAAGGGAAGATCCGTTCAGGCGGGCGCTCGATCACCCCTTCGGGAAAAACCCCCAGGGCGCCCCCGCTCTTGAGATGCGAGATCGCTTCCCGAATCGCGCCCGATGATCCTGAGGCATTCCCATTCTGTCGATCCACAAAAATCACATTGAGCCATTTCCACAGGACATCCAGCGATTGCACCCGCATGTCCGCCGCCATCATCCATCGAATCTCAAAGGGGCAGGCTGCCTGAATCAACATCGGATCGAGACCGGCGGTGTGGTTGGCGACGACGATCAACGGCCCCGGATGCCGGCCTGCAGGGATATTTTCCGCTCCCTTCACACGAATTCGATGCGCCACGCGCACATACACGACGACCAGGGCCCGCACTACTCCCGCATAAACATCCCCCCGAGGTGAGAAGGCCAGCAGCCACCGAGCCGCCGCCGCCCAAATCAGGGCTGCGACCACACCAACCACGATGATGACGCCCGGGTTCTCCATGTTTCCAAGGTTAGCGTTCACTTGCACATCACGCGACGCCAGGCCCACCTTGGTACCGTTGCCGTCATGACGCAGGAAGCGGAAGTCGTGCGCCTTGGCGCCTCACCTCAAACACCCCAACTCGGGCCGGCCGCCACGCCCCCTCGATGGTTCGCGCTCGCGGCGCTGGCTCTCTTCTGCACGCTGGGCGGGTGCAGTCTTCAGTATCGCGCGCCGACACTGCGCGTTGTCGATGCTGAAGTGACCGAACGCACCGACGCCGGCGTTGTGATCGCTTTCACGGTCGAGGGAGAAAATCCAAATTCATTTGAGCTTCCGCTGGTCCATGTCAACTACGCGTTGTCGCTTGATGGTAAACGCGTCTTCGTTGGCGAGCGCCTCGCAGAAGCGACGCTTCCGAGCAACGGCGTCCAGCGCGTTCACCTTCCGGCTGCGATTCCAACTGATCGCTGGTCCCCTGCGAAGGCTACCGCGGAGACTCCTTACCGCCTGACTGCGACGATGGTGTACCTGACGCCGGGAACGCTCGCGGAGATTCTCTTTGATGTTGGCGTGCGCAAGCCCAGCGTCAGCCTCGCGGCGAGCGGCGCACTACACGTTGGTGACGTCTTTTCTGCTCCGGTCATTACGACTGACAAGCCGTCTGAAGCCCGAACGACAAGTGATCCGGAGGGCAGCGAGTGACGAAGGCGCCGGTCACGCTCCCACCTCGTGATCCTGCTGGCCACAAAGGAACCTTTGGCGTGGTCAGTGTCGTCGGCGGGTGTGCGCACGGCGGCGTGAGGATGATTGGCGGCCCGTGCCTGAGCGCTATCGCCTGCCTCCGCGCGGGGGCGGGGCTTGTCCGGCTCGTGATGCCGGCGCCGATCCTCTCAGCGGGGCTCACGATCGCGCCCTCGGCGACCGGTGTTGAACTGGAAATCGATCACGAGCACGAAATCATCGGAAACGCAGCGGCGGTGACGATTCGCACGATCGCGCGGCAGTCAGACTGTCTTGCGATCGGCCCGGGGCTTGGTGTCGGGGCCGGCCCTGCAGAGGCTGCTCTCGCGGCGGCGCAGGCCGACACGCCCGTCGTCATTGACGCCGACGCCCTCAACAATTTGGCGGAGTTTGAGGATCTTCAAACTCGTTTCACCGCTGCGAACGCGATTGTGACTCCGCACCCGGGTGAGTTTCGACGGCTTGCCGCCTCGCTTGGGCTCAACCCCAACCCGATGAGCGAAAGTGAACGCTATGAAGCTGCGGGCGCACTGGCGGACGCGCTCGCGTGCGTTGTCGTGCTCAAGGGCTCCGGGACTGTTGTTTCCGATGGGGCTCGCACATGGGTCAACGATCGCGGCGCCAATGCTCTGGCGACCGCGGGGACGGGCGATGTTCTGACGGGCGTGATCGCGGGGCTCATTGCGCAGTTTTCCAGCGACAAGATGCTGCTCGATCTCTACGATAGCGCCCGCGCCGCCGTCTGGGCCCACGCGGTCGCGAGTGAACTCTGGATGGAAGACGTCAACGCCCAAGCTGGGATGCACGCGATGGAGCTCGCAGATCGCATCCCGCAAACACTTGAGACACTCAGAGGCCGGAGCTAAACGCTATCGCAACAAGCAACCTCAAACTCACTGAACGCCGGATTGATGTCGAACGCCTGCTGCTGATTGTCACGGGGGCTCACCTGCGCGCCGAGCAGGCGGATCGCCCTCTGGCGCAGAGGCTTCGTGATCAGATCATTGTGTATCTCAATGAGCGCCATGGCGATACGCATCCCTTTGATGTGCTGATCTGCTCAGACGTGTGGCGGCTGAATGACAACTCTCTCGCGAGTTGCCCTTCGATCAGCATTGGCGGGCCGGGCGTTAATGCCTTTGCAGCGTATCTGGCTGACAAGCTCGACAGCGCCTTTGTTGTTGACGACATTCTCATGGTCCAGCTTGATCTGGAATATGACGATCTTGTTGCAAGTTGCTGGGGCATGGATCACGAATCAACAATCGCTGCGGTGGAGGCGTTTGTTGAAAAGTATCTGGAACAGTTCATCGAGCATGTGACAAGCCGGATCGACGCCTGAGATTGTTTGATGGAGAGCTCAGTGCTGCCGGGTGAGCACGAGATGGGCCAGACGAAACAGCAGGTCGCGGGCGGCGGATTCGGGCAAGTCATCGATGGCGTGTCGCGCTTCGCCAGCCAGCCGTTCTGACTGGTTCTCTGCGTATTGAATCGACCCTGTTTCCTCGAGGGCTGCGCGAATGCTCCCATCGCGGGTTGGCTCGCCTGCGCAGGCGCCTTCCAACTCGATCAACGTCCGGCCGCGCTGGGAGGCGGTGGCTGTCGAGAGGTGATGAATCAAAGGAAGCGTAAGCTTCCCTTTTTCAAGGTCTTTTCCGAGCGACTTGCCGACGACGCTCTCTGCGCCGGTGATGTCGAGCAGATCATCACGAATTTGGAAAGCGACGCCCAACTTTACGCCATATTCACGGAATCGCGAGCTCAGCTCGCCGGAAGCGCCTGCACATTCGGCGCCCAGCTCGCACGCGACGCCAATCAAGCTCGCGGTCTTTCGCTCGATGATCTCGTAATACGTCGGTTCATCCAGCGAAAAGTTATTCCGATGGTGCAATTGCAACAGCTCACCTTCGCAAACGCGATTTGTGATGGCGCCGATGCGGAGAGCGACCTGTTGGTTATCGATGTGTGAGCAGAGATGAAACGCTTTGGAAATGAGATAGTCGCCGAGAATGACAGCAATTTCATTGCCGCGCAAGCTGTTGATCGTTGCTCCGCGTCGGCGGGTGTCCGCCTCATCGAGCACATCATCATGAACAAGTGTGGCGAGGTGAATCAACTCCACCACGGCGCCGATCATCACATGATTAGCTGACAGCGCCTCTGCATCATCGCGGCCCGTCACAGCGAGCCCAGCGAGCATCGTGAGTGTGGGGCGCATCATCTTCCCGCGATAGCGCTCGACATGCAGGCACAAGTCCTGCACTGGCGGCAGGTCTGATCGCACCTGTTTGTCGATCCTGGCTGCAACCTGGATTAATTTGCTGGAAAGAGCGTTCGCGAGCGAGCCCTCGACATGGGCAATCTCAAGAAGCGTCGCGGCGGCAGGCATGATGAAGCTCTCCGGCGTCAGGTTGATCGCCGACGAATCCTAGGTGGCAAACCATGTGAAGAGACAAACACATGTGCGAATTTAACATCCACCTTTCGATCACTTCTCGGCGACGATGTAGCAGATCCATCCCGGGTCGCTTTCGGCGACTTCTACGGGCTCGAACTCTCCGTTGCCGTCGCCATCCTCGTCGGCGCCTTCCCAGTAGATGGTCGATTTGCTGAAGCCTGCCTCAGTGAGCATCTCTCGAATCTCAGGCAGGCTCCACAGACGCCAGACATAGCTGAACGCTCGATCTATGCGCGAGCGATCCGGAAACTTGAAGTGGATGTAGCACTGCATGCGGCCGGAGATCGGGTCGAACTCAGCCTGATCCCAGATGTAGTCAAATCCGTCGCACTCGCGTTCTTCCTCGATTTCCTGATGGGCTTCCCAGCCGCCGTAGGCATCGAGGAAGAAGACGCCTTCATCCACGAGCGCCTCGCGCACCTTTTTGAAGTAGCCGATCATCTGTGATCGCTCGCGGAAGAGCCAGTAGCTGAAGTTCATCGCGAGGACGACATCGGCGCGTTCTGTTTTCACTTTGAGCACGTCATCTTCAACAAGATCGATGCGCTTTTTCTGGTCAGCATCGAGAGAGCCGACGTTGTGATCCCGCCCCCACTGGAGCACCTCGCCGTCGAGATCAACCGCAACACCGCGACTTGTTTTGTGTCGCTTGACCCATTCACAGGTGGTGTTGGCGGTTCCGCAGAAATCCTCGCGCAGGAGAATCGCCTTCCTCCCGCGGAGGGCCTGGAATCGTTCGTCGATGAAGTCGATTTCGGATTCAACGTCCTGCACGGATTTTTGATAGAGAACGTGCCGATCGGCCTGCTCAGCCATGGTGGGCCCACGTTCATCTTTGCGCTTCTGCCGACGTTTGCTCGCGCTCTTGGAGGCGACACTTTTGCTTGCGGTTGTGCTCATGGGCGAAAGTGTAGTGAATGAGGGTCGCCGTCGCCGCATGTGCATATTCCATTTTTTCTGACCTCGCGCCCGCCAACCAGCCGATCCATCGCGCATGGCCCATGTGCCCCCTACGCAGCCGAGCATTGATTGGCAGTCGCCGGCGCCCAGCGTCAAGCTCGCTCAAGCTGACTGGCTTCGTGTCGCGGGCTTACTCCCAGCGGGTTCCATTGATCTTTTCTACGCCGACCCGCCCTTCAACACAGGCAGGACACAATCGGGGGCCGCCGGGGAGTATCAGGACGCCTGGCTCACACTCGATCACTATCTCGACTGGCTGAGGGAGCGTCTTGGGGCCACGATTTCCCTTCTCAAGCCCACCGGGTGCCTGCTTCTTCATCTTGACTGGCGCACCGTGCACCACGCCCGCGTGATCCTCGACGAACTGCTCGGCGCCGACCGTTTCGTCAACCATCTCATCTGGTCCTACGGGCTGGGGGGGTCCTCTCAGCGGCGCTTCGCCCGCAAGCACGATGACATTCTCTTTTACTGTGTCGATCCCGATCGCTATCACTTTGAGCCGCCGATGATCCCCGCGACCAGCCGGCGTCTGGAGGGGCAGTTGAAAAAGGCTACTGATGTTTTGGATATTCCCGCGATTAACAACATGGCCCATGAACGGGTCGGGTGGCCTACGCAGAAGCCGCTCGCTCTGCTCAATTTGCTCGTGAATGCCTGCTGCCCGCGAGGTGGAACCGTCCTCGATCCGTGCTGCGGTTCGGGCACGACGCTTCTGGCTGCTGTCGAGTCTGATCGCGGCGCTGTTGGCGCGGATATCGATCCCCGGGCCGTTGACATCGCCAGCCGGCGGCTCAGGGAAATTCAGAAGAATCCTGCTCCGCCGCGCTCGAGCTCCCGTTCTCAGGTTCCGCGCTCGCTCCGTCCCACCGTTGCGACTGCGTGATATTCTGCCCGCACTCGGGGCAGGTTTCGCTGCGCAGGCCGTAGAGCAGATAGCCGCACGCACAGCGCGGCTCTTCAAAGTCAATCGTAAACCGCAGCCCGCACCCGTTGCACTTTGAGGCGCCTGCTTGGACTGACTGCTCCTGATCGCAACGCGGACAGGCAATGCGGATCGGCGTGCGCTCGCCAAGTGTTTTCTCATGCTGGGATTCAGTGTTGGCGCGAGAGAGCCTGCCAAGAATTGGGAGGAGAGCTGTTCCCGCTAATCCTAACAAAATGCAGAAGAAAACCGCCCGACCGAACACCGCTTGCGTCCTCCAGTCACCAATGTCATAGGCCTCCGCTACGAGCAAACCGAGCAATATCAAAACGCCAATCGTTCCGCAGACAATGGTGCCCAAGCGTGCGAGTCCTGCGATGGCCGTCAAGACTGGCTCGCTGGTGACAAACGCAAGCGTCAGCAAGTACAGCGACACCGTCAGGAGCGAGAAAGCAACCATCCCTAGCCATTCTTCATACTCCCATTGGAGGGAGCTTGGAGCCCATGTCACGACGAGCATGGCGCTGGTTGCCGCCGCGCCGACACCCAGCGCTGCTCGCGCCAGCCGTGGGCTTCGATGACTCTCAATGAAATGCCCGGAAATCAGCGCTCCAACGCTGAACAACGCCACCGTAATAGCTGTCCCAATTATCTCCCACTCAATAAAGGTGAATAAACCCATGGCAGCCGCTGTTCCCAAGAGGGCTGTCATAACCACGCTCGTGATCAACATCCATAGGAATATTCGGCGAGACTTCATGCCTCACTCCTCGTCATGATGCGCTCACGCCCGCCACTCTCCGGCGTATCTTGTGCTGAAACCTGCTGCATCGCGTTCGACGAGTTGAAAGAGACGCTTGGCGATCTGCCGGACATGCAGGGCGTCGTGTGCTGCCCATGATGCGAGCAAGACTCCGGCGCTCATCTCACCCAGCTTGGGATGGCGATGCGCAACGCGCCAATCCGGCGAGCCGAGTGTTTCCAACCACGCAATCGAAGCCTCACGTTCAGCACGAAAACGCGCCAGCGATTCCCCAAGCTCGCGCTTGTTGTATTCACGTTTGCTCGCGACACCTTCAGGATCAATCCCCGGCCACGCTTTGCTCGCGTCCGCCAGTGTTGATTGCAGCCTGAGCCGAAAATCCTCGGCCTCTTCATCCGCGAGATGATTGACGATCTCCAGCACGGACCAGGCGCCGTCAGAAGGACGCCACCTGGCATATTCAATGGACAATCCGCCGGCCAGTCCTTCTATCACTGCTGGAAACCCGCGCATGCGTGAAACAATCGCGTTCAGATTCACAGGGCGCCTCCAACCGCGAGGCGCCGCTCACCAGCGCCCGTGCTTCACTAAAACCCACCTGCCCGCATGCGCTCGAGCCCTTCCGGGAAGGGGTAGCTCGGAAATACGCCAACATCTCCATGCTGCCACATTTGCGGCGACGGATAGACATCCCCGCGAAATCCTGCTTCAAACATGGTTCGCAACACACCCTCAAAGCTTGGCTCGGCGCCTGTGCGCTCATCGACAAGACGATTCGAACGCGCCCCAAGGAACGAGACACTCGCCACCGGCAAACGTTCACGCCGTCCCTTGAGCATCTTTGTCACCGTCTGGAATCCGCGCGAGAGATTCTCCAGCGTCAGGTCATGCCCCTTCGGACGCAACAACGCTAAAACCAAGACGCTGTCCAAGTCGTACTTCAGAATGTAGGGCTCACGATCGTTCTTCGCGTGAATCCCGACGGACTGCTCAAACATCTTCGCAAAGGAGGTGATCGAATCCGCGGTCCACTGGCTCGCGGTCGTCATATTTGCAATCTGGGAGATAATGCCGTGACTGTTGTCTTCCGTGTTCACGCCGCACACAACCGCGCGATAGCGCCGGCCGCTGATGACATCGCGCAGCATGTCCTGCCCCCACATGATGCGCAGCCGCTCATGGTGATCCTCCCGCGCAAAGCCCGGGGGGAGCAATGTGACATGATCCCCAGCTTGCGCGGCGGACATCAAGAGTTCCCCTTCATCGTCATACAGCCGCACATCGTGCGACTCGCTCGCGCCATGAACCTGACCCATAGCAATCGCCTCCCTATCAAGACCAGCCGGTGAGTTGACGGACATCTGATTCTAACGACATCAGGCAGGCTATCGACCGCGCGGCCTTTCGTGGAACCTGAAAACGCGGTATAACTGCCTTCGTGCGAGGGCGCGCCAGCTCCGTCCCGCAGGTGAAATCACAGGTTTCGACCTTTGTGCCCCCCCTTGATTGAGCTGTTCGGCGTCCTAATCTCTATATCAAGAGCGCCACACAACCCTTCCCCGTCTCCAAGGAGCGATCCACAGTGAACGCCACCGCCGTCGCCAGTCAGGGTCTAGCAGGCATCATCGCAGGAGAGAGCGCCGTCTGCTCTGTTGAGCAGGGCAAGCTCATCTATCGCGGATACGAAATACACGATCTTGCAGAAAACGCCACCTTCGAAGAAGTCGCCTACCTCCTTATTCTGGGGGACAAGCCCACCGCTGGCCAGCTCTCAGCCTTCAAGAAAGAACTCGCTGAAGCGCGATCGCTCCCGCAGGATGTTGTCAATCTGATCAAAGAATGCGCCACCGCGCCCTATACCCATCCGATGGACGCGCTGCGCACGGTCGTCAGCTACCTGGCGCATTTCGATCCGGACTGTCAGGACATCTCCGCTGAAGCGGAGGTGCGCAAAGCCAAGCGCCTCACGGCGCAAATCGGAACCATCATCGGGCACATGCAGAACGCGATCGACGGACGCGATATTGTCGCTCCCGATCCTTCGCTTTCATACGCAGCCAATCTGCTTTACATGATGAGAGGCGAGAAGCCCACCGCAGAAGAAGAGCACATCGTTGATGTCTCGCTCATTCTCTACGCTGAGCACGACTTCAATGCGAGCACCTTTACGGGTCGCGTTATCGCGGGAACGCTCTCGGATCTTCACGGCGCAATCACCGGCGCAATCGCAGCGCTCAAAGGCCCCCTTCACGGTGGCGCCAATGAAGCTGCGATGGAAATGCTTAAAGAAATCGGCACGCTCGACAACGTTGAATCCTTCATGCAGCAGGCGTTTGCCACCAAGCGCAAGATCATGGGTTTCGGCCACCGCGTCTACAAGAACGGCGACCATCGGGCCGACATCCTTCACAAACTCGGCCGGGCATACGCTGAAAAGAAGGGTGGCGACGCCGTCAAATGGTTCGACATCGGCGAGCGCGTGCAGAAGATCATGCGCGATGAGAAGAACATCCTGCCGAATGTGGACTTCCCCTGCGGCATGACCTACTTCGTCATGGGAATCCCCGTGCCCCAGTACACGCCCATCTTCGTCGCCTCCCGCATCACCGGCTGGTGCGCGCACGTCATCGAACAGCATGCTGACCGCAAGCTCATCCGCCCGCTCAGCAGCTACACCGGCCCGACCGAGCGCAAGTGGAATGGTTGAGTGCGCAATACAGTCGCCGTGTCTTGGGAAGAAATAGGATGAATAGTCAAGAACAACAACTTTGGACGTGCGCTGCGGGGTTGGTATTCGCGTTGTTTATTCCATCCTGCGCCCATCACACCGTTGATGGTGACCTCTCGCTCGGTGGTGTGGTGACGCTGCAGGCGCTCGCAGCCAATCCCATCGCGATAGATGATCCCGCTGCTGCCCTTTCATCGCTCGATCGCTCTAACTGGCCGACTTTAGATTTTCTCGTCCCGCTCGATCAGCCTGCTTCTTTTGATGGTCCTCGGAACACTTCCATTGCAGCCGACGCTGTCAGCGAACAAGCCGCGCGTTATCCGCTTGCCACCACAGCAATCTCGCCGCGCGATGCCGAACCAGCCCCACTGCGAACTGCGATTGCCCCGATTGAAGCCTCGGGCGAGGTGATCGGTCTTGTTATCGACGCTTTTGCCCACGGTCGCGCTGCGTCACACAGCCAGCTCATCGCTAATCGCCAGCGCGTCCCGCGACACACAACCACCATCGCGGGCTCTGAAGGAAATGCGCCGGCTGACGCCGACGCGCCATGAATAGCGATTTCGATCTGCGAGGGCTTCCACAGCGCTATCCATTTAAACCGGAGTGGGAAATCGCGCCCGCGACACTCAAGCAGATGATCGACTCCGCGGATGAGAGCGCCGTCCTGCTCGACTGTCGCACTGAGTGGGAACGCGAGCAGGCGGACATCGCTGGAAGCATTCACGCGCCCATGTCCCAGCTCGCTGACCTTGCTGAAGAACTCGAAGAATATGAAGACAAGCAAATCATCATCTTCTGCCATCATGGCATTCGGTCAATTCAAGTCACAGCGTTTTTGCGGGCCCAGGGCTTCGAGGACACATGGTCCCTTGCTGGGGGGATCGACCTGTGGTCCCAATCAACCGATCCCGCTGTTCCGCGCTATGTGAAATAGTGTTGGTCGCCCGGCAAACTTCCCTTTATTCGCCTGCGCTTTCGTCTTCTTCATTTCCAGGAAATGGGTCCAGTGTTTCGTCGGCAAACTGCTCGTGCCGTTTCGCCATCCGCGCTTCGGCGAGCGGCTTGAACTCCGCCTTCCAGTGCTCGCGCCACTTTGGAATATCCCACCCCAGCCATGCGGTGTCCTGCTCAGACAGGTCGCTCGTCATACTCACCAGCACACGGTGAATCTCCGTGCGATAGGTAATCACCATCGCGTCAATCACGCGCAGCACCGTGCCCGTTGTCAGCGTGCTGAGTTGCGGATCAAACGCGACGGAGTTCGTCCCCACAACCGGATTGAGGTCTGAAACAAAGGATCGCTGCGTCGCGATCATAATGAAGGCAGCATCGCCATCGGATCCCGTTCCCGTCGGCGGCGTGCTCACCTGGGCTGTGATGAGCCGGGGAATCGCTTCCCATAAGCTGAGCGTGCGCACGAGCTGCGCCGCTGCAACTGCAGGACGATCCTTCTGCCCGCGCAGAGCATGATCGATGACAAGCTTCACGCGCTCAGGCGTAAACCCGCGGTCCTCAATCCGCGCCTGTATCCGACTCGTCGCTTCAGCTCGAAACTCCTCGTCATCATCGAAGACCGCTGCCCACGCCAGCATCGCGGCGCCTTCTTCACCTTCATGTTCAGCAAAAATGTCCAGCACGACGCCGCGCACATCCATCTTTTCACGCTTATTGAACACTTTCAGCAGCGTGGGGTAGATCGCGACATCGTCGGCGAATTTGCGCAGTTTAAAAAGCCCCGCCTGCCGAACTTCTTCATTGCGCATGGAGCCAAAATGGCGAGATCGAATCTTGTTGAGCTCGCGCTCAACCTCGACGCGATGTTTCTGTTGCTCGCGGTAAGCGATGAGCGCGGGATCATTGGGATCAGGAACCAGATACGCCGCCCACGCCGGGGCGCCTTCAGGAAACGCCCGGTCCATTGCGGTCGGGCCATCGGAACCTGCGGAGACAGTGATCGAAGCAGCAAGTGCAGCGACACCAACAAATGTTGAGCAGTGCAGCAAAGATGTTCGCAGGCAAACAGCCATAAAATACCCTTTAACGTTGCTCTTCAGCAGGCTTGGTCAGTAGACCGACTTCCGCGCTCCAAAGGTTGTGTTCAAGCAAAATTCATCAAACTACATATCAATACGCCATTTTTCTTCTTCAAACGAATAATAGACACAAGGATAATGATCGTCTGTACATGCCTGAAGCTTAAATATACCCCCGACGTCCGGGTAAAGGAGCTTGTACTCCCACCGATGATTTCCAAGTGGAGGAGTAGGAACCTCATCCAAAAGCGATTGCTCGACAAGAACTTTCAGCGACTCCGGATACGACCCGGTGGAATCGTGATACTCATTAATCGCTGCGACGATCATTCGTCCCTGAGCCTCTGCCTCATTAATATTTTCCGACGTGAAGGAACTTTCTTGTCTGAAGCTGTCAACTATCCTGAACGTGTAGATTGCAGGCAACCCAAGGACCACCGTGATCACCAGTGCCACTAGCGCCAGTGGCAACAGATTCAACTTCGGCATCGCTCGCATCGAATGCACTCCTTCAAGCACAGAATCCTACGCACGGATCGGCTTGAAGTTCGCAATCATCCTCTCCGCTGCGATTCCCCGGGGATTTCCCCCAACCTGCCAAGCTTCCTCAGTATCGAAAATGCTTGATCTGCTCGCCTTTGGCCTCAAGATCCGTCATGGCTTCGATCCCAAGATCCAGATGCACATCCGTCCAGTCCCGCGTCACCTGCGCATCGCTTTCCTCAGTCTTCACGCCCTCAGGCGTAATCGGCACATCTGAAACCAAAAGCAGCGCGCCGCGCGCAATCTGATTGTGATGCCCGACAATGAAGATCGTCGCGGTCTCCATATCAATCGCGATGCAGGTCATATCGTCAAGCCGCTGCTGGAACACCAGATCGTGCTCCCACACACGCCGGTTCGTCGTGTACACAACACCTGTGCGATATTCCAGCCCGCGCTCGGCGATCTTGTCTGAAACAAACTTGTGCAGTTTGAACGACGGCAAGGCGGGAACCTGCGGCGGGAAATAATCGTCACTCGTCCCCTCGCCGCGAATCGCAGCGATCGGCAAAATAAAATGTCCGATTTCCGACGAAAGTTTCAGCCCGCCGCACTTGCCAAGGAAGAGAACCCCTTTCGGGGAGCGCGCCATGAGCAAGTCCATAATCGTCGCTGCGTTGGCAGACCCCATCCCGAAGTTGATGATGGTGAGCCCGTCATCGTTCGTCGCCGCCTGCATCGCCCGGTCGCGCCCCTGGATCTTGCACTTAAACCGCTCAGCGAAGAGTTCAACGTAGTACCGAAAGTTCGTCAGCAGGATGTAGTCGCCGAACGCCTCAACGGGCATCCCCGTGTAGCGCGGCAACCAGTTCTGAGCAATTCGCAGCCTTTCATTCATCCCCACAGGATACGACAACCAACGCCATCATTGCTGTTTTCACCGGTATCCTCTCTAGCGTCGCTTCCCCTCAATCGCCGAAGAGGCCATAATCACGCCGTGACGCGATCACCGGAGGCCTGTACATGCCAACCCCGGGTCCGACCCGAATCCTGGTTCTCACCGACGGCTCTCTCCCGGCCCTCGTCGCGACTCTCCTCGCTATTGAGGAAGCTGCAAATACGGTTTTTCTGCGCTTCGAGCCCGGCTCCCGACCCGCGCCCAAGTCCCGCCGCCGCGCCTGCCAGCGGCTGATCGAGCTGTACGATCTTCCTGAGCTCATCGAGACAGCCCCTCCCCCGCCCGAGCTGCCGATCTCCACGCGACTTCTTCATTCCTGCCACACCGCGATCGAGCTCGGCTGCCGGCGACTGGTCTGGCCTGTCAGCCTGGGAGACGATCTAGACGCCGCTGCAAGTGCTGCCGAGCACGCCGCTTGCATCGAGAGGCTTCTTGGTCTGGAAGTGCCGCGCCAGGAGCGTCCGCAGCTCACGACTCCGCTTCTTGATCTCACGCGGGCTCAGATTGCTGACCTCGCCCACGATCTTGACGCCCCGCTGCAAGGCGCCTGGTGGTGCCAGGAAGAGGGCGACCCCCCTCGGCCGACGACGACCCGCAGCCACACCAGCTTTCCGGGCTGTGGCGCCTGTCCACCCTGCCAGCGATGGCTCGCTCACCTTTCTGATCAGCCTCCAGCTTTGGCGGCGCCGGTGGTCCGCCCACGCCAAGCCCCCCGCGTCAAGCCCAAGCCGTAGGTCGGCCGCTTGCCTCGCCATCCGGCGCTGCTACACTGCTCGGCTCATCAGATTTCACCCCAAGACAGGACTAGACGCGATGTACGCGATCATTGAAGACAGCGGCAGCCAGATGAAGGTCGCAGAAGGCGACGTGGTCACGATCGATTTGCGCACGCTGGCTGACAACGCCAAGAGCGTCACCTTTGACAAAGTGCTCCTGCTCGGCGGGCAAGGCGACGCCACGATCGGCCAGCCTTATGTCGATGGCGCTTCGGTCACCGCAGATATCCTTGTCGAAGACTTCAAGGATAAGAAGATCGATGTCATCAAGTTCAAGCGCCGCAAGGGCTACCGCCGCAAGCAGGGCCACCGCCAGCGCTACATGAAGGTCCGGATCAAGTCCATCGCGGGCTGAGTCATCCCGGCGTTTCAGACGTCGGGATCCGTACCCTTCACGAACCAGTTCGAATCAAAGGCTCATCAATCCGCGCGTGTTCCGTCGTGCGCGGTAGTGTTTGTGTGCGCATGAGCAGGAGCGCGGTCTCTAGCTGAAGATCGATCCCCTCCGTGATGAGCCGATCCGGGTTAACGATCTCGCCTTCACCGTCGGCGTGTCCATTCTCATCCGTGGGCATCACGTCGGCATCCATGCGCAGAACAATCGAATCATTGATCTGTTGCGGCGTCATCGAAACCACAACATCAGGCTCAACGCCCCACTCTCGCGCGCCCTCGCGCCGGTGAATCAGCCGTCCGTTGGGAAGCCGGTAATACTGTGTTGTCAGCTTCAAGGCAGCAGCGCCGCGAGCGAGTGGATACACGTTCTGCACGCTCCCCTTCCCGAAGCTTCGATCACCGATGAGGATCGCTTTCCCGTAGTCCTGCAAGCAGCCAGCGACGATCTCGCTCGCGGAGGCTGAGCCTTCATTGATGAGCAGCGCCACCGGCAGATCCTGCAGGAGCGCCATGTTCGGCCGGGCTCGCTGGGCCTCGCGCATGATCCCCGCAGCATCATGCTGACTCACGATCACACCATTGCTCACAAACAGATTCGAGATGTTCACAGCCTCACTCAGCAGGCCGCCCGGATTGAAGCGAAGGTCCAGGATCAACCCGTTGACGCCGCCATCGGCTTTCATGCTCTGAACAGCCCCGACCATCTCGCGCGTTGTCTGCTCGGTGAACTGCGACAGCCTGATGTACCCGATCTTATTCTCACGATCGATGAACCAATCCCAGTCGTTTTCGCGCGCGCCCGTGCGGCGCCAGCCCTTCACACTGAAAATCGGAATCTCATCGCGCACGATGTCGTACTGCAGGAGGTCTTCCTCACCCTTGCGCTCCACGCCCAGCGTGACATGCGTTCCCTTTGCGCCGGTGATGCGATCAACCGCTTGCGAAAGTGAAATCCCAAGGGTCGCCTCACCATCAACCTCGCGGATGATGTCCCCCTTCCGGATACCCGCACGCTGCGCCGGCGTTCCTTCAAGGGGCGTCACCACCACAATCTGTGTCGCGTCATCCATCTGAATCTGAATTCCGACACCTGTGAATTTGCCCATCGTTGTCCGCTCAAAGCGGCGAATCTCATCGGGCCAAATAATTGCGCTGAACGGA
Organism: Phycisphaerales bacterium; assembly: GCA_029260495.1. Classification (GTDB taxonomy): domain Bacteria; phylum Planctomycetota; class Phycisphaerae; order Phycisphaerales; family UBA1924; genus OFTM373. Next base: position 337,485 of record JAJDDD010000009.1, on the reverse strand, counting down.
TCGAGCTCACCCATCGCGCCATTGCCGAACTCGTGCAGAAGCACTGATTCCGGCAGCCGGATGGTGCGATTGTTCACCTGCATAATGCCATTGAGCGCACGCCGAAGCTCAAAGAACCCCGCCCGCCCGACTCGAGTGCGCAGCCGCGCCGTTTCGTCATCAATCGCCTTAAGGAATCGCCCCCGATTCTCCGCATTCGCCAACGTGGGGAACGCCTTGACCAGAGCTTCGGTCGTCACGATCGTTCGCAACGCCTCAAGCCCGCCAATCAGCATTTCAGCCATATCCGCGTCATCAACATGCTCGCTGTGCGCTGTATTGAGCGAACGCACAACCATGTCCTGCGAAATCCCCGAAAGACGCTCATTCCAACTTTCGCCAATGGAGTTGAAGGGCGGCAGCTCATCCTCACCGTCACGCTTGCGCTGATCGTTGCGCATTTCGTACAACCGCTCCGGCGTATACAACCTGAGCGCCATCAGCCGATGCCCCACTCGCTCAACATCTGCTTTGTATCGAGCGTCCTGCTCAAACAGCAGATTCATCCGGTAGTACAATGATTGCGATTCCAGCCAGTCGTTTGCATCCTCGGCATCCCGTGCAGCCACTTCGGCCCGAGCCAGCAACGCACGCACCTCCGGCTCATTGAGAACCGCAGCTTTCGCTTCTGCCCTGGCAAGCGTGTTCATCTCAACTGCAAAGCCAAGCGCTGTAGGAAGATCACCCTCTTCCATCGCTGTGCGCATCTCTTCGCGCGCCTCATCGAGCCGCGCTAGCCGCGCCGCATCAGCCTCGGAAAGATGCTGTGCGCGCATCTTCGACATCGCCTGCAGATCACGAATCGAAGCCAGCGAGGCGTCGTCCGCGGGAAGCTCGGAGATCAACGCGAGCGCTTCTGCCGCATTTCCATCGAGCGCCTGCGTCCACACGTTGCTTGCAAACTCAGCGGCAGACAACTCGCCCGCGCCCGCAGCCCCAGCCAATAAGCTCGACGAAATCGCGCCAGCCAGGAATGTCCGTGTGATCCACATGCGTTGAAGGTCCATAGCGTCTCCTGAAGAGAACCAGTCTCAGTTAATCCTGACGCCCGCCCGGCAAATGTCAGGCAGCAACAGGGGAATCGGCCCAAGCGGGGGGCATCGGTGAGCTTCCAGAGCAGCCCCACACCAACAGAGCCGGCATGATCCGCTCAGATTATTCGGCTGACCCACCCGTGAGGATGCAACGTTGCCAAATTCGACTCCCCACCCAGCCTTCTTATCTGTTCCTCACTTAGATTATTGGGCACGGGGGCTCGTCACACCTATTCTTTCCCCGTGATTCATCTTTTCCTCATTTCTGATGCCACACCACCCATTCCCGCGGGTTCCCAGACCTTCATCAGGGTCATATGGACCATCTCCGGTGTGCTCCTGCTGGGGCTCATCGGGCTTCTTGCTCTTTTTGCTCTTCGCCGCTCCCGCCTCCGTCAGGCCGCTTGGACCAGGACCGTCAATGTTCCACCCCCGCTGGACCCCTGGGTCGAAGCCGGCCGCCGGGCTGCTCCAGAACCTCGCCAAGAGAATCCCGCGAACGATGATGAAGATGACCCGCCACACGAGCCGCCCACGAACGGCCACCCCCCACGCCGGAACGATCCATTATGAATATCACCGGCGAGCGCCCCATTGCACTCATCACCGGCGCCGCCCGGCGTGTGGGTCGAGCAACCTCGCTCGCACTCGCCCGAGCCGGGTGTGACATCATCGCCACCTACCGCACCAGCGACGATGAGGCGCATTCACTCCGCGATGAACTTTCCGATCACGGCGCCGCTTGCCAGCTTCAGCAACTCGATCTCGCCGACCTGGACGTTGTCTCCCGCCTCGGCGCCGCCCTTCGCCAATCTCTCCCGCGCCTTGATGTTCTCGTTCACAACGCCTCCCTCTATCAACGCACGCCCCTTAAAGAGCTCACCGCGGAGGCAGCCCTTGCCCATTTCAGGATCAACGCTCTCGCACCGTTGCTGCTCACCAAGGAACTCACACCCCTGCTTCGAGCATCCGCTCTTCCTGCGGGAGGCGCGGTCGTCGCGATGTGTGATGTGCACGTCCTCGGACGCCCGCGCACAGACTTCACCGCCTACTCGCTCTCCAAAGCAGCTCTGACCGAAATGGTGCACACGCTCGCACGGGAACTCGCCCCCAACATCCGTGTGAATGGCGTCGCGCCCGGCGTCGTCGCGTTCCCGGAGTCCGGCCACGAGTCCGATCCGAAATCCCAGGCGACCTACCTCTCGCGCGTCCCCCTCAATCGCGCCGGCACGCCCGAGGAGGCTGCTGAAGTCGTCCGCTGGCTTGCTCTTGACGCCAGCTACCTCACCGGCCAAATCGTGCGCGTCGATGGCGGACGATGGCTCGCGTAGGGACGCCATCCCCCCATCGCTCTCTCCCGCGAGCTCTGCCAGCACCCACAACGCTCGACACCGCCCGAGCGCCAGCTATACTCACCCCCCCCGCCCGCTCGGAGTGAGCAGGCGACCATCGCCCAGGTGGCGGAACTGGCAGACGCGCTAGCTTGAGGTGCTAGTCCCGGTAACGGGGTGGAGGTTCGAGTCCTCTCCTGGGCATTCATCAGGGAAAACATGACAAGCGTCCGCTCATAACAAGCGGGCGTTTTTCATGCGCTTCATCACACAGATGACTGGCGCCAGCTGATCCGCAGGTGCTCGGCTGTCTCGCCGCCCGGCACGATCACCGAGTGAATCTCAGCCGCCGCCGCCCGTTGACCTGGCCACAAGAACCGCGAGCGAGCTTCCCCTTCCTCCACCCACCGCGCTTCACTGTGCTCCTCATTCAACGTCGGCGACCAATCAAACGCCACCTCCACCGCAAATCGAGGCCCCAGCACAATCACGTCAATCTCCGCCACGAAATACGGATGCACCTGCTCCAGCGCCCACGCGCCAAGAACAACGTCGCTTTCGACGACCAGACCAACCTCCTCCGAAAGCTCCCGCGCGGCGCACTGGATCGCTGTCTCGCTGGTTTCAACATGCCCCATGATCGGATGCCAAGTCTCGGCGAGCGGCTCCGCGGCGCGCCGAAGCTGGAGGAATGAAATCGCTCCATGCTCGTCTCGACGAAATACATACACATCAACAATGTCTGTGCGCAGGCTCGGCCCGCCCGCCGGCGCGAGCCGATACCCGGGCTGATTGTTCACTGCTCCGCTCATGTGCGCTCCACTACGCAAGCATCGCTCTCTGCGCGCACAACGCGCAGAAACGTCCGGGCTTTGTGCATCGTTTCCTCATACTCCCGCGCCGGCTCACTCTCAGCCACAATCCCCGCCCCCACCGGATAACGCAACTCCCCGGTCATCTCATCAAATCGCCCATGCACGAACTTTCCGGCAATCGTCGCTGTCCGGATCGCCACGCTGAGCCGGGCCGCTCCGTGATCTGAGAGAAACCCGATTGCCCCCGTATACACGCCGCGCCGGCGCTCTTCGAGCTCATTAATAATCTGCATCGCCCGAACTTTTGGCGCCCCGGTAATTGAACCCGCGGGAAAGGTAGCTTTGACAATATCTTCAAGCGTGGCGCCCTCCCGAAGCTTCGCAGAGACCGTCGCTACGCCATGCAATACACCACTTTTTGCATATTGGTTCGCGCCGCCGTGCTGCTCAACCTCGAACCCGCGATCTACGCGCACCGCGCCGGGCTCCGCGATTCGCCCCAGGTCGTTGCGCATGAGATCCACAATCATCGCCAGCTCGGCAGCATCCTTCGCGCTTGCGAGCAGTTCCGCCTCAGCCCCAGCGCGTGCCGGCCGCGTACCCTTGATCGGCCGGGTTATCAATTTTTGCTGCGCCATATCAACATCAAGAAATAGCTCCGGGCTCAGCGACATCACCGCCCCGCCCGCCGCCTCCGATTCAAGCAAGGCGCCGAACCAGGGCGCCGTCGCTGCGTGCGCGCGCACAAACAGTTCCCGATGCGAACCTGAAAATTCCGCTGCCAGCTCGTGTGAAAGATTCACTTGAAAGACATCGCCAGCGTGAATGAGCTCCACTGCCCGCGCCACGGCTCGCTCATATTCTTCGCGCCGTGTGCGCGATCGCATCGGCCCGACTTCAAGCGCCCCTCCGTGGCGCCGTCGCGCTGCATGCGCCGCCGCTTCCAACTCGTCAATCCCGGGAAGCGCTGCCCCATCCCCAACCACCATCCATCGCTGTGCTGAATGATCAAAGACATACGCTCCCGGACACCGCAGCCACACCGATCGGCGGCCCGCACCCACGAGCCCAACCGCCGGCTCGATCGCCCCCCCAAGCTCATACTCAAAATGCCCGATCCACCCGCCAACGAAAGGCGGGCCCGCCGTCGCATGCTGAGAAAATCGCCGCGACCCAAGCCAATCCAGTGCTTCTTGCCCGCCGAGCGCCACCTCCTCCGCCGGCGCCGCCAGAATAGACCACCGCGACCACTCCGACTCGCTCTCAGCCGACACCAAAGCCGCGAGTCGACGATCCGCGGGCCAGGCACGCACCAACTCTACCGGCGAAAACCGCCACTCAAGCCCGCGCACTTCATATCCTGCAGTCTTACTCATTCGTTGCCCGATCATAGCCGCCGCCCGCGTCACACTGTCCGCTGCACGGTTCCCACGCTCCGCGCCCCAGTGCCGCCACGCTGGACGGTACACTTTCTTTCACATTGGTTCTGCCCGATTGGCGCCTGACGAGCGAAACCGGGCAACTCAGCATCATGACGATGTCAAATCACCGCACTCCGCGAGATCAACCCTGTTATGGCAAAGCGCTCAACTTCACGGACGAACTCCAAAAATCAAACAAAGCGCAAGCGTCAGACCAGCGCCTCCCGTCGCACAACCAGCGCCACGAAACGCACTGCAACACGCGCCGCCAGCGTTCGATCTACAAAGATGATCTACTACTTCGGCAGCGCCAAGACGGAAGGCGACAGCTCACTGAAATCGCTGCTCGGCGGCAAAGGCGCCAACCTCGCACAAATGACGACAATCGGACTGCCTGTTCCCCCGGGATTTACCATTACGACGGAAACGTGCGCAAAATACTATGAACGCAGTAGAAAAATGCCAACAGGCCTGATGGAGGAGGTAGAAAAGAACATTTGCGCACTTGAGCGTGAAACGAAAAAGAAGTTCGGCGATGCCAGCAATCCCCTGCTCGTCTCCGTGCGCTCCGGCGCCGCCATCTCCATGCCCGGCATGATGGACACCGTCCTCAACCTCGGGATCAACGATCAGGTCGCCGAGGGCCTCGCAGCGCTTACGTCCAATCGGCGTTTCGCGTATGACGCCTACCGCCGGCTCATCAATATGTTCGGCGATGTTGTTATGGGCGTCGATCACGAGCACTTCGAGGCCGCATTCGACGACGTCAAACGCGAGCACAACGCTGCAACCGACGCTGAAGTTCCTGAGGAAGGCCTCGTCGAACTCTGCAATCGCTACAAGGCAGTCTACAAGTCTCATGTGGGGAAGAACTTTCCCCAGGATCCGCTGAAGCAACTCCGCTACGCCATCGAAGCCGTCTTTAAGAGCTGGAACATCCCCCGCGCAGCTAAATACAGGCAAATAAATGATATTCACGGTCTCTGCGGAACCGCGGTCAATATTCAATCCATGGCCTACGGCAACATGGGCGATGACTCCGGCACGGGCGTCGCCTTCACGCGCAATCCCTCAACAGGCAAGAATGAGTTTTTCGGCGAGTTTCTCATCAACGCCCAGGGTGAAGATGTCGTCGCTGGCATTCGCACACCGCGCCCTGTGAGTGAGATGAAGAAGTGGAACAACAAGGTCTACAAACAACTGCTCGCGATCAAAACCAAACTTGAAAAACATTACCGCGATATGCAGGACATCGAGTTCACTATCGAGCGCGGCAAACTCTTCATGCTCCAGACGCGCAACGGCAAACGCACGGGGGGCGCCGCGGTCACAATCGCCTGCGATATGGCAAAGGAACGCCTGATCGACCGGGACACTGCCCTCCTTCGCGTGCCGGCCAATGATCTCATCCAACTCCTCCTCCCCAGTTTCGACCCCAAAGCCAAGGAGAAAGCGGATGTTCTGACCACAGGCCTGCCCGCATCGCCAGGTGTCGCGGTCGGCAAGCCCGCGTTCACCGCCGCCGAAGCAGTCGAGCGCGCTGGCGCAGGCGAAAGTGTTCTCCTTGTCCGTAAGGAAACATCACCCGAAGACATTGACGGCATGCACACTGCTGTCGGCATCCTCACCAGCACGGGCGGCATGACTTCACACGCCGCCGTCGTCGCGCGCGGATGGGGAAAGTGCTGCGTCGCTGGCGCTGGTGAAATTAAAATCGACCCTGGCAAAGGTGAGTTTCACGTCGCAGGACGCACTTTCGGACGCAACGACACCATTGCTCTCGATGGCGCAACGGGAGAGGTCATGGCGGGTGAAGTTCCCACTGTTGAGCCCGAGCTTTCTGCTGATTTTCGCACGCTCATGGGCTGGGCGGACAAACGACGGACTATGAAGGTCCGCACCAACGCTGACACCCCCGCCGACGCCAGGCGGGCGCGTGAGTTCGGCGCCCAGGGCATCGGCCTGTGCAGAACCGAACATATGTTCTTTGAAGGTGATCGCATTGCTGCGATGCGCGAAATGATTATGGCTGAAGAGCGCAGCCATCGCGAAATAGCCCTCGCCAAACTTCTTCCCTATCAGCGTGAAGATTTCATCGGCATCTTCACAGCGATGGACAATCTCCCCGTCACCATCCGCCTGCTCGATCCCCCGTTGCACGAGTTTCTTCCCCATGAAGAAAACGTTCAGCGCGAGATGGCGAGCGCCATGGGTGCTCAGTTCGAAGCCGTTCGCTGGCGCGTCAGCATGCTTCACGAAGCCAACCCCATGCTCGGCCACCGCGGCTGCCGGCTCGCTATCACCTATCCCGAAATCCTTGTCATGCAGATCCGCGCCATCGCTGAAGCGACCATCGCCTGCCTTGAAGATGGCGTCCGCGCCAAGCCTGAGATCATGATCCCGCTCGTCGGAACCACCAAGGAAGTCACCATATTGCGCGAGCTGGCTGAGCAGACACTGCAAACTGTGCGCAAGGAAAAAGGGTTGTCACGCAAGCTCAACATTCCCATTGGCACGATGATCGAAATCCCCCGCGCCGCGCTCACTGCTGACAAAATCGCCGACGCTGCGGACTTTTTCTCCTTCGGCACCAACGACCTCACCCAGCTTACCTTCGGCTACTCCCGCGACGACATCAACACCTTCCTTCCCGACTATCTCAAACAGGAAATCCTCGAAAAAGACCCCTTCCAAACGCTCGATCAAGCAGGCGTCGGTGTGCTTGTAGAGATGGGAATCGAGAAGGGCCGATCAGTTAAACCTGATCTCAAAATCGGCATCTGCGGCGAACACGGCGGCGACCCCGCCAGCATTATCTTCTGTCACAACGCCGGCATGGATTATGTCAGTTGCTCACCTTTCCGTGTTCCAATCGCCAGGCTCGCCGCTGCGCAGGCAGCCATCAGTGAATGACTTGCGCATTTGCGAACATGGAAAATCAGTGTCTTTCGAGGGCCAATTTATAGCCAGGTGTAAAAATGATGACATGTCACCGACTCAACCCGAGAATCAGAGTCAAATTGAACTTGCAACTGCAATGAATGCAATACAAGTGCAGAAAAATGCGGTTCTTCTCGCATTATACTGAGCATCTCACCATCATCATTGGGTTGTGTCGTAGAAATACCCCACCCCACTGATTCCGCCGCTCGCTTTGCTTCGTCAAAGGACATACCCGGCAAAATATGCGATGCCGAAATTGCTTGAGCCTCTTCGACAGCCATCCGTGCATGTATGAGAGAATCACCATGCTCTTTGCCTGATAGGATAAGCATGAAAACCAAAAGCAAGACCACCAGCAGCAAACCGATCGCGCCAGCCAATCGAACAGCCCATCTATTCCTGCGATTTGGCGTTGACTTGCTCATAACATGACGCCCTGTGGATTCACCTATTAACGGTGCGCGCCATTCTCTCCGCGCACAACAACGTACACCTCATCCCGGTACATGATCTCTCCCCCATCACTTGCTGGCGCGCCAAGCCTCGTGTCATAAATAAGCAGCGCTCCAGCGCCCGGCGTCGGTCCGCCTTCCTTCGGGTGGATCGGCCAAATCTTCGTCTTCAGGTAGACGACCCCTCCACGCCCTGTGTCCAGCTTCATCCCCCACACTTCTTCCCCTTGTTTCTCTTGCAAGAACGCAACCAACCCATCTTCATCACCATCCGGCGCGCGATGCAGCCGCACACCTGCGATAGGCAGCGCAATTCCAACAATCGTAGCAATGACAATCGCAAGGTCCATTCGCACCCGCCCCGTGCGCGCCATCTTCGCCGGCATGACCCGCGCCAGCCACACGCCGCAGACCATCGCCATGAACGGATACAGCAAAATGATATAGCGCGCCCGCTTATCCGCGAACGCTGACATCACCACAAGCCACACGCCAACCCAGAGTAGTCCCATTCGAATCGCCGCGCGATCCCGCTCGTTGCATCTTCCGCGAATCCACATCACAACCGCGCCAGCAAACGCGATCAGCCACGGCCAGTAGTTTTGTAAAAGAGGCCGGGCGTACCACCACCACGGAAACCACTCAAACTCCGCCTGGCCAATCGCCCGCTCGAGGCTTTGGTGCAAAATATACTGATCGACAAACGCATCGCCATGCTGGATCCACATACTCAGATGCCATGGCCCCGCCACCGCCAGCGCAACCCCCGTCGCGCCGACCATCCCCATCGCCAATCGAGGCCTTTGCATCCACATCAACCACCCCGCAAAGATCGGAATTGCAATCGCGACATGAAACGGCTTTGTCATCAATGCGAGCCCAATCCCCACGCCGCTCAAGACCACAAGCCCAATGCGATCCCACTTCCATCCGACGAGAACGCACCACGCCGCGATCATCAGAAAAAGAGTTTGCCAGATATCCAATGACATTTGCCGCGTATGTCGGAAGAACTCAATCGTCGTCGCCAAGACTATCCCGCTCAACAGTCCCGCCCGCGTCCCAGCGACTCGCCGCGTCGCGTCAACCGTCACACACACCGCCCCGACCGCCGCGAGCATCACAGGCAGCCGCACCGCCCACAGTGCGGGCCCCGTCACAATCAGCAAGAGCCCGTGAATCCAAAACACAAGCGGGGGCTTGGCGAAGTTCAGCGCCCCCGCGCGCTCCAATGTCCAAAATGTACCTTCCTGATACGCATGCAGCGCCGTCGCGGCATATCGCCCTGTATCAACCCGATAGTCCCCCCCCGGCAAGCTCGGCAGCGTCAGCGCCACCACCAAAAGCGCCGGCAAGATATACACCCGCCATCGCCACCAACGCCTGAGCGCCACATGTCCCATCTGCATCGCTGCACTATCCGCAAGCGCCGTGCCACCGTCAATCAACCATTCCCTTACTCTGCTGGATCGTTCGCGATCTCTTCAACCTCCGCCAACATCGCACCGAGCTCCCGCCGAAGAATCTTCCCCGTCGGGTTCCGAGGCAGCGCCTCAACCGCGATCACGCGCCGAGGAACCTTGTACCCCGCCAGCCGCTCCCGACAAAAGCTCCGCAACTCGGGCTCATCAAACACCACTCCCTCCTCAAGCTCGACGAATGCAACCGGAACTTCCCCGCGCATGTCATCTGCAACGCCAATCACCCCCGTCTCCCGCACGCTGGCGTGCTGGTTCAAAACCTCCTCAATTTCCCGAGGAAATACATTCTCCCCGCCAATTATCATCATCTCCTTCAGCCGCCCGGTGATGTAAAGATATCCCTCATCATCAAGCTTTCCGATATCACCCGTGCGGAAGAATCCATCTTCATCAAAGACGGCCTTCGTTAGCTCCGGCAGCTTGAAATACCCGCGCATGACGTTCGGCCCCGCGATCCGAATCTCCCCTTCTTCGCCGGCTGGCAAGTTCCGGCCTGATCCCGCATCAACAATCCGCTCTGTCACGCCAGGCAGCGGCCGCCCCACGGATCCCAAACGAAAATCTTCAAGTCGAAGCCAGTTCGTGACCGGCGCCGTCTCTGTAAGCCCATACCCCTCACAAATCGTCACCTCAAATCGCTCGCGAAAACTCTCGAACACTGCCCGAGGGAGCGGCTCCCCACCCGAAACCGCATACCGCAATGATTCAAAATCACTCGCATCAGCCTTCTTCACCGAAAGCAATGCGTTGTACATCGAAGGCAACCCAACAAAAAACGTCGGCCGATGCTCGCGAAACATCTTCACAATGCGCTGCGGCACAAAGCGCGGGGCATACACAACTTTCGCCCCACATGTCAGCGGAAGCAATGTCAGCACCGTCAGCCCGAAGCTATGAAACTGCGGTAAAATTCCCACCAAAACATCCCGCCGCGAGAGCTTCACCCATTCAATGCACTGCTGCACATTCGCTGACAGCGCTCCGTGCGTCAGCATCACCCCCTTCGGCCGGCCGCTCGTGCCTGAGGTGTACAAAATGACTGCCAAGTCCTCATCCGTCGCCAGCGCCGGCCAAAAAACATCCGGCATCCCCGCAAACGAAACATCCTCCAGACACAACAGACCCACCCCGCGCGGCTCGCAATCAATCGCATCAAGCACCGCGCGCGATGTCACCACCAGGTCAATCTCTGAGTCCTTCACCACATAATCAAACTCTTCACGCTTGAGTAAAAAATTCAACGGCACAACCGTCCGCCCCAGCGACCACACTCCCAGCGCCGCCATCGGAAACACTCCCGCCGGCGGCAGCATGACCCCAATGTGCTTCGCAGCAGTCAGTTGCCGAATCTTCGCCGCCACATGCTGCGAACCCGCAACCAAAGATGCGCCAGACCACGTGCGCTGATGATCGACCACGCGCACTCGCCCAGGCGACCCAAGGCAACTCCGAAAAATCGGCCAGTGAACACTCATCGCTGCGAACTCCACACTCCCCGACTACCGAAACCGGACAACTCGCCGAATGTACCGCAGCACAGCCCGCGGGGTGTTCGCCACGTCGCCCGCTCACGATTGCAGTCGCCCGGCCATCGAAGACGATAGCTATCCCATGCTCCGACCCATTCTGCTCCTCACTGTCGCAGTCTTCGCCGCTACGCTCAGCGCGTGCTCAACCGCCAATCGCGCCGATTTCCTCGCCGACTATCAAGCCGGTCGCTATGCGCAGGCCCATCGCGCTGCGGTCGATACTGCCTCCAAACACACCGGCCCCCGCCGCGAGCAAGCCGCACTCACAGCAGGCCTCGCTGCCCACGCCCTCCGCGATTACGCCGAAGCCGACCGCTGGCTCTCCCCGCTCACTTCGAACTCGAACGCCGAAATCTCCGGCCGTGCCTCCGCGGCGCTCGGCCTCATCCGCGCCGAACAAAATCAATATCAGCAAGCCGCCGCCCTCCTCTCCCAAGCCGCTACCCGACTCAACGGCGATGAAGCCGCCCGCGCTGGTCTTCACGCAGGAGAAGCCTTCCTCCATCTCGGCCGCCCCCAGCAGGCTCGCGTTCAGTTTTCCATCGCCCATGCCGCCGCTCAAGACCCTGCCCTCGGCGCTGAACTTCTTGCGCAACTCAATCGCACCGGCTACGCCGTCCAGGTCGGCGCCTTCCGCACGCGCCACAACGCTGACGTCGCCGCCCAGCAAATTCGCGCCTTCGTCGTCGGTCTCGGCTACGACCCCCCGCGCGTCATCCCGACGGCGCCTCGTGACGGCAGAAACCTCTTCCTCGTTCAGGTCGGCCGCTTCACGACGCGAGCCGCCGCCGAAGAAGCCAAACGCCGCATCGGACGCCGAAGCATGGTCGCCTCCGCCGTCATCGACTGATTGCACGCGACCAGAATACGATAAAGAATGAAGTAAAGAACTGTCAGCAAACACCGCCCACGTTGCCGCTGGTGCACTTCGACCCAGCGATTCCACACCCAAAAAACCGCAGGTTTCCATCCTTGTAAATACAAAGAAAGTCCTCTACTTCACGGGCCGACAGCCGACGAAGAATATCAGGCAAATTCTCTTTCGAGATTCTTCCGTCGCGGGAAACCAGACCGAAGTTGCGGGCGCCAACTCGCGTGCCTGCGTGGAGGTAAACACTGCCAGGCGACAGCCCGATATAATATCCGATCCGTACGGCGGTGTCGTAGATGGTCAGTTCGCCAACACCGTCCGTCTTATAGCCAGCGATGAGAGTATGGAGCTCATCAAACGTCGTACAGGCTGCGATGTCACAGATGTGCTTTTGCAATACCTTTTCAAACACTCCGAGTTTTTTCAAGCCAACTCGACGCTGGTGTGAGTCACATTTTCCATCTTTATTTCGGGCCAATGCTGCTTGGTTAATAGCCGTCTTGAGATCCGGCATGTCTTTAAACCGGCCGATCTCCTGTTGAACCTGAGGACGAATCACATCCACATACTCGTCAACAAGCGCGTCAAGGCCCCGACTCCCAAGATCGAGCCCTGAACACCTTTTGGTCTTTGGGTTCGTCTTCGGAAAACACGCGGACGGCTGAGGCTTATTCATAGTCCCCCTCTTCGTCCGCGAGACCGGCCAAGTTAAGGCAACGCCCTACGTCCGATTATCACACCGCCTCCGCCCGCACATACGGATTCGTTCCCTTCTCACTCCCGATCGTCGTCGCCGGCCCATGCCCTGGATGCACAATCGTCGCGTCAGGCAGCGTGTACAGCTTCTCACGAATGCTCGCAAACAACACCGGCCCGTCGCTGGTCGGAAAGTCATACCTCCCGATCGAACCCGCAAAAAGCGTATCCCCCACCAGCGCGATGGGCGCCGACTCGCAATACAGCGTCACGCCACCCGGGGAATGCCCCGGCGTGTGAATCACACGCCAAGCGCTCTCACCCAGCATGAGCTTCTGCCCATCTTCCAGCGTCCCATCCGCCGCCGGCGCCACCAACGGCGTTCCCAGCCCCGCGCTGAGGTTCAACTCCGGCGTCTGCAGCCACTCCCGCTCCGCAGCGTGGATCAGGATTGGCGCCTCAGGAAACGCCCCCTTCACAACCTCCAGCCCCGCGATGTGGTCCGCATGAGCATGGGTCAGCAGAATCGCTGAGGGCGTCAGACCCAGCGCCCGCACCCGTTCGATCATCACTTCAGGCCTGAATCCCGCATCCACAATCCAGCAGGCCTCCAGCCCCGGCTCACGCACGATAAAGCAGTTCGTTGCAAATGGCCCAAGTGTGTACCCCTCAATCAGCGGCGTTCCTGTAGGTTCAGTCATCGTTTCACTGTAGAATCTTCGAGTTCACCATGCAGCCTTCCGAGAGCCCTTCCACGCCAAAGATCTTCACCCGACCCGGAGCCTCCCAGCGTGATCATCCGCAATATCAATACGGTGGATTCCAAGCCCGTCGAGATGGATGGCGCTTCCGATGTCTCAATGGCGGTCATGGTCGGCCGCACCGATGGCGCTCCCAACTTCGCGCTGCGCCATTTCACCGTCGCTCCCGGCGGGCATTCGCCCCGCCATTCCCACGACTACGAACATGAAGTCTTCATCGTCGATGGCGAAGGAACGCTCTTCCTCGATGGCGCCACCCACCCCATCGGCGCCGGCGATGTCGTTTATGTCCCCGCCAACGAAGAGCATCAGTTCAAGTCCACCCCCACTTCCCCGCTTCGTTTCCTCTGTCTGGTCCCAATCAGCCGAAACTGCGGAGAGCCAACCCCCGGTAGCGGCTGATCCGCCTCGAAACAAAAGAGGGCAAGGAGCGTCCTATGGCAACCAAACCAAGAAAACAGTCTGACCTCGCCCCAGCACAGACAGACATGCTCTGGCTCGGCCTCTACGTCTTGCTCGGCATCGGCTGCCTCGCCTTCATGGTCTTCCAGCCGCAGTTTCGCAAGGAAGCATTCCTCGGGCTCATCATCACACTCGCCGCGCTTCCCATCGGCCTCCGCGCCACCAGCCAAAGCGAACAATCCGCCATTGACACCGAGCTCTCCGACCGCCTCGACCGCCTCGCTGGCTCCATCGAAGTCATGACGCGCGAAGCCGGCCTCTCCGAAGCCGCCAAACGTGTTCTCCATCGCCGCGAGGAGCGCGATCTTCTTTGCACTGAAATTGAACGCGACATCGCTGACGAAGACTGGGACGCTGCGATGGTTCTCGTTCGCGAGCTCGCCGAGCGGTTCGGCTACCGCGCCGACGCGGAACAGTTCCGCGCCCGCGTCGAAGCCCAGCGGGCCCAGTCCATGGAGCGCACCGTCCATGACGCCATCAACAATCTCGGCGCCCTCGTCAGCGATCACCGCTGGGCCGACGCCTTCGCCGAAGCCGGACGCATTTCAAGGCTTTTCCCCGAGTCTCCCCGCGTCGAAGGGCTCCACGCTCATGTTGAGGAAGCCCGCAATCGGTACAAGCTCGATCTCGAACGCCGCTTCCTGCACGCCGCTGAACGCGATGAAATCGACGACGCCATGGGGCTCATGAAAGAGCTCGACAGCTACCTCACCGAAGACGAATCCGAACAGTTCCGCGAAGTCGCGCGCGGCGTCATCGGCAAAGCCCGTGACAATCTCGGCGTCCGCTTCAAGCTCGCCATCCAAGACCGAAACTGGGTCGGCGCCCTTGATGTCGGCGAGCGCATCATCGCGGAGTTCCCCAACACCCGCATGTCAGAGGAAGTGCGCAGCATGATCGACATGCTCCGCACCAAAGCTGCAACCATGAGCAGCGCCTCCCGCGCCACCGCGCCGGAACCGCCGCTTTAGTTGTGCTTGGATACCGCCATGACTCAGAATCTTGACAATTTCGTTCCAAGAAAAAAATACCGACTCATGCGCGACAAATGCGCCACGACAATATGCACTTTGATGGAAGAGGAGAATATCCCAAGACTAGAAATAATGGATGCAATTCATATTCTATTTGGAATGGACATCAAAGAAGTGGGCAGAATTTTGACTATGGCGGACACAGGCTGTGACGATTGGGATGAGTTTGATGAAAAATATTCATCCAGTCGGCGGCGTGCACGTTATTGCACGGGCGAATTTTCTAAGGATAATTTAGACGAGAACGATCCCGATGGAGATCAATAACCGCAGATGAGAGGAGCGTATTCGCCGCCCTCTCACTCCCCCGCTTCCTTCTCCCCATTCCCCGATCGCCACAACCCCACAATCAAAATCCCAATCCCAATCAACAGCGTCGCGTCCGCGACATTGCTCACCCAGGGCCACACCTCCGTCGAGCCGTTCAGCCAGCTCAGCCCGAAGGGCAAGTGAACGTCTGGCAGTGGATGCAAAAAATCCCGCACACACGCCAGCTGCACACGATCGTACAAGTTCCCAAGCCCGCCACCCAACACCAACCCCAGCGCTACATGGGCCCACCGGCTCCGCGCATGCGTCCACCGCGCAAACACCCACACGCCCACACCCATCGCCAGCAACGTAAACGCGATAAAAAACCACCGCTTGCCCGCCCCAACACCAAACACCGCGCCCGGGTTCAACACCAACTGCAGCTCAAGCACCCGCGGCAAGACCATCACAGCTTCGTGCTGCGGAATCAGCAATCCCAATCGATCAGGCGCCGCCGCCAGTACGGCATGACGATCCAGCGCCACCGGCGCGCCCGCCACGTTCTGGAACGCAAGCCATTTTGTCAGTAAATCCGCCGCCGCCACCAGCAACGTGCTCACGCCCAGCGTCGCCCACGCCCATGGCGATCGCCACGCCAACATCGGCTCATTCTTCAGCGCCGCGTTCCCCGTTTCGTCTCTGTCCGACTCCACACCAGCGCTCAATGCTGCCGACCAAACTTATCGAGCTGCTGCGCCCCCTCCAGGCTGAACCGCGCCCAGGGCGTCGCCTCAAGCCGAGCCTTGCGAATCGGCGCGCTCATCGACTCGCAAATCCCGTACACGCCGCCTTCGATTCGCTCCAGCGCCGCATCAATCTCAACTAAAAGCTTGCGCTGGCTCGCCGCCAAATCCAGCGACAGCGATTGCTCATATTCATCTGAACCCTGATCGGCCATATGTTGAGGCAGCGAACTCAACGATCCGCTCTTCCCGCCCAGCGCCTCAGACTCCATCGTCGAAACATCACCCGCAACCTCTGTGCGCTTTTCAAGCAGCAACGCGCGGAAACGCTCAAGCTCCGCAGCACTCAGCGGCGACTTTGTCAGCTTCCGCCGCTGCTTCACTTCCGCTTCGCCATTGCTCGCAAGTTTCTGCACCGGGCGCAATCCCGCCGCAGCAGCAAGCGACGCCGCAGCCTTCCTCGCGTCCTTCAAGCTTTGCTCAGGGCGAGGCTCCGGCGTCTTCGCTTTCGGCTTCGACCGCGAACGCGAAGCAGCCGCACTCGCAACCTTCTTCTTTGAAACGGAAGCCGCCGTCTTTTTCTTTGCCGAAGCAGCAACCTTCGGAGTTGTCTTTTTCGAAGCCGGCGCTTTCTTCTTCACCGCAGCTGTCTTGGTTGCCGCCTTCTTGGGAGCTGCAGTTTTTTTCTTCGCCGGGCTTTTCTTTGCAGACTTCTTCTTTACCGCAGCCTTTTTCGCAGTTGGCTTCTTTTTCGCCGCCGGCTTCTTCACCGCCGCCTTGCGCGCAGCCTTCTTGCTCGACTTCTTCCGAGTCGCGCCGCCACCGCTCGCCCGTTTTTTGGTTCCGGAGGCAGATTTCTTTTTTGCCACGGAGCCATCCCTCCGTCGCGCTCCCGCAGGAGTCGCGCACATCGCCGCATCAGCGCTTACACGGCGCGTATCGACGAATCGGTGAGGCTAGCTCAACACCTCCCACCGGTCAATTGCCCCTCCGCCATATTCCCCGAGCAGCCGATCCCGCAACTCCCCATTTCCCGCCTCACGTCCCCGTTATCCCCCGTCGCTCGCTTCCGCCGCAGCCACCTCCTCAAACTCACCCAGCCGCCGAAATCGCTCGTACCTCCTCCGCGGCAGATTCTCAGGCTTGAACCGCTTCAACTCTCGCAGCCGCTCCGTCAGCCACTTGCGCAGCCCCTCCGCCGCCCCCGCTGCATCACGATGCGCCCCCCCCACCGGCTCAGCGATGATTGCATCCACAATCTTCAACCGCAGATTGTCCTTCGCCGTCAAACTCAAAGCCACCGCCGCCGCCTGATTGTTTTCCTCGTTGGCTGTTTTCCAGAGAATTGCCGCGCAACCCTCCGGGCTGATCACCGAGTACCACGCATGTTCCAGCATCGCCACCCGATCCGCCACCGCGATCCCAAGCGCCCCACCTGATCCACCCTCTCCAATAATCACGCTCACGATCGGCGTCTTCAGCCGGCTCATCTCACGAAGATTCACCGCGATCGCCTCCGCCTGCCCGCGCTGCTCCGCTCCCATTCCCGGATACGCGCCCGGCGTATCCACCAGCGTCACAATCGGCAGCCCAAACTTCTCCGCCAACTTCATCTTCGCCAGCGCCTTGCGATACCCCTCCGGATGCGCGCACCCAAAGTGACACGCCAGCTTCTCCTCTGTCGTCCGCCCCTTGTGATGCCCCACCACCAAACACTTGATTGACCCCAGCCGCGCAAAGCCAGTCACCAGCGCCGGATCCTCACCAAAACGCCGATCCCCGTGCAACTCACAAAAATCCTTGAAAATCAGATCGATGTAATCCCGCATCTGCGGCCGCTTCGGGTGCCGCGCCACACGCACCGTGTCCCAAGGCGATAACTCACCATACGCGCGTTTCAACACGCGCTTGCGCTCCCGCTCCAGCTTCTTGATCTCGGCAGTCTGTTCTTTCTTCGGCGGTTCCCCATCTCCTTCAGCGCGCAAAACGTCAGCCCCCAGCCGCTCAAGCTGCGCCTCTATCTCCACCACACTCTTCTCAAACGGAAGCTGATACGTCGTCGCCATAAAACACCCTCATTTCCCCTGGACCCCAAGTCTAGCCTTCCGCCAATCTCCCAGCGACCCCGCCCCCCCACACATACACCCAGCCGGTAGGCTTATGGTGATGCACTATCGATCCTTTCTCATCGCCCTCGCCTCCGCCGCACTCCTTTTCTGCACCGCCGCGAGCCGCGCCCAAACCAACGCCCCTTCCATCCCTCCAAACTCCATCGCATGGTGGCGATTCGATCCCACCGGATTCGACTCCCAACGCCAGGCCGCCGCCGAACGCGCCGCCATGACAATCATGCTCCGCGCCCTCGTCGCTTCCGGCGTCGTTGACAAGGACTCCACCGCTGCCATCGTCGAAGGACTCCTCGCCGCATCAGAAGTCGGCGCCGCCCCACACACGCTCTGCGTCCTCGACTTCGCCGCCGACCGACCACCCGACGGCGACGGCATGGATATCCACCGTCTCCAGATGGTCCTCGAACTCCAAACCAAAGGCGACCACACCGCCCACCTGCGCACACTCAAAGCAATTCTCATCGACGCAGAACGCTCCCGCGATGAACGCGACAACGCCGGGCACGGCGCCCAACGCGCACTCAAACTCCCCGCCGGCGTCAAAGGCGTTGCCTACCGCGAACCTGACTGGGAAGAGTGGCGCGAAGTCTCATGGGCCTCAACTGAAAACACATTCCTCGTCGGTCTCGGTCGCGGCTCACTCGAACGTTGGCTCGAGTTCCGCGCCGTCAAACCAACTCCAGCCAACAATCACAAACCTCTCTGGCGCGCCCACCAAAACATCACCGCGCACAACACCGACCACGGCGAAACATTCTTCGAAGCCTATCTCGAAATAGACGGCCTCCGCCGAGGCTTCCCCGAAGCCTTCTCCGTCGGCCGCGCCCAGCGCATCTTCGCCGCGCTCAAGCTAGACAACGCGCGCGACTTTATGCTTCACGGCCGCTGGGTTCGCCAACAAAATGCTGACGCCGCCGCGCTCATCGCCCTCGACGCCACATGGTCCTCCCGCGCAGACAAACCCGGCTCTGTCCGCCGCATCGCTGTCAGCGAACCCGCCTGGCCCGACCGCCAACTCGCACTCCCCCCACCTCCCGGCTCCTACGCCATCGCCATGCGCGTCGACTGGACCGACTGGCTCAACGTCACCTTCAACCTCATCGAAGCCTTCGGCCGCGACCCCGATCTCCAGGAGCGCCGCGACACAATCAACCAGTGGCGCCGCCGCAATGGCGCCAAACTCCGCCGCTTTACCGCACGCCTCAAACCCTGGCTCGTTCTCTCTGATTCACCCGCCCCCATCGCCGCCATCCCCGGCCTCACCACCCTCTACGTCGAACACTGGCCCGCCGCCAACCAGCAAGCCTCCGCCAGCGATCTCGACTCACTCATCAGCGACTACACCGAAGTCCTCGCCCGCGATGTCAGCACCGGCATCCGCTACCTCAAGCTCGAACCCACCGGCCTCATCCGCGCCCCCGCATGGGGTTTCGCCACCTTTCACAACACGCCGCTCCTCATCGGAGGCTGGTCTCCCATCGTCGTCACCCAAAACCGCCAATGGCTCGCCACTATGGAGAACGCTCCTTAACGAATACCCTCTCCCGCGATATCATCCCGCCCCGCAAACCGGCGCCACCCGACGCGCCAAACGAGTCACGCTCACGGAGGAGAGAGAACCATGTTCACCCGGACGAACAAACTTCTATTCATGATCGCCGCCCTCGCCTGCACACTCTCTCTTGCCTCTATCGCGACAGCCCAGGACGAAGCCGCCCCGCCCGACACACGCCTCATCCTCGACACCGGCGACATCATCATGGGCAAGCTTCTCTCCAGCTCAGACGACTTCGTCTCCATCGACCATCCCATCCTCGGCGCCATCACACTCCCCATGTCGCGCGTCCGCAGCCTCACCAATATCTCCCCCGAACAAGCCCGGATGTACGAGCAGGAGCCGGAACCACCTGCTGCCCAACCCGAACCACCAGCCCAAGAAAAAACACTCGATCTCCCCGAAGAGTCACACTGGAAGCTCCGCTTCGAAGCCGGCCTCACCGGCGCCGAAGGCAACACCGAACGTGCGGACTCCCGCCTCGCGTTCACCGCCAAACGCGAACTCGAAAACGAAATTTTCAACTTCATCGCGGAGTACTATCTCAGCTTCGATGGCGGCGACCGCACACAGAACAAACTCCACGCCCGCGCCCACCAGGAATGGCTCGAACCCGAAACCCCCTGGACACAATGGATTCAAGCCGATATCGACATCGACGAGTTCAAGGATTACAACATCCGCTACTCCGCCACCGCCGGTCTCGGCTACCGCTTCTTCGACACCGAACGCACCACACTCACTGGCCGCGCCGGCTTCGGCTTCTCATACGAGCAAGGCGGACGCGAAGAGCTCATCCCCGAAGGCTTCCTCGGCTTCGATCTCAGACACATCATCAACGATCACCTCACATGGACCGCCTTCGGCGAGTACTACCCCGAGTTCAGAAACGTCGGCGAATACCGCGCCCGCGCCGGAACTGCGCTCGAAATCGACCTCATGGAAGACAACAGCCTCTTCCTCCACCTCGGCATCGAAGACGAATACCTCTCAGTCCCCGGCGACGCCAAAAACAACGACATCCGATACTTCGCCACACTCGTCTATGAGTTTTAAACGCGCGTTTCCAACTCACTCATAAACTCAGCCCCTCACTTCCCAAACAAACTCCCCAGCGCCGCCCCCAACTCTTCAAACTCAAACCGAAACCCCTCCTCCTCCAGCCTCTTCGAAACGCAATACCTTCCATACAGCGCAAGCTCCGCATCCGTCCGCAAAAAGAGCGGCGCGCCAATCCGCACCATCCACCCCGCCGCCGGCAAACCGATCGGCGCCCGCACCGCCCTCCGCAGCGCGCGCATAAATTCCGCATTCGAAACCGGCTTTGGCGCCGTCGCGATGTACGCCCCCTCCATCGATTCATCCTCAATCGCCCGCTCAAACAGCCGGCTCATGTCGCGCTCATGAATCCAGCTCATCCCCTGCTTCCCATGCCCAATCTTCCCGCCAAACCCCAACCGCGCCAGCTTGGCAAGTCTCGTTAACGCCCCGCCACCCTTTCCCAAAACAAAACTCGTGCGCAAAATCACACCGCGCATGCCTGGCAAAACCGCCTCAGCAAACGCCGCCTCCCACGCCTTCCCCACCGTCGGCGCCAGCCCATACCCAAAGGCTGAATCCTCATCACACACAAGCTCCGGCGGGTCGCCATAAATATGCGCCGTGCTCATCTGCGCCCACACACCCGGCGCCGCATCAAGACCGCGCACCGCCTCCCCAAGTGCGCGCGTCGCCTCAACACGCGATCGCAAAATCTCATCGCAATGGTCCGGCGTCTTCACACAATCCACCGTCCGCCCCACCAGATTCACAATCGCAAACGCCCCCTCAAGCTCCCGCGCCCATTCCCCGACTGTCCGCCCATCCCATACAGCAAACCGCCCCACCTGCCCGCCATCTGCTGACCGCCGACTCAAAACAACAACGTCATACCCCAACCCAACCAAATGCTCCGCCAGATTTTGCCCTAAGAACCCACTCCCCCCTGCAATCACAACCCGCTTCGCATCTCGCGCTTCAGTATTCATGCGCTCATATTAACTGACTCACCCCCACGCCGCTCCCTGATGCCCGCCACGCTCATCTCCTCCCCAGCCTCACCATAAAACGCATTCAAAACCCCCCGCCACTCATCCAAACTCTTCACCCCAATAAACGCCCGCCGCACATCTTCACTCCGCGGATGATGCGTCGAAAACCGAATCCCAAACTTCCGCATCATGAACGACGCCCGCTTCTCCCCATTAATCGCCACTGAAATCTCAAAATGCTCTTCCAGCGCGCGCCGCTGCTCAATAATCGTCGGCCTCGTCGGCGCCTCCCCCGCCAACATCTGCCGCGCCTGCCGAAATATCCACGGGTTCCCAATGCAACCCCGCGCAATGCTCACGCCGCTCACTCCCGTATACGCCAGCATCCGAAACACATCGTGAACATTCCAGATATCCCCCGATCCAAAGATCACCCGATCCCCCCGCCGCGCCACCAAATCCCGCAACACATCCCAGCGGCTTGGCCCGATGTACTTCTGCTCCACCGTCCGCGCGTGCACCGTCACCCACGCATACCCAAGCTCATACGCCGCATCAAAAACACGCTCAAAGCTCCGCAACATCTCCGGCGTGTCGTCAAACGATCGCCGCATCTTCACCGTCGCCGCCATATGTTCCGGAGCCGCCTCCCGCACCGCCCGCAAAATCTCAATCGCCCCCTCCGGTTCGCGCAGCCAGTGCCCGCCCCGCGCCTTGCGCTTAATCTTCTTCACCGGGCACGCCAGATTCACATCAATCGCAGCGAACCCCGCCGTCGGATAATCCGCCCGCTCATTGCGCTCCACCATCTTCCGCACCGCCGCCGCCATCTCATCAGGATCGCTCCCCATGATCTGCCCCGCAAGAGGATGATCCTCCGCCCCGCCCGGCACGTTGTCGTGCAGCTCTCCCAAATCCGCCTTCGCAAACCCGCGCCCACCCGCCAACAGCGTCCGATCCAAAAGCGCCTCCGTCACGCAATACGGACACCCATGCCGCCGCGCCACGATCCGCATCGCCGCATCCGAATACCCCGCCAGCCCCGCCTGAAAAAACGGACCATCAAACCCCGCCACAATCTCCCCAATCCGCCCGTCCATCTCAAACCCGCGCGCAAAGGCAGCACAGTCTATTTCGCCCGCCCCCGGAGCCAGCCCCGGGCTCGGCGCCGTCGCGTTGTTGCCATGACACGCCATCGAAGCGAGTATACGCCCGTGAACACAACACCCAAACGCTCTCTCGCCCCAATCCTCCTCGCTGCCGGCGCCATCGCGGCCCTATCAGCCTGCTCCAACACCAAAGCCCCCATCCGCGCCGGCCTCCCCTATCCACATCTCTACAACAACCAGGAGATGCCCACACTCAACATCCAGGCACTTATCAAAGACGATTCCACATTGCTCACGTTCACAAACACAACCGCCCAAACCTTCGGCCCCTCCCGCATCTGGCTCAACCGATGGTTCAGCCACGAAATCCCCGGACTCGCCGTCGGCGAAACCATCCACTTACAACTCGCCGACTTCCGCGACGAGTTCGGCAAACGCCTCCGCGCCGGCGGCTTCTTCGCCACACGCTCGCCCCAGGACATCGTCGTCGCCGAACTCCAAACCGGCGAGACGATCCGCCGACTTATCCTCGTCGAACCACGAGAGACGCTCCTTTAACGAGCGTTTTGACATCCCCCGCCCCGCCGCCTGTATACTGTCCAGCGAGTCAGAATAAACCGCCAAACCAAATGTCAGAGTCGGCTGCCCGGATAACGCCAATAGCTTATCCTGCGATTTGCACAGGATTGTGCATAAACACAGTCTCGCTATGTGTAGCTACGTGCGCGTGTGGCGGAAGAAGAAAATACGCTGCACTTATAAATATTGTTACAAATAGAGAACCGGTTCAATTTCGACCATCCGTACCTGTGAAGTAGGGCTCCGGCTTTTCATTTTTCAAATTGCAGCAGGCTCGGGGGTTCATCCCGAGCCTGCTGGGTAATCATGTTTGGAAGGTTTTTAGTGCCTACGTCTGCGCGACATTGCGCAGAGTCCCGCCGTCAGTAGCCCCATTGATCCTGGTGCGGGCACTGCTGTGTAGCGGAAGTTTGAGAAAGTCTGGGTTGTGTCAATATTGTTGTTGGTCGATCCTGTAAACCCAACATACGCGAGCGAGCCGCCCATCACTGCTGGAATATCGATCTGCACAGCAGAGGATGCGAAGCTCTCGCCGGTTATGGTGTCCAGCGCGGTCATCGACAGTAGCACACCGTTATAGTTGATTGCGATATCGATCGGGTTGCCCGAGAAAAAATTGAGCGGGCCGGTGCTCGTGGAACCGCCACCAAAGCCGCCACCTGTATAGACACCCGTGCTCGATGAGTTGGGTGCAAGGTAATTGGACTGCATCGAGACAGCAATGCTTGGGCCATTAAACGCACCAAAGAGATCGCTGTACCCAAAGTTGGTATTGACCCCGCTAGCTGAGCCTGTTGCGACGGCATTCGCGCCCGCAGGCCTGTTGTGCAATACAAAGGCTGCTCCCATAATGTTTTGCTGTGTGCCACTGAACTGATAGGTGAATCCAACTTGGAACTGGGAGATGCCCTGTGTGATTTCGTGGAATGCGCTGCGTGATTGCCCCGCTGTCGTTGTCGTGAGGGTGATCGAGTTTGGCGGATCAACCGGTGAGAGCGGCGCCGAGTCCCACTGATTCACCTGCCAGCCGGGAATCGGAAATCCGGTGATATCAGCCGAAGCCGGCGTTGCAAGTGTTCCCAGTATGGCGATCAATAGCGTCGCACTACAAAATGTGAATGAATGATCTTGCATGCTCAAACTCCCTGTGCATTGAAGTTATGGGTGGCAAATAGCGCCCGCGCTCATGCGCAGGCGCAAATGAAAAGCGTGCTGACAAATCGCAGCGCGCAGAGTGTGCACTCAACGGCTGACCTTCGACTACGCCCTTATGTTTGATTGGGATTCTGACTCCAACCTGCCTATCCCCGCTAAGGGACGAGTGACAATAACTACTTTCCTCTTGCTGTGCAATGATGTAAGTGTAAAAAATTCAACTCTTCTAGTGAAGCCACCACTTCGGCACAGGATCTACATGAGACTTTGCCAAGCTACTCCCGTTGACCCGAACCGTTGTATACTCTTCGCCGAGTCAGAATAAAACGCCAAACCAAACGCCAGGGTGAGGTGCTGCAAAATGTTGATTAATCGATTTGCCCCGCGCCGCTGCGCGGTCGCTATTGCGTTGGCGCCTAGCCAAACCGCCGCCACCACAGGGGGCGTTTCCCAAAGATGCCGCATGCGTTGTTCGCCCTGCGTTTCAACACAACGTGGTCGTCGAACCCGATGAATTTGATTCCAAGTTGTGAGATATCGCCGAGCGCAGGGAACACCGGGCTTCCTCATGCGCATCTCCAACTACTCGACTCCCTGCACCCCATGAACCGCCCGGGTGACCAGGAGCGTCAACGATGATGAACAGCCACAAACCCATCGTTCAACTGACCCGCGCCGTGTGTATCGCCATCAGCGCATGGAGCATGTCAGCATTATCCACTGCCGGCGTTCAGCTTGATTTCACAACCGAATACGGCATGGAGTTTGTCACCATCGGCGACCCCGGCAACCGCCCCACCAGGCCGGAGGAGGGCAATCCGATCTTTGCCGACCAGCATCTGCCGAGAGGGGCGGTCGATTACGAATACCGCATCGCGCGGACAGAAGTGACGATCGGACAGTATTTCGAATTCGTAGATGCGTACTTTCCACTTGATTTCAAGAGAACTGGCAGAGTTCTCGGCAACTCGGACTTCACAGGACTTGGCATCGCGACCAATCTCGGCGGTGCGTTTATACGTCCTGGCATCTCACCCAACAGCGCCGCGAACATGAGCTGGGAATACGCCGCCCGCTATGTGAACTGGCTCCACAACGACAAGGTGAATCAAGCCTGGGCCTTTGACGCAGGCGTCTACGACACCAGCACCTTCACAGAAAACCCCGATGGCACATTCAATCATCAAGCGACGCATGCATCCGACGCGCGGCTCTGGATTCCAACGCAAGATGAATGGATCAAAGCCGGCTACTGGGATCCAAATAAGGACGATGGCAAAGGCGGCTACTGGCTCTTCCCCAACAGTTCGGACACCGAGAGCATTCCCGGGCTTCTCCCGGAAGAGGGCGGCGAGCGAAACGCAGGACCAAGTGGCGGAATCTTCCCGCTCGACGTGGGCTCATTTACAGATATTCAGAGTCCGTGGGGGCTCTTTGATCTGGCGGGGGGTGAGAGTGAATGGTCAGAAACTATATCCAGCAAAATGCGGCCACAGCGCAGGCTGATTCACGGCACGCGCTGGACCAATGCTACCTTCGGCGACCCGATCTTCCCAAACGACATTGTTGGTTCCGGCCGCTCTGGCGGCGTTCGCACAATTTGGGGCCTCAGACTTGCAGCGGCTGTGCCGTCAATCGGAACGATCCCCATCATGATGGTGGGATTCTCTTATTTCACAAGGAGGAAACGATGAGACGCGCCAAGCAAAGGCGAAGCATCTCCCTATTTGCAGTGCGCCTCTTTCACAAACTCAAAGTACGGCCGCAAATATACAAGTGAAAACTGAATCGCCTCGCGCACGAGAGGTTCGACCCGTTCTTTGCAGACTGATATGGGTTCTTCTACTGCCTTAAGTTGCTCCCAAGCATTATCTACATCACTTTCCAGCACCTTGTCCCAGTCAACGACATCTGCCGGAGCGGGCGAGATGGTCCACACGCATTCCTTTTCTGTAACTGTAAAACCACCGATCCGGCCGGCGAAACGACCATCAGAAGGCAACTCAAATCGGCGTGTTTCTTCAACAAATGGAGACATTATGCAAGCCATGCCTAAAGGAAGTTCCCCGTCTGCGCTCCACACGATGTCAATCGTGAACTCATCGCTATACCTGCGCGGGCTTGGTGATACAAAAAAACAGAGTGCGCATTCACACTGAGGTTTTAGCATGAGCGTCATTGGGCCTTCAACCTTTAAACGGCTAATTTCGTACTCCGGACACTCCTCCCGAAGCACACGCTCAAAGCATGTATAAAGATGTCGCGTTAATGCACGGCGCATTCTATTGCCTTTTTCCAAATGAGCTTCAACGCCAATCATATCAGGCGGTTCTGTCGCGGTGAGCGGCGCCAATCCGTAGCCCTATCAACCCTGACGAGCGTTATCGCCAATCGGGAGTGGCGCCAATTTGATAAGACCACTGCGTTTTCACATCAACGCTCTATTTGCGCAAATTTGTGTCGCAGGTCCATGTGTGGTGCGCACACAAAGTCGCAAATCGCGCACAGAGGTGGTCAATCGAAGTCGCTTTTATGCGCACAAATCCTGCGGGTGTGCTTTGATCAGTTCGTGCGAGAACGTCCGATCAAAATCGCAATGCGCCCGCTGTGTGCGCATGAAAAAACCCACCATACCGGGGGAAGCATGGTGGGTAGGAGGGAAGAAACACGTCGCTGGAAGTATACCGGAACCGCAGCGGGAGGCAAGATCAATCCAGCGGGGGATGCCCGGCGGCGCCGATCCGGCAATCTGGGTAAACCCGGCATTTTGGGTCATAAACCCCATTATTCGGCCCCAAACGCCCCAAACGACCCGTAGATCGGGGCCATAACCCCGACAGGTCAGAGCCATCCACCCGCCGCGATACCGAAGCGCAAATATCTTCACATAAAGCGTTTACAACGCATTCCAGAGCCCGGTGCATCACCGCGAGCAGCGAGCCGATGGTGAGCAAGCGAGCCGGCCCATTTCCCCGGCCCCGCAGGAGGCAGAGACCGTTGCGCGTGTTAATCGTTGATGATTCAGGGTTTATGCGCCGGGCTATCCGCCGGATGATCGAATCCGATCCCGATCTCGAAGTCGTCGGCGAAGCGGCCAACGGCAAAGAGGCGGTCGAACAGGTCAAAAAGCTCAAGCCGGATGTCGTGACACTGGATATCCAGATGCCGGTAATGGACGGGCTGGCGGCGCTTGCGCAGATCATGGCTGAGTGCCCGACGCCGGTTTTGATGTGTTCGAGTTTGACGAAGGAGGGCAGCCGGGAGGCGCTGCGCGCGTTGCGGCTTGGGGCGCGCGATTTTGTGGCGAAAGATGCGAGCCATACCAGCTTGAAGATTGATGAGATTCGTGATGATCTTTTGGCGAAGATCAAGGCGATCGGCGGATCGAAGGTTCGGCGGTTTGTGCGTGCGCCGGAACAGGTGCTGAAGGTTTCGCGTGATGACTCATCGCGGGTGAAGAAGCTTGAGTTGCGTGCGGGTGATTTTGATTTGATTGCGATTGGCTCTTCGACGGGGGGGCCGCCGGTTCTTGAGAAGATATTGACGAGCCTGCCTGCGGATTTGTCGGCGCCTGTTGTCATTGCGCAGCACATGCCCGTCGTCTTTACAAAGGCGATGGCGGAACGACTGGATACGCAATGCGCGGTGACGGTGGTGCATGGGATGACGGGGATGCCGCTCCATCCGGGGACGGTGTACATCGCGCCGGGCGGGCAGCATGTGCATATTCGCGCGGGTGTGAAGGGGCGATTGACGCTGCGCGTGTCGGATGAACCGAAGGAAGCGTATTACAAGCCGAGCGTGGATGCGCTGCTGGAATCAGCGGCGAAGGCCGTTGGCAAGCGGTGCCTGGGCGTTGTGCTGACTGGGATGGGAAGGGATGGCGCGATCGGCGCCAAGGCGCTGGCTGACGCTGGCGGGCTGGTGCTGGCGCAGGATGAGGGATCGTGCGTGGTGTACGGGATGCCGAAAGCAGTTGTGGCTGCGGGGGCAGCGAAGGCAAGCCTGACGCCGGAAGAGATTGCGGCGGCGATTGGGCATCTTGGAAGCGCGCCGCCGGCGAAGAAAGCGGGAGAGGCTGGAAGGCAGCGGGCTTCGGCGTAGAACAATACGCAACGCGGTGAATATCGCGTAGGCCTTAGCTCGAGCGGCGAGACCGCCCCTCTCAAACAGTTGCAGTGGTTGCAGATTTCGAACTGCGGATCTTGAAGACTGTGATGGCGCCGGCGACGCCGATGAGTGGGTTAAGCACGGCGACCCAGAGCGGCGTTCGCGCATATTTCATGGCGTCCGTATTTGACACCTTCGGACCTCGCTCTGTTGGCACATCGGTCGGGCTGGCGAGGGCACCCATCACGACGCCTGCGGAACCAAGAACCAGGATGATCGCAACAAGTGTGATCAATGCGGGTTTGGCGTTGCGGCTGATCATTGACGCGACCAGACCGCCGACGAGCGAGGCGATGATTCCCACCGCGAAGGTGATGGCAAGCCATGTTCCGCTGACTTCGTAGGTTCCTTCCTGGAACGCGCCGTCGGCGCCAAGTGTGACAAACAAGATGCTGAACGCGGTGAAGAGAAAGATGACGAGCGCAACGTATCCTGCTACTCCAGCGAGGATGGGCCTGACCATATCCAACTCCTTCTTTTGACCCCGGAGAGACTTGGTTTCGCGTAGCTTCGTATCGATTGCTCTTCCGAGCATGACCGACCTTAATTGTACCGCCTGCGGATACCCAAGTTCCTAACGCATGTTTCTGGAAATGATGATGACCTGCTTGATCCTGACTCTGGCGCAGCAGCCTGGAGACGCCGCGCTGAATCCGGATCGCACGACGACAGCGTAGACAGTGAAAATCGCGTAGTTTTGACATATGACAACCGGCGGGCAATCAGAAGTTGAACAGTGGTTCCCCTTAAGTGACGAGGATCATGCTGCGCAGTTGGCGGATGTTTTTCGGTTGATTGCGCCGTTTCGGGATGAGAGTGACTATTTCATTGATCTTGGCGCGGGGGCGGGGCGGATGGCGCTGCCGGTTGCGCAGACGGGGCGGCGGGTGCTCGCGGTTGATCGTGATGAGAGGGCGCTTGGGCATTGTGAGTCAGCGTTGATTACTCGGCGGTGTGCAGACTTGTTTGATGAAAAAGCCCCCTTGACGATTGGCGGGGAGCGGGCTGCAGGGGCGTGGTGTTTGGGGCATACGTTTTTGACGTTGCATGAGCCGGAGAAGATGTTGGGGTTGATGGGTCGGGTGCGCGATGCACTGGCGCCGGGCGGGTTTTTGGTGATCGACAACTTCTGCGAGGCGGTGTGGCGGGACGTTGCGGAGGGGCGCTGGCAGACGGGGGTATCCGAGGATGGGCAGTGGCAGATGATCTGGCGCGATGACGACAATGTTGTTGCATTGCGGCGGGGGACAGCGGTGAATGCGGAGAAGTGGGACATCGAGCCGGACGACCTGCTGATGCGGCTGTGGTCGATGGGGGAGTTGCGGCTCCTGGCGGCGGGGGCGGGGTTCTCGGCGCCTGAAGTTTCGGCTGGCGGGGCGCTGCTGATTTTTCGGACGCACCGATAACTGTGAGGAGAAGGTGAGGGGGGTTGGTCTGCGCGGGCGGAGCGCCACTTGGGCGCGGGGGGTTCGGAAGGGAGATTCAAGCGCGCTAGCGAGCGGGTCGATTTGTGCTTGAAGGAACGCACCTACGGAAGGTTCGTTCGTTGAGAGAGGGGAGCCGCCCGTGCCTGCGATACGTTCAAGAACCGATCATTGGCGAGACAGCATCCGGCAGATCTACGAGCGGAACGGCGCGATTGAGATCACGCTGCCTCGTTTGTTTGCCAATGGGGATCCGTCTGGCGCCGAAAATCAGCGCGGGCAGAATCTGATTTGGCGCGTGCGGATTGTGGGCCTCAGTGACAATGAGATTCTTGTGGAACAGCCGTCGGCGCTGGGGCACACGATTAAGCTTGAGGATGAGATTGCGCTGGTCGCGATTATGGCGATCGGGCAGAATCGCTGGATGTTCCATACGAAGAACATTGGGCGGACGCCGGTGCGGCTGAATGACAAACGTGAAGTTTTGGCGCTGCGTCTGAGCATGCCCGACAAGGTGGAGCGGTGTCAGCGACGTTCGTTTTATCGCATTTCGACAGCGGGTTTGATTTTGCCGAAGGTGCAATGCTGGCCGGTGCTTGATCCCCAAACGATCGTTGTCGCGGAGACGGCGTCGCAAACACGGATTCAGATGTTTGAGGAATCTGCGATTGTCGCGAGTCTGGTCAATTCAGATGAGCAGTTGGTCACGCCGGAGGTGGGGCCGTGTCGTGAAGCCCGACTTGTGAATGTAGGCGGGGGCGGCGCGGGGTTAATCTTTACGCCGGAAGAATCAGTGGGGCTGGACGATCATCGGCTGTGGTGGCTTGCGATTAATCTTGAGCCGTTTGTTCCGGCGCCGCTCGGTGTGACGACACGACTGGCGCACACACACATCGACAGCGAACAGCGAACGTATGCGGGCATGAGCTTTGAGTTCAGCCACAATCCGCTGCATCGAAAGTTTGTGGCGGATCGGATTTGCAGATATGTGAATCTGGTGCAGCGCGAGCAGCTTAAACGGCGGGCAGAGCAGGCCTGACTGAATGGCGATGGCCGAGAGTCAATCGCTTCCTCAGCTGGCGCCAGGCTTGGCGAGAAGGGTTTCGAGCCTGGCCATGATTTGTTCTGCGCGGGCGCGCTCGCCGAAGGCGCCGACTGAGACTTCGACTTTGGTCAGTTCATCACCCTCGCGTTGAAGCTCAATGGTGTATTCATCATCAGCACCTTCGCCGACGACTTTCGCTTCGAAGGCGTCTTTGGAGGCTTCGATAACTTCGAACTCAAAGCTCTCAATCGCTTGCTGGGACGCAGCGAATGTTTGTTCGAGAGAATGAGAGACGCGGGCGGTGAGCGTGCCGAAACTGTAGCTGTACGAAGCGCCGGAGGGAGTGACGCCGGAGGAAGAACAGCCTGTGAATGCGGCTGTGAGTGCGCTGGCTGCGAACGCAAGGGCTGCTGATTGGATGTGTCGCTTCATAGCGGTCTGCTCCTGAGTAGGGCGTCGGCGGGCTTTGCGAAGACTTCAGAATACCGCGATGCATTCCGATTGTGCAATGCAGGCGAACAGGCGCGCATGCGGCAGGAGGTCTACATGAGGAGGCGCTCGAGGGCGGCGCCGGGTTCGGGTTCGCGCATGAGCGATTCGCCGACAAGTGCGATGTGGACGCCATGCTGGCGGAGTCGCTTGAGATCGTCGGGGGTTTTGATGCCGGACTCGCTGACGAGAATGCGGGGGTCTTCAACCATCTCAGCGAGGCGAAAGGTGTGATTGAGATCCACCGTCATGGTTGAGAGATCGCGGTTATTGATGCCAAGAAGCATATAGCTGCGCGCGGGGAATCCGACGTAGGGGCGCATGCGGAGGAGGTTGTCCATTTCGTGAATCTCAACGAGGGCGGTGAGCTGGAGCTGCCGAGCGAGAATGGAAAGGTCGACGAGTTCTGCTTCGCGGAGGCACTCTGCGATAAGAAGGATGGCGTCGGCGCCGGCGGCGCGGGATTCCCAGAGCTGCCAGGGGTCGATGATGAAATCTTTGCGCAAGACGGGGAGGGGGACGGCATCACGGATGGCGTGGATGTAGGAGAGCTTGCCGGAGAAATAGCGTTCATCGGTGAGACATGAAATCGCGGCGGCGCCTGCGGCGTGATACTGTCTGGCGATGGTGGCTGGATCAAAGGAATCGTCGGCATACTCGGGGCGGAGGAGGCCGGCTGAGGGGCTTTGGCGTTTGATCTCTGCGATGATCGCGGTGTGGTTGGCTGAGGGGTGTTTTGTGACAGCTGCGAAGAAGTTGCGCGGGCGGCTGAGCTCGGCGATGCGGTCCTGGAACTCCTCGATAGATGTCCGGGCTTTGGCCCGGTCGACCTCGACGCGTTTGTGGGCGACGATCTCGGCGAGGGTGATCGGTGTTGCGGGTTGGCGTGGTGAATCTTGCATGCGGCTTGTCGTTCTATCGGCTCTGGTGGGGTGGCTGGTGGTGGTGTGCCCGGAGGCCCGGGCCACAGTTGTAGAGACTCCGGCGGTGGTGGGCGAGCCGATTGAGGCGGCAGGCCGGGGCGGCGGCATGGCGCAGGTGGTGCTCGTTGCGGTCATGGCGGCGTGGGCGGCGGTGAGTGTGCTGATTTTGCGCGCGATGGGGCTCTTGCGGCGTGGGAGTCTGGCGCGGGCCCGGCGGGATGTTTCCCATCTGAGCTGGATGGAATGGCTGGGGCTGGCGGTGGGGCTGCATGTCGTGTCGCTCATGGGAGCTGCGGCGGCGGTGCAGCTTGGGCTATCGACGGGGGGCCTCGCAACGGATGATGCGGTCGCGCAGGGTCTGGTTTGGATGCTGGGACACTATGTGGTCGGGCTGGGCGTGGTGGTGGGCGTTCGGGTGTGGGACGCGAAGCCGTTTGCGGCGGCGGGGTTTTCGATCCGTAGACGCGATATTTTGATCGGGCTGCTGGGGCTGGCGGCGGTGTGGCCGTTGATATTGCTTACGACGATGGCGGGGGCTGCTCTTTCGACGTGGCTTTCTGGAGAGGCGCCGAATCGTCTGGCACACGAGACGCTTCGCACGATTCTGGATGATCCGGGTTCGCCGATCGCGTGGCTGTTGATCGCGGGGGTGGTGATTGGGGCGCCGATTTTGGAGGAGGTGATGTACCGAGGCCTGCTACAGACGGCTTTCGTGCGTTTCTTGCGGAAACCGGTGCTTGCGATTCTGGCGACGAGCGTTTTGTTTGCGGGGCAGCATGTTGGGTCGGCTGATCCACACGCGATCGCAGGGCTATTTGTGTTTTCGATTGCCCTGGGG
Organism: Phycisphaerales bacterium; assembly: GCA_029260495.1. Classification (GTDB taxonomy): domain Bacteria; phylum Planctomycetota; class Phycisphaerae; order Phycisphaerales; family UBA1924; genus OFTM373. Next base: position 304,175 of record JAJDDD010000009.1, on the reverse strand, counting down.
TTTGCGTTTGAGCGAAGCGGGCGGCTGGGGCCGAGCATCGTGATGCACGCGGGTTTTAATGCTGCCAATGTGATTCTCGCGCTGTTTGTCGCAGCGGGGACGTGACGCATCGCCCGCGCCTCTGTAGCCTGACCCGCCCCATGACTCCCCACCCCCCTGCTGCTGGCGATCGATCGCGCGTCCTGACCGGAGATACGCCCACGGGCCGGCTGCACCTTGGGCACTGGGTCGGAAGCATTGAGAATCGCCTGGCGTTGCAGGAGGAGAACGAGTGCTATTTCCTGCTGGCGAACATGCACGCGTTTACGACGCGAAGCGAGTCGCCGGAGGAGATTCGAGCAGACACGATTGAGATTGTGAAGGATTGGCTCGCGTGCGGGATTGATCCGAAGCGTTCGTGTGTTGTGCTGCAAACGGAGGTTCCTGCTATCGCGGAGCTCACCTGGTATTTCGCGATGCTGCTGCCTTTCAATCGTGTGATGCGGAATCCGACGCTGAAGACTGAGATTGAGTCGAAGGGACTGGGCGATAAGTACTCGTTCGGGTTTCCGATGTACGCGGTGGGTCAGTGTGCGGACATATTGGTTTTTCGCCCTGCGTATGTGCCGGTGGGCGAGGATCAGGTGGCGCATATTGAGATGTGCCGAGAGGTGGCGCGAAGATTTGACCAGATCTATTGCGGCGTTGATTCGCATGCGGAAGACGGCGATTATGTAGAAGCAGGCGGGGTCTTCCCGATTCCCGAAGCGAAGGTCGGGCGAATTGCGCGTCTCGTTGGGTATGACGGGAAGCAGAAGATGAGCAAGTCGCTGGGGAACGCGATTTACCTTTCTGATACGCCGAAGCAGGTGCAGAAGAAGGTGAACAAGATTTTCACGGGGCGCCAATCGCCGACCGAGCCGGGGGACACTTTTAATGCGCTGTTTGAATATGTGCGCGCGTTTATTTGCGATGCTGATCGGGTGAGCGAGCTGGAGCGGAAGTACGCTGCGGGGGAGGACATCGGCGATGGGCACATCAAGCAGGAGGTGGCGGGGGCGATTAATGAACTTCTGGATCCGATTCGGGAGCGGCGGGCGGACTACGAGAAGCCGGGCGGTGACGACGCGGTGATCGATGTCATCCGCGAAGGGACTGCGCGGGCGAATGCCGTAGCGGAAGAAACCTTATGGCTCGCCAAGGAGGCGATGAAGCTGGACTTTTTCCCACGCAAACTCACAGAGGGTTGAGCCAAGCGCGGTGGGAGGCGCCGGGCGAGTTGGCGGCGTTGACGGCTCATTGGGAGCTGCCTAACCTGCTGGGCCGAATGAAGAAGGGCTCGTAGCTCAGTTGGTAGAGCGCACCCCTGATAAGGGTGAGGTCGCCGGTTCAAGTCCAGCCGGGCCCATTTGCCATAACCTCCGCTGTCTTCGCACCTTGCGAATACCAGTCGGAGAGGAACGGAGCGGTCTGCGCACGCGCCAAAGTGCGCAGCGGCGGAAGGGTCCGGATGCTGCCAGTTGTCGCGGGCCTGTGATACGATTGGCTTCAATGGCGGGCGAGACGAACGGACGAGAAGCAGTTGACCCAGCGACGCTTGCGGCGGTGCGGCGCGTGTGGGGGTACGAATCGCTTCGGCCCTTGCAGGCTGAGGCGATAACTGCGGGCATCGAAGGTCGCGATTGCCTTACTGTGCTGTCGACCAGCGCGGGGAAGAGTCTTTGCTATCAGGTTCCGCCGCTGGTGACGGGACGGGTAACGGCGGTTATCTCGCCGCTTATTGCGCTTATGCGCGATCAGGTGCGCGGGCTTTCACTGAATGGGTATCCGGCGGCGGCGTTGCACTCGGGAGTTGAATACAACGAGGCGCGCACCATTGAGGGCCAACTGCTTGCGGGTGAGTTGCTGCTTGTGTTCGCTTCGCCGGAGCGGGCTCTCTCGTCGGGTTTCGGATCTTTGCTCGCCAGGCTGCACGATTCGGGCCGGCTCGGCGCGATCGCGATCGATGAGGCGCACTGCATCAGCCAATGGGGGCATGACTTTCGCCCGGAGTATCGGCAAATTGCTGAGCTGCGCCGAGTGGCGCCGGATGTTGGGATGCAGGCGTTCACCGCGACCGCGACGCCTGGCGTGCGCGACGACATTGTGAGCCAGCTTGGGCTGAAGCAACCTGTTGTGCTGGTTGGTTCGTTTGATCGCCCCAACCTGACCTACCGTGTGCGCGCGCGTCGTGATGGCGCTGAACAGACTGCAACCGCTATCCGCAATATGCAAAATCGCGGTGAGGGAGGCGGGACGATTGTGTACTGCCTGAGCCGAACCGACACCGAGCGCCTGGCGGACAGCCTCCGGAGCGCGGGGATCGACGCCCGCGCGTACCACGCCGGCCTGACTCCACGCATTCGGCAGCGTGTAGAGCGCGATTTCACCAATGAGCGCTTGGAAGTCGTTGTTGCAACCGTTGCGTTTGGCATGGGCATTGACCGCTCGAATGTTCGTTTGGTTATTCATGCGACGATGCCGAAGTCGGTTGAGGCGTACCAGCAGGAAGCGGGCCGGGCTGGTCGCGATGGTCTGCCAGCGGAATGTTTGCTTCTTTATTCGCCCAGTGATGCGGGCCGCTGGCGCCGGTTGATCGAGCGCGGCGGCGCCGAGGGCAACGGCGGCTCTGACATTACAGGCGCTCAACTTGTTTTGATTGATCAGATGAGCCGGCTGGCGGGCGCGATGTGCTGCCGCCATCGTGCCCTGTGCGAGCACTTTGGGCAGACGTACGATGTCGATGACTGCGGCGCTTGTGATGTGTGCCTGGGTGAAACCGTCGCGGAGGCCGACGGCGCAAGGCTTGGGCAGGTTCTGATGTCCGCTGTGGCGCGCACGGGTGAGCGCTTTGGTGCGAAGTATGTCGCCGACGTAATGCGCGGCGCCGCGACCGACGCAATGCTCGAGCGCGGACACGATAAACTCAGTGTTTTTGGCCTTCTTAAAGGGAGAACGCAGCGCGAGCTGATGTCGCTGCTAGACCAGCTCGTTGCTGCGGGGGCGCTGGAGAGAGGCGAACATCGTGAACTGCGCTTCGGTCCGATGGGGAAGGCTGTTATGATGGCTGAATCAGAGGTGGCGCTGGCCGTGCCAATGGGCGCGCGCTCTGCGAAACGAGAGCGCCGTCGCTCACACACAAGCGAGGCTTCCTCTCTCACGCCCGAACAACGCGAACTGTTCGAGAGTCTGCGCATTGTTCGCAAGTGCCTTGCTGAAGAGCGGGGTGTGCCTCCGTACATAGTTTTTTCTGACGCCACACTCTGCGATATCGCATGCGAACGTCCCGCGACGGCTGATGAAATGCTGGAGGTCAAGGGTGTAGGCCGTCACAAACTCGAAATGTTCGGCGAAGTTTTTCTTGAAGCGGTTGCACGGGGGTGAACGCTGCTTCATTGTGCAAGCCGGTGAACGACTCGCTGCGCTGGGGCTGTTGAAAGCTCTTTGACACGAACAGCCGAAATATTTTTTTGACGGGTTGATTGGCGACGCCGTTGACCTCCCCGTCATCAACAGTCATCAAAGCGGGCGATCAGGCTCGAACTGACGACATCCAGGTTGGGAAGCGGTGAACCCATATCGCAACCAGTTGGAGCGCCCGATACTCATGAGGGTGAAAAATGACTTCCGGCGATAGTCACAGAGATTCACCAGCGATTCACTCCGAAGCCCCGCGTCTCGCGCGCCTCATCGAATCGTGGCCGAACCTGCCGGAAGGCGTACGAGCAGCAGTCGTCGCCGTGGAACGAGCAACGAAAGCCCGGCTCGCACCTTGGCTGTAGCGAGGAGCGAATCAAATGAACATCTGACGAGATTGAGTGGATATCCCAGGTTCAAATCCTCTCACCCCGAACTTGTGAGGAAGATGGCCTCTACAAGTGTCGAGGTTGCAGGCATTTACAGTTTTTTTGACATCGTCTTGCCAATTTGGGCATTCACAGGTCGTGTCGAATCCTGTGCTCCCGGCAACACCTCCCGAGCAAGGGCTCGTTACCGGAGCTCCCGTCAGTCCAGCGGACGGGCATCGCAGCGGCGACGAAAGGCCATACACATTCGTTTGAAGTCGACTCGCGATCCAGATCGCACCCGTACAGCAAGGGCAGCGCTCAGGTCTGGCCGGTGTTGCCACACCGTGATTGGATGGCAAGATCGAGTTCGGGCGCACGTTTCCGCGTGATAATTCAAATGAGGTAGTGTTGGTGCGATCCGTGAAAGGAGCCGAGATGGTTTTGGAGCAGCAGCGGCAACTCTTCCAGGTGATCGAGCTTAGTCGTGCGCATCTGGATTAAGACCGACTCGGCCGGCGTGCTGCTTGAGGAAAATCTCGATACGGTTCCGTTGTTCGGCTCGTGCATCGTCGAAGTCGAGTTGGGACTTGCGCAACGTCAGCAGGAAGACATCCTCCGGGCTCGGCGAAGTGCTATCGATGATCTCATCAACAGTGGCGTCGATGTGCTCGTCCCAATGAGGCTGCCTGCCATCGGTGTCCTTAATGTCATAGTGCCGCGCGAGGTCCCAGCAGGTGAGCACCTGGCCCGTGTAGCGGTGTACGCCGGGATCCGCCGCGAGTGCGGCGATCGTGCGTCCGACGAGCAGCGGTGTTTCGGAATGGGCGAAGTGGGCGTCCTTTTCGATGGCGTCGCGCCAATTCTCCTCGGTGACTCCGAAGTGATCGAGCACGGCCTCAGAGCGCAGAAAGCCTGGCGTGATGGCTACGGCGGATACGGGATGGTCGGCGAGTTCCACAGACATTGCGTACGCGAGTCGAATGACGGACATCTTGCAGAGATCGTAGAAGAGCTGTCCACGATAGCCGTAGAAGGCTCCGTCCGTGAGCTCGACAATGAGCCCACCGCCGCCGTCGAGCATGAGTGGGACGCCGTGACGGCTTGTGATGATGTGCGTATGGATCGCGTGCTTCATCATTGTGAAGCCCTGTTGGACATCGACATCCCAGAAGGTCTTGCCCCATTCGGTGAGGGGGTCGCCGCCCCAGATATCGTTAATGAGGATGTCGAGCTTGCCGTGGTCGGCGCGCACCCGTTCAAACAGTTGGGCGACCGCGGACTCCTCGGAGTGATCAACGCACACGGCGATGCCCGTGCCGCCGGCGGTGGTGACCTGCTCGGCGGTCTCTTCGATCGTCTCCGGTCGTATGGGATTTCGCGTTCCATCGCGGCTACTGCGACCCGTGCAGTACACGGTGGCGCCCGCCTCCCCGAGTGCTCGGGCGATGCCGCGGCCCGCTCCACGCGTGGCACCGGCAACGAGCGCAATCCTACCTTGCAGCATCATGGCGGACGGATATCGCACTGTGAGTACTGTCGCAATGAAACCAGAACTCGTGTTTCCAGGCTCCAGAGTCCAATCTGAATCGAGAAGAGTTCAACTGGCGTCCTTTCACCTCGTTTGGTAAACAACGATGGTCAGGGCATGCGAGTTGGCCATCATTGATTGTTTGTAGCTTGGTTCTACCCTGTACGCTCAGAGTTGCCAGAGGCCATGCTCGATGCCGCCGAGAATGTAGATCGAAAATGTGCCCTGACCGGGAATCTTGAGAGGCGGTATGGCCACGGTTGCGCCGGCCGTCTCGGCAGCTTTGACCGCAGCTTCGATGTCATCCACCAAGACATAAGGCCGCACGACCGGCTCTTCCGTATCGCGCATCGGTGCACGCACGCCTATGAGCCCTCCATCCGTGAGCTCGGCTGTGCGGGCGTTGCCGAACTCCGCGATCGGTTCGCTGAAGACGACACCGTGCGCCTTCGCCAGGGCATCGCACGTTTCATTCACCAAGGGCGTGACGATTTCAAGGTACTGCACTTTCAAGGCTACCCCCTCGACTCGATTCTCAGCGCGAATCCCTGACTCGGCGTCCGTTTGTCCCCGAGCCGTTGTGACTTGATCACTTGTAGCAGCGCCTACGAGCAGCAACGGCGCGAGGCAAAGAACGCTCAAACGGAGTGGTGATGAAATCATGATTCTGGTGTCTCCTGTGCAATCTGGATTAGGTTTCCGCATGTGTCATCGAAAACAGCAGTAATCACTGTGCCGTAATCGACGGGGGGCTGTGTGAATCGCACACCCAATGACTCAAGCCGCTCGTGTTCGGCAGCGATGTTTTGGACGGCGAACGAAGTGAACGGAATCCCGTCCTCTACCATCGCGGCCTTGAATGTCTTGGCTGCCGGGTGTGCATCGGGCTCTAGCCCGAGTTCAGTCCCATCAGGATCTTCCGGGGAGACAACTGTGATCCAGTTGTGCTCGCCCAAGGGGATGTCATGCTTCTTCTGAAAGCCCAGAATCTCCGTGTAGAAGCGGAGCGCTTTCGCTTGGTCGTCAACCATTACGCTGTAACCGTTGAGTTTCATCGGCTCTTATCTCCTCCTTCAGTTCGCAGGCCATCGCTTGGAAATCGACTTCAGCGGTTCGCCGTTGAACCAGTGGAACTTGTACCTGCCTTCTCGTTTCACCTTGACTAATCCGGCGGACTCCAGAACCTCAAGGTGCTGAGAGATTGCCTGACGAGATGAGCCGATGCCGTGGTTCATTGTCAATCTGCCGCAGAGTTCGAACAGTGACTGTCCATCTCGCTTCACCAGTTCATCCAAAATCGTCCGTCTAGTCGGGTCGGCGATGGCTCGGTATAGGTCATCCATGCAGCAACTCGGCGGAGTATATGCAAGCTGACGCTTGCATGTCAAGCCGCATACAACGGACCGCTGCCGCAAGTCATGGAGCTCACAGCGACCGTGTTTCCAGCCCCCAAAGGCTGATCCGGGCTGCAAAAAGTTCAACTGGTGTCCCATCACCCCGATTCGAGTCCGGGCCCCCGTCAAGATGTGACTGTGTGTGCCTGGGCCCGTCTTGTCCTGCAACATCAAGGATTTGCGATTTCGGCGACGTCGCCTCGTCCGCAAGTGAGGGTTCGGTTGCATCAACGTCGCGTGATGCCAGCCGAAGCCCAAACCTGTCCTCATCGCGCAGCGCATGGCGCTGCGCGTTGAGTTCCAGTCGCCGCAAGCGCGTCGTTCTTGTGTTGTCATTTCGCGGCTTGTCGAACACCTCGCCGAGCGGTTTGGAGTCCTCGCTCATGTTTATTGCAGCGAATTGCGCGGTGTCGTCCTCCCGCCGGTAGAATGGCCGCCCGAGGAGCTGATCGCATGCGACCATCATTGCTCATCACTGCCGGCGCCGTTGCCGCCGGCCGACTCTGCTGCCTTGACAGAGGCTTCAAAATTATTCACTAATAAATAGGGCCGAACGACGGGCGATTCGGTTTTACGCATCGGTGGTTGCACGCCATTACGCCCTCCTTCACTTAGATCTGTCGTACGAGCATCGCCGAGTTCAGCAATGGGCTCGCCGAATGTAACACAGTGTGCTTTCTCCAATGCTCCGCATGCTTCGTCGACGTTGGGGGTCACGATTTCGAGGTAGTGGATCTTCACAGTATTCTCCTGGACGTGGTTCAGTTTGGAGTCTTGTGAGTCCGCTGTAGTCCGCAGGCACTCGGTGATCTCTTGACCGGTCTTGGCTGGGCGCTTTTAGCTCATTTCTTGATCCACTTATGAGGCGTGAGAATGTGCGAGCACGGCATATAAGGAGTTTTAATCACTTACCGGTTCAGCGCCTTGAATACCTCGATCGCGTGGCGGCGCGTCGCGGCGTGGTCGATGATGGGATCGGGATAGTCGAGCGCACTGCGCTGCAGAGCGGGCATTGCTGAAGGCTCGTGGATCGCAGGCCCTTCAATGCCGGCCAACTCCGGCACGAATCGCCGAATGAAGGCTCCATCAGGATCGCATTTCTTTGACTGCGAGCACGGGTTGAAAATCCGAAAATACGGTGCGGCATCCGTCCCGGTCGATGCCGCCCATTGCCAGCCGCCGTTGTTTGCAGCCAGATCCCCATCGATCAGATTCCGCATGAAATGTCTCTCACCCCTGCGCCAATCCAGCAAGAGATTTTTCGAAAAAAACATCGCGACGATCATTCGCAATCGATTGTGCATCCATCCAGTTTGCAGGAGTTGTCGCATCGCAGCATCCACAATCGGGTATCCCGTTTGCCCCTGGCGCCACGCCAGAAAATGCTCGCTGTTTTCATTCCAGACGATCCTCTCGGTTTCCAGCCGGAACGCTCGGCGCCTGCTCACGCGTGGAAAGCCGACCAGAATGTGCTTGTAGAACTCGCGCCAGATGAGTTCGCTGATCCAGTGGACGGCGCCGACCGAACCCTCGCTGAGTCGGCCATTGTTCGCATCAATCGCTCCTTGCACGCACTGACGGAGTGAGATCACACCACTGGTGAGATATGGTGACAGGGTGCTCGTTCCACAGATCGAGGGGGTGTCCCTGTCGGCTTTGTAGGAGTCAAGCCGGCGATGAATGAATTTGGTGAGCATCCCTTGTGCGACTTTCTCGCCCGCAGCCCATAAATCTGTGCGCGGCGAGTCGAGATCGAATCCGTTGACGCCAACTGGCATCGCATCCGGCTTGCCAATCATTTCCGGCTGCTTCTTCGGGCAACCGAGCGGTGTGCTCCGATCGCAATCTGCCTCCAACGCTCGAAGCCATGCCCGTTTGAAGGGCGTGTACACGGAATAAAAGCGGTCGGTGCTCGTGCGCAACTCGCCTGGCTCGAATAGACATTGATCGGTAAACGTGCGAACTTCTGCCCCCGCCGTCTCGAACGCCTCGGTCACGGCTTCATCGCGCTGCTGCTCGTTCACCTCGTATTCACGATTGAAGAAGAGCGCGTTGCAATCGAGATCCCGCGCAATCCCTCGAAGTGATCGTGCAACGCCTTTGTATGTAGCGGTCTCGATGATTCTTAGGGCGATGTTCTTTTTTTCAAGTTCTGCAGACAGAGCCTTCAGATTGCGCAAGATGAAGTCCACCTTGATCGGCGCCATATCGTGGCTCCGCCACTGTTTCGGGCAGATTGTGTAGACCGCGACGACGCCGCGGTCAGCGCATCGGGCAGCTGCATGGAGCGCCGGGTTGTCGCTCGCACGAAGATCGGTTCGGAACCACATCAACGGACGAACCACACCTGCCTCCTTACTGTGCGATCGACTCGGATCCTGAACCAGTCGCGCCGGTGGATTGATTGACGATCTCGCGATGCCGAGCCTCCGCCGACCGTGCGAGCCCTCGCAACATGCCTCTGAAGACAATGCTGTGGAGGGGGAGAACGGCGCACCAATACAAGAGGCCGAGCAGCCCTTTGGGCTTGAAGCGAGCGGTCTGGGTGAGCTTTGAAGACGCTCCCCCCACCGGTTCGATCTCAAATGTCAGCGTTGCAACACCGGGAAGCTTCATTTCGGCGCGAAGTTCAAGTCGACGTTCTGGTTCAATGCCCGTAACCCGCCAGAAGTCCAACGCGTCGCCGAATCCAAGAGATTCCGGATCACGACGGCCTCGCCGCAGTCCAGGGCCTCCGACGAGTCGGTCCACGATCCCTCGGAGACGCCACAGCCACGATGCACTGAAGTAGCCCTCGCTGCCACCGATGCGACAGGCTGCGGCATATACATGGGCTGGCGACGCGGCGATCTTCATCGCTCGGCTGTCGGTAAAAACCGTGCCGCCCGCCCAATCCGGATCACCAGGTATCGGCCCGGCGTCCGACCAGGAAGTTTCAACATCGTGTGCAACCAACTGACCAAGTGCATCCGCGATTGACTCTTGCACGGTCAGCAGCCTCTGCGGCATGAGGAGGTTGGCTTCATTGTCGCCGCAGATAACTTTGTTGCGCAACCCTTCCGCAAGCGGGCGAGCGATCTGGGCACTCAACGGCGTAATGAGGTGGATCCAGAGCGAGCTGAGCCTTGGTGTCAGCACGGGCACGGGGATGACAAGGCGACGTTGAAGACGACGCTCGGTTGCCATGGAACGCATGATCTCGTTGTATGTCATCACATCTGGGCCACCAATATCGAGCGTTCTCCCAAGCGTTTCTGGCGTCTCGAGGCTTTGCACGAGATAATGGATCACGTTTTGGATAGCGATTGGCTGGCTCTGCGTCGAGACCCACTTCGGCGTGACCATGATCGGGAGCCGTTCGACGAGGTAGCGCAGGATTTCAAAGGACGCCGAACCGGCCCCGATGATCATCGCGGCGCGAAGCACTGTGACGGGAACCTTCCCTTCGCAGAGCACGCGTTCGACCTCGCGACGAGAACGCAGATGCTCGCTGAGTTGTTGACCAGTCTCTCCCAAACCGCCGAGATAGATGATCTGTCTGAGGTTGGCGGCCTCGGCTGCGTTCGCAAAGACGCGTGCGATATGCAGATCACGCTCGTGATATTCAGAACCCGCCACCATCATTGAGTGAATCAGGTAGTAGGCCGCAACACAGCCATCCATTGCATTGCGGGCAGCTGTCTCGTCGGATGCATCACCTTCGATCACTTCGACTTGCTGACGAGATGCCCAATGACGCCGATGAAGCTTTCGCGCTGAACGGACGAGGCAGCGAACACGCCAGCCCCGATCGAGCAGGTGGGACACAAGACGACCGCCAATATAGCCGGTTGTGCCAGTGACGAGAACGGTTCCTCGTTCTCCGCAGGATTGCGGCTTGTGATCAGTCATGCGTATCTTTCTTGCTGCAATACTTCTCCTTCAGTTTCTGAAGCAGATGTGTATTACACCGGAAATCCGTGCCTACTTGAACCCGAGAGCGCGAGCGATTTTAAACTATCGCTGACCACAATGGGAAAAATCAGACATCCGATCCAAAATCAGGACAGGTTCTCGCGCAAGCCATATTCCCACTTCGGTGCGGCGCGGTTTCCGAATCATAATGAGAAGTACGAAGATGCGACGCCGTGGATGCGCCCATGTCGGGTGCGGGAAAGTGCGCGGCCGCGCTATTTGTCGAATACAAAAAGAGACACCGACCCGAAGGCAGCAGCCCTGGGCCAGCGTCGTGGACCTTGCTATGTGGGAATCACTCGGGAAGGAGCACGGTGTCGATGACATGAATCACGCCATTTGATGCGTCGATGTCAGTGGTGATCAGCTTCGCATCGTTCACCATCGCAGCGCCGCGCTTGATGCGAATATCAACCGTTCCGCCCTGGAGTGTCTCGGCCCGGCGGACTTTCAGCGCGGTCTCGGAGTACACGCGGCCCTCGACGATGTGGTATTTCAGGATCGCCGCGAGTTGCTCTCGGTTCTCAGGCTTAAGCAGGGACTCGAGCGTGCCCGCTGGCAGCTTGGCAAACGCCGCATCAGTCGGGGCGAAAACGGTGAAATCGCCGCCATTGGCGAGTGTGTCGGCCAGCCCCGCGGCCTTGGCGGCGGCAATGAGCGTGCCGAACGCGCCGGCTTCGTAAGCGACTTCAACAATATTCTCGCTGGTTGGGAGGATGACTTCATCGATGACGTGGATCACACCATTGCCGCAGACAATGTCCGTTTGCGTAACAGTGGCGCCATCGACCATAACCTTGCCCTTCCGCGCCTGAATATCAATGCGCTGACCATTGAGTGACTTGGCGCCGTTGAGCTTGACGACCTGATCAGCGCGGACGTCGCCCGGGACGACGTGGTAGGTCAGGATCGCGACGAGCGTATCCCGATTTTCCGGCATGAGCAGCGCCTCGACTGTGCCGGCGGGCAGTTTCGCGAAGGCGGCGTCGGTCGGAGCGAAAACGGTGAACGGGCCATCACCCTTGAGCGCGTCAACGAGATCCGCCGCAGCAAGGGCCGCAGCGAGCGTTTTGAAAGAACCAGCGCTGACTGCCGTGTCGATGATGTCCGGCTTGCTGGAAACATCTCTCGCGTTGATCCACTGAGACTGTTGCTCGTCCGAGGAAGCTGCGGCGGTGACCTGAGACTGGCAGGAACCTGCGGAAGCGGCCGATGTGGCGCATGCAATGGTGAGTGTGGTGAGGGACTTGATGAACATGAGTATCTCCGGTGTTGGTGATTTCAGGTGATGGGTGACGAGACGGGTGAGTCGCCTTGCTAAGCACGACGCAGTTTTCTCGTGGTACTTCGAGTGCAAGAAGAGCACGGATTCAGATTCTGGCATTTTTTTCTGTTGGCAGATCATCAATGGGAACACAAAAACCCCCTTTAGCGGTGTTATTCAGTCTTCTGAATCCACCGAAAGCATTTCACCGAAATGAGCCGTGGTGGACCTACCCGTGAGAACACAATGCAAACCGTCCACCAGTTCAATATGATGTGCCAAGCCACGATCACTCCGCGTCACCGCCTGAAAATCGGCGTTGTTCGGAATAGACAAGTTTGGAGAACACGCCCACCCTCTTCGTCCTTCGACTGCGCAAGAAGCATGACTCAGGCACAACAAACTCCCAAGTCTGATGTCGGCTTGCTTCGGCGTGTCGCTCAGGGTGACGAGACTGCGGTTCACGAGACGATGGACCAGTTCGGAGCGCTTGTGTGGTCATTGGCGCAGCGGATGTGTCCCACTCGCGCAGATGCCGAGGATGCAGTGCAGGACATCTTCGTAGCGATATGGCGCAGCTCCCATCGGTACGATCCTCAGATAGCCTCTGAAACCACGTTCGTCGCAATGATCGCGCGCCGCCGGTTGATCGACCGTCTCCGTAGGCAAAGTCGCCGGCCGTCTCCCGCAGAGCTTCCTGACTCGAAGGCAGCCCCGATGGAGGCGGATCGGACGGAAATGAGCGACGAATTGAAAGCTGCCGAGCTTGCGTTCAAGGCGCTCTCTCAAGATCAGCAGCGTGTGCTTCGCCTGGCCATCTACAGCGGCTCATCTCACGAGCAGATTGCGACGGCGCTAAGCCTCCCTCTTGGCACCGTGAAGACACACGCCCGAAGGGGATTAATCCGCTTGCGTGAACTGATGACGAGACACGATACCTCGGATTCTGAATCAGGAGTCATGGCATGAGTTCGGCGTCGAACTCCAATCCAGAACGTCTGCATGAGCTGCTCGCTGATCAAGCGTTGCAAGGGCTCAACGAGGACGCGGCGCGCGAACTCGATGCGCTGCTTGTGGCTGAGCCTGCGGTTGACGTCGAGGCATTCGAACGCGCCGCCGCTGCGCTTGATCAGGCAATCGCGGCAGGCGCCAATGCCGAGCCGCTACCCTCCGATGTCCGAAAGAATCTGGCATCTGCAGCACATGAATGGATCGCCACAGGCGCTCCTGCTGATAGTGGAGCTCTAGAGGAACCCGCCGAAGCGCCGGCCGTGCTCGCTCGGATCAGTTGGATGCCGTGGTTTGTCGCCGCGGCCAGCCTGACGATCGCAACGTTCGTCTGGATCACAGGCGCCACTTCACGAAGCGCTCAGCCCGTTCCGGTCGCGGTAGCCTACGACACATTTCTGAACTCGGCGCCAGCGGATCTCGTCCGCGTCGAATGGCAGGTGGTTGCGAAGAACTACGACATTCCGAGCGACGATTTCTCTGGTGAAGTCGTTTGGAGCGGCTCTGCACAGCAGGGCTACATGGTCTTTGATGGTCTGCCACCCAACGACCCTGGCGCGGAACAGTTCCAGCTCTGGATCTTTGATTCCACACGCGGCGACTCCCCGCCCGTTGATGGCGGCGTCTTCGATGTGGATTCCACTGGACGCGTCATCGTTCCTATCCGGCCCGCGATCGCGGTCCGCAACGCTACGGCGTTTGCTGTCACGATTGAAGAGCCGGGCGGTGTTGTGGTTTCCACACAGAATCGTATTGCAACGCTGGCGCCGGTAGAACAGATTTAGGCGCTATTTATTGGAGGCTTGAGGTTTGCTTTCATCATGAAGCGGATCCCCGGCTTACATTCGGATGGTCGGCGATAATCCATCACTGAGCGGCAGAATGCTTTGCAAAGACCGCCGGTTTCATCAAGAGCAAGTTGGCCAAGCCTGTGGCTCCTGGAAACAAGTATGCACAATCTGCTTTGGGGTGCGCATGTGATCACCCTTCCGAAGGTGATATTCAAAGGGACCGGAATGGCGTCCATGCGCTATTTTCACGTCTGGCAGAGCGTTGGGATGATTATTGGCGTCCATGAAATTGGGTATTTGCGCACTGCATCAGGCGCCGATTACGTCGCGATCCTTTGCGAGACCCGGCAATGACCGGTGAGTGGTTTCGGGAGATCCTGATGATCCAACTCGCATCAACCTGGTTCATGGCCGGCTTGATCTGGTTTGTGCAACTCGTGCATTACCCGTTGATGTTGCGCGTCGGCGCAGCGGACTGGCCGGTCTACGAACGCGAACACCAGCGGAGAACGACCTGGATTGTCGCGCCGGTGATGCTGATCGAGTTGCTCTCGGCGGGGTTGCTTCTGACACTGATCCTTGAAGGCGCCGCTGACGGGCTCGTCCCTGCGCGAACGTCGGTTGTCGTTTGGATCTCCACAGCGCTGCTCGCGCTTGTGTGGCTCTCGACGTTCGCGGTGCAGGTCAGATTGCACAGGTCGCTCTCGAAATTTCACGATGCCCGCTTGTTACGGCGCCTGGTGACGACGAACTGGGTGCGCACAGTCGCGTGGTCTGGTCGGGCGCTGCTTCTGACCTCAACCCTGTTCTGAGACCGGTGAATTTTGCAATATCCCGGTCTTGCAACTGCGGATCCGGCGTCGCAGGCGCCGTCGCGCGAATTTGTGATACACAGCGTCGGCTACCGGTCTGATGAGCGGCCAGCCGGTCGGCGCCCAGACCCATCCATAACCTACCGCAGCGTATGCGGCGCGAAATACTTCCAAGCCAGTAATCACTCGCCCGTCCGGGTAGCGACCATGGATGGTGTGCATCGCAGCGTTCAGATCGATCCCAAACTCTGAAGGATTGAAATCCGGATCCGCGATGTCGTGGAGCTTCAACGCGCCGCGTCCCTGATCAAGACGCCTAAGCCAGGATGCTTCTCGGCTGCACGTTCCGCAGCCGCCGTCAATGAATATTTCAAAGTGCTGATTTCTCATGTTGTGGTCTGTGGGTTCCGATCAGCGGGCGGTCGCAGCCCTGTCCCCAGCATCCGACTGCGACAGGCGACCGTATACATCATCGAGAACTCTGCGGTACGTCCACGCGCGGTCTGTTGCAGAAAGCTTTGTCTTGGCTTCTGCAATTCCAAGCTCGAGTCTCTGAACAGTGTTGCGGTCCAGTTTATCCGCACCGAGGAGAATCATGGATTCGATTGCGATTTCATAGATCGCGGCACACGCCTCGGTTTGCCCAGAGTTGAAAAGTGGTGTCCCTCGGCTGATCGCAAGTTCGCAAAGCCGAGCTGCCTCAATGTTGAGTTCAACAGAGGAAGGTTCGGATTCTGAGGGAAGGAGCACGGAATCGATGAGATGGATCACACCGTTGCTCGCATCGATCTCTTCGCCAATCAACGTCGCACCGCCGACGCTGAGTGTTCCATCCTTGATGGCGAACTTAACCGTCTCGCCGAACAGCGTCTGCACGCTCTTTGTTGCAAGAAGATCGGAGGAATAGAGACGGCCGGGGACGATGTGAAGACCAAGGATGTCGGTGAGCCTCGCTCGATTCTCCGCGCGGAGCAAGCCATCGAGGACGCCATCCGGAAGGTCGGAAAACGCAGAGTTGACCGGAGCGAAAACCGTCCAGGGACCGTTCTCCGCACCGAGTTGATCGCCGAGACTAGCGGCAATCACAGCGGTCGTAAGCGTGCTGAGCTGGTCTGATTCCGGGCCAATCTCAGCGATAGAAAACAACTGCGGCATCAGGACCTCATCGATCACATGGATGATGCCTCCATTGAATCGAACGTTGACGGCAATCAGACCTGAACCGTTGATTGTGGAAAGAGCGCCGGCGTCATCAATCTTGAGGCGCTGACCATTGAGCGTCTCAACAGTTCGGCGCGAAAAAAGATCTCTTGACGTAAGGCTTGGTGTGATGATGTGATAGTTCAGCACGGCCCGCAACATTTCGCGGTTTTCAGGTCGAAGCAGGTGCTCGAGCGTCGCCGCAGGAATCTTGGCAAAAGCGGCGTCAATGGGCGCGAGAATCGTCAGTTGCACACCCTTCGGGAGCTGTAGATCAGCGGCCTCGATCAGTTGCAATAGTGTGCCCAGGCCAGACCTGCCAGCGACTGACGCGAGGTCGTTTTCGTCGGAGCGAGGGGCAGCGCCATTGTTCCCGTAAAACTGAATCGTGCTGATTTCGAGCCGAAACTTACCCTCGACCTTATCCGAGAGCGTGACACCGACCGACTCGATCCTGACGGGATCGAGCGCGACCGCGTTAGCGACAAGTCGCCCGAATGAGTAGAGACGGAATTCATCGAACGGGATCTTGATGGTCAACCATTGCCCTTCCAGTGTCTGAAACTCCTGCTGAAAGGCGCCGGCCATCATCCGCGCGTTGGAGGCTCGCACATCGAAGTTGTACACCCGACCGTCGCCGCGAATCCTGATTTCAATCCCTTCGGCGCCTGCGAATGCGGAGTCGGAAATCGCAGTCCGGATCTGGGAAAACCCTCCGTTGTTCTCAAGCGAGAGATTCCCGGTGAAGAGGAGGTTGCCTGAATCGGTCTGGCGGACGCGACCTGACGAGCGGCCTCCCATCACGCCGTCGACAACGGTGCGCCATGAATTGGCCCCTGCGGCAAAATTCGATTCAGGGGAGCCGGCAGCGCTTTCCGTCGCAGTCAGGACGATCAGCGAAGCGGTCAGCATCAGCATCACAAGTCGGATCTTCATCGGTGGTGGCTCCAGGACAGATGGTTGGTGGTTAATCGCGAGATTTCGCAGAGCGTGGGCGGACTGATCGGCCTGAACTTCGCATAGAGCGGCGACCTGGATTCAGCGATCCTTAATAAGTCGCGATCGGACCGGCCTCGCCAAACTCGTGATCCTGGCAGTACCTTGAAAAATCCCTCATCGTCCGCGCCTGTCGGCGAAGGACTTTGTCGCCGGCGCTCGAAAGTGCCCAAATGTTCTCCGAGAACGTGACCGACTGAATACGTCTCAAGTTCTGCATCGTGACCGAGAACGGGAATGGACGAGTAATCAACCTTCACGCGCTCCGCCCTGTGCTGGGAACACAGCTCGCCCTATGCCCGTGTTGCTCCGCAAATTGCCCAGAGGATCATGCGGCATGGCGACTACCAAACCACACTTACGCCCTCCCCCGCATCCGAACAGACTGCGCGCGGGAGGATGCTCGGGCGACGGGAACCACGGACGTCAACGCGCGTAATGAGATTGACTCGAACCCCCAGCTATACCCACGGCAGTTGCAGCGCGAATCCCGGCGATTCGAGGCGACGGGTAGCGAGAACTCTCTCGTTGCGGCAACCAACACGACGAGCGCAAACCCAATGAAAAACGGCCCTTACGGGCCGTCAGACACAAAGCGGGCGACCGGACTCGAACCGGCGACATTCAGCTTGGAAGGCTGACGTTCTACCACTGAACTACGCCCGCAAAAACAGGCGGCGAGCGGCGTTGACCGCCACCGATTGTCTGGACGCCATTCTATGGCGATCCACCGCCCCGTGCCTACATGATTCTTGAGGACACGGTGCCCCGAGCGCCGGCCCTGAAGTCACACATCGTCAGGGAAAGGCGCCCGCGGTCGTGAGGCGCGATTTTCCGGCGCCCATGAGCAAGGGGCGCCCAATCTGCACCACAGGACTCGAACTACGCTGTTGCCTCCCGGCGATCGTACATCATCGTGTTGTAATCAAGCTCTTCAGCAGCGAATCCCAGATGGCGCAGGATGTTGATCGCCTGGGCGCGATGGTGGGTTTCGTGCAGGATGAGTTGGGTGACGATGTCAGTGGGCAGGGCGGTGATGATTTCCTCGCGGCCCTCATCGGTCGTGACGCGGTATGTGATCGGAGCGGCCCAGTTGCGCTCGCAGGCCAAGGCCGCGCGGGTGGTTTCAGCTTGGCGGGTCCAAACTGCTTCGAGTGTGGCGAAGGACGGCGGATTGTCGTCCCTGATTGGCCATTGGTCGTATGAAAGGAGATCGCGCAGCTCGAGGCGCTCGATGTAGTAATACTCAGCGATGTATGTGTGAGTCAGAACTTTCGCAAGCGTCCCAGGGCCGATCGGGTACTCGCGCGTGTATTGCTCAGGGGTGAGCGAACGGGCCTGGTTGAAGATCCGCTGACGGGCCAGGGTGAGATAGTCGTAGATTTTTTTGTGATCCATGAGCGACCAGATATGAGTTGACATTCCTTTTTGATAGCTCACAGACTCCGCTGCAGAGCATTGCTCGCGCGAGTGTACCACCCCGCCACCGAATCCCAAGCTGCACGCCCGCACCCTTTGATCAGTATCAACGGAGCGCACTGACCGACGCACACGAAAAACCCCGCGTGCGAGGGGCGGTCGCACACGGGGCATTCCAAGCAAACACGCGAGAAAGGACTTTCTCACAGGAGGTGTTCTAAGAGTCAGACCGGGAAGCACGCTCCCCAGGAGCCGAGCAGGAACGCCAGATCGGGGGCGCCCACAAAGCCGTCGTTGTTCAGGTCAAAGATAGGATTGGCGGAGTTCCACGCGCCAAGAAGCTGCGCAAGGTCTGCTGCTCCGACAAAGCCGTCACCATCAAAGTCCGCCGGGCAGGCGCCGGGACGCGTCGAGCCTTCATCATTCTCCTCCGGAAATCCAGGAAGCTCGGGCAGCGCGCCGGGCGCTGGCCGCAAGATCACAACGATCTCATCACCGGGATCCACAGGGACCGCAGGGATCGGCGTGATGATGGAATACTCGCACTTGCACACACCGTCGCCGTTGTCGAGCACGCACAGCCCCGGAACAGGCGAGCCGTCAAGCTGGGTCACACATGGCGACCCACACGCGCCGGCGCACTGATTCCAAAGCAACGGCAAATCCAGTTGCGGCACCGGGACCGTCTGCACCAGCACACCTTCGACGAGGACGTCCAGTTCCATCGCCAGATTGAGCGGCCCGTCATAGTTCGCCTGCACCCCAATCTCGACATCGATGTCGAAGAAACTGTCGCCGGCGGGAGACGGCGTCGCGCTGACATCGACGACGCGCCGATCCCAGAAGATCGGATCGCCATTAAATGCAATGCTTAATGAATCATCCGAGGAGTCCGAATCAGGCAGAGCGCCGGGCGTCGGGCGAAGCAGCACTTCAACAACGTCGCCGGTCATAAGATTGAACGGCGTCGGTGGATCGCAGATCAGCCAATCGTTCACGCACCCGATCGCAAAACCCTCAAGCACAAGGCACTTCAACGGTGGTGGGCAGTTGCATCCAAAGGGCTGCGGGCCGGGCGGCTCGAACAGGATATCGAAGAGGTACTGTTGCTGATTCGTACTCCCGCCGGTAAGCAGCAAATCCGTCCCCAGATCCGTCTCCGTCAAAATGTCCAATGCCTCAACCGAAAAGAACGGCTGAACTTCAAAAGCTCCCGCCGGCCCGCCCGGAGTTGGCAGCACGCGGACTGCTTCAACCTTCCGGTTCCACTGCCCCTGCGCCGAAGCATACGGAGCGCCGACTGACAGGCCTGCCAGGGTTGCGATCGTAATAGCGGTTGTCTTGTTCATCATGGCTTGCACTCCCAAATGTTTTTCCTCGTCTTCGCCGGGCGAGCGGCCCTCACCGCTGACATGGCCCGTGTTCATCAGGAGTCCGCTCCGAGGGGTCCAAATCTCTCAGATGAAGTTGAAAAAAAACCGAGAAGACCATGGAATGGCTCTCAGATCGCTCTGATCGCCCATAGGTGAGGTATCCTGATCGCAGGAAAGGGGCGATATGGGGATTTTCTCGAATGCTCGACAGCACAAGAACAACCACCGCCCTGCTCGATGGCCTGCATGACGAAGCCAACGCGGAGGTATGGGAACTCTTTGACCGCCGCTATCGCCCCATCGTCATCGGATTTGCCAAACGCCTCGGCCTCTCCGACGTAGACGCCGCCGATGTCGCCCAGGAAACGCTGACGCGCTTCCTCACTGAGCACCGCGACAACAAATACAACCGCGAGCGCGGCCGGCTCCGCTCCTGGCTCGTTGGCATCGCGCGATCTCGAATCGCCCAAATGCGCCGCAAACGCGCCACCAAACGCGAATGGCGTGGCGAGTCCGCCTTTGTCGATCTCTCCGATGACGCCACGCTGACTCAGGCGTGGAACGCAGAGCGCCGCCTCGCCATGCTGCGAGAAGCGCTCACGGCGCTGCGCGATTCATCCAAAACATCCGAAAAGACCATCGAAGCTTTCGAGATGCTCATGGTCCAGCAGCAACCGGCGCCCGCAGTCGCTGAAGCCCTTGGGATGAGCACGCACGATGTCTACCTCGCGAAGAATCGCGTCGCAACAAAGCTGCGCGACATCCTGGCGAACCTCAATCGCGCCTACGACGAAGAGGCATAACCCGTGACCAAACCCGATGAATCAAGCCAGGGCGCCACACCCACACCCGCCGCGCAGACATGCCCCCCCGTCCAGGCGCTGGAGCAGTTCTCGCTTCATCCATCGGACGGGGACGATATCGCCGAGCACATCACCCGATGCTCCGTCTGCGCCGCCGCGATCAAACAGATGCGCGAGGCCAACGATCTTCTCCACGAGTTCATCAGCGCCAACTCCGGCGAGCTTGGTGTCCAAACTTCCTCCCACGCTGACCGCCTCCCCGGCTACGAACTGCTCGAGGAACTCTATCGCGGCGGGCAGGGAGTCGTTTACAGCGCTCGCCAACTTGCCACCAAGCGCATCGTGGCGGTGAAGCTGCTTCTTCAGGGCGCTTTCGCCACCAGCAAACAACTCCACCGATTTGAGCGCGAGATCGAACTCGTCGCCTCACTCAAACACCCCAACATCGTCACACTCCACGACAGCGGCGTCGCGCCCTCCGGCGACCATTTTCTCGTCATGGAGCTCGTCGAAGGTGAACGCCTCGATGAAGCAATGGATCAGCGCCACCATGAGCTGCGCGACGCGTTGCGACTCTTTCAAAAGATGTGCGATGCAATCGCATACGCCCACCAGCGCGGGGTCATCCATCGTGATCTCAAACCTGCCAACATCATCGTTGACATCGCCGACGAACCTCACATTCTCGATTTCGGCGTCGCCAAAGCAGTTGAAACAACGCCCGAAGATCGAGACAGCGTCACACTCGCTGGTGAGTTCGTCGGCTCCTTCGCGTACGCAGCTCCTGAACAAGTCACCGGCGAACCCGACGCAATCGACACCAGAACGGACGTCTATGCACTTGGCGTGATTCTCTACGAGCTGCTCACGCAGCGCCGGCCCTATGAACTCACTGGCTCACTTGCAAACGTCGTGCAGACGATCACCAACGCAGCGCCAGCCCTCCCCTCAAAACTAAACAGCAAGCTCAACGATGAAATCGACGCCATCGTGCTGCGCGCCATCGCCAAAGACCCGGCGCGTCGATACCAATCGGCCGGCGCCCTCGCGGAGGACGTCGAACATTTCCTCACAGGAAAACCCATCAGCGCCAAACGAGACAGCCTCCTCTATGTGCTACGCAAGTATGCCGGGCGCAGAAAACTCCCCATCACGCTCGCTAGTTCGCTCATTCTTCTGCTCATCGGGTACATGATCACAATGCCCATTCTGTACAATCGAGCTGAGCGGTTGCGTGAACAGGCAGAAAGTGCGCTCCAGGCGCTCGTCGAGCCGCTGTTCGAAATAGACGCTCGTCAATCAAATCGCCCCCGGCTGCGCTCGATCGAGGAATATTTGCTTGAAATTGATGAGAAGGCGCTCGCAGCGATCGGCCAGCACCCTGAACTTGAAGCCCGCCTTCGCGGAGCGCTGGGGCTCGCATTTGTCGATGAACCCCCATATGAGAAAGCAATCGAGAATCTTCGCGCGGCTCTGCGGATCCTGCAAGACCTGCACAATGGGGCCCACGCCGAAATCGCAGAGACGCTTCACAATCTCGCCCGCGCGGAATACGCAGCAAAGTACTACCAGGCCGCTGAATCACATTACCGCGCGTCGATTAAAATGCGCTCAGAGCTTGGTGAAAGTGAAACACTTGCCGCCGCTACCAGCACGCTCCATCTCGCCTCCGTACTGAGCCGGCAGGAACGTCACGATGAGGCAATCGAGCTCGACGAGGAGGCCCTCACAATGCACGAGCGCCTGCTCCCTTCCGGACATCCGGACATTGCCCAATGCGCCAACAATCTGGGTCTACACCTTCTCAATGCGCAACGCTACGAGGAAGCTTTCGAACGTTTTCGTTTTTCACTCGACATTCTTCGAGCAGATCTACGCTCGCGCAATGAGGATGACAACTGGGGCGTCGGAGTCACACTGAGTAATCAGGGAAGATGTCTGCTCGAAGTCGGCCGCCCCGAAGAAGCTGAGCCAACGCTGCGTGAATCGCTCGTGATCAAGATTAAATGGCGTGGTGAAGATTCCGCCAGCGTCGCCCTCACCCGTTACTACCTGGCGCGAGCCCTCCTGCTCCTGGACAAACCCGCCGAAGCTCGCGAGCAGTGCATCGAAGCCATGCGCGTCCAGCAACTGCGAGAACAGAGTGAGTCGCTTGAGAAATCCCGCATACTCCTCAATCACATTCAGGCAAAAGTAGCTGCAAAGTAATCAGATTGCTCAGATAGCGCTTCTTACTGTTTTTTCTCGTGTCACTCTCGATGCGCCAATGAGAACAAGTCCGGCTGCAAAGATTGAGAAACCAATCGCGGCGCCATCCCACGCCCAACCGAGCTCTTCGAAGCCATCGTTTTCGAGTTGTGCCTTCGGGCGCTGGGCGCCGGGCGTCACCTGCATTGCCGCAATGTAGCGCCAAGTCTTCTGTTCAAGATCATCCTGTTGCCTGGTTGACTGCTCGAAGCCTTCAGGCGCAAGTTCAATGTATGTATATACCCACTCTTTGCGACGCACAGCGCCCCACGTTTTGGGGTCGTACCCCGGCGCCATGGCGCGCGAAACAACGACCAGCTTGTACTCGTTGTCCAAGGCGAGGGCTTCTTCAACAGTTTCATTGCCCCGCACCGCCAGAAGCTCGAAGACGCCAAGCCAGTCGTCATGACGAGTAAGTGAAGGAAGCGCAGCGTTGTCCCGACCCGTAACGGGCAAAGATGCGATCTCACCGGCCCAGTGAATGTCCACAAAGCTCTGGGCATCGCGAGACACTGTCTCCAGGCGCACCGGTTGCTCACGAAAATCGAAAGTATCGCTGGTGATCTTGCGCGCACTCCAGCGGACTTGTTCCAAACTCTCAGAGCGGCTGCGCAAACGACGAACCAGCTCGGGCGCCGAAATGAGAACCATCGCCGCACCCAGCAGCGCGAGCGTGATGCCGAAACGTTTAAGTGTGCGGTCGGACATGGTGTTGAGTCAAAGCTGTGCATTTAGGAAGGGAAAAGTGATCTCATCTCAGCTCTTTCCCTCAGAAGGACGGGCAGGATGTGAAGTCAGTGAGACACGTTTTCATCGGCGCCATGATCGGCCCCATGATCAGTTCCGTCACTCTCCGCGCTATGGCCATGATCCTCAGCGTGCTCGTCCACAGGGTTGCCATGTTCATCGAGCCGGCCGTCTGCAATCGCGCGCTCGCGGGCGTTGTCTACAAGAGGCGGAGGCGTTGTGACGGCGCGCCACGGATCAACCGCACCCCGCGAGGTCATATCGATGGTTGTAAAGAGGAGAAACGTCCCGGCGGCGATCAGACAATACAGCAGCACACAGGCATTGAACCGGTTGTCCCAGTGTAAATGCATAAAAAATCCAACAACAAGCGCCGCCTTAAAGGCCGCGATGAGCAGAGCGATAATCAGATTGCCGACCTGCCCAAGGTCAATCTTGAGCGCCGTGTACACAGTCAGCGCCGTAGCGGTAAGAAGCAGCCCAAGAATGATCGTCATGAACCGGGCTGATGGAATGTGATGTTCGTGGGCCATGGTGATGCTTGCTCCGGTTAGCCGACGAGGTACAAAAGTGGAAACAGGAAGATCCAGATGAGATCCACAAGGTGCCAGAACAGCCCGACGTTTTCGAGCGCAGTGAAGTGCTTCGGGCCAAAGTGCTTCTTCCCAGCACGAAGCAAACACCACGTCAGCAATCCAACACCGATGAGAACATGCGAGCCATGAATTGCCGTCGCCACCCAGTAAAGACCCAGGAAAAGCGGGTCATAGTCGCTCGGAACATATCCATGGCTTCCGATGTAATCGAAGGCGCTGCCCGGGACTTCTCCCTTCGCGAGTTTGGGTAGATATTCAAACCCCACCTTGGCGCCAAGAAAGAAAAGCCCGCACAGGATGGTCACAACGAGATGAAACCTGAGCGCCCGCTGATGATTCACCTGAGCAGACCGAATCGCCATCACCATCGTCCAGCTGCTTATCAGCAGAACAACTGTATTGATCGCTCCGATGCGCCAGTCGAGGTAATGATGAGAAGCGTTGCCCCATGTTTCCGTATGCATAATTCGAAAAATGGTGTAGGCGACGAACATCCCGCTAAAAAGCAAAAGTTCGGTGGAGAGGAAGAGCCACATGCCAAACTTGGCAGCGTCATACTCATCCTGGTTATTGCGCCAGTGCGGCTGGTGCCTGTAGCGCTCCCAGTTCGCAGCGCCGGCGTTCTCATTGTCATGCGCCGGGATGGTAGTCATCGTGTGCTCATCCTGTTCAAACGTGCAAGGAGACGTGCGGGTTAGTGGGCGTGTTTCCCGGGTGCAACAGAATCGGACTCTATCGGTTCCGGAAGCGGATAATCCGCTGGGTCACAGTGCGGCGGAACAACATCATCAAAGTCATACGGACCATGATGAATAACAGGCTCATGCGCAAAGTTGTGCTCAATCGGCGGACTCTCAGCCTCCCATTCAAGTGAGAGACCACCCCACGGATTCGCCGGAGCGGGCTTCCCTGCAACGAGCGAGTGGATGAACGCTCCAAGATGCACAAGGAAACCAGCGAGCAAAATCCACGAGCCAATCGTGCTCGCCTGATGGAACGGCTCGTAGTCCGCCACATACGTCGCATACCGGCGCGGCATGCCATTGGCGCCCATCAGAAACTGAGGGAAGAATGTCAGATTGAATCCTATAAAAACAAGCGTAAAACCAAGCAAGCCTGCCCGCTCGTCATACATTTTCCCGAACATCTTCGGCCACCAGTGGTGAATACCCCCGAGGAACGCAATGACCGCGCCACCCATCATGACATAATGAAAATGCGCCACGATGAAGTAGGTGTCGTGCAGGTGAAGATCGACAGCCAGCGCCCCAAGGTAGATGCCCGTCAGTCCACCGATGGAAAACGTAAAGAGAAACGCAAGGGCGTAGCACATCGGCGTATTGATCGCGATGGATCCCTTGTAAAGCGTGGCGACCCAGTTGAACACTTTGATAGCCGACGGGATCGCAACAAGGAACGTCAGAAAAGAGAAAATAGCGCTGACCAGCTCACCCTCGGAGGTGAACAGGTGATGTCCCCAAACAATAAAGCTGATCGCCGCAATTCCCATACTGGAAAACGCAACCGCCCGATAGCCGAAGATTTTCTTGCGCGCATGCACGCCGACAAGCTCGCTCATGATGCCCATGCCTGGGAGAATCATGATGTACACCGCAGGGTGTGAATAGAACCAGAAGAAGTGCTGATAGAGAACGGGATCGCCCCCGAGCGCGGGATCGAAAAAGCCGATCTGGAAAACCCGCTCAAGCGTCAGCAAGAGAACAGTCACCCCAAGAACCGGCGTCGCGAGCACCTGAATAATCGCGGTCGCGTAGATCGCCCAAACAAAGAGCGGCATATCAAACCACCCCATGCCCGGCGCACGAAGTTTGTGAACGGTGACGACAAAGTTCATTCCGGTGAAAATTGAGCTAAAGCCGAGAATGAAAACGCCAAGCGTCATAAAGACAACCTGCCAGTGCTCCCCTTCAGTGGAGGTGCTGTAAGGCGTATAAAAAGTCCAGCCCGTATCGACGCCCGAGAGTCCGATCGCAATGAGTGCGACGACGGAGCCAAAGACGTAAACGTACCAACTCAGAAGATTCAACCGTGGGAAAGCAACATCCTTGGCGCCAATCATCAGAGGCAGCAGGAAGTTGCCCAGCGCCGCGGGGGTTGATGGAATGATGAACAGAAACACCATCACGGCGCCATGAAGTGTGAACAGCCGGTTGTAGGTGCTCGGATCGAATATTTGCCCTGTCACATCGCCGGCAGCGTTCGTGACGGTTGGAAAGAGAAGTTCAGCCCGCACAAGCAGCGCGAAGACCCCTCCGACGAAAAACGCGAGCAGCGTTGCAAAAAGGTACATTACGCCGATCTTTTTGTGATCGATCGTCGTCATCCAGTCCCAAATAGTGACGAGCGCGCCGCCCTTGGGTTTAAGATAACTCACGTCATGATGACCGTGGTGGCCGTTGTCATGTGCTGTCGTCGTCGTCATGGTGTTCTTACCTAACAAACGGAGCGGCGGTTGGTTTGGGAGATGGGACGGATCAGAATGCTCCGGCTATTTCTGAGTTTCAGAGGGCTATTCGGCTGGCGCAGCTTCGAGCTCAACGCGACCCTCCTCGCTAAGACTCTTGATATATGTGATGAGGGCCATAATTTCTCGCTCAGTGAGTTGCCCCTGAAAACTATTCATCTGATTAGAAAAACCCTCAACAATCTTCGCTGCAGGAACAAGGATGGATTCGCGAATGTAGTTTTCATCAACTGTCACTGTCGTGCCGCCGGTGATCTTTTCTTCAGAGCCGTACACGTTCAGCCACGAAGGACCGGTGCCCACCGAGCCATCAATGGAATGACATGAATTGCACGCCTTGGTGATGTAGAGTGTCGCGCCAACTTCCTTGAGCGGCCGATCATCAAACGCCATGCGCGACTTCCAATCGCCGTAGAGTTCATCCTGCCAGGGTATGTTTGCCGGCGGGCCGCCCGCTGTCACGCCAGGTTCAAGAACCTTAATGACCGCAGCCATTTGCGAATGCTGATCGCCGCAATACTCGGCGCAGAAGAGGTAGTGTTCTTCTCCCGCCTCCATCGCCTCAAACCACAACGTCGTGTAGCGGCCTGGGAAAACATCGATCTTCGTGCGAAAATCTGGCACATAGAGAGCGTGAATAACATCACGGCTCGTCATAATCAGTTTCACAGGTTTGCCCGCAGGAACAGCAAAGACGGGAACATCCGTATTTGCGACATTGGCGAACTCTCGTGTCGCGGCGCCATTGTCATACGTCCAGGACCAGTTCCACTTCTGAGCGACAACTGTCACTTCTTCAGCGCCTGCCGGCGCGACATGCGCATCCATATACAAATCAAAAGCCCAAAAGAAAATTCCGATGAGAATCACAAGGGGCCCAAGGGACCAGAGAAGCTCAAGCGGCGTATTGTGCGCTACGCAGCGCTGCTGAGGCACGCCTGGCCGGCGGCGATACTTGATCGTAAAGAAAATGCCAAGCCCCATCAGAAGAACGAAAAAGAATACGCACAGCCATGTGATAAACCAGAAAAGCAAATCATGGTTGGCTGCAAGCGTGGAGCTTTGTCGCGAAAGACCAACGCCCAGCTTGATTGTCTGAGGCGCAGCAGAGGCGAGCAGCAATTCCGGAATATACGCGAGAGTTGAAATCATGAACTCAAACCTGATGCTGGAGTCGTGAGCGTGGATGTGGGCGAATGCGTGTGAGCGGCGCGGCGTCGAACGCGCGAGGAACTCCAGAAGAGAAATGTCAGCGATGAACCGATCGCAAGAACCGTAAGAGCGCCTGCGATGCGCATCATCGCCATCGCGCTGATGACGTAGCTGTTGGCGTTTGGGTCGTAGATGTAGCAATAGTGAAGAAAAACACTATCAAAGAAACCACCGATCTTGCCGTCAGCTGCGTCGACGAGAGCAAGCCGAAGCTGTTGTGGTGGGAAGGTTGTGCCGTAAAGATAGCTTGAAACTTTCCCCTTGTCGGTGAGCAGCGTAATGCACGCAGCATGGGCGAACTCTCCAGACTCGGGCAGATAGGCGTACGCGTACCCCACGGATTCCGCCAGCGCACGCGCGTTGGAAGCGTCAGCCGTCAAAAAGACCCAGCCATTCTTCTCATCAGGGATCTCATCCTTGTAGCCAGCCAGGAAGGCATCCTGCTTCGCGCGAGCCATATCCGTCGTATTCGTATGATCGAAGCTGACCGTCACTATGCGGAAATCATCGCCAAGATCAAAGGGAATGCCATTCACCGCGTCCTGCACACCATTAAAAACAAGCGTGCACAACAATGGACAGTCGTAATAGCCAAGCACAAGAATGACAGGCATTTCACCATCAATGTAATCACCCAGTGTCACAGACCGCCCGGCAGCGTCAGTGAACGTGAGATTCTGGGGAACGAACTGACCTCGCCGTTCAACAATGTCAGCGCCAAGCGTCTTGGCGGGAGATTCATCCAGAAGAAGTTGGGCCCGCGCCCCGGGTGAGTGCGCAAAGAGCATCGCCAATACAACAACAAAACCCGCTATACGCGCGCCACCGCACGCAAACCGTAAAGTTGCAGAAAACAAGTTGTAGTGATGGTTGGTCACGGTCGGCCAAAGCTCACGACTCAGCGTGTAGCGTTCTCCTCAATAAAAAGATCAACAGCTTGATCAAGTGGAATGTGAACAGCCTCGCCGTCAGCTACATCCGCCCAGCCGTAAGTGGTCAATGTTGATTCCCAGCCCTCCATCATCTGCCGCGTGTCTTCACCGAGAAAGACTTCAATCCGCTCCGCCCGCTTCCACTTGTTGACCTGGAAGAAGTAAAACCCAACAAGAACAATGGTCACAAGCAACACGGCAAAACTAATAACGCCGAACAGCGCAATTGCGCCGGGTGTTGTTTCACCATGCGCATGCTGCGGCGCCTCTTCCCCAGCATGTTGATGCCACGCATCGTCAGCCTCACCCGAGTGGTCAGCGTCAACCCATGGGTTTTCGTCCTGATTCAAATCTTCGTGAGTCATTCCAACCATGCGCCGGTCAACAGCGCCTCCGAGTGTCTAAACGTAGTTCTTGTGGGCCAGTGATTCAGGCAATCGCGGATCCTTAAGAGGTACAAGCGGCCCCGACGCTATACGAAACATGAGCAGACCAAGATAAATACCAACAGGCCCAAGAATCCCCGTGATGTCGAGCCAGCTAAAGGGCATGCGCTCAAAGATATGGGCCCCCACTTCAACCGTCGCCTCCGGTCGCACCAGCCAGAACATATCCAAGCCGTGGAAGAACAAAATCCATGCGCACGCAAATCCAAGAATGAGCTTGTTCCGCCGGAACGGCCGAGGCATCAATATGAAGAACGGAACAACAAAACGCCCAACCACCAGCCAGAACGTATACGCCTCCCAGCCGCCGTTCTTGCGCAGCGCAAACCACGCCGTCTCTTCAGGGATATTCGCATACCAGATCAGGAAATACTGACTAAACCCGATATACGCCCAAAAGACGGTAAACCCAAAGAGCAACTTGCCCAGATCATGAAAATGCTCGACCGTCACGAGGTCTTGCAAATACCCGCGCTGACGCAGAACAAGGAAAATAAGCGTGCACAACGCAAGCGAAGAGCCCGCAGTCTCAGCAAAGTAATACACGCCGAACATCGTTGAAAACCAGTGATGATCCAGACTCATCAACCAGTCAAAGGAGGCAAAACCCGTAGTCAGCGCAAAGAGAAGCAATCCATAGCTCGACATCCGCCGCGCCTTCGCCGTCAGCCAGGGATCGCCGGTCTCGTCCTGTTGAATGGAATACCGGCGGAGCATCGTCGCGAGCACAGTCCAGATCGTGAAGTACACGCCGGCCCGAACATAGAAAAATGTCGTGTTCAGGAACGGCTTCTTCACCTCATACATAACGTCCCCTGAAACAAACTCAGGATCCATCCATTTCCAGAGCGGCCCGAAAAAAGTCGAGAGCAGCCCAAGCCCCACGAAGAGGAAGAGACACGGAACGACCATCGAAAGAACATTCTCAAACTGTCGCCGCAGGAGAGCTGCCCACCCCGCGTTCACCTGCTGAAAGATCATGACAAAAACAAGCGCCCCAAGCGTCGGCGCCATCACCGTCATAAAGCCAACGTGATACGCCGCCAGCGCCTGATACTGCGTCGCTGCATCCTTCGCCGTCGCCATCATGACGACTGTAATGACAAGCGCGACCGCGCCCACCGCCATCAGCAGCGCGCCAACCATGCGCGCCGCGCCGGGAGCCAGGCGAACCTTGCTCTCAGAAATCGCACGGTCAGGATCGACAATATGACCCATCAGACGCCCCCTCCCTGCGTTGGCGCCGGCTGCGTACGCATGAGCGATTCACGCTGGGCAGCGGGAACATCATCAATGCTCCCATTCTGTGATTTCTGAAGCACCCGAAAATACGCAACGATCGCCCATGATTCATACTCGTTCAACTGACGCGCATAGCTCGGCATCTTGAGCTCAGGAAGCTGACCCGGAGTATTCGCAACGCCATTGCGAATCCTCGAGAAGATAAGACCGTCCTGCCCCTTCTCACCGCCAGGTCGATACTGCTCCTGGTGGTATGAAGGAAGCGGCGCCGACCAAAGCTTGCCAACCGCACCCTGACCATCACCCAAACCACCATGACAGGCAGCACAAAAGATGTTGTATCGCTCGGCGCCAAGCGCGATGAACTCGCGCAGCTCTTCCGCATCAATCGCCTCATCTGGCCCATAGCTCAAAACCTCACGCAATGGAATGCGCTCAACGAAAGAGCCGTCCGGATTCAGCCCCCGATACACACGATCATCCCCGCGCAAGAGATCCGCGCGTGAACGTGCAGCAATACGATCGAATATCGCACGCTCCGCAGCCGTTGACCCATAAGAAAGAACCGGCGAACGCCCGAAAGCCACAACGTGGGCCGGCGGCTTGCGCATGGTTCTGCCGTCAGGAAAGAAGTCGGTCTCTCCCTGAACCTTGAACTTGGGCTGATCGTCAAGACCGGGGAAAAACTGGCGCGGCGGCTCATCTGTGCGATCGCCACGACAGCCCGCCGCCACAAAGACAACAAACCCAAGGATAGCGCAGAAAAGTTTGGGAACCAGACTATGTTGGCGAGCGAACATCGGCCTATTTACTCCTCTACCAACTCAATGTTGAATGCGCCGGCGCGCTCAAGCAGCTCGCGCGATTTTTCAGGATTGAACGTGGAATCACGAGCTTCGATCGCGATGAAAAATCCATCATCACTGGCTCGCAGGAACCGCTCTTTCTTAAAGAGTGGATGGTAAAACATCGGAAGTTTGTTCAGCGCAAGCATGCCAAAGATCGCAAAGAAAGCGCTAATAAGCACGCCCAGCTCAAACGTGACCGGAAGGAACTGTTCCCATGCGAAAAACGGCTTGTCAGCGACGATGAACTTGTAGTCATAGGCGTTCATGTACCACTGCATCAGCATCGCGCCCGACGCGCCCAGCATCCCGCCGAAAGCGACGAGATAGCCAACCTTCGGCCCCGACAAACCCATCGCTTCATCCATCCCGTGAATCGGGAATGGCGAATGGACATCCCACTTCTTGACCCCAGCGTCACGAACAATCTCCGCGCCGTGATAGATCGCAGATGGATCCTTGAACTCGCCAAAGATGCCCCAGATCGGCTCGCCGCTCTCAGAGGTGTACTCCGTATGGGTTGCCATATCAGCGGGCCTCCCCATTCGTTGCGGGCGCACCGGCCGGCGGCGGTGGTGCCGCGTGCGGATTCGCCTGAGGCAAGACGTTCTTCACTTCGCTAATAGCAAGCATCGGAAGGAATCGCATAAAGAGCAGGAACAGCGTCATGAAGATGCCCAGACTCCCCACAAAGGTGAGGACGTCAACATACGTCGGAGCGTAGTAGCCCCAACTCGAAGGCATGAAGTCAGAGGACAGCGTCGTCACAATGACGAACCGCTCAAACCACATGCCGATATTGACAAAGATTGTCACAATGAAGATGAACCACGGCGTAGACCGCGCCCACTTCAACCAGAAAACCTGCGGGCTGAGAACGTTGCAAAAGAACATGATGAAGTACGCCCACCAGTAGGGGCCGAGCGCGCGGATGATAAACGCTTCACTCTCATAAGAGCTGGCGCTGTACCACGCAATGAAAAACTCCATGATGTATGCAAAGCCGACCATCGAGCCCGTCACCGTAATAATCTTGCACATGTTCTCGATCGTGCGCGCAGTGACGAAGTCCTTCATGCCGGGATAAAGAGCCCGGGCGGGGATCAGAAGCGTCAGCACCATCGCAAAGCCGGAGAAGATGGCGCCCGCGACAAAGTACGGCGGGAAAATCGTCGTATGCCAACCGGGAACAACCGCCACAGCAAAGTCGAAAGAAACCACTGAGTGAACCGAAAGCACAAGAGGCGTCGCGATGCCCGCCAGAAGAATGTACGCCTTCTCATAGTTCTGCCAGTGACGATGGCTGAATCGCCACCCAAGTGAAGCGACACCGTAGCCGAACGCTGCAATCTTTCCGACAGCCAGTTGGAACGGCCCAATCGTCTTCCTCAGGTCCATGCGCTTGATGGCGCGATCGCGGAACGTCGCGATGTCAGGAATCATCCCCATGTACCAGAACAGAAGCGACACCGTGAAGTAAGTGCCGACCGCGAAGACATCCCAAAGCAACGGACTCTTAAAGTTCGGCCAGATCGAGTTTGAGTTGGGAATAGGAAAGAGAAACCAGGCAAACCAGATGCGCCCAACATGAATCCCCGGGAAAGTGCCGGCGCAGATGACCGCGAAAATCGTCATCGCCTCTGCAAAACGGTTAATGCTCGTGCGCCACTTCTGCTTGAATATGCACAGAATCGCGGAGATCAACGTGCCCGCGTGCCCAATGCCCACCCACCAGACAAAGTTCACAATCGCCCAACCCCACGCGACGGGATTATTCAAACCCCACACACCCACACCCGTCGTCACCAGGTACAGAATCATCAATCCGGCAACGCCCGCCGTCGCCGCAGAGAACATAAACGCAGGCAGCCACCATCCCGGCGCCTTGTTCTCACTCCAGCCGCAAATCGTTTCTGTCACGGAATGAAAATCACGACCACCCAGAACAAGCGGCGCCCGAACCGACGGATCATCAACAAGCGTGCCGTCAATCGTCTCCGGATCGCGCACAACATCGACAGCCGCCGGATCAGAAGCCTTGCCCAGGTTCTGGGCGCCGTAAGCGTCGGGATCAACCGGGCTCATGCCAAGCCTCCCGTCGAGGTAAGCACCGGAAGACGAAGAATAACGCCCGCGTCAGCGTGCCCATCATCGTGATTCCCCGTGTGCGTTTCGTCGCTATGCGTTTCGTGCCCGCCACCATGATGGAACGGATCCTCATGTGTCGCCCGGATCGCAGGATTCGGATTCCGCAGCTTCACCATATACGTCGTCCGAGGCTTCGTGGACAGATAGGAAAGCATCCCATAGGAACGATGATTCTCACGCTGCTGGCTCACCCGGCTGTTCTCATCTGACTTATTGCCGAAGACGATTGCCTCCGTCGGACACGCCTGCTGACACGCCGTCTCAAAGAATCCGTCGGGCATCCCCTCAAGCCCGCGCGTCTTCACTTCAACACGCGCCTCATTGATCCGCTGCACGCAATATGTGCATTTCTCCATCACCCCGCGCTCGCGAACCGTCACATCAGGGTTGTACTGCATCGTTTGCAGCTCATCCTTCCCCTCGTCAATCTTCTGCCTCAGTCGCGGCGGAATGTAATCAGCGCTTGGCACAACTCCATCAAGAGCTTCCTTGCCGACATAATCCCCATCAAGCCGCTTCGTCGCGTAATCGAAAAAGTTAAACCGACGAACCTTGTAAGGACAGTTATTCGCACAATAACGCGTGCCAATACAGCGGTTGTACGCCATATCGTTCAAGCCCTCAGGACTATGAACCGTCGCATTCACTGGACACACTGTCTCGCACGGCGCATTCTCACACTGCTGGCAAGGCACCGGCATCATCAATACGTCAACATCGTCACCAGTCCGCCCGCCGGTGTACGGCCCCGCATCTCCAAAATCGCCCTCAAAGCCCGCCTCCGACGGATCAGAAACCTGCGAAGCGTAATAGCGATCAATGCGAATCCAGTGCATTTCGCGCCCGCGATTGACCTGATCCTTCCCCACAACCGGAATATTGTTCTCCGCCTGGCACGCAATCGTACACGCGGCGCACCCAATGCACTTATTCAAATCAATCGACATCGCCCACTGCAAACGATTCGTGTAGTGATGCTCCTGATCGTCTTCATAAATGTCAACGATCGCTGGCGAGTGCGATTCAACACCAAAACGATCCCCAAAATCAAGCCGGCGCTCTCTGCCGTAATGATCTTGATCAACAATGACCTCATCCCCGTGCTTCTGCCACGCAACAAGATCAGCCTCGCGCACCAGCGCCCGCCCCTCCATCGCCCAGTGCGTCTGTACACACGCAATGGTGAACTCCCCCACCGCCGCCGCAATCTTGCCCGTCCCGCGCCGCAGTGCCCCGCCCGTGCGCAGTTTGTAAGTGTTGAACCCAACACCATCGCCGACCCGACCAACTCGCTCCCTGCCGTACCCCAACTCCAGCACGACCAACCCATCAGGCAAGCCCGGCTGCCGCCAGATCGGCAACGTAAGCGTTCGCCCATCAACCGTCACATCGATCATCGCCCCCTCGACGAGCCCCATCGCTTTCGCCGTCGCCGGGCTGACAATCGCAGGGTTGTCCCATGTCACTTTCGACATCGGATCCGGCAGCTCCTGCAGCCATCCGTTATTCGCATACCGACCATCAAAGAGTGTCGCGCTCGGCCGGAAAAGAACTTCCACATCACTCAAATCAATCGCTGAACGCGCCGCCGGCGCGCGCAAGCGACCCATCGCCTGCACAACCTCATTCGTCCGAACGCGAGCTCGGTTGCCGCGAAGGGCAGACCCCGCTGACCCAGGCTCAAATCCATCGTGAAGCGTCTGCCGCCAGCGCTTCTCAAACGCCTCTCCCGACAAGCTTGATGCATTCCCCCATGTCCGCCGAACGATTTCAAATGGATCACGCAGTTCGTCATCCACAATCATCGCGAGAAACTCAAGGTCAGTGCGCCCGTGCTGAACTTCCTCGTCGGAATGCTCCGCATTGACATAGCCCAGCGGCTCGACCATCGGCTGGATGACCGATCGCGCCCCATCTGCCGCAACCGCATCGCCCCAGGATTCGAGGAAGTGCGCTTTATTCAAGCGATATGTTGACGCCGCCGCCGTCTCATTGAAATGCAACGAGAGGTGCATCGTCGTCTTCACCTTCGCGTGACGCTCCGCAAAGTCCAGCTCGACCGGCGCGTCATAAACGGGATTCGTGTCGATCGTCACCAGAGTTTCAACACGACCAGCTTTCATGTCGCGCGAGAGTGTGCGAATGGATTCCAGCGATGACGCCGCCTCGTCCCCCTCCACCGAAACATAGTGAACAGTCTCGCCAATCGCGCCCAGGGCGCTATTAATCGCAGCGACCAACCCATGAACTTCCGCCGGCTGCGATGCGCCAACAATCACAACGCTCGCGCCGCGATGCGCAAGAAGATCAGCCGCCACAGATTCAATCCACGCCGAGTCAATATCCAGCTCGGCGCCCGCAAGATCAGAGCCCGCAACCGCATCCGGTGCAATCCGCCCAGCCAGCTTCGCCACATACGCTGGAATCTCGCTCGGTTTGAGCGCCAGCCGATTGTCCGCAGACGCGCCCGCAAGCGTCATCATCGACTCAACCGCATACAAACGGCTCATGTCGTCGTGTGTATCTGTCACTGTCCGGCCAGCGCCAAACCCGCGCTGGTCCGCAATCGACGCGCCATCACCATATCCCGAAAGCCAATCGCTCTCGATCGAAAGAATCCGACGCGCTTTTTCAATCGCATGAACCGTGCGACACGGGCGCCCAAACGCAATGCGCGTTCCGTCAAGCTCCGCCTCATTGTCGATCGGCTCATACGGCAGCCACTTCGCCTCCGGCCACCGCTCAAGAATGCGATTGCGCATCGCGTCGCGCGTCGGGCTCGAAACTTTGCTGACAAGAAAAGCCAACCCACGACCATTCGTCAAATCAAACTGACGGAAATGCGAACGAGCGATGCCGTCGATTTGCCGCCATGTGACGGGAACAGGCTCGCCCTTTGCCAGGCGTGTCGGCTGAACCAGCCGGTCAGGATCGTACAGATCCAGCGCGGCCGCCTGCGCAAACACGCCGGACTTCCCGCGATTAATTGGATGCAGCGGGTTCCCTTCGAGCTTCGTCGGACGACCCTCGTGCGCTTCGGCCAGGAGCCCCTCCGCACCTCCACCAGGCAGGAGCATCGCAGTCCCGTAGAAGAGCGGCTTGCCATGAATCACATCTTCCGGATCGCGGTTATAGGGAAGAATCTTGTGATCCGATCGCCGGCATCCCGGCACGCTCGCAGCTCCAACCAACGCGATCGAAGCTGCCATCACGCGCAGAAAGTCTCGCCGCGATTCGCCCGCAAGCTCTGACGCCGACGCAGGGAACTCGCGCTCGAGGAACTCGCGGAACTCTGGTGTGTCCGCAATCTCATCCAGACTGCGCCAATACGCGCGGCCGGTCGCAGCGCTCCGGTCAAGCGGCTCACGCTCTTTCGTGGCGGGTTCGTTCCCCACCGAGGATGGACATTGCTTCGCCTTGCTCATGTGCCGGGCTCTATTCCGTCATTCATTGGAAGCAGCCTGTGTGCTTCGGTGATCCGTTTCGTGGGTCGTTCAATAATGGCATGCGCTGCAGTTTTGCGGCGGGTCGTTCCAGAGTCGCTTGTCAACAAGTTCCTCCCCGCGCTCAAGCTGCGCAGATGAATCCGTCAGGAGTTTCTCAATCGTTGGAAGATCGGTGATGCGCACCGTTTCACCTCCCGCAAGAAGGCCTTTCGTGTCAACAAGATGCTTCTCCGGCGCTCGGTGACACTCAAGGCACCAACCCATCGCCAGACTCTGTGACTGAAAGACAACCGGCATCGTGTCGATGCGCTGGTGGCACGAATAGCAACTCACGCCAGCATTCAGGTGCGCCGCGTGATTGAACTGCACATAGTCAGGCAGCTTGTGAACACGACGCCAGGGCACAGGCAACTCCGCAGCGTGGCTCTCGCGAAGAATCGCTAATCCTTCATTGGCCCAGTGCACAGAAGGCGAAACACCGTCCAGACTCACCGCCTTCGCAAGATACCCCGTGGTTTCATTCACCACTGTGTGGCAGTTCATGCACGTAGAAGTCGCAGGAATATTGGCGTGCTTGGATTCCTCAACGTTCGTATGGCAGTACCGACAGTCCATCGCGAGCGTGCCCGCGTGCAGCTGATGGCTGAACGCGACCGGCTGCGTCGGCATGTAGCCAACCTCCCAGAAGCTCGGCGTGAACCAATACCACACCACTGCGACAACAACGATCAAAGTGCTCACCCCGCCGACGGCGCCGACGGTGGGAATCGAGTTGGTCCATTTCGGAAAGAGCGCGGTGTGGGTCACGAATGCCGTTCCTCTGTCGTTGCGGCGATCCTGGTTGCAGTCTCCAGGTTGGAGCGAAAGGCGCCTCGCCATTCGCGATGAAAACTCGACTCAAAATTCCAAGAGACCCCCAAACACCCCGCTGGGTCTATGCTGCGAGGCAGTATTTCTTACGGAGATCACTCATTCTGTCAACTGGAGGGGTCTTCACACGGGGTCGCGGAGAGAGATATGGAGTTGCTGTGTGAAAACGGGTGGGTTTCGGACCTGAACATCTTATTTATCGCGTGGCAAGAATCATTCCGGTAGGATAGTAAGCGACTTGTGATGATTCAAGGCGCACACCAATGGGGATTCGTCGGCCATGCCTGAAGTAGCCCAACAAGATTCCAAATCTCACTCGTTTGCTCCCCTGCTCCTCGGGGCGCTCACCGTCGGCTTCGGGACAGCCGCTGTGATGTGGACGCTCGGATTTGTATTGCGATTTCCTGGGGTTGACGCCCCGGCGCCACTGCTCGCGGTCGGACTGCTTCTTGTTCTGGCAGCTGGACTGGTCTGCGGCGCGCGCACTGCGACGCGCGGTCGGCGCACGCTGGCAGGCAGTTTGACCGGGTTTGTCGCGGGAATGGTTAACCTGCTGGTCCTCGGCGCCCTCCTGATTGACCCCGCCAGCGGACAAACACGCGGCGACGCAACAATGATTGTCATCGGTTGGCTGGCGTTTACTGTGATCGCTGGGGCAATTGTTGGAATCATTGCTGAGTTGATCTGGAAGGAGCAGGGCGCGGGCATGGCGGGCTTTAGACCCAACTGGCCAGTGCGTTTTGCGGTGGTGACGGCGCTGGCGACGTTGGTCTTGCTGATGGTTGGCGGGACGGTGACGAGCACGGAGTCGGGGATGGCGGTGGAGGACTGGCCGACCAGCGCGGGGTACAACATGTTCCTTTTGCCCCTCTCACGGATGACTGGGGGGGTTTTTTATGAGCATGCTCACAGATTGTTCGGGGCGTTAATTGGGTTGATGACGGTGGCGCTGGCGATCGTGACCGTCACGACGCAGAAGAGGGGCTGGGTGCGCATCTATGCGGCGGCTGGGATTGTGTTCGTTGTCGCGCAGGGTGTTTTGGGGGGGCAGCGGGTGGAGCTTGATGTGCGCGCGCTGGGAGTTGTTCATGGGGTGACGGGTCAGCTTTTTTTCGCTTTTTTGTGCGCATGGGCGGCGTTCCTGACTGAAAGTTGGCGAAACGGCGACCAAGTTGTGCGGGCTGGCGGAACAACTGTGCGCACGGGGGAAGCCGCTACCCGTAAGTTAACGGTTGCGCTTTTCGCTGTATTGTTGGTTCAAGTTTCATTTGGAGCGGTGCTTCGGCATATGCACACGGACGGGGCGCCGAGCATGCACGCGATGGCTGCGCACGTTGGGTTCTCATTGGTCGCGATGACCATGACGCTGATCGTTGCGTTTCGGCTGCGCGCGATCGGTCCGAAGCGGACGCTGTTTCGGCGGATCGGGACGGGGCTCTTGCACTCGGTGAATTTGCAGATGGGACTAGGCGTCGCGGCGCTGGCGCTGGTGTTGATGTACAAGACGAGCGACCCATTTGGAGAAGTGGCGGTCGCGACGGCGCATCAGTTGGTCGGGGCGGCGCTGATGGGTTTGGCGGCGCTGGCGGCAGTTTGGAGTTGGCGGTTGTTGGGCGATGGGGCGCCGGAGGATTTTGTGACGTCGTATTAGGCTCTGTTTGATGGATTATCCCGGTCGCTCGTGTGGAGCCTCTGAACAATGACCCAACCACCTCAATCGACACGGTCAACTGCATCGCCATTCCTGTGTACAACACAAACGATTGATTCACACTCCGTTGGAGTCCAACGGTGATTGTTTCAATGCGTGCGCCAGTCAGGCAATCAGACCCCGACAATCGCCTTTTTCGGGTCGAACTCCAGCGAGCTGGCAAGCGCATTCCACATGCCAATCGAAATTATCAATGCAATCAACAAGGCGCGATTCATGGCGAAGTCACCGATGGGAACATACAACACCCGACTGTATCAACCGAGAATCAATCCCTGAATCCGCTGCTCAAACCGCGTTCGCCACAGCCTTGGCCACTTCGTTGTGGACCTCACGGTCCAGGGCGTCCGGAATCAGGTGTTCTCCCTTGGCTAGTGCAGATAAGCGTTCAGCCGCCGCGATGAGCATCGCATCGGTGAACTCCTTCGCTCTCGCATCGAGCGCGCCTCGGAAAAGTCCCGGGAAAGCGAGGACGTTGTTGACGTTCTTCCCGTCGGCGGCGAAGCGGGCGCCGTGCTGGAGCGCGACGGTCGGCTCGATCTCGGGATCCGGGTTGGTCAGGGCGAAGATCATCTGCCCCTCGCGCACCATCTCCGGTTTGATCAATCCCCGCACGCCAGTGGTTGCAACAACGATGTCGCAAGTTTTCATCAGTTCGTCGAGCGTGGCTCGTTCGCCGCCCTGAGATACGAATCGTTTCAGCGCCTGTTCGGAGAGGTCCGAGCCGAGCATCCGCTTCACGCCATACTTGATGAGCAATCGGGTGATTCCGATGCCGGCGGCGCCCAGACCAATATGGCCTACGACGCTGTCGTTCAGGCTGACGCCGACTTGCTCCGTCGCGCTGCACAGGGCGGCGAGCGTGACGACTGCGGTGCCGTGTTGGTCATCGTGGAGCACGGGGATATCGAGCGCTTCGCAGAGGCGCTTTTCGATTTCGAAGCATCCGGGCGCCGCGATGTCTTCGAGCTGAATCGCGCCGAAGCCCATTGCGATTCGCTGTACGGTTTCGACGATCTCGTCGGGTGTGCTCGGTTGGAGCAGGATGGGGATTCCTGAAATGTCGGCCAGTTGCGAGAAGAGCGCAGACTTGCCCTCCATCACGGGCATTCCGGCGAGGGCGCCGATGTCGCCAAGTCCGAGGATCGCGGTCCCATCGGTCACGATCGCGACGGTGTTGTAGATGTTGGTGTATTGGCGCGCCATTGCCGGCGCATCCTGAATCGCGAGGCAAACCCGCGCAACGCCCGGTGTGTACACATCGCGCAGCGCCTGCCATGACCCGATGGGTGTCTTCGACACGGTGTGAATTTTTCCCCCATGGTGCCTGTTCATCACGCGATCTGATCGACCGATCACATGCGCGATGCCTAACTCGTTGATCCCATCGAAGAGGTGGTCGTTCACCTGTTCATCGAATTCGAGCGTGAGTTCCCAGATTGTTTTCTGCTGAGTCCGCTCGATGATCTGCAACCCCTCGATCGTCAGCCCTTCGTTCCCGACGACCTGGAGCACTTTTGACAAGTTGCCGGGGGCGTGGACAACTTCGATGAGATAGACCTCGGGGATTTTCATTGTTGATTTCCTTGGGCATTCATAGACTGGCAGGGGATCACGCTTGGTTCACTTTCGGTCGTCAGCCGATTGTCCAGTGATCTTTGATGGCGCCGATGGGCCCGCGCCCCGCCAGGCTAACGGCTCAATGCGATGGAAAGGACACGGGAAACAATTGGAGAATGAATATGGAGGCTGCGTTCAGGAAGAGTGGCTCGCGGTACACGCTGAGTTTTGAACGCCGACTCGCTCACTCGCCCGAGAAGGTGTGGCGGGTTCTCACCGAACGGGAACTTTTGAAGCAATGGTTTCCTTGCGATGTGGTGGGAGAGTGGGAAACCGGGGCTGAGCTGCAATTCGTTTTTCTAAACGGCGAAGGCGATGGGTTGTCGGACGACGAACTCCGGGGTGAAGTCTTATCAGTCGAGCCGCCGCGTCTGTTGGAGTTTCGTTGGGGCAAGAATTTCATTCGATGCGAGCTGATCGCGGAGGAGAATGGGTGCAAGTTTCTCTTCTCTGACACGTTTGATGATCCATCTACAGGCGCCCGCAGCGCGGCTGGCTGGGAAATGTGCCTTGAGAATATGGATGTGCTTCTTGAGGGCGGCGCTGTCGCCAAGTTCGCATGGGATGTGTGGCAAGAAAAGTTCGACCATTATGTTGAGAAGTTCACGGCAAAGTTCGGCGCTCAACAGGGGGCGCCTGAGAATCAGTGATGAGAGACGTCCGACGGGAATGAGGCGAAGGCGGGGTTTGGTGTTGGCGGTTGTTGGGTGATGTCACAACTTCCATGCTACCAGTCGCGGAACGGAACTTGGGTGTTCGTGATCGCGATACTGGTACCCCACTCTCGAACGAAAAGATCGTAGACACTTCGCGCTGATTCGGTCTGATGTGGTGTTGGCCCCACGATTACATGGACCTGACGCCAGAACTCTTTGTCATTAGGCAAGACAATTTCCGTGTACGGAATCAGCATGCCCCTGCCAGCTCTGAAGAATCTTTTATCTTTGTCATACTTCTGCTCCATCTTCGACACGATTCGATACTCGCGCTCTTCAGCGAACGACTCGTTTTTTAAACTCGACGCAGCACGAGTTAATTCCCAGAACAGTTCGGGCCCGATCAAAAATCGTCGGTCGTCTTGCTCCACCCGGCCAGAATTACCATTTATCCATTCTGCAGTGATTCTTTCTATTACTTCACTTATACACTGCTGTTGTTCATGGTCCTTATAGATACATTTTTGCAAAACAAACTGTTGATCTGCAACGGTGGCTTCTAAGAGGCTAAGTGGAAAGCCAACAGCAAACCCGCCGCCGTGGCAATAGGCTCGCCATTGACTCAAGGAATCAGATTCTTCGGAGAACGAACACACGAACACCGGTTTCGTCGCAGCGGTGCCGGCGTGGCGTATGTCATGTAGCAGCCATTTTATACGACCAGCGCTTTGAGACGTCGCTTCTTCTGTCTTGAGTAGTGCCTCAAGACGATTTCTGCCTAACTCTATCCCATGGCGCAATTCGTGAGCGTCGTTTAGGTAATAAGCGCTTGTTGCCCAGAGACTGCGAGTTTTGATTATCCCCTGCAACCCTGCTGGTGTTGTGTAGTGGTAGAGCATGTGCTTTTCAGCCATTATCAAACCTCGCAAAACTCCACGAAGTCTTCGCATCGAGTCATATAGTGCGATCCTTCTGATTCGTGCGCATGTACCCGGTTCTGTGGCCTGCTGCTGGGTGAGGATTCGGGCTTAATCGCAAGTCAGATCACAACCTACTTCTTACTCCGGGTCGCCCTGGGTCATGTCGTAGACCCAGTTGTTGATGGCGCGGTCCCAGTTGAGGATTTCGCTTTGTGAGAAGAAGAGTGTGAGTTCGCGTTCTGCTGCTTCGGGGCTGTCGGAGCCGTGGATGAGGTTGAAGGAGTTTGAGAGGCCGAAGTCGCCGCGGATGGTTCCAGGGTCGGCGTTTGAGCCGAAGGTGGCGCCCATGAGTTTGCGAGAGATGTCGATGGCGCCGACGCCGCGGAGGGCGAGGACGACGACGGGGGAGCTGGTCATGAATTTGACGAGGCCGGGGTAGAAGGGGCGCTCTTTGTGGGCTTCGTAGTGGCGGGCGGCGAGGTCGTCGGAGATTTGCATCATTTTGCAGGCGACGATCTGGAGGCCTTTCTTTTCGAAGCGCGTGATGATTTCGCCGGCGAAGCCGCGCTGGACGGCGTCGGGCTTGAGGATGATGAGTGTGGTTTGCATGGGTTGGCTCCTGGTTTTTAGCTAAATAGCTACAGCGGTTGATGGCGCGAAAGTGGTGGAGCAGGATAGCGGCGGGCCCGGGCTGGATCACGCGGGAGGGCGCTGGGGCGGCGAATAAGTTTGAGAGGGGTCGGCTGACAAGCAATCAGGGCATGCGCGGGGGTCGGCTGATTGCGGCCTGGATTTCGATGGTGACGGTGCGGCCTTCTTCGGCGTTGGTCAGTGTGACGGCGCGTTTGTCGGCGTCGATGGCGGTGACGCGCCAGCCTGGGGATGGTTCGTCACCTACGGAGGCGAGATGGCCGTTGATGACGGCGCGTTG
The DNA here is from genome assembly GCA_029260495.1 of Phycisphaerales bacterium. GTDB lineage: Bacteria > Planctomycetota > Phycisphaerae > Phycisphaerales > UBA1924 > OFTM373. The sequence continues at coordinate 260,773 of JAJDDD010000009.1, read as the reverse complement.
CATGCCGGCGCTTGAGATGATGCCTGTGAGGAGAAGGTCGGGCTTGTTGGGGTCTGTGTCGATGTCGACGCCGGGGATGCCGTCCATGTCGATGGGGAGGGCGGGGGCTTCGGTGTAGAGGAAGGGTGAGCCATCGAGGGGTGTGTTGATGGCGAGCGCGGCGAAGTCGGCGGCGGCGAGTTGGGTTGGTGAGAGTTTGATTGAGCGGACGTGGAAGTCTGCGGGGTCGTAGGCGCCTGCGTGGGCGCTGAATGCGGGGGCCGGGCGCGAGGCGAGGATGCTGAGCGTGACGAAGGCGGCTGCGACGGGGGCGACGCTGGCGAAGAGGCCGATGATTTTGACGTGGTTCATCGTGGCGAGCTTCATTGGTCATCCTCCTCGGCGTTGGCGACGACTTCGACGACGTATGGATCGAAGGCGTAGTGGAGCACCTGGACGGTGGCGCGGACCTGGTGTTCGCCCTGGCCCTGGAGGGGGGAGATGCGCATGGAGTCGATGGCGCAGAATCCGGTGTCCGATTCGAGGGCGTTGATGAAGCGGGCGACGTCGGCGAAGGCGCCGATCGCGTCGATGGTGTGGCGGAGGGGGGCGTTCATGCCAACCTCACGGAGGCGGCCTGCGCCTGAGCGGGAGGGTGTGATGCGATCGACGCGGACGTCGTTGGTTGAAGCAAGCTTTGCGATTCGGTTGTAGACCTCAGAGGGGTCGCCGGAGACGGCGCTCATATTGGAGATCCAGTCGACGCGGTTGCGGAGTTTTTTGGGGATTTCCTGAGGGGAAGTGTATGTTTCGGTTGCTTCTGTGCGTGCGGCGGCGAGCTCTGCTTGTGCGACGGCGGCGGATTCCTTCATTGGCGCGAGCGCAAGTAATGGGAGCCCTGCGCAGACGGCGCCGACAATGATGACCTGGGCGAGGAAGTCACGGATGGATTCGCTGTTCATGATTGTCCCTCCGGTGACGCGGGCCTTGGCGGAAGGCCGACGAGGGTGACGGCGAGGGAGAAGTCCTGGACGGAGTGGCCATCGACATCAAGGCGTTGTGTTGAGCCGAGCTGGACGCTCGCGACGAGGGGGCAGGTTTCGAGTTCGGTGATGAACTGTTGGAGGACAGCGCGGGGTTCGTCGGCGTTGCGGGCGTGGGCGAAGCCGCGGAGGTTGGCGACGTGGCCTGATTGTTCGCGTCCGCTGGAGATATCGGTGAGGTTTATTTCTTCGGGAGTGCGGTGGGCGAGATCGAGGAGAAATGCGGACCAGGAGGGTGATTCGCCGAGATGGTCGCGAATTTGTCGATGTGCTCGAGCGACGCCGCGCGCGAGGTTGGCGGTGGTGCGCTGGTTGTCGAGGGCCTGACGGGCTTCTGCGGCGCGAGGCTCGACGATGCGGAGTTCGTTGCGAGTTTCCTCGAGAGTCATCCATGTCCAGCCGGCGTCAGCGGCGACGATGAAAAGGGCGGCGGCGGCGCCTGTCCAGAGGCCGCGACGGGCCTTGGCCCAGCCGAGCTCCATGAGCGCGGAGTGAGGGAGAAGATTGATTTTGTCAGCGGCGCGGGCGAGCTGTGTGGGGGTGTCGCTCATCGCGGCCGCGTGATCGGTTGGTTTGTGGTCGGAGACGGGCGCGAACTCGATAGGTGTTTCGAGTTCAACGGCGAGGATGTCCTCGAGCCCTTTGGTTGCGGCGCCGGGGCCGATGATTTTGATGTGTGCGCTGGCAGCCTCGCGGGGGTCAAAGCCGAAGCGGAGGGATTGTTTTGTTTCAACGACGAGTCGCTGAAGGACGGGCTGCATCTGTGGGAGGACTTCAGCGCCTTTGAGTTGCCTGGCTTCGTCGATGACGTCGTCGAAAGCGGGTATGCCAAAGCGTTCAAGGATTCCTTCGGCGTGGTTGCGGTCGAGGATGAGTGGCTCGGGTTCGTGGCGACGGATGATTGGCTGGCACATTGCGTCGACAAGAGCGTCGGAGCCGATTTCGATGGTGCGCAGGAAGTTGATGGCGCTGCCCGAAGCGCCGACGATTGCAGAGCAGCGGCGTCCGAAGTGGAGGATGGCGTTTGGGGTTTGGTCTGCGCAGGCGAGGCCGGCGTTGACGAGATTGCGCAGGGCGGGGGCGTGCAATGGGGCCATGCGGGCGCAGGTCATTCCGGCGCGCTGAACCCAGCGGCGGATCGCCTCTGCGCTGCGTGTTGTGTCTGCGGCGGCGAGGACGTGTGTTTGGGGCGTGTCGCCGGATTTGTCGCGGCCGACGATTTCGAGGGCGCAGATATTTTGCGTGAGCGGGTAAGAGACGGCGTCGGCGAGGGCCATGCGGGCTGCTTCTGCAGCTTTGGAAGGGGGAACGGGGAAGCTGAAAATTTCCGCGAGCACGTCGGGACCGCGATGGTGAACTTCCGCGACGGCGTTGCGCGCTTCGATAGCGTTGACACAGCGCGCGAGGGCGTCATCGAGAGGGATGAGTGCCTGGTCCCAGGCCATCTCCCAGAGTTGATCGGGGATGACTTCGACGTGGCGAGCAGCGACACGTCCGCGGGAGATGCGCGTGGCCTCAAGTCTGCCGCGTGAAAAACCAATTATGACTGATGGCTTGCGCAAAGCGACCCTCCTGAGCACGCATCTTCTCGTTGTTGCCTATCGGCGATTGTGAGACCTCTCTTGCTTGCGGTTGGCCCGGCAGGGTGTCATTCCGCGCTAATGAAAAGTATTCGTTCCGATAATCCGTTTGCTCCCGCGACCAAGGCCTGATTGGGGTCTGCGTCGCCATCTTCAAAGAGTTGGATGAAGTTGATGCGCTCGCCGAGCGGAAGGTAGAGGACGCTCGGAAGTTGGTCAGCAGCGTCGCGGCCGTCTTCACGAATGAGAATGCGCAGGCCGCTTTCGGCGGCGTAGAGGGCGCGGGCGGAGTCGAGGCGCGTGAGACCGATGCGCACGTCATCGGCAGAAGCCTTGATGGCGCTGACGACGGCGAGAGAGACCATGGTGATCACGATGAGAGTGGCGATGAGGGTTGTTCCGCGGCGGCAAGTTTTTTGCAGGATGTTGACAGGCATGTGTTTTCTCACGATCCCAGCGCCACACGAAGGAAGACAGCGGTGCGAAGCTCAAGACCGTCGGCGCCGAGACGGATTTGGATGCGTTGGGTTTGTTCGGGAGTAGCGATGGTGTCTGTGACGCCGTCATCACCGAAGTAGGAAAGCGCGAAGATGTCGATGTCACGACAAAGCGGCGCTTCGGTCGAGTCTGCGGCGACCATCCAGAGGTCGTTGTCGCGGATGAAGAAGCCGGAGTTGTCATTGAAGCGAATTTCGAATGTGGCGGCGAGTGTGATGCCGGGCTGGCCGTTTTGTGCGCCAGGGGGGGCTTCACGGAGTGAGTTGACAACGCGCTCCATAGCGAAGCTGAGGCGATCGACGCTTTCGCGCTGGCTTGAGGCGCTGGCGTACGCGCTTGAAGCGCTTGAGATGAGGCCGACGGAGACGACGGAGAGGGCGCTGAGAATTGCAATCACAGCGAGCATTTCAACGAGTGTAAATGCAGTGCAATGATGCGAGCGAGCGGCGTGATGGTTTGGTGAGGTGGGGATCACAGGTCGGTCACCAGAGCGCCAACGGAGAGCGTGTGCTGACCGCCGCGCGTTGAAGGCCAGGAGACATCGACAGTGATGTAGCGGTAGAGGTCGCGTGCGGCGTCGCCTGTTGCGGCGCCGTCGTATGCGACCAGCTCACCGATGGCGACAGCGTAGGTCATGTTGTAGAGTGAATAATGATCTTCGAGAGGTAGGATGCGATCTCGCAGGCCTGTGTTTGCTGTGTCGAGATAGGCGTTGGCGTCTGCAAGTGCGTCAAAGCCGCGTTCTGGAGCATTGCTGGCGACATCGGCGAGGATGTGCTCGAGGACTCCGGTGGCGAGCCACGCGGCGCGGTCGGCAGCGACGGACTCCTGGCGGCTGTCATTGGCGCGCGAGAGCATCATGAGCGCCGGTGGAACCGCAATCGAGAGCAGGAGCATGGTGGCAATTGCTTCGAGGAGGGTGAAGGCGCGGGAGCGACTGGCTTGGGTCAGTAGTTGGAGCGGCGTCATTCGATGAGCCCCGACAGGCGGTAGATGCGGATGACGCCGGCGCCTTCGACTTCGACTTCCGCATCGGAAGTGAAGGGGGCGGCATTGAGGCCGTCAGCATCGCGGACTTGCGGAGAGCCGAAACGATCGAACCAGATGACAGTTTGATCGCCTCCGAGAGCGCCGTTGATGAACCGGGTGATGGTGACGCCGGGGTATTGGGAGGCGATGACGAGTTCGACATCGTCGGCGCTGTTGGCGTCGGTCATGGTTTGCGGGGGGAATCCTGGGAAGGGAATCTCGAGCGACTCAATAACGCCGGCGTTGGCGTCGATGCGAACACCGACGGGATCACCGGTCGCCATGGCGAAGGAGCGCGCGAGGACGAGGCGGCGGTGGAGTTCCCCCTTGAGGCCGCTCTCGCGGAGGTCTGAAAGCGAAGTGACAGAGGGCGCGGCGACGACTGCGAGGATGGCCATCAGTGTGATGGTTCCGAGCAGTTCGACGAGCGTGAAGCCGGAGGTCCTGCGCGCAGTGTGAAGGCGCGATAGTTTGATCATCGAAGCGTCCCTCGGTATGGGAGCGTGTTTAGAGTTCGTTGGCGGCCCGGGGAGCGCCAGCTCGGTCCATGACTTCGGTGTCCTCGTCACTGTTGGCCCAGAAGATGGCTATCGGCGGGTCGGCGTTGTTGTCGTAGTAGTAGTTCCAGCCGAACTGAGTTGGATTGCGAACGACGCGATTGTCGGCGTCTGCGCGCGCGGTGATGCGCTGGATTTCGCTGATGCCCGAGTAGGGATTGCGAGGGACTTCACCCTGGAGGACGTTGTCGGCCTGGCGAAGCTCGGTGATGGTGGGGTAGACGCCGTCGTTATCGAGTGAGGCGTTGGCGTAGAAAGTGGAGACGCCGGTGCGGACGTTGGCGAGTGTGCCTTCGAGCGCGGCGCTGGTGGCGCGGTCGGTGTAGTCGAAGTATCGCGGGATGGCGACGCCGGCGAGGATCGCCAGGATCACCATGACGGCGAGGAGTTCGACGAGTGTGAACCCGCGGCGGGCGAAGGACCGTCGCTGAGCATTCTGGATGTGCGTTGAGTGCTTCATTGGTTTGATTCCTCCATTTGATCGCGCCTACGGCGTGGGAGGCGAGACATAGTTCTCACAGAGACACTGAAAAACAACATGTGTACGACATGTTCAGACAAGTTCGATCATGCTCCACATTGGCATGAATACAGCGAGGGCGATAATGAGGACGACGCCGGTGAGGGCTGCGATAAGCACAGGCTCAAGGACGGTCGCGAGATTCTTGATGGCATGGGAGACTTCACGGTCGTAGTGCCTTGAAATGATTTTGCACATCTTTCCAAGTTCAGCGGACTCTTCGCCGGCGGTGATCATTCGTTTTGCAAAGCCGGGGAAATAGCTGCAGCGCTGGAGAGATTCGGAGAGGCGTCCGCCGAGACGGACTTGCTCCTGCATGCGTTTGGAGTCTTTGATGAGCATTGGGCGTCCGGTGGCGGCGCCGCTGATGTGAAGTGATTCGATGAGGCCGAGGCCGGCGTCGAGGCTCATGCCAAAGACGGTGGCGAAGCGGCCGATTGCGGCGTTGGTGAGGATGCCTCGGAGGTAGGGGATTTTGTGAAGGAAGCGATCGATAAGGAGGCGGCCGGCGGGTCGGCGCCAGGTGGTGACGAGACTGAAGAAGAGTGCGGCGACGCCGGCGAGATATATCCACCAGAAGGCGCGGATTGATTCGCCGATTAGTTGCAGCGCGCGCGTGAGGAATGGAAGTTCGACGCCGCGCTCAGCGAACATGGTTGCAAATCGTGGAACGACGAAGGTGAGCAGGAAGATGATAGCGGCAGTCATTGCGATGATGACGACGACTGGGTAGGTGAGCGCCTGGCGGACCTGTTGACGAGCTTCGATGGTCGATTCCATGTGCTCGCTGAGATAGGCGAGAGACTTGACCATTGTGCCGGAGCGTTCTGCGGCGCGGATGGTTTCGACGAAGACATCGCCGAAGACGCGGCGATAGGCTTCGAGGGCGTCGCTGACGGAGGAGCCGGCTTCGATGTTGCGTGCGATGTCGAGGACCATGGCGGAAAGAGCGGGATGGGTTTCCTGCTCAGCGATGCCGCGAAGGCCTTCTGAGAGGGGAATTCCTGCTTGGAGAAGGACGCCGAGTTGGTGAGTGAACTGGGTGACATCGCGCTGCGAAACTCTGCCTGTGCGTCCGCGGCGGCGCTCTTCCTTCGTGCCTTTGCGGGCACGCATCTTGACGGGAGTAAGGCCCTGGGCGGCGACCTTGCGGTAGGCGTCTTGCTCTGATTGCGCGGTGGTCATGCCGCGGCGCTGGACGCCGGCGCGATCGACTGCCTCGTATTCGAAGGTGGCGGTGGTCATGCGCTGAGCCTCAGTTCTTCCGCATCACCGGCGACTGAAGAGGAATCATCGTCGAGGAAGAGAGCGCGAACCTTTGTGATTTCATCAAGGGTCGTGAGGCCGCGTTGTGCTTTTTCGAGGCCATCGCCCCACATGAGTGTGAGGCCGTCTGCGCAAGCGGCGTTGCGCAGGTCAAGGGGTGAGCCCCCCGCTTCGATGACGGCCTGAAGTGTGGGTGTGATTTCGATGAGTTCGTAGACGCCGATCCGACCGCGGTAGCCGGTGTCAAGACAAGAGGGGCAACCGACAGCTCGGACAAAGCTCTTGGTTTCTGCCAATGTCAGACCGTAGAGGCTGGCTTCATGTTCGGTGAGTTCGTGGGGCTCACAGCATTCGCTGCAGACCTTGCGCACCAGCCTTTGAGCGATGACGCAGAGCAGCGACGAGTTGATCGCGAAGAGTGGAACTTCAAAGTCCTTGAGACGCGCAATGGCGCCGACCGCATCATTTGTGTGCATGGTCGAGAGGACGAGGTGGCCTGTGAGGGATGCCTGGACAGCGATTTGCGCCGTTTCCTTGTCGCGGATTTCACCGACGAGGACGACATCGGGGTCTTGTCGCAGCATGGAACGGAGCGCGCCGGCGAATGTGAGGCCGGCCTCGACGTGGACCTGTGTCTGGCGCACAAGAGGCAGGCGGATCTCAACAGGATCCTCGATCGTCATGATGTTGCGATCGGGGGAGTTGAGTTCAGAGAGGGCGGCGTAGAGTGTTGTGGTCTTGCCGGACCCTGTCGGGCCGGTGACGAGGATCATGCCGTGCGGCCGGGCGATCTGGCGTCGGAAACCGGCGCAGTGGACATCATTGAATCCGAGTTGCTCGAAGGGCTGGATCTTGCTGCCGCGCGCGAGGACGCGGAGAACGACATTTTCGCCGTTGATGGTTGGGAGTGTGCTGATGCGTAGGTCGTAGGCCTGTGAGTGATGGACGAAGCGAATCTTGCCGTCTTGTGGGCGGCGGGACTGGGTGAGGTCCATGTGGGCCATCACTTTGATTCGCTGAACAATGGCGGGATGCGAGGTGAGGGCAGGGCCCTGACGAACCTGGAGAACGCCGTCAATGCGAAAGCGGAGGTGGAGGTCGCGGTCGTCGGGGTTGATGTGGATGTCGCTGGCGCCTTCGTCGATGGCGCTGGCGATGATGTGGTTGACGGCTGCGACGATCGGCTCTTCGCCGGTGGTCAGGTCGTCGGTTTGTTCGACGACTGCGTCGGGGGCGTGGCCGGCGGAGGCGAGGCTGTAAGCGCGTGTGATAAGCGAGCGAAGATCCTGGGAATCACAGAGAACAGGGTCGATCTCCATCTTGATGAGCTGTCGCACCTGATCGACGGCGCGCAGGTTCATGGGATCGACCATGCCGACGGTGGCGACGCCTTCGACGACGAAGAGGGGAAAACATCCGATTTTGTCTGCGACGCCTCGTGAGAGGAGCTCAGCGTTGCGGATGTTGACTTCGTAGAGATTGAGATCGACAAATGGGCATTCGCTGATGGTGGCTCGCGCGATCGCAACTTGGCGCGATGTGACGCAGCCGACCTCGACGAGGGCTTCGATGACTGTGGTGTTGGTTTCGGCGGCGCGGGCGCGGGCCTGCTCGACGCTGGCTTCGTCGATGGCGCCCTGCTGGAGGAGATCGCGGATCAGGAAGTCGCTGGTGTCAAGCACAACGGCCCTCCCCGTCGATGACGTCGGCGACGTTTTCCAAGAGTGTGAGGAATCGCATAAGGCGTTCATCAAAGTCGGCGCGATCGTCCTCGAAGGTTCCGCCGAGCAGATAACCCGGGCGGCGGTCGGTCATGCGTGAACGACGGACGCGGAATCGAGCTTCGAGGAGCGGTGGCTTGTTGTCGTCGATTGGATCAAGAGCGCGGAAGTGCAGGAGCGAGCCGCGCGGAACGAACATGGTGGAGACAATTCCGACGCCTCCGTGGCTGACATCAACGAGGACAGCGCGGGCGCGATCGCCGGCGGCTGGGCTGAAGTGGACCTGATCAACATGATGCGAGTCGATCCAGAGCTCGGACTCGAGCGCGACATCATGGCGCTTGGCGAAACGGACTCTCAAGCCTTGTTTGTCGCCGGCCATCATGGGTCTCCAACATTCGCCACACGCTTATGGCAGCGCAATGCAACCAAACAGAAGCGCGGGCTTGATAATGTCTTGCAGAAGCGATAATCGGCCGGGTGGCGGCGCGTGTTGACCCGTCAAGGGGAAATGCGACACCCAGGTGCGAAGCCCTTGTGGGTCCGCATAACCATGGTTGCGGCAACGTCCGCGATAACCGGCAAGGAAGTTGCAGCGATGTGTGTGCGATCGGCGTGTTTTTCGGACACGACCGCGCCCGTCACTCTGTCAGGAGTTCAAGCTCATGTCTGCACTTACCGCTACAGACCATACAACCCGCACCATCGCGCCAAACGTCATAAACGACATTGGCGCTGCCTCCAAGCCGCAGAATGCGAATGCGAGCGAGCGAGGAACGGCGCGGGCCGGGGATTCAATAGATGTGTTTGAACGCCTTGGCGCCGCGGGGAAGGGGACGGCGGAGTCAAACGCGGTGTCGGCGCGTGTGCAGCTGCGCGGCCCGGTGGAGGCGATTGAGGCGCAGGTTTCGCTGCCCGGGGCGCAGAAACCGCCGACCGATGCGGATGTTGCGCAGCCAGCGAGCGGTGGCGATCGGGTGTTTACCGGAAAAGATGTGGAGACGCTGCGCGGGGTCTGGGGAACGCGAGCAGGTGAAGAAGGGTTTGATCCAGCGTATGACCTGGATGGGGACGGGCGGATCGGGGCTGCGGACCTTGCGTTTGTGCTTGGCAGCATTGCGGCGCAAGCGGCGACTGCGGCCTCAGCGGCACCGACGAGCGATGGGACTGGCGAGGCTGATGGAACGGCTGAGCCGACGGCGCCGACGCTTGAAGCGATCCGCGCAGCCTGGGGCACATCGGCTGGGGAGGAAGGGTTTGACGCCGCCCTTGATCTTGACGGGGATGGAAAGATCGGGTCAGCGGATTTGGCGCAGCATCTGGGATCATTTGCGGCGCAGGAGCAGGCGGTGGCGACCGAGCCTGCGAAGGCGCCGACGGTCGCTGACATTTACAAGGCATTTGGGGCACAAGAAGGTGAGGAGCGATTCGATGCGGGTCTTGATCTTGATGGGGATGGAAAGATCGGATCGGCGGACCTGGCGCAGCTGCTTGGGCGAGTGAATCCGCAGGGCAGTGAGACGGCGAGCGGGCCGAGGCCTTCTTTTGACGCGGGCGACCTGAAGACGCTGCTCTCAATCTGGGGGGCGAGGTCGGGGCAGGAGCGTTTTGACAGCGGATATGATTTTGATGGGGATGGGGTGATTGGCTCGGCTGATTTAGCGCAGCTGCTGGGGCGGCTGCGGTAGAAAAGGCTGAGTAGGGCTTCGAACCTTTGAGCAAGCTGCGCTTTCTGAAGCGCAGCTTTTTTTATTGCGCGGGGGTCCGTGATCGGATACTCTCGGCAGAATGCCTACGCTGTCACGGATGACGAAGAAGAGGCCAGCCAAATCTGCGCGCGGAGCGTCGGCGGCTAAGCCGCGGAAGAAGAGCGCGGCGCCATCGCCCACGGCGGAGACGCTCGCTGAGAAGCAGCGCGAGATTTCAGTCTCAGAGTTTTTCGCAAAGAATCGACATTTGCTGGGGTTTGACAATCCGCGCAAGGCAGTGCTGACGACGGTCAAGGAGGCTGTTGACAACGCGCTGGACGCCTGCGAAGAGGCGGGGATTCTGCCGGAGATTCACGTTGAGATTGAGCAGCTCAGCGAAGTCAATGAAACTCGATATCGGGTGACGATTCAGGACAACGGTCCGGGGATTGTGCGCAAGCAAATTGACAATATTTTTGGCAAGCTGCTGTACGGGTCGAAGTTTCATCAAATGAAAATGTCGCGTGGGCAGCAAGGGATCGGGATTTCGGCGGCGGGCATGTACGGGCTGATGACGACGGGCAAGCCGATGGTGATTACATCGCGATCACGGAAGAACAAACCGGCTCACCACGTTGAGCTGGCGATGGATACGCGGAAGAACAAGCCGGAAGTGACTGTGGATGTCGAAACGGATGACTTTCCGGAGCACACGGGGACGCGCGTTTCGATCGAGATGGAGGGGCGGTACACGCGCGGGCGGACGAGTGTTGATGAATATCTGGAGCAGACAGCGATAGCGAATCCGCACGCGCGGATCACGTTCCGAGCGCCGGCGAAGAGGAATGATGAGGATGAGAACGGGGAAGTGACGCTGCTTCCAGCAGAGGATCGGCAGGCGGCGGTGGCGCGGGCGCAGCAAGAGTCGCGGACGACGAAGGTTGGCGAGGTGCTGGTGTTTCCGCGGACGGTTGACGAGTTACCGCCGGAGCCGGTTGAAATTAAGCCGCACCCGAAGGGGGTTGAGCTTGGTTCGTTAATGCAGATGATGAAGCGATCTGAGCACGCCAAGCTTGGGGGATTTTTGCGAAATGAGTTTTGTCGGGTGGGGCCGGGCGTGGCGAAGGCAATTGTTGAAGGAGCGGGGCTGACGACGCAGACGTGGCTCAAGACGGTTGGGCATGATGAGGCGGAGCGGCTGTACCAGTCGATTCAAAGAGCGAAGATCATGGCGCCGCCCTTGGATTGTCTGGCGCCGATCGGGCCGAAGCAGATTTTGGCGGGGCTTTTGAAGGGCGTTCGAGCGGAGTTTTTCACTGCTTCGATGCGTCCGCCGGCGGTGTATCGGGGGAATCCATTTCAGATAGAGGTTGGGCTGGCATTCGGTGGTGAGCTGCCGAACGATTCTGCGGCGCGGGTGATTCGTTTTGCGAACCGTGTGCCGCTGCTGTATCAGCAGTCTGCGTGCGCACTTTATAAGGCGGTGGTTGAAACGAAGTGGCGAAACTACGGGGTTTCACAGGGGAAGTCCGCGGGGCCGGAGGCGCCGATGGTCATCATGATTCATATGGCGAGCGTGTGGGCGCCATTTACGAGTGAATCGAAGGAAGCGATCGCGGATTACGATGAGATCGGGAAAGAGATTCGGCTTGCGTTGAAGGAGTGCGGGCGGAAGCTTGCTTCGTATGTGCGCAAGCGGGCAAGGATCAAGCGCGAATCGCAAAAGCGGGATATTTTCACGCGATATATCGGGGAGGTGGCGCGGGCGCTGCATGTGATTGATCCGACGCTGGACGCGGCGCGGGTGCGTGATGATTTGAAAGTTGTGGCGCGGCATCGGACGGAGCTTGCTGACGAGATGGCGGCGGAGAATGGGGACATGGATGCGCTGGGAGCGCTTGCGCGAGATGAGCATACGGTGATTCTGGATAGCGACTGTGAAGGCGGGGAGTTCCAATTGGAACCTCGCGATGATGAACTGAACACCGATCAGAAGATGCGAAAAAAGAAGTCGAAGAGGAGCAAGCAGAGTAGCGCGAGCGATGACGGGTCATTATTTGAATGACTGGGTTTGGGTAACTGGGTTGGGGCGGCTGGCGACACTGTGGGGTAGAGAGAAAGAGCGAAATAACAATGTTTGTGAGTTGAAATGGCGAAGAAGAAAGTCGTTCGAAAGGTTGTCAAGAAGGTCGTGCGGAAGAAGGCGATCACTGCGCAGACCAAGAAAACGGGAACGAAAAAGAAGACATCGAGTCAGAAGAATGCTGGCGGCAAGCGGCGACCGGCGATGAAGCTTGCTGCGCGGGAGCGGATTGTCACCCTTGCGCATGAAGTTGCGGAGATGGCGGCGCAGGTTGATGACCCGTTCGTTGATATTCCAACCCGGGCGCTCTCGAATGTGGCATTTAATGAAAAGAGCCGGATCATTGAGATGGGGGACAATACGCAGCGGCGGTCGTTTTTCAATTTGAGCCAAGCGAAGAAGTTCATGCAGACAATGCTGATCGCTTCGGGATGCTCTGAGCTTCTCGATCAGGAGAAGACAACTTCTATTCGTGATCTTTTTTATCACTGCAAACATACGATCGAGGGAACGAAGGAAAATACCTTCGACGAGCAGGATGAATCGGACACGATTATCGAAGACCTGGAAGTTGCGCTGGCTTCATTGCGGGAGGAGCTGGGTTTGTTTGCTGAGCCGAAGGGGGCGATGGTCGGGCCGATGACGATCGTCGACAAGGGGGACGTGATTGATCTTTCGCGGATGGGCTCGGGTGGTTATGCGATCCCGTCGATTGTTGAAGGCGAGGTGATCAAGTTTCAGAAGCACAAGGCGAAGTTTGTGTTGTTGATTGAGAAGGGCGCGGTGTGGCGACGGTTTAATGAGGATCGATTCTGGGAAAAGCACAAGTGTGTGATCGTGCATGGGGGAGGTCAGCCGCCGCGTGGTGTGCGGAGGCTTTTGCATCGGCTGAACCAGGAGTTGAAGCTGCCGGTGTATGTGCTTGTTGATAATGACCCGTGGGGGTATTACATCTACTCAGTGGTGAAGCAGGGTTCGATTAGTCTTGCGTTTGAGTCTCAGCGGATGGCGGTGCCTGACGCGCGATTTGTGGGGATGTCGAGCTTCGACGCAGAGAAGTTTGGGTTGTCGAAGGATGTGACCATCGCGGTGACAGTGCAGGATATTCGCCGCGCCAATGAGATTAAGAACTACCCTTGGTTTGCGAAAAAGCGGGCGTGGCAGCGGGAAATCGACCACATGCTGAAGTTGGGTGTCAAGCTGGAGCTTGAGGCCTTGTCATCGAAGGATTTCAGCTTTATTACAGAAATTTATCTGCCCAGAAAACTGAAGGCCGGCGAGTTTTTGGACTGATATCACTCTATTTGAGACGGAGTTGCAGTTGGGGGAAACCAGATGAGCAGCCACGAGGCTGGTGCTTTTCTTGCGTCAATTAGCTAGGCTATTTGCATCGTGAGGGCGTGCTCCGGCGAGTCACCCATTGGGGGATGGTGATGGAGGCGATCTTCAAATTTGAGCTCAGCGATCCTTTTTTGTTTTGGTCGGAGGTAAAGCTATGGAAGATTCTCTCAAGAACGGAAGAACAAAAGAAAGAACAACGCTTTCTTCATCGAAGCTGGGGCTTCCGAAGCGAGTTCTTGTGGCAGATGATGAGGGCATTCTTGCTTCGATGTTGTGTTCACACCTGCTGGAGCTAGGGTGTGAGGCGATTGGGCCGGCGTCGAATGGGCGAGATGCGATTGAGCTCGCGCACAGCACGCAGCCAGACTTGGCGCTGCTGGATATTCGGATGCCGGAGCTGGATGGGATTGAAGTTGCGAAACAGGTATGGGGAGATCTGGGGATTCCGGTCGTGATCATCTCGGCGTACGGAGATGATGAGAATGTGAAAGCGTGCACAGATATTGGTGTGTTTGGGTACATGCTTAAGCCGGTTGAACGGGATAGCGTTCGCGCGAGTATTTCAGTGGCGTGGAGCCGGGTGCAGGCGCTCATGGAGCAAACTAATCGTGTGGCGCAGCTTGAGCGGAATCTGGCGAATCGGCGGGTGGTTGAGCAGGCGAAGTGGACGCTTGTGGAAGGCAAGGGGATGTCTGAGGGGGAGGCGCATCAGCGCATGCAGACACACGCGCGGAACTCGCGGGCCAAGCTGGCAGATGTGGCGGCTGCGGTGCTATCGGGCGAACTGACGCTGACGGAGCCTGGAGAAGGCTGACCCGAGCTTGCCTATTTTGACAGGGCTGATGGGTTGCGCAACCTGGGCTAAACAGCCCATTGGTTTTTTGTTGATGTGCACGCAATGACATGTGCAATACGCCTGTCAATTGCTAGGCTGTTTATCACTGAGGGGCCGGTGTCACGGTGGACGCCGATGAAAAGACAACTGCTGCTTTTGACAGGCCTTTCTGTTCGAGGTGAGGCGTCGTATCTCGGAGGAGGAGACGACGCCCCTCGGCAGCAAGGCCTGTTTTTTAATTAACGTCCTGCAGCAGCGCCGCCTTTGCGGGGATCGGCGGCGCCGGTCCAGCCATCAGCTTGTTTCCTGGCAAACTGCACAGCGCCGACGAGTTTGATGGGGCCGGTCTTGTGGCCGGCGCTTTCAAGAGTGCGATGAAGGGCATCCCATTCGGAGATGCCTTCCATAAAGGCGCGCATGTCTTCAAGGCTGGCGATGCCTTGCCCATCGCCGGGCGCCCATTGCTCTTCGAGGGAAAGTACGTTGGGGCGCCATTGATGATGAAACCGTGGAGCAGCGACGGCGTCTTGTGCGTTCATCTTGAAGACGATTGCATTGAGAAGGGTCTGGAATGTGCTGGTGATGATGCGCGGGCCGCCGCTGGCGCCGACGAGAAGTTGTGCTTCTCCGGCATCGTTGATTGCGAGGATGGGCGTCATGCTTGAAAGCGGACGCTTGCCGGGAGCGGGAAGGTTGAGATCGGATTGCTTGAGGCCGAAGGCGTTGGCGACACCGGAAATGGTTGTGAAATCATCCATTTCGTTGTTGAGAAAGAAACCGAACTCTTCGACAGCGAGGCGCGAGCCGAACTCAAGGTTGATGGTTTCGGTGCAACTGACGGCGCCCCCCCACTGATCGACAACACAGAAGTGACTTGTGCCTGAATCATCAACTGCAGCGAGGGATGTGCCGTAGGCTTCGGGGGGTTTGGTTTGATCGAGGCTGATGGTTTTGGCGAGGGAATCGAGATAGGCGTCACTCAGGAGATGGTCGACGGGGACGGAGACGAAGGCGGCGTCGCCGAGCCATTCGGCACGGTCGGCGAAGGCGTGTTTCATTGCTTCAGCGACGAGGTGGACGTACTTGCCGCTGTTGTGCCGGAGTTTGCCGAGAGTGGTGTTTTCGCGTTGTTCAACGCGCTCGAGCAGTCCTGCCATCTGGAGTATGGCGATGCCTCCGCTGGAGGGCGGGGGCATGGTGAGAATTGTGAGCCCGCGGAAGTCGCCGCGAAGGGGCTTGACCTGGGAAGGTTTGTACGAGGTGAGATCGGCGGGGGTCATGACGCCCCCATATTCCTGAACGGTTTTGATGATCGCGTCGGCGATTTCGCCTTTGTAGAACGCGTCGGCGCCTTGCTCTGCGATGAGGCGCAAGGCGCGGGCCTGCTCCGGAAGCTTGATGGTGTCGCCTTCAGTAACACGACCTTCGCGAAGCATGCGTTTCCATAGAAAAGGATGCGTGGTTGTGCGGCCGGGGGACTCTTCGAGCCACTCGACAAGTTCGTGGGCGGTTTCAACATAGTGAGCATCGGCGGCGAAGCCTTGCTCTGCGGCGCGGATGGCGGGCGCGAGGACGGCGGCGCGATCGAGGGAGCCGAACTGGTCGAGAACGCTCAGCAGGCCGGCAACCGTTCCGGGAATGGCGACGGCGTGACCTGTGAATCGGCTGGCGAGAGAATCGCCAAGTTTTTCAAAGTGGTCGGGCTGGACGGAGCGGGGCGCGGTTTCGCGATAGTTGAGGGCAGTTGTGACTTTGGGCGCGCCATTGTGGGCGGGGAGGTTGACGATCATGAAGCCGCCGCCGCCGATGCCGCAGGAATAGGGGCGAACGACGGAGAGACAGAAGCTGGTTGCAACGGCTGCGTCGACGGCGTTTCCGCCTTGTTCGAGGACTTCGAGGCCGGCCTGGGCAGCGACGGGGTGGTCGGCGACGACGAGTCCTCCGCTGTAGGACTGCTGGGCGGCGGCTGGGGGCGTCACGCTGGTCATCGCGGTGATACCCAAAATGGCCAGGGAATAGATGAGTAGACGCATGGCGTGACTCCCTTCATGGATTGATCGAAGCGCGGCATTCAGCTTTTGCCAACGGTGAGTTCGGAGCGGCTTTCGACACGGCCCGTTGCGATTTTTTCGAAGCCCGAGCCAAGCTCTCCGATCGGATCGGGAGGAATGATCTCGACGACTTTTTCGCCAAGCTTGGCGTCTCCGGCGCGGACGCTCTCCTGCAGTTTGACGCATTCGGCGTGGAGGCGATCGAGTATTTCGGCTTCGCTGACATTGGCGACGCGCTCGCCCTGAACGTAGATGATGCCGCGACGATCGCCAGCGAAGACTGCGACGTCGGCGCCTTCGGCTTCGCCGGGGCCGTTGACTACGCAGCCCATGACTGCGACTTTCATGGGGATTTCGATCTCAGCGAGTTTCTTGCGAACATCCTGAACGAGTGTGAAGAGATCCACCTGAATGCGGCCGCAGGTTGGGCAGGCGATGAGGTCGATGCCAACGCGCTCGCGCAGGCTGAGGGAATAGAGGAGCTCAAGACCGTCTTCGACTTCATAGACGGGATCGGAAGCGTAGCTGATGCGGAGTGTGTCGCCGACGCCGGAGCAGAGGAGGGCGGAGAGCGCAGCGATGGAGCGGATGGCGCCGGTTTCGCGTGTGCCAGCGTGGGTGACGCCGAGGTGGAGCGGATAGTCGAAACGCCTGGAAATTTCGGAGTAGACATCGACGCAGAAGGCAGCGTCCATGGACTTGGCGCTGATGACGACATCGTGGAAGTCGCGCTCGGCGAAGATGTCGAGGTATTCTTCGAGCTTGGCGATCATGAGTGCGAGCAGGTGGCCTTGTTTGTGCTGGTCGAAGAACTTGCCAAGCTCGGTTTTGCGGATCTGTTTGTCTTTGCGCTCGATAATGGAGCCTTCGTTGACGCCGACACGGATGGGAAGGTTGCGCTCTTTGCAGGCGTCGATGACTTCATTGACCTGAGCGCGGTCGGCGATGTTGCCGGGATTCAGGCGGATTTTGTGGACGCCGGCTTCGACTGCTTCGAGGGCTCTCTTGTAGTGAAAGTGGACATCGGCGACGATGGGAACACTGACCTGCGGGATGATCTCTTTGAGCGCGTCGGTGTCTTTCTTTTGGGGGACAGCAACACGGACGACATCGGCGCCGGCGGCGGCGAGTTTGTTGATCTCTGCGACGCAGCGAGCGACATCGTGGGTGTAGCCTGCGGTCATGGTCTGGACAGCGACGGGGGCGAGGTCGGTAGGGGCGCCGGAGGCATCGGGCAGGCCGCCCCCGATGCGGATGAATCCGACGCGATCATCGCCGATGGTGACTTGTCTGGTTGGTTGTCTGGGGTTCATGGCAGGTGATGTTATCCGCGGTTGGAGGGGGGCGCCGTCGGTTGTGCTACGGGGGTTTGGGTTGGGTGGTTCGCGTAGCGTGTGCGGCGCCAGCCGATGTAAACGAGGGACTCGAACCAGAGCATGGGGAGGAGGAGGTCGGCGGCGATGAGGAGGAAAAGGACGCCGTCGCCGCGTGTGAAGAGCCCATACCCGGCTACATGTTCGATGACTATTACGACGGCGATGAGGGCGCTCATAAATAAGACACCGGCGAGCCAGCCGATGGAAGCGTGTCCGACGACAGCGGATGAGACTTCGGAGGTGGTGCGCCAGCCGTGCCGACGAGCAAAGAAGCGGATGCCAATCTCTTCGAGTCTTGAAAGATGAAAAACCACTAGGAACACTACGACAATCAATGGAATCGAAACCATCAGGTCGGGATAGATTTCATGCCCACCGAAGGAAACCGTCCGGAGCACCACGTAGATGACAGCGGCCAGAAACACGTTCGTTATCAGTAAGCCCCGGCTCACGTCGTTCTCGATTCGGACGCTGTCCCAAACATCGCTGCGCCAGAATACGAAGGCGAGCGCGGTGCGGGCCCATGTGCGGAATCCGGGTTGTTGTTGCCAGGGGCTGCCGGTGCGGCGTGATGGTGAAGATTCGCTCGCGGGGCGGCCGCATTCGGGGCAGGGCGCGTCTGTTGGCAGGGCGTCGATGGAGTAGCCGCAAGCTTCGCAGAGGATTTCGTTGGGATCGTGGCGCATAGGGGTGTGAAACGGAAGGATAGGCAGTCCGATATCGCAGCTGCTGAAGAAGGGATTGAAAACGTCAGACTGGGAGATTGAGTTCGATTGCGCCGGTGGGGAAACGCACCCGGAAGCTTGGGCGGGCAAAGAGCTTGCCTCGGGCAAGCCGATATGCGTGGCATGAGCGCACGAGACTATCAAAAATCGCTTCGAATTTCAGACAACAAGCGAACGCAACTCCTGAAGCGATTGACCGATGAGTCGCGCGTTGGCGCGGAGGATACGCGACGGGAAAGCCCGCGAATTGACTATCAACTGCACAACGTGGCGCTGCGCATTTTTCATCCCGGAGGTGGTGTGGGCAACTTTATTGTCTCCACACGAAACCTTTCCTCTGGAGGAATATCGTTTCTGCACTCGGGGTTCCTTCACAACAACACAGAAGTACGCGCTGTGCTGCCGAAGATGCATGGAGGCGGTGTAGAGGTTCACGGGAAGGTTGTGATGTGTCGGCATGTCGAGGGCGTCGTCCATGAGATCGGTGTGGCGTTGTTCGAGAAGCTGGATCTGCTGGATTTTGTAGACCCTGGAGAGACGCCGCTTGTAGGCGATAATGCGGCATCATTCGAGATTCCGCAGATTCACGGTGAAGCGCTGTGCCTGGTCAGCGATGACGCAGAAGCCATGCTTCTGGAGCATCATTTGAAAGCTACAGGGCTTGATCCGGTGCGAGTGTCGGCGATCGGGGCGGCGGTGGACTTGCTGAAGCGGCAGTCGTTTGACATGGCGATCGTGGACGTGGACGGTGACGACACCGTCGAGCCCATTACAAAAATGATTCAGGAAGGGTTTTCGCGTTCGATCCTCGCATTGACTGCGGAGTCGGCAGCGACACGTGGGAAAGAGGCGCTCGATGCGGGAGCTGAGAAGATGCTCCACAAACCGTACGACACCTCGACTCTGCTTTCGGTGGTGTCACACATGATTGGCGACGCAGCTGATGGGAGCAAAGAGATTTTCTCCACGATGGCGGCCGACGAAAACATGGCGAAAATGGTGGAGCAGTATCTGGAAACAGTGGGAACCACCGCGCGGAAGCTGGAAGATTCGATCGCAGCGGGCGAAATTGATGACGTTCGGGCGGCGTGTCAGTCCTACAAGGGGTCCGCGTCGGGGTACGGGTTTCCACAGCTATCAGAGGTGGCGAGGCGAGCAGTCACGGCGCTCGACGCGTCCTGCTCGATTGAGGAGTCGATGTCGGAGCTTCGGCGGTTGAGTTCGATGGCTGGGCGTCTGCGGGCGGGGACGCCGGCGGAGAAAAAAGCAGGCTGAATCGCCCATATATAACCTGCCGGAAGAAGGATGCCGGGCGCCTTCGTCGGTGAGGCGCTATAGTCTCCCCAGACACTAAGGAGGCGTAGGTCGGCTGTGGAAACGAAAGAGCTGTTTAACTCACAGGGGCTTCGTTGCACACGGCAGCGGCTTGAGGTGTACGAAGCTTTGGCGATGTCAAAACGACATCCGACGGCGGAAGAGCTTTTTCGGACGGTGAAGACATCTCAGTGTGTGCTTAGCCGGGCGACTGTCTACAACACGCTGGAAACATTTTGTGAGCATGGCCTTTGCCGAAAGCTTCCTTCTACGGAAGGCGGGGCGCGATACGATGCCGACCTCAGCGATCATCTACATCTGACAACCATTTCGGGAGATGTGCATGATGTGCCCTCGGATTTGGGTATTCGACTGCTCAAGAGCCTGTCTGCGGAGACCATCGCTGAGATTGAGGGAAGACTCGGCGTCAGCGTGAAGCGGGTCGATATCGCGTTGCATGTTGACGCGGATTTTTAGGTGGACGTAGCCCCGCTGTGGCGCTTACAACGACAAAATAGGTTTGCGCGATTAAGTCGGCGACAGGACGGCTCGATATCGGGTTCTGTGGAGTTCCAGCACATGCAGGCCGGGCCTGCGTTGCAGGCGGTCTGCTCCCAGGAGCATGCAAACATGCACGTCGATAACGAACGAAGACGCTTCGACCGGTATGACTTGCCGGCGATGTACTCGCGGCTGCTTGTGCGAACGCTGGACTCTGATGAGTTTGAGTGGGAAGGGCATGCCTACGACATTTCAGAGGGCGGCGTGCAGTTTGAGCTTGACCGGGCAATCGAACCCGGAACTCCCATCGCGATGCGCCTTGATCTGCCCCAGAGCGCCTATGAGCGAAGCACATCACGGCGATCTGTGTTTGCTTTCGCGAATGTGGTGTGGATTGAAGATGAAGATGAGCTTGGGCCAGTGAGGCTGGCGGCGGTGTTCACGCGATTCTGCCGCGAGGGAGATCTCGAAGCGCTGCGAAAGAAGATCGCGACGGGACGCTACTCGCTGGCGGCGTAAGCGACACGCCGATGGGCGCACGATCGCGGCGCGACAAGGCGACAAAATAAGAAAAGGCCCGACGTGTAAACGCCGAGCCTTTTTTATTTCAAAGAATGTGATCTGAATCGATCAGACGCACGGCCCCCATGAACCGAGGAGGAGCGCAAGATCGCCGGAGCCGACGTTTCCGTCACCGTCCAGGTCTTGCGGGATGCCCGAGCCACCCCAGGAGCCGAGAAGCGCGGCGAAGTCGGAAGCACCAACGTTGCCGTCGCCATCGAAGTCTGCGGCGCAGGACACGACGCCGGCTTCAGGAGCAGCGACGCTCGCGTTGACAAAGCCGCCGCCCTTGAAGAGCTGAAGCGTAGCGTTCGCGGTTGTCGGCGCGGTGTCAGCGTCGAACCAGAAGTTGTACATCGTTCCCCAGCGCAGAGCGTTGGCATTGGGGTCGGTCGCTTCGGTGTTGGTAGACCAAACGAAGTTACCCGAAACCATCGAAGTTGCCCAGGGTGTGCCGGAGAAGTTGACGCCGCCCATGCCGTCACCGGAGTGATAGGGCGGGCTGTGGAAGCCGGCGTTGGTGATGGTGACGCCGTCAGGAACGGGGACACCGAAGGCCTGGCCGGACTTGTCGGAGTTCATGTTGTGGATGGCGTACTCGTAGCGCCAGGTGCCGTCGCCGTTGTCGCTCGCTTTGTGAGCGATCGTGAATCGCCCATCGGCGGGGACATCGACGTCCTGGATCGTGACGCCAGCTTCAAACTCGGCCCAGGCCTGGATGGCCTGCTCGCGCTGGCGTGTTGCTCCGGCGAAGCTCAGCGAGAAGCTGCCATTGACAGTGACAGGGCGCCAGGAGGCGTTGTTGTCTTCGTTGCCTGCAGTGGCATCCTGGACATGGATGTACTGACCTTCGATGAGGTACAGCGCGCCGGGGGTGGTGAGATCCGCTTCGAGAACCTGAAGGCGACCGTCGAGCGTGCCCGTTCCGTTGGGGACGGCGTGGGGCAACGTGAAGACGCCGCTGGTGGCGTTGACTTCGGCATGCGGTCCAAGACGGAACTGTGTGCCATTAAGACTCGCGTCATAAGGATCGGAGCAGCCGGGGTTGAGCAGCGTGGGGCAACCGAAGCCGCCGCCCTGACAGTTGCCGCAGCCGGAGTTCTGAAGAGCGCAGAACCCGTGTTTCAACCAGGACATTCCGATCTGGGTGAGTCGACCGTTGCTGTATCGGTACATGTTCTGGGAGATCGCGGGATGTTCGATGGTGTCCGGATCCCAGGTAAGGATCTCGTCGCCGCCGTTGGCGCTGGTGGTTGCGATGGAATAGGCGCGGAAACCATTGACAGCGCCGCTGGTTGACCAGTGCTGGGTGGCGGGCAGATCGCAAACCCACACATCCGGGCCCGTTGAGCCAAGCCCGCGTTGCAGGCCGGGGGTTGAGGGGGCAGGATCAAATCCGAGAGTCGGATCCAGGCGATGGGCCTCCTGGAGTTGTATCGCCGCTTCGTCATGCCGACCGGCTTCCTGGAGCAGATATCCGAGACGTGCGCGAGTGGACGCTGACTCAGGATTGGCGTCAACCGCGGCGCGCAAGCCCTGAAGCACATCGTTTGAAACAGTTTGCAAAGTGGGCGCCTCGGTCGAAGCATTGCCGGCGCCAAGTTCGGCGACCATCAGACAACAGCTAGCGACGCCAAGAACGGCCAGCACGGAAGCATTCCTCATAGCTCTTCCTCTTTTCCAAGATAAAATCAGTTTTCGGACGAAATTTGGATGCCGACGACTCGCCCCCCACATATTGGCTACACCGACATCCCGTACTCTCTCTAAGACCTTGGATAGTACACCACACTCCCCACTCCATCGAGGAGTAATATTCCACATTTTCGAATCAGCCGGTCGCCCGTAACCCCCTGAAGACCCCAGAATTGACCAAAGCAGGGAATTCCCCTGACCTCCGCCGGATAGGATCGCGGCAATCACGCAGGACGCTCCACCACCCAGCGACACCTCGGCCAGCGAAGGGCTTCATGCTCCGCGCGGGCTGCTCGCGCAGCTTCACCGGGTGTGGCAGATGGGGCCAGTGGCGATCGGGATCCAAAGTGCGGCGTTTGTTATCGGGCTCGGGTTCCTGGGGTGGAGCATGTATCTGGCGTTTCGAGACGATGAGACGCGCCAGAGTCTGGCGGCGCTCTTTGACGGTGGCCCGGTGGCGCCGGCGGGCCTCATTGGGCTTGCCTGCCTCAGCGTGCTCTTCAACGGAGGCGCGTTTTTCGCGATTCTGCGCTCAGCAAGGAACGTGCCCTTTGCACATGTGATGGGCGTCAATGCACTGGCGACGGGACTGAATGTGCTGCCCTTCAAGGTTTCAGCGATTGTTCGCGTCGCGGCGCATCGCAGATTGGATGGGCTGCCCTATCGCCTGTTGATCGCGTGGTTTGCAGCGCTCGCTGGGACGACGGTTGGCGTGCTGGGGCCGATCGCGCTGGCGAGTATGTTCTGGGGCGGATCGGTGCTGGTGTGGTGGGTGATCACGATTGTGGGCGTGGCGATTTCAACCGCCGGTTGTGTTGTGGGCGCTCGGCTTGTCTCTGCGCACACGCGGTTGGACGCGCTCACGCTCGGTGTGAGTGAGTTGCTTCGGAGCTTGCCCCACGTTCTGGTTGCGATTGTGCTGCGTGCAGCGGACGTGCTCGCGGTGGCTGGTCGTTTTTACATCGCGGCGTGGGCGCTTGACGTTCCGACGTCAGCGACACAATCGCTTTTACTTGCGAGCGCGTATTTTCTGACGGGGGTAGTTTCCCCAGCTGGGGCGCTGGGAGTGCGTGAGGTGGCGGTTCTCGGCGCGGGAGCTGCGTTTTCAGAAACCGGACTCAAGATTGATATTTTTGCAGCAATGGCGCTGACCGTGACGGCGGCCGAGCTTATCGCCAACAGCGCGTTGTCTGCACTCGGGTTCCTGTACCTGGCGCCGAAAGGGTTGTTTGCTAAACACGGGAACCGCGAAGCGGCGGCGGGCACAAAGGCAGAGATCGAAATCAACCCTCATGCAGAGTAAGGCGCAAAACCGCGGTTTGATCCTGCGCAATGGTGATGTCGCCCATCGTGACCATCCATGCGATAGTTCGCTGAGATTCACGATTTTTTAGAAGTCCGGCAGCAGCGTTCCACTCGGCCCGAACCTTGCCTTCATGCTCGGTGACATTGAAGACGGGAGTGGTGGACTCAACCGTCTCGGGACGAGCGACTTCAACAGACTCGGCGCCCTGGTAGCTGACGGATTCCGGCGACGCCTGCACAACAACCCAATCCGTTGTGAAGACCAAGGAACCCGCGGGCCCTGCTTGCACACGTCGTTCTGTCTGCCAGCCATCGCCTTTGTCATGCACGGCGCCGGCGAGTTTGTCAGCGGTGAAGATGGGGCTGAAGACATCTGGAATCTGACCCGGAGCAAAGACACCGAGCGCCTCGGGGCCGAACGCATCCTGGGCGCCAAGCAGTTCGGTGAGCTTCTCCAACCCTCCGCCGTATTCGACAGCTCCATCGGTCGCGATATTGAGATCGATGACGCTGTCAACGATTGCCTGGCCGATCTTAGCGAAAGCGGCGGTGGCGTCATCGGCTTCATCTTCGGCGCCGGCGGGTTGATCGGGAAGCCAGAGCATGTCGAGGGAGTGCTCGTCGGTTTCGAGGTGCATCGCGAGATTGCTGAATGTGAGGCGGGCCTTGGCGGCGCCGTCATCGGCGACTTCGGTGATTGTGATCTTCACCTGCGAGGCCTGCGAGATTTGGCCGGCCGGCACACCATCCTGCTGAAGGCTGATCTCAAGCGAGACGCCATACGCATAGGAAACGCCTACTTCGATGGATGGGGTGATGAGAACGCCAGCGGCTGAGACGGCGGCGGTGACAAGAAAAACAGCGATGACGGCGGCGGCCCTGGACAGGCGCTGGGTCGAGAAGGTTCGGTGCAAAATCATTGGCTCTCCTAGTTAGCGGGGATCGACAAGTGTACGCCGCTGGAATGCAGCGCCAAGGCGGGGCACGCCAGGCCGTCGAAGAGAAGGCCCCCGGCGTATCATCGCGCGATGAAGATCGCGCTGGGGCAACTGAATCCGACGATAGGGGACATCGCGGGAAACTTCGCGAAGGCTCGGGAGGCGATTGCGCGGGCTCAGAAAGCCGGAGCGGATCTGCTCGCACTACCTGAGATGTTCCTTTCGGGATACCCGCCTCGTGATCTTTTGTTGCAGGAGGGTTTTCTCGAGGATGTCCATGAGGCTGCGACGGAACTGGCGCGGGGTGTAGCGGGCGTTGTTGTGGTGATTGGAACGCCGTGGCGGATTGATGAGGCTGACCGAATCGCGGTGCTGCGCAACAGTTTGCTGGTCATGCGCGACGGCGCGATCGCAGCGAGGTACGACAAGCGTCTGCTGCCGACGTATGACGTCTTTGATGAAGCGCGATATTTCACGGAAGGCGACCGGGCGGTCGTCATAGAAGTCGCGGGCGCGCGTGTCGGGCTGACGATCTGTGAAGACCTGTGGCGCGGGGAGGATATTGGCGTGTCCGCTCGGTATCGCCTGAGGGCGGACCCTGTCGCTGAGCTTGCGAAGCTGAAGGTTGATGTGCTGGTCAACCCTTCTGCGAGCCCATTTGCCCTGCGAAAACACACGAAGCAACGCGAGGTGCTTGCGTCTGCGGTTCGGCGGCTTGGCGCGCCGGTGGTTTCGGTGAATCAAGTGGGCGCGAATGATGAACTGGTTTTCGGGGGGCACTCGGCGGTGCTCTGTCCGGGTGAACTTGGCGATGTTCAACTGCTGGCGACTGGGCGCGGCTTTGCTGAAGATTTTGTCATTGTCGATGTTCCGGGGCGAGGCGTCTCTAGCGCCAACGTGAGTATCGCCGATCCGCTCATCGACGCTCGCGATGAAGAACTGCTCTTTGATGCGCTGGTTCTTGGCGTGCGCGACTATTGCAGGAAGACGGGATTTGAGCAAGTGGCGCTGGGACTGTCGGGCGGGATCGACTCGACCGTGGTGGCGTGCGTTGCGGTTGCTGCGCTCGGGAGTGAGAACGTGCTGGGCGTCAGCATGCCTTCACGATACTCATCTGAGCATTCAGTGACGGACGCGGTTCTACTTGCTAAGGCGCTCGGGATGCGATGCGTATCGGCGCCGATCGAGGGGATTCATGAGGAGTCGGAGCGGTTGCTCGCGCCGCTCTTCGAGAAAGTCGGGGCTTCGCCGGACGCGGGGGTTGCTGAGGAGAATGTGCAGAGTCGTATTCGCGGGCTGATTCTGATGGCGTTTTCCAACAAGATGGAGTCGCTGCTTCTGACGACGGGGAATAAGAGCGAACTGGCGGTAGGGTATTGCACGCTGTACGGGGATATGAACGGCGGGCTGGCGGTGATTTCGGATGTGACGAAGCTGCAGGTCTACGCGCTGGCGCGGTGGATTAATGAGAATCACGAGCGGTGCGGATTCAGCCAGCCGCCTACGCCTGAGGATGTCCTGACCAAGGCGCCGAGCGCGGAGCTTCGCCCGGAGCAGACGGATCAGGACACGCTGCCGCCCTATGCGACGCTGGACGAGGTGGTGGAACGGTATGTGGAGAGTCGGCAGAGTCCGCAGCGGATCGCGCTGGAAACCGGAATATCGCGCGAGCTGGTGATCCGGATAGTGGGAATGATCGACCGAGCGGAGCACAAGCGACGGCAGACGCCGGTGGGGCTGAAGGTGAGCAACGTAGCGTTCGGAGTCGGGAGGCGGATGCCGATCGCGCAGGGTCGGAAGCACGAGTGAGACTGAGCCTGTGCCTCCGCGAAGGGTGTGATAACTTTTTGCACCTGTTTTTGTTAATGTGGGATATTCTGGATATCTGGGGAAGATACAGTGGCAGCAGCCAGGCGCTTCGTTGAAGGCTTCGTCCGAGAACGCGCGGTGTTGCAGTTGAGGTGCGCGCATATGCGCAATAAGTTGCGCTTTGCATGCGCACATCGTGCTGTGCGCTGACATTTCCCGATCATCGCATTCGATTATAAGACCATAACAGCCCATAACTCACGTCTTGAGCGTTGTTTATGGTTGCGTGTTTTTTGAGGTCACCCAATCTTTCGGCTTGCGTCGTTTGGTCCGAACCGGTACGTTGTGCAGGTCGCCCGGCGCACGCGCTGTGCAGGGTTTGTGTGTATTTGTTCCACGGTCTGCAAAGTGGTTTTTTGAGGAGGCCAGTCATGACCAAGATTCAGTATGCGGCAACAAGTTTGACCGCATTGGCTTTGCTGGGCGCTGCGTCGGTGTACGCGGATCCCCAGCCCGAGCCGTTGTATGTTCATTGTGAAGCAGAGGGTAATGACCTCTGTTTCGACGAAGAATCGTTTGCCGATCTTTCCGAAACGTTTTCCGTTCCGGTTGAGTTCCGTCAATGCTTTTATCTGACGGGCAAGCTGCAGAAGGACTGCGTTTGGGATCGAGTTCCCAAGTGCCATCTCGTTGCCTATGACAAGCCAGAGCAATGCTTTGACGAAGACGGCGATCCGCTTGACAGCGGTTTTGAGCCGATCTACGCCAGCACAAGCACCGGGCATCTTAATCCCGTCAGCCTTGTGCCTGACAATGGCCTGTTGCCTCTGGGCACGGCCGACGTCCCCAGCACACTTCGCCTTGGCGTTGGTGTGACGCAGGACGTGTTTGCTGACGGCACGCTTAACGGCTTGGCGTTCAACAACTGCCATGAAGAAGAAGGCAAAGTCATCGTTAAGGTCTTTGTTCCTGATGACGGCGGCACAACAACGCGCGGTCCCGACGGCATGCCTGCGGGCGATGCTGCGTTCGCGTACTGCTTCGACTTCCGCGGCGGCGACGCTTTGCGCGTTGCGTACTGCTTCCCCGCTGGCACCTCGACCGGTAGCGTCGAAGTCTGGTGCTGCGAGGATCTGGGCACCAAGGAAGTCTGCTATGACGTTGACTTCTACACCGTTCGCGGCCTGATCCCGGACCAGACGTACTGCGTCTCAGTGGTCGGCGGCGTCGATTACTGGTGCAATAAGACTGACACCAACATCGTTGGTTATCAGAAGGGCTGGACTCCGATCTTCGCGCCGGGCAACACCGGCAACGATGACAACCCGGACATCTCACCTCCGTCTGCTCAGGTCTACTCTGAATGGTGCACCCAGTCCTCGAATGAGGAGAGCGACGGCGTCCTCCGCTTCGCCATCACCGGCACTGGTGATGACAACGCCAACGGGCTGTGCGATACGGATGAGGATGACTATCTCGACTTCCTCGACTTCCTGGCTGAGGAAGCTGACGATGGTAATCTGGACTTCGCTGGCAAGACGTTTACCGCTGACGACTTCAAGTTCGTTCCGGGCGCC
The DNA here is from genome assembly GCA_029260495.1 of Phycisphaerales bacterium. Classification (GTDB taxonomy): domain Bacteria; phylum Planctomycetota; class Phycisphaerae; order Phycisphaerales; family UBA1924; genus OFTM373. Next base: position 232,781 of record JAJDDD010000009.1, on the reverse strand, counting down.
AGCGCTGAATGCTGCGACTGTGACGACTTCTTCGGTGACAGCCTTGCAAGTAAAGGCGATCGCTCCCAGACCGGCATCAACCCAGAGGACGTTGTTCGGATTCCCAATCACGACAACATCGATGATCCCGATCTGGACAATCTCTTTGACAACAACTCCGAGTTCCAGTGCCCGCCCGGGCACGGCATCTGCGGCGGCTACTGCATCAAGATCCGCATTGCCAATCACATTGACGATGACGGCATGACCACTGCCCAGCGGGCTGACTTTGATGACAGCGCCCGCGTCAACGCCCATGACCTCTCCATGCTTCTGAGCGTGTGGGGTCCGGTGCCTGAGGGTCTGTGATTCTTTGATTTTCCACGGCTCGGCGAGGGAAACCTCGCCGAGCCGATTCTTGTAGGTGCATCGTGGTGTGTGTTTGTTATCTGAGGAGGCCAGTCGTGACCAAGATTAGATTTGCAGCAACAAGTTTGGCTGCTTTTACTTTGATGGGCCCTGCGTCGGTGTACGCGGATCCCCAGCCGGAGCCCTTGTATGTTCATTGTGAGCAAGAGGGGAATGACCTCTGCTACGACGACGAGACGTTTGCGGACCTTTCCGAATTGGTCACCGTTCCGATACAGTTCCGTGAGTGCGTCTATATTTCGGGCAAGCTACAGAAGGACTGCGTTTGGGATCGCGTTCCCAAGTGCAACCTCGCTGCTTATGACAAGCCGCGAGTGTGCTTTGACTCAGAAGGTGACCCACTTCCCGGCAGCTTTGAGCCGATCTACTCGAGTTCAAGCGCCGGGCATCTTGCTCCGGTCAATCTGGTGCCTGATAACGGTAGTGCTCTGGGCACGCCCAATACTTCCAGCACACTTCGTCTCGGCGTTGGTGTGACGCAGGACGTATTTGCTGACGGCACACTTAATGGCTTGGCGTTCAACAGTTGCCATGAAGAGTACGGCAAGGTCAACGTCAAGGTCTTTGTGCCTACCGGCACGACGACGCGCGGCCCCGACGGTATGCCCGATGGCCCTCCCGCATTCTCCCATTGCTTTGACTTCCGCGGCGGCGACGCTCTGCGTGTTGCATTCTGCTTCTCCAATGGCACCTCAACCGGTCAGGCTGAAGTCTGGTGCTGCGAGGATGAGGGCACCAAGGAAGTCTGCTACGACGTTGACTTCTACACCGTTCGCGGTCTGATCCCGGACGAGACGTACTGCGTCTCAGTCGTCGGCGGCGTCGATTACTGGTGCAACAAGACGGACACCAACATCATTGGCTACCAGAAGGGCTGGACGCCGATCTTCTTCCCGGGCAACCCCGGCAACGATGACAACCCGGACATCTCCCCCGCTTCCGCCACGGTCTACTCTGAGTGGTGCACCCAGTCGTCTGCGGAAGCCTTCGGTGACGCTTTGCGCGGCGTACCACCCACCGGCGCTATCCGCTTCGCGGTGACCGGCACCGGCGACAACAACGCCAACGGTTTATGCGATACGGACGAAGATGACTATCTTGACTTCCTCGACTTCCTGGCTGAGGAAGCTGATGACGGTAATCTGGACATCCCCGGCAAGAAGTTTTATGCCGACGATTTCAAGTTCGTTCCAGGCGCCAGCGCTTACTGCTGTGACTGCGACGACTCCTTCGGTGACAGCCTTTGGAGCCAGGGCGCCGACCGCCTCGACGGCTCACACTTCAACCCCGGCGATGTTGTCCGCATTCCCAATCACGACGACATCGATGATTCCGAGCTCGACAACCTCTTTGACAGCAATCCCGAGTTCCAGTGCCCGCCCGGGCACGGCATCTGCGGCGGCTATTGCATCAAGATCCGTCGCGCCAATCACATTGACGAAGACCCCATGACAACCGCCCAGCGGGCTGACTTTGATAACAGCGACCGCATCAACTCCGGCGACCTCTCCATGCTTCTGAGCGTGTGGGGTCCGGTGCCTGAGGGTCTGTGATTCTTTGACTTTTCACAGCACGGCGAGGGAAACCTCGCCGAGCTGATTTCGTGTATGTGCATCTTGGTTTGTGTGTTTGTTAGCTGAGGAGGCCAGTTGTGACCATGATTCGGTATGCAGCGACAAGTTTGGCCGCACTGGCTTTGGCCGGCGCTGCGTCGGTGTACGCGGATCCTCAGCCCGAGCCCCTGTATGTTCATTGTGAGCAAGAGGGGAACGACCTCTGCTACGACGAAGAGACGTTTGCGGATCTTTCCGAATCGTTCTCCGTTCCCGGGCAGTTTCGTGAGTGCTTCTATATATCAGGCAAGCTGCAGAAGGACTGCGTTTGGGATCGCGTTCCCAAGTGCCATCTCGCTGCCTATGGCAAGCCGCAGGTGTGCTTTGATGAAGATGGTGATCCGCTTCCCGGAGCTTTTGAGCCGATCTACGCGAGCACAAGCGCCGGGCATCTGAATCTAGTTCGTCTTGTGCCGGATAGCGGTGGCGATTTGGGCACGCCCAATACTTCCAGCACGCTTCGCCTTGGCGTTGGTGTGACCCAGGACGTGTTCGCTGACGGCACGCTCAACGGCCTCGTGTTCAACAACTGCCATGAAGAGTATGGCAAGGTCGTCGTCAAGATCTTTGGGCCTTCCGTCCTCCCGGATCCACGTGGGCCTGACGGCATGCCTGAGCGTCCTCCTGTTTTCTCCCACTGCTTTGACTTCCGCGGCGGCGATGCGCTGCGTGTTGCGTTCTGTTTCCCAGAAGGCACCGCGAACGGCCAGGTCGAAGTCTGGTGCTGCGAGGATCTGGGCACCAAGGAAGTCTGCTACGACGTTGATTTTTACACTGTTCGCGGCCTGCTCCCAGACGAGACGTATTGCGTCTCAGTCGTCGGTGGCGTCGATTACTGGTGCAACAAGACGGACACCAACATCATTGGTTATCAGAAGGGCTGGACGCCGATTTTCGCGCCGGGCAGCACCGGCAACGATGACAACCCGGATATTTCGCCTGCGTCCGCTCAGGTCTACTCCGAGTGGTGCACCGAGTCGTCGGGCGAGTTTACCCCTACTCGCGGCTTTGTGTTCGAAGGCGTTATCCGCTTCGCGGTGACCGGCACCGGCGACAACAACGCCAACGGTCTGTGTGATGCGGACGAAGATGACTATCTCGACTTCCTCGACTTCCTGGCTGAGGAAGCCGACGACGGCAATCTGGACATCCCCGGCAAGAAGTTTTATGCCGACGATTTCAAGTTCGTTCCGGGCGCCAGCGCTGAATGCTGCGACTGCGACACCTTCTTCCCGACGCCAGCCTTTAGAGCAGGGGATAGCTCCCAGACCGGCATCAATCCCAAGGATGTTGTCCGCATTCCCAATCACGACGACATCGATGATTCTGAGCTCGACAATCTCTTTGACAGCAATCCCGAGTTCCAGTGCCCGCCCGGGCACGGCATCTGCGGCGGCTACTGCATCAAGATCCGTCGCGCCAATCACATTGACGAGGACCCCATGACAACCGCCCAGCGAGCTGACTTTGATAACAGCGCTCGCATCAACTCCCAAGACCTCTCCATGCTTCTGAGCGTGTGGGGTCCGGTGCCTGAGGGTCTGTGACTCTTTGACTTTCCACAGCACGGCGAGGGAAACCTCGCCGAGCTGATTTCGTGTATGTGCATCTTGGTTTGTGTGTTTGTTATTTGAGGAGGACAGCGATGTGTAACGCTCGCTACTCAGCAGCTTCTTTAGCTGCGCTTGCCGTGCTCGGCGTGAGCTCGGCCTTTGCGGATCCGGAGCCGGATCCCACTTATACCCATTGTGAACTCGAGCCCAATGATGCGTGCCTCGGTGAGTCCGGTGAGGATCTCTCCGAATGCGTTGACGTGACTGCCCGGGAACCGCGCCAGGCTGATTGTTTCTTCATCACCGGCAAGCTCCAGAAGGATTATGTCTGGGGTCGCGAGCCCAAGTGCGCGCTTGTTTTCTATGACAAGCCCGAGGTTTGCTACGACGAAGACGGCGATCCGCAGTCGACGGCTCTGGAGCCCATCATCGCCAGCACGACGTCCGGCCACATCACGAATGTGCCGGTCATTCCCGATGGATTCGGCGCCGCCCCCGGCGCCGGCACCGGCACGGTTCGCATCGGCATTGCTGTGACTTCTGACGTCTTCGCAGACGGCACGGTCAACGGCCTTGCTTTCAACAACCCGCATGAGGAGCACGGCCTGGTCAAGGTCAAGGTCTTCCCTGCTGGCACGACGACCACGCTCGTTGACGACGGCGATACCCACGAGGGTTCGATCGGCTGCTACGAGTTCTACTTCGAGGGTGGCGACGCTGCCCGTGTCGCATTCGCGACCGAATCAGGCGTGTCTGCGGTTGATGTCTGGTGCCTCGAGGACTGCGGTGTTGAAGAAGTCTGCTATGACATCGACTTCTACACCATCAAGGGCCTTCGCGCGAAGGAACTGTACTGCTTGACCGTCATCGGCGGCGTCGACTACTACTGCGACAAGACCGATACGCAGCTTCTCGGCTTCCAGAAGGGTTGGGTCCCGATCTTTGGTGAGGGCATGAAGGATGACGATGGCGGCCAGGGCGTTTATTCGCAGCTGTGCCTCTTCGCTGACCAGGACGGAAAGATTCGCGTTGGCGTCACCGGTTCCGGCGATGACAATGGCAACGGCCTGTGCGATACCGACGAGGATGACTTCCTTGACTTCCTTGAGGAGTTTGACCTCGGCGAGTTCGTCCCCGGCGCCAGCGTTTATGACAACAAGGGCGATCTGATCCGCATCCCCAACGATGACAACTTCGGTGAGGATGATCATCGTCTCTTCGACAAGAACCCCGACTTCCAGGTTCCCCCTGGGCATGACATTTGCGGCGGCTACTGCATTCAGGTCAAGCTGACCAACCACATTGATAGTGGCGATGAGTCACCTTCTGGTGGCAGCATGAGTGCAGCGTCTGCAGACTTCAATGCTGACTCGCGCGTCAACTCGGCCGATTTGGCCATGCTTCTGAGCTTCTGGGGTCCGGTCCTCTGATCCGATCCTTACAGGCAACATAAGATGCACGCATGGCGGGGCTTCGGCCCCGCCATGTTTTATTTTTGGCTGCATCGCATGATGAGGCCACATGAAATGTTTGGGGAAAAACTGTATTTCAAGTGGATCAGATGGGATTTGGCGGCGTAAACAGCGCGTGAGCGGGGCTTCTGCTCTATAATGGTAGAAGGCCTCCATTCGATCACGGCGCCTGAAGATCGGTTTTTGTTAGGATGATTTAGTTGCCACGGGCGTCGGTGAGTGAGAGGTCGTAGGCCCACAATAAGCGGCCGCGCGTGCGGCGCTAACGGAGAAGGTATGGAGCGCGTGGCACTTCCATTCGAGCGCGATGAAACCCCCGATGGGGCGAGCGTTGTCACAATTACATTGGAGTCGCCCGAGCGCAAAATTGTGGTGATGGATCGCGATCTGCTGGGACGACTCAACGCGACGCTGGACGCGATTGGTGATGAACTGGCCGGGCTGGTGCTTTCATCGGCCACGCGGGTTTTTGTCGCTGGAGCGGATCTCGCGGAGATCGATGGCCTGAGCGATGCGGAGCTTGATGAATATCTCGCGTTTGGGCAACGTGTATTCGGACGAATTGCAGCGATGGCATGCACATCGGTGGCGGCGATTGATGGCGCGGCATTGGGCGGCGGGCTCGAATGCGCCATGCACTGTGATGTGATCTTTGGACTTCGGCCGGCTGCAGATGTGAAGCCTTATCTTGTTGGACTTCCCGAAGCCGGACTCGGAGTTTGCCCGGGCTGGGGCGGCACCAACTTGTTGCCCGCTCGAATGGACAGCGCCCGAGCGATTGAGCTGACTGCGACCGGCAAACCGTTGTCAGTTATTGCGGCGCATGAAGCGGGGGTGATCAGCGAGCTGTTTGACTCGCGTGAGGAACTGTTGGCCGCTGCCAGACGGCGCGCCGCAGAGCCAAAGCCAGATCGAGGCCGACCGGAAGAGCCGCACTGCATTTCACAGCCTGAGAAGATCGAAGTTGTGCAAGCGGCTTGGAAAAAGATCGAACGGTCGCTCCCGGATACGGCGTCGGCGCGAGGTGTGGCGTCTTGTGTTCGCGCCGGACTGGAGCGAGGCTGGCAGGCCGCGCTGGATGAAGAACGCCGCATGTTGATCGAGCTTCGGCGAACGGAAGAGGCGCAAACCCGCATCGGCGCTTTCTTGAACAAGAGCACAGCGAAATAACGTGCGAACTAATCGAACGGTCGAAAGAGACAACTTCGGCCACCCTGAAGAGATGATCCCCCCGACGGATGAAAGATATGGCTGACCTCAAGAACTTGAAAAACATCTCAGCGCAAGACCGGAAGATGATCGTCGACGCTGAGGCGATGCTCGGTCCCGAGCCGTCAGAGATGGGCTTCGTCAAGAACCTGTTCTGGGGCAATGTGCGTGAGGACATCGTCTTCCCGTATCCCGGCGTTGACGCTGAAGAAACCGCGCGGTGTGATCAGCTTCTCGCGGCCCTGGATGAGTATTTGCGCAATGAGCATCCCGCAATTCAGATCGATCAGGAGCAGGAGATTCCGGACTGGGTCATTCGCAGGCTCTTTGATCTCGGCGTGATGGGAATGACCATTCCCCGCGAGTATGGCGGTCTTCAGCTGGGAATCACAAGCTACAACCGAATTCTCGAGCGTCTCGGCGCTTCGTGCGGATCAACCGCCGTGCTTGTTTCAGCCCATCAGTCGATTGGGTGCAAGGCGATCATGCTGTATGGCTCAGATGAACAAAAGCAACGGTGGCTGCACAAGCTCGCGACGGAATGGGTGAGCGCGTTTTGTCTTTCTGAGCCAAATGTCGGCTGCGACGCTGGGGGTCAGGAAACATATTGCGAACTCAGCTCTGACAAGACGCACTACATTCTCAACGGCGAAAAGAAGTGGGCAACTAGCGGCGCGATCAGCAGTCTTTTCACGGTGATGACGAAGCAGAAGATCACCGACAAGCGCGGACGCGAAGTGGAGAAGGTCACGGCGTTGGTCTGCACGCCTGATATGGAAGGTGTGGATATCTATCAGAAAAATCGCTCCAAGTGCGGGATTCGCGGCACCTGGCAAGCTCGCATCCGCTTCAAGGATGTAAAAGTTCCTCGTGAAAATCTCCTTCATGAAGAAGGCCGCGGACTCAATGTCGCATTGACATGCCTGAACTTCGGACGATGCACGCTTTCAGCTGGGATGGTTGGCTCAGCCAAGCACTCCATGAACCAAGCGATTAAATGGTCGCAGACGAGGTATCAGTTCCAGCGCCCACTTTCAGCCTTTGAGTTGGTTCGCCAGCGCGTGGCGCACATGGCCGCGCTGACTTATGCGATGGACGCTGTTCTCTATATGACTACGGGCATGCTGGATCGGCATGACGATGACATCATGCTGGAGACAGCGATCTGTAAAATGTTCTGCTCTGAAATGGGCTGGCAGACAATTAACGATGCGATGCAGATCATGGGCGGCGAGTCATATATGACGGAGAACGGAGTTGATCGCGCCTTCCGGGACAGCCGCATCAACCTGATCGTTGAAGGCGCCAATGAGGTGATGCAGTCGTTCATTTTCGCGTACGGCGGCAAACAACTGGCAGAGCAGATGCTCACCATTCAGGAAGCCCTTCTTCCAAATAAAGATCAGGGGTTTGGAACGAGTCTCTGGCGCATGTTGCGCAATGCATTCAATCCAACAATCATGAGCAAGGCGATTCCGCTTGGCGCCGAGGTGACTTTCGGCCTGCGACGATCGGCCCCGCGCATCACCCGGCTGCACGGATCGCTCGGGGCCTCCGCCGATCGCCTGACCAATCTGGTGCGCGAACACACCCATCAGTTCAAGATGGTCAGCAAACGCTTTGAAGAGAAGATCATCGATCGGCAGGCGGTGCAGGCTCGGATCGCGGACAACGCGATGTACATTCATGCTTCAATGTGTGTTCTCTCCAAGCTGGACCAGCAGCTGCGCGCCGGGCACGACGGGCCGGAGTTCGATCGCGATCGCACCGCTGCTGAGCATTTTCTTGACTTGGCGGACATCGCGATTCGGCGAAACTTTGAGGCCCTCACAGACAACGCGGACGCCAGCATGCTCAAGGCTGCGGATGCGGCACTGGCGCACAACGACACGCTTCCCAATGAAGACTACGTCATCCCGGAGCAATCGCCGGTGGCACAGGGAACGGGTCACAAGCCTAATCAATCCGCAATTAAGCAGTTTCCCGGCGGAAGCAGAATGGCAGCGGAGGCCGCCGGACAAAGCGAATAGAGAACCAGAAGAAACAACACCGGGCGCCCGTGCGGGACGCCCAGCTTCACAACTACGATTTTTAAGTTGGATTGAACACCAACTTCGGAGGTTAGATCATGGTTTTCGAGACGATGGCCGACCGAGGACACGAACGAGTTGTCTTCTGTTATGACAAGGAGACCAGCCTGCGCGCCATCATTGCGATTCATAATACGACGCTTGGCCCGGCGCTCGGTGGCACCCGCCGCTGGGCGTACAAAACTGAGGCTGACGCTCTTAATGACGTGCTTCGCCTCTCTGAAGCGATGACCTACAAAGCCGCAGCGGGCGATCTTCCGATGGGAGGCGCCAAGAGCGTTATCTGGATGGACGCTGCGAATAAGCCCTCCACTGAACAGGTCGCCCGCGCGATGGGGCGTATGGTCGATCGTCTTGGCGGACTGTATATCGCAGCCGAAGATGTCGGCGTCAACACGCAGTTCATCGACTGGATGGCCCAGGAAACCAAATACGTCATGGGCGGCGAAACAACTGCCCGCGGCGGCGACCCCGCCCCGTACACCGCGCTCGGGGTCATTTCCGGCATGCGCGGCGGACTGAAGCATCTCGGACGGTCAACTTCTCTCAAGGGATTGACGATTGCTGTTCAAGGTGTCGGCGCTCTTGGTTTTAACGTTTGCAAAATCGCTGCTGAGGAAGGCGCTCGAGTTATCGTCTATGACATCGCCGAAGACCGAGTTCAACTCGCGGTCAATGCGCTTGGCGCAGAGGCGGCGCACTCTGACGCGGACGTGCTCACGGTACAATGCGACATCCTCTGCCCGTGCGCACTGGGCGGCGTCATCACCGCGAATAACATCCCATCCTTGAACTGTGACATTCTCGCGCCGGGCGCCAACAACGTGCTTGGTGATCCTGATGAAGATGCGACAGCTCTGCTCGGCGCCGGCATCGTGTACTGCCCGGACTTCGTCAACAATGGCGGCGGGCTCATTCAACTCGCCGGGCTCTGGTGCGGTTTCTCCGACACCGAACTCGATCAGCGGATTCGCAACATCGAGAATGTCATTATGAAGATTCTCAATGACGCCAAATCCAGCGGCTCAGCGCATGCCGCTGCCCTCGCCTACGCACACCAGCGCCTTGATGCAGGTCAGAATAGCTCGCACGTTGAAGCCAAGTCTTCTCAGGCGTCTACGACCACCGGGAGGGCGTAATGCCGATTGAGGTCGCGTATGAAGCAAAGATCGAGCGTCTGAGCATTCTCGATCAAAATGGCAAGCTCGACGAAAAGCTCGCAAAGGACACGCTCACCGACAAACAGGTTGTGCAACTTTACGAGCATTTCTCAACATGCCGGCACTATGACGAAGTTGCGTTCAAGCTCCAGCGATCCGGGCGCATGGGCACCTATCCGCAGAACATGGGGCAAGAGGCTGCCGGCGCTGTGGCGCTTGCGGCGCAGAAACAGGATTGGATGATTCCGTGCTACCGTGAAAACGCTGCACTCTTTCTCCACGGCCTTCCCAAAGAGAATATTCTGCTTCACTGGATGGGCGATGAACGCGGCAATGAAATTCCAGATGACGTAAACATGCTGCCAATCTCCATCCCCATCGGCACCCACATGCTGCACGCTGCGGGCATCGCCTGGGCGATGAAGCTGCGCGGGGAAAAGGGCGTCGCGTTCACATTTTTCGGCGACGGCGCCACGAGTGAGGGTGATTTCCACGAAGCAATGAACTTCGCGGGCGCATTGAACGTGCCTGTTGTGTTCATCTGCCAGAATAATGGCTGGGCGATTTCAACGGCGCGATCAAAACAGACCGCGTCGGAAACATTTGCGCAAAAAGCGCTCGCGTATGGCATTAAGACCATGCAGGTCGATGGCAATGACATCTTCGCGGTCTACAAAGCGGCGCGGGATGCTCGAAAGCGAGCTGTCAAAGAGCACAAGCCGTTCTTCATTGAAACATTGACGTATCGTCTGGGTGATCACACCACAGCTGACGACGCCCGGCGCTACCGCGATGCAGATGAGTTGGAGTCATGGAAAAAGAAGGATCCGCTTATCCGCATGAGAAAGTATCTCGAGAGCAAGGATCTGTGGAATCAGTCCAAGCAAAAGAAGCTCGAAGCCAAGGCGAAGGAAGATGTTTCAGCCATCGTCAAGCGAGCTGAGGGCATTGAAAAGCCTACGATCGATGACATCTTTGACTACACCTTTAAGGAACTCCCCATAGAAACCCGCCGGCAGCGCGATACCTTGCACACCCACTCGCTCGGCCAGTTCCCTGAGCAGGAAACACTTCAGCAGACCGCAGCGCCCGCGCATGCATGATTCAGGATGACGCTTTCGATGCTTGTAAAACTCACTGACAGCAAAGGAACGGATGTCTGGATTAATCCGGTTCATGTGCGTCTGGTGCGGCGCAAAGGGCGGCATACAGAAGTATTTGTTCCTTTCAACGCAAACTGGGGCGCCGTCAGTATCAAGACCAGACAGCCACTCGACGAAGTTGCTGACCTGCTCAACGCGGGAATGCCCGATCTGCTTGGATTTGCACCAGATGACGATGGAACCAATAGTGCTGCAGCCGCGGCCGCTATGGCTGGATAAAGAACAGAGAACACTCAAGAATGTCGAACCTCACACTTGTACAAGCAATCAATCTCGCGCTTACCCAGGAGATGGAGGCGGATGACCGCGTCATTATTCTTGGCGAAGATGTCGGGCTGAATGGCGGCGTCTTCCGCGTCACAGAAGGGCTCCAGCAGCGATTCGGCGAAGATCGCGTTGTCGATTCTCCCCTCGCGGAGTCTGGAATCATGGGCAGCGCCATCGGGCTCGCGATCGCTGGCATGCGCCCGATTCCAGAGATTCAGTTCGAGGGCTTTCTCGGCCCGGCCTATGACCAGCTCGTCAACCATGCCGGCCGCTACCGCACGCGCAGTCGCGGCTCGGTGACAGTTCCCATGACCGTCCGCGTCCCCGTCGGCGGCGGCATCCATGCGCCCGAGCTCCACTCTGATTCTCCCGAAGCCATCTATGCGCACCACCCCGGGCTCAAGGTGGTCATGCCGGCCTCCCCGTTCGACGCCAAGGGCTTGCTCATCAGCGCGATTCGCGATCCCGATCCAGTTGTGTTTTTCGAGCCCAAGCGCTTGTACCGCGCCTTCCGCGAGGAAGTTCCTGAAGATGAATACACCATCCCGATTGGCCAGGGAAAGATCGTCGAGGAAGGCTCGGACCTCACAGTCGTCACCTGGGGCGCGCCGGTCTTGCAATGTCTGGAAGCGATGGACAGCCTGCCCGACGATCTCTCGGTGGAGCTGATCGACCTGCGCACGATCTACCCATATGACGCGGACCTGATTGTCGAGAGCGTCAAAAAGACCGGCCGATGTGTCATCGTGCATGAGGCGCCCAAGACCTGCGGCTTCGGCGCCGAGATCGCCACCATGATTCAGGAACGCTGCTTCCTGCACCTCCAGGCGCCCATCCAGCGCGTCACTGGTTTCGATACAGTCATGCCTTACTACAAACTCGAACTCGAGTACCTTCCCGAGGCAGCGAGAATCACCCAGGGCATCACCGCCTGCGCCGCGTATTAACCTTTCTTAAAACGTTCTTCAACATAGAGTTTCCCTTTCCCAGACCACTGCTGAAAACACACTATGGCTCACGCAACTTCATCAGATCCGAACGTCTTCATCCTTCCCGATCTCGGCGAAGGGGTTCACGAAGCCGAACTCATCAAGTGGCGCGTCAGTGTCGGCGACAACGTCCAGGAGCACGACATCCTCGCGGAAATGGAAACGGACAAAGCGCTCGTCGAAGTGCCCAGCCCGCGCGATGGCGTCATCGCGATACTACACGGCTCCGAAGGCGAAATATGCAATGTGGGCGAGCCTTTGGTCACCTACAACAGCGACGGCTCAACCTCCGTCGCTTCTACACCGCAACCCAAAAGCGAAACAGCGCCGTCATCCAGCACTTCATCCAATAGTGAATCCGAAGACGCTGGCACCGTTGTCGGAACCATGTCCGGCTCGCTCGGCGCGGTCTCCGGCCAGGACGGCAAGGCGCTCGCGACCCCCGCTGTGCGCCGCCTCGCCCGCGATCTCGGCGTCAATATCGACAGCATTCAAGGCTCCGGAATCGCAGGGCGCGTCACAGAACGCGACGTGCGCGCCGCAGCGGATATCAAGAGCGCGCCTCCCCCTGCTACTCGCCGCACACCGCCTCCAGCGCCGCGCCCATCCCAATCATCGGCGCAAACACATCTCGCTGAGCAGACGGTGGCAGAGGAAGTCTCCTCCGCAGCGCTCGCGACGCGCCTCGCAGCCACCGGCTCGCCCGCGCCGATCACCTCCGGCGCCAAACGCATCCCCTTCCGCGGCACGCGACGCATAATTGCCAATCGTCTGCGCGAATCGATGGACACCGCTGTCCATTTCACCGTCATGGACGAAGCGGAAGTCTCCGCCCTTGATCGCCTGCGCAAGCAATCCGCAGCCGCCAGCGGCGAGAAGATCAGCTATCTCCCATTTGTTGTCTCCGCGCTCTGTCGAGCGATGCGGCAGTTCCCCGCGCTCAATGCAACCGTCGATGATGAGCGCGAGGAAATTGTTCAGCACCCTGCGGTTCATGTCGGCATCGCAACTGATACCGAGCACGGACTCTCGGTTCCCGTCGTTCCCAATGCAGATGCGCTCGGCGTACTTGAAATCGGGCGTCACATCGCAGAGCTGGCGCGGATGACGCGGGATCGCTCCATCCCGCGCGATCGCCTCATGGGTTCAACAATTACGATCAGCAACGTGGGCTCATATGCAGGCCGCTTCGCAACGCCCGTGATTAACTACCCTGAGGTGGCGATCCTCGCGGTCGGGCGCGTTCGTGAAGGCGTAGTCGCGGACAATGGCGCGATCCGCATCGGAAAACTGCTGCCTCTGAGTTTGGCCTGCGATCACCGTGTCGTTGATGGCGCCGAAGGCGCCCGGTGCCTGGCGCACATTATTGAACTCCTAGGCAATCCGCAAAGTTTGATGACACCCGCGCGAGGATAGATCTGAACAAGATCAACCACCGCGCGGGTTCATCTTTTCCTTCGCGCGACGCTCAACTCCTGCTATTCGTGCAATTTCCGCTGATGGACACCATCACCGCCACACTCCGATGATCGCACCGATGACGACAAGCGTCGCCAGGCTGTAGCCGATATCGATGATCCCAGCTTGCATCGGACGTTTGTGAGCAAGATGATCGCTGAGCTGGAACGGAACCGCAACGCCGATCCATAACGCGCCGCCGAGCATCGCGCCAGCGCCAATATCTGCAATGCTAAGATTGATCGCAAGAATCGCAATCACCAGCGCCATGATAAGTTCAAGAACGAACCATCCGCCATAGGTCATTGCGACTCCCTTTTTGAACTTGGGGTCGTCAGCAGAGTAGCTGTGGATGTTCATCCACGCTTTGGCGAACAGCGCGCCATACCAGACACCGCCGACCACGAACGCTGCAACGCCTGCGACCAACACCGCCAGCCAGTTTACCTGGGCCATATCAAAGTTCATGAATCGCTGCCTCCACAAGGTCCAAGAATGAGGCGGCCCATCGCTGGAACCGCCCCGTTGTTTTCTTTTGTCACTTCAATCAATCTCGGGCGTCCACTATTGGCGCCTTCAAGATTTACGCTGCAAGTCAAGCAGCCCGGCGTTCAACCACAGCCGCCAGCGAACATTTTTTCCATTTCCGCAGCCATTTCAGCCTCTGTCATGTCGCGGGTATGCGTTGCGATGCTCCACTCGTGGCCTTCCGGATCGCGCACCTTGCCGTACCGATCACCCCAGAACATATCCATAGGCGGCATCGTCGCCGTCGCGCCCGCGTCCACCGCCTGCTTATGGGCCTTGTCCACGTCCTCGACGTAAATGTGAATCGTCACAGTTGTCTTGTTACCAACCGAGGCTGGCGACACGAAGCCATCGCACCCGGGAAACTCGTCACAAAGCATCAGGAACGAGTTGCCAATCTTGAGCATCGCGTGCATCACACCCTGCCCACCCGGGCCGGGCATCAGGTTGATCTGCTCGGCGCTAAACGCTTTTTTGTAGAACTCAATCGCTTTCAACGCATCCTTGCACACAAGATGCGGCGTAATCGTTGTGAATCCGTCTGGAATTGCCTTGGCCATCTGCTTCATCTCCTTCTTGTTTTTCTTAAATATGTATTCAAACCGTGTTGTGAGAGTAGAACAAGAAACACTTGTTTTTCAGCTCAGCTCCCTTGCTTCACTTTGTGTACATCAGTCTTCCGACTGGGACTTCTGCTGGGCCCGCAGCGCAACCCAATCAATCGGCCCGGTCTCAAATCGCTCTTTGAGATTCCCCAAGACATAAGGCCACGCTTCATCAAAATACGCCCAAACGCCATGCCATTCAGAACCCTTACCAAAGCCAAGATGTGTGAGCGTCACAAGCGTGCGCGACTCGCCGGCCACGGCGATCTCCACAACGACAAAAGGTCGGTTTTCAGTGGATTCCAGAAACGCCTGCCGCAACTCAGGAAACTTCGGCGGAACCCCCCAATCAAACGAGATCATCCGCCCCGGGATATAACTCAGCACGCGCTGCCCCTCAGCCCCGCGCCGACCCTCTGGCTCGTCAGGCAAAAATAGAATGTTAAAGTCGCCACCAGAGCGCAGCTCGATTTCCACCTTCGGCGCGAAGAACGTCTGAGCCCCTTCAACCGTTGACCACGCCCGCCAGACTTCCGCTGCGGGCGCTTCAACAACAACGGTGTGCACGAGCGACTTGCTGTTGTCCACCTTGTTTCTCCAATGCTCCGTACGAGTTGTGACGGTCGGCGCTTCATGAGCGCCCGCCGCACCAACGCTCATCGCCATTGTGGCGCCGACACCAATGACCATTGCCAACAACACGCTGATGTTTGTAAGGGTTTTCATCTCGCAGCTCCTTTCAGTTTGATTCTTCTGCTGCATTCGCCAAAAGCCGATCAAAGTAATCCCGCAGCACGCCCACGGCGGCATCGAAGGGCGCCAAGCTGCTTTGCGCTCGCGCAAGCATGAGCCCTCCCTCCATCACGATGAGAACAAAATCCGCCAGCGCTGTTCGATCCACATCCGCGGGTAGTTGCCCCCCCGCTTCATCCAGACATTGGTGTACGCCGGCAGACCATGCGTCAAAGAGCTCCGCGAGCCTCTCACGAACGCGCGGCTGCACGTCCCCAATCTCAAGTGCCAGATTCCCAATCGGACACCCCTGCCTGCAATCCGTCTTCACAAGCACATTCCTGTACCACGCCATCAGGCTGAACACGCGCTCGATTGGATCCCTCGCTGGAGCAAAGGCCGGCTCAAACACAACAGGCCAGAGCAACTCGTCGTATTTCGCCAGCACGGCGATGAGCAGGTCTTCCTTGGTCGGGAAGTAGTGATAGAAGCTCCCCGAGCGGGCGTCCGCAGTTTTGAGAATCTCAGCGACCCCAACGCCGTTGTAGCCCTTGGCATGAAAGAGCTCCATGCCCGCGTCGATCAAACGATCTCGCGTAGAAGGCTGTTTCAAGCCTTCTTCTTGATCAACCTGTCCGGGCTTCTCAGTCACTACTCAGCAGGGCGATCGCCCGATTCCTCCAACGTTCTTCTGAGTGGGCGTGTCGGTTCAGCGCTCTTGATTGACTGTTCAACTAAATACCTCGGTCAAGCCAGACTGTCAACCTTGAAAACCAGTTTTTCAACCTGGACCGGCCAGTTGGCGCCCCCGGGCTCAGGGTGAATGCTCATCAATTCCACTTGGCTTCCCTCGCCTTGCGCTCCCGGCTGAACTCCCACCACGGGCGGGCCTTCTCGCCGTTGGCGATTGCAATCGTCGCCGCGAAGACATCGCGCACGCACGGATCATTGCGAACGCCATTAAGCGTGTTTAGCTGCTCCCAGAGCGTGTCAGCATCCTTCCCGCGAAGGTCTTCCAGCTTTCTGAACCCGAGCCGGATGAGGTAGCGCTCAGTCGCCCGGCCAACATTGAGAATGTCGCGGAACTGCTGCATGTCTCACCCTATGTCAATCACTGAACACCAAGCAATCATTTACGCCGGCTTTGGATTCAGAGACTGGCGAACTTCATCAAGCAGCCTCTCGATTTGAAATGGCTTAAAGAGCACGCACCGGAGCCCGGCCTGGCTTGCGCGCACGATCGAATGGTGCGGGTCATATCCGAAGCCAGTCATCAAAATCACTGGTGTTTGTGCGCGAATCGTCTTGGCCGCTGTGAAAACTTCGTAGCCATTTCTGTCGGGCATCTTGATATCCGAAATTACAAGATCAAACTCCTTCGAAGCGTCCGCGCCATTGCTCTGGGCCGAGGCTTCCAGCGCAGCGATCGCCTCCGCTCCTGTCTTCGCCGAGACAACGACACAGCCGCACTGACTCAACACGCTGGCGATCGTCTCACGAATATTTTCCTCATCGTCAGCGACAAGAATGCGCTTGCCTTCAAGGGCTGGATCGATGCCCTCCTCGCGCAGCGCTTTTTCCGCGCCCAGGAGCGATCGCGGCCCGCGAGCGACATCATTCACACGCCGGCGGATTGATTCCACATCAAGCAAAATACGATCTACATGCGGCGCGACCTCCGGGTGCTCGACAACAAGAGTGCGGAGCCATTCCGCTTCGGCCGCCAGGTCCTCCAGCGGTTCCTGCACCTCGCCAACAACTCGGCCACTTACGGCGGCATTCGTTGATGACCGCTCCACCACCAACAGATCCAAGATGTGAATCGACATCGCGATGTATCGCGCAAACGTCTCCGCGTAGCGGCGATCGTCGTCATCAAACGCCTCCGGCACAGAGCTCTCAATATTAAAGACGCCGATCACCTGATCCTGCAAAAGCAGCGGAACCGTCAGGCTTGAGGCCGCCTCCGACATCCCCGTTGAATAATGCTCATCCTGCTCAATATTATTACAAACGTAAGCGCGGCCCGTCGCAGCGACACGACCGATGATGCCCGAGCCTTTCATCGCAAGCTTGACATCCCGGACAGCGATGTCATCTGGGAGGCCGGCGGACATGACGAGGGAAAGCGTATTTGTGCTCGCGTCAACCAGACGGATCGAAAAGTAGTCAAAGCCGAGCAGATCCTTTATGTTCTGAATGATTTTGTCCTGGAGAAATGAAAGCCGCTCCTGAGCATTCATTTTCCGAACAGCGTCCGCTTCGATGCGCATGAGTTCGCGCCCAGCCCAATCAATCTGGCTGAGCCTGCGCTGTCTCCGGCGCGTGTCCGTGACATCGCGCACCTCCACAGAAAGCAGCGACTCCGCATCGGCGTCGTCCACCGGGTTCACAAGAACGCGGTAGATGCGCCCCTCAACTTCCAGAGCCATGCGAATCTTCTCCGGCCTGGATCGTGCGCACAGTCCAACAACCTGAGCGCGGATCTCATCGCTCAGGCGTCCAAAGCGATCGTTAGACCACAGCAACTCCCCGCCCGCGGCGCACAATGCAACGCCCTCAGAGATCGAGTCGATCACATGGCGAATGTGAGAAACATCATCTTCCTCGGATTCAGCAGCGACAACCTTGTAGTCATCGCCCAGCTTCCGCGCGAGACGCTGGGCGTCGGCGTCGGAGCCTCCGACGAGCAGCAACTTGTTAGGCAGGGACTTCGCCATTCGGTCTCAGCGCCTCTCCGGACGCCGATTCAGAAAACTCTTTCTCTCAACCCCTCGCGTACAACTTGCAAGTGTACGATCTGTACTCGCACGGCTCCACCGCCGATAGCTCATATACGCTCACCTTTCCGGCCGATACCATCGGCTTTCCACCCCAATCCTCCCACACATGTCGCTACCTGACGCATGATCGACGCTCGTGATCTCAAGAAATCGTTCGGATCGGTCCAGGCAGTCCGCAGCGTCTCCTTTCAGGCGTCGGCCGGGCGTGTGGTCGGTTTGCTCGGACCCAACGGCGCCGGAAAGACAACCGTCATACGCATGATCACCGGGTATCTGCCGCCCAGCGGCGGTTCAGTCTCGGTTGACGGGCTGGATTCCGTGCAGGACTCCAGGCGACTGCGCAGGCTCATCGGGTATATGCCTGAGGCCACCCCCCTCTACCCGGAGATGCGGGTGGTGGACTATCTAGACTACCGAGGGCGGCTCTTTGGCTTGCGACGACGCGAACGGCGGGCGCGGATCGAACTCTGCATCGAGCGATGCCGGCTCATCGAAATGCGGACGCGGCGGGCGGGGCATCTCTCCAAGGGGTATCGGCAGCGGCTCGGGCTTGCAGCCTCTCTCCTCCATGACCCCCCCGTGCTGGTGCTGGATGAGCCGACCAGCGGGCTCGACCCAGCTCAAATTGTCGAAACGCGCCGCCTCATCGCCGACCTCGCTGCGGACAAGACCATGATCTTGTGTTCGCACATCCTGCCCGAGGTGGAGCGCACCTGCGACGAGTTGGTCATTGTTGCCCGTGGTCGCGTGCGTGCCGCGGGGGCGACCGATGAACTTCTCAGAGCCAGCCGGGCGACAGCGCCCTATGTCATGGAGGTGGTCGCCGGTGAATCGCTGAATGTGGAGCAGACGCTTCGCTCAACGCCAGGCGTCGCGCATCTCAGCGCAGTGCCTTGTGAAGGCGGCACGCGATTCACGCTGACACCCAAAGCAACAGCGCCCGATCTGCGCGAGCCTCTGGCGCGGGCGGCTCATGAAGCAGGCCTGCTTGTGCGCGAGTTGTGCCGGGACGCTCCCTCCCTCGAAGAGCTCTTCATCAGGCTCATTGATGAGGCGGCAGACGAAGATGCCTCAACGACAGAAGGCGCTACAGCCGATCGGAGCCCAGCATGAGCGGCGCCTGGGCCATTGCACGGCGCGAGACCGCTTCTTTTCTCGCGACGCCCATTGGTTGGATCGTCATCGCGTTGTACCTCGCGGTCTCGGGAGCAGTCTTTGCATTCGGTTCGCTCTCGCCAGGCGAGCCCGCTTCGATGGAGGGTTTCTTCGCCCTCTCGCGATGGCTCATCATGTTCATCGCGCCGGCGATCTCGATGCGTTTACTCGCTGAGGAGTTTCATTCAGGTTCGATCGAACCCTTGATGACCGCGCCGGTGAGTGACTGGGAGGTCGCGATCGGAAAATACGTCGGCGCCGTCGGATTCATGCTGCTCATGCTCGCGCCGACACTTACGTTCGCTGTCGCGCTATTCACATTGGCGAGCCCTGACCCCGGGCCCATCCTTGCGGGATATATCGGGCTGATTCTGCTCGGGATGCTCTATCTTTCGATCGGGTTGCTCGCGTCGGCGGTCACGTCAAGCCAGATCGTTGCGTTTCTCGGGACGATGTTCTTCCTTCTGCTTGTCCGACTCGGCGCCCTCAAAGGCGCAGAGTTTGTCAGTGAGCCATACGATCGCGCCCTCTATGCCCTCCTGGTTGATCTGCGCATGTTGGATTTTGCTCGCGGCGTCATCGACACCGCCCATGTCGTATTCTTTGTCGCCGCCTCGATGTGGTTTGTCGCGCTGACAGCCCTCTCACTTGAAATAAGGAGATGGCGATGAGCCAGGATGAAGGCGCCGTTGCAACGAAGGATGCGAAATCGCAATCCGCCGACAACCACTCCGCAGCGGCGCGGCGCGTGAAGTATGGACTTTCGACGGCGCTCATTCTTCTCGCGATGACCTTTTCCTGTGTCGTGATCGTCGCGATCGGCTCTGCTCGACATGTTCGCTTTGATGTCACCTCTACAGGAACTCATACACTGTCGCCGCGCACGCTAGAGATCCTCGCCCGGTTGGACTCACCCCACGAAGTGTTCGTCGTCGCGGATTTCTCCCAGGTCGATCCTCGCGCGCTGGATCGTGTCCACGATGTGCTTGTCGAGTTTGATCAGAGGTCGGAGCATCTTCGCTTCAGCGCGGTCGACGCTCTCGCGCCAGAAGAGAGAACTGAGTTTTCATCGCTGATTCAGCGGCTGACTGCTCTCTATCAAGACAATCTCGCCGAGCATAGAGACGCGATCAACGACGCTGTTGCCGGGCTGGCGCCGCTCGCTGGGCAGCTCACTGCTCTTGGAAATCAACTTTCTCAGATCAGCGCCCAACTCGAATCCGTCCCTGCGCTGGCTCATCTCGTTGAGCAGGCCTCCCAAAGCGCTGCGGTCCTGCGCACCTTTTCGCGCGATGTCGCAGCTCTTGAAGTCTCAACCAATCGCATCCTTGAAGAGCGCATCGCCAACACGGACTTGCCGCCCGTGGATGACGCAGCCGATGCGCTTGCCCAGCCGATCAGTAGGCTCACAAGGCAGCTTGAAGCGCTGACTGTGTATTTTGATCAGCTCGCGCCGGCTATTGAGAATGAAGCGCCGAGCACCGCGTATCTTGTGCGCACTGCTGCTGGAAACGCGCAGCAAACACGGGCCGACAGCGCCACCTTGGCAGATCGCCTTGACCGTCTTCCGGCGCTGCAACTGATGGCGATCGTGCGCTCGATCCAGGCGGGTCCGACGATCATCGTCGCTGCATCGGACGGCGCGACAGCAATTCGCTTCTCGTCGCTTTTCCCCGCTGCCACCGCGACGAACGCCGATGACACCTCAGTTGCAAATCTGCGCTTCGCCGGAGAGGAACTCATTGCATCAGCGATCGCCTCCCTTTCCGCATCCGATGCGCCGATCATCATCTTCACACACGCGGACCCATCGCCCCTGCTTGATGACGCCGGCGATCCCGTATCCCCGCGCGGCGAAGCATTCCTAGGCAGGCTGATCGATCACCTGCGCTTGCGTCGGATTGATGCCCGAGAGTGGCTCGTGTCCGTCGATGATTCACCGCCGAACCTCATCGAGATTGACCCCGAAGCGCGGCGACCGGTCGTCTTTGTGACAATCAGCCATCCTGCGGCGGCATCACCCGAGGCTGCTGCGGGAGTTGTGAAGCTGGCAGACGCAACGCAAGCGCTTCTTGATTCGGGTGAATCTCTCCTGATCTCCGTGGAGCCCTCAACATTGCCTCGCATCGGAACGCCGGACCCGCTCGTCGAGTCGCTGGCGCCGTTGGGGGTTGAGGTCAAATCAGGGATGACTGTGTTGCGCAGGCGGTCTTCGCCCTTGGGAGTCAGTGTGTTTCCAGGTCAGCTTCTGACGCCGTCGGACGCATTCGATCACCCAATCGCACGCGCCATTGAAGGGTTGGATCTGCTTCTTCCGTGGCCTGTCGCGATGAATATCACAGAGGATGCAACATCTGCGGCGCCATTGCTTGACCTCCCTGCAAATGATGATGTGTGGGCGGAATCGGAGTGGGCTGGCTTTCGCACGATGGCGCCGGCGCAGCGCGCGATGCTCTCCAACCCTCCGGCGCCTGATCCCCAGTTCGATGATGTAGAAGGCCCCTGGACCCTGGCTGCGACAATCGACCGACGCCTGAATGATCTGGCGCGAAATCAGCGAGTTGTCGTGGTTGGCGCCAACGGGTGGTTCTTCGACGAGTTCACCCAGCAGGCTCGCATTGTGGACGGCGTCACCACAGCGAAATACCCGGGCAATGCGGAGCTTTTTGACGCAGCGATCTACTGGCTCGCGGGGCAGGAGGAGCTGATCGCGCCGAGTCCAACGAGCATGCGTGTCGCACGCATCGGCCCCCTGACGAATGGGCAACTCGGCGCTCTGCACTGGGGGTTTATCGTAGGCCTGCCAGCATTGGTGCTCCTCGCCGGCGCAAGCTGGCGGCTGTTGCGCGGGTAGATCTGCGCGACTGAAACCAACCTACCTTTGTGGCGCCGCCTGGTCACTCGGCTGCTTCTTTACGCGTAGACTGCTGGCATGATTCAGCTTGGCGTCAATATCGATCACGTCGCGACCGTCAGGCAGGCGCGGCGCGGGGTTGAGCCGGACCCTGTCCGCGCCGCCCACGAAGCAGAGCTCGGCGGCGCCGACGGCATCACCGTCCACCTGCGCGAAGATCGCCGGCATATTCAGGATCACGACGTAGAGCGGCTGCGCGACACTGTGAACGTCAAGCTCAATCTCGAGATGGCTGCGACGGAGGAGATGATTCTGATCGCCCGGAAACTCAAGCCGCAAATCGCGATGCTTGTGCCCGAGGGCCGGCAGGAAATCACAACAGAGGGCGGGCTGGACGTGAAGGGCCAGCTGACGCGCATGAAGGAAGTGGTCGCGCAGCTTAGGAATGCCGGCCTGATTGTCAGCGCGTTCATCGACCCAAGCCTTGTGCAGGTGCAAGCGTGCGCGGATGCCGGATTTGATGTATGTGAAGTGCACACCGGGCCCTATGCTCACGAGCACGCCCGCGCAGGCGGGGACTCCTTTGACGAGAACCTCGCGAGCGAGCTGCAGAAAATTGAGGAATCAGGAAAAGCAATTACTCAAGCGAGTATGCGTTTTAACGCTGGACACGCGCTCAACTACCACAACGTTGGTCCGATCGCGGCGTTGCCCGGCGTGTCGGAGCTGCACATCGGGCACGCGATTGTGAGCCGCGCAGTGTATGTCGGCATGCGCGAAGCGGTGCGCGAGATGAAAAGACTGATGGTTGAAGCAACGCGCTGAGTGCGCACATTCATTATTCTTGCGATTCTCAGCGCTCCACGACTGCGAGTGTCTGCATGAGTTTCGCTACGAGCGCGCCCCCATCCCGCCCATTCGTTTGTAACGCCATCGCCTCGCCGGAATAGACGCTCGCCTCCGTAATCACAAGTCTGCGGCCGGCGCGAATCACTTCGCCGTGCGCCAAGAGCACGGGACCGGTCGCCGGCTTGATGAGGTTGATCTTGAACTCGGCGCTGAGGACCAGTTCATCCGCTGAAATCATAGTGACCCCTGCGATGCCTGCTGCATGATCAGCCAGCGTCGCGATAACGCCAGCATGAACAAACCCATCCTGCTGAGCATGCTCGGCGCGAACAGCAAGTTGCATCTCACAGCGACCCTCAGCGAGTTGCGTGAGCGTCACGCCGAGATGTTTAATGAATGGCGCCTCGTCAAATGCCCGTCGGGCTGCAGTTTCAAAGTCAGGATTCCGCGAGGACATTGTTTTCCATCCCTCCCCCGAACCATCAGTGAATCACTCACACAGCCATCTCACGAAACCAGGCTGGTGATGATGCCGACGAAAGCGAGTATGGCGTGAGTGGCTGACGCCGACAAACCATCGTGTGAATTGCCCAAAGCGATGGGAGGCGTGTAGGCTTTCTCAGTGAGCGCCGGCAGAAGACGGCGTTGAAGAATTGTTTTGAGCTGAGAAAAGTTGTTAGAGGATAATCCATGAGAAAGCTTCGTTCGATCATCATAGTCCTGACGATGGCTTTGTTGAGCGCCTCGGCGCCGGGGCAGGGACTCGACGCCCGCCCGACAGCGCGCGATATCGCTGGGCTTTCAAGACTCTCAGATGTCCAGCTCTCGCCCGATGGCTCGCGCGTTGTGTATGCAGTCGCGACCAAGACGTTCGACGAAGAGGCCGAGCCATCGCCTTCAGACGATACCGCAGGCTGGAAGAGCGAACGACAGCTTTGGCTCGCGAGCGCTGAAGGATCGGACGCCAGGCAGATCACATTCAGTGAAGAGAACGCCGGCTCGCCGCGGTGGGCGCGCAATGGAAGCGCAATCGGATTCCTGCGCAATCGTGACGGCAAAGCACAGATTCATATTCTCCCGCTCGATGGCGGCGAGGCGCAAATCATCGACACCGGCGATCTTGAGCCAGGATACTTCGCCTTTTCGCCAGATGGCCAAACGATTTTCTTCCTCGCAACCCCGGAAAAACCCAAGACACAACAGGATAAAGACTGGGCAACCGGCGGTGCCATTGACTATGACAAGCGGTTTCGATCATCACGCCTGTACTCGATCCCAACTGAAGGTGGCAAAACTCGCGCAATCACTGACGGCGCCTACCATGTGAGCCGTTTCACGCTCTCGCCGTCGAACAGCTACATCGCGCTGGTCACGAGCGCGTCGGCTGACCCGTATCACACATTCACGCAGCTTACCGTGCGCATCATTGATGGCGACAATGGTTCTGAAATGGGAGTGCTGGACGAAAAACCCCGCATCATCGGTGATGTTCACTGGTCGCCAAACTCATCCCGGATCGCCTACGAGGCGGCTCTCAGCACACTCAGTTTGCTTAATGCGCTTTGGGTTGTTGATGTCGCCACCCATACCTCACGGAATCTGGCCGACGAGCATGACTTCACGCTGGGCGGATTTGTGTGGGCCAGAGATTCTCGCTACGTCGTCGCACATGTTCAGGACAAGACTGAGTCGAAGATCGTGCGTCTGCGGGCCGACGGCGGGAAACGCGAAGACCTTGAGTTTTCCGGCCGGGTGATCGATGGCTCGCTTTCCTCAAGTATTTCACAAGACACACTTGCCTGCGCTACATCGACAGTCGCTTCGCCGCCTGCCCCCACCGTCATCAACACACGCACTGGCGAATGGCGCCTTGTCGCTGATGTCAACCCGCAGGTGAAGGACTGGAGTGAGGTCGAGTGGGAAGTCGTCTCGTGGGAAAGCCCGGAGGGTGTCGAAATTGAGGGTGTGTTAGTGAAGACACCGCACGTCGCGCCAGGAGAAATAGCGCCGCTGATGGTCATGCCTCACGGCGGGCCGGATTCGGTGACAACCCAAGGCTGGCGCTACCGGCCGCAGTTTTTCACTGCTCGCGGGTTCAACGTGTTCCAGCCCAACTATCGTGGCGGGACCGGGTACGGCTGGGACTTCTACGCTGCCAACCGCGGACGTCTCGGTGAGATCGAGTTCATGGATATCGAATCCGGTGTTGATGCGCTCATCGAACGAGGCATGGCTGATCCCGATCGCCTCGTCTATGGCGGCTGGTCATGGGGCGGCTATCTCACCGCGTGGACTCTTGGACATGCGGATCGCTATCAGGCTGCGGTCGTCGGCGCGGGCGTGAATGACACAGTGAGCCAGTATGCTCTTTCGGACATCAATCATGGCGCCGCCGCCCTTTGGGAATATAAAGGCGACCCGTGGCGCCAGTTCGAGCAGTTCGATCGGGCAAATCCAATCCGGCACATCAGCAGCGCCAGCACCCCAACGCTGATTATTCACGGACAGGAAGATGACCGCGTCAGCTTTTCCGCTGGCATTATCCTGTATCGAGCGCTCAAGGATGTCGGATGCGAAACGAAGTTTCTCGCATACCCGCGCGAGCCGCACGGCTTCCGCGAGCCTGCCCACGTTGAACACATGCTTGACGCTTGGGCCCGGTGGTATGACGAACATCTCACTCAGTGAGCAGATGGAGTGATCGTTTCGATCAAATCGGAAATCACCCCGTCAGCCAGCAAATAGCCTGCATCCGCGAGGGCAACGCGATCAGGCGTATTTGCGATCAACCCGCGTTCTTGAAGTCGGGCAATCGCTTCTCGCAACGGCGTCTCTCGACCGAGCCTTGCCGCGTCCGCGAAGAGTTCCTCTTCGTCGATTCCTTCCGCGAGGCGCATGCCCATCATGATCCGATCCGCCAGCCCGCGACGAGCATCGGGTGGTTCATAATCGATGATCAGGCTGGCGCCAGTAGAGTTGACCTCGTTCATCCACTCCGTCAAATGCGGAACATTCTTATACCGATGCCCTGCGCGTACACCCTCAGGCGTCATCGCGTGAATGTGCGCAGAGCCGGATGGCCCTGCCGCAAGCCAGGCGTCGTCGCGCCAATACACGAGGTTGTGCTGCGAGCGCGTTTCAGATGATCGGCCCACCGCGCGAGCGAAGTTGCTGATTTCATATCGCTCAAGCCCATATGCACGAAGTGTCTCGCGCGCGAGCATGTACATCTCGGCCTGTAGATCCTCAGGCGACGGCTCAAACTCGCCACGCTGTAAACGCGTCGTCATCGCCGTCCCCTGTTCATACGTCAGGCAGTAGCAGGAGAGATGCTCAAGCTCAGGGTCAAGCGAAACCGCTGTCTCCAGGTCATGGCGCCAGTCGTCAAGGCTCTGCCCCGGGATGGCGAAAATCAGATCAAGACTCCGGCGCGCAATCCCAGCTTCGCGCGCAAGATCAAGCGCTCGCTTAACGGAAGCGGGATCGTGCCAACGCTCCAGAGTCTTGAGATGGCGCCCGTCAAACGATTGGGCGCCAACGCTCACCCGATCGACGCCCCCTTCCCTCAGCGTCGCCATCAACTCAGCTGTCACAGTCTCCGGGTTGCACTCCACCGTGAACTCGCCATCGCCTCGCGCAATGGGCGACAGATCAAAACAACTCGCCAGCGTCTTCAGCACCTGACGCCAACGATCTGGAGTGAGCAGGCTGGGCGTGCCGCCTCCGACAAAGATGGTTCGAAGCTCCGGCCTCGCGAGGCCTGGTGAAATTTTGGAGACTTGCCCAGCGAGCGTCTCCAACTCAGCGCCCAGAGCGTCCGTGAACGCCTGTTGACGATCACGCGAATCCACGAAGCTGTAGAAGTCACAGTAATGGCACTTATGGAAGCAGAATGGGACGTGAATGTAGAGGGATGTCGGCGCTCGGGCTGCGGCGCCCAGAATCTCCCCGACGGCGAGCCTGGGGGCCTGTTGCTTGCTGAGAGTGAGGGGGATAGTCTTTGCCATAATGGGTCGGCGTGAAACGGTGGTGAACGCCGATCCGAACGCCGGACGTGTTCGCATAAGCAATCGTTCTGCCAAGGGATTCTCACCCCCCACCAGCGCAGGAGCAAATGCCTTGGCCAGCGTGGTTCTCGTTTATTTCAGCGACAGCGGCAATCGGCGCGATATCCCTCTGAAAGGCGAGACGTGCGTCGTCGGCCGTGAGGAGGGCTGTGATCTGCGCATCCCGCTCTCAGCGGTCTCTCGAAAGCATTGCCAGTTTCGCGTCCAGGGCGATCAAGTGTTCCTCAAGGATCTCGGCTCGAGCAACGGGACGTACCGGAACAGTCAGCAGGTCGAGGGCGAGGAGATCCAACTGGCGCCTGGCGATCGACTTGGAATCGGCTCGCTCGTGCTCACCGTGCGGATCAACGGCCTGCCCAGCCAGGTCGAGCCCCCGCTTCTGGACTCACCTGCAATGGCGCCTCCCAAGAAAAAAGCGACTGAACCAGCAACCAGTGACGCCGCCGCCAATGACGATTCGGATGCGGAGATTGCCGACCTCATCGCTCGCGCAACCAAGGCTGTCAACGAGGACAGCAGCGTCTTCGATTTCGAGTTTGATCTCGACGATGAGTAGCGCGGAGCCTTACACGGTCTTCGAGGCTTCGGGGGTTTCGCCCGTTTTGTCAGGGCCCGTGCCGCCGGGGTTTTTCGAAGGAATGCGGATGTTCGTCCCACATGTTCGACACCGCACGGTCCGTCCGCGGGCTGTGATTGGCACCGCAAGAATCCTCCGGCAAACCAGATTCGGACACATGATGCGGATGGTTTCTTCGCTCATTAGAGTTCCCAGAAGGCATGATTTCGCCTGCATGGAGATCGGCACTTCTGCAGGCCTGATGAATCCGCAGTTGCAAAACACACCCCACGCCCCTTTGTTATGCCGCACTGTGCGGTTTCAGCACGTCCGAGAACAGAAAGCCGTTTGCTGATGGCCCCCGATTCAGGCATCGATGCCCGCTGCACATCTGTCGTCGGCCTCCAATGGGGCGACGAGGGCAAGGGCAAACTCGTCGATCTGCTCGCGCCAGGCCACGCCGCCGTCATTCGATACAACGGCGGCGCAAACGCCGGCCACTCCATTGTCGTCGGTGATCGCAAGCTCGCGCTGCACCTGGCCCCCTCGGGCGTTTTGCACCAGGGCGTGCTCTCCGTCATCGGAAACGGCGTCGTTGTCGATCCAGCAGCCTTGATCCAGGAACTGGATCTGCTCCATTCCGCCGGCGTTGATGTTTCCGGCGTGCGCCTGAGTGATCGCGCCCACGTCGTCATGCCGTACCACCTGGAAGAAGATGCAACCCGCGAGCAGGCTCTTTCTTCACGCAACGCTTCTGCCGGCGAAGATGATCGCTCCATCGGCACGACCCGGCGAGGCATCGGACCAACCTACGCAGAGAAAATGCAGCGAGTCGCCGCCGTGCGCGTTGGCGATCTGTACCGCCACAAGCTGCTGCGCGAACGCATCGAAACCGCACTCACGCTGCGCTCCGGTCCCGCCGGCGCCACTGATCACACTGAGCGCATCGAACGCATCTTCAAGGACGCTTGCGCCTGGGGCGAGCGGCTGAAGCCACACATCACTGATTCCTTCTATCTGCTGCGAGACTTGCTCGCCGACGGAAAGAAGCTTCTCTTCGAAGGCGCCAACGGCGCATTGCTTGATATCGACCACGGCTCCTTCCCCTATGTCACTTCCTCCAACAGCTCAACGCTCGGCATCGGCCCCGGAACGGGGCTGCCCGACCGCAATCTCGCCCGCGTGATCGGCGTCGCCAAGGCGTACACAACCCGCGTCGGCGCCGGCCCATTCCCAACGGAGCTTTCCAATGAAATCGGCGAGCGCATTCGCACGCGCGGCAAAGAGTTCGGCACCACAACCGGACGCCCACGCCGCACCGGCTGGCTTGACCTCGTCGCGCTCCGCTACGCCGCGGAGTTAAATGGCTGCACTGAACTCGCGGTCACACTGCTCGACGTTCTCGCAGGGTTTGAATCTCTTCGCGTCTGCACCGCCTACCGCGTTGATGGCGGGGAGACAGACCGCTTCACCCCCGACGCAAGCGATCTGGCTCGCGTCACGCCTGTCCTTGAGACTCTTCCCGGCTTCAGCGAGGAGCTTACCGCCCTTCGGTCCCGCAGCGAGCTTCCAGCACACGCGAGCGCCTACATTGCGTTCATCGAAGAATACGTCGGCGTGCCCGCGAAGATTATCAGCATCGGCCCCGACCGGGCGCAGACACTGGAAGATTGAAGCTCGCCTTCGCCAGCGCAGGAAGCATCAACTCCCGCAGTTCGGCCCCCAGCTTCCGAGAATCGCAGCAAGATCAGCGCTCCCCACGTTCCCGTCGCCATCCAAATCCGTCAGGCATAACGATGGCGGCGCCGGACACGCGCCCCAACTTCCAAGAATCAAAGCCAAATCAGAGCTCCCCACGTTCCCGTCGCCATCAAGATCCGTCGCGCAGCCTTGTAGAACTGTGAACATGTACTCATAACCAGTGTTGCCCGGATCATCGACCCCCACCAGCGGATTACCCGCAATCGCCTGACAACGAAGAGCGCCCAGTCCCGTGCGCACAGGACGAATCCGGTACTCAAACCCCGCAGCAAACCCGATGCCGCCAGACGGCGTGATGATGATGTCCCGCAAATTGACGTCCAATGCAAAATCAAACGCAAACGTGAGATCAATCCAGGGATCCGCACTGCCAGCGGTGCGCGTCTCAACTGTGAGTGAATCAAATGCCGAGTCCCACTGCACCGGACCGTAATGACGCACGACGACTGGATTCGCCAGGCCGTTCCCCGGCGTCATCGCCGTTCCCCCATGTGCCGGCTCGCACGCCGAACCATGCAAACGGAAAGGCGCAAGCCCAATCGCGCCCCCGCCGAACTCATCCGGCGTATTCGTGTAAAACGGCCCAACGAGCACAACCTGATTCGGATCTCCATCCGCTCCGCATTTGATCGGCGCGTTCCACCAGCCGCCGGGATCGTTTTCCGTATTGACAACGACCGTGCGCGAAAGCCCCAGCAATGGCAACACCATCTGCGCCGGAGTATTAAAACCAAGACCGATGCGCACATCAGCGTCGAAGAATCCATCTACGAAGATTCCCTGCTCAAACAAAGGGTCGCTGTTGAAGAAGAAGCGAGTTTGCAGCGATCCCTCAAAGACGCCCGTTCCACCCATCGCCGTCGTCGCCTCGATGTGCCCGCTGTAGCCAGCATTGCCGGAGTCTATCGTCGAGATGTCCGCATAAATATCCCCTGCAACAAGAGTCTCAATGAAATTGAGCGCCCGAACATTGGAATGATTCCCCGGCGCCCCGAGTGCGCCTTCGACCTGAAGATCGAAAATAGAGCCGAAATCACAAAGAATGTCGCCAAGAATGTTCCCGGCAACGTTCATGGAAATGAGCGAAGACTCACCTCCGAACTGGCGAAACTCAAGAACCACATCACCCGTCACGTCACCGCCGACATCTGTGCTGACAATCGTTGTCACACGAATGTCGCCAACATCACCCGTCGTAATAAGCTCATTCACCCAGACATCGCGTGTCGAGGGTGGTATACGCTCGATGACGTCAACGCTCTTCAATCGCGGAAGACCGTTGGCGCCCTTAATGTTCAAAATCGTCACCTGCCCCGGATTGTTTGCAAGCACGCCAACGTAGGCAATTTCGTCATTGAAGTCCGCAAGGATGTCAAATATTGTCGGCGACGATGAATCGGTGGACTGCAAAACAATCGTCCACTTGCCAGCGTCGAAGGTATTCTGCACCACCGAACCATTGCTGGAGGTGACGGTGACAATAGCCTCGGCCCTGGACGCAAGGAAGGCGCCAATCAGCGCAACGGCGAGCGCGCAATGATTCTTCATGTTTCGCCTCTCCTTCACATACAAAATGCCGCAGAGACGAGAAAAATCAACGTAAATACAATGTCACAAATCCAAAACAGGCCAACAACTGCGCAAATACGGTGTTTGGGTAAAACACAGCGATCAGCAAAGGTCCGCTAAGTGCAGCTGTGACAACCCGCGCGAAACATCCCTCTTACACCTTCGCACGTCTCAGAAGCGCAAGCCATTCGTGGTTGCCCCGCGCGGCGTTCTTCGATCGCTTCCCCCCGCCGAGAATAGGAGAAATCACACACCCAATCACCTCAACACCCAGTGAGGGAAGCTCATCCAGCGTCCGGTCAACCACAACCCGGGCAGCCTCCTCCGGAAGTACTCCCGGAACTCCAGCCTCAAGCTCTTCCGAAAATCCATACCCCGCCGCTTCATAATGTGGTTTGATGAGCGTGAGAATCCTCGCTTCAGATGAATCCTTCAACCAGCGTAGCGCCGCCGGAATCGCTTTGCGCTGCACAGTCCAGCCAAGATCCAGTACAACGAGATCAACATCCACCGGCGGTTCAACATGGAGCACGTTCACCCGCTCCATCACCACGACTCGCTCATCCGTGCGCAGCCTATATGCAAACTGCCCATACGCAGTGTCAACCGCATACACCCTGGCTGCGCCAGCCTTGAGCAAGCAATCGGTGAAACCGCCGACGCTTGCGCCGAGGTCGGCACACGTCAATTTTTCTGGTGAGAACGAAAAACAATCCAGCGCAGCGCGAAGCTTCTCACCGCCTCGACTGACATATCGCTCTTCATTGTTCTCGACATGGCGCGGCGCCTGAGGCTTGTCACCAGAACACCCCGTCACGATCGCTCGATCCCGACAATCGCGACGCCAAGCTCATTGGCAACTTCAATCGTGCGATTCTTGTCGACCATGATGACATCCCCCGCGCCCAGCGCCATGCACCGGCCACCCGCCGAATGCATGCCTCGGATCGTCTGTTCACCAATCGTTGGCACGTCAGCCCGCCGATCATGATCCTGCGCCGCTCCCTTGAGCAGCATCCACCCGCTGCGCGAACACAACTCCCCGGTGCGCACGATCATCCGATCCGTCCCCTCCACTGCCTCAACCGCGATGACATCACGCTCGCGCACAGCGATCGCCTGTCCGATTCCGAGCTTGAGCAGCTCGCGCAACACAGGCCAGCCGAAGTCAATGTCAGCCTGCTCATCCGCCGTTGGCGACCGCCGCGTCATCACGCCGACCGAAGCAAGTTGATCTGGAATAGGAAGCGTTGAGTCGATGAGAATAACTCCCGTCCGGGCAAGTTCATTCGCCACCACCGCCAACAGAGCCGGCGATCGGCGGTCATGTCGCAGACGACCGTACCAAATCACGATCGCGCGCCAATCGGGAATGTTCCGAATCAGCCTCAGTGGATCGTGCATCGTCCCCGCCTTGTCCACCCGCCCCACCATCACCGCGTGCGTCACGCCCATCTGCCGCAGCCGGCGCCCCCACGATCCGATTCGAAGCAACGCCACCTGTCGAAAACGATCACACTTGTCCGGCAGATCAGCGTCATACTGACCCGCCAACCCCACCGCATGCACCGGGCGTCCGGACGCGCGAATGCCATCCGCGACAAGCATCGGCAAGAGCCCCTGGCCCGCGATCAACCCAATCGGAGCCGGCGCCGGCGGAATTTCCACAATCGCGTTATCAGCCGGAGTTGTCATGGCGTCAGTTTGTGCGCACCAGAGGGCGGCGTCGGCATCAACTGCGTGCGATCCACTCCCTCTTGGCTCGGCTTGTGCGCATCAAGGGCAGCGATCGCCTCCGCCGGCGTCTGGCAGATCGTGAACAACTCATGCACACCCGCCTTGGCGAACTTTTCCTCGATCATGTGGTTAATCATGTGAAGCATGGGCTCGTAGTAGCCCGCCTGCTCAGGATGCGCTGGATCAGGCGTATTCACAATGACTATTGGCTTGTCATGCTCTCCCAGCAGTCGCCCGACGAGAATCTCAAAAAACTCTTCCAACGTGCCGAGCCCGCCGGGAAGAATAACCATCGCATCCCCGCGCGATTCGAGGATCGCTTTTCGCTCGCGCATCGTTCTGACGACGATCTTCTCGTCGCATTCATCATCAAGCTGTTCCGCGTCGCGCAGACGCTCTGTGATCACGCCCACCACATGCCCCCCAGCGCCCCGGCACCCCCGAGCCATCGCCCCCATGAGCCCCACGCTCCCTCCGCCGAAGACAAGCGATCGACCCGATCGCGCCAGCCGCCCTCCAAAATCGGTCGCAGCGTCTCGATATACCCGCGCGACGACCTCCGAGGATGAGCAATACACGGTCACAGCATGAATCTTCAGCGTACTCATCCCTCCAGTGTAATCCCCGCCGACGCCCAGGCCGAGATCACCCCGGAAGGCGAACAGAGCAGGTGTCGTGTAGATTCATAGTCCATGCGCATTTCCTACGAAGATGTCGCCGCTGCGCGAGAGCGAATCCGAGGCGGCGTGGTCGAAACGCCCTGCCTGCGCTCTGAGCCCCTCTCAGAGCTGACAGGCTCCAACATCTACGTCAAAATGGACAACCTCCAGCGGACAGGCTCCTTCAAGGAGCGCGGCGCCCGCAATGCTCTTCTCCAGCTCAGCAAAGACGAACGGCGGCGCGGAGTCGTCGCCGCCAGCGCCGGTAATCACGCTCTGGGTCTCGCCTACCACGGAAGCCTTCTCAGAATCCCCGTCACCGTGGTCATGCCAAAGTCAGCGCCGATCATCAAGCGGGCCACATGCGAACAGCTTGGCGCCACCGTCCGGACCAAGGGCGAAACGTTCAACGACGCCTACACCGAGGCCCGCCGCC
The DNA here is from genome assembly GCA_029260495.1 of Phycisphaerales bacterium. GTDB lineage: Bacteria > Planctomycetota > Phycisphaerae > Phycisphaerales > UBA1924 > OFTM373. Next base: position 199,108 of record JAJDDD010000009.1, on the reverse strand, counting down.
TCGTCGACGAGCGCAGCTTGGTGTACATCCACGGGTACGACGCCCCGGAAATCATCGCCGGCCAGGGAACAATGGGCCTGGAAATGCTCGAACAAGTGCGGGCAGCCCACGGCCATGACCCCGACGCCATCATCGTGCCCATCGGCGGCGGCGGACTCATCGCTGGCATCGCAGCCGCGATCAAGCACGAAGCGCCGGCCGTCAAAATCTTCGGCGTCGAGCCCGAGCGAGCTGCGACGTTTCACGCAGCCCGCGATGCGGGCAAGCCCGTTCATGTCGATGTTGGCAAGACCATCGCCGACGGTCTCGCGACGCCGGACGTCGGAGCCAACGCCTTCGAGACTGCCAACCCGCTCATCGATGGACTCGCAATCGTTGACGAAGCCGCAATTTCGCTCGCTGTCCTTCGCCTGCTGGAATATGAGAAATCCGTCGTCGAGGGCGCCGGCGCTGCGGGCGTCGCCGCCATGCTCGCCCGCACCTCCCCGGACCTCTACCACCAGGATTCACTCGGTGATCTCCGCGGCAAGACAGTCGTCCTCCCTCTGTGCGGAGGGAATATCGATCCCGCCATGATCGGCCGCGTCATCGAGCGCGGCCTCGCGACCGACGGCAGGCTCATCAACTTCACCACGACCATCAGCGATCGCCCCGGCGGCCTCGCCTCCCTCACAACCGCGATCGCATCGGTGGGCGCCTCCGTCAAGGACATCTGGCACGATCGCGCCTTCGGCACCAGTGATCTCGCCTCCGTCGATGTCCGCTGTGTCGTCGAAACCTCGGGCCCCACGCAGGTGCAGGAGCTCACCGAGACTCTGGAAAGCCAGGGCTTTGAAATGCGCGTCGCCCTCGGGCGCCCCACCCCGCCGGTGAGTGAATCCTGATGAACTTCCTGGCAAATGCTCCGCACAGCCCGATTCATGGATGATCGCGCCCACATTCCGGTGCTCCTCGAAGAGACGCTCGCAGCCCTCGCGCCAACGCCGGGGCAAACCGCACTCGACTGCACCGCCGGCCTCGGCGGACATGCCGCTGCAATCGCTCAGCAAATCGGCCCAACCGGGCGGATCGCCCTCTGTGACGCAGATCCCGGGAATCTCGAGCACGCCGCCGCCCGCATCGCAGCGCTCACCGACGCCCCCGCCGTCACCGGCATCCAGGGCAACTTCGCGGACGCTCCGCGCCGCCTCGCGGAACTTGACCTCTCAGCCGATGTCGTCCTTGCGGACCTCGGCTTTTCGTCCCCCCAGATGGCAGACCCCCAGCGCGGGCTGAGTTTCTCCCGCGAGGGACCGCTGGACATGCGCTTTGACCCCTCCTCTCCCGTCACCGCAGCTGAGCTTGTGAACACGCTGACCGAACAGGAGCTTGCCGATCTGATCTACGAGCTCGGAGAAGAGCGCGACTCCCGACGGATCGCGCGAAAACTTATCGAAGCCCGAGAGGCGGGACCGATAGAAACGACAACTCAGCTCGCAGAGATCGTCCGCAGCGGCGCGCGTCCGCAACAAAGCCGGGGGCGCGACCGGGGGCGGCGGATTCACCCCGCCACTCGAACCTTTCAGGCGCTGCGCATCGCGGTCAATGATGAGTTGGGAAGTTTGGCGGCGCTCCTGGAAGCTGTGAAACGCACGGCTTCAGCGTCGTTGGAAAAAAGCTGGCTTCGCCCCGGAGCACGGGTCGGCGTCATTTCCTTTCATTCGCTCGAAGATCGTCCGGTGAAACGTGTCTTTGGCGAGTTGGCCCAGCGCGGTCTGGCGCAGCTCGTCACACGCAAGCCGATCACGCCGACGGAGGCCGAAGTGCAAGCCAACCCGCGATCGCGGTCCGCCAAGCTTCGCGTTATTGAACTCACACCGCGCGCGTGACAATCGCTTCGTGTATGGTGGAAGGCGAAGGCTGATGGACCAGCCGAAAGTGCAGGTGCCTTGGCGCACAGACAGATCAACACCGGGACCGGCGCTCGCCGGTCAACTGACAACTCAACCGTCAGACGCAAGGCAAGGACGCCGACTCGAATGACACGCGAACACAAACTGGCTCTTCTGATCGGATTCGCCCTCGTGCTTGTCGTGGGGGTGGTGATTTCGGATCACTTCTCAGGCGCCGGCGGCGCAAAGCTCGAAACGCTGGTCGCGGATGATGATCCATCGGCGCCACGCCAAGCTCGCATGGCGACCATCAATCGCGTGCTGGAGACTGACCCTCTGGAGAACAGCCAGACTGTCGCTGCGACAAATCAACAGGACAAGACGTCGCTCAATGAGATTCTCCGCGAGATTGGAGAGTCCGCCCGGAACATGCCCCCTGCGACCGCAACTGATCCAATCGGACCCCGGGACGCAGAAGAGAACAGCGAGCCCGCCCCCGTCGTGATCAAAATGGGTCTCCGCCCTGCTGCTGCCCACCCTGCAACCCGAACCCACCGCGTCGCCCCCGGAGACACATTCTGGGCTCTCGCAGATCGCTACTACGACGACCCCTCACTGCACGACGAGCTGGCCAAGCACAACAACGTCTCAAACAGCTCGTTGCAGGTGGGACAAGAGCTCGCCATCCCCGACGTCGACGACCTTATGGGTCGATCTCCCCAAAGGCAGGTCTCCGCTCCGAAGCAAGCCAACCCGCCTCGCATCCCAGCCGCCAAAGCCCGTAGGCACACGGTCAAGTCCGGCGACACGCTGGGATCCATCGCAGCTGACAAACTCGGCTCAGCGAGTCGATGGAGCGAGATCTTCGATCTGAATCGCGACGATATCGCCGACCCAGACATGCTCACGGTGGGCGTTGAGCTGCGTCTGCCTGAGTAAGACGGACTCTTGATTCAACTTGCTGAGATGGCCCTCCGAGACTTCACTCTGGAAGTTCTCGTTCGAGCATGACGATGGCCGATTGAGAAAGCTCGTCTGGAGCTCGGACACACTCCGGGCGTCGCCGGCCCATCTGCCGTGGAGGAACGCTCTCTTGTTCGCCAAGCTTCTCGCGCTGCTCATGATCGGGGTGGTGACCGCAGGGTCGCTGCTGGTCGTTCGGCAGCAGCGCATCCGCGAAGCCGGCAAACTGATGATTCTCTACGAACAAACCCGCAGTATTGATGAAGATGTCTGGCGCGTCCGAGCAGAGATCGCGGCGCGCACAACGCCGGAGCAAATCGCCCATCAGCTTGAAGGACTGGGGCCATTCGCCCCCGCGCCCGGCATCTGGTGTGAGCGCACAAGCGAGGTATACGGCCTGTGGCGCCCCAGCATGCCAAACGCCGACCCGCCATTCCAACGCGTGTGGTAACTCCGATGGCCCGCCCCCCTGCTTCTGTAGCTGAGTCCGAGGCTGTCCGAGTCCATCTTGTTGGTCGCCTGCTGCTGGTCGCGCTCACGCTGATGTTCATCGTCGTGCTGGGTCGTGTGTTTGCGCTGCAGGTCTTCCCGGGTGAGAAGCTGCGCGCGCACGTTGATGAGCGATTGCGCGTGACGACTGAAGAAGGCCGGCGCGGCGACCTCCTGGATCGCCGTGGGCGCGTGCTTGCGACGAGCCGGGTTGGGCGGCGGGTGGCGGTTGACCCTCTGCGCTTCCCAGAGCCCTACGAACAATCAGTTCTCGAGCTTGCACGTGCAATGGGCGCCTCTCCTGAGAAGGTCGCATCGCGCATCCTGGCGCGCATAGAGGCGAACTTTGAGCGCACAACCAAAGGCGAACGCCTGATCCGATACGTCTCTGTCGAAGGTCCGCTGCCCGAGGATCGCGCTCAGGCTGTTCGCTACCTAAAGATGCCTGGTGTTTGGCTTGAAAAGCGATGGGTGCGAGAAACGATGGACACCGCTGTGGCGCCGATCGTTGGGCGCGTCGGAGTGGACCACAATGGTCTTCTCGGAGGGGAGCTGTACCACGAGCAGAGGCTCAGACCTGACGACGGCGCCGTCACCTATATGCACGATCCGTGGGGGCGGGCGCTGTGGATTGAGTTTGGCGGCCTGGACGCGCCGGAGCATGGGCAGGATGTCCGCCTGAGTGTTGATCTGGAAATTCAGCGCATTGTGATGGAGGAGCTGCAGCGCGGCGTGGACAAGGCGGACGCCTCCGGAGGGCGCGTCGTCGCGCTGGACCCGCGGACTGGCGAAGTGCTCGCGATGGGAGACATCATTCGCGAGCCAGAAGGATTGCGTGAGTTCAGCGCACAGACGGCGTCGCTGCTCGCGGAAGCAGACCCGCCGCGATTCCGAGTCGTGCACGATCCCAATCGCGACGAGACATACCCGGCGTTGGCCCGGAATCGGTGCGTTGAAGATGCATATGAGCCGGGTTCGACGTTTAAAGCGTTTATGTGGTCAAGCGTGGTGGAGCTTGGGCTGGCGAACCCGGAAGAAGAAATTGAAACGGAAGGCGGCGCGTGGCGCACGCCCTATGGAAGACTGCTGAGGGATGTTGCGCATGTGGAGAAACAAAGCTGGCGCAATGTGTTGGTGCGTTCATCGAACATCGGAATGGCGAAGGTCTGTCGGCGCATGACCAATACGCAGGCCCAGCGTGCGATTCGCAGGTTTGGATTCGGGGCGCCGTCAGGCGTCGGACTTCCGGGTGAGTCGGCAGGGATTGTCACGTCGTCGAAGAACTGGAGTGAGTACACGCATACAAGCGTTTCGATGGGGTATGAAATCGCGGTGACGCCGGCCCAGATGGTGCGCGCATTTAGTGTATTTGCGCGCAGCGGCGCGCTTTCCGGGACGCTGCCGCGCATTCGCGTGCGCGCGGTTGAGGCTGATGAGATCGGCGCCGACCCCCTGCATCGCGTGCTGCCTGCGTGGGTGGCGCTGCTCACGCGCGACGCGATGGCCCAGGTCGCCCAGAACCTCGACACGAAGCTCCAGCGCGAGGGGAAGGCGGAGTCGGAGCCACGCTATGAAATGTTTGGCAAGTCCGGGACGTCCAAGATCGCCCGTCCGGATGGGAAGGGCTACTTTCCAAAGCAATATGTTTCGAGCTTCATCGCGGGAGCGCCGCTGCGGAATCCGCAGATCGTTGTGCTGGTTGTGATTGACGATCCCGGTCCGGAGCAGGTGGCGAGAGGAAAATACTACGGGTCCGATGTCGCGGGTCCGGTGGTGCGGCGGATTGTGGAGCGGGCGCTCCCTTACCTGGGAACCGTTCCAACGACACGGGGTGAGAAGAACGAGCGTGTGGCGAGCGCGGTCGCGGGGACGCCGCAATAAGCAAGCGTGATTCGGAAATCGTCGGTACGCTTGGCGCCGTGGGTCTTGGTGGGGTTTTTCAAGTGAGCGCAATTGTGCGCATTGAAGGAGCCTGCTCATGCGATTTGTCCGGTGTTCATATTTCCTTGTGGTTCTGTTCACGACGATTGCGCTCATACCGGGGTGTGCGACATCGCGCGAGAGTGAAAGCGGTTCGTACGCTGTCACTGCGCCTGCGGGAGCAGTTGCGGTTCTGGATGGACGTGAGAAGTCTATTCTGGTGAACGGGTATTCAACTTCTTATGCCTGGCCGGACATGCTGCAAGAGATGCTTGATGAACATGCTGGCGGGCAGCGCGTTTACCATGTTCTCAACTCAGTCATCGGCGGGGCGCCGGTGGAATCGTGGATCGCATTGCCAGGGACGCGGGATTACACACGAACGATTAGCGCGATGGAGCGGGATTTCTTCGGGAACTCGCCTCTGCTGCGCGGGGAGGCGCCGCCGCCGAGCATCGCGATTTGCCAGCAATCATTGCAGTTGACGTTCGATCAGCGCGGCCCGGTAAAGAGCCAGCACGATATGGTTGGCGCGGAACTGGGCGCGGACGCGATGGAGAAGCTGGCGCTGATGCTGCGCGAACACGGGATTGATCGAGTCTATATCGCGACGCATATCTATAAAAATCCGGTGGAGCCGGAAGTTGGCAATGAGCGCGTCGCACTGCGTCGGCTGCTTTCGCGCGGGCATGGATGGATTTACGCCGGCCCTGATGTCTGGGCGCCGACGAAGGCTGGGTATCCTGACGTTTTTGAAGATGACGGGCTTCACCCCAATGAAAAGGGAATGAAAATTATGGCTGAGGGGTGGTATCGCACGCTCGCCGGGCGAAATGTTCAGGAAAATGTGATCGATCGCATGTGGGCGCGCGAGTACGACGTCAACACGATGATGCGCGAGTATCTGGCGTGGCGGCGAGGCGGTGGCTGAGTAGCGCGTTAAGTCCGAGGCGGTGGTTTCCGGTGGGCTGTGTGCACACAAAAAAAGTTTGTGATTCGACGGCTTTCATGGCCGTCAAAATCACAAACCCTCTCCATCCCATACCGGCGCCCCAATGCCCGCGAGGCCCTCTCTCCCATCTCCAACCCCTCTGTCACTCTCTCTACCTCCCAAAACGGAAGGACAAGAGGTTGTTGCGGCCGCCCGGCGAAAGGCTGGCCGACTGATGAAGCGACGCGGGCAGGTCACCGGATGTGATCCCATACCAATAACTCCATCTGGACCTCGCCGCAACCGTTCTTTGCCCTGTTTAACTCTCGCCCCGATTGGCGGCTCCCCTGCGGCCTTCTCGCCTTACTGGGTTTTCTCCCTATCATCCTCATCTGCTGCCGCGGTCAGGCCTGCTCTTCACGCCCATATGCTCATCAGGACCCGGATACATCATGTTTGAACGACTCTCAGAGGGCTTTAGCGACGCTCTGCGCAAGATTTCAGGCCGTGGGACCATTACCGAAGCCAACGTCCGTGAGGCTCTGGAGGAGGTTCGAACGGCCCTCCTCGAGGCTGACGTCAATCTCGAAATTGTCAATACGTTCTGTGAGGAGGTCGTCGCAGACGCCCTCGGGGCGAAAGTCACCAAAAGTCTGAAACCCGGGCAGGAGTTCATCGGTGTGGTTCAGAACCGCCTGATTGAACTCATGAGCCCCGGCGGCCCTGAGGGCGCGGCGCCTGCTGGTGTCTTGCGGATCAGCCCTGGGCCGACTGTGGTGATGATGTGCGGGCTGCAGGGGAGCGGCAAGACGACGACGTGCGGCAAGCTGGCGGGGTATCTGAAGAAGCAAGGCCGGACCGTCATGCTCGTCGCGGCAGATCTGCAGCGCCCAGCTGCGGTCGATCAGCTTCGCACGGTGGCTGAGCAGGTGGAAGCCGAGATGTCAGGCGGTGCGGCGGTAAGCTTCTACTCGGAGCCGGAGCGGGTTGCGGAATATGGGCAGGCTGTCGGCGCGGCGGTTGAGGTCTGCGTCAACGCCGTGAAGCAGGCTCGGGCGCAGAACATCGACACGGTGATACTCGATACGGCTGGCCGGCTTCATATTAACGATGAGCTGATGGGTGAGTTGCAGCGGGTGAACTCATCGTTGCAGCCACACCAGATTTATCTCGTTGTCGACGCGATGGTGGGGCAGGACGCGGTTGCTTCTGCGCGGGCGTTCCACGATCGACTCAATGTTGACGGCGTGATTCTGACCAAGTTTGATTCGGATACGCGAGGCGGCGCTGCGCTGACCGTTCGCAAGGTGACGGGGGCGCCGATCAAGTTCATCGGCGTGGGGGAGAAGCTCGACGCGCTTGAAGAGTTCCATGCGGAGCGCATCGCCAGCCGGATTCTGGGCATGGGTGATGTGGTTTCTCTGGTGGAAAAGGCTCAGGAGGAGGTTTCCGAGGAAGAAGCTGAGCGCCTGCAGGAGAAGATGGCCAAGGGCGAGCTGACGATGGAGGATTTCCTCAAGCAGCTGCGCACGATCCGAAAGATGGGACCGATGAAGCAACTGCTGGGGCTGCTTCCGGGTGTCGGGCAGGCGCTCAAAGACGTTGCGATTGATGACAAGCAGCTCGATCGGGTCGAAGGCATTATTAATTCCATGACGCCTACGGAGCGGTGCGATGTCTCGCTGATGAGCAACTCGCGACGGCGGCGCATTGCGCACGGGGCTGGGGTTGATCCGATGGAAGTGGGCAAGCTGGTGAAACAGTTTGACGCTGTCTCGCGCATGACGCAGCAGATGGCAGGCCTTGGCGCGATGGGCAAAGTGCAAGCGATGCGCAAGCTTCAGGCAATGGGCGGCGATGGAGCGGGCATGACTGGCTGGAAAGGGAAGGGGAGCACGTCTCAGGCAAGCTCGAAGTCGCGTTATAAGAAGCGCAAGCGGCGGTGAACGTCAACTCGCGCGTTCGTTCACAACCTCGCGATACAAGCTTTCATACTGCTCAACGATCCGTTCTCCCGAGAGCTCTTTGAAGACCCATTCTCTCCCGCGCTCGCCCATAGCGCGAAGATCATCAGCACTTGCCAGTAGCTTCTGCACAACATCGGCAATTGCGTTGCCGTCGGCTTTGACAATCTCGGCGGCGCCGCTTTCGAGAAGTTCTGCCCAGATATCCACGCCTTTTGTGGTGACGACCGGCGTTCGGCAGGCGAGTGATTCGGGAAGCACGAGGCCGAAGTTTTCCTGACTGGTCGGGAGCACGAAGACTTCGGCAGCTTCGTAGAGCGAGAGTTTTTCACGCCCGCTGACCAGTCCGACGAAGTCTACGCGGCTGGCCACGTTGAGTTGCTCTGCCCGGGCCTGCAGCTCGCGCACATAGGACTCTTCGCCGGGCCCTGCGATGATGGCACTCACTGGAATGCTACGCGTGTTCAGTTCCGCGACGGCATCGATCAGATGCTCGACACCCTTTTTTGGATGCACGCGGCTCAGAAACAAGAGGGCGGGATGGCCTGCGCGCAGAAGCTCGAACTTTTCCCGCGCCAGCGCGGGGCCGGGCAACTTCTCGAAAGGCGCCAGATCAAAGACCAGTGGAATGACGACCCCAGCTCCGCGCGGGAACCACTTACGCGCCTGCGTGAGCTCTGCCTCGGCGGTGCAATGGACGCGGGCGGCCTGCTCCAGAAGCTTGCGCCCAGCGAGCGCGAGGTAGAGTCGTTTTTTAGCAGTTCGTTGCTGCATGGACCAATCATCGAGCATCCCATGGACGCTCAAGATGTAAGGCGTGCCAGCTCGCCGCGCCGTTGCCGCCAGTTGCGTGTTTGGAGTCTCCCACGGTGTGTGCAGGTGGAGAACATCACACTCAGCAACAGCCGGGGCGCAGGTTTGGATCGCTGACTTCGACATCAAACCGAAAGGTCGGGTCGGCGGCGGGATGATGCTGAGCTTGGGCGCTCCGGGGGCTCCCTGTTTCCACTCTGCGGGCGCGTCGGTGGGGTCTGTGGTCAGGAGGGTGACCTCGTGGCCTCGCTGCGCCAGGACGGCGCACACATCAAGGACGGCGCGGACAACGCCGCCCTCAGCGAGCTGAACCCGAGGTAGAAAATGCATAAGCTTCACAGTATTTCCTCAAGTTCTTACGAGCCGAGCGAGGCAGAACTACGCTCGGCGAATGCGCTACCGACCTTGCTCCTGCTGGAGCCTGCAGTTGTCACAGAATACCTTTCAGATCGCCTGTGCCCGCCCATCAAAGCCTAGCCTCGCCTGCCAGCAGTTGAAACTCTGTTGCATCATGGGTGGCAATGCCAACTCATACTCTCCTCGGCGTGGGTTTTCTCGAATGGTCTCTACGGCGTTGGCAAGCCATTGTTCATTCGCTTGAATGCCCAAGAGTTCACATATGACAAGGAGAATCCGGCGAGCATCTGTTGTTAGATCGGCATAGGAAAGCTCGATCATCCGATCACCCAGCTGAGCCTTGCATCGCTCTACCTCCATCAAGCTCATGATCCATTCCAAGGCGCCGACCTGTGCATGTGTCTTGAGTTGATCAAGCTCATCAACAAAATAACCAAGCTGTCTGGCATCTCGAAGCAGCAATCGACGCTTGGAATCTCCCGCGCCCCACCACGTTGTTTGCAACGGGCGCCCCGCGATCCGCGTTCCAGCTTTGTTTGCCAACTGCTCAATCGACCGCACCACATCGACGCCATCGCGCACTATATGGACAAACTTTGCGCCTGGTGCGATCGAGTTCAAATACTCTACCCGCATCGCATTGATGGGGGTCTTTTCAACAACAAGACGTTCGCACACAACCCGTTCGTTGAGAAACAGCCGCTCGAATCGTTCGCGGGCGCCCTCCTTTAGATCGTCCTGCCGCATCACGCACGAAGCTTCATCTCCAACCTGATAGAGGTTCACGGCGTCAGTCCGTATATCCACACCCGCCCACAGGTCATATCGTTCAAAGAAGCCGCACACGTCCGGGTGCTTTGCCAGAACTTCCCGATGCAGCAATGTCGTCCCCGAGCGCCCACATGCAATCACAAATACGGGTGGCCGATTTGTTTTCGTGAAATGATGATTGTTTGCGCGCCGACGGGCCAAGCCTAACGCGATTTTATACTTTAGCGCCCGTCCATATGGCGCAATTAGCTCTTTCATCGCGCCATCTCTTCCGGCCCGATGATCACAGTGTTTTCGATATCACACTTGTCAGCAAACATCTTCATCTTCTCGCATGAGCGCGTGCATGAGTGAGCTTGCTGGCGCGGTGTCAAGAATCACAGCGCGGGCAGCTCGAAGTAAGGGCAACTCACCGGGATAGTGATCGAATATTGCGCTCATGGCGCGCAACGTCTGCACGCCTTCGACTGTTTTTCGCTGTCGCTTCATCTCCGCGTTCGCCTGATCGAGAGACATGCCTCCACCCAGCAGTTCGCCAAGCTGTCGGTTGCGGGTTGAGCCGATACAACTCATCCAGAGATCGCTCCCCCAACACTGGCTACCCAGACTGAATGTTTCGCGCTGGGCGCCGAGCTTCCTCACGCAGAACGCTTCAACTTCGTAGGCCAGCCGGCTGATGAGGTGGGTGACGCCGCCGTCGGCCTGCCCGAGCCCGCGGGCCACACCGGCGCAGATCGCGATGACGTTCTTGAAGGCGCCTGCGTATTCAACGCCGACCAGGTCCGTTGTCGCCTGCACCCACATTCGCTCCGAACTAAAGAGGCGCCGAAGCGCAGACAGCCTCGCTCTCTCTTCACATGCGATGGTCATTCCGAGCAGGTTCTGCTCGATTAACTCGCTCGCGATGGTTCCGCCTGCCAAGGCTGCGTAAGGAGTCGCCTCACCCAACTCATGACGGACGATCTCGCTGAGCCGCTGGCCCGTCTTGAAATCCAGAGCTTTTGCGGTGTTGACAAAGATTGCATCGTCGCGCCGGATTTCGTGAGCAATGTTTTCAATCACCTCGCGTGTTGAGTTTGATGTGACCGCGAGGATAACAGCATCGGCGCTCTCGACGAGCTCGCCGACTGAGTTCACGATCTGCACAGCGCCGTCAAGCGGCGTCGGCGTGGCGTAGTGGGGATGCCGATGTTCAGACGCCAGCATTGTGCGCACAGCCTCATCGCGGTCGAAGGCGCGGATCGTTACGGTGGAATCGCAACCCGACGACAGATGCCGAATGAGCGCGTAGCCGAAGTGACCAATGCCATAGACGCCGACCTGTTTGATTTGAGAAGTGCTCATGATTGCTCCGCCAGATACTTACGCACGCGCTCAAGATCCTCGGGGTAGTCGACTTCATGGCAGAACGCGTCGCCAACATCAACCGGAGCCAGCTTGATCCGCCCGCCCAGCGTGCATACCTCCAGCGCTTTCTCAAAATAATCAGAGTCTTCAACCGCTTCAAGAGCTTCCCGCAGAGTGGGCACATCACGATCGACGACGATCTGCATCCCAAGCGACTCCCCTGCTGCGTCTATCACACTTTTGGAAAGCTCGTGAATCATTCCGTCCTCATCGAGCGTGTACTTGACTTCTTCATCCGCAGTCACTGCGCGATTCACGAGCGCCCGACTGGTTTTTTGTGAACTCTCGATCAATCGCTTCGCGATCACTTCGTCAAAATAAACGTCGGCATTGGTCCAGAGCACATCGCCAGAGAGCTTGCCGAGAGCGCACAACAAACTCTTTGCAGTGTTGGTGTGCGCATAGCGGGGGTTATAAACATACATCAGGTCCGGGTGCGCCTCCATGATCCCGGTCGGCTTGTGCCCGAGGACAAGCAGGATTTTGTCGCGTCCGAGCATCTTGGTCAGGATTTCGATCTGATTCCCGATCAGGGTTCGGCGGTTATCAATCTTGACGAGGAGCTTGGACGTGTTGCCGCCAAATCGTGTTCCCATGCCGGCTGCGAGTATCACCGCGCGCACAGCTGGCTCCTTTCGTGGGTCCACAGGCGCGTCATCAGTGTAACTCACGCTGCTTAATTGCCTTGGCTGGATTGCCCACATACACCATGCCGGGCTCTAAATCCTTGTACACGCTCGATCGCGCTCCCACGACGCTCAGCCGTCCGATTTTGACATCAGGTCCAACGAACACGTCAGCGCCAATCCAGACATCGGGTCCAAGCCAGATGGGATCGCGAATCAATGGAAAGCGTCGATTGGTAAAATCATGCGTTCCCGCACATAGATGCGCATACTGACTGATTGTGGTGCGCTCGCAAATTGTGATTTTGCCCAAGGCATACAGAATCGCATAATCGCCGACAGTGACACTGTCGCGAAGATCAAGATTCCAGGGCACCTCAATTTTTACAGTCGGGCGAATGCGCACACCATGGCCGATCTGCGCGCCAAAGATTCGTAGTATTCCGACTCGCAGGCCATACCAGTTATGAAAGGTGACCCGAAAAATAGGCCCTGCCACCAGCATCCACAGCACCCGGGCAGCCTTCTCCTTGAATGTCCACGGGCTCGACTCGGGGGCCAACTGGCCAAGCTCGCGACCCTCATCCTCGCCCATGTAGTAATGAGCGGGGACGGGTTCAATCTGACTGCGGTCGGGGTGACGATCTGTTCTTAGTTTTCCGTCCAATCGATCCACCTGCTCATCACCTGCCACAAACAGTTTTGTCTTGACTTGCGGCGTTGTGTCTTTTTCAAAGTCCTCTCTAGCGGCTGCCCGTCTCGATTTAAGCAAGCGGAGCTTTTGCACTGTCATCTGTTCATACATCGCAAGCAGGCGGGCATATGTCCATCCAGCAGAGCCATCCAGCACGCCGAGAGAAATGAACATGGTGTAGAACCAGCGCACGAACGGACGAAATGGCAGACTGTACCCCAAGTCTTTCCAAGCCCGACGCCGTTTGATCGCGTCACGTGAAAAGAGGTTTGTAAATCCCGCCCAGCTTCGCGTGTGCTGCATTGTTTGCAGCGCTTCAAGGGAGCTGTATCGATTGTGTTTATCAAGCCAATCGTAAAGCCCTTTACTGAAGCTGTAATGCAGGTAGGGAGATTTTAGAAATCCAACTTTTCCGTCCGTCGCTTCGCGCTGCCCATGTCCGTAATCTCGAAAACGCATTCGTTCCTTGTGGAACAGGCGCATCTGATAGGTCGGGTACCCGGCAGAAAAGCGCAACCATCGCCCTTGAAATATCAGCTTGTTGGGGATTTGAAAACCTGCCTCGAACGGCTCTTCAAGAAGCGTTTCGTCCATCTCGGAGACAAGCTCCTGGGTGAACCGCTCGTCCGCATCGAGATGAAAAACCCAATTATACTTGAGCGGAATGTTGTCAATCGCCCAGTTCCGCTGGGCGCCGAACGATCTGAAAGGATGCACATGCACCTTGATCCCGAGCTCTTGTGCGATTTCGCAGGTTCTGTCCGTCGAACCAGAATCCAGCACATGCACATCATCGCTCCAGGCGCTTGATGCGATTGCTTCGGCGATATTGATTTCCTCGTTCAGAGTCAGAATCACCACTGACACCGGCGCGCGGCGCCATTCCGTCGCCGGCACCGCCTGCGACTTCATCGCCTCTGTCACGTCGAGTTGTGGCTTTGCAGTCGCTGTCGTCATATCTTCCACTCTCTAGAATATCGCCCAAAGCCTCGGCGTGGTGCAGCTTCATGCGGACGAAATGCCCCTGCATGACCTCCTTCGCGGAAAAAAGTGGACCATGCTCCGCCGCCGGCTCCAGTATTCTTCTCGCCCGTCCCGTTTCCTTTCCAGTCTTCTGAGATCGATCTGCAGTGACCACGAAAGCCCCCATCATCCTCATTGGCGCCCAACGCTCCGGCACCACGTGGTTCGGCCAGGTGCTCGCCAAGCATCCTCAGCTTGCCTACTGGCCTGAGCCACGCCATATCTGGACCTGGGGACACGCCTACCGCTCCAATGATCTCCTCACGGCCGCTGACGCGAGCCCTCGCATCGCACGCCATATCCAGCGCACTGTCGATCAGTACGTTCGCGATCAGGGCAAAGATCGGCTCGTAGAAAAAACGCCCAGCAACTGCCTCCGTATCCCTTTCATCAAAGCAATTTTTCCTGACGTTAAATTTCTCTTCATTGTTCGCGATGGACGCTCAGTGATTCGCTCGACATCGGAAATCATGCAAGGGGGTGTTTCTCGCAATCGTGTGCTCATTCGCATGCTCGGCACGCCTCCGTGGGAATGGCCCGCCTATGCCGGCCACGCCGGCAGCATTATTGCTCGCCGTATACGACGCCAACCCCTGCGATTCTGGGGCCCGCGCCCGCCCGGCTGGAAAGAGTGGGTCCGTGAATATCCACTCGAGGTTGTCCTCGCCAAGCAGTGGGCCGCCACAATCGCCCGCGCCCACGAAGACGTGTTAGCGCTCGCCCCGACTGACGCTTACGTATTCAAGTACGAAGACCTCATGACTCGCCCTTGTGAAATCATGACCGAACTCCTCGACTACGCCGAGCTGTCGAACGCTCAGCATATGATCGATCATGTCGTCAACACGGTCGATCCTGCCCGCCAGCACAAATGGCGCGACGAAATCGACGATGAAACCCTCGAACTCATTCGCCCCCACATGGAGCCCACACTCAAGCATCTCGGCTATCAGTGGTGACCCAATCCCGGCCTCCTTCTCCAGAGGCGAGGCCGGCGAGCCCAATTCTGTATCCTTCCCCCCTCAAGCCAAGATTCAGCCCCTGAACCCCGATTGACCGAAGGCCCAACTGCTACGGAGGAACCCATGTCGCGCGGCCTTAGAAACACCATCAAGCGCGCCCTGCTTGCTGTCCACAAGATTGGCATCAGATGCGGCCTGTACATCATGCCGGCGCATTACTACGTGAACGTTCCCAACATTCTTGAGCTGCGCAAGACCCGTGACATCTGGGCCAAGAAATCTGACCTTCCGGGCATCGACACGGACCTTGATGAGCAGGTCGCCGCCCTGGCTCAGTACGTTGAGCCGTTTTGCGATGAGTATGCCGGAAACAAGACTTACAAGGACGGCGTCGCTGGCGGGTGGGGCCCCGGGTATGGCTACCTCGAAGCTCAGGCTCTGCATGGAGTCATACGCCATCTCAAGCCCAAACGCGTCATCGAGGTTGGCGCCGGCGTCTCGACACTCTGCATGCTCACAGCCCTGGACAAGAACAAGGAAGAATCCGGGCAGGATTACGAATATACCTGCATCGAGCCGTACCCTTCTGAAATGCTGCTCAAAGAGAAGCGCATCAATCTTCTGCACAAGCCGGTACAGGTCGTCCCATTCGAGGTGTTTGAAAATCTACAAGAAGGTGATTTTCTTTTCATTGATTCCTCGCACACTGTCCGGGCGGGCGGCGATGTCAACTTTCTCTTCCTCGAAGCGATTCCCAGGCTCGCGTCGGGCGTCACGATCCACGTTCACGACATCACCTTCCCCTACGATTACGATCGCGGAACACTCAACCAGTTCATGCACTGGAGTGAATCATCCCTGCTACGAGCGCTGCTTATCAATAGCACTCGTATGAAAATTATTTTCAGCATGAGCATGCTTCACTACGATCGGCAGGATGTCCTCAAACGCGTTTTTCCCGAATACATCCCAGCGGCTGAGAAGGACGGTCTTGTGCTCGAAGGCACGCCGACATTCAACTCCGCGCCCACCACACATTTCCCATCGAGCATCTACCTTCATTCCTGATCGGCGCCGATGAGCACGCCGCCCCCCATTGTCAAGAACGGCGCTACTCAGGAAGAGGATGCCGCTGCGCGCAGTTCGGTCGATCAAGCACCGCCGCCCCTGTCACGATCCGTCGGCGCCGGCATGCTCTGGATGCTCATCACGACCGGTGTAGGTCGGGTCGCGAGTGTCATCGCCCAGTACTTTCTTGCGTATCTGCTCGTCCAAAGTGAGTGGGGCATTGCTGCGATCGGGATCTCCGTCGCCGCCCTGCTTCAAACTGTGCGCGACGGCGGATGTCGCCGCTTGCTGATTCAGCGCGGCATTGATGAGTACGACGAACTCGCAGGGCCAACGTTCTGGATGGCGACTGCATTCAACATCTCAATATGCGTCATTCTCATTATCCTGGCTCCCCTGATCGCGACCATGTATCAGCAGCCCATCCTTCTGGAGATGCTCACCGTCTCCGCGATCACGATTCCCCTCAGCACACCCGGCCTCATGCTTCTGGCGAAATGCAACATTGATCTCAATTTTCGCCCCGTAGCGAAGACAGAATCCGTTGCCCAAATTATCCGACACGGGGGCGTAGTTCTGTTTGCGCTCTTCGAGTTCGGACCGATGAGCTTCGTCGCCCCGCTGCCATTCGTCGCAATATACCAGAGCGCCGCCGCCTATTACTACACCCGGCAGCGACCTTGGGAACGCCCAGCCAGGATCAACACATGGACGAGAATGTTCGCCACAACCAAGTGGATTACACTCGGAACATTCGCTACGAGCGCATACAACCTCGGCCCGATGGCTTTCACGGGGCTCATCGTTCCTGAAGCAATTCTCGGCGTGTATTTTTTCGCCTATCAGCTCACCAAGCAGATCATCAACCTGCTTATGATGAATTTGCAGAACGTGATGGTTCCCGCGCTCACGCGCCTGAAGAATGAACCCAAGCGCCGCCGTGCTGCTTCGATTCGCTCCATACGCCTTCTGACGTTTCTCTCGGCTCCGGCATCATTTGGCTTGGCAGCGATCATGGCTCCGCTGATTGAAACGCTCTGGTCCAACCATCGCTGGTCTGCTGCGATCGTTCCCGGGGTGATCCTCTCAGTCTTCCTGCCGCTCAATGTTCTCAACGCTGTTCCCAGATCTGTTCTTCAGGCGGTCGGGCGGTTCTCACTCTGGAGCAAGCTCCTGCTTCTTGATGCGGTTGGCGTCATTATTGCAGCGGTGCTTGGCGCTTATTTTCTTGAAAATGCGGTCGGCATCGCTCTCTTTGTGGGCATCTACACTGGCGTCGCATCAATTACGTTCTCCGCAATTGCACTGCGTGTCATCGGTGTTTCACTCGGCGCGTTGTTGCGCAACATCGCCACGCCTCTCGCCCTTGGCGCCGCTCTTTCCGCAATCTCCATTGCAATCGACCTGGTTGCTCTCGAGCATGCGTCGCCGCGCGCCCGGCTCGTCATCATCGGTGGCTTCTTCGCCGCGGCCTACACGCTCATCGTCCGCGCTGCCTTCCACGACGACCTTGAGGGAATCGTCAATGCGCTCCCGCGCCAGCTTCGCGGCCCACTCAGCCGCCTGCTTCGCATTCGGCAAGACAGCGCGACAACGCCACTACTCGCAGTGGAGCAACTCGATTCTCTGAATGATGTCTAGCTCCGGACAATAAGACTGTCACCATCCGCGCTCCAGCACATCACAAAATCGCCCGCACAGCTCTGTCTTGCTCAGGCGGGCATCAATGATGCCCTTGGCGCGCCCGCCCATCTTCGCAATCTCCTCGCGCTCCGTCGCTGCAATCTCTCGAATCGTTTTGATTGCCCCTTCGATATCCCCATGTTCAACATGCCAGCCGATGTGATCCTCGTCGATCAAATCCGACACATGGCTCGGCCGAGGCCCCACCAACAAGATTGGCCGCCCCACCGCCATCGCACCGTACACCTTGCACGGATGATTGATCCCCACGATGGCGTCACCGACAGTGACAAGATGCACATCCGCAGCCGAGAGCGAATATCGCAGCTCTGAGAACGGCTGATATGGCAGCGATCGAATATTGGGCGGATTGTGCTCTGAGAGAGCATCCTCCACCTCCTTCTTCCCCATCCCCCCGCCAACAAACATAAAGACGATGGACTTCTCATCCTGCATTCGCAGCGCCGCTTGCAGCACCGTTGTAATCGGGTTCGAGGGCCCGTGGTTTCCCGAATACATCACGACGAACTTTCCATCAAGATCGTGCGCCTTACGGAAGGGATTTTCCTCATGCGGGATCGGTGATTCTGCCTCCGCGTGCGGCCAGGGCGGCATGACCGCCATCTTCCGTGAGACTTCCACTTTCGCGTTCAGTCGATCAGCCATGAACCGATCGAGCGCCACGATATCATTCGAGTTTCGCAGTGTGATCCGATTGAAAAACTCAAAAATCCGTGCAGAGACCGACTTTTCTGAGATTTTTCCAAGCGCAATCATCTGGTCCGGATTCAAATCCATGGCCCAGAACTTCACCGGCGCCCGCCGAATCTTCCCAATGATGATCGCGCCCACCGGGCACATCGGGGGGGACGTGCTCACCAGGATTGCCCCCAACTTTCGCGTCAATAATCCATGCGCCATGCACTGCGCAATGAAGATCCAACCTGCGATCAGCCGCATGGCGATCGAGCTTTTTCCAAATGAAGACAAGGGCAGGCGCCGAATCTCCACTCCGTCGCGCACCTCGCGCTTCGCGTACTCCTTCGATGGGTCGTCATATCCCCGCGCCGCGGCGAGCACCTTCACTCGATGCCCACGCCGGACCATCTCGGCGCATGCATCAGCCATATGCTGACCCACGCTCGCGGGATCGGGCACATAGACCTGACTGAGCACCAGGAGCGTTTTCTGTTTGCCTTGCGATTTCTGCTGATCGTTTTCCGCCATCGCCTTACGATACTCCAAGAAAAAAGGCGCCGCACGCCAACGCGTCCGACGCCGATAGGTTTTTTTGATTTGTCAGGTGCGCCGCGGACGTCGCACTACACCTTGGCGGTCACGCCGTACTTCGATCCATACTTCGCCACGAACTCATCGTATATCCACGCATAGGTTCGCTCCATTCCATCGCGCAGTGTGATGCTTGGCGCCCAGCCGTGAATTTCTTTGATTCGATCGTTGTCGCTGTTCCGGCCGTTCACGCCCTTCGGCGCATCCAACTTGTACTTGCGCTCCAGCTTGATTCCTGCAATATCCTCAACGATGTCCACCAGCCCGTTAATTGTGACAAGCTCGTCGGAGCCGAGATTCAGCGCCTCGGTGCAGTCAGAGTGCAGGAACATCTGCGTGCCCTTCAAGCAATCGTCGATGTACATGAAGCTGCGCGTCTGCAAGCCATCGCCCCAGATTTCAATTTCGTGCTTGCCTGAAAGCTTGGCTTCCATCACCTTCCGGCAAATCGCCGCCGGGGCTTTTTCGCGCCCGCCCTCCCATGTCCCGAGCGGGCCGTACACGTTGTGGTATCGCGCCATCCGGGTCTTCATGCCGTAATCTTCACGGAAGTGCCGGCACATGCGCTCGGTAAACAGCTTCTCCCACCCGTAGCCATCTTCGGGCATCGCTGGATACGCATCTTCTTCTTTTAGTGCGACAACGTCCTCGTTCACCTGCTTGTCTGCTGCATAAACGCACGCCGATGAGGAATAGAAAAAACGATCAACGTTCTTGTCCTTCGCCGCCATCAACATGTGTGTTGAGATGAGCACTGTGAGCATGCACTCTGCTTTGTGCGTTTCAATGAATCCCATCCCGCCCATGTCAGCGGCGAGTTGGTAGACATGCTGCGCGCCGTCACACGCCGTCATGCAGTTGTCCTTGTCCATGAGATCGAGCTGCAGATTCTCAACACCATCCAGGCACTGATACCACTCATCGAACGGCTTAATATCCACCGACCGAATGTTGGTGTATCCCTGCCGGCGCAGGTCCGCGACCAGATGCCCGCCGATGAAACCGCCACCACCTGCGACGACAACAAGACCGTCTTTCATCTCCGCTCACTCCTCTTTCACTCTTCCGCCGCCGGACAGCTACGACGAATCTGTTCTTTCTATTAATTTCTTGATCCAACCGCCGACGCCGACGATCCCACCTTCACCTATCAGCCCGTGACCACGCCTAGTCAAGCCAAGCAAGGCTGACTGCAGCTCGTCCAGACCGGTCCACTTCGCCCCAGGTGATTCGAAGCGAACCGTCCAGCCGACATCCAGACGGAACGACAAGCATACTACGGCTCAATCAGCCCTCAAGTTCACATGTCTCACTCCGCTCGATTCCACCGGCGCCCGCCTGTCATTCTCGTTACGATGGCTCATTCCCGTCTCGGGAACGCCGTTTAATGGGGATGGCCTGCTCGACCCAATCGCAACCCTTCTGCCTGCAGCCATACGTTATCGGGCCCAGCACAGGCCCGGGGCCACGCCCAGAGACGATTGAAACGAGTGTCCGAGAGAGAAATGAAAGAGAGACCAGAGGAGATTTCTACAATGCATGGCCTAATCCAACCCCATGGCGGCGCCCTCATCGACCGCGTCCGCACCGGCGATGTCCTTGAGAAACTCAAGGCTGAGGCCCCTTCGCTCAAACGCATCGATCTCTCCGCCAAACAATCCTGTGATCTGGAAATGATCGGAGTTGGCGCCTTCAGCCCGCTCGATGGCTTCATGGGCCGGTCGGATTTCGAGTCGGTTTGCAAGAGCATGAAACTTCAGTCGGGCGACATCTGGCCCATCCCCATTCTCCTTGCTGTCGATAAAGCGAACGCGCCCGCGATCGGCGACCGCATCGCGCTGCACGCACCCAATGGCGCCCTCCAGGCGATCTTGACCGTTCGAGAGGTTTTCACACACGACAAGAAGCTCGAAATCCCCAATGTTTTTCGTACAGAAGACCCCGCCCATCCTGGCGTCAAGCAGGTTCTGGATGAAGGCGACACCTGCATCGCGGGCCCGGTTGAAATCGTCCAGGTCTGCGTCGACCCGAGTGGCCCTGAAGCCTTCCTCGATCATCGCAAGTCGCCGGCTGAAACTCGCAAGATATTTAATAACAGAGGTTGGCGCACCGTCGCTGCCTTCCAGACGCGCAACCCAATCCACCGCGCTCATGAATACCTGTGTAAATGTGCACAGGAAATCTGCGACGGCCTGCTTATCCATCCCCTCGTCGGCGAAACCAAGCCCGGCGACATCCCCGCTGACGTGCGCATGGACTGCTACAACGTCCTCATCGAAAACTACTTCGTCCCCGAGCGCACATGCCTGACCGTCATGCCCGGCGCCATGCGCTACGCCGGCCCGCGGGAAGCAATCCTCCATTCTCTCATCCGCAAGAACTACGGCTGCACGCACTTCATCGTCGGACGAGACCACGCCGGCGTGGGAGACTACTACGGCACTTACGACGCCCAGCTCATCTTTGACGATCTCGATTCCATCAATCTCGGCATCGAGCCACTCAAGTTTGAGCATGCTGCCTTCTCCAAACGCGCTCAGGGCATGGTCAGCTCCAAAACATTTCCCAAGCTCGAAGGCGACCAGATTTTCCTC
Organism: Phycisphaerales bacterium; assembly: GCA_029260495.1. Classification (GTDB taxonomy): domain Bacteria; phylum Planctomycetota; class Phycisphaerae; order Phycisphaerales; family UBA1924; genus OFTM373. Next base: position 177,682 of record JAJDDD010000009.1, on the reverse strand, counting down.
TCCGGCACCAAAGTCCGCGAGATGCTCAAGAACGGAGAACGCCCGCCCGGCGAGTTCTCACGTCCCGAAGTCGCTGACACGCTCATCAAGTGGGCAAAAAACGCAGGCTGACCTCCCGCTACCATCGCCCACATGCGCGACCGCCTTCCCGGCGTCATCCCGATTCTCCAGCTTACTCGCGTCACCAGCGCCCTCGCTGCCGTCGCCAATGTCTGGTTCGTGATCCTCTGGACGCGCGCTACACCTCAGGAGCGAGGTCGGCATGCGCTCACCACGCCACCCGACTGGCTCCCCGCCACCTTCTTTGAGCCATATCTCCTCACCGGGGGCGCGATGGTGGGTGTCGGCCTGTTCGTCTTCGGCGCCGCCCTGAATGACGCGCTCGACCTGCGCCGCGATCGCACGCTCCATCCCGATCGTCCCCTCCCGTCAGGCCAAGTGGGTGTTGACGCCGCCGTCTCTATCGTGGCCGCTTCACTCATCGTCGGCTTGCTCGGCGCCTGGATGCTCGGCCCGACCGCCGTCCTTGTCAGCCTCTTTACCGCCTGTTCGCTTCTCTTCTACAACATGACCGCCCGCTTCGTCCCATCGGTGGGCATTGTCTTTCTCGGCCTTCTTTACGCGGCGCACATGACCATTCCCAATGTCCGGCTTGTCTTTCTCTGGCCCATCTGGCTCGTCATGACGCACGCCCTCGCTGTCGCAGCGCTCGCGCACGTCATAGCCCACAAACGCCCGAAGCTCAGCCACCGCGCCACTGCTGCCGCAATCGCTGGATGGGTATTTTGGTCGCTCGTGCTGCTCGCGATCGCCTGGCGCCGCGGAGGTGAGTCCGGACTCTGGCCCGAATGGATATCCCCCGCCGCTGCTGTTGGCCCTGCACTTCTAGCCGGCCTGTTCATGCTCGTCGCTTACCGCAAGGCGCGTCACTCAAGATCATCGGAGCGCGCCGCAGAACGTCTTACACGCTATGGCACGCTCTGGATTGTTCTCTACGACGCTGCATGGATGTGGGGCGCGGGAGCGACACGCGGTGCGATCATCCTCAGTGTGCTGGCGCTGATCGGCTTTGTCGGCATGATGGCGCTGCGCGAAATGCAAAGCCTTCTTGAAACGCCACCCGGCTATCGCCGTTAATCTGCACACCGATTAAATCCTGACTTCAATATGCGCGCCCAGATCCGCCCACCACGCCAGAGGGTCACCCAATGCTTGAACAACTCCTCGAAGCCTGGCGAACGAACAACCGAATCAACCTGCTCCTCATCGAGAAAATTACTGATGAGGGCATGGAATGCACGCTTTCCAAACGAGGCGGGCGCGGTGTCGCCGGTGAGTTTGCCCACATGCACAACCTCCGAGTCGCCCAGGTTGAAGGCCGCGCCAAGGATCTCGCAACAAAGCTCACCAAGTTCCCGCCCAAGACCGTGCCGAGCAAAAAAGAACTCACCAAAGCTCTCACAGCATCAAGCAAAGCCGTAGAAGGTCTACTGCAAGGCGTTAACGAGGGTGAGAAAAAACGTCGTGGCTTCAAGAAGGGAATCTTCACGACCCTCTCCTACTTCATCGCCCATGAAAGCCACCATCGCGGGCGCATCCTGCTGACATTGAAGGTTTCCGGCCACACGCTTGAGAAGAACACGCAGTACGCCATCTGGGCTTGGGACCACATCTAGCGCGACCTCAACCGACAGCGATTCGTCGCCGACGGGACATGCCTGCTGCCGCGACACCAAACAGCGCCCCGGTTCCCGGCGCCGGAGGTGTCGTCATAAGCATCGTGAACCCAACAGCAGGATCTTCACCAAGGCTGCTATCCCCCCGCCGAAAGAGATCAAGCTGGCCGGAGAATATCTCGCCGTGCCATCCTTGAGATAATGGGCTTCCAAACGCTCCTCGCTGCCCCAGATCCGCATTGGCATCAAGCCCAACGATCGTCAACTGCGCCAGCACCGTCTCCCACTCGCCTGTCTCCGCATTGAACACGGGAGCGCCTTGCAAATTTGGTGGATTGCCATTCGCCCATCCCCCTGTGATCCGATCAATATGTCCGTCGCCATTCCCGTCGACCATGCCGAACGAAGGGTCAAGCACCGTGGTGTCTTCGATGGCGCTGTCCTTCACGCCAATCGTGACGAATGTGTCAAACTCCAGCGTCGGATCGAACTCGAAGAAACCGCTGTTCGGCGCCCTGTCGCCTCCAAATGGCGCTTCTGTGTTGAAAAACTCCGCATCTGTATGAACCCCGAAAAATTTGTTGATTTCAAAGAATGTAAAATCATTCCCAGTCGCCAGCACAGTGTTGCGAATGTCGTCTTCAACCCCGCCGTCGAAAATGGCATACAGATTGAACGTTCGCGCACCAGCCGGCAGCAGGGCTGATGCGGCCGCAGACAGCGTCTTATCCTCGCGAAAATCAATGTTGAGAAACCTGCCAAGCGCAGCAGGCGACCAGAAGCCGACACCGGCCATGATAACAACCAGTTTGTATCTCACTTTTTAAACTCCCTTGTGCGCCCGCAATTTTATCCACCAAAAGGACGACTACAAGGGGAAACCGCCATATTTCACATGTGATTGGAGATGCTGCACGAGGTTGCCCTGTTCATGGCAGAACGCAGGCAAACCTAATATTCACGCCGCATCCGCGCCGGCGGTATGTTGAGCTGCCCCCGATACTTCGCCACCGTCCGCCGCGCAATGTCAATCCCGCGCTCGCGCAGCCCCTCCGCCAGCGATTCATCGCTGAGCGGCTTGCTCTTATCTTCCCCATCCACCACTTCTTTCAGCGCCGCTTTCACCGCTGCCCAGCTCATGTCCTCCCCACTGTCGGTTTGCGTTCCTCCTGAGAAGAACCGCCGAAGCGGCATGACGCCGCGCAATGTCTGCACATGCTTCCCCGCAACAGCCCGCGACACCGTCGCGACATGCACACCCAGCTGATCCGCAACCTGCGTCATCGGAAGCGGCTTCAGCGCCTGCGGACCTAGATCGAAAAAATCACGCTGCGCTTCAGCTACAACATTCAACACGCGCAAAAGCGTATGGCTCCGCTGCCCCACTGCGTCAATCAGCCACTGCGCATTCGTCAGGTTCGTCCGCACAAAATCACGGGCGGATTTATCAACGGATTTATCCTTAGCCATAGCAGAATACGCCGCGCTAATCCGCAACGCAGGCAGACGTGAATCCAAAATCCGCGGCACATACACATCATGCTCATCGTCATATTCAATCGCAGCGTCAGGCACAATCACAGGCGGCGTCTCATCGCTCAACATCCGGCCCGGCGAAACTCCGAGCTGGTGCATCCATTCCATCGCCTCCTTGATCCGCTCCATCTCTTCGCCCGTCTCTTCCACAACCTTCGGCAGCCGATTCTGCGCCAGATCATCCAGGTGCTCGACAATCAACTTGCGCACAAACTGCACCAATGCTCCATCGTCCTCCTCAGACTCAAGCTCAATCGCATCAATCTGGAGCAGCAAACACTCCTGCGTGTCCCGCGCCGCGATACCCGATGGCTCCAGCGCCCACTGCAACATCTTCAGCGTTTTTTCAACATTCTCGATCTCCGGCTCAACGCCATCCAAGGCTGCAAGCTCTGCGATTTTTTCCAGCTCCGTGCGGATGTACCCGTCATCATCGATATGCGCGATCAACAACTCCCCGATCCGACGCACCTCATCCGGCGCCTCCGCCAGGCGCCACTGATCGAGCAACACCTCGTGCATCGAAGCCCCGCGCGCCGCGGTGTTCGCCATCGCGTCCATCTTCCCGTCGCGCTCGCCGCCATGCCGCGACGCGGAATAGGTGCGTGGCTCATACTCTGAAGATCGCGTCACACTCGCCGCTGAATATTCGTTGTCAAACGCCTCGCTGTAGGAAGATTCCATCGACTCCAACCGCTCGAAGTCGTTTGACCCCGTTTCATCAATCGTCAGCTCGCGCTCGTTGGCGGTGTCATCGCGCCGTTCATCACGTTGCGCCTGCTCAACATCCCCAGCCTCCGCGCCCGGCTCCACCGCCTCAAGCGCGACGTTGGACTCAAGCTCCTGCTCGATCCGCTCCTCCAACGCCGGCAGCGACAGCTGCAGGATCTCCATCGACTGGATCACCCGCGGCGCCAGCTTCATCTGCTGGCCGAGCTTCATATGTTGAGACGTGTCAAACCGCATGGCGCTCCTTCGCGCTTTCACATTCCAGCGAGCGCCTTCACCAGCGCCCCCTCCACCTTACCGCACCGACTGCCTGCCCTGGATTGCATCCGCGAGCACCGCCTTGCTCGCGTATTCAAGCTGCCCGCCCGTGGGAAGCCCCCGCGCCAGTCTTGTGACGCGCACCCCCGCCGCCTCAAGCTGCTGACTCAAATACAGCGCCGTTCCATCCCCCTCCAGCGTTGGGTTCAGCCCCAACACCACCTCCTCCACACGCACGCTCCCGCAGTTCGCTTCAGCCTGGCGTACACGCTCCATCAATCGCTCCGTCGTCAGATCGCCAGGCCCGACGCCATCCAGCGGGCTGATCCGCCCCATCAGAACGTGGTACACACCCCGATACATCCCCGTCTGCTCCAGCGCCAAAAGGTCTTTCGGCTGCTCAACCACCAAAACCAAACTCCGATCCCGCCGACCGTCCGCGCAAATCCCGCACTCCTCCCCTTCGCACAAACTAAAGCACACCCCGCACGGCCGGATCTTCTGCTTCACATCCGCAACAGCCTCGGAAAGCTGCATCGCCTCCTCAGCCGACGACTTGAGCACATGAAACGCCAGCCGCTCCGCCGACCGCCTGCCAATCCCCGGCAGCTTCGAGAGCGCCTCGATCAGCCGATCCACCGACTCGGGATAGGCTGACCCTCGCGCGACAACGCCCCGCGATTGATCACCAGATTGTGCGCGAATGTCTTCCACAGCCCAATCATAGGGCGCCCCCGCCTACCACAAAGAACGCCCCGGGGAAGATTCGAACTTCCGACCTGCGATTTAGAAGACCGCTGCTCTATCCAACTGAGCTACCGGGGCTGGCTGCAAGAAGTGTATCTCCCACAACTCACTGCATCATCACACGCCCCAGCCAATGCCACACTCTCCCGCACTCAAGGGGCCGCGCCTGACAATATGTAAAGGATCGCTCGTAACTGCAGGCAGACGTTCAAAACCATCGCCTGTGACGAACAAAGAATCAAAAGCGGAGAGGGGGGGATTCGAACCCCCGATACGCATAAGCGTATACGGCATTTCCAGTGCCGCTCCTTCAGCCACTCGGACACCTCTCCAATCGTTTCTCATCAAAAGCGCATGGGAAACGGGCTGGGCGAGGGTATCGTCAGCGCTGCCTTCTGTCATGCGTCGGCGGGGCGGCCTCCTCTATTCAAAACCGCTCCCGCCGCCAGTCTTCTTCCTGTTGGCAGACTTCTCTGCCTCACTTCGTCAGCCCATTTCAATCAGGGCAGCAGATTACGGGCACGCCCCCCAGCTTCCCAGCAGCGTCGCGAGATCGCCACTGCCTACGCTTCCGTCCATGCTGAAGTCAGCCGCACATGTCGCGGGCGGCGCCGGGCATGGTCCCCAGCTCCCAAGCAGGTTGGCAAGATCGCCGCTGCCCACACTCCCATCGCCGTTGAGGTCCGCTGTGCAGGATGCGGCCGCGTCCTCAATCTGACCGCGAACCGCGCCACTCGGGAACGGCCCATTGTGAATGTTGACATAAAAATCCGTCGGAGCAGCCAGCACCGCAGTGATGTTGGCTGGGGTGGTTGTCACTGAACTGATCAACGTGCCCGCGCCGCCACTCGTCGCGACGCCGAGCCCGACAAAGACTCCCGCCGACATCCCCGCTGGCGCGTTATGAATGTGCATCGCGGTGGGAGCAGCAATGTCTGCATAGGTGAAATCCCAGAAGATTTCGTTATTTCCGGTGTCAAACCCAAGCATGCCCATCGCAGTTCCATCTGCGTCGCCCGGCCCGGGAAACTCCTGGGGACCGGTCATCATGAGCTCGAACATCGCCGGAATCTGCCCGCGAATGGCGCCGCTCGGGAACGGCCCGTTATGAATGTTGACATAAAAACCAATCGGATTCGCAAGAATCGCACTGATGTTCGCCGGCGAAGTAGTCACAGAGCTAATCAGCGTGCCCGCGCCGCCGCTGGTCGCAACACCAAGCCCAACGAACACGCCCGCACCGGCGCCCGCCGGCGCCGCGTGAATATGCATCGCCGTCGGAGCGACAATGTCCGCGTAGGTGAAGTTCCAGGATATCTCATTGGTCACCGTGTCAAACGTAATCGTCCCAGACGCCGTCCCGTCTGCATCGCCCGGGCCAGGCACTTCCTCAGGACCCGCCATTGTAATGGGAAACGTCACCTGCTCTGCATGAGCGACAAGAGCCAACTGACTGCAGGCGCATGAGACAGCCAAAGCGAAAATAGACTTTCCAAACATGTGATGATCTCCTCACAAGCGTATTTACCCACTCAACACCGCGATCAACCCCAGGCACGCCTCTCAGGCAGCCCGTAGTCTATCGCGAGATCACACCCGCCCAACATCAATTCCTGCCTCCCTCCAACCGAATCATCATATTTTTCACCTGACCAAAAGGTCCGTTTCAGCATTCAGTCATGGGTCGAAAGCCGCGAAATCAACGCCCCGATCTCAACGGCCTGCTTGTCATTGACAAGCCCCTTGGCATGACAAGCGCCGCGGTCTGCCGACTTGTTCGCGCGCGCACCGGCGGCGCCAAAGTCGGCCATGCAGGCACACTTGATCCCCTCGCGACTGGCGTCCTTATCGTCTGTCTCGGCGCCGCGACCAAAGCCGTCCCCAAACTCATGGCCGGAGAAAAGAAGTACATCGCCGAGGTTGACCTCTCCGCATTCTCAACCACAGACGATATGGAAGGCGAAACGACGGCTCTCGCGGTGAAGCGCACGCCGACGCGGGAGGATGTAGAAGCAGCCTCCAAACAATTTATAGGAAATATTCTCCAGCGCCCGCCGGCCTATTCTGCTTTGAAGATAGATGGAAAAGCCGCATACAAGCGGGCTCGCGCGGGAGAAACATTGGAGCTTGAGCCCCGTCCGGTTGTCATTCACAACATCACGGTGATCGCGTATGAATGGCCCATTGCCACGCTGGATGTGCGCTGCGGAAAGGGCGTCTATATTCGCAGTCTGGCGCGGAATTTAGGGGAATCGCTCGGCACAGGCGGCCGACTCAAAAACCTGCGTCGAACATTGGTCGACCCATATGGCATTGATGACGCTATTGAACTAGACAAAGTTTCCGATCCGTTCGACCAGTCATTGCTCAGGCCTCCACCTCAATAACTGAAACATTTGACTGTATGCTCATTTCTGCAGCGTCCTGTTCACGGGAAAGTTGAGTTTGACGCCGACCAAGAGCCAGACCCAATACACCCCAAAGCGCCGCCAGCGGAGCCGCACCGATCGCAATCACCGCAGCGAATTTAAGAGCTGTCGTGGCGAGCCCGGATTGGATGATTTCAAAAAACCACGCCCACATCATGTCACCACCGCGATAGACAGCGGTGTCAATTACGCTCTTGGTTTTGTATCGCTCCTCGCGAGAAACAACCGTATATAGCGTCTCTCTCGCTGGGCGGGCGAGGGCGAAGTTTGATGTTCTGCGCGCAATTTCAGCGATCGCAAGCGCCGAGTAAACAGGCGCCGCCGCAACAAGCGCTATCGCACCGAATGAAATAGCCGGCAGCAGAACAAGCGTGAAGCCAACTCCAACTCGCTGGATAATGCGCCCCGTAAAGAAGCATTGGATGACAATCGTTGCGATGTTCGTCAGTAGGTAAATATTGTTCAGAGCATTCGTGCGATCCTGACGGGCAGCCGACGTATCACCGGGGAACTCCGCGCCGATGATCTGCACGCGCTGGAGATACATCGCTGTCGCAGTCAGCGAAAGCAGCAAAATGTAGGCTGCGACCCCCATCAGGTAGCGCGAATGAGCAAGAGCCCGCAGGCCCGCGAGCATCCCGCCGGGAGAAGCATCGGGAAGGAACGACCGCGCCCTCGTCCAACCTTTCGATTCAGCCAATTTCCGAGGCGCCACATCATGCGCACGAGCAAGCCACTTGAAACATCGAACAGCAAGTTCCAGTGAAATAGCAGCGGCCACAAAGACATACGCGACATCAATGTTCTCCACCGCGAGCAGCGATTTGGTGACAAGGCCGCCCACAACGCCCCCCGCGGTGCCCCCAACGCCAATCAAGCCGAACAGCCGCTTGCTTCTTGCAGTCGTGAAAATATCCGAGGCAAATGCCCAGAAAATAGAAACAGCGAAGAGATTAAAAACACTCAGCCAGATGTAAAATATCCGAGCTGGCCATAGACGGTTTTCGCCTTCAAGACTCAAAAAGAGCGCGAGAAAAATTAACATATTGACAGCGAAAAATCGGTATGTGATCGGTATAAAAAGGCGCCGGGGAAGCACGCACACCAGCGCCGTGAACAAAGGCGCCGCAGCCAGTGTGCCTATGAATGTCCCCGTCCACAGCCAGGGAACATCGCGCACCTCGCGCGTGACAATCTCATCGCGCACTGGCATGAGCATGTAATAGGCTGCGAGAATAAAAAAGAAGAACAGCGCCGAGACAAGCACCGTCGAGCCTTCTCCAGGCGCAATCTTGAGCGCACGCCGCCATCCAGCGCGAACAACGACCAGACCTTCGTCTTGTATGCGCTCAGAGGACATACAGTGTGGCGGATCCTCGCAGCTTAGCCGTGCTCGTCAGTTGACTCTTCTCCGACATCTGCCTGCTCATCACGGCTGCGCCATGCAGCAAGAAGCTCCGTTTCCCGCTCAAGGGAAATACCCGCACCTCGCCCGGTTTCTCGGTTAAGCCCCCGCGCCTGCTGCTCTTGTCGCTCCTGCGGCTGATCACGAAGCCAGTCCACTGTGTCGCGGGCTGTCTCAGCCAGCGGTCGAACCACCAGCCCATTGCGCAGCCCCTTCTCGACATTCACCGCGCCAAGGCCGCCCATTTCGCTCGTCGGCGGAATCCACACAGTCATTTCCTGCCACGGCGCCACACCATGCTCTTCAAGAAACTCCGCCGAAACCCAGGTAAAATGCGCATCACCACCCAGCGCGCCCTTACATCCATAGAGCAACTCAGCCATTGGCATACCAAGGTTCGGGCCCGTTGCGTTGTAGATGCCCGCGACTTGATTCTCAATCGCGTAGATGATCCACTCCGCCAGATCGCGCACATCAATGTGCTGCACGGGATCTGTATGCTCCCCGGGCGCCATCACCTCCCCGCCGCGCGCAATCCGCGCGGGCCAATACGTGAACCGATCCGTCGGATCGCCAGGCCCCGAAATCAGTCCCGGGCGAACATTGAACGTGCGCCCGGGCCAGGCCTTCTCCGCCGACTGCTCACAGAGCGCTTTGAGTGGTCCATAACTGACGCCGGTGACCTGCTCGGTCGTTTCATCTTCAATCGTCGCGACAGGCGCACTTTCATCCATGCCAGGCTCAGGCATCTGTCCATACGCTGAGATGCTCGAAACGAGTGTGTAATGACCAACCGCATCGCCGAGCACCTCGTGAATCATGCGCACAACGCGCGGGTAGTAGGCCGACGTGTCAATCACGGCGTCCCACTCACGATTCTCCAGCGCGCTGAGATCGCTGGCGCGATCGCCGCGAAGTTTCTCAAGGTCTGGAAAGAGATGCGGATTGGTTCTGCCGCGGTTGAAGAGCGTCATGGTGTGCCCGCGATCGATGGCGGTGCGCACGATGTGAGGCCCAAGGAAGGCCGTCCCGCCCAGAATGAGGATTTTCAAAGGCTGTTCAGTTTTCCCCTGAGCAAACTCTGATGCCTTGGCGCGAGGCAAGAAGCCAAGCCCCAGCGCGCCCGCAGCTGCGGATGTATGGATAAATGATCTGCGGGTCATACTCACGGCTGTCTCCTTGCATCTGCAGTCTTGTTTCTCATCGCGGCGCTGCGCGTCGAGGAAGCCCCCACTTCGCGCGACGCGTGGACCTACTCAGGGCGTGTACCCTGGAGAACGCCGATAGTTTCACCAACCGGACCGCCAGGCGAAACCCGAACGGATTCGGCTGAAGACTCCCCCGCCGGCTCGCCGGCTGGGAAAAACTTGGGTCGAGGGGTCTGATAATGTGCCCCTCACCCTCCTCAGACAGGTTCGCTGGACCCAGCGCAACGACTTCGCAAGGAAGATGCAAATACCGCTTGGCCAAGGGCTTGTGTGCGGTTAACCTGCACGTTCTGTAAAGCTTTTCGGAGGATGAGATGAGACGGTTTTTAATCGCTATCGCGGCTGTGTGTGCGCTTGCGCTCGTGGTGGAAAACGCCTCGGCCGTTTTCCTCGGTGTGCAAATCCGAGAGGACAAAGCCCAACCCACAGCAGAAGACTTAACACTGATCGATCCAACCGGGCAAGGCGTGCGCGTCTTCAATCTCTATGCGCGCTTCAACGGGCCCGGAACCGACCCCTTCGACCCCAGCGGAAACTCCGTCAACACGATCCTCAGCGTCCTTCAAGATGGACCCGGACTCGGCTGGGGCCTCTCCAAGACCAATCCCGCTACAAGCATGCCTCGGCATCAAGGCGCGCACTACTTTCAGTTCCCGCCGCCGTTCGGTGAAGACACCGCCCCCAACAGCGGAGTGTTCGGCATCGTTCCAACACTCGTCTTTGACACGTTCGTGGATCTGGGTCTCAAAGACTCCATGAACGGCGACACCACCTTCACCGATCCCAAGTTCCGTTTTGTCGATCGCTTCGGCGATGGCGACGACTTCATCGAAGGAACCTGGGCCAACATTAATCCACCAAATCTCCAGGGCGCCGCCGTCGAAGTTTCACCCGGCGTCTTTGAGGTCTTCCTCGCTCAGCTCACCGTCGTCGGTCTTGATCCGGGTGCGCAGGTGTACACCCAGAATCCACCACCGACCGCAACAAGCGACATTGTCGGTGAGATCTTTGAAGGACAGTTTACGATCACCACGCAGAATCCCGAACCCGAATTCGGCGTCACCGATCACGTGATCACCTTCACTCCCGACACCGGCGGCGCCTGCATATCGCCAACAATCACAGATGATCCGGACCCGCTGACAATATGCGAAGGTCAGATGGCCAGCTTTTCCGTCGTCGCGACAGGTGACGCAGCTCTGAGTTTCCAGTGGCGCAAGGACAGCGTTGAAATCAACGGCGCCACCGCCGACACATTCAATATCGCCTCCGTCGACGCCAACGACGCCGGCGCCTATGACTGCGTCGTCACCAACGCATGCGGGTCCGCCACCAGTGCGATGGCGGCTCTCACGATCGATCTGGCGCCCGCAATCACGCAAGACCCCGCCGGCCAATCCGTATGCGAGGGAGATCCCCTCGCGCTCTCCATCACCGCGACAGGAACAGCGCCGCTCTCCTTCCAGTGGCGCAAGGACAGCGTCGACATCCTCAATGAGACAGCAAGCACGCTCAACATCGCGTCCGCCGTCCCCGCAGACGCTGGAAGTTATGACTGCGTGGTGACCAACGCGTGTGGCTCAACAACCAGCGCAGCAGCTTCGATCACAGTCGGGGCCAGTGTGCAGATTGTCGCAGGGCCTGCTTCCGCAACTATTTGCGCAGGCGCTACAGCCATGTTCACCGCGAACGCAACGTCAACCGAAGTCCTTAGCTATCAGTGGCGCTTCAACGGCGCCAACATTCCCGGCGCGACAAACGACACCTTCACCATCACCAACGCCCAGCCCAGCGACGCCGGCGCCTACGATGTCGTCGTCTCAACTTCCTGCGACAGTGAAATTGCAGGGCCAGCGACATTAGCTGTCGACACAGCGCCGATCATCACGCAACACCCCTTTGGCGATCAGATCTGTGACGGGGACATGGTGACTCTCTCCGTCAGCGCAAATGGCGCCGCCCCGCTCACCTTTCAGTGGCGATTCAATGGCGTCAACATCCTCGATGAAACCAACTCAACGCTTATGATCCCAGCTTTCGGCGCCGCAGATGTCGGGCCGTATGACGTCATCGTCACAAACAGTTGCGGCGATGTCACAAGCCAGCCAGCCATCATCACCATCAAACCAGCTGCGACCATCACCGACGATCCGGACCCCATCTCGGTATGCCAGGGACAGATGGCGAGCTTCTCCGTCTCCGCGAACGGACCCGATCTCACGTTCCAATGGCGCAAGGACAGCGTGAACATCACCGGCGCCACCAACAGCACATTCAATATCGCCAGCGTCGCGCCGATCGATGCGGGCGCCTACGACGTCGTCGTGGACAACGGATGTGATTCGATCACAAGCGCCGCTGCATCGCTAACCGTCCTCACGATTCCGGTCGTCACAACGCCTCCCACCGGCGCGACGGTCTGCGCCAGCCAACCTGCAGACTTCTCCGTCATCGCGACAGGCCCCGGCCCGCTTTCATTCCAGTGGCGTCTTGATGGTGTCAACATCACCGGCGCCACCGATGCCTCCTTCAACATTCCCAGCGCAAGTGAAGGCGACGAAGGAGACTACGACGTCCTCGTCAGTAACAGCTGCGGCTCCGTCACAAGCGCCGCAGCGAGTCTCGTCGTTGCCGATGTCCCGCTGATTACCGACCAGCCTGATTCGCAGGCTGTCTGCCTGGGCGGCGCCCTCGCGCTCTCAGTCACTGCCTCGAGTGATGTCCCGCTTTCATTCCAATGGCTTCTCGATGATGTCGCGATCGATGGCGAAACCAGCCCGACACTTACGATTGATCCCGTCTCACTCCCCGACGCAGGCGCCTACACCGTCTCCATCACAAACTCGTGCGGCCAAACGGTGAGCGCGCCCGCGGATGTCTCGGTGATTATCTGTTCGCCGACGCTTCATGTCGATGCAGATACTCCCGCTGCAAACCCGGATGGCGCCTCGTGGGACACCGCTTTCTCAACCCTGCAGGAAGCGCTCTCCGTCGCGCGACTCTCGATGGGCATTCTGGAAATTCGCATCGCAGATGGCGTCTACACACCCGACCAGGGCCCGGGTGTAACCGTTGGCGATCGCGGCGCCTCCTTTGTCCCCGTCGCCGGCGTCGCAATCCGGGGCGGCTATGCCGGCGCTGGCGCCGCTGATCCCGACCAGCGCGACCCCAGTTTGTTCCGCACGATTCTCTCGGGTGATCTCAACGATGACGATAACGCTGTCGGAAACGCGGACAACTCGCTCCATGTCATCGCGACAAGTTCACCGGCAGATGATGGCTCGATCGATGGTGTCACAATCCAGGCAGGATTTGCCGACAACCCCTTCCCCCATGATTCCGGTGGCGCCGCTCTGATTGAAAACGCCGCGATGGTCTTCTCACACTGCGTCTTTATTGACAACCACTCCATCTCCTCCGCCGGTGCGGTTCTGGTCGGCGCCAACACTGAAGCCAACTTTGTTTCCTGCGCTTTCCATGCAAACTCGTCGGGTTCGCTCGGCGGGGCGATTGCGGTCTTTGGAGGCGATGCAAAAGTCACCAACACCGTCTTGACTGGAAACACTTCAAACTTCGGTGGCGCCGCGTACGTCGGCAGCTTCTCGTCGCTAACTGTCGCTGACTCAACAATCACAGCCAACACAGCGTCAACTGCCATCGGTGGCATCCTCATACAGTCAGGAAGTCGCGGCGGCGGCGCTTCTCCCACCGTCGTCAACGCCATCCTTTGGAACAACACGGATCCGTCAGGCGCCACCCCGGAATCCCAGATCAGCGCATTCGGCTCTGTGATCACGGTTTCAAATAGTGACGTGCAGGGAGGCTGGACCGGCGCGGGCGTTGGCAACATCGCGCTCGATCCGCTCTTTGTTGATGCAGACGGGCTCGACAACACGATTGGCACGATTGATGATGATGTTCGCCTTGGCGCTCTTTCACCAGCGATCGACGCGGGAGACAACCTTGAGGTCCCAGCAGACGTCGCCGATCTTGACGAGGATGGCAACACTGCAGAATCACTTCCGCTCGATTTCGCCGGCGTCATGCGCATTGTCGATGGAAACTTTGACACAACCGCAACTGTCGACATGGGCGCTCACGAGTTCTTCGCGAATGTGCTGAACGTCACGCAGGGAACAACCCATCCCTCAATCGCCAACGCAATCGGACTCGCAGTGAACAATGATGCAATCCTCGCATCACCAGGATTCTTTGACGCTGAGCTTGTCATTGACTTTCTCGGAAAGGCCATCACGCTGAACAGCTCAGGCGCCTTGATCCAACCGGTGGGCGGCGCCCTCACGCTTGCGGACAACTCAAAGCTCGCTGCCGCAGCCTCACAACCAGTCACACTGCGCGGCGATACGAATGTCCCTATTGGCGATCATGCTGAAATCTGCGGCGAAACATTCTCGTTGCTCAACTCCGGCGCCCTTGTCACCGCTCCGGCTTCAATCCTTGAGATCACGGCTCCGTCGGGTTCTCAACTTGCCGGCGCCACGCAGATTGGCGCTTTGTCACTCTTATCGTTCCCGAACGCTGCAACCAACACGGGCATTGTCACGATGCTCGATGGCGTCCTTAACGCCGCAACCTTCGTCAATCAGGCGCCAACCGGCCAGATGTTCCTTTGGGGCTCCATCAACGCGCAGACAGACAACCAGAGCGACATGTTCGTCGTCGACGACACCGGTGTCATTGGTGATCTCACCAACGACGGAACCATCACCGTGCAAAATGGCGTCTTCACAGTCCTTGGCGCCATCAGCGGATCGGGCGCCATTCTTTCCGACGGATCGGGGCGTGGTGAAAACGTGATTCCCGCAGGCGTCACCGTGCTTGGTGACTTTTCCCCCGGCGCCGCTGCAAAGCTCTTGCTTAGTGAAGCCGGCGCCCGCTTGCGACTTGGCGCCGACGTGAACATCGCCATCGACGATGCGACCCGGTTTGATCTCAGCGCTGCGGAAGTCTTCACAGTCGCGATCAGCGGCTCAACACAACGCTTTGAGGTCATGAGCGAGAACATCGGAGCTACCCTCGCCGGCCTCGACCGCAATGCTCCCGGGCGCTTCCCGCTCGGTTCGCTCCGCGTCAGCCCAGCAGCCGTCACCGTTGAACTCGTTGACAACCACGACAATGACACCCTCGGCCAAGCCGTCTGCGAAGCGCTGTATGTCGACACGCTCTTCATCGCGCCCGGCGCCCAGCTCATCACAGGCGCCTGCCAGGTCTACTACCGAACCCTCGATAACCAGGGATCTGTGGACACGCCCACCAATCTCATCCCGCTCAACGCATGCCCGTGGGACATCAATGGCGATGGTGAAGTTGATTCGATCGATCTGGCGAATCTGCTCGGCTCCTGGACCTCCAACGATCCGATCGGCGATCTCAACAACGACGGGATTATCAACGGCTTCGATCTCGGCTTGATCCTTGGCGCCTGGGGGCCTTGCCTCTAGGCTCACTCACGCGGCGCCGACCTCATCTGAACTGTAGAATCTGCCCCCCCCCGCTCACCCCGGCGAGGGCGCCCGATCACATCAACAACCGCTCCAACCGGAGACCTTTCCATGGCCGGCAAGCCGTTCCACTGCAAGCTCATCACCCCCGAGGCCCACGTTCTCACGGAAGAAATCGAGTACGCCCAGCTCCCGCTCTGGGATGGGCAGGCCGGCGTCCTCGCCAACCGGGCGCCCCTGATGGCCAAGCTCGGGCTCGGCGAACTTCGCCTCGATTTCCACGTCCGCGGCGCGCAGGGCGGCAGCCGGAGCTTCCTTCTCGAAGACGGCTTCGCCCACATGGTCGACAACACGCTCACGCTCCTCGCGGAGCGCGCGATCCCCGTTGAGACGCTCTCGGAGCGGGAGGCTCAGGCAGAGCTCGCCGAAGCGCAGGCGCGGTCGCCGCAAAACGAAACGGAGCGAGCACAGGTGAGTCGCGATCGAGAGCGGGCGGAGTGGAAGCTTAAGCTCGCGAGGAAATTTCGCGCAGCGGGCGGTGGCATCTAAGCACCCCTCACCGGGGCGCCGCTTCTCCGAAAATTGAAGTTTTTCGTCCAAATAACCATCGCGCAACCACCTCATCTATGCGCGATTGTCGTTTTTCCGTGCGCACGGCATTGATCGCCGATGGATGCACTCACCTGAGATGAGCGCAGCGAGTATGTCACTCGCCAGCGCCCCTTTGCGTCGGGTTCTGGAGATTTTT
This sequence comes from Phycisphaerales bacterium, assembly GCA_029260495.1. GTDB lineage: Bacteria > Planctomycetota > Phycisphaerae > Phycisphaerales > UBA1924 > OFTM373. The sequence goes on along the minus strand of JAJDDD010000009.1, from coordinate 161,484 downwards.
TTCAAGATGAGCGAGACAAACGGACTGACCTCCATCCTTTCCCGGCCTTCATTGCTCCGGACAGATTCAACGCTCGCCCTCAAACGGCTCGCCGCCCAAGCGACGGTCGCGAACAGCTCGAACGCTGAGCGAATCGAGAACGCCCAAATCGCGCCTGGCGCCGGCGTCTCGCAAGGCGGCGCGCTGCGGGAGATTCAGGAGCTGCTCACTGAGCTGGAGGGGCTCGTCACCAGCAGGCTTGGGTTTCCGCCTTCAAGCGCTCGCCACGAAGCTCAGAGTCGAATTGACGAGATCATCGAATCCATTGACGAAGTCTCGCAAAAAGCAGAGCTGAGCCGGCTCGCTTTTTTCGACGGCGGCGATTCATTCACCATCCGCGATGTCGCGACCGACGTGCGCGATGTCCGCCTGCTCCACACCGACCTTCAGCCCGGCGAATCGCTCGATGTTGAAGTGGAAGTGACCAAACCCGCGACCTTCGGTGAACTGACACTCGAAATCGGCGGTAACCAACTAGATCTCGGCGCCCCGAACCGTCAGTTTCGCATTGAAATCGGAGGCGTCGCTGGAAGCCGGGAGCTTTCCTTCGCCTCAGGTACGCAACTCAATGAACTGGAAGCAGCCTTCAACACTTTTTCTGACGTCACAGGCGTGCGTGCGGAAGTTGAAGGCACAGCCGTCAAGCTGTTCGGTGTGGCGCCGGGCTCGGATCAGTTTGTTTCACTCCGCATTCTCGATGACGGCGGCATTGAAAATGGCGCTGGAGCACGCGGCGTCTCGAAGCCAGGCGCCTCCACATCGCAACCGGAGGCGTCGGCTCTTCACTCATTGAGTTTGCTCAAAACCGGAACCAGTGTGACAGATTTCGGCAATGACATCGAAGGTCATATTAACGGTAAGCTCGCAAAGGGTCGCGGCGCCCGACTCGCCCTGACCAGCGCCGATCTCACCGTCGATGTCCTGCTTCAAACGGATCTACTCGCGCGCGGCGCCAGCTCGCCGACCAATGAAACCTTTGCCGCCTTCACCATCGAAGCGAACAAGGCCCCAGGCAAAGCTCCCGCCATCGACGCCTCCTCCCGACTGGGCCGGCGTGTGAATTATCCCGAAGATAACGCGATTTCACTCGCTGATCTACGCAGCCCTGATTTCTACTTTCTCAGCACTGGACAAGCTATCCACGTCGTCCAGCAGGCTCAGAATGAAATCAAAGCGCTCTTCGGCCAGCTCGGTCGGGCAGCTTCGCTCGATCTCAAGGCGTAGTGAACCTCTCGTTTTTTCATCGCGCCCCAAGCGGCTCGCCTACGCGCACTGTTCGCGCAAACTCCTCAAACCGCTGCGCGATCTCCTCACGCCTGAGTGTCGCCAGCCGATCGAGACTGAAGGCTTCAATGTTGAAGCTCGCGATCACTGTGCCGTGCGCCAGTGATTCCTGAATCGTTTCAAAGCTAATTCCCTCGCTGCCAAAATGCCCAGCGAGGTGCGTTCGCGCGATGTAGCCCATCATCCCGCCTGCGAATGTGTCCCCTGCCCCGGTTGGATCGATCACCTGCTCTGCGGGATAGGCGGGTAGTGCCGCGACGCCATCGCGATGCACGAGCAGCGCCCCGTGCTCACCCTTCTTGACGACGGCGAAGGTCGGGCCCATCTCAAGAATCTTCTTGCCCGCGGTGATCGGATTCTTCTTCCCCGTCAGCAGCTCTGCCTCCTGATCGTTTAAGACCAGCCCGTCAATATCCCCAAGCAGCCCGACAAGATCATCCCGGGCTGAATCAATCCAGAGATCCATGGTGTCGGCGACCGCGATCACACGATCGGGGAAGTTCCCCAGCAAATCCCGCTGAACGGCTGGGGGCGCGTTGGCGAGGAACACATACTTCGAGTCGCGATATCCATCAGGCGCCGTCGGCGGATGCTCCCCCAGCACGCCAAGCTCGGTGAAGATCGTCTCGCGCACATTCATGTCATCGAGATAGCGCCCGCCCCACGAAAACGTCTGCGACCCCGCCCGCACCTCGAGCCCTTCGACGCAGACATCGGGAAATCGCGCGAGTGTTTTGTGGTGGGCGTCATCGAAATCCTCCCCCACCACCGCGACCAGCCGGACGGGCGTAAAGAAGGAGGCAGCGGCGGAGAAATACGTCGCCGACCCGCCCAGCACAGCTTCAGCGCTGCCGTGCGGCGTGTGGATCGTGTCGACACCGATGGTTCCAGTGACAATTAATGGCATGGGGGGAGGATAGCGGAAAGTGGGGAGAGAGGGCATGTGGTAGCGCTTGCCTTGAAGGCGAACGGTGTCTTCTAGACTATACCACGGCTCATAGTTGGCGCGAGTCAATAAGTAGCGGCTTCTCTTTCAACGTATCAGTCGCCACAGGTAGGCCACCCCTCCGGCTCGCCGGCAGGCCACAGGGAGCCGAAGAACTGAGGCGCCACAGGTTGTTCATCAGGCCATTTTTCCGCAACTGCCTCGGACAAAGATTTTAGATCGCACAACATCGCTTCGACGATACCGTCGCGCGCGTTTGCCGTAGCATCGACGTCGGTGTTGACCTCAACAGCGACACCGGCTTCGGCAGCATTTTCAGCCGCGATGATTACAGCTGGCACATAAGTCCCATCACTGGCGGCATCGCTGGCTGCCGCTGCAACCCCATAAGCCGCCTCACTAGCGGCAGCGCTGGCTGCCGCTGCAACGAAAGCCGCGGTATCCGCATGGTCATTTTTGGCAGCTTTACGGATCTTGGATGCGCCTTCAGCGACCTTTTTGGCCGTGCTGGGTGACTTCATCGTTGCTTCTCGAGCAGCCTGCTCCGCGCACACAATCGCTTTCTCAACAGACTGTTTATGCTCCTCGGTTGCATTTGGCCAAGTGGCGAATAACGGCTGCACACGCCGAGCGCAGCGGGCTGCGAAAGCGACGCGGGCCCATCGCGGCAGGCATTCAAATTTTTGCGGTGGGATGGAATATTTTTCTTCCGGTTCTGCTTTCGTGGGCATAGCGTTCTCCTTTGAAAATGTCATACGCCCTGCTGGCGCAGCCAAGCTCGCTTGCGATACGGGGCATTCATGCGAGGAATCGGCTACCTGCAAGGTCCGCTGTATCCGTTCTGCTACCTTTACCGCCATGTCAACGACCACAACCAACCAATCCAGCCCCGTCATCACGCGCTTCGCGCCCTCGCCCACGGGTCACCTCCACATCGGCGGCGCCCGGACGGCGCTCTTCTGCTGGGCGTTCGCCAAAGGCGCCCAGGCGGGGGAGGACGGCCGATTCCTGCTGCGCATCGAAGACACGGATCAGGCCCGCTCCAGTGAGTCCGCCACGCGCGGGATTCTCGAAGACCTCGCCTGGCTTGGGATCGACTGGGACGACGGGCCGGAACTTGTCGCTGAAGACGGGCGCACGCTGGGCGGCGATGCGCGCGGCGTCGGCCCTTTCTTTCAGGCGCAGCGGATCGATGTTTACGACCAATACATCGAACAGCTTCTAAAGATCGGCCGGGCCTATCCCGCGTTTGAGACGACCGAAGAGCTTGACGCGAAGCGGGCTGCGGCGCGGGCGCAAAAGCAGACGTATCGCTACGACCGGGCTGCCCTTGAGATTCCCGAAGCGGAGCGAACAGCGCGGATGAAGAGCGAGCCGCATGTGATTCGCTTCAAGATGCCGGATGCCGCGGTGCATGTGTGCGACGACGTGCTGGGCGATGTGCGCTTTGATGTGGGCGAGGTGGATGACTTCATCATCCGCAAGCGCGATGGGTTTCCGACGTATCACTTCGCGGTGGTTGTTGATGATGAGCTGATGGGTGTCACGCATATTCTGCGCGGGCAGGAGCATCTGAACAACACGCCGCGCCATGTCGCGATGCAGGAGGCGCTGGATTTTCGCACGCCGGTGTATGCGCACATGCCGCTGATCTTCAATATGGATGGCTCGAAGATGAGCAAGCGCGATAAGGACAAGTCGCTGCGCCTCGTGTGCAAGGAGAAGGGATTCGAGCAGGCGCCGAATGGCGCTGTTGATGATTCGGTCTTCGCTTCCTGGCTCAAAGATAAGAAGCAGCAGCTTGAAACGAGCGCTGTGGTTGAGATCGCCCGGGAGGTCGGCATTGACCTGCCGGAGGTTGATGTTGAGGACTTTCGGCGTGGCGGCTACCTGCCGGAGGTCTTGTGCAACTTTCTCTCGCTCCTCGGTTGGTCGCCGGGGGACGACATTGAGAAGTTTGACAATGAGTTCTTGAAGGAGCGTTTTGATCTGCCGCGGATTGGCAAGACGAACGCGAAGTTTGATCGAGTTAAACTGTTGGCCTTTAACAATGATGCGCTGGGCGCGATGAGTGATGCGGAGTTTGCTCGGCGCTGGCGCGAATGGTGCGCGCGGTATGAGCCGGGAGTTCTTGAGAAACTGAGCGATGAGCAGTTTTCGATTCTCGCAGCCGCTGTTCGCCCGCGCACCAAAACGCTGCGCGAGGCGGCGCGCAGCGCTGAGTTTGCGCTGATGAGCGCTGAGCAGATTGAGTTTGATGAAAAATCGGTCGAGAAGGCGCTCTTGAATGGGGATGGCGCCGGGTTGAATGTGCTTGGCGAGCTGCGCGTGACTCTCGCGGCGCTCCCGACCTTTACGGCTGACACTGTTCACACGGCGCTCACAGACTTTGCTGCATCGCGCGAGCTGGGGATGGGTAAGGTTGCGCAGCCGTTGCGCGTGGCATTGACAGGCTCGACCATCAGCCCGCCGATCGGCGAAACACTTGCGATTCTTGGCAAGGATGAAACACTGGCGCGGATTGATCGGTGTCTCTCAAAGATCAGCGCGTCGTGCTAATTAGACGCCAGATGTCTCACAAGAGAAAAAGCAACGGGAGCTTCGCGTGCAACAGCAGGTGACGAAAGACTGGACCATCCCCGGCGCCGAAGGTGAGGCGATCCGCGGGCAGACGCATTGGCGAGCTGGTGAGACGCCTGGCGCGGTTGTCTTGCTCGGGCACGGCTTCAAGGGGTACAAGGATTATGGTTTTCTACCGCTCTTGGCGGCGGATCTTGCTGAACAACTTCCCCTTGTTGTCCATCGGTTCAACTTCTCACACTCGGGGCTCGGCGATAACCCTTCCACCTTCCAGAGGGCTGACCTCTTTGAGAAGGACACCTGGAATAAGCTGTGCTTCGATCTCAATGCGATGATCCGCGCCGCCCGCGCCGGCGAACTTCCCAAAACGCCCGCCGACCTGCCCATCATCCCGATCGGCCACAGTCGCGGGGGCGTCACCACACTCTTGACACTCGCCCGCCGGGCGCGCGACGGCGACGCCAGCGATATTGCAGCGGCTATCTCGATGTCCGCGCCGGCGATGACACTCAATCTTAAGGATGAACAAGTCGCAATCTTTAAAGAGCAAGGCTATATGAGTTCGCCGTCATCACGAACCGGGCAGGAGCTTCGGCTCGGTCGCGCCTGGCTTGAAGAACAACTGGATGATCCCGAAGCGCACAACCTGCTCGCCCTCTGTTCGCATATCAAAACGCCTGTTCTCATCATGCATGGTGACGCTGACCCGACGATTCCTGTGCAGGCCTCCGCACAACTGGCAGATGCCATCACAACAAGCGAGCGCGTTGTCATCGAGAGCGCCAACCACGTCTTCAACACGCCCAATCCCGCCGACCCCAGCGCACAGCGCTCTGACCAACTGGCAGAGCTGACAGCTTCGCTTGTGAACTACCTGAGTCGAGTTTTCGAGTTTCCACCGCAATCGAGCTGACGGCGCCAGTCAGTGTGGCACTTCCTTCACAGCGTTCCGATTCCATGCTGGCACTCGCACGACAATTGGGCCTTCGCCTTCAATCTCGCATTGGCAGCTCAGCCGGCTGTTGATCTGCAGGCCCGGCGCCTCCTCGACGCGGTCCTCCTCCGCCTCGGTGGGCTCTGAGACAGCCGCCATCCCCTGCTCGACATACACATGGCAGGTTGAACATGCGCAGACGGCCCCACAGGCGTGCTCGATGTTGATCCCGTGCTCAACCGCGATCTCAAGCAGATGTTCGCCGCGAGCCGCGAGCACCTCGATCTCGGTCTTCTCTGGATCGCCGGTGATCGACTCCGGGTCCTCGATAATGAACTTAACAGGAATCTCAGCCGGGCCGTGCGTATGGTCGGAGTGTTTCAGGTGCATGGTGGAATCAAGGTCCGGGGCGGGTTATACAGAGAGACGAACGCCAAACATCACAGTATAGCGCGAGGAATAGCGACTTTCGCACCGACACGGTCCGAAGAGTTTGGCTCCGACGCCCCGAGCGACCGATGAGGCTATCCGTGAAGACATACCTTGACAACGTAGAGCTGGGAACGGGCGCCACCACATTGGCGGCAGCACTGATCGTCGCCGGAGAAGAGGCCCAGCGGCTGGAGCGGGTGATTGTCGAAATCCACGCTGATGGCTCGCCGCCACCCGAGCCTCATCTCACCAACCCCCCCGACACGGACCCATACGCGAAGGAATTGCGATTTCTGACCGCAGAACCCCGAGCGTTGGTTCGAACCACTCTCTTTGACGCTGCAGACCTCCTTGCAGAAACAGGCGAGAAGCAGCAGCAGGCGGCCGAGATGATCCAAACCGGCGACATGCAGGACGCCCTCGCGCTGCTCGGCGAGATCATCAGCGAGTGGGAGATGATTCGCCAGGCAGTCGATAACGGGTGCGCGATGATCGGCGAGCCTGCTGACACATCTCTGCAACGCGCCGCGGGGCCGGACGGCGGCGACCTCACCGACGGGCTCAGCGCTCATCTGAACGAAGTGAAACGGTCATTGAATGTTCAGGACTGGTCCGCGCTGGCTGACTCGCTTGCTTTTGATCTTGATGAACAAGCTCAGCTCTGGCGCAGTGCGCTCACGAACCTGGCGCAAAGCATTCACCTGCCGAACCACAGCGAATAAGCCTCGGAGGAGATGTTGATTCATGAGCGCACCAGCACGAACCAAAGAAGGCGGAAAGATTGACGAGCTCATGGAGCAAGCCAGCGCTGCGCTTGTTGACACAGACTATTTCAAGGCTGAAACAGTCGCAATCAAAGCGTTCGAAGCAGCCCATCGGCGCCAGGACTACGAGCGTATGGCGCGCATTTTGCTTCCACTCCAGGAAGCCCGCCGGCAGAAAACAATGCAAGCTGTCGATGAAGGCGTCGTTTATCTCTTCTGTGATGAGGTGGACGACGCCGAGCCCGGATCGCCACCAACGCCCAAGCTGGGATGCTGGCTTATTTCCCCGCCCTTTGTTGGCGCTGACGGCCGGAACCTGCGCGAAGCTGCCGACGCCCAGCAGACTCCTGTGCTCGTCATCGTCGAGGAGCCGCTCACCCAACTCAAACTCCGGCCGATCGTGATGATCGGCCCCGTCACTGTGCGCACAAAGATCAAGCCGGTCGAAAACTGGACCCCCCAGGACATACTCGCTGCGTCGGAAGCGCTTGGGGATGCAGCGATCGAGGACGTCGATCCGTCACTCCCCGCGCCATCGCGTGTTGAAAAACTCTACGAGCGCCTCCAGACGGTTCGACAGCACGAAAAGCTGCACCAGGCTCTGATGGCTGCCTGCGAGGATGCCGCGCGCGAAGCCGCTGAGGACGAGTAAGACACGCGCGGCGAGGCGCCGTATTTCACAAACCAATTGCTGAAACGACCCGCCGCTGCGGTATACTCTGAACTGCGATGGCGAGTTGGCTTTCAAGACGGGGATTGGGTCAGATTGATCCAGGCGAGGCGATGAGGCGGGCCCATGCTCGGTGGCTTTCGCGCGCCATTTCAGGCGATCCAGCGGCAGTTGACGCGCTGCGAATCCCGGTCAGACGGGTGGACGAAGGCGGCTTCCGCATGCTGATGGCTAGCCCCGGCGGCTCCGAAAGAGCGGCCCAGTGGTGGTTTGACGCCTTGTCCCGCGCCGAACCCTTCGGATAGCGCACTTGTCGCTCAACACCGAAGGGCAATTCGTGCGATACTATCCCGCAAGTGATTGATATCAGCCTGGCCCAAATGGGACGAATGCCCCGGAGCCCCAATGGAAGAACAGAGAGCGACACTAAATCGAGTGTGGGTCGCCAAGATGACGATCGGGATCATCGCGCTGGCGGGCCTTGGGCTTTGGGGACTTTGGGACGCCACAGTGCGCTTTCCCAATCGCGGCGCGCGCGCCGCGGAATGGGCTGAACTCGACTACCTCAACGCTGCTAACGAAGCGGGGCGAATCAGCCTCGCCTCCGAAGAACATCCCAAGCGCGTGTTCCGCGACCTGCGCGGACGCCATCGCGATCTGGAGCGCACGATCCAGGATGCTCGTCAAGCAAACAACACCCGCTCCGTTCGCGAAGTGGACATGGAGCTTCAAAAGCTTCGTTGGCTCACCGCTCTCTCGCGCGTCGGCAAGCTCGACACCGAGCACACAGTCATCGACATCCCGCGCCAGCGCCGCGATGAGCTTTCCGAGAAGCTCGAATCACTGGACCCGCCGAAACCACTTGCTGCCTACGACCTTCCTTTGCAATGGCTCTTTGTCGTTGTCGGGCTCGGCGGCGCCGCGTACCTGTCGCTGCTCTTCGTTCGCGTGTCACGCTCTGCAGCGGGATATCGTTATGACCCCGAAGAGCGGCGACTGACGCTCCCTGACGGCACGCAACTCACACCCGACGACATTGAAGAAGTCGACAAACGCAAGTGGGACAAGTTCTTTGTCTTCCTTCACATCAAGGATCGGTCTGAGGAGATCAAACTCGATCTGTATCGCTACAAAGAGATCGAGGAATGGATTCTTGAAATAGAAAAGCACACCGAGGGTTATGTGCCGCCGGAGCCCGAGGAAGAGATCGATACTGATGATGACGCGAGTGATGACACCGAGACAGCTGACGAGCCCAATGAGCGGGCACATTCAGAATAAGGCTGTCGTTCTCCGCAGCTTCCACCACTGATTTACATTCTCTCGATGACTGCCTTGGCAAATGCTCGCGTGCCGAGTTCGCCGCCCAAGTCGCGTGTGCGCTGTCCATCTTCGAGCGCGTGGTTGTAGGCGGCTTTGATGCGATCCGCGCTCGCCCGCGCTTCATCGTCCTGCATGGTGTCAGCAATATGGTTCAGCATCATTGTTGCGGACATCAATAGCGCCAGCGGATTGGCGAGGTCCTGCCCCGCGATGTCAGGCGCAGAGCCATGCACTGCTTCAAAAACGGAGTCTTTGTCGCCGATATTCGCGCCGGGCGTGCAGCCCAGCCCCCCGACAAACCCCGCGCAGAGATCTGAAACGATATCCCCATAGAGATTTTCGCACATCAGAATGTCAAACTGCAGGGGATCCTGCACCAGCCGCATATGCCCAGCATCAACAATCACTTCGCTGTATTCGATGTCAGGATATTCACTGTCATGCACTCGTCGGGCGCAATCGAGCATCATCCCATCAGACAGCTTCATGATGTTCGCCTTGTGCAGCACCGTCACTTTCTCGCGCTTGCGCGAGCGGGCGTAGTCAAATGAAAACCGCGCAATGCGCTCAGATGCCTCCCGCGTCGCAACCTTCAGCGAAATCACAACATCATCCGTAATGCGATTCTCAATTCCTGAATACAATCCCTCGGTGTTTTCACGAATAATGACTATGTCCACATTCTCATAGCGCGTCTTCACGCCGGGAAGTGATCGCACAGGGCGCACCGCGGCGTATAAATCCAGCTTCTTGCGCAGCGCCACGTTCACGGAGCTGAACCCCCCCCCGACGGGCGTCGTGCATGGGCCTTTGAGCGCGACATGATGCTCGCGCACAGCATCCACCGTGTCGATCGGCAAGACGTCATCACCGCCACGCTCCAGGGCCGCGACGCCAGCGTGCCGCTCGACGTACTCCACCGGGGCGCCTGAAGCGTCCAGAATGAGACGCACCGCGTTCATGACCTCAGGGCCGATGCCATCTCCGGGAATGAGAACAACCGTGTGCTTGGACATGGCGAAACAAGAACCTCCAGCAATATCTTCGGCGCCCAGACTCAGCGGCTACATAGCGCGCACGCGGGCGTTTTCAGCCAGCATAGCGGCATATTGAACCATCGCATCACGCGGATCATGGGCCGGCGCCCAGTTCAGCGCCTTCTTCGTTCGCTTCAGGTCCGCGCAGGTGTACTCCTGATAAAACGCCCGAATCTCCGCTGGCATGTCAAAGTAATCCGTCGGGCGATCAGTCGCCGACACGCCCACGCCCTCCCGAACTGCGCCAGCCATGTCGCTGAAGCTCGTCGCGATGCCGGACCCGCAGTTATAAATCCCCGGCTCAGCCCCCGAATCGGCTGCCAGTAGAGTAGCGCTCACCACATCATCTACATACACCTGATCGCGGGCCTGCGAACCGTCGGCAAACAGCCGAGGGCTCTTCCCTGCGATCACCTGCTGCGCAAGCTGGAAGACCATCGAAGCCATCTTCCCCTTGCGCGATTCACCGGGGCCGAACACGTTGAAATAACGCAGCCCGACAATGTGCGGCTCCTCATCGTTCCCATCGCGCCACAACTCAGCAAAACGCCGATGCCGATTCTCCATGATCCACTTGCTGAACCCGTACACATTGTTCGGCGAGCCGGCGGCCTCCTCGGGGAATGGCTGCCGATCCGCGACATGCGGAGGTGTTCCATAGGTCGCCGCGGATGACGCATACACAAGCGGCGTCTCCGATGATGCGCACGCAAGCATCATTTCATCGAAACCTTCTGTGTTGTCATCCATCATTTTCGCTTCATCATCAACCGTCGTATCCGTGTTCGCGCCCAGATGGAAGACAGCGCGCGGCGCGGATGAAGAATCAAGCCCGGCCCAGTCGGCGCCCTCCAAAAACACCGGCTCTGCCAGAAAATCACCTGGGAACCCCCCCACACCCTTGCGCAAACATGCCTCGACGATGTTGGCGAACGATCCCGAGGTCAGTGGATCAATCACCAGCACTTCCGCCTCAGGATCCCGGCGGTAAATCTCTGCGACAAGGTTCGCTCCCACGAAACCAGCGCCGCCTGTGACAATAATCGGCCCGGCGGACTCAGCCATCGGCCCGGCCCTCGCCAACGCCAGCCCGCAGTTCAGCCGGAAGCGATTGCGGCGGCGGAATCACCAGCTTCATCCCGGGACGAATATCCTCGGGCGCGTCAATCGTGTGCCGATTCGCTTCAAATATAACTGTCCACGCGGTGTGCTTGCCATAAAACTGCTTGGCGATGCCACTCAGCATGTCGCCCGGCTCCACCGTGTATTCAATAGGCGCAGGCGCCGGAAGCGTTGGCTCTTCGACGGGCTCGGCTGTGCGAGCATCCACGATCACCCCTTCGATGTTGGCGGGGTTGCGCGGGATGCGCAGCGTTGTCCCGACTCGCAGACGCTTGGGATCGATGCTCTTATTCGCTTTGGCGATCGCATGCCAAAGTCGTTCGTCGCCATAAATACGATCCGCGAGGGACATCAGATCATCACCCTTTTTCACAACATAGTCATCAAACTCAGGCGGAAGCAGCGCAAGATCAGGATCATCGCCAGCTTCGATAACGTCAACTGAGTCGCCCGCGCCGTGAGCCGCGTCAGGCACAACCTCCAGCGTCTCACTCACCCCAAGACCTTTATCTAGCGCAGGCTCGCTATCGTCGTTCGCCAACGCCGGCGGCGCGTCGGAAAATGTAATCGGCGGCTCACGATCGCCCTGCGTGCCCCCCGGCCACAGCCAATAGGTGACGATCCACACGCCAACCAGCATGAGCGCCAAGAGGATGATCCGATGTGGCACGTCCCGCATGGAAGTCGCTCCGAAAGCTTTCTCTCTGGGTGAGCCAGCGGCTGCTCACCCATCCATTCGTGCATATTAAATCGGTTCTCTAGGCCCCGGTGGTTGATCTTCCTTTTGATTCAGGCGTGCATCAGCTCATTCTGCTCGGAGTGAGAATCGCTCCCAGTTTGACCCGACCGGGATCGCGTCGGCCCAGACGTCATCTTGGCCGAATACACCAAGGGCGAAGCGACAGCGATCGACGAGTACGTCCCTACCACCACGCCGCAGAGCAACGCAAAGGTGAATGAGCGGATGCCCTCGCCTCCGACGACATACATGATTCCGACTGCGAGCAGCGTTGTGCCCGACGTAATGAGCGTTCGGCTGATCGTTTGATTGATGGAGTTATTCACGACTTTCCGGCTCGCATACGCAAGCTTCCCGCGATTCTCACGAATGCGATCGAGAATCACGATAGTGTCGTTCAGTGAATAACCAATAATCGTTAGCAGCGCTGCGATCAGGCCGAGATCAATCTTGAAAGGCTCAATCAGCAGCGCCCCTGCAATGCTCGGACTCGCGTGGTACACGATCTCTGCCAGCGCAATCAGTCCGACAACTGCAATGACATCGTGAAGTAGCGCAACAATCGCAGCGACCGAATACCGCAGCGAACCAAAGCGAATCCAAATGTAGATCAGGATTCCAAGCAGGCTGAGCCCGACCGCGACAATCGCCCGGGCCCGGAACGTTCGCGCGATCTCTGCATCAAACGACTGCACGCCCGCCAGCGTTGTCGAACTCGTCAGCGCTTCGCGCACCAGGCGCCATTCCTTTTCCGCAAGCTCGGTGCGCCAGACGCGATTATCGGTGAGTTCGGAGATGGCGGGATCGCCCACAATAATCGCTGCCGCCTCGACCCGATCTTCCGTTCCCTGAAGAATGCGAACCTCGGCTGACCGGTCAGCCATATCCTCAAAGTCAGGCTGATTGCGAATCTGCCGCAAACGCGCTTCAAGACTCGATCTGGAAGGCGGCGGGTCAAGGTCCGCCAGGACAATCGCCACACCACCCATCACCTCGTCCACGCGATCTCGAATCGCGGGCATGTCAATGTTCTCGCCCAATACGGGATCAAGCACGCGATACACCGGCGCGGTGTTGGTGTCCATGTCCCCTGCGCCGGTAAAGCGAAGTGGAGGCTGGGTGTCGATCCAATCCTCCAGAGCCCGGCTTACAAACTCCGCCACCATCGCTGAATCTGACGCAATCGTCTTGATCTTGAATCGATCTGAAATCACCCCGCCCGCTTGCGGCTCGACCGGGATGATCTCCACATCGCGCATTCGCGCCGCCTCTGAATCGGGCGGCGCCAGATCCACCTGTTCGAGAATCTTCCCTTCCACCTCATCGCGCGATTTGACAATTCGCTCACCATCCGGCCCGTCCTTGAACGACACATCAACAACCGTGCCCCCACGGAACTGGTAGCCAAGCATCTCCTCCCCCTGTATCACAACCATCCCAATGCCAATCCCAAGCAGGATTGTTGAGATAAACAGGAAGAACGGCCGTCCTTTCAACCAATCGATCTGCGGACTCAACGCACGCTGCAACCCCGGCACCACCATTGGCAACTGAACCATCCGCTTGATCTTCACATGCTCAACCAGAATCGTGAAGATCACCCGCGTGATGAACAGCGAGCTAAAGAGCGTCGCGACAATGCCGATGCCCAGCGTAATCGCAAATCCGCGAATCTCGGTCGTCGCCGTGTACCCGAGCACCAGACAGACGATCAGATTCGTCACATTCGCATCGACAATCGTCGACATCACCTTCTGATACCCAAGACGCACCGCCGTCTTGAGATCGCTCCCGGCTTCAAGCTCTTCGCGAATGCGCTCGTAGATGAGCACATTTGCATCCACCGCCATGCCGAACGTCAGCACAATGCCCGCGATGCCGGGAAGCGTAAACGCCGCCCGCGCAAGACTCATGGCGCCAAGAATCATCACCGCGTTGCAAATAAGCGCAAACACAGCGACAAAACCAGACGTGAAGTAGTACATCACCATAAACAGTGCGACAACGATCAACGCGATCCACGACGCGCGAAAACCCGCCCGCAAGTTATCGGCGCCAAGCTGCGGCCCGACCACTTCTTCCGAAATCGGAGCCGGCGCCAGCTTCGCCTGCAGGGAGCCTGCGCCCAGCGTGCGTCGGATGTAATCAATGTCTTCCGCCGAGAACGTGCCAACAATCTGCCCGTTCGTCGTGATTCGACCAGTTAGATTCGGCGCCGTGTACACACGATTATCCAGGAGCACCGCCATCGGCTTGCCGATGTGGGCCCCGGTCAGTTCGCCGAGCAAAGAACCCCCAAGCGAATCTGTATTGAACACAATCGAAGGGCGTCCGAATGTGTCGCGCGACTCATACGCTCGTGTAACGCGCCACTTCCCGTCCGACTCCGTCATCGCCTGAGCGTCAGTATCCCAGAGGAGAGCGTAGTACGCACCATCGTGCTCCTCGCCAACCAACTCTCGCCTAGCTAGGAATCCGGCCGGATTCGCCTTTAGCGATTCAAACTCCTGCTTGGAGTCGTACCACGCTCCAACATCATGCAATGGGAACCACTTGACATCATCCGCGTCAACACCGGTCGGCCCGCGCTCGCGCAGCTCTTGACGCAGGCGCGCTTCCTGCGGGTGTTCGCCCGGCTCCACCGCGATGCGAAAGTTCAGCACGCCCGCCCCGCGCAGCAAACGCTTCAGGTCGCTTGTGTCATCAAGCCCGCGCCGTTTCCCTGCATAAATTTCAAACGACTCAACAATTTCCTGAATCTCATCTGCAGCTTCAGGATGCTCTGCGAGCAACTGGTCCAGCGCAAGCTGCCGTGCGCTCGGAAGCTTCTCAACGTCCTTTGTCTCGTCATTGCGAATGAACCGCTCTTCAGTTGAGAGCTGCAACATCCGCTCCACACGATTCTTCGCGATCGAAGTCGCCAGAACTGCATTGCGCGCCTCCTCAAAGCCGACCATCGCTGTGCCCGCCGCCAGCTGCGCCTCTTCAATTTCTTCGGGCAGCATTCCCGGATCGTCTTTGATCTGCTCATACTCAGCCCGCGCTGCGACGGACGCATCATGCGCCTCAGCTGCGTTCTCCAGAAGCGCAAGTCTCGCCTGATTCGCGCCTGCAATCTCTTTCAGCCGCCGCGTCCGATCGCTCTCATCGAGCCGCAGCGCGCGATCCAGCTCCGCAGAATCAATCGCCCGCTCGGCGAGCTTGTCAATGAGCGCGGTGTAGTCATCGCGCAGCCGCATCACATCCTTGGTTGGAAGCGGCATGCTCACTTCAATTCGATTGCGCCCCTGCGGCACGAAGGAAATCTCAAAAAGACCCTTCGGATCAACTCGCCGCTTCAGAACATCGATCATCTGCTCGATCGTGTCGCTCGGATTCTCGACCCCTTCGAGATCGACCGTGTACACCAGCGTCACTCCGCCAGCGAGATCCTTTCCCTTGCGCAGTTTCGCATCGGGCGGAAAGATCGAAAACCCCGAAACAACAAGAACGATGAGGATCAGAACAACATTGCGAATCGTATAGTTCATAACGTGAATAGCTCGTGCAAATCTGGACGCGACAGGACGGTGGAATATCTTGATTGATTACACAGTGGCGGCGACTGCCGGCTCGACAATATCGCTCGACGGCTCCGGCGCCCCCGCCTTCTTCAGCACCTGCTGAACAGACGCACGCGCAAAGCGAATCTTCGTGTTCGTGGATTCATCAACCTTCAGAACAATCTCGGCGCCGCGCACGTCCACGACCGTCCCAATGACGCCCCCGACTGTCTGCACGCGATCGTGCTTCGAAATGCTCGCGAGCAGCTCAGCCTTCCGCTTCTTCTCCTTCCGACCGGCAAGCATCGGAAGGAACATGATCAGAAGCATGAAAATGATAAGGAAGGGAAATATCCCGCCAAACGGGCTAGGCGTCTTCCCCGCCGGAGCGCCAGTCGAGCCATCCTGCCCCTGCAATGGCGTCGCGGCGCCATCGGTGACGCCGTTCCCAAGCCCGGGCACACCCGGCGCCATCGCCAAGGTGAAGTGCGAATCAATAGTGTTGTTGTAAAGCGTCATCGCGCTGGATTCCTTCAAGAGTGAATCAAACTGGAGTGAATCTGGAAATTCTTGAATCAGGAAAATCGAACGTGCATTCATAGCTCTGAATGCGTCAAAAGGAAAAACGGAGGGACAGACACAGACTCACCGTCCGAGGCAACGAAACGGCAAACCGCCACCCGCCACTCCGAGAAGCTGCGGCTCATGCACCAGATGAGGCGACCCCCAGAACGCCAGCGGCCGCCACGGGCCAACGCCGGGCAAATGCAGACCAGTCATCATCGCGGATCGTCCCCCGGATGTCCAACATGAGCCTCTGGAAGTGCCGAACATTGTGCAAACTCACCAGAATCGGCCCCAACATCTCCCCCGCCTGAAACAGATGCCGCAAATACGCCCGCGAGAACGGCCCAGCTCCAACGCAGGCCCCGGAAGCCGAGCACGCCGCGCAATCGCACCCCTCATCTATTGGGCGATCATCCTCCGCAAATTTCGCGTTCTTCAGCCGAACCTGCCCCGTCGGCGTGAAGGCGTTCGCATTCCTCCCGTTCCGTGTCGGCAGCACGCAATCAAACATGTCGCATCCCGCCCGCACCGCCGCCACGAGATCACGCTCATACCCGACCCCCATCAGATACCGAGGTTTCGCATCAGGCAGTTTCGGCGCCACATATTCCACCACTCGAACGATGTCGGGAAACCCCTCCCCCACCGCCACCCCGCCGATCGCATACCCGGGCAGCTCGATCGCGCAGATCCTCTCAATAGACCAATCCCGCTTTTCCAGGTCCGCCCCGCCCTGCACAATCCCAAAGAGCGCCTGCGTCTCCGCTCGCCCGCTCTTGTTGTGAAACTGCGCGCACCGCTCCAGCCACCGCACCGTGCGCTCATTGGACTCATCCAGCCTCACGTTGTGGTCATACCCGCGCTTGTACGACGCCGTCGCCGTCTTCGCCAGACGCAGCCGCGCCTCGCTCATCGTCGTCGGATCAACCGAAGGCGGACAATCGTCAAACGCCATCATGATGTCCGCGCCAAGCTTGTGCTGCGTCTCCATCGAAACTTCGGGCGTCATCTCGATCATCCGCCCGTCCACCACGCTCTTGAACACCACCCCCTCATCCGTCACACGATTCGTATCCGAAAGCGAATACACCTGATACCCGCCCGAGTCGGTCAAAATCGGCCCGGACCACCGCATGAACTCGTGCAGCCCGCCCCGCCCCGCGATCAACTCCGGACCCGGGCGCAGCAGCAGGTGATAGGTATTGGAAAGGATGATCTCGCTCCCCGTCTGCGCCACAAGATCAGGCATCAGCCCCTTCACCGAAGCCCGCGTCCCCACCGGCATGAACGCCGGCGTCTGGAAACTTCCGTGCGGCGTATGCACTCTCCCCACACGCGCCCCCGTCGACGCCGACCGCTCCAGAATCTCAAACGTAATCGCCATCTGCGCCCAGAGGCTACCGCCGGCGCGATTCCGTCGCCCGCCGCAACGTCCGCCGCTCTGCCTCCGTCAAACTGTGCAGCCCGCCCGTCGCCACCTTCGACAGAATCCTATCCAGTTCACCATCGCTCGGCGCCCGGCTGATCTTCCTCGCCGCCGAATCGCGAGCCCCCGCCCCAGCCTTCTTCGCAGACCCGAAAATATCAAAAAAATCATGCAGCAAATGCGTGTGCCTGATGAAAAAGAACCCCGCCAGCGCCCCCCCCATGTGTGCCGCCTCGCCGCCCGCATTCGCTGCCCCCGTCACCAAATTAATAAACGCCAGGATCGCCATGCCATACGCCGCCGTCGCCAGACGCATCGGCAGAATGAAGAACACCAAAATCCTCGCATTCGGCGCCACAAACGCCGCCGCCATCAACACGCCAAACACACCCGCCGACGCCCCAATGAGCGGCATGTGCGGATTATTGAACAGCAATCCGGGAATGTGCAACTGCGGATTGGACTGCATCACCAAAAAACCAATCCCGTTCAAGACCAGGTACATCAGCGCCCCGCAGATCCCGCTCACCAGATAAAACGCTGCATACCGCTTGAATCCCAGATATCCCTCCACCAGCCCGCCAAAGAAGTACAGCCCGATCATGTTGAATAACAGATGCGTGAAGTTCGCATGCAAAAACTGAAAACCGATCAGCCTCCACACTTCCAACCCAAAAAACTTCGCCGTCGAAAAATGGAAGTACGCCTCCAAAGGCTGCATCCACTGATACTCATGAAATCCCACAACCTCCTGCGTTTGTGGATCAACGAGCACCCGCCTGAACCGGACCGAATTGCTCGGCGCCGCCGGCGCTTCCACCGCCCGCTCAATCTGCACCGACGACGCATTCCGATCGTGAAACGTCCCCATGTCCACCGCCACCAGACCGGTTGCATTTCCCAGCACACCACCTAGAAAAAACACCGCCACATTAATCACGATCAACCAGGTGTTGAACGACCACATCCGCATCCCGCCCACTGCCCCCGGAGTCTTGCGCCCGCTCCGGATGTACTCGCGGTCATAAATGCCCATGACGTTTTGATCGTGCTCCGTGGCTCGTGTGGTCTATGCGCTGCCTGCGCCTTCTTGGGAATCGCCCGTCGGCGAGTTTACCCGCCCTGCCTCTTCTTCGTCGCGCTGTGCAGAGCCCGCTTCTCACGAACGCTCAAGCTCCCCATCCCCTTCTCCGCGATCTTCGCCAGAATCCGATCCACCTCCGCCCGCTCCTTCTCCTCGCGCTCATGCTGTTTTTCCTCTGCCCGTCGCTGCCGCTCTTTCCCGGGATCTTCAGCTTCCGCTGTCCATTCAGGCACGCTGTACCCACCCCCGACAGCGCTGTACTCCTCCATCCGCACCTGCTGCCTCGTCTGCCACGAGACAAGCCCTCCAAAGAACGCGATCGCCAGCAGCATCATCTGGTTGGTCAGAATCGCAAAAATCCCCACAACCCCCGCCGCAACCACACCCGCAATCGTCGTGATCTCCGTCGCCTTCCGATACCCCTGTTTGCGCCAGAGCAACGCCTGCACCAATCTCGCCCCATCCATCGGATACATCGGAAGCAGCACATTGAACGCCAGAATCATCAAGTTCACCGCGTGCAGCACCCACACCACCAGGTACACCCACGACCCCGACGCCGTCAGCGCCGGAACCCAATTAAACGGGTTGAACAAAATAGATTCGGGGTACCCCATCACCGCCAGCGCCGCGCTCGTGATCGGAAACAAAACCACATTCACCAGCGGCCCGCCCGCCGTCGTAATCAGATTCGCGCGCCAGGTATGCGGCGGCGCGCACATCGCCAACCCGCCCAGCGGCCACAAAATAATCTCATCCGCATCACCCCCCGCCCATCGACACGCAAAGCAATGCCCAAACTCATGCACCAGCACCACCGCGAAGAGCGTGCCCATGATGAGCGTCGTATACATCGCCCCCCAGCCATCCTTCGTGATCGACCACAGAATAAAACTCGGAATCAGAATCACGAACAGCAAATGCAGCTTCACGCGAATCCCAAACGCTGAGCCCAGAGGCAACGACCACCCCAACGGATTCTCCGAGTCACCGAAGATCCGCCCGAAGACGTGACGAACCTTTCCGCCTCCCTCAGACTGGTTGTAGTCGCGGTCCGTGAAGCTCATGGTTTTTTATGAACCTCACCGGCTGTCACGGTTTCACTGAGCAAGCCTCGACGCTCAGCAAGCAAAATTGCCACCATCGACTTCCCATCCGCAAGCTCACCAGAGTCAATCATGCCGATCGCCTCAGCCGTTGGCACAAGGCGCAACTCAATATCCTCACCTTCTTCAAGCTTTTGGCCCACTTCCCGAAGATCGGTCGCTGCAAATGCGTGCATAAGCTCATCCGTCATCCCAGGCGTCGTGAAAAACGCCCCCAGCGGCGTCAGCTCACCTGCCTCATACCCCGTTTCCTCGACTAACTCCCGACTGGCGCAGACGTTCGGCTCTTCCCCCGGGTCAATCGTACCCGCCGGAAGCTCCCACACTTTCTTACCCACCGCCACGCGATAGTTGCGAATCAGCGCCAGCCTCCCATCACCCAGAATCGGCACGATGACCACCGCCCCCGGATGCCGCACCACTTCGCGCGTCACGATCGCCCCCGACGATGTCCGAGTCGTCACCTGCTCAAAATCAAACTTTGAACCCTTGTGAATCAGTTGTCGCTCGATTCGCTCTCCCATATCGAGGATGATAGCTGCGTGAATCTTCCCCACGATGAAACACAGGAACCGGCGCCCACACCCCTGGCGCCCACCGCGCCCGACCCCGCCATCGTGCGACTCATCAAACTCCACAAACGGTTCGGCTCCCAGCGCGTCCTCCGCAGCGCCACCATGAACTTCCCCCAAGGTAAGACCACGGTCGTGCTCGGCCCCTCCGGCGTTGGAAAGTCTGTCGTCCTCAAGCACATCGTCGGACTCATCAAGCCCGATCGCGGCGAGGTGTGGTTCCGCGATCAGCGCGTCGATAAGGCAAAACCCGCCCAGCTCAATGAGATTCGCGCCCAGATCGGCTTCCTCTTCCAGCAAGCCGCCCTCTTTGACTCCATGACCGTCGAGGAGAACGTCCTTTTCCCCCTCCGCGAGCACGCCAGGCTCACGCGCTCCGAGCAGCGCGATCATGTCGCAGACGCCCTCAAGACCGTTGGCCTCGACGGAATGCAGCCAAAGCTCCCCACAGAACTCTCAGGCGGCCAAAAAAAGCGCGTCGGTCTCGCCCGCGCCATTATCAGAAAACCAAGCCTGATGCTCTACGATGAGCCCACCACCGGACTCGATCCCGTCCGATCCGACGGCATCAACGAACTCATCCTCCAACTTCGCGACGAACTCGGCGTCAGCGGCATCGTCGTCACCCACGACCTCGCCAGCGCCCGCAAAGTCGCCGACCGCCTGATGATGCTTTATGACGGCGCCGTGATCGCCGAAGGAACATTCACACAGATCGCCCAATCCGAGGATGACCGCGTGCGCCGATTCCTCACAGGGCACTACGATCCCCGTCAGGACACCGTCGCCACACAAAAATGGGCGCCACACTAACCAGCCCGCACTCACCGAACCCATAACCGAAAGGGGACTCAATCGCCATGCGACCGGCTCTTCGAGATATGGCGATCGGTCTCACCGCTCTGATCGGCGTCGTCGGCCTCGCTGGCATCCTGCTTGTCTTCGGCGAGCTTTCCTTTCTCAAAGAACGCACCTGGCGCCTCAACGCACGCCTTGACACCGCAGAAGGACTCGTCCGAGGCTCCAGCGTCCTTCTCAACGGCGTCCCCATCGGCGAAGTGCGCGATATGGCGCCCATCACCGAACCCACAGCCGACGGCATGGGCGTCGAGCTCATCCTCGCCATTCACAAGGACGTCCGCATCCCCCGCCACCTCAACGTCGGAATCCAGATTGGCCTGATCGGCGACGGCGCCCTCTCATTCAAAGTCGCCAATGGAACACATCTGCCGATCCAATACTTCACCGAAGATGAAACCATCACCGCGACCGCCTATACCATTTTTGATCAGATCGCTTCCATGGTCGAAGGGCAGCTCAGCGGCCTCGATGACGCCGCCCAGGCCGTCGCCAACATGGGCCGGCGCTTCGATGAGCTGACCGCCCCCGTCACACCCGCCGAAGTGGACGCCGGCGTAAAGCCTGCAAATATCGCCAGCGC
The DNA here is from genome assembly GCA_029260495.1 of Phycisphaerales bacterium. GTDB lineage: Bacteria > Planctomycetota > Phycisphaerae > Phycisphaerales > UBA1924 > OFTM373. The sequence goes on along the minus strand of JAJDDD010000009.1, from coordinate 139,876 downwards.
CATCGCGCGCATCGACAACGCCGTCGCCGGCGTCGAGTCCTGGACCTCCGACCCCCAGCTCCTCGCCGACGTCAAAGCCTCTGCGGCCCGCCTGCAGGAAACCATCGAAGAAGCTCGCACACTCTTCACAACATGGAGCGAAACCGCTCAATCAATACAAGGCGCCGCCGACGATGTGCGCACAGCCGCCGGCGATATGCGCACACGCTTCGATGAAACCGCCCGCGAGATCGCAGCCGCTGCAGACTCGCTCGGCCTCGCGATCCAGGAAGTGCGCACAACCGCCTCAGCCATCAACGCCGGTGAGGGAACCGTCGGCCAGCTCATCAGCAACGCCGAGCTCTACCGCTCCCTCAACGACGCCGCCATCCGTCTGGAGCGCACACTCACCGACGCCCAGCTCCTCATCCAAAAATGGCAGGCAGAAGGACTCCCCATCCACTTCTAGCTGGGGCGAATCACATTGGCGCCGTCAAACCGCGACGCACCGCATAAGATGCCGCCGATGGCCCGACGCAAAAAGAAACCCGAAACGCAAGGCCGCCTCTTCTTCGACCCCGATCGCCTCTCTGCAAAGAAAACGCCCGAAGAGTCGCCCACGTCAAAAAAATCCGAAAGCGAACCAAAGTCATCGGCTGTGAATCCACGCGAGCCCGTGACCCGCATCACGGTCAGCCAGCTCGCCGCCATGATCGACGGCGCCCTCAAAGACCGACTCCCCGCCCGCGTGCGCGTCGTCGGTGAAGTCAGCAATCTCAATGATCGCACGCACAAGTACTTTCTCCTCAAGGATGCGCACGCTGTCGTCAGTTGCGTGATGTTCGCCTCCGCAGCCCGGAAATCGCGCTTCGCGCTCGAAGACGGCATGGAGATCGTCGCTTCCGGCCGCATCGAGCATTTTCCGCGCCAGGGACGCACCCAGCTCTATGTGGACAGCGCCCAACCCGTCGGCGCCGGCGCACTCGATGTGCAGCTGCGCGAGTTATCCAGGAAATTGCGCGCAGAAGGACTCTTTGACGATTCCCGCAAGCGCGCGCTCCCGGTCTTTCCCCGCCGCGTCGCGATCATCACCTCGCGCACAGGCGCGGCCCTCCATGATGTGCTCGACACCATGAAACGCCGCTCTCCCGCCGTCGGCGCCCTCATCTGTGATGTCCGTGTGCAGGGCGATCAAGCAGCTGGCGAAATCGTGGGCGCCATCGCGCGCATTAATCGCGAACGCACAGACCTCGGCGTCGACACCATCATCCTCACACGCGGCGGCGGCAGCCTCGAAGACCTTTGGGCTTTCAATGAGGAAGCCGTCGTGCGCGCCGTTGCGGACTCCGCGCTTCCCACCATCGCTGCGATCGGTCACGAGACGGATGTCACACTCGCCGAACTCGCCGCGGACGTGCGCGCCGCGACGCCCACGCAGGCCGCGATGCGCGCTGTTCCCGATCGCGACGCCCTCACTGAGCAGATCGAAAGACTTGCAAGTCGTCTCCAAGCCGGCCTCGCCACCCGCACCGCCCGATCGAATGAGCGACTGCGCGCCCTCGAGCAACGCCCCTGTTTTCGGCGTCCCGCACAGCTCATCTTCGAGAAGCGACAACATCTTCACCAACTCCACGCCCGCCTCACCGCCCGCAGACCCGCGGCTGAACTCGCCCGCCGCCACACCCGTCTCACCGAGCTGAGCGCCCGCCTGACGCGCGCCGCCCGCGCCACGCTCGATCATGAGCGCCTGTCGATGCTCGCTCGGAATCTCACCCGCACCCGCGACTCCATCATGCGATTTCGCCTCGAACAACTCGCTGCTCTCGACCGCTCGCTGCGTATTGCCAGCCCAGAAAGCGTGCTCCGCCGAGGCTATTCCATCACTCTGGACGCGCATGGCAACGCGATACGATCAACCAGTGAAGTCGCGCGAGACGACCACATCACCACAGTTCTGACGGATGGCGAGATTCGCTCCCGCGTTGACAATGTTCAGGAGAAGTGAATGTGATGGGATGGACTGGCGTCGATCCTGCCGATAGGTTCCAGGCGTGAGCAAGTCGCAACGAAAAGAAGAGAAGCCACCTGACCCAACGGCGCTCGATTTCGAGCAGGCGGTGAGCGAGCTTGAAGAGATCATCGACCGGCTCGAATCCGGAGATGTCAAACTTGAAGATTCGCTGCGCGACTTTGAACGCGGAACCAAGCTCATCAAACGATCGCAGGAGATTCTTTCCATCGCTGAGCAGCGCATCGAGGAACTGACCACCCGCGCAGATGGCAAAGCCCCCGGCGGCTCTGACTCCGCTGCGGACACCGCAGACTGATGGACGCCTCAGCCCACCTCAAGCTCGTGCAATGGATGGCCTCGCTGACCGGGCTCGGCTTCATCTTCGCGCTGGGCGCGATCGTCGGCTCCTTCACCAATGTGCTGGTCTACCGGCTCCCGAAAGGGGAAAACATTGTCCACCCGCCGTCGGCCTGCCCCAGGTGCGGGACAAAGCTCCGCTGGACGGAAAATTTCCCGATTTTCGGCTGGCTCTGGCTGCGAGGAAAATGCCGCTTTTGTAAAAGCCCGATTTCATGTGAATACCCGCTCATCGAACTCCTGATGGCGCTCCTCTTCGGATCGCTGTATGTCCTGTGGTTCATGAGCCCGGCGCTCCTCAAGCAGGTGGGGCTTGATGTCGAAGGCCTTCGCCCCGACTGGTCCAACGAAGGAATCAGATGGATGTGGCCCGCGCTGCTGATTCACTTCAGCCTGATCGCGAGCCTCATCGCGATGACGTTGATCGACGCGCGCACATTCATGATCCCTCTCATCCTGCCCTGGACTGCCACAGTGGTCGGGGTCATCGGGCATACCGCCCACGCTGTCTGGTTCGGCGCCACACGCGGCAGCCTGATGGGCGATCCTGCGTGGCCCTGGACAATCCCGACATTCGGCTGGCAGATCACACTCGCGGCCCTTCTCGGAACCGGAGGGCTGGCGCTGGCGATCGGGCTGCTCAAGCTCGGCGTCATTCCGCGCAGCTTCGATCACGAGTATGAAAGCTGGGCAACTGAGACTGAAGCGAAAGCAGCCGCAGCTGAGAAAGACAAGCCCGCCGCCGAGACATCAACACCAGAAAACGCCCCTGTGCGGATCGGCCCCCTGCTTCACCGTGTGCTCCTGCTCACCGGACCTGCGATGGCGCTGATGAGTCTTGGATTCGTCGCAGGGCTCAAGGTCAACGCCCCGATCAAGTTCATGACCATCGGGATGGCGCTGGGGCTCATCATCGGGCTCGCCCTCCGGCGACTCGCGCCCGATGACGCAGACGCCGACGACGCCAACCCCTATTGGGTGAGCTACCCGCATATCAGGCGGGAAATGTGGCGTGAGACGCTCTTTCTCGCGCCGGCGGCCATGGGTCTAGGGCTGGGCTGGTGGCTGGGCGCCGGCGCCTCGGGTGAACCCAGCCTGTGGATGAGCGCGTTGGGCGGCTCGCTCGCGGGGCTGCTGGCCGGCGGCGGAGTCGTGTGGATTGTGCGCATCCTGGGGTCGCTGGCCTTCGGAAAAGAGGCGATGGGCGCGGGTGATGCGCACCTGCTGGCCGCGGTGGGCGCCTGTCTCGGGCTGTTCGACCCGCTCATCGCGTTTTTCATCGCCCCGTTTTTCGGAATCGCCTGGGCGATTTTGAGTCTGATGTCAGCGAGCGTCTTCAAGCGCGAAGGGCACGCATTGCCCTACGGGCCACATCTGGCTCTCGCGACGATCTTGCTCATCTACTTCAAACCCGGCGTCGAGCGTGTGATTTCCGCGATCGCCCGGGCGCCGATTGATCTGCCGTAGGTGGAAAAGGTGTTTGTTCAGGCATCCGGGGCGAAATGGCCGAAGAATTGAGATGGCGCAAGCGTGTGCCTGAGCCCAAGGCTGAAATACGATCCGCGGGCTGCTAAAAAAGGACATCAACAACTGAATCATGGAGGATTCAATCGCATGAAGCGTTCGAGGAACTGGAAATCCATCGCAGGAGCGCTTCGAGCATGTGCGCTGGCGGCAGTGGCGGCGGTTGTGCTCAGCGGGTGCTCATCGGACATGGAGCAGCGCGTCGATCTGCTTGAGTCTGAAAATATGGACCTGCGCACACGCAACGGCCAGCTCGAAAAAGCACTCGCGCAGACAGAAGGCCAGCGGTCTCTCTTTGACGGAGAACTGCGGGCGCTGCGGGCTGAGAACGATCGACTCGCGGAACTGTCACGGACCCCCGCCGCCCCGACAGGCCAGACCTTCGCGACTGGTTTCGAGGGCATCGGCGGCGTCACGACAAGCACGCGGGCTGGCGAACTTGTCGTTGATGTTCCCGGGGATGTCCTCTTTGCTTCAGGCAAAACCTCGCTCAAGGGCGAGGCAAAGAAGACGCTGGATCAGATCGCTGAAATTCTCAACAGCAGCTACGCGGGTCATCTGATCCGCATCGCCGGACACACCGACGGAGATCCCATCCGAAAGTCCCAGTGGAAGACCAACGAGAGACTGAGCAGCGAGCGAGCCCTCGCGGTCGAGGACTATCTGGCGAGCCGGGGCGTTGAGAAAGATCGCATGTATGCAGCGGCGTTCGGCGCGAGCAACCCCAAGGGCTCCAAGAAGGAGAGCCGGCGGGTCGAGATCGTGATTCTGAACACCATGACGAGATAGCCACACACCCTCTCCTATCTCACCAACTACATAGAAGCGCGTCGGGTCGAGCCGGCGCGTTTTTTCATGCGCGGGCGGATGGTTATGCTCGGCTCGTGGCGACGAAGACCAGCCTGAAACTGACGACGCCCGTCGAGGATCTTCCCGGAGTGGGCAAGAAGCGTGGCGCGGCGCTGCGCGCGATGGGCCTCCCTTCGGTCGCCCATCTGATTCACCTGCTCCCCCACCGCTATGAGCACGAGGCCGCCGAGGCCGCCATCAGTGACCTGCGCGCCAACGAAGTGGTGACCGCCCGCGGAGAGGTCACCGCGACGCGCGTCGCCGGGCGTCCTCCCAAGTCCCGATTTGAAGCGGTGCTGATGGATGAAACGGGTCGGCTCGATCTGGTGTGGTTCAACGGCGGGTATCTGCGGAGCCGGATTCACCCGGGATCGCGGATTCGTGTGCAGGGGAAGTCGCGGAAGTTTGGCGGCGGATTGCAAGTGACCAATCCAACCTGGGAGCCGCTGGCTGACGAAGCAAACACGGAGCCGAAGCGGCGCCGCGAGCGGCTGCGTCCTGTCTACCCGGGAACCGAGGATATTTCGCCGCGAGTGCTCGACATTGTCATTCAGGGAATCCTCGATCCAGCGATCGAGTTGATCGAAGATCACCTGCCCGAAGCGCATCGGAAAGAACGGGCCCTTCCCAGCCTGCGCGAGGCGTACCGGATGGCGCATCGACCTGAAAGTCTGGATGAAGCCGCCCAGGCCCAGCGCCGGCTCGCCTATGACGAGCTGCTGCTCCTGCAGCTTGGGCTGCAGATGAAAAGGGCGTACATGGAGCGAAGCGTGCGCGCGCCCGCACTGCACTGGAGCAAGCAAATCGATGCGCACATTCGCGCCCGGCTGCCCTTTGAGCTAACGATGGGTCAGGATGCTGCGGTGCGCGAAATCGCACGGGACTTACAGAAAGAGCAGCCTGCCAATCGGTTGATTCAAGGCGATGTTGGCTCGGGGAAGACGGTGGTGGCGCTGTACGCGATGCTGATGGCGGCGGCGGATCGAATGCAGGGCGCGATGATGGCGCCAACAGAACTGCTGGCGGAGCAGCACTTTTTGACGCTGGCGGAAATGCTGGCTGGCTCAAATGTGCGCATCGACCTGCTCACCGGCGCCAAACGCGGCGAGGAGCGAGCTGAAACGCTCTCGCGCATTGAATCGGGCGAAACGGACATCGTGGTGGGGACGCACGCGCTCCTGACTGAGACGGTGCGGTTCAAGGATCTCGCGGTGGTCGTGATCGACGAGCAGCATCGCTTTGGTGTACATCAACGGGCGGTGCTCAGGCAGAAGACCGCGAACGGTGAAAGCGGCGGCGGCGCGGACGGACGCGATCGGGCGCCTCATGTGCTGGTCATGACCGCGACGCCAATCCCGCGGACGCTGGCGATGACGATCTTCGGCGATCTTGACATCACAACGATTCGAGGCATGCTGCCGGGAAGAAAGCCAATCGCGACGCGCGTGGTTGAGCCTTCACAACGGGAGGAAGTGTTCGAGTTCGTGCGCACGCGGATTGATCAGGGAGACCAGGCGTATGTCGTGCTGCCTGCGATTGAGTCAGGCGGGGCGCTGCGCGATGTGCGCACCACGGCGAAACATCTGGAAGAGCGAGCGCTTTCGGGCAAGCGCATCGCGGTGATGCACGGCAAACTCAAAGGGGCGACGCGGGATCAGATCATGGGCCGGTTTCGCTCCGGGCTGATCGACGCGCTCGTCGCGACGACGGTGATTGAAGTTGGTGTTGATGTTCCCAACGCGACGGTGATGGTGATCGATCAAGCCGAACGATTCGGCTTGGCCCAGCTTCATCAGCTGCGCGGGCGTGTCGGGCGCGGCCAGCGGGCGTCGGTGTGCGTGCTGATCGGCGATCCATCTTCACCAGAGGCAGCCGGCCGCCTCGGCGCGATGGCTGAAACTGCAGATGGCTTTGAGCTTGCCGAGCGCGACCTGCAACTACGCGGCCACGGGGAAATTCTGGGCGCGAGACAATCCGGAGCGCCAATGTTTCGGGCGGTGGAGCTCCCGAAGCACCTGGAGCTTTTGGAGCTTGCCCGGCGGGACGCGCGGGCGTGGATCGATCGATCGCCAACACTCTCAAACGATAGTGAATCGCTGCTGCGCACCAGACTCTGGAAAGCGCATGGGGATGCGCTGGGGCTTGCGGATGTGGCTTAGCAAGGGGAAATCGGCTTGCGATTCTTCCTTCTGGCGTAGAGACTGCTCCATGAAAGCACCCCGTCGTCGCTATATCAGAGGCTATCGACAGTGGTAGGATCGCTGAGCGCGTGAATCGGATGGAGCGGTATGTGAATACGCTGGAGACGCGCGTGCGCTGAAGCAGACCGATCGTTGAATGCTGGTGGTGTAAATCAGGGGCTGGAGCATGACGGAGAAACGGGAGCCGCTGGTCCGCGTCTCCGACGAGCAGAGTTCGTCGCCGACGCCATCGCCCAACGACCACGTCAGAACACTGGTTGAGATGCTGCGCCCCGGCGGGGCTGACCTTGCGCGAAGGTGGGTCGCAGCCCTCTTTCTCGCGCCGGAAACCGAGCGGGAAGAAATCGTCGCGTCGGTGGAGCGGCGGCTGGTTGGGCTCTATGCCAAGGAAGATGCGGAGGCTGGCGAGCGCGAGGGCGGAGACTCACCACAGGTGCTGCATCTTGCCGAGCCGCCGATACAGCGCGAGGGGTATGTCGAGCAGACGATTCGCACCTATGAGCGGGCGGAGGATGAGCAGGAGGCACCCGAAGCGCCGATCGTTGAAACCCGTGAGCAACAGGGGCAATCAGAAGCAAGCGCGGGGTAGGGCAGAGTATGTTCCTTCGCAAAGCTGCGTCGAGTGAGACATTTTGAGGCGGCGCCGCGGGGACGTACACATCAACAGACGGACGCAGCCAGCGTGTTGGATTACGCCGCTCCGACACCGGAACTTGTGCTCGCAACGGGCGCATTATGGGCGTGAGGGCAGCATGTGGCGAATGCGCCGTCCGGCGCCAATCGATTGTTTATAGATGCATCTCGCCATGCAGGAGTTGGTGTCTGTGCGGGTCGATAGACGCTCGGGAAGGATGTGTAGACATGGACTTCATGGACCCGGGCCCGCTCTTATCAGGCATGTTAATATCAATGATCGGCCTGGCGCTCTTTCTCTATGGCAAGAAGATGGAAAAGCTCCCCAGCCTCGGCGTCGGCCTGGCGCTGATGACCTTTCCGATGTTCGTCAGCTCCGTCCTGTGGATGTGGCTGATCGCGATCGGGTGTGTTGCGAGTTTGTACATCCTGCCGCGCGGCGGATGAGACAGGCTGCCCTCCCACTGCGCCTCCAGTAGAGGTGTGGCCCGCACAATCTCAAAAACTCTCCCGGCTTACCCGCTGTCGATGTTCTTGCGCGCGAAGATTTGCAGGCGATGCCCTTCCGGCGTGAGCCCGTGTTGATCGCAAATCCGCTGGACGATCGAGCGCAGTTCGGGCGCCTCGACAGGAATGATCTCGTGCGTGTCGACGCGGATGAGCAGGTCCTTGGCCCGGCGGCCGTAGGTGAGCTGGTAGCTCGCCTGATCGGAATCGACGAGCACCTGCTGAATAATGCCGGCCTCCTGCATGAGTTTGAGCGTGCGGTAGACGGTCGCTTTGCTGACGCGGAAGTTGGAATCACGGAGTTTTTCCAGAAGCTGCTCCGCCTCGAAGACGTCATCCATCTTCAGGATGGTGTCGAGAATCTGGGCCCGCTCAGGCGTGTACTTCTGCCCGGCTTCCTTGAGGCGCATGCGAAAGACAGCGCACAACGGCTCGGTGATTTCAATATCGTCCGGCAGCGGCGAAGATGCGCGCGTGGCGATGGGCTTCAGATCCATGAGACGGATTGTAGGAACGTCGCAGCCCGATAGGGTCGAGATTGAATCTCAACTGCGCGATTCAAGTAGTTGCACCTCGAAATTAGCGTAAAGCTCATCCGGTTCATGATCTATTTTTCTTAAGCCACTTTGCCAGCTTGGCCGCTGTCCAGGTGTTGACGCACCTGTCTTTCGGAAGCCAGCCGCGTCGAGCGGTGGCGACGCCGAAGCGGATGTTCTCGAAGTCGCTCGCAGAGTGAACATCGCAGTCGATCGCAATGAAGGCCCCTGCTTCGACCGCAGCGCGGACGTGGATGTCTCGAAGATCAAGGCGCATCCAGTGGGCGTTAATCTCCAGCGCCGTGTCGTGTTCTTTGGCGGCTGCGATGACTTCGCGGATGTCCGGCGTCAGACCCTCTCGCCTATTAATTAGCCGGCCCGTGGGATGCCCAATCACATTCACCAGCGGATGCTCGATCGCGCGAATCAATCGGGGAGTCGCTTTGGCTGCATCCTGCTTAAGCGACCAGTGCGGCGACGCGACAACAACATCGAGCTCAGCCAGAAGATCATCGTCGTAGTCAAGGGAGCCGTCGGGGAGGATGTCCACTTCGCTTCCCGCGAGGATGGCGATGCCTTCGACGGTTTCATTGGCCCGGCGGATCGCAGCGATGTGTTTGCGAAGCGCTTCGGGGCTCAGACCCCCGGCGATGGTCTGACTCTTGGAATGATCGGTGACAGCGATGGTGTGAAAGCCACGAGCTTTCGCCTCCCGCGCCAGTTCTTCGATGGACAACCGGCCATCCGAAGCGGTCGTGTGCGCGTGGAGCTCTGACTTGATGTGCTGAACCTCGACGAGCCTGGGCGCAGCGGATAGATCAAACTCCCCGCGATCTTCGCGCAGCTCCGGGGCGATGTAGGGCAGCTCAAGCGCCGCGTAAATCTCCTCCTCGCTCTTGGCTGCGACGGGCTTGACGCCTCGCTTTTGCGGAGCAGCGCCTTCTCCATCTTCAGGAAAAAGGCCGTACTCGTTGAGCGTGAGTTTTTGCTTCTGTGCCCGCTCGCGCAGTCGCACATTGTGCTGCTTTGAGCCTGTGAAATACATGAGGGCGGCGCCAAAGCTCGCCTCCTCGATCACGCGAAGGTCAACCTGCATCCGCCTCTTTCTGCCATCGACATCAGCAAGCAACCGAACGCTGGATTTCGTCGCGCCGGCAGCCAGCACTTCCTCGACCTCGGGCATTGTGCGAAACGTCTCGGATACTTCATCAGGCGCCTTCGTCGCGATGAGAAGATCGAGATCACCAATCGTTTCCTTCCCCCGGCGCAGTGATCCCGCACAAACAACGCGCTTGACAGCTTTCATTTTCTCAAAGCGTTCGACAAGCACATCGGCAATCGACGCAGCGACTCCAAGCGGAATGCGCTCTGTCTCCTTGGAGGCGAACCGGATTGCTTTTCTCATATTCTCAACGGTTTTCGCGCCCATGCGCGGCAGATCCGTGATGGTGTCATCCTCGATCGCCTGTTCGAGATCCGCAAGGCATGTCACGCCGCGATCCTGCCACAGCAGTCGAACAGTCTTCGGCCCGACGCCGGGAATCTTGAGAACATCCAGCAGGCCGGAGGGGACTTCTTCGAGAAGTGTCTCGCGCTCTGCGATTTTTTCGGTGTGGACGTATTCGACAATCTTGTCAGCGACCTTTTGGCCAATGCCCTCGATCGCCATCAGGCTCTTCTTGTCTTCAGCCAGGGCAGCGAAATCTTCAGTCGAATCCGCGATGACTCGGGCCGCCCGGCGGTGGGCGCTCACGCGAAATGAGTTCGCCTCGGTCAGCTCAAGAAGGTCAGCGATTTGCTCAAAGCAGTCAGCCAGTTCGCGGTTCAAGGACATGGACGGATAGTACCGCGTAAGCCTGGCGGAGCGCGACAGCTCATTATGAGCGGCACATCGCAGCCGGAATGTTCATTGAAAAACGCCCGATGGCATACACCACCGGGCGTTTGACAAACATGTCATTTCTTGAAACAGGGCTGCATCGACGGCAGCTCCGTCGAGCTGACGCTAAGCGTGCAGCCCTCTCATACAGTCACAATTGGTCAATGAATCACCTCCTTCAGGAAGAAACCTCCCCAGCCGTCGCGACTGACTCGTCGCCGCCGGGCGCCTTCCCCCCGCGTCGTCACACGGGGCTCATCGCCCGCGCCAAGCGTCTACACGCCCAGCGCGGTCGTCGCGATCCGCCAGTCTCCAACTCGCTGGGTTTTCCAGAAGCCGGAAGGACAGGCCGCCAACCGCGAGATTCTCACTTCAATTCTTATCGTCCAAACTCGCCCGAGGCAACGAAAAATGCCCTCAGCGCTGTGTTTTTCTCCGCCCACCTGCAAATCCTTCAATATCTGACCGCATCCTGATCCTCCGCGCAGGCATCTCCGGGCGATTGCTGTTCTTACGCCTCAAACTCCGCAAACGCCCCGCGCTCCGCCTGTTCATCCAGATACGCCTGAAACTCCCCCATCTTGTAGCTGATGAAACAGAACGCATGATGCGTCGCGAGCCATTCGATATCACTCGGATCCTCGTCGACATCCTGCCGCATCCGGTTCAACTCCGCCAGAATGGTCTCAACCTTCATTGATTCTCTATCCCTTCGTGAATACGTGCCTTCCGTGCGCATACGGCGCACGCATGCCGCCATTGAATACGAGCATAGGCGCTCGCGCTCACTCTTCTGCAATCGGAGGCGCCGCCAATCGACGCGCAGGCGTCACCCGCACCGCTGCGTATATCACGATCAGCGCGGCGACAACGCACGCCCCGGGCGGCCAATCAAGCAGAAACGAACCAGCCAGCCCGCTTAGCATTCCGATCACCGACACGGCGCACGAAAGCCAGACTGCTCCGACGAGCGTGCGCGCAAACCGAAGCGCCGTCGCGCCGGGGAGCACCAACAGCGCCGTCGCCAGCACCACGCCGGAAAGCTTCATCGCGACAACAATCGCCACCGCGATCATACCGACGACAATCGAGCCCACCCATCCCGTCGAGACGCCGAACGCTTCCGCGGCGCTCTCATCAAAAGCCCAGAACGTCGCCGGCCGGCGCATCCACAGGGCAGCGAGCGCAATCCCCGCGCCGACAATCCACGCGATCCACGCGTCCATCGCGCCGACCGTGAGCAGCGAGCCGAAAAGAATCGCCTCCCAGCTCACCGCGGCGCTCCCGCCTGCGCGCCCATGCTCCGCAATAAGGATCGCTCCCAGCGCCATCGCTCCCACCAGCACCACGCCGATCACCGTGTCGCTCGAAGCTCCACGCCGATCGGTCAGCTGCGCAACGAGCAAGCCCGCCAGCACACAAAACCCCGCGACAAATCCGAATGTCGCGCCCGCTCCGAGCCCAAGCGCCAACGCCAGACCGATCCCGCCGAAGGCAGCATGGCTGACGCCCTGACCGAGAAACGCCAGCTTTTTCAACACCACAAAGGGTGAAAGAATCGCACACTGCAATGCCACAGCTACCCCGGCGATAATCCCGGGAGCGAAGAGTTTCACATATTCCAGGAGTTCATCCATCGACGTCCTCCGCGCGCCGCGGTGGATGTTCTCCGCGCCCGCCATCGTGGATGTGCCCATGATCGTGCGCGCATCCAGCCGCAGCGTGCGCATCTACATGCAGCTCCCCGAACATTGGCGAAACATCATGCTGAAACACTTCCGCCAAGACCTGCGGCGTCAAACCTTGCGGCGAATCATGGAAGTGCAGCGTGCACGCCAGACACGCGACCCGATCACACCCGGCTGCGATCGCGCGCACATCATGTGTCACAATCAAAATGGTGACACCAAGCTCGCGATGGACGCGCTCGAGCAGCATGGCGAACTCCTGCTGACCAACAATGTCGATCCCCACTGTTGGTTCATCGAGAGCGAGGATTCTGGGCGAACCCGCCAGAGCCCGCGCGATAAAGATTCTCTGCAGCTGCCCGCCGGAGAGCTTGCCGACCTGTTGATCCGCAAACGTCTCGGCGCCGACGAGTTTGATTGCGTCGTGCGCGCACTTAATGGACTCGCGCCGAGTGGGGCCGAACCCAAACCGCCGCCCCTCAGCCCCGAGCAGTGTCGCCTGAAGGCCGGTCAACGGAAAGTCAAGCTCCGCTTCACAGCGTTGAGGGAGATAGCCGATCAACCCCGCCCGTCGGGCTTGGCGCGGCGACTTTCCAAAGACGCGAATTTGGCCGGCAAAGTCATCTTCAATTCCAAGCGCCAGTTTGAGAAGCGTTGATTTTCCCCCGCCGTTCGGCCCCAGAACGCCCAGACGCTCCCCGGCTTCAACACGCAGAGACACACTTGAAAGTGCTTGTGTGCGCGCGCCGGTATAAGCGAATGTCACATTCTCAAACTCAATGGCGGCAGGCTCGTTCATTCTTCGTTTTCGCCCTCTCCCAGGCTGAGCCCGCGCACGAGAGCGTCGAGATTGTTTCGCATCATGGCTGCCCAATCGGTGGCGCCGATAGGATCGATCCGTTCGACTGCGACGCCGGTCAGGTCGATAATTCGCTGCGCCTGCGATTCGTCAAACTGCGGCTCAACAAAGATCACCCGAACGCCTCGCTCCTGAATCGCTTTGACAACGTCCATCATCGCGCCGGGCGTGGGTTCGGCGCCCTCGACAGGGCGCAGCACCGCGGCGATCTCAAGACCATACCTCGCTGCGAGTCTTCCCAGCGATTCGTGATGTGTGATGATCGCCCGTCCCGCAAAAGGCGCCAGCTGCTCATTGTATGCTGCGTCGATTTCGTCAATAAGATCAAGCGTCGATTTCTCGCGCTCAGCGAGTTGGGCCAAGATGTCATCATCAAGCTCCCCACGCGCTTCATATACAGACTCAATAGCGCTGCGTAGCGCGGGCGCGAGGGCCCGAACCAAGGCAGGGTCGAGCCAAAGATGCGGGTCCACACCCTGATGGTTGTGGGTGTGCTCACCATGATGATGGTGATGATCGTTCTCAGGCTCTTGAGCGCCCGCAACGCCGACAACGTCAGCAAAGACAACTTGAACCTGGCCCGCTCGATGCCTGGCGCGCACCGCCCGTTCGATTCCGGGCTCAAGCCCAAGACCGACCGTCACCACAATATCCGCCCGCGCAATCCCGGCGATATCACTCGGCGAAGGCGTAAACACATGAGGGGATGCCCCCGCTGGCATGACCGAGGCCGCCTCAACACCCGCTGGCGCCAGTTGCTCTGCGAGCCCCGCCAGCGGCGGAATCGAGGCGACAATCCGCACGGGCGTGCGAGATTCCTGACTCTCATCTTCCGAAGATTCGCATCCAGCCAGGCTCAGCACCCATGCTGCTAGCGCGAGCGCCGCCATCGCACCCCACCTCACCTTGATCCTGCGTCGCGCCGTCATGCTTCGATTCTTCATCGCTGGGTCCGTATTTGCAACCAAACAGCAAAAACATTGATAGACTCCCCCAAGCGCTGTCCAATGCCCGATTGCAGGGCGTTCGGCGCCTTCGGAGCCGATGCGTATACTCTTCGGCTTGAACAAAACAGGGGCGGTAGCTCAACTGGGAGAGCGCCTCGGTCGCATCGAGGAGGTTGCCAGTTCGATCCTGGTCCGCTCCACTTTGCCCCGCATTGAGCCCGGCTCGCGCAGCCGGGCTTTTGCATGCGCCGAACCAGCATTCTGCGCCAATAACCTGTCAGAACGCCGCCGTGCGTCCCGGCTGCCTTTATCCTCCACGCTGTGACTGTCAAAGAGACGACCAACCCGAAGCCCGCGTCGCCCTCTGGCGACCCGGACACCGCTGGGCGACCCAAACGCGATCCTCGCGACACGCCGGCGATGCGCCAGTACTTCGGCTTCAAACGTCAACACCCGGACTGCATGCTCTTTTTCCGCATGGGCGACTTCTACGAAATGTTCTTCGAAGACGCGATCGCGATGCACAAAGCGCTCGGCGTCACGCTGACGCAGCGCACCGAAGGCGTCCCCATGGCGGGCGTTCCCCATCATGCCGCCGAGGGATACATCAGGCGACTGATCGCCCAGGGTTTTCGTGTGGCGGTCTGCGATCAGATACAAGATCCGAAGGATGCCAAGGGCGTCGTCGAGCGCGCGGTCACGCGCGTGCTCACGCCTGGCACACTTGTCGATGAATCACTGCTGGCGGATGACGCTTCAAACTGTCTCGCAGCGATCAGCTTCCTCGACGCTGGCGACGAACCCGAATGCAGAGTCGCGATTGCGTTGATCGAAGCCTCCACCGGCGCGTTCACGATCATTGACTCCTCAGCCCGCGCCGCGCCCGATGAACTTATCCGGCGCAATGTGACGGAGATCATCCACGCTGAATCCGCAGACGGTCAAACGCCAGCCCGCGCGACCCGCCTGCTTGAAGCAGCGCGAATTCCCGGCACGCCGCGCCCCGCATGGGAGTTTCGCCTGGCAGAAGGCGCGGCGGCGCTACACGCGCATTTTCGCGTCGGCTCGCTCGCCGGCTTCGGGCTGGCGGAGGATGACCCAGCTCTCAGCGCCGCCGGGGCGGTGCTCCGATACCTGCTTGAAACGCAATCGCCCGGCGTGACCATCGACGGCTCGGGTCAGGAGCGGCCTGCGAGCGATGCAAACTCTGACCGACGCCAGCCCACCCTGGCGCACCTTCAGCCGCCCAGACGCGAACCCGTAGGCCATCATCTCATGATCGACGCCACCACGCTGCGCGCTCTGGAAGTCGAGCGCACCATCCGCGCCAGCGACGCTGACGGCGCGTTGCTTGGTGTGTTCTCCGGTCGCGGCGCCTGCAAGACGCCGATGGGTCGCCGGCTGGTGCGCGACTGGCTCTGTCGCCCGCTCGCGCAGCTCGACCGCATCGAAGCCCGACACGGATGCGCCGCGACGCTCACACAAGATGCGCGCACGCTCAGCCATCTTGAAAGTGCTCTGTCGCATGTGCAGGATGTCGCTCGGATTGCTGGGAGAATTGGCGTCGGGCGGGCCGCGCCGCGCGATCTGGTCGCGCTAGGAGGCTCGCTCGCTCAAAATAGAGAACTGGCGAAGGCCATCTCCAACGCTCTGGCGTTCAGCGATCAGCAGAGCCAACTGCAGTCTCTTCATGCAGTCACTGAAGAGCTGGCGCACATAATCAACAAGACTTGCGTTGAGAATCCACCGGCGCACCTGCGCGAAGGCGGGCTTATTCGCGATGGCGTTGATCGCGCGCTTGATGAAGCGAGGGCGCTCCGCAGCGACGCCGGCAAATGGCTGGCCGAATACCAGGCGTCGCTCACCGCTGAACACAACTTGCCCAATCTGAAGGTGGGTTTCAACAGAGTCTTTGGTTATTACATCGAGCTTCCCCGGGCCCAGGCGGATCGCGCCCCCTCTGCCTTCACTCGCAAACAAACGCTCAAGAATGCGGAGCGCTACATCACGCCTGAGCTCAAGGAGTTTGAGCAGAAGGTGCAGAGCGCCGAGGGTCGGGCGATCGAGCGCGAGCAGCGACTCTTCGCTGACCTCTGTGCCAAAGCTGCTGATCACATTTCCACAATCAGCGCTTTCGCGCAGGTCGCCGGCGAGCTCGACGCGCTCGCCTGCTTTGCCCGCGTTGCTTCTGCGCGAGGCTGGGTCAAGCCCGAAATGACAAGCGCCCCCGAGCTCGAAATCCGCGAAGGTCGGCATCCCGTTCTCGAAGATACGCTCAGCGGGGACTTCGTGCCCAACGATGTCGAGCTTGGAACCGCTGAATCCCCGGCCCGTCTCGCTCTCATCACCGGCCCCAACATGGCGGGCAAATCCACCTACATCAGGCAGACCGCTTTGATTGCGCTCCTCGCGCACGCTGGCTCTTTTGTTCCAGCAAAAAGCGCACGCGTGGGCATGATTGATCGAATTTTCACGCGCGTGGGCGCCGAAGACGCGCTGCACGCCGGCCAGTCCACGTTCATGGTCGAGATGACCGAGACAGCCAACATTCTTCGCCACGCGACCGGCGCTTCACTCGTGATACTCGATGAGGTCGGCCGCGGGACCAGCACGCTGGACGGTCTAAGCCTGGCGTGGGCGGTTGCGGAAGAGCTCGCGACAGTCCGCGCCGCGGCCGCTCACCAACCATCATGCCCGCGCGTGCTCTTCGCCACCCACTATCACGAACTGACCAGCCTCGAAGAGCAGCTCCCCGGAAGTGTCGCCAATCTGCACGTCGCTGTCCGCGAGTGGAATGATGAGATCGTCTTTCTTCATCGCATCGCGCCCGGGCGCACGGATCAAAGCTACGGCGTACACGTCGCCCGCCTGGCTGGCCTTCCCGATCGCGTCATCGCCCGAGCCCGCGAAGTGCTCAGCTCGCTGGCTGTCTCACATGAGGGTGATATCGGCGTCGGCGTTGCTGCAACAGGAGTCGCGCCATCAACGCCGCCCGCCAGCGCCCAGCTCTCGCTCTTTCGGGAATACATCGAGCATCCAGTCGTCGAGCGCCTCCGGGCTGTGGAGTTGGAGAAGCTGACTGCTCTTGAAGCCTTTGATTTGCTCCGAGCGCTGACCGAGGAAGCGGAACACCCTGCGGAGTAGCTGCTATATGCGTTAGGATAGCTCTGATCGCGGGCGCCTTTTCGGCGCTGCTCTATCTCATGAATCTTAGCCTCTCAACAATATTTTCATAATCCGAAGGAACATTCACACATGCTCACCACCGACTTCCTCCGTGAAAAACACGAAGCCGGCCTCCCCTACTCCGATTACGTCGCGACCGGCGACGAAGGAAAACGCGATGCCTGGCAGGCGATCTACGAACAAGCTGAGCTGAATGACTCCCAGCGCAAGCTCATCGCAGGATTTACGCGCGAGATGAAAGTCCTTATCTCATCAGGCGTCTGGTGCGGCGACTGCGTTCAGCA
Organism: Phycisphaerales bacterium; assembly: GCA_029260495.1. GTDB lineage: Bacteria > Planctomycetota > Phycisphaerae > Phycisphaerales > UBA1924 > OFTM373. Next base: position 122,436 of record JAJDDD010000009.1, on the reverse strand, counting down.
ATGCCCCTTCGCCCAGCGCATCGCTGAAGCGAACTCCAAAATTGACGTTCGCTTTGTCGATCGTGACGCCCACAGCGATCTGGCTGAGAAAATAAAAATCTGCGGCGGACTCCGCGTTCCCATCGCCATCTTCATGGCTGAGGACTACGAGTTCACCTCGCTCTTCGGCGACCGAACGCTCACACGCTACCGCGCTTTGGCAGAACGCCAACTCGGTCCAAGCTGCCCGCTCCCCGGCGCTCCGGTGCCCACCGAAGAACTCGCTGCAACACTCAACGACTGGATAAACGAGTTTGAGCGCGTACAACTGCTCCTGAGATTGAGCGCACGCCTGCGCGAGAAGCATGGGGATTAAAAAACACTCAAACAACTCCCCATCCCTCAACACCCACTTCCGCCGTCAAGAAAGCTACAGTTCTGTGCGCAAGCTCCGTGCACCCGCGCCGTTCCGCTTTCTCCCGAATCCCACATGCCCAACCAGCCCCGCCATTCTGCCCGCCCCCCCGCTCCCCGGCCCATACCCCAGGCCCAGCGGCCGCAGTTCTTCGCTCAGGCTCAGGCCCTCCTCAACCAACGCCAGTACCAGCAAGCCGAGCGCCTTCTCCTTGACCTCGTCGCAGTCGAGCGCAAGAACCCCCAGCTTCTGCACACGCTCGGCGTCTGCCAAATTCACAAAGGTGATCTTCAAGCCGCCCGCGCCACGCTTGAGCGTGCGGTCAAACTCGCCCCCACACTCCCGCGCCCCTATTGCGAACTCTCGCTCACCTACACACTTCAGGGCGACTACAAGACCGCCCGCGAACTTCTCGAACGCGCCCGCGGGATGGCGCCCAAAGACGCTGTCGTCCTCCACGCCCTCGCCGACGTTCTCTGCATGACTGGTGAAAACCAGTCCGCCTACGACATCCTCGCTCCCTTCAAAAACAACGCTCAGAAAGACATTAACCTCGCGCTCGCCTTCGCCAAAGCCTGCGAACGAACCAGGCGCCCGGATGAAGGCATCGCTGCACTCGCGCCGCACCGCGACAATCAGTCACTCAATCTGCAAGGACGGATCAGCTCGCTGTATCAGCTCGGCCGGCTCTATGACCTCGCCGGAAACTACGACGACGCCTACAGCGCCTTCACCGACGCCAATCAACTCGAACAATCGGACTACAACCCCGATCAGCAATCGACAATCATCGATATGCTGATTAAGAACTGGACTCGCGACGCTCTCGCCGCCAGCCCGTGCGCACAACAAAACTCAGAGCTTCCCGTCTTCATCGTCGGCATGCCCCGCTCAGGCACCAGCCTTGTCGAGCAAATCGTCGCTTCCCATCCCCAGGCCTTCGGCGCCGGCGAGCTGCCCCTCATGCTCCATCTCACCCAACCTCTCCTCCCGCAACACCTCGCGCACTACGCCTTCGCCCATGTTGAATCCCCAGTAAAAATTACACAAAGCTGGCTCGATCAAGCGTCCCCTGCCGGCGTCGAAGCCCTCCAGCGCCTCGACCCAGCCGCGACGCGCATCACTGATAAGTCCCCCCAGAACTTTCTGCAGCTTGGCGTTATTTCCCGCCTGTTCCCCGGCGCGCGCATCATCCACTGCCAGCGCGATCCACTGGACACCTGCCTCTCCTGCTTCTTTCAGCAGTTCCGCGACGGTCCCCCCTACACGCATGATCTCAGCCACTGCGCCAACTACCACCGCGATTGCGACCGCCTGATGCAACACTGGAAGAGTGTTCTCGATGTGCCCATGCTCGATGTCGTTTATGAAGAGCTCGTCGCGGATCAGGACGCACAATCCCGCCGACTGATCGAGTTCCTCGGCCTCGACTGGAGCAACGCCTGCCTGCGGTTTTACGAGACCGATCGAGTCACCCAAACCGCCAGCAACGATCAGGTCCGCCGGCCCATGTACGCCAGCTCAGTGAAGCGTCACGAGCGCTACGCCAAACACCTTGGGCCCATGCGCCGCACATTTGCGCGATAGCTCTCCGGCTCACGCGACCGACTTTTTCAACTTTTCCTGGTCCGCGTCCACACCACCACCAACTCTTCGACCACTTCCGCTGCACCGCGCGATGCATCCACCACCGCATCCGCAAGCTCTGAATACAGCCCATCGCGGGCTGCGAGCACCGACTCCATCTCCTCCAGCGCGTCGGCGCCCGTCAAGCTGGGCCGATCCTCACCCGCCCCTCCTGCGCACTCAAGCCGATCGCGCAACTCACTTGCTATGGCGCGCAGATACACAATCACCGCCGCCCCCTGCTCCTGAGCATCGCGCATGAGTTTCTCCGCCCCCGGCGCCGTCGGCGTCCCGCCCCCAAGCGCAATCACCGCATCTCCATTAATCCTCAAAACATCCGCCAGCGTGAGTGTTTCCGCCGCCCGAAACGCCTCCTCGCCAAATCGCTCCCACGCCTCCGTCACCGTCCCTACGCCGAGTCGTTCGCGCACCTGTTCATCCAAATCAACAAGCCCGCAATCAACCCGCCGCGCCAACAGCATCCCAGCCGTCGACTTCCCGGCTCCCCGCAATCCCATCAATAACAGCTTCACAAACGCCTCCCGCCTGAATCCAACCACCTGCGTTTATGTTCTATCATGCCCGAAGACACTTCGCTCGACGCTTCCCACCAACTTTGCGTCAAGAAGCGTCCCCTCCTGTTCCGCCCGCGACTGCGCGCGCCGGAAGGCATTCTCGCTCACCAGAAGCCCGACCGCTCCGACATCGTCAAGCCCCGCAGCAAGCTGCCGCAACACCTCCCGCGCTCCTTCCTTCAGCCCATACCGCCGGGATAGCGCGAGGAAGGCCTCTTCCGCATCCTCCCCATTCGCAAGCTGACGCCGACGCCAGAAGACAACCCCAGCAATCACAACTGCAATCAACAGCGCGCCAAGCCCCGCCACCACGAGCCAGGACGATGCGCCCGCTTCAGTAGCAGCTGACTCCGCCCCTGCGCCCTCGCGAATCAACCACACCGGCGAACTCGCCTGCGCGCTCAGCATCGCAGTGAGCAACCCGCTCACGAGACAACCTCCGCAGACGCCGTCGAGCAGGCGTCACTTTCACCGCTCCACTCCGACCGGAGCTGCGCCAAGAGCCTCCGCCCACACCGCCGGGCTCCTTCGCGCACGCGCTCCTCACTCTCCTCCGTCGCCAGCCCCGCCACGCGCTGCGCCAGCTCCGTCCGTCCCAGTCGCTGTGCTGCCCATAACCCCGACAGGCGATGCTCCGCCCTTTCATCTGTCAGCATCGCCGCCAGCGCTTCAGACGCTTCTCCCCCGCTGCATTCCTTTTTCAGCATCACTCGAACTGCATTCGCCCGCGCCCGTGCGCACGGCTCGCGCATCGCTTCAATTAGGATTGAATCCATAGCCCTCCCGCGCCCCGCCGCCTCGATCGCGCTCGCGCGAACGCGCCCATCCCTGTGCTGCGCGCACCTGGCGAGCGCTTCGTGCGCAGACGCTGACGATAAGGCGCCCAGCGCCAGCGCCGCCGTCGCCGCCACCCGGGCGTCTTCATCCGCAGCTGCACCGAGCAACTCAAGCTCACACAACGCCGCCGCCCCCACGCGCCGGACGAGGCTGATCGCGCCAACGCGCACTGGCGGCTGCCCGCGCATAATCGCGCTTCGCAGGGCGTTCAGCGCCGCGCTGCGCGTTTGCGAGTCGTCCAGCGCTTGTTTGAGCGCCAGCGCATCTCCGCGTTCGGCGCCCGGATTCCGAATCGCGTCGCGCCAGTCCAGCGCCTCACCAGCCACCATGGTGCGCACAGGTTCGTGCGGGGAGCGCACCAGAGCCCGCACTATCCTCTTGTGCAAAGATCCCTGCGCCAAGAGAGCGCTCACTGCTGTGCGCGCCACGCGGGCATCCGCGTCAAACGCAAAATCTTCGAGCAGCGAGCGCGCCTCTTCATTTTCTCGCGCAAGCTCCGCGCATCGGCGCATCGCTGCGAATCGAACCCGGGTGGAATCGTCCGTCAAAAAACCAGCCAGCTTCTCGACGCGCCCTGCGCGCTCGTCCGCTGCGACCCACTCAACCAACCCACGCCGCGCTTCCTGATTGAGCACACGGCGCACGCCTTTTTCCACAAGCCGTCGCGCCGGCGCCGACCCTTCAAGGCGCTGGCGCCTCCGGGCCCGCTTCAGCAAGACGCCCTGCGCCAAAGCCCGCTCCTCTTGTTCATCTGTAAGTCTCTCCAGCTGCGCCTGCGCCGCCGGAGCGAGCGATTCGACTGCGAGCCAGCGCACGCTCGCCTCCCGCACCTCGCGATCATTCGACCGTCGGGCGGCTGCCCGCATCGCCATATGTCCTGGCCCGTCCGCCTCTCCCACGAAGTCGCCGACCGCCTGCCACCCGCGGGCAGCAGCGACCGCAACCGTCTTCATCACGCCTCGGCGGCGATGTTCAACGAACCCTCGCGCTGCGGCCGCCAGCGACTCATCGACCGCCCGGGCCGCCTCCGTGTCCATCTCTCCGACCCGCCGCATCAGACTGCCAAGGGCGCCCTCGGCCGCCTCTGCAACATCCCGCTCGCCATCCTGCAGGAGGCCTGCCAGCGCCCTGATCGCACCGGCGCCCTCCAAATCCTCCGCCAGCGCCACCCCAGCGAGGCGATCCCGAACTCGCTCGGATCCCGCCAACCGCTCCGCTTCAGCGATTAGTTCCTCCCCGAATGTCACCTCCCCGGCTGGCCGGAGTTCTGGAGGAATCCTGTGCCAGACTGCCGCGAGTGTCGCCACGACCCGCTCGCGTTCGACGCCCCCGCCCCACCACGATCGTCCCCCCGCGAGCAGGTGCGACTCTTCCAGCAAAACCGAGGCGATCACCCCGGATTCGTGCTGATCCGACCCCGCCAATGCCTCAGCCAGGGCCGTCAGACGCAGCCTGGGCGCCAGCCTCCTCACCCGCCGAAGGCGTTCTGGAAGTTCAGGCATGGTTCTGATTTCCGTTCATTGGACCTTCACAAATTCGTGGCCCGATTGCCGAACTCGGGCCCCGATTTCGTCGTACACACCACCAGTTGTGGGTGGCTTCACCCATGTGCGCAAAAACTGCACCCTAAATCTTCGGGTTTTTCTGTTGAAACGCCCCAAGGAACAGAGAAAATCACTATGTCACTCGCCGAGCGACGGCTACTATCTCGCCCGACCTCGGTCAAGACACGTCACCACCTCTCTCCTCCATCCCTTGCAAGGACTGCAATGAACACGATCTTGAAATCTGCCAATCTGCAAGCTTATCGTCTGATTCTGTATCGCCGGGTTCTTCACCCCGAACTCTTCGATATCAAAGGACGGCGAACGATCGCCTACGGCGACTATGAAATCGAAGCATGGATCATGCCCGGCGCCCATCTTATGCGCTTCCAGCATGGCCCCGTTTCGGCGGTCGAACTCGTCACCTGCTCCGATTCTGAACTCCCCGAACGCGGTCTGATCACTGCGATTCCGTGTGCCGGAGAAAAAGAGCACGAGCACGCATTCTCCGACATTGTCAACTACATGGCGACCGTCCAGACCGAATCCCTGCCTCCCAATCTTTACACTTCAACCTACGACGAGCTTGTCGAGTTCGGCTACGAATCTGAGGCGCTCATGTATCGCTGGCAAGACGCGGACGGCGGCCCCTGCGCCTCCATCCTCGATCTCCAGAGATTCAGACAAGAGATTCACGCACAAAGCTATCACCTGATTTGCCAGGGCGGACTCGTCCTCAGAACCCAGGCGATTTTCGAGCATAAGTAGACACCGGGCCATCAGCCGGCGATCAAAGACAACAATGAGCCCCGGCCACCGCGCCGGGGTTTTTTTACGCCTGTGGTTCGCACCGCCCTCAGCACCCCACGGAGCATCCCGATACCATCGCCGGTTTGTATTGCCCCGCGCCCCGGCCATCCGGCGCTGCGCTCCATCGAGCACTCGCCCCGGCCTTGCTGGAGCAACGAGACCTTCGCCATGAACCAATCACAATCCGCTGGCGGGCCCAGCGCCGAAGCCGCCAAGCCAAACTACAAGAAGACGCTCAACCTCCCCAAGACCAGCTTCCCCATGAAGGCGAACCTCGTTCAGAACGAGCCTGCCTCGATGAAGCGCTGGGAACAAACCAAGCTATACGCGCGTTTGCAGGACGCCGCTGCTGATGGCCCGCGCTTCGTCTTCCACGATGGCCCGCCCTACGCCAACGGCTCCATTCATTTGGGCCATCTACTTAATAAATGTCTGAAGGACATGGTTGTTCGCTCGAAGCTGATGGCCGGCGCCAACTGCCCCTACATCCCCGGCTGGGACTGTCATGGACTTCCCATCGAGCACAAAGTCATGACCGACCTTGTCGAGTCGGGCAAGATCGCCAAGCTCGACACACTCGATGATGACACGCGGCGCATCGCGATCCGCAAAGCCTGCCGAACATATGCGGAGAAGTTTCACACGCTGCAAACCAAGCAGATGAAGCAACTGCTGACGCTGGCGGATTACGACCATCCTTATCTCACCATGACGAAGGACTACGAAGCCAGCGTGCTTGAAGTTTTCGCTGACCTTGTCGAGCAGGGGCTGGCGTTCCGCGACCTCAAGCCGGTGCATTGGTCGGTCGCCAATGAGACAGCCCTTGCAGAAGCGGAGCTTGAGTACGAAGACCGTGAGGATATCTCTGTTTACGTCGAGTTTGAATCACTTGATCCTGCCGCCGTCGCGAAAGCATTTTCATTAGAAGCTGCATCGCTGAACCGCACGCCGACTTTCATGATCTGGACGACGACGCCTTGGACGCTGCCGGCGAATCTCGCGGTCGCGGCGCATCCTCGGGCTGAGTATGCGCTCGTCGAGCTTGCCGGCTCGCTCACGGTTCTTGCCAGGGAGCTTGTTGAGCGCATCGCGGGGCTTGAATCAATCGAAGACGCGCGGATCGTTGCGACTGCGACCGGCGAGCAGCTTGTTGGTCTGCGCTATCGCCATCCCTTCCTCGACACCGAGGAACTCGCGGGCCATTTTGATAACGCGCCCGCACTCCATCGCATTGTCGCTGCTGAATATGTCACGATGGAGGACGGCACGGGCCTTGTTCACACGGCTCCGGGGCATGGCGCCGACGACTACGCCATCGGGCTGCGCGAAGGCATTCCTATCTACTGCCCGGTCCAGGGCGACGGCTCATATGACGAGACGGCGCCGGAATGGCTGCGCGGCGTGATTGTGTGGGACGCCAACAAAACTGTCACCGACCGCCTTGCTGAGTCCGGACATCTTTTCCATCAGAACCTATTCACGCACTCATATCCACATGACTGGCGCGGCAAGAGTCCCGTTATCTTTCGCGCGACTGAACAATGGTTTGTCGGCGTTGATACACCCGCCCGCCGGAATAACGCGTCGCTGCGCGAAGCTGCGTTTCAAGCGGCTGACAAAGACATCGCCTTTATTCCGGAGTGGGGTCGCAACCGGATGCGCGCGATGCTGGAAACGCGCCCGGACTGGTGCATCAGCCGTCAGCGTTCCTGGGGGCTGCCTATTCCCGCATTCCATGGGCCGGATGGACAGGTGTTGCTCACCGCCGCCAGTGTGCGCGCCATTGCAGACGTTGTTCGCGAGAAAGGCAGCGACTGCTGGTTCACGGATTCACCTGCTGACCTTCTCAAGAACTACGACTCGGCAGCTGATGCCGACGCCCCGGCGAATCTCGACATTGCTTCACTCACCAAGTCTCGCGATATCTTCGATGTGTGGTTTGAGTCCGGCTCCTCGTGGAATGCCGTGATGCGCCAGCGCTCGGATGGCGCCGACTATCCCATTGATCTCTACCTCGAAGGCTCAGATCAACACCGTGGCTGGTTCCAACTTTCGCTGTTGTGCGGGCTGGGATCCACCGGGGTCGCCCCGTATAAGACACTGCTTACGCACGGCTTCATTGTCGACAAAAATGGGCGGAAGATGTCCAAGTCGATTGGCAACACCATAGAGGTGGAGGCGCTCCTTCAGGATTTCGGCGCCGATGTCTGCCGATGGTGGACCGCCTCGCTCGCCTTCGAGAATGATATGAAGGTTGATCTGGAGTTCTTCCAGACGGCTGGCGATGCGTACCGAAAAGTCCGCAATACACTGCGTTTTCTTCTGAGCAATCTCTCCGACTATGAATCGTCGCCGCCGGGGAAAGACGCCACCTGTGGCGAAGGGATGTGTGTCGCGTTTGAGACAATCGCGCCGACCAGCATCGACGCCTGGATACTCACTGAATACAACCAGCTCGCAGCGACTGTTCTCGGCTGCTACGAGCGTTTTGATTTCCGCGGCGCGAATAACGCTCTGTTTACATTCTGCAACGACACACTCAGCGCGGTTTATCTCACTGCGGTTAAAGATCGTCTGTATTGCGATCCGCCGAATGGTCCGCGGCGGCGCCAGACGCAAACGGCGCTGTGGGAACTGGCTGACGGGCTGTCACGGTTGCTTGCGCCCATCATCCCGCACACCGCCGACGAAGCCCACCGCGCTCTGCATGGCGCTGACCCCAAGAACACCGATCTCTGCGTCCATGAACAGCACTTCATCCCGCGGTTCAACATCACGGCGGACCCCGGTTTCACGCAGGTATTGCGCACGCGCGATCTCGCGCTCAAGGCGCTGGAGACCGAGCGCAACGCCGAGGACGGCGTGGAAAACCCTCTGGACGCCGGCCTGACGCTTCCCGACCCCGACGGAGCACTCGCGCGCTTTGACGCCGTCGATCTTGCTGACCTTCTCGGCGTTTCGCGCGTCGCCATTGACCCCAGCGCGACCGCCATCGCGATCCATGATCTGCGTGACGAACCCCGCTGCGAGCGATCATGGAAACGCGATTGCAGCGTGCGCGAACGCTCCGATGGCGGCATGCTCTCAGACCGCGATGCACAAGCTGTCGGCGTCAAATGACTTTAGGAGCATTGCAAAATCATGCCTGACCCCACCGCAACCAAGCCAGTAGATAAATCAATCGCGCGCGGCGTTCTCGCTGAGGCGCACGATGACTACATCATTCTCGCCATCCCCGATTCCGACTACCGCATCAAACTGCTCATCAACGAGCCCGTCACCACGCCGCTCAGCCATCGCATCGCCGGCGCCATCCATGGCCAGGCTCGTCGGATCGACCTGATTAAATCAGGTGGACTGTTCGTCGAGCCCATCGAAGGCCGCCCCCGGAGGGTGCAGGGGCGCATTGTCGCGACTGATATCAGCAACGGAACGGTCACGATCAACGCCGGCCCGCCGATAGTTCTAAGAACGTACAAAGGTCAATCCCCCGCTGACTTTCAGGTTGGCCAGCTCGTCACCACCGGCGTTGAGCCCGGCTCAACCTTTTCGCCCGTGATTTAAACGAAATCGGTTCCGATAGTAAAGATGGGAAAGCCGGCCACTGCTTCTCCCGCATTCCCTAATCCGTCTATCTTAACTTCTTGCGCCATAGTTTTCATTGAATTTGTGTTTCTATCGGACGGGGTATTGACTCAGGGCAATTCCCTGCTATTTCAATGGTCAACTTATTGCATCGCGCAAGAAGCGATGTAGTTCTTGTGTGCCCGTGGTGGCGAAATCGCGGGATACGCACCATCTGTTAACTTGGGAAAGAGAGAGATACAATGAAGGCTTTCAATCTGCTCGGTGTTTTCGGTGTCGCATTCCTGGCGAGCTCGGCGTACGCCGGAACAGGCCTCGTGCTTGACTTTGAAAATGATGACAACAGCAACCCCATCGTTCAGGGCCAGATTATCGATGATGAGTTCGACGGCCTGACGCCCGGCATCACCGCGATCACCGCCCTCAAGAGCAACGGCGACCCCGCCCTCGCGGTTATCTTTGACTCCAGCAATGCCACCGACGCTGCGACCGCCGATGACGAAGACCTTCTTACCCCTGCAAGCAACGACGCCCGCGCGTTCGGAAACATCCTCATCATCGCTGAGGGCAGCCCTAGCTCCACCAATGGCGTCCTCGACAATCCTCCCGATGACGAGGCGGGCGGCGGCTCCCTCAACTTCGCCCTCAACTTCGTCGCGACATTTGGCGCCATCGTTATCCACGATATTGACGACGGCGAAGACACTGGCTTCATCGAGTTCTTCCTCGGCGGCGCTTCCCAGGGCACCGTTGCGATCGCCGACGTCGGCAACAACAACATTCAGGATCTCAACTTCGCGGGCATGTTCGATGAGTTCCAGGTCAATCTTGACGGTTCGGGCGCCGTCGCTGAGGTCACCCTTCGCGGCCAGATCATCCCGACGCCCACCGCCTTCGCGCTCGGCCTCGCGCCCCTCGCAGGTCTCGCTGGCGCCCGTCGCCGTCGCGCCTGCTGATTCAATCAGCGCGACAAGCGACAAAATAAGCCTTCGACCCGGCGTTCTTCATAGAGCGTCGGGTTTTTTTATAATTACGCCGAAAACAGAATCAGTGATCCGAATCGCGATTTATGAGTCTGAGCCGGTTGGATTGGCCAGCGCCATCTCGGTCGCTTCGCCGCAGCGCGCCTCTTGCATCGCTTCCAGAAGCCGGCTCGCCGCCAACCGTTCAGTGCGAAGAAGCTCCAGCGCATGTCGCAATCGGTGGGCCCGACCCGACCCTTGCCCCTGCCCATGCCGCGCGCGTCGGATCGCAGCCAGAACCGTCAACCGACCAGTCAGCCGCTCATACAACCAGCGGTCCAGTGAGAGCAACCCCGTGTACCGCCGCAAATCCAGCGCGGTTCGCACTTCGGCTTGTTCAGCAGCGGCGCGCAGGTCAATAAACATCCGCCGCACCGCAACCACTGGTTGAATCGTTTCATCGTGCTGCGCCGCAACCACGCGCACCAACCGGGCTTCATACTCGAACTCAAGTCGCCGCCAGGCGTCCTCATCACCATCAATGCATGCCGCTGCGAGTGACAAGTCTTCAATATGAAGATGCTCAACGCGCAGCCGACGCAACGCGCGGGGCGTCAGCGCTTCGCACAAATGCTCCGCAAGCCGCTCGACGTTGACGCCGTAGCTATAGAGTTCGGCGTGGGTCGCGCCCATCTGCGCAAAATAGGCGCGGCGAAGATCAGCCAATCGCCGCGCGCACAGACATCGCCGGGAGCGATCATCCTCGACAACATGCGTTTGCACCTCGACCTCCGGCGCCACGGCTATCTCCAACTCCCCCGGGACACCTCGACCCAAACAACACGCCGGCCTCTCGCGCGACAGCGAGCAGCATACCTCAATGCCCCCAATTTCAGCAACAACCGGCGCCACATCTGCGTCACTTCTTCGTTATCGCGGACGTGCTTTTTGCGCACACCCACTCCACAGCCCGTACGAGCTACACTTACCGGCCCTTCACTCCAATGTTTGAATCAAACAACGCATCCCGCCCGCCGACGCAACCTGTTCCAGGGTCCGATATCTCCCAAATCCGCTCTGGCGATCCAGGTGCGCGCGATGACGCTGCTGCCGCCGCGTTGCTCGACGTGCGCGATCTCCACGTTCACTTCAATAGCCGGCGCAGCTTGTTCAGCAAGACCGCGGACATTGCCCGCGCTGTCGACGGTGTGAGCTTCTCACTCGCGCCCGGCCGCACGCTGGGGCTTGTCGGCGAATCGGGATGCGGCAAGACGACAGCCGCCCGCGCTGTGCTGCGCCTCATTCCTGCAACGAGCGGCGCCATCATCTTTGATCAACAAGACATCACCCACTTCACACCAGGACAACTCAAGCCGCTTCGCCGCGAGATGCAAATTGTCTTCCAGGATCCGGCCGGCGCCATCAATCCGCGAATGCGAGTCGGAAGCGTCATCGCAGAGCCTTTCGTCGTGCATGGCGTTGGCGAGTCGCGCGCTGAGATTCAGGATCGCGTTGCTGATCTACTTGTTCGCTGCGGACTGACACCGGATGCTGCCTCTCGATATCCCCACGAGTTTTCCGGAGGCCAGCGCCAGCGCATCGTCATCGCTCGAACGCTCGCACTCAACCCGAAGCTCATCGTTTGTGATGAGCCAACATCCGCGCTCGATGTCTCCGTCCAGGCGCAGATTCTCAATCTGCTCCGCGATCTACAGAATGACCTCGGTCTCTCCTACCTCTTTATCAGCCATGACATGGCTGTCGTCAAACACATGTGCGACTCGATCGCCGTTATGCGCGCAGGCCGCATTGTCGAAGCCGGCTCGCGCGAACAAGTCATCGGAGCGCCGGAGCACGCTTACACCAAAGAGCTTCTCGCCGCCGTCCCCCACGCGGACCCAAAGCGCGCCCGCCGACGGATAGCTGGTCGAGGCTCTACCCCCACCATCGCTCGCCCCAAATCGCCAAATTGATCATCGGCCACGCCAGCCGCCAGTGCGCCTCGGGTGATTTCGCAACGGCTTCGACCGCTTCGGCCGTAAACAACTCGCGCGCAAACGCGCTCTCGGGAATCCGAGATGCAAGCCCGGCGCACCATGACTGAAAAGGCAGCGGAAAACTCATCTTCGCCCGTTCAACGACAAACTCCGGAATGGCGCCCGCAAACCCCTCCCGCAGCGCGATCTTCGTGCGCGTGCGAACATGCGTCGCGACGGCTGCCGCCTCGCTCCCTGATACGACTTCCCCGCCTCCAGCCGCGCCCGCTTCAAACTTTTCACCAAGAGGGAGCGACTCCGCCAGCGCCGCCACAATTCGATCCGCAAACGGCGTCCGCCCTTCAACCGACGCGAGCATCGTCGCTGTATCCAGTCGCTGCAGCAGACCGGTCAGGTTAATTCGACGATGAAATCGCAGGTGGGCATCAACGGGATGAGCGAAAGTCCCGCCATCGCGAACGCAACTTCTGAACACCTCAGCGTAATGCTCAACCAACCACGAATCCTGCTCAGCGGCGCGCATCGCATCTTCATTAAGAAGCGATGCCTTGGCTGTGAGCGGAACCCACGCATTCGCTTGCAATTCAAACATTCCGCCAGTTTCCAGCTCTCCACCGCCTTTGTGATACGCCCAGGCGCTTTCGAGTGGGGCGTCATATCCTCCAAATAGCTCGTCGGCGCCTTCGCCGGAGATCGTCACCACGCAACCATCTTCCCGCAGCCGCCTGGCGACCGCGTTGATCGCGACCTCGTTTGGCGTGCTTAGGGGCGTTCCCAGCGCTTCCACCATCCATTCCCACCGCTCGACAAACAGCTCACGCGAAAGAATCGCCTCCGAATGCTTCCTGCCAAACTCCTGCGCCACTCGACGAGCGCAGGCCAGATCAGAGCTTTCATCACTCCACGAATCGTCCGAGCCCGCAGCGTAAGTGCGCAGGTCGGCTGCAGATTTCATCGCGAGCGCCGTTGTGATCGTGCTGTCCAGCCCTCCCGAAAGGAGCGCACACACGGGAACATCCGACCGCATATGTGCGCACACAGACTCCGCAACTGCTTCGCGTGTGCGCACCGCAGCGGCGCCATCCGCGCACGAACGCAGCGCCTCCGAGCCCCGCCAATGCTCAATCCGCTTGATTTCAATCCGTTCACCCGAACAATCACATACAAGAGCCGACCTCGGCGCCACACTCTGAACACCAGCAAAGAGCGTTCGCTCGCCCAGCGCCGTGCGAATCGTCGTCAGATAGGCGCTCACCATCGCCATGTCCGGCGCCGCCGTCACGCCGGGGTGCGCAAGGATCGGCGTCGGCTCACTCGCGAAGATCAGTTCGGCGCCATCACACCAGTAATAGAGCGGCTTAACGCCCAAAGGATCGCGCGCCAGAAGAAGCGACCGCTGATGTGTGTCGTACAAAGCGAGCGCATACATGCCGCGAAGGAACGCCAGCGCCTCCGCGCCCCACAGCGCAAGCGCGTGCAGCACTGTTTCGGAATCACACTGTGACTGAAAGCGAGGCGCGTCCACCCCAGCGCCTTCGAAGCCGGTGCGGGCGCCATCGCGCCACGCAGATTGAATCTTGGTTCGAACTTCAGGGTCGTTGTAAAGCTCCCCGTTGTAGACGAGCGCGAAGCGGCCGTCCGGGGTGACCATCGGCTGAGCGCCCGCGGGTGAAGGGTCGATCACCGCGAGGCGGCGGTGCGCGAGAATGGCGCCATCACCACGCCACAAGCCCGCGCCATCAGGCCCGCGATGGGTCAAAAGATCGCGCAGCCGAACCGCCTGCTGATCGGAAAGGGCCGGCTGACGCCCGATGGAGGTGATGTCGCCGAATATGCCGCACATAGAACAGGTATCGGCTCGCGAGAACCAGGATCATCAGCACGCACTATCTGTAGCTCGCTCACCGTGCCTCTGGAGGTGAGAACCATCGTTAGTGTGATACAAGCAGAGTTGAAAGGTCGGCGTCGCTGTAGCTGCGATACACCAACTGGTCCGCGCCCGGAATATCGCGGACGACGGTGGCAACCGAGCCATCCGCCCGTTGACCGATTGTGATTTCCTCCAGCGGGCCTCCCTGAAAGTCGAACAACGTAATCGACGCGATCGGCGTGAATCCATCGGGCGCGGTGAATGCGATAGCGCTCGCCGCGGGCGCGGTGAGGAACGAAAGCAACTCTCCAACCGCAGCAATAGTGCCTTCCGCGCCGGCATCCGCTGATCCATCCTTGCCTACGCTCGCTGGATCCAACGCGCGCCACCCTTCTGCCTCCCGGCGAAAACGGCGTTCCTCCCCCCCAACCAACTCATCCGGGAGTATGGCGATCATCCCCACATCCGCCGGAACGGAGTTCGCCGTCGATCGCGCCACAAAGAGCGTCGCATCAAGATTGGCCTGCGCGAGCGGCGTTTGCGAGACAATAAACACTTGATCTGTGTCGATGGGCGCCGCGTAGCGCGCGAGCGTGTCAAGCGAAGCCAGCGCGCCAATTTGCAACCCAGATCGCCTCACTTGGATGCGCGTTTCACTCCTTGAATCGGCGTCGCCGGGTGACCCTTCGCTATCTACGACAATCCGTTCATCCGCTTCCATAATGATCGTGGTGATCGAATCGTCGTCGAAAATTTCTGCAGCGGTTTTTTCATCGAGAAAACGCTGAACCGAAAGCTCTGAAGCGGCGTCGAGCAACGCGCGAACGGCGGCTGCTTCGGCGCGGGCGCGGACTGGCATGGTCAGAGTCCATTGCTCGCCGCGCCGGGAAAACGCGAGGCTTCGGTCGCGCTGCGCTATGGAAAATCGCGAAACGGTCGGCCCCGCGGCAGGAAGGGCCGAAAGGCTGCGCCAACCGGGAGGCCCCGGCGCTGTCAGCGCTTCGTAGAGCGGCTCATCCACAAACGTGCGCGTGTCGCCATCAATCTGAAGAAGGGTTTTTCCAGCGATTGGTGCGGGGTCGATGAGGAGCTCTGCGCGAGCACCTCCGGAAGAAAGAAGCTCAACCCGAAGAGCGTGATTAGAAATAACTGCTCGACGTGCGTCATCCGTCTCAGTGCGTATACGAGCGAGTACACCGAGCAGAGCCCGAGGCCGGGCGGCGACAACAGGCCAGGGAGAGGTTGCCCCTTCAGCGGATTCATACACAAATGACCAACGGCCTTCCGTTTCACGCCGAACAACTTCAACGCGATCCGCGCCCGGGCGATGGACACGTATCTCGGTGACCTCAGCCGGCGGAAAGCTCAGCAGTTGCGAGCCAGTCGCGCCGGCGGCAGGCTGAATAGACCGGCCGCGCATCGCGAAGAGCGCCAGGACGGAAAGCCCAAACGCCAGGATGAGTGAAATGACAAGCGCGCGGCGAGACATCAACTCATCTTAGAGGCGCATCGCCTGCCGTGCCCAATGAAACTGTGCCGCAGAGATTCGATTCCATCTATTCACATCGAGTCTTCATCGCCGGCGCGCCTACTGCCCCTTTCCCAACTTCCAAGCCGCTTCAACTCCAATCCCTTCCACGCGCACGATCTTTTCAGGATTCGTCATCCCGCTGTGGATGCGCACATCCTTCTTCCGCACACCCAGCCTCTTCGCGATGAGCGCACAGATTGCCTTATTCGCCTTCCCATCTTCTGGCGCCGCGCTCACGCGCACTTTTAGCCGATCCCCAAGCTCCCCCGCTATTTCATCGCGTTTGGCTCCCGGAACCGCCTTGATGCGCAGCAACACCGCGTCGCCATCGGCAGCCGCGGCCCATGCCGGCGCCTTCTCCGAGCTCAACCGCTCTTCCCCGATACAGCGCCCATCAGCGACTCCATCTCATCCAGAATCCTGTTCGCCCGATCCTCATCCCGCGCCTCTGCGATGAGCCGCAGGATCGGCTCCGTGTTGCTGGCTCGCACATGAACCCACGCGCCATCGGCAAAATCAACGCGCACGCCATCCTGCTCATCAACGCGCTCATCTGCGAACCGCACGCGCATTTCACTAACCAGCTTCGCAGCCAGTCCAGCCTGAATCGGCGCCTTGCGCTTGACAATTGTGTAGCGCGGCATTTGACTCACCAACTCGCTCACGCTCTTGCCATCCCGCGTCAGGAGCGCAAGCACAAACGCCATCGCGCTCAGACTATCCCGAATCCACCCAACCGCCGGCCAGATCACGCCCCCATTTCCCTCGCCGCCCAATGCGCAACCGTCAGTCCGCATCCGCTGGACAACATTCGCCTCCCCCACCGCTGTGCGCAGCACGCGGGCTCCAGTGCGGGCCGCAACATCATCAACCATCCGGCTTGTCGACAGATTCGTCGCGAGAGTCGCGCCTTGTGCGCCGCTGTCAGTAGAAAACAGCGCCATCGCCGCCAGCGTCAGCGTGTACTCCTCGCCGATGTACTCGCCGCGCTCATCGATAATTGCCAGCCGATCCGCATCAGGATCCTGCGCAAACCCCGCATCGCATTTCTGCGTCCGCGTGGCGTTCGCAACCTCAGTGAGATGCTCCCGCACCGGCTCCGGACGATGCGAAAAAACGCCCGTTTCCTCACAGTTCAGATGCACAACTTCGCACCCGAGCGCTGAGAGGAGGAGCCGCGCTCCGGCTGTCCCGGATGAGTTGACTGAATCAACTGCCACACGAAATTGCCGGGCTTTGATCTTCTCGACCGGCGTCACTCCCTCAATCGCTCTCAGCACGCGCGCCACATGCGCATGCGCCGCGGTGTCATCAGCGCGACTTGCCCCAAGGTGAGCATAATCCGCCGCAGGCGCTTTCCCGTCTCGAAATAGTTCGATGATCCGATCCGCCTTCTCCTGACTTGGCGCCTCGCCCTGCGCCGTCAGACACTTGATTCCGTTCCACTCCTGCCCGTTGTGGCTCGCGGTGATGACAAGTCCGCCATCTGCCTCGTGCTCTTCCACCATGATTCCAACGCTCGGCGTCATCGCAACGCCAAGGTCAACAACTCGGCATCCAGCCATCGCTAGTGCGCTCATCACCAACCGCTGCACTATCTCACCCCCGCGCCGTCCATCACGACCGATGATGATCGTCACCGGGTCTGCGCCAGCGTCCTGCCTTGTCTCATGGAGCCAGGCGGCAAACGCACCGGCAAAGCGCACAATCCGCTCCGGCGTCAGCGATTCGCCAACAACCCCCCGGCATCCGCTCACCGAAAGCATCAACGGCGACTCATGAACAGCGTCATTACTCATCGTGCGACAGAATACCACCCCGCCTGCTCTTCCGGCGAATCTGTCTCAAACCCCGGCAAACTCAACACCCTCGATCTCAAGCACGCCCGTGATGCGCACACTGCGCTCTCGGGCGAGATCAAGCTCTTCCCCAAACGTCACACCCCCCATCGCTGTGCGCCGGCGCCGACGCACGACTGGCCGCGCCGGATCGTCCCCATTCGCCCGCTGCACAACCGCTTCGCTTCCATCGGAGATCAGAACGGCGCTGCCCACGGGAAAGAGCCCCACCACGTGAAGAAGGCTGCGAACAAATTTTCGATGCAGCGACCCGCGACCGGCCAGCGTGATGGTTTGTCGCATCGCTTCGTGTGCGCTCAGCCGAGGTCGAAACTCGCGCTCGCTGGCGAGGGCTGTGAAGGTGTCCGCCGCGGCCACCACCCGCGCGATATCGCAAATATCCCCGCCGCGAAGGCCGATCGGGTAGCCGGCGCCATTTTCACGCTCATGATGCTGATAGATCGCCAGCAGCGAAGCGGGAGGGATGAGTTTAATCTCATCGAGCATGACGACGCTGGTGAGCGGATGGCGACGCATTCTGCAGAGTTCAACGTCTGTGAGAGGGGCTATCGCGTTGCGCACACTAGTGGGAACAAGCGTCATGCCGACATCACAGAGCAGTCCTGCGAACCCGGCGGTGCGCACATCGCGTGATGAAAACCCAAGCTGGGCTGCGATTCCGACTGAGAGCGCCGCGACGGCTATTCCGTGGGCGGCGAGCCCCTCATCATGCGCACGTTTGGGTTTGGCGATGACCCCAAACGCGCCTGGGGAGCGCCGGCAGAGGGCCATCAGTTCGCTCACGATTGAGGCGGTCTCGGCGCCGACGAGTTCATCGCCATCGGCCAGGCGGTTGAGCCAGGCGGCGTGCTTGTTCACGAGCACATCGCGTGCGCGCAGGAGACGGTCATGGTCGATCGTCTCATCTTGTGCGCCCCAGTTCTCTAACCAGGGATGAACACCGGTCTTGATCCGAAGCGAAAGACGCGACCAGTACGGCATTCGGGCCTCGACAACGTCGCGCCCGGTGCGCACACTCCGCGACCATGATGCGACGGCGCGCGCATGCAGATCATTGACCGCTGAGGAGGTTTGCTCGAGCCCGGACGTGAGTTTGCTTTCAATCTCTGTTGCCGGCCAGACCGGTCCGACGCTGGCTGCGACGAGTGTGCCGGATTGCCGGCTTTGTGCGGCGCGTTTGGCGAGAGCGGAGGTGGCGGCGAAATAGAGGCGCTGGCCGCGCAACTGCCGGAGTGAATCGCAGAGGTCCGGCGTGAGAATGGAGCCGCGGGAGAGGAGCTTGGAGCCTGCGCGTGAGTAGAGATTCTGTCCCAATCGCTGGCCTGGTTTGAGATCGCGGGGATCGACGGGAATCATGTCTGTCTCCTCATGGAAGCTCGCGGCCTGTCGCGTCAGACGTGCGGGAGGCCAAGCAGAAGATCGGCCTATAACCTGCGGCCCTTGAGGTGAGTTTCTCGCAGAGTGACTTCTGGATCCAAGCTCTGTGTATCCGTCGCGGACCTATACTCGGGACTGATGTTTGAAGTGCGAGTGACACGGAAGTTTGCGGCGGCCCACGCGATCCGAATTGGCGGAACGCTTGAGCCCATTCATGGGCACAACTGGCGTGTGGTGGCGGCGGTTTCGTCGGCGACGCTGGATGCGGAGGGGCTGGTGTGCGACTTCCACCTGCTGGAGCGGGCGCTGGAGGAGGCGATCGCGCCGATGCACAACGGAAACCTGAATGACCTTCCCGAGTTTCGTGAGGATTCGCCGACGGCGGAGCGCGTGGCGCAGGCGATCGCTGAGCGGATGGGGCGTGCGCTGGCGGGGAAGCTCCCGGCGAGCGCGGCGCTTGCCCGGGTGAGCGTGACTGAGGCGCCGGGGTGTGAGGCGGTGTATTTCATCGAGCCGGATTGAATCAGCTCAGCGTGTGACTGCGTTTTCGTGATGCCTGATGGTCGGCCTGCCTTTTGGGGGAAACTCGATCGCGACGACATCAATGCGCAGCGGACGGTCTGCCCATCCCTTGCGTTTGGCGATCACTTGCGTGACGACTTGTAATTTGCGCTGTTTTCGTCCGCCGACAGCGACTTCCGGCGCGAAGGCTGGATCGCTCCCCGTCATTCGCCGCGCCTTGACCTCAACGATGACAATGGTTTTTCCATCGGGCGCGAGACAGACAAGGTCCGCCTCGCCGACAGGCGTGGTGAGATTGCGATTGAGAATGCGGTAGCGTTTGCGTTTAAGCATGCGTGCGGCGACGCGCTCGCCGCGCGGGCCGAGCGGATCGCGCTTGCCTGTGCGCGTGCTTGTGCGAAAAACACGCTCGAAGAAAGAAAAGGGGCAGCTCAGTGTTGGGCGTCCTGCACACCGGAAACGAGATAGCGATCGGCGGCGATTTCAAGGAGTCTGCGCTCCATCTGTTCGACATCATCGAGACTGCCTCGCTCATAGAGGCCTCGGAGGTACTTGTCCGTCTCTTCAGCGAAGCGCGCATTCCAGAGGATGTTATAGAGCTCGAGCTGTGCGTCGTAGAGAGCCACGCTCTTACTCTCCAACGATTCGAGCGTGATCCACGCGGTGTTTGACCGGAACGGGAATGGGCCGACCGTTTGGCCTTCGGCAAGCTGCTGGGCGGGATCGTTGAGTTCAGGGACGCCGAAAATGGTGGACTGGGCGACCGTCGGCGCGTCGAGTTTGACCTTGTGCAGCCCGCCTTCCTCTGGCGAATAGGTGCTTTCTCTGCGGGCGACAGCTTCAAATGACTCACCTGAATCCAATGCCGTCTGCACGCGCTGCACGCGATCAGCCTCGCTGGTCGGGACAAGCATGAGCCGAAAGACTGCGTCGGGTAGCGGATTGAAGCGCTCGCTGCGCCTCTCATACTCTTGCTCGACCTCTCTGCGGGAGATGAATATCCGGTTGGTGACCTGAGCGCGGAGTTGCTGCTGGATGAGTTCGCGGTCGCGGAGCTTTTCGACCTGCTCTTCGATGGTGAGGCCTTCCTCAGCAGAAACTTTCTGGCGTGCGATTGTTTCACTGCCGCGATTTTCGCTGATGATTTGATCACGGAGTGAAGAGACCCAAGCGAGAAGGCCGGGGCGTTGCTCGTCGGGGATCGCAGCTTCAAACTCCGCAAGGAGCAACTCGTCAATAACGCGTGAGCGGAGACGAAGCTTGATTTGCGCACGAGTTTCCTCAAGCCACTTTCGCGGCTCAAGCTGCTCAGCGTCGCGGCGGAGTTTGGTGTCCATGGGGGCGAAGAACTCTCCCGCGTAGATGGGTCGGCCGTTGACCTGCCCGACCATCGCATCGACAAGCAGGGAGCCGACGAGCTGAGGCTTCCCCGCGTATCCATCGACATCTGACGCCCCGAGTGCGTTTTCACGAGAGGGGAGCATGCTTGAGGCGGGGTTGCCCTGGATCGCGATGACATCATCGAGTCCTTCGGTTGCCTGCTCGGGGGTCATCGTGCGCGTTGATTCTTGAGTGACGAGGATTTCATCGGGGACTGTTGATTGGCCTGTGCCGGCGACGATCGGAGCGGAGTGGCCCAGGTCATTGGAAATGAGGCCGCCGGGAGCCGAGGTTGATTTCCAGGAGCAGGCGCCAAGCGAGCATGCGAGCAGGCTTCCGGCGAGGAGCACGCCAACAGGCGCCAAAGCGAGAGGCTGACATCGACGGGGTGATGGCGTCATGGGAAGATGCTCTCGATGGGGACGAGTGTAAAAACCGAGGAAAAACGCAGATGATGAATAGATTATCGACTCGGGTGGGCGATCGTCCACAGTGGCGGAGCTAGACTGGTGATTCTGATAGATTGTGAGTTGGTCTGATGAGGTGTCAGACGCGCTCAATCCGACCTGAAGGAGCTGACATGTCCGACCCCTATGACCTCTCCCAAGGCGCCACCCCTTCTTCTGATGCGGAGTCTGGGGAGCCAAAGATCATTGTCGATTCAGACTGGAAGGCGCAGGCGCAGGCGGAGAAGGAGAAGCTGGCTCAGGAAGAGGAGACGAAACAGGCCTCGGGGGCCGGCGGCGAGCAGCCTCCGGAGGCGAGCTTCCAGGCGCTTTTGCGATCCATGGCGATGCAGGCGCTGATGTACCTCGGTGCATTTCCCGATCCGGAGACGGGGCAGGCGGTCGTGGCGCCGGAATATGCGAAGCATTACATCGATCTGATTGGCGTCCTTGAAGAAAAGACGAAGGGCAACCTGACGAAGGAAGAGGAAGAGGAGATGACGGGCGTGCTGGCGGATTTGCGGTCGCAGTTTGTGCGCGTGGCGCAGGCGGTTCGGCAGCACATGGCGCAGCAGCAGGCTGGCGGGACAGCGGGCGCCCCTCAGGCAGGTGGGCCGATGCCTGAATCCAGCGTCATCAACGGGCCGAATCCGTTTGCTGGCGGGTGAGGCAGCAGCGCCTCTTTGACGAATACAAAGCGGAGTCTCCCCGTGCCAATGGCCTTCAGCCGATAGAACGAATGAACTGGATTAAAGAGCAACCAATCGCCACCCGAACGCAGGACGCCGACGCGTGACCGAACACCAAACGCCATTGAGCAAGCATCACTTTCTTCTTCGCCGGCTGCACTCGTTATCAGGAATTGTGCCGATTGGGGCTTTTCTGATCACACACTTGATCACCAACTCATCAATCGTCTGGGGCAAGTTGGGCGGGGCGCAGCATGGCGGCGATGGAGGGATGGCGACGTTTCAGCATGAGGTGAACTTCATCCACTCGATGCCGTTCTTGCTCTTGATTGAGGTATTCGGGTTATGGCTGCCGATCGCGTTTCACTCTGTGCTGGGGGTGTATTACGCGACAACGGGTCGGGGAAATGTTGGTTCATATCGATTTCAGGCGAACTGGCGTTATTCGCTGCAGCGGTTGACGGGGTATTTCGGCCTGATCTTTATCTTCTATCACGTCGCGACATTGCGCTGGGGATGGGATTTTCTGCCGTTTACGAATGTGTTCATCGCAGAGGAAGCGGCTTCGACGACGGCGCTGGCGCTGCGCGGAGGGCTTGAGGGCGGCTTGATTGGCGGAGTTGTGGTCGGCGGGGTGTATCTGATCGGGATTACAGCGCTGGTGTATCACTTTGCCAACGGGCTTTGGACGGCGGCGATCACATGGGGGCTCACGACGAGCGCCGCGGCGCAGAAGCGCTGGGGGTATGTTTGCGCGGGACTTGGCGCTGCGTTGATGCTGGCTGGGTGGTCGGCGTATGTGGGGTTTGTCACGCTGGATATTGACGAGGCGCGCGCGGTTGAGGCGGCGCTTCATGGACCTGCTGAGGGCGCACGGAGCGCAAACAGCGACTTGAGCGCGGACGCTGGGCGATTGGAAAGAGAGTAAAAGGCGATGGCGAATCGGAGTGGTGAACAGCGTGTGATTGTGATTGGCGGAGGGCTGGCAGGGCTCTCAGCGACGGCGAGGCTCGTCGAGCAGGGGCTGAAGGTTGATCTTTTCTCGCTTGTGCCGGTGAAGAGGTCGCACTCCGTGTGCGCGCAAGGCGGGATTAACGCGTGCAATGAGATAGCGCGTCAGCAGGGATTCAGCGAATGGATGCACATGGACGAGACGCTGTATGGCGGGGATTTCCTCGCAGATCAGCCGCCGGTCTATGAGATGACGCACTGGGCGCCCAAGATTATTGATCTGCTCGATCGCATGGGCGTGCCTTTCAATCGAACGAGTGAGGGGTATCGAGATTTGCGGCTTTTCGGGGGGTCGCTCTTTCGGCGGACGCACTTTTCCGGCGCGACGACTGGGCAGCAGCTGTTGTATGCGCTTGATGAGCAGGTCCGTCGGGCGGAGGTGGATGGGAATGTGACGAAGTATGAGTTCTGGGAGATGCTGTGGCCCGCCTTGGAAGGTGAGGGTGATGGGCGGCGGTGTGTCGGCATTGTGGCGCAGGACATGCGGACGATGCAGATTCGCGCCTTTCCCGCCGAGGCTGTTGTCATCGCGACCGGTGGGTGCGGGCTGATCTTCGGGCGCTCGACCAACTCGGTGATGTGCAATGGGGCGGCGGCGGCGCGGTGCTACAAGGCTGGTGCGTGGTACGCCAACGGTGAGTTTATTCAGGTTCATCCGACGGCTATCCCCGGGGCGGACAAGTGTCGGCTCATGTCTGAATCGGCCCGCGGGGAAGGCGGGCGATTGTGGGTGCCGAGACAACCGGGAGATACGCGCGATCCACGGCAGATTCCGGAAGGCGAGCGGCTGTACTTCCTTGAAGAGAAGTATCCGAAGTATGGAAATCTTGTGCCGCGCGATATCGCGAGCCGGGAAATTTTCGATATTTGCGTGAATCAAAACATGGGGATCGGCGGGGAACGGATGGTCTATCTCGATCTGACGCATAAATCGCGTGAGGAGCTGGATCGGAAGCTCAAGGGGATTCTGGAGATCTACGAGAAGTTCGCTGGTCAGGATCCGCGCGAAGTTCCCATGAAGATTTTCCCAGCGGTTCACTATTCCATGGGCGGGCTGTGGACGACGTACACGCGCGAAGTGCGCGAGCCGGACCCGATCATGGATCGGGACTGCGGCGTGGATGAAGTGGTCGGGATGAAGCTTGGCGCGCCCAACACGATGATGACGAACATCGCGGGGCTCTTTGCGCTGGGTGAAGTGAGCTTCGCGTACCACGGTGCGACGCGCCTTGGCGCGAACGCTTTGCTTTCGTGCATTTTCGACGGGCTCTTCGCGGGCATCGGCATCAAGAACTATGTGGCTGAGAATACAGACCGACCGGCGCATAGCGTCAATAACACCGTCTTTGACGATCTGATCAAACGCGAAGAACAGAAGATGCAGCGGCTTATCAAAACAGCGCAGAAAGGCGCCGGTAATCCGGAAACCAATCCTTATCAGATCGGCCGGGAGATGGGTCGGGAGATGGAAGGGGCGGCGACGGTCGTTAAGTTCGCGGGCGGATTGAATCCCGCGTTGGAAAAGATTCGCGAGCTGCGCGAGCGATGGAGTCGAGTTCAACTGACCGACTCGGGCATGTGGACGAATCAGAACCTGAGCTACACCCGGGCGCTGGGCGACATGCTGGCGCTGGCGGAGGTGATTGTGCTCGGCGGCGTTAAGCGCGAAGAGAGTCGCGGATCACATTACCGCACCGATTTTCTCAAGCGCGATGACGCCCGTTTCCTCAAGACCACGGTCGCCGAATATGAGCCGGAAACGTGCTCCGCGAACATCTTCTATCGCGAAGTTGACGCGCCGATGGTGAAGCCGCGCGAACGATCGTACGGTAAGTCAGGTGACGCGAAACCCGCACCTGAGAAGGAAAAGCAGACAGCAGGCGCCACTTGAACCCAGGCGCAAAATCAGCCGATTAGACAGACGCTATCACCGTTCACGCAGGGAATATGAGCCCGACATGACCACGACTCAAGATCAAAGTTCAACCAACTCTGGCGCTGCTTCCAGCGAAGCAGCTGAAAAACGCACCGTGCGCTTTCGGATTCAGCGTTGTTTGGGACCGAACAAGCCGGCGCACTGGGAAGCGTTTGATGTGCCGATTCTCGCCGGCGAGGGCGCGAATGTGATTTCGTGCCTGCAGTACATCGCGCGGCGGCCGATCACTGCTGACGGGAAAGAGACTGATCCGGTGGTCTGGGACTCCGGGTGTCTGGAAGAGGTGTGCGGGGCTTGCACAATGATCGTCAACGGGCAGGTGCGGCAATCGTGCTCTTGCTTGATCGATAATGAAGCGCCAAATGACGGGGATGTCATCTCACTCCAACCGATGAGCAAGTTTCCGGTGGTGCGCGATCTTTGGGTGGATCGTCAGCGGATGTTTCACAATCTCAAGCGAGCGCACGCATGGACGCCGATTGACGGGCTGCACGATCGCGGCGCCGGGCCGCAGGAAACTGCGAAAAATCAGGAAACGCGATACATCTTCAGCACCTGCATGACGTGCGGGTGTTGTCTGGAGGCATGCCCGCAGTTTCTCCTCGTGGATGAGCCCGCGAAGTGGGATGAGTCGTTTGTGGGAGCGAACACGATTGGCCAGGTGCGACTTTTCAATCTGCATCCGACGGCCAAAGAAGAGGCGGGCGAGCGGCTTGAAGTGCTCATGGGGCCGGGCGGGGTTTCTGATTGTGGCAACGCGCAGAACTGCGTGAAGGTGTGCCCGAAAGAGATTCCGCTGACTGAGGGGATCGCTGCGATGGGGCGCGCGACGACAGTGAAAGCAGTGAAGCAGTTTTTCACCGGAGAATAGGCGCTATTGAGCGATCAGACGCCGGCGGAGATACGCAAGAGAGCGGGCTTACTCGAGGATCGAGTCATCAACGCCCACATCGGCAGGGGCGATGTTGTCGTCGTCATCAAGCAGACCATGCACAACGCGCGGCGTCTTCGGGGGGCCGGCCTTCATTGCATTATGATATTCCTCACGCTGGGCGCGGTGATCCCCTGACAGCAGGTCTTCAAGACGAGCTCGCTTGCGATCGCGAATAATCAGACGAATCGGAACCTCCTCAAAGGGCGTGCGCTCGGCGAGGCGATTGAGCATGTACCGGCGATAGCCCGATGTGAACAGGTTTTCGTGGTTCACCACCAACACGATCGTCGGCGGAGCGACGCCCACCTGCGTTGTATAGAGCACTTTGGCGCGCGTGCCGAGCTTGGAGCTGGGGCCGCGCCGCGAGAGAATGTCGCGCATGATGGTGTTGAGCTGACCGGTTGAGACGCGCTGCTGGGCCTGCACATGGAGATCGGCAGCGATCGCGATGACTTCGCGCACATTGCTGCCATCAACAGCAGACGTAAAAGCGATGGGACAGCGGGAGAGGCCGGGCATTTCTCTTTCGATGTACTTCTGGTAGACCTCAGTTGTGATGAGTTTGCCGTTCTTTCCTTTCCGGCCGTCGACAAGATCCCATTTATTCACCACGATGATGCAGGGTTTGAAGCTTTCACGAATCTCTTTGGAGAGATGCTTGTCAACTTGCGAGATGTCCGCGGCAGCGTCGAGCAGAAGGATTGCGACATCAGCTCGGCGGATGCTGCGCAAGGCGCGATGGGCTGCGTACCATTCGATCTGATCTGCGAGACTTTTTTTCTTGCGAAAACCGGCGGTGTCGATCGCGATGAAGGACTCGCCGTCAATCTCGAAGCGCACATCGACGGCGTCGCGCGTTGTGCCGGCGATCTCACTGACGATGACGCGCTCCTCGCCAGCCAGGGCATTGACAAATGTGCTCTTGCCAGCGTTGCGTTTGCCGACAATTGCGATGCGAGTGTCGCCGCGGCTGTCATCGACTGCGTCGCCGCCTGTGTCGGGCGCGCGGGAGTAGACCGCTTCGAGGAATGAGCGTTTGCGGAAGTTGTTCATCGCGGAGACGGGGATCGGCTCACCGAACCCCAGTGATGAAGCTTCAAAAGCGTGCGGCTCCCAGCTTTCAGCGTCGGTCTTGTTGGCGATCACGAGTACGGGAAGATCGCGCTCGCCTTTTGTGAAGACGCGCTCGCGAATGAGCTGGGCGATGGTTTGGTCAAGGGCTGTGATTCCGGACTGAGCGTCGATGATGAAAAGGATGAGGTCTGCGGTCCGGGCGGCTTCGGCGATCTGCAGCTCGATTTCCCCGCCAAGCTCGGTGAGGTCTTCACCGACCTCATTAAAACGAGCGCCCTCGGCGGTGTAGACGCCGAAGCCGCCGGTGTCGATGACTTCGACAAGCTTGGGCGGGTCAACTTCATTGGGGCCGGGAAGGTCGATCAGGGCGGCGACGCGATCGCGCGTGACGCCGGGCGTGGGATCGACAATCGACACCTTCGCCTTGGCGAGCATGTTCAGGAGCGACGACTTGCCCACATTGGGCCTGCCCACGATTGCAATCTGAGGAATCGGCATAGCGGTCATCTTAGGCGACCTGATGGCGAGCGATCGGTCGATTCCAGGAAGAGTTTTCGAAGTTCGGCCTAACGGGGGTTTGAGAGCCCGCCGCACCTTGCCTATCCCGCCGCGGCGCCGGCTGGATCGGGTTGAGTCCCACTAGCGCCGCTGAGCTGGGTGCGGGCGATGAGCTGATACGTCGGGCACGTCTCGAGCAGTTCATCGTGGGTTCCAGCGTCGACGACCCGCCCCTGATCCATCACAACGATTCGGTCGGCGCTGCGCACGGTGCTGAGCCGGTGAGCGACGACCAGGCAGGTGCGTCCAGCGCTGAAACGTCCGATCGCTTCACCGATGCGGCGCTCGCTTTCGGCGTCGATCATGCTGGTCGCTTCATCGAGGATCAGAATCGCCGGATCACGGAGAATCGCGCGAGCGATCGCGATGCGCTGCCGCTGCCCGCCGGAGAGCGTAAGCCCCTGCTCGCCGACGATGGAGTCGTAGCCGTCAGGCTTGGCGCGGATAAACTCGTCGGCGCCGGCGCGGACGGCGGCGTCAATAATCGCTTCGCACGAAGCGCTGCGCTGGCCGTAGGCGATATTCTGGGCGATGGTCGCGTGAAAGAGCACGACCTCCTGCGTGACCACGCCGATCTGTTCACGCAGACTCCGCAACCCGACACCGGCGATATCAATGTCATCAATCAGCACATGGCCGGTGTCCGGCTCGAATAATCGCGGCACAAGCGAGAGCAGCGTTGTCTTTCCCGATCCGTTGGGACCGACGAAGGCGACCGTCTCCCCGTGGGCGACTTTGACATTGACGCCATCCAGCGCGAGCTGATCCGCATCTTCATATCGAAACGAAACACCCTTGAAACAAATGGATTTCCGATGGCGGGACAGCTTCGGCCGGCGTTCATGATTGCGATCGTAAATATGGTATGGCTCGCGCTCCAGATCAAGAGTGTGCTGCAATCGCTCAGCCGCTGCGTCTGCCGCCTGAACATCCTGAATCACACGCGACAAGGGCTTGAGCGCTCCCCCTGCTACGGCGAGCAGGGCAAGAGCGCCGATGAACTCCGACGCCTGCACGCTTCCATCGATGATCGCCTTGGCTGCGACAAGAGAGAGCCCGCCGAGCACAACGATCATCACGGTTTCCATGAGTGGCGATGCGAGGGCCCGCGCGGTCCGGGCGCGAAGCTGCTCGCGCACAACATCGCGATTGTGCTGAGAAAATCTTCCCAGCTCGCGGCGCTCGGCTGTATACACCTTCACGACGCGCAATCCCTGCAACGACTCGGTGGAGGCGGCGAGCAACTTGGCCTGGGCCTGCAAGGCGCCGCGCGACGCCCGCCGGACGCGCTTCCCGAGCTTCCGAACGATCGTGTAGAGCAACGGCGCCACAAGAAGTGCGACCAGCGTCAGGCGCCATTCCATGCCGATCGCAACCGCCAGCGCAACGACCGATCGCGTCAGCTGCGCGACGGCCTTGCTTGTGATCGATGTAAAGCCAATCAGGAGCACATTGGTGTCGTTGATGATCCGGCTGACGGAGTCGCTTGCGTTTCCCGCCAGCGTTTTCAATGGCAGATGCACAACGTGTCGAAAAACCTCTCGCCGGATCCGCGCCACGGCCTCTGTCGCGACGGTCAGCGAGAAGTAGGCATGAAGAAAGTTGGCCGTCGCCCCGAAGACCGTCAGCACGCCCAGCGCGAGAATGAGCCACAGAACCGCATCGAAGCGCCCTGTCGGGAGCGCTGCGATCACGCTATCAGAGAGCCACGAGGCATGTTCTCGTGCGAGCTCCGGGAGCGACGCGCCTTCTTCGCCGAGAATCGACTTGAGCACCCACACCATCCCGAGCAGCCCGCCCCCCATGCTCACTGCGGACACGAACGCCATCACCAGCGCCGCGATCAGCGTGAACTTCCGACTCGCCATTCTTGCTGCAAATCGCCAGAAAGTGGGCATAGGGTGACCAGTATTGACGCCGTCGCTGCCGGGCACAACTAGCTACCAGCCTGGCGTCGCATCGACGATTCGTAGACCGTCGCCAGATCGCTCCAGAATGTTGGATAGGTCTTCGCAACGCACTGCGGGTCGCGGATTTCCACATTGGGCCGGCGAAGGCCGATTAACGCCAGAGCCATCGCCATTCGATGGTCCTCATACGTCTCAAAGCACACCGGGGTGGCGTCCAGCGAGCAGTCGAGCCCGCCTGCCGGCGGCGTGAGGCGAAGTCCCTCATCCTGGTCGGCGCCGGCGAAAATCTCCGCGCTAACCCCAATCTTGGAAAGCTCTATCCGCAGCGCCTCCAGCCGATCTGTCTCCTTCACACGCAATGTCCGCAGCCCGCGAATCTCAGAGGGCCCTGAGGCGAAGCAGCAAGCTGCTGCGAGGGTCATCGCGGTGTCCGGCATGCCGGAGAGCGCCACGGTGATCCCGCGCAGCTCTCGGCTGGCTCCGTCGCTGCCCCGCGGCGCGCGCACCTCGATCATTTTCTCACTCGCGTCGCCGGCGGCGCCCATCGCAATGAGCGCTTTGGTGAAATGCGCATCGCCCTGGAGAGTCGCCGACCCGAGCCCGGGCACAACGCAGCGCGAGCCGGCGGTCAGCGCAGCGGCTGTCCAGAAATACGTCGCGCCGCTTGCGTCGGGCTCAACCTGATACTCAAAGGCTGACAGCTCGCCATGCTCGACCTGCGCAAATGAAAGATCGCGTTTCGCATGCACGCCCACCGCCCCGAGCTGGCTGAGCAGTTCCAGCGTCATCACCACATACGGGCCGCTGGTCACTTCTCCCGAGAGCTCAAGCGTGAGTCCATGATCAAGCCACGGCGCGACGAGCAGCAGCGCCGAAATGAACTGGCTCGACGCTGTCGTCGGCATCATGATCCGCGCCCGCCGAACGTGCTCCGGTGGTGTGACACGCAACGGCGGATACCCCTGGGCGCCAAGATATTCAACACTCGCGCCCAGCCCGCGCAGCGCCAAACCCAACTCACCGATCGGCCGCTCCCGCATCCGGGCGCTTCCATCCAGTGTCACCGGGCCGTCCGCCAGCAGGGCCGCGGCACAGAGAAAGCGGAGCGCCGTTCCTGCGTTTCCCAGGAATAACTCAATGTCCCCGCGCGGGCGCCCGCCCACGCCGCGAATGTGCAGTGCTCCTTCGGGATGCTCTTTGGCTCCAGGCTCGATCACTTCGATGCGCGCCCCCATGCGCTGGAGCGCTTCGATCATCCGCTGGGCGTCGT
This sequence comes from Phycisphaerales bacterium, assembly GCA_029260495.1. Classification (GTDB taxonomy): domain Bacteria; phylum Planctomycetota; class Phycisphaerae; order Phycisphaerales; family UBA1924; genus OFTM373. The sequence continues at coordinate 91,739 of JAJDDD010000009.1, read as the reverse complement.
CAGCCTCCACCAAAGGACGCTTGAGCAGCGATTCGCCCTCCGCCAGCCCCGCGAGCAGGAGCGCGCGGTTTGTCAGACTCTTTGACCCCGGCGGGGTGATTGAAACATCAAACGGCCCCGGCAGAGGAGCGAGCTCAAGCTGACCGGGCAGCTCCTCAAGCGGCAGCCTGAGCGTTTGAATCAGATTCACCAGCGCAGCGTCATCCCCCGGACCGGACACCACTCACCCTCGCTCGGATTCATCGCCCGCAGCCCGAAAAACCGCGACGATGTCTTCCACCGGAATAACAAAGAGCCGATTGTCTCCCTCAAAATCGACGGGAATCCCCTGCTTGGGATTGAAGAGCACACGATCGTACTGTTTGATCGGGTACTTCTCCTCCATCTCGATTTCTGCTGAAATGCTGACGACGCGGCCGGTCAGTGTGGGAATCTCGATTTTGTCCGGAAGGTGAATGCCGGACTTGGTCTGCTTTTTGTCCTCATCCTTTCGGAGCAGAACGCGCAGACCGATGGGCTCGATCACTTCCAGTTTCGAACGTGTCTTGGGCTTGTCTGGCATAGGGGTATCGTATGCCAACAGCAACGCCACCGCGATTCATGAGCCAACATATCGCGCATAAATGGAGCGGGCGGTTTCGATCTGCTGTGTGCCGCTCACAATCGCCCTGCCGTTGGGGAAAACCACGAGTTCGATCAGCTCATTGGCGTCCCCGCGCTCTCCCCGGAGAACCCCCCGAAGCATGAAGGGCGTCCTGTCGAATCGCCCGTGCGGAGCGAGCCGGCGGGCGAGCGATTCAAGATCAACCTCCGCATTCACCCCAGGCGGCGCGACTTGCACGCTCCCGCGCCCGCATAGGACGGCTGCCTGTGAGCCGGCGCCGCCCTCAAGATGCTCAAAAACGCGACCGCCACAACATGGACAATCACCGCGTTTGGCGTCGGCAAGTGATAGATGCTGCACGTCCTGCATCCAAACATCAATGCGAGTCAGTGTTGCGTTCGCAGGGTCAAACTGGCCGAGCAGAACTTTGAGCGCCGCGGTCGCTTCTAAACCTGCGATCACTGAGACAGCAGGACCAAGGACGCCCGCGGTGTCGCACGTCTCGCTGACGCCGGGCGCCGGCGCTTCCGGAAAGACACAGCGCAGACAGGGCGTAGCGCCAGGCATGAAAGCGGCGACCATCCCATGCGTCGAAACTACGCCCGCATAAACATAGGGCGCGCTGTGCTTAACCGCGAGATCATTGAGGAGATACCGGGTCTCAAAATTGTCTGTGCCGTCGATGATGACATCCGGCGCCTCGGCGGATCCTTGCGTGTCAGTTGTGAACCCCATCAAACGCTCTGCGTTTTGCCAGTTCAGATCGTCCGCGATTGCGCGCACATCAATGGACGAGTTGATCTGCGCCAGTCGGGCCCGCGCGGCCTCGGCCTTGGGAGCGCACCCGGCGACATCACGCTCATCGAAAAGCCCCTGTCGTTGAAGATTGGTCAACTCAACAATGTCGCGGTCGATGAGTGTGAGATGCCCCACACCTGCGCGCGCCAGAAGGTCAGCCACAACCCCTCCCAGGGCTCCGCACCCGACGATGACTGCCCGCGCGCGCGCCAACCGCGCCTGCCCATCTTCTCCTACGAAAGGCAGCAACGTTTGACGGTGATAGCGTAAAAAATCTGTCTGGCTCACAATGGGATTGTACGCCGGTGACCCGGCATAAACAGCAACGAACTCAACCGGGCCCGGGCTCACACATGCACGAAGACGTTGGTTTTTTCTCGACACGGGCCCATGCGGAAGCAAGTTTCGGGGAAATGGCATTCGCTTCGCCTGTACGGCCCTGAGCAGCGAGCGCTTGCTGCAGACCCAAGAGCGACCATCCGTTGCCGGTGTGGATCTCCTGATCTTCGCGGTAAACCTGTTCGGCCTGGGCGTATTTTCCAGCCGACATCAGCAATGCCCCCAGCGCGTGGCGCACGGGGAGCATCCAGCCCGGTGGCTCGTCATAAATAAGCGCATCTTCAGCCGCGATGCCTTGGCGCAGGACTGAGAATGCTTCTTCGCGCTGGCCATCCCGGAACAGAAGTTCTCCTTCGAGCATGGCGCGCGCAATGGGGAGCACCTTGTGAATGCTGTTGTTAAAGATCATCCATTCATCCGGCACACGCGCGACGGCTTCTTCGAACGCTTCGATTTCGGCGCGGGCCTCTGATGTGCGCCCAAGCGCGGAGTATGCGATGCCGCGCGCATAGTGTCGCACGGCGCGCGAGACAAGACGAAAATCCGCCGGCTCGGGCTCAGCGAGAATCTCCTCCCACTTCCCGAAACGCACCATGACATGAAATGTGGTCGGCATGATCCCTTCGATGAGGAAAGCGAGCTGCCGCAGAACTGGTTCGGGTATTTCCGCGTCAAGGTCACGCGCCGCCTGAATCGCAGGCTCGTACCGACCCTCCATCATCGAGGCGTAGGCAATGAAGTGCAGATTGTGCGCATAGTAGATCCAATACACACTGGGCTCCGGCGCCACTTTCAGGTACGCACGATCGGCAGCGACGGCGCGCACATTGATGTCCGCAGCGTCGGCGTACCGTCCGACACGGATGTAGATGTGCGATGGCATGTGGACAAGATGACCGGCGCCAGGCACACGATTGGCGAGGCGCTCGGCGGCTGGGACGGCTGCCTCCGGATAGGTGACCTCCATTGCGTGGATATAAAAATGCATCGCTCCGGGATGATCGGGCTCGGTTTCCAGCGCCGATTCGATCGCGGCGATGGCGTCCAGAATGCGCCCCTTCGGCTCGCCCTCGTTCGTCCAGTAGTCCCACGGCTGGAGGTCCATCAGAGACTCTGCGTAAAGGGCGGCGATATCGGCATCGTGTGGAAAATCGTGAAAGACCTGCTCCATCGCGGCGGCGTAGGTTTCGTCGTACCGCCGCTGACCATCAGGGAGGCGCGGCACGCGCTTTGAGTATCGCTTGGAAATAGCGCGCACCAACGCCTGTTCGACTTCGCTGCCGTTTTCGATGCGGCGTTGTGCGCGCACAGTGGCGTCCCACGCAGCTCGCCAGCGATCTTCATTCATCATCCGATCGTTGATGTTCATACCGTGCGCATACGCGACGCCCCACCAGGGCATGGGGCTGTCAGGATCACGGGCGGCGGCTTCCTTGAAGGAACGGATCGCTTCATCGTGATTGAAGCCGTACAGGAACTGCATGCCCTGATCGAACCAGCGCTGGGCTTCACGCGAGTTCGTCTGGATGGGTCTGCTAAAGCGATCGACACCGGTATACAGACTTGCGCCAGTTGAGCCCGCGATGACAGGGGTTTCGGTGACCGTTCGGCAACCGACCGTCAATGTCAGAGCGAGAGCGCTGGTGAGAACAACGAATCGTCGAAGAATCATGGGCGGCTCCTTGAATGGAGAAGCTTTGCGAGTGTGACCCGAACGGAAACGGCAGCTACTGAACAGCTAGAGATTATCTTTCTGGAAACAAGAATGCGCACTCTTCCAGGCGGTCGCCTCGTTCGTCGCTGACGGCGAACTGACGCTCCCCCCGCATACATGCTGATCCATATACCCCATCTTTGCGCACTGCGTACATGACAACATTGAAATTGGGCTCTCCGGCGGCATTGAGCAGCCTCTTGAGTTTGGTCTTGCTTGCGATGAGTTTGAGAACATACAGGCAGGCTTCGGTCGGGGTGTCGCCCATCTCCATGCGCATGACCGCGGTGCGAGCGCCGCACACCTGAATCACCGCCTCACCGCGCCCTGTGGCGCCTGCGGACCCGACCTCGTTGTCCGTGTAGAGACCCGCGCCGATGATGGGCGAATCCCCGACGCGGCCTGGAAGTTTCCAGGAGAGGCCGCTGGTGGTGGTAACTCCGGCGAGGTCGCCAGCGGGCGTGACGGCGGAGCAATGGATTGTGCCATAGGTGAAGGGGATGGGTTTCTGATCGGCGCGGGATTGGCGGCCCGTATTCGAGCGAGCCGGCAGATCGAACTCATCTTCCTGAAGCCAATCGTCGTCGCGGTTCAGGCGTGCGCGCCAGCGCAGCCAGGCGAGGCGCGCCTCCTCGGTGAGCAAATTCTCTTCGGTGTACCCGATTCTGCGCGCAAACTTGAGCGCGCCGTCGCCGACCAGAAGAACATGATCGGTGCGGCGCGCGACATCACGAGCGACGGCAGCGGGGTTCTTGATGTTGCGCAGGGCCGCGACGGCGCCGGCGCGATGGGTCGGGCCGTGCATAACGGAGGAGTCAAGTTCGACGACACCCTCTTCATTTGGAAGCCCGCCGAGCCCGACGGTCATGTCATTTGGATCATCCTCGACAATGCGCACGCCTTCGACAATGGCGTCAAGCGGGTCGGCGCCGGTGCGGATCATGCCGATTGCTTTGGTCGTGGAGCGCAGGCCGTTTCCGGATGAGATGACGATCGGGACGTTCCGGCTTTGCTTGGCGTCGGGTTTGGGCCGCTGGCGTTGGGAGGGGCCTTGTGCGCTGACAGGAAGTGCGCTACTCACCGCGACAGCTGCGGAAGCGCTGAGAAAACCGCGTCTGGTGAGAGTGTTCATGTTGAGCTCCAGTGCAACAAAATCGTGGTAAAAGTCAGGACAAGAATCTCTCTGGGGCCGCGTTGGAATACGACTTCGAAGAATCTGATTCAGCCAAGACGGCCAATCGTGGGAATGTCGCCGACAAGAGGGCGAGCGTATTCGAGAAACGCATCGGTGACGTTGTTGTTTTGGTGGAGAAACTCTGTGGGCATGTGACGAGTCTTGCCGGCGACGGCGTCGAGGGGGACGACCTCGAATCCTACTTGGTAGGGTTCATTTTTCACACGCTTGATCACGATGGAGCCGTCAAAGTCTCCAGATCGCGCGATCTGAGCGGCTTTTTGCCCGGCTAGGCGCGCTTCGACCTGGTCAATGGGACTCGCGTCGGGCCAGCAGCGCTGGAGGTAGCCGAAGGTGTCAGCACGAACTCGTGGGGGCTTTCCGCCTTCGGGTGTGAGGCGGTTGCGGATTTGATGCGCGAGCCAGTCGCCGAGCGCGCCGGTGCCGGAAAGCTGAACGTTGCCATGCGCATCGCGCTCATTGAGGCCGGACATCATGGCGCTGATCGCGTTCCCTTCAGCGTCCTGGATGCCTTCGCTGACAGCGATCTGGCATCGGCCGAGCTTGGTGTAAACGCGATCGACATCGGCGATGAAGTCGTCGACAGTGAAAGCGCGTTCGGGGACATAAATGAGATGGGGCCCATCAGTTTCAGATTGTCGCGACAAAGCGCTGGCGGCGGTGAGAAAGCCGGCGTGGCGCCCCATGACGATGTTGACCTTGATGCCGGGGAGGGAGGTGTTGTCGAGCCCGTCGCCGAGGAAGGCCATCGCGACGAAGCGGGCGGCGGAGGGATAGCCGGGGGTGTGGTCATTTTCCACGAGATCGTTGTCGATGGTTTTGGGAACGTGGAAGCAGCGCAGCTCATAGCCCGCTTGATTGGAGAGCTCGTTGACGATCCGGCAGGTGTCTGAGGAATCATTGCCGCCGATGTAGAAGAAGTAGCGGATGTCGTATGTGCGGCAGCTCTCGAAGATGCGCTGGCAGTACTCAGCGTCGGGCTTGTCGCGAGTGGAGCCGAGTGCGGCGGAGGGCGTGGCGGCGACGGCGTCGAGTCGGTCGGCGGGGAGAATGGTGAGGTCGAGAAGATCGCCACTCACAAGCCCGCGGACGCCGTGATGGGCGCCGTAGATGGTCTTGATTTCGGGGCAGCCGCGGAGTCCCTCGACGACGCCGACGAGGGATTGGTTGATGACTGCTGTGGGGCCGCCGGACTGGCCGACGACAGCGTTGCCTGTGATGAGATGGTCCGCCATTGGAGCTCCTTACTTGGCGCGATGCGTGCGACTGAGAGACATCCTACGAAGTGGCGGCAGCGGCATGGGGAGGCTTTGGAGTAGACTGGGCGACATGATGAGGTGGCTTGGAATAGTCGTGGTCGCGGTGATCGGGTGCGGGCTGGTCGGCTGCTCGGCTGGTGGCGGGCAGACGTTCACGGTTGGGCCGGGTGAGTACGCAGCGGCGTTCGAGGCGGCGAAGCGTGAACTGCACAGTGCGGGGTTTGAGCTCGACCGTGTGGATGCGCGAGCGGGCGTGGTGACCTCGCGGGTGGCGGCTTCAAGCGGACTGGCGACGCTCTGGATTCAGCATGACTCGACCATCGGGCAGAGTGTAGAAGGAATCCTGAATCATCAGGTTCGGCGGGCGCGGGTGGTGTTTTCGCCGGCGGATCGTACAGACGGGGTGGCCGACGACCTGCGGCTGGAGGACTCGATTGAGATGGTCGGGCGGGTAGAGGTTGAGGTGCTGCGGGTGTATCGAGCGGGGGTTCGACCCGCGGCAGCTTCGATTCAGGCGTCGGGGTTGGAGATCGAACCGGGGTCAGATGAACCGGTCGCGCTGGCGCCGGTCGCTGTTGACGAAGAGCTAGCGGCGCGTCTGGCGCGCAAAATGCGCCAGCGACTTCGTGGAACTTAAATTCACCGCCTGCCCCAACGAGCACTTTCGCAACCATAGCAAGGTGATCGCGTGGCTCAGTCGGGGGAGCGCACGCACTGATATAAGCTTGCCATGCTGAAAATGGCTCCAGCCGATTGAGGGGGGAGGCCGATACGTTGTTGTCAACGGGGGTCGTACCCCCGGCCGGGGCAAGGCCGCACGGTTGGCACGGTCACCTTTCCACGACTGAAAGGAGTCGATCAATGCTCATGGACAAGAGCCCAGACTTGGAAGCGATAGAGTTGGTCGCGAACGCGACGCAGGCGATCTGCATGTTGCCCGCGGTGGCGACACAAGGATGGTGTAAGACCGCTGCGGAGACACTCGTTGGGTTCCGTCCGCGCGCGGTGGCCGCTGTGACGATTGGACGTGTGAACCACGAAGCCAAACGGTTTGACGTTGAATCGTTTGGATCTGCAGGCGCCGGCCGGGTGGAGCTTGAAAACCTGAACCGGCGATTCTCTGGCGATACTGCAGCGAAATGGCCACTCAACGGCGACCTGGGTTCTGAAGGCAAACTGGCGCGCGGGTGGGGCGTGGAACAATCGTTGGAATCTCGAGTGGGCCAGGCGTCGCGGGGCTGGCGCGAGCTTGGCGTGTCGGATTTGCTATTGGGGGCAGCTGTGATGCACACAGCGTCTCCGAGCCGGTTAATTGTTGTTGAATGCGGAAGACGCGTGGGTGATCGCAGTTTCGAGGAGGCCGACGCAGACGCGATGCGGGCGCTGATTGGTGTCCTTGCGCGTCGGGGGGCGTTGGCGTTTGGGGCTGGAAACAAGCGAACTTCCGCAGCGCTCACCATGCGCGAGGAAGAGGTGCTGAGCCAACTCACTCTGGGCAAGAGCGTGAAGCAGATTGCAGCGGACATGATGCGAAGCCCGCATACGGTTCACGATCACGTGAAGTCGCTGCATCGGAAGCTGAATGCGTCGAGCCGGGGGGAGTTAATCGCTCGGGCGCTGGGGCATCTGGGTGAGCAGGCGACTTGCGAAGTGCGCACTGAGGCGGTCGGGCTCGGAGGCGCCGCGTCGCTCATTGAGGCAACCTGAGACTGAACGCGAGAAACTGTGGTGACGGTAGACTCTGTTCGGCGCAAACAAGCAGGCCGAAGGGAGGCGATGTCATGGATGAGGCGCGGGTTCTTCGTGCTGCCAAGCAGCAGCTTGAGACGGCGAAGCTGATGGGCGTTGATTTTACGCCGATCTCGGAGGCGGCATTGGGAGCATCGGGAGGTTCGCCAGGGCGGGCCAAGCAGGAGAAAGCCAAAGCGCTTGCTGAGCTTCGCACTGAACACGATGCAACGTGCCCGCACTGCACCGTGGTGACGGGGCACACGCAGACGGTGTTTGGCGAGGGAGCGCCGGATGCGGCGCTGATGTTCATCGGCGAAGCGCCGGGGGCTGAGGAAGATCGAACAGGCAAGCCCTTTGTTGGGAGGTCCGGCCAGCTCCTGGAACAGATGCTCAAGGCGATGGGGCTTTCGCGCGAGGAGGTATACATTGCGAATGTGCTGAAGAGCAGGCCGCCCAACAATGCGACGCCAACGAGCGATGAGATGGCCAAATGCGCACCGTTTCTTTCGCGGCAGGTCGCCATCATCGAGCCGGCGGTGATCGTGACGCTGGGCAAGCCGGCGGCGCAATGGATTCTGGGGTCGCGCGAAGCGATGGGGAAACTGCGCGGCGTCTGGCATGAATACGAGGGCGTGCCGGTGATGCCGACCTTTCATCCTGCTTACTTGCTGCGCGCATACACACCGGAGAACAGGCGACTGGTCTGGTCCGACCTCCAGCAGGCGATGAAGAGACTCAGGCCTGCTTAGACTTCCATGATCTCCTTGGACTTGTCATCCATGAGTTTGTCGATTTCGGTTTCAACCTTTTTCAGCGCTTCCTGAATTTCCTTCTTCAAGATTTCCAGTTCATCCTCGGAATAGTGGGCGTCTGTATCTTTCTTGAGTTGGTCCGCATGTTTGTTGGCATCCCGGCGGACGTTGCGGGCTGCAACTCTGGATTCCTCCGCGACCTTCTTGGCATGCCCGACAAGTTGCTGACGGCGCTCGGTTGAAAGCGAAGGGATGTTGATGCGGATTTGCTTGCCGTCCACCTGAGGATTGAGGCCGAGATCCGAGGTTTCGATCGCTTTGCGAATTTCGTTGATCGAGCCGACATCAAAGGGCTTGATAAGTATCTGTGTCGCCTCGGCGATGCTGATCGAGGCGAGCTGCTTGAGATCGGTGGGCGAGCCGTAGTAGTCGACTTTGAGGAAATCGACGAGCGCGGTGGACGCCCGCCCGGTGCGCAGACCTCGCAACTCACTCTTGAGATGGTCGACGGCCTTGCTCATGCGTTCTTCGGCGTCGCTGAGGATTGAGTCAGGGGTCATCGGTCGGGGCTCCGTCGGGCGTAAAACGTGGGCATAACGCCGGAGGCGGCGTTGCATTCATGGGAGAGCCAATATACCCGCCTCGGTCGGCGCTAGCATGGAGCCTGTTCGCGGGAGCGGACGCCATGCGTTTGATCAGGATCAGCAGCGCTCGCGGGCGCGGAATGAAAAAAGCCCCGAGCCGAAGCCCGGGGCGGAAGTGGTTTCTTCATGTTACCGAGGAAACAGAGGTTTATGGAGCGCTGAAGGCGCCGAGCAGCGCCGCCATATCCGCAGCATTGACCTTCCCGTCGCCGTTCAGATCCGCGGAGGGGTGATCCGTCCCCCACACACCGAGCAACATTGCCAGGTCAGTCGCGTCGATAACGCCATCGCTGGAAAGGTCTGCTCGCAGGGATGCTGGCGAAGTTCCTGCGTCGCCCTCAATATCCGCCAGATCGATATACCACGCCAAAGCGTAGGGAACTTGAGCGTCAGTCAGATCGGTGAAGCCGGGGACGCCGTTGCTATCAGTTGAAACGATTTCGGAGCCCCCCAAGTCAAAGGTTGTGCCTGCGAATCGAATACGCAATAGGTATTGTCCGCCAGGCAGGCCGGCGCCCGCGTTGGCAGCCGCAGCGCCTGAGCCCGGACCAACCGCGATAAACTCGATGTTGTTCCATTGGGATTGCGATACAGCAATAACTTCGTTGGGTTCACCATCACCCACAGAAAGTCGGATGAGCTCAAGATCAAGGTTTTCAAACTCAAACTCGAACAAAGGTTCAAGCAGGTCAATGAGGGATTCATCAGAAAGTGGAACCGGACGAACATTCGGCACACCACCCTCAGGCGGAACGATGGGCGTGAAGTTGATGTAATCGATGTCCCAACCAATCAGACTGAATGCGATGAGGTCAGCCTGAGTCAGGAACCCCTCAACAACCTGACCGTCTTCAAAGGTGGGATCCATGATGCCGATGTTCTGGCCAAGTCCGAGCAAGGAATCATCTTTCCAGTGGCTCGCCTGCCTGCCATCCGGCATGTACACCTCCAGGTCGGGATCACGGTCCGCGACCATCTGTGCCGAAGGCGAGCCTGTTGAGAAACGAATCTCAGAGTTGCTCGGTGACACCCCTGGAAGTGCGCCAACCGTATCCAGGTTGGCTTCAATGCCGTAGCTGAACTCTCGACGGAAGTTGGTGAAGTCATCAACATTCAGTGGATCCGCCTGAAGAGGATCGGCAAGTTGCTGTGGTGAGTTGCTCGCGCCGTCCGCAAAGCGGAAGATGTCCAGCGCATTGGGAAGATTGTTCAGCCCACCAAACTGGTCGACTCCACTGACGAAACCCAGCATGTGCCCCATTTCATGCGCCATGACAGCGACAATGTCGTACTCATTCATGTCAAGCGGACCATTTGGGTTCAGCACAGGGGTAAAATCTGTATTGAAAGTGATTGTCGCATCCAGGACCGGCTCGCCGCTCTCATCGACAAGTCCGAGAGCTTTCCCATTGGCGCTCGTGAATGCGATAGCGCTTTCAAAGGGGCCACTCAGGGCAACGATGTTCGGCTGGTCAACGGGACGCCCAAAGAAGCGCAGACGCATGCTGGAAGCATTCGCTGGCAGGCTTTCCATCAAAGTTTTCTCATTCGGTGTGCCATCCGCATTGCCCATCGCGTCGAGGCCGTCGTTGGCGTCAAGGACAAGAGCCTGACGAAAATCAGAATACGGAAGGCCCATCGTGGTGGAGTTGGCGGCGGCGATCACTGAGCCCAACCCGGCTGCAAATCCAACGTTGATGCGAATGATGACGTCATCACCGATCACACTCTCCCAGAGTGTGGCTGCCTGCTGAATGCCGGCGATGAACTCGTCGGTCGCCTCTTCATCGTTGGCGATCGAAATTGCAAACTTACGCGTTGGCGTGACCGTGCCACGAGCGAATCTTGTCGCAAGATCAGTCTTGGGAGCGCGATTGACAGCATCAAGCGCTTCCCCAATGAGCTTTTCAGCAACCGGGCCGGGAAGAATCGAGCCATCCGGCATCGGAACGACCGGGTACCTAGAGCCGCAGTGACATTCGCCGTCTGCTGTGACGGTGTGACTGAATCGTCCAAGCTCAACAGGTTGAACATGCTTGTGCTTCGCGTCGGCGACGAGCCGATCAAAGCGAGCCTGCTGTTCAGGCGTGCGAACTCGCATTGCCGCCTGGGCGCCGCGCCCAGCAGGGCGAAGATCGTTGACGACAAGGTTTCGAGCGGATTCTGCATCGAGACCGGGAATAAATCCGTTATCAGCGCTGGCGACCATGGCGCCAAGGGCAGTGGCGAAGTCAGGCACATCCCATTGTTCATGCCGCTCGAATGCGAGCGTCGCTGCGACATTGCTCCCCGCGGGAATAAAGCCGATTGGAATCTCTATGAAGCCTCGCCCGGCGAGGCCGATGTCCCAGCCAGTGCGAAACTCTTCAAGATTATTATCGCCGTCGGGATTTGGAGATGGTCTTGGAGGAGGAAAACGCGGATTGGGAACTGGCTGGGGGCTTGGCGGGGTGCCTGGGATGTTGCCACCCTCATCGAGGTCCGGCGTGCGACCGCCACCATCCAGATCCGGGTCATCATTGAATCCACCAATTTGAAGATCGTGCGCCGGCGGTTGCGGCCGATGGAAGTTCACGACGCTGCGAGCAATCGGCGGGCCTGAGCCATCAGGATCTTCAGGGGCGCACGCGCCGCCGGGAAAGAACTCATTGTCAGCCTTGATCGTCGAAAACGGCACACGCGGATCAGTGCCCAAAGGCACGATAAATGATCCCTCAGTGGCCGTGCCATCCGTGACCAATCGCCTGGTAAACACCGGGGGGACGCCATTGTCTGCCTGATACCACGCGATACGTCCGTTCGAGAGAGAGGCTGATGTGACATCGAGCCGGCCATCCGAATTCACGGCCCCGGCTGCGAGCAGGCCGGCGAACGTAATTTCAGATGAGGGGTCAGCTGTGAGGAAGTTTTCTGAAAATGTTGAACTCGCGGCGCCATCATTTCGAAGCCAGATAATCTCAGCCGACGTATTGGATGCAGCGACCAAATCGCGGGCGCCATCCCCATCCACATCCACCGCGATAACAGAATCTATGCCCTCAACGAGCGAAGTTAGAACGGTCGAACTCGCGAATGAAGGAGGCGACATTCCATTAGAAAGTCGCACCACCAAGTTTGATCCATTCACTGTCACAATGTCCGGCGAGCCATCGCCATTCATATCCCGCACGATGAGGTTGCGACCCAATGACGCCGCAGCGTCTATCGGGACAGGCGAGAATGTGATCATCTCGCCCCCGATGTTCTCGTACCAGAACAGGCCGGCATTCGTGAGCGCGACAATGTCAACATCGTCATCGCCATCGATATTCACCGCGCGAATGGCGTCTGCAACAACCCCAGTCGCAACAACGCGGGGAGTGAAAGCTGGCGCTGTGTCACCGTCATTTTCATACCACAAGATAGACGTGCCAGCTGCGAGAACGACATCCATGTTGGTGTCGCCGTTGAAATCGGCCGCTTGAACAGACTTTCCAGCAAACAATGCAATCTGCGTGCGATCAAACGCCGGCGGACGATCGCCGTTATTCGAGAGCAGGACTGTTTCGGCCGTTGTGCCGCCTTCGAGCGCGGTGTCATTGAAGTTCGCGAGGATATCGAAGTCGCCATCTCCGTCAAAGTCCACTACTGAGATTGCGCTGTTGAGCGTTCCGTCGCCAACTGAATCTGAGATAAGAGTGATTTTGAAACCAGGAACGGCGGCGCCATCACTTTGAAAATAGAGGAGCCGGCGATTGTCTGTGATAGCAACGATGTCGTTTCGACTGTCGTTATCAACGTCAGCAACGCTTAGACCAAAGTACGCCTGGGCTGGTGGAACGAACTGACCCGGAACAAGAAGTTCGCCAACTTTGACGTCGTAGTTATTTTCTCGCACCTGACGAAGCACCGCCATTTGTTCTTCAGTCAAAAACTGTACGGATGGATCAGTGCCATCTGGGTCAGGCGGGCATTCTCGCGACAGACGAGTCGTGTATCCCTCGGAAAGATTGGTCACATCCTGAACGCTCGCTTCGATGAATTGCCTGCGAAGTCGTTCAAAATCGATCCGCCCTGCGCCCTGCTCAAAGTCCAAACCCAGGCCCATGTTCCAGCCTTCTCCGGTGTTGATATCGATGATGCGGCCATTGCTGTCATACCCGCCAAGACGCTGGCATGAGTTCAGCAGGATCACGCGGGTCAGCAAATGCGATGGCCGACCGTTGTAAGCGGGATCCACATCATCAAAATCAAACCAAAGTTGTTCACGAGTTCCCAGTTGATGGATCAACGCGACCGCGCCGGTCGTGATGGAGCTTGCGACACTCGTTCCAGACCAGAAATCCGAGAAGGCCTGAGGCGACGGATTTTCTGCTGGATCCACCTCAGAGCCAGCTAATCGAATCTGAAAACCCGGACTTACGAGATCCGGGCCAGGCCTCGCCTCGGGAACCTCATCCTCGGTGGGCGGCATCTCGCCGGTTCCGGGGTCGTCCATTGCATCATCAGGAACAAGACTTGCCGCCACGCGCCAATCGATCGCTGGGATTGGACCGCGGCTTGAGTTGGGGCGAATACTGTCAAACTCGCCTCCCTGGGTGTCATTGGTTGAACCGACACCAATGGTGTTATGCGCCGCTCCCGGGGATCGCATCGAGCCGACTGGCGGGTCTGCCTGATCCAGTGAAATATCGTCGCCATCATTGCCAGCTGCCGCAATGATCGTCGCGCCGGTCTGCGTCACAACTGAGTTAACGACTTGCGAGAAACTATCATCACCTCTTCGAGCTGGAGACGTGGTTGTTCCCCCAATCCCGAAGGGCAGGTTAACCACCGTCGCGACTTCGTAAGGAGGAATGCCAAGCTCCGCAGCGATCGCGTCTGCGACCTGCTGATCTGTCAGCGCGTACAACGCGAACGCAAGCGATGTCGCCGAAAGTTCCTCGAGTTGGCCTCCTTCGCCAGATAGGCCGGCGGTTGACAGTCCCGAGGCGATCGCGCCCGAAAGCAGCTTGGCGTTCGGCGCCATGCCTATCACCTGATCTTGCTGAGAATTTCCAACGATCGCCGACGCCATCGCGGTGGCGTGTGTGCTGAACCACTGCCTCCCGATAAACTCGTCTGTGAACTCATCGCGAACGATTTGTGTCACATCCCGAGCAGCCCTTGCGAACGGCCAGCCGATCTGCAACTCGATTTGCCCCTGAAGCGCCTTATGCGTCGGCAACGGATGACCACCTTCGACGTTGGCAACCCGTACGCCTCCGCCTCTGATATTGAGCAACTCAAGCTCGAAGATGCCCAAAAAATTGCGAGCTGAGTTAATGGCGGATGCAGGCTGCGCGCTCATCAGCGCCGCAGCGGCGCCAGCAGCAATCGCAAGAGCAGTTGCACGTGGGCGCCTTGACTTCATGACGGTCTGTGTCACTTTTAAAAACTCCTTGCACCAGGCCGCGCCACCAACGAGGCATTGAATGCTCCCGGAATATCAAACCGCAGCGCGCACCACAGGCGCCACGTCGAGGCGCCATCGTGGCCCTCGCCTTTGCAGATTCTCGCGCCAGTTGAGCGATCCTGGGCAGAAGTCAGCGTTTCGCCGCCCCCTGTCATCAGGCGACCGTCCGGGCGCAAGTACCTGCACGGTTCATCTTACCCGAGATTCGCAGTAATTGACGCCGTGGTTCCCACCGAAATATGCCCCATGTCCCTCAACAGCGATTGGACATCTGGACTATTGACGCGCCAGGTGGCTCTCAATTGTCAAGATCGAGCCCGTCAGGCTTTGCACGTACCCGCCACCAAAGAGCCTCGCATGCACAAGAAGTGGGAAAAGGTTGTAGACCTCACGCCGACGTTCAAACCCGGGCTCAATGCCGCACAGCTCGTCGTACCGCTGAAAAAATGCCTCTCCGAAGGTCGAGAAGAGGGTGATAAAGGCCAGTTCAACCTCGGGATGGGCATAGTAGATGGCAGGATCGAGAAACCCGGTGATTTGGGCGCCATCGCTCAGCACGTTCCCTGACCAGACATCTCCATGGATGAGAGCAGGCTGAGCCGGCTCCTCCAGCACTTTCTCCAACTCGCTCGCCAGACGAGAGAGGCGTTCGAATAGTGCAACGTCGATCCGGCCGGCTTCCAGACACGCCCGACCCATCGCCCGAAGCCGATGCTCCGCGAAGAACTCAATCCATGAATCGGTCCAGGGATTGGCTTGATGAAGACCGCCGATCAGCGTGTCCTGATCGAAGCCGAACGCCGGGGCGCCATGGGAATGAAGCTCAGCCAGCAACTCCGCTGCGTGGCGTTGGGCAGCCTCGGAAAACACGCTCCGCCCGGGAAGCATTTCCATGACGAGTAAGCCAGGCTCCACATGCAAAACCGCAGGAACAGGCAGCGCTGATCGCTCCGCCAATCGCTGAAGCATCATCGCCTCGACGTCGAGCTTTGGCGTCGGGGATTCATCCACCTTGACAACGACGGCGCCCCCCACCGTTACAGCCTTGTAAACCTCACCAACACACCCGCCGGACAACCTCGAAAGGTGAATAACTTCCTCTCCGAGAATGCCCTGCAGACGCTCACGCATATCGCCACCGTCCGCTGTCACAGCCCCGCTTTGATTTGATCGGTAAACGTCGCAGCGTCCAGCAGACAGTTTTCAACCGCAGGAAGCGCCCAGTTATCCTGCTGAACAAAGTAGACGGTGTCATCGAGAGGCCGGCGGACATTGTCCGCATGCCCGTCGGCGATGAAGGCGGGCGTGTTGAAAGGCATTGGATGGCCCCATCTCGTCATGCGCACCTGCTGAACCGCGCTTTTCGGCACATCGAGTAAATCGAGCATTTCAACCAACTGCTTCGCGATGCTCGTCGCGTACAGCGCCCAGGGGTTGTCGTTGGGCACAAGAGAAAATCGCCCCGTGCCCCACGGCAATGGCCAGTACAGCGTCAGTACGCTCCGGCTGTGTCCGGGCGGCCGGGCGTAATGCCCGCTGAGAACGTCAACGACGCGCGAACTCTGCTGCGCTTCAGCGTCATTCTTTGGAAACTTGCCACTGCCAAGGAGAAAGATGTCGTAAAAATCTCGCTCGATTGGCTTTTTAAGCAGGACATTCGCCACAACATAGGAGCGGTACTGCAGATGGTGCATCGAGTTGAGCTTCGCCTGATCCATCTGATCGAGGTCAGGGATGATGTTCTTCGCAATGAACTTCGGGCACGCGACGATAACTTTCTTCGCCTGAATAGAGCAAATCTGCTGGCGCGAATCCTGATAGACCACGAGCGCGCCGCCCTTGTTCACCTGGATATCCAGCGCCCGACAGCCGGCCCGAAGCATGCAGTGCGGCGTGCTCTTCTGCTCTTCAACCTTCCGCAGGCGATCCCACAACGCGTGCGCCAGATAGGTGTTCCCACCGGGGAAGACCCAGCGATCAAACTCCTCAGCTGCGAGGAAGTTCCACCCCCCTGCCGCTGAGATTTCCTCCCACCCCGCTGCAAATGATGAATAGCAATACGCCTGAATCGCAGCCTCCACCAACGGCGGCACAGGATCCTTCATGTTGGCTTCGATGTCGGCCTTGAGCGTGCGCAAGTCGAGATCGATCACTTCCGCTGCATATTTGGGTTTACCAGAAAGCGGAATCTCCGGGTAGTTCTCCGCGTAGAACGCGACGACATCCGCATACTGCTGATACGCAGGCCGTTGATTGGGTGGAACCATCGAGCCATCCCAGAAGCCCTGCGGCAAACGCGCCTTGAGTTCAATCTCAAACTGTGAAGCCCCGCCATTAACGCGCACCACCTGATCCAGCTTGAGCTCGCGATAGAAATCTTCGAGAAACGTGCCTTTGTCCGGCGTAATGACGTAGGCGCTGCCCAGTGAGTACATCGTGTCATCCCACACCTCGCCCCGCGCCGAGCCGCCGAACCGATTGTCAAACTCCAGCACGACCGGCTTGTGCTCTCTGAGTAAAAAGGCTGAGGACAGCCCCGAGATCCCCCCGCCAACGATGACGACATCGACATTCTCAGTCGGCTTGGGCGGCATCTTCACCGATGGCAGCGGCGGGTGCATCTGCCGATCGGGCCAATCGCCGGTGAACTTGTCGTGAAACGGGAGGCCGCGCACCCAACTGGTCTTATAGTCCCCGCCGCCCAGCGTGTGAAACGGACCAGACCGCGAAGTGGGTACAGCCCCAGCGAGTCGGCAGCGATCGTCCAACCCCGCGAATGCCGACGGACCAAGCAGGCCCAGCGCCACCGCCCCCATTCCCTGTCCAAGAAACGCACGCCGTGACTGAGCCATACCGCTGAACTCCTCATTTCAAGAAACTGACCTTATCCCTGAGCCTACACAAGACCCGGGCTCCTTTCGAGAGTCAATTGTCCACTTTGTAAGGCAACCCCAACGAATCAGGTAGATTGCTCTCATGCCACGCACCACCCTCCCCGATCCGCGCCAGTCTCCACGATTCGCCGGCATCGCCACCTTTGGGCGATACCCGCTCATTTCCCACGTTGACGAAGCGAACACCCCGGTCGATTGGGCGATCTATGGCATCCCCTTCGACGGCGGAGTCACCTATCGCCCCGGCGCCCGCTTCGGCCCCCGCGCCATCCGCGACGCTTCCCAGTACCTCAAAACACACCACATCGAGCACGACATCACACTCACCGATGTCTTCAGCCTGGCTGACGTGGGCGACGCCCCCGTTTCACCCTATTCTTGCAGTGAAACGCATAAACTCGCTTCAGATTGGGCGCTCTCTCTCGGCGAACCTGCCACCACAAAACTCCTGGCCCTGGGCGGCGACCACTCCACAGCTCTCGCGAACATGCGCGCGACCTATCAACGCCGCGGGGCGCCGAAAAACGGCCTGGCGCTCCTGCACTTTGACAGCCATCTCGACACCGTCGATTCCGTCTGGGGCGAGCGCTACGGGCACGCCTCCCCTTTCATACGCGCGATTGAAGAAGGAATCATTAATCCCAAGCGCATGATTTCCGTCGGAATCAAGGGCCCTCTGAATCATCGCGATGACCTGGTTTACGCCCAAAAACACGGCGTCACGATCATCACCTATGACCAGTGGCAGGCCGGCGGGGCGACCCGTCTGCAGGAGTTCGCCAGATCGCTTGGAGATCAGGAGACGTACCTCTCCTTCGATATTGATGTCGTCGATCCCGCATTCGCGCCGGGCACAGGCACTTATTCCGTAGGCGGGTTCACGTCGGCGGGAATCTTCGGCGCCCTTCGATCACTCGCCGGCGTCAATATCGTCGGCGCCGATGTCGTCGAGGTGCTCCCCGACCGCGACCCTGCGGGGATCACCGCCCTCCTCGCTGCCCATGTCGCCTTCGAGATCATGTGCCTGGATGCTGCCAGGCGAAAATGAACATCTGAAACACGAAAAC
Organism: Phycisphaerales bacterium; assembly: GCA_029260495.1. Classification (GTDB taxonomy): domain Bacteria; phylum Planctomycetota; class Phycisphaerae; order Phycisphaerales; family UBA1924; genus OFTM373. The sequence goes on along the minus strand of JAJDDD010000009.1, from coordinate 73,308 downwards.
AGGCCTTCCCTATAAGACGCAGTGGAAGGTCCGCCCGCACCCGAAAGAGATGGAGAACTGAGATGAAAATGATTCGCTTCGCCGCCGCCCTCACGATCATGGTCGGCTCGCTCCTGCTGATTGGCTGCGGATCGTGGGGCGACGCCCGCTTCCGCGAGACGCGCACACTCTCACAGGCCCACGTCCCGAGCATGCCCATCGCGGTGCGCACATCAAACGGCGCGATCCAAGTCGAGCAGACGCTCGTCACTGATGAAGTCATCATCACCGCTCACATCAAAGCCCGCACGCAGGAGCGCCTTGACGCTGTCGAGATCATCGCGAACCGCGACGCCAGCGGCGCCTTGTCGGTCTTCGCAGAGTGGCCCGATCGCAGGCTCAATAGCGAAGGGTGCAGCTTTGAGATTCTTATCCCTGACGCAGACGGCGTTGAACTCAAAACCAGCAACGGCGCCGTCACCATCACAGGCCTCGCTGGCTACGCCCTTCTCGATACTTCCAACGGAAGAATCACCGTCCGCGATCATGACGGCGATGTCCACGCCAGCACAAGCAACGGACGCATCGAACTTGAGCACATCACAGGCTCTGCCAACCTCGATACGAGCAACGGCGCGATCGTCGCCAGCGACATCACCGGCGAGATTGACGCCGACACATCCAACGGCGCCGTTCGCCTGACTCTCAGCGATCTCAACGCCGGCCCCGTGCGAGCTGACACCTCCAATGGCGCGATCACACTGACCGTCGGGGAGAACTTCGCAGGCGAGCTTCGCGTGCGCACCAGCAACGGCTCAATCAGAGTCGGCGACGGCGCTCACGAATACGTCCGCGAGACCAGCAAGCATGCTGTCCGCTTCGACTTCGGCCCCGGCGACCGCGACTCTGACATCTCCACCAGCAACGGCAGCGTCACCATCTCCATGGCGCCGCCTGCATCAATGTATGAAGACTGAGTTTCTGCGTTCGCGCGCCGGCGCCACCCTGCAGATTGGCAGGGGCGCCGTCGCTCAACGGCTGCGAAGCGCGAGAATCAGCTCCACCTTCCCAATCTGTTCGTCGAGCTGCTGCGCGATCTGAACGGGTGAAAGGCCGGTGTCCGCCAGATCGCACACCTCCCGGCTTAGGGGGTCGCTTCCGGTTCGAGATGCCGACGACTCAAAAGGCCGAACCTCGACCACGGCATTCGACCCGTCGCCCTGTCGCGGCGGCGCCTGGACGCCATGGCGCTCAAGCTGTGCAATGCGTTGATCCGCCTCACCGAGCAGCTTCTCAAGCCGGGCGGCCTTGTTGTCCAGATGGGCAGCGAGCCGGCGGGTGAGATCCTGAAGATCGACCATCGTGCGTTCGACGCGCTCGCGCCCTTCCATCGTGCTGCGCACCTCTTCAATCCGCTCGCGGGCTGTCACCGCGCGATCCTGCTTGTGAGCGTGGAGCGTCCGCCGCAATCGGGTGACCGCCCACATGGTGAGCAACGCCACACCCGCCAAGAAAACGAGGTCAGGTGTGCTTCCAAACTGAAATCCAAGCGTGAACATGGCGGGGACGAGGGCTCCTCATAGAAAATGCGCAGCAACCGCGCGAGCAATCTGTTCCGGGTTGATCGGTATCATTGGACATGCCCGATGAGAAATGCCCATTACAGGTCGCAGTCACCCAAATGAAGGCTGATCGCGATCTTCAGAATCTGCCCCGCGCGGATCGGCGCGTCCAGCGCGTCGCCACCGCTTGGCGCCGGCTGGCTGACGATGGCGCTCCGACCCTCATCGCCAGCTCCGGCGGGGCGGACTCAACCGCCCTCGCGCTCGCCCTCCATGCTGTCCGGGCGCCCATCGCGATCGCTCATATCGTCCATGACATGCGCCCGCGCGAGATCGCGATCATGGATCGTGACGCAGCCTGGCGTCTGGCAAACGCCATCGGCGCCCCTTTTCTCGAAGCTGGGATTCAGATAAATCGATCGGCCAACGCAGAAGCCTCCGCCCGGCAGCTCCGCTATGACGAACTCGTCCGATTGGCCCGCGCTGAGGGAATCGCCTTCATCGCGACAGCCCACCATGCGGACGATCAACTCGAAACCATGCTGATGGCCATGCTGCGCGGCGCCGGCCTGCAGGGTCTTGCGGGGATCGCTCCAAGCCGGCCTCTTGCACCCGAAGTGACATTGATCCGCCCGATGCTCTCTCTGCTGCGAACAGAGGCGGAAGAGTTGTGCTCTCTGGCTGGCGCTTCGTGGCGTGAGGATGAAACCAACCGCGATGAATCAAAAACGCGGGCGGCGCTGCGCCATCGCGTGTTGCCGGCGCTGCGCGATCTCTTCCCCACCGGCGCGATCCGGGCGTGTGAGTCAGCCAGCCTGCTCCGCGAGGCAGGAACGCTTGTGGAGAGGCGTGTTGATGAAATCTTCGGTTCGGGCGCCCAATGGTCGCGCCATGCGCTTCGCGACGAACCCGCGTTGATTGTTGGCGCCGGCCTTCGGCGCACAGCCATCGAGCTTGCCCAAGGAGTCGGGGCCGACGCCCTGACCAAACGCATCGTCGATCATGCTGTCGATCTGATTCAATCACGCCAAGCCGAAACAAAGCAACTCTCCTGGCCGGCTGGTGTGCAGGTTGCGATCAATCGCGATGACGTTCGAATGACGATTTCGCAACAAGAGCAATAAAAAACCTCGACGGAAATCCGCCGAGGCTATTGAGTGTGTTATGAATGGACGCCGCATGAATGAGCGCCATCGGGGCTCTTTCAGTTCAGCCCATAGCCGATTATCTCCGGCAGCAGCTTCACTTCGTGCTCCTGAGCATGCTTGCCGTTGATGTACGACTCTTCGAGCTCATCACGGATTTTATCCAGCGCCTTGTTCTGAATCTGACGCACGCGCTCCTTCGTGACACCGATGATCTGCCCGATCTGCTCCAGCGTCATGGGCTTTTCATTCCGAAGTCGATCGTCAAACCCAAACCGGTGCTCAATGATCGTCCGCTCGATCTCGGAAAGATCAGCGCGGTTTTCATCGACAATCCGCCGGACTTCACTCGCGGTGTCACGGACGGACTCCGCCCGCTTGGTTTCGAGGTAGTCCGAGCGCTCCAGCTTCGGATCAAAGTCTGTGGGGAATCGCTGGCGATACTTCGACAGCTTCATCCCTTGCCGGCTGAACGCCTTCAGAATCGCGCGGCAGCCATACGTCGAGAACTTGAATCCACGCTCGCAATCGAACTTGTCGACGGCGCGCAAGAGCGCCATGTTCCCTTCGCTCACAAGATCAGCAAAGTCCACTTCGCTCATGCGCGTGCGCTTGGCCATCGCGAGAACGAGCGCCAGGTTGATGTTGGCGATTTGCTCTCGAATGACGTTTGCACGTCGCTTCCAGCGCACCAACTCTCGCGCCTGCTCATCGGTCGGCGTCTTGTCAGCAGAAGCCCAAACTTCGCGCTGCAACGAACGCACAACGAACCGCGAGTAGTTGTACTTAAGAAAAAGCACACGCTCCTGAGCAGCCGTAAGCAACACCTGCTTGCTGGACTTCTCGCGATCGCGCGTAAGATTCAAATCGTCCATCACCGGGTGGTACCAGGACGTGTCAGGCTCTTCGATGATCTCAGCTTCGTCATAGAGACGGCGCTCCGCGTCCGGCTTTTCAAACTCCGGACTCTCGATGAGATCCTGTTCCTTGATCAGCAACTCGAGTAGGATCGCGCGGTCTTCATCGCTGAATGAACGCAAGCGCGAGACAGCGTCGCCACGCCGGCGTCGAAGCTGGCCAAATGGTGTTCGGGATGTGATAGGCATTGGTGTCATAGCTGCATGTCTCCCTGCTTAGGCGATTGCCTTCCGCAGGTTCGTCCGTGAATGCTTGTCTCTCGGCGAGGTCCGTCTGCCCGGGACAGAATCCGCTTGGTGAAGCACAAGGATCCGTATTTCAAGCGACCGTCCTGGCGAACGCTCCATTTCGCGTCCGCCCGATCGCCTATCCCTTCTCTCATGTTCAGCCCGACCGAAAACCTCGAACGAGCCCACCTCAGACGACTTCTCTACATCTCTTACTGGTCTATACGAAGAAGTGTTCCATTAGATTCACCTCTTTGGAACCATTCTAAAGAAAAACGATCGTTTTGGAAAGATTTTCTCGGGTCTGAATGGCTCCGGTAAGATTTGCCGTCAATTGACCCCCCTACCTTGATCTCCTAGTGTCACAGCGAAACAGGTTGACTTTACCATCCATTTGGGGCGTTTGCCCCGCTCAAGCCAACGAACCCACGCTCAGGAGCCCGACACCATGGCTTTCACACTTCCCGACCTTCCTTATGCCTTTGATGCTCTTGAGCCCCACATCGATTCTCGGACCATGGAAATTCATCACGGCAAGCACCACGCTGCATATGTCGCGAAAGCCAACGCAGCCCTTGAGGGCACGAAATTCACGGAGATGTCTGTCGATGATGTCTGCCAAAATCTCAGCGACGTTCCTGCTGCAAAGCGTACCGCTGTGCGCAACAACGCAGGCGGTCATGCCAACCACTCTCTGTTCTGGCAGGTGTTGGCGTCGCCAACTTCCGGCGGCGGAGGCGAGCCAACTGGTGAACTCGCGATCGCAATCGCGAGCGCGTTCGGATCGTTGGAAGGCTTCAAGGACAAGTTCGCCGACGCTGCCGCCACACGCTTCGGCTCTGGCTGGGCATGGCTCTGCGTCAAGAACGGATCGCTGGTGGTCTGCTCAACCGCAAATCAGGACAACCCGCTCATGGCGAGCGCCATCGGGGATGCCGCCGGCTGTGGCGGCGCGCCGATTCTGGGCCTCGATGTCTGGGAGCACGCTTACTACCTGAACTATCAGAACCGCCGGCCTGATTACATCAATGCTTTTTGGAGCGTTGTGAACTGGAGCAAGGTCCGCGAGCTGTTCGCTCAAGCGAAGTAAGCCGAGCTGTTGTGACTTACCGTCTGGGTGAAGCAGCATGGCGGGAAACTTCCCGACCACGCCCATGAACGCCCATGTGAATACGTTCCAGCGAATCACAAAGCTTGAGCACAGGATCGACTTGCCCCGGCGCTTGCCGCAAACGCGCGATCGCTGACTGCATGGGCTCATCCGGATTGCGGTAGAGCGCCTTATACGCCGCTCGAAGCGCTTCGACCTCTTCAACGGGCCAGCTGCGCCGGATGAGAGCGGTGGTATTCAGCTTGCGAGGCTCCGCAGGGTTGCCCTCGACGACAATAAAAGGCGGCACATCCTTGCTGATGCGCGCCATCCCGCCGACGAAGCTGAGTTTCCCGATTGTGCTGAAATGATGCACTCCCGCAGCGCCAGCGACAGTCGCGCCGAACTCAACCAGACAATGCCCGCCGAGCATGACGTTGTTCGCAATGACGACTTCATCTTCGATGATGCAGTCGTGGGCGATGTGGGCGTTGACCATAAGCAGGCAATCGTTGCCGATCACCGTCTTGCCGCCGCCCTGCTCGGTGCCGCGATGAATGGTGGCGTGCTCGCGAATCCGATTGCGATCGCCGATGAGAACTTCAGTGCGCTCTCCGTGATACTTGAGGTCCTGGGGCTCGGCGCCGATGACGGCGTAGGGATAGAAAACGTTGTCAATGCCGATCCGGCAGGGCCCGTGAATAGTCACGTGGTTATGCAGGACACTTCCAGCGCCGATTGTCACTTCGGGTCCGATGACGCAGTAGGGACCAATGCGAACTCCCGGTGCGATCTTCGTCGAAGAATCGACGATGGCGGTGGGGTGAACGATCGGGGCCGCATTCGTGTTCATCAATCTTGCTCCGCGTCGACCATCATGAACTTGATCTGAGCTTCAGCGACAAGCTGGCCTGAAACAAAGGCCCGGCAGCAAACATCGCCGAATCTATTGGTCGCCCTGACGGCTTCTGCCTGCAACACGAGCTGGTCTCCGGGTGTCACTGATTTCCGCAACTTGACCTTATCCAGACTCAAGAGAACAGCCACCTTTCCAGTGCGCTCGAGCTTCTGACTGAGCATCAACCCAGCGAGTTGGCTCATCGCCTCAACGATGAGCACGCCTGGCATGATCGGCAACCCGGGGTAATGCCCCTGGAAAAATGGTTCATTCACAGAGACGTTCTTGACGCCAATCGCCCGGCGATCACCCTCGATCTCCAGGACTCGATCGACGAGAACCATAGGATACCGATGAGGCAGCAAACGCAAAACCTGCTTCGTATCCATCGCTGGCTCAGCCCGGGTCACCATCTCTGTCGCATCATGTATCTGGGCGAGAGCAAGAATCCGGCGAGCCAGCTCGTGATTCAGCGCATGACCAGACTTCGAGGCAATCACCCGGGCGTTCACCGGGCGCCCGACCAGCGTGAGATCGCCCAGGAGGTCCAGAAGCTTGTGCCGGGCCGGCTCGTCATCAAATCGGAAGCTGTTGTCGATCGGCCCCGCCTGCCCGATGACGAGCATATCGCTGGGCGAGAGGTGGGCGAACATCCCATTCGCCCGCATGAGCTGAGCCTCCTCAAACATCGCGTATGTCCGCGCCGGAGCGATCCGATCGACATATGACGCCGGGTCGAGCGTGAAGGCGTGGGTTTGGCGGCCGATGGGGGCATCCTCGCCGTAGTTCAGGTCGTACATGAGGTCCATGCCCGGCCCGCCATTCGGCAGAGCGGCGACCATCGCATCCCCCTCACGCACCGTGATCGGCTCGGTGACAATCACCGGACGGCGCGGCGAATCCTGCTCAACGAGCCCGACTCGCTGGATCGCTTCGACGAAAGGCGAAGCAGATCCATCGCCCGCTGGAGCTTCGCGGGCGCTCAATTCAATGATTGCATTGTCTATTCCAAGCCCCGCCAGTGCGCTGAGACAATGCTCGACAGTTTCAGCAATCGCTTCGCCGCGCTTAAGCGTTGTTCGTCGCGGGCTCGGGACAACATGCTCGACCCTGGCCGGAACTGTCGGCGCCCCTGCGAGATCAGTCCGAACAAAAACAAAGCCCTCTTCAGCGTCCGCGGGCTTAATCGTGACAGTGACGGGCTCGCCGGAGAAGAGCCCGGAGCCGCTGACAGAGGCCACACCGCCGAGCGTGCGCTGATTTGGTTCAGCTAGAGCCGGAGTCACCGATTGGCCTCCTCGCAATCAACAGCCGTGCGTTCGCGCTTCAACTCAGAAAGAATATCCGGAAGTTTGAGCATAGCAGCGAAAATGCGCATTTGTTTGCGATATGGTTGTGCCGGCGCGCCAAGCCAGGCTTCGCCAGCGGGAATATCGTGCATCACGCCGCTCCGTGCCCCCACCTTCGCGCCATCCCCGATCGTGATATTGTCCTTGACGCCCACCCCGCCGCCGAGCGTCACTCCATCACCCAGCTTCACCGAGCCAGCCAAGCCAGTTGCGCCGCAAATGATGCAGAAGCGACCAATCCGGCAGTTATGTCCAATCTGAACGAGATTGTCGATCTTGGCGCCATCGCCGATCGTCGTATCCCCGAGTTTCCCACGATCAATCGTCGTGCCCGCCCCGATCTCAACATCGTCTCCAATCCGAACGGCCCCGGCGTGAGGAATCTTCACAAGCCCCGCCCCGCCGGGCCGGTAGCCAAACCCATCAGCCCCGATCACCGCATTGGGGTGGATGATGACACGATCGCCAACAACGCACCGATCCTCAATGACAACTCCCGAACGAATGTCACACCCAGCGCCAATCTGCGCCCCCGCGCCGACCACGACATTGGCGTGCAAGCGGCACCCGGCGCCAACCTTCGCTGCCGGCCCAACATTCACACCCGGGCCGATTCTGACATCCGCCCCCAACTCCGCAGTCCGATCAATCACCGCGCTCGGATGCACGCCAACCTCAGGCTCCGTATGGCGCGGCGCCAACTCCTCCAGCACCGTAATCAACGCATGATCGGCGTCATCAACAACAATGATCGCTCGCTCGGAAGGATCATGCCCCGCCACGTCGATCCCGCGCGAAACAATCGCAGCGCACGCCCGACTCTCGCCCCACTTCGCTGCATGCGGCGCATCGCGAATGAATGTCAGCGTCGTTTCATCCGCGCCGGCCAGTGTGTCCAGCCGCGCCAACTGCAAATCAGAACGCCCGACCAGCTCTCCGCCCAGACGCTCAGCGAGGGCGCCCGTCGTGCAGCGCAAATCCTGAATAGTCGCCTCGGCTGTCATAGCTGTGAAGTTCAGTTTCCGGCGCCTGCCTGCCACTCATTGTTCATCATCTGAAGCAGCTCGTCCGTGATGTCGAGTACGCCATCGGCGTAGAGCACGCGCCGGCCTGCGATCTGCCGTTGCACCTGAGCTTCAGTTCCCAAGATCAATGGCGGCTCGCTGTCGTTGCTGAGCACCAGGTGATAACTATTTTTTTGCGCAAGCCTCTCAACTGCATCCGAAACTTTGTCAAAGAGATCCCGATGCACGAGCGCCTTGCGCTGGTCGACACCTTCCTGAGACAACTCCTGCTGAAGCTTGAGTTCGATCTGGAGCCGCAGTAGCTCTTCCCGTGCCTGCTCGACCTCCGCGCCCTGCGTTGGAAGAATCTCCAGCTTCTGTCTCGCCGCTTCAAACTGCTGCTTCACGCGATCAAACGCGGTCTGGCGCTCGACGATCCAGTTGTTGAGCTCCGCCTGACGAGCGGTCAACTCGTCTAGGTTGTTGACGATGCGCTCCAGATTAACAACCGCGACAACCGGCGGAGCCATCTGGGAGTGTCCCATTTGATTGGCGCCGACGCACCACGCCCCGAGGGCGAGCATCGCGAGCAGCGCAAGCGTAGTGAAACGAAAAAGCTTGTCCGACTTCATAACTCAAATCTCCGGTTGGTTGGTCGCCCTGTTCCTATCGACCACCGAGCCGGGCCCGAGCCACAACCCGCCCATCGGCTCAGATCCAGAGCGACTATCTTCCGCTCACCATAATAGCCGGACACCCCGCCCCAGCGACAAGCCGCAGCCCAGACGGCGGGGACACTCAGAACGGCAGATCAATGCTGAAGTTGAAGAACTGCTCCTCGTCACCATCCTCTTTCGCGATCGGGAACCCGAAATCGAAAGCCAGCGGCACCGGACTGATCGGCAGCAGCAACCGAAGCCCAAAACCCACGCTCACCCGATATTCGCTGAAGCCGACCTCGTCGCGCACCGTGCCCGTGTCGATGAAGAGGACGCCGGACATAATCGCCCGCCCGTCCACATTCCCCCAGATCGGGTGCAGATATTCAGCCCCGAGGAAGAACGCCCACTCACCGCCGACCGGGTCATTTCCAATGACGCCCGTATCCGCTCTGATCCCGCGAGGCGAAACCCCACGGAGCTCAAACCCGCGGAAGCTCTGCCCGCCAAGAAAATAACGCTCGTAAATTGGCGCCTCATCCGACTGCGGAATAAACCGCGCCGATGTGCTCAGCGACAGAATCTTCTTGCGCCCCAGGAAGTCCTCATCCAACGTGATCCACAGCTCATGCCTCGCGCTGAGCTTGGTGAAGTTGAAATCGCCGAATATCTGCTCGACGCCCAGCGTCGTCCGGGCGCCCCGGCCGGGGTTAAGCCGCTCATCCGGAGGCACAGTCGTCCGCGTCAGAGTTCCTCCGACGCCGAGAATGATGTTGGCGCCCTCCACTTCAAAGATATCGATCGGCGCATCACTGTCGATATCGCTGGGATCAACTTGCTCGCCCCTGACAGTGACGGCGCCAGTCCACCGGTCGCCAAAACGCCGTCCGACCTGGCCCCGCGCGCCGATGCGCTGCTCATCGTAATCCTGAAAACGGCGTTCGCGGAAAAAGATCGTTCCCCCCACCGAATAATCTGATTCCAAAAAATACGGATCCGAAAGACTCAATGAGTACGTCTGCAACTCAAACCCGGGCGCCAGCACCAACGCAAAGTTCTGCCCCGCCCCGCGAAAAGCGCGCCCTGCCAAAAGATCATCAACGCTCGTCGGCACATTGGCGATATCAAAGTTACTCTGTGTCAGTGAAACCGTGCCGATCACACCGCTGTCCGTGCTCACGGCGGCGCCAAAGTTAAATGACGCCGTGTTCGTCTCCTCCACTTCGATCAATACGTCGCGATACCCGGGATCTGCCGGGTCCTCCGTTTGGTAGGTGATCGTCACGCTTCCTGGCTGAAACAGACGCAGCGACTCAAGCCGGCGCCGCGATTCTTCCATCGCCACCGGATCAAGCGGTCGCTCAGGCTGCAACTGAGAGTGTCGGCGAATCACATTGTGCTTCGTCAGCCGATTGCCCTGGATAATCACTTCGCCAACACGAAACTGCTCTCCTTCCGTGATCATAATGAGAAGGTCAACTTCGGGCGTCTCTGAATCGCGCAACTCCCGCGCGCTCACGGAGGCGTCAGCGTACCCAAGCCTGTGGTACGCGTCACGAATCGCGCTGACTGACTCACGCACACGCCGGGCGCTCTGGACATCCCCGCGCTTCAGCTTCATAAGCCCGGCCAACTGCTCCGTCGAAAAAACAGACGCCGCCCCGTCTTCCTTCTCTGCATCCCGGATATTGATGCGAATGTCGCGCAGTGTGTACCGCGGTCCTTCTGCGATAAGAAACGTTACGATCGCCTCGCGCCCATCCGGGCTCATCGTGAGTTCTCGATCCGCCCGGACATCGAGATACCCGCGATCTTTGTAAAAACCTGCGATCGCCACCACGTCCGTCTCAAGTACATCCTCGCGCAGCGCCCCCTCCTTGAAGAGCCAGCCGGCAATCTCTGTCTTGACATTCGTCCGAAGCTGCTTCGCGCTGAACGCTTCATTTCCATCAAAGCGAATGCCCGTCACCCGCAGCCGTTCGCCCTCGCGAATCCGAAAAAGCACAATCCCGTCGCGATCCAGTGTTTCTCGATCAAGCGTCACCAGCGCCTGGAAGTAGCCTTTCTCGCGGTAGAGTTCTTCAATCGCCCGCCTTGCGCGGCCAAGCTGGAACTCATCAACCGGAGTCCCTTGCAGCAGGTCAACCACATCGCCCAACTCGCCATCGGAGAGGCTGCGATTGCCCACCACCTGCACGTCCTCAATGATCTGCGCTTCCTCAAAAACGTAAACCACTGCGACGGCGCCATCCGCAAGAATCTCCGCCAGCACGTCGACGTGGCGGAACCGACCGGTGCGATACAACCGGGCGATGTCCTCCGAGACCGTCGCCGACTGGAATGGGCGCCCTTCGCGCGTCCGAATCTGGTTCCGCACAAACTGATCTGCCGTCTTCTCAAGACTCCGAAATCGCAATTCCGCAATCGGCCGGCCTTCAGCTGCCGCAAGCTCCGGACGAGCCCCCGCAGGCGCCTCCTGCCCAAACGCCGCCGGCGATCCCAGTGCCACAACCGCAACCACACTGACCGCCATCACCGCGAAGATCGCCTGCTGAGCCATGATGAAGAAACGAGTGCAGATGCCTGCGAGTCCTTTCGCCCACATGTCGACGCCTGACGCACGCCGCCTGACGTTCCCTTTCGATGGCAAACCATGCTCGCGGCGATCCCCCAACGAACGAGCAGCGTGACGATACTTACCGGCGGCAGGTGGTACAACCGGGTCGCCTTTGTGTTGTCAACCAGATTTCCACTCTCCACCGCCGGCAGTGGCTCTGGAGCGTGCGCCCCGCTATGGTCCGCCCCCTATGTGGTTCACGGATGAACAAAGATGATTCAACTCGCCCAACCCACTCCTCCAGACCCACCACTGCCCGGCGGAGTGGTGGGTCCACTACCAGATTCTGAAGACGCCGAGCTCGTTCTGCTCCTGGATGCTTTGGGAGAACGAACCGCGTGGGCGCTGCGACAGTCCGCAGTGCTGATATGTGCAGCGCTGAGCGTCGCTGGGGCGGCTGTGATTTTGTGGGGCAAGCTCGACGCCGGCGCGATGAGCCGGGCTCGCACCGTTGAACTCGTCATCGTCCTTGCGTTTCTGATCGCGCCCCCTGCCACGCTCGCCGCCATGGCCGCCGATCGTCGCCTGGCGCGCCGCCGCGTCCGCCAACTCACCGAAATACTGACTCCGCCACAAGCCAGCCCCGAAGGCGCTGAGCAGCCAGCTTCGAACCAAGGAAGTTCACCGCGCACGCGAGCCGCAAATGCCTTCGCACCGCACGCGCGGGTCAGTCATCCCCCGCAGCCGAATCGTCGGCAAGCGACGCCGACGCCGGTGCGATCAACACCTCAACTCGCCCCACGCGCACAGACGGAGTAGTTGCATCTGGATCAGCAACCGGAGCTTCAACCCCGGCGCCCTCGCGGAAGGTGACAGCGGCGGCGCCGAACTCCTGCATCAGATTCTGAGCCAGTGTTAGCAAGCCGGCGCGATCAAGAGAAAACGTGCGCACGGATGGTGAATCTGCGACCGATTTGTGCGCGTTTTGTTGAGTTTCTGTGCGCACTGAATCATCAAAATCGCGCACATTTGTGTCATCCAGCAGGACGATCATCTGGAGTTTTCCGCTCGCAGCAAGAGCCAGCGCGTCCTCGATCGCCATGATCGCGGAGAGCTCCAACTCCGAAAGATTCAGGGTTTCAGGCTCGGCGCGAGCGGGCGCCGGCGCATCGCGGGCAGCTTCTTCGTTGAGTGCGATTTCATCGACGGATTGATCGTCAGCGTTCTTCACCGCGCGCTCCGCTCGTTGACGAAGCTCCGTCGGGCTGTCTCCGGTGAGAAGATCCTGAACCTCACGAGCCTCCTGCGATTCATCTGCGAGAGCGAGCTGAACTTCCTCTGTCAGCTTGGCTGCGGCATCGTCTGCTTCGTCCGCCGGGGTCTGCTGGGTGAACCTCATTTCAGGCTCGACCGAGTCCGGGGCGAGCAATCCGTTGGCGGCAGCAGAAGAGATCGCATCATCTGCGTTCGCGGTGACCGCGATGGGATCGATCGGTCCGGCGGGGGCTGCATCGCGCATGGAGTCAGCGCCGGATTCATCTGCGCGATCGTTGAGAGCCAAAGCGCCAGCGCTCCGCGTTTTTTCAAAATGATCCGACGGCGCGTCAGCCATCATTTCTTTGAGTTGCTCAGGTTCGAAGTCTTCGGCGTTGTTCAGCGCTACAGGCCCGGTGGAGCCAGGCCCGGCGGGCCAGATCACCGGCGCGAACAGGACGGCGCCGCCGGCCAGCAGGACAAATCCCGCAGCTGCAGCAAGCTGCGTCCGCGACAATCGAAAACGTCCGCCTGCCGGCCCAATGACTCCCGCCGTCGCCTGCCCAACCAGAGCTTCGCGCTCAGCGGCGGCAATCGCGTCATCGAGCAGTCCTGGGGGAACGGCTGAGGAAGCGGCGTCGCCCCAGCTTTGGAGCCGGCTTCGATCTTTCACGGCGGCGTCGGCCCAGCGGCGCAGCTCCGGGTCGGCGTTGAGCGCCGCCTCGACAATCGCCCGCCGATCGTTCGGCAGCTCGCCCTCGATCCAAGCCAACAGGTCTTGTTCTTCAATCGCGCTCATATCATCCACTCGCCCAGAACTCGAAGGAGGCGGCGCCATATTGGTCGCCGTGCTTCGATGATGTGTTATCGGTCGTTCTCGTCGTCGTTCTCGCCTTGTAGCTGCTCAATCCGCTCGCGAAGTGTTGCCCGAGCCCGGAAAAGACGGCTTTTCACCGTCCCCACCGCGACTTCCAGCACCTGTGCGATCTGCTTGTAGTCCAGCTCGCGCACGTCCCGAAGAATCAGAATCGCCCGCTGTTCGGGCTCCAGGTCGCGGATCGCCTGATCAAGCAGGAGCATCCGTTCCTCATCTTCGACGCGGACGCCGGAGCCGAGTTCCCGAGGGTCCGCCATCAATTGCCAAATCGCGTCCGATCCTTCGGGGCCGGCGGGGGCATTGAGGCTGGCGTGGCGACGAAGTTTTTCCTTGCGGAGATGGCTCAAGCAGTTATTCATCGTGACGCGCGTCATCCAGGTGGTGAAGCTCGCCCGCCCGTCGAAGGTTCCGAGACCCTGGATGATCTTGACAAAGGCGTCCTGCGTGAGGTCCGAGGCTCGCTCTCGCGACCCGACCATTCGCAGGCAAACAGCGAAAATGCGCCCTTCGTGCTGGACAAGCAGTCTCTGGAGGGCGTCGCTATCACCTGCCTGGGCTTGTTTGACAAGGTCGGCGTCAGACATTGGTCTTCGTCATTCCTCCAGTGTCTCGAGCGCCCCGACAATATGGGCGCCCGGCGATACGATGGCTGTTCACGAGGGCGATCCGCCGCCCCACACTGGATATCGACCGCAGACCCCGCGGTTCAATGCAGATGATGCGACAATGACAAATTCTTCCAGCGACGCAGACACGCCGCCCCAGCCTGATGACTTTCGGACGTACGTCTCGCCACTCGCGACGCGCAATGCTTCTGCGGAGATGCAGGAGATTTTTTCACCAGCTAGAAAATTCGGCTCCTGGCGCCGACTCTGGCTGGCGCTGGCTGAGGCCCAGCACGAACTGGGGTTGCCGATCAGCGAGGAGCAACTTCAGGCGATTCGCGATCGGCTGGATCTGACACACGAAGACTTCGCCCGCGCCAGGCGCCACGAAGAACGCTTGCGCCACGATGTGATGGCCCACATCCACGCGCTGGGAGACGCTGCTCCTGAGGCTCGGGCGATTCTTCACCTCGGCGCGACGAGCCAGTTCGTCAACTGCAACGCTGAACTGCTTCAGCTTCGAGACGGGCTTGCTCTTTTGTGCGCCAAGACGGCGCGCGTGATTGACGCTTTGGCGGATTTTGCCCAGACGTGGCGCGATCTGCCCTGCCTTGGATTCACGCATTTCCAGCCGGCCCAGCCAACCACGGTGGGCAAACGGGCGGCGACGTGGGCGTATGACCTGGCGCTGTGCCTGGATCGTCTTGAGCGCACAGGCGCGGAGTTGCGCCTGCGCGGCGTCAAGGGCGCAACCGGCACACAGGCGTCGTTCCTCGAACTCTTTGAAGGTGATAGCCAGAAGGTTGAGGAACTCGATCGACTCGTGTGCAGAAAGCTCGGCTTTGATCCGGACAAGCGATATCTGCTGACGGGGCAGACGTACCCGCGCGTGGTGGATGCGTTTGTCTTGAGTGAACTGGCTGCGACGGCGTCGGTCATCCACAAAATGTGCAATGACATCCGACTGCTTTCGCATCGGCGGGAGATTGAGGAGCCGTTTGGAGCAAGTCAGGTGGGGTCTTCTGCGATGCCCTACAAGCGCAATCCGATGCGCTGTGAGCGGGCGACGGGGTTGTGCAGGCTGGTGATGACGCTGGCGCCCGGGGCGTGGGCGACGGAAGCGACGCAGTGGCTTGAGCGCACGCTGGACGATTCATCATTTCGGCGCGTGGCGCTGCCTGAGCCTTTTCTTGCGCTGGATGGAGCGCTGGATATTGTTCATAACGTTGCGTCGGGGCTCATTGTCAATCAGGAAGTGGTCAAGCGAGCGCTGCGCGAGGAAATGCCCTTTCTTGCAAGTGAAAACCTGCTCATGCAGGCGGTTAAGCTCGGTCGCGATCGGCAGCAGGCGCATGAAGCGATTCGCCGGCATTCACAGGACGCAGCGACGCGCATCAAGAATCGAGGGGCGGACAACGATCTCATGGATCGCCTTAGAGAGGAGCAGCTGCTCGAGGGAGTTGATCTCTCCGGCGCGATGGACCCGGCGAGCTATGTTGGGCTTGCGCCCAACCAGGTGGATGCTTTCCTGCGCGATGTTGCGGGTCCGATTCGTGATCGGTATCGCGAGCAGTTGCAACCCGCAGAGGACTTATCCGTGTGAGGAGCTCCCTGCGCGACCCGAACGCTCTGCTTAAGCCCGACGCCTCTTTTTCGACTGGAACCCTTCGAGCATGACCGAAACGCTTCTCTTTTCTCTCTCGCTGGCTGGCGGGGTGATTATCTTGCTTGTCGGCGGCGATGCGCTCGTTCGCGGCGCTTCTGCGCTGGCTGCGCGGCTTGGGATTCGGCCTTTAATTGTGGGGCTGACGGTTGTTGCATTCGGCACATCGGCGCCGGAGCTTGCGCTGAATCTGGTTGCGGCTTTCAACGGCAACACAGACTTGTCGCTGGGAAATATTGTTGGCTCGAATATCGCCAACATCGGGTTGGTTCTTGGCGTTGCGGCGATGATTCGCGCGATGAAGGTGGATCGTAATCTCGTGCGCAGGGAGATTCCGATCATGGTTTCGGCAACGGTGATCGTGCTGCTTGTTGCATATCTTCCGCCGGATCAGGAGGCAGCGGGCGGGACCATTCAGGCGATTACACGGATGGACGGCGTTTTTCTTTTGGCTGGGTTTGTGCTGTATATGGTCGTGACGCTGGTCGCGGCGGCGAAGCAGGCACAGGAGTCGCGGGCTGAGCGCAGGCACACAGCGGCGGCGCTACCGAAGGGGCCGGGAGGGCAAGGATCGCTGGCGATTTCTGTTTTGCTCCTTATTCTCGGGCTGATTGGACTCGGCGTGGGTGGGAAACTCGCGGAGCATGGCGCGGTCGGGCTGGCGGAGCTTCTTGGGTGGAGCCAGCAGACGATCGGGCTGACGGTGGTCGCGGTCGCGACGAGTCTTCCGGAGCTTGCGACGTCGATCATCGCGGCGCGCAAGGGAGAGACGGATTTGGCGGTGGGGAACATTGTGGGGTCGAACATTTTCAACCTGTTGTTGATTCTCGGCGCGACGGCTGTTGTGGCGCCGATCAGCATTCCGGCGAACGCGATTGTTTCGCTGCTGGCGATGACGGTGTTGGCAATTCTGGTTGTGCCGATGAGCTTTACAGCGAACCGGAGCATCGCGCGCACTGAAGGGGTGATTCTGCTTGTGATCTACGTCGCGACGATCGGCTATCAGCTTTGGGCGCGGTGAAGGTTCTCATCGCTTTCGCCTGATTTTTTTGGCGAGGATGCCCTTCGGCCGGAGCGCTGAGGAGCTTTTTCTTCGACGGCCGAAACTCGGCTCCCCACAATCCCAAAGACCTGGGGAGCGCGATCGTTGCGCCAGGAGATTGTGTCATGCCAAGACGAAAGCCGCCTGCTTTTTCGAGTTTGAGGGTCTTCGCGATCGTTGTCGGGCTAGCCGCTCTCTGCGCTGTCGCGATCGGGCCCGGTCTGGCGTCGCGGGAGGAGCCGCAGATCGATGACGTGCTTGCGCAAGTCAGAGGCGCTTTGTTCGGTCATGACGGCGTGCGCGGCGGCGAGTTTATCGAGCTCCGTGGGCCTGCACGCATCTTCGACATGGAACTCGATGGCGTGCTGGTGTTCGACGGGCATTTGAGTTACCGCACCGAGTTCACGGGGGACTTCGTACAGATCTCGGGGCATGATGGCACGATCACTTGGGAGCAGAGCCCAGGCGGGAACGTCCAGCGGCTGGAGGCTGGCAACGCGAGCTTCTCGCGGCTCTTTGGCTGGTTCCTCACCGGGCAATGGGTGGCGCCCGAGAGCGGGCTGAGTCTGTCGGTGGATCGCGCCAGCACGCGGCGGGGCATGGTGGGACTGCACGTCGACGCCGGCCACGGCGCGGAAGGTGTGATATTGATTGACCGCGAAACGTGGCTACCCGAGGTTCTCAGGACAACGCAGTTTGGGCGGGAGAAGACCGCGACACTTGAGTGGGGTGAGCGAGTCGGCGGCGTGGCTGTGCCGAGGCGGCTTGAGATGACTGATGATGGCAAGACGTTCGTTCGGTGGGAGATCGAACAGCGGAGCGTGCTTGCGCAAGCGCCGTCGTTCTCGCAGCCGTCCGACGCCATCAAGGTCGTGTATGACCGCTCAGTCGCACCTGAGCTTCGCACGATCAAAGCAAGCGGAGGGCACCTGTGGGTGCGCCCGCTCATCAACGGCAAGGACGTCGGATGGTTCCTGTTTGACACGGGCGCGAATGGAACGGTCATCGACGAGCGGATCGCGCGCGATCTTGGTCTGGTGTCGTTCGGCGACATTGACTCCACGGGCATGGGCGGGCGCGCCGAGTCAGAGATCCGGAAGGTTGGGTCAATGCAACTCGCGGGCGTGCGGATCGAAGACGTGCCAATCGTCTCTCGGGATCTGAGCTCGAAGAATAGATCGATGGGCGTGGATGTCGCGGGGTATCTGGGTGTTGATCTGCTTGCGCAGGGAGTGATCGTCTACAACGAGCGCGACGTTGAAATCAGTTTCCATGTGCCAGACATGTATGACCTGCTGGGCGGGCGCTGGGTGAAGATGCCGATCCACAACAGCAAGCCCGCGGTCCAACTCGAGTACGAGGGGCACTCTGGTCTTTTCGTCATCGACACCGGCGCGCCGGGGCGGCTTATCATCGGGCCGCACGTCGTCGATCGGCACAACCTGCTCAAGGGCCGAAAGACGCAGCAAACGAGGGCGTACGGCACCGGCGGGAGTGTGTCGGCCCGAAACGGCGCGCTCGACTGGGTCGAGTGGGGCGGGCGGCGCTTCAAAAATGTGCCCACGATGTTCGTCACGGAGGACAAAGGCGCCGGCGCCGACGTGCTGCGTGACGGCATTGTCGGGGCCAACCTGATCCGACGCTTTGTTGTTGTCTTTGATATCGAAGGCGAACGCATCGCATTTCTGGAGCACGAGTAGTTCATCGTAATCGCGATTCTCGATAGAAAGTTTTTCTACAGTTACGTCGAAGTTCTTTCTCGTTGGTGGGGATAAGAGTTGCACCCTGGCGCCGCAATCCAAAAAACACGTTTTCAAGTTGTTGCCGCATGGTGGCAAAATCAGCAAAATCTCACGTCACATGCAGTGCCTACGAATGCAGCAGTCGTGGAGAGCTGTCGTGTTGGATGAACACCCAGCGGCTGCCGTTTGCGAGTAGGGTCTGGAATGGAGTGAATGCGATGGCTGAGAAGACGCCCAAAAAGTCGGCGAAGGTCGCGAAGAAAGTCGCTGCCAACGGCGGAGATTCTCCACCTCAGTTGATCGATGCAAGAATCAAGGAGTTGGGTGATTGGCGGGGCAAGGCTCTCTCCCGGATGCGGCGCCTCATCAAGCAAGCGGACCCAGATGTCATCGAGGAGGTGAAATGGAGAAAGCCATCGAACTCGATGCTGGGGGTTCCGGTGTGGTCCCACGACGGGATCATTTGCACCGGCGAAACGTACAAGGACAAGGTGAAACTCACCTTCGCTCAAGGAGCGGCTCTCGAGGATCCTGCAGGTCTCTTTAACGCCAGCCTCGAAGGCAATACGAGGCGCGCCATCGATATCCATGAGGGCGACAAGATCGATGAAAGCGCGTTCAAGACGCTCATCTGCGCCGCCGTGGCACTGAACACGGCCTGAGCCGGCAAGCAGCCAGCAAACGCCGCGGGACAGGCTTCCCAAGCCTGCAACATGAACATTCAACTGGCCTCCTGTCATCTCGTGTGTACAGCTCATACGAAATGGGCGACGTGTCCCCTCGGAGCGGGAGGACACGTCTTGGCCCATTGTCGCGTTCGTTTGTGTGCTCGCGGAGTTTGAGAAGCCAACTCTCGACTCAACGCGGCGCTCCCCCATTCACTTCCTGCACAATACGGATATCGGCGCCCTGGGACGCGCGTCAAGTGACATTTTGCAAAAAAGTGAAAGACAACTGCACAACATATGAGCGTTTCAACCCGTTCTGTGCGCTCGTTGCTTGCGAAAAACCGCATGTGAGATGCTGTGAAACAGGATTTGTGCGCATTGAATGCCCACGATATGTGAACGGCGCTCTAGCGCAGTCCATATTCCTTCAGCTTGCGATAGAGCGTTCGCTCGCCAATTCCAAGCATCCTGGCTGCTTGCTCGCGATTGCCCGCGGTGAGGCGCAGTGTCTCACGAATGGCGCGTTTTTCGAGTTGCTGAAGGCTCGCTCCGGCGAGTGAGCCGGCGCCTGACGCGTCCCCGCCGTCGTTATCGTCAGATGCGCGAACTTCATCGGGAATGTGACGCACATCAATTGTTTCCTCGCCTGTTCCGATCGACATCACGGTCATGCTCTGGACGACATTGAGAAGCTCACGCACATTTCCCGGCCAGTCGTAGGTCGTCAGCCGCAGCATCGCAGCATCGCTCATCGCAGGGGGAGCGGTGTTGGGCGCCATCTGCGCCGCATGTTTGGCGACAGCGTGGTGAACGATCCGCGGAATGTCTTCGCGCCGATCGCGCAGCGGGGGCAGTTCAACATTCGCGCCCTTGATGCGAAAAAAGAGATCCTCACGGAAGACACCGTCCTTGATCGCCTGCTGCAGATCTTTGTTTGTCGCTGAAACAAACCGCACATCTGTTTTGCGAGAGTCATTGGCGCCAAGCCGGATGACTTCCCCGCTCTCCAGAACGCGGAGCAGTTTGGCCTGCATATTCAGGGGCATATCGCCAATTTCATCGAGAAAGAGTGTGCCTTTGTCTGCGTATTCAAAGACTCCCTGCCGATCCTTCTCCGCGCCGGTAAAGGCGCCGCGCACATGACCGAAGAGTTGATCTTCCAGGAGGGTTTCACTCTGCCCCGCGCAGTTGAAGGCGACGAACCGCTGCTTGACACGCGGGCTGTTGCGGTGCACCGCCTGGGCAATCAGTTCCTTGCCCGTCCCTGACTCACCCGTGATGAGCACCGGGATGTTCGAGGCGGCGACGGTTTTTACGGTGGCGAGAATCCGTCGCATCGGCTCTGAGCCGGCGATGATCCCCTCGAACCCATCATGCTGAACAAGGTCTGCGAGTCCGCCCGACTCGTGGCGAAGCAGCACAGTCTCAGCGGCTCGGTTGACAAGCGAACGGAATATGTCGAGATCGAGCGGCTTCTCGATGAAGTCGTAGGCGCCGTGCTTGAAGGCTGCCCGGGCTGTCGCAACATCCCCATGAGCTGTCACCATGATGGTTTCAGCATTTGGCTGCATGCGCTGGGCGGCGTCGAGAATCTTGAGCCCGGCGTCGGCGCCGTCGCTTGCTACACCATGCTGACCCGCGCTTGTGGGCATACGCAGGTCCGTCACGATGACGTCGAAAGCTCCGCCGACGAGTTCCTCGAAGGCGTCATCGACCGTGTTGACAATCGTCGAGACATGGCCGGGCTTGCGCAGGGCGTCTGCCATCACATCCGCGTGATCGACTTCATCCTCGACAATCAGCACCTGGGCCCGGAGCGGCGCCTGATTTTGTTCGCTGGTGGTCATAGGGGAGAGAGTGTATCGACGCGGCGACTGCGGACCGTGCACGCCATTACAGACTCGTGACGCGCCCGGTCAGTTCGACTGCGGCTTCCGCCCGCCGAGCTTCACACAGCGCGATGGCGATGGCGTCGGCGACATCCGGCGGGCGGGGCGTCTCAAGAAGCCCCAACTGAGCCCGCACCGACGCCTGCATCTGGGTCTTGCTCGCGTGGCCGTTGCCCGTCAGCGATTTTTTGACTTCCGTCGCAGCGAGTTCACTCAGCTCCACCCCGGCTTTTCGAATTGTCAGTAGAACGACTCCCCGGGCGTGGCCCATGGCGACGGCGGTCATCGGCCTGCGATAATGGGCAAAGAGCTTCTCGACGCAGGCCCGCTCGGGATGCACCCGCTCGATGATCTCACCGAGATCTCGCTCAAGCTCCAAGAGCCGAGCTGAGACACTCGTCCCGGTGCGCAGCCGCACGACGCCGGCCTCCACCAGGGTGGGTTCGGCATTGGGAATGCGCTCAACGCAGGCGTATCCGGTGAATCGAAGCCCGGGATCGATACCAAGAATCCGCATCCGTGCGTCCTTTTGAAGAAAAGTCACTTCGCTTACCGGGCGGGTCGGCGTCACTCTCGGGGCTGACGTCTTCCGCGTCAAGAGTCTATCGGTCGGTGAGGCCGGGCATGAAACTCATGGAAAACATAGGTGGACTAGACCCTCGACAGCGGAGCAACCCTTGGTATACTGCCCGCTTCAACCATTGCCCCCGGAAGCCGGATCGGCCGCGATTTATCGCGCCGGTCCGGTATTTTTTTCATTTTTTCGCGTGTTTGGCTTCTTTTCACGCGTCTTCGAAGAGCTGCGCGATCGTCAAGACTGCCCATCTTGACGCGCCACCATTCGATCTGTCTCAATCTGTCCATCCGCCAGCCGAATGATGCGCTGACAGCGCGCCGCGACGCTGTCATCGTGGGTGACGATGATGATGGTCATGCCCGCGTGGTGGAGTTCGTCAAAAAGATCGAGAATTGCAGCCCCAGTCGCTGAATCCAGATTTCCCGTCGGCTCGTCAGCGAGAAGCAGGGCCGGCTCGGTGACGAGCGAGCGAGCGATCGCGGCCCGCTGCTGCTGACCACCGGAAAGCTCCCTGGGTCGATGCCCAAGTCGATCTCCAAGCCCCACACGCTCAAGCTTGTCGATCGCTCGCTGGCGGCGCTCTGCCTTGGGCACCCGCTGATAGAAGAGAGGTGTTTCGACGTTTTCCTCAACCGTGAGTTCGCTGATCAGGTTGAAGGCCTGAAACACAAAGCCAATCCGACGCCCGCGAAACTCGCTGAGCCCCTCATCGTCAAAGGACGCGATATCCCGACCTTCAAGGAGGAAGGCGCCGCTTGTCGGGCGATCCAGACAGCCCAGCACATTCATCATGGTGGATTTGCCCGATCCCGATGCCCCCATGATCGCGACGTACTGCCCGTGTGGAATGGAAAGATCGACGCCGCGCAGCGCCTCGACAAGGACGCTGCCGTCGGGCTTGTAGTAAATTTTGCGAATCTCGCGCAGCTCGACCAGTGGCGCGGGCGCCGAGGCAGGCTCTGAAATATCACGTGCGGATTGGGTCAAGGCAGTCATCGAGCGAGTGTACCGCTCACGGGCTCTGCGGTGGCGAGTTTGGGAGAAATCCGGGGGCGGATTGCTGGTTGGCGATCAGTATCAGTCTGCGGGCTCGACTCTTGATGAGATATCCGCGGCTTCCGCATTTGTATTTATCCCGGTGCTATCGTCCGTCCTTTGAGATGCGAGCCGGCGCAGGGCTGACTCCTGCCCGTAGACGATCAGCGTATCGCCGGCATGGATGGTCGCGTCGCCGTGCGGGAGCCCTTCATAGGAGCCGTTGGCGCGGGTGATGCCCAGCACGGTAAGCCCTTCCGCCCGCGGGCGGGACTGGCCGAGCGTGCGGCCAACGAGCGCATGATCAGCCTCGATGAGAAACTCACCCACGCTGTACCCCTCTCGCACATGGAGCATGCTTTCGTAATCCAGAGCCCGGACGACGCCGCCTTGCTTGAGCGCCGCGGTGATGGTGCGATCAATGAAGGCCATCCACAGCCGGCTGCGCGAGAGAAGCCCGAGGAGCAAGAGCACGAAGACGATGATCACGCCTTTTTTCAGCCCACCCTCGGCGCCCTCGCCAACAAAGGTGAGGATCGTCGCGGTGATCAAAGTCAATATGCCGATATTCCCGACGATGATGAGATCGCGGATGACGCGCCGGCGCACGGGATGATTCACAACCAACTCGGATTCACCCGTTGTAAAGCCGGCGCCAAAGAATGCGGAGAGGGCCTGGAACCTGGCTGCATCGCGCGAGAGACCGGTCATCTCAAGCGCAATCGCTCCCGTGCGGATGACCACCATCGCAAGAACAGCAGCGGCGAGCAGCGCTATTAGTGGGATCATTCAGAAAGCTCACACATGATGGGCTGCGAGTCCGTGCGCCTCTCTTTGGGCCGCTTATTCACGATCCATCTGGAGTGACGCGAGCGCAGTCGCGGGATCGGGGGCAAAATTGAAGACCTTGTCGAGCCCGGTGAGAAGCATGGTGGACCACACCGGATTTGCGACCGAGCACAACGCAAGCCGCCGTTCGCGCTGTTGCAGCACGGTTCGAAGCCGAAGAAGCTGCGCGATATTTGAGGAGTTGAGGTGTGTGACGGCTGCGAGATTCAGCACAACATCAGGCGTCTGCGTTGCTTCAAGCCCTTCGAGTCTCGCGTGAACATCGGAGAGTTCGTCCGAGAGCTCAGGCTCGTCGGCGAGATTCGAGATGAGGATTTCGTCAGACCAATCCGTGGACATGTGTCACACCCTTCAATCGCCGGCTTAAATCTCAATCGTCACCCGGCGCGGCGCCTGCATTTGAGTCCTCGCCATCACTTTCCGCAACACGCGCCGCTGCAATCAACCGATCTCCACCCTTCACATTGACGAGTCGGACGCCCTGCGTCGCGCGGCCGATGCGGGAAATATCATTCACAGGAATCCGCACCAAAAGTCCGCCTGAGGAGATGAACATGACATCCTGGCCCGGCGTGACAGACTTGATCGTGACGACCTTGCCGTTGCGATCGCTTGTGCGGATATCGATGCGCCCCTTGCCGCCGCGGTTTTGGGGCTCCCCGTGGTCGGCGCCTTCGCGCCAGACGAGGTACTCGGCGAGGTCGGTGCGCTTGCCGTAGCCATTCTCAGTTGCGGTAAGCAGATCATTTTCAGGGTAGGCCGGCTGCTGGCGCCCGTCATCGTCCTCTTCGGACATTTCAATCTTGACGAGTCCGACCACGTTGTCTCCGTCACGAAGATCGATGCCCTTCACCCCCGCCGCCGACCGACCCATGGGACGGGCATCGCTTTCGTTGAAGCGGATGGCCATTCCGCGTTCGGTGCCGAGCAACAGGTGATCGTGCCCGGTGGTCCAGGTGACGCCGACGAGATGATCGCCTTCATTCAGATTAATCGCGATCAGTCCGCCCTTATGCACATTGCGATAGAGGCGAAGGCTGGTGCGCTTCACTTTGCCCTGCCAGGTTGCGAAGACAAGGAAATGCTCGCCCTTTTCAAAGTCTGAGATCGGCATGAACTCGACGCATTTTTCGCCTTCTTTCAAGGCGAGCAGGTTGATGATCGCCCGGCCGCGGCTGGTCCGTGAG
This sequence comes from Phycisphaerales bacterium, assembly GCA_029260495.1. Taxonomy (GTDB): domain Bacteria; phylum Planctomycetota; class Phycisphaerae; order Phycisphaerales; family UBA1924; genus OFTM373. The sequence goes on along the minus strand of JAJDDD010000009.1, from coordinate 48,532 downwards.
AGCGCTGGCGCTTCATACACCTTGATCTTGAAGACGCGCCCCCGATCCGTAAAGCACAGCAGATCATCGTGTGTGCTTGCGACGAAGAGATGTTCGGTGAAGTCATCTTCCTTCGATTCAGAAGCCTTGATCCCGCGCCCCCCGCGCCCCTGCTGCCGGTATGTGTCCAGCGGCACGCGCTTGATATACCCCTGATTGGAGATGGTAACGACCATCTCCTCTTCCTTGATGAGCGCCTCGATGTCGAAGTCGGATTCTGATTCCTCAATCGCGGTGACGCGGGGCGAGGCGTACCGCTCTTTCATCTCGGCGCAGTCATCCTTGATGATCGAGAGCACGCAATCCGGATCCGCCAGGATCGCTTCGTAACCTTCGATTTCCTCGACGAGCTTACGGTAATCCCCGACGAGTTTGTCGATTTCAAGTCCGACAAGCTGGATAAGGCGCATCGCTCCGATTGCTTCTGCCTGCACGCGTGTCATCGCGACGCCGACGGCGCTGTCGGCAGACCTCGCCATCAGCCGCTCTGGAATCTTCGGCGCATGCTCATGGCCGGGCGCGATGCGGAATCGGCGCTCGATGAGCTTTTCGATCGCTTCATCGCGCGAGCGCGAACCGCGAATCAATGCGATTACCTCATCAATATCGCAGACCGCAAAGATCAGGCCCTCCAAAATGTGCGCTTTCTTTTGCGCATCATGGAGCAGTCGTTTCGTTCGCCTGGTGATGACATCGAAACGATGATCGACGTACAGGCGGATCATTTCCAGAATCGGAAGCGTGCGCGGTTGGCGGTTCACCAACGCGACATTCATGATCGAAAACGTCTGCTGCAGCGGCGTGTACTGATACAACTGCTGTTCGACAACGTTCGAGTCGGCGTTTCGGCGCAGCTCGCAAACGATCCGTGTCCGCGCCTGCCTGCCTGATTCATTGCGAACGTCGGAAATGTCCTTGATTCGCTCGTCTTTCACCGCAGCGACGATTTTTTCCATCAAGGTGTTTTGCACCACCTGATAGGGAATTTCATCAATGACGATCTGCTCGCGGCCGTTGGGAAGCTCTTCAACGTGCATGCGCCCGCGCACCTGCACGCGCCCGCGACCTGATGAATACGCGTCAATGATGCCGCGCTTCCCGCAAATGACACCGCCGGTCGGGAAGTCCGGCCCCTGGACGATCTCAAGCAGATCAGCAAGCTCCATTTCCGGCTTTTCAATAAATGCGACGATCGCATCGAGAATCTCACCGGGATTGTGCGGAGCGAGGCTGGTCGCCATCCCCACTGCGATTCCGACGCCGCCATTAATCAGCAGGTTGGGGAACTTGCCGGGAAGCACCAGGGGCTCAAGCAGACGCTCGTCATAGTTGGGCTGGAAATCGACGGTGTCGAGCTTGATGTCCTCGAGCATGTCCACAGCTGCTGCGGCCATGCGTGCTTCGGTGTAACGCATCGCTGCGGGAGGATCGCCGTCAATCGAACCAAAGTTTCCTTGAGGGTCGATCAGCGGGACGCGCATGCGCCAAGGCTGGGTGAGGCCGACCAAGGTCGGGTAGATGACTGATTCACCGTGGGGGTGGTAGTTGCCTGAGGTGTCGCCAGCGATCTTGGCACACTTGATGTGCTTGCGGCCGGGGCGCAGGTTCAGATCATTCATCGCGACGAGGATTCGCCGCTGGGAAGGCTTGAGCCCGTCGCGCACGTCAGGGAGAGCGCGATCCATGATCGTGCTCATCGCATAGACGAGGTAGCTGTCGTGCAGCTCACGCTCAATCTGCATCTCGACAATGCGCCCATCTTCCGGGCGCTGCGCTATCAAACCTGATTCCGGCCCCATGGGGTCTGCCATACGTCGCGTCGCTCCTGCCTTACATTCGTGCGAGGAAACAGCCTGCCAGGGAGGCCTGACAGGGCCGATCCCGACCGCATTCTCCAGCCTTCTATTCTACGCTCAAACGCCTCTTCACGCCTCCCGGGCGCGAGCCTCCAGGCTGCCCTTGGGCGACGCGCCCCGGACAACTCGCAACACCAACGGCGCCACAAGCACAACGCCCACCCCGGGCGCCAGCAGCCACCACTGACGCCCAAGAAAACCCAGCCCAAAGAACGGCGCCGCAATCCCGACAGCGAGCATGAATCCAACCAGCTTCCGCCGTCCGGAGACCTCGCCGCCCGTTGCGCGAGGCATCACCATTATCCACACAAACGCTGGGAAGACGAGGCCGTAGGCGCTCATAAAGAAGCGGTAGGTCAGTTCGCCGCCCCCCCACATTTCTGCAAAGACCATCGGAAGCAATGTCGCTGCTACGGGAGCGAGCCGAACAAATCCTGAGCTCGCGGCTGGGAGCGTCTGTCTCAGCTCTCGCAGTTCGCGCAGGTGGGCGCCGATGGTGAAGGCGGACTGCATCATGATGTGAAGCAAGGCCAACGCTGCGATGCGCAAATCCATCAGCACGCCCGGCGCATATGTCAGTGTGCCGACAATCATCACTGTGAAAAACAACGGGAACCCAACTGCAAATGCCCCGTCGCCGCCCGCGCCGGGAGACTCGCGCCGGACGCGCAGAAATGTCAGGTCCAGATAGGGACAGAGCAGGAAACCAAACGCGATCGCCGGCGCCGCCCACAATAACTCAGCTGGCCCGGACAATGACGCGACATCCAGCGTCCACTCACCTGTGGTGAGTCCGTCCCACGGCATCGCGAGCGCAAGCAGCCCGACCGAAATCGCCCACACCAGCGCGGACACACCAAACCAGACGCGCAACGAAGACACCGAAGCGAGCAGGCCGACGAAATACACCAACAGCCCTCCGACCAGCCCAATCAGCGCTGGACTTTGCCACAGTGTGAATCCGGCGAGCCGGAGAAATTTCACAGTCTCTCCGAGTTCCCGTGTGTTCCCGAGGCTCATCGCCACATTTGCCGGATCAGCCAACGGCTGGGCCCAGGGTCCGAGCGCCGCCAGGTTGACCCACATCCCGACTACCCATGCGATGAAAAACGCATGAAATGCAAGCGTCACGAGGGAAAACATTGCCGCCGCCCGACTATGTCGCTCAGTCAGCGAGGCGGCGGCCCCATCTCGCTTCATCACCCAGCCGAAAAGCATCACCCCGGCGACATTCGGAACCGCAAAAACAAAGAAAGCCGGCCAGCCGAAGTCCATGAGCAGCAGGATCGGGAAGAACATCCCGATGCACCATGTCCATGAGCACGCCAGATAGGCCCCGCGCGTTCCCGCGACGTAGAAGCTGCGAACTTTCATCGCGCGCACTCCGCTGGCGCGACCTTGCCTGCCTCTTCACAATGCGCCATCGCTCGGGTCACCGATTGGGCTTCGTCTTGCTCTTGCCTCTCGCGCTGAGAGAGTGCGGCGTGACATAGAACGTCGCGGAGCATTTCCCCACCCGCCGCTCCTTGCGTTTGCGGCCCTTGATCTGCTGCATCACCAGCACGCTCAGATCAATATTGAACTCATCCCCAGTCGCGAGGAACTCCTCGATCTCCTGGAGAGGCTCCACCTGATATTCCGCCGGTCCGAAGCAGGGCCGCAGAAACTTGTACGTCAACTCTTTACAGACAACGCTGTACCCGCCTCCACATTTGCCGAAGAGGTACATTCCCGCAGCGATCTCGCTGTTGGCGAGCAGCGCGCCGCCGGCCATCGCGTTGTACCAGTTGCGGTTGAAGCGTTTGAAAGGCAGCACAGCTGCGAACTTCTTCTCGCCGACACGCTTCATTCGAATGCCTGACCGGAAGGCGTAGGGCAGATAGAAGAGTGAGAAAAGTCGATGAAAGAAGTTGCTCTTGGCGCTCAGACGCGAGAAGAACGCCTCCACGCGGTTCACCTTGGGCTTGGCCTTGCGCACCGCGCGGCCGACTGGCGCGTCAATCGCGCCGGGTGACACCCCCGCACCCGATGAGGCCCCCGACACTGGCTCATTGATTGTGCTCGATTCCACGCGCTCGGCTCCAGCGGGCATCTTTCCAGCCTGCGTCAATCTGTCAACTCCCGCGCCAACGACAGCGCCTCCATTGTAGCGGCGGCGAAACCCCACTTATGAAAACACCCTCACCCACCCGCAGGAGTCAATAGAAACGCCCCAGGCCGGTCTTTACGCGCCTCAGCGACCACCAGCGGGTCGCCCGGATCATGATCCATCGCGATGATCCACTTCTCCGCGCTCGCCCGCTCCAAGAATCGTCTTTTTTGAAGCATGTTCTCGTAGGGCAGCATGTCATAGGCCATGTTGTATGTCAGGCCGACGTGCATCCGAGTCGGCATCAGGTCGCCCGGGAAAACCACAGGCCGGCCTTGATCGTCCTCAAAAAAAACCGCTTGCTGACCCCAGGTGTGGCCCGGCGCCGGCTCGACGCGAACGCCCGCCAGCACCTCCGCAGCCCCCTCGACCGTCCGAACACACTCCCGGATCGGATCCAGATGTTCGCGCAGATAGGTGCTGTGCATGACGGACTTGTTCGCCAGCGCGTCTTCCCACTCCTGCTGCTGCACGACAATTTCAGCGTTCGGGAAGCTCCGCTGAAGCTTTCCAGCCTCATCAAACTTCGTCACGCCGCCCGCGTGATCAAAATGCAGATGCGTCAGCACGACTGTTGAAATATCCGCAGGATCGCAGTCAACCTCGCGCAGCGCATCGAGCACGCACCGATCTTCGATTGCGAAAATGTCGCGTGTCTTGGTATCGGACTTATCGCCGATGCCCGCCTCGATCAGCGCGAGCTTGCCGTCTTGTTCAAGGAGCAGGCAGTTTGTCTGCAGATCAATCCGATTGCGCTCATCCGTCTCACAGACCCGCGACCAGAGAGGCTTCGGAACCAAACCAAACATCGCTCCGGCGTCCAGCTTGAACGCGCCAGCGCGTAGAACACGAAAGCTCCAGCCCACAACTCAGTTCTCACCCTGGGGCTGATCCTTGCCGGCGCTGTCACCAGCGATGGCGCTGCGCATGCTGGTGTCCGCGACGACGTTCTTCATCTTGTAATAGTCCATGATGCCGAGATTGCCGCTGCGGAAGGCGTCTGCCATCGCTTTGGGCACTTCGGATTCCGCGAGAACCACCAGGGCGCGATTTTCCTGAATCTTCGCCCGGTTTTCCTGTTCCAGCGCCACAGCGAGCGAGCGCCGCTTCTCCGCTTCCGCCTGATACCGGCGCTTGTCCGCTTCTGCCTGATCTTCCTGAAGCTTGGCGCCGATGTTCTCACCGACATCAATATCCGCGATGTCAATCGAGAGAATCTCAAACGCTGTTCCCGCGTCGAGCCCCTTCTCGAGCACGGTCTTGGAAATCCGATCCGGATTTTCCAGCACATCTTTGTGCGTCAGGGCGGAGCCAATCGTTGACACAATGCCTTCGCCGACGCGAGCGATGATCGTTTCCTCGGTCGCGCCGCCGACCAGCCTGGCGATGTTCGCCCGCACCGTCACCCGCGCCCGGGCTCGAAGCTGGATGCCGTCCTTAGCGACCGCGTCAATCGTGGGCCGGCCTCCGGAAGGATTCGGACAGTCGATCACCTTCGGATTCACCGAGGTCTGCACCGCTTCAAGAATGTCCCGGCCCGCCAGATCAATGGCGCATGCCGTCTTGAAGGGCAGACTAATGCTGGCGCGATCCGCTGCGATCAGCGCATTAATCACACTCGGCACGCGACCACCAGCGAGGTAGTGCTGCTCAAGCTCATTGGTCGAGACGTTAATCCCTGCTTTCACCGACCGAATTCGGCTGTAGACGATGACGCGCGGATCAACCTTTCGCAGCCTCATTCCGATGAGGTCAATCAGTCCAACCCGGGCGCCGCTCACCAACGCCTGAATCCACAGGTTCAGGAACTGCGCCAGAATGAAAATAGCGACGAGCAGAATCAGCCCGACGACGATGAGCACCGCAACAAGCACGCCGTTGTTCATAAAGTCCTGTTCCCTTGTATCTCGCCCGCCGCGCCTGTCCCATCCGTTGGGAACCCGATCGCCGCGTTGCTGAGGCTGTCCATTATGCGCTCAAAGGAGGATCGGCGCCGTTATGCCTGACTTTCCTTCACCCATGCTTTGATTCCGCCAGCCAAATTGACGGCATCCAGCCCCTCACGCTGCAAGAGTGAGCACGCCCGGGCGCTCCGCACCCCGCTCCGGCAGTTCACGACGATCTCTCTGCCACGCGGGAGTTCGCCCAGCGTTTTCGGAAGCTGCGTGTGCACCAGCCGCCTGGCTCCCTCGATGTGCCCCATGTCCCATTCCCCCTGCCGGCGAACATCCAGGACAAACTCCCCGCCATCGCCAAGCCTTTGGGCGAGCTCCTGTGCGCTGATTTCTTTGGTTCGCTCAAGCCGGTCTGGATTAGCCGCAGCAAATGCCCGCATTTCGCCCGCTGGCGCCCATCCCGCGATTCGGTCAAGCCCCACACGCATCAGCCGGCGAAGGGCGTCTTCAACCTCACCTTCTTCAACGATCAGATAGATCGGCTGATCCGGTCCGATGTAGCACCCGGCTGTCGTCGAGAGCGTGCCATCAACGGGCAGCGAAAGCGCCCCCGGCAGATGCCCTACGCGAAACTCATCCCACGCCCGACCGTCCGCGATCGCGCACTGCTTCGGATCGAGCTCTGCCAGATGATCAACACTCACTCGGTCGGGTTGGGTGAGCTCGCCGAGCACAGGCGGCCCCTCAACGTTCACCCGCTTCATCCGCCCGAAATACACCGGCGGCTCCGGCTGCCCAGACAAGATGCTTTCCACGAAATGATCTTCGTCGCCATCCATCACCAGCGCGTTTTGCCGCTTCTCATACCCGACCGTGGATTGCGGCGCCGCCCCGAGCGATTTTCCGCACGCGCTTCCGGCGCCGTGCCCCGGCCACACCTGCACAAAATCTTCAAGCCCGCGAAACCACTCCAAAGACTCGTGCAACTGCCTCGCCGCGGGCTTGGCTGCCCCCGCGACGCCCACCGCGTTTTCGAGCAGATCGGGCCTGCCAAGATCGCCTACAAAAACAAAATCTCCCGTCAGGGCACCGATTGGCGGCGTCTCGGCGCCGGCGTCAGTCACGAGGAAGCTCATATGCTCCGGCGTGTGCCCCGGCGTATGCACCGCCCGAAACCTGACCGCTCCTGCGCAAAACTCATCGCCGTCACGCAGAACGGTGTTGGGATACGCACCGCCGCTGCTTCGATTTTTCAGCCAGGTCGGCGTCCACTGCGCCCCACCTTCACCTGAAACATAGACATGAGCCCCGGTCCGCTCAGCCAGCTCCCGCGCCCCGGAGACAAAGTCCGCATGGATATGCGTCTCGGCGACCCCGACAATCCGGAGCTTGTGCTTTTCCGCGAGCGCGATGTAGCGATCAACATCGCGCTGGGGGTCAAAAACAATCGCATCGCCCTCATCTTCACCAATGAGATACGAAGCCTGAGCCAGCCCATCGTCATAAATCAGCCGAAAAAACACGCCTTCGATTCCCCTTCATATCCTCAAATATTCGGCTGCGGCGTGTACCGCAGGTATGGCTTGACTTCCGTGTACCCCTTCGGGAACTTCGCATCCGCCTCCGCATTGGAAACCGCAGGCACGATGATGCAGTCCTCACCCTCAGACCAGTTTGCCGGCGTCGCGACCTGATACTCCGCTGTCAACTGCAGCGAATCAATCACGCGCAAGAGCTCATCAAAGTTCCGCCCCGTGCTCGCGGGGTAGGTCAGCATCAGCTTCACCTTCTTGTCCGGACCGATGACAAAGACTGATCGCACGGTCAGGGTCGCATCCGCTTTCGGATGGATCATGTCGTACAGCTCCGAGACTGTCCGATCCGGGTCCGCGATCAGGGGGAAGTTGAGCGCCGTCCCCTGTGTCTCAGCGATGTCCTTCGACCAGGCCTCATGGTCCTTCAGTGGGTCCACACTCAGCCCCGCGACCTTCACATTCCTCTTCTGGAACTCAGGCTTCAGTTTCGCCACCGCGCCAAGCTCCGTGGTGCAAACCGGCGTGAAGTCCGCGGGGTGCGAGAACAGCACGCCCCAGCCACCCCCCAGCCAATCATGAAAATGAATCTCCCCTTCAGTGGTCTGTGCTGTGAAATCAGGAGCCGTGTCGCCGAGTCGAATAGCCATTTCTGTTGCCTCCTCAAATGAAACCTGGGCGACTTCAAGCTCGAGCCGCCCGCCAAACGCACTTCACGTTGAACTGTCCCCACCAAGAATACCGGCCGGCCTCCCGCCCGGCTCGGGTCCAGTGTAGAAGTAGAAGAAGTCCGGGGAAACAGCGCCACCCACGAAGCGGGGCGCCGACCAGGCAACCTTGGCGGCCAAGCAGGGCCCGCATCGTTGGCATCTCGCTAAGCTTGTGCGCCCTGCTGACATCGCCCGCCACTTCTCGCGCATTCGGAGCACACACCCAATCGTGCATGACGCCGCCCCCCTGCTGCTGTTGGCATCCGCTGACAATGTCCTGCGCGGACTGGCCGCCGTCCTGGTGCTGGGGGTGGCGTCGCAGGCCCTCGCGTCGATACTGCGCCTGCCTTCGATTCTTGTCCTGTTGCTGATCGGCATACTGATTGGGCCGATTCTTGGGGGGCTTGATCCGGACACGCTCCTTCCAAATCTGGTGCTGCCAATCACGTCGTTGTCGGTCGCGCTCATTCTGTACGAGGGCGGGCTGACGCTGCGATTCAGCGAACTGCCTCAGGTCGGGCGGGTGGTTCTTTCTCTTGTCACTGTTGGCGTCTTGGTGACGTGGGGTGTCGCGGCTCTCTTCGCGTGGCTGATCTTTGGTTTGGATCCGGCGTTGTGCGTGCTGATTGGCGCTGTGCTCGTGGTGACCGGTCCGACAGTGGTGGGTCCGCTGATTCGGCACATCCGACCCCATGCTCCGGTGGGACCGATTCTTCGCTGGGAAGGGATTGTCATTGATCCAGTTGGAGCGCTGCTGGCGGTGCTCGTGTTCGAGGTCATTCTCGCGACCGGCGTTCAGCATGCGACGCTGGAGGCGATCAAGAGCATCCTGCTGACGCTTCTAGGAGGCGGGTTGCTTGGGATCGCTTCGGCGTTCCTGTTGACGCAGATCATCAAACGCTACTGGCTGCCTGATTCACTCATCAACCCGATGAGCGTGGCGCTGGTCCTGGCGACCTTTACGATCTCAGACATGATGCAGGAGGAATCCGGCCTCTTCGCCGTCACCGTCATGGGCGTGGCGCTGGCGAATCAGCGCGCGGTGGACATCCGGCACATAGTCGAGTTCAAAGAAAACCTTCGTGTTCTGCTCATATCGAGTCTGTTCATCATTCTCGCGGCAAGAATTGATCTGGAAAGCGTCAAAGAGGTTGGGCTGCAAAGTGTGTTGTTCGCCGGGACTCTCATTTTGATCGCGCGCCCACTGGCGACGATGTTTTCAACCATTCGCTCTCCGCTCTCAGTTCATCAGAAGACGTTTATCGCGTGGATGGCGCCGCGCGGGATTGTCGCGGCGGCAGTCGCAGCGGTCTTCGGCCTGCGTTTGGAAGAGCAAGGCCAGTTCACGGACGCGAACCTCATCGTCCCGATTACATTCGTCGTAATTCTGGTGACCGTGGTTGTCTATGGACTCACCGCCGGCCCGATGGCGCGATGGCTCAAGGTTGCGGATCGAGATCCACAAGGCCTGCTCATCGTGGGAGCGCACAAACTTTCGCGCGAGATCGCGCAAACGCTCAAAGGCCTGGGCTTCGCTGTTCTCCTTATTGACACCAATCGCCAAAACATCGCAGCCGCCCGGCTCGCGGGACTGTCCGCGATACAAGGGGGCGTCCTTTCCAACGACATCGTGCGGCTGCTTGATCTCACCGGGATCGGCAGACTGTTGATGATGACGGCGAATACAGAAGTCAACACACTCGCGGTGCAGAACTTCATCTCGTTGTTCGGGCGGTCGGAGGTCTTCCAACTGGCTCCGGAAGGGCGGGATAAAAAACGAGAAAATGAGAACAAGGACCAGGGTGAATCCGTTCCCGGTCGCGTGCTCTTTTCCACAGGCCCGACGTACGCCCGCCTCGCGTCGCGTGTTGGACATGGAGCGTCTGTGAAGGCGACGACGTTGCGCAGTGAGTTTCCCTACGCTGACTACGAAGCAATGTACGCCGATCGCGCCTTGCCGCTATTCGTGGTCGCCGAGTCAGGAAAGCTGACGGTGGTCACGTGGGATCGCCCGATCGATCCCAAGCCCGGGGACACCATCATTGCGCTGGTTGACGCTGAGTCTCCCGCCAGCGAACAGGTCGAGCCGGCGACTCCAACAAGCTCGCCTCCCGCGCCCACGTCGAAAGATTCACGGACGTAGTTCTATCGCGCTGTGATCGACACGAAGGATGCGAAGAGGGCCTTGCCCCAGCGAGAGTTCTTCACCTTCAATGTCAATGATTTCACCAACATACTCAAGCACCTGCCCATTCATCGGCCGATCCTGCCCGCTGACAATCAGGTGATACCGCGGCGAGCCGTCAGCAGCGACACTCCATAAGACCGGAGGAACCCCGCCGCGAATGCAAAGTGTTGCGCAGGCTTTATGCACCTTGCCATGCCCGGGTTTCATGGTGCCGAAGTAGCATTTGGGATCAATAACCTCGCCGCGGAGTGTGACAAGGCCGACGGATCGCGGAGTCGCGCCGATCGCCGGCGAAAGTTCCTGTTCAGCAGTGATCGCGTCATCGTTCGCTGCAAGCTCCAGAATCGTCACCCCGTCTCGAAAGATAAGCGATCCAGTCAAACGGACAAGCTGTCCGTCGTACTCATTGAGCCGCGCCAAGGCGCCCGTCTTCATGGCGCCGACCACAAGCACCGGTTCGATGCCGCCGTCTTCAGCCGCGACAAGCAAAAAGGGGCCCGGACGCACCATCACTCGACCTGAAAGTTCTGTTGCTATGCCAAACTCATACACGCCGTCGCCGGGGTCGTTCTGACTCACCGCGAGCACAACCTGCATAACAACAACTATGACAAGCAGGCATATGGAGACAATGCGCACAATAACACCAAGCCCTCGCGGCATGGAAAGGTAGCCAACATAAAACTCATCAGGCCGGCCTGTTGCGGCGTCTTGATTCTCGCTCGTCATACGTTTGTCTCCAGTGACGCGAGCTGCGCCGGCTCGACGCGCGTCCCCGGCGCATGGGGCTTGGGGTTGACGCGCACGATTCCCTCTTCTATGCGTACGTCGTACGTCTTCAGTCTCTCGGTGTAGGGAGGCGGAGACTGAGCGTCCTCAGGGCGGTATTGGTAGCCATGCCAGGGGCAGGTGGCGCAACCGTCGATAATCTTCCCTTCCCCGAGCGGGCCGCCCTGATGAGCACAGACGCTCGAAATTGCTGAAAACAACTTGCCGCCCACGCCGTGACGAAAGATGGCGATGGATTCCTCTCCGACAAACACAACCCTGGCCCGATCAGGAATGATTTCAGAGACCGGGCAGACGTCGACAAAAGACTTGTCATCGCGTCTGGATCGCGCATCCCGGCGCCACTGCATAAAACCTGCAGCAACGTGCAACCCGGCAATAACGCCAACGCCGGCGAGAAGAAGGAACAAGTAGACCGGCCGCCGCTCATCCTGCAGAAACCCGATCGCAACATGAGCAACAATCAGTGCGTAAGCAACGTACACCAGCATATGAAGCCGCTTCCACAAGCGCGGCGTCAGATTGGCGAGCCAAAAATCATGGCTTGTCGCTGCCATGAGGAAGAGAATCATGATCGCTGCCAAACCCAGAAACTCAAATGGAAACTGTGCGATGCTTGTGATGTCCGTGCCCCGCGCCAGCAGCGCCACAAGCGGATTGAGAACCCCGCCAGCGCTGTATTGCAGCAGTGCAAATACCGCATGGACCAGGCCAACAAGAAACACCGCGACGCCCATATGCCTGCGATTGTAGAGAAGCGGAAGAAAGCGAGGGCTCATCCGACACAACGGACCCACGCAGAGGATGATGTGCAGCAGAAGAAAAGCAGTGAAAGCGAGCGCGCGCATGATCAGTGTTTCATCGGTGGCGCCAGAAAAAACAACGCGCCCCGCAGTATAGAAAGCACCGATGGAAAAAATAATGCCAACGAGAAGCAGCGCGTCGTACACCAGCTTATGCCTGTTCCAATTGACAGCCTTGTAAGCGACGCTCATCGTGCACCACCCAACGCGGGGCGTGATTCCGCTTCGTTCACATCCTCTGTCGGAGGCGCAGCCGCTAGCGGCGCCGGCCGCGCTTTGATCGCAATGACCACAATGACGGGTATCGCAACAGAAAGCACAAGCCATATGAAAAGATGAAGTTTACGTTGGGGCCGCGTCATGATTCGGAGCCTTTCCAGCTTCTTCCTCTCAGGAGCCAAAAGAAGGCCAGCGGCCACAGCGCACAACAAGCCGGTGTGATCATCGCGCGAAAGCCCCAGGTCGATCCCGTCGTCGCCGGATCAACGCGGCCTATGCCTCGCGTGACAAACCACACACTAAAAAACACACCGATAATTGCGTACACTGCCGCGCCGCGAACGATCCAAAGTGCTGCCTCCATGCGCCTGTTCTCCGCTGACTGGTTAGGTTAAACAGGCGCCAATCCGAGCATTCTTGCCGCGCTGCGCATCATCAATCCCATCGATTGCTTCGGCAGGGGTGAGGAGTTGTGATGAAGCATAATAATGGTCGCGTCATCCTCAAGATCGCCGTCCGCGAGCTGATCAATACGACTCAACAACTCCTTGACGACCGTTTCAGGCCGGCTCGCGTCCAACTCTCGAACAAGGTCAAGCAGGCCGGCTTCGCCAAGCATATCACCTTCGCCGTCCGGCGCTTCAATAAGAGCGTCGGAATAGATCAGCACCAGGTCGCCGTAGTCGAGCGGCATGGCGAACTGTGAATATTCAGTTTCTGCGATCACACCCAGCGGAAGATTGGCGATTTTTCCCGCCCGCTCAGGATCAGGGTGACACTTGGCCTCATCAAGCGCCGACCAAGTCCTATTCTCAACACGATAATGCAACGGCCTGGGATGCCCGGCATTGCAAAATACAACATGCTGCGAAGGAGAAAAGTAAGCTGCGAGAAGCGCCGTTGCAAACTTGCCGCTGCGCTCTGATAGCTCGGCAAACTCACGATTCAACGCTTTGGCAAATCGTGTCTGGTCAATTGTGTTGATATGCCGGCGCATCTGCTTGCGTAAGCTCGTCGCCAGTTCAGCGACCTCATCGCCATGACCCGCGACATCGGCGAGCGCCACACGGGAGATGCGCCCCGAGGCGCACATGGAAACGTAATGAATATCTCCACCAAGTTTGTCGCCGCGATGCGGCCGACTCGAAACCCAGATATCGAGCCCGGGGTTGGAAATTGCGCTGTTGACTTCGTCGTTTCCTCCCCAGATTTCCATGCACTGCATCACCGGAGCGGGTGTAGTTTCGAGTGCTCGCCTTTGAATTGGAAGTGCAGCCATGGTCCTCCTCGGATGCCCCCATCCCAAGTGATGTTACGCCCGCTGTCGGGAAATCACCACCAGCCGATTGTCACTCATGCTAACTATTGCGTAGCGAATGCCTCCTCCCGACACCCGAAGCCTTTACCACGCCGAAAGGCATCGCGTCGTCATGCATGGAAGATTCGTCCTTGATAAGAGCACTGCCAATTTCATGTTCATCAAATGTGCGCCAAGCGGATTCAAACTTGTTGGTCAGGATGCCCGCCTGCAATTCAAACTCACTGTGTTGACCTCCGTATACACCTTATCAATCGAAATGTAAGGCTGTATATACGCAACCGGCCCCAAAGCCTGCATATTCCTCAAACTTGTATACTTTGGCGCCTATTCAAGCAGCGCGGGCGCATACAGGACCACCCTCGCGCGTCCCGCCAGTTAGAACAGCTGCGCCGATCATTGCGACCGGCGGGCTTGCAATATCGCGTCGATCAACTGTTCCGGCACATCCCCAGGCGCTCCCTCGCCATCCCTGCACACACACTTGCCAAGCTCAATCGTCTCTTGATAGGTCCGAACATAATCAGCGCATGGCGGGCACTTGGCGATGTGCTTCTCAAAGGTCGCGCGCACGTCTCCCGACTGCTCGTCGGCGACATAGTCATCGAGGAACTCCACAAACTCCCTGCATGTCAGCTTTGCTTTTCCCATGTACTACGTCTCGTTTGCCAGCTCCTGCTCAATCAATGCCCGCAGCGCCTGCCTGGCGCGGTGCAGCCGGGTCTTGACCGCCCCCGGCGTAATCTCAAGAATGTGGGCAGCGTCCTGTGTGGAAAACTCCTCTATATCTCTCAGCAGCAAGACCGAGCGGTATGACTCGGGCAGTTCGTCAATCAGGCCGCGAATCTTCGCCCGCGTGTCCTCCTGCTCCAGGCGCTGGTCCGCCGCGGGCCAGCCTTTGGGAATGGACGCGAGATGACCGTCCTCTAAAAACCCCGGCAATAGCTCATCAACCTGCACCTCGCGCCGGCGCTTTTTCTTGCGCAGACGCATCAACGCCGCGTTGACAACAATCCGGTGAAGCCAGGTCGATATTTTCGAGCCGCCTTCAAAACGTTGGATGCCGCGAAACGCAGAAAGAAACGCTTCTTGCAAAATATCCTGGGCTTCATTTTCATCCGCCACAAAACGCCGGGCGACCGCGAGCATCCGCGGAGCATTTTCTCGGACGAGCTCCTCAAACGCAGCGTCATCGCCCGCCTGCAGACGGACCAGCAACGCGGCCTCCGCGTTGGGGGCGTCCGAACGAACTGGGGCGTCGGAGGACATCAGGATAGGATACCAGATCGCCGAAGCCCCAAGAGAGGCCGAAGCAACGCCGAAACACGGAAGTCGGCCTGACCGACCTGCGTCTCAGACGCCAGCCGGCATTGATGCTGCCAGCCGCGCCGCGAGGCGAGCGTTTGACTCAACCAGCGCGATATTGGCGCGAAGCGTCGCGCCTCCTGACACCTGATGCAGCGCCGCCAGGAGGGCCGGCGTCGCATCCCGCCCCGGCACAGCGCTCGCCCGTACCTGCGCTTCATCAAGCCACCGGCGCCAGTCCGACCCCGCAATCTCATCCTGAACTGGAATCGGATTCACGATCAACACCCCTCTTCCGGTTCGAGTGAGCTCGGATGCGATGAACCCAGCAAGCTCGTCAGCATCATCAAAACGCGCGTCAACCTCGGCCCCGCTCGTGCGCAGATAGAACGCCGGAAACTCGTCCGTTTGATATCCGATGACCGGCACACCAAGAGTTTCAAGCGCCTCGCGCGTTGAGACGACATCCAGAATGGATTTCACACCGCTCGCGACCACCGCCACGGGGAAGCGCGTCAGCGCTGTCAGGTCTGAGCTGATGTCAAGCCTCTCGCTAAACCCTCGATGCACGCCGCCAATCCCGCCCGTCGCAAACATGCGCACGCTCGCAGCCGCTGCAAGCTCCATCGTCGCGCTCACAGTCGTCGCAGCGGAAATTCCCCGGTGGATCGCGACGCCGAGATTCGCAGTGTTCGTTTTCAAGACGCTCGGTTCATTGAGAAGCTCACCCAGCTCCTGATCGGTCATGCCGATGATGGGCATTCCGTGGAGCACGCCCACAAGAGCCGGCTCAGCCCCCTCTTCGCAAATGATGCTATTGAGCTTGCGGCTGAGCGGCAGGCCTTCTCCCGCAGGAACGCCATGCGCAACCAGCGTTGTTTCCAGTGCGACCGCGCGATCACCAGCCCGATTAATAAGGTGATCAATCACGAGGGCGTCTCCACACTTTCATTGACCCCAACGTGCGCATCAACTTGTGCGATGGAGGGCAGAAGATCCGCAAGAAAGGCGAGGGCGGCGGCATATACTCCGGCGTGTTCCTGCTCGCGCGGCCCAGCCACATTCAAAATGCGCACATTCAGCGACCACAGCCATTCGCACACTCGCTGCGCAGAACCATCGCGAGCGGGGTCCACAACAAGACACGGCCGGCGAATCTCCCGAGCAAAGTCAATCGTGAGCTTGGTTCCCCCAGCCGCAGGCGCCTTCAATGAGGCAATCACAAGCGTGGCGTCAGAATCATGAACGTTCCAGCGTGTGCGCTCAGCGTAGGTTCGATTCGGCGTTTCCTTCAGCGGATAGCGCTCGGGAATCAGTTCCCCCTCAGCCCGGCGCCCCTTCGGGCACCACCCGCCAACAGCGATCCCCGCCGCCATCGCAGCGTCGAGGGCTGCCCGGTCCACGCCTGTTTGTCCGCCTGAGACGATGCGCTTGATCATGCGCACATGATGACGAGTAGACAACGAGACGGCGAATCGAATCATCAACCAAAACAGAGGGCGCCCACCGTAGTGGACGCCCCCTGGAGGAGAAAGAGTAGTTCGGGAGAACTCGTGTGGTAAAAAAACTGGCTTAGTTAATTCGCGCTGATCTCAATGGACCGTGAACGCGATTGTTCGGTCTTCGGAAGCCGGATCGTGAGCAGGCCGTTGGCATACTCCGCTGCGACGGACTGCGTGTCGATCCGCTCGCCAACCCGGAAGGATCGCCGGAACAAGCCCTGAACGCGCTCGTTCAGGAATCGGCGCCCGCCGGCTGTTGGTTCACGACAAGCGCACGCTTCGATGGTGAGTTCGCCATCGTCGTACTTCACAGAGATATCCTCACGCGCGACACCTGGTGTTTCAACGTGGATGATGAACCGATCCTTCTCCTCAATGATGTCAACGTTTGGGCGAATCACCTGATACTCGTGGGCGGTGGATTCATCAGTCGCCAGCTTGGTTTCGACAGCGCACTCACCGCCGCAACAATCGGAGGAGTTCGTGTGCTGAGTTGGGATGGTTGTATTCATTTCTTTTTCTTCCTTCGTGTTCATTGTCAGTTGATTTCAGGCGCCGTTCAGGCGCCAGTGGGAAGCGATTGATCGCTCAGGTCGAAGCTCAACCAGTCAGCTCGAAACAACTTCGATCTTGCGCGGCTTGAGCTCAGGCGCCTTGGGAAGCGTGATGCTGAGCACACCATCTGCAAGCTGAGCCGTGACATTTTCGCTATCGAGAGCAATCGGAAACGTAAAACTC
This sequence comes from Phycisphaerales bacterium, assembly GCA_029260495.1. Taxonomy (GTDB): domain Bacteria; phylum Planctomycetota; class Phycisphaerae; order Phycisphaerales; family UBA1924; genus OFTM373. The sequence continues at coordinate 31,489 of JAJDDD010000009.1, read as the reverse complement.
CGACGGAACTGCGCCGAGCGACGCTCCTTGCGGTGGTGCTCAGCCTCGACCATCTCCTCGGTCTCTTCAGCCCGATTGCCCGAGATGGTCAGTTCGCCGCCAGTCAGTGTGATATCAATCTGCTCCATACTGAAACCAGGAACTTCCGTTTCAATCAGAAAGCTTTCTTCGGTCTCAATGATATCCGTCGCCGGATTCCGACTGGAGAACGCGGGCACATCAACAAGACGCCTTGGCGAACCGCCAGCAAACAGTTGATGAAAGACGCGATCCATCTCAGTCGCGAGATCGGACGTGCGCATCAGTTGGTTGGCGCGGGTGGTGAACATGGTTGCAACTCCTCTACGAAAACTTCGCTTGTCTGTAAGAACAGCTTGTCAGCGAGCAACGATTCGGACGCTGACAAATGAACTTTCACTTCTGTCGCAAGCGACCGAACAGGGCCGGCGACGCCTGCAAGGGAAGAGATTGCAAAGCCGGCGCCAACCTCCAGCAGGGCTGAGAATCCACCTGGGATCACCCCTGAAAGGAGCTTCCACTGCCACCTTGGACTAACACGCTCTGGCGCCTGTCATTCTGGCGCCCGGCGGTCTGTCGGATGGCGTTATACAGCTCCTAGCCGCACACAATCTCCAGATTGGATGTGCGCCGTGGAACGCCCTTTGCAATACCATCAAAGGAATGCGCGCACACCGAGGCGATCCGCTGAGCGACGAAGGAGTACGAAGACGTCAATGAATGTGAAGTTTCAGGACTATTACGAAACACTTGGCGTCAGCCGAACCGCCACGCAGGAGGAGATTCAGCGCAGCTACCGGAAGCTCGCGCGCGAGCACCATCCCGACCTGAACAAAGAGCAAGGCGCCGAGGAGAAGTTCAAGCAGATCTCTGAGGCTTACGAAGTTCTCAAGAACCCGGAGACACGCAAGAAATATGACCAACTGGGCGCTAAATGGAAGTCCGGGCAGGATTTCTCCCCGCCTGAAGGTTGGGAAAATATGCGCGTCAACTTCGGCGGCGCCAACGCCGAAGATCTTGGCGGATTCAGCGATTTCTTCGAGACGATTTTCGGAGGTCAGTTCGGTGACCGACGCGCTCGCCCCGGCGCGGGCACGCACCGCGCGCAAAGACCGCGACAGCAGCGCGGCCAGGATGTCGAGGCCGCCGTCACCATCTCACTCGAAGACGCCCACTCCGGGGCGACAAAGTCAATATCACTTCAGGTGACCGATCGGGACGAAGCCGGCCAGCCTGTGCGCTCCGCGAAAACCTACGACGTGAAAATCCCCGCGGGCACAACGAATGGCGCCGTCATTCGCCTGCGCGGCCAGGGCGGATCGGGCGTCGGCGGCGGCCCTGCGGGAGATTTACACCTGCGCATCAACATGGCGCCCCACCCACTGTTTCGCGCCCATGGGCATGATCTTGAACTGATCGCCCTCATCGCGCCGTGGGAAGCCGCCCTTGGCGCCAAGATCGACATCACAACACTAGACGGCTCGGTCAGCATGACCATCCCCCCCGGAGCCCAAAGTGGACAGCGATTCCGCTTGCGCGGTAAGGGGCTCCCACGACGCGGCGATGACAGGGGCGATCTCTACGTCGAGGTCCGCGTCACAGTGCCGAAGGAGCTCAGCGATGCGGAACGCCGTTTGTATGAACAACTGCGCGATGAATCTGCATTCGACCCCCGAGCTTGAGTGAACCCCTCGCTCTTTTTTCGCCATCCGAACAACACACACCAACTTTGAGGCGCACACATGGACCTGAACCGACTCACACAAAAAAGCCAGGAAGCTATTCACGACGCGCAAGCCCTCGCGACGCGGTTCGGCCATCAACAAGTCGACGTGCTGCATGTTCTGCTGGCGCTTGTTGAACAAAATGACGGCCTCCTGCCCCGGCTCTTGTCGCGCATGGATGTCAATATCAACGGGTTGCAGCAGGATGTGCAGACGGAGCTTGAACGAGCGCCGTCTGTTTCAGGCCCCGGCGGCGAGGTTGGCAAAGTCTATCTTTCCCCGCAGCTCGCTGGCGTTTTGGCGGCAGCTGAGCAGGAAGCCAAACGCCTGAAGGATGAGTACGTCTCCGTTGAGCACATCGCGCTCGCAATGCTCGCGGACAAGGGTGACTCGAAAGCGGTGGCGGTGTTCACCAAACACGGTGTGACGCGCGATCGTTTCCTTGAAACGCTGACAAGCGTTCGCGGCGCCCAGCGCGTCCAAAGCGCCAATCCCGAAGCAACCTACGAAGCCCTGGAAAAATACGGGCAGGATCTCGTCAAAGACGCGCGGGCCGGCAAGCTTGATCCTGTGATCGGGCGCGACGACGAAATCCGTCGGGTCATTCGGATCCTCTCTCGCAAAACCAAGAACAACCCGGTGCTCATTGGCGAGCCCGGCGTCGGGAAGACTGCGATCGTTGAAGGGCTCGCCCAGCGCATCGTGCGCGGCGACGTCCCTGAGGGTTTGAAAAACAAGACCGTTTTTGCATTAGATCTCGCCTCGCTCATCGCCGGCGCGAAGTATCGAGGCGAGTTCGAGGAGCGGCTGAAAGCTGTCTTACAGGAAGTGAAACAGGCGGAAGGCCGCATCGTTCTCTTTATTGATGAGTTGCACACCATCGTCGGCGCGGGCGCCGCCGAAGGCGCGATGGACGCCGGCAACATGCTTAAACCCATGTTGGCTCGCGGAGAGCTTCACTGCATAGGCGCCACGACCCTCGATGAATATCGCAAACACATCGAGAAGGACGCTGCCCTCGAGCGACGATTCCAATCCGTGCTAGTTGACCAACCCTCCGTTGAAGACGCCATCTCCATCTTGCGCGGCCTTCGTGAGCGCTTCGAGGTGCATCACGGCGTGAAAATCCAGGATAATGCGCTCGTCGCTGCTGCGACGTTGTCGGCTCGGTACATCACCGATCGGTTCCTGCCGGACAAAGCGATTGATCTGATGGATGAAGCATGCGCCATGATCCGCACCGAGATCGACTCCATGCCCGCCGAGCTTGACGCTGTCACCCGTCGCGTCATGCGCCTCGAAATCGAGGAAGCGGCGCTGAAGAAAGAAAAAGACAACGCAAGCCAGGATCGGCTCCAAACCCTGCGCAAGGAACTGGCTGATGCAAAAGCCAAGGCTGATTCGATGCGGGACCAGTGGGAAACGGAAAAGGGCGCTCTGACGCAAGTCTCCGAGCTGCGCAGCGCCATCGAACAAACACGATTCGAAATCGAAAAGGCAGAGCGCGATTACAACCTCGATCGCGCCGCTGAGTTGCGGCATGGAGTCTTGCCGAACCTCATGCAACAACTTGAAGCAGAAGAAACGCGCCTGCACGAAAAACAGGCAGCCGGCGCCTCCCCACTCTTGCGCGAAGAGGTGACGGAAGATGAAATCGCGGAAATCGTCGCACGGTGGACCGGCATCCCTGTGGCTCGCCTGGTTGAAGGGGAAAAAGAAAAACTGCTGAAACTTGACGAGGTGCTGCACGAGCGCGTCATCGGCCAGGATGAAGCGGTTCAGCTTGTCGCTGACGCTGTGCTGCGAGCCCGTGCAGGAATCAAGGATCCCAAACGCCCCATCGGCTCATTCATTTTCCTCGGCCCCACAGGCGTGGGAAAAACAGAGCTTGCCCGCACGCTCGCCCAAACGCTCTTTGACTCTGAAGAAAATATTATTCGCATCGATATGAGCGAGTATATGGAGAAGCACGCTGTCTCCCGGCTCATCGGCGCGCCTCCCGGATATGTCGGCTTCGAGGAGGGCGGCCAGCTCACAGAAGCCGTCCGGCGCAAACCCTATTCCGTTGTTCTCTTCGATGAAATCGAGAAGGCCCACCATGATGTCTTCAACGTGCTCTTGCAGATTCTTGACGACGGGCGTGTCACCGATTCCCACGGCCGCACCGTGAACTTCAAGAACACCGTCATCATCATGACCAGCAACATCGGCTCACACCATCTGCTCGAAGGCGTGACCGCAGGCGGGCAGATCACTACCGACGCCCGCGAAACCGTCATGCGCGATTTGCGCAGCCACTTCCGACCGGAGTTCCTCAACCGCGTCGATGACATCGTCCTCTTTAAACCGTTGCGGATTGAAGAGATCACACGAATCGTTGATCTTCTCGCAGATGAACTCCGAGATCGCCTGGCTGAGCGGCGCATGAAACTCACCCTGACAGACAACGCCAAGGAGTTGATCGCTACAACAGCCTACGACCCTGTCTATGGCGCTCGCCCGCTCAAACGGTACATTCAGCACGAAATCGAAACTCGTCTCGGACGCAAAATCATCGCAGGTGACATCACGGACGGCTCAAACGTGACGGTTGATGTTGAGAACGGCGAACTCGTGGTTCGCGTTCAGACGCCGGTCAAATCACAGAACAGACCAACCGCAAACGCAACCGGCTGACACGATCGCCGAATAAGCGGGCGAATAGGCGAATCTCTACCTGTCCTTTTTCCAGGGGAACCAACGTGTTGATGTATCTGCTCTTTCTGGCCCCCGCGATGATCCTCGCAATGATCGCGCAGGCTCGTGTCAAAAGCGCTTATGCGCACGCAAGCCAAATTCGCGCCGCCTCCGGTCTGACCGGCGCCCAGGCCGCCCAACGCATCCTCGACGCCAACGGCATGAACACCGTGCGCATCGAGCGCGTCGGCGGCGTGCTTTCCGATCATTACGATCCTCGCGCCAAAGTGCTTCGACTCAGCCAGGCAGTCCATGATGGCGCCAGCCTCGCCTCGCTCGGCATCGCCGCCCACGAAGCCGGCCACGCTCTTCAGGACGCCAAAGGCTATGCGCCGCTCCGCCTGCGCAATGGAATCGTGCCGTTGGCTTCGATCGGCAGCAAGTTTTCATTCCTGCTGATTATGGGAGGCTTTGTGCTGATGAGCGCCGCACAAGGTCTGGGACAAGTGCTGATCTTCGTCGGCATCGGGCTCTTCTCGCTGACCGTTCTTTTTCAGCTCATCAACCTTCCCGTGGAGTTTGACGCCTCAGCCCGAGCCAAACGGGTACTCACCGAATCGGGAATGATCCAAGAAGGCGCCGAGCGCAAAGAGGTCGAGAGAGTCCTTGGGGCGGCGGCGCTCACCTATGTCGCGGCCACGCTCAGCGCCATCATGACACTGCTCTATTTCATCCTCCGAGCAGGTGGCAACCGTGGGTGAAAAGGATCCGCGAGGCTCCAAATATCTGTTTTTGCAGCATTCTTGCAGGTTGATCTGCCCTTCCTCGCCCCCGCAAAAGAGCCCGCTTCAACGCTCCTGCTGGACGCATTAAGGTGGAATCACTCACCAAAATCAGCAAAAACAAAGATGTATTCAACCCGGAAAGCGCATTTCTCCGAAAATAGCAGTGAAAACCGCTTGTGCCGAAGGAAATGTCACAGTAAAACCCCGTCGTTGCTTGTGAAAATGAGTTGCCCAGCCACGTTGGCTTGGCGCTGCATCAGTTACCAAACCAATCATGGAGGCTCCGAATCATGGCAAAAAGACGCGCCAAAAAAGCGACCCGTAAATCCACCCGCAAAACCACAAGGAAGAAGGCCACCCGCAAGCCCGCTGCCCGCGCCACCAGCGGCGGTCGGATCAGCGCCGCGGATACACCACGGACCAAGTCCGAGTTCTTCCGCACAATCTCCGAAAGCACCGAGATCCCCAAGAAGCAAGTCGAAGAGGTCTTCGATGTCATCCAGACGATGATTCAGAAGGATCTCTCTGCCCGCGGCCCCGGCGTGCTCAATCTCGGCGGACTCATGAAGGTCACCGTCCAGAAGAAACCCGCCACCCGTGCGCGCAAGGGCGTCAACCCCTTCACCGGCGAAGAGATGATGTTCAAAGCCAAGCCCGCCCGCAAGGTGGTCAAGGTTCGCCCGCTCAAGGCCCTCAAGGAACTGGTCTAAACGATCACAACCACTGATCCTCACACGAGGTAATCAGTTGGCCCTGTGATAACGCAATAATAAAGGCCGGGACGATTCGTCGCCCCGGCCTTCTTTGTGCGCATAATTTTCAGCAAAACCATCTACCTATGGCGTGCCCTTCACTTGGATGGCTCACTGGAAGGAAGCGGAATCTTCTCCAGCAACTGAGAAATTGCCCCGAAATCCCCGGACCCCTTCATCCGCTCAACCTGTGTCTTGAATCCACTCACCACGTCGTTCATTCGCCCGCCAAACAGATCCGTAAGTTGCCCCATCGAGTCCGGCGAAAGCCCATTCAGCGTCCCCCATTGCTTCTTGATGTCCCCGGCCAGACCGGTGAGCTTCGGCAGCGCTGACACCGCTCCAAACTGGCTCTTGACACCCTCCAACACATCCGTGGCGCCTGCCAGCTTGGTGAGATACACATCCATCGCCTCTTTGGCCTCAGCTGACACCGCTGCCGCTTTCTCGCTCACCTTCTCCTTCACATCTTTGACAACATCCTCAGCTTGCTGTTTCACGTCATCCACGACCTTCTCAGCATGTTGCTTGGCGTCATCCATCGCCTCCTCAGCGCCCTTCACAACCTGCTCACCCTCGGCTTTCACATCATCCAGCGTCTTGCTGGCGTGCTCCTCGATATTCGAAGTCTTGTCTGCAGCGGTGCTTGCGCTCTCATCCTCCCCTTCCTTATTGCAACCAACCAGCGCCATCGCGCCCGTCATCGTCAAAGCCACCATGAGGTATTTGCTTGTCATCACGTCGATCCTCCGGAATAGGCCAGCCGGCGCACACACGAGCGCCTGATCCAGCGTTCCTCATTGGGAATGCTAGCCACCCGCTTCCTGCAGAGCGCTGGGCAACCTCTTCCTATGGAAAACGACAGCAAGCTATCCCTGGCCTTCGACGTGGGTCTTCAGCCCCCCTTCCAGAAGATAGCGCCAGCCCTGTTCGACATCCTCGCTCATCTTCGCTTCGTCGCCGAGATAGCCAAAGACATCATTGGTCAGATGAACCGTGGTCTGCCCGCCCTCTTCGTCGAAGTTGTACCGCACAAACGCCATTCCCGGCCCGCCGAACGGCGGCGCAAGATAGCTCACAAACTGCATCGACTTTCCCGGCTCAATCGTCGTCACATGCGCCCACAGAAGCCCCGCGCCACTCGCCCCCTCCTCCCACATACGCCCGCCCGGCCACGCTTCGAGCTTCATCTGATCCGCCCCCGCGACACAATGAAAATCAGCAGGCCACCACTGCCCGATCTCCTCGACAAACGCCTTCCAAACCCGGCTCGCCGAAGCGTTGATCTCGACCGAAAGTTCAAGACGGGTCGCGCCAATGACGCCCTCCGAGTAGACGTTGGTTCCACTGTCACCCATTCTGAGTCTCCTTCTTGTCAGGTTGTTCATTCGCTTCAACGTGAGTTTTCAATGCTTCAAGCGCGCTCAGCTGCGCCGCCTGATATCGCTCAATCCAGGGCATACACACCTCCCGCAACGGTTCAGGGTTCAGGTGATTCCAGCGGTTTCGGCCCTTCCGCCGCGCGACAACCAAGCCGGCGCCGGTCAGAACATCAAGATGCTTCATGACGCCGACACGGGAGAGACGCTCCTTGAACGCGCTGCACACCTCGCCGGTCGTCCGGGGGGTTTCACGCAGCAAATCGAGAATCGCCCTGCGTGTCGGGTCCGCGAGTGCTGCCCAGATTCGCTCGTGTTTGACGGAAGCCGATATCATGTCACTAAATAGTGACATATTGATCCATCACCGTCAACCGGAAAACAGCCAATACACGAGAAATCGCCCCTTCTCTCTTGCTCATGCGGCACCTTTCCGCCATGATCGCACCGGGAAGAAACAAGCTGGCGCCTCGTCAGCGCCGCCCACGGGAGAGAGAGATGAGAGCTTTGACTGTTTTCAGGTGTGCTGCGCTCGCAGCTTGCGTCGGCTTGGCTTCGCCGGCCTTCGGTATCTCAAACGGCCAACTGGACACCTTCACCGACTTCACAACACAAGCCTGGGAAGGTGGCGGCGGCTCCCCCGTCAATAATCCGACCGACGGCGCGGATGGCGCCGCTGATCCATACCTGCGCATCAACGCATTCGGCGGAGGCGGCCCGGGCTCCAAGCTCGCGGCCTTCAACTCCGCCCAGTGGGGTGGTGACTATCTCGCCGCCGGCGTCACTGCGGTGCAAATGGACATGCGCAACCAAAGCACCTTTGACTTTGAGATGCGCATCATGCTTTTCGGCGACGGCGGCCAATTCACATCCACCAGCACAACGCTTGTTCCCGCGGACAACCAATGGCACACATTCGTATTCAGCCTGGACTCCGGCGATCTCACCGCTGTCGGCGGAATTGGTGATTACGCCTCAACCATCTCCACCGTCGGCAGACTCCTGCTGCGTCACCAAACCGGTGCGCCCGCGGGACCGGGAACAGCGCCTTCAGTCATCGCCGAACTCGGCGTCGATAATATCCTCGCGATTCCCGCCCCCGGCGCTGTGACGCTCATGATGCTTGGCATGGCAGGCGCCGCCCGACGCAGACGAGCGTGAACGACACCCAACACGCCCGCTGAAACAGGCGCAAAAAAGAAAAGCCCAGGAGTTCAATCCCGGGCTTTGTTTAATTCAACTGTTCGAATTGCGACGCACGCTGCTTTCGTTATGAGTCCTCGTCCTTGACCTCATACTCCGCGTCGATGACATCGTCGCCCGCAGCGCCTGTAGTCGCGCTCGCGCCCTCGGCGCCGCCGCCACCCTGGGCCGTCGCCGCCGCTTCAGCTTCGTACACAGCCTTTCCTAACTCCATCGACGCGGTTTCAAGCTCGGATGCGGCTTTATCAATCGCCTTCTTGTCATCGCCCTTCAGCGCGGTTTCGACATTGGAGATGGCGTTCTCGATCGAGCCGCGCGTTCCGGGCTCCACCTTGTCGCCATGCTCTTCCAGCGCTTTGCGCGTCTGATGCACCATCGCTTCGGCCCGGTTCTTCACATCAACGACTTCGCGCCTCGCCTTATCCTCAGCGGCGTGCTCCTCAGCCTCGCGCTTCATCTTGTCAATCTCATCTTCAGAAAGCCCGCTTGAGCCCTTGATCTCAATGTTCTGGCTCTTGCCCGTCTTCACATCCGTCGCGGTGACCGTGAGAATGCCATTGGCGTCCAGCGCAAACTCGACTTCAATCTGCGGCATCCCCTGCGGAGCGGGCGGGATGTCCTTGAGCTCAAACATGCCCAGCGTTCGATTGTCCTGAGCAAACTCGCGCTCACCCTGAAGCACATGAATCTGCACGCTCGTCTGATTATCAACCGCTGTTGAGAACGTCTCTTTCTTGCTCGTCGGAATCGTTGTGTTGCGCTGAATGAGCGTCGTCATCACATTCCCCCGCGTCTCGACACCAAGCGAGAGCGGCGTGACATCCAGCAGAAGCACGTCCTTCACTTCACCCTGCAGAACGCCTCCCTGAATCGCCGCGCCCAGCGCAACGACCTCATCGGGATTGATGCTCTTGTTCGGATCTTTCCCGAATATCTTCTTGCACAGCTCCTGCACCGCGGGAATCCGAGTCGAACCACCAACCAGCACGATCTCATCAATCTTGCTGAGGTCGAGCTTCGCGTCCGCCAGCGCCTGCTCCGCCGGCTTGCGCAAACGTTCAATAACAGGCTGAATCAGCGATTCAAACTTCGCCCGCGTCAGCGCACTCTGAAGATGCTTCGGTCCATTCTGATCCGCAGTGATAAAGGGCAGATTAATCTGCGTCTCCTGCGCTGTGGAAAGCTCCACCTTGGCCTTTTCCGCAGCCTCTTTCAAACGCTGCAACGCCATCGCATCCGCACGGATATCGATCCCTTCCTGCTTGCGGAACTCCTCTGCGACATGGTCGATGAGCAACTCATCGATGTCGTCGCCACCGAGGTGCGTGTCGCCGTTCGTCGAAAGCACCTCGAAGACGCCATCACCAACATCAAGAATCGAGATATCAAAGGTGCCGCCGCCGAAGTCAAAGACAACGATCTTCTCGTTGGCCTTCTTCTCAAGCCCATACGCCAGCGCTGCCGCAGTCGGCTCGTTGATAATTCGCTCAACCTTCAGCCCGGCGATCTCACCGGCGTCTTTGGTCGCCTGACGCTGCGCATCATTAAAATACGCAGGCACCGTGATCACCGCCTGCTCCACCTTCTCACCAAGATAATCTTCCGCCGCCTTCTTCAAGGATTGGAGGATCATCGCGCTCACCTCGGGCGGCGTGTACTCCTTGCCCCGGACGTTGACCTTGACCAAATCATCAGGCCCGCCAACGATCTCATACGGAACGATCTTTTCTTCCGACTCAACCTCATTATGCCGGCGCCCCATAAACCGCTTGATCGAGTACACCGTGTTCTTCGGATTCGTCACCTGTTGATGCTTAGCAGGCTGCCCCACGAGCCGCTCGCCCTTGTCCGTAAACGCGACAACTGAAGGAGTCGTTCGCGCCCCGACGCTGTTCGTGATGACCTTGGGCTGGCCCCCCTCCATCACCGCGACAACAGAGTTGGTCGTGCCCAGGTCGATTCCAATGGTCTTGCCCATTTCCTATTGCTCCTCCCAGCTTCGTCACGCGGACGCGCCAGTTTTCTTTCACTTGCGATTGTCCAGCCCGCCGCGGCCGCCATTCTCCTGGCGCCACTGCCGGTTTCACCCATGCATAAACGCAAGCGCGGCGCCAACCCCGCCCCCGATGCAAACCGCCATATCAACCTCATTTCGTGCCGCCACGAGTCTTCGGACCTAGCAAACCTGCCAGATCGGCAGCGGAAGACTTGAGAATGGCAACTTCTCCGAGGGGCGCTTTGTTCCATCTTGCTCCAATTCATTTCCCGGACGATCAGGTCGCCTATTCCGGGCCTTTTCACTTGGCGCAGTTCCATTGGCGCGGTAGGAATCACATAATCGCCACTCGTGGGAATGGGGGTCATTCCAGGCACGGATGGCGCAGGTGTAGGAAGTCAGTCTTATCAAAAAGCGCCGGAGGGGCGCAGAGAGGTCAAAAATGAAGATCGGAAGGTCCATGTCACTTATTCGTAGCAGCGCTTATTGTGCTGCCACTGTCCTTGTCACCGTAGGCACAGCATCCAGCGCCATCGCTGCCAACCGCTCGATTGACGGATCGGGAAACAACGTCCTGAACCCCTCCTGGGGCGCCAGCGACACCAACTTGCTCAGATTCTCACCTATCGCGTACGGCGACGGCGTCTCAACAATGGCTCGCCAAGGCGTCTCAGGCCCGCGGGAGATTTCCAATGCTGTCCATGCCCAGGTTGGCTCCACCCTCAACAATCGCGGCATGACCGACATGGTCTGGCAGTGGGGTCAGTTCGTCGATCATGACATCGACCTCACCCCCGGCGCCGACCCCGCCGAGCCCATGCCCATCTCCACGCCCGGCGGCGACCCCTTCTTTGCTGGAACGCCAATCGGTTTCAACCGCTCAATCCATGACGGCGGCGGCCCGCGCCAGCAAAAGAACATCATCAGCTCCTTCATCGACGCATCAAACATCTACGGCTCAGACGCAGTCCGCGCCAACACGCTCCGCATAAACGACGGCAGCGGTAAGTTGCTCACAAGCGCCGGCAACCTGCTCCCCTTCAACACCTTCGGCCTCGACAACGCCAACGAGAGTCCCATCCCGAATAATCAAATGTTCGTCTCCGGCGATGTTCGCGCCAACGAGCAAGTCGGCCTGACCTCAATGCACACGCTCTTCATGCGTGAGCACAACCGCCTCGCCGACACCATCAAATCCAACAACCCCGGCATGTCCGGTGAAGATGTCTACCAGGCCGCTCGCAAGATCGTCGGCGCTGAGATGCAGGTCATCACCTACAAGGGTTTCCTGCCAGCGCTGCTTGGTGATGGCGCCGTCGCCGCAACCGGAACTTATGACGCCAACATCGACGCCGGCATCGGCAATGAGTTCTCGACCGCCGCCTACCGCCTCGGGCACACCATGCTCAGCAGCACCCTCCTTCGCCGCGGCGGAAACGGACAGATGATCCCCGATGGCGATCTCGCCCTCAAAGACGGCTTCTTCAACCCCACACGCATCACCAACGAAGGCGGGATCGATCCGCTCCTCAAGGGCTTGTCCTCTCAGGCTGCCCAGGAAATCGATGTCAAGGTTGTCGATGACGTGCGCAACTTCCTCTTCGGCCCTCCCGGAGCCGGCGGCTTTGATCTCGCCTCACTCAATATCCAGCGCGGACGCGATCACGGCCTCGCTGACTACAACACCATGCGCCAGTCATTCGGCCTCGCCGCTGTCGCCAACTTCTCGGACATCACCTCCGACGCCTCCGTGCAGGCTGCCCTCGCGAGCGTCTACAACGATGTCGACGAGATCGACCCGTGGGTCGGCATGCTCGCTGAAGATCACGTCGCTGGCGGCAGCGTCGGCGAAACCCTCGCTGCGATCGTCTCGGATCAGTTCAACCGTCTCCGTGATGGCGACCGCTTCTGGTACGAGAACGACGGCGATCTCGCCGCCGCCCTCACCGCCGCAAGCCTGACGCTCGCGGACCTCGAGGACATCCGCCTCAAGGACATCATGGTCTTCAACTCTGACCTCGACGCGACCCAGCTGCAAAGCAACGTCTTCTTCATCCCGGCCCCCGGCGCCGGCAGCCTGTTCGCCTTCGCCGGCCTCGCGATCGCCCGTCGTCGTCGTCGCTAGGTCCGCCCTTCGACAAACTTGAATCCGTCTCAGGCCGTCCCACTGCGGGGCGGCCTGTTTTTATGAGCAACTGCCGTCGGCTTCGGCAATAGCAACAGTTGGCATCGCCACACCGACCCCTTCCAGGCGCTAGTATGGGCGGTCGGCCAACAGGCGCGTCCCGGATAACGAGCACAGTTCAACACCCCATGCCCCCGCCAGGACTGAAACGCGGCGCCAAATCGTCCGAACAAGCAACAGCGGGATTGGACTATCCACCATTGGAAAGAGGACCGAAAATGACCATTTTTTCGCGCACAACCGTTGCTGCGTTCACGACCACAACCTTCGCGTTCGCTCTGGGCGCCCACGCCGGCCTGCCCAGCGTGCTCGACCAGGTGCCCACCGACGCTGTGCTCGTCATCGCGACCCCGAGCCTGAGTCAACTCGACAACGACGCTTCACAGGTGCTGGGAATGCTTGAGATGCCTGACCTCTTCACTCCCAAGCAGATGCTCCAGACGGCCGGCTTCCGGCAGGGGCTCGATATGAATGGGTCAGCGGCATTCGTGCTGCTCCCCGGAGACTTCCAGAACGGGGAAGATCCTCCCGTCGTCGCGCTCATTCCCACCAAGAACTACACAGCTCTCCTCGACAACTTCAACGCAGTCCCCGGCGCCAACGGCGCCATCACAAGCTTCGAGGTTGAAGGTGAATCCATCTTCTCCAAGAAAGTTGGATCCTGGGCCGTCATGAGCCCCGAACGCGAGCTGATTCAGAACTTCGCTGGTAACGCCGGCGCGATGGCCCACTTCACACAGACGATTGGCCCCATCGGCGCCAACATCGCTGAGAAGAATGATGTGCTCTTCATTGCCAATGTCTCTGCATTGGACCCAATGTTTGACGAGTGGCGCCAGGACATGCGCCAGCAGATGCAGATGATGAACGCCTTCGGCGGCATGGGCGCCGAGCAGGCCCAAATGTCACAGGAAATGGCCGAGCAGTTCATCAAAGCCCTCGAAGAAGACGGTCAGGCCCTCGTCGGCGGCTTCGATATGAGCACGCTCGCCACCACCGCCGATTTCGGCATCGTCTTCAAACCAGGCTCGGAAACCGCCAACAAACTCCAAAATGGCGGCAAGTCACAGGCCAGCCTCGCTGCTCTCCCCGATCAGCCCTTCCTCTTCGCAGGCAGCATCGACTTCTCCACGCCCGCCACTTCCATGATGGTCAAAATCATGGAGAAAGGCGGCGGCCCCGCCTTCGCCGCCATGAAGGGCGGAGAACTGATGAAAGCCATCAACAGCCAGTCTTTCGCTGTCTATCCCAACTCAGCCGGCATCATGGCTGGCGCCCTCGCAAACACCATCGAATTCTTCGGCGCCGACAACCCCGCGCACGTACGCCAGCTCTTCGGCACAGCCATGAAGAATCTCAACAACGTCGACATGGGTGAAGCCGCCGAGTTCACAAAAATGAGCGGTGTGTTCACACCTGACGCAGAGCAGATCAACGGCCAGTTCGTCGATGCCTGGGGCCTCGACTTCACCATGAACAGCCCTCAGGGCGGCGGCATGATGATGGACCCAATGGCCATGATGTTCGGCCCCGGCGGCATGGGCGGCTATCTCGCCACCGGCAACGGCGGCGTCTACATGACCCTCTCCAACAACTCCCCCCTCATGAGCCAGTCACTCAAGGCTGGCCGCGGAAACTCGCTCGCCAGCAACCCGACGATCGCCCAAATCCGACCCATGCTCCCCCGCGATCTCGCCGGCGAGATGTACATCGGAATCGGGCCCATTCTCGATCAGGTCCTCCCCATGGCCGGCATGTTCGGCCTGCAGTTCGATGTCAACACCAACGTCCCACCCATCGCGATGGGCATGACCGCTGAAGGCGGCGCCTTCCACGGACGCCTCGTCGTTCCGACGCAAGTCCTCAAGCTCGGCGCCTCTCTCGCCAAACAGGCTGAGTCGCTCCAGCAACAACAGGACACCGACGAGCAGCACAAGCCTCGTTTCTAAAACTCAACCATTCAGCAATCACAAAAACCTACCCTGGAGCCCGGGACACAACCCGGGCTCTTTTCTTTGCGCCCAAAGCGCGGTAAGCAACGCTCTACGAAACCCCGGAACCCCGCGCCATGACGCATCAAGAAACAAAAACTCCCGGTCCCACCCACTGGCGCTTCGCTCAACACCACACACTCTCTCTCACCAGCGCCAAGCTCATCGCCATTCTCAATATCACACCCGACAGCTTCTCCGACGGCGGCGAACTCGCTGCCACCGAACAGGTCGTCACCCGCGCACGCCAAGCCATCAAAGAAGGCGCCGCCATGCTCGACATCGGCGGCGAATCCACCAGACCCGGCGCCTCCCCCGTCACGCCCGCCAATCAAATCGACCGCGTCTGCCCCGCTATCGAAGCAATACGCAACGCCGGCGTCACAGCCCCCATCTCCATCGACACCACCAGCGCCGCCGTCGCCCGCGCCGCCCTCGAAGTCGGCGCCAACGCAATCAACGATGTCTCCGCCGGCCTCGATGACCCCCCCATCCTCAAACTCGCCGCCCAACAAAACGCCGGCCTCATCCTCATGCACCGCCTCCGTTCCCCTTCCGCAGACTCCTACTCAACTCAATACAAACACCCCCCCCAATACCCGCGCGGCGTCGTCGCCGAAGTGAGCGATTTTCTCCTCGATCGCGCCCAGGCAGCCGTCGCCGCCGGCGTCCATCCCCAGGCAATCGTCCTCGACCCCGGCCTCGGCTTCGGCAAGTCCGTCCAGCAGAACTTCGAGCTCATCGCTCAAATCAGCAAAATCGTCTCGCTCGGCTATCCCGTCCTCGGCGCCGCCAGCCGCAAGAGCTTCTTGGGACACGTCAAAGACGACCAACCAGCCCTCCCCCCGAAAGAGCGCGCCCACGCCTCCGTCGCAGCCTGCCTGTCCCTCTATCAGGCCGGCCTCCGCCTCTTCCGCGTCCACGATGTCTCAATCCACGCTGAAGCTCTCCGTGTGACCGAGACGATCCTAGAGGCATCACAGGGGTGAACCCCGCTGTGCCCAGCGCAACGAAAATCGCCGGCGTTTGATCCCCCGCTGGCCCCGGCGATACACTCTCGCCCCACCAATCACCTCGAACCTACGGAGAGCCGCCATGGCAAGCCCGAACGTCCAAGAGTTTACGGACCAGAACTTCCAATCAGAGGTGCTGCAATCCGACCAACCCGTCCTCGTCGATTTCTGGGCCGAGTGGTGCATGCCCTGCCGCATGCTCAGCCCCACCATCGACGAGCTCGCCGACCAATACGCCGGCCGCGTCGTCGTGGGCAAAGTTGACACCGACTCCAACCGCGAAGTCAGCATGAAGTACGGCGTCACCTCAATCCCAACCGTCATGCTCTTCCAGAACGGCGAAGTCACCAAGAAGTTCGTCGGCATCGCCAAGAAAAATGCCTTCGAGGAAGTCCTCGACGAAGCCGTCCCCGCCTAAGCCCTCTTCCGCGCATAACAACTTCATCGAATCTCAAGCCGGGCTCGCGCTCGGCTTTTTTTCTGCCCGCCTCTGTCGCCAACCCCCAATGGGAAGCACTGTTCGGCGCATCGAAAGAACAAGCACAACCACCCCCGCGCCGACCATCACCACACTCAGCCACTGCCCGCGCGACAGCCCCAGCACCGCCGGATTCGTCAGCAGATGGTCATCAGGCAGCCGCCACATCTCCGTAATGATCCGCATCACCCCATACCCAATCAGAAACCACGCTCCCACCACACCCGGCTTGCGCGGCTTCGCCCAGATCACCCACAGCAACAGCGACAAAACCACCCCCTCCGCCGCCGCCTGAAAAAGCTGCGACGGCGCCCGCGACGCCAGCAGCGGCGCAATCTGCTCCCGCGCATTGCTCACATTGTGCTGCACCGCAAAGAGTAGCCCGCCGACTTGTGCTTTCACCGAATCCACATTGGGTGTGAAACTCTCAAGCAGCATGCGCAATTGAAGCGCCTGTTCGAGTGACAACTTCGGCGCATGATCCGTCGCAAGCTCCTGCGGGAACTTCACCGTCCACCACGGGCCCTCCTCGCCAGGCGCCGCGACAATCACACCAAGCAGTTCACCATTAATGAAGTTCGCCAGGCGCCCAAACAGCAAGCCAACCGGAGCTGCGAAACACACAAGATCAAGCACATGCAGTCGCGGCAAGCGCTCCCGCCGCGCCACCCAAAGGCCCGCGAGCATCACTCCGATCATCCCCCCGTGGCTCGCCATCCCCCCATGATTAATCGCCAGAACCCCCCACCACGGCGCGCTCGGAAAAAATGCCCACAGAAGCGACGGCTGATAAAACAAAATGTACCCCAGCCGCCCCCCAAGCAGCGCGCCCAACACCAGCGCAATCATCGCATCCGCCACATACTCAGCTCTCAGCAAACTCGCGCCCCGCTTCGCCAGCCATCGCAGCACAAACCACGCCCACACAAATCCCGCGATGTAAGAAACTCCATACCACCGTATGCCAAACCCGCCGCTGATCTCCCACACAAAAGGGTCCAGATCATGCAGCCACGCCGCCAGTGTGATGGAAAAGTCGAGAGCCACGCGCGGGAGACTAACACACACGCTCGGCGCATGGGCTCGGCGTACACTGCGCTCCGATGCTGACCGCAACCCCCATCGTTGACACACTGATTCTCGCAGCCCTCGCCGCTCTCGTCGCGGTCCCCAGTGCGCTGCTCATGCGCATCGCCCGCCCGCCCGGCGGTCAACCCGCAGCAGGGCTCCTGGGAGGCGCTCTCGCCGGCCTGCTCCTCTCTCTCGCCCTCGGGGCAGCTGCGCCAGAAATCCATGAAAAACTCTTCGTCGGCGCTCGCGCCGAACGACAAGCCCTCGAACAGGCCGAACGCCAGAATGCCATCGACATCACCGCCATGATCAATGCAGGCGTCACTCCCATCGCCATCGAAGAACATCGCCGAATCACCCGGGAGCAAGAATCCGATCTCGAACTCCAGTGGCGCATCGCCCTCCGATCACACAGCCGTCTCACACTCGCCGCCGCAGGAATCTTCTTCGCGTTGCTCGCCCTTTCCGCACCACTGCGATCCGCCGGGAGAGGAGCACCGCGAACCCGCGAACCCGCCGATCGCGCGATCCTCGCGGGACTGCTCACGTTCATCGTCGCCGGCGCACTCACTGCCCTCCTCGCTCGCTGGCTCCTTGACTCACACACACTCCAGGCCGCCGCCTTCGCAACATCGCTCGCCGCCGGCCCGCTTTGCATCTCACTCCGCGCCCGCCTCGTCGGCGCCCCCGCGCGAGCACGCAACCTCGATCTTTCAGGAGCAGCCCTCTACACCTTCGCCGCCGCCGCCCTCTGCATCATCGTCGCTGTTGCAGATCGCGACCTTCTCGCCTCCGTCATATTCACCGCCGCGCTCGGCGCCGCCGGCTGGATTGCTCTCCTCACAGGCTGGCGTCCTCGCGCCCCCATCATCCGGCGCACACTCATCGGCCTGACGTCTGCGCTGTTCGCCCCCGCAATCGTCGCTCTCGCGCTCGCGCCGATGGATCTCCCCACCGTCCTCCGCTCTCTCGACTTCGCCATCGCAGCTGTCATCGCAACGATCCTCTCTGACGGCCGATGGATCGGCGCCTGGCTCGCCTGGTGGACCATCGGCCCCGACGCCGTGCGCAATCAAGCCTCGCGCCGCGCCGCAGCAATATCTGCCTCGAACATCGGCGTCATTCAGATCATCGCCGCCCTCGCCCTGCACCGCGCCGGCGCGATGTCAGACCCCATCCTCGCCGGTGTCATCGTCGGCGCCATCGTCATCGAACTCACCTCAAACCTGCGCACGCGCCTCTCTCGCAGCCTCGATCCCGGCGGCCCCCCGCTCTTCAACTCCGAACCGCCGACCTCCCCCTGAGCTGGGCATTCGCCTCAAAAAGCCCAGCCTCATTCGCGCTCCCCGCATCCGCCCGCTCCCGCACAAAGAGATGATCCAGCACCCACCGCACCGCCGGAACGCACACCGCATCCCCCAGCGCGAACAGCAACTCCGAATCGGAAAAGCCCTCAGGCAGCGATTCGACGCCCTGCAGCCGGGCGCACTCCAGCGGCGTCATGTGCCGAACGCGCCGGCGTCCGCCTCCCGCGACAAAGAGAATTTGTTTGGCGCTGCCTCCCTTCGGCGTGCGCAAACAGCCCGCCACCCCGTCCGTGCGAAGCTCCACCACACTTCTTTTCTTCACTACACCTGACACATCATCAGCAATTGCGCGCACCCGGCGAAACCCTGCAGCGTATTGCTCCGTCTGAGCGCTCGCCATTTCATCAGCTCGGCGCCGATGCGATGGATGAATCTGTGCGAGAAAATATTTTGTGCGCTCTTTTGACCACCAGCGCGGGGAATCATCGGCGAGGTTTTCAACGATATCTGACAAAAAATTTGTGCGCACCGGCAGCGCTGCTACACGCCTGGCGTGCCAATTCAGGTCCGGACGTGCGCACATTGCCTGGAGCAATCGCTCGGGCCGGACATCCGATGCGCACAAATCGGGCGCAGCAACCTCGATGGTGCGCCCAAGAGTGGCGCCTGTCGCGATGATGAACAGGCGCGGCCTCGATTGCGGCGTGAAATGCTGCGCGTCCACACGCATCACATCCACGCCGTACCCGAGCTGATTCAGGCGCTCGACGAGGGTGTGGAAGTCGGCGCCGTCGCGCCGGGTCGCGAGCCCCATGACGTTTTCGAAGAGAAGATGTCCCGGCCGTTCTGTCTCCTCCCTGGCTTCGAGCAGGGCGAGCACAGGCCAGACGGCGCTGGACTCCCCGGCGTGGATCCCCGCCCCGCGACCGGCGAGGCTCAGGTCGGTGCAGGGAAAGGAGGCGGTCCACAGGTCCGCAGCGGGAACATCCGCCGCCACCACCTCGCGGACATCCCGACTGTCAAAAATACTGTCAGCATCCTCAAAGCTGGAGTTGTAGATCATCTGCTTGGAAGGCGAAAAGTCGTTGGCGTAGAGGGTGCGGAATCGGCGGGCGGACATGGGCGCTCCGATATGCGGCGGAGCTTCCAGGGCTCGGCGGACCAACCCCATCCCGGCGAAAAACTCGCAGGCGGTCAGTTTCGTATCGTCATGCGGGGTTTGGGCCGATCCTTCGGACATCATGGCCCGTTGTACGGGAGATGAATCACCCCCGCCAGAGCGGCCTTGGGAACAACCCTGGCCAGCCCGATAGAGTATGGACCCCCATGACGACGGCGCCGAAACCCATCCTGATGCTCACAGCCCTCCTGGGCCTGGCAGCGGTCGTCACGGGAGTCGCCAGCGCGATCGCAGCGATACGGGGCGAAGCCTGGGTGGCGCTGGGGTTTGAGCCACTTATCATCATTGCGGGGCTGATGGCGATTCCGCCGATTTGGGGTCGATTCCGCGCAAGCCATGTTATGACAATGTGTTGCGTCGCTGGAACGGTGCTTGTGGGAGGCGTGCTGGGGTTCATCGCCGCTGGCGGAGCTGAGGGGGCGGCGAGTCCGGGACGACTGGTGCGGGCGATGGCGGATGATCCCATGGTGTTGACACGGATCGGAGTCGCGGCGGCGCTCTTCGGGCTTGCGGGGCTGACGATGACGCTGCGGCGACCGGCGCGTTCGATGCGGTACCTTGGGCTGGGGGTTGTTTTGGCGGCGCCGATGGCGGTAGCGGTCGGGCTGCTGGCGAGCAGCGGGACGAGAACGTGGCTTGCGAACCTGCCCTCGATCGGGCTGGCGATCCTCGCGTTCGTCGCGTTCCTCGTCTTCACCGGGTTCATTTCCGCCAGCGTTCACTGTTTCATCCGCGCTTTTGAAGTCGGCCGGGGCGATCTGCTGGAAGAGGAACGCGACGCAGCGACGGCGACATAGCTGGACGCATCGTTCGTTTGTGCTGCATCACTCAGCGACAAACTGCTCCACCACTTGCTCAACGACGGCGATCGCGCGCACGAGGGCTTCATTGGTCTGGCCTGCTTGCTTCGCGATTGCAATCGCCCGGCGGCATCTTTCGACGGCGCCTGCTTCATCACCTGTCACGTCGGCGAGATTGTCGTAGGCATCTGCGAGTTTGACGAGTTTCGCCCGCCAGTCCGCTTGTCGGAGCCCCTCATCATACGCCTCTTCGCGCACATCCTCGCGCAGGCGCATGTCCTTGGTCAAAGCGGCGACGCAGTCGGCGACGGGCTTTCCGAACATTTCCAAGAGATCATCGTAATCGGCTGGGGTGTCTTCGATGACGTCGTGCAGAATTGCTGCTGTCAGCGCGGTTTCGTCATCGCATTGAAAGACGTACGCGATTGTCAGCGTGACACGAAAAGGGTGGGCGATGTATGGCGTTTTTTCATCGCGCCGGAACTGCCCCGCGTGCATGCGGGCTGCGAACCCGGCGGCCTGCTGCCACAACGGAAGTTTCATGATGCGCCGGCCCCTCGCGCTTCGCCGACCTGCGCAAGCAGCGCCACGACATGGGCTTCGACGGCGCGGCCTTCGCCGACCGCATCGACACGCTCGCCGGTCTTGCCCTTGACGTTCACCGCGTTCACGTCTATCTCCAGGATCTCTGCGATATTCTTTCGCATCTCGTCTTTGTGATTCTTGAGTTTGGGTCGTTCGAGGATCACGGTGCAGTCGAGATTCAGCACTCGCCAATGCAACTGCTGGAGCTTCGCTGCTACAGCCCGGAGAAAGTCCGCGGAATCTCTGGCGTCATTCTCGGGATCGTTGTCGGGGAAAAGCTGGCCGATATCTGGGAGCGCAAGGGCGCCGAGCAGGGCGTCGGTGATGGCGTGGTAGAGCGCATCGCCATCGGAATGTCCGACGGGGCCGCGATCGTGGATGAGGCGAACGCCCCCGAGGATCATGGGCCTCCCAGGCCCCTCGGGAGCTACAGGCTCGAGGCGATGCTTGTCGTACCCGTGCCCGACTCGCAAAGCAGGCGGGAGGGTGGCGGTGGGCTCCTGATCGGTCACAGCTCTCGACGACTCCTTCTGCCAACCCACAATCGTTCTCGGACGCTCGATGCGCTCGGGCGAGTGGCCAGCTTTCCATGACGCTCATGCTGCCCCGCGTAGGCGACCGACGTATCTTACTGCCCCGGGTCGGCGACGCTGATCCGGCAGATGGCCGACGCGCAATCACCCCCGCTTCCGGAGGCGCCTGACAGATGCTTCGCATGACTGCTCCAACTCTTGCCCGCGCCAGCGCACTGTGCCTGACGCTGGCGCTGATCCCGATTTCCGGCTGCTTCTACGCGGAGGGCGGCACCTTGACCTCGCTGGATCAGTACACCTATGTCAGCCGGTCGTATGCGCCGAAGACGATGACGCTGCGCAATACTTCGACGGGGGAAGTGCTTTGGTCTGTGGATATTCCGGTGGGGCAGCAGCTGACGGTCAAATTTGTGAAGGGTCGCAATAAGAAGAACGATCCCTCCATGCCCGACGTGCTGGAATGGCGCATCATGGCAGCGGGCAAGCGCTTCGGGCGTTTGTCCAACAAGATGCCGATCCCGATGGCAAGCTCCCGGCTGATGGAGATGACCATTCGCCCGACGCCTGAACTGCCCGGGGCGATTGTCGCGACGGGCGGACCTCAAAACCCGGGTGACATTCTCGAACCGAGCATGGTTGACGAGTCCATTGCGGCGCCGGCGATGGATGAGATGCCCGCGGATGACGCGGAGTTTGAATACGACGATGACGGCATGTATGAGGATTTTGAGAACGATCTGGACGACATGGAGTCGCCGGAGCCGGACTTCGAAGATATCGACGAGGAGCCGTTGGTTCCTTTGATTGATGATGACGGGCTTCGGTAGGCGGGCGCCGGGCGAAAAGAGGCGAGCTGTGAATGGCGGTTGTGCCTGCGCTCAAAGCTCATCATCATCTGCGTCCGATGACGCATGACCCACTTCAACTTCTCCGCGAACGATTTCTCAGTGCGATGCAGGCTGCCTTTGGCGATCGGCTGCCTGCGAATCCTGATCCGCTGATCGGCGGGGCCCGGAATCCTGAGTTTGGTGATTTTCAGTCCAACGCTGCGATGCCGCTGGCGAAGGCGCTGGGGGAGAAGCCGCGGGCGATTGCTGAGCAGATTGTGGAGCATTTGGATTTGTCGGGTCTGGCGCAGCCGCTGACGGAGAACTCCATTGCGGGACCGGGGTTTATAAATGTTCGGCTGGCGCCGGAGGCATTGGCGCGGTTTCTTGCAGAGCTTGACACGCCGGAGCTTGGGGTGGAAGCGCCTGCGCAGCCGGAAACGGTTGTGGTTGATTTGTGCGGGGTGAATCTTGCGAAACAGATGCATGTTGGGCATTTGCGCGCGACGGTGATCGGCGATGCGCTGGCGCGCACGTTTGAGCGGCTGGGACATCGCGCGGTTCGGCAGAATCATCTTGGGGACTGGGGACTGCCTATTGCGATGGTCGCGGCGCGGATTCAGAGTCTTCATGAAGCTGGGGAGCTTGATCCTGCAGCGCTTTCGCTTGATGAGCTTGATCGCATCTATCGCGCGGCGCAGCGGGAGTGCGCTATTGAGGGCGATGGACGTGCGCTAAAGATCGTTGAAGAGTATGGCGCCCATCCCAAGATTCTGGATGAAATTACTCTCGCTCTTGAACCCGGCATCGCCGCCCGGGCGCGCTCGACCGACATGCTGTTGCGTTTGCAGAGTGGCAATGAGGAGGCGATTGGATACTGGCAGCGGGTGTATGAAATTACGATGTCGGAGTGCTTGCGCACATGCGAGCGATTGCAGGCGACGGTGACCACGGAGCACACTGCGGGTGAATCGACGTATCGGGATGAGCTGCCTGAGATTGTGGCTGACTTGGAGTCGCGCGGGATTGCGGCCCAAAGCCAGGGGGCGCTTGTGGTTCGGCTTGATGAGTTTGGCATCGCGGAGCCGCTGCTTGTGCGCAAGAGCGATGGTGGGTTCCTGTACGCGACGACTGATCTGGCGGGGATACGCCGGCGCGTGCAGAAGCTTGGGGGTGATCGGCTGATTTACGCTGTCGATGCGCGGCAGTCGCTGCACTTTAAGCAGGTTTTCGCGGCTGCGAAGAAGGCTGGGTATGCGCGCACTGCCGATGGATCGGACGCAGCGCTTGAGCACGCTGCATTTGGAACGGTGCTTGGTGAGGATGGCGCGCCCTTCAAGACACGATCGGGGGAGAACGTGAAGCTTGCGGATTTGCTTGATGAAGCGGTTCGGCGGGCTGAGCAGGCGGTCGAGGAGAAGAATCCGTCGCTTTCGCCGGCGTTGCGATCTGAGGTTGCGGAGGCGATCGGGATTGGCGCGATTAAGTATGCGGACCTTTCAGCTGATCGGGTGAAGGACTACATGTTCAACTTTGATCGGATGCTGGCGTTTGAGGGGGACACGGGGCCGTACCTTCAGTATGCGTATGTTCGTGTGCGCAGTATTTTCCGGAAGGCGAAGAGCGAGTTTGATATTGACCCGGCGCGTTTTGAGGCTGATGCGGCGGATCGCCCGGCTTTTCTTATTCATGCGCCGGAGGAAAAGGCGCTGGCGCTGGCGTTGTTGCGATTTCCGGCGACGCTTGAAGCTGTGGCTGGGCATTTGGAGCCGCATCGGTTGTGCGGGTATCTTTTTGATGTCGCGACGAGTTTTTCCTCGTTTTTTCAAGCCTGCCCCGTGCTTCGGGCTGAGGATGACGCGACGCGATTGTCGCGTTTGCGGCTGTGCGCCTTGACGGGGCGCGTGCTTCGGGACGGGCTGATGACGCTGGGGATTACGCCGCTGGAGCAGATGTAGCGGGCTATTCGGCAGCGCTGGGCGCCTCCATGCGGAACAAACCAGGCAGGAGATTCCAAGATGCGATCTCACCAACCTTTTTGCTCCGCCCGACGCGCAGTTCTGGTTGCTCTGGGGCTTCTGTTGTTTTTGTCGCCGGCCGGCTGCGCCCACCAAGCAATCTGTGATGCGATTCAAGATCGAGATCATGATCGTTTGCAATCGCTCCTTGAACGAGACATCAATCCAAATGGACGATGTTGGGGCGCTAATAGCCAAACCTCGCTCATGCTGGCAGTTCGTTATGGGGAGGAATCCACGGTCCGTCGATTGCTCGCTCTAGGCGCGAGCGTAGATGTTGGCGATGGGGATGGACGCACAGCGCTGATGTATGCCTCGGGTTTGCCATTAGGACGTTTTGCCGGTCGACCAAGCCAGGAAAAAATTGTTGCCTTGCTGGAGCACGGCGCCGATGTCAACGCTAGTGATCATCGGGGCCAGACTGCCCTTATGTACGCGGCAAGAACTGGCATGGTGGAAAGCGTTAAGAGGCTAATTGAGAATGGCGCTGATGTGCATGCGATCACGGTCGCGGGTGATACGGCGCTGCATGAGAGCGTTGTGCGAAAGGCAGAAATAACGGAAGTCTTGTTGGCGGCGGGTGCAAATGTTCATGTCAAGAATCAAGCTGGGAGCACACCTCTGATGCACGCGGTTTATGCACATTCTGACGAGCAGATTCAAGCAATCAAGCTACTTCTCAGTTCTGGCGCAGATCCGAATGTTCATAATACTCGTGGACAATCGGTGCTTGCATTAGCACGCAAAGTAGCAAAAACTCACTACTTTCCGGAAGTCGAAAAAATCCTTCTTGCGGCAGGCGCGCAATAGACTACCGCTCACTCAGCACAAACTCCCACGAGTCATTCTTCACAGCGATTCCGAACGTCTTCGCTTGCTCTGTTCCGCGCTCTGCAACCAAACCTACAGTCGGCGCGTATAAGCTGATTGTTTCGTTGTCCACCTGAGCGAGCCCAAGGTTGGCGGTGAATCTCGACTCCACGCGGGCCGCCTCGAAGGCTCCTGCTTGCGTGCGGATCCGTTGCTTGCCCACATAGAGCAGTGTGTTTTCGGCTGGGCCCTGATGGGAAATGCGCTTCGGGTTTTTCAGTGGGTGCACGGTGAGATGCACCTGCTGAACATGAGGCTCGTTCGGCGCGAGGCGCGCGGGCATGAGTACCAACGGGGGGTCGTACCGGGAAAGCACTTGTTCATCTCGAGTTTCTGTTTCGATCAGCACGATCGAGCCATCATGCTGCCAGCGAACCCGGTCGATGCGGAATGGTTTCGTCTCGCTTGCTTTCTGACGGGAAAGCTCGATCAGCCCTTCGTGATCGGGGTCTGAGCGCTTGATCGTGATCTTCTGACTGTCGGCGTCGTCATAGGTCAGGCTCAGAGGGGCGTCATCAGGCAGGACGATCGCCGCTGAGAGTGCGACGGTCGCCGGCTTAGCCGCCATCCCGAAGATCGAGTCCCCCGGCGGCGTTGCCTTTCCGGTGCATCCGGGGAGCAGACTCAGGGCGAGAGCCATCGCGGAAACTGCCTGGAGCAGACTCGAATTCCACCCACGCCCGGGCTCGGAAGCTATATTCGGACGCAGAGTTACCCTTGATGCCGATGTACCAGCCATGATCTATTCCCCAACGCCAAATCGATCGGTCCACATGTACGCTCGCCGACTTCGAACAACAGCCGCCATCATGTCGGTCGCGGGTGCGAGCATACTGATCGCATCCTGCGGGGGCTTAGCCAAGAACGCGAATCCCAAGGCAGACACGATTTTCTCGCTGATCCCGGCGCCGCCTTCTCCGGCGGAAGCGGTCCGGTGGGCGGTGGATCCCTATGACGCTGACAAACGCCAGCGGGGCATTCTGCTGCTGGCCAACGCGCCTTTCGGCGGCGAGGTACCGTACATGGAGATGTACACGCTTGCGACGGAAGATGGCGACCCGGCGGTTCGAACGGTCGCGGTGCGCGCGCTCGCGCTTCACGGCAGCCCGGACTCTGCTTCGCTGCTCGCGAACATCTTGACAGAGGACGAGGCTGCGACTGCTCGACGTGAGGCTGCCCGAGCTCTTCAACGCATTCACAATGTTGAGGTTGTTGAAACTCTTATGGCCGCTGTTGATCCCAGCGCGGAAGAGGATACAGATACGCGGGCCTATGCAGCGACTGCATTGGGTCAATACGCTGAGCCGCGCGTTGTGCAGGCTTTGATTGGCGCGTTGCAGGACCGGCGCCTGGCGGTCAATCATGCGGCGCTGGAGTCACTCAAGACGTTGACGGGCGAAGATTATGGGCTTTTCACACGGCGATGGCTCGCCTGGACGGACGAGACGAAAGAGCTCTTCGCTGGACGCACCCAATATGTTTACCCGGTCTTTCATCGCGATCCGACGATTGTTGAGTTGATCCTGCCGTGGTTTGATCCGCCCAACGAAAAACCGGGATCGCCGGTGGGAATGCCAGCCCAGGCGGACGCGGGGAGAGCTGCTGCGACGGATCGGCCTGGCGGTTCCGGTTGAATTACACTTTATTTCAAGTATTTTTCAACATGTGCCGAGCGGGGCAAATCCCACGACTGCGCGGCGGATCTGCGGCGATCATACGCTGAATGAAGTCGAAGAACTGCGCCGCTGCCCGGCCCCATTGGCGGGCCTGGGCTGCCTCCAAAGCGCGAGAGAGCGTCCGCGCGGAACGTCCTCGGTACACAATGCCGAATGCTTCGCGCAGCTCGTGCAACTCATCAGAAGAGAAGTCTTTGCAGCGGCGCAGCCCGACTGAGTTTAAACACACCACATTATTGATATTACGAACGACGACAAAGGGGGGCACGTGCATGGACACGCCAGCGATCCCGCGCATCATGACAAGATCGCCGATCGTCACAAACTGGTGCACACCAGCGTGTGCAGAAATAAAACAGTGATCTCCAACATGAACATGCCCCGCGAGACAGGAGCCGTTGGCGAAGTTGTTCCCGTTGCCGACGATGCAGTTATGCCCAGCGTGTGAACACGCCATGAAGTAGTTGCCATGGCCGATTCGCGTCGGACCAGCAGATCCGACACCGCGATTGAGCGTCACTCCCTCGCGGAAGACATTCTGGTCGCCAATGATGAGTGATCCGACGTCATCACCCCGATTAAATGAACGATCCTGCGGATCGCCACCGAGAATGGCTCCAGCGTGAACATCGTTGCGGGCGCCAAGAGTGGTGTTCTCCACAAGGATGGCGCCGGCCTGCAGGCGCGAGCCATCGCCAACAATACAGCCCGGCCCGATGATCGCGCCGGGCCCGATCGTGACGCCGTCTCCGAGCTGGGCGGAGGGATCGACAATCGCTGTGGGATGAATGTTCGTGGCTACTGCCGGCATCTATGCACTCCAAATAGCTGGAATTGTACCAGCAAACCGGCCGGCTGAGCGCGGCGCCCGCACGAGGAAGTATGTGCAGCACGGCAATAACGAGTTCGATCAAACCCCGGCTGCGTCTGCGAGGGCAGCGAGATTTGGTAGCGTCAGGTCAGGTGTCACGGGCGCGGCGTTCGGCGTTGCGCCGCCGCTGGCGCCACTTGCTGAGCTCCCTCGCCTATCGATCCATACCGTCGCCAGGCCAAGCACTTTTGCGGGAACGTGATCATGATAGAGGCTTTGGGCGACGTGGCAGATGCGATCACGCGCTACGCCCTGTTGGCCCAGTGCAGTAAAGACGTTGTGAAAATGTCCGTGAGCCGGCTTGTACGAGCCGACTTCCTCAGCAGTGATGACGGCGTCAAAGACAACGTCCAGTTTCTCATTGCTGCGCGCAAACGATGCGCGATCGACATTGGAGACGATCGCGAGCTTATATTTCGTTTTAAGTCGCTTGAGCGCTGCTCTTGTGTCTGAGAATGCGGGCCACTCGCCGACTGAGTGCGCCAGGGCGTTCGCGTCGGCGAGTGAAGGATGGACGCTGAATCGTTCAGCGAGGCAAATGTGAACGGCGCGAAGAATATCAGGGTAGGGCGCCGTTGGCGTTAGTTTTTCCGCCGCGGATTCTGCCACGCCATACGCTGCGAGCAGTTCATCGTCGGTGATCGCGGCGCCAACCCGGTCAACCCATGGCCGGAGCACTGCGAGTAACCCTGACTCCCAGTCAATAAGTGTGCCATAGCAATCGAAGGTGAGTGCGTCGAAGTGGGTTAAGCAAAGCGTCATAGCAAGACCTCAGCAATGCAGCGCGGCCTGACAGAAGATGGTCACTCGAGCAACATATGCTCCTGAGAGTTGGCGCCATGATAGTGGCTGAATGCGGCGGCCTACATCAGTTTCGGCGCTTGCGTATCATCGCTACAAATCAACCGAAATGCGCCGAGAGCCTGGCCAAGCGCCCATGATCCCGATTACCATTCTCCCATGCAGCGACCACTTCTCATCCTTGTCGCCCTGCTAGGCTTCCTCATCGCTGCCTTTATCGCGATGACCGGGCCCAGCAGCCCGGCTTCCCTTCCTGCTCCGGCGCGGGCTGCGGTTGTGGTTGCGATCGTCGTTGTCATGCTGATTGTATTCATCATTGTGCGCAGCCGGCACAACGCGCGCCATCGGCCGGTTCGTCGAAATGTTCAACTGGAAGCCGCCGCCGATCAGAACGGACTTACCTATCTTGGCAAGGGAGAGAAGGCGCTTAGCAACCAGTTTGCCTTCCTGCCTGACTTTCCTACACGAGGAAAGATTCAGCATCACTTTGTCGGCGAGATCGACCGCAGATCGCTCACCGTCTTTACTCACATGTATATGGTTCACACCGGCCAGACTGTAATCCCCGTGGCCCATACGGTGTATGCGCTTGCGGTCGGTGACTGGCCGGAAATAGTCATCAAGCCGCGCGGGGCGCTTTTTGCTTTGCGGCGGCTGTTTGGCGCCAAAGACGGCGTTCTTTTGGATGATCCGGAGTTCAATAAATCGTTTCATGTTCGCACGGAAGATGAAGGGTTTGCGATTGCGCTGTTGACTCTGGACATGCAGCGATTCCTGCTGACCAAGAAGCGCAATATTAACTGGCGCGTTGCAAATGGTTGGCTGTGTTTGGTTTACAACGGCCCGCTCAAGCCGGACCGGATTGGGGCGTCGATGGAGCGGATGCATGAGTTTTGGCGTTTGACGCCGGACCCGATTCAGGCGATCGCGCCGGTCGCGCCTTTGGGTGCGCATGAAGAGGCGCCGTACGCGGATTATTGACTGTTTTTCATATGGGGCGCGCATGATGGCGGATGAAATGAAGAAAGAGCTGACGCATATTGACGACCTGGGTCGTGCGCACATGGTTGATGTTTCCGGGAAGCCGATCGTCCGTCGGTTTGCGCGCGCCGAAGCGATGTACTGCGCCAGTGTGCGCACGATTGACATCCTTCTGACCCCGGCACGCGCACAGGAACTGCCCAAAGGGGAGGCGCTGGCGGTGGCGCGGGTGGCTGGGATACAGGCGGCGAAGCGCACGGGGGAGCTGATTCCGCTGTGCCATCCGCTGCCGATCGATCATGCTGAGATTGTTTTTGACCGGGTTGGCGAAGATCGGATTCGCATCACAGCGAGCGTGACGACGACGGCGCGGACGGGAGTCGAGATGGAAGCGATCACGGCGGCGACGGTGGCTGGAATTACGCTTTATGACATGACGAAAGCGATTGATTCGGAGATGCGGATTGAGGGGGTGCGGTTGGTTGAGAAGGTGAAGGAGGAGTAGGACAGGACCAGCACAATACATCAAACCTGTTGGACAGCCTCCGGCCATGCGTCAGCCACCTCCGCGAGTGATCTGTATCCGCTATCTACGATGTCGCCTGTTCCGTCCTGACTCACCTTGGCAACGCAGTACAAGTAGTTTTACTCATCGTTGCCACACCGCAAGTAGACATCCTTTCCCTCGAAGCTTTCGATCAAGAGTACAATCAGTTGTACCATTCTAGCTCTCTTTACAGCATTAATTGCGGAAAATGTTCATACGATGGTATTCGAGTACAGAAGCAGTTGGCCTAAATCGATCAGGCAAGTCAACACATAACCCAGATCGCTTCTCAAACATTTCGTTGAATACAGACTTGGGAACTTCGTCTCGAAGATGCTTGGATACAAGCAACTCAAGGCGGTCAGTCAGAGAGATCAGTCCGCTGTCAAAGGCTGCATCATGAAGTGCGTTGAGACAAAGTCCATTGTGCGGATCGAGCCGGAGTGACGGCTCAACTGCCCACGGAACAATGTGACTCGCACGAAGCAACTCCAAATTTGTAATTCCTGTGATGCAGCACTTGTGTTGATAAGCGGCCAAAACAGCGCTTCGAAAGAACGACTGTCCTCGTCGCTGCCGAACCTCACGCATGACCTCAGTAGCTTCTTTACTGCGATCCTGAATAATGGCGTCTTCTGGCAAATCCTGCGTAGAGCTTGGTTCAAAGACGTGCTCTGATAACGCTTCCCACCGCCCGTAAAATTCTGCCCATATGTCACGATCGGCGGCCGATGTATTACCCATGCCTGCGATTCCGCGATTCTGAAGTTCAGGGTCTAAGCTTGCAAAGTTCACAAGCTTTAATGCAACTGCAGAGGGCGTTCGCCCAATCATACTTGCTAGCAGTTCTACATCAGGGTTGAGAGAGTGCATCATTCCAAACGGAATTCGGCAGTACAGGGATAGTGTTTTAACAAGCTGCTGGCGTGTCCAACGTTCGTGGGTCATCCCCTGCCACTATCTCCGAATCGGGTTTACTTTCTGAAATAATCGCTCTCCAATAACTCTGAACCAAGCATCGTAGTTCTTTTGTGCGTATTTGTCCCATTCGCTGCTGTAGATGCAGCGGCCGCCGACCTGTTCTAGGCCGTGTTTGATGGATCGAGAATGCGTGAACATCGTTGAATCATGGCGAGTTTGACGAATGCCAGGTAATGGGTGGCGAGTTTGTCATACCTGGTGGCGAGACGGCGGCAGTTCTTGAGCCATCCGATGCATCGCT
>JAJDDD010000008.1 GCA_029260495.1 Phycisphaerales bacterium | reverse complement strand
CTGTCACTGTTGAAAAGGGACTGTATCAAGGCCTCGTGGATGGAAGTGGTGAGTATTTCAGCTTCAGTGAGGGCACGCGCTCTCCGGCAGATGCCATTGTGAATTTCACCGTCCGCGCTATTGAGATCAACAGAGAACCCGACAGAACCTACGGCTCCATCGTCCTCCAGTCTGATGGCCCGGCGATGGATGCGATCGGCCTTGGACTTCCACCATCTCCGGGTCAGCCCACAACATCGATCGGCAATGGAGCAGCCTTCGGTCAGGATTTTGGCATGCTCCGCAGCGCAGCCGATGCCAATCGAAACATCAACCCTGCTCCCTTTTTCCCGCGCGAGTTCACGGAGTTTGTGCGCATCGAACTCGCCGACCCTGTCGCGGATCGTGATGACAAAGGCGACATCGAGTTCTCTATCGATCTCATCAACGAACCGCCGGACGCAATGGGCTTCATCCAGGTCGAATGGATCGATCGCATCTCCATCGAGTATCAGTTCCGCAACAGCAGGCTCGTCTCCGTCAACGATCGGTTCATCTACGCCGCAAACGAATCTGCAGCCGGCGGACGCTCGCCGCTCATGGGCTACACCGTTCTCTTCCGCCAGCTTGAGTCAGGCCCTGCCCAGTTCGCCATCTTCACCTACGTCCCCCAGGCCCAGACCGCCGTCCGCGACAACAACGAAAAAATCGCCTTCATCCCCCCCGAACGCGACGAGGACTTCGACAACGATCGCGGCGTGCTGCGCCAAGCGGACAACGTCCGCCTCGTGCATGATCGCATCAATGATCAGTTCCTCATCGAAGTCCCGGACACCGATGAGTCCCGCTGGGTCGTCCGCCGCGGACAGGTTCTGCTTATGACCACCTCGCGCGACGGCGCAACAGGCGCCGACGCGCCCGGCGCTGACGACGCTGTCCGTGTCGTCTCCCAGCGCCGTGATGCGGACAGAAACCTTCTCATCGGCGTCCTCGATGACTCCCCCCGCGTCAACGGCCGCTCGCCCGTGCGCCTCAACCCGAACACCATCATCGAAGTCATCGGCATCAATCCCATCGTCAAAAGTCTCACCAGTGACCAAACCGAATGGGAGCTGCGCCCCGTCGACGTGCGCATCTTCCAGGTCCAGAGCCCCTTCCAATGAATCCACACACGACACAACCCGTAAACGCCCGCGCATTCACGCTCACGGAGCTGCTCGTCGCGATTGGTGTCGTCTCGCTGCTCACCGCCGCCGCCGGCCAGCTCTTTCGCACCATGGGCAATGTCGTTTCCACCGGAACCGCCATCTCAACTGTTGACCAGATGGCCCGCACCATCGAACGCCAGCTTCGTGACGACATCGACGCGCTCAACCTGATGGCTCCCGATGAAACCTTCATCGCCATCCGCATGCGCGAAGTCGGCGATGTCAACCGCAACGGCGAAGTCGATGATGGCGAAACCGCCCTCTACCTCCGCCCCGAAGATCGCGACGCCGACCTCGAAGACGGTCTCGATCCATATGAAACCATCGGAAGTCTCAAAAGCCGCGCCGTCACTCGCCGCATCGACGAACTGATGTTCATCAGCCGCGCCCGCAACGCCGAAGGCTACACCAGCTACCAGATCGACAAAGTCAAAACCAGTGAAGGCGATCCCGCCGATCTCGCTGCCAATCTTGTCGGCGTCGTCAACGCCTCAACCGCGCGCATCTACTGGGGGCACGGCCTGCTCCCCGCCATCGGCGATGACAATGAAGATGGCTTCCCCCAGCGTCGCTACGTCCCCGACGGGCTTACCACCGCAGACGACCCCTGGGGAGCTGCCTTCGGAAGTCGCGGCAGAAACGAGTTCGCCTCCGACTTTGTGCTGGCGCGCCAGCCTCTGCTCCTTTTCGGCGGCGACGTCGCCGGTCTTGGCGAGCGGCGCGACCCCAGCGCCAGCTTCTACCCCGCCGGCGCCAGCCGTGAGTTCGCTCCTTACATTCGCGATCTGGAAACCGCCAACCGGTTCCGCGCCATCAAACGGCTCTTCACCAACACCGGCATCGAGGGCCCCGACGATAATGATCTCTTCAATGAGTTCCGCACCGCCGACTTCTCAGAAGAACGCCCCATCACATGGGGACGCGTCGATCTCTGCGCCCAAAGCCCCACCGACGTCCGCTCATGGCTCGAAGGCGCCAACGTCGACTGGAAAGAGGGCCAGCAAACCTCCTTCGAGGCTCTTCAAGATGGCGCCCCGTTCAGCACTGGCGCGCTGCTTGATGAAGACGACGGCAGGCTCAGCGCCGGCGACATCAACGCGCCACTCTGGCGCCGCTGGGGAATGGACATCCCGCCAGCCATTAACAACGACCTGAACGACAGCCTCAACCTCAACCTCCAGGGTCTTCGCAGCGCCATCGCCGGCTGTTTCTTCCGCCCCCTCGTCGAAGTTCAGCCCCCCATCATTGACACCCACCCCGACGATCCCCACCGCCAGCCCCACGACGCGCTCATGGACGCCCACGCCACCTTCGCGTCAAGCTGCTCAAACTTTGAGATCGCCTGGTCCGATGGCTCCGTCGCGCTGGATGACATTGAGGTCGATGGCGACGACATCCCCGAGATTTACGCCGGCGATCTCCTCTGGTTCGACATCAGAACCCTTGACCAAACCGACCCCGACACACGCGCCACACGCACATGGTTCCAGCAAGAGTTCCGCAGCGGTCGCGAGGTGCTCTACGCCCTCTACAACGGAAGTCGCGGCACACCGCCAGCCAATGCTCCTTTTCACACAGACAATCTCATTTTCGATGCTGACTTCCCCGAGGTCACCTTCGACAACCTGCGCAGCACCAGCAACAGCCCCCCCACGCTCATCAACCGCGATGAACGTCCAATCAACGAAGTAATTGACCTGGCCCCCGCTGAGGACTTCTCCGAAACGCCACTCTACAACCCCAACATCACCGGCGGCGCCCCCGATCAGCCCGGTTCACGGCAGGACGAATACTTCGCCATCTGGCCCTTCCGCATCCCGGACCAGGAAGGCGCCTTCTCCGACGATCGCCCCTGGCCCAAGGACATTCTCATTCGCATTCGCCTCACACTTCACGACCCACAGAACCGCCTGGAAAACGGGCGCGACTACGAGTTCATCTACCGCATCAACCCCGCCGGCCAATAGCCCGGCCCTTCCCGTCGCCCAACACACGCAGAGGAGTTCATCATGCGTTCCTTCAACTCTCTCGCCCACTTCTTCACTCGCGCCCTCCCCCGCGCCGCGCGCACGCTCAATGCACGCCGCAAGGGCAGCGTCATCATCTTCATACTCGCAGCCCTCGCGGTCATGGGCATCACCGCGGTCACCTATGTCACCGTCGTCCAGCGCGATCGCGCCAGCACAACTTCATACCAGCGCACCACAAACTTCCAGCAGCAGGTCCGCACAGTCGTCGATTCCATCCGCGCCCTCCTCACCGCCGACCTGTACGGCAACAAACTCGTCACCAACGCCACACCTCGCACTGTCACCACCAACTCCAACAACGTCGTCAATGTCTGGCCTCACATGTTCGAGGACGGCGAGTTCTTCGACCTCCCCCAAACACACACACAGTCATTCAACAACAACGACCTCGACTCCACTGTCATCCCCGAAGGCGCCAGGCTCAGCCGCCTCCCCCTCGACGATCCAACGTTCGACGCCAACGGCGACCGCACACGCATCGCCTATCAGGACGACGCCTGGCTCGCCAGCACCGAGGGCTTCACCCTCAGCGGCAACACCGAAATCCGCTGGGACACCACACGCCAGCTCACCAACCTCCGCAGCGCCTATCACTTCATCGACACCGACAATGACGGCGATCCCGACACCTGGGTTCGTGATAACGGCCGCTATGTCGATCTTGGCCAGTTCTTCATCCAGGCCCTCACCAACATCGCCGACCCCGCCGCCCTGCTCACCGACGCCAACCCCCGCGACATGCTCCTCACATCTAGCCTCGCCTTCAACAACAGAATCTCCCTGCATCCTCATCTCGCGCTCTTCCAGCCCACATACGCTGCGCAAATGCGCGAAATCGACGAAGACGTGGACCTCGACCCGACCTACCAACGCTTCGATGAACGCCTCTTCGCCGACACCAACGGCGACGGCTTCCCCGACGCACGCTGGCAGGAGCTCGATGCGCTCGGCAGCCTCTTCGGCATGCGCTGGGTCGTCGCTGCCAACATCATCGACAACTCAACACTCATCAACGTCAACACCGCCACATCGCTTGGGTACCCCTTCGCGCCTACCGCTTCGGCGTTCGTCGGCGACGGCCGCACGCCCGCTGATGTCGATCTCTTCCGCTTCCTCCGTTTCCGCGCGAACACTTCAAACTCCCTCTCCAAGCATCCCAATGTCGACGCCGCAGCGTTCGATTTCCTCCGCGCTATCGACAACAAAGGCGGCGGCTACTTCAAACATCTCACCGAAGGCGTCGCCGTCGAAAAAATCCTCGATCAGCTCGATCCCAACAGGAACGGCCTCCAGTTCGTTTCAGGTCAACAGCGCATCGTTCCCCGCCTCGACAAACTCTTCAATATGAGCGGCCGGGGACTCAACCTTGAGGAATGGATCACCGCTCGCAATCTCCATGATGAGACTCCCGCGCTCAACCGCTCCTACAAAGAAGCCATCTACATGTACTTCGGCTCCAATCCTCACACGCCCGTCGCCTCGCGCGGCGTCGGCTATCCCCTCTCGGAAGAAATTGATCTGCGCGCTTATCACGGCTTCAACTACGAGCGACAACTCTCGCGCATCGAGCAATACTTCGATGGCCCCGAAGACACCAAGTTCCTCCCCGGGCTCGGTGGCGACACCGATATCGGCGTCATGCGCTCAAAAGCCACCACCACCGACAGCAACTGGCGCATTCAGAACGTCCCGCTCTCTCAGTTCCGCACAAAAGAAAAAGTCGAGCGCATCATGCGCGACGCCCGCCGCTCTCTCACCACCTACTCCGGCTACGCCGACTACTCC
Organism: Phycisphaerales bacterium; assembly: GCA_029260495.1. GTDB lineage: Bacteria > Planctomycetota > Phycisphaerae > Phycisphaerales > UBA1924 > OFTM373. The sequence goes on along the minus strand of JAJDDD010000008.1, from coordinate 112,500 downwards.
CCCGTCCCCAACTACAGTTCCTCCGACCCCTCCCGCCGCATTCGCATCGATGACTTCGCCACCAACTCCAACAAACCCAAACTCCTCAATCGCGCGTTCGGCGCTCTCACATGGGCCCTCGCTCCCCTCGCTACAGACATCCCCCTCCAGCGCGGCATCAGCCTCATTGACCTCACCAACGTCGCGAACACAGGTCAATCGGGCGCCAACAAGGACTTCCACTACGGCGGCGGACCTACAGGCCCAGCCCAGGCCATCGAAATTGAAACCACTGTGCCAATGGGCGCCTCCTACGCACTCCTCCGCGCCGCCTCCATCGCGACCAACCTCGCAGACGCTGTCGATCACGACGTCGTCAATCCTGATTCGTCATCCATAATCACACAGCCCGCCCCAACAATCGTCCGCGTCTTCCCCTCCAACAACGTCGTTGACAACCCCAAAACACGCGACGTCATCGAAATGGGCGTCTCCTTCGATCACGGCGACATCGACAACACACCCAATGACGACAACGATGACGCATCCGCCGACCTCGACGCCGCCGGTCTCCTCCCCAAGGAGTACTTCGGAACCATTGATGGCTCCAACACCACAGGCGCCCCCAACACCGACACCGCCAACAGCCGCGGCGGCATCACACTCGTCGGACTCGACCGCCAGCCATTCCTCCGCGGCGCCTACACACTCGCCGCCTACCGCGATCTCGCTGTCACAAACACGATCAGTGGAGATATCAACTTTGACGTTGACATGGATGGAAGTCCCGACCCACCGTACGACGGCGAAATCAACCCCTACAACCGCGACGAACAACTCCTCTCCATCTTCGCAGTCGAGCTCGGCAACCCCTGGGCCGACAGAATCTCGCTGAACAACTACCACGTTCGTTTCGGCGTCGAACCCCAGTTGTATCTCGATTTCGCCTTCCCCGACAACGCCGGCATCGACGCTGGCGCACGCGCCGTCTTTTACGTCGTCAAAAAAACAACGATAGGCGATGACACACGCACACTCGAAGCGGACCTCCTCTTTGAGGACTGGATCGGCCGAATCAACTCACTCGAATCACCCGTCGACACCAGCGGCGCCAACACACTCACACTCGACGCCGCCCCCGGCTTCTCAGTAGACAACCCCGTCGAAGATGAAGGCCCAGAAGTCAGCTTCATCTTCTTCGATGAGCTCCTCCACGGTTTCAATCCTCCCGCCGTCGAAGGTGGCGCCCTGGACAACGACGATCCCGTCAACACACACTCATCTGTCTCCCTCCACTACGTCTCTCCTTCCCTCGCCGCAGGGGACCCAAACGACGCCCAGCCCATCCCCCCCGTCCTCGTCGATCGCATGCGATTCCACACCGACGGTGAGGCGCCGACATCTTCATTGGAAGACACATTCCCCACAGGACTAACCAGCACAAACTTCCTGGACATTGCAGGAGGCGGCGTCACGGAAATCGCAACTGGGTATCTCGCTGTCTCATCCACCATCGATCGCGCCACACAGACCGGCCCCCGCGGCGGCTTCCCCGCGTACGTCATCGAGTTCGACATTAACCTTCTCGGCGCCCCCACGGCCATGGATGCTCGCACCACACTCCAGAGCGAATATCAAGCCCTCGATACAGACCCTGAAGCCGACGAGTTTGATTACGTCTGGAATGTTAACGACGCTGGCGTCACGCAAACGGTCGATATCAACGTCAGCCTCCCGTCTCTTCTTGACTCCATCGGCAACCCCGACTTCTACTTCGCCGAAGAGCAAAAAGACGGTCCCAACACAAATCTCGAAAACCTTGTCGGCGCCCTCGGCATCCCCTCCTTCGAGCTCTTCGTCCCCGACACACCCCTCGCCTACCTCAGCGAACTGCACCAAATCTGCGCCTTCACACACATGTGCATCGACAACGAACTCAACAATCCCGACAAATGGACAACCATCTCAGAACAGCTCGGCAGCGCCGAAAACCTCTATTACAATCCCGTCGACAGAATCGGCGCCAACCCCTACCTCGGCCTCCTCGATCCCACCCGCTACATCCCCGGCAGCCGCTCATTGAACGGCGATCTTGAAGACCTCGACGCCCCAGCTCTTCTCCCCGACACACTCCGCGTACCACTCGCCACCCGCGTCTTCGATCCCTTCCTCGCGCTCAACGTCCCCGGGGCCCTCGTGCAAGGCGCCGTCAACATCAACCACGCCTCCCACGAAGTTCTCAGCTCCCTCCCCTTCGTCAACCCCCAGTTCGAGATCGGAAGCCTCGAGGCAACCGCGCTCAGCCCACAGTCCCGCGCCACGCTCATCCAGGATTACCGCGACACACCCCCCGCCGGCGCCAACTTCGCTTTAGGATCGCCCGAATCCCTCACCAGTCTGCCAGGCCTGCGCAATCGCCCCAACCAGATGCCCTACGACCCCTGGGAACTCATCAACAACCCAACCAACAACGACCCCCCACCCACCGTCAACGGCCTCGCCGCCATCGGCGAACTCGCCATCATGGATAGTTGGAGCACATCCATCCCCGGCAATCCCGAGCCGAACTCAGTCGGCTTCGCAGCCCTCGGTTCCAACAACTCCTTCGACCCCATGGAGCAGCAAGCCCCCCTCGACATGCGCAACTCCCAGCCCAACACCGGCCACGGTGTCGAAGCCTTGGACAATGTTGGCGTCGATGTAGCCAACTACGACGCCAGCGACGATCCCGAAGAACGCCTCGCTCTCTTCCGCGCCATCAGCAACATCGCCTCCACGCGCTCCGATGTCTTCACCGCCTACTTCGTCCTCCGCGGCTACGACCCCGCCGCCATCGAGTCCGTCCTTGTCGGCCCCGGAGCCGTCGACAACGATCGCATGCGCGACCTCTTCGCCCCCTCAACTCCCAACAAAGCCGGTCTCGGCGACCCCGCTTTCGAACAACGCTGGCTCGTCGTCTTCGACCGCTCCAACATCAAGTCCCCCACCGACCGTCCCCGCGTCCTCATGATGGTCGAGCTCCCCTTCGAAAAGCCCTCCGGCTAACACACCCTCGGCCCGGGCCCTGCAAAAGCCCGGGCCGACAACCATGCCACCGAGGCCGTGTCCGTCATGCCCATCCAGCGTGCGGCGCGGCCTTTTTTCTGCGCTCACTTCCCACCCCGCCTGATCCCAATCTTCACCCCGCCAATACTCGCCCGCAGCCTTCTCCCCCGCTATCCTTCACTTCAACTCTCGGCTCGCAGCAATCCTTCCCGCCCAGGAAGATTCCACCGCTGCCAGCCACGCGCCAACTTCCCCCACTCGTGCCCCATGAGCATCCTCTCCCCCATCCCAACCCCCACCACTCCCGCCGCCCACTCCGCTGCGCAGACGCCCGTCCTCGCGCGCCCTCTTGCCGACGCCATCGAACTCACCAAACCACGCATCACAAAAATGGTCCTGCTCACCACCGGCGTCGGCTTCACACTCGCCGCCATCGGCAGAACATGGGCCCTCGGCGAGCTCATCGCAACCATCCTTTTCTGCACCGTCGGCGCCGGCCTCAGCGCCGCCGGCGCCAGCGCCCTCAATCAATGGATGGAGCGCGACCGCGACGCCCGCATGCCCCGCACCGCATCGCGCCCCCTTCCAACACATCGTCTTTCCGCCCGCGCCGGCTTCCTCGTCGGCGCCCTCTGCAGCATCATCGGCGTCCTCACACTCTTCCTCTTCGTCAACAGCGCCGCCGCCGCCGTCTCCGCTGCAACCATCTTCACCTATCTCCTCTTCTACACACCTTTGAAACCCGTCACTCCCCTCGCCACACTTGTTGGCGCCATCCCCGGCGCGCTCCCGCCGCTCATCGGCTGGGCCGCCGCCGCCCGCCCCTGGACAGATTCCATGAACGCCCACTCCGCCGGCTGGCGCAGCCTCGCAGAGCCCGGCGGCTGGTCCCTCTTCCTCATCATGTTCATGTGGCAAGTCCCCCACTTCCTCGCCATCGCGTGGTGGCGCCGCGACCAATACGCGCTGGGCGGCTACAAAGTCCTCCCCATCGTCGATCCCGCCGGCGCCCGCACCTCCTTCACAACACTCATCTGGGCCATCGCCCTCGTCCCCGCATCACTCGCCCCCGTGCAGATGATGCCCCACCTGCTCGGCTGGCTCTACGCAACCGTCGCAATTGCCGCTGGAGTCATGTTCGTCATTGTCTGTGTGAGATTCACACAAACACGCGCCACCAAAGACGCCAAACGCATCTTCTTCGCCTCCATCATCTACCTCCCCGTCATCCTCCTCGGCATGATCGCCGACGCGGCGCTCCATACACTGCGCCTGTGGTAGCCCAAAGTGCTGTGCGAGTGATGGAACCCTATCAACTCGAAAATACAGAATCCATCATGAGTATTCACACGAGCTGGCAAAGAGGCGCATGGCCCCAAAGGCTTTGCTTCTCCTTCATTAGGTTTTTGTGATGAAACGTTCCCGTCGCCATCATTTCGTTCCAAGCTTCCTGCTCAGCGGATTTGCCGAACCCGCTACAAACGATGGCCGGTTATTCGTGCTCGACAGCGCACGAAAGAAATGTTTCGCTGCAACTCCGGACAGCACAGGTTTCCGGACTGACTTCAACCGAGTCGAGCCTCAGGCACATCCAGATCCTCAAGTGGTAGAAGATTTCTACGCAAAGATTGAGTCAAAGGCGGCCCCAGTCATTCAAGCCGTTCGAGAAACCGGCCGAGTCCCCTCCGGTTCGGCGGGGAATCAACTCATGCCCTTCATCGCGATTCAGTTGACACGAACACCACGGTTTCGCAGGTTGCTTGAGGGTAATTTCTTCGAAATCATGGAAACTGAATGGCGCAAGTACATGCGCGATAAAGCATCACGCCGTCGATTTGCGCAAAGACAAAAAAAATTCAGTCTCCCAGAGGATATGTGGTCCCCCGAGGCCATGATTGCAAAACTGAAAAGTGGCGAATACAAAACGACGACAGATGACAATTGGAAAATCTCTATTTCGATTGAATGCTTGAATCTGTATACACAAACTCTTAGCACTCGACACTGGTTCCTGCAATCGACAGATGGCAAGGGCAAACAGTTGATTATCGCTGACGCCCCGGTGGGACTTGTACACATCGGAACAGGGACTTGCGCGGTGGGAATTGCAAAACCAGATACTGTCGTGTTTCTACCGATCAGCTCGCGACAAGCGCTTGTGGGTGTGTTTCCACAGGCAATGGAGACTGCCAGGGAACGTCTGGGTCCGATCGTTATGAACACTGTGAGTTACGCTTGGAGCCTCGAACAGTGCTTCTCATCGACGGAGGATTTTTTGATAGACGAACCTGATCGCGGGCCTACACCGTGGTCTACTTTTCAACAAGAGGGAACCTTCCCGAAGCTGGTCACGGACATAGGTGACCTTGCAGACGATTATGCCGGCAAAGCATCCTGTATTGATCCACTTGATGTCGACATTCGAACAGACAAAGGATAATGCACTACGAGCACAGTCAAAGATTTGGAGAATGCGACCGCACGAGGAAGTGGCATCAGAAAGTTATTGGTAAGACGCGATAAATTATGAATATCGAATGTTCTCATCACAATCTCATGGGATTGGGTCATGAACACTTAGAAGCTCCCCTATGTCACAGTACTGACCAACCTGGACACCGGTCATAAACAACTATTAAACGTGTCAATAAATTCTCTGAAACCCTGCGGCCTACTTCTGGCATTCATAAAATACTCAACAGTGACGAATAATCTGATCACCTTTGGCCCCGCGAGCGCGTGAACGAGGGCCAATAAAGGAACCGGCCATCGCCACCACCGCCTCAAACACAACACACACCCACACCGCCCCCGCAATCGCTGCGCAAAACCTTTCCCGCATCTACATAGGCAAACGCAACACCCCGGACCGCCTCGCACTCGATCAGCTCTCACTCACAATCCCTCCCGGCGCCTTCGTCGCCCTCCTCGGGCCCAACGGCGCCGGCAAGTCAACCTTTCTTCGCATCCTCGCAACGCTCGACGCCCCAACATCAGGCGCCATCTCTCTGCTCGGCCACGCGCTCACATCCCAGCGTAATAACGCGACCAGCTCCATCCGTGCCCGCCTTGGCGTCGTCTTCCAAACCGTCGGCCTCGACCCTCTCCTCACCGTCGCGGAAAATCTCAACTGCCAGGCAAGCCTCTTCGCCATCGGGCGCGATGAGCGCCGACGCCGGATTGAAGCAATCGCTCGTGAGTTTGAGATAGCGGATCGATTGCACGACCGCGTCAGTTCTCTCTCAGGCGGCCTCGCCCGCCGGGTTGATCTCGCCCGCGCCCTACTCTCCGAGCCCGACCTCCTCCTGCTCGATGAGCCCACCACCGGCCTCGACCACGAAGCCCGCACTGAGTTTCTTGAACTTCTCGCCAATCGCCGCGCCGCTTCGCCGACACTCACCATCATCATGTCCACCCATCTCATGGATGAAGCCGAGCGCGCCGATCGCGTCGTCATGCTCAGTGAAGGCCGCCTTGTCGCCGACGGCGCGCCTGATGAGCTTCGCCGCTCTCTTGGCGCCGCCGCGATCCGCTGTGATGCGAGCTTCGCCGACGAACTCGAAGCGCTCGGGCTGACGCTGACGCACGGCGCCGGCCCGTCGCGCCTCGTCGCCGTCGGTGATCCCGAGACGGTGCAGCGCGCCGCTGAATCGCTCATTCGCCGCGGCGCCAGCCTCCAGGTCGGCCCGCCATCACTCGGCGATGTTTACCTGGCGCGCGCAGGAAAGCGTCTGTCGGACGCTCCCGTGCGCACATCTGAAACGGAATCGCGCACACGCCGGCGCAAATCGCGCACAAAGGTGTCCGCGATATGACGCCCGCGCGCGCATCAGGACGGTCAGCGTGCCAAACGCTCACCGCGCGCGAACTCCGCCGCCTCGCGCGCCAGCCGAGCAGAATCATCGCCGCCGTCGGCACGCCGGCGCTCTTGTGGATCTTCCTCGCCAGCGGCTTCGCAGAGAGCTTCGCTCCCCCTGCGCGAAACGGTGTCGCCGCAAGCGCAGTAGCGCCAACCTCTTACGCCGCCTATCTCCTGCCCGGCGTCGTCACGCTCATCGCCCTCTTTTCTTCTATTTTCGCGGCCATGTCGCTCATCGAGGATCGACATGAAGGCTTTTTGCGCACAGCCCTCGTCAGTCCGGCGCCAACATGGTCAATCATCGGCGCCAAAGCAGTCGGCGGCGCGATTTTTGCAACGCTGCAAAGCGTGCTGGCGCTCGCGGCGGCGCCGCTAGTCGGGCTCCAGCCTGGACTTATGGGATTTGCCAGCGCGGCGGTCGCGATTGGACTGATTTCGTTCGCGGTGACAGGCTTAGGATTGGCAGCGGCGTGGTGGGTGAACTCAAGCGCAGGATTTCACGGCGTGATGAATCTTGTGCTGATGCCGATGTGGTTGCTTTCGGGCGCGTTTTTTCCAGCAGAGGGCGCCAGCGGGTGGTTGGCGGTGATGATGCTTGCCAATCCGTTGCGATGGGGGACGGAGGCGCTGCGGGCAAGTTTGGCCGGGGCGCCCGGGGAGGCGACACTGGCGTGGGTTATTTTGACTGGTTTTGCAGGGGCAATGGGCGCGATTGCGCTGCTGACGGCGGGGCGGCGCTCTACGCGGCACTTATAATAGAGGAATGACAAGGAACAGGCATCACGGGAGCGGTTGAGCATGCGCGCGGCGCTAGGAATTATTTTGGGATCGATGTTTGTTGCGACAGTCATTGTCGCAGTGTTTGCGATTTCAAAACAACAACCTCCCGAGGCGCCCGCTGAGCAAAGCGCGCTGACAGCAGATGACAATATGGATTTGCTTTCGCTGCCCGCGTTTGAGTTGGTGAATCAAAACGCTGAGCGGGTGACGAATGACATTTTCATCGGTCGGGTTTCGATTCTGGAGTTTTTCTTTTCGTCGTGCCCATTTATTTGCCCGCCGATGAACGCGAACATGCAGCGGGCGCAGGCGGAGCTTGCTGGAACGGGTGTGCAGCTTATAAGCATTTCGGTTGACCCGGATCGCGACACGCCTGAACGCCTGGCTGCACATGCACAGAAGTTAGGGGCTGACCCGAGTGTTTGGGTGTTCCTGACAGGCAAACGGGAAATTGTTTCGCGGATTCTGACCGAAGGTTTGTTGCTTGCGCCGCCTGTTGAAAACCCGAGCCAGCTCATTGAGCTTGAAGATGGAGCGACGATGTCGAACATTGCGCATCCGAGCCGCTTCTTTTTGATCGGGCCGGCTGGCGACGTGCTTGGATTTTACGACGGGCTGCAAGATGCTCAGGTTGATGCAATTATCGCGCGGGCGCGGCGGGCAACGAAAGAGTTGTGAAAGCAGTCCGGCGAATGTCCGCGCGAAGACCGGGCCAACAACGCAAGTGTTGAACCGGGCTCCGTGGGCGCAAAATCGTTTGGAGTCCACAGGGTTTTTATCGCTGGTTGATTCCGATTTTATTTACGGCGATCAGAGCGCCGTGCGGCGCGTGGCTTGGCGGCGTTGCGTTTCTTGCCGTGAAACGCTGGGGCCCCGCCCGAGCTTTTCTTCCGACGCTGATGTTGCGCGGGCGCTTCGGCGTTGTTGCTCCGTGAGCGGCTGCGTTTCGGCTTGGCGCTGCTGCCGCCACCCTCGCTGCGCTTCTGGCCATTTCGATTTTCGCCATCGCGATTTTCGTCTGTGCGATTCTCAGTTGTGCGGCTGGCAGACCGGACATCCTCGGGAACGGACATCGCCTCGATGCGCTTGCCAGTGAGGCGTTCGATGGCGCGAAGGTGGTTTCGTTCGCTGCCGTCGCAGAAGGAAATCGCAATGCCCGTCGCGCCCGCCCGACCGGTGCGTCCGATGCGATGGACATAGGCCTCGGGATCGTTGGGCAGGTCGAAGTTGAAGACATGGGTAATGCTGTCAACGTCGATGCCGCGAGCAGCGACATCGGTCGCGACAAGCACGCGCGATTTGCCGGAGCGGAATGATTCAAGGGCGCGCTGGCGCTGGTTTTGGGCTTTGTTGCCGTGAATCGCGAGGGCTTTCACGCCAGCGTGGATCAGCTTGCGCGTCAGCTTGTCGGCGCCAAACTTGGTGCGTGTGAAGATGAGGGCCCGCTCCACGCCGTGCTTGGCGAGCAGATGCTCGAGCAGCGGGAGCTTAGCTTCGCGCGGCGCCATATAGACAGATTGCTCGATGAGCGCCGCTGTTGACGCGACGGGCGCGACGGAGACCTTTACCGGGTCATGCAGGAGTGAGTCAGCCAGATGCATGATGCTGCGCGGCATCGTCGCGGAAAAGAGCAGCGTCTGCCGCTTGGCGGGCATGGCTTTGGCGATGCTCCGGATCGGCTGGATGAAGCCCATATCGAGCATCCGGTCGGCCTCGTCGAGCACGAAGATTTCGATATTGCGCAGATCGACCAGGCGCTGCTCCATAAGGTCGAGCAGGCGACCGGGCGTCGCGACGATGATGTCCACGCCGCGCTGCAGATGGCGCACCTGATGGAATTGACTGACGCCGCCGTAAATCGCGGTTTGGCGCAGCTTGGTGTATTGGCCGTAGACCTTGAAGCTTCCTTCGATCTGATTGGCGAGCTCGCGGGTCGGCGAAAGCACGAGAGCGCGGGGAGTGACCGGACCGCGACGAGACTTATCAACCGGGGCGGAGCTGAGGCGGTGCAGGATGGGCAGCGCGAAGGCCGCGGTCTTGCCGGTTCCGGTTTGTGCGCAGCCGAGCAGATCACGGCCGGCGAGTGCTGGGGGGATCGCCTGGGCCTGGATCGGCGTCGGCGTGTCGTAGCCTTCCTGGGCGATGGCGTCGAGAATGCGTTGAGAGAGGTCAAGGGATGAAAAGTGCAGCAACAGAGGGATCTCCTCGAACCGCGCGATGGTCACCGCGAGGTGCGTCGTTTGGGCTTCCTCGCCCAAATCTGATTGGAACAAGTGCGGCCTGCCTGGGTGAGCGTCCCACGATGTACGATCATGGGCGCTGCCAGCAGATTCTCAGGCATCCCGCCTTCCGTCATGGAGGGGGAGCATTGATGAGGCCACCGGCGAATGGGCAAATCATAGCCACTTCGCGGGCTCCGTGTGCGGGCGCCCTCAAATTCCGGATGGATAGCGACTTGGCAAGTGACCAAGATCCTGCTCAGGCCTGATAGGCTGTCTCGATGGCGAGCGTGGTCGAATATCCAGCGCAGGCGGTTGCGAAGGGGGCTGTCCACCGGGCGTCGTTCCCGATATCGCATCCCGCCCGCCGACGCGATCGAACCTGGATGAGCCTGCCCCGGCGATCGCTGTTCGCTGCAGAGACGTGGACTTTCGCAGCGGCGAGCCAAGAAAAAGTTTTCCAGGATGCCGGCTGACGGCCGTGTCTCGAAAGAGACAAAGCCGCCTTACGACAAAATGTTTTGGCATTTGCAGTCGCCGCAACTGCTGCAGAACTCAATGCTGACTGCCGAGGCGGACGCGATTGCGGCAAGTTAAAGCAGGATCGACATCGATGAGCGCTGGCGCCTCTCCATTCCTGACTGCTTCCTGGCGTCACCTGGTGATGCTGAACTACGAAATCGATCCCACAGTATTACATCCGCTCGTGCCTAACGGAACGGAGCTCGATGACTGGCAAGGGCGAACCTTCGTGAGTGTTGTTGGCTTCCAGTTTCTCGACACGCGCGTTCTGGGCGTGCCGATTCCCTTTCACCGAAACTTCGAGGAGGTGAATCTTCGCTTCTATGTCCGGCGGAAAGATGGAGAGGGATGGCGCCGGGCTGTCGTCTTCGTCAAGGAGATTGTGCCACGTCGCGCGATCACCTGGGCAGCGCGGACTTTCTATGGAGAAAACTACGTTGCGCTCCCGATGCGGCACAGCATCGGTGCAGAAAATGACGCCGAGTTGCGAACGGTCTCCTACTCATGGCGGTTTCGCGGCGAAGAAAACAGAGTTGAAATCACCGTGGCGGGCCATCCCGAACAAGTCGCAGAGGGAAGCGCCCAGGAGTTTATCACCGAGCATTACTGGGGCTACGCCCGACGCCATGGCGGGCGCACAACCGAATACCGCGTGGAGCATCCGCAGTGGCGCGTCGCTGCGGCAAAAGAGGCGCGGCTGGATTGTAATGTCGCCGAGCTTTATGGAGATCAGTTTGTTGAGTTCCTACAATCTCCAGCCTCCGCGTTTTTAGCAGATGGGTCCGCGGTGAAGGTATTTATGGGAGCACGACTGCCTTTATGAGCGAAGTATGAACGAACCGGTCGGCCATATCCTGTACGACAACACTTGTGGGTTCTGTTCGCGGTCGGTCTTGTTCTGGGGGCCGATTCTTCGCAAGCGCAGGATCACTATGGCGCCCCTTCAAGATGAATGGGTGCAGGAGCGGCTGGACCTTTCACATGAAGACCTGCTTGCAGACATGCGATTACTGCTGGCTGACGGAAGCCAGGTGTGCGGGGCGAATGTCTATCGTTATGTCATGCGGCGAATCTGGTGGACATACCCGATTTACCTGTTGTCCTCGGCGCCGCTGCTGAGAATCATTTTTGACCGTGGCTATCGCATGTTTGCGAACAATCGGTACAAAATCTCGCGCGCTTGCCGACAGCCGCCGGCGTCTGAAACGCAGCGATAGGGGTCCGAAAACGAGGCTGCGTTCGGTCGTTTTTCCGCTGGACACGCTCTCTTTTTGATATAGGATATTCATGTCCTATATCAGGAGGAGGATGAGCGATGGGTCGGCGATGCGCGCGATCTCGGGGTTGGGTTCTCGGCGGGGCAGCGGTGGTGGTCGCTGCTGGGGTCGGCGTCGCGGCGCTGGTTCCGACGACTCTTGAAGACTTCCATCTCTCCGGGACGCAGATCGGCGATGTCCCGATCAACATGATCGGCGACTCATCCGGCTGCGTTGGCTGTCACAGCCACTACAACGACGAAGATAACGAACCCTATCGGCCGTGGAAGGGGAGCCTGATGGGTGTCGCCGGCCGGGATCCGCTGTTTTTCGCGCAGATGGCGACCGCGAATCAGGATGTCAACGGCGTCGGCTACTTCTGCATGCGCTGTCACGTTCCAATGTCATATGTGACGGGCACCGCCTCCGACCCCTCGGGTGAATCCCTGACCCAAACGGATTTAGATGGCGTGAGTTGTCACTTCTGCCATTCGATGGTGGATCCGATCTATAAGGAAGGCGTCAGCCCGCCGGAAGATGTCGGTGTGTTGGCCGGACTCGCGGAAACGCCGGAATATTATGGCAACGCGATGTTCGTGCTGGACCCGCTGGGCCGGCGGCGCGGGCCTTACAGCGATCCTGCGGCGCCGCATGTCGCGATCCCATCAGCGTTTCACGAGACGGGCGCGTTTTGCGGCACGTGCCACGATGTCGGAAATATCGCAGTCGCGAAGCAGGCGAACGGAACCTACCGGTACAACATGATCGATATGGCGACGCCAGATGAAAATCCCGCGACGCAGTTTCCGCTCGAGCGCACATACACCGAATGGAAGCTCAGCTCGTTTGCAAATGGCGGCGTGGACATGGGCGGCCGTTTTGGCGGCGCGGGTCCGACGACGGTGAGCACATGCCAGGACTGTCATATGCCGCAGGCAACCGGTCAAGGCGCTGCGGGCGGGCCTGTGCGCACGGATCTTGCTCGCCATGATTTTGCGGGAGCGTCGGCGTGGGTGCTGGACATCATCGCGAAGCATTACGCGGACGATCCAGCCGTGGATGTCGCCGCCCTGGCCGATGGACGAGATAAGGCGATCTCAATGCTCCAAAGGGCTGCTTCGCTGGAAGTCGCACAGATTGGCGGGGCTATTAAGGTTCGGGTGATTAATGAGACAGGTCACAAGTTGCCGACGGGCCACATCGAGGGGCGCCGCGTGTGGATCGGCGTCAAGATATATGGCGCTGGCGATGTGCTCGTCAAGGAGTACGGGCATTACGACTTCGACGAGGCGCACCTTGATGAAGAGTCAACAACAATCTTCGAGATGCACGTGGGCCTGAGTGAGGACGCTGCTAGCGCGACGGGGCTTCCAGTGGGGTTGACGGGTCATATGGCGCTGGCTGACACCATTGAAAAGGACAATCGCATTCCACCCCGCGGGTTCGCCAACGCAGCGTATGAGGCAGCCGGCGCGCCGGTCGTCGGGGCGCAATACAGCGATGGGCAACACTGGGCGGATGTGTATTACCAGCTTCCGCCCGGCGCCGGGCGCGCGGAGGTGACCGTGAACTACCAAACTGTCACGCGGCACTACATCGAGGCGCTGCGCGACGGAAACACAACAAACCACTGGGGCAACACACTTCATGACTTGTGGGAGCAAACAAACAAAGGCGCCCCAATCCCGATGGCGATAAACGACTTCAGCCTCGCGCCCTTCGTCTACGGCGATCTGAACTCAGATGGCATCGTGAACGCCTTCGACCTGGCGCTCCTGCTCGGAGCCTGGGCCCAAACAAACAACCCGGCAGACCTCAGCAGCAACGGAATCGTGCGCGCAGAAGATCTTGCCCTGCTGCTCGGCGCGTGGGGGTCGTCAAAATGATAATGGCGTGAGTGAAGGCGGCGCCTGCAAGCGCGTTCTCGATTTACGCCAATCGGAGTTCGACTAATCCGCCGTCCTGTCGGTGCTCGGGTCCGTAAAAATCAGTTCGGTTTTCGCATCCAGCTCTTCATATCGAACGACCCGGCCCAGCCCCGTTGGCCTGCCCTGTTTCTGCGGGTCGTAATCGACGGCGAAGGTCAGATCCAGAATGTCGCCGACCTTGACTTCATCAAAGGTGACGCCATCGGCTATGTCGAAGGGCATGATCATGGAGCGCATGCCGAGTGCGCCGTCGGGCCAGGTGGCGCGAAAATGGGGAATCGGCTCGTGGTGCAGCTGCAACTGACTCGCCGGCGACGCGGGATCAGGCAGGGAGATGACCTTGCCGCGAACGGTGTATTCGACGGTTTTGATGGAAGACGACTGCTCTTCTGGTGCGCATCCTGCAAGGAGTTGTGCGCACGTCAAAAGCAAAATCGCGCACAGGCAGTGAGATTGCGCCAATCCAATTTGTGAAAATCGAATGTGGCGCCAGAGCCTGACGACCTTCTGAGAGTTCATTTGAAGCTGAGGAACTTCGCGACAGCTTGGAAGTCGGCGGCGATGTCCGGGTAGTACTTCATATTCCACGTCGCGCCTTGCTCGACACGAGCGCTCTTTGAGGACTTGCGCCGGACAGCCCAGGGGCGCCTGCCGCGGGAGCGAACGTACAGGTTGCTCATCCGATAGTGCTGGGCGGAGCTGAGCGACTTCTTAATGAGCGGATCGAGGCGCATGAGGCGAAGGATGGTTTCGCGGTCAGCGTGGCGTCGCGGCTCGGTGGCGATGGTGACCTCGATGTCCTGTCCTGGTTTGATCGCGTCGAACATGGCTTTGGCTCTTTGCGTAGCGGGGCTGGGTTGGGGACTTGGGGAGCCAGAGGGGCTCCGCCGAGCCGAATAGTGTAGCAAGGGCGCGGGCGGGGCTCCAGCGGGGGTTCGAGGGGCAAAAGAAGCCACTGGGGAGCGAGGGGCAGCAGGACTTGAGGGGGTGTCGAAAGCTACACTGAGGGCTATGAACGAAAGAACACCACCAACGGACGGGGACGGAGCGGGGGCGGCGGCTGGCGGGTCTTCCCCTGGAGCCGAGGCGCCCAGCTTTGACCCCAGCGACCCGAGCCAGTTGAAGCCGAAGCTGCGTCCGATTCGCGGGTTTCCCGCCAAGAATGGCGAGCAGGTTCTCCTGGGTCTGGCGGATGCTCAGCAGATTTCAGACAAAATCGTTTTCACCGCTCCCGCAGCCCAGGCGATCCTGCCGCACATGACGGGTGAGAATGATCTGGACGCAATTGTTGAGAAGGTCGGTCGGGGATTGACGCGGGAGATGCTTGAGCAGTTGGTGGCGCAGCTGCACGATGCGGCGTTGATTGACGGGCCGAAGTTCGAGGGCATGCTGGAGAAGTTGCGCAGCGACTTCGAATCCATGCCGCACCTGCCCCCTGCTTCGACGGCGCAGCTTGCTGATGCGATGGTTGTGCAGGAGCTTGGTGAAGAGCAGGCGACGGACGAGAAAAAGGCTGAGTTGGGCGGCGACATGTTGCGCAAGCAAATGGACGCCTGGATTGATCAGGCGCTCGCGGCGGTGCAGGATCCGAGCTTTGATGAGCTGCCGAAAGCGATTGTGGCGCCGCACCTGGATTATGCGCGCGGGTGGATTAATTATGCGCATGTCTATGGTCGGATGCGCGTGGTCGATCGCCCGGATCGGGTCGTGATTCTGGGAACAAACCATTTCGGGATGGCGACGGGTGTGTGCGGTTGTGACAAGGGGTTTGAGACGCCGCTTGGAATGAGCCCTTTGGATGAGGGTTTTTATACGATCTTGACGCAGGAGCTTGGGGAGGCGGATGCAGGGAAACTGATTGAGCATCGGTATGACCACGAGCGGGAGCACTCGATCGAGCTGCAGGCTGCGTGGATTCAACATGTCTTTGGCGCCAACGAAAATGGCGGCGGCCTACCGATTTTCGCAGCGCTGGTGCAGGATCCTGTGCGCGCGAGTGGGGAGAGCTATGACGGCGCGGGACTTGGAATTGACGCATTTGTTGATGCGATGAAGACGGCGATTGAGAAATCACCCGGACGGACGCTGATTGTGAGCTCTGCTGATCTAAGCCATGTGGGGCCGCAGTTCGGGGATCCGAAGCCGTTGGCGGGCAACGAAGATGAGATTGTGGCGATGCGGAACAAGGTGCTGAGCCATGATCGGGAGATGCTTCAGCACGTCGCGAACATCAAACCGGATGAGTTGGTGACCGCGATGGCGTGGCAGCAGAACCCGACGCGGTGGTGCAGCATTGGGAACATCATCGCGACGCAGCGCATTGTGAAGCCGAACTCAGTGAAGATGTTGAACTATGCGGCGGCGATGGATCAGCAGGGCATGGCGATGGTCAGCTCGTGCGCCGCGGCGATGTTTTAGATCATGATCCCATCACTCTGGTTGGTAGATACAGTCAGACAGAATCTGGGTTGTTAATGATATTTGGGCTGCGCGAAGCATTAATGCTGTTGGGGGCGGCGGGTCTGCTTGTGGCGGGTGGCGCGCTGCTGTTGGATGCGCGGTCGTCGACGCCGAAGCGGGCGCTTGTTGTTCCTGGAGTTGGGCGTGCGAGCGCTGTTTCACATGCAGTGATCGGGCTGGCGTGTCTGGGAGCTGCGTATCACCTTGTTGTTCATGCGCTTGGGCTTGCGCAGTTTCGGGCGCCGTTGCCGGTGGCTGTCGGTGTGGCGCTGGTAGCGATCGTGGGGACGTTGATGGTGGACAAATTTGAAGGCGCCGGCGGAGATGAAGCGCCAGAGGATGAGTTGTGATTGGCGTTTTTCAGCGAGTGTCGCAGGCGTCGGTGGCGGTCGAGGAAGGGCGCGGGGCCGGGCATTTTGAGGCGATTTGCAAGGGCGTTGTCGCGCTGGTGGGTGTCGAGCGGGGCGATGATGAAGCGCTGGCCGATTGGATGGCGGGGAGAATCGCGTCGCTGCGCATGTTTCAGGACGCGGAGGGGAAGATGAATCTTGATGTGCGCGAGGTCGGGGGCGCTGTGTTGGTGATCAGTCAGTTCACCTTGGCTGCGAGCACACGGAAGGGAACCCGGCCGAGCTTTGGAAATGCTGAATCACCGGATCGCGCGGAAGAGTTGATCGGGCGCGTGTGCGCGACGCTTGCGCACGAGTTTGGTGTAGAGGTGAAAACCGGCGTGTTTGGTGGTGCGATGCAGGTGGCGCTGGTGAATGAGGGGCCGGTGACGTTGATCGTTCAGCGTGGCGGCGTGAGCGCCATCAACGACTGAACGCTGCGCGCAGGCGCTCTTGCGCTTCAGTGGATGATGCGACTTCTGCGCTGATAATGGCGCCTTGGCGCACCTGCTGGGCGAGAGTCTCTCCGCCCTCGAGTTGATTGAGCCAGGTCTTGGTGGCGCTGATTGCGCCCGGACCAGCTTTTGCGAGGCGCTCCGCGAGCGACATCACCGTGTTTTCCAGTTCGTCAGCGGGGGTGAGTTGCGTGACAAGACCGAGTTCATAGGCGCGCGCGCCCGACAGAGTCCCGCCTTGAAGAAGAATCCGGCGAGCCTGGCCGGCGCCGACGCGGAGAATGAGCCAAGGGGCGACGACGGCGGGACAGACGCCGAGATCGACCTCCGGGTAGCCGATCTTTGCTTCTGCATGTGTGATGGCGAAATCGCAAACGCAGGTGAGGCCGCACCCGCCACCGATCGCGGCGCCGTGCACCTGGGCGATGACCGGGATTGGGAGCGTGCGCACCTTGAGCGTCAGTTCTGCGATTGACTTGAGGAGGTTGGCGATCGCAGTGGCGTCATCGAGAATGCGCTTGAGGTCCATGCCTGCACAGAATGCCTTGCCGGCGCCGCGAATGATGCAGACGTTGGCGTCAGCGCGCTGGGCGAGTTCATCGAATCGCGCGAGGAGCGCTTCGAGGAGCTCCGGCGAGAGGGCGTTGCGCGCATCGGGGCGGTTGAGCGTAACGGTTGCGATGGCGTTCTCGATGGTGAGCAGGGCGAGGTCGCTCATTGGGCTGGGTTCCCTTGTCTCATAAGTATCTTTTCAGTTCGTCCAAAGAGCTGCGAGGCGCTCGCGCTCTTCTTCACTTCCCGCGAGGGCAAGCGAAGCGTTCAGGGCGCGATCGAGCGTTTCGTCTTCGTATGATCCGTCGAGTTGGTTGAGCCAGCGCTTGGTGACGGCGATGGCGTGGCGCGGTTTGGCGGCGAGCGAGGCGGCAACTGCAACGGCGCGGGGAAAGACATCGTCAGCGCGATCGAGGCATTCATGGGCGAGGCTGATGCGCAGCGCTTCGGCGCCATCAATGAGTTGAGGATCGAGAAGGCGCTCGCGCGTGCGAGCCTGACCGACTGCGGCGCGCAGGAGCGGCGACGTGACCGCGGGGCTAACGCCGAGGCGAACGACGGGGTAGCCGAGCTTAGCGGTAGCATTGGTGATGACGATGTCGGCGCCGCAAAGCAGCGCGCAGCCGCCGGCGATCGCGCCCCCGTGGGCAGAGGCGACGACAGGAATAGGCAGGCGGCGCAGCGTGCGGATTGTCTCAGCGAGGCGCGTGAGCAGTGCGCTCATCATGAGGTCGTCATCGCGGCAGAGGGAGAGATCAAATCCGGCGCAGAACACATCGCCGGCGCCGGCGAGGACGAGGGCTCGAGGATGCGGCTGCTCTTCGTGGACGTGGTCGGCGCAGAGCTTGATATTCTCAAGCATGTCCGGCGTCAGGGCGTTGCGCTTTTCATGGCGATCAAGCGTGATGATGGCGATCCGGGCGCCGTCAATTGTTTGATGATCGAGGCGAATCATTCGGCGGGCTCCACACGTGGGCATGCGAGAAGCTCCTGGGCGAAGGAGGTCGCCTGGGCGAGCGCGTCCTTGTTGATGGTGGTTGTGTAACCGGAGCTTTCGATGGTGTTGAGAAGCACATCGGTGGCGATATTGCCGGGCGCGGGTTTTTCTGGTGTGCCCGCGTAGGGGCAGCCGCCGAGCCCGGCGACGGAGGAGTCGAATGAGCGGACGCCGAGTGCGAGCGCGAGTTCTGCGCAGTCAGCGGCGCGGCCGAATGTGTCGTGAAGATGGAGGACGAACATGTCGCGAGCGATTTCGTCCTCGAAGCGAATGAGAAGAGACTTGATGTCATCCGGGTAGGCGACGCCGATCGTGTCGCCGAGATCTATTTCGACGCACCCTGCTTCGATAGCGCCAGCGGGAGCGAGAGCGAGGAGATCATCAGCGATCTGGCGGACGAAGTCCGGGTCGGTGGGGCCGTCAAAGGGGCAACGTGCGACACATGAGATGTACATGCGAACGCTCATGCCAGCGTCGAAGGCGCGGGGGAGAAAGGCGCCGAAACGCGCTATGGATCCGGCGACGGTTGTGTTGGTGTTCTTTTGCGAGAAGGTTTCAGAGGCGGCGGTGAAGACGGCGATTTTGAGGGGAAACGAATCGGAATGGATGTGGAGGGCGCGATCCATGCCATGTTCATTTGGAACGAGTGCAGAAAAGACAGGTGGATTTGGAAGGTTCAGTTGAGCGACAGCGGCGAGGACTTCGGCTGCGTCGCTGAGTTGGGGGATCCACTTCGGAGAGACGAAGCTGGTTGCTTCAATTTCATTGACACCGGCGCGAGCGAGGAGTTCGATGAGGCGCACCTTGTCCGCGGTTGGAATGAGATTGGGCTCATTCTGAAGGCCGTCCCGGGGGGCGACGTCGGTCATGCGAACTTGGCTGGACATTGGACACATCGTACCGGGACGATGGATTGGGGGGCGTCGGTGCGTTTGGTTTGGGGTGGCTGCGCGGGTTGCGCCGGGGCGAATGGGGCGCAGATGGAGGCTGAGTGGCGGGCTGACGGGAGCGGAAGCGGCAAGCCGTCGATGTGCCAGAAGAGTGTCGGGTTTTGGAGCAGGAGGAGGAGAGATGCGCTGCGCGATTTGTGATACGGCTCTGGCAACGATTTGTTACGAGGGTGTTAGTATTCATGCCTGCGAGAGTTGCGGCGGGGAGTTCCTTGAGCCGGAGCAGATCGCGCATATTGTGCGCACTCGTGAAGAGCTGTTTGATCAGGAGCTAGATCGGGAAGCATTTGCTGCGGCGCCATGCTTTGGCGTTCCTGATGAACAGGTGGAGCGACAACTGGAATGCCCAGGGTGCTCTGCCGCGATGAATGTGATCAACTACGGCGGGGATAGCGGAGTTTTTGTTGACAAGTGCGGGCAGTGCGGGGGAGTTTGGCTCGACCACGAAGAGCTTGAGAAAGTACAAGCGATCATGGAGAAGTGGCGTGATGCGGCGCCCATCCAGATTCAAGCGGTCGCGGCGGATCTGGAGCGTGCGCGTTTGCGCGCTGCAAAGTCAACGCAGCATGCGTTCCATGGATCGAGGTTTTCGTTTGTCAATGCGCTCATCAATCGCGTGCTTGACGCAGCGTGACGCGCTCTATAGCGCTGACGGGAAGCCAGGTTTCTCGATCATCCGACAGACGAACGCGAGCCCAGGCGCCCCGATCTTCGAGTATCTGAACTTCAGCTCCGGCGTGAAGGGGCGCGGAGAAACTTTGAGAGTAGCCGGCGTCGTCAGGACCCTGGCGCCCTTCGATTTCCTCAACGACGATGACCGCTTCATCGGCGTGGGGGTTTGTGAAATAGTCCCAAGCGAGGGATCCGGCAAAGAGGGCTGCGATCAGCACACTGCCAGCGAGCGGCCAACTGAGTGACGTGCGAATCAAACCGAGCAGGCGGGCGGCGCCAAGCAGGCATAAGACGTTGAACGCGATGGTGAAAATCCACCATCGAGCGTGGGGACTGAAGTCGTAATGCCAAAAGAGGACTGTTTCGATGGCGCGGCTCCGGGGCGCCATCGGGATGTCGTCAAGGCGGCGGGCGCGAGCTTGCGCGAGACGGCGGCTGATGTTTTCGTCATACGGGCGAGTGAGATGGGCTCGATTGAGATTAAGGATGGCGCGTCCGGTGTCGCCGGCGAGCAGCTGAGCGTTGCCAAGATTGAAAAAGAGCATTCCGCTGGCGCCGTCATCGTCTACAAGGCGCTGGTAGCGAGCGATGGCGTCCTGAAGAAGAGAATGAGCGCGAGGGAAGTTATCGTCGAGAAGGGCGACTGCTTGATCGAAGCGGCTGTTTGCTTCTGTGAATATTTCAGCGCGGGCTTCGGGGGAGAGGGAGTTTTGGGATTGCGCCTTGGCGTGCGGGCTCAGCGCGATTGTCATAATTGCGAGAATACCAATCACGACTGTCTTGAGAAGGCGCGGGGTTGTTTTCATTCGACGCTCTCCAGCTCGCTCTGGAGTTGATCGAGCAGGGATGCCGCCCGACGATGGAGATCATCCGTTCGTTCATGCGTCGCGCCCGCGAACTGCATGGAATCGCAATCTGCCAGGAGTGTGTCGAGATCGCTGGCAAGCTGATCGTTGTGATTCTGAATGAGCTCAACACACTCGCCGCGGGTGGCGCCGCTTGGGGGCTGATTGTGAGCTTCAGCGATGAAACTGCATATCGCGCGGCTGACAAGCGCAGACGACTGCGCAGGATCAGCGCTTGTCTTGCTTTCATCGAGCAACATTCGAGCGGCGTCGAGGGCCTGACGACGGCGCCTGGCGGGGGTCTGAGTATCACGGCGGCGGGCGAAGGCGATAGCGCCGGCGAGCGCGTAAATCGCAGCGGGCGCCGCGACGGCGGCGATGCGCGATGGATTTGTAAGAAAGAATCGCACGCTCCGGTCTTCCGGTTCGAGCGCCGCGAGCGTTGTGTAGTTGGGAGTCAGGCCGCCGGCGACGGATTCGAGCGTCCTTCCCATCGATGTGGGACGAACGCCGTCGGCGTCGGCGATGGTGATCTGGCGAGTCGGGCGAACGTTCAGCCGAATGGGCCTGCTTTCGGCGACGCGGTATTCGCCTCGCGGCGCGTCGAAGTAGCCAAGTTCGATGGGAGCGATTGACTGCACATCATCTCGCTTGGCGCGCACGGTTGTGCGAAAGACTTTGTCCCGGCCTTCGACAGAAACATCCACGCCCTCTGACGAGAAACGAAAGTCGTGCGCCAGCGCCGGCTGGGATGCGAGGTTGAGATCAGGAACGATGTCGATGGGCGCCGGCCCGGATATGCGCACTTCCAGTTCAATAGGATCGCCCACGTTGACTTCAGTGGGCGAGGCGGCGGCGCGGATCGTGTAGGCGCCGATGAGGCCATTGAAACTTGCGGGGCGCCCTTCAGTGGGAAGAGGACGGATATCGAGCGTGATGGGGGCGGTTTGGACAACGACGCGCTCTGTAATAGAGCGATCGCCAAACGCGAACGCGCGGCGTCGCCCGACTTCGGCGTCCGCATCAAGCGTGAATGGAGGAAGAGTAAGTGAGCCGGGTTGTGTTGGAATAATGATGCGCTCGATGGTGATGGCCTGAACAGTTTCGCCGTTGAGGCGAGCGGCGCCCTGCACGCCGCGGACAGGTTCGCCGTCGAACGTGACGCCTTCGACTATTTGGTCTGCGCGGGCGACGGGGTCTGGCGCTTTTGCATAGGCGAAGTCATCGCTGGGCGCCGACCAGAATGCGGCTCGCGTCGGACGGTTTTCCCGGATAAACCAAGTGACAGTAGCGCTGATGGGCTCGCCGACATACGCACTGGTCTTGCTGAGCTTGACATCAACGACATACTCCGCCTCCTTCATCGCGGGACGCACATCGATCGGAACAGTATTCGAGCGAAGCGTGCGGCCGTTTACGTCAACGGTGAAGGCGGGGATGACATGCTGGCCTGCTTGGTCAATTCTGCCTTGAAACTGATGGATGACGCGGAGAATTTTTCGCTCGGTGCGGCGACCGTTGATAATGCTGACGTGGGATGAAGACTCAGGGCTGGCGCCGACATAGCTCAGCGTGACGCCGGGCGATTCAGCGTTGGTGGGAATCGAGGAGTCAGTCGCGCCATTGACGACGACGAGCGCCGTAAACGGAGCGCCGGCGTACACAACCTCGTCCTGAATCTGCGCAAACACGCGAACGTCCTGAGCGCCTGCGCCCGGAGCAACGAGCAGGCACACCATCAATAACAACGGGATGATGCGAAAGGCGCTATGCATCATGCTTACCAGTCCTTCTCGACGGGTTCATTCTTCCCAAGAACGCGGCGAAGGGCTGCGTCGCGCTCTTCTGCGTTTTGTTGTTCCTTGTCGAGCAGATCTTCGATGACTTCAGCGCGGAGGAAGTCTTCCACGGACTGCTCCTCGCCGGTCTGGGCGCCATTCTGCTGTTGGTTGGATTCATCTGCTTCAGCGTCGTCCTGGTTTTGCTGACTTTGATCGCCCTCCTGCTGCTGGCTGTCTTCACCTTGTTCATCGGACTGCTCGCCATCCTGTTCGGATTCTTCTCCCTGCTTGCCTTGCTGTTGTTCCTGTTCCTGGCTGAGCTGTTCGAGAGCCTGGCGGAGTTCGTCGGCGGCCTGCTTTTGTGATTCCGCAGCCTCCGCGGTGGCGCCTTGCGCGAGCTGCTGTTCAGCTTGTTGTTGAGCCTGGCGAGCTTCCCGGAGGTCCTGCTCGGCTTGTTGGATAGGTGATTGCTGCGGTTGATTGTCTTGAGAGCTTTGTTGCGGCGGGCTTGATTGTTGGGCGAGTTCGTCGAGTTTTTGTTGAGCTTCAGCGGTTCGTTCGGAAAGCTCCTGCTGTCGCTCCCCGGCTTGCTGTTGTTGTTCTTCTTGTTGCTTCGGCGATTGTTGATCTTGTTGATCGGCGTCTTGTTTGTTGTCATCACCCTCTTGCTGTTGTTCTTCAGCAAGATCCTGAAGCTCTTCGGCGAGCTCCTGCATTTGTTCCTGCATTTGCTGTTGCTGTTCGATCAGGTCGCGGAAGTTCTTGATCGCCAGTTGCGTGCGTTCCAGGTTGCGCGGAGCTTCGGGATCGTTGGGGTTGAGCTCGCTGGCGCCACGGAACATGGAGGCGGCGCGTGTCAGTGTTTCGATTGCGGCCTTCGGATCCGTCTGCGCCTCAGCGAATGCTTGCTGGTGGGTCGCGACGCCAAGGTTAAAGCGAGCCTTGGCGGCCTGTTCATCGGTGCGGGCAGCGAGTTCCGCCTGCTGGAAGAGTTCGCTCGCGCTTTTGAGTTCGCCGAGCTCATGCTGGGCGCAAGCGTTGTTGTAGATCGCTTCAAAGAGCTTTGGATCACGTTCCGCTGCAAGAACATACTGGTTCGCAGCCTGTTCGTAATCGCCGGTGTGAAACAGCTCATTGCCGCGATTGATGAGGTCGCGCTCAGAAGCCGCACGGGCGCCGGGCGCGGAGAGCACCGTTGCAAAGAGTATGACGGCAGTTGTCTTCATCGTACTATGGCTTCTTTCGATCACTAATGAAAGTCTCCACAATGAGCATCACGCCGGCAGTGGCGAGGAAAATGTAGAACTTTTCCTGGTATTGAACCGCTTCGTGCGATTCAAGTTCCTGCTTTTCAGCGTCAAGAATGAGCTGGCTGTAGACCTCATCAAGATTAATGTTTCCTGTCGCGACGTTGAAGTACACGCCGCCCGCGGAGCTCTCTGCAACTTTGCGAAGCGTCGTGGAGTCCAGCTTGCTGAGAACAACTTCGCCGTTGTGGCGGATGTAGGACCGGCCGCCAAACTGATCCGTAATAGGAATGGGCTTGCCGACGTGTTCATCACCGAGGCCGATCGCAATGATGCGCATGCCGAGCTCCCCCGCGCGGGCAGCAGCTTCGACAGGAAACGATTCGTGATCTTCGCCATCGGTGATGAGAACAATGTCGCGTAAACCACCCTGTTTTTCTTCGAACACATCAACGACAGCCTTGCGAAGGGCGTCGCCGATGAGTGTGCCGCCGCGCGCGACTGAATCAGGCGAGAGGTCATCGAGCGATTGTCTGAAAAAACCGTAATCAAGTGTGAGCGGTGTCTTCACGACGGCGGTTCCCGCGAACGCAATGAGCGCGATGCGATCGCCTTGCAGTGTGTCAAGAACATCGCCGATCGCGATTTTGGCTCGCTCCAGGCGCGACGGGCTGAGATCGTCGGCGAGCATGGAGCGGGAGACATCGACGATAAAGACAATATCCCGACCCATCCTGCGAACCTCGCGCGGCTGTGGATTCCATTGCGGGCGGGTCAGCGCGACGATGATCAGTGCGAGCGCCGTAATGATAAGCCCCGCCTTCATCCGCCGTTTCCCGGGCGCCGCACTCGTATTGAGCGCAGGAAGAAGGTCGCGCGCGATGAAGCGCGCCAGGCGAGCCCGACGACGCTGGGCAATAATGGCTGCAAACACCACGAGGATTGGCGCCAGCCACAGAGCATGAAGCCATTCGTAAGCGCCGAACTGCATCAGGGAATCCTTCCGAAAAGTGTCCAGCGGAAGAGTGTCTCAGCTAGCAAACACAAGGCCGCAGCGAGCGCGAAAGGCATAAATGCTTCGGTGTAGTCGGTGTATTCAATAGATTCAACGCGAGTTTTTTCCAAGCGATCAATCTCTTCGTACACTTCTTTAAGAGACTCCGCGTCCGAAGCGATCCAGTGCCTGCCGCCTGTCGCCTGCGCGACTTCGCGCAGCATGCCTTCGTCAACGCCGCGAACGATTTGAAGTATTCCTCGCTGGCGGGTTGTTGTGTCACCGATGCCGACCGCGTAAATGCGCACGCCCCATTCACTCGCGAGCTTGGCAGCGGCAACCGGATGCACTTCACCGGCGTTGTTTTGGCCATCCGTGAGGAGAATAATGACCTTGCTCTTTATTTCGAAGTCCGCGTCCCCCTGACGCGCCGCGAACTCCTCGTCCGCTTTTTTCAAGCGGGCAGCAGCAAGGGCGATCGCGTCGCCGATCGCGGTGCCGTCCTCCATGCGCAGTTGGGCTGTCTTCATATCGCGCACGAGATCGACAAGTGTTGTGCGCGAGCGCACCAGCGGGACGATGGTTTCAGCAAAGCGCGCGAACGCAACTACGCCAATGAGGTCGTTGGGTCGCCCATCGAGGTCATCTCCATCGCCAATCAGAAAGCTTTCGATCACTTCCTTGACAACCTCGAACCTTGAAACCATCGCGCCTCCGCGGCGCATGGGCTCTGCCATCGAGCTGGAGCGATCAATGACGAGTTCGATCGCGACGCCTTCGGTTGTAATTTCTGTTTGCTCGCTCATGCCCTGCTGTGGGCGGGCGATCGCGATGATGAGCAGCGCAAGGCCAACAAGGCGCAGCAGCGGAATCACAGGGCTGAGGCGCTGCCGGAATGATGGACGAATGCTCTGGATTTGGGAGATTGTCGAGAAGGTAATCGCAGCTCGCCTGAAGCGCGCGCGCCAGTAAAGAGCAGCAGCGACGGCAGGCAGCAGCAGAAGCAGGAACAGCAGGTTGGGCCACATGAATCGCATGGTGTCGTGCGGGCGTTTTAGGCAGCGACTCCTTCAAGGGTTGGTGTTACTTCATCTTCAATAAGTTCGTGAGCACGAGGCGTCGCGGTCTTTTCAATAAAGCGCTGGGTTGTGCCCACACTTTCATCTACCTGAGCAGGCGAAGGCTCCATGGCCGCGAACTTCACCAGATCGCAATGGCGAAGATATTCACGGAGCGTGGTCAGCTCGTTGGAGGTCAGCACATCGCGCGCATTCATATCACGAAGAAACTCTTCGGTTGTTTGTTCAGGAGCGCGGACGCCGAAACGGTCTTCTATGTAGATCCGAAGAAGCTCGGACAGTTCGTTGTAGAAGCTCCTAAACTCGCGCCGGCCAGCGAGGTTTCGATCCAATAGAGCTTGCAGCCGCCGTAAAGCGCGCTCTGCGGGAGAGAGTTGCTCTTCTTCTGCCACGCGCGCTTTTCTGAAGTGGACAATGAACAGAACAACGGCGGCGATCACAACAACACCGACGACAATCCAAAGCACAAGAAGCCATGCCGGCCTGGGAGGCGCTGCTGCGACTTCTTTGAGTCCTGTGATCTCTACAGCGTCATCTGCTGCAAGCACGGAGCGAATGGTGACGGGAATGGCGGGCGTCGTCAATACGATGCGCTCGCCGGCGGGATTGACGGCTACAACTTCCAAGGACGGAATAACGCTTTCGCCGGGGAGAAAGGGTTCGAGTCGTGCGTGGATAGTCTGGGTCGATTCGCCGCCTGCTCCAATTTGGCGCTGCGTGAAAGTCCACTGAGCAATCGTAAAATCGCCCATCGATTCAGGGCGTTCGGGAAGCTCGACTGCGAACTGCTCGGGCGCTGTGATTGTGAACTCAAGATGAACACGATCCGCGACGGTCAGCGCATCTTTGTCCGCGTGCGTGCGGATGGTGAGGTCGCCATCCTGAATGGTCTGGTCGAAGGCGTGCTCGCCCACATCTGTCGCTGCCTTGTCGGCGCAGGCAGTCAATGCAAGAAGGCCGGCAACCAGCGCAGGGAGCCAAACACATCTGGGCAGAGACGCCAGCTGAACGCGATGTTTCAGTATATTTTGGGGAGCGCGCTCGATCATCGTCGGCCCCGCTTCCGTCGGCGCTCGCGTGTTCGGAAGAACTCGATGAGGGCCTGCACATAGGGCGTCCCGGTGGAGACGGGGATGATGTCGACGCCGGCTCGGCACAAATCGCTCGCGAGTTGATCTCGGCGTTCCGTTTCGCGCTGATTGAGTTCCCTCCGGACACGCTTTGCGCCGGTGTCAAAGGTGATAATTCGGCCGGTTTCAGCGTCTTCGAGCTCGATCATCCCGACATTGGGCGTGATGAGCTCACGCGGGTCGGAAACGAGAGCGGTGACAACGTCGTGCCGCCGCGCAAGAATGCGCAACGGAACAAGAAAATCATCATCGACAAAGTCAGAAACAAGAAAGACGACAGATTTTTTCTTGAGCGTCGCCAGTAGATGGTCGAGAGCAAGGGCGACTTTGGTCCCGCGCCCTTGCGGCTCAAACCCGAGCACCTCCCGAATAATGCGCTGCACATGCCTGACCCCCTTCTTGGGAGGGATGTGCAGCTCGATGCGATCTGTGAAGATGAGCAAGCCAATCTTATCGTTATTGCGCGTGGCGGCGAGCGCGAGCACAGCGCAAAGCTCCGCGGCAAGCTCACTCTTGAACTGCGAGATCGAACCGAAGAGTCCGGAGGCGCTGAGATCGACCACGAGCATGACGGTGAGTTCGCGCTCTTCCTTGAAACGCTTAATATGTGGAACACCGGTGCGCGCCGTCACGTTCCAGTCAATGGTGCGGATGTCATCGCCGGGTTGGTACTCGCGCACCTCGGCAAACTCCATCCCCAACCCCTTGAAGGCGGAGTTGTATTCGCCGGCGAAAAGCTCGTCGACGCGGCGGCCTGTAATAATCTGCAGGCGCCTGACTTTTTGCATGAGTTCTTCGGTCAGCATCACAGTGCAATGTATTGGGCAGGGAACAGAATAGAGAAACGCTAAGGTGAAAAGTGGATTTTCGAAGTGAGATGCCTCGCAGCGCCGCGTGGCCCTCCTTCTGTGAATCCGCTGCCTCTCTGATTACGGCACGGGAACGTGGTTAAAGATTTCTGTCACGAGATCATCACTGGTCATTTCCTCAGCTTCCGCTTCATAGCTTGGCACAATACGGTGCCGCAGCACATCCAGGCCGATCGTCTTAACATCGTGCGGCGTGACATAGCCTCGTCCCTCCAGGAAGGCGTGAGCCTTGGAGGCGAGCGTCAGGGCGATCGTCGCCCGCGGCGAGGCGCCAAACTCGATAAGCCTGTCAACATCGATGTTGTATTCCGCTGGCTGGCGCGAAGCGTGAATCACATCGACGATGTAATCCTTGATCTTGTCGTCGATGTAGATCTGATCCACAACCCGGCGAGCGCGGATGATTTCATCAGGCTGGATCATCGCCTCCAGAGAGGCCGGGGGCGCCGTGGATGCCATCCGATCAAGAATCTCGCGCTCCTCAGCCTTGCTGGGGTAGACGATCTTGAGTTTCAGCATAAAACGATCAACCTGCGCCTCAGGAAGCGGATACGTTCCCTCCTGCTCGATGGGGTTTTGTGTCGCGAGAACGAGGAAGGGCTCGGGTAGTGGATAGGTTTCGTCGCCGATCGTCACCTGCCTCTCCTGCATCGCTTCCAGAAGCGCGCTCTGGACTTTCGCAGGCGCGCGATTGATTTCATCCGCCAGAACGATGTTGGCGAAGATCGGCCCCTTGCGCGGCGCGAAGGTCCCCTCGCGCGGGTTGTAGATAAGCGTGCCCACCAGGTCCGCTGGAAGAAGATCAGGCGTGAACTGGATCCGCTGAAACTTCGCATGGATGGCGTTCGCCAGTGATGTCACTGTCAGAGTCTTGGCGAGCCCCGGGACGCCTTCGAGCAGAACATGCCCATTGCAAAGCATCCCCACCAGCAGGCGTTCGATCATGTATCGCTGCCCGACGATGGTCTCGCCGACCCGCGCGATCAAGGAGCGGATGACAGCGGCCTCCTGCTCGACCTGCTGAGAAATCTGTTGAACATCGACCGTCAAAGCTAAACCTCCTGTTTCGTGTCGCGGGCGGAGTATCAGGGTGAACACCCCGCCTGTGCGGAAGGGTCGCGGACCCCCAATATAGACGTGTAGACGCGCACCGGGGGTCCGGCTGTCAGGAGTTTGAACCGGCGCGACGAGACAGCGATGCAGCCGAGTCACGAGCCGGAGACCCCGCCACAGCGCCCATGGTGATTTCGAGCGTAAAGTTGGGGTGTGAAGCTCTCATCAGAGAAACGGGCGGCGATCGAGGTGTTGCTGGAGGCGTACCGACAGGGGGCATTCCCCATGGCGGACCCCGAGGCTGGGACCATTCACTTTTACTCCGCGGACCCGCGCGGCGTTATTCCTCTTCTCGGCGAGCACGACGGCGAACGTGGATTCCACGTTCCGCGATCCATGCGACGAGTCCTTCGCTCTGGCCGCTTCAAACTCCGTGCAGACACAGCCTTTACAGCCGTTGTCAAGGCGTGCGCCGCTCCCCGCCCGGCCGAGGCGTTGAGCTGGATCGATCAGCGCATTGTCAGTTGGTACACGATGCTCCACGAAGCCGGCCATGCACATTCCATTGAAGCATGGGCCCAGAACGAAGCCGGCCGCGACCATCTCGTCGGAGGAGTCTATGGCGTTTCGCTCGGCGCCGCCTTCTTCGGCGAATCGATGTTCTGCCAACCCGCCACCCGGCAAGCCGATGGATCGCGCCATCCGCTCGACGGGACAGGCGCCAGCAAGATGTGCCTGCTCGCCCTCCTCGAGCACGTTCGCTTGTGCGGCTACACACTCTTCGACACCCAGTTTTGGAATGAGCACATCGATCAGTTCGGCTGTGAGGAACTGGCGGGCTCGCGATATCTCGCTCTTCTCGATGACGCCATCTCACGGGAAGCTGCGTGGGGGCGCTTTGAAGGTGAAAAGGTCGTGGCGTCGCTGCTTCCATGACGGCGCCAGGCCTGGAAAGAACCGGCGGCGTGTAGAATGCTGAACTTGCCGGCGCGGTCGCGTCGGCGTCACATGTGGTTTTCAGCTGGAAGAGCGCTATGGAAGTTGGATTGATCGGATTGCCCTTCGTTGGCAAGACAACCTTATTTGCAGCGCTGACGGGCGTTCGAAGCGACAACCCCGGCGGACGCGCCGCGATGGGCGTCGCGCCCATCCCCGATGACCGGCTCCAGAAGATTGCCCAGTGCATCCCGCCGGAAAAGATCACCCCGGCAACTCTTCAGGTCGTCGACATCGCGGGCCTCGCGCCCGGCGGCGGACAGAGCGGGAAAATTCTTGATCATATCCGCCAGGTGGACGCCGTCTGCCACGTTGTACCCTGCTTTGATGATGGCTCCGGAACGCCGCGCGATCCCAATCGGGATATTGACGCCGTGGACACTGAGTTGCTGCTCGCCGATCTGCAAGTTGTCGAGAACGCACTCCCTCGCGCCGAGCGGTCCGCCCGAAGCCGCGATCCCAAAGCCGTCGTTCGGCTGGCGCTTCTCAAGAAACTGCTCCCCGCGCTTGAAGAGGGCAAGCCTGTCAGGGCGCTCATCGCAGACGAAACCATTGGCGAGGAAGCCGAACTCGCTGCGCTCAGAGAGCTTGGACTCATCACAGCGAAGAAGGTCGTCTATGTCGCCAATGTCGGTGAGGATGACATCGGCGGCGAAGACGAGCTGGCGCAGCGCGTCAGCGCTCACGCCCAAAGCCAGGGGATGCGGGCGGTCGCGGTCTGCACCAAGCTCGAAGCGGAACTCGCCGAACTTTCCGATGAAGAACAGCGTGAAATGCTCGAGGGGCTCGGGATTAAGGAGCCTGCCCTCCCGATGTTGGCCAGCGCCCTGCACGGGCTGCTGGGCTTGCAGTGTTTCTACACCGCCGGCCCGAAAGAGGTTCGCGCGTGGACCATTCCCTCAGGCGCCGGCGCCTTGAAGGCAGCAGGTACGATTCACAGCGACATCGAGCGCGGCTTCATTCGCGCTGAGATTTATTCAGTTGCAGAGCTTGTCGAATATAAAAGCGAAAAAGCAATCCGCGAAGCTGGAAAAATGCGCGTAGAAGGAAAGACCTACACCATGCAGGATGGGGATGTTTGTCATTTCTTGTTTAATGTGTAGTGCGATTGGCTGCGTGTCTTATTTAACAAGCCAGAGAGGCGCTTTATTTTCGATCGCATGAGTCGCAGTCAACCAGGCGTGGCACAGACACTGAATTTCAGGGTCATCATCCACGCGATCATCGTCTTCAGCATACGACTGCATGAGTTTGGTCACCGCGGTCGCGTTCGAATCCGTTCCGATCGATTGAAGCAGCGCATCGAGTTCGCTCTTGAGCTTGCGCAGGTTGCCCACCTGCAATGCCTTCCCTTCTCCAGGCCTTGCGCCACATCTAGCGGTCATTTCTTCCATGGCGGCTTCTGTTGTAGAAACTGGTGGAACACTGGGGGCTTTACGAATTCCCAGTTTAATCAGTTTTTGTAAAAACCATGATTGTTGCACAACGTCAATTGCGAAACCCACGGACTTGTTCATGTCTTTGCGATCAGGATTCCCGTCTGGCCACAAAAGAACTCGATCAATATTTTTATCCAAGTAAACGCCTTGCCAAGCATCGACTGCTGAGATCTGCTCAATGTCATTCTCGGGGAGTTTGTCACTTGCAAGCCTTCGCATTTCGTTCCACCAGGACCAGCCGAGTTGATCGTCGAGACAAAAGAGCTTTCCGGGTATACCCAATGGCACTCCGTGACCCAACTCATTCTGCAACAGTGACCCAATCCTTGCTCCATACTCCGCCTCGTACACATCGCACGGATGACCTGATTGGAAATTAATACCCATTTATTCACTCCGCTACGGGAAAGCTCTACACCTTAAAGCCACCGTGTCACCCGCCGCTTGCCAATCACACCAAGCGCCGCTGCCTCATCGAAGAACCGTTCGATCGCTTCTCGCTGTTCGTCGCCGACGTCGTGCCGAATGCATTCTCCCAAATACTCTCCTGCATCCGCGGCGCCCCAGCCGTGTTCCTGCGCCCGTTCGCTAACGATCCAGTCGAGCCGTGTGCGATTGTGCAGCCGCTGCCGTTCCAGAAGACGCGCCGCCGACCGCATCATGTCGTCGTCTGCGCGCGAAGTCAGGCACATCCACGCTGCGTAGACAAACGGCAGCCCTGTCAGCTCTTTCCACGCCTCCCCTAAATCCATGAGCGCCAGCTCGCGCGCCTCGGCCGGTGGCGAAGTCACCACCTTGTCCCCAATCATCAAGACAGCTTCACCTGCGCCAATCCCTTCCCGCGCCCGCTCCCGCGCATCGACGGTGATGACGTTCGGCGTCGCGCCGTAGCTCTGCGCAAGAATGATTCGCGCCAGCGCCACCGAAGTATGGCTGTCCCCATCTGCATAAAGCGTCTTTACATTCGCTGCTTCTCCGCGCACATACAAATGCACCGTCCGCGTCGCGCCGTCACACCCGATGGCCCCCACCGGCATCAGCGCGACTTCTTCCTGAGCAAGCTGCGCGTCGATGATCGGAGCCAGCGCCACATCTACATCACTATTCACCAGCTTTTCAATCAGTTGGCTCGGCGGCGCGAGCGTCAGCTCAACCTCACGCAGCTTTTCCAGACCCTCAATTAACGGCGTCGTGTTGAGGAATGACACCGCCCCAATCCGCGTCGGCGCTGTGATCACATCTGCATCCTTCATCACTGCATTCTATGCTCCGTCGAGCAATCTCGCGGTCAAAGCCCCATCGCCTCGACGAGCGCATCATGCACAGCCGTATGGTGACCCACCGCGGGAAAAAGCTCACTTCCCGGCCCCTGCGCCGACAGAATCACATGGTCCGATGTATGGTCCGGCCCTGTAAATGAGATGCCGTAATAGTTCGCTGCGATCGCGCCAATCGGCGAAAACTCCCGATTCCGATATGCCGTGGGATCGATCATCTCGCCGGCGAGCCACCGATCGAAAAACTCCATGTCCCGTGTGGAGAATGATCCGCCGATCGCCTGCTGGATGAGCTTCGCCAGCGCCGCCGGCGTGCGCACAGGCTTCGCCAGCGCCCGCCACTGCTCCAGCGCCCATGCAAACGAATGCTTCGCGTTTCCGACTCGTTCGATTTGCTCAATCGTAGAAGCGTGATTCGTAAACCCCGGGTTTCCATTCCCGTGATCCGTTGTCGCGATCACGAGCGTGTCATCGCGATCGTGGGCAAAATCAAGCGCCGCTCCGATCGCGCGATCCATCTCGATCATCTCACTCGCCAGCGCGCCCGCATCCGTGTGATGGGCAGCGTGATCGACTCGCGCTCCTTCAACGACAAGAAAGAAGGGATCCCCGAGAGCGCTCAGCCGCCCGATCGCCGCCTGTGTCATCTCCGTTAATGTTGGCTCCTCAGCCGGTCGGTCAAGCGTGTACGCCATTGACCCGGGCGCAAAAAGCCCCAGCGCCGGACCCTCTCCCTGCATGAGGCTCTTCATTTCACCCCGGGACCGCGCCACCCGATACCCGTGTTTTTCAGGCTCAAGCTCATCAAACACGAGTCGTCCGCCACCCAGTCCAACATCAAACCCGCGCGTCAACATCTGCTCCGCGATCGCGCGACTCTGCTTACGACTCGGAGAGTTCGCAAGAAAGCATGACATGGTTGCGTCCCACAAATCCGTTGTTGTGACAAAACCCAATCGCCGGCCCATCTGCCGAGCTTGTGCGCCGAGTGGCGTCGGCTCGCGCCCGTCGGGTGTGACGCAAACGACGCCATTGCGCACACGCTCGCCGATTCCCCACGCGCTTGCAGCCGCGGCTGAATCCGTCACATGACCCTCCGCAGGCTCTGTATTCAAGAGGGAAGTCCGTGCGCCGTCTGCTATCCAGTCGAGCCAGCGCAGCTCCCGTCCATATTTGTGTCGTGAGACGATTGAGGCGATGGAAAGGGCGCCGATGCTTGTGCCGTCGGAGACCATGAGGATTACATTTTTTGCGCGCGATCCTGACGCTTGCGCGCCAGCTTCAGATTTTGTGTCCCCAA
Source organism: Phycisphaerales bacterium (assembly GCA_029260495.1). GTDB lineage: Bacteria > Planctomycetota > Phycisphaerae > Phycisphaerales > UBA1924 > OFTM373. Next base: position 78,427 of record JAJDDD010000008.1, on the reverse strand, counting down.
CTTCCCCGGCGGCGAGTGCGCGCGCGCCGAACGCGCTTACTCCCGCCAAACCCAGGGCGCTTGCCCCGAGAAACTCACGCCGATCGAGGCTTGGCCTACTTTTTCTCTCTTTCACGCCAACTCCCATCTTCTTGCGCACATTGCGGTTTCAAAACTCGCGTAATTTGCTCAAAAGCTGATTCGCGCGCGCACGGCTGCATAGACCGCCGGATCCCCGTTTTCCTCAAACAAACTTCCGCCGCCGTCACTCAGGACTTCATATTCTGAGTATGCGATTGCTCCGATCTCGAATCCAAAATCGATTGCGGAGTTCGGCTGCCACACCGCTTCGACACCAATGCGCACACGCTGATCGATGAACACCCCATCCGGCGCCGACCCGTCGTCATCAAGGCGAAACTCGCGCCGGCTCCACGATCCTTTCAACGCGACACTCCACGCATCATTTATCTGCGCGATCAGCGATGCTTCGGGGCCCACGACCTGGAGTCGAACGTCGTCATCAAGGCGCCAAATGACTCCGAGGAGGGGAATCACCAGAGGATCATCCTCCAGACGAGAGACGACGAGGGCGCCGAATGTCCATGTGAGGTTGTCGTTGACGCGGTAGGTCGCTCCGGCCATGCCGCCGCCGGTAAATGATTTGTCAACGTCGGCGCCGGTTTCGCCGGAGAATGAAAGTTGCCCGCCGACAAACCATGACCACGTTTCATCCACACGAAACGTCGCGCGAGGCGAAACCGTCACAGCGAGCGCGGTGTCGAGCGGCTCACTGGCCAACCCTGTGAAATTTCCATCAAAATCATAAAACGAAAACTCCTCTCTGATTCCGAGTGTGAAGTCAACGTCGTCGTTGATTGCGGTATTGAAAGTCAGATTCGCTGAGGCTCGTGTGACGGAGACATCTGGCCCGTCATCAATCTCGGAATCGAAGGCATGCGATGCAGCGAGATCCAGATGGATGCTCCATGCGGCTTCTTCATGGACGAGATTCAAACCGCCATCGTCATCGGGCGCCGTCTGGTTGTCCTCCTGCGCCGTGGCGAGCGGCGTCAGGGCGAGCACGCCAAGTCCAAGCCATGTGCGTAGGCGTCCGAATGTTATTGCCACAGTTGTTCTCCTCGTTTGCAAATGCTCCACACTGAACTCCCACACTCTGACGCGCGTCACCGTTTCCCAAGGGGAAGGAACGGGCGCGGGGACTCTTCATAGCTCATCACACGCGCGTTCGCCATGCGAAGAGCATCCACTCCACGCTCAAGAGGAAGAGCCCCGCGAGCACAAACCAGTGCCAAATCTCTTTTGTTCCTGCCTCCCGGGTCCCTCCTGCGGTGCGTGATTCGCCTCCGATGTTCACACGGTCCGCAGTCGCAATCGCGCTCTCGTGGTCGCTACTCAGGTTGACTGCGAGGACGATGTCTGCGTTGATGACTCCCGTCACTTCGTAGAGGCCGGCCCGTTGGAGAGCCCCGAGTGTGACGCGCGAGCCGGCTTCACTTTCTCGTTCAAACTCACTCGGCCCCGTCACCTGCACACGCGCGGCGCGGGGCGCGAGCCGGACTGTGATGGGTTCGTTCGTTGTGTGCGCGGTTCCTGATGAAGACTCGCCGACGCGCGTAAGCGTTTCCATGGCGTTTGCTAGAAAAATCACAAAGCTTGGTCGCAAGGGCCAGGTTGATTGCTCCAGGTCAAAGGCTGCGACGACATGCTGAACCCGCCCCACTTCTACAACGCCGAGCAATGGTCCATTGGGCCCGAGCGCCAATGTTTCAGCTTGCCTGGGCCGCGCCATTTCAGATGAATCATTCAGGGCGCCATTCTCAGGCAGCGCCAAGGATGTTCCGTCCGGCAGCGTCAGTCTCAGCGTCTTTCCAAGCGCCACCGCGCCAAGAGCGACATCGCGCATCAAGGGGTGGGATCGTTTCCACGAGAGAAACTCGGCGCCGTCGCTCTTTTCGTTTTCGCGCAGAGTCAGACCGCGAATCGGCGGCGTTGAGCCGAAGCTGATTGTCGGTGTGTCGGGCGTCTGAGCGGGCGACACGCCTGCAAACACGATGAGATCAAAATCGCCAATTGCGCCGGCCTGCGCTGCCTGGGCATACCCTGCTGCGTTCATGATCTCCGGTTCTTTGCCTGCGATCACGCCGAGGGCGCGGGCGAGGCCTGTCAGCGCCAGCTCGCTGCCGCCCGTGCGCGCGCCCGGGCGGACAATGAGCACTCTGCCGGCGCGAAGTCCTTCAACTACAACTGCTGCCCGGTTGTCGGCTTCAAGTTCGTCATCGCGCCCGATGACGGCGAGGACGACGCCGCGCTGAGCGGATTCGAATGAAAATGCTGCTGCCCCTTCTTTGAGCCCGCCTTCAAACTCGCCAAACTTGATCTCCTGCGCTCCGATCGCTTCACCCCCGAGCCAGAGTGTGACCGGCGTTGAATCGGGGGCTCCTTCTGTAGCGACGGCGCGGACGAAGACGCGCACGAGGCCTGGAGTTCGGAAATCACGCCGGGCGCTGAGCGCGACAATGCCAATGTTGTCGCGTGGTTCTTCGGGGGGCGGCCCGACACGCACGAAGCGAAACTCAACATCGCCAACGCCGACAGGCTCATCGCTTGGCTGGGCGAGAGCGCCATCGGAGATGAGCATGACGCGCGTGCGGGTTGCATCTGTTTGTTCGGAGTCTTGCGCTGTCTGGGCGGCGATCAGACGCAGGGCTGCGGTGAAATCGCCAGATTGATCCGTGGGTTCGATGGTGCGAACGGCGCGGCGCAAGACGGATCGATCGCTGGTGTAGCTTGTCACCGCGCGAGCATTGCCTGCGAAGGTGATGACCATCGCCTTGGTTCGGGCGCCTGAGCCGGCGGGTCCGGCGCCGCGGCTCATTCGATCAATTATTTCGATAGCCCGGCGTTGGGCTTCTTCAAGGCGCGTTCGTCCGGGCTCTTGGGAAGGGGCGTTCATCGAGGCAGAGTGATCGATGACAAGAATCAGGCGCCCTACTGGGGTCGCGCCGGAGAAGGCGGGGCGGGCGAAGGCTGTCAGCAGGCACGCGAGGGCCAGGAGCTGGAGGAACAGGAGCCAGGAGGGTCGAATCCAGCGAAAGGGCTCGTTGGCCTGGAGGTCCTCAACGGCGGAAGTCCAGAGGAGCGTGGAACTGACGCGGACAGGGCGCCTGCGCAACTTCAGGAAATAGAAGAGCGTCAGGAGTGGCGCCGTTACGGCGGCGGCGATCAACCCAGCGATTGGGGCGAGAAAAATCACACCCCGATCATATTGGCAACTGAGGCTGGCACGCGGCATGGTTCATTCTGCCGCGGTGAACAGCTCTCGCTTCGGGCCGGTTCGACCTACACTTGCTGCCTCCATGTCCGACACGAGCCAGCCACACCCCGATCCGCAGACGCCTGCAGAAGTCGAAGCCGCCGCCGAGCAGTTTCGGCAGGACTATGCCGCAGTGCGGAGTCAGATCGAGCGGGTGATTGTTGGGCACCGGGACATAATCGACGGCGTGCTGGTGTGTTTGTTCGCCGACGGGCATGTTCTCCTGGAGGGTCCGCCGGGGCTTGGGAAGACGCTGCTGGTGCGATCGCTGGCGCAGACTCTGTCGCTCTCTTTTTCGCGGATTCAGTTCACGCCGGACCTGATGCCCGCGGATGTGACGGGGACGAGCATTGTGCATGACACGCCGAGCGGCCGAGAGTTTCGGTTTGCCCCGGGGCCGATTTTTGCACAGATTCTTCTGGCGGACGAAATCAATCGGGCGACGCCGAAGACGCAGTCAGCGATGCTTGAAGCGATGCAGGAGCGGAGCGTGACGATTGAGGGGGAGACGCATCAACTGGAGCGGCCGTTCTTTGTGCTCGCGACGCAGAACCCGATCGAACAGGAGGGGACGTATCCACTTCCTGAGGCTCAGCTCGACCGCTTCTTCTTCAAGCTGTTGGTGGGGTATTCGGGGCGGGAGGAACTGGCGGAAATTCTTCGCCGAACGACGGCGGGCGTTGCAGCTGAAGTTGAGCCTGCGATTGGTGCGGAATCCATCATCGCGCATCAGCGGCTGATTCGGCGGGTCGCGATTACGGATCGTGTCGCGGATTACGCAGTGCGGCTTACGCTGGCGTCACACAGCAAGGGTGAGTTCGCGACGCCGATGGTGAATAAATACGTTCGGTTTGGGGCGAGTCCACGCGCAGCGCAGGCATTGGTCTTGGCGGGGAAGTGCCGGGCGATTCTTGATGCGCGGTCGGCTGTTGCGACGGAAGACATTCGGGCGGTTGCGCAGCAGGCGATGCGGCATCGCATTTTGCTTAACTTTGAGGGGCATGCTGAGGGTGTCAGCACTGATGACATTATTCGGAATATCGCTGAGACGCTGCCGGTTGAGGCGGCGATGGCGTAGGTGGACGATGGGATGACAAAGTTAGTCTTTGTCAGTTGATTCCATTTTGACGCCGCGCCACAAGGCTCCTGCGGCGATGGCTCCAGCCATTGGCGCTGCCCAGTAGACCCAGTGCATGTCCCAGTGGCCGTAGAGGGCGGGGCCGAAAGTTCGCGCGGGGTTCATTGAAGCGCCGGTGAGGGGGCCAGCGAGAAAGATGCAGGCCATCACAACGAGGCCGATACAGACCCCGCCGAGTTTGTGAGCACGATTGTCAGCGATGCAGCTGAGAACGACCCACATCAGAGCGAAGGTCATGATCGCTTCGAAGCCGATGACGGCAGTGATATCGCCCTGCTTGGTGAACTCGCCGATGGTGGCGCCGAGATTGGCGACTTCAGAGTTCGCCACGTCGGCGCCGAGCAGCGCGATAAGCATTCCGGCGCCGCTTGCTGCTGCAAGCAGTTGGGTGATGATGTAAATGACAGCTGTGTGCACAGGCTGTTTGCCCGCGACGACGAGTCCGACAGAAACTGCTGGGTTGAACTGTCCACCGGTGATGTGAATGGCGCCGGTGACGAAGACAATGAGAATGAGGCCGTGGGCGAGTGCGATAGTGATGAGGTTGGCGCCGGCCGCTGAGCCCACAGTGTGCGATGTGAGCACAATGGACCCTGCGCCGAAGAAAACCAGGGCGAAGGTTCCGAGGAACTCAGCCACACACTCTCGAACGATCTTCATCTGAATTTTGCTCCTGCCCGGGCATCGGGCCTCGGCCGAGTGTGCCGAGATCATGGCGCCGTTGCAACTGTGGACATTCAGCGTTTCGCTTCCGTCTGATGTATGCGGCAGATTTGGGTCACAAAAAAAGGGACGCCGAAGCGTCCCTTTGGAAAGGTCAGATGTTGCTGTGTTTTATCGACGCCGGCGAGTAGCTGCGAGTCCGGCCATCGCGAAGAGCACACCGGCTCCCGGGGCTGGGATTTCAGCGATGAAGAAGCTCGTCAGAGCAATGGAGTCGCCGGGCGCCAGATCAAAGTGAAGCTGGATGCCGATGCTATTGAGGACGGCGGGCCCAGGCTGGCTCGGTCCGGGAAGACCAAAGCTCGTCGCGGCGATGTTCTGCGTTTCGCCAGCGAAGTTGAAGATGCCGCCCACGGGGACATCGAAGGGGTTTGAGTGAAGCTGCGTGGCGACCTGATTGATTCCGTCAAGGCGACCGGAATACAGGGCGCTTCCAACCGGGACGCTCATTCCGCCGACGCCGTCGAAGTTTGCATCTGTCGTTGAGCCGCCAACCGAACCACCGAGCAGGCTGCTCGGGATAAGCGCGGGAGCGATCGGGAGATCGACGATGATTGTAAACGTCTGCGTGACGCCCATGTTGTTGACGAGCGCGATGTTGCTTTGAATGAACGGGTCCGGATCGCCCGTGATGTTGTAGTCAAAATTCCAGTCGTTGCCGGCATTCGAGACAGAGTCGGCCCACAAGAATGTGCCGTCTTCATTGTCCTGGACTGGGGATGGGGTAGCGTCCCACGCCAACTCACCATTGACCCATAGCGACATATCAAGAGGCGGACCTGCAGGCGGAGCGAGACCCGCGTGAGCAGTAGCGGCGAACGTCAGGCACAAACCAGACACAATTAGGGCGCGTGTGCTTCCCATGATTATTCCTCTCCTCATGTCCTCAGCCGGGTTGCGGACCAAACTGCGGACACTTGTGAGGATAGCGAAGCACTGATTGTGTTTCAATGCCTTTTCTGTGACTTATCAGTAATTTTGGCTGCTAACGTGTCCCGGTGATGATGGCTGATGTCGCGACTTATGCGGCGGCTTTCTCGGCCACTTGTTCGGGAAACGACAGGGTTTTCGGTGGCGGGGCCTCGACGTGCAGGAGGCTTTCCCACAGTCCGAAATCATTGACCTGCACCCCATGGGCAGCATAATCCGCCATCCATCTGTGATTATCCACGAGGTACTGAAAGACCCGGTCGCCCTGCGGTAGGCGCACCTCGACCGACCACCAGCCATCTCCGACCGGCATGAGGTCCAATGCCCCCTCGCTCCAATCCGTAAAATCCCCAGCAAGCTGCACACGGTGGGCGCCTGCGATGAAGACACGAAACTCACACAAACCTGCTTCATCAAACGTGACCATCGCGAGGAGCCATCTCTTTCATGCTGAATTTTGGGGCCAGGGATCGTTCTTTCGATTGCTGTTGCGGTTTGGGATCTATCGGCGGGCGGTCCGGGCAGCTTTCGTGCGAACTCTCAAAACCGAGCGCACAAAATTTCTCCCAGGCGCGTGGCGCCCGATCGCGCTTGTTTTTTCGATGATTTCCCTCGTGGCGTTGAGCGCCTGCGCCGGGCAGAAATCACTTGATTCCTCGATAGGAAAGCCAGTTGCCCGCCCGCCTCAGGCGCTCAGCCGCATTCTCCCTCTTGAAAACCGCATCGATCTCGTCCCGGGCGCCCCGGTTGTCCTGCGCGTGACAGCTCCTGTCGGCGCCGAGAGCCCGAGCCCTCTTCTGCTCGAGCTATCCGGTGGGGCAATTACCGCGGAGCTCTGGCGCCTCGAAACTGCGGGCCCGCAAGCAGGTGACTGGCTCTGGGCTGGCGCGAGCCGGGGCCCCGTCTGGATCGCTGTCGCTGAGCTTCCTGCTGATCTTGATCGCCCCGCCTGGATCGAGCTTTCAGGCCAGCGCGTCCGTATTCAATGGCTTAGTGAGCCCGTTGCATCGGATTTGATTGATGCAAACCCGCAGCGACCGGCCCAATTTCAAGGCCTGGCTGAGCAATTGGGGCCCGTTGTGATGGATCCAACCCGATCCTGGCGTTTGGATCTTCTTCGCCGACGCGATCCGGGTCTGGCTGCGGGCCTTGACGATCTACTGGGAGCGCCAGTGCTTGCGCTGCCTGGTCAGCTGTTGGCTGCGCGTGAAAGGGCCTGCTGGGAAGCTGCGATTGATCGTCTTGCCGGCGCGGATGCAGAGACGGCGAGCGACCTGGTGAGCCTGCTCACGGCGATCGCTTCCTTTCCGCACGGGGCTTTGGCCCCGGTTTGGGCTGGGTCGGTTGAACAAACAGATGAGCTTCGGAGTGTTCTCTTGGATCCCGCACGAAATGGCTCCTCCCTCGTGCGGGAGGCTCAAGCATGGATGGCGAGCCAGTCCCCGGCGCTGACGTGGGTGATCGACGACGCGGGAGCGCCTGGGCAGGCCGCCAATATTGTCACCGTTGGGGTTCTCAATCGACTCGGCGATCCCGTGGCAGCGTCGCTTGCGATTCAGGGGGGTGGGACGGGTCCGGTGCGCGCAATTGGGGCTTTCGGGAGTGGTGTGACGGTTGCTTCTGTGAAGGAGATTGGAAGCGCCGCGGTCGCTGCGAATGTTCGGGTGGGCGACTGGACGATGACGCAGGCGGTCTTCCCGGCGCCTCTGCCAGCTCGGGCGCCGGGTGTGCGCCTGGCGCCGTTTGTGCACGATTGGACTCTTTCCGACCTTGCGGTCCGACGCCCACGCCAGCCTGATAACAGGTGGGCGACGGCGGCGTTGTTGCAACGCTCGTCGGAGGATGCGAGTTGGGAAGTTTTTCTGGAGTGTCGGTTTCCTGCAGGCGGTGAAGAGGCGGGACACGAAGCGGGGCCGAACAATGAGGTTGTCCGTATCTGGCTTGGCCCGACCGGCCCTGACTCATCCGTCATTGAAGTGACGCCTGCTGGGGAGATGCGCCTAGCGAATGCGGCGCTTGGTGGAGGGGGCGCCGGGGAATGGACGAGTGTTGACGCTCAGATTCGTGCGGATCGTTGGGTGGCGCGTGTGCGCATTCCAGAAGAGTTTGTGCGCACCGGCGCGCTGCTGGTTGGCATGACGCGAAGTGACGCTCGGGGCGTTCGCACCGCGTGGCCGCGTCCGTTGACGCCCTGGGGTGCGCAGCCGGGACGAATTGCGGTTGATCTTGGCGCGTGGACGAATCTTCGAGACGAATAACGCTGTTTTTTTAGGCGATTATTTCCGGGTCGTCAGCTTCTTCGATCTCAGCGTCATCAGGTTGGATGACGAGCAGTTCCCCTGCGTCATTGGTCACGATGACGCCGAGGGCTTCGAGGGCGTTGAGGGCTGCTTGCTGCTCAGCCTGCTTCTTCGACTGTCCCCAGCTTGATTCATACCGCTGGGCGTTGATCTGCACGCAGACTTCGAAACATTTGGCGTGATCAGGGCCTTTTTCATCGAGAAGAACGTAGGACGGGGTGTCGCCGAAACGATCCTGGGCGATGTGCTGCAGGACGGATTTGAAGTTTTGCTGATGACCCGATTCAGCTGCTGCGGTGATGATGGGCTCAAGATGCTCCAGCAGAAACTCCCGCGCAGCTTCGTAACCGGAATCCAGATAAATCGCACCGACGACTGACTCAACCACGGCGGCGGCGAGAGAGGAGGGCAGTGTGTTCTGCATCTGCATGCCCTTGCCGAGTCGCAACTGTTCGAGGAGGCCGAGTTCTCTGGCGATTTTGGCGCAGGTTCGCCGGGAGACCGCGACGGACTTGATCTTGGTCATGTCGCCTTCGAGCAGGTCGGGAAAGTTCTTGAAGAGATACTCACAGACGACCATGCCGAGGACGGCGTCGCCGAGGAACTCGAGTCGCTCATTGGAATAGACGCGGGCGTCTGCGATGGAGGCATGCGTGAGTGCCTCGACCAAGAGTGCGGGGTCGTCAAACGAATAGCCGAGGGTTGTTTCGGCGACTGTGATTTGATCTTCTGACATCAGGCGCACACATCCGATCCAACCCGGCGGAGCCCAGGGCGCCGGGTGAAGGTCAAAGGAAGACAGGACACCAGCCGCCATCCATGGCGAGGCAGGTGGAGGACCGCGCTTGAGCCCCGAAAGGGGTGTTCACGGGCGCGGGCCCAACACAACTCTCTGTCTTCAGACGCGTGCGCTCACGTGCCGTCCGGACTCCGATCGTGCGTCGGTGGACGGCCATTGAGCACAGGCGGCCGAAGGTCGATGGGGTTTTTTGGCCCCAGTGACTCCAGCCTATCGAACCGGAGGGGAAACATCATCAGGAAAATCCGTTGCTGAGGGGCTTTTTCATCTGTTTTGGCGCCTAAGGGCGGGGCCCGACGGGCTCTACAGGCCTATCTTCTCTGGAATACTGCCCTGGCGAATCATTCTGCCTTTTCCTATACTTGCCAGTTCGGCCCATCCGGGCCATCACAAGATTCACACCCGTTTAAAGGGCTTCAGTCATGGCCATGCATTATCCACGCCGGGTCAGCCGGATTAAGAGGAAGCGATCTATTGGTTTTCGGGCCCGTATGCGGACGCGGAGTGGTCGCAAGATCATCAACGCCAAGCGGCGAATGGGTCGGGTCATCAACGTCGCTGACAACTGATTCACATCAGGATCGGGCGAGTTAAAATCAAACGTCAGGCGAGGGTCCGCGCGCTCAAGCGGGCTCTTTTTGTGCGCAGTCGGCTCTTTGTCAGGCCGATGTTGTTTTCAAAGATGATGCGCTAACACTACGGGAATCTGTATTTTTGCACGTCTTCCCATCTGTAGGGGAATAGGCTCGGATAGCGTTTTTTCACCAGCTGCTCCACGCGAGGCAACCATGAAGATTCACGAATATCAAGGAAGAGAACTTCTCGACGCAGCCGGCGTCCCTGTTCCAGCGGGCGCAATGATCGAGTCTGTCGAGGCGGCGGAAGAGGCGTACAAGCGCATTACGCGCGAAGCGGGGACAAGCCTTGCTGTCGTCAAGGCCCAGGTGCACGCGGGCGGTCGCGGGAAAGCTGGGTTCGTGAAGCTTGTTCGCTCTGCGGCGGAGGCTGCGGAGGCGGCGCGGTTTATGCTTTCGAATCGCATGGTTTCTGCACAGACGGGAGCGGAGGGGCTTGAAGTTCGCAAGCTGCTGATCGCTGCGGGTGTTGATATTGAAAAAGAGTTTTATCTCGCGATCACGACTGACCGCGCTACGCGCCGCAACGTGTTGATCGCTTCTGCTGAAGGCGGCGTTGAGATTGAGCAGGTGGCCCACGCGAATCCGGACGCGATCGTCAAAACGCCGATCCATCCGCTGATCGGCTTGCAGCCTTATCAGGCGCGCGAGGTCGCATTCAAGCTTGGGTTCACGGGCAAACAGGTCGGGCAGGCGGCGAATATCATGCTTGCGCTTTCCAAGCTCTACGCAGAGAAGGATTGCTCGTTGGCTGAGATTAATCCGCTGGTGCTGACGCCGGCGCGAGAGGGATTTGTTGACGGGCAGGTGCTGGCGATTGATGCGAAGTTCAACTTTGATGACAACGCACTTTTTCGACACAGGGACATCGCGGCGATGTTCGACCCGGCGGAGGAGAACCCGCAGGAGCTGCGTGCGGCGAAGTTTGATCTCAACTACATCGCGATGGAGGGGAACATCGGCTGCCTGGTGAATGGAGCGGGGCTGGCGATGTCGACGATGGACATCATCAAGCACGAAGGGGGCGAGCCGGCGAACTTTCTTGATGTTGGTGGATCAGCGACGGAAGAGGCGGTCACGGAAGGTTTTCGAATTATTCTGGCGGATGAGAACGTCAAGGGCGTGCTTGTCAATATCTTCGGGGGCATCATGCGCTGCGACATTATCGCGCAGGCGATAGCGAACGCAGCGAAGGAGGTTGGCTTTTCTGTTCCGTTGGTCGTTCGTCTGGAGGGGACCAATGTTCAAGCGGGCAGGAAGATATTGGAAGACGCTCAAGGTGAACTGACGACGATGCAGCCCGCCTCTGATCTTGGAGACGCAGCGAAGAAGGTGTGCGCTGCGGTCGCGTAATTATTTGCGTGGACTGTTTTTTTCTTTTCCTTTGGGCCCATGGTCCGCCTTGTTATCGACCGAATGAATGCGCATGCTCCGCGCCGAGGCTCCACGAGTTGTGACCAAACCGTCCGCCCCACAAGCCGGCTGCGCTGCTCCCGAGTGGTTTGCGCCAGGAGGGATGTCCGAGCCTGCTGCGACTTGGGAGTTCCCGCTTGTGTTTGTACACAAGGCTGCGAGTTCGTGGCGTCCGCTGATTGAGCGTGATGAGCCGGTGCATCCAGAGGAGATGGAGCAGTTTGCCAATATGCCTAATTGCGGCGCGGCGGCGTGGGTGCTGCAGGCGTTTCTACTTTTGCGCGCGCGGGGGCATGAAGTTGCGATGACGGATCGTTTTGTTCCGGGGGCGGTGTGCGTTGCGCACTACGACGACATCGCGATTCGCGATCTTGCGTGGCCAAGCTTTGTTGTCGCGATCGAGCCTGATCGGGCGCGCCCGACTATTTGTAATGCTCGTTTGTGCCAAAGCCCAGCGCAGGTCAAAGCTCCCAATGACTTTCTGATGCCCGTTTGGCCTCAGCCTGCGATCATTGCGCGCGATGAATCACGCGGGGATCGCGTTGAAACGCTCGGCTATCTTGGGCGAACCGCATATCTCGGTGAGTCTTTCCGTTCGGAGTCTTTCCAAACGGAGCTCGGCAGGCTTGGCGTGAAGCTGGTGATTGATGACACGACGTGGCGCGACTATTCGAAGCTCGACGCGGTGATCGCGGTTCGTGATGTTTCTGCGTACGATCTGACGATCAAGCCGCCGAGCAAGCTGACGAATGCTTGGCTTGCTGGCGTTCCTGCGATGCTTGGGCCTGAGCCGGCGTTTCAACATCTCAAGGAATCCGAACTTGATTATTTTGAAGTGACGACTCCTGCTGAAGCGCTTGAGGCAATTCGCCGGCTTAAGAAAGAGCCTGGGTTGTATTGCGCGATGGTTGAGCGTGGCGGGGAGCGGGCCATGGATTTTTCGCACGATGCGATCGCGCGTCGATGGGAATCATTGCTTGGTGGGCGAATCCGAGAGATGTACGAAGGCTGGCTTGCTCGCGGCCCTCTCATCCGCGCCTGCGATCCTGCTCGGTTTGCGATAGATGCCATCCAGCACAAGCGGGAACTTGGTCGCTTCAATCGACTTATCAAACACTGATCGCGTGCTTTTGGGGCAAGAGAATTAGCTTGGCGTGGGCGTGATGCTGGGCGGGCTCCTCGTGCGCCATTGGCGTCGGATCGCGATAGAATCCTGCGATTGTCTGTCGACACCGTCCCGCTGCAGGAGAGCCCCGCCATGCCTCAAACCGTCAGCCGTCGCACTGTCACCACGAGAACCATTGCAGATATTCGGGCAGAAGCGGAGCGCCTGAAGGGGGCGTCGAATCTCGGCAGGGCTGGAGTATGGTCGGCGGATCAGAACATGCAGCACCTGGCAAAGACGATGCGGGCTTCGCTTGACGGCTTTCCTTTCACACTTGCGCTTCCGTGGCGGATCATGGGCCGGCTTATGAAGAAAAAGTTTCTCTCAATGCCTTTCAAGGCAGGCTTCAAGCTTCGCGGGGACTCCATGAAGCTACTCCCTGATGACGATGTTCCCGTCGGCCAGGGGTCTGATGAGCTCATCAGGGAATGTGACCGCATTCTCGGAGGCGCCGCTTACATTCCGAGGAGCCCGTTCCTCGGCGCCATGAGCACCGATGACTGGAACCGGCTGCATACGGGTCATGCCAATCTTCATTTCAGCCACATCGTGCCTGACCCCGTGAACTGAGCGTGGGGCGGGCGTCGGCGGCCGATGCCCGTGCGGTCGTGAAACACGACGTTTCGAGTTTTTCAACCAAGAAGCGGTTGCAGTTGTTTGTGCTTACTAGGTGCATAAGTCTAGTTCCTATAAAATCTTGCGTCGTTTTATGTGGTGCGGGATTGTCTCAAAACCTCTTCTGGGGTATACTCTCGGACTATGAGTAAGACCCCGGCAGCGACGGCACGCCGCGGCGCCTCTCGCACCTCGAAGAAATCCACCCCCAAGCGGGCCACTGTCTCCTCCAAAAAGACGACGGCCACCACGGCGAACGGCTTAAAGACACCCGGCAAACCCCTGCCCAACTATCAGGCAGCGCTGCGGTATCTCTATGACCGAGTGGATCTCGAGCGAACGCGGGCGATGCGCCTGGCGCCTGACCTTATGAAACTCGATCGGATGCGCGAGCTGATGCGTCAGCTCGACGACCCGCAGGAATCTCTGCGCTTTGTCCACGTTGCGGGCACCAAGGGCAAGGGCTCCGTCTGCGCGATGATTGCGGCTGGCCTTCAGAACGCTGGTTACGCGGTTGGCGTATTTACAAGCCCCCATCTCGTTGATGTTCGAGAGCGCATCGCGATTAACGGCGTCCTCATCCCGACGGCGATGTTTGCGGACATCGCCAATCGGCTGGTCGAGGCTGAGAAGGTCGTTGAGAAGAAGCATGGCAAGCCGACATTCTTCGAGATGATGACGGCGATTGCGCTGTGCTACTTTGCGGACAAGGCTGTGGATGTCGCTGTTCTTGAGGTTGGGCTTGGCGGGCGCCTGGACGCGACGAACATCATCACACCGTTGGCGACCGTCATTACCGAAATCAGCGTCGATCACACACAGATGCTCGGCGAGACGTTGGAAGAAATTGCGACTGAAAAGGCTGGAATTTTCAAGCCTAATGTTCCTGCGATCTCCGCCCGTCAAACTGCAGGCGTCAGCGAAGTGCTGCGTGAATCAGCTGAAAAGACCGGCGCTTCGTTCGAGGTGATTGGCAAGGATATTGACTTTTCGTATCGATTTGAGTCCACGCCGAAAATCGGCCCGCATACATGCGTGTGCCTTTCGACGGATTGCAGCAACTTCGAGCATGTCAACGTCCCCCTTGACGGTGAGCACCAGGCGATCAATTGTGGTTTGGCTCTGGCAGCGATTGACAAGCTGCGCGAGCGCGGCTTTGACATGATCGAAACGCAAATCATCGACGGGTTGGCGAAGACGGCGCTTCCGGGGCGGATGGAGATCGCCTGGCGCGAGCCACGGATTCTTCTGGATGGCGCGCACAATGGCGCCTCACTCACCGCGCTGGTCAAGTCCATCGGAGCCCATATTCGGTATGACTCGATGGTCATGATTTTCGGCTGCTCGGAAGACAAGGACGTTGACGAACTGCTTAAGCAGGTTTCGCTTGGGGCCGACAAGCTCATATTCACTCGCGCCAAGGCGAACAGCCGGGCGATGGATCCGCACGAGCTGCAGCAGCGGTTCGGGGAGATTTCGGGCAAGATGACGCAGGTGGCGGAGAATCTGACCGAGGCTCTTGATATCGCGATTCGGGCTGTCAGTCGAGACGATCTGATTTGCATCACAGGCAGCTTCTATCTCGTTGGCGAGGCCAAGAAGCACATCATCGCGCTTGAAAATCGCCGAAAACGCACTGCCTGAATCTTTCTGTTTTAGCGGATTTTCAGCCAGACCCGACCCCGCCAGCGCCGGCTTGCATGACCGGCGTTTTTCTATTGCCTCCATTCAGCCGATACACTCAGCATCGCCATGTCAGAAGCACACGCCATCAAACCCAGCTCCGGCTCCTCCGCTGTCGCCGGACGCGCGCCTGCCCACCGCTACAACGCGGCGCTCGCGAACAAGATCGAAGCCCGCTGGCAGGACTTCTGGGATGCCAACCAGACCTTCCATTCGCCGAACCCAGGCGAGAGCGGATTCGATAGCTTTATCGGCGCGCCTAAGAAATACATCCTCGATATGTTCCCCTACCCCTCCGGCGCGGGCCTGCATGTCGGGCATCCGCTTGGGTATATCGCGACGGACATTTTCGCTCGATTCAGCCGGATGACGGGGCACAATGTTCTGCACGCGATGGGGTACGACGCATTCGGCCTCCCTGCGGAGCAATTCGCCGTTCAGACGGGTCAGCATCCGCGCGTCACGACCGAGACGAATATCGCCAATATGCGTCGGCAGCTGCGCCGTCTCGGCCTGGGACATGACGCGGCGCGCTCCGTCGCGACGACGGATGTCGCGTTCTATAAATGGACGCAATGGATCTTTCTCCAGATATTCAACTCGTGGTTTGACGAGCGCGAAAACAGAGCCCGTCCAATTTCAGAACTGATCGGCGCCTTTGAGTCCGGCGATCTTGAGCCTGAATGCGATGAGATTTCTGTCGGCAAGCCGTGGGCTGCCCTCACCGACAATGAAAGGCGCGCCGCTGTCGACGCGCACCGGCTGGCGTATCTCAGCGAGGCTCCGGTCAACTGGTGTCCGGCGCTTGGGACTGTGTTGGCGAACGAAGAAGTGACCGCGGATGGCAAAAGCGAGCGAGGGAACCATCCCGTCTACAAACGACCACTCAAGCAGTGGAAAATGCGCATTACGAAATACGCTGAGCGCCTTTTGGAGGATATTGAGCGCGTCGATTGGCCTGAGCCTATCAAGCTTATGCAGCGGAACTGGATTGGCCGTTCTGAGGGTGCGCATGTCAGCTTTGAATTAAGCGCTGGTCCGATCGTTGTTTTTACGACACGTCCGGATACGCTCTTTGGCGCCACCTATATGGTGCTCGCGCCTGAGCATTCGCTTGTCGACAAGCTCGTTGCTCGTTCGTGGCCTCAGGAGGCGCCTGAAAAATGGCGCGGCCATGAACAGGTGGCGAAGACTCCGCGGGACGCGGTGGCTGCCTATCGCGCTTTTGCTGCAAGCAAGTCCGATGTTGAGCGCCAGGTGGAATCGCGCAAGAAGACAGGTGTTTTCACCGGCGCTTATGCCACGAATCCTGTCAACGGTGAGAGCATTCCGATTTTCATTGCTGATTATGTTCTGATGGCGTATGGCACGGGCGCGATTATGGCGGTTCCTGCGCATGATCAGCGCGACTTTGAGTTTGCGGAGCAGTTCGGGCTTCCTATTCGTGATGTTGTGTATCCGCGCGCGATCCACGCTGCGTCCTGGTTCCTGACCCAGGCGCCGGCTACAGATTTCCCCATGGGCTGGGAGCTTGCGCTTGCAGATTTTGTTGGCTTCGTCACGGCGAAAGGCGCTTCCGTTGATGAATACCCGCAAGCGCTTATGCGCATCGCCAAGCAGCGCAAGGCTTTGGAAGATCCTGATGGGGTCTCGGCTGTTGATACGCCTGATCGCCCCGGCGGCGTTGGCGCGCAACGGGGTGTTGTTCAGCAGCAGTGGCTCGAAACTCTTGCGAATGTCATTGAGCTTGGTCGAGCTGGGGCTACGAAATCATTTGAAAAAGCTCGGTATACACGCCTTGTCGGCGCCGCTTCTCCTGAGCCCGGCATTGCGGTCAACTCGCCTGTTGTCGATGGGCTTCCAACTGGGGAGGCCAAGCATCGCATGATTGATTGGCTTGAGGAAAAGAAGTTTGGCAGCCGGGCTATCAACTACAAGCTCCGCGACTGGCTTTTCAGCCGGCAGCGCTATTGGGGCGAGCCTTTTCCTATTGTTTACGATGAATCCGGGCGTCCGATCGCTCTGCGTGAGTCCATGCTCCCTGTGGAGCTTCCTGAGATTGATGATTACGCGCCGCGTGTCACCGATGATGAAACCGCTGCGCCGGAGCCGCCGCTGGGTCGGGCGAAGGAATGGCGGACGGTGACACTTGATCTCGGCGAGGGCCCTAAGCAATACACGCGCGAGCTGAACACGATGCCGCAGTGGGCTGGCTCATGCTGGTACTACCTGCGGTATCTTGACCCTGCGAATGATGAGTTGCTTTGCTCGTCTGATGTCGAGCGATACTGGATGCTGAGCCGGAAGGACGGCGCGCCGGCATCAACGGCGGCGCCATTTGATCCCGACCAGCACCACTTCGGCGGCGTTGATCTTTATGTTGGCGGGGCTGAGCATGCTGTGCTCCATCTTCTTTACGCGCGATTCTGGCACAAGATTCTCTTCGACTTGGGGCATATTTCGACGCCTGAGCCGTTCGGCAAGCTGTTTAACCAAGGCTATATCCAGGCGCCGGCCTTCACCGATGAGCGCGGCGTATATGTTGAAGCTGCTGAGGTTGAGGCTGTCGCTGGCACAAATGATCAGTTCACTTATCAAGGCAAGCCTGTCACCCGTGAGTTCGGGAAGATGGGCAAGAGCCTGAGGAACATCATTCCGCCGGATGAGATTTGCCATGAGTATGGCGCAGACACACTTCGCCTGTATGAAATGTACATGGGCCCGCTGGATGCCTCCAAGCCTTGGAATACGCGTGACATTGTCGGGGTTCATCGGTTTCTGCAGCGCGTCTGGCGCAACTTCATCGATGAAGAGACGGGCGATCTTTGCGTCGCGAGTGAGGGCGACGCTGCTTGCGCTGATGATGAGACTCAACGCCTGCTTCATAAGACCATTGCCGGCGTTCGCAAGGATTTTCAGTCGCTTGCATTCAACACCGCGATCGCCAAGCTCATTGAGCTGAATAATCATCTGACTCAGGTAGTGGCTGAGCACGGCGCCTTGCCGGTTGAGGTCGCGACGCCAATTGCGCAGATGCTGGCTCCGCTGGCGCCGCACATTGCTGAGGAGCTCTGGTCACGGATGGGTCATGAGAAGACTATTGCCTTTGAGCCATTCCCGGAGGCCGATGCAGCGCTTCTCGTTGAAGCGACAATCGAGATTCCAATTCAGATCCTGGGCAAGGTTCGCTCGAAGATTACGATTGCCGCCGACGCTGATCCAAATGCCGTAGAGGAGGCGGCGCTCGCCGACGAACGAGTGCAGAAGTTCCTTGAAGGCAAGACGGTGCGCAAGGTGATTGTTGTGCCCGGAAGAACGGTCAACATCGTCGCGAACTGATGCTTATTTTTCGTTGTGCAGGTCAATCACCATGACGTCTTCGAGGTTGTGGCGTTCAACTGCTTTCTTTGGCACGCGAATGTTCTCTGCTGGATACCCGACCGGGATGAGCAGGAAGGGCCGCTCGTGCGCGGGTCTCTTCAAGACTTTAGTCAAGAACCCCATTGGGCTGGGTGTATGTGTGAGCGTTGCGAGCCCTGCATGATGTGCCGCTGCGATGAGCAGGCCGCATGCGAGCCCGACGGATTCGTTCAGGTAGTACACCTGGCCGCCGTCGTCTGTCTTGACCAGCTTGAAGACGACAATCAGCCAGGGCGCAATCTCGAGGAACTCCTTGTTTGAATCGGTGCCCAGTGGGGCGAGATCGCGGAGCCATTCTTCACTCGCTCGCTTTTCGTAAAACTCACGTTCCTCTTCTTCGGCAGCGATTCGAATCTTGCGCTTCAACTCGGGATTTTGCACACAGACGAACCGCCAGGGTTGCTTGTTCGCCCCGCTTGGCGCGGTCGTTGCGGCGCGGACGATCATTTCGATTGTCTCGCGGGAGACCGGCCTGCTCGAATACTCCCGAATCGTCCGCCGTTGACGCATGATCTCATAGAAACGCCTGGCGCCTTCCAGTGGGGCTGCACCGGGGTCGTAGGGCTTGTGCTCGACCCACTCCGGCTGCGGCAAACTCTCAAGCAACTTACGATTGTTCTCACTCATGCGCATGAGGATAACGCTTTCGGGACGCGGTGAGATGGCCGATCCTGTAAAACGCAGTCCTCAAATTTCCTACGCCACCCGGATTGAGCGCGACCATGCAAAAGAGTCCCGCCGTCATTCAACCCACACAAATAGGTCGATCGCTCGTTTTTGAGTTGCCCAGACGCCAGCTCGGCCCCCTCGGCTGGATCGCCCTCTTTATGACTGTTTTCGGAGCTGTCCCCGCAGGATTTGGGGCTTGGCAGTTTATGCACTCATTTGGAGCGGGATCAGGCCTCTTTGGGATCGCTGTCGCGGCGCCTTTTCTCATTTTTAGTGTGGTGTTTGATCTGATCGTCCTCAGCATTGCGTTCGGCGTCACCACGATTGAACTGGACGATCAGTCCCTCCGCGTTATAGATCGGCTGGTTTTTTTGCGATGGACCCGTCGGCAGCTGCTTGATCAGATTGAGCGCCTCGACGTGCATGTCGGCTCTGCTCGGGTCAATGGTCAACCTGTTCGCAGCGGCAGCCCGCTCGCGGACCTCGCGGTTTTGATTGCGCACGTCCGAACGCGCAAGCGCCGTCGGATGATAACATTTGGATACCCGCGGAGCCTGCTTGAGCCTATCGCCCATACGATTTCCGAGCGATGCGCCAATGCGACGTCGTTCACGCCCGGCGCGAGCGCTCCCGAAGTCGCTGTGGTTTCGGCAGCGACGTCATCACCTGGCGCCAACGACACGGACCTGTTGCAGCCTGCTTCAAGCGATGCGACCGTCATGCGCGGAGAGAATCAACTTACCATCACGTTGCCACCGCGCGGCTTCAAGGGGGCAAACCGGGCCATGCTTGGTTTTTCGATCATGTGGAACAGCTTCATGGCGCTCTTCACCGGAGGTTTTGTCTTCTCGATCAACCAAGGCTCGGCCACTCACGCTGCGTCGTCATTGTTTGTATGGGTTCTTATCGCTGTGTTCTGGGCGATCGGGGTTAGCACAGCGTTGTACGCTTTTAGTCTCGCCCGTCGGGTAGCGATCATTGACGTTATGAGCGACACGCTCATGATCAATCGCGCCGGACTCTTCAAGACTGACACCAAACAATGGCGAACCGCTGAAATTACCGATATCCACTTTGCGCCCAGCGGGATGGAGGTCAACGATCGGCCCGTCTATAACCTTCAGGTGCATACGCATGATCTGGACGGCAAGACACGAATGCACGGCTTCTTCACCTCCAGAAATGATGATGAGCTCCGCTGGATCGCTTCCGAGCTGCGCGCTGCGATCGGCCTCGCCAGCCGCATCACCACTGAGGCTGTCAGCGGCCACAGCGCTGTCGACGCCGCCTGACCGGCGCCTCGCACTTCTCGGGCCAGCGTCCCCATACGCATCTTCATCCGCGATTCGTCGGTACACTTTCCCGGGTTGATTTTGCATTGCTGAAAAGGAGAACTCGCCCATGTTGATGTGTAGATCCGCAGTTCTAGCCCTCGCAAGCTTCGCAATCGTTTTGCTTATCACCGCCACCCCTGTTTTGGCAGATGAGGCAGATGCGGAGCAACCTGCTTTCAGCATCAAGACGCTGAAGCTCAACTACTCCGGCGTCGAAGTTGATCTTCGCTACGCGGTCGCCCTTCCGCCCGATTATGACCCTGCTATCCCAGCTCCTGCAGTCATTTGCTTCGCCCAGCGCGACCAGATGGAGTTGGATATCGCTGAAATCATGGACACTTACGCTGACGAAGCGAAACGTCGCGGCTGGATACTTATCTCACCCCTGGCTCCGATGGGGGCGAAGTGGGACGCGAGAGCCTACGTTCTCGCCCCTGCATTTTTTGAGCACCTCACGCGTATCTACAACATTCGTGATGATCGCTTTCATCTCGCGGGCGGTTTTGTTGGAGGCGTGAGCGCTTTTGCGGTTGGCATCGAGAATGTTGACCATCTCGCGTCCATTGTGGCCTTCCCGGGTGTGCTGCCGAACAATTATGTGGTTGCGAACATCCAACTCTTCAAGAACCAGCCTGTGTCAGTGCTCATCGATCAGACCGACGAACCTCGACAGAAGATATTGCAGAGTTATGTCCAAACGGCGCAGGCCAAGAATTTGCCATATCGGCTCTATCCAGTTGATCCCGCTGAAGAGCCTGCACTGAAAGATGGCATCGTTTCCCCGGAGCGATTTTTCACGATCCTTGGACTTCACACGCGCAGCCAGCAGCCCGCCCGCCTGGATCCTGAGGCTCTTGCTGTGAGTAAGGTTCTTACAGATCTTCACCAAGCAGCTGCGCATGCAGACGAAGAAACATACTTCAACCTCTACACCTACGATGCGGTCTTTCTTGGCACCGACGGCGCCGAGCGATGGACCCTTCCGGAGTTCCAGGCTTTTGCGACCCCTCATTTTCAACGTGAGTCCGCCTGGGTGTACCATCCGACCAAGCGCAACATTACTGTTTCACCAGACGGGACAGCCGCATGGTTCGATGAACGCCTTGAGCACGCCAGCTACGGCGAGTGTCGCGGCACGGGCGCGCTGCGCAAAGAAGATGGCGAGTGGCGAATCACCCAGTACAGCCTGTCGATCCCGGTGCCGAATGATTTGACACTCACGGTTGTCAAGGATATCGCGGCGCAGCGCATTGACGCTTCGCCGTAATTGTTCAATTGCGAATAGCCACATGCAGTTTTTACAGCTCAGCCTTGCGGTCCTGCTGCGCGGACGGCGTCGGGCATGTCATACTTCTGATCATTCTCGCAGAACTTGGCTGCAAGTTCGCCGGCTTTGGTGTCGTATGCGTTTTTGTCATGCCACGCAGTGCGGGGCATCAGAACCTCGCTGGGGACGTTTGGCACGCTGGTTGGAACGTGGAGGCCGAAGACGGGATCTTGCTCGAAGCTCGCGTTCGATAGCAACCCTTCGCGGATCGCATTCACCATCGCGCGCGTGTACGCGAGTTTGAAGCGTGCGCCGACGCCGTAAGGCCCGCCGGACCAGCCGGTGTTGAGCAGCCAGACATCGGCGCCGTGCTTGTCGATGCGTTCGGCGAGCATGTCGGCGTAGACGTGCGGCGGGCGGGCAAGGAAGGGCCCACCAAAGCAGGGGCTGAAGTTGGGGACGGGATCGGTAACGCCCGCTTCGGTGCCAGCGAGTTTGGAGGTGTAGCCGTTGATGAAGTAATACATCGCCTGCTCGCGAGTGAGCTTGGCGATGGGCGGGAGCACGCCGAATGCATCCGCCGTCAGGAAAACGACGTTCTTAGGATGTTTGCCGACGCTGGGGATTTGTGCGCCGGGAATGTGCTCGACGGGGTAGGTGGCGCGTGTGTTTTCGGTGAGTGAGGAATCTGTGTAGTCGGGAACATGCGTTTCTTCATCGATCACCACATTTTCAAGCACAGATCCGAATTTGATGGCGTCCCAAATCTGCGGCTCACCTTCTTCCGAAAGATTGATCGCCTTGGCGTAACACCCGCCCTCGAAGTTGAAGACGCCGTCATCAGACCAGCCATGCTCGTCGTCGCCGATGAGGTGGGTGTTGGGATCGGCGCTAAGCGTTGTTTTTCCTGTTCCGGAGAGGCCAAAGAAGAGTGTGACGTTGCTATCGTCATCGTTGTCAACATTTGATGAGCAATGCATCGGGCAGACGCCGACATCGGGCATGTCATAGTTCATCGCATAAAACATTGACTTCTTCATCTCGCCGCCGTATTCGGTGCCGAAGATGACAGCAACTTTCTTCGAGAGTGATTGAGCGACACATACGGGGTGGTCATAGCCCGCCCGACGTTGTTCATCCGTCGTGAGTGAGTGTGAACCACAGTTGAGGATAAGCCAGTCAGAGGAGAAGCTCGCCAGCTCTTCAGGAGTGGGACGAATGAAGAGCGTGCGAACGAAAAGACTCTGCCATGCGTGCTCGGTAATGGTAGTGACGCCGAGCCGGCGCTTAAGGTCCGCGCCGACGAAGCCCTCGAACGCGAAGATCTCGTCCCGAGTTTCGAGATAGTCCTGGGCGATCCGCTCCAGCGCCTCAAAAGTCTCGCTTGTGATGGGCTGATTGACCTTGCCCCACCAGATGTTGTCGTGGATTTCAGGTGTGTCTTCAAGGCGTTTTCTATCGGGGACCCGGCCGGTGTATTTCCCCGTCGCGACAACGAAGGCGCCATTCGATGCGAGATCGCCCTCGTCGCGCCGGATCGCTTCTTCGATCAGGGCAGGCGCGGAGAGGTTGCGAAGAACATTGTTGGCGGAAAGGTCGATACCGATGGCTGCGGGAGAAGTGCTCATAAGGAAGGCGACTCCGCGATTAAGCGTGACAGAGTTGGATTGGTCAACGGTTCAGGCGGACCGCTCGCAGGCAAAGGCCCGAATAAACGCAGGAAGGTCAAATTATAGCAAGCCGACGGCGTCTTCGCGCGCAGCCGTTGACGCAGCCGGCGGGCCGGCGTATCGTCGCTGGCGACGCTCATCGGCGTATTGTTGGACGTGATTCTGACAAGGGATGGTGGCTATAGCTCAGCTGGCTAGAGCGCCGGGTTGTGATCTCGGAGGTCGCGGGTTCGAGTCCCGTTAGCCACCCTTTTTCCTCGCCGATGTGCTCCTCTCATTTTGATGGATGGCCGTTCTTCCCTCTTTCCGGGGTTCTTTTCTTGGGAGTCCGGTTGCGGGCTGGTAGACTCCATGTGGCGTCCGTTGTGGCCGGAAGGCCGCCCCGTGACGCCGGCGAGTTCCGAGAGAGAGTCCTCAGAATTGGGAGCGTGGATATGAAGATGCGTTCGGCATCGATGTCGCTGTGGCTGACAGCTGCAGCTGGTGTGGCTTTGACTGCGAGCTTCGCGACAGCCCAGCATGAAGACCTTGCTGGGCACGGGCCCGAAATGAAGCATCTGGATCCCCACGCCAATCCATTTTTCTCCGGGTTGGCGCCCTACGACATCCGTCGAGATGAGCCTGCCATCGCCGCGCTCATCGCCCAAGACCTGGCGGCGCCTGAGCAGGTCGCCAGGCTTCAAGCCGGCCGGGCGTTCGCCGCCTCAATCCCCGGTGCGGCGATCAGCTTCGATGATCACCTTGGCACGCCGAAGTTCATCCGCTCAACGCGTCAGATGCTGACTCCTGCTGTCATTGGCGCTGTCAATCCCGAGCAGGTCATGCTGGACTTTGTCCGCGCCAACCGTGAGCTGATGCGTATTGACGAGAACTCGCTGCTCACCGCCCGCACAACCCGGCGCGGCGTCAGCGCCAACGGCGTGACGACAATTTGGCGTCAGCAGCGTGTTGGCGAAGTTGATGTCGTTGGCGCTGAGCTCCGGGCCAATGTCGATCGAGCGGGGCGAATGGTGACCGTCTCAAGCACCATGATTGAGAGTCCGGCGGAGAAGATCGGCGGCGCTCAGGCGCTGCTTTCGCGCGCGGAGGCAGTGGGGCTTGCAGCCAAGGCGATCGGTGCAGAACTTAAGGAGCCGCTGCGTGCGATGACTCCGGCGCCGGATACTGAGCATCGCCAGGTCTTTGCGCGCAGCGCAGATTTGCAGCTTCCTGTATTCACACGATTTGTCTATTTTCCGGTGGCGCCTTCGCGTGTTCGCGCTGCTTTTGAAATCACGATTGGCGCCGTCCAAAGCGCTGATGTCTATCGCGTTTATGTCGACGCTGCCGACGGCGCCGTGCTCTCAAGGCATAATCACACGGTCTACGGCGGCGTTGAGTCCGCCACCTACTCGTTCTATGCGGGCGATAGTCCTGAACCGATCTCACCCGGACCTGCGACGCCTGATGGAACACAAGGCGCCGTCGTTGCGCGCATGATCGACACACTCGTCTCGATGGACCCCGTCGCCAGCCCGGACGGCTGGATTCCCGACGGTCAAAATGAACTCATCGGCAACAATGTCGATGCTTTTGCCGACGTGAACGGCGACGATCTACCAGACCTCCCCCGAACGCAGGGCAGCCCTTTTCGAACTTTCGATTTTCCACTCGATCTTGCGCAAGACCCCTCGACATACACAGACGCTGCGATCGCCAACATCTTCTATTGGACAAACTGGTTCCATGATCGCATGTACGGGCTCGGCTTCACCGAAGACTTCGCGAACTTCCAGACAAATAACTTCGGGCGCGGCGGCATCGGCGGTGACGCGGTGATGGCACAGGCACAGGATGGCGTTGGCTCTGAGAACGCTAATTTTCTTACCTTCACAGATGGATCGATCGGCAGAATGCAAATGTTTCTCTGGCCTGATCCCGTTCCTGCACGCGATGGCGACCTCGACATTCAGGTCGTCATCCACGAACTTGCCCACGGGCTAAGCACCCGCTTGCATGGTGTGCTTAATACGCTTCAGGGCGCCGGAATGGGTGAAGGGTGGAGCGACTTCTACGCGCTCTCTTTACTCTCGGAGCCTGGCGATGATCCCAACGCCATCTACGCGCTCGGCGCCTACGCCACATTCCTTGGTGAACCGGGGTATGTCGACAATGCTTACTTCGGCATCCGTCGTTATCCCTATACGACCGATCAGATGCGGAGCCCACTGACTTTCGCTGATATTGACGCTGTCCAGTTTGCGGCGGATGGATCGATTCCGCGCAATCCCGCCTTCGGACCTGCTACGCCGGTCACCGTTCACAATATTGGTGAAGTCTGGTGCAGTGCGCTGTGGCAGGTGCGAGCCAATCTTATTGCGAAGCACGGATTTGCTGGAAATGAAAGGGCGCTCCAACTCGTCACCAATGGCATGAAGCTCTCTCATTCCAATCCCACATACGTTGAATCGCGTGACGCGATCATCGTTGCGGAGCTTGTCTCGGGCGGCGACGACTTGTGTGAGGTCTGGTCCGGGTTTGCTTCGCGCGGGCTTGGCTCCAGCGCCTTTGCTCCGCCTCCGGAAGACACCGTTGGCGTTATCGAGGCATTCGACCTCCCGGACACACTCTTCATTCGCTACCCGAACGGCCTGCCACCAACTGTCGCGGCGCCTGCTGTTCAGGAAACCTTCGCCGTCCAGATCAGTGGCCCGTGCGCGGGTTCGCTGTTCCCAGGCTCAGAAACACTCCTCGTTTCCGTTGATGGCGCTCCTTTCCAGGCGTTCGGACTCACGCTTGACTCGCCGGGCCAGTACACCGCGACCTTGCCTTCGTTCCTGTGCGGTGAAGATGTGCAGTTCTACATTCAAGCCCAGACAGATACGGCGACGTTCGTTGATCCGCCATTGGCGCCGGCGGAGACATTCTCACTCTTCGTTTCCAACATCGAAGACATCCGCTTTGATGATGACTTCGAGGGCCTTGACACGGGCTGGATTGTCGGCTCCCCGACTGATGACGCGACTACCGGCGTCTGGATGCTCGTTGATCCTGTCGGCACCGAAGCTCAGCCCGCCTTCGACAACACACCTGGCGCCGGCGCCCTCTGCTACATCACCGGTCAGGGAATCATCGGTGGGTCCATCGGCGCCGATGATGTCGACGGCGGCACGACTACACTGACCTCGCCCGCTTTCGATGCGACCGGAGGCGACGCTTTCCTGAGCTACTACCGCTGGTATTCCAACGATCAGGGCGCCAACCCCAACACAGACACGATGCCTATCGAAGTCTCCAACGATGACGGCATGACGTGGACGCTCCTTGAAGATGTCACCGAGAACGCCAACGCCTGGGTCTTCAAGAACTGGAATCTTAATGACATCTTTCCGGCGCCAAGCTCGCAGGTGCGCGTGCGCTTCCTCGCCCGTGATCTGCCCGAAGGCTCTATCGTCGAAGCTGGCGTCGATGACGTTCGCGTCACCGTACTCGTGTGCAACTTCAGTCCGTCACAGTTTGATCTCAACGGCGACGGCTTTGTTGGCTCCGCCGACCTCGCGATGCTACTTGGCAGTTGGGGACCATGCCCAATGCCGCCTGCGCTCTGCCCTGCGGACTTCAACGGCGACGGTTTCGTCGGCGCAGCGGATCTTGCTGCCCTGCTTGGAAGTTGGGGATAAACGCTCGCAATCGCTCGGGCGCCGATCTCTTTCCGTGCCCAAGCTCGGGGCGCCATCTCATGGTTCGGTTGTCTCGTGTGCATGCCGGCGCGGAGCCGACCGAGCGGGTTTTTCCGCTTGTGCTTTCTGGGCTTCGCGATCTTGCCGCTCGGATGTTACGAAACGAACCGGATGGCCACGCGCTTCATCGCGCGGACGCTGGGGGAGGCGAGCGTGAGTGAGAGGGTAGCGATGAGGCTGAGCAGGCGGTGCTCCGGCGCCGAAATTCTACTTGTAACAAGAGATTCCTTGCGGGCAGGCTGTTCGCGCCACAACCCCGGAGGATCTCCCATGAAGAAGCATGCGTTGAGTTCCGCTGCTGTTCTTGTTGTTTTGGCAGGGTCGACCCGGGCGCTTGGCGCCTTCCCGGCAGTGTTCGAGCTTTCGAGCCTTGATGGGACGAACGACTTTGTCATCAACGGCGTCGACATGGACGACTTCAGCCGCCGTTCCGTCTCCGCCGTCGACGACGTGAACGGCGACGGCGTTGACGACATCATCATCGGGGCCAAACGCGCCGCTCCGAACGGCCTCCGTTCAGGCGAGAGCTATGTGGTCTTTGGCGTCGGTCCTACAAATCCGGTGGACCTGAGTGGGGATGGCAATGTTTGAGCCGGGGATCTGGCTGTGCTGCTCGGGAGTTGGGGCGTGTGTCAGCCTGCGCCGAACGCATGCGCTGCCGATCTTACTGGTCATGGTTTTATAGGATCAAAGAGACCTTGCGTTACTTCTTGGTTCGTAGGGCACATAAGCGAGCTAGAAAGCGCGTTGCCGGTAGTGGTTGTCTGCGTGATGCGATGGGCTCCATTTCATCGGCGGTGAGTGTCATTGCCGAGGCGTCATTCGCTCATTCATCTGTTCTTCATCTACTCGAAGCGTGCGGCGGATTTCATCTGTCTTGAAGCCAAGCAGTTTGGGGCGCACAACTCCGTGCAGGGCCACCACGTCGTAGAGCTCGCGCACAACGCCCTCGACGCGCAACCAGTGGTCTGTGGCGCCGGTTTCAAGATCAATCACATGAATCGCGCAGCGCGGCTCGGCGTCGCGCTTGGTGAGATTTTCATCAAGAGGCAGGCCGCTGAATGTTCGGTTCTCACGGCTTGCGCTCAGGCCGACGATTGCTTTCTTCCCGATGAAGCTCATGCCGCGCAGGAATCCCGGGCAGAATGCAACTTCGTGGAACTGACTGGCGCCCGCTTCGACATCCACATACCCGAGGAAGCCGGTTCCTGCATTGAGTAGCCAGACCCGGTTAGGCCAGGCGGAATGCACGCGGGGTGAGTGCGGCATGGAGAGCCCATCTGCGATGACCTCGTTGGTGCGCACATCCATGAGCACGCCGCCGGCGTCGCGCCGGTCGCGCCAGCCGTCGCTGACATCAGACTTGCTTACGATCGTGACGTAGGCGGGCTCGCGCGTCGCGGGATCGACAGCCATTCCGTTGAGATGACAGCGATCTTCCGCCACCAGCGCCGACACAAAGGGCGGCTTCCATAGCGGCACAAAGCTTCGCTCGGCGCTGACCGTTCCCAAACAGTTGAAGAGCGTCGCGACGAAGACCGGTGTGCCATCTGTGCGCACATGTAAGTCGTGAATGTCAATGTCGCCCGTGGTGTGGCCGAGCGTTGGGACGTAGAGCCGGTCGTAGCCGTCGGCGGTTGCGGCGCCCGGCGGGACGTAGTTCTCAAAGCGCCAAAGCTGGAAGAGCGATGTCATCCAGAGCGTTTGCGCATCGTCGCTGGCGTGCAGGCCCATGCAGCGGTTGAACGTGCGCTCGAAGACGGAGAGGCGCCCGTCGGGCTGGAGGCCGACCATGAAAAGCTTGCCGACCTGGTACGTCGTGAAAGCAAGGCTGACGCGCTCGCGCGCCATCCAACTGACGAGGCCGCGCGAGGCGGTGAGGGCGAGGCTGGGTTGTTGCGGGGGTTGTGAAGATGCTTGTGACATGTCTGTAGCTTAACAATTCATGTTCGAGATACTTCGGAAACGACTTTGAGAGAGAGGTTTTCAACCTCAAGACAAAGATAATGCGCTTTAAATCGAGTGTTGTTGCTGAATTGTGTTCTTTTTCTGATCCAAGAGATATTCTCATGAAACGATACGTTTTCACTTCTTCCGCTGCTCTCGTCGTCCTTGCCGGCTCGACACAGGCCATCGCCGCCTTCCCGGCATCGATTGATTTCTCCTCCCTCAATGGGACTAACGGTTTTGCCTTGAAAGGAATCGATAACGGCGACAAGAGCGGTGTCTCCGTCTCCTCAGCCGGGGATGTCAACGGAGACGGAATCGACGACATCATCAT
This sequence comes from Phycisphaerales bacterium, assembly GCA_029260495.1. Taxonomy (GTDB): domain Bacteria; phylum Planctomycetota; class Phycisphaerae; order Phycisphaerales; family UBA1924; genus OFTM373. The sequence continues at coordinate 49,350 of JAJDDD010000008.1, read as the reverse complement.
CGGCGCCGCCTTTGCTCCGAATGGGACCAACCGCGGCGAGTCCTACGTTGTCTTTGGTAGGGAAACTGTGGGCACTAGCGGCATCTTCAACCTTTCCTCTCTGAGCGGGACCAATGGCTTCGTTCTAAACGGGATCGACGGGGGTGACTTCAGCGGCATCTCCGTTTCCTCGGCCGGAGATGTCAACGGCGACGGGATCGACGACCTCATCATCGGCGCCCAAAACGCCCGCCCGAACGCGCAGATTTACGCTGGCGAGTCTTACGTCGTCTTCGGCGCGGCGAACCTCGGCGCTGGCGGCGCTATTAACCTCTCCTCTCTCGACGGGAGTATCGGGTTCGTTTTGAACGGAATCGACGTAAGTGACAAAAGCGGCCGCTCGGTCTCCTCGGCCGGGGACGTGAACGGTGACGGGATCGATGACATCATCATCGGCGCACCCTACGCAGATGCAAACGGGAAAACCGACACCGGCGAGTCCTACGTTGTTTTCGGCACACCGAATATTGGCGCAGGCGGCTCGATCGAACTCTCCAACCTCAACGGGGCCAATGGTTTTGTGTTGAACGGAATCGACGTAAGGGACTGGAGCGGTTATTTCGTCTCATCGGCTGGTGATATCAACGGCGACAACATCCACGACATCATCATTGGCGCGATGAAGGCGGACCCGAACGGGTCGTATGCCGGCGAGTCTTACATTGTCTTCGGAGCAACGAATCTTGGCGCGGGCGGCTTGATCGAGCTCTCCTCCCTCGACGGGACCAACGGCTTCGTATTAAACGGGATCGATGCGGATGACAGGAGCGGACGGGCCGTCTCATTGGCCGGCGATGTCAACGGCGATGGGTTCGACGACATCATCATCAGTGCATACTACGCCGACCCGAACGGACAGGACCGCGCCGGCGAATCATATGTCGTCTTCGGCGCAACGAATGTGGGCACGGGCGGCTCGATCGAGCTCTCTTCATTGAACGGAACGAACGGCTTCGTCCTGAATGGGATCGATCCGAACGATTTGAGTGGTCGATCCGTTTCCAGCGCTGGCGATATCAACGGCGACGGGATCGACGACCTCATCATCGGCGCGTCCTCTGCCGGCCCGAGTATTTATTCCGGCGCTGGTGAGTCCTATGTGGTCTTCGGCGCAGAGAACCTTGGTGCGGGAGGATCGTTCGAACTCTCCACCCTCAACGGAACCAACGGCTTCATGCTCAACGGAATCGATGCGGGTGATAGGAGTGGCTCGTCCGTCTCCGCCAGCGGCGACGTGAACGGCGACGGGATCGACGACATCATTATCGGTGCGTTCTTGGCCGATCCGATCCCGCAGGTCGTCACCGGTGAGTCATACGTTGTTTTCGGTCGGCCAAACAACCCGGCGGATCTTGACGGTGTGGGCGTCGTTGGCGCCTGCGACCTCTCGCTGCTTCTCGGAAGCTGGGGTCCGTGCCCGCCCGCTCCGAATATGTGCGCGGCAGACCTCGACGGCGACGGCTTTGTTGGATCAGGCGACCTGGCACTCCTGCTTGGTTCGTGGGGCACATAAATCGCGCGATCGCCCCGTTCGGTGGCCAGTTATAAAATGCGAAACTTACATGGCGCTATGAGCACCTGCCCCGGCTCTGCGCGCGACGACGCTCAGGTCACTTCCCAGGTCTGATCGCCGCGGAGAAGCTCTCGCAGGTCGCCCGGGCCTTTGGCTGCGACTGTGTCGTCGAGTTGCTGGCGGAGCTGCGCGTCGTAGGTGGGGCGGCTTGTGTTGGCGTGGAGGATGCCGAGCGGCTCGGGGAAATCCGGCTGCATCATCTGGCTGTAGAGAAACGCGAGCGACGGGTTCTTCTCATCATGCACCAGCAGATCGCTCTCGCTGACGCCGTTTTCATTCAGGCGCACAACCTGCGGCTGCCCGTTGATGAGTTGCACGCCTTTGTCACGGTCCTTGCCGAAGATGAGCGGCTTGCCTTGTTCGAGTTCGACGGTTGTTTCCGGGCGCGAGTCTTTTTGTGATGCGTAGAACCAGGCTTGGTGGTTGTAGATGTTGCAGTCCTGGTAGACCTCGATGAAGGATGTTCCCTTATGCGCGATCGCGCGCTCGAGGATGGCGTTCGTCGCTTTGATATCGATGTCGATGCACCGCGCGATGAATGTGCATCCTGCAGCGACTGCAAGCGCGATGGGATTGATCGGATTGTCGATCGAACCGTCGGGCGTGGAGGCGGTGACCTTGCCGACCTCACTTGTCGGGGAATACTGACCTTTCGTCAGCCCATAGATGCGGTTGTTGAGGAGCATGACGGTGATATCGAGATTGCGGCGCATGAGATGGATGGTGTGGTTGCCGCCGATGGAGAGCAGGTCGCCGTCGCCGGAGACGACGATGACCTGAAGATCCGGGTTGGCGAGCTTGACGCCCGTCGCGACCGCGAGACCCCGGCCGTGGATGGAGTGAATGCCGTAGGTGTCCATGTAGTACGGGAAGCGGGCGGCGCAGCCGATGCCGGAGACGAGCACATAGTCTTCCTTGCGGTGCAGCAAATTCGGAAGAGTCTTTCGCACTGCAGTAAGAACCGCGTAGTCGCCGCAACCCGGGCACCAACGAACGTCCTGATCAGACGTGAAGTCCTTGGGCGTGTAGACGGGAAGGCTTGTCGCCTGCTGTTGGGGCTGGATCATCGCGTGGTTCTCTTTAATGTGATGACATGAGTCATACGGTTGCTGCGCATTCGATGATGCCTCGAATGGTTTCAACGAGCGTGCTGGTGACCAGCGGGCGCCCGCGGAGGATGTTGATGTCCACAGTGTCGATGCGGTACTTCGCGCGGATGAGCATGCTGAGCTGGCCGAGGTTGATCTCCGGGACAACGACCCTCTCGAAGCGCGCGAGGACGTCGCCAAGGTTCGACGGGAACGGATTGAGATAGCGCAGGTGAGCCGAAGAAACGGAGCACCCCTCAGCGCGAAGGCGATCGACCGCTGTGACGATCGAGCCGTACGTTCCGCCCCAGCCGAGCACGAGCACGTCGCCGGTCTCGGGCCCACGCACTTTGAGCGGCGGGATAAGGCGCGCGACCCTTTGCACCTTCTCGTTGCGAATCTTCATCATGCGATGATGATTGTCCGGGTCGTAGGAAACATCGCCGGTTCCTTCGGCTTTCTCCAAACCACCGACTCGATGTTCCAGCCCCGGGGCGCCGGGAATCGCCCACGGCCTGGCGAGTGTCTCGGGATCGCGCCGGTAGGGCATGAACTCTTCGCCGTTGAGCTGGTCAGCCTGCGGATGCACGATCTTGATCGGCGCAATCTCATCGACGTTGGGGATACGCCACGGTTCGGCGCCAGAAGCTAGATACGCATCGGATAGCACAATCACCGGACACATCGCTGCGACCGCCAGACGAACGGATTCAAACGCGATGTCGAAGCAATCCGCTGGACTCTGCGCAGCGAGCACAATGCACGGGCTTTCACTGGGGCGCCCGTAGAACGCCTGCAGCAGGTCCGCCTGTTCCGTTTTGGTCGGCATGCCTGTCGAAGGGCCGGCCCGTTGCACGTCTATAACGACGAGCGGAAGCTCCAACATCACCGCAAGGCTGATCGCTTCGGCCTTCAGCGCCATCCCCGGGCCCGACGTCCCCGTGATGCCGATATTCCCCGCAAAGCTCGCGCCGAGCGCGGAGCAGACAGCGGCGATCTCGTCCTCAGCCTGAAACGTCTTCACGCCGAACTGCTTCAGGTAGGCCATGCTGTGAATAATGGTTGACGCCGGCGTAATGGGATAGCTGGCGTACAGAATCTCTTTCTCCGCCTTGCGGGCTGCGGTGACAAGTCCGAGCACGAGCGCTTCATTGCCGCTGACGCGCCGATACGTTCCCGGCTCATGCACCGCCGGCGGAACGCGATAGCGCGGGATCATCTCCGCCGTCTCGCCGAAGTAATAGCCAGCCTTCAAAGCCTGCACGTTCAGCTCCGCGATCTCCGGCTGGCCTTTCTTCTCCGAAAACACCTTTTCAAGATACCGCACCGTCGTCTCGATCGGCCGCTCATAGAGCCAGTAGACGATGCCGAGCGCATACATGTTGCGCGCTCGGTCGACCACCTTCGTGCCCATGCCGGATTTCGCGAGCGATTCGCGCGTCAGCCGGCTCATTGGAATTGGGATGATGTTGTAGCTGGTGGTGAGATTTTCGTCGGTCAGCGGGTTGTACCCATCCGGATAGCCGCACTTTTTTAGGTTGGGTTTGGAGAACTCGTCTTCGTTGACAATCACAAGCCCGCCGGGCTCGACGTCTTCGATATTCATCTTGAACCCAGCGGGATTCATCGCGACGAGCGCATTGACTTGATCGCCGGGTGTGTAGACATCATCGCTGGCAAACTGCACCTGAAACCCGGAGACGCCATACGTCGTACCGCGCGGCGCCCGGATCTCAGCCGGGAAGTCGGGGAAGGTTGCGAAGTCATTCCCGAAGAGAGCGGATGTATTCGTGAACTGCCCGCCCGCGAGCTGCATCCCGTCGCCGGAGTCGCCGCAAAAGCGAATGACTGCAGAGTCGATTGTCGTCTCTGGGGATCCGGGGGTACCGGGGGATCCGTTTTTCGAGTGGTTGCTGCCCATGCCTGTTCGTGTCCTCACTGAAGTCCGGCTCGTCCCGATTGCCCAAACGCGCACCAATCCTATTCTACTCCAATCGCAGTCCTGATGGGATTTATTCGACTCCAGCTCAAAGTGAGCGAAAATGTGTGTTTGGATAGGAGTGAAGGGGCCAATCGCAGGCCTCGCGGGAACTCACAAGGGGATCGAAGCCTGTCGGGGGGGATAGTAAAATGGCTGGCGGGTGTGCGGGGCGGCACGGGTTTCTCTTGGGCTGAAAGAGGTGGTTGTGAAGCATTCAGCAGGCTGTTTGGTAGATGGCATCAGGCAGTTGCTGCCCGAGTTTTCGGCGGCTGGAGTGATGCATACGGCGACTGTCGCAGCGGGGGCGGCGGGGATTGCGACAGGCGGCGCTGTGCCAATCGTCCTTACGGGGGCCTTGATTCTTGCTCAAATCGGGCTGAACTATCAGGCGAGAAAATCAGAGGCGAAGCAGGCAGAGGATCTGCGCAAGGCGCTGGACATTCTTCAACGGCACGCGAAGAAAGAGGATGTGCAGCTTGATGACATCAGTGGCGAGCTGGAAGTGCTTGGGTTTGACCTTCGGTTCGATCTTGAAAAGACGCTGAAACGGCTTGAAGAGATCGAGGGGTTGGTGAAGCTGCAGGGCGGCAGCGACCAAGAGATTCTGGAATATCTCCAGAAGCACGATGGGCTGTTTCTTTCGCTGGGCGGGTTTCTTGAGGAGAACTTTGATGAGCTGCTGGCTGCGGGGGTGGAACTGCAGGGGACTGTTGATGATGTGAAGGCCGAGATGGCTGAGCAGCGCAAGTTGATGGTGGCGGTGAAGGAGGACACATCGGCGCTGCGCGAGGGGCAGACTGATATTCTTGATGCAACTCAACGCTTAGAAGCTGCGATCAAGCAGATTACAGAAAACTACATCGCACAACTTGGCCAAAGGGATACGGAGATCGCCTCACTGCGCAAGCAGGTGCATGACGCGATTATGGCAAAGGTCGAAGCGGAACGGGCTGCGGGCGGCTCGGTGGATGCGATGCTTGAGCGACTGCGCCGCGGCGATCCAGAGGAACTTCTTGAGTTTCTCGATCAGCGTGTAGCAGACCATGAATCGCAACTCATAGAGCATCATCGAGAGCGGGCTGCGGTCGCTTATGTTGTGGGCGATATCGACCGGGCCCTGGATTCAATCAACCGCATTCTCGCGCTCTTGCCTGACGATCTTGATGCGATCAATCGCCTAGGGGTTATCTTTGATCTGCGTGGCGAATTGTCAGCGGCTGAGACGCAATATCGCAAACTGCTGGAGCTGGCGCCTGACGATGATGCCTGGCGCGACGCCGCCTACGGCAACCTCGGGGTGATCCATCACACGCGCGGCGAGCTCGACGAGGCGGAAAAGATGTTCCGCAAGGCGCTGACCACCTACGAAAAGCTGGGGCGCCTGGAGGACATGGCCTCCGCCTACGCCAACCTCGGGCTGATCTATCAAACGCGCGGCGAGCTCGACGAGGCTGAAGTGACGCAGCGCAAGGCGCTCGCCATCTTCGAAAAGCTGGGGTGCCTAAAGGGCATGGCCAGCGCCTACGGCAACCTCGGGGTGATCCATCACAAGCGAGGTGAGCTCGACGAAGCAGAAAAAATGCACCACAAGTCACTCGCCATTCACGAAAAGCTGGGATACCGGCAAAATATGGCCGTCAACTACGGCAACCTCGGGCTGATCCATCGAAGGCAAGACGACCTCGACGAGGCGGAAACCATGCTCCGCAAGGCGCTCGCCATCGACAAAAAGCTGGGGAACCGGGAGGGCATGGCTAGAGACTGCGCCAACCTCGGGCTGATCTACCGAACGCGCGGCGAGCTTGACGAGGCGCGGCGATTGTGGATTCAATCACGGGATTTGTTTGCACAGCTTGCCGCCACACACATGGTAGAGAAGCTGCAAGGGTGGATTGACGAATTCCCGTCTGAGTAGAGCGGCGTGCCATCACCCTTCACCCGCGCAGCGCAATCCGCTCTATTTCATCCGCCGCAAGTGTCGCTGCGGATCGTGACTCGAACTGTTTAATCATTACACCCAGGGCCTGGGATTGTTCTGCCCGGGCGGTTTCGTCGTCGACGAGGCGTTCGACTTCTTCGACGAGTCGCCGGGGGCCGCCGGTGTAGGGGATGAGCTCGGGAATAATCCGCCGACCCGCAACGATATTGGGCAGCGCGATGTGGTCGGTCGCGAGAAGCCAGCGGGCGAGGCCGTGATAGAGGGCGGGGTTCATGCGATAGAGAACAACCATGGGTTTGCGTTGGCGCGCGATGCGCAGCGTAATGGTGCCCGAGACGGTGACAGCGAGATCGCACCAGTTGACGACGGCGTCAACGGCGCGCGTGATGATGGAAAGATCATCAGGCTCGCCACCGGTTTCCGCCATCATGGCGCGGAGGCGTTCTGCAATAGAGTCACTGGCAGCGACGATGGCGGCGCAGATGCGCGGCTGGCGCCGCTTGAGCTTGCGGTAGGCCGCGATCAGCAGCGGGGCGTTGCGCGTGATTTCGCTGGGGCGCGAGCCTGGCATAAGGGCGAGGCGGGGGGCGCCGGATGGAAGATTGGCGGTTTGGTCGGGGGCGTCGATCTGGAGAGGGTCGGCGAAGACGGGGTGGCCGACAAAGGTTGCGGAGACGCCGCGACGCTGGAACCAGCGCTCCTCAAAGGGGAGCACGCAGAGCACATGATTGGTCAGCCGGCGGAGCTTGCCGATGCGCCATGAGCCCCAGGCCCAGAGCTGAGGCGCGACGAGATGGATAACGCGAATCTGGCGGGCTTTGGCGAGCTTGCAGACGGAGAAGTTGGCGCCCGGGGAATCGACAGGGATGTGGGCGGCTGGAGTGTTTTCATCGAGCCACCTGGCGATGGACTTGTTCAGGCGGATGTGCTCGAGGATTTTGGAAGGGCCGGGTAGGCCCATGACGGCGTCAGCCCCGGTTTCGCAGATGATTGTGGCGCCGGCCTCTTTCATGCGAGGGCCGCCCCAGGCGAAGATGGAGAGGGCGGGGTCTCTTCGTTTGAGTTCGCGGATGACGAGGGCGGCGTGCTCGTCTCCGCTGGGCTCAAAGGCGGTGAAGAGGAGCGGTTTGGATGGGGAATCGGTGGTCACCGCTGGACTTGACCGCGTGGGAGGGGGAATGTCAACCGCAGGGCGCGAGCCGGCGCGCGGGGCGAAGCTATACTCCGTCGTTTTGCTGGACGTTTCACGATTGTCAACGAGTAAATGAGCCCAACCATGACGACGACTGTTTCAACATCCGCCACGGGGCGTCGAACCCATTCCTGCGGCGAGCTTCGAAGTGAAGATGTCGGCGCCGCGGTGACGCTGGCGGGGTGGGTGGACTCGCGGCGGGATCATGGCGAAGGGCTGGTCTTTGTTGATCTGCGCGATCGGGATGGCGTGACGCAGCTTGTCTTCGATCTGGAGGATTGCCCGAAGGAGGTGATGGAAGCGGCGGGGACGCTCCACGGGGAGGATGTGATCCGAGCGCACGGCGTTGTGCGCAAGCGCGACGGAGGTGTCAACCCGAGGCTGGAGACAGGCGAGATTGAAGTTGTGGTGTCAGAGGTGGAGGTGTTGAACCGAGCGGAGAACCCGCCCTTCCGCCCGACGGACAAAGAGGCGCTGCCTGGGGAAGAGACTCGGCTGCGCTATCGGCACATTGATCTGCGCCGGCCGCGAATGCAAAGCATTTTGCGCACGCGACATCGAGTGACGCAGATCATGCGGCGGTTTCTTGATGAGCGCGGGTTTATAGAAGTTGAGACGCCGTGCTTGTTTAAGGCGACGCCGGAGGGCGCGCGGGACTTTCTCGTGCCGTCGCGACATCAGCCGGGAACGTTTTATGCGCTGCCGCAGAGCCCGCAGATTCTGAAGCAGATTTTGATGGTTTCGGGATTGGATAAGTACTTTCAGATTGTGCGTTGTTTTCGCGATGAGGATCTGCGCGCCGATCGGCAGCCGGAGTTCACACAGCTCGATATTGAGATGTCCTTCGTCGATCGCGAAGATGTCATGGGGTTGATCTCAGACATGTTCCGGCAAATCTGGGCGGAAGTCCTCGATGTGCAGGTCGGCGAGATGCCTGTGATGACGTATCAGGAGGCGATGCTCCGATTCGGGACGGATCGCCCTGACATACGGTTCGGGCTTGAGCTTGTGGATATTTCTGACCTCGCGACGAAAACGGGTTTTCGTGTGTTTACAGGAGCCGTTGAGGCGGGGGGCGTTGTCAAGGCGATCCGGGTTCCCGGCGCCGCAGCGAAGGCGACGCGGAAGGTGACGGATTCATACACGGATTTTGTCAAGCAGTTTGGCGCCGGGGGCGCGCCGACGGTGAAGCTCGAAGGCGGCGAGTTCACAACGGGCGTCGCAAAGTTCCTGGGAGATGTAAAGGAAGAGCTGATTGAACGACTTGGCCTCGAGGATGGAGATCTTGTGATCTTTAGCGCCGACACTGAAAAGATTGTCGCGCGGGCGCTGGGTGAACTGCGACTCAAGATTGCGCGAGAGCTGGAGCTTATGCCAGCGCATGGGGCGCAGTGGAGCTTCCTTTGGGTTGTTGATTTTCCAATGGTGGCTTGGAACGAGGATGAAAAACGGTTTGACGCGCTGCATCATCCGTTCACCAGCCCGGCGCCGGAAGATGTGCCGACGATGGACTCCGACGCCGGCTCGGTGCGAAGCCTCGCGTATGACCTTGTATTAAATGGATCCGAAATTGGCGGCGGGAGCATTCGTATTCATGACAATGTCATCCAGGAGAAGGTCTTCGGACTGCTCGGCCTGACCGAGGATGAAACGCGGAGCAAGTTTGGGTTCCTGCTTGATGCCCTTCGGCATGGCGCGCCGCCGCACGGGGGGATTGCGATGGGGCTCGATCGCGTGGTGATGCATCTGTGCGGGACAGAGAACATTCGTGATGTGATTGCGTTCCCGAAAACGCAGACGGGCGCCGACATGATGGCCGGGGCGCCGAGCGTGATCGCGGCGGAGCAGTTGGCGGAGGTCTATATTAAGTCGACGGCGCCTGTTGATGAGTAATGCAAAGGATATATAGCGCGATTGCAGGCTTGATCGTTTTCCCCTCCGCAATCTGAGGAGAGTTTCATGGCGGCCGACACACTGACCGTTGCTTTGATAAGCGAGTGTTTCTATCAGGACGATGGCGCCGAGCGGCTGCACGCCCGGCTGCGCCAGGCGCAAGGGCAGGGAGCACAACTCGCGGTGCTTCCCGAGCTAGCTGTCTTGCCATGGGTTCCAGCAACGAAGATTGCTCGCGACGAAGACGCTGAAGCGCCACGTGGCGAACGCCATGAAATGCAGGCGAGAGCGGCGCGCGACGTCGGCATCGGACTTGTCGGCGGAGCAATTGTGCAGCGCCCCGAATCAGGTCAGCGGTTCAATACAGCGCTTGTTTTTGACGCGCACGGCGAACTGCGCGGAACTTTTGAGAAATGCCATATCCCGGAGGAGCCGGGCTTTTGGGAGTCAAGCCATTACGAACCCGGCGAGAGCCTCGCTCCTGTCTTCGATGATTTCAGCATGCCCTTCGGCGTCCAGATTTGCTCGGATGTGAACCGCCCTGAAGGCTCACACCTGCTCGGCGCGCTCGGAGCGGAAGCTGTGCTGAATCCGCGATCGACCGAACGAGCCACCTATGAGCGCTGGCGTCACGTCTTCATCGCCAATGCGCTTACGAGTTGTCTCTATGTTTTGTCCGTGAATCGCCCGGCGCCTGAGAATGGCGTCTTGATCGGAGGGCCCTCGATCGCGGTGTCCCCGAGCGGCGAGGTGCTTCTCGAAACCGAAGACCCGGTTGGCATTGTGACACTGGATCGCAACGTCGTTCGGGAGGCTCGCACCCGATATCCGGGATACCTGTCAGTCCGGGCGGAGATGTACGCTGAAGCCTGGCGTCATGCAGCACCGGCGGCTACAGCGTCTGCACAGAAAACATAGCGCAAACGCCCCCGTTTGCGTCATGCTGCCTATTGATCTGTCTTCCGGGGCCGGCCTCGCCGATACAATGCCCAGCCTGATTTATTTTTAACCGCCCCACTGCCTCTGTGCCTGCTTATGTCCAAACCAATCATCCGAAACTTCTCAATCATCGCTCACATCGATCACGGCAAGTCCACGCTGGCGGATCGGTTGCTGCAATCTACGCACGCTGTCTCCGACCGCGAGGCCCGCGAGCAACTGCTCGATTCGATGGATCTCGAACGCGAGCGCGGGATCACCATTAAGGCGTCTGCCGTCACTGTTAAGCATGTTCACAACGGCCAGGAGTACATGCTCAACTTTATCGACACACCTGGTCATGTGGACTTTGCTTACGAGGTCAGCCGTGCGCTGACTGCATGCGAAGGGGCGCTGCTGGTGGTGGATGCGGCCCAGGGTGTGCAGGCACAGACTGTCGCCAATGCATATCTCGCGATCGCGCAGGATCTGGATCTTATCCCCGTTGTCAATAAGATCGACCTTCCCACCGCACGCCCGGTGGACATCGCTCTGGAAATCGAACATGTGCTCGGGTTATCCGCTGAGGATTGCATTTTCTGCTCGGCCAAGACAGGCGAAGGCCTTAATGAACTCTTGAGCGTTATTTGTGATCGGCTGCCTCCGCCGCGCGAGCAGGTGACGGACAAGCTGCGCGCCCTCGTCTTCGATAGTCACTACGACGACTATCGCGGCGTCGTGATCTATATCCGAGTCTTCGATGGATCCATCACCGTGGGCGACAAAGTGCGCATGATGGGCACGGGCAGAACCTACAACGTCACCGAGCTTGGTAAATACACGCCCAAGCCCACCAAGGCTCAAACGCTCGGCACTGGTGAAACCGGGTACTTCATCGCCTCAATCAAAACGCTGAAGGACGTGCGCGTCGGCGACACCATCACAAGTGATCTTCACCCAGCTGAGAAGGCGCTTCCCGGCTACGAAGAGCCTCGGCAGATGGTCTTCTGTGACTTCTACCCCGCGACAACGACCGCAGGCTCAAAGAAAGGCGGGGACTTCGAGGAGCTGCGCGACTCCATCGAACGGCTGGCCCTCAATGACGCAAGCTTTACCTATCTGCCGGTGCATTCTGAAGCGCTGGGCTTTGGCTTCCGCTGTGGTTTTCTTGGTCTTCTTCATATGGAGATCATCCAGGAGCGCATCGAACGCGAGGGCGGCGTCGAAATCATCCAGACGGCGCCCACCGTCACCTATGAGCTTGAAACCACAGATGGCAGGACCATGCTCATCACCAACCCGGCTGACCTTCCCGACCCCTCGATCTGGAAGGAGCTGCGCGAGCCCATCGTCAAACTCGAAATCATCGTCCCGACGGAAAACATCGGGGACATCATGGCGCTGTGCACCATTCGTCGCGGCGTCTTCAAACACCAGCAGATGATCTCCGACACGCGCCAAATCATTGAATACGAAATCCCGATGGCGGAGATCATCTACGACTTCTACGACAAGCTGAAGTCCATGACGCGAGGCTACGGCACGATGGATTATGACCTCGTCGGCTATCGCACCGATCGACTCGCCAAGGTGGATATTCTCGTCAACGGCGAGCAGGTTGAGGCGCTCTCACTTATCTGCCACCGCGACAACGCTGACAAACGAGGCAGAACGCTCCTCGTTCGCCTGCGCAAAGAAATCGACCGCCACCAGTTTGAGATCCCCCTCCAGGCAGTCATCGGCGGCAAAGTCATCGCGCGCGAAACCATCAAGTCCATGCGCAAGAACGTCACCGCGAAGTGCTACGGCGGCGATGTCTCACGCAAGCGCAAGCTGCTGGAAAAGCAAAAAGAAGGAAAGAAGCGGATGAAATCCATCGGATCGGTGGATATTCCGCAAGAGGCGTTCATGGCGGTGCTGGATCAGGGGGAGTAGATCGAGCATGCGGATCACAGTGTCAATTGTAGAATACCTGTCATTGATACAATGCGACACGAACCAGTCACCGACTTGAGAGTTGCGGCGCTGACTCTTACGTCTATGTTGAAACACGTGCCATATAGAGGATGCGGAGCACCTGTTCATGAGCACCAATCATCATATGCAATGCTTTACTCTTGGCGTTATTGTCACATCAACAATGTTGGGCTGTTCGACTTCGCCAAAGCCGCCGACTTCGATTGATGCAGCGTCAACACTTGTGACTTCGGGCGCGCCAACATCGGCGGGCAACACCGCGACGCTCTGGGTCAAAGGAATCGGATGCCCCTTCTGAGTCCATAGCATCAATCGGCAGTTTGCCGACGCTCCAGGTGTTGAAGATGTTCGCGTCGAACTTTCAACGGGAAAGGTTTACGTCGAACTTTCCCCGAACGACCCCGCCACCCGAGACCAACTCGCTCAGGCAATCAAAGACAGCGGTTTCACGCTCGATCGAATTGAGATGCCGGAATGACAGGGACAGTGCGATCCATTTTATTTGCTCTCCTGCTTCTGCTCGCGATGGGAATGCCCGCGCACGCCCAGGCGCCGATCAACTCCAACATCGCCCTGCAGCCGTCCAAAGGCGGCCTGATCGTTCGTCAGCAGCTCCGGTATTCCGAGGGCGATCTGAACAACGCCGCCTCAGACGTCGACGTTGATCTGTATTCCTCGAACACAACGCTCGCTTACGGCGTATCGGAAAAGTTCACACTCGTTCTTGAAACACCCCTAGCGCTTTCGAGTCGAGTTGAAAACAATACGACCGGCGACGACAGTTCTCATGCAGGGTTTGGTGACATGCGCCTGCTCTCTAAACTGCGCCTGTACCGGGATGACTTTGGCCCGACGAACACAACCCGATTTGATCTTATTGGCGGGCTGGAGTTTCCAACCGGCAGAGATGAGTTCAGTTCAGATTCTTTCGATCCAATCTTTGGCGGCGTCTTCACTCACGTCGAAAATCGCCATACGTTCAACGCTGACCTCCTATGGCAGTTCAACACAGGTGGCGGGGGCGATGGAGAAGACCTGCTCCGATACGATCTGTCATACCTCTATCGCCTGGCGCCCGAAACGTATGCCTCAGATCGTCCGGTCGCAATCTTCGGATCGCTGGAACTGAATGGCTTCTACGAAACCAACGGAGACCATGAACTTTTCATTTCGCCGGGCATTCAATACGCCACAACCCAATGGGTGATCGAAGCCACAGTCCAGATCCCCATCCAACAGCAGCTGGATCATCGAGTGGAACGAGACTTCATCATCGGAGTCGGCGTCCGCATTCAGTTCTAACTCGAACCATCGTCAATCATTTTTTTCGCCTGGCGTGCAAGTAGAGAGGCCATGTCACCTGCCGGCTGCGCTCGGCATTGCCCCATGCTGTGCATAACTCCTTTATAATTAGGGCGCTTGCCGACTTTCCATGCGCAGTTTCATACCGCTTCGCAGCGGACCACGTGCTGATGTACGCCATCAGTTCTACAAGCGTCCACTGATGAGCCATTTCAAACTCTGGCGTTTCAAGTCGCTCAAGGGGAAACTCGATTGTCGCATAGCCGCCGTCCACCAGCGCCCGCTCCGCCGGCCAAAAGCCCGCAAGAACCTCATCGTATAAGTAACCAATCACTGCATCGACTTCCGGCGTCACACGATGCAGTCCGTAGCACCATGCCGCCAGCGCGCCCCCGGGCTTGAGCACACGCCGAGCCTCAGTAAAAAATGGTTCACGATCAAACCAATGCAGCGCCTGCGCAACGGTCACAAGATCCACGGCCCCATCAGCGAGAGGCGATCGCTCCGCCGGCGCAACGCGATATTCAACACCAGCATGATTCTTTGCCTGCGTTATCTGCTCGGCGCTCGCATCTGTCGCCACCACGCGATCAAAGAACCGAGCGAGCGCGACCGCCGCCTGCCCTGATCCAGCCCCCACATCCCACGCCAGCTCCCGCGCAGGCGTCATCTCCGCAAGAAATACAAATAACTCATCCGGATACGTCGGGCGATGGGCTGCGTACTCGCCCGCGTGTGCGGAGAAGTGATCTTGAAAAGTCATCGCTGCATTATGGCGCACATCCCCTATTCCTGTTTAGATACATCGCTGGAGCGATCCAGGCAGTGATTATGCCCGGCAGCGAGCTATGGCACACCTCAGCCATTTGAGTCATCTTGCCGCCTGACTTCGTCCGGTTGTGTATCCGTCGACCGCAATGGATCATCTCACCAGCATCCCGATGTGAGTTATGCTGCTGAACTTTGATCTGAGGAGAAACTCACGGTGAAGAAAATCCCCGTTGCGAAGTGGGACGAGCTCACGCCCGGAGAGCCGGCGCCAGCGCTGGTTGCGAATGTGGACCTCGTCATCATCCGCTATGAGCGCGATGGCGATGATCGTGTGTCCGTTCTCTATGGTCGGTGCCTGCACCGTGGCGCGCTCATGGCTGACGGCTCTATCGATGGTGACAATATCATTTGCGGCGTTCACGGCTGGGATTACCGATTTGATACGGGCGTCTCCGCATACAACAATGAAGAACGCCTTCATAAGTTCAACGCATGGGTCGAGGCCCATGACGGCGAACGGGCTGTGTTTGTGGATGAGGATGAGATCGCTGCGTGGGAGAAGAAGAACCCGCAGCCTTACGAACGAGATGAATATCTGGGGACGTATGCGGATGTTCATGGCGCGCCAGAGGAGCCGCACGTCAATTTTATTCAGGAGCTAGCGAAGAACGGGCTCTCGAAGTTCGGCCATCATGGGCCGTCGGCGGCGATGGGCGTGCCGCGCAAGGATCTTCCCACTTGGGATGACCTTCAGATTCTCACGGCGCAGCTCGCGACGAAGCCGCTGCTCGATGACCACCCCGTTTCAACAAGTGTGACGATTGGCCCTCGGGCGAAGAAGCCGCTTGTGCTTGAGATCCCGCTCTTTGTGAGCGACATGAGCTTTGGCGCGCTGTCGAAAGAGGCGAAGGTAGCGCTTTCGATGGGAGCCGAACGCGCTGGCGCCGGGATTTGCTCAGGAGAGGGAGGCATGCTTCCTGAAGAGCAGGAAGCGAACTCGCGGTATTTTTACGAATTGGCCTCGGCGCGGTTTGGCTTCAGCATGGACAAGGTGGCGCGATGTCAAGCATTTCACTTCAAAGGAGGCCAGGGCGCGAAGACGGGCACGGGGGGACATCTGCCTGGTGATAAAGTTGATGTCACGATCGCACGGGTTCGCGGCATCGAGGTGGGCAAGCCCGCGATCAGCCCGGCGACGTTCCTCGACTTGCACACGGCTGCGGATTTCAAGGAGCTGGCTGAGGAGGTTCGCTCAACGACCGGCGGCATTCCTGTTGGGTTCAAACTGAGCGCGCAGCACATTGAAGCCGACATCGACTTCGCGCTTGAGGCGTCGGCTGACTACATCATTCTTGACGGGCGCGGCGGCGGCACGGGAGCGGCGCCCACTCTGTTTCGGGATAACATTTCCGTTCCAACGATCCCCGCGCTCGCGCGGGCGCGCCGGCATCTGGATCGCGTAAGCCCGGAAACAACGCTGGTCATCACCGGCGGGCTGCGCACGCCCGCAGACTTTGCCAAGGCGTTGGCGCTCGGTGCGGATGCGATCGCAGTCTCAAACGCTGCGATCCAGGCGATTGGGTGCCTGGGAATGCGAGCGTGTAACTCCAACAACTGCCCCGTCGGCATCGCAACGCAGAAGGATCATCTGCGAGCCCGGCTGATCGTTGAGGAATCAGCCAAAAGGCTCGAACGGTTTTTCCGGGCGGCGACGGATCTGATAGCGGTGCTTGCGCGGGCGTGCGGGCACGACTCGGTTTCAGGGTTCAATCCTGACGACCTCACCAGTTGGAAGCGAGAAGTCGCAGAGCTGGCGGGCGTGCGTTTTGCGGGGCCCGACTACTAACCTGTTGACACTGTCTCACACAATCCAACAGGAGCAAGATATGAAGCTACTGATTGACATCCAGAAAACCATTATAGAGCAACTCAAGGAAGGCGAGTTCGTGAAGGGCATGGAGGATTGCTACGCTGGCGATGCGGTCAACGAAGGAGCCTCCGGCGATCGGGTTGTAGACAAAGCCAAGCGCATTAAATTCTACTATGACCCCGCCATGTTCTGAGTTCGAATGTTCCTCTCCAGGAATGCGCCAATGACTATCGCAGAGACCGCCATCATTCAGCAGATCATAGCTCCGGCCACAATGATCCCAGCATGCGGCCTCCTTATTCTTTCATCGAGTGCGCGAATGAACATGGTTCTTACTCGAATTCGCGCCTTTCATACCGAGCGGATCAACATCTGGAAGCTCGAACCGGAGCCAAACTCACGCGAACACACCGTGCGTAATATTCGGCTTCAAGGTCTTGATAATCAGGCCCACCGACTCCTGCGTCGAGCGAGGTTCATTCGGTTGACGATGCTTCTGCTCTTCACAGCGGTTGCTTGCAATCTTCTCGCGGTGATTGGTCTTGCGACGAGGTTTGTCGTCGATGATGCGGGTAGCGTGATTCCAAACATTGCGATGGGCATATTCATGGTGGGTATTTTTCTGATGGTCATCGCGATGATCACCAGCTTTATTGAGGTTGCGTATGTGACGGAGGCAGTAACATACGAACACAAACGTATCGAAGCGCTCTGTAGCGAATGCTCGCCAGATGAGATCGAAGGATCGCCAAGCCCAAACGTTGAAGGAACCGGATTCTGATGTTCACACTCGCTTCGGAAACAGCCAACGCGCTGCCACTTGTTTTTCGTGAGACGCTGAGATTGATCGTCCTGATCGTGTACGCGATCACAGTTGCGGTGCTGGTGTGGGGAGTACTGTTTGGCGTGGTGCGGTTTATCGCCACGGAGATGAAGCGAATCGTCGGGACGGAATGCGAGCATGAACGCGCCAAGCTTCGCAAGCAGGTTGGGTTTTACCTGTTGTTTGCGCTGGAGCTGCTCATTGCGGCGGATGTTGTCGAAACCATGCTCTACCCCACCCTTGAACACCTGGGGATCCTTGGCGTCATTTCACTGATTCGAATCGCGATCGGGTACGCGCTGGGAAAGGAACTGAATGAAGTCGAGCGAGAGGTGAACCATGCCTGAAACTCCTGTATCTCTTACCTGGCGCCGCGTCGCGGGCAAAGACGAGCTGCCCGAAGGACGGGTCATGACGGTGGTGATTGACCGGGGCGACTCCGTCAAACAAATTTGTCTGACGCACCATCAAGGTCAATATGCGGCGCTTGATAACGCCTGCCCGCATCAGGGCGGGCCGCTGGGTGAAGGCTCGATCGAGTGCAACGAAAAGGGCGATTGCTACCTCCGCTGTCCGTGGCATGGGTGGGACTTTGACCCCCTGACCGGCAAACCCCCGGGTGGCTTTGATGATGGCATCGAGACGTATCCGGTTGAAGATCGCGAAGATGGCATCTATGTCGGCATTGAAACTGAACCCGAACATGAGCGCACAGTCACCGACGTAATGGCAGAGACAATGGTGAACTGGGGCGTCACGCATGTCTTCGGGATGGTTGGGCATTCGAATCTTGGCCTGGCAGACGCACTGCGCCGTCAGGAGCAGGCAGGGACACTCAGCTATATCGGCATCAGGCACGAAGGCGCCGCGGCGTTTGCAGCGTCAGCCTTCGGCAAGCTTACCGGTCGGCCAGCGGCGTGCCTCACCATCGCAGGCCCCGGCGCGACCAACCTGCTCACCGGATGTTGGGACGCCCGGGTGGATCGCGCTCCGCTTCTTGCGCTGACGGGCCAGGTGAACCAGCAAGTCTTCGGACCGGGCGCATTTCAGGAGCTCCCACTCAAGGATGCATTTAGCGCGGTCGCTGAGTTCAGCCACCTCTGCCTGCCTGGATCGAATCATGCTGAGTTGATGTCGCTGGCGATCAAGAATGCGCTGGTGAAGCAAGGCGTTTCACATGTGATATTTCCAGATGACGTGCAAACAAACCCAGCCAAAGAGGATGAGAAGGCAGGAACTTCCACCGGTCGATTGGCGCCGTTGACCATTACACCTGCGCGAGAGTCAATCGAAGCCGCGCTTGATCTACTTCGAAAAGCCAATCGACCAATTATGATAATTGGGCATGGAGCGCGATTTGAGATGAGCGCAATCTGTGCGCTGGCTGAAGAACTCAAGTGCCCCGTGCTAACCACATTCAAGGGCAAGGGGCTGATTGGTGATCATGGCGCCGCGAGCAATGACGGACACCCGCTCGGCTGCGGTGTTCTCGGCCGCTCAGGCACGCCAATTGCAAGTTGGTTCATGAATGAAGCTGATGTGCTGCTTGTCTTCGGCGCCAGCTTTTCAAACCACACCGGAATTACGCCCAAAAAGCCAACCATTCAGGTGGACTACGACCGCATGCACCTGGGCAAGTTTCACGCAGTGGATGTGCCGGTTTGGGGTGAGTTGGGCGTCACCGCGCGGATCCTGCTCGACGAACTGAAGGGCAACCACGCGACCATTGACCACACTGACGAAATCGCAGAGCGTTGGCGCATCTGGCGCGAAGAAAAGGTGAGCCGGCTGACAGATGACCGCGGAGAGGGCGTCAGTTCAATCGCGGTTTTTGATGAGATGAACCGCGCTGTGCCTGAAAACGCAATCATTTGTGTCGATGTCGGCAACAATACATACAGCTTCGGCCGGTATTTTGAAGCGAGCGGCAAGCAGGCCGTGCTGATGTCGGGATATCTTGGCTCCATCGGATTTGGGTACCCGGCGGGGCTTGGCGCTTGGGCCGCCACGCAGGCGCACAAAGTTTCGAAGGACTCTTTTTGGAAACTGTTCGCAAACCGACCCGTGGTTGTCGTGACAGGCGACGGCGGGTTCGGGCAATATCCGTGGGAGGTGACGACAGCCGCCAAGCACGGGATCAACCTGACCCATGTGCTGCTCAACAACAACGAGCTGGGCAAGATCTCAAAGGAGCAGCGCGCCGGTGAGTGGGAAGTCTGGAACACAGCGCTGGTGAATCCGAATATCGCTGACTTCGTCACAAGTTGCGGCGGACTCGGCATTCGCGTAAATCAGCGGAGCCAACTGAAAGAAGCATTGCAGCAGGCGCTGACCCACACTGGGCCCGCAACAGTTGAAGTCCTCACGGATGCTGCTCTGATCTGAATGCATTGCTTCGATGAAGTCTCCTTTGACGCCATCGCATGACTTGCGCGCATTGCGTGTCTTGCTGATGAGCTGAAAAAACACCGGGGCCCGATTGCCTGGCCATATAGACCAGGCGATCGGACCCCGGAGGTGTAATCATGTTGACGCTCTACACATTGAGTGCGTCATATTATAGGTGACCGCAACGCATCAGTCAGGGACAGGCGCCCCACGCTCCGAGGAGTAGCGCCAGATCGCCGCTGCCGACGAATCCATCCATGTCAAGATCAGGCGCGCCGCTGCCGCCCCACGCGCCGAGCAGCGTGGCAAAGTCGGCTGAGCCAACAAAGCCATCGCCGTTGAAGTCAGCTGGGCAACTGGCCATCACACTACAGGTCGTAAAGCTGACATCGAAGTCATCGACGCCGGCCTCAACGAGCGAACCTGTCGCGCCGCCATCGTCAGCGATAAAGCGAACCTGGATGCTGGACACAGGCGTGACAAAATCAAGCACGCGGAAGGAGTGGAAAATCCATCCTCCCGAGACGCCAGCGCCAGCCGGGCCGACTGTTTCCGCGTTGATCCACGCGCCGCCGTCTGCAGCGATCTCCACAAGGAAGACATCGTCATTGGGCCCCGCGCCCGAGTCATTGGAATACCAGCGCCAGTAGCTGACAATGGGATCATCCGCAGGATTCGTCGCGACGATAGGCGAGAGTAGCGTGGTGAAACCGCCGTCAACATCGTTATCGCCAAGGCCGCCGCCGACCAAGCCCTGCCCGGTCACAAAGCAAAAGACGCCGGGATCGGTGTTGTCGTTTTCCGGCTGGGCCGCGGTGCCGACAGGATCGACGCGCTCCCAAATGCCAGTTGTCGCGGTGTCGCCCGGCTCGCCAAGCGTCCAGGTCATGTCGTCAACTTCAACATCGTCTGTGAAGACGACCGTGCTCACGCCAACCTCAGCAGTGAAGAATGTTGCGGGCGCTCCAGTGGGATCGGTGACGACGCCGGACTCGACGCTCTCGGAAGAGACGTAAAACTCAGGTGTGTCGCCGCACATCGGCGCGGGGAGGGTCGCTTCATAGGTTGTGCCGCTGACAAGCGTGAGCGGCGTAGAAAGGAACACCCCGCCGTCAAACCGATAGAAGAGTGTTTCAGTTCCCGGCACAAGCGTTTCATCATTGGGATCAACCGTGACAGTAAAGACCGCTGTTACCTCTGGCGCCACCAGTGCGGGCGGCGTTGCGCCGACAAACAGAGGCAGAATGCGCGGGAAGTCCCAGCCGATGGCGTCGAACATGTCTGTGTCGCCAAGGCGGAGGAAGTTGGGGAAGAAGCTCTCGCCCGTCCCGAGATTGGGGTCCATCAGGAAAGGCTCAAGCGTGCTGAAGTGCGACGCCTGGTTGGGGCTGCCATCAGACATGCGGTGCTCATCTGAGATGATGTCGGAAATAACGTCATCAGCTGTGCCCGGCGCGTTCTGATCAACCATCCGCGGCGTCGTGCCGAACTCAGCGAGGTCGTCGGGGTTGAAATCCGAGGCGCCGTCGCTGAACTGGAAGCGGTAGATATCGAGCGCTTCAACATCGTTCGGGCGGAAGTCCGCAGCAGATGTGAAGCCGAGCGCATGCCCAACTTCATGGGCGATGACGGATTGGAAGTCGTGCGTGCCGCCATTGATGCCATTGCTGGGGTCGAAATCCCACGGGAACTCGCTATTAAAGGTCATCCCCGCGGCTGTTCCACCGACGGAGCCGATCGCCGCAAGGAAGTTGGCGACGGTGAAGAAGACTCGGTCTTCGTTGGTGACTGCATCCGAGTTCCCGTTGTAGCGCACGGGCAATGTTGAACCCGCCGGCAGCGACGTCTGGATCGTGTCATCGAAATCCATGTCCGCTTGCAGGCCCGCGCGTGCGGTGGCCCAGGTGATGTTTGAAGCATAGTTGCTTCCCGTCGACCCAAGAACGCCGCCGCCCAGATTCGCAAAGCCAACGGTGATGATCACTGTTACCGGATCGCCGAACTGGCTTTCGATATACGCCTCGACATCGGCGAGGGCGTCAGCGGCGCCCGCAGGAAGGCCGGAGGCATTGAAGACGAGATCAAGCCCGCCTGTTCCGCCCCGCTGCCCGAGTGCGCTCGGACCCGAACGGTTGATGATGGTCACATTGGCCAGGTCCGCCATCTGGGCGCGATGGGCAGCGTCGATCTTGATGAGATCGCCCGCGGTCAGCGCGCCGGGCCGAGTGCCGCACATGGGGCGGAGCACTGTTTCGGTCTCAAGCTGGATGCGCTCCCCGGTCGCGTAAAGCGTCGCCGGCATCACCGGTCCCTGGCGGACCACAACATCGTCATGTGTGCCCCTGCGGAATACCTGAACATCCGGCCCAAGCTCTGCAAGATGATTGGCGGCGACCTGATCAGGCGCCTTCTCTTCTGAATGGGCGACGCCGACCAACGCGGTCAGACTAACTACAGACACCAGCGGCAGGCTGGCAAAACGATTCTTCATTGTCATTGCTCCTGATGGCTTCGCCGCTACGCGTTGAGGCGCAGCGATCACACTGCGCCTTTGCAACTCGCTCTGTAGCAAACTCAACCGTTGCTCTTTCTGGCCCCGAAACCCGTCCGTGGCGCTCTCTCTTGCAGCGATCATAGGGCGCCCGCCGCCCTCCCAAGGAAGAAAAAAAGGCCGTGGCGGCAATGAAACAAGCTCTTTACGCAGTTTGACGAACATGCCAGCAAGATAACCCGATCAATGCCCAAACAAACAGGGCTGATGAAGTCGCATCGCCACCGTGTACACCCAGGCTGGCAACGTGCCTGAACTCCGACTTGCAAGAAGATCGCCGTTCGAGAACATGATGCCCCGAGACGAGAATCAGCCCTGGCGACCTTCAATAGCGGCAAGGAGGCAGCCGGCGGCGAGGATCATGAGATCATCGAGGGATTCATGTTCATCATGAACGCTGATGCCGAGGCGGTAGACAAACAAATTAAAGTGTGTTCGATAGGTCGCGATCTCTTCACCACTCACGAGCTTGAGGCCGTGTTTCTGGGGTATAAACGCAGCCAAGCCCTCATGAAGGCGGCGAAGCACTGCAAGGGCTCCGGAATCCTCCGTGATGCGGGCGATCTCCGTGCCAGCAGGATCGAAAACTCCCCAGGAATCTCGCAACATGCTCTTGAGACCGCGGCGACGGAATGAGCCAATAGTTTCACCAGTCGGGAGGCGAACATCGTATGAGGCGCCAAAGTCAACAATGCTCCGGGCGCTGATCAGCAGAAGTTCCTCCGTGCAGGACTTGTTGGTGCAAATGCGAATGTCCTCGCGGAGCTTGAAGGCCTTCTGCTTGCAATAGCCGATAGACACGCCGTCGTGGTTGTAGATATCAAAGCCGGCGCCGAGGAGCTTGAAGACCTGGCGTCGGATGGTGTATCGCTCGCGAGTGCTGGTTTTGGCAGGCATGGCGAGTAGTTGAAGGGATCAGTGACGACAACGCAAGAAAGCAGCGTCAGGCGCCATGTCGCGCACACGTGTGAACAGCGTAGGTGGGCAGTTCGCTCTGTAAAACCGGCTGTCGGTGCGAGACTGAGGCTGAAAAGGAGTCTCGGTCGATAAGTCAGTGTGGAGCCAATTTCTCAATCTCGCACCGCACTGCTTTATGGCTACCGAGCCCGAATGGACCAGTTCTGCGGTGTTCCAGAGTCTTTGCGCGAACTTGGGCTGGATACGCTCTATGAGCGCCTGTGGTCCAAAGAGGTGGCCTGGGGCGGCCATGCCCATCCGTGCGTGATCAAGCAGGCGAACGTCGTTGCATGCGCAGACCTGACGCACAATGGTCATGCTCGAGTGATTCGGCTGGCGCAGCAACTCGCAGCGCCCAGCGTATTGCTGGTTGACGGCGTTGTCGAGTGGGCCAATGTGATGATGAATCCGTGGCTTGGATTCCAACACTTACGGCCGGCGCCAGAAGATGTTGTTCTTTGCTCCGGTCCATTGCACAGGGACATTCTTGGCGCAATGGGGAATCATGCTCTCGCGACTGGGCTGCCACGGCTGACCGGGTTTGCATCTGACATCGTGAACCTGCGCGCACAAGCCGATGACTCAGGTCCGCCTCAGGTGCTAATCGCGACGGCAAATTTTCCAGCCGGGAGTAAGCCTGCGCGTCAGCGAATCATGCCGTGCCTCTTCGCTCTGCGCGACGCGATGCGCACGATGCCGTGCCAACCAGTCTGGCGGCTGACAGCGGGATTGTGCGATGAGTTGGACGTCAAACCGGATACGCAGCCGCTTGATGCGTCGCTTGCGCGCGCCCACGCGCTCATCACAACCGCGTCCACGATTGCGATTGAGGGGATGCTCGCCCGGACGCCGACGTGCGTGCTTCACCCGCATCCGTGGCCGCTATGGGTTCCGGCCGCGTGGCGATGGACGCCGGCCCCGCTGATAGACGCAGAAGAAATGCGCGGCGTGGAGCGCCGTCTCGTAGAAAGCGCGAACGCGTGTGAGGTCGCGCAGAATGCGATTGATCGGGCGCTTCAGGGTGTTGGAACTGTGGTCGAATCAACGAGCCAGCCACTCACGAAACAGGCAGCTAATGTAATCGACTCCCTTCTCTCGCCAACACAGAAGCATCTTGAAGCACAAAATCGATTGCTCGCGTTGATGCATGTTCCAGATGCGTCACAGCGTGTTGCGCGCGCGCTGGCGGACGTGAGCGCCCGGAATGATCGAGCGCTTGATGCCACAAATCACAAGACCCCGACGCCGATTGAGCCAATTGGACCAACGATCGTGCGCACACATAATCATAATTTGCGCACAGTGGTAAGCATTATCGTCTCCCGATCATGGCCGGCGCACGCGATAACAACATGGTCGCACCGACTTGGCAGAACATTCACGAACCATCCAGAACATGGGTATTGTTTCCACACACTTCACGTCGCGACAGCGCCGGAAAACTATTCGCAAACAGGTGCGCCTTACGATGAGATGGACTCGCGTCAGCACATCGTGACTCTGGAGCTGACAGACAGCGCTCATACCCGACTTGCGCGCATAGTCGAGGCGCTTGAGAAGTTAGATCCTGACATCGTGATCCCTAATGAAGGTGATCTTGCCCTCGCAGCATGCGCACAACTTCGATCCAAAGGAACAAAGACGGTTGTGGTTGCGCACAATGACGCGTGGTCGATGCATGATGATCTTGGCGTGTACGATCGCTGGAACGCGATGGTGTTCGCGGGTCCGCACGGAGCAGCGGCGCCAAGCTGGCTGACGAAGATCGCGCGCGGCAGCGATATTTCTCACATTCCGTATGGCGTGCCTATTCTTACTGATCGAACCGCATGTATGGGTGTTTCGCCTTTGAAAATAGGATTTGTTGGTACAATTATTCAGGATCGGCGGCGTGTTTTTGACTTGATCGACCTTCTAGACGCGCTCAATCGTCGCGAGGTTGGGTATGAGTTTCACCTTGTTGGAGATGGTCCTGATCTGACGGAATGGGTTGAAAAAGTTCAGTCAGACGAAGCGCGCGCATCACGAGTGACTGTTCACGGCCGGCTGGACTCGGCGCAGATGGAACGGTTCCTTGCTGAACTCGATATCAGCGTGCTTGTCTCTGAGCGTGAGGGAGCGAGCGTAGCGATGCTGGAGGCGATGGGCGCTGGTGTGGCGCCTTGCATCACAACTTTTGGGTCGGGGCTTGCACACCTGATTCGCGATGGTGTGGACGGGATCGTCACGCCTGTTGGTGACATGGAGTTGATGGCGGATCGGATTGCCCACCTGGCGGCGCACACTGACGACCTGTGCGCTCTTTCGCAGTCAGTGTGTGCGCGCGTGCGGGATCTCGGGCTCGGTGTCGATCGGATGGTGGAGCGATACGCTCAGGTCTTTGATGCAGTGATCGCGGCGCCGAGAGATCGGAGGCCAAGTGATCTTGGAGTACGGCTGCACAACGACGAAAAGGTGATCCGGCATCCTGATGATCCGATCGCTTGCGATGAATGGTTGCGGAATGGACTGATGCATGGGGGATATCGGAGGCTAGCGTTTGGGCGTCCGACTCTCAATTGCGATGCGGTGCTCGTGCGAGCAGCAGATTCAAGGCCGGAGGCATCGGAAATAGATGCGTGGCGCGCGAGCGGACTTGGCGTGGCGGTGTCGCCCAATCTGTGCATTGACAAGGCTGCGGTTGCCGTCGAACGGTTGATTGGCGACGTTTATGCTGAGGGAAATGAGCGCATTGCGCTGTGCGCAGCGCCGGGGCACACGCAGCGGGTTGCGCGGTGGATTGAACATGGGCACGAGCCTCGCGTGGTCGGGTTTATTGACAGAGTTGCTCAGCCGGGAGATTCGCACATGGGTTTGCCGGCGTGGTCGCCGGAGCGAGCGATCGCGGAACTCAGGCCCGATGCGGTGATCCTAGTGGGCGGTGCGGCGGAGGCGGTTCTGTTTCGAACATGTCAGCCAATCGTCGAACAGGGCGTGCGCATTTATTCAGTTGATGTGCCGGCGGATGATCTGCCGTCATGCGCCGCGGTGATTGATGAACTGAGCGAAGATGCGGCGTTGGGAAAACGCGTCACGGCGCTGACAGATCGCGGGTCCGGAGATTTTTTCGCGTCGGCGCTCGGGCAGGGTGTTGAAGTGATTGAAATCAGTGATCCTTCGGCGCCGGCGCGCGAGATGGCGGGCGTTACGGGGGATGTTCTTGGCGTGCTGATGGCGGCGCCCCCTGTGACCATTTTGGAGGAAGCTCGGGCATGGCAAGCGGCGGGTGGGGTGTTGCGGATGCACCAACTGCGGAGCGGGCGTAAAAATATTCAACCCGCAGCAGCAAGCGCTCGATAATCATGGAGGCGTGTGTCACTTTTGCGTTGAGTGGTCGCCGTCGCTTTCTCTCCATGGAGGATCTCGCTCATGGGCGCTGTCGCCAATTCCCATGTCGTTATTGAGCCCACGAAGAAGCCTTGCAGTGGTTCGTGTGCGTGCGCACAGCCGCAGCAGGTTCATCACCCGCTGGTCTCGCCGACTCCACTCGAAGGCGACGATCCGTGTGAGCACATCAAATATCAACTGGGGAACACAGCGAAACGCATCTGGCCGTACCCGCACTTTGTGTGTGAGGATGTGTTTCCGAAGGCGTTCTATGGAGAAATGATTCGTCGTTTTCCGGCGGACAAGTATCTGCCGCCACTTAATGACATATATCCCAAGAGGCTGAGCCTTCGCATTGGCGTCCCTGACCAACTGGACGGGCTCCCTGAGCAGGACCGTCCGTTCTGGAGAGCCCTGGGACAGAATCTTGGCTCTCGGTCGTTCATGCGATTTGTGCTGAGACAGTTTGATCCATTGATGGAGCATCGATTCGGTGAAATAGCCGAGCCGCACATCTACCTGCACAGCGATGTGGATTCATACGGAATTGGGCCGCACGTTGATATTCATTACAAGATCGTGAGTTTGATTTTCTATCTGCCTTCAGAAGAGCGCGATGATCTGAACGCTGCATCTGTGTTGGTAAAGTCTGACTCCCATGTTGACATCTGCGAACCGTTCGAAGAAGCGTGGGAGGGATACACGGCAGCGGCGACAGTGCCCTTCAAGCCTAATATTCTCTTTACATTTGCTGTGACGAATGAGAGCTGGCACGGAGTGCGTCCGAATCCGGAGGGTGTTCCCAGGCGGAGCCTGCAGTACTTCATTATGTTGCCGCAGGAGGCGCCATTGGGGTGCTGAGCTTTTGCGGTAGAGCGGGTTCAACACACCGCTGAGAACAACCCAAATTCTTAGCGACTCCATGCGCCTCGTTTGTTTGAGCACTTAAGGTCAGGCCAAGCGGCTCCAGCGCATCTGCAATTGCTTCAGGTGGCGCCTCGTGCGTTTCCCAGGGTTCGTGAAGCAGCGTGACGAGAAACTCGGCGGCGTCGGCGGGGTTTGCAGGCATGCGGATGGCGCCGATGTTGTTGAGCGCCGGATCATCGTTGCAGGGCTGGATTTTTTCGAAAGGCCAGCGTTTGAAGAGTTGCTCGGCGCCGGTGACGACGTCCCACCCAGAAGCACCGACGGAAGCGCCGAGCGCTTGCATTTCCACATCATGCAGGACGACGAAGGCGCCGGGCTTGAGGGCGTAGAGCAGGGCGATCAGATCGATGGTCGGGATAGGGTGACGATGGTCGCCGTCAATGAACGCAAAATCAATTTGGCCAATGTTGAAGTGTTTTGCAGCGTCTATGGCAGTTGTTCCCGGATGTATGGACACATAGTTCACAAGATCCGGGACGACCTGCGCGACTGCAGCGCCGATGGGGCGTGTTCCATCAAAATAGCAGCGCGAGGCGATATCAAAGGTTGAAACGAGTGTTTGTCCTTCCATTTCTTCAAGCCTGGAGAAATGGGCGATGGCGGAGATGAGCGCCGCAGTTGAGACGCCTGACGCTGTGCCGATCTCGACAGCGCGGCGAGGTTTGGCTGCCTCGATCACATCCCACAGGAACAACGCATCTGAAAATCGGACAAATCCTCTGGCCCATTGTGGTGAAGCGAATCTGTCCACGAAGGCATGGGTCCACGAGCGAGTTGCAGAAAGCCCCAGTTGCGTGCGCTCTGGCGCCTCGGATGGGACAAATGAAGGAGGAATGCCTTCGAGCTGATCATCCTCAACGGAGGCGGTTGGCAGGTAATCTTCCATCGCTTGGACACATTGTTCGCTGGCAACACCGGGGCGCGTGTAAACAGGAATGATTTCGTAAGAAGTTGAGCCGAATCGTTCCTGGGCCTGGGCGATTAGTTGCAACTCATGCGCATCGGAGGAAGGAACAATTGCAGTGACGCCGTTGAGAAGGTCGCCAGCTTCGCCGGGCATGACGACTGGAATGTCATTAAGTGAGTCTTCGCGGGGCCAATCGTCGAGGATGCAGGTGATTTCGACATTCCCTTTGGGCCATCCCGATTCAAACAACCACGTTGTATGCGCTCCTGCGCCAAAGAGTGCAATTTTTTGATGACCGGAAGATTGCAGATGCGCACTGACCGCATTCCAAATTTCATCCCGATGTTCCAGGGGCAGGCAATACCCCTGAGCGTACAAATCCTCCTTGCGCGAGACGGAACAGCGCACAGCGGACTCGGCGGCAAGAATGCGCAGCCTGTCTAAGAGAGGCGATTGCGTGCTCACGGTTTTGAGAAGGCGATCGTGAAGTGAGACGATGTATTCATCCCAAAACGGAGAGACGTAGACCTGCGCGCATCCGGCGGAGCGGACCCACGCTTCGTAAGCGCGGGAGGCGTCAACCGTGGAGGCGGCGTCAGCGACCATCTCTGCGTGACGGGCTGCGTGGCCGTGGACGAACCCGGCGGCGTTGGGGCCGACAACATCAGACCAATACTGATGCACGCGCTGCCAGGCATTGTGCCTGACGATGGGGTCGAGGAGGTCCGATTCGGCCCAGAGCTGTTCGATGGCGGGAGCGGGGTCGGCGACGCATCGGAATGCGACGGTTGGTGTTCGGCGGACGGCGTCGAGCGGCTCAAAGACATGGCGCAGTTGCCACATGTGGAGGGGGAGCCAGGGGACCATCATCTCAACGAAATCTTGCTGAACGACGATGCTGCCGGGTTTTAAGTGGCGTCCGAAGGTGCGCAAAATGGTGCGATGGACGTCCGAGGTTTTGGCGGCGTCGATGAAGAGAAGCTCGATGGGCTCCTGCTCGGGGTAGAGGCTTCGTTCGTCTTCTGGCGAGATTTTGGGCGGGAGCCAGCCTTCACGGATGGTGAGGTGATTGAGGCGATTGTGGTGGAGGACTTCGTAGCGCTTGCGGAAGTTCTCGCCGGGCGCGAGGTTGAACTGCTTCATCCACCAACTGTTGGTGACGGCTTCGTCGTTGGGAGCTTCGAAGGCGTCGTAGACGAGAACGGGTTTGTGGGGCGCGGTGGAGCGCTTCATGCCTTCGACGAGGGCGGCGGTGGAGCCGCCGAGAAAACAGCCGAGCTCGACGACGCGTCCGGCGCCCTTGAGTGAGGCGCCAAGCCAGTGGAGGTAGTTGAGTTCACGTTCGACGAGCATGGTCGGGACGCGCAGGCCGAGGGGCAGGGGCAGGGCGTCACCAGGATCGATGGGGTTTCCCAATGAATCAAGGACTTGATCGTCGGTGAGTCGTTCGCGGAGGGAGGGGGTTGTCTGCAATGAGGCGGGCATGGCAGCTCCGGTTTGTGGTGAATAGGCCAGGGCGAGCTGAATCGGCGCGCACTCGCTACTGAGGATCGGTCGACATCGGGGGGGCGTTGCAGATTTCTTGTGATGGTTTTCGGGCTGCGGGCGATTGTGTGTGCGGCTGGGGAGTCCGCTTTGTCGATATCCCCTGCATAGGGACGGCGCTCAAGCGCAGGAGGTGGATGTTTGAATTCGGTGAGTGGGAAGAGTCAGGGTGAGGAGTCTTCGATGTTGGGCGCACGAGTGATAGAGTGGACCGCGCGAGCGCTGGCTGCGGAAGGGTGCTCGAAGATTGCCCTGTTTGGAGCGGGACGGCATACGAAGCCGATCGTTCGCCAGCCGTGGGCGCAGCATGGGATGACTGTCAGTTTGATCTTCGACGACGAGCCGGCGGCAGCGACCTTGTCGGGAGTTCGGGTCTGCTCGCCGGCGGAGTGGTTAGCTGAATATGACGCAGGCGAGGGTCCGGGGTTTGATGCGCTGGTTGTGAGTTCATTTGCGTATGAGGAGAGGCTGGCGCGGCGTGCGGTGGAGACGCTGGGAGATGCGCTGCACGCGAAGGGCGTTCGAATCGTGCGCCCTTACGAAGGCTCGTTTCTGGAGTTTGAGGCAGAGACTGTGCGCATGCGCTTGTGCGAAGTGCCGGGCATATCTGAGGCTGACGCAGAATGGCTTGTCTTGAACCGGGACGAACGTCATGACGCGACGCTGACGATGATTCCTCCTGAGCGGACCGAGTTTCATCTTCGGCGTTATGAGTTGGCGGCGGATGTGCTTCGCGAGCTTGAACGGAGGCGTGTCGCGGATATTGCATGTGGCGTTGGCTATGGCGCACGGATGCTTTGTGCGCATGGTCAGGCAGAAATGTATGTGGGAGTTGATCTTAATGCGCAGGCAGTGGATTACGCACGGCGGCGGCATGGAGATGGCGAGCATGTTGTTTTTCGCAATAGTTCTGCAGTGGCTACGGGGTTTGATTCCGACAGTGTTGATCTCATTGCGAGCTTTGAAACAATCGAACATATCGAAGGCGTAGATGAAGTTCTTCGGGAGTTTGCGCGTGTGCTTTGTCCGGGGGGAGCGCTGATCATCAGCACGCCAAATAAGCTGGGACCGACGCCGCACCATGTGCATGATTTTGATCTTGCAAGCTTTGGGGCGGCGCTGAGAAGGTGGTTTCAGGTTGATCGATGGCTTGGACAACTCCCGGTTGATGAGGTGTATGACGCAGAGCTTCCACCGGGGATTTTTGAGCTTGATCCTGGTTCGGTGCGCGCAGGTGAGCCTGATCGGCATGGTCGCGTGCCGCATGCGCTGATCGCGGTGTGCAGTGCGCCGGTTGCGGCGGCAGCTGATCCCGGTGTGTGCAGGATTGAAACACGACACGGACCCATTCTTTTTGCGTGCCCGTCGGATCTGGCGCGATGGCGGGCGGAAACGCTTCTCACCAAGGAACCAGAGACGCTGAAATGGATTGAGCGGTTCGATGTGGGAGATGTCTTCTGGGATGTCGGCGCAAATGTTGGTCCTTACACGCTGTATGCCGCTGCGACTGGAAAGCCGAGCAGGATTCTTGCGTTCGAACCTTCGCCGTGGAATGCTGCACTGCTCGCGGAAAACATTCAGACAAACGGATTTGCAGACAGAATTGAAGCGTACTCCATTGCGCTGAATAGTGAGACATGCCCGGGGTCGCTCTTTATGAGGCACACCGAACCCGCGTCTGCAGGTTCAAGTTTCGCAGAGCCCGTGGGCGAGTTTGGTGAGACATTCAAACCCGAGTTCAAACAGGCGGCACTGGGCGTGCGCCTTGATGATATGGTGCGGTGGGGCGCCCCGACTCCAAACCGGCTGAAGATCGATGTGGACGGCGCAGAGGAACGCGTTCTTGCGGGCGCAGTCGTCACACTGGCAAACCCAGCGCTGAAGTCTGTTTCACTTGAGCTTGATGACTCGCGAGCGGATCTTATTGAGCGTGTGACAGCTGCGATGAATGCGGGCGGGCTCGTCCAGACAGCCAAGCTTCATTCGCCGCAGTTTGCGGCGGGATACAACGCTTCAATATATAACTACCATTTTGATCGACATTAACAATGATTCGCATGTCAACTGAAGATCATTGATTGACAGTGCGCTTTATTCAATGTTGTCCTGGGCCTGGCCGTACAATCTGGCGACTCGTATCCCCGCATCCCGAAAGATGGAAGAACGAGACCAGAGCAGCGATTCGATTGAGTTTGCGCTCAGTACGACGGCGTCGGGCTTGAGTTCGAGTGCAGTTTCGCGTGATACGATCGGATGCCCCCACATGCGGTCGCCGTGCCGGCGTTGGTCATCGTCGATAATGCAAACAACTTCGACGCCGGGCTCAGCGAGCACGTCGCCGAGCGCGCGTGTGTGGGTGCCGGCGCCGTAGATAGCGACGCGGGTGAGATCGAGAGATTCACAAGTGACGAAAGCTTTGCGGGCGGCTTCAGCCCAGTCAGCGGCGGGTGAGAAGTGACGAAGATCAGTGTCCCAAAGATCGATCAGGTTGGTCAGCAGGTCAAACGATTCACCGAGGGGATCGTTAACGGCGCCTGTCGCGAATCCCCAAAATCGCTGGGCGCGATCGGGATCGTTGCAGATTACTTCGTCAGCCAGCAGGCATGCGAGGCGGCCGGCGGCTTGGCGTCCCCGGGCCTCCTTCGGATCGTCAACGTGATTCCACTTGATGCGCAGTGTTGCCTCGGGCGCAAGCCAGATGGAGCGAAGCCACAACACCGGGAGAAGGCAGGCCGACGGGCAGGCTTCGAGTGTGACATCAGTCAGTGGCGTATGACACTGGCTGATCGCATGGGCGAGAAGATCAAGTGCGCCTTGTTCGGGGAGTGGCCATTGACCGAGCAGATTTGCCCAGCAGCTCTTGTGTGAGAGTGGAATCGATACTTGCGACGCGCCATCCTTCGCACCAAGTGATATGACAAGTGAATCGCTTGCTCGTGCACTCATTGCGATGTCTCCATTTTCCCAGCGGCTCGGGCGACCATGGCGTGTTCTGCCAGCTTCCATGTTTTGTGCATCGAAATATGTGGAAAATGGCGATGAAGCGAATCGATCCAACAGGCTTCGTGTTGAGCGACTATATCCACCGGCTCGCTTTCGATACGGATGGCGGCGCTGATGGCTTGTGCGATCTCGTTGCGATGGGCGCTCGTCATTTGTGCGATGGTTCGCATGCAATCAGCCAGAGAGGCGGAGTCACCTTCACGATAGACCAGTAGTTTTTGCGAAGACTTAGGGAGTTGATCGACGAGTTGTGATTGATCGCTCACGATGAAGATGTGGCCGGCTGCGATGGCGAGCATGGCGGCGATCGGCTCATGCCTATCGGCTGCAGGAACGATGATGACAGAATCGTTGTTCTGTATTGATTGGCTGCGCTGCTCGGCGGAGACGAGCCAGTGCCCGCTGGCGCCTGGCGCCGCAAGAGCCCATCCGTATTTGTCTGCGCCGGATTGGGCAAAAGCGTCGGAGATAGCAGCATGGACATGCTGTTCCAGCGAAGACGCGAGAACAAAGGCTGGGCAGTCGTGGTCCGGGCCGGCCCATGCGTTGGTTTCGATAGGGAGTGGGATCACCTGTGTTGTTTCTGCGGGAACTCCAGATTTGATTGCGCACCGACGCGAATGCTCGGAGAGAAAGAGAGTGCGATCGGCAAATGAGTGGGCAGTTCGCGCTCGTGCTGTATGCAAAGCTCCGATGCAGATTGAAATGACTGGCGCCCGATGCCCCCCTGCTTCGCGCAGGAGTGTAGCTGCGAGCGCGCAACTTGGGGCATCGACACACTCTATGGCGTCGCACATGCGGCGCGCCGCCAGTCCACGCAGACGACGGGACGCTTCGACAGCAAAGAGGCGCTCGGGAGCATCACGGCGCACATTGAGGCGATGAATTGTGATGGATCTGCAGCATTCGTGCATTGGCGCGGGAATGCGGCCGGGCCTGCATATGACATGCACGTTGTATCCGTGTGCGCTCAGGGCCTTTGTCAGCACCTGTGCGCACAGGGCGGCGGGATGTTCCGTTTCTGCATAGCGCTGAGTGATGAGCACGACTGTTTTCACGCCGTCATCTCCGATAACTCGCGCTCTTGACGCTCGACCCACCGCGCAATCTCCGGGCCTGGCGTGGGCAAGTCAATATCATCAAGATTGCCTGCGACGACACTCTCGGCGCGCTTCCATTCTGTGAACATTGTTTGGAATTGGGATGAATTTGCATCGTTTTTGTTTGCAGCGCTGCGGGCGATGGTTGAGCAGTACAGTTCGATTCGCTGTTCAGCGACGCGGTCAGGATCGCAGAGGTTTGTGATGCGCTGGCGCGCCGCCCGGCCGCGTTGGGCGAGGCGTGGTAGCCCTTCGTTGAGCATGCTGCTGAGACAGTTCGCTAAATCTTGTGGGTCTCCTGCAGCAAATGCGAGGCCGGCGTCTGTTCCTTCGATCATTTCGATCATGCCACCGTGATCGGAAACTGCGACGGCGCGGGCGTGCGTCATGGATTCGATGCAGGTGTTGGGAAAGTTTTCCCAGAGTGAGGGAATAACACAGATGGCTGCGTTTGCATATTCTTCATGGAGCGCATCGGAGTTGAGACGACCTAGAAATCGGACGGAGCGCCGTTCGTCTGGAGTGAGCAGTTCGAGCAGGTAGGCGCGGAGAGAGCCACCATCCGGTGCGCCGGCGGTGTCGGCGCCTGCGAGGCGCAGTTGAGCGCCGGGATGCTGCGCCAAGACGCGCTTCCACCCGAGGAGCAGAGGCTCGACACCTTTTCTTGGCTCGATGCGACCGACATACAGCACCGTTGGTGCGCGCGCTGGTGGGGGCGCCCGATGTGCGGGGGGGAGTGCATATGGGATGACAGCGGGGTGCTCGGAAAGATCATAATGCTCGTGGGCCCAGTCCGCGATGAAGCGGGATGGAGCGCCGATGCGGTCGGCAAGTCGGAGCGCCAGGCGCTCTGCGATGAAGTAGGAGCTGAGTGATTGATCCAACGCGCGTGACGAGAGCGAACGCAAGACGAAGAGCATTTCAGAGGGCGTGTGCAAGTGAATCAGCGTTGGAACTCGTTGGCCTATTCGCCGGCTGCTTTGGAGCAAGAGCAGCGCCGCAGC
Organism: Phycisphaerales bacterium; assembly: GCA_029260495.1. GTDB lineage: Bacteria > Planctomycetota > Phycisphaerae > Phycisphaerales > UBA1924 > OFTM373. The sequence goes on along the minus strand of JAJDDD010000008.1, from coordinate 14,236 downwards.
GGCTGCTTCACACTCTGCGAACTCGGCGATTGAAATTTCTCCCCGGCGTTTGAGTTCATCGATCTTGCGCCCGGCGTTGATAGAGAACCTAGCGGCGCCGCTGGTCCATCCGCCACGACCGATCGCGAGAGGAACGCGATGAGTCGTGACATTCCCGCTAACTTCGACACGTGGGTGCGTGGCGTCATGGACTTCGGTGACCACGTGGACCCGTACGCCAGCATTTGCAAGTGCGGGAACGATCCATCGGGCGTATGTGCCGATTCCGCCGCCGTAAAAGGGAGGATACTCGCGACTCACCAGCGCCAGGCAGAGAGGGCGCTGTTTCACGCGATGCGCTCCTTTGTATCTGCACTATTGATTCCGCTGGCCACAAGATCGAGCAAACGTTGAGCGAAGCAGGCGGTGCTGACCGTCGCTCGAACGCGATGTGCGACTCCACGGGATAATGACGTGCGCCATGTGGATCTCTCGACGCCGCACAGTATCTTTTCTTGCAGCTCGTCAATAGTGGAAAACATGAGGTTTTGCGGATCGCCGAGGAGTCGGATCGGCCGCGCGTGCTCCGGTGGAACCGGGGCATCAAGCGGCCTATTTGTTTCGTCGTACTCGATCTGTGCATAGAGCCCGTGCATGTAGTCATGATCCCAGCCGCCAGGCGGAGGGGGCGTGAGCTGACGGCGGCGGACCATGTGCATGAGTTTCGGGTGGTCGGCGATGATGTAGGCAGGCCAGCGCGGCTTGTAAAAACTGACATCATTTGGAATTCCGCTTGTGACGAAGGCGCGTGACTCCATCCAGTCGTGCCAGTAGAGCTCATCCCACGAGCGACGGCACAATGGAAGCCCTCCGGAGAGCGCGCACTCCCAGACGCGCTGGTGGCCGCAACCCAGTACCGAGGCGTGAAGATGGACAGCTGCTGACTGATAGCAGGCGCGCAGTTCGTCACCATGACCGACGGGGCCTGCTGCAAACAGGCTGAGTGTCGGATGCTCTTCCCAGCCTCGACCGTAGATGTTAAATGACAGGCGAGCAGTTTGCGCAATCTGAGCTGCCCATTCGAGCGTTTCGTGACGGAGGAGAAGCTCTCCAAGTGGAAGGACGTATTGATACAGGAACAGATCCGCCATGCGCGCATCGCCGGGGCGTCCGAGATCTTTGGCTAGCTCAGCAGCGGCAGCGTTGAATGCACTGGTGCGCGATTCCGTGGGCCAGGCTGACACTGCTTCTCTTACGCTGGTGCGGCATCGCTGGACTGCGGGCAAAAGGGAAGGGGGAATCCCGGCGCCGGCGACGAACCGCTCGTGGAATATGTCAGGAGTCTGGGCGCGATGACTCACATAAGCGATATCGCATTGAAACTGGTCGGCGTGTTGTTTGTTCAGCGCGCCGGGATGAAATTTTTTCGTCGAGACACACACCGGATGCTGTAACAGCGACTCCGATGTGTACCTGGCGCGGGCGGCTGCGTCGGCGTAGATGTGTCCAGCCATGAAGTCGAGGGGAGTCTTTGGTGCGTAGGCGCCGCTGAAGAGGTGGGGCATCGCGTCCTGGACCCAGCACACAAACGGCCAGCCATCGGGAAGCACATTGCCGAGCGCTGCGCGGGGGAAGTTGATGCTGACAATGAGATCGGGGTCAAACTGCTCGACTTCACCCAGGTAGTAGAGAGTTGTGAGTGTGGCGTGCTCATCGGGCTCCATGAGAACGCGAGCTTCGCACTCCATCTCGCTGAAGGCTTCGGCGAGGTCTTTGGCAGCGTGCTGAACGAAGGTCGAATATCGGGAAGTGAGCATCAGGATGCGGGCTGGCTCTCGCCCGGCGAGAATGTCTTCGTAACGGCGCTTCCAGTGGTCAATGCCCCGAGTCGCCCACAGGGCGTTCAGGCGCGCGCGAGCTCGTTGATCCTCATGCTGTTGTGTGCGCGCAAGTTCGCGTAATCCTTCTGCAATGGCGCCTCCCCAGCGAGATGAAGTGGCGGCGCCTGAGACGAGGTGCTTTGGGAGAGATAGCGCAATTCGACTGCGACAGTGATTTAGAAAATCTTCGATGCACCGCTCATCTGTAAAGACTCGCACGCGGGGTGAGGGTGTGAAGGCGCCTTGCTCGATGGCGGGGGTGACGACTTCGGACCGAGGCTCGATGACGAAGATGGGTGTTTCGTAACCGTCAGCAGTTGGTGGAAACGTGGCGAGCACCTGATTTACGAGCCCGGGGTCATCCAGCCCAACGATGACGACTCCGCGCACGCGACCGTCGGCGGGCGGGACGAAGCCCGGAATCAACTCCGAGACCGAACGGCGCAGCGACACCTCAGAAGATTCGACGACAGCAGCAGGCATTTTGACCTTATCGGACACGCCGGGCCCGACGGTGGAAATTCTTGCGTATCCTCTAAAATGAGCTTCGTCGATGTCGCGTGAACACTTGCTGCATCCTCTAGCATCCCGCAACCTTGCACAGGATTCCCCTTTGAAACTGAGCGTGCTCATCCCGACGTATCAGCGAGCGAGCAAGCTTCGCCTCTGCCTTGAATGTCTTGCAGAGCAGGATGTTGACGCAGATTTTGAGGTGATCGTGGGTGTGGATGGGGGTGCGGAGCATGGCGGGGCGACTTTGGAGATTCCGGAAAGGCTTGCTGACAAAATGCGCGTCGAGCTTTTTCCGAAGATTGGGCTGATTGCGATTCGTCAGCGAATGCTGGATGCGGCGCGGGGGGCGATCTTTCTCTCGCTGAACGACGACGCCTACGCACAGCCGGGGTTGTTGCGAACTCATCTGAATCTTCATGCTGGTGCGGAGCCGGTGGTGGCGACGGGACCAGCGGAGTGGCTGAGCATTGCGGAGCCGAATCTTTTTGATGTGATGATCCAGCGGACAGCCATTCTTTTTTTTCCGCCGCCAAAGCCCCACGCGAGTTCGCCTTACGCGGTTGATTACCGTAATTGCTTTGGGCTGAACATGTCAGCGTCGACTGATCTGACTCGCCGGCTGGGGGGTTTTCCGGATTTTGCCAATGCCTACGGGTATGACGACACCGAACTTGCGCACCGTTTGCAGCACCAGGGGGGCGCCGCAATTATTCATGCTCCTGATGCGCAGGTTGTTCATGACCATCGGATGACGCCGACCGATCTGCATCGGCGCGAATACCTGCTGGGGCGATCTGCGTGGTCGTTTGCTGACTACAACCCGGCCTTTGCGCAAGATATTTTCCGGCGCGACATCCGAACTGCGGATGAGCTGGACTACATCGACCGCGCCCTGGCTCGCGAGCGACTTGATGCAGAGCGGATTGAGCGATCTTTCCTGTCACTCTCGGAGAAGCCCGCGGGGATGGCGGATGATGATCTGCTGAGCGTGCTGGCTGAACAGTGGACGCCGTTGAAAAGGTACCTCTGGCGCTGGGGGCTCTATGACGCGGCGCACGAGGAGCCAATGCGCTGGTCGCTACTCAGAGACGCTTCGGCATTGCCGTGACAACGCTGAATGATAGTGTGGCTGCTTCGATACATGAATGAAGACGCCAAGCTGTTGAGATTGACGTCTTCGTTGTGATTCGTGGGCTATTCTTGATCGGCATTGGCAACGGGCATGAACTTGCCTTCCGACCGCCACGCCTGATCGACCATTGCGATGTACTTCAGCGGATTCGCGTTGGCTTTGGGCTCGCAGCCCTCGCAGCAGAAGCGCATGAGCCGGCCAGCGATGACAGTCTCGAATGGCTCGCCCATCGAACCGAGTTCGCCGCCGCCGACAACACAGGTATTGAGCGGATAGTCTGCGCGCTGAGCGTCGGCGGTCGTCTGGTTGAGTTTCGCGATAAATTTCTCAGGATCGGCCTTGAACTCGCGTTTGCACATCTTGCAGCAAAGTCGCACGAGCCGGTTGCCATAGACCATGTCAGTGGCGATGCTCTCGCCGTCTTCGACGAGTGACTCACCTGAAACGATGCATGTCTGCATTGGATAATACGGGAGTTGGTCCTTGATGATCTGCTCGTCGATTTTCTTCATGTACGCGGCTTGGTCAGCCTCGAACATGCCGATGCATTTTTCACAACAGAAGCGAACTTCGCGGCCTTTGTAGGATTTAATAATGGTGTCATCCATTGAGCCGAGCTCCTCGCCGGAGACAGGACACATATTGAGCGCGTAGGGCTCGGTCCAGACCTTTTCGTCTACTTCATTTACTTCGGTTTGAACTTTGAGAAGCTGGCCGGGTTCTTTGCCAGCCATCGCGAGGGTAATGAACTGGTCTTTGCGATTTTCATCCCAAGCGAGGAACTCTTCGCCGCACCCTGGGCAGCAAATACCGATGGTGTTCCCTTTGTAGTCAACCGTTCCAGCGGACAAAACGATGGCTTCTTTGCCGACGGGGCACATGGCGTTGACCGGCTTCGAATCCTGTGCTTTGGCGCCGGCGATGTGGTGGGCGTCGTGCTGAGCGAGGGCGGCTGGGCCCGCGAGGCTCATGGACGCGAGAACGATAGAGAGACAGAGTGTCTTCACTTTAAAGCTCCTTGATTGCTGGACACGGTTTTGTGTGAGATTCGATGCTTCCATTCCTGCGTCCAGCAGTAGAGAATGGGGGCTACAAACAGTGTAATCAGTGCGACAGCCATGCCGCCGAACGTTGGAATCGCCATGGGGACCATGATGTCCGAGCCCTTCCCTGTGCTGGTGAGCACGGGCAGAAGTGCAAGGATAGTCGTCGCGGAAGTCATGAGCGCGGCACGGATGCGAAGTGTTGCGCCTTCTCGGGTGGCGTGGCGGATTTTTTCAATTGAATCAGGTTTTTCCTCTGCGAAGGATTGCTCGATGCGCGTCACCATGACTACGCCGTCATCGGTCGCGATGCCAAAGAGGGCGAGAAAACCCACCCACACGGCGACACTCAGATTGAACTGTCGAACTTGGAACAACTCGCGGAGATTCGTGCCGAGAAGATGAAAATCCAGGAACCATGGCTGGCCGTAGAGCCAGAGCATGAGAAACCCTCCACCCCACGCGACGAAGACGCCGGAGAAGACGATGAGTGTCGGGCCGACACGCCGAAACTGGAAGTAGAGCAGAAGGAAGATCACACCCAAGGCGAGCGGCAATACAACGCTCATCCGTTTGGCGGCACGAACTTGATTCTTATATGAGCCGGCGAAGTCATAGCTCACGCCGGCGGGAACGAGCAAATCGCCTGAGTCGATCTTGCTTTGGATGAATTGCTTGGCGCTCTCAACGACAGTCACTTCGGCATAGCCTGGCTTCTTGTCGAAGAGCACATACGCTACGAGGAAGGTGTCTTCGCTCTTGATCATCTGCGGGCCGCGGCGATAGTTGATCGTCGCGAGTTCGCGAAGGGGAGTTTGCGATCCATCTGGCGCCGGGACGAGGATGTCGCCCAGCGTTTCGGGCTGATCGCGCAGCTCGCGTAGATAGCGAACACGCACCGGGTAGCGCTCGCGTCCTTCGACGGTCATGGTGAGTGGCTTGCCGCCGATGGCGACTTCGATAACCTCCTGCACGTCGGCGATCTGGATGCCATAGCGAGCGATCTTCTCGCGGTTGATATCGATTTCAAGATAGGGCTTACCGACGACGCGGTCAGCAAAGACGGCCGCCGGCTGCACCGAGGGAACGTCCTTCAGTAGGCGTTCGAGTTCAAGCGCGAACGACTCAATTGTTTCGAGATCGGGGCCGTAGACTTTCACACCCATCGGGGCGCGGAACCCGGACTGGAGCATGACGATGCGCGTCTCGATGGGCTGGAGTTTGGGGGCGCTGGTGACGCCGAGCATTTCCGCCGCAACGACGATCGCATCCCAGATGTCCTGGGGTGAAGTGATCTCATCGCGCCACTGGCGATAGGGTTTGCCGTCGGAATCTTCGATGAGCTGGCCTTGTTCATCTCGGAGGAACTTATTTGTTTCCGAGTCAACAGCAAACGTCAACCGGCGGCCGGAGTCATCGGTGATGTATTCACTGTTGTAATGCACGATTGTTTCGACCATGGACACCGGCGCGGGATCGAGGGGGCTGTCCACACGTCCTATTTTGCCTACGGCGAGTTCGACCTCCGGAATGCTCATGATGCGAAGATCGAGTTCCCTAATGATGTCGGTCGCCTCTCCGATCGAGACGTGTGGCATCATGGTGGGCATGGAGAGGAAGGCGCCTTCGTCGAGAGAGGGCATAAACTCGCTCCCGAACCCCGGGAAGGCATGCGCAACTTCAACAACACTGGCGTTTTGGCGAAGGCCATCTGGCAACCATCCCCATGTGCGCTCGAAGCCCAGCCACGCTGTAGCGCCAACAACGACAATGAAAGCGGCCGGTGAGAGCGCAACAATTTTGTGTTGCAGCGCCCACGTGAGCATCGCGGGATAGGCGAGTCGAAAAAGCCAAAAGGTGAGCAGTACGCAGCCGACGAGAATGCCGAGAAAGAAGGCGTTGCCGATCACGCCGGGATCAGGGCCGAGCGGCTCCCACGCGCCGGCGAGCACGAACAGGACGAGAAGCACCGCGATGAAATTGGCGGAGCGGCGCAGCGCCGTCGAAAGCCAGCTGGGCACGGCGGGCTGCAAGAGATAGAAGAGCCCGAACGCAGCAATGGTCGAGCCTGCCCAGACATTCGCTAGGATCGCTAGCGCTGCGCCGGCCAGCACAAGGAGAATCGATCCCGCGCGACGAATCCACGATGATCGCACGCGGATCGAAAAGAGAAGGTGGGCTGTGGGGGGGATGATCGTGAGCGCGATGATGATCGACGCGATGAGAGCAAAGGTCTTTGTATACGCGAGAGGCTTAAAAAGCTTTCCCTCGGCGGCTTCCATTGTGAATACGGGAAGAAAACTAACAATGGTGGTGAGCACAGCGGTCAGCACGGCGCTCCCGACCTCACAGCTTGCGCTGTGAATAACTTCCAGCGGGCGCGCATCAGGCGGGGCTTCTTCAAGGCGCCGAAGGATGTTTTCAGTCAGAACGATGCCCATGTCGACGATCGTGCCCACGGCGATCGCGATGCCTGAGAGGGCGACAATGTTGGCGTCCACATGAAAGAGCTTCATGCCGATAAAGGTCATAAGGACTGCGAGCGGGAGCATGGAAGAAATGAGGAAGCTGCTGCGCAGGTGCATGACCATCAGCACGACGACGATGATGGTGACGAGCGTTTGCTGTGCGATGGCGGAGTTCAATGTGCCGAGTGTTTCCTTGATGAGACTGGTGCGATCGTAGAAGGGAACAATGGTGACGCGGCTTTCTGTGCCGTCGCGAAGTGTCTTGCTCGGCATGCCCGATGCGATTTTTTCAATCTGTTGGCGCACGCGCTGGATGGTCGCCATCGGGTTTTCGCCATAGCGCACAACGACCACTCCGCCGACAGCCTCGACGCCGGCCTTGGTCAGCACGCCGCGGCGGAGAGCGGGGCCGAGCGTGACGGAAGCAATGTCGCCGATAAGGATGGGCTGGCCGTCACGAGCGGTGATCGCTGTCTGTTCAAGGTCTGCGACCTCTTCGATGAATCCCAGACTTCGGACGATGTATTCGGTGCGATTGACTTCAATGGTGCGCGCGCCGACGTCGAGATTACTCTTGCGCACGGCTGCGATGACTTGCTGAAGCGTCACGCCGGCGGCGCGCATCGCATCCGGGTTGACATCGACCTGGTATTCCTGCACGAAACCACCGATCGACGCGACTTCAGCCACGCCCTCCACGCCGGCGAGCTTGTACTTCACGATAAAGTCCTGAATCGAGCGCAGCTCATCCGGCCCCCACCCTCCGGTCGGGACGCCTTCGGGATCTCGCCCCTCGAGTGTGTACCAGAAGACCTGCCCAAGCGCGGTCGCGTCCGGTCCGAGCGCGGGCGAGACTCCCGATGGGAGCGTGCCAGCGGATAGTGAGTTGAGCTTCTCCAGCACGCGCGAGCGGGACCAATAGAACTCGACGCCATCCTCGAAGACGATATAAATCGTGGAGAAGCCGAAAATTGAGTAGCTGCGAATGTTTTTGACGCCCGGCACGCCGAGCAGCGCGACTGTGAGTGGATAGCTGATTTGGTCGTCGATGTCCTGCGGACTTCTGCCGGGCCATTCGGTGAACACGATCTGTTGGTTTTCGCCGATGTCGGGGATCGCGTCGACGGGCACGGGGTCGCGCGGCAGGTTTCCCAGATTCCAGTCGAACGGCGCGACGAGGACGCCCCACATGATGACGCCAACCGCGACAATCGCAACAATCAGCTTCTGTTCCAGACAGAAGCGGATGAGCGCAGCCAAAGGCCCGCGTGTGTAGCTGGGGCTAGCATCACTCATGGCGATGACCCTCGTGAACTCTTGAAGGCGCAGCATGAACAGGTGGAAAGGATTCGCGCACGCTTCCACAGCGCAGCATGGAGGCGCCGAAGTATGGGTTGTTGATCTCTGCGCCCACTTGGAGCCACTCGGCGCCCTTGTTGTCGAAGGCCATCGGACAGAATGCGATGTGTACGGTGGCGCTTCCCGTGTGCCCAAAGCTGCGTTCGAGACTGATGATGGCGCCGCTCATACCCTCGAAGCGTGCGCGAGCGTCTTCAATCGTTGTGACGGGAGAATCAAGACTGAGTGTGGACGCAGCGCTACGCCATGTGGCGAGTGGATCACCAACGAGCCCAGCTTCGTCCACAAGTCCGATGGCGGACTTGAGATTGTCAGCGGCGCGAATGAAGTTGGGTAGGTTGTCTGCAGCGAGAGCTCGCTGCGCCTCCAGATATCCATCAAAAATAGGCATCAAACCAAAGACAAACTGGTCGGGCGTCGCAGGCGCTAGCGCCGCAGCAGGCGGAGGCATTTTCATACTCCCGCCGTGGTGATGGCCTGCTCCTGAAGGCCCGCCACTCGGCGCCATCATGCTCGGCTTGGCGGCGATCTGCATGGCGCTGTCGATGCGGAATGCGCCCTTCACAACGATCTCTTCACCTTCGTGAAGGCCGTCTTGAACAATGTAAAACTGACCAGCTCGCGAGCCGAGCATGACCTCACGGGCTTCATAGGTTGGGCTTTGTGCTTCAGGAACCTTGACATAGACGATCGCTCTGGCGCCGGTGAGAAGGGCAGCAGTGCGCGGGATCACTAAAGGTTCGGTCGTGAGAGATGGGTCGCCTACAACGCCAAGCGACTCAGCGGATACGAGTTCCATCCCACAAATATCGCATTGTCCGGGCTCGTCTTTCACGATCGTGGGGTGCATCGGACCCACCCACCGGCCTGCAAGTTCATCAGAGAGCACGGCGCCGCTGCCTGCGATGCGCATCTGAACAATGGCTGTTGCAAACATGCCCGGCTTGAGCTTGCGATCAGTGTTGTCGACCGCAACGCGAACCACTGCTGTGCGTGTGCGATCATCAACGAGTGGCTCAATAAATGCGATGCGACCCTTGAAAATCTCGCCGGGATGCGCTTCAACTACAAATGTGACCGGCTGACCCCAACGCACCAGCGGAAGCTGTGACTCGTACGCCTCCATGTCAAGCCAAAGCCGGGACAAGTCCGCGACCGTTGCTATCGGCGATCCGGTCTCGACATAGTCCCCTTCGCGGGCGGCGAGATTAGTGACAATGCCTGTGATGGGCGAAAATACGGTAAGCCGATCATCGGAGGATTGGCCTGCCTCAGCTGCACTGATCTGCGCTTCAGTCAGACCGAAGAGCCGGAGTTTTTCTCTTGTTGCATCGAGCACTCGTTCCGTTGATATACGGACGATGTCGCTTGTTGTGCTGCTTGCATCGACAGAATGGCGCGCCTGCCGAAGCTCTTCAAAGGCTGCGAGAAGTTGCGGACTGTACATCTCTGCGACATGATCGCCACGAGCGACCGGAACTCCGACGTAGTTCACGAAGAGACGGTCAAGGCGTCCGGGGAAGTATGCGGTAATGCGCGAGACGGACGTTTCGTCGTAAGTGAGCTTGCCGTAGAGACGCACTTGCGCCGTCGGGAAGAACCGGACAACGTGTGTTGTTTCAATTTCGCTGAGCTTCGCTGCAGCTTCAGATAACACCAAGCGGCGTTCGTCTCCATCGCCCGAGTGCTCGGTGACGGGAATCAAGTCCATAAAGCAGATAGGGCATTTGGCGTCAGGATCGGACAGCCGCACCTGCGGGTGCATTGAGCATGTGTACATCTGCGAGAGAGCCTCTTGTGCGCTCGCGGGTTTGGGCGCCGCTGCGCCGACTGCTTCGCGGTCTGGCTGACCCATGCGATATCCAACAATCAACGCAAGAACGATCAGCACGACCGCAACGAGCGCGGAGGTGTGTTTCCAGATGATGGCTCCGATTCGTTGAAGTCTCTTGATCCTCGTGCTCATGGCTTGTTCTCCTCGCGGCTTTCATCCAAGTGGATCTCCGATAGCCTCATGCCAACCAGGCGTTCAATGCGGGCGTACGAAGTCGCGCGATCAACGAGTGCACGCTCAAGACCAAGCTGAAATTCGAGCAACGTGCGTTCTGTGTCGACAAGATCGAGAAAGTCAGAGGCGCCCTGCTCAAATCCCGCCAGCGAAGCCTGCAGTGACTCAGTGGACTTCGGTATCAGTGTGTCGCGGTAAAGTTCAACCCGGCGGCGAGCATCACGGTGCTCAAACATCGCGTCCTGCAGGTCGGCCGTGAGCATATTTGTCTGTTCCTGACGACGATTTGCTATCGCAAGCCGGCGCGCGACAGCCTCTCGAACACCTGCTTCATACTTGTCACGCCAGAGAGGAATATTGACGGAGAAGCTCGCGAGGACAGCATCGTCACCGTTTTCTGCAACATCAACCCCGTCGCGCGCGCCAATGATGGTGTACCCCACACCAAGCGTGAGATCGGGCAGGCCGTCCTTTCTTGCAACCTCTGCGTTGATGCGCTCGCGCTCGATCTCCTCTTGGAGCGCGATCAAGTCGGGATTGCGCTGTCTGAGTAAGCTGAGCAGTTTTTTGACGTCATCATCCGAGACGCGATCCGACACCGCTTCTGGCCACGCAATCGCTGCATCAGATGGACGGTTGAGCGCCGCGTTGAGACGGGCAATGTAGGGATCTCGTAGATCAACGAGTTGCCGGAGTTGATCTTCGGTTTTTCCCAACTCCACCTGAACTCGAATGACATCCGGATGGCTTGCCGTCGCGACGCGATACCGGGCCCGAGCAATGCGCTCAAACTGCTGAAGGAGTTCAATGTTGCTCCGCGTGATTTCGATTGAACGCTTGAGAAAGTACAACTCGTTATAGGCGCGTTCGACACGGAAGTAGAGAGCAAGCCGCGCTGCTTCAAATCGTTGGTAGGCGGCGTTGGCGTTTCTTGCTGCAGCGTCTTCTTTGTCCTGAAGTTTTCCAAACCAGGGAAATGTCTGTGAGAGGGCGAGTGTGTGCTGAGTAGGTCCGACGCGCGTCTCAGTTTCAGCGATGTAATACCCGTATGTGAAACGCGGGTCGGGGAGCGCACGAACCTGGGGCAAGCGCTCGATTGCAGCTCGAAATCCCTGAAACTCTGCCTCGAGGCCCGGGTTGTTCAATGCTGCGTAGCGCAAATAGTCGCTGAGTGTGGCTGAATCGCCGAGCTCTGGGAGCGGGTCGCGGTCTGAACTCACACTCTGCTCCCCGCGCTGCGCAGTGCGGATGGGCGCGTGTGAAGGCGCCATGTGATGAACACGCTGAGAAAGTGAGTTCGAGTCAAGCGGCCCGCCGTTGCACCCGGAAAGGAGAACAGCAGCCATTACGCTGCCAGAAAAACAGCGCATCAGAGAACACTTCATGGGACGGACTCCCGAGCAAACTGGTAAGGAACAATTTAACCGTTGGCGCCAAGACAGGCGGGTGCACAGTGCGCGCACCTTCTCTGCAGGAACGACGGTCTACGTTCGCCAGATGCCCAGAAGAGCTTGTGTCTGATTGTGAGTTTTCAGCGCGACCGGATCTGCCGCAGCCGCCATCATGCCAGCGTGTTTCGGCAGATCGACTGTAACGCAGGGCGCGCTCGTCAGGAAAACGGCAATAAAATCAGCGCCCCGCGGCGGCATCGGAGCCCTGGGTGTTGGCGCCGGCTCGCTGGGCGCGACGCCGCAAATGCATTCACCGTCTGTCTTCCCGCAATGATGCTCAACAACAACCTGTTCCGAACAGCAGGATGAACTTTGAATAACTTCACAGCAAACTGTCGCCAGACATTCCGACGTCGGCGCGCTCGGCGCGCCAACTCCTGGCAGCGCCAGGAACTGAAAGACCAACGGCAGGATGAAGAGAAATCGCAGCATCAGCACATAAGTATATCGGCCGAGCATTTCCCTTTATTCGTCAAACTTCCAATCGGAGAATATCAAACCGGACTCAAATTCCGACCATAATGCGAACAAATGGAGTGGAATGCAGTGCAGCCCATTGAAACATGCAAGTCCAAACTGACTGATTCAGGAGCCTGCGGGGCTGGCGAGCCATCCTAAAGGCCCGTCTAGCTGGGATCGATCCTCGAAATCCGAACGCGTGGCCTACACCCGAGCCATCGAGCCTGGACGTCGTTCGTAAGCCGAGGAGGTCGGGTGCGTTTGCAACCGACCGGGTAATAGCGGGGGTAGGATTTGAACCTACGACCTCCGGGTTATGAGCCCGACGAGCTACCAGACTGCTCTACCCCGCAATCCTTGAAGACGAGACTGTAGGCCCCCCACCACCACTGTCAAGCAACTCGCCCCAACAAACAGCCGCACCCTCGCCCACCCGCGCCGGACGCCAACGTTCCACCATTCGCTACGCCCCGTCTTCACGCCTCATTGCTTTCACAACCTCCGTCACAATCCCCCGCACCGCGGCTCCCCGATGGCTTCGTGAGTTCTTCTCATCCGCAGAGAGCTCAGCGCTCGTTCTCCCATCCTCGAGCACAAGCAATGGGTCATACCCAAATCCATTCTCCCCGCGAGCCTCCCGCCCGATGCTGCCCGCAAACTCGCCCCGACTCATCGCGACAACACTTCCATCCGCCGCAGCCAGACACATCGCGCACACAAATCTCGCTGTCCGATCCTCGTCAGCGACTTCCGCAAGCTCGCACAGCAGCTTCTCAATATTCGCCCGATCGCGCTCCGCCCGCGTTTCGCCAACACCCGCATACCGCGCAGAGTAAACGCCAGGCGCCCCACCGAGCGCATCAACTTCAAGCCCGGAGTCATCCGCCAAACACAGCCGCCCCGTCGCGCGCGCATACGCCGCCGCCTTGATCCGAGCATTGCCCGCAAATGTATCCGCATCCTCAACAGGTTCAGCAATCCCATCCGCCCCCGGCGCCTCACTCAGCCCAATCGCCCGCACGCCCGCCAACGCCAGCACGGCGCCGATCTCGTCAACCTTGTGCGGGTTCGATGTCGCGATCAATACCTCTGCCATACCCCAGAACATACTCAACCAGCCTCCCGCTTGGCGTGCGTCATCGAACTCAGCTCCCACCTGCAGAGGCTATCGCCCCCCCACTCCACTCATAGAACTCAGCACGACGACATGGTGCCATCCGGTACAATCGCCACCATGGCTCGATACACAACGCGATTTGGCGCCAACCGAAGGCAAAGCGCCGCACCAGGCGCCCGCCGCTCTAGACGAGGCGGCTCGCCCAAAATGCGCCTGATCATCGCCGGCGTCATCGCGATCTTCGCCATCGTCTCCTACCTCAACATGCGATCAACAAATCCTGTCACCGGCCAATCCCAGTTCGTCGCGCTCAGTATCGATCAGGAAATCGCACTTGGCTTGCAGGCCGCCCCCGAAATGGCCGCCCAACACGGCGGCGAAGACCCCGACCCTGAAACCCGCGCCCTCGTCGCCACCGTCGGCGCCAAGCTTGTCCAGGCAAGCCTCAAGTCCGATGTCCCCTACGACTTCAACTTCCACGCGCTCGCTGATCCCCAAACCATCAACGCCTTCGCCCTGCCCGGCGGGCAAATCTTCATTACTCGCGCCCTCCTTTCCCGTCTCGATACCGAAGGACAACTCGCCGGCATCCTCGCGCATGAAATCGGACACGTCATCGAAAGACACGGCGCAGAGCACCTCGCCAAAGGCAAACTCACGCAAGGCCTCGTCGGCGCCGCAGGCGTTGCCGCCTATGACCCCAACCGCCCCGGCTCTCAATACGCCGCCGCCATCGCCGCTGCCATCGGTTCACTCGTCAATATGAAGTACGGCCGCGACGATGAGCTTGAGTCCGATGCCTGGGGCGTGCGCATCATGGCCGACGC
>JAJDDD010000007.1 GCA_029260495.1 Phycisphaerales bacterium | reverse complement strand
CATGCCCCGTGAAGTTCATGTTCGGCGCCAATATATTCAAATTTCCAGCGGTTCCTCCATTCGAATCACCAAAGATAAACTTGTGCGCGTCATACTCGACAATGAAGACGAAATTCCGATGCTCCACATCGAAAGCCGTGCACGCCGGTGGTCAATCCTGAAACGCAGCGTCGGCGTTGGAGAGAAAGTGAATCTCAACGAACTCCGCGCTTTGCTGCGCGATCTGAACGATCAGCTCGCTGCCAATGAACAGTTGACTGTCTAGCAGCGATCGAAACGCAAGCGGCACATTAGAGGCGCATGCTTTCCTCTGAACGACACTCGACCGCCTTCGTATGCTTTTAACCAAAAACAGAAACGCTCGACTCTCTTTCGATGAGCCGAGCGCTTCCATCAAGCCTTGTTCTTTTCGTCTCCGAAGCACCCCCGCACTTGCGCCCTTCACAGTTGCATCTCTCGTAGGCAGTGCGTTGATTCGTGCGCAAAATCGTCCATAATTCTGCTCGCCGGGCTTTGAGTCCGTTCAATCAAATCGCGGGGGATGGCTCCTTCCAATATCTTCTTCAACGTCAAAGGCTCGTCGCTATAAATGCGCCGCAAACTCCTCATCGCGAAGCGCACCCCCCCACTCAAGCGTTGCTCATCCGTAAGCGTTGCCCAGCGAGGTCACAAAACATTCAAACTCTCAACCAAACACAAACGGGCGTCCAGGCCCTTGCTCCGAAACCCGGCAGCGGATTGCTTCCAATCCGCTCGGGCGCTTCCCCCGAAACTCAAACGCCGGGAACACTCTCTCCAAAGCTCCGGCTCATCTCTCCCGCCTCCACGGGTTGTCTCTCCAAAGAAACCCTTACTCTGCGCCGCCGCCCGTGAGCGCGCGACGCTTTGATTCGATTCGTGACATCAACGCAGGCAGCTGCTCCAGGCGCGCCCGCCGACTCTCCCGCCACGCTGCTCGATCCCGCAGCTCCATCCATTGCCCCGCCCCAACCAACGCCACTTCCGGCGACAGCTCGACCAACCCAAGCATTTCCTCCGGAAACCGAACCCGCCCCGCAGAATCCATCTCCACCCGCGCTGATAACCCAAAGAGCGTCGCGTGCAGCTCCGCCTCGTCCTCGTCCGGCGTCAGCCCAAGCTCCCGCGCCGCCGCCAGCCTCTGAAAATCTGTCTCCGTGTAGAGCCGGATGATCCCCCCCACCCAGGGGACCGCGTACCACGCCGCCCCATGCTCGGAGGCGACCCACCTCGCTCTGATCTCCGCGGGGATCGCAAGCCGATGCTTGGAGTCGATCGTGTGTTCGTATTGACCCGTGAAGAGCACTCATCTTGCCTCGACTTGCTTTGATCGAAGGTCGCATCCGTGACGGGCGACAAATCTACTACACAAATCAACACGATGCAACACTCTGCCCCACACTCCTGTACATTTTCTCCCAAACACCCCTTTTGGGCGCTGACGAACCCCGATCAAACCCAGCTTATCCACGCGATTTCCACATGTGGATCGCAAGGAAAACGGGAACGGGGCGGACATGACCCGAGATGGCCGTTAGATATTGAGGGATAACGACTTACGGCGTTTCCAAGGGCAAGAGCAAAGTGGCGCTGCCCAGAAGCGCTCGCGCATCATCACACACAGAACTGGGTCAGGGGCTTATGGCCTCTCGCAGGTTTGTACATACATATGAAGTTGCAGGCTTGCTTATGTGCCCCACGAACCAAGCAGCAGCGCCAAGTCGGCAGATCCCACAAAACCGTCGCAGTTCAGGTCAGCTGGGCACGCATTGGGCGCAGGCGGACACGGGCCCCAACTTCCCAGCAGCAATCCCATGTCAAGAGCATTGATAACGCTGTCTGCGTTCAAGTCCGCAGTATTGCCGGGCCTGCCGAAGACCACATAGCAATCACCTGAACGTGTGCCGTTTGCGGATCCAGAGGCCCCAATGATGATGTCGTCGACGCCGTCGCCGTTCACATCGCCGGTGGCGGAGACGGAAATGCCGCTTCCGCCGCTCGCGTCGACGCCGTTAAGGACGAATCCGTTCGCTCCGTTCAGAGAGGCGAGTTCGATGGCGCCGCCCGTGCCCACGCCCGCGCCGCCGAATACGACATAGCTCTCGCCGGTGGAGTAGCCGTTTGGATCGGCGCGGTGGGCCCCGATGATGACGTCGTCGACGCCGTCGCCGTTGACATCGCCGGCGGCGGAGACGGAAACACCGCTGAAGTCGCCCACGTCAACGCCGTTGAGGACGAAGCCGTTGGCTCCGTTCAGAGAAGAGAGTTCGATGGCGCCGCCCGCGCCCACACTCGCGCCGCCGAAGACCACATAGCTCTCGCCGCTTCCGTCGGAACCACCTGTAAAGAACTGGCGGGCTCCGATGATGATGTCATCGACGCCGTCGCCGTTGACATCGCCGGCGGCGGAGACGGAAAAGCCGCTTTCGTCGTTCGCGTCGATGCCATTGAGGACGAAGCCGTTGGTTCCGTTGAGGCTGGAGAGTTCGATGGCGCCGCCCGCGCCGCCGCCCGCGCCGCCGAAGAACACATAGCTCTCGCCTGAACGACTGCCGTTCGGATCGGCTGACCAGGCCCCGATGATGACGTCGTCGACACCGTCGCCGTTCACATCGCCGGCGGCGGAGACGGAAACGCCGCTTCCATCAGACGCATCGACGCCGTTGAGGACGAAGCCGTTGGTCCCGTTGAGGGAGGAAAGCTCGAGCGTCCCGCCCACACCGACGCCTGCACCGCCGAAGACCACATAGCTTTCGCCTGAACTATTGCCGTTCGGATCAGCATGCCATGCCCCGATGATAACGTCGTCGAAGCCGTCGCCGTTCACATCGCCGGCGGCGGAGACGGAAAAACCGCTTTCGTCGCGTATGTCGATGCCGTTGAGGACGAAGCCGTTCGTTCCGTTGAGGGAGGCGAGTTCGATGGCGCCGCCCGTGCCCACGCCCGCGCCGCCGAATACGACATAGCTCTCGCCGGTGGAGTAGCCGTTCGAATCGGCAATATGGGCCCCGATGATGATGTCATCGACGCCGTCTCCGTTCACATCGCCGGCGCCGGAGACGGAACGGCCGCTAGAGTCGAACGCGTCAACGCCGTTAAGGACGAAGCCGTTGGTTCCGTTCAGGGAGGAGAGTTCGATGGCACCGCCCGCGCCCACGCTTGCGCCGCCGAAGACCACATAGCTCTCGCCTGAACGACGAAAGTCGTTCGCATCGGCGTGGTAGGCCCCGATGATGAGGTCGTCGACGCCGTCTCCGTTCACATCGCCGGCGGCGGAGACGGATCGGCCGCTGCCGTCGCTCGCGTCGACGCCGTTGAGGACGAATCCATCATCTCCGTTGAGGCTCGAAAGCTCAATCACCGCTGGAAAGGCGCCAAGCGCCCGCGTCGAACCCGCCACTACAACAAGAACAGCGGCGGGTGTGAACACATGCTTCTTCATGGGAAATCCTCGCGTCATGCTCAATGCAGCATAGGGCAAGAGAATCCTCTCTCAAAGTGAAAACATGCGGCGCCAATCAGTGGCTACTCAACAAAATCCCCTCATTAACATGTCACAGACCGCATCTGGCAGGCTGAGGACATGCCCCAGGCATCTTCACAACCGCCGAACCCGAGGTGAGCGCCCGCCCTATCATCCCCCCGCCATGCCAAAACCACACACACCATCCCCCGCCAACCGTCTCCGCCTCGATTACCGCGCCGAAGCCCGCCGGCTTGGCGACCCGCCGACGCCCATCATCGACGCCCACTCCCACATCAACGGCGCCAAGGCTGCCCGCATCTACCGCGAAGCCCGCGAGCTGTTCGGCGTCTCGCTCACCTTCTCCATGACGCAAATCCAGGAGGTTGAAGCTGTCCGCGAGGCCCTCGATGGGACTGTCCGCTTCATCGCGGTCCCCAACTACATGGACGCTGACCGCAAGCGGGCCATGACGACGGGCTTTCTTGAAAACATCGAGCGCTTTCATGAGGTTGGCAGCCGGATTGTTAAGTTCTGGGCCGCCCCGCGCAAACGCGACTACGCCGACGAGATGGGCGTCGATCCCCAAGAGCTCGCGCTCGAAAGCGAGTGGTCTATCCGCGCGATGGAGCTCGCTACCTCGCTGAACATGATGCTCATGGCCCACATCGGCGATCCCGACACATGGTTCGCCACCAAGTACACCGACGCTTCCCGCTACGGCAGCAAGCTCCAGCAATATGAACCCTTCGAGCGCCTGCTCGATCGCTTCAACGTTCCCTGGCTCGCTGCCCACATGGGCGGCTGGCCCGAAGACCTCGCCTTCCTTGATGCGCTCCTATCGCGCCACGACAACCTGCACCTCGACACCTCCGCCACCAAGTGGATGGTGCGCGAACTCAGCAAACACTCGCGCGATGACCTCATCGCCTTCCTCACCAAATGGAAAGGCCGGATTCTTTTCGGCTCCGACATCGTCACGCTCGACGCCCACCTCGAACCTGGCGAAGGCCCGCGCGGCATGGGCGCGCAGGCTTCAAGCCGCGACGAAGCCTTCGATCTCTACGCCAGCCGCTACTGGGCGCTGCGCACACTCTTTGAGACTGATTATGAAGGCGAATCCCCCATCGCCGACCCTGATCTTACGATGGTTTCGCCTGGCGAATACAACGAAATGTCCGCCCCGCGCCTGCTCGGAAAATCACTCCCTGAAGAAATACTCCAGGACATCTACCACGACGCGGCAATCAACCTCTTCAAGCGCGTCGGCGCGATTGATGGCTGTTGTGCGCACACATCGAACTGCTGAACAGCGTGCGGCTTCAACTGAACGGTGCCTGTAGTGGCGTGCTTCCATGAGAATCAAAGCGCGACATGTCTTGACCTCTATTCTACTTGGCGTGGCGTCAACGCTCGCTTTCGCATGGGCGCCTGCCTTCTTCAATATTTCTAAGGAGTCTCGCTATGCAAAAATCGTTGAACCTCATTTTGAATCTACATCGGCATACTATATGAGAGGGTTTTCACTCGAAACACTCTCAATTAGCATGGGTCATCACGATCTGATATTGCCTAGAAAATCTCAATGGTGGAGTCGTTCCAAAAATAATTCATTGCTTCACAACCTTCATCAGCAAGCTGAAGTGACCGGGAGAGGGTGGCCATTAATTGGTCTATATTGGCTGAATGGAGGCTACAAAGGCATTGACGCAAAGCCCTGGTCCCTGAAAGGCGGTCTCGTGATTCCCCCCAATACAGTTCCTTTCGGACATAGGCGAAAAACCATCCTCCCCTACTATCCGATTTGGCCTGCACTGGCAATCAACATCGGCGTGCATAATTTGACGTGGCTTCTGTTGCTTTTTGGCGCTGGATCACTGCGAAGTTTTGTCCGCACTTCGCGCGGCAAATGCGCTAAGTGCGCGTACCACATGAAAGATATACAACAATGCCCTGAGTGTGGGTGGCGCCGAAAAATTCGTTCGCAACGCGAACCGTCGCGCCGTCATTCTTCGTGATGAAAGTATCATTGAATCCGCCGCTATACCCTTGATTGTCGCCCTCGCCGCGACTGAACCTGGCCCTTCACGAAAACCCATCGCCCCCATGCCCCTCCCTCTCACCATCGCGCTCATCATCCTCACTGTCGCATCCGATGCGCTCACAATTTACGCCATCGTCGCCCTAGTCCGCGCGCAAACTTCACTCTCCAGCGTCCCCACCGCCCGGACCGGGCTCGATCTCCCCGAACCCGCTCACGGCTGGCCCCCCGTCACCATCATCATTCCCGCCCACAATGAAGATGGCTCCATCGCCGCCCTGGCGCAGTCGCTGCTCGCGCAGGACTATCCGAGCTTCAACGTCGTCTTCGCGCTGGACCGCTGCACAGACAGCACCGCGCGCATTCTTCGCGACACCATCAAAAACGACGCCCGCTTTTCAATTCTCGAAATCACATCCTGCCCCGAAGACTGGGCCGGCAAGACCCATGCTCTGTGGCGCGGCGTCAGCGACTCCCCCGCTGCCCAAAACGCTGAACTTCTTCTCTTTGCTGATGCTGACACCACCTTCGACCCCGCCTGCCTGCGCGCCTCCGTCGCGCTGCTGCTGGATTGCAACCTCGGGCTGCTCAGTTTGCTTAGCACACTCACGACATCGCGCTGGTTCGAGCGCGTCGCCCAGCCGGCTGCGGTCTTCGAGCTCATGCGCCACTTCCCCTTAAGCCGCGTCAACAAAGTCGGCCCCGGCCGCTCCTCCTTCGCCAACGGCCAGTTCATGCTCTTCCGGCGCGACGCTTACGAACACGTCGGCGGCCACGACGCTGTCCGCGATGAACTCCTCGAAGACCTCGCCCTGGCGCGCCTCCTGAAGCAAGCCAACATTCCCGCCGGCCTCCTCCTCGCCGATGGCATGCTCACCTGCGCCATGTACGATTCCTGGCTCGCCTTCACCCGTGGATGGAGCCGCATCTTTATTGAAGCCGCCAAGCGCCGGCCCGACCGTCTCCGCGCCTGGGCAGCCGCCCTCGTCATCACCGGCGCCCTTCTGCCCGCCGCCGCCATCGCGTGCCTGGCCCTTGCGCTGCCCTTCGCGATTCAACTCGACGTCCTCGGCCTCATCGCCGCCTTCATCTCTGCCGGCGCGATTATGATCTGGATCATCCTCCACGCTCTCGTCCTCCGCGCTCAAAAAGCCCCCATCTGGCATGCGATCCTCTCCCCCATCGGCGCCCTGCTCGTCTCACGCCTGCTTTTCCGGGCTGCTCGCAATCTCAGCCGGGGCTCGGCGGTCACCTGGGCCGGCCGGTCCTATGCCCGCCCCATCCGCAATGCGGACTCCCCCCCGCTCGAAGTCGCGCCGACCCAGCCCGATCCAGTGAAAACCGGGTGAGCCGGTCCCCCGCCGCCTCTTGCTCCGCACCCCGTCGATCAGTACACTGCTCGGCTCGCCCTGGAGCGGGATTAGCGGGCTTTGCGCTCGCGTTTCCCCCCGCGCCCAGCTGATTCTCCGAACTTCGCAGAATCAGGCCGGGGCTCGTTCGCTTTCGATTGAGATACACAAGACGCCTCTTTTCGCTCGCGCCCGCATCGACCTGCGGCGCCGCCTGGAGCTGCAACGCATGGTTCGCATCAGACTCAAACGCATGGGCCGCCGACATCGCCCCTTCTATCGCATCAACGCCATCGAAAAGCGCGCCCCGCGTGACGGCAGAATCATCGAGCAGCTCGGCTGGTTCGACCCGCTCGAGAAAGACGAAGCCAAAGCCATCAGCCTCGATGATGATCGCGTCAGGCATTGGCTCAGCCAAGGCGCCCAACCCAGCGACACCGTCATGGACATCCTCGCGAAGCGCGGCGTCGTCGACGCTGACGCATGGAAAGCCAAGCGCCACGCCCGCGTCGCCAGGAAAATCGAACTCCAGGCCAAAGCGAAAATCGCAGCTGAAGCCAAAGCCAAGGCAGATGCCGAAGCCGCCGCCAAAGCCAAAGCTGAAGCTGAAGCCGCCAAGGCAGCTGCAGAGCAGGCAGCAGCAGCCGAAGCTGAAAAAAGCGAATAATCACCAGCGACAAAACATGTGACGAGCCCACTCCGCATCGACGTACTCACAATCTTCCCCGGCATGTTTGAGCCTGTCCTGGGCCAAAGCATCACCGGAAGGGCGCGCGACGCAGGGCTCATCAGTTGGCATCTCACAGATATCAGGAGGCACGCGAACAACAAACACCAGAAAGTCGACGACAGGCCATTCGGCGGCGGACCAGGCATGGTCATGATGTGCCAGCCGCTCTATGACGCGACACTCGCCGCCGAAGCCGAAGACCCCCGCCCCGCCACGCGCCTCCACATGACGCCCCAAGGCGAGACCCTCACCCAGCGAACCGTCGAAGAGCTTGCTGAAAAGCCCCGGCTCCTCATCATCGCAGGCCATTACGAGGGAATCGACGAACGCGTCATCGAGGAACTCGCACCCCGCGAGATCAGTGTCGGCGATTTTGTCCTCACCGGAGGCGAGCTTCCCGCGATGATCCTCATCGACGCGGTCTCCCGCCTCCTCCCCGGCGCGCTCGGCCACGATGACGCCGCCGCCGAGGACAGCTTCACCACGCGGGACGACTCCGGCCGCCCCCTCCTGGACTGCCCCCACTACACTCGCCCCCGCGAGTGGAACGGCAAAAGCATCCCGGAGATTCTCATCAGCGGCGACCACGCCGCCGTCGACAACTGGCGTCAACAGCAGCGCCTCGAAAGAACCAAGAAACGCAGGCCCGACCTGCTCAAACAGAACTGCAAAGAACAACCACCCAGCGGCGAATAACAAACCCGCACACGAAGGACGAAGAACAATGGGCGCGCAACAAATCATCGAGAGCGTCAATCAGCACCAGCTCAAAACCGACCTCCCCAAAATCTTCGTCGGCGACACCGTCAATGTGCACAGCCGCATCATCGAAGGTGAAAAAGAGCGCATCCAGGTCTTCCAGGGCGTCATCATCGCCCGCTCAGGCCGCGGCATTAACGAAACCATCACCGTCCGCCGCATCGTTGACGGCCAAGGCGTCGAGCGCATCTTCCCGCTCCACTCTCCGCGCGTCGCCAAGATCGAAACCATCCGTCACGGCGACACCCGCCGCTCCAAGCTCTACTTCCTCCGCGACCGCGTCGGCAAATCCCGCCGTCTCCGCGATCGCCGCCGCAAGCTCAAGCACACCGAAGGCGTCAAGCTCTCCCAGCGCTGAGCCCGCCGAAGGCCTATCATCGCGGGTTATGCCCAAGCGCCTCGCAACACATGCCGGCTACATGAACCCACTCAGCATTTACCAAGCCGCTGCCCTCTGCGCAGCGGCTTTTCTCTGCGCCCCTATCGCGCCCGCCCTCGCCCAAAACACTCCCACTCCTGAACAACAAGGAAACCAACCCGAAGCCCCGCCAACGCAGCCCTTCCCCCACATCACCATCGACACTGAAAACAGCGCCGTAGAGATCACCGGAACAGTCCCCATTAACGCCCGCGCCAAAGGCGTCGTCTACCTTGAAGTCTTCGCCTGCTCACCGAACTCCAAAGAACACGAAGCCCTCGTCGTCACCCCCGCCCGCCCCTCGCACGTCCACGCAGCGCTCCTGCTCGTCGGCGCCGAGCCCGGTGACCCCGGCTCATGGGAATGGAAAGACGACACACTCATCGCCCACCCCCCCACCGGCGACAAACTCAACATCGACTTTATCTACAAAAAAGGCGGCGCTGCCATCACCGCGCCCGCCAACATGTGGGTCCGCAACATGGACACCGACGAAACCCTCGAACACCAACCCTTCATCTTCGCCGGCTCGCGCATGGTCGAATGGCAAGGCGAAGAGTTCTACGACGCCGACGGCACAGGCGCCCTCATCTCACTCACCGCCTTCACCTCAGAAACCATCGCCTGGCCCGACATGATGAGCCCCGAAGCCGACGTCGAAGAGCCCGTCTGGATCGCCAACCCTGATCTTGTGCCGGATGTGGATACGCCGGTGACGATTCGAATTACGTTGGTGAAGTAAGGCGCTGCAGCTCGTGCGCAACGAACGGTCCCCGTAGTAACTACTCTTGGTTTCCACCTTTGTAATCATTTATCCTTAATTCCAATGGAGAGCAGGCATGCTTTCAACTACTGCTTGGCTGCAGACGATTCACAGGGTTGCCGCGCTTGCGTTTATTGCCATCATGACATGGGCGCCTGCGTCAGGAGAGCCACCGATCACGCCAGATTCGGCGGATCTTGACGCCATCCAAAAGCTCGCCGAACAGGGCGATGTCGAAAGCCAGTTCAAGTTAGGTATGGCATACGCGACGGCAGATGGTGCGCAAGAAAACCTTGCCGAAGCCGAAAGGTGGTTCCAGCTCGCCGCAGACAAGGGACACGCCCCAGCCCAGTACAGACTCGCCGGCCTATACCTCATCAAAAGCGAGCGTGAAGACGATGCGCATGCCGCCACCGCTGCCAAGTGGTATCGACTCTCCGCCGAACAGGGCTTTGCCGATGCTCAGGTCAATCTTGGCTATCTCTACAGCGTCGGCGCCGGCGTCCCGAAAGACGCGGTCGAAGCGGTCAAGTGGTACCGGCTCGCCGCCGAGCAGGGCGATGTGAACGCGCAAACCACCATGGGTTATTTTTATGACAACGGCGAGGGAGTGCCCAAGGATGCTGCTGAAGCTGCGAAGTGGTATAAGCGCGCCGCCGAGCAAGGCGAGCCCGAAGCCCAGTTCCGCCTCGGCCACCTGTACGAAATCGGCGAGGGAGTCCCGAAAGACACAGCCCAAGCAGCCAAGTGGTACAGGTTGAGCGCTGAACGAGGCGAAGTCGAAGCACAACTGCTCCTCGGATATTTATATGACTCCGGCGAGATCGTGCCGAGAGACGCCGTACAGGCCGCCAAGTGGTACAAACTCGCTGCTGAACAGGGGGACGCCGAGGCCCAGTACCGTCTCGCGTACCTCTATGATGTCGGCGATGGTGTGCCAAAGGACACCACCGAAGCCGTCAAGTGGTACACACTCGCTGCTGAACAAGAACACGGCGACGCCCAATACAACCTTGGCGTTTTATATAACCTTGGCGAAGACGTGCCAAGGAATACAGTCGAAGCAGCGAAGTGGTTTCGACGTGCAGCAGAACAAGACGTCGCTGATGCCCAAGTTCATCTTGCGTATTTGTATGAGAACGGCGATGGCGTTCCCAAGAGCGCCTCCGAAGCTATCAAGTGGCACAAGCTCGCTGCCCAACAAGGACACCCCGACGCCCAGTTCCGTCTCGCATACTTCTATGGTGTCGGTGTTGGTGTGCCAAAGAACAGCGCCGAAGCCGCAAGGTGGTGCAGGCGCGCTGCTGAACAAGGGCATGCACGCGCCCAATACAGTCTTGGCGTCTTGTACACACGAGGAGAGGGTGTTCCGAAAGATCCTGTCCATGCCTACGCATGGTTCGAGATCGCAGCAAGACATCGATACCCCGACGGTGTCGATGCCAGAATGGAAGTCGCCAAGCAAATGAACTCGGAGGAAATCGAGCAAGCTCGACGCCTCATCGCCGAACTCCATAAAAAAATCTCGCCGCCGTCGTATTACACGCCGGAATGAAATGGCGCCTTTGGCATCCCCAAACTCGCCGCCCTATACGCAACGATCAAATCCCTCCTGCCATTGCACAACCAGATGCTTTAAGCAACGGCCAGGTCATACTCGGTGATGCACCATGACTGCCAGAACACAGGCTCTGCGCCGGTTGAATCAAGGCAAATGTAATCCACTGCTGTTTCGCACGATTCATAATCAGCGAATCGGCCATGCTCATTTAACTCAAGCTTCAACTGTTCACAGCACGCCACCTCCAGGCCGTTACAGATAAAGCTATGAAAAAAATCTGTTCCTTCATGCCCAAGAGGCTCATAGCCAACCGGCAAGCCATTCGCAAGCGGCTCGCCTCTCGACAGAACACGATGCACGCTGTAATTCTTGCCTGATCTGCAACCTTCATTAATATCCTTGATGAGTTCGTCAGCGTCGCCACGAGCAAGGCCGATGCCCAAAATCTTCAACCCGTATTTGTTTCGAACAAATCTTGAGATGAACTCTCGAGCTGCTTCGATGTCTTCAAATAGGCTGGGACAACTGATCCGATCTTCCGCATGCCGCTGATCAGCCCATCGCTGAATCTCAGGCAGATCCGCAGCGCAAAGCCCCAGCCGTTTCAGCGCAGAATCGGCGATAGCTGCTTTCCCGCGATCCGCATCGCGCCCACGCTTGATCCGGTCCATCGCCACGGGCAGGTTGAGGTCAATTCCATATTTTTCAAGTTCAGCAAATGCAGCGGCTTCCGCTGATCGCTCCCAGTTCCAGGAGAATGCCCATTCCTCGGGATAGAGATCACAAATGCACGAAGTCGGCGTCCAGAGCAACTCCGGCAGGCGCGAGGAATCGCGGTAGGATGGGCGCGACCCTCTCCCCACCACGAAATATCCACCTGCAATAATCTCCATTGCAACTACTCGGAAGAACTGGTCGGAAGAACACGAACCGATCGACGAACCAAACTCTCTACTCTCTTACCGTCAATGACCAGCGCCATTGTATCGACGCGCCTTCGCTTGAGATGTTTCCCATCGCCCTCCCCACTCACCTATCCTCTTCCCAATGAAACTCCTCTACTTCGGCTCCGGCGCCTTTGGCATTCCTGCACTCGCGCAGCTCGTGCGCGATCACCAGCTTCTCGCCGTCGTCACCCAGCCTGATCGCCCCGCGGGGCGCAAGCGTGTCCTCACACCCACGCCAGTCGCTGCGTGGGTCGCTGGTCAGCAAGCCGCCGGCGAGCTCGATCAAAACATCCCCGTCTATAAACCTGAGAACGTCAACGAAGAAGACATCCTCGCGCGCATGCGCGCCTTTCCCGCGAACGCCTGGGTCGTCGTCGCTTTCGGCCAAAAGCTCAGCGAACAACTCCTCGCCGACAAGTTCGCGATCAACCTCCACGCCTCGCTCCTCCCGCGCTGGCGCGGCGCCGCGCCGATCAATCACGCCATCCTCGCCGGCGATCGCGCCACCGGGAACTCCGTCATCACACTCGCCAGCCGCATGGACGCCGGCCTGATCCTCGGCCAGTCCCACCGCGAAATCGACCCCCTTATCACCGCCGGTGAACTCCACGATCAACTCGCCCGCGACGGCGCCCCCATTGTCCAGCAGGTGCTCGCCCAGCATGCCGCCAACCAACTCAAACCCATCGAGCAGGATGAATCCCTCGTCACACTCGCCCCCAAACTCTCGCGCGCCAACGCCTGGATTGATTTCACCCAGCCCGCCGAGCAATGTCGCCGCCAAATTCACGGCCTCACCCCCTGGCCCGGCGTCCCGGTCGCCATCGCCGGCGCCCAGCTCAAGCTCATCCGCGCGCAAGTCATCGAACCAAACGCCGAACAAGAGGAAGGCGCCGAAAGCTCATCTGGCGCGCTCCCCGACGCGGCGCCCGGAACGCTTGTGAACGCTCAACATGGAATCGTCCGGTGCGGAGAAGACACTTATCTTAAGATTCTGGAGACACACCCCGCAGGAAAGCGCACAATGCCCTGGGCCGACTTCGCCCGCGGCCAGCGTTTGGAGAACGGATGCGCTATCGAGTCAAGCCTGAATCGCTAACTTTGTGGGATTTGCTCACGCGCAAACCCCGCCGGCGCGCGCAAAAAAAAGAACCGACTCGCGCACAACCGCGTCCACTCTCGACCAATTCGCGCCCATCTCCCGCCCGCGCGCGCGCCCAGGAGCGCTATGAACAAGTGACCAAAGACATGCTGCGCGCGCATCATGTGCGTGTTCGCAAGTGGCGCACCCACATGTCCGGCGTCGCGTGGGAAGTCCGCTACGCCGACGGCGCCGTCGCCAGACTCATAGAATCTCCAAAACCCAAAGGTCCGGTCTCAGCAGCCATCTTTTTGCACGAAATCGGCCACCACGCCATCGGATTAGGCGTCTACCGCCCCCGCTGCCTGGAGGAATATCACGCGTGGATGTGGTCGCTGGCGCGGATGAGGGAGTTTGAGCTGAACATTACGCCACGGGTGGAGGCGCGGGTGCGGGAGTCGCTGGAATATGCGGTGTGGAAGGCGAAGCGGCGCGGGCTGAAGCGTGTGCCGGAGGAGCTGGTTGAGTTTCTGAGCAGCCGGGAGTGAATGATGTAGGTAAAGCTTAAGCGATCGTGTGAAAGGGGTTTTATGTTTTTGCGCAAGAGAATGTCGGCGTTTGCAGCGGGCGTGTTGCTGTTTGGGGTGTGTGTTGCGTCCGGGTGTTCGTATACGCTGGGGCCGAACTTTCCGGAGTCGAGTTCTTATTCGGGCGATTCAGTTGGGGTGTATGTATTGCCTACTCGCATGTGTTCGGATTATTTCTTTGCTGATGTTTTGCTTGATGGCATTCCGATGACGTTGATTCTTGACACCGGGGCGCGCGGGCTTCATTTGGATCACACAGCAGTGACTCGACATCGAAAGGCGACGGGGAAGCACCGGGTCGGCCAGCTGGAGTTTGGTGATTTTACGGCGCGCGGTTTGAGTTATGACACGGTAGATTTCTCGCGGATTCGCGACGCGATCGGCGCGGACGTTCATGGGGTCATCGGATATCAGATATTTCGTGACTCGCTGCTGGTGATTGACTATCCGGCGGGCGAGCTTCGCCTTGAGGCTGGCCAACTTGATGCTGACGATCCGCGGACAGTTCAGTATCGACTGGATCATCGCGGCGCTCCTTTTCTGAAGTTCAGCCTGGACGATCTTGAACAGTATGTGCTTCTTGATATCGGCGCTCATGGCGGCGTTTCACTGTCGTCACTTGATGGGGTTGTGTTCCTGGATGAACCACGAACACTCACCCGCGGAACACGGGTCGACCGAGACTTTGACAAGCGCGTCGGCCGGGCAGTTTCGACGGCGCGGTTCGGTCCGATTAAAATTGATCGCCCGATGATTTCGTCGGGGCCGCCGCCGTCAACGATTGGCCAAGAAGTGCTTCAATATTTTGTGGTGACATTCGATCAACGGCGGCGACTTGTTCGTTTTGATGGTCCTCCGACGCCGATTGAATCTGAAGAGATGCGCGGAACAGGTTTGGGAGCATCTGCGGAGTCAGCTGGATATCGAGTGGTTGAGGTGTACGACGGGACGCCGGCGTCGAGGGCTGACATTCGCAGCGGCGATCTTGTGATTGCTATTGATGGGATCCCGGTTGGCGATCTCGGGTGCGAGAAGAGGCTTGCGCGCAAGGAGCCAAGTCGGGAATCAGTGCGCTACACCATATCGCGTGGTGATGAAGTGTTCGACATTGAGATAGCTATTACTGCACTTGTGGAATAGCACCACAAGCAGGTATGCTATGAAAGACTAGATAACATGATAGAATAGGCAATCCTAAGCATTTCGCAGGCTTCTACATTCAAGCTCTTATCATGATTTCGATAGCCAGGTATTGACGCGACCTTTCACAGATTAACATAAATGCCATCGAATAAAACCATACAAAAAGAGATTAAGCAACTGGAATCTATTCGTAATCTATTGCAAAGCATTGTTGTTGAGAATGGCGTCAAGCTATTCATGGGCGAAGGGGAACATCTTGGAATTCCTCAAGTCCTTCGCCTTCAGTTGTTTAACCCCTTCAAGGTCAACATCAAGTGTATTCGCGGTGACTTTGATGTGTATATGGCAGACCGACTGCCCGAGTGCGCCACAGATGATGTGTCCATTTTCCATTGCGAATTTTTTCATACAATTTCTATTGAATCTTCTAAAGATTTTTTTCACTCTGTTCAAAATTTCCTAGCCCCCGGCGATTCTGGTTCAACAGATATTGAGCTAGATGACGGGATAGGAAACTTAAAGAATATAAAATCCGGCCAGGAACTGCTCTCGAACGTTCGTATTACAGAGGTGCAAAGTTTCGACGAAAAAGAATCTTGGACATTTACACACCGAAATATGGAGCGCCTCGAAACGCTAAAAGATCTCATTACAAGACCATCTGATTAATACACCATCACGCAGCGATATAGTGTTTGAGACTTGCGTGCCGATTGCAGTGCTTGTGGAATAGTTGCAGCTACTCTGCGCGTTTGGCGGCGGCGGCGTCTTGCAGGAAGGCGTGGACATCTTCTTCGTTGGTGTCCCAGCTGCACATGAGGCGGGCGAGGTTCCAGGAGGGGTCGCCGAACATGTAGAACTCGTGGCCGGCGGCTTCGAGGGCGGTGCGGACGGTGGGTGAGAAGACGGGGAAGACGGCGTTTGCCTGGGTTTTGTAGCGGATTTCGTAGCCGATATGCGCGAGGCCCTGGGAGAGTTTGCTGGCCATGGCGTTGGCGTGGGCCGCGTGGGTGAGCCAGACTTGGTTTTGCAGTGTCGCTGCGAAGGGGGCGGCGACGAAGCGGTGCTTGGAGAGGAGGGCGCCGGCGCCTTTGCGGTGAAATGGGAAGACTTGAGCGGCGCGCTCGCAAATGACGCCGTCGCTTTGGGCGAAGAAGATGACGGCTTCGCCGAGCGCGAGTCCGTTTTTGGTTCCGCCGAAAGAGAGGGCGTCGACGCCGGCGTCGATGGTGAGGGCGCGAGGGTCACAGTTGAGGTGCGCGACGGCGTTTGCGAAGCGCGCGCCATCGACATGGACGCGGTAGCCGAGCTCGTGTGCTGTTTGGCAGAGGGCGCGGGTTTCGTCGGGAGAGTAGACCTCGCCGAACTCGGTGGCGTTTGAGATGGTAAGGACGCCGGGCTGGGGTTGGTGGACATCGCCGCGTGCGCAGGAGGCGGCTGCTTTGACATCTGCGGGTGTGAGTTTGCTATTGGGGGAGTCGATGGCGGTGGTGCGGCAGCCGGTGAAGCGTTCGGGGGCGGTGGATTCGTCGTCGTTCCAGTGGCTGTGGCGGTGGCAGAGGATGCGCTGCCAGGGTTCGGTGAGGGAGGCGACGGCGAGTGTGTTGGCGATGGTGCCGGTGGCGACGAGGAAGACGTGGATGTCGGGGGTGAAGATGTGTTGGAAGGCGCGGACAGCTTCTTTGGTGAGTTGATCGTCGCCGTAGCCGATGGCGTGGCCGGTGTTGTTAGCGTCGATGAGGGCGCGGGTGGCTTCGGGGCAGACGCCGGCGTTGTTGTCGGAGCGGAAGGTTCGTTTGGGTTGGGTTGAGTGGGTGCTCATGGTGGGAGGAGGATAGAAGGTGTGAGGGATGGAGGCGTGGAAGTTGGGGAAGGGAATGGACCGCGGTGTTGTCAGCTGCGCGATGGTTCGCCAGAAAGAAGTTGAGTATGTAGAGAGGGACAAAAAAGAAAAAGGGCCCGGCTGGGTGTTGCCCAACCGAGCCCATCAATGTCGGCGATGACCTACTTTCCCGCAGGGCAGTATCATCGGCGGCCCGAGCTTAACTACTGTGTTCGGGATGGGAACAGGTGTCTCCCCGGACCTATTGTCACCGACAAGCCGCCTGACGCCTGTGTGGCGTCGGGCAGTGAAAAATCGGAAATGGATGCGAAAATGTGAGTCGAAATCGAGACATGCGTTTTTGGTATGCATGTTTTTGAGCGATTTTCGGAGTCTCGTCTTGAGGCGTCCTTTGGAAAAGGAGGCGCCTGGTTGACGTGACGAAACCTTCGACCGTTAGTACCGCTCTGCTGAGGACATTTCTGCCCTTGCACATGCGGCCTATCAACCTGGTGGTCTTCCAGGGGTCTCACGCAAATAAATGCGAGCAAGCTTCATCTCAGGGGGGGCTTCCCGCTTAGATGCTTTCAGCGGTTATCCCTGCCTCACTTAGCTACCCAGCGGTGGGGCTAGCGCCCCAACTGGATCACCAGGGGTGAGTCCCACCTAATCCTCTCGTACTAAGGTGAACTCCCTTCAAGCTTGCAACGCCCACAGCAGATAGGGACCGACCTGGCTCACGCCGGTCTGAACCCAGCTCGCGTACCGCTTTAATCGGCGAACAGCCGAACCCTTGGGACCGCCTACAGCCCCAGGATGCGATGAGCCGACATCGAGGTGCCAAACCGCTCCGCCGCTATGGACGCTCGGGAGCGATCAGCCTGTTATCCCCGGGGTACCTTTTATCCGTTGAGCTACGACCCTTCCACACGGGATCGCAGGATCACTAGAGCCTACTTTCGTAACTGCTCGACCTGTCTGTCTTGCAGTAAAGCCAGCTTGTACTCTTACATTCGAAACATGGTTTCCAACCATGCTGAACTGACCATTGCGCTCCTCCGTTACATTTTGGGAGGAGACCGCCCCAGTCAAACCGCCCAGCATACACGGTCCCTCGCCCAGCTTCATGGGAATCGAGGTTAGGCCACAAACTTGCACAGGGTGGTATTTCAAGGTTGGCTCCACCCGGACCGAAATCCGAGTTTCAAAGCCTCCCACCTATCCTACGCAATACAGGTCCATGACCAGTATAAGCCTGCAGTAAAGGTCCACGGGGTCTTTCCGTCTTGCTGCGGGGAGGCGGCATCTTCACCGCCACTACTATTTCACCGAGTTGGTCGTGGAGACAGCGTCCCAGTCATTCCACCATTCATGCGCGTCGGAACTTACCCGACAAGGAACTTCGCTACCTTAGGACCGTCATAGTTACGGCCGC
>JAJDDD010000006.1 GCA_029260495.1 Phycisphaerales bacterium | reverse complement strand
GTCGTGTCACTCAGCTCCGCCTCACGAAGAATCCGGATCTTCTGCTCCGTCGTATGACGCTTGCCTTTCATCATCTGGTCCTTTCCAGTTGGACCAGGCTAACCCTTCAGGTGGACCAGTTCTCGTAACCTCAACCACTGCAGGTGACGGATGCGGACTTCATGCGCGCCGTTGGCGCAGAAAGTGGCACGAAATCCGGCACGCGCGTGGCACGAAATCCGCCACTGCACACGGCTGCGCCCACAAGCAGGAAGTCGAACGACTCACCTCAATCATCTGTAGGCAAAGCGTTTATG
The DNA here is from genome assembly GCA_029260495.1 of Phycisphaerales bacterium. GTDB lineage: Bacteria > Planctomycetota > Phycisphaerae > Phycisphaerales > UBA1924 > OFTM373. Next base: position 314,362 of record JAJDDD010000006.1, on the reverse strand, counting down.
CGCGCTGATGCACTGTCCGTCGATTCAGTGCATACCCCTCAAATGACCCCAACGGGATTTGAACCCGTGTCTCCACCTTGAAAGGGTGGCGTCCTGGACCCGGCTAGACGATGGGGTCGACCGTCCGCCGCCAGCCCAATCGGACCTCACCGCGAACGTTCCGATTGTAGCGGCTTCTCCCTATCCCGCTGTCAACTCCTCCATATCCCTCTCTCCACCCGCTACCTCTCCCCCATCCACGCGATCACCTTCAACTCCACCGCGATTGGCGTCGGCAGCGCCCCCACCTCGATCGTCGTCCGCGTCGGCATGACGCTGCCAAAGTGCTCTGCGTACACCCGATTAAACCCTGCAAAATCACGCTTCATATCCGTCAGAAACACCAGCACATCCACAATGTCCTCCCACCGGGCTCCGGCTGCCTCCAGCACCGCTCGCACATTTGCAAAGCAGCTTGCGCACTGAATCTCTATGTCGTGGGCTGTCACCTCCCCCTGTTCATTGAGCGTCACGCCCGGAATCTCCGTGCTCCCCGCCCGGCGCGGCCCGACACCAGAAAGAAACAAAAACTCACCCACTCGCCGGGCGTGGGGATACGCGCCGACCGGCTCCGGCGCCCGCTCACTCTGGATCATCTCAGACTTCTTCGCTTGATCGCTCAACAACAAAGCTCCTCTATTCTCGGTCCTGCATGCCAACGGTTCGCCATCCTAACGCTGCGCGCCTGCGCCACGATGGTGGTGCGACGTCCGAGAACACGCCGCGCCCGCCTATCCCGCCAACTCGGTCGCGCGCGCCCGCCCCAGAACACAATTTTCTTACTGAAGATGCCGATAGAGACACCATGAACACATCTATGATGACGCCCAGCCAGCTCACTTCTGCGCTCCCTCGCATCGCCCTGGCGGTCACCATCGCCGGCGCCTTCTTCTACGCTGCCAGCGCCGTCGACCCAGGCGCGACCGAGGCCCGCACTTCTCTCGCTGGCCCAGGCCCGATCGAAGCTTCTTCCTCTGCTGAAGCCGCCGTCACAGATGTGATCTACCCCACGCTCGGCTCCATCGAGAGCCGCCACCAGACCATTGTCATCGAAGCGACCCCCGCCGGTCCGCGCTACACCGTGCTGGATGTGGACGGCCAAACGCTCGCCGAGCATCTCACACTCGAAGAACACGCTGAGCAGTTCCCGGAAAACCCCGTCAAGGGCGCCGGCGAGCTTGATGTCTACTCACTCGCCATCGCCGACGACATCTGATTTACAGCCCGCGTTTCGAATCACTGTTGAGCAACTGCTTCCACCGCTTCGACAAGCCCGAGCTGTTCTGCACCATAAAAGCTGCGCAGCACAACGCCATCTCCATCAATCAAAATCGCAGCAGGAACGCCCGGCGTCTGCGTAATCAACGAAAACACGTCATCCCCCGGCGCAAACATGGCGTACGGCGCCTCAACTTCATCAAGCTCTTCTGCAACTCCATCAAGCGAAAGTCCGGCGACACGAATCCCGCCTCGCTCAGCAACTGCTACCGCCTCGTTCCAAACCGGCTTCGCCAGATCACAAGCATGGCATGACTGGGATGAAATCAGCAACAACGTCGTAGATTCCTGAAACGGCAACGATGTCGCTGCCCCATCGCTCCCCACAAGAGTGAGAGCTGGAAAAGCATCGCCAGGCCCAAGCACCGGACGCTCACCCGACTCAACGAGCTGGCTGAGCTCACCAACGCGCGACCGAAGCGAGCGGTTCTGCCGAATGAGCACAAGATCCACGATCACCAGCGCAAGACAAGCCACCACAAGAAAACCGACGAACAGCGACGGGCGCTCCGTCTTCCGGTCGTTGTCTTCCGCTTGTCGCTGTGGCGAGGTTGAATCAGACATGCTGGCGCAAATATACCAAAACCAGCTTTGATGAATCTACACCCTGAACAAAATACAACCATCAAGCCAAACACCCCAAGGCGGCGCCGCCTAACGAACCGCGCCGTCCCTCAAAAATATGACAGTGAAGCAAACTCCCCTCCTCGCTGCTCTGCGGATTCAGATTGACGCCAACAACACCTTTGTGCCAGAACGTCAATGTGGTACCTTGCGCCCGGGTCGGTCTCATCGTGAGCCCCGCCCCCCACGTTGGGCTGTTTGTCGCGATGCCCCTCACACTTATCCAGTAGAAGGAGAGTCACAATGATGAATCTAAGACGTGTTGGTAAAAGTTTCGTGATCTGTTCCGCGTGCGCTACATTCATGCTGAGCGCCGTTGCGCTTACCTCATCCCCCGCCGACGCCAGGCCCCCCATTGGTCCGCTATGCGGCCCTGACATCCTTTGGAAATGCAGCGGACCCGGTGGGCCCGACGTTCTCTTCGGCGGAACCGTCTGCGATAGGATCAAGTTCGAACGCAAATCGGGATTGACCTGCGTTCCATTTGGCGGCTGAACGCTCCATCCTGAGCTCCTCTCAAAATAAAACGCGTCCCCGGGAATCAATATGCCCGGAGCCGCGTTTTTTCCATGATAAATGGCCGCACCGCCTTTCCGTGCGGTGCGGCCATTCCTTAATTTATTGTCACTTTTTCTGTATGTCAGTTAGAACAAAATGCCCGGAACACACCCAGTTGCCTCTGCGCAGTTGGCAAAGCACTGGTTCGAGAACACCGCGCCCCCGTCACATGTCACCGGCGCATACACATGAGGACAAATGCACGGCTTGAACCGTGCCGCCTCCGCCTCTGACTCCGCAGTCAACGACACAACGCCAAACGCCATCGCAATCCCTGCAATACAACACAACGAACCTTTACCAAGTTGAGAAGTCATCCCAGTCTTCATCACCTATCTCCTTCGTTCAACTCTTGAAGTGTTCCAGCGCCGGAATTTCCGGCGCCTGCGAATGCAAGCCCCAAGAATACCCCAGCACGCCACCTCGCTGCGACTCAGTTCTTGCTTCACTCCAGTTTTCTTCGATCAACACCGGTGAACAGCCCGCAGCGATTCGGTGTGTTCCCCCCGAATTACGGGATACTCCAGGAACCATCCGTCCCTCAATGAAATCACATAGATAGCTATTCAGCACGAAGCACAGCGCGAGTCGCCATACCCGACGCCCGCTACTCCGCCCGGCGCACCTTGATCTGATTATCAAGCACCGCCGTCACGCGCACCTTCGCACCCGCTTCAATCACGCCGCCCTCAGCCAACGCTTCAACGCGCTCCCCTTCAATCATCACCATTCCCACAGGTCGCAGATCCGTCACCGCCTCGCCCGGCGCCCCGATCAGCGCCCGCCGCGCCTGCTGGCGCTCTGCGAGCTCCGCCTGTCGCCGCTCGACATCATCCGTCGAAATTTCACCCCCAAGAATCAACTTCCTCCCGAAGTATGTGTTCGGCCACACCTTCAGCCCAAACGCCACCACAGCAGGCCCAAGCACCATCACCGCCAACGTGCTCGACAAACCCCACATCGTGTCAACGCGCCAAAACAAAACGATCCCCGCAATCGCGCATCCTCCCGCAACCAATCCCAAAACCCCGCCACTCGGGACCAGCACCTCCGCCGCCAGCAACAGCATGCCGATCATCATCAACCCAAACGCCCACAGCACCAGTGATTCGCTCACGCCAACTCCCCCCCGCCTCGCGCGTCCGGCTCAACCACCACACGAAATGCGCTCACCTCAACCACACGCACCCGCTCACCGCGCTCAACAAAGCCAACCTCACTCACCACATCAACAATCCTGTCATCAAACTCCGCTGAACCCGACGGGCGAAGCGTCGAAATCGCCACGCCGACATCGCCGACGTTCACCGCGCCTTCCATTGCCTTCGGACCCATCGCCTCCAGCACTCCGATCCTCTCTTCGCCCGGCTCATTCGTCAGCACAAGATTTTTCACCAGTGGGATCGATCCATAGTGCCGCGAAACAAAGTACACCCCAACTCCCGCTGTGAAGAACCCCATCAACACCACCGCCACACTGAACAGCAACTCACCTTGCGATTGCGGCGCCGAAAACTCGTTGTCCGGACCAATCAATAATCCCACAAGACCCACAAACAGCAGCAGCACTCCCCCCACCGCCGGTAGTCCAAATCCCGGGATCACCAAAATTTCCAGCAGCACCAACAAAATACCCGCGCCAATAGCGCCCAATCCCCACCATGACGCAGCCCCGCCAAGAAACGCCGGCGCCAGCAAGAGCAGGAGCGCCACTGTCGCCACCAACCCCGGAATGCCAATGCCCGGCGCAGCCATCTCAATGAACAAGCCCAGCAAAAATACAATCACAAGCAGCGCCCGCACACTCAGCTTGTCCAAAAACCGCGCCAGCTTCTCCGACCAGTTCATATCCAGACGAATTAACTCCGACGCGCCGAAATAATCCTTGAGTTCGTCATCCGAACGGATCGTCTCAGTCGCGAAGCCATACTTTTTCAGATCACCCTCTTCGAGAACAAGCAGCGCCTTCCCGTCCGTGAAATACTCGATGTAGCGATACTTCCCCCTGTCAGACCCGGAAATCGTCGGACGCATGGTTGGCGCATCAAGATTCTGCGTCACCGCTTTGATCGTCTCTTCAGTGATGCGCCCCGACGCCGGCTGAAACGCATGCCCTTCACGCGGCGCTTCCCGAGCTGAGTATTCAATTTCGTCCGCCCGCAGCACGCGCTTGTCAGGCGCCGAGCCGTCAAACGATCCCGAAGCAACCCGCACCGCGCCGCGCGGCGGCTCACTATCAAAAAGCAGACGATACTCATTCTCATCAATGAACAGTCGCCGGCCCGTCTCTCGATTCTCAACCAGCCAAAGCTCCACACCCAGCGTCAAAAACGCCTGCACAAGTTTCTCATCCCACCCGCGCAGTCGCGCTGAGTTCACAACGTCAGCCAGAAGTGGCGAAAGAATCTTCTGCCGCTCTGTATCCGCAAGCCCGCCCAACTGCCCCAGTGGATCAATTGCGATCGGCGCCGCATCACCCATCCTCGCGCCCGGCGCCACCACAATCTCCCTGCATGCAACTGAAGTAATCGCGCCTCCTGAAATCGCCTGCCGGTTCACCCACGACACAATGTTCGGAATGCTCGATCCCTTAATCGCAGAGGTAATCCCCAGGATCGCGTACACCTCGCCCCCCGGCGTGTTCATATCAATCACAACCGCGTCCGCGCCGCCGCGCTCCGCTGATTCAAGCCGCCGAATAAAACTCTTCGTCGTCCATTCGGTGATCGGCCCCTCCATCGTGATGATCGCGACACGATCAGCCTGACGCCCCGCAGGAACCGCCAGCGCCGCGCTCTCGCGAATGTCAGCCGTCTGCTCCGCTGCCCCCACCAGCCCGTCGCTGATCGCCAGCAGCGTCAACGCCGCGACCATGACGATCCGCGCCGCGAGACGAACCGACCGATTCGCAGGCAGCCGGCAAAGCTGCGAAACCAAAATTGATCGTCTCCAATGTGTCATGAGTCAGGCAAGTATAGAGCCGTCACTGCAACCAAAGACGACTCCTCCATCTGTTAATAGATGCTTCCCGCGTCGCCGCGTCCAGAGCCGCTTCAGGATCAGTTCTTTCGGACCAACCCCGACCCAGTTCCATCGGCTCCCGCCGGCCCCGGCTTGCCCCGGATATTCCAAGCCCCGCCAGCCAGCCAGCCCTCAGCCCGCATTCTCCGTCCGGTACATCGTCGGAGAGACCCCCACCACGCGCCTGAATGTCGACGTGAAGTGCCCGTGGTTCGCGAAACCCGCCTCCTCAGCGATCTGCCCGATCGGCGTCCGCTGCGCCCGCAACCGCCACCGCGCCACCTGCAACTGCTTCATCTGCACATAGTGCTTCGGCGAAACCCCAACCTGCTTCGTAAACAGCCGGTGAAAGTGAAACGGACTGATATGCGCATGATTCGCAATCGCCGCCAGGCTCGGCGCCTCATGATGATGGTCGTGAATAAACCCAACCGATCGCGCAATCCGATCATCTTCAAGAATCCCCACCGCCGGCAGCTCATTCTCCTCAAGCTCCCGAATCTCAACGCGCCAGTGCCCCGCATCCTGAACTCCAGCGCATGGCATCCATCGCATCACCACCCACACAACGCGCCCACCAATCTCCTTCACAATGTCAAACGTCCGATCGTTCGCTTCATCGCCCCAGCGCTGGGTCCGAATCTCCTGAGCGCCAGCAAAACACGTCGCCGGATCAACATCCTCCTCCAGCATGAGCAGCTTGCATCCCGGATTCACATGCACAACACGCCCGTCGCTGGACACAATCATCCGCCCGATTCCCCGCTCCATCGGCCGATTAAACGCCGCCTGCCAAAAACGCAGCGTCGTATGCGCAATATCCAACTCCTCATCGCTGAACGCCTTCCCCTTCCGGCTAATCAAGAGCCCCCACCACAAATCGTCCATCAGCGTTTCCGGATGCAGATGCAGCGCCGCATGCTCGCGCCCCTCCGCGCCCACCGCGCGCCCGCTGCGCTGCGCGCGCGCCATCAACTCACTGCGCGCAAACTGCTTCGCAAGCTTATCACCCCCATCGCCCCGGGGATTTCCCCAGGAGCACACCAGCCCTTCAACGCCAACGTCCTTCGGCGTGAACAGCCAAAACTGCAGCCGATCATGATCCAGCCGACCACTCAGCCATTCCTGAACATGCTCAACCCGCGCCGTCCACGGCGTCGGCGTCTGCGCATCTTCGTCAATCAATAGAACATCCGGGCTCGCCATTCGCGATCACCCTCCACATGTGTGCAACCCAGTTTTGGACCAATCCCCACGACCGGCCCCACAGTCCACGCACCGTTAGCCTAAACCACCAGACCCCGCTTGGCGAGCCGATTTCCACCAGCCCGCACCCACACCCTGCTCTTCTTCATACCCGCAAGTTTGCCCAATAGCAAGACAATCTGTCTACTAAAATGGTTCTTGCTCCACCCGCCACGACAATCCACCTTTCCGGCAATCAATGTGAGCGGTGAAGAACCCCCCCTCATGCTTTCGCAAAAGAGGCCAAATTACCTCCCGATCAGATTGCGGAAGTTCCAGCCCATCAATCGCATCTGCCTCGTGCCACTCAAGCTCCCCCTCACGGATCGACCGCGCCTCCACCTCCACCGAAACCATCACCCGGTACACAAACAGCAGCCAGTGCCCCGCTCCCAAAAACGCCTGCTCGGAAATCATCCCAATCAGCCGCAAATCCTCGATCGCGACATCAATCCCCGCCTCCTCCTGAATCTCACGCTGGGCGCACTGAGCCGGGCTTTCACCATCCGCCGTCTCCAGTTTCCCCCCGATCATCGAATACTGCCCCTTGTTCGGCTCCTTCGCCCGCTTAAGCATCAGCAACCGCCCCTGTGCATCCCGCAGGTCACACAACACCGCCACGCGATAGGGCAAAGGCTCCGTTGACATCCCCCCAGCATAGCCCCCAACTGTGAGCCCGCTTCAACGACCCCAAGCGTCTCACCCCAATCAATCCTGTCATTTGCACCGCCACCAGCGCCTTCGCCGATACGTTTCCTCTATGCCCACCGAACTCAAAAGCGCTCAAGCGACCAGTCCAACCATCGCCGGCTTCCCAACGCCAGGCGCCCATGCATTTCTCGTCGGCATCGGTGGGTGCGGCATGTCAGGACTCGCCCAACTCCTGTCAGCCCGCGGCGCCAACGTCGCCGGCTCCGACATCGCCTCGACCCATGTCACCGACGCCCTCGCCGCGGGCAACCTTCCCATCATCTTCGAGCGCGACTCGCGTGATCACCCGCTCGCTCTCCCCGAGGAGTGCGACCTGGTCATCGCCTCCGCCGCAATCGCCCCGGATCATCCCCTTCTACTTGACGCCCAAACCCGCGGCGTCACCACCATGACCTACGCCGAAGCGCTCGGCGCCTGCATGGTGTCAGCCACCGGTGTCGCGCTCGCTGGAACACACGGCAAGTCCACCACCTGCGCCATGCTCGCCCATGTCCTCACCACCGCACATCTCGACCCCACGGTCATCGTCGGCGCCACCTCTCCACACCTCCCGCAAACGTCCTCCAACTCGACCGGCCCCGCTCGAGGCTCCGGCTTCCGGCTTGGCGCCCCCGCCATCCCCGCGGGACCGCTCGCCGACGCCCCCGGCCTTCTCGTCGCGGAAGCCTGCGAATACAACCGCTCCTTCCACAATCTCCGCCCGCGCATCGCCTCCATTTCCGTCGTCGAAGCAGACCACCTTGACGTCTACGGCGCCGTCGACGCTGTCATTGAAGCATTCCACGAGTTCGCCCGCCTTCTCCCGCCCCAATCCCAAAGCGGAAAACTCCTCATCGGCCATGACAGCGCCCACCGCCGCGAAGTCACCGCCGGCCTTGAGTGCGCCGTCGAAACCGTCGGCTTCGCACCCAGCGCCGACTGGCGCGTCGAGTACGACACCGACGCGCGCCTCGTCTCGCTCACAACACCCGACGAACGCGCCCTCTCATGGACCCTCACACTGCCCGGCGAGCACAACGCACTCAACAGCGCCTTCGCCGCCTCCCTCGCTCTCTCACTCGGCGCCGAACCAGAACCCGTCTCCCACGCCCTCTCCACATTCCAGGGCGTCGATCGACGCACGCAGAAACTCGGCATGCGAGACGGCGTCACTGTCTATGACGATTACGGCCATCATCCAACCGAAATCGAAGCAACCCTCCGCGCTTTGCGTCAGTTTGAAAAACCCGAATCACGCGACGGACGCCTCATCTGCGTCTTCCAGCCTCATCAGCACAGCCGCACGCGCTTCCTGCTTGAAGAGTTCGCCCAATCCTTTTCGCAGGCCGATATCGTCATCGTCCCCCACATTTACTTTGTGCGCGACTCCGAAATTGAAAAAACAAAAGTCAGCGCCGCCGACCTCGTCGATCGCCTCCGCTCGCGCAGCGTCCGCGCCATGCATCTCTACCCCTTCGAAGCAATCGTCGAACAACTCGAGACCATCTGCCGACCCGGCGACCTCCTCGTCGTCATGGGCGCCGGCCCCGTCTGGAAAGTCGCCTACGAATACCTCCACCTCAAGGCTCCCGACGCCTGACCGACACCATGCCCGCAGCTCCCCCCATTACGATTGAAAAAGACGCCGCCATCCCCACATGGTTCCGCGTAGGCGGCCGCGCCGATGCTCTCGCAACGCCGCGCACACTCGATGAACTTCGCGCGCTTGTCGCGCGCTATGAAACCATCCGCGTGCTCGGCGACGGCGCCAACCTACTCGTCCACGACGACGGCGTTGACGGCCTCGTGCTCTCGCTGAGCCACATCAACAATGTCGAGCGCGTCGAGGACGACCTGCTCCGCGTCGGCGCCGGCGCCAATCTCCCAAAGCTCATCACACACACCGCCCGCGAAGGTCTCGCCGGCCTCGAAGGCCTCACCGGAATCCCCGCCACGGTCGGCGGCGCGATCGTCATGAACGCAGGGGGCGCCTTCGGGGAAATCTGCGAAAGTGTCCTCGCCGTGTGCGCGCTCACTCGCGACGGTGAGGAAGTCACACTCCCGCGCGATCAAATTGACTTCAGCTATCGCCATTCCGGGCTCGACCAGCTCATCATCACGACGGTCGATCTGCGCGTCCGTCCCTGCGATCCCGACGCCGTCCGCCGCCGCGTCAAGGAGGTGATGGCTTACAAATCCCGCACCCAGCCTATGGCTGAAAAATCCGCCGGCTGCGTCTTCAAAAACCCAACCCTCGACACCGAGCGCGTCAGCGCCGGTCGCCTCATCGACGAAGCAGGATGCAAGGAGCTCGCCGTCGGCGCCGCCCAGGTTTCCGATGTTCACGCCAACTTCATCACCACAACTCCATACGCCCGCGCAGCCGACATACTCAAGCTCATCGATCAAGTCCGCGATCGCGTCCGCGCGCACATCGGCGTCGAACTCGAAACCGAGCTCCGCATCTGGCGCCGGGGAGAGACACCATGAAGCCCACCGTCACGGTGCTCGGCGGCGGAAGCGACGCCGAACGCGAAGTCAGTCTTGAAAGCTCCGCCGCGATCGCCGCCGCCCTCGAATGCGCCGACGCCTTCGAAGTCGACCGCCTCGTCATTGATGCGCTCGATCAGGATCGCCTCGCGCAGATCAAGACCGACCTCTTCTTCCCCGCCCTCCACGGCCCCTGGGGAGAAGGCGGCCCGCTTCAGGATCTTCTCGAAGCAGACGGCCGCCCCTTCGTCGGCGCCGGCCCTCGCGCCGCCCGCCTCGCGATGGACAAAATCGCGACCAAATCCATCGCCCTCTCGATCGGCGTCCCCACAACAACAAGTTGCGTCCTCACCCCAACTGACCCCGCCTGCCCGCTCCCGCTCCCCGTCGTCGCCAAACCGATCCACGAAGGCTCAACCGTTGGCCTCTTCGTCTGCTACTCCGAAGCTGACTGGCGCCATGCGCACACCTGCGCCGCCGCCTCCGGTCGTCCGTACATGATCGAGCCCTACATCGCCGGCCGCGAGCTCACAGTCTCCGTTCTTGACGGCGCCCCCCTTCCCATTATCGAAATCACACCCGCCGACGGTCTGTACGACTACGAAGCCAAATACGCCCGCAACGATACGACCTACACCCCCCATCCCGCACTCCCGCTGGGAGTCGCTGAGCGCATCAGCGCCGCCGCGGTTCAGCTCTTTCACGCGCTTGGCGCGCGCCACCTCGCCCGCGTTGATTTCATCCTCGATTCCGCCGGAACACCCTGGCTGCTCGAACTCAACACCATGCCCGGTTTCACCGACCATTCGCTACTGCCCATGGCGGCGCGCGCGCTGCCGCCCGGGCTGGAGTTGGATATGCCCGCGCTCTGCGCCCATCTCGTGATCCTCGCGCTGCGCGATGCGCACACAACAACCACATTCCGGAGTTCTCCATCATGGCAAAGGCACGCCAGCGCGACGACCTGAAAACCCGCTTCGCCCAGGCGCTCGCCGTCGAATCCCCGTGGCCCGCGCGCGCCGGAACCGCGATCTTCATCGCTGTTCTCATCAGCGCGGTCCTGCTCGGCGTCGGCCCCATAAAGGATCGCGTCGGCGACCTTCGCGCGGATCCCATCGATGTTGTCTTCGCATGGCCCGCCCTCGCTGGCGCTTCTCTCGCGGCGCCCGACGCGCCGAGAACATGGATGCCTGAGGATGAACGCTGGCGACTGGAACAGATCGTGCGCATCAGCGTGTCTCTTGATCCCTTCGATTCTGATTCACTCCAGCTCGCCCAGCAGGAGCTTGCGGCGACCGGGTGGTTTGCCCATGGGCCGATCGTCCGTCGGCGAGCGCACGGCCTGATCGAAGTGACTGGTCCGTGGCGCGCGCCGGCCGCGGTTGTGCGCGCCGGCGCGAATGATCTGCTCATCTCTGCTGACGCACGATTGCTCCCGATCACTTACCGCGCGGGCGCCGCCGGGACGCTGCCGGTCATGCTTGGTGTGTGGGGCGGACCTCCCATGACTGCGGAAGGCGAGTTGGTTTACGGGGCGCGGTGGATCGGCGACGATTTGGCTGCTTCACTTCGTCTGCTCGGCGCCCTTCGCGCGTCGGCGGCGTTCGACAAGGTCCAGGCGATCGACGCTGGCGACTTCGACCGCGAGCAACGACTCACGATCGTTACGTCCGATGGGGCCCGCGTGGTCTGGGGCCATCCACCCGGAACGGGGGCGGACGGCGAACCGGCCGACGATGTCAAACTCGCTCGTTTTGAGAGTCTGCTGTCCGATGTGGGCTGGATTCATGCGGGCCGGCCTCTCGCCCGCCTCTACACTCCCTACGTTCTGATTGATGAGACCGCGCGTGCCGCCGACCCCTGAACCATCACCTTCGACGCCCTCGGCCGACACGGCGCCCGGCGCGCAGGCTGGCGCCCCGAAAGACACAGCTGATCGCTGGGCTCACCGACGGGGAGAACCGCGCCTGCTCACGTTGTGCTGGTCGATCTATCTGCTCATCGCAGCGATTATCACAGTGTTCAGCGTGCAGTTCATCGGGCTGAACCAGCCGAACATGTTTCAGAACTCCACCCGCGCATTGATGGTAATGACAGCTGCTGGGCTGACTATCCTCTGGCCTATGGTGCGTTTGAGTCAGGCTCCTGCGCTGCGGCCGGTGCGCGGCGCGTTCTCTGACTTCTTCGCGCTGATGCTCCCGGCGCAGGCGATCGTGTGGCCGACCATGCTGCTGACGAGCTGGAGCTGGGAGGTGACCGGTGGCGTTTCGCTCTTGCTTTTTTCCTGGGCGGCGCTTCTGGGCGCGATGATTGCGATCGGCGCCGCCCGTCAGCCCTCGTGGCGACGCTCGATCTGGATGGCGATGTGTCTTGTTGTGGTCGGCGGCGTGGCTGTGTCGCAACTCATCGGCGCCATTCTCAAGATCACGCCGACCCCAACTGTCTGGCTCGCCTCGCCCTTTACAGCGATTTACGCCCTCACCGACGCTCCGAGCGGCCTGGCGCCCACGATGACAGGCCAGGAATGGCTCGCCAGCATCGCGCCGCTCGCTCTGGCGACGCCGCTGTGGGCTTTGGCGGCGATCTTCGCACCCCGGCGACTCCCAGCGAACGAGTAAAAACAGCCTCCAGCTCCCCAATACTCTGTGTCGCCGCCCCAACCCTCATCCAACGAGCCCCACTCCGGTACAACAGGTCATCGGGGAATAGGCCTTGTGGTTGACCAACTCACTCCAGGAGATATTTCAGATATGAATCATCGACATCTCACAATCATCGCATCGGCTGCGTTCGCCGTGACGGGTTTGGTGGCGTTTTCCGCCGCGGCCCATGCGCAGGTTCGATCGGACGTTCCGCTAATCGAGCGCGATGTGTTGTTCGGCAATCCTGAACGCGCCAGCGCTCAAATCAGCCCGGACGGCAAACATCTTTCTTTTCTTGCGCCGGTTGACGGCGTGCTCAATGTCTGGGTGGCGCCCATCGCAGACCCGGACGCAGCGACCGCGGTCACGCACGATGCGGTGCGCGGTGTTCGCAGATATTTCTGGGCGTTTGACAGTGAGCACATCCTCTTCCTGCAAGATGTCGGCGGCGATGAAGACTGGCAGCTCTTCTCCGTTGAGCTAACCACGGGCAAGGAGAAGCGCCTGACGACGCAGGACACCATCCCCGGCCCAGATGGCGAGCCCATGAAGGATCCCAACACGGGCAAGAACCTCAAGCCCACAGCGCAGATCAACCAGGTTTCGCATCATCATCCCGATGAAATCCTGGTCGGGCTGAACAACCGCAATCCGCAGTTTCACGACCTCTACCGCATCAACATCCACACCGGCGACATGAAACTGGTGCAGGAAAACCCCGGCCAGCTCAACGGCGGCTTCGTCGCGGGGATAGTCAGCGATGATCACTACAACGTCCGCTTCATTCAGACCTTCAATCAGGATGCGTCCGCGAGCCTCCACAAGAAAAACAAAGATGGCGAATGGAGTGAGTTCACGCACATTCCCAGTGATGACTCGCTCACCACCGGGCCGGCGGGCTTCAACAAGACGGGAAATGTATTTTACATGCTCGACAGCCGGGATCGAAACACCGGCGCGCTGCGCGCGATCAACCTTGAGACGGGCGACTCGCACATTGTCGCTGAGCATGCCAAGGCTGATGTTTCCGGCGTTCTGTCACACCCGACCGAATACACCATTCAGGCGGTGAACTTCAACTATCTCAAGAGTGACTGGCAGATTCTTGATCCTTCGATCCGCGGTGATTTCAGAAAACTTCGGGCTGTCGAAGATGGCGAGATGATCATCTCCAGCCGCTCGCTGGACGACTCGGACTGGATTGTTGTCTATGTGAAGGATGACGGCCCGGTTCAGTACTACCACTACGATCGGGATTCCTCCAAGGTGAACTTCCTCTTCACCAATCGCCCGGAGCTTGAAGGTGTGCAGCTTGCGAAGATGCACCCGGTTGTCATTCAGGCGCGCGACAATCTTGATCTTGTGAGCTACCTGACGCTCCCGGTCTGGACGGACAGCGACAACGACGCCCGCCCCGATGCGCCGCAGCCGATGGTTTTGCTTGTTCATGGCGGCCCCTGGGCCCGGGACACCTGGGGCTACAACTCGCTGCATCAACTGCTCGCCAATCGCGGATATGCGGTGCTCAGTGTGAACTTCCGCGGCTCCACTGGGTTTGGCAAGAACTTCACCAACGCCGGCGACATGGAATGGGCTGGCAAGATGCACGACGACCTCATCGACGCCGTTGACTGGGCGATCGCTGAGAATATTGCGGATCCTGATCGAGTCGCGATTATGGGCGGGAGCTATGGCGGGTACGCGACGCTTGTGGGGCTGACGTTCACGCCGGACAAGTTTGCCGCGGGGGTGGATATCGTCGGCCCGTCGAACATCGTGACGCTCTTTGAGTCGATTCCGCCGTACTGGCGTTCGTTTGCTGAGATTTTCCGCAAGCGTGTGGGCGATCATTCAACAGAAGAAGGCCGGGCGGCGCTGATGGCGAGGTCGCCGATCACCCGCGTGGACGCGATCACCAAGCCGCTGTTGATCGGTCAGGGAGCGAACGATCCGCGCGTCAAGCAGGCGGAGTCTGATCAGATTGTGAACGCGATGCAGAAGAAGAGCATCCCCGTCACCTATGTGCTATTCCCTGATGAGGGGCACGGTTTTGCCCGGCCGGAGAATAATATTTCGTTTTTCGCCGTCTCCGAGGCCTTCCTCGCCGAGCATTTGGGCGGACGCTACCAGCCGATTGATGAGGATTTTGAAGGCTCGTCGATCACGGTTCCGGAAGGAGCGGCGCTGGTTCCGGGTCTGGCGGACGCCTCGCGGCCCTGAACAGGCCGGCAGATAGCCTTATGAAACCCCAACACCCGCAGGCGAACGGTTCGCCTGCGGGTTTTTTGTGCGCATCCGATTGATCCTGGCTGGCCTGCGGGAACCGGGCCGCCGGGCGTCCGAATAGTAAAGACTGACGGGTTCGGGGTTGCTCGTCATAGTGGCGCGCGATAGCGTTCCTTACTTCTTACACCCAATGTCTCACCGTTCGGCGCCTGCTGGCGCCTGGGCGGCCCCCCACGCGGAGCCTGATCGATGGCCAAGATGTTTTACACGCTCGAGGAAGCTGCTCAGAAACTCAGCAAGTCTGAGGATGATGTGCGGGAGATGGCCTCTTCGGGGCGCATTCAGGAGTTCCGCGATCGCGACAAGCTGATGTTCAAAGTTGACCAGGTGAATTTGCTGGCTGAAGGAGCTGGCGACCCGGAGATGAGCAGCATGATCCCGCTGGCTGGGGAGCTTGATGACTCCATCACACTGGCCGACTCCGCCGGAGGTTCGGCGTTTCCCATGGACGATGCGGAGATCGATTCAAGCGCCGGCTCAGCCTCGGGAGCTGATATCGGGAGTGACATCAGCTTCGAGAGTGGGAGTGGTGAACTGTCGCTGGAGAGTGGATCGTTTTCGGGTGAGGCGCTCGATCTTGCTGGGGCTTCGGGCACGGGGAGCGGTTTGGGGATGGGCTCGGGGCTGTCGCTGGGCGACTCCAAGGGGAAATCGGGGATCAGCATTTTCGATGCGGATGATCTTGACGACGCTGACCCTGCTGCAGCGACGCTTGTGACCGAAGGAGTTGACGACGATCTCATGCTCGATCCCGTGGGCTCGGGGTCGGGGCTGCTTGATTTGACGCGCGAATCTGATGACACATCGCTGGGCGCGGTCGATTTTCTTGAAGAGCTTGCGGACGATGAGCCAACGCCCGCCAGCAGTTCCGGCGGTTCAGCCCTTTTTGAGAGTTCGACAAGCGCGGAGGCGTTCGGTGTCGCGGCGCCGGCTGTGATGGCTGGCGGGATGGTGATGGCAGAGCCCTATGACGGGGCCGGCAGCGGGCTGACCGCGGGGCTCAGCCTCGCGGCCATTCTTGCGCTGGTATTGGGGCTGGTTTATATGCTCACGTTCCTTGTCAATGCGCCACTTGACGGGCTGACCTCGGTGATCGCTGACAATTTTATGGTCGTCATTGGCGCGCTGGCGGGATTCACTGTCGTCGCTGGGATTGTCGGCCTCGTCCTTGGCAAGCGCAGCTAGGACTCTCATGGGTTCTTCACGAATACACATCTGTTCCAAACACCGACGCCCTCGTCGCCACTCTTCGTGTGCACTGGTCTGCTGCTCGCTGGTGGCTGGCGTCACGCTGCTCTCGGGCTGCTTCCCCGGCGGCCCGCCGCGCACGCCGCGACCGCGCCTGCCCGAGGCGACACTTCGCGATACGCCCGCCATCCTGCGCGGGACAGTCGGGGCCGAAACGCTCCTTCGCGGGGAGGAGTTTCTGCTCGTCTCCGGATACGGACTTGTCGTCGGACTCAATGGCACAGGAAGCGCAGACATTCCGCCATCTGTTCGCGC
Organism: Phycisphaerales bacterium; assembly: GCA_029260495.1. Lineage (GTDB taxonomy): Bacteria > Planctomycetota > Phycisphaerae > Phycisphaerales > UBA1924 > OFTM373. Next base: position 297,986 of record JAJDDD010000006.1, on the reverse strand, counting down.
GATTCTTGAGCGGGAGATGACGCGCCGAGGCGTCGGGCGCGAGGGCCGGGGGCTTGAAGCAGTTTCACCCTCCCAGCTTCTTTCAGACCTCAACACTGCCGTGGTTCTCGCGCAGGCCGCCATTCCCCCGGGGGCGCCCGTCGGAACAACTCATGATGTCCTCGTCACTGCGCTGCCTGGAACGGCGACAACCAGCCTTGAAGGCGGGCGTTTGTGGACGGCTGACATGCGCGCCGGCCTGCTGCGCCCCGGCGCTCCTGACACGCGCGTGATTGCGCAGGCGCGTGGGGATATCTTCATCAATCCCTTCGCAGATCCCGCTCAGGACGGCACAGATGACATCAACCGGAGGATCGGCCGGGTGCTCTCCGGCGCTGTCGTCACTGAAGCAAGACAACTGACGCTTGTGCTTGATAGTCCGTCTCATGCGCGGGCCCGCTTGATTGTCTCCGCGATCAACACGCAGTTCCCGCAAGCACCGGGGGATCGCGAGCCGACGGCCCGGGGCGTCAATGAAGAACTCATTGAGATTACGCCGCCGCAACAATATCGCGACAACCTGGAGGACTTTGTCCAGCTTCTCCTCGCTGCCCGCATCCAACGGAGTTTTCCTGAGGAGTGGGCCCATCGTTACGCGACCGCGCTCAAAGAACAGCCTGAATACGCCTCAGAGTTGAGTTGGCGTCTTCAATCGATCGGCAAGACGGCGATTCCGATGATGCGCAATCTCTATGACTCGCCGGACATCCTCCCGCGTCTCGCCGCCCTTCGCGCCGGCGCGGCGCTCGGCGACGCCCTGACCACAGCGGAGCTCATGAGCCTGGCCCAGAACGGCGCCGCCGCGATTCGCGTCGCTGCGATCGAACTCCTCGGCGACGCCGGGTCCGATCCGCAAATCAACCTCACTCTGCGCGAGTTAGCCGATGATGACGCGATCGAGGTGCGAATCGCGGCTTACGAAGCGCTCGTCGCCCGCGCTGATCCGCTGCTCGATCGTCGTGTCTTTTTCGACAAATTCGTCTTCGATTCACTCCCTTCAACCAAGCCCCTGATCTATGTGACACAGCAGGATGACCCGCGCATCGCTGTCTTCGGCGACGCGCACATCAACCGCCCCACGCTCGTATTCGGCTGGTCCGATCGGCTCATCCTCTCGGCTGACTCCGATCAGGATCCACTCCGCGTCTACTACCTCGATCATGTTTCAGGCGAGAGCACGCAGGCGACCGTCTCCCCGGATCTCGTGGAGTTCATCGAGTTCCTGGCGCACAAGCAGACGCCGGAGAGCCCCGCGCCGGGCCTGAACTTGACCTATTCACAGGTTGTCGGCGCCTTGCACGAAATCTGGAAGAATGACGGAATGAACGCCCAGTTCGTCGCTGAGCAGGACAAGCTCGCCGCTGAGCTCCTACGATCCATCACCGATCAGGCGATCGAGGAGCGGCCCGAGTTCTCAGATGACGGCGCCGACGAGCAGTCTTCCGACTCCGATCGCCCGACTGACGAAACCCAGGTGGAGGAAGGCGACCCCGAGGGCCAGAGCACGGACAGCGAGCCCGAGAAACCCAAGAGCTATGTTGTTCCTGTTCCAAGGCTCTCCAAGCCGAAATAATGAATGCGTTTCTTTTCCGCCGCTCCGGCTGGCCGGCATTCACCGCGCCCAAGGCCGGCGGTTTGTGCCTGCAGCGCCGCTGGCTGGTCAAGACGGTAAAGTTGATCCCGCGCCATGGAGGGCGCCTGTCCCGCATCGAATATCGCCGGGTGAACGAAAGACCCGGCGCCTGTCAGCGACATGGAGGTCGATCGCCTGATGCGCCTAGCCAAACTCACACTCGTCGGGTTCAAGTCCTTCGCGGACAAGACCGAGTTCACCTTCGACGCGCCCATCACCGGCATTGTCGGGCCCAATGGCTGCGGGAAGTCCAACGTCGTTGACGCGATCAAGTGGGTGCTCGGCGAGCGCTCGGCGAAATCGCTCCGCTCCAAGGAGATGGCGGATGTGATTTTTGCAGGGAGCGCCGGCCGCAAACCCGCCGGCCTGGCGAGCGTGACGCTGACCTTCGACAACCCCCTGCTCACCGAAGCGGACCTTGCCCGACTGGCAGAGGAATCCGGCCTCGAAGAACACCCAACCTCCGCTGACGATAACACCGATTCAGACGAAGGTGAGGGCATCATTAATCGCGCCGGTCGGCGCCGCGCCTTGCCTATCGACACCGATACTGTTGATGTCGAACGCCGGCTCTACCGCGATGGGAACAGCCAGTATCTCATCAACTCCAAGAAGGCGCGCCTGCGCGACATCCGCGAACTCTTCCTGGACACGGGAGTCGGGGCGGACGCCTACTCCATCATCGAGCAGGGGAAGGTCGATGCGATGCTCATCGCGTCCCCAATCGACCGGCGCGGCATCTTTGAAGAGGCGGCCGGCGTTTCCAAGTTCAAAGCCCGCCGGATTGAAGCGCAGCGCAAACTCGAGCGCACCGAGAACAATCTGATTCGCATCCGCGAGCAACTTCAGTCCACGGAGCGGCGTCTGCGCATTGTGCGCTCTCAGGCGACCAAGGCTCGTCGGTTCAAGGAGCTGGATGTCGAGCTGCGCGGATCGCGCATGGCGCTCGCCTTCGATGAATACGACGATCTGCGGGCCCGGCTGGACGGCCTGACATCGCGACTGCATGAGCTTACCAGCGCCCGCGAGCAATCTGCGGCTGCGCTTGAATCACTTGAAGAAGCCAAGCAGCAGGCGGAGCTCACCCGTCACGACCTGATTCAATGCGAGCGCGAGCTGGAGCGAGAGAAAACCTCCGCCCAACACATTGCGCAGGGCGCGGCTGAACGCCAGCGCATGACCGAAGCGAGCCTCATCCAGACAGCTGAGCTTATTAAAGTTGAGCTTTCACGCCTCACGGAAACTGAAACCAAAGCACAACGCCTGGCGCAGACAGCAGCCGAGTACACACAGCGCATTGACGCCTTGCAGTCTCGCCTGGATAACGCGGATCGCGATCTGGAGGAGAGCGCGGCCAGCCGCACCGCTCTTCAGCAACGCCTGGCTGATGGTCGTTCACGGCTCGCCGAGCAGCGCGCCAACGCCGCCAATATCGATCGCGAGCGCCACGCACTGATCGCGCGGGTGGAATCTGACCGCAAGCGCGCTGATTCGATCGCTGCGGAAAACGTGCGGCTGGACCAGCGTCTGGCGCAGCTCAAGCAGGATCGCGACGCTAGTGCGGCTGCTTTGGTTGAAGCTCAGGGCGCGGCCCTAGAGCGGGCTGCACATGTCACCCAGCTCGCGCAGAAACTCGATGTTCAATCGCAATCTGCCGACACGCTCTTTTCAAGCAAGCAGAGTCTGGGGCATCAGCTCAACAAACTGGAACAACAGCGAATCGCGCTCGATAGCCGTTGCGCTACGCTTGACGAAATGATCGAGACGCGCGCCGGCTTTGGCGACGCGGTGCGCGAAGTGCTCACTCGCCGCGATGATGACGCGGAACACGGCCCCTACACCCCTGTCATCGCGCCGCTCGCGGAGTTGATCGACACCGATGTCGCCCACGCGGGCGCGATTGAGGCTGCGCTTGGTGAACATTTGCAATCGCTTGTCGTCACGTCGATTGATGAACTGCGCCGGCGCGGCGCTTTTGATGATCTGCCTGGTCGCGTGGCGTTCCTTCCGCTCACCGGATTTGTTGATGGTCGCGCTTCGGCGCCTCTCAATCCATCTGCGCTGGGGCTCGATCCAGCCGACGCTGAACCGGCGCTCGCGCTGATCACAACAGACCCACGCGTAGGCGGGCTCATCGAGCGCCTTCTTGGGCGCACGCTCCTCGTCACTGAAATAGACGACGCCCTGCGCTTGCGTCGAACCAGGCTCGCTGGGATTCCCGGTGTTCGTTTCGTCACGCGCCGCGGTGAGGTTGTCGAGCCGGACGGGCGCATCATCGCTGGAGGCGCTGCGAACGGCGACGCTACGGGAGGTCTGCTTCACGCCGCCGCTGAGCTTTCTGAACTACGCGCTGAAGTGGAATCGCTGGATATTCGCATCGCAGAGTCGCGCCGGAAACTTGGCGTTGTTGACGCCGAAGCCGCCGCACTCGATCGCGCGCTCTCTAACCTCCGGGTGAAGCACGCCGCTGAAGAGCGAGCGTTGGTCAGTGATCAGGCAGCTCACGAACGCCTCGAATCGGATGTCGCCCGTTTTGATCGCGAACGTCTGTATCTTTGCAAGGATATTGACGCGATCATTGAGCAGCGTGAAACAATCAATACAGAAGTGCGCACGCTGGCCGATCGCGCCGAAAGTCTTCTGCGCCTGCATGAAGAGCTCAGCCAGGCCGCTGCGGGCTCCGAAGAGGAACTGGCTGATCTCCAGGATCAACTCGAGAGCGCCACCGAACGAGCCACGACGTTTAAAGTTGAGCTCAGCCAGGCGGAGGACCAACTCCAATCTGTGCGCAGCGAGCTGCGCCGGCTGGAGCTTGACGCTGAGCAGAGTGACGCAGACATCCGCCGCGCGACAGATATTCTTTCAGTCCAGCGCGAACGTAAGAGTGAGCAGGAAGCGACCATTACAAGCTGCGCTTCGGAAATCGAAACAGCTCAAAGGAATGCAGACGACGCCGAGCAGCGCTTGCAAGCTGCTGCTGTTGAACTGGAGCGCGCCCAGCAGAGCGCCGCTGAACTTGCTGAACAGCTTACGCTGGCGCGCGATCGCTCCTCGCAGGTCGAGCGTGACTGGCACAGTCTGGAAGTCGCCCGTCGTGAAATCGAGGTCAAACGCGAAAACCTCGAAGAGCGCGCTCTTGAAGAGCACGCCATTCCCCTCGCCGATGAGCTTGTCGAGTATCGCGCGATGATGTCTGCTGGAGATGTTGCGCGGATTGATCGTGACGAAACCGCCGCTCGCGCCGAGGAGCTGCGCCGCGAGGTCAAGAAGCTGGGCTCTGTCAATCTCGACGCGATCGAAGAGGAAACCCAGCTCGAAACGCGCAATGAGGATCTGATCCAACAGGTCGCCGACATCGATGCTGCCCGCTCTGATCTTGAGAGCCTCATCGAGCGCCTCGCGACCGCCAGCGAAACACGTTTCCGCGAAACGTTCGAGCGCATCTGCGAGCGATTCGCGGGCGCTGACGGCATGTTCCGCAAGCTCTTCGGCGGAGGCAGCGCAGAAATCCGACTCATCCCCGACGAAGAAACCGGCGAAGTGAACTGGCTTGAATCAGGCATTGAAGTTCGCGCCAAGCCGCCCGGTAAACAACCGCGCCGAATCGACCAGCTCTCCGGCGGTGAAAAAACACTCACCGCTGTCGCTCTACTAATGGCGATTTTCAAAAGCCGTCCGTCGCCCTTCCTCATGCTCGACGAAGTTGACGCCGCCCTCGACGAGGCGAACATCGCACGCTTCTGCTCCGTCACCAGTCAGCTTCTCGATCACTCGCACATCATCATTATCACGCATCACAAACGGACGATGGCCACCGTCGATCAGCTCTACGGCGTCACGATGCAGGAGCGCGGTGTCTCCACCCGCGTTCGTGTCAAACTCGATGATGTCGAAGATGATGGCCGCATTAAGAATAATGTTGCTACACAAAACAACTCGGCCGCCGCAGCAAAGTCGAAGAATCAACCCTCTGATCTTCCCGAACCCACGCTTCGGGACGGCCTTGCAAAAATGCGTGCCGAAGCCGCCGACCCTGTCGTTGTAGAATAAGTTGCTGCAACTTCACCAGGCTTGTCAAGCCAAACAAGATTGCCCTCGCTGCTTCACTCCCCTACTCAGGCGTCTTTTCTTTGCCAACTGCAAGAGATACGCCCGGTTCCCCAATAACGATCACACTTCGACAGGCTCCGGTATAGTCTCGCGCGTTATGGACCTCACGCTTTACATCATCGCCGGCTTTATCATCTTGTTTTCAAGCCTGGTCGGCGTCGCGATGACTCTCCTCGTCATGCCCGGCATCTGGATGATGATCGTCATCGCGCTCTTCATCGAACTGTGGCGCAGCGGCACTTTCAGTTGGTGGACGATCGGCGTCGCGATTGTTCTGGCGACAATCGCTGAGATTATCGAGCTTGTGGCATCCGGCGCTGGCGCCGCCAGGGCCGGAGGCGCCCGTCGCTCGGCGATCCTCAGTATTCTCGGCGGGATTGTCGGCGCCATCGTTGGAACATTCGCGCTGCCGATTCCAGTTCTCGGCACGATCATTGGCGGCGTCATCGGCGCGGGTGTGGCTGCCTCCCTGGCTGAACGAACTGCCCACCAAAGAACCTGGAGCGACGCCCGTCGCGTTGGCGTCGCAGCGGCTCAGGGAAGGGCGATCTCTGTCATTCTCAAACTTGGCTTCGCGGTTCTCGTCGCACTCCTGCTGACGATTGCCGCCTTCGTCCCATAGTTGCCCAGGCGCCAAGCCTTCGATGCTGCTTCTATCGGACGCGAGCGCAAACTGCCCGGCCAGCCCCACCTTCTTCTCAAGTTTCGCGCGTCACACTCTTTTCGCGCACCGGCGCATGCCTGTGTGAATCGCAACTCATCTCTTTTCCCCGCTGGCATTCACTCTCAGTGAATCAGACAGTTGGTGTGTTGACGGGCATCAGGCGAACAACACATTCGCCGCCCACCTGAGAAAAACACATTCATTGAACCACGCAACTGAAGATCCGAGGGAGAACGTCATGAAGATCCGCATGAACAGTTTTGTCGCCAACCGCGCCGCCGCCATCGCATGCGCCGCCGGCGCCGCCGTCTTTGTCACCGATCAGACCGCGTCCGCTCAGGCCGGCGCTCAGCCCCAGAGCATCAAGCTCTTCGGCGTGATTCGGGACTTCCAGGCCAACCACGCAGACTTTAATGTCAGCTCCAGTGACGGCCTCACATCCAGCGCCGGGAATGTCGCTCACATGCTCGATCGCAACGGCAAGCCCGTTTATACAGGCAGCGGCGCCGTGGTTCTCTCTCCGGCGACCGATGTCCTCGGCCGCGCCATCGCGCCGAGCCTGGCATTCGAAGCCAGCGCCGACGCTGTCACAGACTTCGAAACAACTCCCGGCCGCGTCGTTCCCAGTCGGGCATTCGCTGCTCAGGTTGAAGTTCTCGGCGCCGCCATCACCGCCAGCGGTGAGTACGACATGCCTGTCACCGTAGAGGTCCGCATTGGCGCCGACACCTTCGAGCCCTTCGGCCAAAACGGTGATGCGATGGACGGCAACGTCAATGACCACGGCCCGCGCAGGCAGTTTGTCTCCGATATCTACGCCAGCGGCAGCGCCATCTCCGTCACCGGAACAAGCTGGCAGAAGCGCGACAGCGGCCTCAGCGGCAACGATGCCAGTGACTGGGAAAACAGCATGACCGTCATTTCCCGCGAAGACTCGCCCCAGGTCAAGGTTCTCCGCGATGGCGACACCGTCCCGAACATCGAAGGCTTCATGGGCCAGGGTGATATCGAATCCTTCGTCCGCGACTTCATCGATGAAGACACCAACACCGTCAGCCTTGACGACAACCAGGCAATCTACCTCTTCGAGCTTGGCACGACTGATCTGAACTCCAGCGCCGCCGACTTCCAGGACCTCGTCGTTCTTGTTTCGCTCGCCACCGACCCCGAATACTTTGACGATCCCGACCCCGAGCCCAATCCCCTTGCGTGTGGTGAAGCCCGCGATATCGCCGCCGACCTCGGCGCCGAAAACGCCGGCGGCATCGACTCGCCCCGCTCCTTCCGTCAGTGGTTCCGCGAAGCGCCCGGCGCCAACATTTCCACCATTCACGGCATCGAGCTCGTCCGCAACGGTGACAACTATGAGTTTACCACCGAAGATTTCCACCCCGTTGATCGCCAGCTGTACGGCAACGAGAGCGACGCCCACAACCGCAACTTCACCTACGAGATCAGCGCTCGCTTCATCTACACCCAGTGCAGCGGCCAGTTCATTCAGGTCGCTGGCGAAGGTGACGCCTGGCTCTTCGTGGACGGCGAGCTGGTGATGGACCTCGGCGGCGCCGGAACCGCTGGCCAGCAGTACGTCGAAATGGACCGCCTGGGCCTGGCGGATGGCGCGATCCACGATATCCGCCTGTTCTACGCCCAACGCTCCGTCGATGACGCCGCCTTCTCGATCAGCACCAACATGGCGCTGCTCTCGAAGCGCAACGAGTCCCCCACCACCAACCCCTTCGATTGAGTCAACCTCCTCACTTGCCTCAATCTGAATCGCGACAGAAGCACATCTCATCGCTCAGCTCGCACAGGCGCCCGCGCACTCCCTCGCGCGGGCGTCTTCTTTTTTTGCACAAAACAAAAATTCCATGAAACGTCAAACGCGAGACAAAATAGGTATGCATAAAGAAACCCCCGAGCGGTGGTGGGCGTCCGCTCGGGGGTCGAAGAGGTGAAGGGCTGCGAGGCGTCCATTGCAGACGCCGAGCCCTTCCGGTGGGGTCCATGATGTCGCTGACGAATCCGCGCTGCGCCTCTTGCGCAGCATGATCGTCAGCCAGCTCTAAAAAACACCCGAGAAGCGCGAGACGCTGCGCCCGCTTTCCGTCCGGCGCCTTGGCGCAATATTCCGTGGCCTCCACAAGCCGTCGCGCCAAAGTTCTCCGGGGTCCGGCGCGCTTGCGAATGCTTCCATTAACTCGCAAGCGGGCGGGGGTCCGTCCTCTCGCCAACCATTGACAAACGCAGGCGTCATCGCCTTCTCGAGTATTGTTCGACCTGTTCGGAGCGATCAGGTCGCGTTCATGTTCTCGCTGATTCACTGCAAACTTCGCGGTTCACAGTGAATCAACTGGCCTCCTTCATGTAGAGTTGCGCGCAGCCTGGGCTGCGCTCGGTCTCTCTATCCTCAACGCCCCAAATAAATCGAATCATTTAGCTGCACCCCATGCTGTGCCCGCAGTTCAGGCACTTGTAGCACGTGCCCGAGCGCACTGTTATTGTCCCGCACACATCACACGCCGGCGCATCGCCCTGACAATCGCGCATCGCAAGCGAAAGAACCTTCGATGCTGCCCGCGTTTCAACGCTTGTTTGCCCATCGCTCGCGAGAACCGTTGTCATACGAACAGCGGATGTTGCAACGGCGCTTCGCCGAACACCGCCAGGATCTTTTTCACCGCTCGCGATTTCGCCAGAGCTGCGCGTTGGCGTCCCAGAAGTTGCAAACCGATCAACCTCGATGCGCCGGCCATCTTCCTCCGGCGTGTCTGCGTCGGCCGCCCCGTGAACATTCGCTGCTGACTCCGACTCACTTCGCGCCGGCGCCATCGCGTCTCGATATCCCGGCACAAACTCATTGCCAACCCAACGGAAGATGTAGTCAACCAGACTCTTGGCAAATGGAATGTCCCGGTTCGTCGTCATCCCCGCAGGCTCAAAACGCTGATGCGTAAACTTGTTCACCAAACTCTCGACCGGCACCCCATATTGCAGCGCCACGCTCACCGCTGTTCCGAGCGAATCCATCAGCCCGCCGATCGTCGAACCCTCCTTCGCCATCGTGATGAAGAGTTCCCCGGGGAGCCCGTCTTCATACAAGCCAACAGTCAGGTAGCCTTCGTGCCCGGCGATGTTGAACTTGTGGGTGAGCGATTGTCGCGTGTCGGGAAGTCGACGCCGGAGGGGCCTATGGATAATCCGCTCACGGATAACTTCGAGTCCTCGCGCATCTCCGCCAGACACCGCCTCCGCCGCCCGAGCCGCTTCAACCGCAATCTCCTCACGCGCAGATTCGAGGGCATCGTCATCCTCCTCTGTCTCTAACAGTCGCAACTCGGTTTCATCCAGTCTTCGCCCGCCACCGCTCTCATGCTCGGAGTCCTCGGGCCCGCTGTCACTTTTGGTAGACAAGGGCTGGCTCAGCTTGCACCCATCGCGGTACAACGCATTCGCCTTCAGCCCAAGCTCCCAACTCAATCGATACGCCGCCCCGATTTCATCAATCGTCGCGTTGTTCGGAAGATTAATCGTCTTGCTGATCGCTCCCGAGATGAACGGCTGCGCCGCCGCCATCATCCGAATATGCCCTTCCACCCCAATAAAGCGCCGCCCCTTCTTCCCGCACGCATTCGCGCAATCAAACACCGCCAGATGCTCATCCTTCAGGTGCGGCGTTCCCTCCATCGTCTGCGTGCCACAAAGACGCTCATCCAGCGCCGCAATCTGCGCTCGCGTCAGGCCCATCGCACGCAGCGCATCAAACGATGAATCCTTCTTCGCGCGCTCTGCGTCAATCCCAAGCCGCGCCATCGCTTCATCGCCAAGCGTCCACGCATTAAACGCAAACTTCAGCTCAAACACACCTGGCAGCGCCTCAGTCACCCGCGCCAAGTCATCTCCGGTCAGCCCCTTTTCAAGTAAAAACTCCGCAAACGTCCGCCCAGTGCCATCGCCCAGCCGCGCCACCTCATCAGGCATTGGCGCATCAAGACTCAGCGTCCCCAGAACATGCGTGAGCATCGCGCGCACCTGCTCATCGCTGTACCCCAGCGCTTCAAGCGCAGGCCGCAATGACGCATTCGCGATCTTGAAATACCCGCCACCCGCCAGTTTCTTGAACTTCACCAAAGCAAAGTCCGGCTCCACCCCCGTTGTATCGCAATCCATCAAAAGCCCAATCGTCCCCGTCGGCGCGATCACCGTCACCTGCGCATTGCGATACCCATGCTTTTCGCCCAGCGCCCCCGCTTCATCCCAGGCGTGCGTTGCGCGATTCAGCATCTCCTTCGCATTGCCAATGTTGACCCGCCCCGACCGCGCCACTTCATGATCGATCGGCACTGGCGCCACCGACAACTGCTCATACCCGTCATTGCCAACGGCGTCACGCGCGATTCCCCGCGCCGCTCGCCTGTGATTGCGAATCACGCGCAGCATCTCATCGCGATTCTCATCAAACCGCGCAAAGGCGCCCAGCTCCTTCGCCATCACCGCGGACTGCCGATACGAGCGCCCGCACATGATCGCTGTCACCATCGCGCAGACGGACCGCGCCTCTTCCGAGTCATACGGAATCCCAGCCTGCATGAGCATCGCGCCGAGGTTCGCATACCCGAGCCCCAGCGTGCGATAGTCATAGCTCTTGCGCGCGATCGCCTCACTCGGGAACGCCGCCATCAAAACGCTGATCTCAAGTGTGATCGTCCACAGATCCACCGCATGCTCGAAACTATCCACGTCAAAACGCCGCCGCTTCGAGTCATAGAACTTCATCATGTTAAGCGATGCGAGATTACACGCCGTGTCATCAAGGAACAGGTATTCGCTGCACGGGTTGGAAGCGTTGATCCGCCCCTCTGCTGGGCATGTGTGCCACTCGTTTATCGTCGTGTCGTACTGCACTCCGGGATCCGCGCAGCGCCACGCAGCAAAGCAAATCTGCTCCCATAGATCACCCGCTGCGAGCGTCTTCGCGACCTCCCCACTTGTGCGATTGACCAGGCGCCACTCGCCGCCCGCATCGAGCGCCTCGAAAAACTCGTGCGGAATCCGCACGGAGTTATTCGCATTCTGCCCGCTGACCGTTTGGTACGCCTCGCCGTTGAAGTCGTAATCAAGCGTCAGCCCCAGCTTCACCGCTATCTCTTTCTGATCCGGGCTCAGGGCTCGCATTCCCTCAACCATCGCAGCAACCTTCAGCTCCTCGCGCACCTTCCAGCTGATGAACTGCTCAATGTCCGGATGATCGAGATCCAGGCACACCATCTTTGCTGCCCGTCTCGTCGTGCCACCACTCTTGATCGCCCCCGCAGCGCGATCGCCGATCTTCAGCCAGCTCATCAGCCCGCTGCTCTTACCACCACCCGAGAGCGGCTCATCTTCGCCGCGCAGCGAGGAAAAGTTCGTCCCCGTCCCCGACCCATACTTAAAGAGCCTCGCCTCGCGCGTCCATAAGTCCATGATCCCGCTTTCACCCACGAGATCGTCGCGCACACTCTGAATAAAACATGCGTGCGGCTGCGGATGCGTATACGCATCCTCACACTCTTCCGTCCGTCCCGACTCCGGGTCAACGCACCAATGCCCCTGCGCCGGACCCGTCACGCCGTACGCCCAGTTCAGCCCCGTGTTGAACCACTGCGGACTGTTCGGCGCCGCCATCTGATGCACCAACATGTGCGCCATCTCGTCATAGAACGCCTGCGCGTCCGCTGACGAATCGAAATACCCGTGCTTCTCGCCCCAATGGCGCCAGCACCCGCACAGACGATGAATCACCTGCTGCGCCGACCGCTCGGGCCCTGTGATCACGCGCCCCTGCCCGTCGCGCAACACATTCCCGGCATCATCCATCTGCGGCACGCCCGCTTTGCGGAAATACTTGCTCACCATGATGTCCGTCGCGAGCTGCGACCAGGACTCCGGAACCTCCGCGTCCGCCATCTCAAAAACAACAGACCCATCAGGGTTCGAGATTCGACTCGACCGCGAAACCCACTTCACAGAAGCAAACGGATCGTGGCCTGACTTGGTGAAACGACGTGTGATCTTCATCGTGAAGTGGAATCCATTCCGAAAAAACGCCCAACGCCCAGCGCGAGGCGGGAGGTTACTTGCCCAACAGTTCTACGAATCCACCCGGGGCAGCGTCAGCCCCTCTTGATCCTGATACTTCCCCTGCTTATCCGCGTAGCTCACCGCGCACACACGATCAGCCTTGAGGAAAATCAGCTGCGCCATCCCCTCATTCGCGTACACCTTCGCAGGCAGCGGCGTCGTATTGCTGATCTCCAGCGTGATCTTCCCGCGCCATTCCGGCTCAAGCGGCGTGACATTCACAATCAGCCCGCAACGCGCATACGTGCTCTTGCCAACGCAAATCACAAGCACATCGCGAGGAATATCAAACCATTCCACCGTCTCGCACAGCGCAAACGAGTTCGGCGGGATCACCACATGATCCGTGTCAGTACCCGCGACATCCACATCAACAAAAAGATCATTCGTAAACCGCTTGGGATCGACGATCGAAACGCCACCCGAGGCGGGCGTCGGCGTGAAAATCTGAAACCGCGTCCCCACGCGCACGTCATACCCATAGCTCGAAACGCCATACGAAACCGCGCCCGGACGCTTCTCGCCCTCAGCAAATGGCTCGATGCCGACGAGTTCCCTGATCTGCGTGTCGCACAGGACGGCCATTCGATTCGGTCCCCACCTTGAATGCCGGTCGTAAAAACCTGAAATATCCGCGCGCCACCATGGCGCACGCTGCCCGAAGCAACTCTCAAAGAGCTGAAAAATCTGACATTGCTGGTCCGAAACGGACCGGTCGGTCGAGGGCCGGCCCGCCCAAACAAAAGGGGTAGGAGAGGGGTGGCTCGATTGAACTTTTCGCAAACTATCCAGAGTCTGTCACGCACAGGCCATCGCCGCCCGTCCGCAACACGGAAACCTCAACTATACAACTACATTTCGTACCCTCAACCCCTCATGCCACAATTTCTTGTGGGTAGCCTGTCGCCAGAGCTGTGGAAAAGCGCCGAAATCCCCGCCAGTTCCCCATTTAGATCGCATAAAGATTTCTTCACTCGTTCCGCCATCTCCAACCCTCACCCGCCCTGCTAGCGTATCTGCTCCGAAATCATTTCAATCCACTATCCAGCACCTATCCTTAATCAGCGAACGCCACCCTCCCGGCCCCCCCCCGGAAATACAACCTCATGGAAGAGACCCACACCACCCCCATGCCCGCTGACACCCCCGATTCCGCTGATTTCGACCCCATCGCGGACTTCGCCGACTTCGCCCGCGCCCAGGCAGACCCCCTCCTCACCGACCTCACCGATCCTCAACGCGACGCCGTCGAGCACGCCGAAGGCCCGCTGCTCATCCTCGCCGCCGCCGGCTCCGGCAAGACGCGCGTCATCACCCGCCGCGTCGCCCATCTCGTGCGCGCAGGCGTCCCCCCCTGGAGCATCCTCGCGCTCACCTTCACCAACAAAGCCGCCGGCGAAATGCGCGAACGCGTCACCGGCCTTCTCGCAGAGATCGGCGCCGCGCGCACGGGCGGCCTCACCATCACGACATTCCACTCACTCTGCGCCCGCCTTCTGCGCCGCTACGCCGACATCGCCAACATTCCCGGCCTTAATCCCGACTACACCATCTACGACTCCTCCGATCAACAAGCCCTCGTCAAACGCTCCATCGCCAACCTTGGGTTGAACACCTCCAACTGGGCGCCTCGCGCCGTCCTCAGCGCCATCAGCAACGCCAAAAACGAAATGATGGACGCCGAAGCCTTCGCCGCCACCGCGTCCGACTTCTATGCGCGCACGATCGCGACCATCTACAAGTCCTATCAGGACGGGCTCCGCCGCGCCAACGCTGTTGATTTTGACGATCTGCTCCTCCTCACCGTGCGCGCTCTGCAAACCTGCGAAGAAGCCCGGGAAGAAGTCCAGCATCGCTGGCGCCATGTCATGATCGACGAATACCAGGACACCAACAAAGTTCAGTTTGTCCTCGCCTCGCTCATCGCCGCCCAACCCGACAACACGCCCCCCAACATCTGCGTTGTCGGCGACCCCGACCAATCCATCTACGGCTGGCGCGGCGCCGACATCCGCAATATTCTCGAGTTTGAAGATCAATACGCCGCGACCCGCGTCATCGCGCTGGGCGAAAACTTCCGCTCCACCGCTCCTATTCTCGCGACGGCTGACACGCTTATCCGGCGCAACAAAATGCGCAAACACAAGGACCTGTTCACCAGCCGCGATGGCGGCGAACTTGTCGAGCTCACACTCTGCGCCGACGAGCGCCACGAAGCAGAGCTCGTCACCGATTGGTTCCGCGCACGCCAGCAGGATGGAGTTGAGTGGAAGGAAATGGCCGTCTTCTACCGCATGAATGCGCTCAGTCGCGTCATGGAAGATGAGCTTCGCCGCGCCGGCTTCCCCTATGTCATCGCCCGAGGCACCGCATTCTACGAACGCGAGGAAGTCAAAAACGCGCTCTCCTATCTGCGCGTCGTCGCCAATCCGGCGGACGATGTCTCGCTCCGGCGGATCCTCAACAAACCAACGCGCGGCATCGGCGCCACCACCATCGCGCGCGTGGACACCATCGCATACAAAAACCAATCATCGCTCTTTGACGCGCTCCGCCTCATCGCTCAAGGTGGAGTTGAGTTCGATCTGACCGCCCGCGCACAAAGCGCCATCACCAAGTTCGTCGCGATGATCGACGCCTGGACCGGGCACGGCGCCTTTCTCGGCGCCGATGTCAGCTCATCCCTGGAAGAGCTCACCGAACGCGTCATCACCGAATCAGGACTCGAAAAACACTATAAAAGCAAAGCGGAAAAATCCGGCGAGGCCCCCGATGAAGATCGCCTCGCCAATCTCGAAGAGGTCATCTCCTCCGCCCATGAGTTTGAGCAGGAATATTCCCCCGAAGACGATCCCGCATTCAACAACCCGCAAACTCCTGAGAACTCATCCGAGTCGCCTGATCACAACAGCGAATCTACGAGTGCGGAATTGCTCGAAACTCCCCCCCTCCTCAGCATGCTGCGCGCCTACCTCGAAACCGTCTCCCTCGTCAGTGACGCCGACGCCATCGACCCCGCCTCCGGCGCGATCACACTCATGACGCTCCACGCCGCCAAGGGGCTTGAGTTCGACGCCGTCGCGATCATCGGCCTCGAAGACGGCCTGCTCCCGCACTCGCGCGCCCGTGAAAGCCAGGCGGAACTCGAAGAAGAGCGCCGCCTTTGTTTCGTCGGCATCACCCGCGCCAAGCAGCGACTCCTCATGACCAGCGCCCGCTACCGAACGCATCGCGGCCTGCGCGAACGCGCCATCCCCAGCCAGTTCCTCAATGAGCTCGATCAAACACACCTCATCGTCAGCGATCAGGCAGATCATGGAGCCGGCGGCTGGGAAGACGAAGACACCTGGGCCGCCCGCGGACGCGCAAGCCGAGGCGGCTGGGAAAACTCCCGCTCACGCAGCCGTTCCAGTCGCTCCGCAAACTCCGCCAGCCAGGAGGCGGACGGATGGGAAAACGCCACCGGCGACAGCGGCGGCGGCGCCGAATACGGCCTCAGTGTCGGAGTTCGCGTCCGCCATCCCCAGTTCGGCGTCGGAATGGTCGAAGCCATCACCATGAGCGGCGCCAACAGCCGCGCTCGCATCAAGTTTCACGATGTAGGCGTCAAAACACTGGTCCTGCAATACGCCCGGCTTGATGTCATCAATTAACTGAGAACTGCAAACATCACCCAGCTCCGGTTGATGCCCTCGCCCCAATAGCTTCCGGCCGCTTCCCAATGTCGCGCCGGAGCTGCTTCCCGTCAAACTGAATCACATCGCACGCAGCCAGCGCTTTCTCACGCGCGTCACTCAAAGTTTCGCCCAACGCCGTCACCGAAATCACACGCCCCCCCGCCGTCACCAACGCGCCATCTGCGTCGCGCCGAACCCCCGCGTAAGTGATGAAGACATCCTCCATCGCCCCCGCTTCATCGACGCCCGCTATCTCAAATCCAGTTTCCGGCTGCGCGGGATACCCTCGACTCGCCAGCACCACACAGCACGACACACGCGTATCCCACGACAGATCCGCCTCCGCCAGCGTCCCCGCCCCGGTGCGATATAAAAGCTCCGCAAAATCCCCGCGCAAACGAGGCAACAACGCCTGACATTCCGGGTCGCCAAACCGCACGTTGAACTCCAAAACCTTCGGCCCCGCCGGCGTCAACATCAACCCCGCATACAACACACCCCGATACTCAATCCCCTCGCGCCTGAGCGCATCAATTGTCGGAACCAGAATTTCGCGCTCAATGCTCCCCATCATTTCATCATCAACAAACGCCGCCGGCGAATACGCCCCCATCCCCCCTGTGTTTGGTCCCAAGTCCCCCTCAAGCAGACGCTTGTGATCCTGCGCCGTCTCAAGCGTGTAAATCGTTCGCCCATCCACCAGCGCCAGCACCGAAACTTCAGGCCCCTCCAGCCGCTCTTCAATCACCACCCTCGCCCCCGCCTCCCCAAACACGCGTTCGACCATCATCCGCTCAACCGCAGCCAGCGCCTCTTCCATTGAGTCGCCAACCACGACACCCTTGCCCTTCGCAAGCCCCGCCGCTTTCACCACCTGCGCCGTCTCTCGCGATTCCAGATACGCCCGCGCCGCTGACGGATCGCCAAAGACATGCGCCTCGGCTGTCGGAATTGAAGCCGCCCGCATCAACTGCTTCGCCCATGCTTTGTCGCTCTCCAGCTGCGCCGCCCCCTTCGATGGCGCCGCGATCGACCGCCCGGGCGCCGCCAACTCATCCCCAAGCCCCGACGCGATCGGCTCCTCAGGGCCAATCACGACCAGATTCACTCCCTTCGCATCACAGAACTGCTTTAGCCGGTACGCGCTTCGCACGTCAAACTCAAACCCGATGTGCTGGGCGAGCGACGCGATTCCCGGATTCACACTATCTGTGGAGTAGAACTCCCCCAGCCGCTCGGATGCGCGCAGCTTCTGAGCGATCGCGTGCTCACGACCGCCTCCGCCAACCAACAGCGCATTCATCTTTTCCGGTATTGCTGCCATCAGCGCGATAGTAGCGAACGCGCCCCCGGAACGCCCACGGAATTCCCCCTCAGTTCCCTGCAGGCGGCAGAATGTCCGTCAGCTCACCCTCGCGCAGACACTCAGCCAGAAACGTCCGATCCGCATCATCCGTCATGCCATCCTGATTCACATCAATCGGCGACAGATGCCAGGCATACAGGTCATCAAGCGACACCATGCCGTCCGCATTCGCATCCATATCCGAAGCGAACAACATCGCATCATTAATCGTGACCACCTCGCTGCCGTCAATCCCGTAATTGCGAATCTCCCCGTTCACATCCACCACCACCGCTGCGTTATTAAGCGTGACAGCCGTGTTGACCGCGCCGACTGCCGCAAGAAGATTGACATCAAAGGTGAACGTCGCCAGAAGCCCAGTGCTCGCTGTGTCCGGGTTGAATGCGATATTAAACGTCTCGATCACGCCGTCATCGGTGTCGTCCGCCGTCTTCAAGCTCATCGCCGGGAATGTGCCCGGCGTGCATGCCGGATTCGAAAGCACACCCGTGTCGTACGCGAGCTCAAACTCCCACGCCATCACCTGAAACTGATTCGGATTGCCAATGAAGACATCAATCTCCACCGTTCCGCCCTTGCCAATGTCGGTTGGCGACGGAGTCGCGGTCAGAATAATTTCCCCCGGCGCCGGCGTTGGATTGCCTCGCAAAATCGTTGAGCCATCCGGCGCATAAGGAAGCGTCCCCGAAGCCCACTGCCCCATGATCGCGAGCTCCGCTGCATCCACACGCCCGTTCTCATTGAGAAAATCAAGCGTCCAAAGCTCATACGGGTTCGGCGCGCTCCCCGATGCGAACGGAAGCGCCATTGAAACATCCGCCAGCGTCACCGCCTGATCCCCATCCAGGTCACCAGCCCCCGCCCGGTAAAGAAACGCCAACCCGCCCAGTTCATCATCCGTCAGCTCGCGCTTCGACCCCGTGTAGGTCGAGTGCATCACATCGCATGGACAGACGTTCGCGCCTGCCTCAAACGTAAACGGATCCAGATTCACAGCCCCGTTCGCAGCCGCCTGATTCGGATGATCAAGCCCAAGCACATGCCCAACCTCGTGCAGCACGATCGTTTCAAGATCAAAATTTGAACCGTCATCGTCCCAGCTAAAATCACTGTTCAAATAAATGTCCGACACCAGCATCTTCGTGCCCGAGCGAGTGACCAACGAAAACCCCAACACCGAACCCTGCCCCGGAGGCGTCATGTGAAACGCATTTGTAATCACCTGTGACCAGATGCTGAAGTTGCTCGGCTTCGTGAAAAAATCAATGTGCGTGCCCCAACCCGGCACCGGCAAACTCATGTCCGCCAGCCACTCATCCAGCGGCGGCCCGAAAAACTGCGCCGGAGGCGACACCCCCGCAGGATCAAACGGACAACAACTGAAATCGGAACTCCCGTTCTCTATCACCCCCCACAGCGCCGGCTCGAACGTGATGAACCCGCCCGTGCCTTCAGACCAGGTATTGAGCGCCCTCACCACCGCATCGCGCGCTTCCTGCTGCGTGATGTCCGCCTGACCCGCCATAAAGTCGTCCGCGAACGCATACGTCATCACAAAAGGCGTCCGCGCAGGAGCCTCTGCCCATTTGAAAACCTGATTGTTCGCAATGTCAGCAGCCGAGCGAAAACCGAAGAGCGTAAAGCTCACCGCAGCGCTCGCTGTCACCATAAGAACAAACAACACCAAAATGGCGTTTCGTCCGATTCGCATCGTTCAGTTGGCTCTCACTTCTGTCCAGGGCGCACCGATACAACAACCGCGCAGAGCTTTGCTTCCTTCCCTCAAAGGAAATCCTCCTACTTCTCACCACACAGTAGACGATGCCGCCTGCATTGTGAAGATGCAATTCCCGCGCCTTGTGTAAAATCACATCATCCAGGCAAGCCAGGCGCTCTCCCTCCCATCTTCTCAACGATCCTTTTAGGGGCAGGCGCCCCACGAGCCCAGCAGAATCGGCAAATCCAGCCCATTTGCCTGCCCGTCACCCGAAAAATCACCAAAAACACCCGGCCCCCACGCCCCGAGAAACGCCGCAAGGTCAAACGCATTCACAACACCGTCCCCATTCAAATCCGTCGGACACGGATCCTGCCCCTCAGCCACTTCCCCCGACACCACGACCGCATACCCCTGGCGAACAATGTTCGGCGGCTCCTCCATATCCACCGCATTCACCACAGCCCCAACAACACGCACCACCCAAAGCCCCACCTCCGGATTGACGACATGCACCTGCTCGACGCTGTTAATCGCGTCCTTCAGGCCGCCGGCGCTGCTCACTCCCAAATCAAAGTTGTTGCCAAGGAACACCACGCCGGACGGTGACGTCACCTCCAGATCAACATCATTGATCGGCGCAAAGCTCGCCCCGATGCACGCCGGCGCATCATTGAACGCCATCGTCACCTTCAACTTCTCAGTCGCCCCCGTCACGTCAATAAAGTGCTCATTGTTCCACCCCGTCAAAAGTGCGTGCGGATCAGCCCTCCGCACATCATGCGCCACCAGCGACCGCGCCTGCCCGGAAAAGTACAACGCTTCATCCGCCAGAACGCGTCCCCATCCCTCAAGATCGCTCGGATACCCCGCCACCCCAGTCATATCAACGCCGGAGTTAATCAACGTCGCGCGCAGCAGCGCCCCGGACGGCGTGAACTCATCACTCGGATTCGCAGCCCCCGTCGGGTAGAAACCACGCATGTAATACTCGCGCGTCAGCGCCGCAACGCCCGCCACTGCGGGCGCCGCCATCGAAGTGCCCGTAAATCCGGTCTGATTGCACGCTGTATTCGCAGCTGAAGATGTAATCGCAACGCCCGGGGCATGAAGCTCTGGCTTCATCCGACCATCGATCGTCGGACCAGACCCACCCGAACCATGAATCCCCTGATTCGGCGAATCCTGCGTCGCTCCAATCGCCAGACCGTTCTTCGCATTCTCCGGCGTAAACAATGTCGTAAAGTTCGTTGTCGCAGTGAGAACCAAATCATCCTCATGATCCCACATGAATGCATCGACCGCCCGCGTCCAGCCGTTGTAATCCGTCCGCAGGTCGGCCCCCCAGCTATTCGTATGAACACGCGCGCCTTGCGAATGATGCTGATTCAACTTGCTCAGATAATCCATCTCCGACAGAAACGTGGGCACCTGGTCATAAGCAATCCGCGATAAATACGCCATCCCGCGAAGATTGTTAAACGCCCCCGAGTCGCCCGCAGCGATCCCCGCCACATGCGTCCCGTGCGCATCATGAAAACCAATCGCCGTGTTATACGCAACAAATTTGCGATGATTCCCCGACGCAATCGTGTTCACAGGATCATTAAAAGAGCAGTGATTCGGATCAATCCGCCCATCGATGATCCCGATCACCTGACCCTCGCCCATCAATCCCGCATCATGAAGCGGCGTGACGTTCAGTATGTTGCTCTGAACAATCCACCGCTCAGTGTCATTGCGCAAGGAAAGCTCTGGAAACTCCTCGACGTACTGCACATCGCCCCGCCCCG
Organism: Phycisphaerales bacterium; assembly: GCA_029260495.1. GTDB lineage: Bacteria > Planctomycetota > Phycisphaerae > Phycisphaerales > UBA1924 > OFTM373. The sequence goes on along the minus strand of JAJDDD010000006.1, from coordinate 276,867 downwards.
CGATCGCATCCACCAACTCACCGGGAACAACTGCAGTAATTGTCTCATTCCCCCCGCACGCGCCTGTGCAGTGCAGCTCAACCCCATCCTGAGCGCCAAGCCAGCCCGCCGTATCGCCTGTTGCTTCCCCGCGAAACAACGTGATGGTCACTGCCAGCTTCCCCTCTCGCGCAAGCCCCTGCCGCCACTGCGTCGCCAGCGCGCGCTTGCCCATCATCGGGTCCAGCTTCCAGTCACTCTGAAACTCACTCCGCCACCGCACAAACTCAAGCCCCGCCACCAACGCCGGATTCGCCGAATCCAGCTTCGCGAGATACGCATTTGCAGGCATCGCCTCACCAAGATGCACACCCGCTTCCGCAAGCCTCTTGGCCCGCTCCTCCGTCAGCGCCCCATCAAGCTGAATCACCTGCCACTGCTGCTTCCGAATCGGATCCGCAGCGACCAACGCCAAATCAAGCTTCCGCGCCGACGCATCCACCGCCGCCGGCCCAACGTGCACTATGATCGGACCTTCACCCGCGCCAATCGCCACACTCGCTGACGCCGACAGCGCCCCGGCGCTCGCCGCCAAAGAAGCTGCACGTCCCATAGCAAAGCCACGCCGCCCAAACAGACGCCAGGTCGGCAACGCCACCTCATACCACTTCATCAAGCGACACTCCTTTGCATGCGGCTGGCCGGCATGCCAGTTCTCTCTCGCCTCTGAAACTTGCGGCCGGCAATAATGATTCCTATCCGCCAAACCGCTGCCAGGCAAGGAGTTTACTCCGATTTGCCCAATGCTTTTGCCCTAGGCCATCGTTCTTATAGGACCAAATCGGACCTCCTCGTCCGCCAAAAGAATAAGCGACCAAAAACATACACAATGAGGGAAGACCCTTGACCTGCACACCCCAATTCCTATCTAAGATACCCCCTCATGGGAAAAGCACTCCAAGACGAGTACCTCCTCGGAACTGACGACGTCGAACTCAATCGGCTCCGTCTCCAGCATGTCCTTTGGGCGCCGCCCACCACCGCCCACTGGGAACGAGCCGCCTTCGCTCCGGGTCAACGCATCCTCGATCTCGGGTGCGGCCCAGGCTTCACCAGCCTCGAACTCGCCACCATCGTCGGCCCCCAGGGCTCCGTCCTCGCTGCCGACTCCTCCTCCAAATTCCTCACCTACCTCGATCAACTCGCTCACATCGAAAGCGTTAACAACATCGAAACCCTCCAGGCTGACGCCCAGGAGCTCGACCTCCCCCCAAACTCCCTCGATGGCGCCTACGCACGCTGGCTCATGTGCTTCATCCCCGAGCCCGAACTCGTCATCCAGCGACTCGCCTCCGCCCTCAAGCCCGGCGCCACCTTCGCCGTCATGGACTACTTCAACTACCAGTCACTCACACTCGCCCCCCGATGCCCTGCCTTCGCCCGCGTCATCGACGCCGTCACCGAAAGCTGGCGCGCCTCAGGAGGCGACCTCGACATCGCCGGCAAACTTCCCACGCTTCTCGCCAAGCACAACATCGAAACCCGCGAAGTCCGCCCGCTCAACCGCGTCGCCCGCGCCGGCTCCGCACTCTGGCAATGGCCCACCTCCTTCTTCACCAGCTACATCCCCCGCCTCGTCGAAATGGGCCTGCTCACACAAACCGACGCCGACCAATGGGCTGATAAATGGGCAAAACGCTCCCGCGATCCCCACACCTACTTCATCACTCCCCAAATGCTCGAAATCATCGCTGTAAAACGCAGTTGATCATTCGCCAGCGTCAGCTCTTCAAGCCGAACGCAAAGACTGTGCCCGTCGCCACCGCGGAGCGCACTGCAATCCGCATTCAGGACACTGAGAGAGCCTCGTCACATCGTACGCGCACTTTGCGCACTTGCCGCGCGCGGTCCGTATGAATCCGCGAAGCACAACGATCCCGCTCAACACCACAAACCATGCCAAGCTATGTGTGCCAACATTGATCGCCAACGCCGGCCAAATTGGAAAGTACGGCAGGATGACCCGTCTCATAGAGCCAAAAGGCAACTTCTTTTTGGAAATCAGAATACCACCCTTAAGAACAGGCCACCTTGAAATCGCACCATTTCTGAGGCGCCAGTCCACCCGATATAAACAGATCATCGGCCACCCTTGTCCTGCAAGCATTCCATGAGTCGTCGTGTTCCGCAAAAGCGAATCGTCTTTGGTGCGACTCCACCATCGAGAACTGATTTCTACAGTTGACTCAGATCGCATTGGCGGAACATAGGTTGGATTACGCGAACGGAAAGTCCCACAGCGGAACTCAGAATGAGGAGAAAACGTTTCAATCGCAAAGCCACTCCGATAAGAGGCGGATAGGGTTTCAAAATGTGGATCGCCAACTACTTCATAGGGCAGTGACCAACGATCAACAAAAAAACCTGGCGCCCACGCAAACCCAACCGTCGTCGCTGCCCCAAGCACAAGCGCCACAACAACGCGCCGCGCCCTCATTCCCACACCTGATACAAGTCGATTCAGCGACATCGCCAAATAATAGGCGGCACGGTCCACGCCCAACGAATCACCGCCCAATCACAAACGGCAACACCTGCTCCTGCCCCGCCGAATCCACCACCAGCGCCTCCACCAGCTCGGCGCCAACCGACAGATACGCCGGCGCCAGCGCCTCATACAAATCACTCGCTGACCGAACCCGCGTGTTCTGAATCCGCTGCACCACCTGCCCGGGCATAAAGCCGATCTGCTCCGCCTCAGAACCCGCCCGCACCGAGTCGATCAACACGCCCCCATCACCGCTCTGCACGCTCGTCACACCAAACACACTCACCGCTTCTTTCACAGCAGCAAGCCGGGTTTCCTCGTCTGCAAGACCATCAAGCTCGTCCTGATCGACGACCATCAACTGCCCCGCAGCGTTCATCACCGCCGCCACCAGCGTCACCTCAAGCTCAACCGTCTGCTCATCGCGCCACACCGTCAGCGCAATGCCCTCCCCAGGCGGCTTGTTGCCAATCACCGACCGCAACACCGCAATCGTCGGCGTCTTCTCTCCGTTCACTCTCGTGATGATGTCTCCAAGCTCAACGCCGCCAAGGTCCGCCGCCAGCCCCGGCATCACCGCGCTCACATACACCCCCGAACCAAACTCATACCCCATGTTCCGCAGCGTCCCATCGTCCATCCGACTCACATCAGACAGCGAAACGCCAAGAAAACCACGCACCACCACACCGCGATCAATCAACTGCTCCACAACCGTCTCAACCGTATCCAGCGGAATCGCAAACCCAATGCCCCCTGAAACACCGGTGGTCGAGTTGCGCGCCGACTCCGTCCCCGCGATAATCGCAGTGTTCATCCCAATCACACGCCCATTCACATCAACCAAAGGCCCGCCCGAGTTCCCCGGATTAATCGCAGCGTCCGTCTGAATGAAGTTCGAGTACGCCGGCGAACCGCGCCCCGTTTGCGCCTCGCGCCCAAGCCCCGACACAATCCCCCGGCTCATCGAAAACTTAAACCCAAACGGCGAGCCAAACGCAAATACGGACTCACCTTGAAACACCGCCCCCCCCGTTGCTCGCCGCGCCGGAATCAGCATGCTCTTCGGCGCATTCACCTTCAGCACCGCGATGTCCGTCGAATCATCCGCCCCAACAAACGTCGCATCGCGCACGAGCCCGCTCTGAAACTGCACACGAATCCGCACCGCGTCTCGCGCCACATGCGCGTTCGTAATAATGTGCCCCGCTTCGTCGTACACCCAGCCCGAACCCGTCGCGCGCGGCGGCCCGCCACGACGCGCCGATGTCTCCGTCTCAATGAACACCACGGAAGGCTCAACCGACGTCGCAATATCCCGAATCGCCTGATTCATCCGCTCAAGCAGATCGTCATCATCAAGCCGCTGCTGCGCCAGCGCCACCGTCGCTGCCGTCCGCGCCGCCCCGATCTGCTGAATCGCCGCCGGCCCCGCAACCAGCGTCAGCGCCGCAGTAATCAACACCAAAATACTCGGACCAAACAAATAAATACGACGCATCGCTGAGTCTCCTCATCTCCCGCGTCGCGGTGCGCGAGCAAATTTTTCACTACGCCAAGTCAACCAACTCCCCCACCCGCCTATTCGCCCAACTTCTCAGCCTCTCCAGGCGCCATCACATACCGGTGCGGCGTCGCTTCACGTCTGGATACCTGCTTCACCCAGTCCCGGCAAGCGTCCCGAATCGCCTCTCCAAGGTGAACAACCGGCGGCGCGAACCCAGGTTGCCAATCGGTCAACCCAAGCAAGTCCTGAAGAACCAGAATCTGACCATGACAACCAGGTCCAGCCCCAATCCCGATAACCGGCGCCTTCGTCTTCTTCACAATCAACTCCGCAACCTCCGGCGGGATCGCCTCCACCAACAAAAGCACGCACCCCGCCTCCTCCAGCGCACACGCATCCTCAACAATCCGCGCCGCCGCCGCCGCCGTCTTCCCCGCCGACGAATACCCGCCCGTCAGCCCAACCTGCTGCGGCTTGCTTCCCACATGCCCGCACACCGGAATCCCCGCCCGCGCCATCTTGCCAACCAACGGCGCCAGGCTCGCATCCGCCTCAATCTTCACAACATCCGCAAGCCCCTCTGTCAAAAAGCGACCCGCGTTCCGCACCGCATCACCATCATCCGCCTGATAACTCATAAACGGCATGTCCGCCATCACCATCGTGTTCGGCGCCCCGCGCTTCACACCCGCAGTCAGCGCCACCGCGACATCCAGCGGCATGTGAATCGTCGACTCATACCCCAGCACAACCTCCGCCGCAGTGTCACCCACCAACAGCACATGCACACCCGCGCGCTCAAGCCACCGCGCCGTCGTCGCGTCATAACACGTCAAACTCGAAAACACTTCACCGTCACGCGCCATCTTCCGAAGCGTCCGCACTGTGATCGGCTTCCGCTCAGCCTGTTCCATCGCCTGTGTCGTGGGTGGAGAAGTCATGGGCCCATTCTAGGCCCGCTGCCGGAGACCCTACAAATATCCATCACCTCCGCCTCTTCTCGGCCCCCCGCACCACACGCTCAACCCTCGCCGCGCACCGCGCCGCGCTCGCCGCCACCTCATGCTCCCAAATCCGCACCACGCGCCATCCCAGCTCCGCTAACTCGCGCGTCACCCGCTCATCCCGCGCCATATTCCCGGCAATTTTCTTCTCCCAGTACCCCTCATTGGAAGATGGCCGCCGGCAATGCTCCGGACACCCATGCCAAAAACAACCATCAACAAATACCGCCACCTTCGCGCGCACAAACACCACATCAGGCGAACCTGGCAACTTTCGCTTCAAGCTGTATCTCAATCCCCGCCGATGCAGCGACGAACGCAACTTCATCTCGCACGACGTATCCCGCGACCGCACCCGCCGCATCGTCGCCGACCGCGCCTCCCTCGAACGATCATCCGCCAATCCTCTTCCCTCTTCTTCTCACCTCTTCACTTCACATACACCAACTTGCACATCCCGCCTTCCCAAATGAAGTCAACACTCGAATACTTCAGATCCTTCCGGCGCTGCGTCCTCAGCCGATACACACCATCGCCCATCGGCTTCATCACCAATCCTGGCGTCAACTCCCCCCGAGGCATGCGCGCCAGAAGTTTCAACACCTCCCGACGATCCGCCGAAAGCTCCTCCACCCACTCCCACGACTCCCGCCCCCGCGCCCTTAAGCCATCCTTCGTGTACTCACTCAAAAGCTGATCGTGCAAAAGTTCAAGCTCACCCGAAATCAACATCTCGCGCAAATGCAAAACCACATACCGAGGCGACCTCGATGTCAACACCACCGTTCCATCCTCGCGCGTCTCGCGCAGAGGATTCAGTGGGTTCCCCTCCTCATCCACCAGCGCAAGATCGTCCTGACCCTTGAGTCGCTCCGATCTTGGGCGTTCCTCTTTAAGTCCCAGCTTCGCCCGCTGTTGCGGCGCCAAAATCCCGCTCACAGAGACAATCCGCTCCTCCCGTGTGCATCCACAGAGCGCAACGGCAACCACAATGAGCGCAAGAAAAAATCTCATGCCCGCGCCGCCTCCTGCGCAACCGGCTCCGCACGAACCTCCCCTTCCCCGCGCGTGAGCAAATCATGCGCTGCAAACTCCGCTGACTTCTCCGGAAAATCCGCCCGCCAGTGACACCCGCGCGACTCCCGACGCCAGAGCGCCGACCTCGCCGCCAGCGCCCCCGTCAGCAGCATGTTCTGCGTCTCCCACCCGCCCGGCGCATCGAAAATCTTGTCCAGCGTATACCGACCCCAAAAATCAAACATCTCGACAACATCCCCCAGCTTCGCCCCCGCCCGATGCACGCCCACGTTTCGCCACATCACCGACCGAATGCTCGAACGAACATCCTCCAGATCAAGCTCACCCCGAGCTGATAGCGGAATATCGGAAATCACTTGCGCCGGACCACTCCGCGGCGCCACTCCCCACCCATTCTCTTGCCCTCGCATCTCCTGCGCCGCCGCGCCCGCTCGCGCACCGCACACCAAACCTTCTAGGAGAGAGTTGCTCGCCAACCGATTCGCCCCATGCAATCCCGTCGAAGCCGCCTCCCCCGCCACATACAACCCCGGAACATTCGTCCGCCCATCCAGATCCGCCCGCACACCCCCCACCGTGTAATGCGCCGCCGGATGCACCGGAATCAAATCGCGCGAGCCATCAAGCTCAAACTTCGCCAGCGCCTTCGCCACACCCGGAAAACGCTCCGCAAAATTGGAAACACCCCGCGCATCCAAAAACACATGCGTCTCGCCCGTGCGCGCCAGATGATTCAAAATCGCCCGGCTCACAACATCCCGCGGCGCCAGCTCCGCCAGCTCATGCTCACCAACCATGAACCGATTCTCGCTCCGATCGACAAGGAGCGCTCCCTCACCACGCACCGCCTCGGAAATCAACGATCGGCTGCTCCCTGCGATGTAAAGTGTCGTCGGGTGAAACTGCATAAACGCCATATCCGCCAGGCTCGCGCCCGCACGATACGCCATCGCCAACCCGTCACCCGTGCACACCGGCGAGTTCGTCGTCTCGCGCCAAAGCAACCCAGCGCCCCCCGAAGCTAATACCGTCGCCCGCGCCCAAATAATCTGCAACCCGTATTTCGGGTGATGCGTAATTGCCCCCATGCAAGGCGAGCCCGCTGCATCTGTCGGCGTGATTAAGTCCAGCCCAAAGCAATGATCAAATACACGCACCAACGGCTCACTTCGCACGCGCGCACTCAGGCACCGCGTAAACTCCCAACCCGTCGCGTCACCCCCCGCATGCGCAATGCGCGGCACACTATGCCCGCCCTCGCGCGCGAGCAATAAACGCCCCGCTTCATCAACATCCGCGCGCAATCCCCAACCAAGCAGCTCCTCAATCCGTTCACGTGATGCGCTCACCACGGCGCGCACCGCAGGCTCATCACAGAGCCCCGCTCCCGCTGTCATCGTGTCGGCGACATGCGAATCCACCGAGTCCTCACCCGACAGCACCCCCGCCACGCCCCCCTGGGCCCAGCTCGTGTTCGATTCCGTCACATCCCCCTTGGAAAGCAGAATCACTTCCCCATGCTCCGCCGCCGCCAGCGCAGCGCGAAACCCCGCCACACCCGCGCCGATCACCAATGTGTCCGTAAACACATGAGGCAACAACGATCCGCGAAACGGAATCAGGTACCGCCGACTATCAAAAACTTCATCCATACCGCCGAGAGTCTACGCCCTCCGACCCGCCGCCGCCCCAGCTACTATGAATCATATGACTCCCTCCAAAAAGACCTCCCCAAATGATGACCGCCGCCTCGCGCTCCGCATCGTCACCATGCCCCGCGACACCAATCAGTACGGCACCATCTTTGGCGGCGTCATCCTCAGCTACATCGATCAGGCCAGCTTCGTCGAGGCCCGCCGTCATGGCGTCCATCGCTGGGTCACCGCTTCTATGGATCGCGTCGATTTCATCGCCCCCGTCCAGCTCGGCGACATCGTTAACTTCTACACACGCACCGAACGCCTCGGCACAACCAGCGTCACCGTTCTCGTCGATGTTGAAGTCCAGCGATATCTCACCGGCGCCACCGTCGCTGTCACCAGCGCCTCAGTCGCGATGGTCGCTGTCGGCCCCGACTGCAAACCGATCCCCTTCGCCTCGCCGCCAAGCGTTGACGGCGCCGGCATCTGCCCCGATCCAGATCCAAACCCGGGAAACGCCCCACAAAAGGCGCGCCCATGACAGCGCACCGTGCGCACAAGAACTCAACAGATCACACTCCGTGCGCGCGCCCCAAACGCCTCGCCGTTCTACTCTCCGGCGGCGGGCGCACACTGGCGAACCTCCAGCACTGCATTGATGCGCACGAACTCGATGCTTCCATCAAACTCGTCATCGCATCGCGCCAGTGCCCCGGCGTCCAACGCGCGCGCATGCTCGGTTTACATACCCGCGTTCTCCCCGGCGACATCCCCCGCGACACACTCGTCCAGCTTCTCGCCGAACAAGAAATAGATTGGATTATCCTTGCCGGCTACGCCCGCCTCCTCCCGATCCCGCCCGGATATGAAAACCGCGTTGTGAACATTCATCCTTCCCTGCTTCCCAACTTTGGCGGCCCGGGGATGCACGGCATGCGCGTCCACGAAGCGGCGCTCGCCGCCGGCGTGAAAGTCTCCGGCTGCACCGTGCATCTCTGCGACAACGAATACGACACCGGTCCGATCGTCCTCCAGCGGGTCTGCCCGGTGCTTGAGGGAGACACCGCCGAAACCCTCGCCCAGCGTGTCTTTGAGCTTGAAAAAGAAGCTTATCCAGCCGCCCTTTCGATGCTTTTTTCAGGACAAGTTGCAGTCGATGGGCCAAACGTGCGAATGATCAAAGGATGACAAAGCAAGCTCTGATTCTGATTGTTGCAGTTGTCATGCTGCTCTCGACCGGCGCGGCGACCGGGCAGGAGCACGACAACGCAATCCAACAGTTGCAAGACCAGGCGACCGCTGCGTTTGAATCGCGCGATTTTTCCGCAGCGCGGAACGCTCTCATCAAAGTGCGCTCCGCCAAGCCAAAGAACCCCGCTGTGCGCTACAACCTCGCCTGCGCTCTCGCTCAGCTTGGTGACAAAGAAGCTGCGACTGAAGAGCTGATCCAGGCGATCTCATTTGGATTTATCGATTTCAATCATATGCTGCGTGATGAGCACCTCACCGCGCTACGAGGCGAGCAGCTCTTCGACACAATTATCGCAAGCTGGCGCGATCTTCTTGACGCACGCGCCGACGCCAACTTCAAGGCGGCGCAGAGTCTCTTCGGCAAGCGCTACACCTATGAACGTGATCCTGAGCTGCGCCTGCTTTACGTTTCAGCCTTCGACACACGCTCGTTTACAGAGGGTCGAGCGGAAATAGGGCAAATCGCCCGCTGGGCGCTCGATCGCCTCTTCACTGATTTATCACTCGATGATGGATCTTCGCAACAACCCGACCCCTGGGTGACCGTGATTCTCCCCTCCCCGGAAGACTTCGTGCGCATGGTGCGGGCCTCTAACGTCGGTGGGTTTTATGATCACGACCAGCGGAAGCTCATCAGTCAGGACATCGGCCCCAGCTTCCGCCATGAGTTCCTGCATGTCCTGCACTGGCGCGACATGACGCGCCGAGATCAGCGGCACCCCGAGTGGATCATGGAAGGGCTGGGGACGCTGGTTGAGGATGTAGATGTTGATGAGAGCGGGCGTTTGGTCGCGTTCGCGCCGTCCTGGCGCACGAACATTGTCAAACGGCTGGCCCGCGGCAACCGTCTGACACACTGGCGCGATCTCATGACTATGGAGCGCAAGCGCTTCGTCACGCATCGGCCCAATGCGCACTATGCAGAAGCGCGGGCGGTGATGATATTTCTGCATGAATCGAAACAACTGACAGAGTGGTATGCCGCCTATGTGCGCGGCTTCGAGACAGATCCTACCGGCGTTAACGCAATCGAAACCGTTTTCAACGAAGAGCTTGAGTCAATCGAACAACGATTCCTCGCCTGGGTGAATGACCTGCCCGAAGTCGCTGAGGAAATCAAACCGGGGATGGCGAGTCTGGGTGTGGAAGTTTCCCCCGGGCGCGGCGACGGCCCCACCGTGCAGCTTGTGCTTCCCCGAACCGGCGCGAGCAAAGCGGGCATGCGCCGTCGGGATGTCATCACTGCTCTCAACGGCCGCTCGACGCGCACGATGGAGGATCTGGTGCGGTTCCTCAGTGAATACGAGCCCGGCGAGCGGGTTGAGGTGACCATCCGCCGCGGAACCCGCCGTCTGGTTTTGAAGGTCGAACTGATCGAAGCGCGGGAAGAGTAGACACACGAAGTGTTGCATTCGCTCATTTTATGTTAACATGCGCACTCTTCGTCGTCCTGATAATCATGGCGACAAGATAAGAACCAAGTCCACGAAAGAATCACTGTGAGCATTTACCGGAAGATTGCGAATACGCCGTTGCGCGACATCCTCCGCGGCCGGCTTACTGGGCGCGAAGATTGGCGCGGCGTAATTGACGGCGCCCAGCTTCCACTTTCTCTTCAGAAGCTCACAACCAAAGTTGTTCTTCGCACTCGTCTGCGGCGATTGGAAAAGACGAGTGTGGCGCACGAACTATGCGCCAGTTTTCATGACGGGCTTGAAAAGGGCGCCACGGCGGAAGAGCTTGCGAACTCATTTGGCAACGCCCAATCAGCAGCGAGGCGCATTCGGCGGGAAAGAAAACACCAGCGCCACGTGCTGTGGAGATTCATGTCGCGTACGGTGAAGATTGCTGGCGTTGTTCTCCTGCTGCTGGTTGTGGTATACGTTTTTGAGTTGATCCGCTTCAACATGCGCAGGCCGACCATCACGCGAGATTATGTAGCTGAGATTAATGCACAAATCGAAGCGATTCCGGAAGAGGACCGCGCGTGGCCGATCTACCACGAAGCTATTCTTAGCCTTCATCCACTGCCAGCTCGCATGAGTAGCGTGTGGGCTGAGTCACCAGATGACGAGATGTGGCAGGAACAGACCGCGATCATTCACGATAAAGCTCAAGCGATCGAGCTTTTTCGACAAGCGAGCCAAAGACCATTCTTTGGTCGCCCGTGGGCTACCGCAATCGAGCCCGATATCGCTCAAGCGATGCAGATTGAACCAATCGCCACGCAACAGACTGCTCATTCGCTGCTGATTGAAACAACGATGCCGCACTATAGCTCACTGCGGAACGGAGCATTACTACTTGCGGCCGACGCCAGGCTTGCAGCCTTCGAACAAGATTCTGAACGTGTAGAGAAGAACCTCACAGCTCTCGCAGGAATGTCAACGCATAACAAAATCCAAGAGACGATCATCGGTGAACTCGTTGATGTTTCAATCCATAGCATCATGCTGATAACGCTTCACAATGCGCTGTATGTGCATCCAGCCCTTTTCACTGACGAACAAATGCTACGGATGTCACACATGCTTGGAAAGACAAGTATGAATCATCAGACGATATCGCAACACGAACGGCAAACGTTTTATGACATCATTCAGCGCGCATACACGGATGATGGGGCCGGCGACGGAAAGCTGACGCCTTATGGAGCGTGTGTGTTGCTTAATTTTGGCCTTGTTGGCAATTGGTTTGGGTGCGAGTTCGGTCCGTTCTTCGGGCCGGCACTAGCGCATTGGGTTTACTCTCGCGCGGACATTGTCAATGAGTTCGATTTAATCGTTGCCGAAATGGAGCGTGTGTCCAGTTTGCCTCTGCAGGAGTTGGTGAAGTTCGATGACTACGAACGTGTGGAGCGACTCTACAATGACCCAGTCGCGATGAGTAAGCAAGAACTCATCGCGGTGTACATGCCTATTGGCATCGAACACACTGCTAGGTACATTGAAATTCTTCATCTTGAGCGCGACACTGTGCGCACTGTGATCGCGCTGGAACTCTATAAGAGACGCGAGGGGTCGTATCCCGAATCGCTGGAGGAGTTGACGCCGCACTTGCTGCCCGAACTTCCCGTGGACCGCTTTGACGGGCAGCTATTGCGATACCTGTTGGTGGATGGAGCCCCACTGCTGTACTCGGTCGGCGCCAACCAAAAAGATGAGGGCGGTGAACCCGCGCTCGATGATGACGGCGTCCCGTCGCCTGATGCAGCTCAGAATCTGAGCAAGCGCGATAGACCCGGCGATTGGATACTCCATCCGCCTTCTTACTAGCGCGTCGCAACCTTTCCCGCGATGCGCCCGCTCGATACGGACGAAGGACAAACAGCCAAGAACACCCCGCCCAGCCTCCAAACTTCCAAATTCCCAGAAACTCCCTTGATTTTTCTTCGTACAATTGCATACTATGCTTTACATAGTATCCCACGACAACTACCATCCAGAGATCCCTCCCATGCGACTCGAACGAGAACTTATGCGCGGCGTCGGCCCTGCCGCCGTCCTTAAACTCCTTGAAAACCAGGAAATGTACGGCTACGAGCTCGTCCAGTCTCTCGCCAGCCAAACGGATGGCGTCCTGGCGATGGGGCAATCAACCCTGTACCCCATGCTTTACAACCTTGAAGCCAAGGCCCTTATCAAAGGCGTCTGGCGCGATGCTCCATCGGGCAGAAAACGTAAGTACTACCGCTTAACAACCAAGGGCAAACGCCAGCTTGCCAGCAGCGCCAAAGAACTTCAGACCATGACGGCCGCCCTCGCTTCGCTGGGTCTGGCCCGCGCCATGCCGGCCTGCTTCACTCAGCCAGGGATCGCTCTGTGAGTGTCCTTAACAAACTTGCGCATACGCCCCTCCGCGACATCCTCCGCAGGAAGCTCACCGCGCGACTCGATTGGCGCAGTGTGATCGAATGCTCAGAGCTGCCTGATTCGCTTCGCCAGCTCGCGACCAAGGTCGTTCGCAGCACAAGACTCTGGCGATTCGAAAGAGCAGATGTCGCGCGCGAGCTCTGCGCTCATTTTTCTGACGGCGTTAAAGCAGGCGCCACTCCCGAAGAGCTTGCAACCTCGTTTGGTGATTCCAAATCCGCTGCGAAGCTCATTACCCGCGCCAAACGCCGTACACGTCCACTCCCCTGGAGAATCACTATGCGAGCTCTCAAATTCGTTGGCGCTTTTGTTGTTCTCGCCATTCTTATTTACAGCTTCGAGTTCATCCGCTTCAACACGCGCTCACCAAACATCGCGCGCAACTACATCGCTGAGACCAATGCCAAAATCGAAGCAATTCCCGAACAGGACCGCGCCTGGCCTCTCTATCGAAAGGCAATCCTTCGTCTCTATCCGCTTCCTGAGCATGTGAAAGACATCTGGGCCAGGTCGCCTGCCGATGAAACCTGGGATGAGCAGGTCGCGCTCATCAAAGAAAAATCCGAAGCGCTCGAGCTCTTCCGCCAGGCAGCCCGCAAGCCATATTTGGGTCGCCCATGGACCACTGCGATTGAGCCAGAGATCGCAATTGCGATGGGCGGCGATCCACGTCCGCCATCACAGAACGCCAACCCGATGTTATTCGAAGTGCTCTTGCCTCACCTCGGCCCTCTGCGAAAAGCTGCCCAGTTGCTTATTGCTGACGCCAGACTCGCCGCTACACAGAAAGATTCTGGGCGCGTCGAAGACAATCTTATTGCCGTGCTCAGCATTGCCTCACATGAACGGGTTCAAGAAACGTTGATCGACGTCCTTGTTGACATGGCTATTTACAGCTTCGCACTCAGCGCGTTCCAAGACATTCTGCATGAGTACTCAGATGTCTTATCAAACGAACAACTTGCACGACTTGCACATCATCTCGAGCGCGGCCCATTCGATGTTCGCCCCGCTCTCCAAACTGAACGCCTCGTGTTCAATGACATTATCCAGCGCGCCTACTCCGACGATGGCGTTGGCGATGGACGCCTTACTCCCGAAGGTTTGCGCCTCGGAAGCGACATCGGCTTGGAGCCGAACCTCGAACTAAGCGCCAAGGCTTTCACGGGCCCAGCCTTTGCGCCCGTTATCGCTTCACGCAAAACAATCATCAACAAATATGACGAGATCATGAATGAGACGGAGCGCATTGCCGGTCTTCCATTGTGGCAACAACTTGTCTTTGACCTCAATGGGCTTCTGGAGCGGATCGATAGAAATATGCTCACGCGGCTCAAGTATTCTCCAATCCTGATTCTTATGCCAACACTCGATCGTCCAGCCCGACATGCAGAAATCCTTCGCCTTCAGCGCGACGCTGTCCGGGCGATCATCGCGCTCGAACTCTATAAACGCAGGGAGCACACTTACCCCGAAACACTCGTGCAGCTCACGCCGGATCTTCTGCCAACCCTCCCGCTTGATCGCTTCGACGGCAAGCCCCTGCGCTACAAACTCCAGGATGGCGCGCCCCTTCTTTACTCCGTCGGCGCCAACCAAATTGATGAAGGCGGACAGCCGTTCCTGGACAAAGACGGCGCTCCGATTCCCGACGCCGCCCGGAGTTTCGGCGCACATGACGAGCCCGGCGACTGGATTCTTTACCCGCCTTCCAACTAAAGCTCGCCAGCTCTGACGCCCAGCGGCACGTCCCTCCGTCATTATTGCAACTCTCCTCCAAACTACTCTCCGCGGCGCAGTATTGAAAATCAGCTTCCTTCGCCTCGCCGGCCGATGAGAGCGGTCCATGGTTCGACCGACTGATTTTCATACTGTCCGCGAAGGGTTCCTCACGTTCATTCGCGTCGAATGCGGCCTGAGCGCCAACACCATTGACGCCTACGGGCGAGATTTGCGCGATCTCTTCGAGGACTTGCTCGCTGCTGGCCAGGGGAACATTGAACAAGTAGGTCCGCGCGATTTATCCAAACACCTTGTCGAGCTCAAACGCCAGCGCGGCATGGCTGCCTCTTCGATCGCTCGCCATCTCGCCACCATCAAGATGCTCTTTAAATGGCTGCACGCCAACGGACGCATTGAAGTCAACCCCGCGGACTGGTTGGAACAGCCAACGCGCTGGCGCCGAATTCCCGGCGTGCTTTCGCCCAACCAGGCGCGAGCTCTGGTGGAAGCGCCGACACCTACGGAAAATAACAAGCCGAACACCCTGCCCCTCTGGCTGCGCGACCGAGCCCTTCTCGAAATGATGTACGCCTGCGGCATGCGCGCTTCGGAGGCTGCGACGGTGCGCCTGCGCGATGTTCATGAAACACTTGGCGTCGTGCGCATCTCCGGAAAAGGCGGAAAAGAAAGGCTCGTTCCGATGGGCGAGCCCGCAGAATGCGCGCTGGAGCAGTATGTCGCTGAATGCCGGGAAAGGCTCCTCAAGCCCGACAACCGTGACGAAGACTGCATCTTCCTCTCTCGCACCGGCCGCCCGCTCGAGCGCGTCGCGATCTGGCAGATCGTCAAACGCGCCGCAGCCAAAGCCGGCATCCGCGATGTCCATCCCCACACGCTCCGGCACTCATTTGCCACACACCTGCTCATCGGCGGCGCTGACCTGCGCGTCGTGCAGGAGCTGCTTGGCCACGCGGATGTCACCACAACACAGATCTACACACACGTTGACCGAGCACGGCTCAAAGACATCCACGAGCGGTTTCACCCGCGCGCATGAAGAGAGCTGCGGGTGTTCGTGCTATGTTATGATGTGCGCCGGCGCCGGCGTTTCATCGGTGATCTTTTCCCGCTTGATGTGCTCTTCGTCAGCGTCTTCGCAGGTGAAAAGGTGCATCGCCTCTTCAATGCGCGCCTGCAAGTGAACAGGCCGTCCCCACAACTTGCGCAAATTGCGCAGCACCTCGACGGCTGACTTTATTTCAATATCAAGCCCGTTCCATTGCTGCGCCAGGAAAAGCTCACCCCGATTGAGATAGTTCGCATCGACTGCGTAAATATACGGCTGCCCCATATTCGTCAGGCGATAAAGCAGCATTTGCTTGATCTCCTGGAAGTCACGCGAAACGATCTTCACCTCACCAGTGTGCGGGTCCGTCGCGCAGCGGTACATCTTGTGTTTCTCAACGAACTCCGGCGTCAGAAACTCATCAATGAAGTTCACATCATTATAAATGCGCGACACCTCGAAAATCTTCTCCCGACCCATCATTGACTTATCATCAAATGCGTTGCGCGCCCCAAGATTGTCAAGCGACTCCCATGCAGCCCCGTGCTGACCCTTATTCCAGCGGCGCTCGATGTCCTTGAACATCTCAATCCCAATCTTGTAAGGATTAAAACCACCAGGCGCCATATAGACGACGCCGGAGTGTTGTTCCGCGTAGTCGATAATTTCGCTCGCTTCAAGGAAGTGCTGGGTCATCATCTTCGAGTGCCAATAGCTCGCCCACCCCTCGTTCATGACCTTGGTCATGCCCTGCGGGGCGTAGTAATACGCTTCATCACGAATCAGCGAGAGAATGTCATGTTGCCACGGCTCAAGCCGTGCGTTCTGCAACAAGAAAAGCAGCAGATCGCGCGTAGGCTGGGCCGGAACTTTCTCGCTGGCCTTGAGCTTTTCCTCGTGTTCGATGCGCTGCGCCTCCAGCGCTCTGGGCGGATTGATATAAGGCTCCATGTAGGACTTCGCCGGAAGCTTGTCCGGCTCAAAGCTGGACTGCGCATCCTGATAACTCCCCCGCCGCCGCCCAGACTGGCTTTCACGCTTGACGAAAACCGAATGCGGATCGATCAAATGCTCGATCGTGTGGCATATATCCAGAAACTGCTCGACTATTTCAGATCCCTCGCGCTCGACATGCCGGCGCACACGCGTCGCGTGGTTCGCCATTTCGTCCATCATCCGGCGATTGGTCTCGCTAAACCACGCGTTATTCAGAAAGAAATCCGCATGCCCATACACATGCGCCATCACCAGTTTCTGATCGGTGACAGAGTTCGATTCCTGCAAGTACGCATAGCATGGATCGGTGTTGACAACCATCTCATAAATGCGCCCAAGCCCGTACGCGTCGCGCTTGCAGAGCTTTTCGTATTCCATGCCCCAGCGCCAATGCGGATAGCGAATCGGAAATCCGCCATACGCCGCAATCTGGTTCATCGTCTCGAAGTCGAGCACCTCGAAGATAACTTCATAAAACGTCAACCCGTACTCGGTCGCCTTCGCCTTGATCGCGCGCATATGCGTGAGCAGCTCAGGAGAAAGGTCTGTATTGGCGCGGCGAGACATATCGGATGATATCGGTCCGAACATGGCCGGACCTTGTGCGCAGGACACCGGTTTATTGGCGTGTCGTCCGGTAAGGACCGCCTGAGCGCCCGACGGCGGGGGAAGCGACAACCTGCACCTTCACCCGGCGAATCGGCGTCTTCGAAGCGCGAATCAACTCCCCCTCAAGCCCCTCACGAAGAGCACGATCTATCCGGAATCGTGCAGAAGCGTCACCGACAGCCACCGTCACCACCCCGCGCGAAACCTTCGAGATCGCCGTCCGCGCTATGAGATCCGCCGGGCACGTCGCCAGCCACGCCTCTCCGACGGCGCCAAGCCGGCTATGCCGATCATCCAGACTGTGCGATTCCCCCGCCAGAACCGTCCCCAACGAAACCGCCCGATTCGGCCGGGCCCGCGCGGCGCGCAGCGACTGAATCCTCGCGATCGCTGCCTGATCCTTCATCGCTCGCTCCCTCCCCCAGGAAGCCACGTCTCATGAACGTGCATCCAGAGCACGCCGTTGAATCCGTGTGGGTCAATCTTGAAAAGAACCGTGCTGATGCGCCCCGTCGTTTCACCTTGCGAGCTTTGCCATTCTTCATACGTCGCAAAGATTGACTCCCTGCCAATCTTCCGCACCTTGATGTTCTCAATCCAGATGCGCACGTCGCCCTCTGCGCTGTGCCCCTTGCGCACAGCATCCAAAATCGCCCGGCGGTCATACACATCGCCTTCCGGAGAAACCAAACGAAAACCAGGCCCCAGCGCCGCCCCAAACCGCACAAAGGCGGTCTCCGTTTCCTCGGTATCCCCCCGATACCAACGCTCAAAGAACTCGTGCAACTCCCGGATTTCAGCCTCAGCATCAACGCGCCCAGCAATCTCACGCTCACCTGGAGAACGTTCACCCGCTCCCGATTTCGTCCCCGGCTCATCCGTCGCTGTCATCGTAGAGCATCCTCCTGGAGCAATCGCAACCAGCGCCACGCCCACAAGCGCCGGCGCCAGGATGTCGAACAACGATCGCATAGACGCCCATTGTACGAGTCTCTCAGATCGCGCGCATGAAAAAGGGAGGCCACACTCAGGCGGCCTCCCTCTCGTATTCTCAAAGGGTGTTTATTGACACTTCAGGGGTGATTCACCAGCCGCCGCGATCCTGCGATCGTCCGCCGCCGCCGCCGCGATGACCACCGCCACCGCCACCGCCACCGCCGCCGCGATAGCCGCCACCACCGCCGCCGCCACGCTCTTCGCGCGGTCGGGCTTCGTTGACAGTCAGGGCCCGGCCATCAATTTCATGTCCATTCATCGCGGTGATGGCTGTATCGCCTTCACCGTCCGCGTCAAACTCGACAAATCCGAACCCGCGCGATCGACCAGTTTCCCGGTCTACGATCACTCTGGCCGACGCCACCGCCCCATGCTCTCCAAAGAGATCACTGAGACCATCATCATTCATACTGTATGGAAGATTACCGACATATACTCGCTTCATTGCGAACTCGATCCTTACCCGACGCTGAAAAAGAAACATGGAACCTCTGCGACTCGGGCGGGGCGATCGGTCCATCAAACTGGGCCTGCCTTGCTGGGAAAACCCCAACACCGCAGGCACAGACATTATAGCCCTCGGCCACAAGCCACGCGCCAATCCAGCGAAAATGCCCGAAAGCGGCGGAATCTTACGAAAATGGCGGATCGTCCTCTTCACGTCGAAGACCCCGCCATCACTACTCAGTCTCAATCAAATTGCGGCCGGTAGTTCACGATGCCGTCGTGACCAACCCTCCCAGGCACGAGCGGCGAAGTCGTTTTCAAGAGGTACGGTCGGTCTTCGTCCTCAGGAATCCGTTCGTAAACAAAGGGCGAACCAGTAATTGGATCGATGGTGTCTTCTACAGACATCGCGTCGACGAGTTGATCCGGCCATTTGCCAAATTTGGCATGATAAATTTCAAGCCGAAGCATTACGCGAAGGACGGTCTTCCGCAGTTTGGTTTCATACAAATGTCCTAGAACCCATCCACGAACCAATGGCACCCTCAACGAAGATAGAATTGCAGGCGCGTCTTCCATGACCTGATCGTAAGTAGGCATCGGGACACTCCATTCGTCCCAAAGCTGCTGCGTAAACTCACACTCGCTGTGAATCTCTTGCTGCACATCATCCCATGTCGGCACATCAAATGACAAACAGTTCAACAGCCGGGCGACAAGCGGAACGTCAACGCCGCTTAACTTCTGAAAGTAGCTTATGACGTGACCCCAGGGCCTGAACTCACTCCGTATCCCCCATTTGTATTTCCAGATCATCATCCGGCCATGATGGTCAAACCTTTCGACAGCTTGTCTGGACATGCGCCTGCTTTCAGTTCGCAACGCGAGATCGAGTGATTCCTTGCTCAGCGACAACATCTCTAAAGCACTGAGTAGCTGCTGAGCATCATCCGCCGACATATCATGCTGATTGACACCTGCTGTCAGACTCCATAAAGCAGATTCCATTCTCATGTTTGCGTAGACCCATCCTGAAAAAATCAGCAGACCCGCTTGCTGATTGCTCACACGATTGATGGCTTCGAGCCATCGAACTGCATCTTGCCAATGCGCGTCGTTGATCGCCACATTCAATCCGCCAAACAAAAGCGAGTCGATGTGCCAGATAACGAGCTCCGTTGAAATCCATACGGCCTCATGTTTTCTATCCGGCTCCTCTACACGAGGCGCCATTCCACGTAGACTCGATGCTTCTTCAACCTCTTGAGCTAGCGGAAATGCCATCTCCCACGCGAGGTTAATCTCATCCTCTGTGAAGGTGATCACGCGCGGGTGATGCATTGAAGTGTGATTTAATGTCGCCGCATGTTGAACATCGCTCGAATACATGTAGCGCCGTGACATGGACCGAGACAGCGCGCGGTGCAATATTCCTCGCGAATCAAAATGACCCGTCCGCTCCTGAAACTCCTGATCCAGCGATTGATATTTCTGGCTTATGCGCTGATAGACCGGCCACGCATTGTCTTCCTCCCATTCCAGTTCCTTTCTAAAAATCTCTTCAATATCCCCCCGCACATCGCCTACGCGCAAAAGATCAGGCTCCGCTGTCACGTTCGGCCACGCCTTCCACACGAACGCGCCAACCAGCAGCGCGTTCACCACGCAGGCTATTCCAAGAACCGAAAAAAGCCGATGGCCGCGCGCTGCTTGTCTGGACTGTGCCGAAGGTGGCGATTGCATTGCTCAAAGCTCCAGATGATCGCGGCCCATTCGCGTGAGACTCTACCTCTCAAGCATATGACCGTATTGACTTTTTTTCAGCCGTCCCCGTACCTACGGCCCATGACTCAGCACACCATCCGCTCCGACGCCCCGCGGCGCCGGCGACGCCAGCGTCTTCAACACATACTGGTGATTCGGATCATCAGGCGTCCGTTCATACACCATCCCCTTGCCCGTCGTTGGATCGATCGTCTCTTCAATCGCCATTGCGTCAACAAGCTTCGCCGGCCACTCGCCATGCCGGGCGTGATAAATCTCAAGCCGAAGCATGACGCGAAGAACCGCCTTGCGCCGTTCAATTCCTGCACGCGCGTCGTGTGCAATAGTGCGAATCGAGCGCGTGTCAAGCGACGCCTGGAGGGGAGTCAAATCCTCCTCTGCGACCTCTTCCGGAGCTGCCGATCGCCACTCCTCCAACAAATAGCGGGCGTCGCTGATGTCGTGGTCAATCAAATGCTTCGCATCATCCCACGTCGGCATGTCGAGCAACACGCCGTTGAGCAACCGCGCGCCAACCGCGTCTTTAACTTGGCCAAAACCGTAATAACGCTGGATCGCCTGATGCCAACGCGATTTCTCATGCATCCAGATCATCATCCTCCCCCGACGATCAAACATCGGTGCCGCCTGTCTAAAAAAGAACTGGCTTTCGCTCCTCAACGCTCGCTCGAATGTCTCATCATTGAGTCCAAACACCTCCAGGGCTTTAAGCAATCGCTCCGCATCTTCCTCACTTAGATCATGCTGATGAATGCCGGCATTCAAACGCCACAATGTTTGCTCCATTCGCCCGTCAGCCAGCACCAAACCCAGCACAAAGAGCTTCGCCTGCTGATTGCTCACACGCGAAATAACGCTCAGCCATCGGATAACCTCATCCCACTGCGCATCGTTCATCGCCATCGTCAACCCGCCGAACAAAACGGAATCCACATGCCGCATACCCACACCTGGTTGTGAGATCCAAACGTCAAATACATCTTGCTCGGGCTCGCCCGGCGCCATCGCTGGCAAACGCGACGCCTCTTCAATCGACTCCGCGAGCGGCGCCACCATCTGCCACGCAATTCTCACTTCTTCCCTTGAATATTCCTGCGATTGTGATGCGCCACCCGCCGATTCACTCCTCACCTCCTCTTCATCAATTCCAGCCGCAAATAGACCCCGCCACCCGTCATACAACGCCCCTGTCAGCGATCCTCCCCGCGCATATCGCTGTGTTCGCTCCTCATATTCCAAATAAAGCTCTAAGAACTCTTCGCGAATACGCTGATATTCGGGCCAGGCATTGTCCTCTTCATGCTCAATCCCTGCGCGAACAATCGCTGCAAGATCCCCCGCAACATCGCCCACGCGCGAAAGATCAGCCTCCGCAGTCACGTTCGGCCACGCATGCAAAACAAACCCGCCAACCAACAACGCATTCAGCCCGCACACCACGCGCATCAACGTCCACCGACGACCACGCCCCGCCACCTTGCTCGGGCGCGACGGCTCTTCTATTTCACATGTTGTTTCCGATTCGCGGCTCATACAGTTGCCAAACTCTACGCCAACCGCCACCGCCCAGCCCAGTCCCGCCGCCTAATACCCGCACGCCCGCGCCAACTTCACCGCCGCCTTCGCTGTCGATCGCCCCTGCTGCGTCAGCAAATACACCACTTCGACAGGCTGATCGCTCATGATTCGCCGATCAATGAGCCCCGCCTCAACCAACTCGCGCAGCGCCATCGAAAGCGCCCGCGGCGTCACCCCCTCCAGCGCCCGCCGCACCTCGCCGAACCGCTCCGCCCCAAGCTCCATCGCCGCCAGCGCCGGCAGCGCCCACTTCTTCGCGCACACATCCTCCGCCCCCGCCCGCTTCACCCGCGCCTCCACCTCTGCGCATCCCGGCGCCACCGCCTCCCCCCAGGGCGTCAGCAAATATTCCGGCCTCATCGGATGCCCATACCCCGGATTCCGCAGCGCATAATCCATCTCAATCAATGCCCCCAGCGTCCGCGACAATGACTCCGCGCTCACCCCAAGACGCCGAGCCAGCGTCACAAACTTCGCACCCCCAGCTTCACCCAATGCTGCAATCACCGGAATCGCCCATCGCC
The DNA here is from genome assembly GCA_029260495.1 of Phycisphaerales bacterium. GTDB lineage: Bacteria > Planctomycetota > Phycisphaerae > Phycisphaerales > UBA1924 > OFTM373. The sequence continues at coordinate 254,305 of JAJDDD010000006.1, read as the reverse complement.
GTCCCGTTAGCTCGATGAGTCCCGCCAACGATTCCTCCATTTCTTCAACTTCAACCATTGACATGATTGTATATCTCATATACAAATATGACTAGTGCGAAATCTCACTTTTCGGTCATATTCTTCCTGACATTCACAAAGGAACACCAAGCTATGCCCCTCTCTTATGACAACGGCCTCACCTGCAGCCTCCAATGCTCCAATCTCGACGCCGCCCTCGCCTGGTACAAGGAAAAACTCGGCTTTGAAGTCGACTATAAAATGGACGAAATGGGCTGGGCCGAAATGCGCACACACATCACCGGCGTCAACGTCGGCCTTTCGCAGGTCGAAGCCCCCGAGGTCAAAGGCGGCGCCACGCTCACCTTCGGCGTCAAGGACATCGCCGCCGCCCGCGATACGCTTGAATCACAGAACGTCCGCTTCGACGGCGAAACCATGACCATCCCCGATATGGTCGCCCTCGCAACCTTCTTCGACGCTGACGGCAACAAACTCATGTTGTACCAACTGCTCTCGCATCACAGCTGAACTCATCCGCAAGACAACATGCCCGTTCTACAACTCACTGAGGAACACCAATGAAACTGTACACTCCATTCGTCATCTGCCTCGCCGCGATAACAACACTCACAATCACCCGCGCCGAATCCGACGCAAACGCTGAACCCGCTGCCCAAGTCGGCTGGCAGCCAACACTCCTCGTCCAGCTCCACGTAGCCGACCTGGATCGCGCCATCACTTTTTACCGCGACACCCTCGGCTTCGAACTCGAAAGCCGCAACGATGAAATCAACTGGGCCCGCATCAAGCCGGGCATCCCAGGCGTCACCATCGGCCTCGGCCAGGGTGAATCACAAGGCAGCGGCACAACCTCTATGAACTTCGGCGTCGATGATGTTGACGCCGCCCGAGTCACACTCGAACATCGCGGCGTTACCTTCATCGGTCCAACCATCCACATTCCCAACGTCGTCCGACTTGCCGACTTCAACGATCCCGACGGAAACAAGATTCGCCTCGCCGGCCATCCCGGTGAGAAAGCAACCGCCTCCGCGAAACCAAGCGAAACCAAGCCCAACTCCTCCCTCACTCCCGCCCGCGCCTCGCTCAACGATCTCGACTTCCTCGTCGGCGCCCACATCCACTCCGATGACAAACAACAAGTCGAAGAACACTGGACTGCGCCCGCTGCAAACTCCATGACCGGCATGTTTCGCTGGATCCGCAACGGCAAACTCCTCCTCCATGAAATCATCATCCTCGAACAAGTCGAGGACCACGTCGAAATGCGCCTGCGCCACTTCGGCGCCTCCCTGGAAGCCTGGGAAGATGAGCCCCTCGTCTTCACACTCACAGAAATCGAAGCCAACCGCGCCCTCTTCGTTCGAGAGGTGGATGGCGGCCACCAGCGCCTGACCTATACCGCCGAAGACGGCGCCATTTCCTTCAGCTTCGCCGAGCCCACACCACAAGGCGAACGCTCCTTCGGCCTAACTCTCCAAACCACCCGCTAAAAACTTCACGCTCCGGCTGATCCATCTACACTATTTTCGTTCCCGATAAACAACCTTCATGCCCAACGCCAAGACGCAAGGAGCAACCAATGATCACCGGCGCCCACGTTCTCCTCTCTTCCAAAAATGCCGAAGCCGACCGCGCGTTCCTTCGTGATGTGCTCGAACTCAAGCACATTGACATCGGCGACGGATGGCTGATCTTCGCCCTGCCCCCCTCTGAAATCGGCGTAAGCTCAGCCGACCTCCCCCAACACGAGCTCTTCCTCATCTGTGACGATATTGAGCAAACCACCGCCAAACTCGCTTCTCACAACACCCCTTGCGCCGAAATTGAAGACGCCGGCTGGGGCCTGCTCACAAGAATCACACTACCCAGCGGCGCCACCCTCGGCATCTACGAAGCCAAGTACACACGCATCAAAAACTAACACTGCAACTCACGAACTCCGAGCGCCATCATTTACCCCGCCACATTCCGGGCACGGGCCAACGATATGCGGTGTGGGATAGCTGCACTCAACACAAAGGCCCTTCCCTCGCCGACGAAAACGCCGAAACCAAACAAGCGCATTACCCAGCCCACACACCGTAGCGCTCCAAAACACGATATTGAACAAAAGCAATAGTGGCAGCGGGCGCAGCGGTACAGTGCGCCCGAATAAGTCAGACGATCCCATCGGTCCATCAGTGATGCTGACGCCAGCGCCAATCCACGATGACACGGGAATCAACCGCTTGCCACCCGGCCCATTGACTTGGAATCGGACTGCTGACAAGCAGTGAAACGGCCACCCCACGCGAAACTCCTCGCGAAGCCAATTTTTCGGATTTAGCAAATTCATATGGCTGACATGCGTTTGGTGAAGTTTGGCGCCAAGCCCCAAGGACTGATACGCAATCCCCACTTGAAACTCCAAAGGTATTCCCATTCCGGGTGGTGGAAGTGGGCCCGGAAATGGAGGCAAGCCGGCAACTGGCGCCTGAGGCCAAATCGAATGAGCCGGCTTCAACTCTGCGCCAGGCGGCCCCAGCAAACCAGCCCCAATGCCGACGCCAAGTGAAATCACCACAGCCACAAGCAGCCAACATGCAATCTTTCTTACAACCGTTGGAATCGCGCGCACCGTATAGATCCTCACGCCACGGGCAACTCCACCAGCCTTCTTCCCCTACCGCAACTCAACCTCATACCGCAGCTCATCCGTCTCATCATCCCGATACCACACCAACTCCACCCGCGCCCGCAGCCCCTCAATCTTCAGCCCATACGGCATCCCCATCTTCTTACTCTTTGTCACCACAAGCTCCGCGCTCTTCCGCCCCTGCAACGGTTTCGGCGCCACAAACCACCGATCCTCACTCGCGCTCTGCCGGCGCTCCGCGCCATGCTCAAACCGCGTCACATAAAATCCCGACGAACGCAACAGCTTCTTGAGTTCATCAATATCCCCCGCCGTCTCTCGCTGCTCCTCATACAGCCACTTCATCCCCTCACCCAAAAACTCCAGCCGTTCAATCGCCGACCCCAACGGATCCGCCTGGAGCCCCTGAAAAAAGTTCACCCAGGCAACTTCCAGCGACCCCAAATCATCCGTTCCAAATGACTCCCGAAACGCATGCTCCGGCGTATAGCTCTTCGACACCAGCTTCAAATAGTGCTCCAGCAAAGGCGCAAACTGCCCGCCCTCCGCGTGCACCAAAAAATGCACCACCGCCCACGATTGCAAATACATCAACCCCGCCCGCCGATCACCGCCCGTCACCCGCGCATTCCATTCCTGATTCGTCATCTCAAACAGCTGTCGAATCGGAAAGTGCTGCCCCGCGCCAATCGCCTCGCGCATCGCCAGAATCTTTCCCTCCGTCGCCAAACCAAGTCGAAACTTCCCCCGCACCACCTTCCCCTCACCAAAATACTCCGCCAGCCCCTCATTCGCCCACTGCGGCATCTGCCCGATCCGCAAATACGCAAACTGATGAAACCCCTCATGCTGCAACGTATGCAATACGCGCTGCTTCGTCTGCTCGCGCACAAACGTCGCCAACCCCGCATCGCCCCCGCGCACAAAAAACAACCCCCCAGTGTTCCGCGCATCAACACCCTGTCCCGCCAGAAAACTCACATAATCCGCCTCATGCTCAAAAATATACAGCTGCACCCGATCCGCATTCCGCGCCGCAAAGTTCACAAAGATGCGGTCATACTCCCGATGCACCGCATCCATGTGCCGCGCATATTCCTTCAACTCTCTTGCTGGTAGGTCTGACGAAATCCGGTAATGCTTGCTCCGCGTCTCGCGCAGCTGCCCCGCCTGCGCCGTCGGAGCCGCCATCCCCATCACAACGCTGCACACAATCGTCGCCAACACAACCAACCGCGCCCACCCGAATCCAACGCATGCTTCACTCTGGCGCATCATCTTCTCCATAACGACTGCACAAATATCCACCAACCACTCATCATAGCGCCCGCGCAACATCCGCGCCCGCTCTCTTCATCTTCTCCAGTGCCAACTCAAACAAACGCCGAGGCAACTTTCTTCGCCGCCTCGATCGCGTCACTCACTTTTTCAACTTCCGTCCCGCCCCCCTGCGCCGAGTCGGGTCGCCCGCCACCCTTCCCGCCGCACGCTGCCGATGCAGCCCGCACCCAATCCCCCGCCTTCAATCCCGCCTTCACAAACTCCTCAGGCACATTCGCCACAATCGCAATCTTCCCCTCTGCTTCATCAACGCCGATTAACATCACAGCAGCATCACCCCGCTTCTTCCGAATCGAGTCCATCGCGCTGAGGAGCGCCCCGCGATCCGCCCCCGCGCCGGGCAGCCGCGCAATGATGATCGATCCCTCCGCCCGCTCTGCGATCCGCCTCGCCGCATCAACCGCTGCATCCTTCCCCGCCGCCGCGCTCTGCTTGCGCGCCGCCTTAATCCGCTGCTGCACCTTTGCAATCTCTTCCTGAAGAGACCGCCTTGTTGTCAATGACAACGTCGCGCCCTCAAGCTCCGTCTGAATCGCTGCAACTTCCCCCTCCAGCTCCGCCCCTTCCAACTTCCCAGCGCCGCGCACGCGCGCAAGCAAACCTTCCCCAGCCTTAATCGCTTCCTTCGCCGCCGCCCCTGTCACCGCCGTCATCCGCCGAACACCCTTGGCCACCGCCGTCTCTTCAATCAGCGCAAACGCCTCCGCCTCTCCCGTGCGCCCCAGGTGTGTCCCGCCGCAAAACTCAATCGAAAGCCCGCGCCATCGCTCCGATCCCGGGTCCGCCAGCAGCTCCTCCACCGGCGCCCCAATCGAAACCACACGCACCGGATCCGGATACGCCTCCCCAAACACCGCACGCAGACCATTCACGCTGCGCGCCGCTTCCAAAGGCGCCGGCTGCGCAAAAACCTCTTTATCCCCAGCGATTTCCTCATTCACCATCCGCTCAATCCGACCAGCCTCCTCCGTCGTCACCGCCCCGCCATGACTGAAATCAAAGCGCAGCCGATCGTCAGCCACCAGCGATCCCTTCTGGTCAGCGCCTTCGCCCAGCGTCTCGCGCAGCGACAGGTTCAACAGATGCGTCGCGGTGTGGTTCGCCATAATCTTCGCCCGCCGGCCGCGATCCACCCGCGCCTCAATACGATCCCCCACGCGAATCTCACCCTTGCGCATCCTGCCAAAGTGCAGCACATACCCGCCGTACGCCCGCGTCTCCTCCACCTGAAACTCTCCGCCCGTCTTGCCGTCGCGCACACTGGACCGCGCCTCACCGACAATATTGATTCGCCCCTGATCGCCCACCTGCCCGCCCATCTCCGCATAAAAACTCGTGCGATCAAGCACCACACCGAACCGCGCGTCAGGGCGCACATGCGCGCTGTGCACATTCTCATCAAAGTCCGATCCATTCCAGATCGCGCGAATCGTCCCCCGCGCTGGCAATGTCTCAAACTTCAGTGAATCATCCGTCGCTGCGACCTTCATATGTTGAAGCTGCGCCACCGCTTCGCCGGGAAGTGTCAGCGCTGCATGCGCGCCATCACCCCCCGCGCCGCCTCCCGCCCGCGCCCGCTGCCGCGCCTCCTCCATCAAGCGTTCAAACCCCGCGACATCAACCGTCATCCCGCGCTCTTCCGCCATAATCTGCGTCAGATCAACGGGAAATCCATAGGTATCGTGTAGCTTGAAAGCGTCTTCGGCGGAAACGCGCTTCGCACCCTCTCCCTGCTGCGCCGCGTCCTGAAACAACTCAATCCCGCGGTTTAACGTCCTCCCAAAGCTCTCCTCTTCATCGCGAATCACATCAACAACCCGCTGTGGATTCCTTTGCAGCTCCGGAAACGCCCCACCCATCTGCTCAACCACCGTCGGCGCCAGCTCGCACAAAAACGCGCCCTTCGCGCCCAGCGTTTGCCTGCCATACCGCACCGCCCGTCTCAAGATCCTGCGCAGCACATACCCGCGCCCCTCGTTGCTCGGGTCCGCCCCATCCGTAATCGCAAAGACCAGCGTCCGAATGTGATCCGCGATCACGCGATACGCCACATCGCGCGCTGATTCAAGCTCCCCGCCATATGCCGCCGCCCCCGTCACCTCTTGAATACGCGCAAACAATGGCGAAAAAATATCCGTGTCGTAATTGCTGTCTTTCCCCTGCAAAACCCGTGTAATGCGCTCCAGCCCGAGCCCCGTGTCCACATGATTCGCCGGCAGCGCGCTTAACCCGCTCTCCGCACGGTTGAACTGTATAAACACCAGATTCCAAAGCTCAATCACATCCGCGTGATCCTTGTTCACCAGCGCATACCCCGGCGTCTGCGACCGCTCCGCATCACTCCGCCCGTCGTAATGAATCTCAGAGCAAGGCCCGCATGGCCCCGTCTCTCCCATCTCCCAAAAGTTGTCCTTCAGGTTTCCAGGCAGCACGCGCTCCGCTGGCAGGTGCTTGCACCACAACTCATACGCTTCGCGATCCGGCTCAAGCTCTTGTCCCTTGTCCCCCTCAAAGTACGTCGCATACAGCCGCTCCGGATCAAGCTTCCACACATCAACAAAGAGCTCCCACGCCCACGCGATCGACTCCTTTTTGAAATAGTCCCCAAACGACCAGTTGCCCAGCATCTCAAAGAACGTGTGGTGATACAGATCCTTGCCCACATCATCCAGATCGTTGTGCTTGCCCCCCGCCCGGATGCACTTCTGGCTGTTCACCGCCCGCGCGAGCTTCCCCATGTCAGACGCCGGGTCCACCTGTCCAAGAAAGATCGGCTTGAACTGATTCATCCCCGCGTTCGTAAACAGCAGCGTCGGATCATCAAGCGGCGCGACCGGCGAAGAGGGCGCAAACACATGCCCATGCCTCTTCACGAAAAAATCAATGTACTGCTGACGAATCTGTGCAGATGTTAAGGTGGTTGACGCAGCGATTGACATGCGGTTGGTTCTCAAAATAGCGTGAATGAATCAAAGCCTCGATTATAGTCACGCCTCAACCGCCACCCGGTTTTCAAGCTTCCCCAGCCCCTCGATCTCAATCTCAACCACATCGTCCTCACGCAAAAATCGCGCCGGCTGCCGCGCCGCCCCCACTCCCGCCGGCGTCCCCGTCAAAATCACCGTCCCCGGCGCCAACGTCCTCCCCCGCGACAGCTCCGCAATTAAATACGCCACGGAAAAAATCATCTGCCCCGTCGAAGCGCTCTGCATCTCCTCACCCGACACCGTCGTCCGAATTGTCAGCCCCTGCGGGTTTGCAATTTCCCGCGCCGGCGTCACGCGCGGCCCGATCGGGCAAAATGTGTCGAACGACTTGCCGCGATGAAATTGTCCGCCAGCACCCTCTTTTTGCCACCACCGCGCGGAAACATCGTTGGCAATCGCGTAGCCCAGAACGTGTTCAAGCGCGGCAGCCTCGGTCACGTCGCGGGTTGGCGTGCCGATGATGACGGCGAGTTCGCCTTCGAAATCGACTTGTTCGCGGTCCTGGCAGGCGCGGGGGATCATGATGGCATCGCCTGATAAACATAAGGCTGTGCAGGACTTGGTGAAAATCATGGGGCGTTCGGGGAGGTCGGCGCCGCGCTCTTTGGCGTGGGCTGCGTAGTTCCTGCCGACACCCAGGACGGCGCGGATGGGCAGGTTGGCGCCATCCGGTCCGGCGCCTTCGATTGCGAGTGTGTAGTCGTCGCGGAGGAAGTTCATGTTGAGATAAGTCCTTGGCTGGCCGGGTGTAGCGTGCGGCGGCTAATCGATGCTGCGTTCCTGATCGATGTCGCGGAGGATGGCGCGAACGGGGCTGGCGTCGAAGCCGACGAGTTTTAAGGGAAGGGCGATGAGTTCGTACATGCCGTCCGCAACGTCTTGCAGCACAAGACCTTCGAGGATCGCCAGGTCGCGCTCCGCACATGCAGCATGACTTGGCAGGTCTTTGGAAGTGTAGAGATCGACGCTGGGTGTATCGACGCCGACGGTGACGACGCCGGCGTCGGCGAGTTCGTGAAGAAGCGCGGGCTCGGGGGCGGCGAAGTCTTCATTGAAGCGCACGGGATCGGGGTATGTGTTTGTGCGCAGGAGAACGCGCGATGCGCGGGGGCGCGCAGAAAGGGTGTTCATACCGAATCTTTCGCCGGGTTTTGCGCGCACGGAGATGAGCTGTGCAAGACCTATATAGCGCTCGATGGCGCGCTCATCAATGGTCTGTGCGCCATTTTTGTAGTGAATCGGCGCATCGGCGTGCGCGCCCAGATGGACCGTTGCGCGCAGCGTTGACAAGGTGATGTTGTCCCCTTGCGCGATGTCGCACAACACTTCGCGCGTCGGCGGCGTGTCGCCGGGCCAAACGGCGAGGTCCTGCGTGATGGGTGGCGTGATGTCGTAGATGGTTTTCATACGAAAATAGGAGAGAAGTTATTGACTCAACACAATCACTTGATCTTTCGAGCTGTCTCGTTGCGCGGCTGTGATTCTTTGTGAATCGTATCACTCTTGTGCTGCGGGTTTCTGTTTCAGGTTTGCTGAAACAAAGAACTCGAGGCCGCACTCGGGGCATCTTCCCGGGAAATAGAGGCCTTTGGTGGAGTATTTGCATTTGGGGCAGTTTTTCAGTTGGTTGGCGCCGTAGATTCTTTGTTTTCGTGTGCGCCAGCGCAGCACGCGGTACTGAATCCATAAATTGATCAGCGCGCCGAAGGCCAAATAGGCAAAAGGCTCGTTTTGTTCAGAATACCTGGGTTGATGCCCAACGGATTCAGCGGAAATATTTGCAGCGTTCGAAGCTCCAATGAAAAGGAGCACCAGCGCCACCGGCCCAACGCCCCACTTCACAAATGTCTTCACGGGCGGCGTCAATTGTCGGTCTTCCTCCCGCCGTAGTTTCAGCTTCCACATCATGTTCGTCTATGCCTCGACAATGATTTTATAGGAAACGGTCACAGGCATCAGGAACAGGGCGCGAGCGCGACGGTTGACGCTTTTGAATCAGCCATGAAAAAGATTGCGGATTTCAAGAACCCCACGAACCAAGGAGTAGCGCCAGGTCGCCTGATCCTACAATACCATCGCCATCGAGATCTGCAGCGCATGCGTTTGGAGCCGGCGGGCACGGACCCCAACTTCCCAGCAAAATCGCGTAATCAATGGCGTTCACAACGTCGTCACAATTTAGATCTGTAAGATCGGACTGCCTGCCGAAAACGACATAGCTCTCGCCTGAACTAAGACCGTTCGGATCGGCGCCGTTGGCCCCGATGATGACGTCGTCAACGCCGTCGCCGTTTACATCACCGGCGGCGGAGACGGAAATGCCGCTGTAGTCGCGCGCATTAGCGCCGTTGAGGACGAATCCGTTAGTTCCATTCAGGGCGGAGAGCTCAATGGAGCCGCTCGCGCCCACGCCTGCGCCGCCGAAGATCACATAGCTCTCGCCACTGAAGATGCCGTTCGGATCCGCGGCGTAGGCCCCGATGATGATGTCGTCGACACCGTCGCCGTTTACATCGCCGGCGGCAGAGACGGAACGGCCGATGCGATCGTTTGCATCAATGCCGTTGATGACGAAGCCGTTGATTCCGTTCAGGGACAAGAGCTGAATGGTCCCGCCTGCAATCACACTTGCACCGCCGAAGACCACATAGCTCTGGCCACGTTGGAAGGAGCCGTTCCGGTCTGCGAGGTGTGCTCCGATGATGATGTCGTCAACACCGTCGCCGTTGACATCGCCGGCAGCGGAGACAGTACCGCCGCTTTGGTCGTCTGCATCAATGCCGTAGAGGACGAAGCCGTTGGTCCCGTTGAGCGACGAGAGTTCGATGGCGCCGCCCGCGCCCACACTGGCGCCACCAAAGACCACATAGCTCTCGCCTGAACGATTGCCGTTCGGATCGGCACCGCTGGCTCCGATGATGAGGTCGTCGACGCCATCGCCGTTGACATCGCCGGCGGCGGAGACGGAATCGCCGCTGTAGTCGAATCCACCGACGCCGTTAAGGACGAAGCCAGTGGTTACGTTCAGGGAGGAGAACTCGATGACGCCGTCTGCACCAATGCCAACACCACCGAAGACCACATAGCTCTCGCCTGACCAATCGCCGTTCGGATCGGCGCGCAAGGCCCCGATGATGACGTCGTCAACGCCGTCGCCGTTGACGTCGCCGGCAGCGGCGACGGAACGGCCGCTGTAGTCGCGAGCGTTTGCACCGTTGAAAACGAAGCCGTTGGTCCCGTCCAGAGAGGAGAGCTCGATGATCCCACTCGCGCCCACGTTGGCGCCGCCGAAGACCACATAGCTCTCGCCGCTGTTCGAGGCGCCATTCGGATCCGCATTGCTGGCCCCGATGATGATGTCGTCGACGCCGTCGCCGTTGATATCGCCGGCGGCGGAGATGGAAACGCCGCTGAAGTCATCTGCATCGACGCCGTTGAGGACGAAGCCATTCGCGCCGTTGAGAGAAGAGAGCTCGATTGAACCGTTCGCGCCAACGCTTGCGCCGCCGAAGACTACGTAGCTTTCGCCCGAATTAAGGCCGTTCGGAGCGGCGCGGATCGCGCTGATGATGATGTCGTCGACGCCGTCGCCATTCACATCGCCGGCGGCGGAGACACAAGAGCCGCTGTAGTCGCCTAAATCGATGCCGGTGATAACAAATCCGTTGGCGCCGTTGAGGCCCGAAAGCTCGAACACAGCGGGGAAGGGGCCGGCTCCGAGGGCCTGCGTCGACCCCGCCACAACAATAAGAACAGCAGCGGAAGTGAGCGTGTGCTTCTTCATAAGAACTCCTCGCAGGTGGGCTATTTCAACGACGCCACCTTACCGCAAGGAAGCCTTCTTCCCAAGCAGAATCTTCGCGCCACCCGCCGCCTTCCTCGCTGCCCGCGCCAGAACCGCCCCCCCGCCTACGAACTCCATGAGCCGAGGAGGATTGCGAGGTCCGGCGTGATGGGGGGTGTGATGTCGTGGATGGTTGTTATATGCAAATTGAAAAAACTTTTTGACTGATCGTACATATTTGATCTCGCTTACGGTCATGTGTCGCTCAGGTGTATTGGTGTTGTGTGGGTCCAGCCGCATTCGCTGCATTTGGTGTCGGCGCGTAGTTGGTAGGCGCATTCGGGGCAGAGGCCGGCCCATTGGCGTTTGGTTCGGCGGATGATGATGAGAAGGGAAACGCCGACCCACCAGAGGGCAGCCCATGTGAGTGTGTTGACGGCGATGCCGACGGGGAGTGGGGATAATGGCAGGGCGATAAAGTCTTTTCGATGAATGGCTGAGCAAGTCAGGGGCTTAAGGCCGGTAAGCCCGCTCCAGCCAAGTGTTCCAGAAAGACATCGAAGTGGCCAACCACCTGCATTAAAAGAGAACAGACCGATAACAGGAGGCTGGTCAGGAATTACCACCCAGGCTGGCAAGTCTTCTATAGGCACGGGAGTTGGCGACGTCATCACTTGTTTCGCGCCCAAGAAATATTGCTCGAACCCAAGGGCCTTGAATGGTGAATGGAGCCAGAGACCATCGTCCGAAACCCATTGATTCACTGGTGTTCCTGCGATGACGATGCCTTTGGAGGCGAGTTCGATTGGCAGCCATGCTGAAGCAAGGCCCGTGATAAATCCGAGAAGCACGAACAGGGGAAGAGCGCGCCATCGTGTTGGGATGCGCAGGGCTGGGTGCCCGTGTTTGTTTGGTTGAAGGAAGATCATGGGCTGCGGTGACCCAGCATCGCTTTGTCAGGTTAGGAGAATGATCGCGGTGAGTGTGATTGTTGATGTGATGATGATCGCTATCGCGCAGATGAGCCGTTGCTGGTTTTTGGCGCGGCGGGCGGCTTCGGCGTAGGGGATGTTGGAGAAGCTGACCATGTTGTAGAGGGGTAAGAATGTTTTTGGGAAGAGGGCGTGGAGTGTTTTTTCCAGGCGTTTTTTTAGGAGGAAGAGGCGGGAGCCGACTTTGTCGCGCATTTCGATGAAGTTGGTGAGGGCCATATCTGCGATGGCGTCGGCGTTTGGTTTGCGCGAGCGGGCGTAGACATCGAAGGCGCGGGTGAGATCGTCGGGGAACTTGTGGATGCAGTCGGCGAGGATGCGGCAGTCTTCGAAGGCGGCGTTCATGCCTTGGCCGTAAAAGGGAACGACGGCGTGGGCGGCGTCGCCAATGAGAGCGATTTTGCCAGAGTAGTTCCACGGGGCGCAGCGGATGGTGACGAGGGAGCTGGCAGGGTTGTTCATGTAGTCTTCGACGAGCGTGGGCATGATGGGGACGGCGTCGGGATAGTGGGCGCGGAAGAAGGGGAGAACATCGTCAGCGGTTTTGATTGAGGCGAAGCTGTGATGGCCGACGAAGGGCCAGAAGAGTGTGCAGGTGAAGCTGCGATCTTTGTTGGGGAGCGCGATCATCATGGATGCGGAGCGGGGCCAGATATGGAGTGCCTTGGGGTCGAGGGTGAAGTCGCCTGAATCTGTTGGCGGGATGGCGAGTTCTTTGTAGCCGTGCTCGAGGAAGTCTTGAGAGTAGTTGAAGCGATCGGTTTTTTGGAGGGCGGCGCGGACGGCGGAGAAGGCGCCGTCGGCGGCGATGACGGCGTCTGCTTTCACGGCAGTGCGTTCGCCGGTGTGGGTGGAAAGGAAGGTTGCGGCTGGGGTTTCAAGATCGACATCGACGCAGCGCTGGTCGAAATGGATGGTGACGTTGTTGTGTTCGTCGGCGGCTTTGAGAAGTGTGATGTTGAGGGCGGAACGGGAGATGGAGTTGATGGCGTCGTTTGGGTCTTTGCTGTAGGGCTGGAATGTGAGTTCGCTGTCGTGGGAGTGGATCATTCTGCCGGGCATTGGGAGGGCGTCTTGGAGGATGGTTGTTTCGAGGTTGACTTGCTGGAGCGCGTTGAGGCCTCGGACGGAGAGCGCGAGGTTGATGGAGCGGCCGCCAATGAAACCCTGGGCGCGAGGGTCGGGGCGGCGTTCATAGAGAAGGACGCGGTGGTTCATTTTGGCGAGGTAGATCGCGAGGAGTGAGCCGGCGAGACCGGCGCCGACGATGAGGAAGGTTTTGGGATGCGAAGTTGTTGGGGATGGTTGCGCGTTCATGAGGCGCGGGTTCCGGGGGCGGGTGTTCCGGCGGGGTTGAGGATGCGGGCGAGGGCGTGGGCGCAGCGCCAGCAATCGTGGTAGGAGGTGTAGAGGGGCGTTGGGGCGAGGCGGATGACATCGGGCTCGCGAGCGTCGCAGATGACGCCTTGCTGTTTGAGCGCGGCGCGTGTGTCGCGGGCGTTTTGGGGGATGACAATGGAGAGTTGGGCGCCGCGTTGTTGCGGATCGCGCGGGGTGATGATGGTGATGGTGTCTTTGAGGAGTTGGTCGAGGAGAGATTCGAGGTAGGCGGTGAGCGCGAGGCTTTTTTTCCGGAGGGCTTGCATGCCGACGCGATCGAAGATTTCGAGTGATGCTTTGACGGGGGCGAGGGAGAAGATGGGTGGGTTTGAGAGTTGCCAGGCGTCGGCTCCCTGGGCGGGGGAGAAGTCTGGGCGCATGATGAAGCGCGTGTCGGGGTCGGCGCCCCACCATCCTTCGAAGCGCGGGCGGGCTTCGGCGGTTGTATTGAAGTGTTTTTCGTGAACGAAGCAGCCGGCGACGGCGCCTGGGCCGGAGTTGAGATACTTGTACGAACACCAGCAGGCGAAATCGACGTTCCAGTCGTGAAGCGCAAGAGGAACATTGCCGGCGGCGTGGGCGAGGTCGAAGGCGACGATGCAGTTTTTGTTGTGACCTGCGCGGGTGATGGCCGGCATGTCGAAGAGCTGGCCGGTGAGATAGCAGAGGCCGCCGATGAAGATGAGGGCGATGGAGTCGCCCTGGGTTTCGATGGTGTTGATGATGTCTTGGGTGCGGAGTGTGCGTTCGCCTGCGCGCGGGCGGAGGCGGATGAGGGATGTTTCAGGTTGAAAGCCGTGGAGGCGGATTTGGCTGGCGACGGCGTAGGAATCGGAGGGGAAGGCGTCATCTTCGATGAGGATGCGATGGCGCTGGGGAGTTGGGCGGTAGAAGGAGATCATCATGAGATGAAGGTTGACGGTGAGTGTGTTCATCATCACGACTTCGGAGGGGTTGGCGCCGACGAGGCGGGCTGCCATCTCGCGGAGAAGTTCGTGGTAGCGGACCCAGGGGTTTTTCGCTTCGAAGTGGCCTTCGACGGCGAGGCTTGCCCAGTCTTCGAGTTCCTGCTGGACTGCGGAAGATGCGGTGCGGGGCATGAGGCCGAGGGAGTTGCCGGCCATATAGATGATTGGTGTGCTGAGTTGTTGCTCGAGTTTTTTGGGGAAGTTGAAGAGGTCGCGGCAGTTGGCGAGTGGATCCCGGGCGTCGAGGGAATGGGCGTGGGACTCTGTGAGGGGGGCTGGCGAGGACATTTTTTAAGTGTAGCGAGGCGAGGATGGTGAACGCGGGAGCGCGGGGGCGTTCAGGTGGTCTTGAAGTTCTTTTCATCAAGCGCGAGGAACTCGAGGGCGGCGCCGGCGAGCATGGTTTGTTTGTCGGCGGGAGTGAGATCGGGGAGGGAGTTGATGAGGGCGCCGGGCGTGTGTTCGCCGAGGGGGAAGGGGTAGTCGGAGCCGAGACAGATGCGCTGGGGTGAGAAGAGTTTGATGATTGTGCGGAGGGCGAGTTCGTCGTGGACGAGGGAGTCAACCCAGAAGCGGGCGGGGATGTTGTTTGTTGCGAGATGGGCGCGGGGGTTTGTTGCAGTGTCACAGGCGCAGAGGTCGGGACGGACGTTGAACCCGTGCTCGATGCGGCCGATGGTTGCGGGGAAGGCGCCGCCGCCGTGCGCGAAAGCGATGCGAAGGGTTGGGAGTTTTTCGAGGACGCCTGCGAAGATAATGGAGCAGATGGCGCGGCTGGTTTCTGCGGGCATTCCGACGAGCCAGGGGAGCCAGTACCTGGGCATTTGGGCTGAGCCCATCATGTCCCAGGGGTGAACGAAGACGGCGGCGCCGAGATTGGCTGCGGCTTCGAGCACGGGGAAGAGTTCGGGGTCGGAGAGATTCCAATCGTGCGTTCTGGTTGAGGCGATGTTGGGCTCGACATGGGAGCCGATCTGAACGCCGGGGAAGTTGAGTTCATTTACGCAGCGCTCGAGTTCGCGGATGGCGAGTGTTGGCGACTGGAGCGGGATTGTGCCGAGTCCTACGAAGCGGGAGGGGAAGTCTTGAACGATTGAAGCGATGTGATCGTTGAGGAGTTGGGAGAGGTCGTGGGCGTCTTCGGGTTTGGCCCAGTAGCTGAACATGACGGGGACGGTTGAGAGAGCCTGGACGTGAATGCCGGCAGAGTCGCAATCTTTGATGCGGGCGCTCGGGCTCCAGCAGTTTTCCTGGACTTCGCGGAAGAACTCGCCGTCTTTATAGAGGCGGGCGCAGCAGGGTTTGGTGTGTTCGATGGAGAGAAAGCCGTCGCAGTTGTAGCGGGCGCGGAGGTCGGGCCAGCGCTGGGGGAGGATGTGTGTGTGGAGGTCGAGCTTGAGCATGGGGAGGGCGAAGACGCCGGAAGTATTGTGGGCGTATTGATGAGCTGCGCGTTGTTATGTGGATTGTGAAAGTTTGAACTCGCCGGCGTGTTCGATGACGGTGTTGCATTTTTTGCAGGTGCGTTGTTCGACGGGGCCGTTCCAGAAGTTGTTCATAATGACGGCGAGGTCTTCGTCGATTTTTTTGAGGCGCCATTTTGCTTCATGGACGAGTTCATCACAGTTTTCGCAGTACCAGCGGAGGCCGTCATCTTCGTCGCCACGTGGGAACTCGACGATGAGGCCGACGGTGTTTGCGGGGCGCTGGGGACGGTGGGGCACCCAGCGGGGGAGGAGGAACATCTCGCCTTCGCGGATGACGACGTCGTAGGGTTTGGCGCCATCGAGCGGACGAACTCGGACGGCGACATCGCCTTTGAGTTGATAGAAGAGTTCCTCGGTGGCGTTGACGTGGTAGTCGTTGCGCGTGTTGGGGCCGCCGGAGACGAAGACGATGACATCTTCAGCTTCGGAACAGAGCTGTTTGTTTGAGACGGGGGGTTTGAGGTGCTCTTTGTTGTCTTCGATCCATTGGTGGAGGTTGAAGGGTTTGGAGATGGTGGTCATGGCGGGCTCCGGCGCGGATTGTTGGGCGGGCGGGGCTCAAGATCGATTTCATCAAGAGCGAAGAACGATCGTGTGCCCGGCGAGTTATCGTGGTTTCTGAAGAACGAGCGAGAATCGATTGGGTATGCGCATCGTTCTAAGCATCCATTTGACGGGCGCAATGATGTGGCCTCCGACATAGCGGTGATGCTCAACAACGCTTATTGGTGTCACTTCTTTTAGTCGGGCGACAAGATCACGATCGTTGATCCCGCGCGTGCCGTGATACTCAGCGATAAACCCGACATTGTCATCTTTTAGTTCCAGCGCCCGGGCCGCCATTTTTTCCTTTGATTCACGGCGCAAGAAGCGGCGAACCACAGGGCCTGTTCGCGTATACAGTAGGGATGGCTCTCTGACGATTCGCGTAAGGATTCGGACGGGCTCGGTGACCAACTTGACGGCGCGGGGCGACGGGCATGGATCGAACAATGTGACGATCACACCTCCGGGGCTGAGGCAATCTGTTGCAAGTGAGAGAACAAGAAGGGGATTTTCAAGATGGTGGAGAGCAGAAGAAAACGTGATGAGGTCAAACTTATTATCGGTTGAATCGAGATACTGGCCGATCTCCCCCAGCTCGAAGTCGCATTGAACACCCCGATTGTCGCATTCCTGTTTACAGATTTCAATCAGTTCGGGAGAGATGTCAGCGAGTGTAGTTTTGCAACCATGCTCGATCATTTTCAGAGCGGCGTTGCCGCTGCCGCCACAAGCATCGAGGGCAAGCGGAGGCCTGCCAAGATCGCCTACGAGTGAAAGCCCGGTGCGCAAGAGACCCTCGAGTTCGCCCGCGAGGCCTTCCTCATGAATGCACGCACAACTGGAGGCATAGCGCGTTGCCCGCTTTGCGTAATTTCGACGGTTTGCTTCTGCGACAAGCTTGTATCGATCTGAGAAAACAGTATTCCCGCTCATGTTGTTGCCTTTAAGTCATTGAATCTGATCCCTGCGTCGTGCAGGCGAGGTTTGAGGTAGATGTGTAGCAACATCCCGATGAAATGTCGATGAATTAGCGGCGAGTTGCAAATGTTTGATCGGGCTTTGATTGGATTCTCTGGCGCCAGATGGAAGGCGAGTTGGGAGCGCAGGGCGCCTGCGGATTGACGGTTGGATACAGGCAAGAGGACGGGGGCGCCCAGTGGCGACGACCTGGACAGAGATTTGGCGGAATTTTTGTATTCAAGGGCGAAGTGTCGCTGGCGCAAAGAGGTGGGGCGCGGGGGGTTGTGAGGGGCGAGGGGAAAAGTGTGAGATTTTTTGGAAAGTGCGCGTGATGTCTGCGTGTGGATGACGCCTTTCAGTGTGGAGAAACACATAAATCAGACGGTTGAAACTTGTTCCCTTCCTCCTTTGATTTCCTCTCTCCTTTTTGTTCTTCCCTCCTTGTTTTTTTCCCTCTTCCTTCCTCAGTTCCCCTCTTGCTCTCTCAGCATTGGCAACGCCCGCGTCCCTCACGCGGGCCTTGCCATTTTTGGAGAAACGATGTTTGGACTGATGGGTCGCGTCAGCGGATTTGCTGTGCGGGCCTGCCGCCCGATTGGCGCGAGGCATCTCAGGCTCTTCATTGATTTGGAAGGGCATTTTGTCAACGCACACATGGCCCACCTTCTTGGCGGGACCTAAGGGCAGGGGCCCCAGGCGCCGAGGAGCAGGGCGAGATCGGCGCTGCCGACGATCGAATCGCCGTCGAGGTCTGCGAAGGCGGTTCCCCATGAGCCGAGCATGATGGCGAAGTCTCCGCTCCCTACGGCGCCGTCACCATTGAGATCTGCTGGGCAGGGTGGTGGTGAAGCGAGATAGACGCCCTCGGAGCCATCGGGGAATGTGGCGATGAAGACGATTTGATCGTTGTTGCTGATGGAAGATGGTTTGCCGTCGGCTCCGCCGGAGCCGTTGGCGCCGAGAAAGAGATCAACATTGCTTGGTGTAGCTCCGTTGAGGGGTAATGATTCATCGGTGATGAGGCCGAGCGCAACACCATCGAAGAAATAGATGCCTTCGTTGCCAACTCCGCTTGTGTAGCGCCCCGCGACTGTGACATGGCCTTGAGCGTTGAGAAAGGCGCTGCTGAAGAGGAAGAATGAAGCACCGGGCTGGCCTGGGACGGGGTCTGAGAGATCGACAACTTTGACAAAGTCGGATTGTGCTTCGCGCCAGAGGAAGAGCCCCGCATCGTCGGGACCGGCGCCAAACTCGGCGAAGAAGAGGACATCGCCGGCCTGGTTCATGACAGGCGTGCCGAACACTGTGAAGCTTTTGCCTGGGTTGTCGGGGACAGCGAAAGAGCCGACGCCGTTGTGGACGATGGTTTCGAGTGTGCCCGTGCTATCACTGCGGAAGATTCCTCTTGAGCCGATTCCGCCGGTGTACGTCGCGCCGAATGCGATCATGCCGTTGGGCCCTGCGCTTGGGAAGGGATCGACACTCAGGAAGCTGGCGGTGGGCGGCTGGGTGCTCGGGAGGCTGACGAGACCGTCTGCGATGGTGAGAAGCACATCAGCGGAGCGATCGTAGCGATAGATGCCTGATGAGCCGACGCCGCCGTTGTATTGGCCGCGCATGACGACATCTCCATCGGGGCAGAGAGCCATGAAGAAATCGAAACTGGTGAACTGCGCAGGCGGCGCCTGGCCGGGGGGCGTCTGAGTGTCGTCGGCGGCGCGCCTAGGCGCTGCGGGAACAGCGCCGGCGTAGAGGCCGTCGTGGAAGGCGAAGGCTGAATCGACAAACTCCGCGACGACGGAGGAGTGGCCGGAGTCACTGAGGTAGGCGAGCACGCCGCTGCTGAAAGGGAACGTTGAGAAGCCGATTGCAGTTGGCTGTCCGGGGACGGGAGTGGCGGGGTTATTGTCTATCACGACATCGACGACGTTGTTTTCGTCCATGATGAAGAGGCCGAGATTGCCGTCGCCGAAACTGTAGTTTCCACCGAACGCGATATGGCCGGCGGCATTGATGACTGGGGCGCCGAACCCTGACCATGAAGTGGCGCCGCCCTGGCCTGGGGGGTGGAAGTTGAAGCCGTTGTCAAGAGCGCGGGAGAGCGTGTTGTTTGCAAATCGGTAGATGCCCTCGTTGCCGCTGGAGACGCCGGTGTAGAGAGCCTCGAAGACGACTTCGCCGGATGAGTTGATTGAGGCGTTGTTGAAGTCGGTGAAGGTGGCGCCGATACGACCTGGAGGTTCGTCATCGGTGCGGGCGACTTCGATGATGGTGAAGGGGGAGCCGGCGAGGCACAGGCCGGATGGCGCGACGAATGACAGGCAGGCGACAATACATGCATTGTGAATGGCGAAGAGCTTCATGGGCAGGCGCCCCATGCGCCGAGGAGCAATGCGAAATCGGCGCTGCCGACGAAGCCGTCGCCGTTGAGGTCGGCTGATCCGCCGGGATTGTTCCATGAGCCGAGCATGATGGCGCTGTCGGCGCTTCCGACGTTGCCGTCGCCGTTCAGATCTCCAAGGCAGGGCGGGGGCGCGAGAAAGAAGACATACGCCTGGCCGGTGTCGACGCCTCCGGTGTCGTTGTCGCGAGCGCCGGCGGCGACATCGGGTGAGCCGTCATTGTTGACGTCTTTGCCGCCGGAAATTGGTCGGCCCAAGTGCTCATCGATCTCAGCGCCGGTGAAAGTCTGGAGAAGTTGGCCGTCGGCGCCTGAGTAGATGTAGGCGCGGCCGAAGTTTTGCCCTGG
Source organism: Phycisphaerales bacterium (assembly GCA_029260495.1). Taxonomy (GTDB): domain Bacteria; phylum Planctomycetota; class Phycisphaerae; order Phycisphaerales; family UBA1924; genus OFTM373. The sequence continues at coordinate 234,449 of JAJDDD010000006.1, read as the reverse complement.
GTCGCCATCCGCGACGGCGAACCAGGCGCCGATCAGGACGTCATCGTGCCCGTCATGGTTGGCGTCGCCGGCGGTGGAGACAGAGATGCCGAATCGTTCGATGGGGCCTTCGCCGGTGAAGGTATAGAGGAGTGCGCCGTTGGCGCCGGAATAGACATAGGCACGACCGGCGTTTGATCCGGCGACGTCGTTAAGCAAGGCGCCGACGATGATGTCGGGCACGCCGTCATTGTTAACATCACCTGCGTTTTCTGCAGACCAGCCGAAGTTGTCGCCTGACGATTCACCGGTGAAGGTGTGCAGGACGGAGCCGTCCTTGCCTGAGTACACCCAGACGCGACCGCGATCGTCGCCCGGGCCGATGAGATCAAAGAGATGAGAGCCGACGATGATGTCATCGCAGCCGTCGCCGTTAATGTCGCCGGCGCTGGTGGCGGAGATGCCAACCCGATCGTTTTCATTGGCGCCTTCGTGGGTGCGAATGAGGGACCAGTCTTTCCCGGAGTACACGTAGACAATGCCTGTTCGGAGCGCGACGCCGTCGTGGGTTGGAGCACCGATGAGTACGTCATCCCAGCCGTCGTTGTTCACATCGCCGGCGGCGCCGACAGTGTCGCCGAGATTGTCGTTGGCGGCTTCGCCGGTGAACATTTTCAGGAGAGTTCCGGTGCGTCCGGAGTAGACATAGGCCCGGCCGGCGGCTGTTCCCCCGGCGCTGCTTGCCCAGGCGCCGACGATGAGATCGGAGCAACCGTCGTTGTCGACATCGCCGGCGTCTGCGAGCTCTTCACTGAAGTTGTCGCTGGGTGACTCGCCGTCAAGCGTGTACAGCAGCGCTTGCGTTTGTCCCGAGAAGACCTGCACGCGGCCCTGGTTTAAGCCAGAGAGCGCGTTGCCTCGTGAACCCACAGCGATGTCGGCGAAACCATCCATATCGACATCGTCGAGCAGCGCGACCCAACGGCCGAACTGATCGCCGGCAATCTCGCCGGTCAGGGTGATATCGGCGTCGGTGGAGAGCGTATCGGTTTGACCTGCAGCGGGTTGAACTGCTGCAAGCGTGAGTAAAGCGATCCCGGGATAGAATAGATACTGGCGTTTCAAGAGCATGGCCCCCAGGAACCGAGCATGAGCGCGAGGTCGGAGCTGCCAACGATGCCATTGCCATCGAGGTCTGCAGCTGCAGGGAGCCCCCATGAGCCAAGGAGGATCGCCATATCACCGCTGCCGACAGCGCCGTCGCCATTGAGGTCAGCGATGCATGCGGAGCCAAATGTAATTTTGAAGTTGTAGAGAGCATTGGGAGGCGGCGCGAAGGGCGGATCAGGACGCCACGAACCGATCTCGAAGAAATAGGTTGTGCCAGCTTGGAGCGCGACAGTAATCATGGGGTCTGCGGGCGGGGGCGAGCCGCCGGGGCATTCATCATCACCTTCAGCAAAGATTTCGCCATCGAAGGGGCCACAACCGCCGGAATAGACTTTGAGGTATGTGTCGCCGACGCTGCCGCACATATCGAGCACATAGTCGCCCGACTCGGTGCAGTCGTATTGGAAGAAGACGTCAAAGTACGGCCTGTCCACTTCGTCATTGAAACAGCCGAGCGGCGCCGAAATATCCAGTGGAAATTGGTCAAAAGCGAGGACAATGGCGTTTTCGCATGTTTCGTTGTTGGGTGGTGTGCAACCGCCGGCGTGAGAAATCTGATTGCTCAGCAGGCCGAGCGAAACGAGTGAGAACATTTTATATGCGTTGCTCATCCAGCGGTCTCCATATGCGCGAGTATTCGTTTTCATGAGCATGGGCCCCAGGAACCCAGAAGAATTGCAAGGTCGGCGCTTCCGACGATTCCGTCCTCATCGAGATCCGCAGCGCCGGCGAGTCCCCAACTGCCAAGCAGGATTGAGAAGTCACCACTGCCGACGAAGCCGTCGCCGTTGAAGTCTGCGGCGCAGGGGAGCGGGAGCGCGAAGACGCGCATGCCGAAGTTGGCGGCGCCGGCTTGCATATTAATAGCTGGCTCAAGGTTGCTTCGAAGGAGGACGAGTTCGTTGGAGAAATCACCTCCGCGCGCCCGCCGAGTGGGGAGTGGTGGATCACCTGAAATAGGCAATCCCGGCTCTTCGGTGAACTCATAAATGTTCCCACCCATATCGAAGAGCCCCCAGGGGCTTGTGGAGGCGCAACTGCCGACGGTGGAGACATTGCCACAGGGATCATTTCCGCCGCAATCTGTTCCGTTCCAGTTCACGCCGCGCTGGTAGTTTGCGACATTGGGCCCGGGATTGAGCACAACGCCGTTGCTGGGTGTGTCGCCGAAGGCTTGTGTGGGTGGTGTGTCGGAGGTTGTGGGATATAGCCAATAGTCAGGTGAGCCCATGGCGTCGGCGCCGGGATTGACGGGATCATAATGCGCTGCTTTGTGCCATTCGTCGATAGACGGGATGAACCAGGTGGCGCCGGGCTTGCGAACCAGTTGATCAAGCGGGAGAGACATGTCGTAGGCGCCATCCTCGGTTGTTGTTGGAATTTGTGCGCCGGTGGGCTGCCCGTTGTGAAGCCAGTTGCAGAACCGGGCGGCGGCGGCCCATTCGAAGCCGCTGGCGGGTTTATCACTGAAGTTGGCTTTGACCAGATAGCTAAAGGAGCCCGGAACACCGAAGCGGAGTATGCCGCCGCGCAGACTCGTTGTCATGACAGGCTGATAAAGACCGTTTGGATCGTCTGCGGCGACGGCATTGAGAAATTCAACGTACTCAGCATTGGTCACTTCGAACGTGCCGGCGCGAAACTCATAGCTGACAGCGCCGCGACCGGTGGTGTCAGCTGCGTTGCCGGGATTCCCGATGGTCAGCATTTCAATATCGACCGCGCTGGCGACGCCGCTACTCGCGATTGCTCCCAAGACTGCAATGAGCGAGGCTGTTCGAGTTGAAGGCACAGTTCGTATTCCTTTCATCTATCGGGAATCGACCCCGGGGATAAGCAGACGACTCAGGCGCAGAGACCCCATTGGCCGAGCAGGAGTGCGAGATCCGCGCTGCCAACGTTGCCATCACTATTTAGATCTGCGACGCCTCCGCCGGGACCCCATGAACCGAGAAGGATTGCAAAGTCAGCGCTGCCGACGTTGCCGTCGCCGTTGAAATCCGCTGGACAGTGGGCGCTGACATCGAAGACATACGCCGCGCCGGAGCTGGCTACCACGGGAGCATTCCCAAAGCGAGCGCCAATGATTGCATCTGTCCCGCTCATCGAGACCGACTCGCCGAACTCTTCGCCGGCGGCGCCATCTGATGCATTGATTTTGACATCTTCATTCCAGGCTGCGCCGTCAAAGCGAAACACATAGACGGAGCCGGAGTTTTCGCCGACATCATCGTCCTGATGCGAGCCGACCAGAGCGACATCGCCGGAGATAGCGACTGTCCAGCCGAACTGGTCGTTTGCGGCTGGATCAGAGGCATTGGGATTGCCTTGAAGCACCCATGTGGGGCCAACCTTGCGAAAGAAATAGACACCGCCGGACTCGCTCAGGTCGTTTCCGCGATCGCCATAGGTGCCGACGAGGATGGCGTCTGCGCTGATCGCGACGGACTTTCCAAACCAACGAAACTCAGCGGGATCGTCAGCGACGAGCTTCTGCTCCTGCATCCAAAGAGCGCCCGCGCGTGTGTAGACATACGCCGATCCGGTGAAGAAGCCGACATCGTCATCCTGCCAGGCGCCGACGACGACGGTGTCGCCGTCGATGGCGACGGATTTTCCGAACTGGGCGATGTCCGCCGGATCACTCGCGACGAGCTTTGCCTGCTGTGACCATGCGGCGCCGTCGAAAGTAAAAACATAAGCGGAGCCGGAACTGCTGAAGGTGTCGTCATCCATGATGGCGCCGATGACAATGGAGGCGCCGTCGATCGCGACAGATGTGCCGAACTGATCGTTTGCCGCTGCGTCGAGAGCGTTGAGTTTCGCCTCCTGATTCCAACTCGCGCCATCAAAGCGGAAAATGTAGGCCGAGCCGGAACTGCCGCCCAAATCATCGTCGCGCGGGGAACCGACGACGATGACATCGCCACTGATGCCAACGTTCAACCCGAACTGATCGCCGCTGTCGAGATCGGAAGCGGTGAGCTTGGCTTGCTGATTCCAACTGGCGCCATCAAAGCGGTAGACATAGGCGGCGCCGGTCGCGCCTCCGGCGTCGTCATCCTGAGGAGCGCCGACAACTGCTGCATTCCCGCTGATCGAGACAGAGACTCCGTATTCATCGAAACTTCCTGCATCCAGGGCGTTGAGTTTGTCAACCTCGGTCTGGGCTAAAACGGCGGCGCCAGACGACATTCCGAGCAGGGTCACGCTGGCTGCGATTAAGAATCGAGCGTGAAGGAAGTTCCATGTGCGCATTGGTCAATCCTTTGAGCAAACTGATGGACGGGCTGAGCATTTTCCAAACGCCGACTCGATGAACCATCGAAGCACAACGATACGTTCAAGGAGTCGGCCTGGAAAAAAATTCCAAGTGCGGCGTCATTACGAGCTGCGGCGCCTGCGCACACCCAAGGCGCCGCCCGCGAACATGAACATCATGGTTGCGCCCGGCGCGGGCACGACGTGGCGCGCCAGTGAGATGCCGGCGGCAGAGTCCACGCCGATGAGATCAATCAACGCCTGAATCTCAAAGTCGGAATCAAGCACGTCGAAGTCGAGCATCTCCGCGCTTGCTGTGTCAATGGTCTGGAAGAAGAGTTCGCCAGCGTAAACAACATCAGCCATGCGCGTCACATCGTCAAGACCGCCGATGTCCCAGCGATCCAGCGCGACTTCAATTCCATCATCCAGCGCCGTAGGCTGGTTAAACGTCTGGCTCACGGAGATCAGGACTTCACCTGTAATCAGCTCCTCAATGCCTCTTGCTTGCCCATTGATGAATGTCGGATTGATGAACCCTGGAGCAGACTCCGCGGCGCCATTGAAGAAGACGTCATCGCCGATATTGCGGGGTGTATTCGGGATGCTTGAGGTGAACCCCTCAGTGCGAACAAAGTCGTTGGATCCTTGAGAAACGGTTCCGCCCGTTGTAGTCGCGAGTGTGTTCGCGCCTGATCCCCAGTAGAACGATCCATCTTGCGCGACGGCGAAGCCAGCGATATCCGCTTCACTCAGATTCCCCGCAGTGCCATTGAAGCCTTCGGTGAACTCCCGCGTGAGGCTGAAGTTGATGATGGATCCGGTCGTCGAGGGAGTTGGCGTCATCCGAATGAGATCGCCGTCACTGATTGAAGGAAGATCGGTGAAGCCGGTTGTTGTGGTGTCGTCATAGCTGATGAGGAAGGAGCTGGTCGGAGCATCGAAGTGCATGCCGCGCATCTCATTGTCATCATCGTCGTTGCCGTTCGGGCCAGCCAGCGGACCACTGTCCCAGATTTTGAAGAAGTTGCCTGTCGCGTTCAGGTCAATATCCCCGTTGATATCGAGAGCCGGCGTCCAAAGAAAGATGTCATCTGTGTGGGCCAGTGTGCCATCGCGAAGAAACGACCCATCTTTTCCCTGCGTAAACAGCAAGGGGGCTTCTCCCCGAAGTTTTTGTGTTGGGGTTCCAGCGATGGCTGAGCCAGCAATTAACGCCACAGCGAAAAATCCACCTACCGCACGGTCGTACATTTTCTCTTCCCTCCAAAGGTGATCCGGGACTGAACGTGTTCCTTGGCTGGCACCGTAACGAAACAAGCCTTGAACAGCAAGAGAATGTTCACTGAATATTCATTTGATGATTCCAGCTGCGAGCCAAGTTGCTAGAATAGTTGTGCGAGCACCCTAACAATCACAGAAACGCTCGTTGTGAGGGACAGAGTGGGGACTTTTTCGGATTCATCACTGTCGTTTGAGCCGGGCCGCCTTCAGGTCAGGACGCTCAATGATCTCGGGCAGCGCCTCCAGGCCCATCTTTCAGCGTTGCTGGAAGATGGCGAGGATCGAATCCGCCGGCCGACCGAGCTTTCTCGAGCATGGGGCTTGGAGCAGACGCTCTGCACGCGCCTCTTTCAGGCATTTCGCGAGCCTGACGCGTTAATGGCTCTGACCAAGCTGCCTGCGCCATCCACGTTGCGATTGCTCATTCGGGCTGCGGAGAAGGCGAATGTTGATGCGACCCGGATTGCCAACGCGCAGGCGTCCATTGGGGAACTTCAGCATCTCATTACAGACCTGGGCGGGAGCAAGGCGAACCTCGACACGCTGGTTGCGCGCCGATCGCATCACGCACGCCAGAAGGTTGAGCAGTCTGCGAAGCAGGCGATACACCGGGGCATGTCAAACCTGCTTGGTGTTCAAGCCGAAGCGCTGATCGCGACCACCTTTGTATTTCCAGGCACAGAAGAAGGCTGGTGCGATGAGCTTGCGGTGCATGGATATCATCGCCTTGTTCGCTTCAGGCCTGAACGCGAGTTGCTGATCGCGACGCGTGAAACGCTACACGAGGTGCATGACCCGAAATCGATTGTGCTGCAGTCTTTGCACGGCGACGGCATCCAGGACCATGGATGCGTCACGGCGCTGAAGCGGTTCTGCACCTCTCCGTTTCCGGATGTAAAAATCACAGAGGAAAATGGAAAAATTCTCTACTCGCTTCCTGAGCGCCCGGATGAGCTGCCTCATGAAATTGATCTGATCTTTGCGTCAATCGAAAGAAGGGGCGAGCCGCTGTTTGCCACCGAAGATCACGCGCGCGCGAGGTACGCTGTCGTTCCGCAGAATCCGTGCAAACACCTTATCTATGATATTTATGTGCATCGCGATGTATGGCGCGGAGTCGAGCCGGAGTTGCATCTCTTGCGCCAGGGCGACCCGACAGCTGAAAACCTTGCAGCTCATAGTCTGGATCGCGTCGACTTTGTCGAATCGCTTGAAAACCTTGGATCCTCACCTGCTGCAATACCAACGCCGGTATTTGATCGCCACCTTCATCTCATTGAAGATGTCCATCGTGAAATGAACTGGGCTTCTGATTCCTTTCGACTGTACCGATGCGCAATCCGATACCCGGTTGTTGGATTGTGGTATTCGGTCCAGTTTCCCCTACCAGCTGCTGATTCGTAGGACGATGATCTGCGGAGATCTTCCGGCCTTCATACTTTTTTCAGGCACTATCCAGTCGTCAATACACGGAAGGCGCAGAGCATGACTCGAACGTTCCAACTCTTCAGCTCGCTGTCAGCTTTGACCTGTAGCGCTGGCGCGAGCCTCGCCCAACCAGGCTTTGCCGAACGCACTATTTCAACAAATGCTGACCGCGCCCGCTCCGTTTTCGCTGCGGATGTCGATGGCGATGGCGACATGGACGCGCTTTCTGCGTCTCTCTTCGACGACAAGATCGCCTGGTACGAAAACGACGGCGCTTCACCACCGGCATTTACAGAGCGCATTATCACGACAGACGCTGGCGCTCCATTTTCCGTTCACGCCGCCGACCTTGATGGCGATGGCGATACCGATGTCATGTCCGCTGCCGGCTTTTTTGATCAGATCGTCTGGTACGAAAACAACGGCGCAACGCCGCCCGCGTTCACCGAGCGCGTACTCACAATCACAGCGGAGGGCGGCATTTCCGTCTTCGCTGCGGATCTCGACGGCGACGGAGACAACGACATTCTTTCAGCCTCTATTAATGATGACACTGTCGAGTGGTTCCAAAACAACGGCGCAACGCCGCCGTTCTTTTTACGGCGCACCATTTCAATTGCCGCCGATGGTGTGAGTTCTGTCTTCGCTGCAGATGTTGATGATGATGGCGATATTGACGTCCTGGCTGCGGCATCGATTGATGATGAAGTTATTTGGTATGAGAATAACGGGGCGCTACCGCCGAGTTTTTCCAAACACATCATCTCCTCGACGGCCGACGGCGCCCGTTCCGTTTACGCGATCGACATCGATGGCGATGACGATCTTGATGTCTTGTCTGCGTCTCGTGACAACAACACCATTGCCTGGCACGAAAATGACGGCATGGCGCTTCCCGGCTTCACCGAGCGCGTCATCTCGACAACAGCCGATCTGGCGAGCGCCGTCTTTGCCATCGACCTTGACAACGACGGCGACAACGACGTTCTTTCGGCGTCAGCGAATGATGACAAGATCGTCTGGTACGAGAACGACGGCGCCGTATCGCCTGGCTTTACCGCACGCGTTCTTTCGACCAATGCTGATGCCGCAATTTCTGTTCATGCGGCTGACATGGACGGCGACGGCGATCATGACGTCCTCTCCGCCTCCTCCACTGATGACAAGATCGCCTGGTACGAAAGCGACCTTGATCCGTTCGCATGCCCAGCGGATCTCAATGGGGACGGGTTCACCGGCTCAACAGATATGGCGATCCTGCTCGGGTCGTGGGGTGTCAATGCCTTCGGCGATCTGAACGGCGACGGCATCACCGCCTCGGCCGACCTCGCGATTCTCCTGGGATCGTGGGGATCGTGTCAGTAAGCATCTCTTCCGGGCTTACACAGCCAAAGCGTGGAACTCAAGCTTTTATTCGTCCATCTCACTTTCGCTTGCGTCCGCGATGGTAGTCAGGCGATCAACCCGCGTTGGCGCGATCACCTGCAGCCGCAATGCGGAATCCATATGGTCGGCGCCTTCAACGCCCACAATCGCGCCCAGCTTGCCCTTGAGATCTACGCCCTCCGCCGGCGCAACGTATGCAAGTGTGCGGGCGGTGTCGTCGTCAATTGATTGCAATCGGTACATCAGGGGGAGGCGCTTCCCGTCGTAAATTGAACTTGTCGCCAGCCGTCCGACCGCGACATAGTCACGATGGGCGCGCAGGCCTTGAATCTGCGTGCGAATCTCAACAACATCAACCTGCGCGCTTTCTTCGATCATCGCGAGTTTGCGCATTTGCTGTTGCAACTCCTTGCGAATGTCAAGAAGCTCGATTCGAGCCTGGACTGCTTTGCGCAGCGACACGTCTTCTTCAGTATCAGGAATCGAAGCCAGCAGCCTGCGATACTCAGCGATCAAAGGCTCAATCTCAGCCGCTTCGACCGGCTCTGCGGTGATGGTCTTGAACGCAGCGTGCAAATGCTCAAATGTTGCGATCGGCCGATCTTCGTCAAACCTCGCTGTTTGTGTGCGATCGGATCGCTGAGTCTGGATCTGTTGCGGGCCTCGCTGCTGGGCTGCCTTTTCGTCGAACGAGGCAAAACCAGTTCCATCGTCTTCCGCAGTCGCGACCGACTCAAATAACTCATCCGAAGCTTCACTCGCGCCATTGTCGAGTTGATCCAGATAATCCTCGTATACATTTTCTGATGATCGCTCGCGCAGCGACTCACTCATCGGACCAGGACGAAACTCGTGTACGGCTGCGACCGGGTCATCGACAAACTCCCGGCCTTGCGTGTCGGCAAGCTGACCTTCCGGCAAGAGCTCATCGGAAGTGTTCCATTCATCCTCAGCAATTGGGGGAAGCATCTGAACAGGTGTTCTCGCTATCTCTTGCTGATGCGCCTGCTGATCATGCACAGGCGTTTGGGCGTTTGCCTCGGTCATGGTCTGCGTGTGCGCAAACTCCTGCGTTCCATGCGCCAATGCGGCATCGACTCCGTCAGAAGCGTCTGTCATCTCTTCTTCACCGAGGGCTGGTTTTTGAAAATGAGCCCGCACCTCCTCGTCGCTGGCTGGGCGGACGAATGCCTCTTTCAGGTAGCACCGCGCCTCGGCGGGCGCCTGGACCAGATAGGCGGTGACCTCGTTGCGCGTGTTTGTCAGTGATCCAACCAGCGAAAGCTCAGTTCCGGCGACCAGCGGGTTCTTCTTGAGAAGCCGCTGAAAACTATCCGACGCTGCGCCCCCGCTTGGGTTGTAGGCGCGCAGTTGCGAGAATGTCGTCAGCCGAACGATTCCGGCGCCCTCGACCATCTTCGCTTCGCCGGCTGGAACCAGCGCCGGGGTTGCGCCGGGGTAGTCCACGCGCAACCACACATCGCGATAGCCGGGCACGCGACCATCCACACGGACAAAATCACCTGCTCGCAATGTTGAAACTGAATACCACACTTCCCCAGGGCCGCAGCGAATCGCTGAGTCATCCTGAGTGACGACGACGTAGTGCGGCTTGAGGTTCTCCGTCTGAGCGCGAGCGAGCCCCGCTGCGAATACAAACATCGCAACGGCGCCTAGCGCGATCAGTCCGAAGACAGAACGACCAAAACGAGAATTCACGGTATATGACATGGGAGTGTCAGAAGGCATTGCAGAAATCCTTTCCAGCCTGCGCGTCCGTACGGCTGACAGTCTTTTATCGGGTCAAGGATACCAGCACTTTCACTGCGTGGCAGACTTTCTTTCCAGGACGAATCTCGCCGACATTCGCCAGCGGGCCTTTGACCACCTCGCGCCCCCTCCATACGCTCAGCCCAATGCGCTACTTCCTCCGCCTGTCTGAGATCTCGCTGATCGGCGCCTCCGCCCTTGTTGCGGGGTCTTTGCCGGGGTGCTCGGGCCCCCTTGACGCCCAACGTGAGACCCTCCGGCAATCCATTGTGGAATCCTCCCGCAGGGAAATCGCTGACGCCCAGCGCGATTCCGACTCACGGTCCCTCACCCGCCAGCCCACGGAGCTGCGATTCTCCGACACTATTCGTGAAGAGCTGCGGCAGATGGCCGGCCCAGAGTCCTACGACGACACCGCGGTCAATCTGGGGCCCGATCTGCTGGGCGAGGAGACGCGCGTTGTCAGCCTGACGCTCCGCGAAGCGATCGTCCGAGCCGTCGAACAAAACCTGCAGGTGCAGCTCACTCGGTTCACCCCCGCCATCTCGGAGGCTCAGGTCGTCGCCGCCGACGCCGCCTTCGACTGGACGCTCTTTGCGAGCGCCAACTTCAGCCGCACCGACCAACCCAACCCGGTGCCCGTCATCAACAACGTCCCCGTGGGATCAGCGGTCAATAAGCGCCAGACCGCCGGCTTTCAGACCGGTGTGCGCAAGCGCCTCGACGCTGGCGGCACGCTTGAAGTCAGCTCGAGCCTCAATGTGGTCAACAATCGCGCCTCGAACATTGAACTCTTCCCCGATCCTTCCCGCGCTACAACGCTCGATATCATTCTGGGCCAGCCTCTCCTTCGTGGGTTTGGCGCTGATGTTGCGCTCGCTGAAATCCAGCTCGCTTCCAATTTTGAGCGTGACTCAATCCAGCTGCTCAAAGCCACGCTCATCGACACGATCACGAGCGCGGAGCAGGCTTATTGGAATCTTCACCTGGCGCGGGCGCGGCTGCTTATCCAGCAGCGGCTGCTTGAGCGAGGCGTTGAGACTCGCGATGTGCTGCAGGGACGACTTGATTTCGACGTGAAGCCGGCGGAGTATTCCGACGCCGTCGCCCGCGTTGAAGCTCGCCGGGCTGATGTCATCCGGGCTGTTAACAGGCTTCGGCAATCTTCCGATCAGCTCAAGGCGATTATCAATGATCCTGAAATGACTGTCGGAAGTGAAGTCGTCCTGCTTCCACTTGATGAGCCCATTGATGCGCCTGCGGCCTACAGCCTGCTTGACACCCTGACCACTGCGATTGCTGCGCGGCCTGAAATTCAGCGGTCCATTCTCGCGATCGACGATGCCTCCATTCGCCAGACCGTTGCGCAAAACGCCCGGCTGCCTCTTCTTGATCTGACATTTCAAGCGACCTTTAACGGACTTGCGGACAACCTGGGCGACGCGTACTCCGATGTTGGCGAATCGCAGTTTGTGGACATTCTGCTTGGGCTTCTCTTCGAGCAGCCCATCGGCAACCGCGGCGCCGAGGCTCGCAGCCGGGCATCACGACTGCAGCGGGCCCAAGCCGTCGTCGCCTACCGCTCTGCTGTTCAACAGGTGGTCCTTGAAGTGAAGACAGCGCTTCGCGATGTTGTCACCAACTACCAGCTCATCGAACAGACTCGCGTTTCTCGGCTGGCATCTGCTGAAAACCTGCGCACGCTTCTTGTCGAAGAGGAGAACACACGCGCGCTGACGCCGGATTTTCTTGATCTCAAGCTTCGCCGGCAGGAATCGCTCGCGCTTGCGGAGCTTGAAGAAGCGCTTGCTCTCGTCGATTACAACACGGCGCTGGCGAATCTTCATGACGCGATGGGCGTTGCGCTGGAGCGGAATCAGATTCGCTTTGTTGTGCCTGATCCTGTTGATGAGTCTGCCAACTGGATTGACTGGGATCGCGCTGAAACTGACCCTTTCGACACTCCCGATGATCGCGATGACAACTCCGGCTGACCCATCTGCGATTCAGCAAGCCGCGGACGCTGTGCGCGCGGGATCGCTCGTCGCCTTCCCCACGGACACGGTTTATGCGCTGGGGGCGAGCGCGTTGGATAAGAGTGCTCTGGGCGCGCTGTATGCAGCCAAACGGCGGTCGCGCGATCAGCCATTTGCCGTTCTGGTCGCTGATGAGCAAGCGGCACGCGCGCTGGCTGCGAGTTGGCCCGATCGAGCCGGCGATCTTGCCCGCCGGTTTTGGCCCGGTCCGCTGACGATCATTGTGCCGGCTGCGCCCCATTTGCCTGAAGCATTGCTGGCGGGAGGACAGACGGTCGGGCTGCGCTGCCCTCAGCACGAGACGGCGCGCGAGCTGCTTCGCGCAGCGGGGCCGCTGGCTGCGAGCAGCGCCAACCCCGCGCGTGATTTTCCTGCGATGACCGCTGCCGCTGTTCGCGCTGCGTTTCCTGATGAGGATATATTTGTTCTCGATGCGCCTGCGGTCGAAACTTCCAGCGGGCTTGAATCAACAGTGCTTCGCCTGGCGGACTCATCTCTCGAACCAGACATCATTCTGCGCCAGGGCGCCATCAGCGCTGTCGATATCGGCGGGGACGTGACGCTTGCGACTTCAACAGGCAAACCGGTCGGCGCGAAAGACCATCGCACATTTCAAGTGAAGCTTTTCGAGCGCGGAAAATGGCGAGAGACGATGGACGCGGCGCCCCAGCGCACGCTCTTCATCGCTCCCAATGACAATCCGATTCATCAACAGGCCAACGCGCGCACCATTGCGCTGCCGGATGAGGCCGGCGCCTACTCCGCGCGGCTCTATCTCGCGCTGGAAGAAGCCCGGCGGACGCCTGCTGAACTTATTCTTATTGAGTATCCAGAATCGCAGGATCCGCTCTGGGACGCCATCCGCGACCGGCTGATCCGGCTCGCCACAGCGCCTGAGTAGGCACGGGCAGCCTTACTGACTGCTTGAACGCGCTCCCGGCGCCTCGACCTTCATCGCGACGATGGTTGTGTCGTCGGTGCGTATGTTGAGCCCTGCGAAACGGCGCATCTCCCAGTGCACATGGTGGGCGATGTGCTTGGCGGAGACATCCTGCTCCATCACAACGGCGTCAAGAAGCGCGCGCCTAATGCGCGGTTTTCCGAATCGTTCGTTGTCGAAGTTCATTGCGTCCGCCAGCCCATCGGTGTAGGCGAGCACCACGTCGCCGGGCTGAAGATCAAAGACGCCGCACTGATAGCGCTGCCCGGGATCGACGCCGACAACCATGCCGCCTGTCGAAAGCTCGGAGATATTCGCGAGCGTCGGGGGCGAGCCATCGACAGGCCGGGTGACCACCAACGGCGGCTCATGCCCCGCGTTGCAATAGGTCATGCGTAGTGTTCTGGGATCAATCACACCATAAAACAGTGTGGCGAACTCGTTAATCATCGTGTCCCGGCAGACTGCTTTGTTTGTCAGGCTGATGACCTCATCAAGATCGTAAAGATCGTTCGCGTGGGCCCGCAGGCTTGCGCGCACGTGAGCCATGAGCATGGCTGCGGGAATGCCCTTGCCGACGACATCGCCAACCGCGACTCCGAGGTGCCCGCCAAGCTCAAAGAGATCGTAAAAATCACCGCCCAGTGAAAAACAGGGTGTGTATCTGGCTGCGACATCAATGCCGGGAATCGATGGCGCTTTGTCGGGAAGCATCCGCCGCTGGACATCCGCTGCGAGCTTGAGCTGCGCCGCGACGCGCTGGCTTTCGCGTTCGACATCAAGCAGGCGCCGGCTCGCGACCGCCGCTGCCAGTTGTTGGGCGATAGACTCGAGAAGTCCCATTTCGCCTCGGGTTAATGTTCGCTCTTCGCGCGTGTAGATCGCGAGCGCTCCCAGCGCCTCTCCGCGGAACATGAGTCCAGCCGCCGCCATCGACGCCAGCCCCTGGGCTTTGAGATCCGCAGTGACAGTGGAGCGCTCGTCAGCGTCAAGATCATCGAGAGAGATTGTTCCCCCAGCAAACGCCCGGGTCAGGATTGGATGCCCAAGCTGGACGGCGCCGGTTGCGCTGCCCAGAACATCGCCGCACCCCATACAGGCCCGGATGTGAAGCTCTGTCTCATCCCCGCGCAGCGCGACGACGCCCGCATCCACGCCGAGCAACTGCACTGCTGAGTTCACCCCCGCCTCCAGCACTGATTCAATCGAACCCACACCGACCAACAGTGACGACAGCCGATAGAGCGCTTGCAGCTCTTCCACCCGGCGCCGCTGCTCAATCTCGCGCTGGCATGCTTCACTCACGGTGAGAGCCAGAAGTCTCGCCGCCGACTCAGCTCGATCCCCCCCGCTCCCATCACCGGAAGATGGATGCTGAATGTGGCCGATCGCGACGTCATCAACAATGAGAGGCGTAGAAACCCGCGTTTCGCACTCAGCGCCGGCCTGTCCCGTCAACACCCGCGCCAAAGCGCCGGCTTGCCCCCAATCATCGCGGCGCCCCTGGGCGTCAGCTTCAAGCAGGACTCCGTCGACGTCATGCACCGAGAGGGGCGCCCCCGTCAGCTCCCCGAGCAGCTCGCAGAGCTTCAGGAATGAGCCGTCTGTGATGAAATCTGTAATTGAAAGGCGTTCAGACATCAGCCGCAATCTTAGGCGCCTGCTGGCAACTCTTCCGAATTGATTTGGAGTGAAATTTCATTGTCGCTGTCACACTCAATGCGACAGCCACACTCTAAAGAGGGCCTCGTAGAGGACGTCGGGTGAATCGTCCAGCTCCTCACTGATCCGCTCCATCATCTCCTGCGCCTGGCGCACGCCCGGGATGTTCTCGGTCTGATACTCGAGGTATCCGAGCATGAGCGCTGCGGCTCGCCCGAACTCTGTATTCCGTTCGGCCCGCTCGCTGAGCAGTTCCTTCACCTGAACCAAACGCCTTGGCGCCGGGAGCAGATCTTCGGCATACCGAACCCCCATGAGTTCGGGATTGGTCCGGAAAAGCTGCTGCAGATTGAGTGAGGCTGACCGGAACATGGCGGCGCCGAGTTGGGCGTTGACGCGCCCGATCGCCGCCATCGGATCCCCGACTCGTACGCGCATTGCGCTGGTGAAGCGCTCTTCTGCATCCAGATAGCGATTGGCTGCGAGCTTCTCCTGTCCTTCACGCATGTGCCGGGCGAAGACGCTTTTGGAAGCATCTTCATCGTCGATGAACGTCTCTATCCGAGGTTGCATCGAGCCGATCACCTCGCCCACTTCATTCAGCAGCTTTTCGCGGGCCTGTGATCCGGGATCAAGCATCGCGCGATCATCCTGAGCTGTCGCCCGGGTGGGCAGATTGAGCTGCTCAGCGACGGCCTGGAGCCGGCGCTGGAACTCCAGACTTGATTGGTCAAGACCCGTGGCGCCCGTCAGTGCAGAAACCGGATTCAGCGTCCCTGTGGGCGCTTCATTTTTCACACGGTTGTCGATTTTGTTGTCAACCTCGTGATTCAACGCGCCGTCGATGAGATTGCTTGGCTTGTCGCGACCCTCTTGCGCGTCATCCTGCTCGCCCGTTCCGAAGGCGTTGCGCAGCTGTTCGTAGACATCTTCATACGTCGCTCGCACGGCGCCCGCCGGCGCCAGTTCGTTTTTGTTGTTCACAATCCCTTTGATCGGGTTGCCCGTCCGCAAGTTCGGGGAAAAGGGCCGGACATAATCCGAGGCCTCCTGGCTCCACACCCCACGCAATGACGACTCAAGAAAATACGTCGTCTCCTTCGTCTCCCTTGATTGCCCCTCGCCCAATACGCGAGGCGACAGCGTCGTTGTCGTGAGATGGCCGCTCGCGGAGCGCAGCACACCGGGTCGGATCGAAAATGCGTCGTAGCCAAAATCGCCCATGTCAAGCTCTTCTTTGCGCAAGGCGTCTGCGCGAAGCTTCACCGGCGTCTCTCCAGCGCCGGCTCGACGAAAGATGGGCAGCCCCAGGGTGGAGTCGTACTGCCCGCCCGTCGCGAGCCCCATCTGATAGCGCAAGGCTGCGACGCCGCGCACGCCGACGGCTGAAAAAGCAGAGTCGCGTTGAAAATCGAAAAGATCGTTGGAGCCCACGGTTCCGTCATCATCGCGGAAGTCATCGGCGGCGGTGTATCCAAGATCGCCGCGAAAACCGAACCCCCCCGCAACATTCCCCGTCACGATCGCATTGCGGAAGCGCAGCTCGCGGGCAATGTCGCGCCCGCGCTGATTCCGACCGCCAGAGCCCACCAGCGGATTGGCATCCAGCGCCTGCCCATCACCGAGCGCGTTTTGCGCAAATGCAACCGGCTTCGGTGTGTCCATCGCCAAGCTGCACGCGCCAACAATCGCGATGATCTTCCAGGGTGCTCGTATGCTCATGACAATTCTCCAGTAGAAGATTCTATCGCCCGCCAGGGCCCATCATTCAAGAAGTCAGCGCGCCGGACATACACAAAGGCGTCATCAATAAGACGCCCAACTGGCTTATCGGGTTCATTTAAAGGTCCGCGCGTGATTCCACGGGAGGAAAACCCTGCCTTGCGCTCTCTTATTCAGTCTGCTGGATTGGCGTCAATTGCTGCCGCTACAGCGCCTGAACCAGCACCTCAGCCGACGGGGCTCCGATCGCTCTGCGCAGGTCGGCGCCCGCACGCTCTGATGGGCTCACCAGGAAATACAACAGCCCGTCCCGGCGCCAGCAGAAGACCGGCTCGCGCCCCGGGGCTTCCGGCGCGACGCAGTAGCACGACTGCTCAGAGAGCTCGACGCTATCAAGGTCTTCCTGCACGAAGAGACTCACCGGCGGATGCTTGCCATCAGCAGCTCGATACATCAGATGCACCGAACGACCGGGCCCGGGCAGCGCACAGGCGCCCAACCCGACGAACTCATAGCCAGCCTCGCTGAGCTTCAGTTCTACAGGCTCAGAGCCCAACATTTCCCCGGCGGCTGCGCGAGCTTCACTGACCTCGCGCACACGCAGCTTCCGCTGAAAATACTCCTGAAACTCTGCGCAGCGCTCGTGCTCTGACTCAAGATGGGAAATGAGCGACGCCTGGGCCGTCGCGCCCCACGGGCTGGAAACCGTAGGCTGAAATGGCGAGAGCGGACTCGTCGGAATCAAAAACGCCGCCGCCAGGAGCAGCATACTTGCTGCAACTGCATACTGAACAACTGGCCTAGACCAGAAAGAGCGCCGGCGCGTCTCGACTCGATTGCCGGCTGTCAAGGGCTCAGCGGCGATCGCTTCACGAATCTGCTGGCGCACGACTTCGGGAGCGCCCTGAGCTGACATCACCCGTCCAACGCTGCGGCGCAGCTCGCGCTCGAAGGCAATTTGCTGCTCTATTTCAGGGCGTTCGACGATGACACGCTCCAGCGCTTCGCGCTGGTCATCTGTCAAATCGTCATCCGCAGCGCACCGCGCCAGGACGGCTGGGTCCATGAGATCAACCAAAGGCTCATTCATGGTGTCTGGTTCGTGCGGATTGTGTGGTTCATTTCGCTCGTTCATGACTCTGTCTCACTGACCCGAATGCCCAGTTCTTCTCGCATATCCTCAAGCGCTGTCGCGAGTGTCTTGCGAATCCGAAAAAGCCGGCTCATCACTGTTCCAATCGGCAGATCAAGAATCCCAGCGATCTCCCGATACTTCAGCCCTTCAACTCCCCATAACAAGAGCACCACCTGATACTCCGGTTTGAGTTCTTCAACCGCCTGCTTCAAACGCCCATCCACATGCTCCCAGTCAAAGGCTGAAAGATTCCATGCCGGAGGCGGCTCGCCCGGCGTCGTGTTTCGCTCATCCGCCTCATAAAAGGCCTCGACCGCGATTGGCGCCCGAGATTCCCGCTTGAGGCGCGTCCGGTGGATGTTGTGAAGAATCGTAAACAGCCACGGGCGCATTCCTCCTTGTCGTTCCTCAAAGCGCTCCGATGATCGCAGCGCGCGTAAATACGTCTCCTGCACAAGGTCAGCAGCATCATCCTGCCGCCTCGTCAGCTTCATCGCCATCCGATGAACCGAGTCCAGATGCTCTAACGCGAGCCGTTCAAACTGACCTCGTTCCACCAGACATCCTCACATCTAAGAAAACCAACCACGGCCCCAAGGTATTCCGCCCATCAGCCCAGAACACCACCTTATTCAGACGCCCCAGCGAGTTCCGAGGTCACGAATCGTCTTCATCGTCTTGATCAGTAGCATATCGGTCCTTGGCCCGCCGTCGCGCTGCCAGGAGCTCGGAGGTAGTGGCGGACCGATCGGCTGGCTCCTCCTCCGGCTTTTTGGCGGGCGGAGGCTTGGGGGGCTCGATCCCCGTCGTCACCCGCAGTGCTTCCCGAATTCGGGTGCGGCGCTCTTCCTCCGTCTCTTTCTCCGCGATTTCAGGCGCCGCTGGCTCCCGCCGAGCTCGTTTCACTTTTTCCCGCAGCCGGTCTGCTGTCGCTGCCGACTCCTTGCGACCACCCTGCTGGGCCCGCCGTCCTGACCTTCTCGATCTCACCTGTGCGACTGACGCAGCCGCCTGGGCACTTTGCTCGCGGACTCTTTGGGCTGCGTTCATCCCGATTTCAAGCGCCACGCCCCGCCGAACCAGCCGATCCCACGCCACTCGCCGGGATCCGACATCAAGCAGGAACACGCCCAGCGCCAACACGAGCAGGGCGCGCCACGCGGGAGTCGCTGCCAGGCTCGGCTCCACGCCTTCGCGCAGGAACAACTCCGCTTCCTCTGGCGCAGCAAGTGAAAGCTCACGCCCGCCGGTCGCCTTGGCGATCTCTCGAAGCAGCCTGGCATCCGCTCCGAGCTTGGCGAACTCCGCCCCCGGCGCTTTCGTGGCGCCTCCAATCGCTGGCGGCAGCAACTCGCTCCCCAGCTTCGGCTTCAGCACCACGACATACGGCCCGCTCTGCTCGGCCCGGGACGTTCCCCGATAGACGCCGGGTCCGACCTGTCGCAGTTTCGTGCGCACCGGCTCAGCCTCACCCGGCCCATACACCAATGCCTCGACCTGCAACAAATCCAAAGGTGTTCCATCATCGTCCGCAGCGTCAAGCTCGATGCGCAGTGATTCCTCCGCGACACTCGTTTCAATTTCATACCGTTGATTGGTTGCGGGCCGGGCGATCGTTCGCGCCACCCGGGCCCAGAACTGCTGATAGAGCTCTGTGCTGATCCAGCGCTGGGCCCAGTCGTGCGCATCGCTTGTAAAGACCGCCGCCTGCCCGAGTCCGACATTCCAGTGCGCCAGGAGCGGCTCGCCCGAAGCAGTCAGCGCTGCGAGCACGACGCCGGGCTCAGTCTTGACGCGCGTGCGCACATACCCACCCAGCGCAGGCCAGTCGGTCGAAAGCCCCGACGTGAGCGGCGACCCGCTTGCTAGAACCTGCGGGGAAAAATCGCCTTCACGGACGAGCGGCTTGCGCACCACTCGAATCTCACGCACAAAGACGCGCGGGAGCATTGAGGGATCAAGCACACGGTGATACGTCCCGCCGCCGGCGTTTGCGATGTTCTGCAGCGCTTGCGAATCAACCCGATCCCCGACGCCGATCGTCGAGATTGTGATTCCGTTTTTGGTCATCCGCTGGGCGGTTTTCACTCCACTCGCAGGGCTCCCTTCTGAGACTCCATCCGTCAGGACAATGACGTGCTTGAGTTTGGCGTCAACGCCTTCAAGCATGGTCGCTGCCTGCTCCATCGCGGGGTACATATAGGTTCCGCCGCCGGGCGAGATACTGCGAACCGTGCGCACAGCAGCGTCCGGGTCGTCATTGGGCCCGATCGGAATGACTGTTCGCGTGCGCTCGCTGAACGCGAGCACGCCGACCAGGTCCGTTTCGTCGAGCATGCGGATCGCCAGCGAGGCAGAGTCATTGGCCACGCTCTGCTGGGTGCGTGTTCCGCCGAGGACGCCGTTGGCCATCGACCCGGAGGAATCCAGCACAATCACAATTGCAGCCGACGGCGTCACCAACTGCTCGGGCAGGTCCAGCTCTACGGGCAGCGCCTGGGCGAGGGTTGTTCCTTTCCATCCGCCGGGACCAAGCGAATCTTCCCCACCGACCATCACCAGCCCGCCGCCAAGCTCCTGGACATAATCCACCAGCAACTGATGCGTGCGCAATGGCGCTTCATCGGCGGACACATTTTGCAAAATGATGATGTCATAGGCATGCAGCGCGAGGAGGTCCGTGGGCAAAGCTGCAGGTGAGATGGTCTCAGCCTTCACGCCGGCGCGATTCAACGCGCGGGCCAGTGTTGCTCCGGCTGCGTTTGGCGCTCCGTCGGAAACACCGTCGACAATGAGCGCCCGCCCCTTGCCCGGTGTGAGTGTGAAGGCCTCACCTCGGTTGTTGGCTGCCAGCTCATCGGCGCTCTCGTCATCGGGCGTGAAGATGGCTTCAAACCGATGGATTGTCCGGTCGTCCAAGGGAGTTTCCAGGGTCAACACCTGTATTCCCGGATGCAGCGCAACGCGCCGGCCTGTTCCCGTCGCGCCGGGATTCAGATCAACCAGTTCGCCTTCTCGCCGGAGGAAGAGCGTGCCTGTCGTCGCTTGTGTCGCGCGCAGCCCGATGCGCACAGCGATGGTCGATTCCCGCGCCGCCTGGGGTGGAGCGTCGACAAAATCCACGATCACTTCGCGGGCAGGGCGATGCGCAATCGGTACAACATCAATCGGAACGCCCAGCCCTCTCGGGCCGGAACCCTCCGCTGAGATTCGCTGGGCGGCTTCCAGGGCGTCTCCCGTTGTCTGAACTCCATCACTGAGCAAGACAAGGCGCTTGCCTGCATCCGGCGGGAAGAGCGCTGCGGCAAAGTCGATTGCGTCTGCGATGTTTGTCCCTTCGCGCAGCGAAAAGTCAATCGCCAACTGCTCGTCGGCGCCGCGGACGCCGCCGGAGCGTGGCGCCATCACCGCCAGAGAGGAACCATCAAAGACCACCACCCCAAGCAGGTCTTCGGGCCCGCGTCCGCCGGCTGCGCGCGCCAGCCAATCCCGTGCGGCTTCCGGCGCTGAGAGGGGTCGCCCGTCGGCGCCGACACCGAACCTCCCGAAACCTCGCACCGACCCTGAAACATCAACCAGTGCGATCACAGCGAGTTGATCTGATTTTCGCACCGTGGTTGCGCCAGCGAGCATCATCGAGATCAACGCGATGAGGATGCTCCGCAGCGCGATGTTCGTCCACACCCGAGCTCGGCTCATCGACTGAAACCACCGCAGGCCCGCCCATGCCAAAGGCGCCGCCAGAACGACTGTCAAAAGCCAGATTGGCTGCTCAAAGCTCCATGCCACATCCCAAGTTTACGCTCCGGAGGCCCTCTGAACACGATTCGATGGTTCTCAGCTGCTCTTTGTCCTTGGTTCAGGCGGGAGTCGGCGATACATTGGCTTTCAGAGGCTTTCGATTAATCAGTTCTGACAAGCGAGGGAAGAGATCGCCATGACGTTCAATCGCCGACGCAAAAGTATTCAGAGTTCACCCGCCACTTTTCTGCTGTGCGCGCCTGTGCTGGTCTTCAGCGCGGCTGCCTCTGCGCAAGACGCGCCCGAGGACCTTGTGACGGCCGCCGAGGAAGCGGCGATCAGTTCGGTGAGCGAGCGGCTGGGCGTAAACGTCTTCATGCTCTCTTCCCCCGTGACGCGCACTATCGCCGGTGAACTGCCGACTGTTGAAAGTGGCTTTTCTGCCTACCGCGGCATCTGCCCGGACCTCGGCCCGTTGCAACACTTCACCGGCGGAGGCGCTGTGGCTGTTCCGGGCTTTGTCGCCGGTGAGGAAGTTGCAGTCATTTTAGATGCGCCGGCGGGCGACTACCCGATCGAGATTATTTCCATCGGCATCGGCTGGGGCTCGATTCCCCCGAACGGCCTGCAATCGCTCGAAGATTCGCTGCGCATCTACCCGGCGGGCCTCCCCAATCCCGGCGCTGCCCAGTTCACGGTGGGCGGCCCTGTCCTTACGGAAGGCGTCATTAACGTTTTCGATATCACCGCTGAGCCTGGCAATCGAGTTCTCAACTCCGGGCCCTTCACCGTCAGTATGCGACTGCTCAACCCGAGCCCACCCACCGGGCCGGCGCCCGTTCATGATGGGAACGGCTGTCAGTTCGGCGGAAACAACGCCATCTTCGCGATTCCCGGCGGCTGGCTCGACGCCTGCCTGGTCGGCGTGACTGGCGATTGGATCATGTTCGTCAACTACCGACAGGTTAACTGCAATGCGTTCCCGGACTGCAACAACAACGGCGTCGATGACGCGGACGATATCACCAGTGGAACCAGTCTGGATTGCAACACCAACAGCATTCCCGATGAATGTGACATCGCCTCCGGTTTCTCGCTGGATGTTGATCCGATGGATGGCATTCCGGATGAGTGCCAGGCAGATCCATGCCCATGGGACTTCAACAATGACGGCCTGGTCGGCAGCGCGGACCTCGCGATTCTGCTTGGCGCCTGGGGCCCCTGCCCGCCGCCCCCTGGAACCTGCGACCCGGACTTCAACTTCGATGGATTCGTGATCAGTGGCGACCTGGCTGTTTTGCTCGGCGCTTGGGGGCCTTGCCCCAGCTAGACATCTACATGTCTGAAAATTAATGAGCCTCTCGATGCGCTGCTGCTTCGTAGTGAGAACGTTCGCTGTAGTTGCGCTCGCCGCCTGCGTCCAGGCGCCGCCCGCCTAGGCTGCCACATTCACTCTTCAGCAGGGCTCAACGGCTACACCGGAGCTTTGGGCACATTTATTCAGACGAACTCACTGTGCTGCTCGGATCCTGGGGCGCCAACGGAGCTGCGGATTTTGACGGGTCCGGCGCCGTAGGCAGCGCCGATCTCGCCCAACTTCTCGGCTCCTGGGGCGTCTGCGCCCTCTGAATCGCCGCTCGGGCAGGAATCTCCAGTTTTTTTCGCCGCCAGCCAAACACTTCGGTACGATCACCCTTTCCGTTTCACGCCTTCGGGCCAAAGACTATGCCCGCAACGATCAGTGAGAACACACAATCTGACATCCGCACTGTGTCTTTCGTCAGCCTTGGCTGCCCGAAGAACACGGTTGACTCGGAAAAAATGCTCGGCGTCCTCGCGGAATCCGGGCTCGCTGTCGTTCTGGACACCGCGGATACCCCCGCTGACGCGATTGTCATCAACACATGCGGCTTCCTTGAAGCGTCCAAGCAGGAATCGCTCGATGTGATCAGCGAAGCCCTCGAGCGCAAGGAGCGAGGCGAGCTGAAGCGCGTCATTGTCGCAGGCTGTCTTGTGCAGCGCCATCGCGCCAGGATTCTTGACTGGGCGCCTGGCATTGATGCGCTCATCGGCGTTTTTGATCGCGATCACATTGTTGAAGCGGTCGCTGGGGCGCGTCCGAATCGCAACTCGCTTGCGGATGCCTCCGACAAGCCGGCCTACTGGATCACCGCGAATGCGTTGCTCGCTGCCCAGGATCGGGGCATGAACACCGTCGGGCTTACGGTTCAGGGCAAGGACGGCAAGGGAGTGGGGTACTTTGAGTCTGACGCGGCGCGTTTGCGCATCACGCCGCGCCACTTTGCGTACCTGCGCGTCTCGGAAGGCTGCAACCAGAACTGCGCCTTCTGCACCATTCCCTCGATCCGCGGAAAAATGCGCTCCAAGCCGATCGACGCCATCGCCAGCGAGGCCCGCGAACTGCTTCTCGACGGCGCCTTCGAGTTGAACCTGATCGGCCAGGACACCACCAGTTTCGGCGATGACATCGGCTTCGGACTCAATCATGACAATGCCGGCGGCGGGGGACTTCCGGCGCTGCTCCGCGCTGTCAACAACGCAATCGAAGAGCACGCGGGCGGCCACGGCTGGGGGCGGCTGATGTACGCCTACCCCACCAACTTCAGTGATGAGATGATCGACGCAATCGCTGAGCTTCCGCACATCGCCAACTACATAGATATTCCGCTTCAGCACGCTTCCGATCGCATGCTCACCGCGATGCGCCGCAATGTAAGCGCTGCGCATCAGCGCGAGCTTATTCAAAAACTTCGCGAGCGCATCCCGGGGCTCGCGATCCGAACCACCTTCATCACAGGCTTCCCCGGCGAAACCGAAGACGACCATAAGCAGCTGCTCGATTTTCTTGTCGATGCAGGGTTCGACATGATGGGCGTCTTTGAATATTCGCGCGAGGACGGCACGCCGGCCGGCACGATGGAGCAAGACCCCGCGCTCGCTGTCCCCGAGGAAGTCAAAGCTCGGCGCAAGCATGAGCTGATGTCCCTTCAGCAATCCATCGCTTTCGATCAGGCTGCCTACGTTGCTGCGGCCTTTGATCCGACGAATCCGGAAGACACCGGAAATCGCTTCGATGTGCTCATCGACGCTGCGATCGAGCCCCTTGATGACACGGATGTGGCGTCCTCTTCAGCGGGAAACTCGCTGCACGCTTACGAAGGCCGCGCCTACTTCCAGGCGCCGGGCGTTGACTCGGTCATCTTCGTGCAAAGTCGCCAGCCCCTGAGCCCGGGCGAACTCGTCCGCTGCACCATCGTTGATGCTGAAGGCTACGACCTCATCGCCCGCCCGACCGAAGAGCTTCAGCGCAAGACAAGCCTGCCAATACTCGGCTGAATATCGCCGTGCGCAGCGGCGCGTACAATCGCAGCGACATGCTCATTCTCGGAATCGAATCAAGCTGCGATGAAACCGCCGCCGCCGTTGTTGATGGCGAACTCAACGTGCGCTCAAATGTCATCGCTTCCCAGGAAGACCTCCATGCGGAGTATGGCGGCGTTGTTCCTGAGATCGCCAGCCGGGCCCATGTTGAACGCATCCTCCCGGTCATTCGCTCGGCGCTGCGCGACGCGAACAGTGCGCTTGCTGACATTGATGCGATCGCGGTCGGCTCGCGCCCGGGATTGATTGGTTCACTTGTTGTGGGGGTCGCCGCCGCCAAGGCGCTCGCGTGGGCGCTGGGCAAGCCCCTCATTGGCGTTGATCATGTTCACGCCCATCTCATCGCTGGCGCTCTGGATGCGCCGAAGCCGAACTTTCCGGCGCTTGGGCTTGTCGTCTCGGGCGGCCACACGTCCATCTACCACTGCGATTCCTTCCTGAGCCTGACACGACTTGGCGCGACCATCGACGACGCGGTCGGCGAAGCTTACGACAAGGTGGCTGCCATGCTCGCGCTCCCGTACCCCGGAGGCCCGCGCCTCGATGCGCTCGCGCAACAGGGCGATGATCGCGTTCATGATTTTCCTATCAGCCGGCTCGGCGCTGACTCGCTCGACTTTTCCTATTCAGGGCTGAAAACAGCGGTCCTCTACGCTGTTCGCGGCGTCCCGCAGCGCAAAGGCGCAGCGGCTGCATTCACCCGCTCCCATGAAGACCTCACTGAAAATGAAAAGGCCGACATCGCCGCGTCGTTCCAGCGCGCTGCGATCGGCGCCGTCATCTTCAAACTCAAACGCGCCCTCGCCAGCCTTCCCGAGCCGCCGCGCACACTCCTCGTTGGCGGTGGCGTCAGCGCGAACTCCCGTCTTCGGGACCAGCTCACCAACTTCGCGCGCGACAACACCCTTGATCTTCGCCTTCCCGAAATCGAATATTGCCTTGACAATGCCGCAATGATTGCAGCGATCGGTGTTCACAAACTTTGCGCCGGTCAAATCGATGACCTTCATCTTCACGCCGTCCCAACCACTGCGCACTGATGCACGTCAGCGATCTCGCGCCTAACCTATGATCTGCGCCGTGGACACCTACTCCCATCCTGCTGCGCTTCCGGATGAGGATCTCCTTGCGCAGTGTCATTTCGGCAGGGCGCGCACCAGCGGCCCGGGCGGCCAACACCGCAACAAAGTCGAAACCCAGGTGACACTCACACACAAAGTCACCAACATCAGTGGAAGAGCCGGCGAACGCCGCAGCCAGATAGAAAACAAGCGCGTCGCTCTCCGGCGCCTGCGTCTTGCGCTCGCGGTTGAACATCGCGTCGGGGCTCCGGTTGGTGAGATTGGCTCGGCGCTCTGGCGTTCGCGCGTTAAGGGTGGTCGCATCGCGATCAATCCGCGCCATCATGACTTCCCCGCCATCCTGGCAGAAGCCCTGGATGCGATCGCCGCCGCCGGCTGGGAGACGCGCACGCCGGCCATTCGGCTGAACATCTCCGCCAGCCAGCTCATCAAGCTCATCAAAGAGCATCCCCCGGCATTCATTCGCTGGAATAGTGAGCGCGCCGCGCGCAAGCTCCACCCTCTCAAATAGCAGCCGGCTTCTCCCAGATTGCGCCGCCTCGCGCCGACTGCACTATCCACCTGAAATCGCTACGCCATCAGACTCACCGGTCCGCTATCATGGACAATTCGAGATGTTTCGATCCAGAGAGGGCTGCTGCTTCCAATGCTCAAGACACGATTTCACGACCCGATCCATGACTCGCTTGATGAACTCACGTCCATTCGGCGCGATCTTCACGCCAACCCCGAGCTCGGCTACCAGGAAGTGCGCACGAGTCAGATCATCCAGCGCGAACTCTCTGCGCTCAGTATTGACTTTGTTCCCAACCTCGCTGGAGGCACAGGCGTCCTCGCGCACATTCCTGCCACGCCCGGCGCGGCGCCCAGCGCCGACGCTGTCGCGCTGCGCGCCGACATGGACGCGCTGCCCATCCACGAGGAAACCGGTCTTGATCATGCTTCCCGAACGCCCGGCGTCATGCACGCGTGCGGCCACGATGGACACACCGCGATGCTTCTCGGCGCCGCCCGTGTTCTGACGCAAATCGATGATCGGCCCAACCCCGTCACCTTGATCTTTCAGCCGGCAGAAGAAGGCGGCGGCGGCGGCGACCGCATGTGCCAGGAGGGTGCGCTCGATGGCTCCATCATCGGCCCGCCCGCTTCCCGTATTTTCGGCCTGCATGGCTGGCCCACGCTCACGGTCGGTGAGGTCGCCACTCGCCCCGGCCCGCTGCTTGCCGCTGTCGATACGTTTCAGGTCAAAATAGAAGGCGTCGGCGCTCACGCCGCCTGGCCTCATCTCTCTGCTGACCCCGTTCTCTGTGCTGCTCACTGCATCACGGCGATTCAATCAATCGTTGCGCGCA
The DNA here is from genome assembly GCA_029260495.1 of Phycisphaerales bacterium. Classification (GTDB taxonomy): domain Bacteria; phylum Planctomycetota; class Phycisphaerae; order Phycisphaerales; family UBA1924; genus OFTM373. The sequence continues at coordinate 207,099 of JAJDDD010000006.1, read as the reverse complement.
ATGTCGATCCGCGCGACAAAGCAGTTGTCACTGTCGCTGCGATTCACGCCGGGAACGCTGACAATGTCATTCCAACTCATGCGAATTTTCTCGGCACCGTGCGCACGCACGACGACAACACACGCAGAGTCATCCGTGATCGCTTCCACACGCTCATTCAGCAAACCGCCGCAGCGCTCGGTTGCCACGCAGCTATCGAATGGACACCGGGTTATCCCGTCACCAACAACCATCCGGGACTTACGAACCATTTCTTGAGCACCGCACGCGATCTCTTCGGCGAAGATCGCGTCTCTGTGCTCGAGTATCCCTCCATGGGCGGCGAGGACTTCGCCTACTACGGCAAGCACATCCCGGCGTGCTTCTTCCTGATCGGCTTGTGTCCTCACAACGAAACCGCCCCTCCCATGCTTCACCAGCCCAACTTCGACTTCAACGACAGCGCTCTCCCGGTCGGCATCGAGCTCTTCTGCGAACTTGCGACGCGCCCCGGTGCGTAAATATTTTCACAGCGCCTCAGCTTGGATACTGCTTGATTTTTCGCTATTTCAAGGCAGCTTGATCGTCTTATTCAGCCGTCCCAGACCGTCAGATTCGATCAACCCCACGCGAATGCGCTGCCCGTGCAGTTTCTCGGCGCCGTCGCGCAGGCGAAATGTTTTCCTCGCTGCCTGTCCGGGCGCCAATGCGCTCACCGGCGCTTGCTCGCGCGCAAACTCCGGCGCCGCCAGATAGGCGCTGAGCGACACCGGTCCCTCGCCTATATTCGTAATCACAAGCGATACGATCAAATCCTCACCTTCCCCGTCTTCGCTCGGTGCGAATCGGTAGCTCGCGGTGAGCTGGACATCATCCAGCCCGATCTCAAGGCGCGGCGATAGGAGCATCGGCGCATAATCCTCGTCCGCAGTGAGTTCTGCTTCAATCCCCAGCACAAAATCCCCCGCCTCCTCGCCCACACCGAATGACGCTTCGAATGGGAACTGCCCCGTTTCTCCCGGCGCGAGCGAAATTGTGTGGGCGCGCGGCGTAATCGTCCACGACTCCGGGTCCGCAATCCGCAGCCGGCCGGTCAGTGTAATCGGCCACGGATTCGTCACGACCAGACTGAGCGCATGCTTCTGCGCCGTCGATGAAATAAAACCCGGCTCAATGCGCACGTTCGCGCGAAAACGAGCCAGGCTTCCATCAACTCCTTCAATAAATGTCGGCGATGATCCCAGCGCGATTCGATGCACACCCCCGGCCTGCTCGATCTCATGTTCGTTCCCGAAGATGTCGATCGTGCGAACGCTGCTCAATCCGAGATTCATTTCAATTTTTGCATCTTCCAGCTCTGCGCTCACGTTCCACGCTGCGATCGCGCTCCCGCCCTCTCCTTCAAGAACGAACGCGACGACACCGTCGGCCACCGGAAGCTCATCTACAATCCGTCGATTCCCAAGCCGCTCCACAAGCTGGCGAAAAACAGCCAGTTCAGGCGCTGGCGCCAACGTGTCGCCGCGCACACTCCACGGCTGCACCGTCGCCAACTGTTCCGGCGGATCGCGCCACGCGAGAATCATCCGCCGCGCCAAGCTCTCTACGCTGGCGCGCCGACCGTACAGACCCGCCGGCGCCGGCTCGACGACAAGCGTCACATCCAACCCGCTCGGCAGTGAGCTCAAGAGATCAGCAATCCCATCCTCCTGCACGGCGTAGGGCACGACTAATGTGATCGGTGATCGCGCCCCCGCAAGCGCTTCCGTGTCCAGCTCCGCGCTCCAGGGAAGCGCCACACCCGGCTCCGGCGCTTGCCGCCTGAGCGCCGATTCAACCTCACTCACCCGCGCCATCGCGCCGAGATCGCTAAAGAGCGAAGTGTCTCCCGTCGCTCCAAGTTGCCACCGTCGCACGCGCTGACCGAACCGCGCCAACATTTCTTCCGCATAGGCGAGCCAGGTGCCAAGATCCGCCCGCAACAACTCCGCAGCGTCAACCCGATCCAGTTGCAACTCTCGATCCATCTCCGCCGGCGTCACAGCGAGCGCAAAGGAAATCGTCTGCCGCGCATCATGCAGCGCTTCGACCAGGTCGCTCATCTGTTCGATCCAAACCTTCATCTGCACCTTTGAAAGCTCGCGCCGCCACAGGCCAATCTGCGTGGCGCCCGAGCCGATCGCCCTCACCATTGCTGCAACACTCTGGGCATGCTTCGGCAGTGCGTCTTCCGCGATTACTCCAAACCGACCTCGCTCCGTGACGGCCCCGAGCGTTCGCGCCGGCGCCCAGACGAACTCTACCTCGCGCGTCGCGACGAGATATCCACCCGATGTTGTCTCAAGCGTCGCGCGGCGCCAGCCAAACCCATCGAGCTCCGGCGTCCAGCGCACCGGTCTGCCCCCGGCGGAAACATCCACTTCGCGCTCTGCCTCCAGACGACCATCAATGTCATACACGCGCATCAGGCCGCGCAGTTTCTGACCCGTGAGATCCTGCGCCCGCACCACCAGCACAGGTCGCTCCGGCGCCTCAACCACACCCAGTCCGCCAACCATCGAAAGCTCGACGCGCGGCGTTTGAAACACAACTACGTCATCAAACCATGCCGCCCCATCAACATCAGGCAAGAGCAACTCGTGCATGCCGGGCGTCACCCCCTGCTGCGCTGCCTGCAACAACTCCAGATCAATCTGTATCCAGTTCGCTTCTTGAAACTCCCCTTTGAGCTTCACTGAAGTCTCCACCCAGTCTCCATCCGTCAAGATCAGCGCCCCCCGCGATTCGGACCCTCCGACGACCACGGACTCGCCCTCCGCGGACGTGCGCAGGAATCGCGCCGCCAGCTGCGCTCGCGCTGTCAAGATTCCTTCCGTGCGCACCTTGGCTGCGATCACATAGTCCGCGCCAGGGATCGCTGGAATCACCCCGCTGGTCAGGCGCAGCGAAGCGCTGCCGCCGCGCGTCGGAAGTTTGACCGACCAATCTCCGCTCGCGGACACAGTGTTATCAGCTTTCGAGCGATTCCAGATTGGAAACCCAAGCCGCTCCCGGTGCGGCGGATCGTGACTCGCCCGCACCCAGTATCGAGGCACTTCATACAGCGAATCTTCATCCGACTCAAAATCAAAGACCCGAACCACCCGTCGCCCGCCATCTTCACGATGGCTTCCGGCTGAGGCACTTGTTTCTGAATGCTCAACCTCGCTTGCTGCATCAGTCGTTTCCGGCGCGGGCGCCACCTGCCCAACCGCGATCGGCGCCATGACAAGCAACGCCCAGAAAAACAGGCTGGATACGCTCGCTGCGCGCACACCGACACCGCTTGCACTGATATCTCTCATAGAGACTTCTATCGGGCATCACTCCCCCCCGCCTTCACGCCCGGGCGCCAATCCGGCGCTGCCAATCGCCTTACTCGCGCTTCACGGGGGAAATCGTCTCCTGTGCTCCCATCCCCGGGCCATAAATCACAGCATTGAGGAAAAGTCGCCCCGTCCCCAACGTGGATCCTCGAAAGACAGGATCGCCGGCGATCAAAATCACCTGCCCGGCGCCGCGCCGTTCGCGCGTAATGTAGGCTGCGTTCGCCAGCCGCTGCGCCGCTTCCGGCCACAACAACCCGCTCATGCGCAGCCTCATCGTCATCCCCGCCGGCGTGATCGCCCATCCGGCTCGTGCGCTCGCAGGCTTCTCATCATCGACGCCTTCATCGTTGGCAGCCGCCTCTTCATCCGCCGGCTCAAAAACGCCAAGCCGCACCGGCGCCTCAACCGGAGTCTTCGCCATCAGCGCAGTTCCTCCCGCATACAGCACCGGCACATACTCACCCAGCCCCGCCGTCAGCCAGCTTCGATCATCGACACGCCCCGCAACGAAGGCGCCCTGCGGACTAAAGAGAAGCCGCCACGCATCGCGCCGTTTGAGTTCCTCCAGACTCTCCCGCTCCGGCGCTTCCGCCCACGGATGCTCAAGTTCTTCCGGAACTCCTTGCCCCCACACTGATTCCTCATCAACCTCCGCCACGCGCCCCGCAACCTCGCGCAGCACGGCGATCTCATACTCATCAAGGGACTCCAGCACATCGCGCAAACGCCTGACAGCCGAAAGCCCCGATTCTTCATTCGCAAGCGCCGTCGCAGCGCCCCCCAATGCCACCAACGTCCCCCCCTGCTCGACCCACGTCGCCAACTCTTCCCTCGCACTGTCTTCGAGCGATCCAAACATCGAAGGCACAACCAGCACGTTGTATCGTCGTAAATCTGTCCTGCTCAGACTTTCAATGTTGATCTGCGATGTGCGCACACCAACCCGATGATCCAGCGCATGCCACGCGGCGCCAAAGCTGTACGAACTCGTCTGCCCGCGACCCGCGATCGCAATCCGCGGGCGCTCCAGCAGCACAAAGTGCTCACCGCCAAGATCGGGAACCTCAACACCAGGACCCAGCCCCGACGCCACGCCTACTGCTTTCACACCAAGCTCAGCGCACACCTCATCGACTACCTCGCCCAGATCGCCTTTGAAAAGACGATTGTCATCATGCGCGACAACAATCGACCCCCGCGCGTACTCCTGACCATCAAAGTTGAACTTCTTCTTGCTGACGCGCACCTCAACACCGCGCTCCATCAAACGCGCCGCTGCCGACACCGAACGGTCATCCATTCCCCCAATTACAAACGCCACGCTGTTCAATGCGTTTTCTGCGCCCCCGATTCGCCCGCGCTCTTGAACCAACTCTGCTTCGCCCGGGAGCTCCATGTCCAGCATGTAGCCATCAACGTCGTGCATCATCGTCAGGTTCCACGCCGTCGTGTCATACAGCTTCGAGTTGCCTGTGCGCAAAATCTCCCGCCGTTCTTTTTCCAGGAAGCTTGCTCTCATTCTTGGATCAAACTCAAGCATCGCTGCGATCAACGCTGCCTCCGGCTGCCGCGCTGAAATCAACACTGTTTTCGCGGAAAACTCATGATCTTCAACCTTCCGCCCAAGCCGATCCACACCCGAACCTCGAAAGCTCCGCGTCGCCTGATGCACTTCAAAGCCTTCCAAAAGCATGAGATGCACAAACCGATCCATCCTCGATTCATTCCCATTCGGCACAACCGCGTACACCTTCCCCGCAAATGGACCATCGCTCGACACCGCTTCACGCCGCTCATCTATAAACTCGCGCAGCATCTCTTCGTGATGCTCGAGCAGCGTCCCGAGATTCGCCATCGAACTCTCAACCTGATGATGAACCGACTCTCGGTACGTCAGAATCGTTCCTTCAGGCCGGCGCACGCCGTCCTCTGCAATCCCTGCCTGCTCATACAAAATCCCAACCGCGCCACGAAACCCCGCCCACGAGCTTGAGTACCCCGGATACCACTCCTCGTTCCACTCGCCTGTGTAATACCGCCAACCATGCGCATCAAACGCCGCCGCCTGATCCTTCGAAAAAACATCCCACCAGTGCAGCCGGCGTTTCGGAAGATTCGGATTCACCGGCTCCCGGCTGGGCGAAAAAAGATACGTATCCTGCGACCCCATCTCATGCGAATCCACAAACAACAGCGGGCGCCATTCATTCACAGCAGCAATCCGCCCGCGAGTCTCCGGATGCACACCCAATATCCAATCCCGATTCAGATCAAACAAATAGTGGTTCGTCCGTCCCCAAGGCCAATACCCGGTGTGCAGCAGAGATTGATCATCAACGTTCGGCCCAACGCTTCGATGCTCGCGCACCTGCTTCAAGAAACGATCCCGACCATCCGGGTTCATCATTGGATCAATAATCACCACCAACTCATCAAGCATGCGCACGACTTCATCATCCTGCGCTGCAGCCAGGTGATAAGTCACCGCCAGCGCCGCGTCAGCGCCGGACGTTTCATCGCCATGAATCGAATACGCAAGCCAAGCTACAGCCGGTGTTGAGTTAACAAGCCGACCTGCGCCGCGACCGCCGCCGCGCCGAGGGTCTGCCATGTCGCCAAGATTTTCTTTGATCTCATCCAGCCGGCGAAGGTTTGCCGCCGAACTCACAACCATGTAATACAGCGGCCTGTCTTCATAAGACCGCGCATATTCCACCAACTTTGTCCGATCGCTCGCAGCGTCCCACGCCTGCATGCATGCTTCAATCTCCGCATGCGTCGCTGCCCGATCGCCAACGCGATACCCAAGCAACTCTTCCGGCGTCGAAATGTCCTCGTCATACACGGCGCCTGGAAAAAACGCCGCGTCATAGGCAAGCGACTCCACCGGCGTCGCAGGAGGCGCCTCCATCGGTCCAAGCCCCTGCTGGGCGAACAAATTGCCTGCAAATAATGCGAAACACACAACGACACTTACACTCAGCTTCATATGTCATCTCTCCTGCTGCCACGATATGGGCAGTGAGAGGCATTCTACAGACGCGAGTGAGAAAATGAGACTCTCAACACAAACCGCATCGCGCCGTGGCCCTGGTTTCCCGGTTGGCTGGCCAGCCGCAATCACCCAGCCAGCTTGATAGGGCGCCTTCGTCGCGTGAGCGTGGTTCATACTCATTGCATACATGACTTGTTCAGCCTCACCGCGGACGAGCGCAGAATCAGCCACGGTTAGGATGGCCTCAGACGCCTTCACCTGCATCGCTGACGCCCGTGAGAGCAATTTTCCAGAAAATATGATGCAGCCAAACCAGACGCGCGGTCTAATGCGCCTGGAACGAATCATGGCGAGGAGATTTCCAAATGAAGAGCAGCACATTGGTCGGAGCCGTCGGATTGGCGCTGGTCGGCGCCGCGGTGGCGGAGAACGTCAGCGTCAGCAAAATATCACCGTCAGCGGCGCTTGAGTTGATCGCGCCCAACCCGGCGCATCAGGTTCCGATCCGCACGTCAGCGTATCGCGCCGTGAACGATCCGGCCCACCTATTGAAAGCGCGTGAGGAAGGTCTTGGAATGCCGCGCCTCGGCACGCCGGCTTTCGATGCAGAGGTCAACAGAGTTCGCGCGATGATTGACGCGGGACAGATTCATCCTTGGCAGTGCCTTCTTGGTCCCGAGCAACTTGGCTACAAGACGTTGCAGCAGAGCGATGTCGCTCTTCGTCGCTCGGATCAATCCTCACTCAACGCGGGCGCAGCGCGCGGAGTGAATGACGACATCGCCGGCGCGGAGATCGATTACTTCGACGGGTTCGAGTCGTACATCGTCGATCCGGACCCTTCCGATGGCGTGTGGGAAGAAATCGACAACCAAACCCAGCCCTCCGGCATCGGTGTCAACGCGGCATTTTTCTACGTCGCTGTTGACTGGGATAATCCGCTCAATGTGCCGCAGATACTGGAGGAGCCTCGCGATCCCTACAACGGCGCGGTTCCTCCCGGCGGAGATGTTGATCCCACTCGGAACCAGGTGCTACTCAATGGTCAGGGTTGGTTCGGCTCGGCGCTCACGGGCACGTTTCTTGGCTACAACCTGAGTTCCGCCGAGGTATATGTCGCGAACACTTCGCAGGCGATGATTGTGTGCGCCGATTTTTACTTTGATGACTACGAGACAGCAGTGCCGTGGTCGCCGCAGTCCAGTCTTGAAGGTGGTCTTGTGGCTCGCGTTGTGCTGACGGGTTACTTCTTCGGCTCACCGCTCGCGGAGCCCAATGGGCAGATGCTCAGGCCACTGATCACCGGGAACAACCCGGGTCTTTACAGCATCGGACAGTTCTTTGCTCCGCCGATCGGCCCCGCGCCTGGGCTCGCGACAAAACACGTTCAGCTTCAGGAGTGGTTCACCGTCGCGGTGCGCGTGACGCCGTCAACGCTTGCCGTCTACATGCGCGACAGCCAAACCGATGGCTCTGCCGGGATTACGATTGACGATCAGCGTGACTTCCAGTTCTTCGAACTCGGCTGGACGGAAATCTATCCGGGCCAGGCTGCGACGGATCTCGGCGGCGGCGTCTTTGCTGGCCATGGCCGCGCGGTGAATAATTTCATGGTTGAAGCAAAGGATCCGTCTCCTCCCATCCTGGGCACGACTTGTACCAACGTCTTCACCCTCATCGGCGGTGATCCCACGCCTGAGCAGGTTCCCGGCTGGGTTCCCACCAACAACTACACGGACAACTTCTGCCTCATCGGTGACGTGTTCACCAGGAGTGCTGAGCCGAAGCAGATTCTCCCCTTTAAGGACGACATCGAACTCTACACACCTGGTCAGGGGCTTATTCTTCAAGGTGTCACCTGGACAGACTCGCTTTCCGGTCGCGGAGTCATCTCGACGGCTGGCAACACCACGCTACCTCCTGGCTCTGATGGCGACGGCATGCCGAACCAGTCGATTCAGCAAAACAACCAAATCGAAGACTCCCGTTTCCGCACTGAGTTCTCCATCAACACGCCCCACGATCAGCGCAACGGCGTCTCCCCTCCCCCCGCTGACAATCATCCCGTCGCAACCCCCGAGTGTCCGGTGACTGTCAGCGTCAACATCCTGGTTGACTCCCCAACGACTGTTCGCGGCATGAGCGTCAGCGACACATTCATTCTCGGCGTGTCTGAGCAGTTGCTCACGGGCGTCGCTGACAACTTCGACATCATTGACGACACCCTCCACATCCGCCTTGCGAATAGCGCCTTTGACCCCACGATGCACACAACATCCGGTGTCCGTGTTGATTCGCCGCCGAATCTTGCGGACAACACGAGCAACCTCAACTATCCGACAACCACCAACCTGACCGGCGCCGGCCTCATCGGCGCGTTCTTTACATTAAAACTCACACTCTTCGGTGACGGAACAGCTGAGTGGAGCGTGAATGACATACCCCTCGAGTTCGACTCGACGTTCCTTTCGGCAAATGGCTTTGAACCTGAATTCCAGGAAGCGAAGACGCTTGCGGGCCAGCCCAGCCCGATGTCTCCGCCCTACACGAGATTCCTGAGTGAGCAATTTACGCTTAATCAAGCGGGATTCCAGTCGGGCAACAACTTCGGCGGCTTCGGGGACGCCATCCTTATTGATGACTTCTGCGTCGATGGCAAGGGCTTCACCCCCGGGCCGGGCCCGGTCTTTGAGTTGCCCATGTGCGACGACATGGAGTGCTACGTTCTCGATCAGCCGATCGCCCAGCAGGGTGACACACCCTTCGTCTTTGCTGACAGCGTTGATGGCAACGACTTCGAGGTGAGCCAGCGCTCTATTCGCGTCGTTGACTGTCCGCCTGTATCGACCAATGCAGCCATCAGCTCCTTCAAGCTTGATGCCGCTGGTCTGGACATGGATCCCGGCGCCCTGTACTGCACCTACACCATCAGCGCCGGCGGCGGCGCCATCGGCAGTCCAGGCACAGTCGTTGCTCTTCTCAAGGAGAAGCTGGCGAGCTGTCCTGTGAGTGTGGGCTTTGAACTGTGCACAGCCAAGGCTTTGACTGACATCGGCACGTGGGCCCTCACGGGCGACAGCGTTGGCGGCGACACACTCGCCGGCACGGAGACCGCTGCCCTGTTCATCCAGACCGAGATCAAGGATTTCGGCTTTGCGCTTGAATGGTGCGTCTACACGGCGTGCGAAGTCTTCGTTGGCGCCGACCGCAAGGGTCTGCCCAATCCCAACGATTGGCGCCTGATGACCGATGATCTTGTCTATGTCAAAAAGCCAACCAACAAGGCGGCCTTTGCCTGCCCGGATCGCGTCAAGTGCGCCGGCGCCGCCGACCTGATCCTGGTCGATCCCGATGACATGGATGAGCTGACAACGGAGCTCAACCCCTGCTTCATGAACTTCACACTCAACCCGACGTGCCCGAATACAGCCACTCCGCAATGTGCTGACTACACGATGCAGTTCCAGCGCAATGATGGCGCCGAGCTCTTCTGCCGTTATCAGATTGCAACGATCGCTGCTCTTCCTGATCCGTCCATGGGCGGCGCGCTGTTCACACTCCCCGCCGAACTTGTCATCGGCGCTGTTGTCGCTGTGGACGCTGTCTTCGCTGAAGATGCGGTTGAAGGCTTCACGCCCTGCCCAAGCGTGCCGCCGTTTCCGACACGCTTCACACTCAACGATCCCAAGACCGGCTGCCCCATCGCTGAGGGCGAGTGGGATATTCAGAACACCGCGATGAATATCGCGGGGGACACTGTAGGCATTGCGGCGCCATTCGCTGCGACCGATGTCAAAGGCTATGGCATCGATACTCGCCCCCTCCCGATGTGGGCTGACCCCGGCGCAAACTTCGCCGCTGCCGGCGGCGTTGGTGGTGACGGCTGGATTCGTTCCGGCTCAGCGACGACCGACGATGTGCTGACTGAAGCGATGGGTTCGGATGTCTTCATTGATCCGGGCGGCGCCTTCGGGCAGGTTGTTTGCTTCGTGAACAACGCGAACCAGAACGTTGAGACTTGTTGTCTCTTCAACTCTGCCATTTCAACATGGCCGAACGCAATCGCGCTTGCAGACGGTCAAGGTCCCATGGGTGGCTCCGTTAATGCCTGTGTCTACTGGGATCTCTATGTTCAGGACAACAACTCTGCCCTCAGCTTCCGCATCAACGGCGCCGGCACAGATGGCGATGGCGGCACGATCATCAACATCCGCTTCGGCGGACCTCCCAGCTCTTTCGATACCCATACCGCCAACGAGATCGCTGTCGCGATTGACAACCCCGTTATGGGTGGCTTCCCGCCGCCCCCGCCGTTTATCTTCCAGGGCACGGGTGTTATCGTTCCGCTCAACGCCTGGTTCCGCGTCTGCGTCGAAGTCGACTCAGATGGAAACTGGAAGGCCGGCATGAATACACTTGGCACTCCCGGCGGCCCCGGCGATATTCCTGAGAACTTTGACGACACCCTGATGGGCGCTCATCCCGACGCAGTTCTGATCGCCACGGGCACGTCCCAGGATCAGGATGGCGCCGGCTTCAACATCGCCGACATCAATGGCTGGCAAGTTGAGCAGGCATTCAATGAAGAAGGCGACGGCGTCGCGGAACTTGAACCGCTCACCATCCGCGCCTTGGCATTGGATGCGCCAAGCCCCACTCCAGCCAGTCCCAACAACTTCTGCTTCTACCGCATCGGCTTTCCTGATCAGGGCGCCACAGGGCCGATGATCCGCGGTGTTGATGAAGTGACGGGCGCTTTCGATGCGTTTGACCGCATCATCAAAGGTCCTGACGTGATCGCCGTCAAGTTCCAGGCTGGCGTCACCGATGGCGTTGGAGGCTCGAGAGACGTTCTGTCCTTCGCTGATTGCCCGCCGAACGACGACTTCATCTTCGTTGACAACTCGCCGACGAACCCGGGCGCCTCAACGGGCCTGTTGACGCTCGTTGGCTTCCCGGACAATGAAGAGCCCGGCCCGCCACCCGTCGGCGGCATATCCAATGCTGACGGTATAGCCGATGGATTCGCGTACAACTTTCCCAATCTCCCCGCGGAGAGCATCCTGCTCGCATGCTACGAAGTCATCCCGCCGCTACCAGCACCAGAAATCTCCTCCAAGTGGTACGTCGACAACATCAAGCTCAAGGAAGTGGAAACCTTGCCATGCCCGTGGGATCTCAACGGCGATGGCGCTGTCGGCGCTGGAGACCTTGCGTTCCTGGCCGGCTCCTGGGGCAATCCGGGTTGCATGGGCAACCTGCCCTGCGAAGCGGACTTTGATGGCGATGGCGATGTCGGTTCAGGCGACCTGGCTCAGCTGCTCGGCGCCTGGGGCCCGTGCCCAAGTGTATTCCCATGATGCGTTCGGACTAATTTCAAACGCAACTTGTAACCCCACCCAGAACGCCGCAAGGACAATCCCGCAGCGTTCTTTCATTCCTGCTCTTTCTAAACAAGGACCGCTGCGCTCCCGCCAAACACCAGCACATGGCTGTCGTCCGTCACCTCCGCCGTCTGCTCATTCACCAAAACCTCGCCCGGCGACGCCGCTCCAACATCTCCAAACCCGTCACCGTTCACATCGCCAGCGGCAATATTTCATGATGCGACCACACCAAACAACATCAATGCGGCAATAACCCAAGCAGCAAACGCACCAAAGTATCGCCGCCCCGGATATGGAGGCTGCGCTAATGAAAATGCATTGCGTCGCGTAAGGTCGGCGCCGCATTCTGAACAAATAGCTGCGGTCTTAATGTCCAAGACTGGATAATCACATTTTCTGCATACAATTTCCTCCTTCAAGCATTGTCGCACAAAGCTAAAATAAAACAAGCGATAATAATGAATAAAATATACACCGAGCAATATGTAAACTGGAACAATAGCTGCAGAATAGATTTGTATAATCTCAATGGCATCGAACACTCGCGTCAAAGACGCAGCAATGAGCCACCCAACAAATAAACCGATGAAAATGACAAACGCGATTATGTTCCTCAGCCGCTCACGTTCAGCGCTGATAATGCGAACATCCATAACCTCGCTGAAGTGCATCGACATCACGGATTTACTCCGGACAGCTCGTCCAAACACGCATCCAAAGCCTCTACGAGAGCCTCTTCGAGCTCAATCTCGAGCGCCTCTATGTCGGCTTCAAGGTCAGCAATGATCATTCGCAATAACGCAAGATCTGCCTTCCCCTGCTACACAACCAACGCCGCCGCGGCCACAGCCTGACGTGCTTCCAAATAGCCAGCAGGAAACGCCACGGCGACATCACCAAATCCACCGCCGTTCAATTCGTAAACACAATATAAAAGAACATCGCAGACAATAGCCACACGAAGCATGCCGACAACAATCGCTTATGCGCGGCCGGGCGTTGTGTCAATGAGAAAGCCGATCGCGCTGTCAGATCAGCTCCGCATTCTGGACAGATGCCGGCGTTTTTAACATCTGACACTGGATAATCGCACTTTCGACACACGATCCCTTCACGGGTGACATCGCGAACATAACGAACAAAACAAAGCATATATATGCCTGATGCTGCATATATAACGGCTATAAGCATTAAATAAAATACTTCTATCTCTGGAATCCGTGTTTTGATTGACACAAAGTCTGCGACAAACCATCCGATGCTCAGGACCATCCAAAGAGCAAGTACGATTCTATTCCGCAATCGTTCCTGTTTGGCGCTTACAATACGAGGGTCGTTTGCGTCATAATATTGCAACTCGCCTTTGCTCACGGAGTCGCTCCAGGCAGCTGCGCCATGCATTCATCAAATGCTTGCTCAACTGTTTGCTCAATTTCTTCTTCCAACGCCTCAATTGCTTCCTCAAGTTCATCGATCGCGGCTTGAAGCTCGACCAGCGCATCCTTTTTTTCCTGTAATACCATCGCCGCCACGGCCACAGCCTGACCAGCAGCCAACAGACCATCAGGCAATGGTACAAACGGATCCATCCCCGACCACGCAAGAAGATAGTTCGCAATCCGTTGCTGATGATCAGCGTTAATGTTCCTTTCATCCAACCACCCCTGCAACAAGGACCCAATTGCTGCACCGGCTCCGGCGGCGGCGATAACATAGGCCAGTGGACCAGATACTACTATAGCGCCGGCTGCACCCACACCGCCGGTAACCCCAGCAGCAGTCAAACTCTGATTTCTATTCCTACGAAGCAGATTGTCACGAGACTGAGTAGCCCGTGCAATCGCGCCCTGCAACTGCTTATCCGCAACCTTCTGCAGCGCGATTAGAGCCGCCTGCAACTGCGCAATCTCCTCCTCCAGTTCCTCCTTCTCCATCTCCAACTCTTCAAGCTCTTCCTCCAGCTCCTCGAGTTCCTCCTGAAGCGCATCCACCACACAGTTCACCCACCGCGCACAATCCGCCAAATTCTCCGTCGGCAACTCATCACAATCCGGCCCCGGCACAGGCCGTGGATCAGGCTCCAGCGGACCGTCGCCCAACACCCCTCCCCCACTTCGACACTCATCCAAATCATTCGACAATCCCAACAGCGACAGCTCATCACACAACTCATCCGCAGGAATCAAACCGCCACTCGCCTGCATCATCGCAGCCGCATCGTTTACATCAACATCGCCGTCGCCATCAACATCCGCACCCGGATTCCCCGTATTTCCAATGAAATACTCACCCTTCGCTATCCCCAGCGCCAGCAATCGTAAATCCCACTTGTTCACAACCCCGTCCGCGTTCAAATCCCCCTTCTTTCGCACGGCGCCGCTGCGCTCGCCGTACGTTGACATCGCAATGCGCAGATCATCCCTGTCAACCACGCCGTCGCGATTCAAATCCCCCTGTAAAAACTGCGCGTTCAGCTTCCCAATGTTCTCCGCCACAATCCGCAGATCAATGTCATCAACATCTCCGTCGCCATCAATATCTGCAGCAAGTGCAACAGGCTGATTAATGGGCTCTGGCCCCATCGGAAACTCCGGCACATCCTCATCCGAACGAAAACTCCCCACCAACGCACCATCACCGCCATAAATATAAGTTTGTATCTCATAGCGCAGCGACCCATCCGCCGGGTCCGTCACAATCACACTCGAATCCACCAGCGCCTCATCCATCCCATCACCCGTCACATCATTGGCCCCTTCAATCACCGCTCCAAACAAAAACTCAGCGTCATCCGCAGCGTTCAGCGTCGACACAGCATCCGTCTCCAAGAGCGCCGGCGACCCCGGACCCGCCACTGCGCTCCCGCCAAACACCAGCACATGGCTGTCCTCCGTCACCTCCGCCGTCTGCTCATTCACCAGCACCTCGCCCGGCGACGCCGCCCCAACATCAGCGAACCCGTCGCTAGTTATGGAAACAATAACGACCAAGCCTTCCAAGCACAGCCAATTGCCACCACCCACGCACCAGACGCCATCATTAATTGTGCACCAGCACCCATGTGTTGTGTTAATGAAATCGCCGAATGTTGCGTCAAATCGGCACCGCATTCAGGACAGATGTCAGCATGCTTGAGATCACATAGCGGATAATCGCACTTGCGACAAACAACTTCTTTATCAGTAAAATTATGCGAAAAGCGAGCATAGCGCAAATAATATATTCCTGCTATTATAAAAAAAGGTATTGCAAATAATAAATAATATATCAATAGTGCCGGAAAATGTACTTCAATCGAGATAAATCGTATAATAAAATAACCAAATGCTAAACCAACAATGAAAATATGTGTAATCCTATTTCGTAATCGCTCTCGTTTAGCGCTTATGAAACGAGGGTCATTCGGATCGTAATATTCAAACTCGCGCTCGTTCACGGAGTCGCTCCAGGCAACTGCGCCAGACATGCATCAATCGCGTCGTCGAGAGCTTGATCAATCTCCAACTTCTTCGCTTCGATCTCCGCTTGAAGCATATCAATTTCATCTTGTAAATCTCTCAAAGCGTCCTCCGCTTCCCGCACAGCCATTGCCGCTGCAACCACTGCCTGACCAGCCGCCAAAAGACCTTCGGGCAATCCTCCTACAAATGGATTAATGCCGTTGAACGCTAAATGGTAATCTGAGCGACGTTGGGCGTAATGCGCTCGAATCGCCCGATCGTCCATCCAGCCCTCAAAAGCAACTCCGATAGCTCCGCCTGCGAAAGCTCCGGCGCCAACTACCCACAGTGACGGTTTCTTAGCAACGGCCTTCAATCCACCAAGAGCGGCTAATACGCCCGTGCCACCACCAATCATTGCTCCCATTCCAACATTTTGGTTATTCCGCCGCAAATCTGTCTTCTCGTCATTATTCAACCGAGCAAGAATATTCTGATAAAGGTCATCCCGATCCTTCTGCAACGCGATCAAATTTGTCAGCAGCTGAAAGAGCTGCCTGAACAACTCCTCTTCTTCCATCTCCAACTCTTCCAGCTCATCCTCAAGCTCGCGCAGCTCCTCGGCCAGCGGCTCCGTCACGCACAGCGCCCACAAGGTGCAATCACCCGCATTCTCCCGCGGCAGCTCATCACAATCGGGCCCAGGCCTCGGCCGCGGGTCCGGCGCCACAGGCGGCAAGCGACCATCGCCAAGCCCCCCGCCCCGGCACTCATCCAGATCATTTGACAAATCGTGAAGATCAAGCTCATCACAGAGCTCATCCGTCGGGATCAAACCCCCGCTCGCCTCCATCATCGCGGCGGCGTCATCGACATCAACGTCGCCGTCCCCATCAAGATCAAACACACCCCGATAAGGCAAACCATCCTGCACAGACTTCAATAGCACGCGCAGATCGCGCACATTGATAATGCTGTTTCCATCAAAATCACCCCGCAACCGCGCAGCGCCCTCCAGCCCATACGCGCGCATCACAACTTTCAAATCAACAAGATCAACCACACCATCCCCCGACACATCGCCATCAACGAGCAAGGCGCCAGCACGCCCAATGTTCTCTGTCACCAGCTTCAAATCATCCGCACCGACGACGCCATCCCCATCAACATCGCCAGTGAACGGCAGCGCCTGCTGAATCGGCTCTGGCCCCATCGGAAACTCCGGCACATCCTCATCTGATCGAAAACTCGTCACCAGCGATCCGTCTCCGCCATAAATATAAGTTTGTATTTCATATCGCAGCGACCCATCCACAGGGTCTGTCACAATCACGCTCGAATCCACCAGCGCCTCGTTCACGCCATCACCCGTCACATCATTGGCCCCTTCAATCACCGCTCCAAACAAAAACTCAGCGTCATCCGCAGCGTTCAGCGTCGACACCGCATCACTCTCAAGCAGCGCCGGCGACCCCGGACCCGCACCAGCGCTCCCGCCAAAGACCAGCACATGGCTGTCATCCATCACCTCCGCCGTCTGCTCATTCACCAAAATCTCGCCCGGCGACGCCGCGCCGACATCCGCAAAGCCGTCGCCGTTCACATCGCCGACGCCCCCCACCGCAAACCCAAGCCCCCGGCGAACAGCGTCCGTCTTGATCTCCGCCAGCAGCGAGCCATCCTGTCCCGAATACACATACGCCGCCCCGTTGTTCGGATCCTCACCCGCGGTTCGATCATGCAACGGAGCGCCGACGATGATGTCCTCGACGCTGTCGCCGTTGAAATCACCGGCTTTCGCCACCGAGAATCCAAACAGATCAAGGGCGCCCTCGCCGAAGAGGGTCAGCTGCGCATCAAACTGAGACTTCTCAACCAGTCCCTGAACAGCCGGCTCGCCATGAAAAATATTCACTCTTCCAGTCGCCCCGCCAAAGGGCGCGCCGACCGCGAAGTCATCGATGTTGTCGCCATTAATGTCGCCAAGCGGCGCAATGGACCACCCAAACCCGCCGAAAGGAACCTGCCCGGTGATGCGCCAGATCAATGTCCCGTCATCGCCTGAATGAATGTAAACCCGACCCCCCTCTTCAACAGCTGCACCGCTCGCCGGCGCGCTGATCGCCAGATCTTGAACGCCGTCACCATTGATATCGCCGACACTCACAGCAACGATGCCGAACAAATCGTTCGCCGCCTCTCCGCCGCATGAGAATATTTCATCCGCCAGCCACCCCGAAAGCACGTCCACCTGCCCCACGCGCGGCGCATCAAGATCAAACCCGACCGTTTGAAAAATCAGATCCCCCACGCCGTCGCCGTCAAAATCGGGGCTCGCAAAGAGCCCGTCATCGAGTGGCAACTCCGGATAGCGCGCCCGCCATTCATCCGCCGTCGCGGGAAATGACGTGTCAATCTCAGGAAGGGCGCCCCGTGGATCACCCCCGGCAGACACCTCCAATGCCGCCGCCAGGCTCAACAGGCCATATGCACTGAACGCCAACGCCGCTGTCTTCCACATCTTCATGGGGCTGCTCCTTGGTGGTGAAAAGAAACTCCCTCATTAAGAAGTGACTGTGCGAGCGATTGTGTGACACAAGACTCGCAACTTTCCCATTATTTCCAGAGAAAATTCACTGCCGCCATCCTACGGCGACATTTCGGCGCCTCAGCAATTGCTGCCAAAACGCAGGCGCAGCCGTCAGCAAGCGTTAAACTGGGTGTTCAACCTATGCCGACTTCGCAGAGGCCCCGCCAATCGGCTCCACCACGCTGAACTGATCGAGATTGCACACCACAATCTCGCCATCATCTTTGCGCAGCGTCAGCCGATCGAGCCACAGCCGATCGTCCTTCGCGTGGGCGTACCACGAGCCGGTCTTGGCTTGTTCAGATGAAACGATCTCGCCAACCACCGCCGTCGTTACCGGGTTGTTCTGCCGGCCGATCTGCTGGGTCACGCGGACGCGCATTCCGGGTTCGTAGTGTTCAACGTGCGCGGGCATAGCGCAGCAAGTGTACCACGCTTGGGCGCGCCAACATGGTCGCTATGCAAGACAGGCGCCGCGCCGATGCGCACACCAATCTCGAAACCGCGCACGACAGCAGTCGACACGAAGCGACAACTTCTCCACTTCGTGCGCGCCATGCCGTCCGAAAACCTGACATGCGCATGCATGTGCGCATAAAAAAACCACCGAACGAGGGCTCCGATCCTCGTTCGGCGGCGTGCTACGGCTTGCGCCATAGTGAAAATGCTTGTGGTTTTGCTGACCATCGCCTCCGGACATCATCATCGGCGAGATACGCTAGCCTAGCCACGGAAATACGGCGGTCAACGCCCTCAGGGCCGCTTTCGCGTATTTTTTATAAGTCTTTGTATACAACGAACTTACAGTGTGGAAGGAATCTGGACGGGGGTCTTCAACCGCTGCGCGATTCACCGGGAGCGCGCCCTTCGCCGCCCTTGACACTTTCGGGATATGTTCGGTGTCTCGCCGCGCCCTCCCCACCACCAGACGCCCGACGGCATGGGTTTTGAAGTCCTGACGCGGGTTTTTCCAAATGTCAGATCAATTTTCACCCAGGCCGGAACATCAGGAGGGATCGTGGAGGGCGGTGGCTTCCAGCGCGATGAACGGCAGGTCAGGCTGAGATTTAGGGCTGTAAACTCTTGCTATTACATGGCTTGACGAAGATAGAGCTCGTCGAGGCGGGCGTTGAGGCGAACGAGGTGTTCATCAAGGCCCGGCGGCATGGCGGACGCGGGAGTTTCACGGGCGATCCCCTGCAAAATGGCGACGGCCTGCTCGACGTCTTTGATGGTGTCGAGGTCGGCGAGTTTGAGCGCCTCAGCCATGCGGGCGGCGGCGCGGTTGGCGGCGGCCTGGTCGATGGGGGCTTGATCGATCGGGGATTGAGCGGGGGCGGATTCGGATGAATCGGCGACTGTGTCTATTGGATCGTCAGCGGCTGGATTGGAAGCTGGCGAGGGATCGTCGGGGGGCGGCTGTTCGATGATTGCGGGAGTTGATGTCGATGCTTCTTGCTGTGTTGTGTCGGGCGCCGGGGAGCTGCTGCGGAGCTGGATGACGAGGGCGGCGAGGAAGGCGAGGAGGATGAAGTTGGCGACGATGAGCAGCGCGATCATGGCGCGGACGCTTGCGAGCTGGCGACGAAGGCGGCGTGTGGTTGCAGCGGCGGTGATGGCTGAGTCTGTTGGTTGATCGCTTGTTGTCGTCGTGTGAGCGTTGCCGGCGATGGTTGATTTGGTTGCGCTGGCGGGAGCGCCGACGCGACGGACGGACGGGTCGACAACGGCGGACGGCGAGGTTGGCTGGGCAGACGCAGCGCCCTGGCTCGCTGCGGCTCGCGCGATGACATGCGGCGGCGCGTGACCTGGAAGAAGACGGACGGGCGCGAGGCCGAGCGATTGGCGATCGGTGTTTGGTGAGAGGATGGCGGCGCAGGCGCGGCACATGTAGTCATCGGGGCGCACTTCGATGTGGCAGTTGTGACAGTGGCCGAGCAGGTTGGCGACGCCTTGTATATCGCGCGCGAATGCCCAGAACTGATTTGTAGTTGGGCCGCGAATGATTGTTTCTGCGTTGATTTTTCCGCGTTCAACAAGCCTTCGGAGTGTTTCGTAGGAGCAGCCTGGCTTGAAGGGATTGTGCTCATCACGAACACACCAGGCGCCCATGGCGTTTTGTGTGGCTTGCTTGGTAAGTGGATCGACGAGACTGGCGCATGCGCGGCAGGCAGCCCCATCGGGCTGTACGCAGCCGCAATAGGGACAGACGACCGTACGCGGCGGCTCTGCCGGTTGGGAGTGTTCCGAAGACGGGGAAGGGGGAGTCGAGGTGGTGTTACTGGTGGTCATCGAGATTCCGGAACGAACTTCATCGGCGATACTCAAGGGCGCCGCTCAGCGGGGGGATTGTGACTCCCTGCCCACTCGAAGGCGGAGCTACATTCTTCAGACGAAGGACGCCAGGGGTGTGGGCGTCTTGCTACAACAGTACGCACAATGGGACAGGGCTGTTCCGGGGCGACGTCGTGAAGACGGGCTCTAGGGGTTGAAGAGGCTGTGAGAGGGGTTGGAGGTTGGCATGACGCGGTCAAAGCAGAGGGTCATCAGCGTGAAAATGGACCGGGGAACAGCTTGGTGTTTGTTTGTGGCCGTGACGTTCGGTTTGGTGTTGCTCGGCGCGGGGTGTGCTGAATCTGGGGGAGCGGGGCGCGGGCCTGACGTTTCGAGCGGGCTTGAGCGGGCGCGGGAACGGGTGGGAGAGCGCACCACAAACAAGGGTGGAACGAACGCTGGGAGTGCGCGATCGGCGCCGGCTGCGCTGGTGCAGGGGCGCGGACTCAGCCGGGTTGAGCTTTGGGCGCGACTTGGCGAGGCGGCTGGAGCGAGCGTGCTTGAAGAGATGGCGCTGGATCAGATGCTTGCGCAGGAGATGGCGCGTTCAGGGCTGCGGCTTACGGAGCGCGACGCCATGCGGGAGCGCGAACTTCTGGCGCGGTCGCTTGAACGTGACGGCGGCGCGCGGACGGAAGATGAAGCGGAGCGGCTGGTCATAGATCTGCGGGCTCGGCGCGGGTTGGGGCCGGTGCGGTTTGCGGCGCTGCTCAGGCGCACGGCGATGATGAGAATGTTGGTGGCTGGCGATGTGCGCGTGACGGAGAGCGCGATTGAGCAGGCGCATGCGCTGCGGCACGGACGCGCGCATCGGGCACGGCTGATTACAACTGTGTCGCTTGCGGAGGCGAATGAGGTGATTTCGCGTTTGGCGCGCGGGGAAGAGTTTGGCCGTGTAGCAGCGGAAGTGTCGTCGGATGAGAGTGCGGCGAGGGGTGGTGTGATTGAGCCGGTGAACGTGGCGGACGCGACGTATCCAGCTGCGCTGCGGCGGGCGCTGTCGAAGTTGAGCGCGGGAGAGGTGAGCGGAGCGATTGCGCTGGAGGATGGGTACGCGGTGGTGAAGCTGGACGGAGTTGATTCGGGGACCGGGATCGCGCTTTCGGACGTTCGCGATGAGCTTGAGGGAGATGTTCGGAGGCGGCAGGAACGATTGCTGATGGCGGAGCTAGCGCAGCGGCTGCTTGAACAGGCGCAGGTGACGGCGCTGGATGACTCACTCGGATGGAGCTGGCGAGAGCGCACGAGGCTGAACTAGACGGCGTTCTGGGTCCGAATACGTGCGGGTGAGCAACTTTGTGTTTGTGGGTGTCGGGATGTGCGCGGTGGGTCCGAGAATGGGCGGGTCGATGGGGTGGATTGGTGAGCGATCTCTCGATTTGGTGGTGTAGTGGCAGTTTTCACGGGTCGATGGAATGGGGTGCATGTCATGGCGCATAAATCGCCGGGCTGACCCAGACGTCATGCCTTGATGTGTGAGTGCGCGAGTGTCGGCGCGTGACGTGTGTCTGCTGAGCGTTGTGTGCGCTCACAGGAAAAGGGAGTCTTCTCTCGGTCCGCTTGATCATGGCCAGCAACGAGACGCCCAAAATCATGATTATTGATCCCGACGTTGAGTCGGCGGAGACGATGCTGCGCGAAATTCATGCGTACTTTGGCTCGAAGTCTGCGCGGTGGATCAAGTCGCTGGACGGGTTGTGTGTGAATGATCTTGAGGCGCTTGATCTGGCGGTGTGCGATTTTGGACTTGATGACGGGCGCGGGGTGGAGGCGCTTTCGGCGCTGCTTGACATGCGCGATGATCTGCCTGTGGTGATGGCTTCGGATTCGCATGAAGCAAACGAGGCGATGGAGGCGATTCGGGTTGGGGCGGCGGACTATGTTGTGAAATATGACGGGTTTGAACGGGCGATTCCTGTCGTGATTGAAAAGAACATTGCGATTGCGCGAGTTCGGCGGGATAACCTTCGGCTGCAGGCGGCGCTTTCGAACTCGCTGGCGGAGCTCAAGCGGAAGAACCGTGAGCTTGAGGAGACCTCTGCGAAGTTTGAGCAGCTTGCTTCGACTGATTTGCTGACGGATCTTGCGAATCGGCGTCGGCTTGAGGAGCGGCTTGACGTGCTGTTTTCTGAAGCGGTGCGGTATGACGGGGAGCTTTCGTGCTTGATGATTGATTTGGATGGGTTCAAGGCGATCAATGATTACCTTGGACATCAGCGCGGGGATGAGCTGTTGCGGATGACGGGGCGATTGATCATGTCGCAGGTGCGGTCTTCGGATCTGGCGGCGCGGTATGGCGGCGATGAGTTTGTGGTGGTGCTGCCTCGCACGGGGTTTGAGACGGCGATGGTGCTGGCCGAGCGGCTTTCGACGCAGTTTGGTCAGGAGTGCGTGCGGCTGATTGGTCAGAACGCGCTGTGCGGAATGTCGATTGGGGTGGCGAGTCGGCGATTGTCGTCGCCGGTGGATGCGCATCAGATGATTGCGCACGCAGATGTGGCGCTGTACGCGGCGAAGCTTTCAGGGCGTTCGCGTGTGATGGTGTGCTCTGCGGATGGCGTGACCGCGATGGCGCCTGAAGCGTTTACCGTATGACGTGAACGAATACGTTTGAGGCGGGGATGTCTATAATCGCGAGCTATGGGTGTAATTTCGATTGATGCGATTGATGGCGTCGATGCGGGGGCGCTTGAGCTGCGCCTGTTTCCTGATCCGGTGCTGCGCGAGCGGGCGCTGGAGCTTGAGGGGGTGACGGAGAATGTGGGGGCGGTGGCGGCGCGGATGGTTGAGATTATGAGGGAGCACGACGGGATTGGGCTGGCGGGGCCGCAGGTTGGATTGCCCTGGCGGATTTTTGTGTGCTGTATTCCTGAAGGGGTCGGGCGGCGGGCAGATGCGGAGCCGGCGACGGCGTGCGCGGGGGTTGAGGTTTTCGTGAACCCGCGGCTGGATGATTTTGCGGATGAGTTGGTGGTGGCGGAGGAGGGGTGTTTGAGTTTGCCGGAGATTTCGGGGGAGGTTCGGCGGCCTGGGGAGGCGCGGATGACAGCGCTGGGTTTGGATGGCGTTGAGTTCAGCCGGCGCGGAGCGGGACTACTTGCGCGATGCTGGCAGCATGAGTTTGATCATCTGGATGGGGTGCTGATTATTGATCGCATGACGCAGCTTTCGCGGCTGAAGAATCGGAGCGCGATTAAGGGGTTGAAGAAGATGGCGGGGGCACGGTGAGCGTTTCGCGTGAGTATCTTGATGTGCGAGGTTGAAAGACTATTCCTTGCGCTCTGGGGCGATCCAATAAACACGTATTGAAATGAGTTCGTCAGGGACGCGAGAAAACGCTGGACACGACACGACAGCGTTTTGGTTGCCCATTTCTTCTTCACATATCTGCCAACGAAATTTTATCTCACAGGCGCCAGCGCCCAACTCGTCTTTGGCCCAGGCGTCAAGCCCATCGAAGATCTCTTGAAGCGGGCGATCCATTGGCGCGCGATCAAATCCAAACCTTGCACTGGCGCGATGGAGCGA
The DNA here is from genome assembly GCA_029260495.1 of Phycisphaerales bacterium. Classification (GTDB taxonomy): domain Bacteria; phylum Planctomycetota; class Phycisphaerae; order Phycisphaerales; family UBA1924; genus OFTM373. Next base: position 183,478 of record JAJDDD010000006.1, on the reverse strand, counting down.
TTCATCTTTGAACTGATCTTTTATGTCCGCAAGGTCGCCGTCCAGATCCAGTGAAAATGTTGCGACATGGCGAAATGGGAGTCCTGTCTTCCAGTGCAGGTCATCTGTCACGGACGCTAGTCCAGTGACGTACACATGTCCCAATCCAACGCCGACTTGACTTGTTTTTTCAGAAGAACGCACAATATCCCGGTCGGTCCGGCTGACAACGAGTGTGAAGGGCAAGCGGCGCCTTTTCATGCCGAACAATGGCCAGTTGAATGTGACACCGTCTTGAATCGAGCCGGATCGCTGCACGCGCACTACCACTTGCGGCTGCGCGTCTTCTGGAACGTCAACATCGGCGCCGAGCACCAATGGATGTTCGAAATGAAAATCAATCCCCATGCGATACGCCATCTCTTCTTCAACAGGAACGCTGTCACAGCGGAGCAGAATACCCTTGTCGTCTGCCTGGCCTGACTTTTCGGGGATCCAGCCGTGGATGGTTGGCGTTCGTATGTTGTTTCGATCATCTTGATCCACTCGGTCAGTTCCTTCGACTTTGCGCCATTACATCTGAGACGTGGGGTTGAAGGTGTTGATGACGTCTTCGGCGGCGCGGGCCTGGTTGGGGACGTTGCGGAGGTCCGTGATGAGGGGGCCGGCGTAGTTGCGGGTTGTGAGGGCGACGGTGTAGGCGAGGATGTCGAGGCGGCCGGCGCCGGGCGCGACGCGGCCTGTTGAGGCGAGGTCCGAGAGACGGGCTGAGGCGATTGGGACGGGGCAGGTGAGAACTGCTTGCGCGGGATCAACACCAGCTTGACCTGAAGCGAGAATGGCGGCGGGGTCGATGGCGGCGGTGATTGCGCTGCGCGTGTCTTCCGGCGCGGTGGGTGGGTGCGCGATGTTGGCGAGTGTGACGCCTTGCTGGGCGGCGGCGTCGGTGAGCGGGTCGATGGTTTGCGGCGCGTCTTGTGGAAGTTCGAGTGTGAGTATGGGCGCAGCGGCGGCGAGGGTTGCGAGTTCGGCGGTGAAGTGGATTGCTTCGAGGGTGGCTGCCATAGCGCGATCGACGGTTTCGGAATCCTGAAAGTGGGTTGGGGGGATGAGAAGATCGACGCCTGCGAGAGAGAGTTCCAGGCGGGAGAGGAGGGCGGCGAGATCACGCCGGGCGGAGCGATCGAGCTGGCGCGGGCGGATGCCGGCGCGGGCGGCGTCGAGCTGTATGGAGCGATAGTTGAGTGAAGCGATCCAGTGGATGAGATCGCGCGGGGGGCGGGTGGGCGCGAGGCTCGTCATGGAAAGGGCGAGGCTGAAGGCGTGGATGGGGTTGGGCAGTTTGGGCATTGGTGCTCTGGAAGAGGAGGGGCTGGATTGCACCTACGATGATGGGATGAAGAGCGATGAGCAAGCTGAGCGAATGATTGTGGATGTGAAGCTCGTGCGCGGGGCGGTTGATGTGCGCGAGGCGCTGGGAGCGACTCTGGGCGTGGAGTGCGGTGCGGAAGCGATCTTCATCGGCAGGACGCGGGCGGAGCGGCGAGCTGGGCGGGGCGAGCTGGCGGCGCTGAGCTATGAGGCGTATGAGGGGATGGCGATTCAGACGCTGGACACAATTGCGCACGAGGCTGGGAAGAAGCATGACTGCGCGCTTCTATCAGTTTGGCACAGCATTGGGCGGGTTGGGGTTGGTGAAGCTTCTGTGATTGTTCGTGTTGGCGCCGGGCATCGGGCCCAGGCGCTGGCGTGTTGTCAACTTGTGATTGATGAGCTGAAACGCCGGGCGCCAATCTGGAAGCGGGAGGAGTGGAGCGAGGGAACTGGAACGTGGCGCGAGGATGAGGCATTGACATGCGCGGCGGATGGCGCCAGCGGGCGAGAGGAGAAGGAAGCATGAAGCGCGGCCGGGTTCTTTGTGAGATGGCGCATTTGATGGCGCTTGGGGTGTGGCTTGGCGCGGTGGTGATGACGGGGGCGACGGCGGGCATTGCATTTACCACGCTGCCCACACTGGGGCTGACGCTAGCGGAGTTTGCGAATGGGCCTGGCGACCACGGTGTGATCGCGGCGGGCATCCTGATGGCGAAGGTGTTCTTGGTTTCCGACGCTGTGCAGCTTGGGGGCGCAACGATTGCGTTTGTGACACTCCTGCTCTTAACAATGATTTTCGGGTTGAGCATTTTTCGACGGGCGACGGCTGCGCGGTGGGGGCTGATGCTGGTGATTCTTATTTCGATGTCGTATTACCAGTTCATGTTGGCGCCAACGATGAACTCGGAGCTGGCGAGCTATTGGGAAGCGGCGAAGGCGGGCGACACGGAGGCGGCACTGGAGCACAAGGCAGCGTTTGATGGGAGGCATCCCCGAGCGAGCGCGATCTTGAAGCTGCACGCGGGGCTGGTGTTTGGGTTGTTTGCCGTCGGTCTCTATGCGGCGCAGACGACGGGGCGAGCTGGGAGGAATCGCAGTGAGTGAGCGCGATGTATTGACGGCGGAGAATCCGGCGGGATTGCGGGACTTGCCCTTTGCGCTGCCGGAGGTTGATGTCAATGAGAAGCGGCGCGCGAAACGGATTTTGGAGGCGCTGCGCGAGGCGTATCCGGATGCGCACTGTGCGCTGAACTATAAGACGCCGCATGAGCTTTTGGTGGCGACAATTCTGAGCGCCCAGACGACGGATGTCGCGGTGAACAAGGCGACGGTGGCGTTGTTCAAGACATTTCCGAAGCCACAGGATTATGCAGCTTCAACGCCGAAGGAGATTGAGCCTTATGTGAAGACGCTGGGGTTTTTTCGGAATAAGTCAAAGGCGATTCACAGCGCGATGACGGATGTTGTAATGAAACATGATGGGAAGGTTCCCCAGAACATGAAAGAGCTATTGAAGCTGCACGGCGTGGCGCGGAAGACGGCGAATGTTGTCCTGGGGAATGCGTTTGGGATTAATGACGGGTTTGTGGTGGACACACATATTGAGCGCATCAGCAAGCGGTTTGGACTGGCGGAGGATGATGCGACAGTGACGATGGTGGAGCGCTCGCTGATGGCGCTTTTTCCGCGGGATTCGTGGTGTGAGTTGAGCCACATGATTATCTGGCACGGGCGGCAGGTGTGTAAGGCGCGGGGGGCGCTGTGCGCGGATAATGCAATTTGCCAGCGGCACTGCGCGAATGCGAAGCTGATGCGCGAGGGGCAGGCGTGAGCGGCCCGTATGACATGGAGCGGAGTCGGGCGCGAGAATCAGCGCTCAAGGGTTTGTCGCGGGCGTCGACAACGCGGGCGGGGCTGGTGCAGCGACTACTTAAAAAGGGATATGAGCGCGAAGTTGCGGAGGGTGTGGCGCAGGACATGGAGCGGATCGGCGCGATTGATGATGGCGATTACGCGGAAGCGCTGGTGCGCGACGCGCTGCGAAGCAAGCCTGCGGGGCGGAGGCTCCTGGATGCGAAGCTGCGCGCCAAGGGAGTTTCAGCGGAGATTCGGGAGCGCGTTTTGGATGAGGCGCTGTCGGAGCGGGATGATCTTGAAGATGCCATTGGTGTGGCGCGTCGAAGGCTGGCGGCGCTGCCGGGGACGCTTGACGCGGTTGTCGTGCGCCGGAGGCTGGCTGGGGCGGTGGCGCGGAGGGGGTTTGAGGGGGATGTGTGCCGGCGCGCCGTGGAGGCGGCGCTGCGCGGAGAAGATAGGGAGTAGAGGGATTAGAGCTTTGCTTTGCGCGTCCAGGTGGGGCCGTCGGGGGTGTCGGTGACTTCAACGTTGAGCTCGGTGAGCTCTTTGCGGATGCGGTCGGCTTCGTCCCAGTTCTTTGACGCGCGAGCCTCCTGGCGGGCGGCGACGAGTTGGTTGATGTAATCGGCCTGGGGATCGTCGGTCGCTGGAGCGAGTCGGGGCGCGAGGGCGAGGACGCTGAGTGTTTGGTCGAAGTCCTTGAGGAGGATCGCGTCGGCGCGGGTGGGTGAATCGGCGCGGTTGATCCATGCGTTGATGACGCCGATGGCGCCGGCGAGGTTGAGGTCATCATGCAGGGACGAGGCGAAGGCGCTGGCGACGTCTTCATTGCGCGCGCCCTTTTCAGGGGATGATTCAGCGCTCCTCAGGAATCGGCGCCAGCGTTCGATCATGCGGGCGGAGTCTTTCAGACCCTGCTCGGTAAAGTTGGCGTTGAGGCGGTAGTGAGTCTTGATAAGTTCAAGGCGGATGGCCGCGGAGTCGAAGCCTTTTTCGTTGAGCTGGCGGATGGTGTAGAAGTTGCCTTTGCTCTTTGACATCTTTTCGCCTTCGACGAAGAGATGACGGACATGGAACCAACATCGGGCGAAGCGATCTTCGCCGGTGGCGCAGCGGCTTTGAGCGATCTCACATTCGTGATGTGGGAATATGTTGTCTTCGCCGCCGGAGTGAAGATCGATGACGGACCCGAGTTTGTTCTGCGCCATGACGGAGCATTCGAGATGCCAGCCGGGATAGCCTTCTTCGAGGGGGCAGTTTGGATCGCTGAGGATTTTTATGGGATCCCAGCGCATGAGGTGGTTGGGGTCGGGCTTCCAGAGCATGAAGTCGGCGGGGTGTTTTTTGACAGCCTGTGCAGTTTGAGAGACGCGCCCGCCGGCGCCGGAGCGGATGGCGTCGAGTGTGTTGCCTGAGAGTTCGCCATAGTCGGGGAAGGACTGGGTGTTGAAGTAGACGACGTTGTCGGCGGCGATATAGGCGTTGTTTTGTTTGAGGAGTTTGATGACGGTCTGGAGGATGGCTTTGATTTCGCGCGTGGGGCGGGGCATGAGGGAGGGGTCGTGCTGAACTTCAGCGCAGACTTTGACGCCGAGCGCGCGGGCGTCTTCGAGGAAGGCGTCGGCGTAGAAGTTGGCGATGGCGTAGGGATCGCCGGGATCAAACGCGACGTTGGGCGGGAGTTTGCCTGATTTCTTGTCTTCGAGGAGGCGCTGGGCGGCGGCTTCCATTTTGTCCTGGCCGGCGCCGTCGGCGGCCTGGTCGTCGGTCATATGGCCGACATCGGTGATGTTCATGACATGGGTGACGGTGCGCGGGCCTTGATGAGCGCCGCCATCAGATTTAGTGACTACGCAGAGAGGGGATTCGATCCATCGGCGAAGGACATCGGCGAGGAGGAAGGCGCGGAAGTTTCCGATGTGGGCGTAGTCGTAGACGGTGGGGCCGCAGGTGTAGAAGGTGACATGAGCGGGGTCAGCCGGACAGAAGGGCTCGGTTGTGTTGGTGAGCGTGTTGTGGAGTTCAAGCGGCATGAGGGGTGCTCCTTCTCAAGGGGAGCAATGTAGCGGAGGAAGGACGAGCGCACGGAGACAGATCGCGGGTGGCAATGCGGCGCCGATCAGTGGAAGCAGATTGAACGGGACTGCGGCTGGAACGAGCGGATCAGTCTTGCTGGGCTTGGGCGAGCTTTTGCTCGCGTGTGTAGCCGTACTTGCGCTTGAGGGGCTTGATGACAAGCCCGGAGCGGATCGCTTTGGTGGAGACCTTGATGCGCTTGGTGCGCTGGACGCCATTTTCTTCGACGACCGCGTTGACGGTCTGGATGTTGGGCCTGAAGGCGCGCTTGGTGATGCCTGTGGGCTTGAGGCCGAAGCCGCCCTTGGAGATCTTCTGCCCGCGGTAGGTGCAGGTGTTGCCGAAGGAAGTTTTCTTGCCGGTGAAATAGCAGACGCGGGGCATTGGAAGGCTCCTGACGGAGGGCGGACATATGACTGGGCCAACTCAAAGGCGGGCTGGCGCGAGCCGGGAAGTGTAGCGGATTGTGCGGCAGGCTCAAGTTTTGGGGGTGGAGAACCCGCACTTGAAGGCCATGAGCACGGATCAGGGGTAGTCCTGGCGTGTGGGACGGATGAGGGCGTTATTGATGTGGACGTGGGCAGGCTGGGAGATGATGAAAGTGACGAGACGGGCGACATCTTCGGGTTCGAGGACGGGGCCGAACTTTTGCATGAAGCTGGCGGTCCACTCATCGTCGTAGCCGGCGACTTCCTGGAACTCTGACTTCACGATGCCGGGCTCGATGAGAGAGACGCGGACGCCGCGCGGTGCGAGTTCGCGACGGGTCGCCTCGGCGAGGGAGTTGACGGCGAATTTGGTTGAGCCGTACATGGAGCTGAAGGGGGAGATGTGGCGTCCGACGTTTGAGCCGAGAACGACAAGATCGCGGGGTTTGGCGAGGGGTTTGTCTTCCGGGCATTGCTCGAGCATGCGTTTGGCGGCGGCGCGCATGAGGCGGGCGCAGGCGAGCACATTGACGCGGAGCATTTCTTCCCATTGGTCGTCATCGGACGTGAGCGTCGAGCCGGCGAGGCCGCGCCCGGCGTTGGCGACGACGATGTCCGCTTCGGCGCCGAAGTGTTCGGGGGCGGCGTCTAGCATTTGAGTGATGACATCGGGAGAGGCGGCATCGCCCGCGACGATGGCGGCGCGGGCTCCGAGGGGCTCGATTTCGCGCGCGAGTTCTTCGAGGCGATCTTTGCGGCGGGCGTTGATGACGACGTTGGCGCCACTCACGGCGAGATCAAGAGCGATGGCGCGGCCGATGCCGGCGCTGGCGCCAGTGATGACGGCGGCTCTGTTGGCGAGTGTTCTACTCATTGGCTACCGGGGGAGTTTTTTAATGTCGTCGTCGAAGCCCGCGATGACGAGTGTGTCTTCCGGATTGAGGCGGCTGGAGGGCTGGGGCATGTCCAGGACATAGTCGTCGTAGGACTCGGCGCCGGCAGAGGTGTCGGTGGCGACTCGGCGTTTGATGGCGACGATGGTGACGTTGTGCTTGGCGCGGAGGTCAAGGTCGGCAAGATGCTTGCCCGCCCAGACTTCAGGCGTTGGGATTTGCACCAGCGCGTAGCCCGAGCCGATTTCGGTGTGCTCAATGATGTATGGAGCGAGCAGGCGGTGGGCCCAGCGATCTGCTGCTTCATCTTCAGGGCTGACGACGCCGTCGGCGCCGATGCGGGCGAGGATGCGGGCCTGCATGGCGGAACGCGAGCGGGCGATAACGCGCTTGACGCGCAGATTCTTGAGAAGAGCGGTTGTGAGGGCGTTGGCTTCGAAGTTCTGCCCCATGCCGACAACGGCGCAATCAACCTGATCGACACCCTGGAGCTTGAGGGCCTGCTCGTCGGTGGCGTCCATCGCGATGGCGAGTGTGACGCGGTCGCGGAGCTCCTCAACGACGGTGCGGTTGATATCGATGGCGATGACCTCGGCGCCCGAGGATGAGAGCGAGGCGGCGAGGCGCGAGCCAAACCTTCCGAGACCGATGATTGCAAAGCGATCCATGGCGGCAAAGGCTAACAGGAAGGGCGGGGGCGCGCGTGGAAATGGGAGGAGTTTGTGAGGGCCCGGTCAGGGGGTGGAGATTTGACGGGCGGCGAGTTGTGTGAGGATGTCGGGGAGAGACTGTGCGAAGGCGCCGTTGGGGAGGACATCGTCGGCGCCGGCGTCGCGGGCAGCCTGGAAGAGGTCTTTGGCGACATGAGGGCCGAATGCGAGGATGCGGAGTTTGGGTCGGACAGGGGAGCCCGGAAGCGGCGCGGCGCTTTCATTCGATCTGGCGAAGCGGATGAGTTCGAAGCAGGCTTCCTCGGCGCTGAGATCGACGATGAGCGAGCTGACCGGATCGGCTTCCGGAGCGTCCGCGAGGCGTGCGAGGAGCATGTCGGGGGTGCGGACGGGCCGGCAGGAGAGGGAGAGCGCGTCGGCGGTGGATTTAATGCGGGAGGCCCAGATGAGATCACTAGAAAAGTAGACTATCATCGCCGATCCACCTCTTTGAGGTTTGTGTCGTTTCGCGTTCTGGCCATCGGCAGAGCGTTCTCGTCCCTGCTGGCCTTGAAGCCGGTGTACACCTTTTTTTCGCTGAAGCGATCCTAACACAAAGGACGCGGGCGGAGTAGAGACTTATGGCCAAGGCCACTATTACGGCGCCGACAGATGCGCCCGAGACTGTCGCTGAAACAGCATTTCGCGCTGGACATGTGTTTGACGAGCTCGGGATGGCGCATGATCCGAACAACCTGTACCTGCAGACGATCGATGCGGTGCTCTCCGCTGCCGAGATTCTGGAGGTGCCGCACCATCTGCAAATTATTCTTGCGCAGCCGAAGAATGAGATCATGGTGCATTTCCCGGTGCGGATGAACGATGGTTCATACACACTCTGCAAGGGGTATCGGGTTCAGCACAACAATGCGCTCGGGCCATACAAGGGCGGGATTCGGTATCACCCTGATGTGACACTTGATGATGTGAAGGCGCTGGCGGCGCTGATGACGATGAAGTGCTCGCTGGTGCGCGTGCCCTTTGGCGGAGGCAAGGGCGGCGTAAAAATTGATCCGCGTGTGCTCGCGGGCGATGAGCTGATGCGCGTGACGCGGCGGTTTGTAGCTGCGATCGCGGCCCACATCGGGCCTGATCATGACATTCCGGCGCCTGACGTTGGCACCAATGCGCAGGTGATGGCGTGGTTCGCCGACACCTATCAGAACATCGCGGGGATCAAGGATCGGCATGATTCGGTGCGCGTGGTGACGGGCAAGCCAATTGAAATGGGCGGGTCTGTCGGGCGGGAGAAGGCGACCGGGCAGGGTTTGGTCGACGTTGTGGCGGAGATTTTGCCAGCAGAGGGGCTGCCTTTGGAGGGGCTGCGTTTCTCGACGCTGGGGTATGGCAATGTGGGTTCATGGGCGGCGAGGCTGATGTGCGAGCGCGGGGCGAAGCTGGTCGCGACGATGGATCACACTGGAGCGATCTTCAACGACAAGGGGATGGATGCGGAGTTGCTCGCCGAGCACTGCGTTGAGACGGGAGGCGTCGCGGGGTTTGGCTCGACGGCGGCTGGGCATACGAAGACGGGCGCCCACACGCAGGCAGGGGCGGAGGCGATCTCCGAGGAGGAGTTCTACAAAACAAAGGTTGATCTGTTCATTCCCGCGGCGCTGGAGCAGATGATTGATCAGGAGCGGGCGGGCTGGATTGATTGCAAGTATTACGCTGAGGGCGCCAACGCGCCGACGACGCCGACGGGCGAGCGCGTGCTCATCAAGAACGGCGTTGAGATTCTGCCCGCGATTCTTTGCAACGCCGGCGGCGTGACCGTGAGCTACCTGGAATGGGTGCAGAACAAGCAGAATGTCTCGTGGGATATCGAACGTGTGGACTCGACGCTCAACAAGCACATGGTCCTGGCGGCGAGGCGAACACAACTTGCGAAGCATCGGTATGAGGTTGACATGCGGACCGCGGCGTACATCGCGTCGCTGGACCAGATCTCGAAGGTCTACGCGATGCGCGGGATTTTCCCATAAGGCGAGATTGTGATTCAAGAAGAAAGCGCGATGGAAGCAGGCGGCGGCTGGAGGAGCCGTGTGCTGATGGTGTCGCGCGAAGAGGCGGGGGTTGCGGGGACCGGACGACTCTTTCTGCTTGCCTATGTTCTTTTTATTGCCATCGCCAGCCTAGCCGGGTTCATAGCTCAAAAAGGCTCTGTGCACAGCATGTGGCTGGGCGTCGCCGCGATTGTGCTCCCGTGTTTGTTGCTATTGCAACGATGGCGTCAAATAGACAAGCTTCAAAAGAACGCCCGCGAGGAAGTCACGAGCTTTGATGGCGCCAGTTCGCGTTCAATGGAAGAGCGAAAATCGCGAGCAAAGACACTTTACATGGCGGCTGGCGGAATTTTTTCTGGCGGTCGTTCGCGGCGCTTTGATCTTGAACTTTGGCGCAGAGAACTCCGCCGGCTTGAAATGGAAGACGTCAGAACTGTCGTTGTGGGATTGAAACTGAGTGAGCATTTGTCGTTGATCGCACCGGAAACTGAGTTTGTCGAGGCCGAGCCGGCAGGGGCGACGGGGTGGCCGCGAGCAATCGTAGTCGCGCTCTTCACCATGCCGGCGACTGCAATGGGCGTCATGTTGTTGTATAGCAATTTCACGACTTCACTTGGAGCCAGCAGCATTGGGAACACCATGAAGCTCATCGGCATCGGCCTCACCGTCGGGCCGCCAATTGGATACCTCGTTTGGTCGGCCATTGGTCAGGCTCATGTGCGGCGTCAGCATCTCATCGCACCGGGACGGTTTGCAAAACGTCGTTTCGGATTTGTGCGCGAGTTTTCAGCGGCAGAGAGCGTGATGGTGGTGTACGACTCGGTCTTTGGACTGATGACGCAGTTTCATTTCGCTGATGGAATCGAAGAGATGCAGTTTCCCCGCACGAGTGATCGAGGCTTCATCCGGCTGTGGCGACTCTGGAACTATGAAGGAACACCGGCGCCGCCAATTTATGAAGCGCAAAGCCAGGAAAAGGCTCACAAATGAATGTCGCCATCAACTGCTACTTCAGCGCGACGCGCGTCGTGCGCTTCACTTCCGGAAGAGCCTGACACGCGATCACGACTGGTGAGAAGACGAACCACACCCCGATGAATGGAAGAGCCATAGCTGCCGATGCCAGCGGGAGCCGGATCAATCGTGACGCCATGATGGCCGGATAACGCTGTTTCTGAAATTCAGGCGCCAAACGATGAACCGCGCGGAGTTCGGAAACTGATGAGAATGGTTGCAGGCGAGACAACTTCGAGACTTCAGTCAACTCCGCTCTCGTCCGCCAAACCCAAAGCCCCAACGAGACGAGGCCAAGCGGAAGTGTGATGAAGAGCAGTCGCCAGTCCACTCCAAGCGAGAACGCGATGATCGCGCAAACAAACATCACAGCCAAGGCGACTATCTGCCGCTGCGTCCATGCGAATCGCCGCTCAAGATGAATATCAGCATTTGATTGCAATACGAGCAGCAGGCGCTGGACGCAGTCCCAATCCTCGCGGGAGAGCGCGGCGTGATGATCGATCAGATCGTCGTAGTAAGACCACAGCTCACGGGCGATGTAATGAACTGTCCGATCGTTTGAGCCGCCGTCGATCGTGCATAGTCGATCGTCAAACGCAAAGGCGGTGGTGGCGCCAGAGAGAAAATTCCCAATCGCCCCGACCAACTCCTTTCTTGCTCTGTGATCCACCATCTCGGACCATGATAGGACGTCGCACACGGTTCAGCTATAAACACCTATTTCCAGGCATTCCAAGGTCGTTGTTACACTCTGGAGCATGGGTGATGTCGCTCGTGAACGTGATGCGTTATTGAAACTGACGCTGATGCCGGGGTTGGGGCCGGTGTTGATTGGGCGGGCGGTGGAGAAAATTGGGTCTGCGGAAAAAGTCTTGAACGCGACGCGGGCGCAGCTCCTGCGTGTGCGCGGGATTGGCGCAGAGAAGGCAGAAGCGCACATGCGCGCGCGGGCGGGGGTTGATGCGATTGCCGAGCGCGAGTGTGCGCACGCAAATCGCATTGGCGCGCACATTGTGTGTGTCTTTGATGACGCCTATCCACCACTTTTGCGTGAACTCTTCGACGCGCCGCCGATATTGTATGTGCGCGGAGCGCTCTCAGCGGAGGTTGATCGGTTCGCGGTGGCTCTCGTGGGTTCGAGGAACTGCACCGCGTATGGGATTGAGCAGGCGGAGCGTTTTGCGGCGGCGCTGGCGGGGGCGGGGCTGCCAATCGTTTCGGGCGGGGCGCGGGGGATTGATGCAGCGGCGCATCGGGGGGCGCTGCGGGCAAATGGGCGAACGGTTGCGGTGATGGGGAGCGGGCTGGGGCAGGTGTATCCGCCAGAACATGGACCGATGTACGACGACATTGTTGCGCGCGGCGGGGCGGTGATTTCGGAGCTGCCTATGGAGACGATTCCGACGCCGAAAAATTTTCCGTCGCGGAATCGGATTCTTTCGGGGATGTCTCTGGGCGTGATTGTGGTTGAAGCGGGGAGGCGTTCGGGGGCGCTGATTACAGCGCGGATGGCTGCGGAGGAACAGGGGCGCGAGGTGATGGCGATTCCCGGGCGGGTTGATTCCGCGAGTTCGGAAGGAACGCTGGAGCTTATTAAAAGTGGTGGAGCGGCGGTGGTGACCGAGCCTGGGGATGTTGTCGAGACATTGGAGGGGCTGGCGCGGCGGGCGCATGAGGGGGCGGAAGTTGGGTGGCGAAAGATCGTTGCGGATGAGAACGATGGAGGTGCTGAGACGGGGGCTGGCGAGATTGAGAAAAGGCTTTCCTTCTCAGGCGGCGCCAATCGGGCAGGCGCGAGGGACGGCGTGCTCAACCTGACAGTTTCACAGCGGACAGTTTTGGAGGCGCTGGCAGAGGCCAAGAGTCTGGATGAGCTGGTGCGGGCAACGGGGCTGGAGGCGGGCGTGGTGCGGGCGGATGCGACGATTCTGGAGGTACGCGGCGCGATTGCGCGCGACGGCGGGCGTTTTGTCCGGCGCCTGTGATTTTTTAATATGGCGTGTTGTGGCGCGAGGCGTTTTGTTTCCACGAAAGCGCTGATGGAAATAAAAAAAAGCCCCGATCCTGAGTTGGACCGGGGCTTTTGTATATTAGGAACGGTTGGGAGCATTTGGCGAGGCATTGCTGCCTCGTTGTCCGCACGAGGCGGACGAGAGTGCGCTGACAGAGCCAGCTGCAGATCTCTCTGCGGCGGAAGGGGTTATTGATCTCACCGGGAATGGTGAAGATCGTGATCTTCCGCACGGGCTGGTCTAAGGAAATCCCTTAGAAAGGAGGTGATCCAGCCGCAGGTTCTCCTACGGCTACCTTGTTACGACTTAGTCCCAGTCACCGAACTTGCCGTAGGGGCCGTTGAAATACGACCACTTCGGGCACTCCCGGCTTCCATGACTTGACGGGCGGTGTGTACAAGGCTCAGGAACATATTCACCGGAGCGTAGCTGATCTCCGATTACTAGCGATTCCAACTTCATGCAGGCGAGTTGCAGCCTGCAATCCGAACTGGGGCGTGCTTTTTGCGATTTGCTCTGCCTTGCGACTTCGCATCGCTCTGTACACGCCATTGTAGCACGTTTGCAGCCCAGGGCATAAAGGCCATGAGGACTTGACGTCATCCCCACCTTCCTCCGGTTTGACACCGGCAGTCTCGCTAGAGTCCCCGGCATTACCCGCTGGCAACTAGCGATAAGGGTTGCGCTCGTTAAGGGACTTAACCCGACACTTCACAGCACGAGCTGACGACAGCCATGCAGCACCTGTGCACGTTCCACCTAAAAGGTGTCACTCATATTTCTAAGAGCTAATCCGTGCATGTCAAGCCCTGGATAAGGTTCTTCGCGTTGCTTCGAATTAAGCAACATGCTCCACCGCTTGTGTGAGCCCCCGTCAATTCCTTTGAGTTTTAGCCTTGCGACCGTACTCCCCAGGCGGCGCACTTAATGATTTCTCTGCGACCGAAACAGGGTCAGACCTGCTCCAATCTAGTGCGCATCGTTTAGGGCGTGGACTACCGGGGTATCTAATCCCGTTCGCTCCCCACGCTTTCGTCCCTGAGCGTCAGGCTAGGCCCAGCCGCCTGTCTTCACCTTTGGCGTTCCGCTAGATCTCTACGCATTTCACCGCTCCACCTAGCGTTCCGACGGCCTCTACCTGCCTCAAGATATGAAGTTCACCCTGCAGTTCCTCAGTTGAGCTGAGGGATTTCACAAAATGCTTTCATACCCGCCTACGGACCCTTTAAGCCCAGTGATTCCGATTAACGCTCGGGCCCCTCGTATTACCGCGGCTGCTGGCACGAGGTTAGCCGGCCCTTCCTTTGGGGTTGATCATTATTTCTGTCCCCTGACAGCAGTTTACACGGCGTAACCGCTTCATCCTGCACGCGGCATTGCTCCGTCACGCTTTCGCGCATTGCGGAATATTCGTCGCTGCAGCCTCCCGTAGGAGTCCGGGCAGTGTCTCAGTCCCGATGCGGCGGGTCATGCTCTCACACCCGCTACCCGTCTGAGGCTTGGTAGGCCATTACCCCACCAACAACCTGATAGGACGCTCCCTGCTCCCAAGGCGCCGAAGCTTTACTCCGAAGAGCACATGGGGCATTACGCCGGGTTTCCCCGACCTATTCCCCACCTCAGGGTACATAAGGAGCGCATTACTCGCCCTTTCGCCACTGTCCTCCACCCGAAGGTGGATTATCGTACGACTTGCATGCATTAGCCATGCCGCCAGCGTTCAATCTGAGCCAGGATCAAACTCTTCAATTGAATATCGTCAAGCCTGCGACCACCGAGGCGATCACAAGCCTTATGTCAACAGAAGGTTAACCTGTAAAACAACTCGCTTTTTACACGAGTTGCCGGTCTCCTCCGCGTCCCGGACGGGGCCGATCTGCGGAGGGCCAACGGGGGGCTATTGTCCCCGCTGACTTTAAATAAGCTTTAACATTCGATTCTGTCATTTTATCAGAAGCACAAGAATGTCTCAGCAGCGTTGAATGCTGTTAGAAATTCAACGCAGCATGGGATTAGGCGAACGGCATGACCATGCCATGGTCCGGCGTTGTACGCGCCGGCCGCCGCCTCGCATTCTCGTAGCTTCCCAACCGTTCACTTGTCAAAGAGAATCTGGAGTGCGAGTGACACCCCACCGCCTCAAGCTGGTGTGCCTGAGCCAGACGGGAAAGAGTAGCGATCTATTTTGCGATGTCAACCGGGTCAGGAGTCTGGGGGACAACTTGGGGATTGGCGAGCCTGGAATTTCTCTCCAAGGTGCTGAGTACTCGTCATTTGCTGCTGCTTCGAGAGTGTCATTTTGCGAGCTGGATCCGGAGCGGAGCCGAGGGTGGCGGCCCAGATTTCGACAATTTGGGCTCTGGGAGGGGCTGCGAGCGGATCAAGAGCCCGTCTGATGGCGCGGGAGGCGGCGTCGAGAGAGGCGCCTGACGTGCGAACGTCGTCGACGAGGATGATGCGTTTGCCGAGCAATCGCTCGGGGCGGCGGAGCGTGTAACGGGCGCGGGCTGCGTTTCGAGATCGCTGGCTGGGTGGAACGGCGCGCTGGCTTGGGGTGTGGCGGCGGGAGAGTGCGATCTGGAGAGGGGACTGGAGTTCCCTGGCGACAGCGTCAGCGATCAGGAGGGCGTGATCGACGCCGCGAGCTGCGCGACGGCGCCAGGTTGTGGGCATCGGGATGACGAGAAGGTTTTTGTTTGATTGGTCGAGCGCGCCGGCGCTGCGGAGTTGCTTACCAAGCAGGGCGCCGAGATCGCGCGCGAGGATTCTGCTGCGCTCAAACTTCACTTCTTTCACCCACTTGGCGAGGTGGCCGTCGTATTCGCTGAGCCTGACGAAACGATCCCATGGCCAGCGCATGTTGTGGCAGTTTGCACATCCGAACTCTGTTTCTTCGTAGGCGCCGACGGTCAGGCCGCACTGTTCGCAGTAGAGGGCGGGATGGTCGGGAGTCCAGCCTGTTGTGCGCATGCGGACTGCGAGTGGCTGACGCGTTGGCTGGAGCCAGACGCGCTCGATCTCTGCGAGGGCGCGGCGGGTGGCGGCGAAGCGACCGGCTTTCTGGGATGTGGATGATGCATCGCGCGAATGGTCGGTGACCAGGGGAGATGCGACTTCAACAGGGCGCGGGGGCCAGTGGAAGTGTTTGGTGGTGTTTTTGTCTTGTTTTTCCAGAGTTGGTGACTCTGGGTTGAGGTCGGCGGCGGCGTTGTCCGGTGCTGGAGCCATGAGTTGACCTCAGGGTGCGAGCATCTCGCGGACGAGCTGTGCGCGGGCGATGCGGCGTTTGGATTGGTTCATCTCTTTGTCAACAGCTCTTTGGAGATGGGCAGGCTGGGTGAGGAGCATGAGCTTGGCGATGGTCGCGAGATTTGCTTCATCTTTGAGAACGCCGACGACGAGGCCATGCCGAACTGCACTGAGAAGCTGGAGTGCTTCGTCTGCGGTGAGGAGGCGTGCGCGTTCGAGCGTTCCAAGGGCGCGGTGTGCGTGATCTTCGAGGACAAGCCTGCGTTTTTTGAGAAGAGTCTGGCGCGCGTGGCGCTCGTAGGCGATGATTTTGGGGATGATTTCACACTCGAAGTTTTCGAGTATCTGGTGTTCGGATTTTCCAAGCGTGGTTTGATTGCTGATCTGGTAGAGATCGCCGACGGCGTCGGAGCCTTCGCCATAAAAGCCGCGCACAGCGAGGCACATATCCTTGGCGGCGCGGCGCACTTTTTCGATTTCGCCGGTGAGTTTGAGGGCGGGCAGGTGAAGCATGACGGAGACGCGGATGCCGGCGCCAACATTGGTGGGGCAGGCAGTCAGGTAGCCAAAGCGAGGGCAAAAGGCGAAGTCGATGCACTGTTCGAGGGTGTTGTCGATGGTGTCGATGCTGGCGAATGCATCCGAGAGGCGCAGGCCCGAGCGCATGACCTGGATGCGGAGGTGGTCCTCCTCGTTGACCATGATCGCGAGGCGCTCGTCGGGAGAGGAGATGGCGACGGCGCGGGGCTCATCGCCTTTGGCGTGCTGTTTGGAAATCAGGTGGCGTTCGACGAGAAGTTCACGCTCGAGACCAGTTGTCTCGGTGAGATCAACCCAGATCATTTGATCAGCAAGGTCGCCACTGAGTGTGTGCTGTCTGGCGAGATCGAGGACGTGGCGGCGATCCTCGCGGTCAGCCTTGGTGAGAAAGGGGAAGCCGGCGAGGTTGCGAGCAAGGCGAACGCGGGAGGAGAGGACGACATCGCCATCGGGGCCGTCGGGTTCGAGCCATTCGACGTGTCGCGCGATGTCTATAGAGGAGGGCATACGTCGGTTCGCAATCGCTTATGAAAGTTCGGGTTCATGGTCCGTTTCGGCGTCGGGAGGAACGTCTCCGACGGTGCGAAGTTCGTCGCGAAGCTCCGCAGCACGCTCGTAGCGTTCCAGTGAGACAGCCTCGGTGAGTTCGCGGCGGAGGGCGGCGAGGCGCTGATGACGATCGAGAGACTTGCCGGCCCGGCGGGGAATCTTGCCCACATGGAGTGAACCCCCCTCGTGGGCGCGCTCGAGCAATGGGATGAGCTGCTCTTCAAAGGTCTGGTAGCAGGAGGGGCATCCGAGCAGGCCATGCTGGCGAAACTCAGCGAACGTCATGGCGCAGATGGGGCAGGCGGGGCGATGATCTTTGGCGCCGGGTTCGGTTGAGATGACGAACTTGCTGAGAAGCGTGCTCATCGGCGGATGCTGGACGACGACGCCTTCATCCTTGGCGCAGATTTCGCAGAGGTGCTTTTCGACCTTTGTGCCCTTATGCACGGTGACTTCGTGCACTGTTGCCTGATTTTCACATCGATCGCATTTCATGTTCACATTAACCCTATGGCGATGGGGCGCCGCCGGTCAATGGATCGGCGTCGATGCGGGGCTGGCATGAAGCGCCGCGTGAAGACGGGCGAGGGTGTGAAGAAGGGGGGGAAGGGTCGCGAGCGGGAGCATGGTGGCGGCGTCGCTGGCTGCGGAGGAGGGGTCGGGGTGACATTCGATAAAGACCGCGTGGACGCCGGCAGCGACGGCGGCTTGCGCGAGAAGCGGAGCGCGGCGGGGGAAGCCCCCCGTCGTGTCTGCGACCCCAGGCCTTTGGGTGGAGTGGGTGCAATCGAAGCAAACCGGAAATGGCCCGGTGGCGGCGGCATCGGGACGCTCAATCGTGAGTTCGAGAAGGTCGCCGACGCCGATGAAGTCATTGATGAGCCGGTGGTAGCCGAAGGTTGTGCCGCGCTCAGTGAGCATGAGGTTGTGCGCGCCAGCGTCGAGAGCCTTGCGCAGCGGGCCCGCCATTTCGCCGGGGGAAAGGAACTGGCCTTTCTTGATATTGAGGGCGCGATTGTGCGCGCCGGCGGCTTCGGCGGAAGCGACGATAAGATCCGTCTGCCTGCACAAGAAGGCGGGAATCTGGATGAGGTCGATGGCTTGCGCGATAGCGTGCGCCTGCGCAGGCTCGTGAATGTCGGTGGTGACGGGAACGCCGAGCTCATCGCGAAGTTTGGCGAGCATATCGAGGCCGGCGGCAAGGCCCGGCCCGCGCGCCGAAGTCGGGCTTGATCGATTGGCTTTATCGAAGCTGGCCTTGAAGATGTAGCTGAGGCCGAGATCAAGGCAGGCGTCGCGCACAATGCAACCGATGTTGTGCGCCACCTCGTATGATTCGAGGAGACATGGACCAGCGATAACCACAAGTGGACTTGCGCCGCCGACAGAAACCGGACCAATTGCACAGGAAGAAGACATGAGGACAATAGTGTAGCGAGGGAATAGCGGGGCTTTTGAGGGGGCATTTTCGGACGCCTATGATTATGATGTTGCTCAGGTCACGGAAGATCTGCATAGGGATTCCGCCTTGACCGATAGCGAAAGGACGCGTGAACGCAGGGGGCGGGATCGTTGGTCATTCGCGAGTATGTGTGCACATGTCAAAAATGCCGAAAGAACCCGAAGCGTTTGCAGAGCAGGTCGTCGCGATGCTGAACCGGATGCATCCGGAGTATGCGGTGGAGTTGATCGGGCCGAGCGAAGCGTTGGTGAACGGTCGCCGGCTGGACCTTGACAACTTGTTCCGTCTTGTGGCTGCAGATGTGGATCGTGGGGCGGAGATCGTTGAGCAGTATCTCGACCATCTCTTTGCGGGTGATGTTGTGGGCATTGACGGCCTGCCGATGGACCTTGCTCGAACGATGATCATGCCGCGAATTCATCATGAATCGATCTTTGAGCGGTTGACGAAAGAGCTTGTCGCGCACGCGCCCTTTGTGAACGACACGGTTGTGCTGTTCGTGATTGACCTGCCGCACATGACGGTGAGCATTACGACTGAGCAGATGATTCAGTGGGGGATGGATGTTGAGGAACTTGAAGCAATCGCGCGGCGGAATCTGGATCAATACGCGCCGGAGCTTGAGATGCAGCTCATCGATTCAGAAGACGGCGGGCGAGCGGCGATCGTGGCGCAGCAGGATGGATACGACGCAGCGAGACTGTTGATGTCCAACATTCATCGCAGGCTGGCGCCGGAGCTTGGCGGGGATTTTCTGGTGGCGGCGCCGGCGCGGGACATGTTCCTGGCGATGTCGGCGGACCCGAATGATTTCGTCGATCGGCTGCGGGGGAAGATCAGCGAGGACTATCGCCGGCTGCCCTATCCGATTACGTCGGACCTCTTCCTTGTGACTCGCGATGGCGTGGCGGGGACGCTGGCTGCCTGAACGTCGAACGGGCCTACAATCTCCGCCTGCATACAAGGAAGGGCGGAGCGAAGTGATCCTGATTATCGACAACTACGACAGTTTCACCTGGAACCTGGTGCAGCGCATCGGGGAGCTTGACGCGGGCGCGCAGGTTGAAGTGGTGCGGAATGACAAGATCACGCCGGAAGGGATTCGTGAGCTCGGGCCATCGCACGTGATTCTTTCGCCCGGACCTTGCACGCCGCTGGAAGCGGGAGTCTCCAATGCGATTGTCGAAGAGCTGGGCGGGCGCATTCCGATGCTGGGTGTGTGCCTGGGGCATCAGTGCATTGGATTTGCGCACGGCATGACAGTGACCCGGCACGCGCGCATCATGCACGGGAAGACCAGCGAGATTCATCACGACGGGCGCGGTGTGTTCGCGGAGCTTTCTAATCCGTTTGTCGCGACGCGATATCACAGTTTGGTGGTTCTGCGCGAAACGATTCCCGCAGAGGGATGGGAAGTGAGCGCCTGGACGACGGACACGCTCGATGATGGAAGCGAGCGCGATGTTGTGATGGGGCTTCGGCGGATTTGGAGTGATGCGGAACAAAAGCGCGGGCTGACAGCGGCGCTGGTTGGTGTACAGTTTCATCCGGAGAGTTTTTTGAGCGTGGAAGGGCCTGCGCTTTTGGCAAACTTCTTGGGATGGGGACGGCCTGATCTGGAACGCTATCGGATTGAAGCGCGGGCGTAGGGCGACGCTATTCGGCGTTAGGAACGAAGACTTCGTCCCACTTGGTCACGGGGGCGCTTTGAGCAGTGGCGCCTTGATTCCAACGCCTGAGAATGAAAAAGGTTTCAATGCTTGACGCCAACCAGAACAATGCAATTACAACGAAGAGCCATGCCTTAGATTTTGTGTGTGGAACCAATACAGAAAACGATGGGTCAGTTGGATCATAGTATACGGCAATTGACGACCCCCTAGGGTGTTGATCTCGCATCGCGCATGCTTCGTCATATGAAGGGCTTCGGTGTTTCAGAAGAGAAACTCGACTAGCTTCATATTGTTGCTTGTTTACGGTATATGTATACCGAATACGAAGATCAGTATTGTCGGACCAAAGCACACTGACTTCCGGCGCATCAAGAACAGTTCCCGTTGTCTTGATAAATCGTGTAAAATCCTTGACAGCGGCATGTTCTTTCCATGCCAATCCAGAACAAAGCACGACGCCAAAAATAGAGATGGCGAGCCATAAGATGACTCCTGCCTTGTCGTTCAGAAATTTTCTTTGAGCTTTTTTCCGTCGCATCACACCACAACCAGGTTGTCCCGGTGCACGATTTCCTCATAGGCGCACGTACCGAGAATTGTAGCGATATCCGTCGTTCTCTTGCCAGCTATTTTTGCTACATCGTCACTGGAATAGTTTGTGAATCCTCGGGCGATCTCTTGCCCGTTGCTGTCCAGAATACGCACGGGGTCGCCCATGTTGAAATCGCCGCTCACTTTTACGCATCCGATGGGAAGTAGACTTCGGCCAGATTCGCGCAGGGCTGTGACGGCGCCTTCGTCGATTTCGATTTCTCCTGCGGGCTTGTGAAAGAGGGCGATCCAGCGTTTGCGATGGGCCAGTCGATCTTCCCCTGCTGCTCTCGTTGAAGCGAAGAGTGTTCCCAGCGGCTCTCCGGCGAGCAGCCGGGCGAGGACATCCGGCTCGTGGGCGTTGGCGATGATTAAAGGCTCGCCGGCGCGCATGCACATGGCTGCTGCTTCGAGCTTCGCCTCCATCCCCCCCACTGCGATGTCCGAACCCTTTCCGCGCGCGAGATTGCGCACTGCGTCGGTCATTTCCGTGACGCGCCCGATCAATCTTCCGCCATCTTCCGTCGGCGCCGTGAGCAGACCGTCGACCATCGTCAGGAGAATGACCAGCTCTGCATCAGCGAGGGTTGAGACCAATGCAGCCAGGCGATCGTTATCCCCGACGCGGATTTCATCGACGGCGACGGTGTCGTTTTCATTGACGATTGGGATAGCGCCAGCGTCGAGCAGCCGACGGATGGTGTTGCGGGCGTTGAGGTGGCGATCCCGGGCCTGCATGTCATCGTGGGTTAAAAGCACCTGCCCGACAGCGAATCCGCTTGCTTTGAAGAGTTCACGGTAGAGCTCGATGAGCCGCGCCTGTCCGCAGGCGGCGGCTGCCTGGAGGCTCGGCAGATCCTTGGGGCGCTTTTTAAGATTGAGATCGCCAAGGCCCGCAGCGATGGCGCCGGAGGAGACAAGGACTATTTCGCGGTCATGTGCGCGCAGAGCTGCGATCTGCGCGACGAGCGCTGCGACACGGTTTTCATCGAGTTGATTGGTTTCATCGACAAGAGCCCGGCTGCCGACCTTGACCACGATCCGGCGGAGGGCGCTGAGCCAGGAGCGATCGTCCGTTGGGTTTTCAACTTCGTCATTCATCGCTGAGGCTCACATCCGTTTTACAGACATCGCGGGCCCGGCGAGCGGCGATGACGTTATACACGCGCGCGCCCAAGTGGCTGAACCCGGGGAGGTAGGCGAGGAGCGCGGGGATGACGCCGAGCGGTGTTTGCGCCAGGGCCCTGCGCACAGCGGGGAAGCCCACGAGGACATTCCCACTTCGCGTGCGCATGGGGATGCCCTGCATGGAGGCGTCACGATCGACGGGCAGCTCATGTTCGGGTGTTTGGGTCGAGTCGGCGTAGTCGAGACGATTGAGCCAATCGAGCGCCCGGATGATGCGGATAGATCGGCGACAGAATCCGCACTTGCCGTCGTAGAAGAGTGTGTCTTTTTTTGTGGGCATGCTCATTGTGGTTCAGAAAGAACGACGAGTAGCGGTTGCTTCAGACGGCAGACGGCTTGGGTGAGGCCGGCGCCGGCGGGTTGGAGTGTGATGAGGAGTTCGCGGTCGGTGAGGGCGGCGAAGATGATTGGCTCGGGGTTTTTTTTGTTGAGCAGGGCGCGGGTGACGGGCTGGCGGGCGGACCAGATGGTGAGGGTTGACTGGGCCCACTCCCAGCGGCGTTTGGGGAGGGCCGCTTGTGTGATGAGGGCGACGGCCCTCGGGGGGGCTTGATACTGCGCGAGTTCGGGGGAGGGGATGAAGAGATCGCGGGCGCCCATGGCGGAGAGGGCGGTGCGACGTTGGGGGGCTCTCGGGCTGAGGCGTTCAGGGCGCCACTGCTGGCCGATGGGTTTGATGGAGGTGGGCGCGAGGTCAGCGAGGGGGCGGAGCGTGTCGGCGCGGGTGGTGACAGCGATGATGTCGCGCGGCGTGAGACTGACAGTTGCGCCGGTGGGAAGGGTCACTTCAATATGAAGGACGGGGCGGGCGCCTTCTTTAGGCGCCAGGGCACGGGAATGGAGGGCGGAGAAGCGCACGCGGGCGCCGGACGCGAGCCAGAGGTAAGGGCCTGATGAGTCAGCTTCGTCCCGGGGCTGGGTTTCGGGAGGAAGGGTGTTGTGGTGGGCGAGTGTGATGCGTTTGACGCGGCGGGCGGGGATTTGAAGCAGGGCGCCGCTCGTCTCCATCGAGACAAAGGCGCCGACACCGACGAGTGTTCCGGCGGCGCGGTCGCCGTTGGCGAAGATGATGGCGTCCTGGGCAGGGTCGGCGGGGGAAGCGAGTGGCGCGGGGGGATTGGCTGGCTGGTGGATGACGAGGTCGATGGATTCGACACGATCGAGGGGGACAGCGAGCTGACCGAACTCGGGGCTGCGCCAGAAGACGGATTCGATTTCGTCGCCGTTCGCGAGTCGGAGCCACCCGGTGAAGCGCTGGCCGTCAATGAGTGTGATGACGCCGGGGATGACTTCGCGGGGGGCGAAGTTTTCATCGGGGGGATCGATTGGGGGGCCGATGGCGTCCCAGGCACGGTGGGAGACGAGGGCGGCGACATTTTGAAGGGAAATCTCGCGTTCGGTTTGTGCGCGGTCAGTGATTGCGATGCGGTCGCCGCGAAACTCGAGTGAGAACGCTTCGAGAAGATCGCCGGCGCTGCTCCATAAAATGGCTTGTGGTGTGGGCGCTGGTTGGTCCGGCGCGCGTTTGGGGGCGCGGTTTGTGGCAGGGCGCGCGTGCGTTTGGGGTGTTTTGTGGGGGGGGACTTTGCCGCGTGTTTGGGCGGCGGCGTTGTCACTGGCAGCGAGCGCGAGGAAGAGGGCGGCGATGGCGAGAGACGCGATGGGTCGTGATTGGTGTCTGGGCCGGGGTAGGGACATGTGACCTTCTTCGGCTCGGCAGGGTCATACGTCTAGTGTCTTGACATCCAGCGCGTGATCCTCGATGTATTTTCTGCGATGTTCGACGTTCTCGCCCATGAGTGTGGTGAAGAGGGTGTCAGCTTCGCCGGCGTCATCCCAGGTGACGCGCTTGAGCGTGCGCGTTTCGTAGTTCATGGTGGTGTCCCAGAGTTGATCGGGGTTCATTTCACCCAGACCCTTGAAGCGTTTGACCTCCATGCCGCGCCGGCCGACATCGAGGAGGCCGCTGAGGATGGAGGGGATATTGGGCGCTTCAACAAAGCGAGAGTTGGCGTCGGAATTATCGGGGGCGCCGTCATTGTTCGCATCTGTGTTTGATGGGCTGGACTTTGTCTTGACCGTGCGCCAGGCATACTTGGCGGGAAGCCGCTCGCCGGTGACGGACTCTTCCTGGGTGAGGCCGTAATCTTCGATGTCGATGCCGAGGTCGGCCAGTTGATTGAAGATGCCGGCGAGCTCCTTGTTTTCGTGCAGTTCGCGGAGGACAGCGACGGGGCCGGCGTTCTCGTTCGTTGCTTCCAGATCATCGGGCTCGTCGTCAAGGTCGGCGAGGTGGAGCCCGTGCTCATTGATGATTTCCATGGCCTCTTCCTCGGACCACGCGAGGGCCTGCCCGCCGGGCCAGGTGACGCGGTGCGTTGGAAGTGCGTTTTGGCCCTGGGGATCGTTGGCGCGTTCTTCGAGGAGCTCTGTGAAGATCATCCCGCGGCGGCCGGCGACTTCGACGAGCTCGTTGAGGCGGCGCAGGATTTTGATGAGCTTGCGCAGGTCATCGCCTTCGATAGTGCGCACAATTTCCGGATCCATGCGCTCGGGGTCACCATCTTCGCCGACGATTTCGCGCACGAGCAGCGAGGCGCCTTCGAGACCGAGCTCGGTGAGGACATCGAGCAGGCCGGCGTCGTTGAGGACGAACTGCGATTTTTTATTACGCGTGACCTGATAGAGCGGGGGGAGGGCGATGAAGACGCGGCCGCGTTTAATAAGTTCGCTCATCTGGCGGAAGAAGAAGGTGAGCAGGAGTGTGGTGATGTGTGAGCCATCGACGTCGGCGTCGCACATGATGATGATTTTGCCGTAGCGGAGTTTGGAGATATCGAACTCTTCACCGATGCCGCACTTGAGGGCGGAGATGAGGATGCGGATTTCCTCGAAGCCGAGAATTTTGTCGAGGCGGGCGCGTTCGACGTTGAGAATTTTGCCTTTGAGAGGAAGGATCGCCTGGGTTTCGACATTGCGCCCCTGTTTGGCGGAGCCGCCGGCGGAATCACCCTCGACGATGAAGAGCTCTGAGCGTTCGACATCCTTGGTTTTGCAATCTGCGAGTTTGTCGGGCATGGAGCCGGAGTCGAGCGCGCTTTTGCGACGAGTGAGATCTCGGGCGCGGCGAGCGGCTTCGCGAGCCTGGGCAGCGAGCACGCCCTTCTGACAGATGCGCTTGGCTTCTGCGGGATGCTCTTCGAGCCAGGATTGGAGTTTTTCGCTGACGATGGAGGAGACGAAGCCGTCCACCTCGGTATTGCGCAGCTTGCCTTTGGTTTGCCCTTCGAACTGAGGGTCAGCGAGTTTGACTGAGATGACGGAGGCGAGGCCTTCGCGGAGGTCATCGCCGGAAGGTGTGGGATCTTTTTCGCGGATGAGGTTGGCGTTGCGGGCGTAGGTGTTGAGCGTGCGTGTGATGGCGGACTTAAAGCCCGAGACATGCGTGCCGCCGTCGATGGTTTTGATGTTGTTGGCGAAGCTGAGGAGAACTTCGGAGTAGCTGTCGGTGTATTGGAGGGCGACATCGCAGATGAGGCCCTGGCCGTTGTCCATTTGGCCGTAGAGATCAATGATGGGAGAGATCGCGGTTTTTGCTTCGTTGAGATGTTCGACAAACTCGACGAGGCCGTTCTCGAAAAAGAAGGATTCATCGCGGAGCTTGCCGTCGGCGCCGACGCGCTCATCGGAGACGCGGATGGTGACGCCGGGGTTGAGGTAGGCGAGTTCACGGCAGCGGTTGGCGATGATGGCGTAGTCGAAATCTGTATCGGGGAAGATTTCGCTATCGGGCATGAAGTGAACGCGGGTGCCGGTCTTGCTGCCCTGGCCGTCAATTTCGCCGACGACATGCAGAGGCGTAGAGAGCTTGCCGCGCTCAAACTTGATGATGTGAATCTTGCCATCGCGACGGACTTCGACTTCGGTCCACTCGGCGAGTGCGTTGACGCAGGAGATGCCGACGCCGTGGAGCCCGCCTGAGACTTTGTAGGCAGAGCCTTCTTCGCCGAACTTGCCGCCGGCGTGAAGGATGGTCATGACGATTTCGACCGCCGGCTTGCCGTTGAGCTGCGGGTTCTCGTGCTTCATGGGGCCGACGGGGATGCCAAAGCCATCGTCAGCGATGGAGGCGGAGCCGTCGGCGTGGATTCTGACGGAGACGGCGCTGGCGCGGCCTGCCATGGCTTCGTCGATGGAGTTGTCGACGGCCTCGAAGATGAGGTGATGGAGGCCGGCGGGACCGGTGTCGCCGATGTACATGCCCGGGCGCTTGCGGACCGCTTCGAGCCCCTCGAGCACCTTGATTTGATCTTCGGTGTAGGCGGCGGATTTTGAAGCGGCGCCGTTGGCTGCATTGGGAGTTGGCGCGCTGGACTTGCTTTGTGAGGCGACCTGATCAGGCATAAAAAATGACTCTCGACGCTGTCTTGAGAGGCGGCGTCGCGGTGTTCGAGTTGGGTCCGCCGAGAGCTGAAGGGCGTAAGCTGCGATGGTGTTTCGCGCTGTCCCGGGGCTGCTCGGAAACGACGCTTTATTCTAGCTTGTTCGGGCGATTGCCGCCGGGATTGGGGGGTGGTTTCAAGGAGGCGAAAATGGGCCTTGAAATGACGCCAGGGGCAGTTCTTTTGGAACCGGGATGAGGCGCGATCGAACTATTGAGTAATGAGCATGACAGGATGACTGAAAAGCGAAGAAAGACTTCCCGGGAAGGCGCTGGCGGCAGGATCGTGGAGGCGCCACGCTGCGCGCGGTGTGGGTATGACCTGAGTGGGGATGTCGAGAGCTGGGAAGAGAGTTGTCCGGTGGCGGGGGTGTGCAGTGAGTGCGGGCTGGAGTTTTTGTGGGCGGATGCGCTGCGCACGGATCGGCAGGAGCTCCACTGGCAATTTGAACATACGAAGCAGTGGTGGAACATTCGCAAGGCGTGGGGCACGGTGATCCGGGCGCTTTTTCCGTGGCAGTTTTGGAGAAAGGTGCAGGTGCGACATGAGGTGCGGGGCAAGCGGCTTGTTCTTTGGCTCCTGGTGTGCATTGGTTCGGTGTGGATAGTCGCAGGAGCGTTTGGGTTTACAGCAACGGCGTGGACGACGCTGGCATCTGGCGCTTCAGTTCCAAATTTTGTTTCTCTTCAACGATCACCGTCACTTTGGAGCGGCGACGCTTTCCGTGATCGTGGCCCAATCACAATGAGAGCATATCACCCCTTTGCATGGCTTATTGACCCTGAAACGATCGGCGTGTGGTCTCGGGGCAAGCAGGTAACGCTGCCGCGACCGCCGCGCGGCGATGTGGTTGTGTATGACGACACAACGATTGGGACCATCGTCATTGGCAATCTTGAGTTCGAACGCACTACATCCAAATTCTTGACCGACAAGTGGATCGTTCTTGACGAGAACGGAGACCCTATTGAAGGCCACGCGCTCGCGGTGCACGTCGTCTACTTAACCGATCTCAATGATCCCAACGATCAGATGAACTATGTTCGACCATGGGTCAGCATGATTTACGACGACGGCGAGTGGGCGCCTTCCGGGCATCGGAAGTATCGACTGCCTTATGAGTTGTTCGTGACATTGGCATTTTTGATTCCTGCGCTCGCTGTGATGCTTGCTGCGCAAACAGAATGGCGACAGGAAAAGGCGCATCAGGCGCATCTTTGGCGGATCGCGACGTATTCGTTTGCGCCAGCGCTATTTCTGTTGATGCTGGAGATGCTGGTCTATGCGTGGGAACATGTTGGGTGGGTAGCGAACCACTATGACCAGACAGGAGTAGGCGACAAAATGTTCCCGTGGGCGCCGCCTGAATGGCTTTGGATTGCGGCCGGCGGCCAGCGTTTGACCCAGACTACGACAGCCTATGTGACGATTTGGCTGGCGGTGTATTGGTGGTTTGCGCTGAAGCGCGGGTTGCGGTTGGAGCGGTCGTTCTGGCTTTGGGTTTTTGTGTGTGTTGCAGGCGCCGCCGGCGCACTCCACCTCTATAGAGCCAGGCAACTTTCAATGCTCGACATATATTTTGACGCAAACCCTCCGGTATGGTTGTGACAGGCGGAGAAGCGGCGCGGTCGTGAATGAAAACAGTCAACATATCGAAGGCCTCCTTGAACAGCCACGCTGCGCACGTTGTGAGTATGACCTGACGGGGGAAGTTGCGAGCTGGAAGGGGAGTTGCCCGGTGGCGGGGGTGTGCAGTGAGTGCGGGCTGGAGTTTTTGTGGGCGGATGCGCTGCGCGCGGATCGGCAGCGGCTGGGGTGGCTCTATGAACATGCGGAGCATTGGTGGGATGTGCGGCGGGCGTGGGGGACGGCGGTGCGGGCGCTTTTTCCTTGGCAGTTTTGGAAGAGTGTTCAGCCGCATCATGAGGTGGTGATGAGGCGATTGCTGATTTGGTTGGGGATTCTGTTTATCAGTGTTGGAGTTATCGGCGCCATACTTCGGTTCGGTCTAGCATCGGCTGCACAGTACTCAGTCAGCCGCACGTTCTTCGGGGGTGGCTGGACGCCACGACTTTCTTTCATCATTGAAGAATGGGCAATTATCTGCGGTTTTATATTTTTGTTTTCTTCCGGCTTCATGCTGACAAACATCATGATTCCGTCGTTATGGAGCGGCGTGCCAGTCCGTGCAGTTCATATCGTTCGGATTGGTGTCTATTCGATTATTCCTGGCATGTTTTTGTATCTAGCCGCCGCATTCCTCACTCAATGGTATACGGTGTCCATGAGTAGCGCATCTCCAAAGTGGGCGAGCGCTAGTTGGGTGACGGCTTGGTGGGATGCGCTTGGTAGGGCGGCGATGATTTTGTCCGTTGCCTGGACCATTGCTATGTGGAGTTTAGGTCTCAGCAGAGGGATGTCTCTTTCTTCAGGTCGGACGACTGTCTCCGTTATTTTTTCGTTCGTTATCGCGATACTGGGCATATTTACGACTGCACTTGTTTTGGAAACTGGTGCGATTGGACAAAGCGGATTCTTTATCGTCGTGCTGGCGGGACTCGTTGGCTTCATCGGATGGCGGTGGCGCGCGAGTCGGGCGCGTGAGGAGTCGGCGTCTTGAACAGCAATGCTCACCAAATCGACGGCCAACTTGAAGAGCCGCAGTGCGCGCGGTGCGGGTATGACCTCACTGGGGAAGTCGGAAGCTGGAAAGAGAGCTGTCCGGTTGCGGGGGTGTGCAGTGAGTGCGGGCTGGAGTTTTTGTGGGCGGATGCGCTGCGCGCGGATCGGCAGCGGCTGAGGTGGCTCTATGAACATGCTGAGCATTGGTGGGATGTTCGGCGGGCGTGGGGGACGGCGGTGCGGGCGCTTGTTCCCTGGCAGTTTTGGCGAACCGTGCAGCCCTGCCATGAGGTATCCGTCAAGAGGCTGATCACTTGGCTGGGATTAGTGTGCGTGAGCATTGGCGGAGCCGGCGCTGCGTTTATGTGGGCCACAAGTCTTCTTGCGACTTACACGTCAAGTTTGAGCTTTAGTTTCTCAGGGCATGATGCACTTCACACAGCGGCTGAAATGGGAATCTTTGTTTCGGGATACTTGAGTCTTGTTCTTGTTTTCAATTGCGGGATCGTCTTGGCTGGCTTTGCATTGTCGCGGTCGCCAAATGGGAGTCGGCCAAAGCTTTCAACCATCGCGCGCCTTGGCGTTTACTCCTGTACTGCCGGACTGGTGTGGCTGCTCGTGATGATTGTCCTATATTACTGGGGACACATGTCATACGAATTGCACTCGGCAGGTGCGCCGACCTGGTGGTGCATGTCTCCCTGGTTTTGGATCAACCCAGGGTTTGCGGTATCGACATTCTTCCTTGCTCCGATCTGGTCTGTGCTCTCTTGGGGCTTCGGGCTTCGGCGCGGGATGCATCTCTCTGTGGGCCGAACGATCGGCGCGACCGCGATATCGTTGGTTGTCGGCATTGTCGGCCTTTATGCAGTCGGATTCGCGCTCGCAGATCACGCTTTGGGGTTCATTGCGGCTTTTGTCATTATCTTGATTGCAGTTGCAGGAGTCATCTACTGGCGCCGTCGCACGCCCCGCATGGCTGGTGAGAATACGAAATGAACCACGGGCGTGAAGAAATCAACGGATTTGTCAATCAACCACGCTGTGCGCGGTGTGGGTATGACTTTATTGGAGATGTGGAGAGTTGGAAAGAAAGTTGTCCGGTTGCGGGGGTGTGCAGTGAGTGCGGGTTGGGGTTTGAGTGGGCGGATGTTTTGCGCGCGGATCGGCAGCGGCTGGGGTGGCTATATGAACATGCGGAGCATTGGTGGGATGTTCGGCGGGCGTGGGGGACGGTGATTCGGGCGCTTTTTCCGTGGCAGTTTTGGAAGAAGGTTCAGCCGCACCACAACGTGCGTGTTCGACGGCTTGCGATGTGGCTTTTGGTGTGCATTGGTTCGGTGTGGTTTGTGGCGGGAGCGGTGGGGTCTGGGGCGATCGAGATAACGACAATCGGACTGGACCATCCGCCGCCGAAAGTTAAAGAGTTTCGAGTGTCACAGGAAGCTAGCGGGAACGCCCCGGTCTACGACCAACGACAGACTACACGCGGCACACCTTTGCTAAAAACTCCGACGCCAATAGCATCCGTGCGGATCATTCGTCCCAAGACTGTAAGCGTGAGTTGTCAAGGTAAGACTGCGATATTGTCATCCCCAGGGCGCGGCGGGGAAATTGTGTATCACGATACGCCGATTGGAACAGTGGTGATACGGCGGGTGAAGGATTTAGGCTGGCGCCATAGGCAATCTGTGCGCCGCGAATACGCTGAATCGATAGAAGATGACGCGTTTATCGTGCTGCTCGTAGACCAGACGGAGTTGTACGACGCAGATGATGTGATGAGCCATGTTGGACCGTGGATTCAAATGTTCTATTCCTACAATAACTGGCCGCTTTACGGTCTTTTTCGACTGCCCTACGAGTTGTTTGTGACATTGGCATTTTTGATTCCCGCGCTCGCGGTGGTGTTGGCAGCGCCGACGGAGTGGCGACGAGCGAAAGTGCGGCGGGCGCATCTCTGGCGCATCACAGCCTATTCGTTTTCGTTGGCGCTGTTTCCGGTGGCGCTGGAGATGCTGACGTATGCGTGGGCATATGCGGGCTGGCTGGCGGAGCGATTCGGATTGCTAGGTCTTGGCGGAACAATGACTCCATGGTCGCCACCCCGGGCGTTGCGAAAATGGGCGAGCGGCCAACTCTTTGCTGAGGGCGTGATGGTGTATGTGATGGCCTGGCTGGCAGTGTATTGGTGGTTTGCGCTGAAGCGGGGGTTGCGACTGGAGCGGCCGTTCTGGCTTTGGTTTTTCGTGTGCTTTGCTGGGGTTGCGGGCGTGCTAAACCTGCATGTTGCGAGGCAATCTGCAATGCTCGACACCTACTTTTCGTACTATGTTCCGCCATATTTTCCGTATTGGTGGCTTTGAGCTACGGCGAGGTGGCGGGTTGTTTAGGATATAGATTGTCGTGCGAACTTCGCAGTCCATTCGAAGGAGCCTCTCTTGTCACACGATCCCGTTACGAACGCCATGCTTGATTTGGTTCGGAGCCAGGACCCGGATATTGCGCATTTGATCGCTGCTGAGGGCGATCGGCAGGCTTCCACGATTGAACTCATTGCGAGCGAGAATCATGTGAGCCCGGCGGTGCAGCATGCGATGGGGACGTGCCTGACCAACAAGTACGCGGAGGGGTACCCCGGGGCGCGGTATTACGGCGGGTGTGAGTTTCATGACGCGATCGAAACGATCGCGCGGGAGCGGGCCAAGGAGCTGTTTGGGTGCGCGTTTGCGAATGTTCAGCCGCACTCTGGGGCGCAGGCGAATATGGCGGCGTTTCTCGCGACGATGGACCCGGGGGACACGTTTGCTTCGCTGGTGCTCAAGGATGGCGGGCATTTGAGCCATGGGATGAAGATTAACTTTTCGGGGAAGTTCTATACGCCGGTGCATTATCCGCTGCATTATGACGCGGGACATCCCGAGCACGAGCGCATTGACTATGACGCTGTGCGCACAGTTTGTTTGGAGCACAAGCCATGTGCGCTCTTGTGCGGGTATAGCGCGTATCCGCGTGTGATTAATTTTGCGCGGTTCAGGGAGATTGCGGACGAGGTTGGGGCGATCTTGATTGCGGATGTTGCGCATATTGCGGGGTTGTGCGCGACGGGAGTGCATCCGAATCCGTTTCCGCATGCGCACGTGGTGACGACGACGACGCACAAGACATTGCGCGGGCCGCGCGGCGGGCTCATCATGACGAATGATGAGGAGCTGGCGAAGAAGATTGATCGGTCGCTTTTTCCGGGTGTGCAGGGGGGGCCTTTGATGCACATGATCGGGGCGAAGGCGGTGGCGTTTGCGGAGGCGCTGAAGCCGGAGTTCAAGGCGTATTGCGAGCGCGTGGTTGAGAATGCGCAGGGGCTGGCGAAGGGATTGCAGGCGCGCGGGTATCGGATCACGTCGGGGGGGACGGAGAATCACTTGATGCTGGTCGATCTTCGGACGCGCGATGAGAGTCTGACGGGGGCGGATGCGGAGGTGTGGCTGGAGGCGGCGGGGATAATTACGAATAAGAACGGGATTCCGGATGACCCGCGGCCGCCCCGTGTGACGAGCGGGCTGCGGCTGGGTTCGCCGGCGGCGACGACGCGGGGATTTGGCGCGAGCGAGATGGACCAAATCGCAGGTTGGATCGATCGGACGCTGAGCGCGGGGGGAGAGGCAGCGACGACGCAGCAGGTTCGGGAAGAAGTGCGCGAGCTGTGCGGACGGTTTCCGATTTGGGGCGAGACGGTCGCTGGGTGAGGGCGGCGGATGAGGTTGAAATTTCGGGAGACAATCGCCTAACAAGGTTTGTGACGGCGCTATCGTGGTGTCGGCGCCATTTTGGTGATCTGAGTGATTGGGAGTGAAAACCATGTTTTGCTGCAGCACTGCGAATACAACTTTTGGGAAGATTGGCCAGGGGCTGCTGATGGTGGTGGTAGTTCTTGTTGTGATGGGGCTGATTCTTGGCGCTTTCGAGTATGCGACGGAAGGGAGCCTGGCGGGGTGGGTCGATGAGATAAGAGATTCGTGGTGGCTGTTTCTTTCAGCTGCGATTGTGCCGGGCCTGGCGAGCGGGCGCGGGTGTTGTTGCAGAAGGAAAGCGTCCGCTGGAGAAGACGCTGCGAGTGCATTTGATGGCAGCTGAAAATACTGCTCATGTGAACGGTGGGTGTCTTTTCGCTCAGGATGCGGGACATGCAGCGGGGCGGCGAGGCGCGATATAATCGGTCAGCACGAAACTCTTGGTGAGGAGGCTGGCGATGTATACGAGCGCATTTCGATATGCATATCAGGCGGGGGCGGGCGTTTCGCAGAGTAGCGGGGTAACCGCTCGGAAGGCGGAGCGGCAGGCGGATCAGGTCGAAGCCCGGTGTGAGCGGTTGGCGATGCTCTGTGAGGCGATGTGGACGCTGATGAGCGAGAAGCTCAGTGTGACGGACGAGGAACTGATTGATCGCATTAATGAGATTGACCTGCGCGACGGGAAGCTTGATGGGCGTGTGGCGCGGGACGGGCCGATGGTGTGCCACAAGTGCGAGAGGCCGATCGCAGAGCGATTCCCGAAGTGCATGTATTGCGGGGCGCCGGTGGCGCGGAGTCCGTTTGTTTAGGTAAGCAGATTCATAGACATGTGAATTAAAACAAGGACGGGTCGTGTCCCGTCCTTGTTTGGAGAATATCTGTGCAGATTCAGAGGTGGCTTGAGAGTGTCCCCACCATTTCTTTGAAGCTTTGATTTGCAGTGAGGTTGTCAACAATGCGTTTTGAGGCGGGGTCGATCAGAAGAATGTGCCCGGTCTTGCCGGCGTTGTTGGCCCAGATATCTCCAATGCCAAGCTCGGTAGCGAGATAGCCTGACTGGCGGGTCGCCTGCTGGTTCGTCATGTCGAGTTCAACAAAGAGCACTGGTCTTTCGTCAAACTTGTTGGCGAGGTCGATAAACGTTGGCCCCATCGCTTTGCATATTCCACACCAGTCCGCATGGAATTTGACCGCGAGAACGGCTGGGCGTTGCTCTGACCATTGGCTTGAAGCGCCAGCGTTCGGGCCGGCGATTGCCGGCGCTGGAATCATCACGATCGATGCGAGTGCGAAAATTGCAAAGAGGCCGGTTAGAATAAGAGTGAGTTTTCTACGGGTCATGTCCTGCTCCTTTAGGGAAAGTCGGGTTAAAGGCTTGTCGCGTCTGTACGGGCGCCTTGATGTGGCCAACCAACCCGCCTTTAGATTTATTCCTCGCCAGCCAGGCTACAACTCGCGGGGCGGAAGAAATTCGTCATTACGGGTTGAACAAGATGCTTTTTCACGTCGTGCTCCACGAGCCTGAGATACCGAATAACACGGGGGCGATCGGCAGGACGTGCGTCGCGACGGGGTGCGATTTGCATTTGATTCATCCGATCGCGTTTGACACGTCTGAGAAGGCATGCCGGCGGGCCGGGCTTGACTATTGGGCGCGGTTGGCGCCGAGCGAGCATGCGTCGTGGGATGAATATCTGCGATGTACGGGCGTGCGTGAGGATCAGTTGTGGTTTTTTTCGACCAAGGGTGCGCGGCCGCACTGGGAGGCGATGATCAGGCCCGGGGATCATCTGGTGTTTGGCAAGGAGACGGCGGGGCTGCCTGAGGAACTCCTGGAGCGGCATCCGGAGCGCGTTGTCACGCTTCCGATGGCGCCTTGGGAGCGGAGTTTGAACGTGGCGAACGCAGCGTGCGCTGGAATTATGGAAGGGATTCGACAATGCGCCGTGCGCGGGGACATACAATTGGATTCGGATGGGCGGATCGAGAGAGAACGTGACAGGAGCGCACCTGATTGATGTCGGTTTTTTCTGCATTAGAGCGTCCTTCAACGCCTGGCTTGTTTGTGACGGGGACGGACACGGAAGTCGGCAAGACGGTGGCGGCGTGTTTGATCGCAGATCAGCTTCGTCGGCGGGGGGCTGACCGTTCGCCGCGCTCGCGTGTGGGTGTGTTCAAGCCCTTTGCGAGCGGGTGCAAGCGAACGCGCGAGGGATTGGTGAGTGAAGATGCGGAAGAGCTGGCGTGGGCTGCGGATTTTGATCCTGATGTCGGGGATATGTCGCTGATCGCGCCGGCTCGTTTCAAACCGCCGGTGGCGCCGGCGGTGGCGATAGAGAACGATCGCGTTGATGTCGGGGTGCTTGTTGATGCGATCAGCAGTTCGCTGGGCAGGCTGGACGACGCGTGCGAGCAGATCATAATTGAGGGAATTGGCGGCGTGATGGTTCCGTTGGCGCCGGAGCCTGGGGCGGGGGTGAACCGGGGGCCTTATGAAACGGGACTGGACCTGATGCGCGCGATAGGATACCCGGTGGTGGTGGTGTGCCGGGCGGGGTTGGGTACGCTCAACCATACGGCGATGACATGTGAGCTCATCCGCAGAGCGGGCTTGTCATTGGCCGGTTTGATCGTGAATGGGTACGACCCGGACAGGCCGGACGCCTCGATGGGGACGAATCGGGAGTGGCTTGCGAAACAAAATGGCGTGAATGTGGTGGCGACGTTGCCGATGGTGACGGGTCTGGGAAGCGGGCGGCGACCGATAAAGTGGTCAGCTCAGGTGATCGAGCCGGCGTTGCGCGAGGCGATCGATGTGACAGAGTTTTCGCGGCTGTGCCGACCCGGTCGGGCGCCGCGCAGGGAGACGCAGAATCTGTGAGATTCCTTCACACAAATCCCGAGAGAAGACGACAATACTCAGGCGAGCAGTCGAGACGAGCGGCGACGCGACTGCATGGTGAGACGCCGTCTGATGCGTGGAGCGCTTTTGTATGCATTCCCCCACTGACGAACTAATAGAACGAAAGAATGAGTTGCGGCGGCGCATCAAGGACGCTCTTGCGGCGCTTGATCCGCAGGTGGCGCACCAACTCTCGCTTGACGCCTGTCAACGACTCGCGAAGGCAGAGTTTTTTGAGCGAGCGAACACGGTGCTGCTCTATCTTCCGGTTCCCGGTGAGCTTGACATCACATCACTGGCGCTGCGGGCGTTTCAGATGGGGAAGGTGGTTGCGGCGCCGCGGGTGGATTGGGGACACAAGCGGATGACGCCGGTCGAGATTCGCAGCTTTGACGACAAGTTCGAGGTGGGCAAGCATGGGGTGAGACAGCCTGCTGCGGGGCGGCCTATTCCCGGAGCGGAGCTTGACCTCATCATCGCGCCGGGGCTGGCCTTTGACGCCACGGGCGCCCGTCTTGGACGCGGGGCGGGGTTTTACGACCGATTCCTTGAGTCGCTGCCGCCGCGCAGACGGGCGACGACCTGCGGCCTTGGCTTCGACCTGCAGATTGTTGATGAGATTCCGGCAGAGCCGCATGATGTCCGGCTGGAACTGGTGGTGACGGATCGGCGGGTGATCGGGGCTGGTTCCGTCAGGCATGCGTAGGTCAAGGCGGCGGGGCTGGTGAGTTCTTCACGCCTGCTCGCCGGCGCGGGTATCATTCCTCTGGAATAGACAGGAACGCACGGAGGCGTTGATGGTCGGTGTCTTCGTGGAGCCTGCGCGGGCGGCTTGCCGAAGAGGAAGATATGGCACTGGCATCACAGTCGGTTCGAGTATCGGGATCAGCGCGGGCGTTTGGGCGCGGATCGGTCAAGAGTCGCACCAGCAGGAAGCGTCGTCGAAACCTGCGACTGTTGGGGGCGGCTTTGTTTGCGCTGATCGCGTTTGGCATTTGGGCGATCTGGCCGGATGGGTCGAAGGGCTCGCCGGACGGGCCGGCGGCGGCCATGGCGGACGCTGAGCGCGAGAAAAAGCCACAAAAGGCTTCGCCCGCTCGAACTGAGAAGAATCCGCAACAACTGGCTGCCAATCGGCAGACCACCCCTGCTCCTGCCAGGCCTCTTCCCGGGTCGGGTCCGGGCGTGAACGGGACGAATGGCCAGAGCGCGGCTCGCGATCGGAGTTCCGCTGAAACCAAGACGCCGGTGATGCAGATGGGTCGCAGACCGAGCGAAACAGGTGCGACAACCCCGGCGCCGGCCCACACGCCGAGAGCCACGTCAACTTCAGCGCCCGCTTCGCGGGATGTGGATCACCCCTCTCAACGCGGGGCGCGCGTCGCGCGTTTGATCGCCCGGGCTCAGGACTCATTGGCGCGGAACCGACCTGTTCAGGCGCGAGAGGCCTACAACCTCGCGCTGCATGACGCTGGCGCAACCGAGAGCGACCGGGTGATGATCCGTGACGAGATGGCGAGGATTAATGACATCCTTGTCTTCAGCGACAAGGTGGCGCCGGGCGATCCATTCACGCGGGTGTATCGCATCCAGAGCGGCGACAGACTCTCGAAGTTGCCCAAACGCGAGGGCCTTGAGGTTGACTGGAACTTCCTTAAGCGCATAAACAATCTCAAAGACGCTAACAAGATTCGCGTGAATCAATCCATCAAGCTCTTTGCGGGCCCATTTCATGCGGTGATTTCCAAGAGCCAGTTTCGGATGGATATCTACGCGGGGACATCGCCGGAAGTCGGACTGGCGGGGGGCTCGAGCGAGATGCTCCCGACCTATGTTCGGTCATTCGATGTCGGCTTGGGCGAGTTTGGCAGCACGCCGACCGGAGTCTGGGTCGTTCCCCCGGCCTCCAAAGCTGTCAATCCCGCGTGGGTCAACCCGCGCACCAACGAGCGGTACGCCAGCGATGATCCCAACAACCCGATCGGCGAGCGATGGATCGGCCTGGAAGGCGCCGACGACAACACGCGCATGCTGGCGGGGTACGGGATTCACGGCACTGTTGAGCCCGGCTCTATCGGAAAAGAAGCCTCGATGGGCTGCGTGCGCCTCGCGGATGAGGACATTAAACTTGTCTACGAAATGCTTGTTGAAGGCGTCAGCACTGTGATGGTTGTGGACTGACTGGAAGGGCGTTTTGTTCTGCGAGCGTTATTCGTAGCGCTCGCCATCGAGTTCAATCCAGCCGGATTCGCGCCATCCTTTGGGGTCGATGTGCGTCCAGTGGATAACGCCGCCGCGATCGTTCCATTCGTACTGCCCGTGAATGGTGACGATGTCGCCAGTCGAAAGCGGGACGCGCGGCGCCAGGTCAATGTTGTGGGCGACAAGGATGGTGCGCACATCATCGATCTGCTTGGGCAGGCGCATGAGAAAGCGCTGATGCCGATCGCCGTCTTTGTCATCGGGCAGTGTCTTGATGACTTCCGCGGTGAGCGTGCCGACGACGCCGGATTTGTGCTGGCGAATCGCTCGCTCAATTTCACCCGATACGTTCGGCGTTGGACGATCAACAACCGTCTGCGATGATGAACCGGACGGCGTTGAATGTTCGCGGCTATTTGCTGTGCGCTTCGGCGCGGACGTCGGCGTCGATTGGGGCGCTGTCGTTGTCTGGTCCGACGCTGGCGCGGGCGCGGCGTCGAGGTTGACAAGATCAATCTTCAGCCATGCCGCGACCGCAATGACGGCGACGGCGATGACAGCTTGTGTCAGCTTGTTTTTGAGAATCGGCGGCGTGTTCTTCGGCATGACTCTCTCCTCAGGGTCGATGCAACCATTGTGTCATTTAGTTGCTGTCCGTCTCGACCGAGGCTCCGCTCGCCCATTGATTCAGGATTTGCAAATCTTCAGGCGTCAGCTTGGCGTCGCTGTGCATTTTGAGATAGATCGGCAGCGGCATTTCGCCATCCTCCGCTTCTTCATACATTTCTTCGATGATGTCGATTCGATCTTCTGGATCGTAGTCATCCCATGTTGAAAAGTTAAAATGCTGGCGACCCATATGCACATGTTGGGCGACGATCCAGGAGACCGGCGCGACATAGCTGTACCAGGGCCAGCGTGTTTCGTTGGAGTGGCAGTCATAACAGGATTGTCGAAGAACAGCATTGACCTCCGCTGGCGCAGCGATGTCCATGGTGATTGGCGGATTTGAACGATCGACCGGCATGAACTGAATCGAGATCAACGCCAACACAATAAGACCGACCACAACAAAAACTGGTTTTCGGATGCGTTTCCACATGGTTACTCTCCTGAGGTGACTCTTGGTGTTGCAGGTGATTTAGGAGAACTTTAACAAAAACACCGCCGAGCGGTTCCTGAAAAAGAGCGTTCACTCACTTGTCAAGATGCACATCCATTTGCGGGAATGGAATTCCGATTTCGGCCTGATCGAGTTGCATTTTCACCGCTCGCGTGAGCGCGTCGCGCATCGGCCAGTAATCGGATGTCGGCGCCCAGACGCGCACTGACCAGTTCACGGACGAGTTCGCGAGTTCCTGCAGGATGACGGCGGGCTCGGGATCAGTCAGAATACCGGGCAGGCTTCGCGCAGCTTCAAACAAAACGTCTCGCGTTTGATCGATATCAGCGGAGTATTCAACACCAACCGCGACATCGACCCGGCGCCGATCGTGGAATGTGATGTTCTCGATCTTCTGACCAAAGACGGACCCGTTGGGGAGGATAATCCGCCTGTTGTCAGCGGTGTCGATTCGAGTGGTGAAGAGCTCAATCTCATAGACCTTGCCGACTTCGCCGCTGATGTTGACCACGTCGCCAACCTTGAAGGGTCTGAAGATCAAGAGCATGACGCCGGCGGCGGCGTTTCCAAGCGTCCCTTGCAGGGCCATTCCAATTGCGAAGCCCATCGCAGCGATAACTGCGGCGAAGCTGGTCGTCTCGACTCCGAACATGCCGAGAATGGCGATGAGTGCGAGCATCAATACGCCCCATCGCGCCAGATTGCCGAAGAACTTCGCGAGTGTGACCTCGATGCGCGCCCGCAGGCACGCCTTCTCGGTCGCCCGGCGAACCCAACCGGCGAGGATCCATGCTGCAAAGAGAAGGACAAAGACACCAATGACGCGGAGCCCATATTTTTCAATGAGTTCAATGATGGTGTCAGGATCGAGCGAATCCAGGAATCCTGAACCTGCGCCTGGCGGAGCTTCTTGTGCGGCGTCAACAGTTGCGGGATCCGGAGCGGGGAGTGCGGGGTTCATACAGTGCGAGTCCTTCTCGTAGCGCGAGTTCCGTCCGTCGAACGGGAATCAATGATGTGGTAGGCGACACCAGATAAGGCAAACAGTCTCTGTGTCACCCTGTGTCGGCGTTTCTCATACCTGATCGCGGGTTCAGAAGCTAGTCAGCCTCGGCGCTCTCTCATCTACGTTATTTTGGTCATGCTGGGGTGAACCGATAGTTTGTGCGATCTCTAAATAGTGTCCGAATGAGCCATATTCTACGAAATTAATCTGTCGTAAGGCGGTGGCGTCAGTTTCAACTCGAACCATATTCCAGAGCCTGGTATTCTCTTGCTCTTCGGCTTTTTTTCACGTCAAATACGCTATGGGTCACTGTCGCGAGCCTGACCTGACCTTGATTGGAACTCCTGTCGGTTTCTACTCGGTGGGGAGCAAATGTTCGACACTGCGCGAGGAGGGATACCACTCATGAGACCACTCTGCTGCAGGTGTGTGTTAGCGGGTGTCGTTGCGGCGCTTCTGGTCCAAGGCGTTGCGCATGCCGATCCGCCTGTGCCGACAGACTGGTTGACGCCGAAACAGATCGCGGCTCCGCCGGAGGATTTTCTCTCCGGCATGTTGCGCCTGCCGAGGCCCGAGACTACTGGAAGAGAGTCAGACTCCGCCCTCCTCCCGATCGACTTTGTCGACGGCGTCGATGGGCGGCGAACATGGGAAGTGGTCGTCCCGATCGGGGATGCCAGCGATCTCCGGCTGATGCTGCTGGGGCCAGATGCTGAGCAATGGAAACTTGTGATGACCACGCCTGACGGCGGCAAGCTCTCATCGCAAGACACTGCGCCGTTATCGGGAATGACACGAACCGCCGACGCAGAGGGCGTTTTGTACACCATTCGGGGACATCTAGACGGAGCATGGAAGCTTCAAATTGAGGCGTCAGATGGCGCCAATGCTACTGACCAAGACCATCTTCTCATCGCTGATGGCGCGCCCTGCAATGCGTACACCCACGTGAAGTCATTGGATTTGATTGCAGGGCGGCAGCTTGCGTTCATCACCTATCTGTGTGAGGACGTGCCTCGCGCACAACGGGGGGATACGCCCGATCCGATTCCTGGGGCGGTGTCGAAGGCGGAGCTGCGGCTGCGACTGCCGAATGGTCAGGAAATCGTAACGCCGATGGCTGACGACGGCGCCGGCGAGGATGATCATCGGGGTGATTCGAAGTTTACGGGGTCGATTCGAGTCGACAGCGCTGGTGAGTACGTTGCTCAAATCGTTGTCGAGGGCGTCACGCCCAACGGGCGTCGCGTCTTGCGAACAAGTCAGCACTTGGTCACCGTGGCTCCCGGCGGCGCGGAGCTGGGACGCTCGGCTATCGCTGTCGACCGGAGCATCGAAGCGGTGCGCGTTGACATCCCGGTTCTTGGCGTCAGCTGGACGGACAGGCTGCAGGTCTCTGCGGAAGTGTGGGGGCGCGATGCTCAGGGGAATGCACTGCCTATTTGCTGGATTAGCGGCATGGTCGGGAATGATCCAGACGCCAAAGCCTGTACGGCTTCACTTCGCCTGGACAAGCGATGGATCACTCGGGCTGGGGCGTCGGCGCCACTTGAACTGCGCAACATCCGCGTACAGGATCCAAAAACTCATATACCGATTGCTCAACGCGCGGCGATGTCAATGCGGGTTGACGGCCTCGATCTCAGTCGTACGCCTCGGGATGTATTGATCGACGATGTGATGCGTCATGGGCGCTATGACCGAGGACGATCGCTTCCGATTTGGCCGAACAACACCGAACGCAGCGCCCAGCGGGCCACTTGCGCCCACAATCTGATGCTCATCCATGGGTACTGTTCGCAGTTCCCTCTATGGCCGGCGCAGGACTTCAACGGCTTTATCGAACTGTTTCAGGATCCGGGAGAGAGTCGCAGTTATGATGAGTTTGCCCAGTTGCTCGTCGCGCTGGGCAATCAATCAAAATCATTCGGCGTTGTGGCGCACAGCCAGGGCGGCGCCGCTGCGCTTCACCTTTACACCTTCTATTGGAGCGGCCTGGATTGGGCAACCGGGCCGCGTTTGATTCAGTCCGTGGGAACGCCGTACCAGGGCACTCCGCTTGCAAGCGACATTGCGTTCCTGGGGCAGATCTTTGGCGCTGGGTGTGGAACAAACTTTGATCTCACGCCAGAAGGCGCCGCCCTTTGGCTCGCTGGCATTCCATCAGCTGCGCGGGGACAGGTGCACTACTGGACGACTTCGTTTCTGGACGACTTCGGCTTTGATTTTTGCAACCTGGTGACTGATTTCCTTCTCACCGATCCTGATGATGGCGTGATTGAGATGTTCCGCGGACAGCTTCCGGGCGCCAACAATATGGGGCACACAGAGGGCCAGTGTCATACGACGGGCATGCGCGATCCTGCTCAGTACACGGATGTAAGTCGGAACATGGACATGAACGCGAATGCTGCAAGGTAATCGCAGGAGGCAACGATTCATGAAGCAGATCCCAAAAACCATCGTGCTCTTGGCTGTGTTCTTCTTGTTCATCCTGCAGGCCCGCGCAGACGTCATCACAGTCTCCGACAGCGTGAATCACCCGATCGCTGACAATGATGTGGCGCCTCCTCCGCTTGTCACGCTTCAGGCGACGGCGCCTGTTGGCTCTGTCATTGACAGCGTGGCGGTCGATCTTGAGATCTCACATCCATGGATAGGGGACGTGGTGGTGATGATTCGTCATGAAGGTCTGGAAGCAACGCTCATTGATCGCCTCGCTATTGGCGCCTTCCCATTCGGTTGTGGCGGCGACAATATCGACGCCACATTCACTGACGAAGCGGTGGCAGGCCCGGAAGGCCAATGCTCAGCGACCGCCGTGCCAACGGTGAGCGGCGATGTCCTTCCAGCGACGGCCCTGTCCGTGTTCAACGGTCAGGATCCGAACGGGTCATGGGAGGTATTTGTGGCTGACGGCGCGCTCTACGATGTCGGCGCACTCGATGGAGTGAGCATCTCCATCAACTTCGCGTCCCCTTGCCCGAGGGATCTTAATGGAGACGGCCTTGTAGGGAGCGCCGATTTAGCGGCGCTGCTTGGCTCCTGGGGCCAGGCCGGCGTGCCGGCGGACTTCGATGGAAACGGCGTCGGTTCATCTGATCTCGCACAGATTCTTGGAAGCTGGGGCGCGTGTTCCTAAGCGAACCTCAAGGATCGTGAATAGCCAAACCAACGAGATTCGGCGGGTTGCCATGTGGTCCGGGCCGCGTAATATCTCCACGGCGATGATGCGCTCCTGGGAAGCCAGGGGCGACACCGCCGTCATCGACGAACCGTTCTACGCGTTTTATTTGAAACAAAACGACTTGCCGCACCCAGGCGCGGATGAGG
Organism: Phycisphaerales bacterium; assembly: GCA_029260495.1. Lineage (GTDB taxonomy): Bacteria > Planctomycetota > Phycisphaerae > Phycisphaerales > UBA1924 > OFTM373. The sequence continues at coordinate 140,453 of JAJDDD010000006.1, read as the reverse complement.
TGATCCGGTGTCATGAGACGGACCCACAAAAAATTATCATGTCATTGCTTGAGGAGCCGGCCGGCGGTAAGCGAGTTTCATATCAAAAGCATATGGCGCATCACATCCTTCCGAGCTTGCGAACGGACTGGCTCGCGGACCTGACAAATTGCCTGCTGATTCGCGACCCGCGAGAGATGATTACATCGCTTGCAAAAGTAATCGCCAATCCGACAGCGAATGAGACGGGGCTGCCTCAACAAGCACGGTTGATCCCAATTATCGAGAATTTGGTGGGTGAATCGCCAATCATTATTGATACAGCCGACGTGCTGCGCGACCCCGCGGGGATGCTCAGGGCGCTGTGTAAAGCCGTGAACGTGCCGTATACAGATAGGATGCTCCATTGGCGAGCTGGCCCGCGCGAGACCGACGGTGTGTGGGCGAAGCATTGGTATGCGAACGTCGAGAGATCAACCGGATTCATGCCCCCCCGCCCCAAGACCGAGACCCCGCCGAAACGGTTGCAGGGCGTATTGCAGGAATGCGAGGCGCTTTATTACTCGCTGTATGAACGAAGATTGCAAAGCGACGCATAGTTTGATGGCAACGCTTGCCTGCTCTTTGAGAAACACGACCCGGCGACAAGTTTTCTTTGCGCCCGATTCGGAGTGAGCACAAATGCTTCAGCAGTATCACGAAGCGAATAAGAACATCCTGGTGAATGTCGCCGGCGCACTTGTGCATCGCGATGCGGCCGGTGTAAGCCCATTTGATTCATCCGTGCAAAATGGCGACGCGGTCTGGGAAGGACTTCGACTGTACGACGGAAGCATTTTTCGACTGCGCGAGCATCTCGCCCGGCTTCGGAAAGGCGCAGAGCGGCTGCACTATCAAGGCATTCCGAGCGATGATGACATCACAAAGGAGATCAAACGAACACTCGAAGCGAACGGTATGCGCGATGGTGTGCATATCCGACTCACCTTGTCGCGCGGCGTCAAGTACACCAGCGGGCTCGATCCGCGCGTAAACACGAATGGCACGACGCTCATCATCCTGGCTGAGCACAAGCCGCCTGTCTATGACAAAGCCGGCCTTTCACTCATTACGAGCTCTTTGAAGCGTCCTCCTGCAAACGTGCTTGATCAGACTATCCACAGCTGCAACCAGCTCACTTCAATACTCGCCAAGATGGAGGCCAACCAACGCGGCGCCGACGACGCCATGCTGCTTGACACTCGCGGCTACATTGCGGAGACGAACGCAACACATCTTTTCTTTGTATTTGACGGCGGGCTGGCGACACCCACCACGACGGCATGCCCCGAGGGTATCACTCGGAGTGTCGTCCTGGAGTTGTGCAAGTCAAACAATATCTCGTGCACGATTCGAAACATCACTCCCAAGGAGGTGAGCGCAGCCAGAGAAGTCTTTTGCACTGGAACAATGGGTGAAATCGCACCAGTTGTTCGCATCGATGAACAGGTGATCAACGATGGCGCTGTTGGACCGATGACATTGCGAATTGCGGAGCTCTTTGAGGAAACAACGCGAATCGAAGGTGTGCAGATTGTCGATTGAAACCGCTGAAAGAAAGATCGCTCCAATCTCACACTACAAAACCGGCCGTGTTCCTCTCTTCAAGACTTGATCTGCGGAGAACGATCCCAGATGGGGTAAAGAGCCCGTCGTAACCCCCGCGCGGAGAGCAGCGTGATACCCATCGTTCTATGTTCTGCTTGAGGCAGGGTTGAGATCCGCCCGGACCCAGCCCCCAAGGCGCCAGATCATCCGGGCTTCTGTGAGAATGATTCTTGAAGAGGATCGCCCGCGGCAACAGACCGGAGGCACAAGTTGTATGTCCAGCGGATGCTGCTCAGCGCCGTTTCATTTCTTCAATCCGCTGCAACCGAACCACGTCTGGAACATGGACATGGCGACGCTTCGTGTGCTCTGGATGCGGTGCGAAGTTGCAGCGATCATCGAAGGCTCTAGCTGGAAGATCGTTGGGCTCATAGCGTTCCGAGGCACGTCAACCACGGTCGATCTGGTCGACCTCATCGACCAAGCTGTGCAGAACGATGCGGTGCCAAGTTTCATCGTCACGGATCGTAGCGGTCAGTTTCAGAGCGCCTTCCGGGTCGCGTTAGCATCTCGGGGGATCCGCCACGCTCGAGGTTGAGCGGTTGTTCTGGAGTTTGAAGAGTTGGTGGCAGCTACCGCTCGTCGCTGTGTCATCGTCGAGTGGATGTTCCAGTCGGGTGATGCTCAGTTCTTCTTCACATGTCTCAACGTGAGTTCCTGCAGCTCGCTGCGTTGCCGTAAACCAGGCTCGCCCTTGAGCCACTGGATGTTCAGGATGCCGCCCGGGAATGGCTGGCCCGTTTGCTGGAGAGCGACTTCGGCCAGGCAGAGGCTCCAGCCTTCGATCCAGATGCCCAGATCTCGTTTCTGTTCATCTGTTCCGTCGCAAGCAATATATAGATCTATGTCGCTTGCTGACTTCGCATCTCCTCGCGCGGTGCTCCCACCTAGAAACATCCTTGACACGCCGAAGCGGTCCGGGTCGATGCTATCCGCAAGAGCTTCGGCGTAGCGTTGACGCCAAGCCCAGTGCGCTGCTGAGGGCGGAGTCCGCTCGCCAAGAATTTCTGTGTGCTTCCATTCAAGGTATTCACCAAGTCGTGAAGCGATGCGTCGAAGCAACTCGGTTTCTTCTGGGAGATGGGGTAATTGTTCCTGGTTCTTATTTCCTGCTCTGCGACTGACTGAAATTCGCCCGACTTCAACATCCCATAGAGGGATAGACTCTGACATCAGCTCGCCCTCAGCTGCGAAGCGAGGGCCTACATAGCTACGGCCGAGGTACTCAATGCGAGCACCAGTGATGCTTGGAGACTGCCAGCCTGCTGGTATCTCCTGAAGTACACGGAGAAAGGCCTGGGCAGGTGTCTGGCCGCGGTCACAGACGATGGAGTCAATCGCATAGAGACAACGCAGTTCCTTGGCCCGTTCAGTGAGCGACTGGATGTCTTTCATCAGTGGAATTCCCGGTGAGTCGGCGGGTGAGGGGCGAGTCGGACGCGTGTCAGCTATTGCTCTTGCCCCTCTTGCAACTCATGTTCAGGCAAACGAGCAGGCCTGCCAAACCGCCAAGACCAAACACGATCACAAGCAACATTGCGCGTGGCATCGAGCCCGTTGCGAAGTGCAATCTGGTATCAACGCTCTCCATGTCTTGGAAGATGATGATCAGGACTAGGACAATGATCCCGATGATAGTGGCGAATCCGATTTTTTCATGGTTCTTTCTTTTTCGGTTTCATGTTGATGCGTGCGAAGGACACTGCTGGTGGGTACTCTGGCCCTCCGGTCATGGTTGCTCTGAAATGGTAGCGGGCAGACCCATGAAGGCCCACGGACACGACCGCCGGACGTGCGGCAGATCGGCATCTGGCGCGCTGTCAAGCGCCGTTACTATTGTGCGCCGGGACTGGCCTCCTCCCGGGCTGAATATTGAACCCCTTGCCGTGCCAACTCCCCATGTGGCTGGTTAGAATGCCCTCATGGTGCGACGCTGGTTTTATGGTGTGAGTCTCGGGATCATCGCGATAATCATATTCGCGTCGGCAATCTGGCCCCCTGCTCTTTTTGCGTTTCTGCTGATCGGTCCGCTCGTTGCGATTGGGCTCTGCGATACCCTGCAGACACGAAGCACGATTCGCCGAAACTTTCCGTTGATTGGGCATCTCCGCTATCTCTTCGAGGCGGTGCGGCCTGAGCTCCAGCAGTACTTCATCGAACTGAACACTGACGCATTCCCGATCGAGCGTGAGATGCGAAGTGTCGTGTATCAACGGGCAAAGGGTGAACGCGAGACGCAGCCCTTCGGCACTCAGCGCAACGTGTACGACGTGGGATACGAATGGGCCGCACATGCACTCGAAGACGTGGAACATTTAGAAAATGAGCCACGACTGATCGTCGGCGAAACCGACTGTGCAAAGCCGTACTCACTATCGCGACTCAATATCAGCGCGATGAGCTTCGGCGCTCTTTCACCCACGGCGATACGTGCACTCAACGGCGGGGCGAAAAAAGGTGAGTTCGCCCACAACACTGGCGAGGGTGGCATCTCGCCCTATCACCTTGAGGCGGGCGGCGATCTGGTCTGGCAGATCGGCACCGGCTACTTTGGCTGTCGTACACACGAGGGGCTGTTCAACGGTGATTTGTTTGCCGACAACGCCCGGCGCGAGTCAGTCCGCATGATCGAGATCAAGCTCAGCCAGGGAGCCAAGCCCGGACACGGCGGCGTGCTTCCCGGCTCAAAAGTAACAGCCGAAATTGCGAGCATCCGGCACGTGCCCGCCGGCAAAACAGTTGTTTCTCCCTCGAGACATTCGGCGTTTCGGACGCCGATCGAGATGATGGAGTTCATCGCGAGGCTCCGCGAGCTGTCCGGCGGCAAACCCGTGGGTGTGAAGCTGTGTGTGGGGCGCAGGATTGAACTGCTCGCGATGTGCAAGGCGATGCTTGAGACCGGAATCACCCCCGACTTCATCACCATCGACGGAGGTGAGGGCGGGACTGGAGCAGCACCACTTGAGTTCAGCAACTCAATCGGGATGCCCGCTCGGGATGCATGGGCGTTCGCGCACAACGCCCTTGTTGGATGTGGACTACGCGAACGGGTTCGGATCATCGCCAGCGGCAAAATCCTCACCGGATTTCACATGGTGCGGGCGATGGCCCTCGGTGCAGATGCTTGCAATTCTGCTCGCGGAATGATGCTGGCGCTTGGGTGTATTCAAGCGCTGCGTTGCAACAACAACACCTGTCCAACCGGCGTGGCTACTCAGAACCCCGCGCTGTACAAGGGCCTTGTTGTTCCAGACAAGGCGGAACGTATTGCTCGCTTCCACAAAGCAACGATTGCGAGTTTTCTGGAAATCATGCATGCGATGGGAGTTCCGAGTCCCGAGCAGATCACGCCCGACCTGGTGTTTCGCCGTGTCAGTGATTCCAAGATCAGGACCTTCGCAGAGATCTTTGAGTTTCTTGAGCCTCACACACTCGTCGATGATGGTGATCATCCCGACTTGTGGCGACGAGAATGGAACGCCGCCCGTCCTGATACCTTCTCGGCAAAAAAGTAGATGTCTCAGGTTCGTCCATCATGATTGACTATGCCGCGACGTTTGCAGCATTCTTCGCAATGATCAACCCAATCGGCACAGCGCCCGTGTTGCTTGTGGTGACCCGAGATCAGGACGTTCCAACCAAACGCTAACTCGCCCTAATCTGCGCCGCCCTCGGCCTGCCTCAGCGCAAACACGATCTGCTCTCCACTGAATCGACTCGTCTTCATCAAATCAGCCTCCATACAGAGACCGAATAATCCCAAAATCTCTCACGCTCCGTTTGGACCAAGAAATAGTTTGAGCGCAGCGTACAGCACCAGTCCGAACTGCAAGGTTCAAGGAGCAGCGGTGGTCACGCGTCGATCCCAAGGGGGCTCCCCAAGCCCATCCTGCATGACATGGTTTCGGCCATCCGACCGGCGAACGATTTGAGCGGCTCGCGCGCGTCGGAGCGCACAACCTCGTCGACCGTCTGCTTCCACAGGAAAAGCCATCTTGAGAAGTGCTCCGCACTCATGCCTGCGATCATCCGATGCACTTCAAGAGGACGGCCGGAGTATCTGCCGGTGCGGTAGATTGCCGCCGACCAAAAGTCGTTCATCGTGCGCAGGTGCCAGTCCCAGTCAGTGACATGCCGCTCGAAGACCGGCCCTAACAGGGGATCACGTCGAGCGACAGTGTAGAAACGCTCTACCAGGTGCGCGATCTCCCGCTCGTGGTCGAACGGCCTATCGGTGTCGGCGGGTCCGGTGAGGGGCAGATTAGTCTCTGGCATAGCTTGCTCCTATCTGGTATTTACAATACCATATATCCGTGTGAGCGAGGTGACAAGCATGCGATTAACCGATCGGACCGACTATGCCCTGCGTGTGCTGATGTTCCTGGCCGCAAGCCAGAGGCGTTACACAGTGCGTGAGATGGCTGAAGCATTCAGAGTCTCGGCGAATCACCTGACAAAGGCAGTGCAACAGCTTCAGAGGCTTGGGTGGGTAGCTACCACTCCGGGGCGGGGCGGTGGGGTTCAGCTGGCGGTCGAGCTCGACCAATTGCGCGTTGGCGATGTTGTCCGAGCCATTGAGCCGGACCTGAATATCGTCGAGTGTTTTCGAGCGGAGGGCGACTGCCCCTTCGATGGGTCGTGTAGGTTGTCGAGCGTCGTGCGAGAAGCCCGAACGGCATTCATCTCCACGCTCGATCGGGTGACATTGCTTGACCTAATCGATCGACAGGAGGCGAAGCTAACGCGGATCGTCGTCCTCCCCGATCGTGCTGACGGGAGAACCGCATGAGCCACGAGACGCAGCCAGACAAGCCGCACGAGCGGTTCGAGGGTACGGCGGCACTCGTGTGTCTCGATGAGATCACGAGGGAACTGATCGATGTCGCAAACACCAGAGAGAACGGACGTGCTCAGCGCACCCTGTACCGACACGAGTCGGTAACGATTGCGATGTTTGCCTTCCGTGATAGGGCGGCGCTGCCTGCCCATGCCGCAAATGCCGTGGTGACCATCCATTGCCTGCAAGGCCGGGTGGAGGTGACCGCTGATGATCGAAATTTTGATCTCGTTACGGGCAACCTCGTTCGAATGGAGCCGAAGGTTGTCCACACGGTTCGGGCTGCGAGCCCTGCGGCGATCATCGTTCACATCGCCGGCTGACAAGACACTTGATGATATGAAAGATTAGCCATCGGTCATGTCGTTCTGTACCAATACTCGGCTGACGCATTATGCAGCCTCCCGGTGGTAGAAGTTCAGCAATCCACCCAGTCGTTCGCGCTTCACGACTGATCCACCACCAGATTCTGGAACACCGTCAATCAGCCCATTGTCTAGGCCCTGATGGGCTCGTTCCAGGTAATAATGCGTCATATATTCGTCTATTGCTCGGCACACGTGACGCCCGCCGAACGGGACCAAGCGATCAAGGCACTTCGACTTGATCGACAACACGAACCGCTCCGCGTACGCGTTCAGGTTCGGGCTCCTCACCGGCAACTGAACTGATGCGACACCTCCGAGTTCGAGGATCGCAAGAAACGCACGCGTGTAAAACGGATCACGATCAAGCGAAAACACGGCGGCGGCGACCCGCGATTGCTTCATCCGGTGATCTCGGTGAAGCCTAAACTTCGTTCAGCGGCCTACTTGCCGCTAGATCAAGTGCAACAAACTGGTGGCCCGTCGCTCATGCACAATGCACGTCGGCAACTGCCAATCCTGTGCAATCATCCCTGCATTGGCGCGCACTCCCTGTTTTTCAAACCGGAATAGGGATCTCGATCCAAGCGAATGGACACCCATCCAATCGCCACGAGAGACTCTCGCCGCAATCAAGGCGAGAACCTGTTGATTTAGCATTGATTCGATTTCGTGGAGACCAACAGAACCGCCTGTCGTCCCGGCAATCCGGCGAATACGCGCCAGATCAGGGACACTCCACCGGATACATCTATCGAAAGCGGAGAGGGAGGGATTCGAACCCTCGATACCCCGAGGGGTATACCGGTTTTCGAGACCGGCGCGTTCAGCCGCTCCGCCACCTCTCCAAGTTGAGTGAGAATATGCTTCGTCGACTGCAAACCGTTTGTGGTCTAAGGACTTGCGCCATAACGCGGCATGAAGAATATTCCCGTTTCAGTGTAGCAATGTTGCTGGAAGTGTACTGTGGACAGCCGGAGTGCGCACAGTTCGGAGCAGAATCTCCGCCGTCTTGTGGCGATGAGTCCGGGCTGTCTTTTGGCGGCTGTACGTTGAGCAGAATGACAAGCAGACCGCGAAGATAGGCCACCCAAGAACGACGCGTGCGAAACATTACTGACTTGAGACTGAGCGTCAGCGCGGAATGAGAGAAGGCGCCGTAAGAAAAAAAGCAGAGCTAAATCGATCAGATCGTACAGGTCATCACGATGTCGCCGGCTTGTTTCTCAGAAGTCCGCGACGCGCGACGGATGTCAAACCGTTTGCCGCCCTCACAATCTTTGTGATTCAAAGATGTGTTTTTCAGCTCGCCCTTCGTCTGAAAACTTGCAAGCGTGGTAACGACCTCGCCGCCCTCATCACAAAGTACAAGCCGATATTCAAGGTCGCCCTCAACTTCAGGAAGGCCCTGGCAAATCAGCATGCCGATTTCAGATAACGGATCCACCATGATGACAGCGCTGCTCTCAGCGTCTTCTGTGATTGGCGAAAGCGCAAGGCGCTGCGCCGATGGACTCATAAAAACCTGAGTGAATTGTCCACCAAAGCTCTGAAACTCGCTGGCGGTCTCACCGTTCTGATACGCGTCGACAGTCTCTTGCATTTCGCGTTGAACTGAAGACCCGACCGTCAGAAGCACAACAACTGCTGATGCAAAGCCAATGCACGCAGCGCGCCATAACGGAGAAACATTCGCTCGCAGCGAAAACGCACCCTCGCCAACCTTGGCTAGAACATCCCGCTCGTGCGCGGGGCTCATGGCTGAAACAGCGCCGGTGACTGCTGCCAGCACCCGGCTGCGCAAGTTTGAATCGGGCTCAATGTTCGGAAGAAAACCTTCCTGGTTTGCATAGCGCTGCTGTTCGCGACGAAGCTGCGCCTGAAGCGAATCCGGGGCAGCTGCAAACGCGCGCTCGAACGCCCGGCGTTCTTCAACGTCAAGCAGACCCAACGCGTCCAAAGACGCCTGCTCGATCAAATCTCTCGTCGTCAAATGATATTGTTCCATATCGCCACTCATGCCACCGACTCCTCACGAACGGTGCGTTCTCTCAGGCGCACCAACGCACGACTCAGCGTGCTCTTGATAGTTCCGACGGGTCTGTCTAAATCCAGCCCAATTTGCCGAAGCGTCTGCCCGCGGAGATACGCCCGCGTCAGCACCAATCTCTGTAACTCCGGAAGGGACTCAATTCTCCTCATCAGCGTCTGGTACTGCTCACTCTCTTCCATACCGGCATGGACGCCTTCGGTGTCACCTTCCGGCATCCAACTTTCCTCCAACCTTGTTGAAGGATTAATTCGGACACTCGCTCTTCGTAGGCGGTCCACCAGGTACCGCCGAGTGATGAGCACCACCCACGTCGACAAAGACGCGCGAGCGGGGTCGTATCGGTCAGCGCTTTTCCAAAGCCTGACGAAAATCTCCTGCACGGCGTCTTCAGCATCTGCTTTTTTCGGACTCATCTGATACGCCATGCGGTAGACCAGCGAGCCAAACCGATCGTACAACTCCGCAACGCCGGCGCACTCGTCGCTCGCGACGCGCTGCATCAGCTCGTAATCAACTTCTCGACTCGCCGTCGACACCTTATTTATCGCCTCCGCACCTGAGTGGACCCGGAAACGGGTCGCCCGAACGTGGACCATTGCCCTGCGGAACGCTCATCGACCATGCATACGCACAAACCGCCCCGGATGATCCAACAATATACACTCCCTCTGTCAAACTCGATGTTTCCCCTGCCAAATTCTTCAACTTCCTATCAAAAACCGAACACGACGCTGGTATCTCCTCTTTCGGAGAAGAGCGCCTTGTTTTCCACTCCCCCACCCTGATACACTTTTCTGCTGAATCAGTCGATCAGGACCATGGCGCGTCTTGTAGATCAGAGACAAGCCATTTCAGGAGGGCGCGAACTTGACGCGGTCACGCCTCGGCAGCCAGACAATCACACGACAAGCCCGAGCATCACTCACGGTGCGCCCAGGGTTTTCACTGATTGATCTGTTGGTCTCGATTTCCATCATCGCGATCCTTATCGGAATCATCGCGCCAAGTCTTTCGGCTATTCGCGAGTCGGCCAAGCGAGTGACATGTGCTTCTAATCTGCGCCAAATCTCGCTCGGCATCACGATGTGGAGTGACGACAACAAAGGCGCGCTTCCCTACTCACGCTTTCCTGATTCCGATCCCAATCCCAAACACATGATGCTGCTGCATGTTGGCGAGGATGATCCCAACAACTGGGACGGGCTCGGCCTCCTTCTCAACTCTGAATACATCAACGCTCCCGAGCTCTTCTACTGCCCAAGCCACACCGGCTATCACCCCTACGAACGCTACGAAGGTGCATGGCGCATGCTTGGCGAGGAAATCGTCGGCAACTTTCAGTTCCGCCACCCCGGGACCAATCGCATCTATCTTGAAACACTCCCGAGTGAATTTACCCTTGTTTCCGATGGCATGCGCACACAGGCTGACTTTAACCATCGCATTGGCGCCAATCTCCTCAAGGCTGATATGAGCGTCACATGGTTCGATGACGCCGCTGGCTACATTGTCAGCATTCTTCCATCCACAGATCAAAACAGCCATCGCGGCGGCGTCCGCAACGCGTGGCGCCGGCTCGATAACGGCGACTCCGCTCATACGCCTGACGAGCTTGAAACACTCGATCAGGAAGAAGAAGAGGGCTCCGGGCTCTCAGGCCGCACCATCCGTCCTCACCGTCGCTGATCCAAAAACTCTAAAACAGAACTCAACCACCCTCGTTCTCGGCGGTATCTGCGCCTGTTCACAGCCCCCCTTGCGCGCCGACGGCCCTCACACTATGCTCACCCTCCCGTTTTCCTATTCTGACACCCGTCAGTCAAGGCGTTTTTGATTCACACTTCGTTCCCGGAGTTCTTCCTCAATGCAATCCACAAGCGCCCCCACAATCCGACTCCCATGGCTCATCATCGCCGCGCTCCTGAGCCTGACCGCTCTCCCGCACCAATCGCTCGCACAACTCACGCCGAGCAAGCTCTACTGCAGCGTCAACAAGTCCATCCCGATGACCGTCGAAACGCCCGATGGCGCGGATGGCGATATTGAAATCGCGCTCCTCGAGCCTGTTTCAGCGCGAGAAGTCGAGCGGGCCGTCGTCCAGGCAGGAACCATCGATCTCGCCAGCGTTTTCCCCGTCCTCTGGGCGCGCCAACAAGCGCCACTCCTTTACGCACAGTTGATCATCGACGGCGAAAAAGTCGGCTCCGCGGTCGTTCTCCAGCCGCTTATCACTCCACTCGTCGTCATCAACGAGGGCTTCAACCAGGAAATACGCAACGCTTTTGATGCAGGCGACCGTCGACGTCTCGAACAGCTTCTGTCGGGGGAACGCCCAACGAGTATTTACCGCCTCAACTTTCCTACTCAACAGCAAAGCGCTTACTCCGGACTCCGCGTATATACCGATCGCAACATTCTCTTCGAAACTGACAAGGGTGATATTAAAATCGCGCTCCGCCCGGACCAGGCGCCGAACATGTCTTTCAACCTCATCCATCTCGTCGAAGGCGGCTTCTACGATCAAACCCTTATCCACCGCGTCGTTGGTGAGACGAAGTTTGTCATCCAGTTCGGCGACCCCACCGCCTCAGGCCTGGGCGGTCCCGGCTACTACCTCGATCTCGAACCTTCACGCATTCAGCATGACTTCGGCGTCGTCTCGATGGCGCGCTCACCTGAACCCAACGCCAACGGCTCACAACTCTTCATCTGCCTCAGCCGCAGAGGAACCAAGAGCCTCGATGGCCTCTACACAGCGTTCGGTCACACCATCAGTGGCGCCGACACGCTCATCACACTCGAAAACACACCTGTTCATCCCGATTCCGATCGCCCGATCGAACCTCCAACCATACTCTCCGCCAAGACAATTCCCGCCCCCCCCTATGGCGAGGGCCCTCCGCCCGTCACACGCCCTGACCCTGATCCAAATCAGCGATAGAACGTCGCATCAATCCGTCGTCCCCGACCCGCGCTCGCGCCACATGCGCACAGCTTCGGGCTCACGCGGATACACCGGCGCCATCGCGATCGCATCTTCCGCCATCTTCCCTATTGATGCTTCCAGACATCTCGCTGCTGAAAACAACGGCGCTACAATTTCTATCCCGCGCTCTTCTATTACTCCTCGTAGAGCCTCCGGCAAGAACTGATCTGCGACAAACGCTCTCGGGCCCACGTCATCCAAAGCTCGCTCCAGCGCCCTCTGATCCAGAATCTCGCCTTCCCGAATCAGCTGCGTCCCGTCACAAAATGCAATCCATGCGGAGTCGCGCTTGCTCGCAAGTGAAACCCCGAACATGCCAAGTCGACTGCGCGCCTGCGCGACAACCTCGACCGTCGGCACGCCAACAACCTCAGCTCCCGTTCCTTCAGCAATCAGTTTCGTTGTCGCCACAGCGATGCGCACGCTCGTAAAAGCACCGGGCCCGATCGAAACCACAATCCGTCCCAAACTCCCCCCCTCCTCTCCGGCTCGCTTCATCACTCGATCAATCGCGGGGATCAGGTCATCATCATGCCTCACCTTCGGGCGCAGCTTTTCAATTCCAAGCAGGTCCATCGCCCCCTCTGCTGACACTCGCGCCAGCGCCACCTCTCCCCGCCGGCGAATGGACGCAGAAGGATTGCTCGTTTCGATCGCGAGGGTCAATATGGGTTCTCGGGCCTTCATTCTCCTTACAGTCTACGGACGCCCTGAAAACCCGCTCGAAACCGCAGACAGACGCCAACCGCCGCTTGTTTGAGCGGTATCATCCTGCGATCCGCGCCGGCTGCTTAACCACGCGGGCTAGCTCACGAACAGCAGGACTCCCGGAATCGCTCACGACCCGTGCGGGTCTCGCCGATTACTGGGCCAGCGCCTCGTTGTTTATCTACTCTACACACGGCGCCATAACACTTGGAGACCTCGGGCATGTATCGGACCCTCTTGACGACTCTCATCGCTGCCATCGCACTTCTCTTTTTGACCCCTGCGCTCACCATGACCGCGAGTGCTCAGGTTGACAGCAACGCTGCGCCCGGGCAGTTCACCCAAACTCCAGATCAAATCTCCGATTCGGAGGAGGCTCCAGACGAAGACGCTCAGAACGAGGCCTCCAAAGAGCCCCTTCCCACGGCGCTGGAAGTCTTCAATCGCCACATCGAAGCTCGCGGCGGACGTGAGGCGCTCCTCTCCAAGACTTCTCTCAAAATGATCGGCTCCATGCAGGACATCGTCCAAAACTCCTTCGCCCCGATCGAGGTCTACGCCAAAGCGCCGAACATCAAGCTCCTGCGCGCCAAGTTCGGGACAGTCGGTGTGCGCGCGCAAGGCTACACCGGCGAATACCGCTGGACCTACGCCGATGTCTCAAGCCCCACTATCTACGAGGGGCTGAGCCCCGAGGTCGCTTCCAACTTCGATTTTTACCGCGATCTCAACTACGCGCGCTATTACCCCGGAATCGAAGTCGTCCGCAAAGAGATCTTTGCCGGCGTCGACTGCTGGCGCGTCAAGCTCATCACTCCCGCCAAGCGCATCGCCTTTGAGTTCTTCAATGTCGAAACCGGCATCAAAATGGGCACTGAAACTCCCGAAGACCGCAGAACAACTGCGATCATCGAAGAATGGCGCAACTGGGAAGATGTTGACGGCGTCCTCGTGAGTCGCGGCTACACCACATACCGCAAGAGCCCCGATGACTCACGCGAAGCACTTCAGATTGTCAACTTCCGCACGATTGAGTGGAACACAGTCACGGATGAGGATCTCTCCCCGCCCGAAGCAGTCCTGCAGGGTTATCAAGAGCAAATGAACTCCCGCCAGGAACAGGGTGGCATCGACATCACCCCCGAAGCAGGACGCGACACTGACAACATTGAAGATGGCGCCGAGGATGGCCAACAGCGATGAACACAGCAGCGCTGCATCTCTTCCTTTCGAGAACCTAGAACGGCCGAACTCCCCAGACGCCAAGCAGAAGCGCGAGGTCTGCTGAGCCCACGACACCATCGCCGTTCAGGTCAGCCGGACCCGATGCTCCCCAGGCGCCGAGAAGTTGCGCAAGATCGAATGACGTGACCACGCCATCGTTGTTGAAATCCGCTGCGATGATGATCGTCGGGCGGAAGTCCACAACAAAAGCGCGGTGGTCGGAAGCAAGGGAATCGGTCGCCAAAAGATTGTTGGCAGCGAGTGTGGCTGTGGGAATGTCAGGTGTATTAAGAACAAAATGGTTGCCCGCGGCGATAACGCTGTCGGAGTAAATAAGAAAATCGAGATGCCCCGGCCAGAATGAGATCGAGTCGTCGCGCCAGGTGTAGCCGCTGCGTGTATGTGTATGGCGAGGAATGAGATTGGTCAGCGGCGTGCCGTCCCAGTCGGGGTCGAAGTCGAAACCAAACTGCCCGGAACCGGCGCCTTCATTGATGATATCGCCGGTAAGTAGCGTTGTAAGCTGCTGCGACAAGCCGACGAGATTAAGATCGCCGGTGATGAGGATGGGCGACACGGACGGCAAATCGAGCATGCCCGCAAGGTTAAAGGGAATGCGCGGGTCGCCGTCATTCACAAACGCCATGATGCGGTCGATTTCCGCCTGGCGTCCCGAGTCATTGCCGCAACAGGGTGTGTGGGCGTTGATGATGAGCATCTGCGCGCCGATGCCCGCTGTCGCGTCGATAAGAACCGCGAGGTTGCCATCGAGAGGCCAGCTATCGACGATGGGAAACCGTGAAACCGTGATGCAATCGTTTTGCTCAGCCGCGCCCCAGGACTCGCCGACGGGCAGCGGAACCCATGTGTTGACCAGCGCCGCTGCCTGCGCAGCCGAGTGATTAAACACTTCCTGAAAGTTGACAATGTCCGGCTGAATGGCGGCAAGCTGCCTGCCAAAGCGTTCCTCTTCACCCGGATCCCATGGCGAATCGAAAAGGACGTTGTACGTCATCACGCGCAGATCAGTGGGCCGCTCCTTGCCAAACGGAATCGCAGGAGATGGTGGAAGGGGATCACCCTGATCGAGTGTGTAGGAGATTGAGCTGGCGCCATCGGGGGCTTGATCGCCGGCGGCTTCATCACGAAGAAAGAGGCGCACGGTCGGCGCAGGTCCGAGTGGGAAGAGCGCGTTGGCGCCATCGGGGCTCACGTCGCGGGCGATCGCTATTTCAAAGGAAGTCGCGGTCACCGTCGGCTGGGAGCGAAAGCGAACCGCTTCAAGCGTCGCAAGCCCGACCGCGCCCGGCGGAGGATAGAAAACACCGGTTCGATCGCCCAGCCGAACCTCAAGCTCAGCGCCGATGTTAGAGACAGCCAGCCCGGTGGCGTTGTTGTTGTCGGTGTCAAGATACAGGCGGAGCGCGTTGAACTCTGCGAGATCAAGCTCCGAAACAAACTCGACGCGGATGAAGAGAAACTCATCATCGTCAGCAAGATGAACAGCGGTCATGTCGATCCCGCTCGCTCCCGCATCGCCGGCCGTGTCGGCCAGCGCAGGCGCAACGGCGGACCAATCGGAGAAGGCGCCGTCAATGGCGATCGGAGCGCGGTCTGCCAACGCGACGGCGGCAAAGAGAACCGGCGCCCACCTGGTGAAAACAAGAACTCGCTGCAGCATGGACATCTGTGAAAATCTCCCCATGTCTTTGTGGTGACTGAAGTGACATCATATGGCAGCGAAGAAGTATGGAAAGGAAAAAGACAAAAGCCCACTGCGCCAGGCGAGGCAAGCTGGGGGATTCATCGGACACGTCTCCTCAATAAAAAGGCTGCCGTCGCCAAGAATGCGCCGGCAGCCTATCGAACACCTCCTGCAAAGAATGTTCCTTCTTCGCTGACTCGCGCGCCGCTTTGCGCCCCGGCGCACGAGCTGTCATGCGAGAAGGATTTCGCAGGAATGACAAATAGGGCGCGGCAGCGCCCCACTTGCCAGAAGTTTACTGATGCGACTTCACGGGCACGGGCCCCACGAGCCGAGCACGATCGCATAGTCAGAAGCGCCGACGTTTCCATCGCCGTCAAGATCAACAACGCCCTGCGGGTCTGGTCCCCAGGCGCCGAGCAGGATCGCCAGGTCAAACGCGCCAACATTTCCGTCGCCGTCGAGGTCAGCCGGGCACGGGGGAGGCCCGAACCCGAAGATTGAAGTCAGATCAATCTCCGGAATCTCTGCACCAAAGAACTCGAAGGACTGGAGCGCCTCAAAGGGCGCCGCGGGGTTCTCAGCAAGGACGCGGAGTTCATCGCCGAGCACGGGCGGCAACCCGGGAATCTGGATCTGTTGCGGCTGGTCCCAGCAGATGACATAGCAGGCAGTGTCAACACCGCCAATTTCGACGGCGCCCTTGCCGCAGCCTTTGGGCCAATCCGTGGCGACCGCAACCGGACCGTTGGGATGGCCGGTAAAGATGTCAACGAGCAAGCCGCCGGAATAGATTTCAAGCTGTTGTGTAGGTGAGCCAACCGGGGAGTAATCCGCTTCAATGCGCACGGAGGGGAAGCCGGTCGCGCCCTCGTCATTGCTGACGCGAAGCGTGCCGAGCTGTTGGTTGGGAAGGCCGCCAACTATGCCGGTGGAGTGCAACTCAAAGAAGGCGAGGAACGGATCGCATCCAGGCGGGGGCGGGAAAATCCCAGCGCACGGATCAAGGGGAAGCCAGCGCATTTCAAACTGCTCGGTGTCGTCGGGAAGAACGATGGAAAAGCCGTCACATCCGCTTGAACCGAGGTTGGAAACTTTGAGCTTCCCGCCGGTCGTGTCAAACTTGACGTCCCCGAGCGCAGACTCAAACAGGCCGAACTTCTGAATCTCTTCATCGATGAAGACAAGCTCTGGAATGTTGACGCCGGTGATGACGACATCAGAGATGAAGTCAACAGTCGCAGCTGTGTTGACAGCGGTCGCGGAAATGAGAGCGACGCCGGGGAACGTGGTTCCGGAGCTGGGATCAAAGACATCAACCAGGCCGCCGGTCGCGAAGAGGCCCACATCGCCGCCGGGTTCACAGATCGCGCGGATGGGCGTTCCGGGGGGAAGGCCGTCAAGCGAAACCGAAGCGGGGCTGGTGGTGTCGTACCCGCCGACGATGACGCCATTGTCATCAAACAGATCAATGCGCACCTGGCCAGGGAGAATGAGATCAAAATCGAAGATGAGGTTGTGACGAAATCCCGGTCCGACAGCGCCTTCAAGACAGGTGATCAGCACCGGCGTGTTGTCAACGGCATTTACGCGCCCGTTGAATGAGCTTTTCACGCTCGAGCCCGGCGCGATGACCGGCGGCAGAGGCAGCACGCCCCAACCTTCACCTTCGCCAAGGTCGATCGAGACGCCATCGCACCCGGACGAACCGAGATTCGAAACTTTAAGACGGCCGCCCGCGTCAACTTCCAGCGTCGCGCCGTCAATCGCTGTGTGCGTCAAGCCGAACTGATCGATGGCTCGAACAGGCTCGCCACCCGTTTGCAGAATCACACCATCGCCAAACAAGACATACGGAAACCCCGCGGGAATCTCAGGTGAGAGCACGCGTTGCGGCCCAACATACAACGCGACCGTCTGGTCAGGACCGATCGGCGCTGTGGAAAAATTCGTTGATGCCCAATAGACAGCGACCAGGTCAAACTCAGCGCCAAACAGCGCATCAAACGTGCCGTTGGTCTGAATCGGCTGCCACGCCCCAGCGCTGCCCTCGAACTGGAACCCGGCGTTCCATTCATTTCGGCTGACAATCGCAGATTGCCAAAACTCGCTCACCCCATCATCAGACAGTGTGACCGCAGCGTCATCTGTCACCGCGATCGCAATGCCGCAAATAGGCTCAGCAAGCGATCCGTTGGTGACCGTATGCACAGACTGCGTATCGCCCATGCCGTTGCCCATGAACGTGACTCCAAGGCAACCGTCTTCAACAACAATCGGCTCAATCGGGGGGCAAGGGTCCGGCGGAATCTGTTCAAAGCAAAAATTCGATCCGTTCGGGAGCGTGACATAAACAGGCTCCGCCGAGACACCGACAGATGCAAACATCGCCGCGGCGCCCGCTCCAGCACAGAGAAATGCGCCGAAAGAACGGTTATGGAAGGAATCAGAGCGCGCACGAACAGCGCACAACGATTTCGTAAAGGCAGACATGATGAAATCCTCACAAGGAAAGGTGTTCGATGAGGTCTTCAATCAGCTCGAAACAGCGCAGGCTGGCTCGATTCTTGACGCTGACCAAAGCCAGCGAGGGATAGATTGATCTCAACATGAAACCAACCGTCCCCGCCAAGAGGGTGAGCGTCCTCCCAGCGCGAGAATGGCGCAGCAAAGTAAAAAATGCATGAGAAATGTGCCCTCAGCGTGTGAAAACGGCGTCTCAGGCGGAGCTTTTACGCCGCCTCGACAGCTTCGCGCTCTTCCTTCGTCATCGGCTTGCCTTCAATCGTCAGCCCAAGATGGGCCAGCGGACCGTGGGGTTTGGCCTTCTCTTCTTCCAGACGTTTTTGGGCCCGTGGGTTGGCGTAGGTGTTGAAGACCATCGCCTTGACCGTTCCCCACAAGCCGCCAAATGAGGCGAACGTGTGATCGACAGCCGTCGGCTCGTAGCCGCAATGCACCATGCACTGCTGGCATGACGGATTCCCCGAAGCCCGGCCGTAGTTGTCCCAGTTCGTTTCTTCGATGAGCTCCTTGAAGGTGTCCGCGTAGCCGTCCTGAAGGAGATAGCACGGCTTCTGCCAGCCGAAAATGTTGAAGGTGGGATTGCCCCACGGGGTGCACTCATATTCGCGCGTGCCCATGAGATATTCAAGGAAAAGCGGAGATTGATTGAACCGCCAGCGCTTCTTGCGGTTCGAGAGGATCATCTCAAAGAGCTTGTTGGTGTTCCGGCGTTCACTCAAGAATGACTTCTGATCCGGCGCCTTGGGATAAGCATACCCGGGCGACACCATCATGCCTTCCACACCAACATCCATCATCTCATCAAAGAATGCGCGTACGGAGTTGGGGTCAGCGCCGTCAAAGAGCGTCGTGTTCGTGGTCACACGAAAACCCATCTCCACCGCCAGCCTGATGCCCTCGATCGCCTTGGTATATGTGCCATCACGACAGACCGCGAAATCGTGGTGATCTTCCTGCCCGTCCATGTGAACGCTGAACGTGAGATACTTGCTGGGTGTGAACAAGCCCTCATCGAGTTTTTGTTTAAGCAGTAGTGCGTTGGTGCAAAGATAGATGTATTTCTTGCGCGCGATGAGCTCTTCGACAAGCTCTTTGATTTGCGGATGCAGCAGCGGCTCGCCACCGGGAATCGAAACCATCGGCGCCGCGCACTCATCGACCGCACGCAAGCAATCTTTGAGAGGCAGATCCTTCTTAAGAATGTGGGCGGGGTACTGAATCTTCCCGCAGCCCGCGCATGCCAAATTGCACCGGAACAGAGGCTCAAGCATCAACACCAGCGGATAGCGCTTGTTCCCGCGGAGCTTCTGACCCAGCACATAGCTGGCGACGGTGTACATCTGGCTGAGGGGAACGCCCATGGAAGCTCCTGGCAAAAATCAATGGTCATACGAAAGTGTGTGCAGAGGGACCATGCTAGCGGCTGCTCACGTCCGGTCCATCGGCGGTCCGATAGGTCGAATGTGAATCCGGATCAGCGGTTTCACGCCGAATCCTGAACCGCTGGCTCTCTGGCGCGTATTGTCAGGGAAGAGGCAGACGCCCCATGCAGCAAAGATGCTCGCCAGGCCCTGTCTTCCCGGGGGCAGCCCGACGCCTGGCGTCGGCAGGAGAACTGCTCTTTCCCTCAGTCTGATGGAGAATGTGAGATCGCCGCTGCCCAGGAAAAGCCCGCCTATCGCCTCGTCGACGACCGCACAGACGTTGAACTGCTGTCGGCATATCAGGATGGCGATGTCGGCGCCTTCCGAACGGTGATGGAGCGCCACCATGACGCCCTGCTCCGGTTCCTGATTCGTTTCATGGGCGATCGCCAAGCCGCGGAGGATGTCTTCCAGGAGACGTTTTTGCAGGTCCATCAGTCGCTGGACACCTTTGATATGAGCCGCTCCTTCAAGCCCTGGCTCTTCACCATCGCTGCCAACAAGGGGCGGGATCAGCATCGAAAAAGCGCCCGGCGACCCACGCTGGGGCTTTCGGCCCGGATCGGAGGGGACGACGGGCGATCTTTCGTTGATCTCATGGAGATCGACGTGCCCGCGCCCTCTGAAGCGATGGACAAGCGGGAGCTCGACCAGCGGGTCCAGCAAGCGGTTGATGAGTTGCCGGACCATCAGCGGGAAATTCTCCTCCTCGCCTACTTCCAAAAACTGAGTTACCAGACCATCGCGGACCTGCTGGAAGTGCCTCTGGGGACGGTGAAGTCGCGCCTGCACGCCGCGGTGGCCTCCTTCGGACGAAATTGGGCTTTGGCGAATTCAGATGAAGATTCGCCGAACCCCGGGCGTGGCGCGTCGTAAAGAGGTTGTCAACGCTATGTCTGAACCACATTCCCATTCCGCCAAGCTTTCCTCTTCTGACGCTGAGGCTCTCGACGCGCTGGTTAAAGCTGGGTTTGACCCAGCAGCCGTCCCGACTGCTCTGCGCAAGCGGGCTGAAAAGCTCGCCTCGCTGCTGGGGCAACTCAACACGGGACCCGCCAGCCTCGAGGCCGACGCGGTCGCAGCAGCACGGCGAGCAGCGCTGGTCGACGCAACTCTGGCCCGCGTTCTCTGCACCCCGACCGATGCCTGCGAATCGCCCTCGGTGGCTCGCCCGTCGGCAACCCTTTGTGAAGCTGACGCCGACGCAGTAGACGCCCTCGTCACCGCTTCATGGAACCCTGGCAAAGTCAGCAGCGCCAACGCTGAACGCGCCCAGCGCGCCAGCTCCCTTCTCGGCGCCCTGGAGCATTCGCAGACCGACGTCCTCGATGATCGCAACCGCGAGGACTTGATTGCTGCCACATTGGCGCGAATATCGCGCGAAGAACATCGCCGGGCCCTCGCATCGCCGGAGCCAGCTCTCGTTTCGCGCAGCCGATTTGCTCTGACAGACCTTGTTTCGCTCGCAGCGATGATCCTCATCGCAATTTCAGTTGTCTGGCCCACACTGACCGCGACGCGCGAACACGCCAAACGGCAAGCTGGACAAAGCAACCTCGCCGGCGCCGGCCTTGGTTTTTCGATGTACGCCAACGACCACGACGGCGAACTCCCGAAAGCGCAACGCTCCACATCATCCCAGGCGCGGTGGTGGAATGTCGGCGAGCCGGGCCAGTCACACTCCGCGAACCTCTTCGTACTCGTGACAAGCGGATATGTGACACTGAGCGAGCTTTCATGCCCGGGGAATGCGACGGCGCCGATTCACCTTGACTTGAGCGCCCACAAAGATTGGCGCGCTCACGAAGAAGTCTCATTCAGCTACCAGTTGTTTGGCGAAGATCGCCCGATGTGGAAGACGCCGGTTCGCGTGCTGGTCGTCGTCGATAAGTCGCCAGTGGTTGAGCGGGCCCGTCGCGGCGAACGATTCGACTCGGAAATGGGGTCATTCAATCACATGGGACTCGGGCAGAATGCGCTCTTTTCAGATGGCTCGGTCGAGTGGCTCGGCGAGCCAAACCTCGACAGCGGCGACAACATCTGGCTCCCCCGCTGGGCGACCGGCGATAAAGACGCACAAATCAAGGGCGTCGAAAAACCCGCCGACGCTCGCGACGTCTTCGTCGGGCCATAACCGCCCTGCTTTCCCGACGCCTTCACTGAGTATCATGGCGCCGCGATGAACGCTCTACAAAAAATCAGACAACTGGTCGATGAGATCCAAGCCTCAGCGAACCCGGCAGAATCGCAAGCAGCATGGGATCTTGTACAGCGTTTGCTTGGGCGCATGCCGATCGATCAATCAGAGCTCGAGCGCACTTGCAAGGAACATGACGCAGCCCGCCTCGACACGATCGTCTCCTCCCTTGAAAACCCCAAGGAAGCGGCGCCAACAGAAGGCGCCACCTTCTCCGATGACGATCTCGCCGCCGCCCTTCGCGCTTTTCGCAAGCGCCTTAAAGTCATGCGCCTCGCGGATGAGTCCAAGCTCGGCGGACGACAACTCTCAGGCGGACGAAAATCTGAAATCGACGCCATCATCCCGCCCACTGACTTCCCAGCAGAAATCTGGCGCGAACTCGCCAAATCTGGCAGACTCAAAAACACCGGCCAAGGCTTCTATTCGCTCGCCTGACTACTCAAAAAATTGCTCACTTCTTCATCGCCTGGTCCGCAAGCTCGCGCCTTCTGCGCTTGAGTTCAGCGTCAAGAAAACCCTGCAGGTCGCCATCGAGCACGGTCTGCGGATTGCCGATCTCGTACCCAGTCCGGTGGTCTTTCACGCGATTGTCATAGATCACATAGCTGCGAATCTGGGTGCCCCAGCCCCGATCAACCGCCCCGCCCGTCGCTTCCGAAAGTTCCTTCTCGCGCTTCTCTTCCTCAATCTGTTCGAGCTTGGCCCGAAGAATAGTGAGCGCCTGACGTTTGTTCTGGAACTGATCACGATGCGTGCTCGACACAACCATGATCTGAGTCGGCTTATGAACCACGCGCACCGCTGACGCGACCTTGTTCACATTCTGCCCGCCAGGCCCGCTTGAGCGCGCAAAATAAGTGAACTCAAGCTCTTCATCCGGAATCTCAAGATCCGTCTCTTCAAACTCAGGAATGATGTCCACCGTCGCGAAGCTCGTCTGCCGCTTGCCCTGAGCGTTAAACGGACTCACCCGCGCCAGCCGATGCGTCCCGCGCTCACACGAAAGGTACCCATACGAAAAGGGCCCGGAAACCCGCAGCGTCACCGAGTCGATCCCGACTTCAACGCCATGCTGCATGGAGAGCTCTTCGATCTTCCACTCCGGGCGCCGATCGAAAAACTTGAGGTACATCCGAAAGAGCATCTCCGCCCAATCGTTCGCCTCGGTGCCGCCGTCGCCCGCTGAGATAGTCACAAAGGCGTTGCGATGATCGTGCTTACCCGAGAGCAGCGATTGCAACTCCACCTGCTCCATGCGCTTGCCAAGCTCAAAGAGCTGTTCATCCGCCTCAGAGAGAAGCTCCGCGTCGCCCGCTTCCTTGGAAAGCTCAAACGCGACCTGCGCATCTTCAAGCTCAGCATGAAGTTTTTCCAAAGGCGTGATCTGCGCCTTCACCACCTTCAGCTCACCCACGACCTTCTGCGCCGTATCGGGCTTGTCCCAGAATCCCGGCGCAGCCATTTTCTCTTCAAGCTCCCCCAAGCGCGACTTCTTTGCGTCGTAGTTAAAGAGAGTCACGGATTGTCAAGATCCGCGCCTCAAGGTCATTAATGACCGGTTGATGAGTCTCATAATGCATAGAACGAGTATACGCCCGTCGGTTCACTCCCGCCCGACGCCGCGCCAGCGCGCCCGGCCAGTAGCATACGTTCACCGCTGCGAGCCCCATGCCGCGGCGCCCAGGAGCACGATCCATGAGCTTTGTCACTCATCTGGAAGGCGCGATCGACGGCTCGCGTCTCGAAGCGCGCCAGCTTGCGACCACCCACAAAGATCGCCCCCTGCTCGTTCGCTACGACCTTCCCGCAGTCAGCCGCGCAATCTCCCGCGATCAACTCACCGCCCGCGACGCCACCATGTGGCGCTACCGCGAACTCCTCCCCGTCGAACACAATGAAAACATTGTCACGCTTGGCGAAGGCATGACCCCCCTTCTCCCCTGCCCCGCGCTCGGCGCCGCCCTCTTCAAATCATTCTCCTCATCCTCAACTCCCCCCCAGCTCTTCATCAAAGATGAATCCCAGCTCCCCACCGGCTCCTTCAAGTCACGCGGCCTCTCTGTGGCTGTCTCCATGGCAAAAGAGCTCGGCGTCAAACACATCGCCATCCCAACCGCTGGCAACGCCGGAGGCGCCCTCGCTGCCTACGCCGCCCGCGCCGGACTCGAAGCATTCGTCTTCATGCCCGAAGACACACCCGTCGTCAATCAATATGAAGCAGCCCTCTTCGGCGCCCGCGCCTTCCTCGTCAACGGCCTTATCACCGACTGCGCCAAAATCATCCGCGAAGGCGCGGACCAGTTCGGCTGGTTCGATATCAGCACGCTGAAAGAGCCCTACCGCATCGAGGGAAAAAAGACGATGGGCCTGGAGCTCGCGGAACAGCTCAACTGGCGCCTGCCAAATCACATCTTCTACCCCACCGGCGGCGGCACCGGATTGATCGGCATGTGGAAAGCCTTCAGCGAACTCCAACAGATCGGCTGGCTCGACGCCAACGCAGACAAACCCGCCATGCACGCCTGCCAATCCACCGGCTGCGCCCCAATCCCCGCTGCCTTCGCTCAAGGCGAGCGCTTCGCCGATCCAGCTGAAAACGCACACACCATCGCCTCCGGCCTCCGCGTTCCCAAGGCAATCGGCGATTTCCTGATTCTCGACGCCATCCGCGAATCCGGCGGCAGCGCCCGCGCCATCGACGAAGACTCTCTCACACACTGGATGCGCCTCACGACGACGCTCGAAGGCATTTCCCTCTGCCCTGAAGCGGCAGCCTGTGTCGGCGCCGTCGCCCGCTGCGCCGAACAGGGCGCCATTCAACCCGGCCAGTCCGTCGTCATCTTCAACACCGGCGCTGCCCAAAAGTACGTCGAAGTCATCGAAACCAAGCTCCCCACACTCGACCACAACAAAATCAACTGGCCGCTCATCAAGGGCGCCTGAGTATGCTTCACACATCATGACGCACGCCCCTTCCCAAGCTCCCTCCGATCCATCAACGGCGCCATCGCCGACACCGCCCCCAGCGTGGACCCCGGAAGACCTCGCCGCCAATCCGCACGCAAGCGCCGACAAGGCGAAAAAAGTGCGCGATATGTTCACTTCAATCGCCCCCAGCTACGACCTCAACAATCGGCTCCACTCCTTCGGGCGCGACCAGGCCTGGCGCCGCGCCGCTGTCCGCCTCTCCGAGGTGCGCCCCACCGATTCCGTCCTTGACGTCGCAACTGGAAGCGGTGATCTCGCCTTCGCCTTCGCCCGCGCCGGCGCTGACCCCGTCATCGGCCTCGACTTCACCCCCCGCATGCTCCATATCGCCCGCCGACGTGCGCGCAAACATGCTGTGAACTCCCGCATCACCTTCATTGAAGGCGACGCGCAAAATCTCCCACTCGCGCCCGGAAGCGTCGATGTCATCTCCATCGCCTTCGGCATCCGCAATGTCGCAGACCCCGCGATCGCGTTATCGGAGTTTCACCGCGTCCTGCGCCCGGGCGGCAGGCTCATCATCCTTGAGTTCAGCCAGCCCGCCTTCGTGCCCATTGCCTGGATGAGCAATCTCTACTGCACACACATCATGCCCAGAACCGCAACACTCATCAGCCGCGATCGTTCCGGCGCTTACCACTATCTTCCCCGCTCCATCGATACCTTCCTCAAACCCGAAGAGCTTGAAAACTCCTTGAAAACAGCACTATTCTCGGACGTTCAGGCTCACCCGCTCACCTTCGGCGTCTGCACATGTTATCGGGCGGTAAAACGCCAATAGCACGGCTTATCGGGCTCAAACACCGCCGCGCGAAAATGTCGTGCGCGCCACCACCAATCTCACGGCCTGCGCTCCACACTCACGATGGTTGGTCCTGAGCGGCATGTTGCCCCTCCCCGGCGCATCAGGACGCCCCGGGAACAAACCCAGGGACAGCGGAGCCTGTCAATAGTGATATTGATCCAAGAATGAATGGAGCAGCGAGGTGAGCCAAGACATACTTCAAGAGCGCATGTTTGAAGCGCTTATCAACGGCGATCGTCAAGCGTCACGACAAATCGTCCAGGAATCAATCAATCAAGGCGCCTGCCATGAAGCAATCGTGATGAATCTCTTCTGGCCCGTCTATGAGCGCGTCCAGAAACTACATCGCAAAGATCAAATTTCAACAGTCGCCCACCATCTCGCCACGCGCCTTCTTCGCTCCCTCGCCGACCAGGCAGCCGCCAACTACCGATGCAAGTCGCCGCGCAACCGTTCCATCTTCGCTGTCTCCGGACCCTCCGACAGCGACGAACTCGGCGGGCAGATCGCAGTCGATCTCCTTGAGGGAGACGGCTACGAGGTCGCTTTCGCCGGAGGTGGCATCGCCAATGACGAAATCCTCTCGCGCATCCATCAGGTCCAGCCTGATGTGCTGCTCCTCTTTGCGTCAGCGCCGAGTGATTTACCATCCATCCGCGCTCTTGTTGACAAGCTCAACGAGATTGGCGCCTGCCGGAATACGCAAATCGTCGTCGGCGGCGGCGTCTTCAATCGCGCCGAGGGGCTCGCAGAAGAAATCGGCGCCGACCTCTGGGCCACTTCGCCAGATGAGCTGCTCGAAGTAATGCGCGATTCCGCAGACCGCCGCGCAACATCTGATCAACGCACCGTCGGCCGGCAAAAGCGGCGCAAAGTCGCCTGATCCGGCGACACCCAAGTACATCGTACACACCTCGCCCGAAGCGCCCGGCCAACCCAATGGCTGGGCGTTTCTTTTGCATGGCAATCCACACTGTCGCGACGACGCAACCAAGCATGCACACCGCGTCTCCGCTTCATACACCACAACCTTCTTATTCCCCGCTATCATCTGGCTTCAATGAGGGGGCGGTAGCTCAATTGGGAGAGCGCTGGCTTTGCAAGCCAGAGGTTGAGGGTTCGAGCCCCTTCCGCTCCATTCGCGCATCACGTCGCGCCGATTCGCTTCATCCAAAGCCCTGGGCGCTCCATAGGCGCAGCGCCCAACCACGCTCTCCGTGGCAGTCCCCTCTTTGATTTCGACCTGCTCCACGAGCCGACTTTGCTCGATATCACCGGCGTCGCCTCCCGAGGGATCGCACGCGCCCTTTCCTTCATGAGTCCTGCGAGCGATCAGCGCAAGCGCTGCCAGACAGCGCTGTAATCCTCCGCGCTGATGATCAGCTGATCGTCAGACAGATTGAAGCGAGAGTTGATGACGCGACCGGGCTCGTTGATGATGAGCGTGTCGCCGACAACCCTGTAGCTATCGTCGGTGGTGTTAACCGTCCCAGCAGGACTGGTCGTCGTCGTGATTACACGCCCGTCCCTGCCAAACTCAATAACTTTCGAACTATACGGCGGAACGGCGTCGCGCGGGACAAGACTAATGAGGCTCCATCGCGTCCCACCAAGCGACGTCACCTCCTCATGTGCATATCCCATGTCACGTTCACGTGCATATCCCCTCGTCTCGCTCGGACGACTCCTCTCCGACGCTTTTTTCTTGTCCCGTTCATTTCCAACCACATATCCGACACCGGAGCCCACCGCAGTTCCAATGAGCGTCGCCTCCGTGCTGCCGCCGATCGCCTGTCCCGCAAGCGCGCCCACGCCGGCTCCAATAAGAAGCCCGGACTGACCGTCGGTCTCGCAGCCTGTGAAGACTGTCATCATGCCCACGACGAGCGTGGCAAGCGCTCGTTTCCAAAAAGAAAACTGTGAGCCGGTTTGATTCGAAAACAACTCGTGGTGAGAACTTGATAGTGACGCCATGACTGGATCCTTCTATCTGTACGCCCTTGAAACAACAACTGTTGCTGACGAACTCGTCATGGTTGAGCCTGACGCCCGGAGCTTGACCCTCAAGCTCACATGGTCAGATTATTCACCCCTGGGTAAACGCGCCTTCCTACTCTTTTATTCACCGAAGGATGAGTCTTCGCGCCTCTACAGACCAAAATACGACCAGAAAACACAGACAAGCGTCATTCAACACCGGTGAAGTATCATCGCGATCTTCATCGCGCCTATTGGGGCTACATCCTCTGACAGAAACATATTTTATGGCGTCAAACACAGATTTCCAATGAAATGATCGCTGGCTTTGCAAGCGTGAGGTTGCCGAATCGATCCCGGTCCGCCCCATTTCGATTGCCGCCTCCTGTCGCATCAATCCGTAAACCCTCGCAGCATGCAACGTTCTCATCGCGCGCCGCAATCCGTCACGAGGACAGATCATGCCGCGCAATCGGCAAACGCCGAATGCGTTTGCCCGTCGCAGCAAATATCGCGTTGCACAGAGCAGGGGCAAAGGGAGGTACGCCGACCTCGCCGACCCCAGCCGGCAGCGCCTCACTCGCGACAATCTCCACATTCACCTCGCGCGGCGCATCGTAAATACGCGCAATCCGGTAGTTGTGGAAGTTTGACTGCTGGACGCGACCATTCTCAGCCGTGATCTCGCCATACAATGCCAGGCTGGCGCCGAAGACCGTCGCGCCTTCCATCTGCGCTCGCACACGGTCCGGATTGATGACAAGGCCAGCGTCAATGACAACGTGAACCCGTGGAATGGTGATGGCTCCGTCGCTCCCCACTTCAACCTCGACAACATTGGCGGCATAACTCAGAAAGCTGCGATGGCACGCGATGCCAAGCCCGCGCCCGCGCGCCAATGCGCGGCCCCACCCCGCAAGCTCAGCCGCTCGCTCGGTCACATGCCGGAGCCGACCGACGTCAATCGGATAGCGCGCGAGCGGCTCGCCGTGATTTGGGTACTCCACCCCTTCGAGCCCAACGAAACGTGGTTCGCCAAGGAGCTCCATGAGGTATTCAAACGGATCTCGCCCAGCCCGGTGCGCAAGCTCATCCGGAAACGAGCACACCGCGAATGCGTGATAGATGTGAGCGACCGATCGCAGCCAGCCGATCCGCAAATGCGCTTCCGCCGGACCGTTCTCGATGCGAAGATTCGGCACTGAATAAGGCAGATCGGTGAAGCCGAGGCCCATCTCGCCTGCGCTGCCATAGCGCGCCCCTCTGACGAACGTAGAAGTAATGGGCGGAAACGCCGATCGCTGCAGCCACCCCTGCGGTCGACCCGCGCCATCAAGCGCCGCGCGCATGTGGACCGCAGCGACCGCGTGGTAATAATCGTGCTGGAGGTCGTCCTCACGCGTCCATGTCACATGCACTGGTCGCTTCAGACGCCGCGCCAGGTACGCAGCCTCAGCAATGAAATCCGGCTTCGACTTCCGCCCAAATCCACCTCCCAGCAGCGTCACATTCACAGTCACGTTGGCCGGTTGAATCCCAAGCGTCCGGGCGACCTCAGTCTGCGCGGCCTGCGGATTCTGCGTCGGCGCCCACACATCACAGCGCGCCACCGTGCCATCGCTTTCCGTCGTCACCTCCGCAACCGCACAGGGCGGCTCCATCGATGCATGCGCAAGGTGCGGCACATAGTAGTCAGCTTCAAATATGTCCTTGGCTTCCGAAAAAGCTGCGTCCACATCCCCCTCGTCGCGCAGCGTCTTCCCGGACTCACGCGCCGCCTGGACAAGAGCTCGCTCATAGCTTGTTGAGTCAAAGCGAGCGTTCTCCCCATCTTCCCATTCGATGACGAGCGCGCGCCGCCCCTGCAGCGCTGCCCAGGTGCTCTTTGCGATCACAGCCACGCCTCCAAGAGCTTGGAACGCATGAGGCGCCTTGAACGGCGGTATTTCAATCACATCTACAACCCCTGTGATCGCCTTGGCCTTCGCCGCATCCACAGACCGAACGCGACCACCCAGCGCCGGCGAGCGCGCCACCACCGCATAAAGCTGGCCCTTGCGTCGCGCGTCCGTCCCAAACACCGCCCGCCCCGTGACGATCGCATCCAAATCGACGATGGGGATATCACGACCGACGTAGCGCCGCTCGCTCGCAGGCTTCATGCGGAGCTCTTCTCGAGCCGGCGCTTCAAGCGCCGCAGCCGCCGTCACCA
Organism: Phycisphaerales bacterium; assembly: GCA_029260495.1. Lineage (GTDB taxonomy): Bacteria > Planctomycetota > Phycisphaerae > Phycisphaerales > UBA1924 > OFTM373. Next base: position 110,817 of record JAJDDD010000006.1, on the reverse strand, counting down.
GTTCGTCAAAACCAACGGAGCGCCCCGTCGGCTTGTGGACAATCTCGTGATTCCGGGCGGCGCAGTCGGTCGCATCGACGCCCCATCGCGCCGCCGCTGCGCGCTCAAGCATAGTTCGAGCTGTCGCCCCGGCGATGCGCATGCGCTCGTAAAATCGCCGTACGCTCCGCGATCCATCCGTGTTTTGTGAGCCATACTCCGCGTCGCCGATCGCCTGCTCAATGCGCACACGCTCCCAATCAGCGCCCAACTCGTCAGCGACAATCATCGGAAGCGCCGTGCGAATTCCCGTGCCCATCTCCGATCGGTGCGCGACGATCGCCACCCAGCCATCCGGAGCAATCGAGACAAACACATCAGGTTCAAAGGGGAGAGCAGCTTCAGTTTCAAGATCAACCAACGCCAGAGCGCACGGACCGGAAACTCGAACCGCGACGACCAGCGACCCCGCAGCAAGCCCTTGTAAAAACAAGCGACGACTCAGTTGTGCCGGCGTCACGGGCGAGCATCCTGAGCAGCCGCATGGATCGCAGCTCGAATGCGCACATACGTTCCGCAGCGGCACAAGTTGCCCGCCATGCCCGCGTCTATATCGTCATCAGTCGGAACGGGAACCGATTCGATGAGAGCCGCCGCGCTCATGATCTGCCCAGCCTGACAGTATCCACACTGCGGGACGCCGAACTTTTTCCACGCGCGTTGAACCGGATGGTCGCCATCAGCCGACAACCCCTCAATCGTCGTAATTTCCTTCCCCACAAGATCCCCCACAGGTTTAACGCACGATCGAACAGCCTGCCCGTCAGCATGAACCGTGCATGCCCCGCATTGCGCCATCCCACACCCGTACTTGGTTCCCGTCAGACCAAGCTCGTCGCGCAACACCCACAAGAGCGGTGTGTCAGCGTCCACGTCAGCCAGCTCATGCGCCTTGCCATTAATCTTCAAAACAATCATCGGACCTGTGCCTCCTCCTCAGGCGGCGCCGGGGCGCCCGCCGCAATCCAGGTGCGAAATGCCGCCGCAAACTCCGCGTGCGGCGTCGGAACAGGTTCGCGCCCGTCGCCGGGATCCCAACCCCAAAGCACCAACGGGTCACTGGTCACATGCTCGATAAGCTCATCGGAACTCATGTGGGATCGCTCAGGATCCATGAGCATCTTCGCAAGCTCATGTCGAGAAAGCCCCTCAAAAACCATCTCGCGCGGCGCTAAATGCCATCCAGTCGAAACACCCGGCGGCATGTTCGCGCCAGGCAGATTGCCTGTTCCATGACAAGCGTCACACCGCATCGCGAATCGCCCCCGGTCATCAGGCCCACGCTGAACATTCATCGCGTGTGGCTGATGATCATCATGCTGAAGCGGACGGTCTCCACCCGGATGACAGTTCATGCAGCGCGGATGTTGAAGCACCCCATAGACAACCTCGAACGATTCAAGCGCTGTCATCGCCGCCGCGCCATCCGGCGCCGCCTCAGCCTCAGGCCGGCACTGAACCAGCGCCGAGACCGCAAACAACATAAAAAAGCCCAGTGCACAAAATCGCAGATGGCGCCTGAAAAAGTTCATCGTTCTCTCCGCGAAATGCTCGTCCGGCACAATGCAAACCCGTCCGGCCACTCGTCAAAGGCGCGATTCCAGTCGAGAAGCCCGCTCCAGAGATCATCAAAGCGTAGAGATGTTTGCCAAAAATTGCAGCGAACCCAAAACCGGAACACGGCCAGACACCCCAAACAAAACCAACGCACGCCCTACCCAATCCGTTCCCGCCCCCCCATATGCCCTCGCAGCGGCGCCGGCACTGTCACACTTCCATCCTCATTCTGATAAATCTCCAACAGCGGAATCAAAAACCGCGGACTCGCCAGCACTGTGTTGTTCAGCGAATGACACACAACCGGCTTCCCGCCCGTCGATTCACCCCGATACCGCAAATTGAGCCGCCGACACTGAAAGTCATACAGCCGTGACGCGCTGTGCGTCTCCGCGTACGCCCCCGTCGGCCGGCCCTTCGCGTTCTCTTCCCCGCGACCGGGCATCCAACATTCAATATCAATCATGTCCGCATTCTTCTGACCCAAATCCCCCGTGCAACACTGAAGCAAGCGATAAGGCAACTCCAGCGATTGTAGCAACGCCTCAACAAATCCAATCATCCTCGTGTGCCACTCCCGACTCTCCGCTTCATCCGCTTTGCAAATCACAACCTGCTCAACCTTGTCAAACTGGTGAATCCGAAACAAACCCGCTGTGTCCTTGCCCGCAGCTCCCGCTTCCCGGCGAAAACACGTCGAAACAGTCGTATAGGTGCGCGGCAGCGTCTCCTCATCCAAAATCTCATCCTCATGCAAACCCATCAACCCGACTTCACCCGTCCCAGTCAGAAAAAGATCGTGCCCCGACCCGCGCTTTGATTCCTCAATGTGGTACGCCTGATCGCGCCCCGTCGGAAAGAAACCCGTGCCAACCATGCACTCTTCGCGCACCACGACGGGCACACTGACAGGTGTAAACCCGTTCGCTTCAACCATAAAATCAAACGCATAACGGAGAACAGCTTGATGCAGACGCATGCCATCACCCGTCAGCACATAGCTCCGCGCCCCCGCCATCTTCACCCCGCGCTCAAAATCAGTCAGCCCAAGATCACGAATGAGCTCAACATGCGTTTTCGGCGAAAATCCCCTGTTCTCCTCAAAGGACTTTGAAGCGTCAAACCCAGGCGGATTCCACGTCCGAATCTCAACATTGTCCTCGGAACCCGCGCCAACCGGCACATCCGCATCGGGCGGCATCGGCACTTCAAGAAGCAACGCCTCCAGCTCCGGCTCCATCTGCTGCAGTGATCGCTCATACTCCTGAACCGTCTCCTTCAGCGCCGCCGGCTTGTTGCGCAGCTCTTCAATCTGAGCTTCAAGAGCAGCCTTCGCGCCGCCGGGCGCCGTCTTGAGCTCCTTCATCAGCTTCCCGATCTGCGGACCCGCTTCTTTTTCAAGAACACGCTGCTCCGCCCTCGCGTTCTCACGCTCAGAAAGAAGCCGACGCCGCTCCGTGTCGAGCATCAGAATGCGATCAATATCGACGGTGGAGTTCTTCTTGCGCGCGCCGTCGCGATAGCGCTCAGGGTCGTCGCGGAGTGCTTTCAGATCGATCATGGCGCGGATAGTACCAGCGTGTGCGCGCAAGATGCATTGAATGCTGCTTGAGAGCGCCCATCGCCTCTTTCAAAACAAAAAAAAGCTGAAGCCACCGAGTAAACGGTGACCTCAGCTTCTGCCACACAGCCCGAGAGCTGCGTGTAAGTTCGGTGGTAGGCTACTCTCCACCATCCCCCATGCCAATCCGAAGACCAGCGGTGACGTGTTGTGTTCACCTGGGCCTAGCAGGTGACAAACTTCCCCTGCCCCGGGCAAGCCCGAGACAATCGACGTGTTTCCGTCCTCAAAAGAGGACATCCCTCCTGATGCCCGCATCACTGCGGACGCTTCCACTCCTACCACATACCAATCTACCCGGCGTCAAGCCCAGATGCTACCTCTTTTACAGCTATTGCCAAAAAAACCGCATGATCAGCACATTCCGCACGCCTCGCCTTCCTGTATGCGCTCTCCACCTTCCCGCAGAAGCCGCAGCTTCCCCAGCTTCACCGCCTTAACGCCAACTCAGGGGTTAATCACCCATCCGCGCTCGGCGACACCGCCCAATGAAGCTTGCGCATCAACGTGCGCCAATATGTGGATTCAGCATTGCGAACAAGCTGAATCGACTGCGCCGATCTCTCGATCCGTATGCGATCCCCCTGCACCGTTGGCTCATCCACCTGACCATCCAGAACCAGAGTCGTTCCACCTGCATCAGACCGATTGGCTCTGCGCACACCAAGCTCCACCACCGCAGAGCCTGGAAGCACAACAGGCCGAAACGAAAGCGAGTGGGCAGCGATCGGCGTCACACTCAGCGATTCCAGCTCCGGCGACACCAGCGGACCACCCGCGCTCACGTTGTATCCCGTTGATCCAATCGCTGTCGAAACAATCACACCATCCCCACGGATCGTCGGCCCTGATTCGCCGTTAATCGTCAGTTCCAGCTCAATCATCCGATATGGCGGCCCCGCAGTGATCACCGCGTCGTTCAGCCCCAGACCCACAAATCGAGGCGCTACTTCTCCTTCAGAAAGAATCGACGCCTGCAAAAACGCTCGTCTGGAAAGCGTCAGTCCACCGTCCCCAATCAAACTCCCCGCCTGCCTGCGAAACGCAGCAAAGTCGAACTCCGCGAGGTACCCAAGATTCCCGAAGTTGATCCCAACCATCGGAACATCAAGATGCGCACATCGCCGCGCCTGCGCCAGAATCGTGCCATCCCCGCCCAGCACAACAATGAGGTCCGCTCGCACGGTGGTCCCGATGGGCTCGCCGTTCGCCTCTTGTTCATCCGCTAGGACGCCGTGAGCGCCGATCAGCTTGCGAACCTCATCAAGCGCCTGGATCGCGCCCGGCTTGTGATGATTGACAAGAAGAAGGACGGAACGACCCATGGCCCAAGTGTAGCCTGCGACCGTTCAGCAATCGGGGTCAGCCCGACCCCAACGCCGAAGCTTCTTCGATCGTCCACGCCCCCCACCGCTCCTGAAGCCGCCGCGTGATCTCGCCCGGCGACCCCTCGCCCACACGCTCCGCCTCCACTTGAACAATCGGCAGCACACCCCAACTTGAGTTCGTCAAGAACGCCTCATCAGCGCCCAGCAGATCATCAATGCTCAGGAGCCCTGTCCGGAGCCCAACACCCAGCGGGTCCGCCAGCTCACATATCCGCTGCCTGGTGATCCCGGGCAGCACCGGGCTCGCAATCGCCCCCGCTTCCTCTTCACCCCGCGCAATGGGCGTGTGCAACGCGCCCTCTTTCACAATGAAGAGATTGCTCACCGCCCCGCCCGCGATGTGATTCGTCACCTGAAAAAAGACAGCCTCCCCCGCCCCCTTCGCCGACGCCTCCTGCAGCGCGCGCAAACGCAGCCAATAGTTCAGCGTCTTATGCCCAGCAAACGGATCAAGCGGATTCACACGTGTGTCCGCGATCGTCACACGCACGCCCTTCTCAAGCATCTCCCGAGGGTATTCCGTCGCCCGCGTCGCGACGATCAGAATCGTCGGATCGGTCGAGCTCTGCCCCGTCGACGCGAGCATATTCAGATCCCCCCCCGTCACCGTCAGCCGAAGTCTCGCCCGGGGAAGCTCACTTTTTTGCGCAACCACCTTCACCGCCTCGATAAGCGGCCCGACTCGCAGCGACTCCGAAAGCCCCAACTGCGCCGCGCTCCCGATAAGCCTCTCGATATGCCGCGCGACATCAAGGGGAGCGCCGTCAACCGCGAGCATCGTCTCAAAGAGCCCCACCCCATGCTGAAAGCCAGCGTCAAAAGCGCTCACCCGCGCCTCTGCGTGCGCAACAAACTCACCGTTAATCCAAACCGTGTCAGGCATAATCGCGAGTGTACCCGCGCGCCATCGCTTCTGATCCTCACCCCCCCAGCGCCTGACGTACCATGGCGATATGCGCCGCCGCCTGACACCTGAACTCATGGATGATCCCAACATCGCGCGCGAGGATCTCGATCACTCGCTGCGCTATATCCGGGCTGTCAATCGCCGCCTCGGGGGCGCCAGCGCCTTGCTCCAACACCTGAAAAAGTGGAGTGCCCGCTGGCCGGCCGATCAACCAATCACGCTGCTCGATGTCGCTACGGGCTCGGCCGACCTCCCCATCGCCGCCCGCCAATGGGCCCAGAAATCCGGATTTGACCTCCGCATCACCGCCATAGATGCGCACAAAACAACGGTCGAACTCGCCCAGGAGCATGTCGCGCGCGCAGGAACGGAGCACATCGAAATCATCCAGGCTGACGCACGCTCACTGATGGATCGCTTCGAGCCAGCTTCGTTCGATTACGTCCACGCAGGGCTTTTTCTTCATCACCTGCCGGAAATCGAAGTGCTCACCGTCCTCCGCATCATGGATCGCCTCGCCCGCACCGGCATCGTCTGGAACGATCTTATGCGCTCCCGCATCGGCGTCTTCGCCATCCGACTCATGACCGTTGGTAAACCCGAAGTCATCCGCCACGACGCCCGCGTCAGCGTCGAAGCCGGCTTCACCAGACGCGAAGTCCTCGACTTCGCCCAACGACTCGATCTCACCTACTGCGACTATCGCGCGAGGATACTCGCCCACCGCTTCACACTCGCAGGAGAGAAACTTTCTGCGTGGACGTGATGCCTGCGAATCAAAACGCCGGCGGCGCGAGCGGCGCCGGCCCCACCGTCACGATCGTCACCTGCTCCAGCTTCCGGCGCTCCAAATAGTCATTCACCGCGTCAAGCGTGATTGCATCAATCTCCGCCGCAAGCTCCTCCAGAGAACGAGTCCGCCCCAGCGTCCATAAGTCCCGCGCCAACGCTCCCGCCCGAGCCGCTGAAGATTCGCCATTCATCACCACGCGCGACTTCAACCCAACAACCGCCCGCTGGAACTCACTCTCGCTCACACCGCCGCCACTCGAAGCCGGCCCGTTGATGCGCCCCAACTCTCCCCAAAGCACGTCAAGCGTCTCCTGGGCCCGCTCCGGCGTCGTCCCCGCGTACGCTACGACCTTCCCAAAATCACGATCCGGCCTGTACGACGCATTGACCGAATAACACAAACTCCGTTTCTCACGAACCTCCGTAAAGAGCCGCCCGCTCATCCCCCCAGACAACGCCGAAATGACAACCCGCTCAAGCCAGGCGTCCTTCGCATCTGCCTTCGGCGCCTCATGGGCAATCGCGATGTGAACCTGATTGGTTTCGTCTATCTCATGGTGATAGCCAAGCGTCGCGTCTTCCGCCCGCCACGAGACATCCGGACAGGCGCCTTCCCAGCCTTCAAGCAGCTCGTTCAGTTGGGCCGCCACACGACCCGCCTCCACCGCCCCAGCAATCGCAAAAATCGACTGCTTCGGATCCCCCAGCCGGCGCCACTCCTTCACCAGGTCATCCCGGGTAATCGCGCCCAGTCCGTCTTCTGTTCCCAGTGAAGAACGATTAAGCGGCGGCGGAGCTGAATGCCTCCGCAGCGCATGCATCAACATGTCCTGCGGCTCATCCTTCAACCCCTCGATCGCCTGCAAGCAAAGATCCCGAACCGGCGGAATCGAATCCTCCTCCATCCGAGGCGCGCGAACCATATCCACGATGAGCGGCATCGCCTGCTCCAGCTTGGCGCCCAGAAGCGTCGCACCGATATTCAGAAAGAACGTATGAGCCGACGAACTTCGCAAAACGCCAAACCGCTCCAGCGCGTCGCTGTGCCCGCGTGAGTCAAGATCCCCAGCCCCTCGAAAGAGCAGCTCCGACCACATCGCGCTGAGTCCGAGCATATTCTCGGGCTCGCGGGCGACGCCCCCGGAGACCATCCAGGACATCGCGACCGAACCCACGCCCTCTATCTGCTCAACAATCAGAGGCATCCCGCACGCAAGTGTGATGGTCTGAACCTGTGCGCTCATATATCGGCCCTTGTCTTTCCTGAGCCTGCCCCACGCCATTTCAAACAGGCACAGGGCGGCGATCTCCAGCGAAAAGCTGAGTCTATCGGACGCTTCCAAAGGGTGCAGAATCAGCCTGCGGCGCACATTCAGCCCCAACGCGCCAGCCGGCCCGTCGTGAGTGCGTTTTTCCAGATCCCGAGCGCCGCCGCGCACGCTGAATCCGATGATGAAAGTGAGAGAAAGACTATGCGCTGGCTTATTGACGTCATTGTGGCTGTTGTGATCTTCGCCGTCGGGGTAGGGCTGTGGGCGACAATGCGCGCCGACAACAACATCGAAAAACGCACGGATCAGACGAAATCCGCAGTCCACACACTCTCCCGCGAGGTGCGGATTCGCTCGGCGACAGGCGCGACAATCATCAACGGACGCGGCTGGTCGCTCACGGTCAACCACAAGTGGTTCAATGACTCAATCCCGCACAACGAGCTGATCACGGGCTCCAGACCATGGATTGATATCGCCCCGATCGAACATGCCGACCTGATTCACCCGATCGTTCGCATCGTCGCCGATCGCACGACAGCAGAGTTCTGGTACAACCCCGGCAACGGCATCGTGCGAGCTCGAGTGCCTGCAAATCTGCCCGACGCCGAAGCGACAAGCCTCTACAACACTGTGAACGGCGCCCAGCTCTCTTCGATTTTTTCAGATTTTCTCGAAGAAGGCGAAGCTCGAAAGCTCATCAAGAGCGGGCCTGAACCCGAAGCCGTCCTCGCCGACGCTGCTGAAGATCACGATCCCAATCATTTCGACCCCGATGATCTTGATCCCACCGCGCCGCGGAAAGAATGATTTCAACGCGCTAGCACTCGATAATCGGCTTGCAGTGCCGGTTTTGCGCCGTAGCGGCGCCCATCGCGCTCCCAGTTATTTTCACCTCGACGCCAGCGGCGCACACGTTGCTCCGCCAACCGATTCACTTGCGCAGCGCGCCGGTTTCGGGCGTCGCGACGCTCTTTCTGAGTGGTGAATACGACATTGTGCGCCCGTGCGTTGGGTGAATTCACTCAAGAAATGGCGCGCGATGATCCGAATGTCGCCAAAGCAGGGCCACTGTGCGCCCGATGAAACTCAGTAGCGCCACAATGGAGTGCGCTTGACAACTAGTACGCGCGATGTGGAACATGGGCCTGCGGTCGCCGATAATGTATCTGCGACACTGAACAGGCGTTCTCGTATTTCAGAAGACACCTCGTGCTCCGAACTCGAAAGAGGAGGTCTTAAAATGGCCAAGAAGAAACGTGCTACGCGCAAGAAGGCGACGAGAAAGAAAGCTCGTCGCAAAGCAACGCGCAAGAAAGCGACCCGGAAGAAGGCAACCCGCAAGAAGGCCCGTCGCAAGACGACGGCAAAGAAGGCGACCCGTAAGAAGGCTCGCCGCAAGAAGGCGACACGCAAGAAAGCAACGCGTAAGAAGGCCACTCGCAAGAAGGCGACCCGCAAGAAGGCTCGTCGCAAGAAGGCAACGCGTAAGAAGGCCACTCGCAAGAAAGCGACCCGTAAGAAGGCTCGCCGCAAGAAGGCCACTCGCAAGAAAGCGACACGCAAGAAGGCGACCCGCAAGAAGGCTCGTCGCAAGAAAGCAACGCGCAAGAAGGCAACACGCAAAAAGGCGACCCGTAAGAAGGCTCGCCGGCGCCGCGCTTCATAAACCCTCAGTCCGTCGGGCTCTGCTCGAGCGAGCCAGGCGGATCTGAAACTCATTTTTTTCGTTGAGAACGCCCAGCGGGGTCGGATCGTCCGGCCCCGCTGCTCTTTTTGACACCCCCATTCCGCCACGCCCGCCGACTCGCCCCGCCGGCCCTGCGCCACCACAACCCGCACTTTCGCGGATATAGTAGTTGTCCCGCTGTCGCCAATCACTGGGAGCTTCCTCCCGGCGCAGCGGCGCGCGACAACGCCCGGCGCCTCTGAACGCCGCCGGGCCAATAGACCGACTCCACACCCCCTTTTTTCTGAGGGATGCACCACGATGACCCATGTGATCGCTGAGCCCTGTATTGGCACCAAAGACACCAGCTGCGTTGACGTCTGCCCTGTTGACTGCATCCATCCCACCAAGGATGCAACCCCTTTCGAGGAAGCGACGCAGCTCTACATCGACCCCGACACCTGCATCGATTGCGGCCTGTGTGTCGACGAGTGCCCTGTCCGCGCCATCTTCCCCGAAGAAGATCTGCCCGAAGAGTGGAGCGAGTACATCCAGATCAACATCGATTACTTCGTTGACTGAATCTCGCTGCCCCGCTCCGGGGCGATGTCCACCGGCACCCTCCAGCGCGGCGGCCAGCCGTGTCCGAACACCGCGCGAAGATTTCTCCGGTGTGTAAAGAGCGCCAGAATCATAAGCAGCGCCGCGGCAAGCTCAAACGGCCACGCGCCCGCGATCGCATCAACACCGCTCGCCGCTTCCCCAATCCAGAACACAGCGACAAGCACCGCGAAGATTGGCAGCACAATCGCCCCCGCGCAAGATGCGACGCCGACATTGCGCGTCGCCCGCTGAACAATCACCCACACGACGAAGGCGCCAACTGCGGGAATTGCAAGGAACGGCCACAGCCCAAGCAAGGCGCCGAACCCTGTCGCCACGCCCTTCCCTCCGCGAAAGCCAAGCCAAACCGGAAAAACATGCCCCAGCACCGCTGACCCCGCTACCGCGATCCACAGCCACGCGAGCGATGGCTCAAGCAACTGCCCCCCATAAAGATTCTTCACGAGCCCCGCCATTACAACGGGCGCCAAACCCTTCAGGGCATCGAATCCAAAGCAGAGCAGCCCCCATCGCTTGCCCGCGACTCGCCCAAGGTTCGTCGCGCCGGGGTTTCCTGAACCCGCCCGCCGAGGATCCTTCCCGATCGCCTTGCCGATCAGAACCGCAAAAGGAACCGACCCCGCGACATAGCCCAGACTGACAAGGGCGAGCCACGCGATCACGCCGCCTCTCCCGCGCCCGCAGTTTGTTCTTCCGAAAGCGCGCGCTCATCGGCGCTCGCGTCCTCCGGCGCAGACCAGCGTGTGCGCTCAATCAGAATCATGTGCTTCATCGCTGTCGCCACCGCAACACCGGACGCTGCGCACAACCCGCGCCACCCATCGCGCCACGCCTGCTTGAAAACGACCTGCTTCACCCACGCCCCAACTGGCGAACCAAGAAGCCTCACATAGCTCCCCCGGCGACCCTCCTGCCGATAGGTCTCCGCAGCGATCTGCGCATGCGCCACCTGGGCGCGCAGGTAGTCGGTCAGCGTCACGAAAGAATCGTGGCGAAGGTCGCCGACAAGCCGCTCCGTGCGCACACCGCCTGAAGGATTGATGAGCGCCAGCTTGTCATGCGGGTCGCGCCCGCCCCACTTCGCCGCCCCCGTGCGCGCCAGCCGCAATCGCCACTCCGGCTGCCACATGTATTCAAGAAACCCCCCGGCATACCAAACCTTCCGATTCACCTCGTACCCGCCAACCGAGGCGTCATCGCGCTCGATCGCCGTCCGGATGGATCGCGCAAGCTCCGGCTCGACCGACTCATCGGAATCAATCATCAGAATCCACGGTTGCGCGCACGCTTCCAGAGCCTTCTGCTTGGTGGCGATGTGCCCAAGCCACTCGCTGGGGATGATCCGAGCGTTCGCAGCGCGGAGCAGGGAGATCGTCCCATCGGTCGAGCCGGAATCGACCGCCACGATCTCACGAGCGAGCCCGCGGACGGAATCGAGCGTCCTGCCAATCGTGCTCTCGTTGTTTTTGCACACGATCGCGACAGAGAGCGGCAGGGGCTCATTTGGGCTGGGCAGCGAGGAAGACATCAGATGAATCGTCGAGGGCGCCCCGGGGGCTGTCAAACGCGGGCGCCGAAGGGCTTGTGCGCAGGCTGCGATACCATGCGACACATGGACGGGCCCCGCGTTCCACATTCCGCCCGGCTCGTGCGCACACACCCGACGTTCCAGGAGCGAACGAGCTTGTTGTGCCAGGCTCTGCGCGCCGGCGCCTGGCGCGAAATGAGACTCATCAAGAGCGAGAATGGGCGAGGATTTCGACAGCGGGCTGCGCAGGAAACCTGGATCGGGACGCTGAATCTTCGCGCTGAGGACGAGAGCATGAAGATCGTGCTCAAGCGCACGCCTGCTCCTTCGGGACTGGCGAAGCTGGCCCGGCTCATCGCGGGAGGCTCGCGGGCGCAAAGGCAGTGGCGCGGGGCGGAGCTGATCGAGAAAGCCGGGGTCGCGACCTCAACGCCGCTCGCACTGTTGCGGGGCCGAACGGGGGATGGGCCGGGGATGGGCGAATGGCTCGCGCTCGAGTTTTTGTCTGGCGACGCGGTGATCGACCTACTCAATCGAGGGGGTCTTTCACAGCAAGCGGAGCGCGCGCTGGCGGAGCGACTTGGAGCGCTTGTGCGCACGCTCGTCACAGCTGGCGTTTTCAATCGCGATCACAAACTTTCCAATCTGGTGCGCAGGCCGGATGGAGCGATTGGCGTGATCGACACGGTGGGTGTTCGAAAAACGCGGGATCAGCGCCGCGCGTGCGCACGGATGCTGGCTGCGATGGTGTACGAATCGCACGGGCTCGGCCTGCTGCCTCGGCGAGCGCTACTCGCACGGTGCGCCCGGAGCGCGACTGAGGACTGGAAGCAGGCGTGGCGCGAAGTGGAGCGGCTGTTCGCTCGGCATGGCGAGACGAGGCCGACGACTGATCCGAGGATGGCGGGGAGACTGCCAGAGCAAGCGGAGGCGTCTTCGTAAGATGGCTCTCGCTTGGCTGAGCGCCCCAAAGGTGACAGGGCGCCGGTTGATCTTGTAAGGCCCAAATCGGCCTCTGGAGCCCAAAAAAAAGCGGACACTGGTTTCGCAGTGACTGCAGCATTGAACTGGCGAGTCAGGAAGGGACGCCATGTGCCTCCGCGCGACGCACTCATTCATGTCTTCTCAAATCGGCCATGGGTTGGGGAATGCTGGCTACCAGACAAGGACGCGATGCGTCATCGAAGCCGAAGGCGGAGGGCGTTTAGAATGACCGAGACTGAGCTGAAGCTCATCGCTGCCGCGGCGATCATGGGGCTGAGCAGCACATCGAAGAACGGATAGAGCACACCGGCGGCGATGGGCACTCCGGCGGTGTTGTAGGCGAAGGCGAAGAACAGATTCTGCCGGATGTTGCGCATGGTGGCGCGGCTGAGTTCCCGTGCGCGGACGAGGCCGTTGAGGTCTCCCCCGACGAGCGTGATTCCGGCGCTCTCAATCGCGACGCCGGCGCCGGTTCCCATCGCGACGCCGATGTCGGCCTGCGCGAGTGCGGGGGCGTCGTTGACGCCGTCGCCGGCCATTGCGACCCGGCGCCCGTCGCTCTGGAGCTTGCGGATGAACTCGGCCTTCTGGTCGGGCAGCACCTCCGCTTCCACGCGATCGATTCCGAGTTGGTCGGCGATCGCCTGGGCGGTGGTGTGATTGTCGCCTGTGAGCATGACGACAGAGAGCCCCTGCTCGTGCAGGGCGTCGATGGCCTGGCGCGTGGTCTTCTTGATTGGGTCTGCGACCGCGAGCAGTGCCGCGAGCTTTCCATCGACCGATGCAAACATCGATGTGCCGCCCTTGCGTCGCTGCTCCTCGGCCCGAGGGGTCAGGGAATCAACCTCGACGCCCTCGTCATGCATCAGCGCGGGCGAGCCGATAGCCACACGCGCGCCTTCGACCGTGGCGATGATCCCCTTGCCGGTGATGCTCTCGAAGTCAGCGGCGTCGAACCGTTGATCGGTTCGATCCTCAAGACCGGCGACGATCGCCTCGGCCAGCGGGTGCTCGCTGCCCCGCTCAGCAGCCGCGAGCAGCGCCAGGACACGGTGCTCGTCGAGGCCATCCGTAACCTCCGCGAGGACCAGTTCGGGCCTGCCCTCGGTCAACGTGCCGGTCTTGTCCACGACGATGGTGGTGATCTTCTCGAACGCCTCGAGCGCCGCGGCGTTCTTGATCAGCACGCCCTGCTTCGCCCCCTGTCCCGCTGCGACCATGATCGACATGGGCGTGGCCAGCCCCAGGGCACACGGGCAGGCGATGATCAGCACCGACACCGCGGCAACCAACGCGTAGCTGAACGCCGGGGACGGGCCGACGAGCAACCACACCACGAACGCGATGAAGGCGATCAGAATCACGCTCGGGACGAACCATGCCGCGACAGCGTCCGCAAGGCGCTGGATGGGCGCTCGGGATCGTTGGGCGTCGGCGACCATCTGCACGATCTGCGCGAGCGTTGTGTCCGATCCGGTCCGGCTGACTCGCATGACGAACGATCCGGTTTTGTTCACCGTGCCGCCGATGACCGAGTCCCCGGCGCCCTTCTCGACGGGCACGGGCTCACCGGTCAGCATCGCCTCGTCGATGGCGCTTCGGCCCTCGATGACCTCTCCGTCGATCGGGATCTTGTCTCCGGGGCGCACCCGCACCCGATCATCGGGGCGCAGCTCCTCGACCGGTACGTCTGCTTCCGCGCCGTCCTTGGCGATGCGCCGGGCGGTGGGGGGCGCGAGTTCGAGAAGCTCACGGATCGCGCCGCCGGTGCGGCGTCGGGCTCGCAGCTCCATGACCTGCCCGAGCAGCACCAGCGTCACAATGACGGCCGCGGCCTCGAAGTACACGCCAACCCGGCCCGCCTCGTCCCGCAAGGTCTTGGGGAAGAGCGTCGGCGATACGGTCGCGACAACGCTGAAGATGTACGCGAGCGACACGCCGATCGAGATCAGGGTCCACATATTCGGCGTCATCGTTCGGATGGACCGCACACCGCGCACGAAGAACGGCCACGCGCACCACAGCACCACGGGTGTCGCCAGAACCAACTCGGCCCACTGACTCAGCGCGGGGCTGATCCAGCGATGGAACGGATGACCGAACAGCATGCTGCCCATGACATAGATCAGGAGCGGCGTTGTGAGCGCAGCGCTGACCCAGAACCGCCGCGTGATGTCGCGCAGTTCCGTGTCGTCCTGCTCCGCGGTGGCATCGAGCGGGTCGAGCGCCATCCCGCAGATCGGGCAGTCGCCGGGGCCAACCTTGCGGACCTCCGGGTGCATCGGGCAGGTGTAGATGGCGTCCGCGGGGCCATCCTGCGTCTGTGACCCGTGGCCCGCGTGGGTGTGCGAGCAGCAGGAATGCTCCGTGGCTTCCGCGACAGGTTCGCTGCTCGACAGGTATCGCTGAGGATCGGATCGGAACTTGTTCGCGCAGTGTTTCGAGCAGAACAGGTGCGTGACACCCTCATGCTCGATGCGGTCCGCTTCCGAGCCAGGGGTCACGGTCATGCCGCACACGGGATCGGTCGTTGGCCTACTCGTGTTCGTCATCGCTTAAATCCTTCCGTCGCAGGAACCACCACTCGGCTGCGAAGATCGTGGCCATCCCGGCCGCGGCGACAACGACGACCAATGGGTCTGATTCTAGTTTGATCCGGAGAAACGCGCCGAGCACGACCGCGCCCAAGATGCTCGCGGTGAGCAAGTTCCAGCCCCGCGCACCAAGAGCGCGGCGCAGGCGCCTATTCAACGCCCCAGTGGATCGGCATGTCCATCACGATGTAGAAGATCGCGCTCAATCGCACGCCTGCTTCTTCGGGACTGACGAAGCTGGCCCGGCTCATCGTGGGAGGTTCAAGGGCGCCCAGGCAGTGGCGCGGGGCGGAGCTGATCGAGGGCGCCGGAGTCGTGATCACAAACTTTCCAATCTGGTGCGCTGGCCAGATGGAGCGATTGGCGTGATCGACACGGTGGGTGTTCGATAAACGCGGAATAAAGACCGCGCGTGCGCACGGATGCTGGCTGCGATGGTGTACGAAGCACACGGGCTCGGCCTGCTGCCACGACGGACAGCACTGGCGCGGTGCGCACGAAGCGCGACGGAGGATTGGAAGCAGGTCTGGCGCGAAATAGAGCGGCTGTTTGAGAAGCACGGCGAAACGACGCCAACGACGGATCCGCGGATGACGGGGACACTGTCAGAACTAGCGGAGGCGCCTTCGTAAGATGGCTCACGCTTGGCAGAACGCCCGGGGTGACAGGACACCAGTTGAATTTTTTGCGGCACAGATCGGGCTCTGGAGCCTGGAAACGCGGTTTCTGGCTGGGTCACTTTCTAGTGACAGATAATGCGAGTCTTGAGCATGGTTCGCAGTCTCTTCGGTGCAGTCAATGTCTACCTCGGGCCAAGAGAACATGACCCACACTCATCAGTATCCCAAATCCCGCGATCGGAATGACGAAGTACCGCATGGCAGTGCTGAGCCAGCCAGCGAGCTCGTGCTGGTTCGAAGTGAGCACGATGAAAGCGATGTACGAGACGTAGGCGCCGAAGAGCAAGCCGCCTTCCCAGCGGTTGATCCGAAAGCCGGTAAACGCGATCGGAAGGCACGCGACCGCGACAGCGATCATGACCGGAAGGTCGAATGCCATGAGAGATGGTTCGACGGGAATGCCGCGTGGTGCAACGACACCGGCAAGCCCCAGGATCCCGAGAATATTGAAGATGTTGCTTCCGATGACGTTGCCGACCGCGATGTCTCTCTGGCCACGAACGACAGCGACCAGCGAGGTTGCGACCTCCGGCAGTGAAGTGCCCGCTGCAACAATGGTGAGGCCGATGACAAGCTCGCTCACCCCCATGTCTGTCGCGACTGCAACCGCACCAGAGACGAACCATCGAGCGCCGAGAACGCACCCCGCCAGGCCAACGGCGATCAGGATCAGCGCCTTCAGAATCGAGTGGCGGGTCGGCTTTGGCACCGCGCTGGCGTACTCCTCAACAACTGCCAGAGGCTCGCGGCGAGACATTCGGATGGCGAAGATCGTGTAGGTAACGATGCCCGCGAGTAGAACGACGCCATCAAAGCGACCCAGAGAACCATCAAGGAGCATCGCCCAGAGCACAATCGAGATGGCGATCATGATCGGCACATCCACCCGAATGAGCCTCTGGCTCACGATGAGAGGACGCACCACCGCCGAGAGCCCGAGGATGAACAGCACATTGAACGTGTTGCTTCCGACTGCGTTGCCGAGCACAAGGTCAGGCTGATCGCGTGCAACCGCGCTCAACGACACCGCGAGTTCCGGGGAACTGGTCCCGAACGCGACAACAGTCAGCCCGACCACAAGGGGAGAAACGCCGAGCCGGGATGCAAGCACCGAGGCACCACGAACGAGCAGTTCGGCGCCGCCGACAAGAATCGCCAGCCCGAGCCCGATGAGTACCCAGTCGTTCATGCGGTTGCTCGACATCTGTGGACAGACAGGGCCCACCGCATCGACTGGCAGCCGCTACACAGGACCGCGGCGAGCGTTGCAGGGAAGCACATCTTTATCGTGTGGCGCATATCGAGAGTCTATTCGCGAGAGACTCCGGCCGGCCTGTGACAGACTCAAGCAAAGTCCATTGATCGAACGGCCAACCACCGCCCGAGGTTCAATCCCGGGGCTGCGTCCCTGAGGTGACAGGACAAGATTGAACTAGGCGTAAATACAGCAGGCTTCGGCACTTGCCGAAGCCTGCTGGTTAGTGAATCGGAATGGCAGGATTTGAATCATCACGCCTGATTTGACTCTCCACAGGCCTTTCGCAGCGCAGCCATGCTACGCTTTCAGCAATGCGTGGACAGGCGGCCGCTGCTGTCGGCGAGTTCACCTTCGGGCGAACGAGTCGGCGTCAGAGGAAAGTCCGAGCACGGCAGGACACAGTGGTGGACAACACCCACCCGCCCGTCGGTCGCGGGCGAGGGACAGCGCCACAGAAAAAACACCGCCGATGGCTTGGGCTGGGCTTTGCCTGGCGTGAGCACAGGTAAGGGTGAAATGGTGCGGTAAGAGCGCACCGCCCGGCTGGTGACAGTCGGGGCGAGGCAAGCCCCGCTGCGTGCAAGGTCATGCAGCCCCCGCTGACGGCGGTTTTCCGGCGTCAGACGGCCGGTCCGGTCGGAATGGGGGCGGGTGGACCGCATGGATCGCGTCGGCAACGGCGCGGCGAGAGAAATGGTCGCCACTCTTTGTGGCTCGCGCTTTCGGGCGATGAGACGCGGGGAGGACAAAACTCGGCTTATCGTCCACGCACGGCCGAATGGTTGGGCGTCGGGGAGACCCGGCGCCCGCCTCCTTTTTTGGCGCAGGGGACGCAGAACGGCGACGCTGGCGGATTGATGAAGAAGTGAACCCGAAACCGACAACCCCGATGAGACGCCTATAAGATTCCCCTGCGTGTACCAAGCCCTCCTCACCCGTCGATACCTCCTGAGCAAGGTGATGCCACTGCTGGCGATCGCTGCGGTGATGCTGTGCACCGCGATGGTGCTGATCGTGTGGTCGGTGATGGCGGGATTTCTGACGACGCTGCTGGATTCGGGCAAGACGTTGATGGGTGATGTTGAGATTGAGGCGTCGCTGAACGGGCTGCCTTATTACGAGGATCTGCGCGATCGGCTGGAGGCGGACCCTGCGATCGCTGCCTCGAGCGCGACGGTGAAGGCGCAGGCGCTGCTCGGCGTCCTGGGCGGCTCGATGGGCGTGCAGGTGATCGGGATTGACGGGCCGAGCTATCACGCGGTGACGGGGTTCGGCGAGACGCTGTGGTGGCGGCATCTTGATGAGCCGCTTCGCAAGGATTTGAATGAGGAAGACTTGCGGCTCAAGATCCCGGAGGGCTTTGAGGAGTTCGGGCTGCATCTGACGGAGGTTGATCGCGAAACAGGTGCGAATGTTCCCGCGGTGGTGCTTGGGATTAATGTCGCCAACGCCAACTTCGCGACTGGGGGAGGCTGGATTGTGCCGTTCGTGTTCATGCCTCAGGAGGAGGTGACGCTGACGGTGCTGCCGATCAGCAGGAACGGGGCGCCGATCAATGTGCAGGCGCAGCGGTTTCCAGTGGCCAACGAGATGCGCACGCGGTTTTATGAGGTGGACGCCAACTTTGTTTTGATTCGGCGTGATGCGCTGCAAGAGCTTTTGCGCATGGATGAGGCGCAGCGGATTGAAGACGGCTTTGAGTTTGGCGTGATCGAAGAATCAGAACATGGCGAAGAGAGTTTTTCGGCGCCTCGCGTTGTCGGTGTTGATCCGGCGCGAGTGTCGAGCGTGCTGGTGCGGGCGGCGGAGGGCGTGTCGCTGGGCGAACTCAAGGAGCGGGTGAGGCAGGTGTATGCGGAGTTTGTCCTTGCGCATGATGATGCGAATCCGAAGCCGCCTGATTCGAGCCGGATCATCATTCAGACGTGGGATGAGCGGCCGGGGATACGCAACTTCGTGCAGGCGGTGAAGAAGGAGACGGCGCTTTTGCTGGCGCTCTTCGCGTTTATCTCACTGACGGCGGTGTTCCTGGTGTGCGCTATTTTTTGGTCGATGGTGAGCGAGAAAACGAAGGACATCGGCGTCTTGCGGGCTCTGGGAGCGAGCCGATTGGGCGTGGCGTGGCTTTTCCTGCGGTATGGGACAGCGATCGGGGTGGTGGGGTCGATCCTGGGGGGCGTGATCGCGGTCTTGATTGTTCGGAACATCAATCCGATTCACGAATGGATCGGGCGGGCGCTTGGGATTGTGATTTGGGATCCGGAGATGTACCTCTTCGCGGATATTCCCAATCAGGTGGAGCCGACCAAGGCAGCGATTGTCCTGGGCGCCGGCGTTCTGTTCAGTGTGCTCGGGGCGCTGCTGCCTGCGGCGCGGGCGGCGAGTCTGGACCCGGTGAGGTCGCTTCGCTTTGAATGACATTCGCTGTATGACGGAGAACGTTCGCTCGTGACATTGATCCTCGCCAACGATGTGCGCAAGACCTATCGCCTGGGGCGGGTGGATGTGCCGGTGCTCAAGGGGGCGACGGCTTCGATCGAGCGCGGGGAATGGGTGGCGCTTTTGGGGGCTTCGGGGTCGGGGAAGTCGACACTATTGCATTTGCTGGGCGGGCTCGATCGGCCGGACAGGAACACGCGCAACAACGGGAATGGCGCCGGCGAGGTGGTCTTCGACGGGCGAGCGCTGACGAGCATGTCGGCGCGCGAGCTGGATCGGTACCGGAGCGAGTCGGTCGGCTTCATTTTCCAGTTCTATCACCTGCTGCCTGAGTTGACCGTTCTGGAAAACTCCCAACTTGGGGCGATGATCCAGCATGGGCGGTTCGGATGGATGAAGCGCCGACGAAACGAGCGCGCCAGGGCGACGGAGCTGCTTGATCGTTTCGGACTGGGGGAGCGGCTTCGGCATCGTCCTGCGGAGCTTTCGGGTGGCGAGCGACAACGGGTGGCGATCGCACGGGCGCTCATGAATGAGCCTGCTCTGCTTCTGGCGGATGAGCCGACAGGGAATCTGGATCGCGCGACGGGAGGAAGGATCCTCGATGCGCTCGCGGCTTACCACACGGAGCTGGGACAGACCATTGTGATGGTGACGCATGATGAAGAGGTTGCCAACCGGGCCGAGCGGATTCTTCGGTTGGCTGACGGCGTGGTGGAGGAAGGCTGAGCGGGTCGCTCTTGCCGACCTTTTATTCAAAGGCAACATGCAAACAGCGCACAAAGATGCAATCGGCGCCCCGACAACACAGTGAGAAGCGATATACTCTGCTGAGGCGCGTTTTATGAGCGCACGCCAGCGGAGGGCGCAGTGACGTTTTTCGAATCCATCAAACGACTTTTCCTTCGGCTTCAGAGCTACTCGACGCTGGAGTTGGTGATTGAGTTGGCGCTCATCTGGCTCGTTGTGTATCTGTTCTGGAGATTTGTTCGGGGAACGCGGGCGGCGGGTGCGATCAAGGGAATTTTGCTGATTGTCGTTGTGACGCTGGGATTGCGGCTGCTCGGACCGGCGGGGCGGTTTGAGCGGCTGGCCTTCCTATTTGACAACTTTCTCGCTTTTGCGGCGATTGCGCTTGTTGTGGTCTTTCAGCCTGAGCTTCGGCGGGCGCTGATCCGCCTGGGTGAGGCGCCTTTCCTTCGGCAGACGCCCTCGGAAGTGGCGCAGCTGGTTGATTGCGTCGTGGATGCGAGCACTTTCTTGAGCAAGAATAAGTTCGGCGCAATCATCGCGATCGAGCGACAGTCCGGACTCCGCGACACGGTCGAAGGGGGCAAGGTGATGAACGCCGATGTCTCTTCGGAGTTGCTGTGCTCAATCTTTTGGCCCAGCAATCCCCTGCATGACATGGGGGTTGTGATTCGGGGCGGAAAGATTCTGGCTGCCGGGGTGCAGTTCCCGCTGGCGGACCCGCAAGACACCGGTGACTCAGCGCTCGGAACGCGCCATCGGGCGGCGATGGGTCTGACACGAGTTGCGGATGCTCTTGTCGTCGTGGTTTCCGAGGAGACGGGAGCGATCAGCATTGCGGAGCGTGGAAGGCTGGAGCGCTGGCTCACGCCGGAGGCGCTGCAGGAAGAGCTCTTGCGGCGACTGCTCGTGAAACTCCCCGATCCCGATGACGGCATAGATGAGCAGGAGGCTGTCACGCTGGCGACGGAGGCGAACAAGGAGCCGGAGCGATCCGAAGGAGCGGCGGCATGAGCAGCGTCGAACGCAACATGGCGCGCGTGCGCTCAGGGCGTGTGGATTGGTTCACCCTTGTCGTCGTCTCATTGGTCGCCGGCTTGATCTGGCTCTTTGCTGAGTCTGCGAGCCTGACTCGGGCGACGCATCAGGGACGTGTGGAGATTGTCGATCCTGCGGGGGATCATGTGATTCGCATGCTGGACGATTTTGATGGTGTGGTGCGCGTCACGGTGGAGGGATCCGCCACCGCAACGCAGGTCGCGCCGCCGGACCTGGTGAGCGGGCTCTTGATTCCCGGCGCCAAGCCCGGGCTCTGGACGGAAGGGCCTCAGACCTTTGATCTCGCCGGCGCGTTGCGCAATGACAGGGGATTGCGCGATCGAGAGTTGTCTGTGGCGGAGGTCGAGCCCGCGACGATTCGCATTGATGTGCAGCGAATAATCGTTCTTGAGGATGTGCCGGTGGCGCCTGATATCTCAAGCGTGGCGTTCGATGAGCCGCCGGCGGTGGAGCCCGCCCAGGCGCGGGTTCGAGCGCCGAGGCCCGTCATCGAATGGCTCCAGAATCTTCCGGGCGGCCCGCATGTGATTGCGCGTTTTCCCGAACGGCAAATGGACTTGCTCACGCCGGGCGCCGCCCGCACTGCCACCGCGACGCTTTTACTACCCGACGGAGCGCCCTCCTATCGAGCGACGCAGCTCACACCGACCCAGGTGCAGCTCACATTTACAGTTCGGAGTTTGGTCAGTTCAACACGAGTCGCATCCGCCCCCGTGCAAGCGCTGCTTATCCCGCGGGACGCGGATCGGTACGCCGTCACAGTCGGCAGCGGGCTGGTTTCTGATCTCAATGTAAAAGGCCCGGTCGAGTTGATCGAGAAGATCACGATCGGCGACAAACGGCTGATCGGCGTCATCACACTTTCGACAGATGAGCTTGAGCAAGGCATTTCGTCCAAGCTGATCGATGTGTGGCTGCTCAAGTCGAGTGCGGGACGGTTTGAAAATGTTCCTGCTTCGATGGAAATCACGGGAGCTGATGCGCCGATCGCGCTGACCATCACCCCGCGGCGGACGCCCGCTGAGACTTCGAACGGCTCATGACGCGCTCGCAAACCTGTGCAAATTGCGTAGCGTAGTCGCTCTGTGTGCGCTCACGCTGCTGATCCCCTGCCGGCGCGCATGCTTCGCGCGCCGCGAGTTTCTCCATCAGCGCGCGGGCCAGCTCTATGGGTTCATCAGTGATGGCGATCGCGGCGAGTGGCGATCCAGCGAGGGCTGCTGCCCCGCCGCTTTGAGCCGGCGCGACGGTGGGCATGCCCGCTTGCAACGCATACGCCACGCTGCGCCAGCCGGCCCGCGGCGCAGGTCGCAGACTTGGGGCATGAACAGACCTCGGCGTCGGCGCCCACACACACGCATCGACAGCGGGAAGCACATCCCACAGATCGTTGGCATGCACGATGATTTCGACGGGTTCGCCCTGACGCTGGGCAAACCGCTTGCCGCGCTCCAGTTGGGCGGCGCGGGCGCTCAGCAGACCGACAATCCGCCGCTTCAACGCCGTTTGCATGACCGCTGTTATGAAAGCGAACACAGATGCATCCATCGCCTCCTCCGGCTCACCCACCAATGTGAGAGCCAGTGTGCTCGGCTCGATTTCAAGCTCAGCCCGGAGTTTTTCGCGGGCAGAGAGATCGATGAGATCTGCGCGCACAGGCGGGGCAAGAATCTCACTTTCATCGCAGATCAGGCCGGCGGTGCGCCAGGCTTCGCGCAGCGATTCATCCGAGAACATGCCCACCGCGACGGGAGCGCTTTCGTATTTCTGCTGTGGGAAACCTCGAAGGGCGCGCGCCCCCCGCCCGTCCTCCGGCGCTGACGCGAAGGCGCCGATGATGTTGTCCGCAAGAAAGAGCCGGCGAGCCAAGATCAGCGCCCGGCTGCTCCATGCGCAACATATGTCCGCTGCCAGGAAGGCGGGCGCTACGCGAGCAGCGCATCGGCGCGCCAGCGCAGGATCGCGCCCCGGCGGACACAGCGTAATCCCGGGCGTCACACCGAGACGCTGAGCGCGCTGTTCTTCATTTGCGTTTCCAAACAAAACGACATGATGCGCAATCCCGGACGAATGGGCAGCCTGGAGCGACGCGATTGCTTCCAAGGCGGGCCACCCGGCGCGACATGGATCGACACAATGAAGAATCTGCAAAGTCATGCGCCCGCGCTCTCTCAGCGATGTTCGAGTGGCGATTGAAGCATTATTCAAATGGGCGAGAGCTTAATCGCTCAGCGAGCCCGAGAGCGTGTCACGCTCGTGGGTATAGAAGAGTCTGGCGAGCTGCACGCCGGTCAGCTCCGCGAGCGCCTTGTGCATGAGGTTGAGCTCAGCGTTATTCGTGGCAGCGCCTGTCTGGGTCGGCATGCGCACCACCAGAGGGTGTCCGTCTTCGGTCAAAGGCCAGAGGCGCGTGTTGCTTTCGACATCCAGCGCCTTGACCTCAACGATCGCCATCGGCGCGAGGGTTTGTCCGTCCGGACGCAAGGTCCAGGACCGGATCGACACATAGATGACCACCTCCGCACCGACCGACTGACCAATATCTGCAACGCTCAAAAGCGCTCCGGCGCGCTCTCCCGCAGCGGCGTGCATGGACGATTGAGACGAGATCAACTTGTCTTTGTTGATGACATCATTGGTGAGAATCGTCTCTTCAGCCCGCTTGCCGATGACGAGGCGCAAGGATCGTCGGGGAATCTGACTCCCGCGATCGTCTACGAAAATCACGGTTTTCTTGCCGGCGTCGAGATCATGCAGCGCGTATTCCTTGGGGGGCCCGTGGATGATGTACGCCGCCGGCCCGACGATATTGCACCCGGCGCCGAAGAGGCTGAGAGTCGCTATCACCATCGCGCACGCAACTCGCGTCACAGGCGCCGAGCGCGTCCAGCTTGCGAGCAATGAGGCACGTTCAATATTCAAGAACATTCTTCTCCTCGTGCTCATAGAACAGCCATGAAACGCGATCGACCATCCGGTTGCGCAGCGTTGAACTCACTGCTTGTGCGGGAAAATCTGATCGGCTGTAGCCGGCCGCATCAGGAAACTGCACCGTGATGTCCTTGGTGAAGATGAACTCATCAGGCAGCACGCTATCCGCTTCGACAATGCCCAACGTCGCAGCAGCGAGCCCGTTCCAAAGATATTGATTGCCCGGTTCATGCAGGCGGAAGTCGTAGAGATCAATGAAGACGATGCGCTCGACGCCGAAATGGGCTGCGATATCGGAGTAGGGCATCGCGGGCCACTGCGGCGTGTCATACTGAAACTGCGCAACGGCCGGGGCTGGAACGAAGCCGGAGACATCCGCATGCCCGATGAGCCGCTGGGTGATGTTGTTTGTCAGCTCGCCCACGATGCGCGGGTGTTCGGACTGAATCATCCGATCGGCTGCGACAAGCACAACAAAGCTCTTGCCCGCCAGCCCGTCGTACTCCTCGTACACATCGTGGGAGCCCTCGTAGTACGCCGACGCAGCCATAACGCCGACAATCTCACAGCCGGCGACGCCCACGACAACGCCCACGCTGATCGCGATCGCGACGAGCGGGAGAACGCCCGGCAGATTGAAGATTGATTTGCTAAACATGCCCACCATGATTGCTTGAAGTCGAAGATTCGCAGGGCGCCGGACTCCGGTTTCCCGAAAGTTGGCTCAAACGACAAGGATAGGCGAAACCCCCAGCCTGCGCCGGCGTAAGAGGCACAGCGACCTCCGGGGCTCACAGCCGCCGCGGGAGAAACCTCATATTGGCTCCATACGGCAGAAAGGGCGCACAGACTGGCGACACCCGCTTGCAGGACGCCGTCAGCCGAAGGCTGTCTCGAACCTCCGCCCGCTCTTACGCAGACTCTTTGCGCTGGACGCGCAGATCCGCCAGATTCACACCGGCTTCCAGCGAGTCGCTGTCGATCACATATTCCGTGTTGTCATTGTCAAGCTCAGGCAGGTCGTACATGAGATCAAGCATAAACTCGTCGAAGACAGCGCGCAAGGCTCGGGCGCCGGTCTGACGCTTTAGAGCTCGCTCAGCAAGCGTGCCCAACGCAGCGTCCGTAAATGTCAGGCGTGCATTTTCCAGGCTGAAGAGATGCTGATATTGCTTGATCAGCGCGTTCTTCGGCTCGGTCAGCACCTTCACCAGCGCGCCGACATCCAGCGGCATGAGCGGTGTGATCACAGGCAGACGCCCGATCAACTCAGGAATCAACCCGTATTCAAGCACGTCATCTGCTGTCACCTGCGAAAGCATCGCGGCTTTGTCATCCTCGCTGATTATCGTGTCAGCGTTGAATCCGATGCGCCTCTGGCCAACGCGCCGGCGAATGATTTCGTCGATCCCGACAAACGTGCCGCCGCAGATAAACAGAATCTGCGAGGTGTCCATCTGGATGTACTGTTGCTCGGGATGCTTGCGCCCGCCCTGCGGGGGAACATTCGCGACGGTGCCTTCGAGCATCTTGAGCAGCGACTGTTGCACGCCTTCGCCGGAGACATCGCGTGTGATCGAAACGTTCTGCGTGGTCTTGCCGATCTTGTCGATCTCATCGATGTAAATAATGCCGCGCTGGGCTGCTTCAAGATCGTAATCCGCGCCCTGGAGCAGCTTAAGCAGGAGGTTTTCAACATCTTCGCCGACATATCCCGCTTCGGTGAGCGTCGTCGCGTCGCCGATTGCAAAGGGAACATTGAGAATGCGCGCCAGCGTGCGCGCCAGCAATGTCTTGCCGCAACCCGTCGGGCCGATCATCAACACGTTGGACTTATCAAGCTCGACTGGCGCCTGATCATTATCGAGTTGGGTCAGACGCTTGTAATGGCTGTGCACCGCGACTGAGAGCGTCTTTTTCGCCTGCTCCTGCCCGATCACATACTGATCGAGAAACTCCTTCATCTGGCGCGGCGTGGGAATCGTTGTAAAGAGCGGACGCCCCGCGGAAACGCGGCGCTTCTCCTGCTTGAAAATATTCTGGCACAAATCAGTGCAGTTGGAGCAGATGTACACATCGCTCGGACCTTCAACCATGGGCCCGACTTCGCGCGATGTCTTTCCGCAGAAGGAACACGTGGTCACCTTGCGCCCGCGGAACCCGCCGTCACCAGAGCCCGACCCCGAACCAGAGCCCGATCCTGATCCAGAGCCACCGCCCTCGTTCGCGCCGGGGTTGTTGTCCTCGCCGTCGATTCGATTCTTCGCCATACATCCCTCTTTTTATCCCGTTGGAAGAACGACAGCCCACTCGCTGCGCACCGGCGTCAGTGTATCGGCTGGGTGCGAGATGTTCTTCATGCTCCGGCCTTTTCGCAGCATCAACATGCCGTTCTTCCGCGCATGATCGGCGCATATAGACGAACACTTACCGGACGGCGGTCAACGCCCCGGTTATCCAGCCTCTGACGGACCCCCTGGACCTCTCTCCGGCCCGCCCCCAGAGCGGTCGCCCTGTCCGGTCTGTGGGCCTTCATCCGCCGGCGGCGAGGCGCCAGGAAATGGATCGCCGGTCAGATCGAAGCCCGGCCTCGCCACGTCTGCTCGCTTCTCAGCCCCTGCCGGCGTTTTCGGACTCTCAGACGCACCGGCGGGCGTCCCTTTCGCCGCCGTCACGATCCGCTCACGAAGCCTCAGGAACTCCTCCTCACTGATTTCACCACGACTCTTCATGGCGCGCAGCTCATGCAGGGGCAACACCCCCCCGATACCTCCGCCAGTGTCAGCATTGAGAATGCGCCGCCGCAGCGCCATGATCCCGACAGATGCGATCACGACGACAACGATCAAAACTCCGATGAGCAGGAGCGTCCGCGTCACGTCCGACGCGTTCGCCAGGCTGAATAGGAAAGCATGAGACATCGTGACAGGATATTGCCCTCAATCGTTGAAGGTGGTCGCCTGCGGGGTCTGTTCATGAGAAAACCCCGCCGGACGGATGCCGACGGGGCTTGGGTGTGTCGCGGGTTGGTGCGGATGGCGCCTCATGCTCCACCGGGACGCAAGCCGGGACGGTGTGTCTCTCTCCGTGAATCCTGCTTAGCGGCGGCGGCGGGTCATCCCGCCCAGGCCCAGGGCGCCGAAGCCCATGACCGCGAGGCTCGCGCCCCCAGGCAGCGGGATCATGACGGGCGGGCCCATGGGATCGCCGCGCAGGTCCATGCCGAGTTTGTAGATGCCAGTGTCGCCGGTGATGCCGCGAGGGCTCTGCCAGTTGAAGACGTTTGCTGTCGCACCCCAGAGGCCGAGATCAAAGGTGGTCGTGTCAAAGCGGTTGGCGATGGGATTGAAAGCGATTTGCGGGAAGACAATCGTTATGTCGCCCGAGGAGTTGGCGTTGGCATTGGGCCCGGGGTTGGCGCCGAAGTCAAAGTGCATCGTGAGTTCGCCGCCGGTGACGCCGGCGCCATTGACATTGAACGTTGAGCTGGAAACGAAGGAGACTTCGCCAGCCTCCGCGCCCAGGTCCGGGTTCAGATCCGTCTCCTGGAAGATAGTTGCGTCGAAGTCCGTGAACTCGAACGTGTCAGCGTCATCATCGAAGAGGATGCTGAAGCCGCCCACCATGCGCCACGCGACCGAGCCCCAGCCCTGAGCGCCATTCTTCCACTTGGGGATATGAAAAACGGAGTAGCCGAAACCTTCGTCCGTGCCGTGCGCGATGCTGTAATCGATCTGAACAGTGTCCGCCTGCGCTGCTGTCGCGCCAAAGAGCCCAGCTCCAATAAGACCGGCGACAACAAATCCCTTTTTCCAGTTCATCTTTATTGACTCCTAAACGTGCGTGCGTCGTTCTTCTTGTTCTGATCTCCGCAAGCGATGTGCATTCGCTTCCGGGGAGCGGCTGGAGTCGTGCTGTCTGTGAGAGAGAGCGCGAGTCAAGCCTTGACGCATCTAAACTGCCCCATGCAACAGCATGTGCGAGTCCAGGCACGGAGGTTTTCCGCTTGTAGGGGCGCCGCTCCCATCACAAACCGCGCGCGCAGCGCAATCGCTCGTGGCGCACGTTATCGGCGACGAACGTCCGGAAAAAGGTTTTGCTCCGTTCGCTTATTGTGCGACAGAGCCGGCCGCCGCAGCGCCTCGACCCAACTGCACCGGCGCCACGTTGGTCTCCACCGCAACGCTATCAACAGCGTTCCGGATAGCCCTGGTGATGCCCGCCTGATCGATTCCCACTTCCGCGAGCTGGCTGTCGCGCGAATCCTGGTAAATCCAGTGATCGGGAAGCCCCAGACGGCGTACGCGGGAGGCATCAAGCCCCATCTCAGCGGCGGCTTCAACAACCGCAGCGCCGAAACCGCCCGTCACGCCGTGATCCTCCACCGTGATGATCGGAACGCGACGCTCCAATAACGAGCGCAGCAACACGTGATCGACTGGCTTGGCGAAGCGCGCATCCCAGACCGCGACACGATACTCAACAGCGAGCGCCTCTGCGGTGCGGACGGCATCCAGCGCCGGCGTTCCAAACGCCAGAACCGCGACGTCGGCGCTTTCGGCGTCGCCAGTCAGAAGCCGGGCCTTGCCCAGCTCAAAAGGCGGGCATTCCTGCCCGGTAAAACGCTCGGAAACATTGTCGCGCGGATAGCGCACCGCTGACAATCCATCTTCGTAGCTGCGCATGAACTCCAGCGCAGCGATGAGTGAAGGCTCATCTATCGCAGCGGTCAGAGCCGCCCCGGGCAATGCGCGCAGGAGCGCGACATCACAGAAACCGTGGTGAACCGCTCCGTCACCTCCCACAAGACCAGCGCGATCAAGACAGAGACGCACCGGCAGCCCCTGAAGAGAGACTTCCTGAAACGCCTGATCAAAAGCCCGCTGAAGGAAGGTGGAGTAGACCGCGAAGAATGGCTTGTATCCCGTCTTCGCCAGCCCCGCCATCATGTCCATCGCGTGCGATTCACAAATGCCAACATCCCAGGCCCGCTCAGGGAACAGCGGAAGCACTCTGGAGATCCCCGTTCCATCGGGCATCGCAGCGGTGCAGGCGACGATGCGCTCGTCGCGCTGCATGAGATCAACCATCGCGTCCCCAAACGCCGCGGTGAAGCTCCGCCCCTTCTTCTTCATCTCAACCCGGCAACCCTGCATGTTGAAGGCGGCCGGCGAGTGAAATGCGCACGCGTCATCTTCGGTGAACCCAAACCCCTTGCCCTTGATCGTCTTGACGTGCAAGACCATCGGGCGATCAAAGTCGCGCGACTCCGCCAAAATTTCAATGAGCGAACGCACATCATGACCATCGACAGGACCAACTGTGATCAGCCCAAAGTGCTCGAACCACGAATCTGTCGTAATCATCGCCTTGGTCGCTTCGCCAGCGCGATGGTACGCCTCTTCGACCATCGATCCCCCCGGCAGTCGATCAAGGACACGGGCTGCTTGTCGCTTAAGATCGGTGTAGAGGTTGCTCAGACGCACGCGATCGAAGTACCGCGCGATCGCGCCCTGCGGTTTCGCGATGGACATCCCGTTGTCGTTGAGAACAACAAGAAACTGCCGGCGCAGCGTCCCCGCATTATTGAGCCCTTCCATCGCAACACCGTTGACGATCGAAGCGTCGCCAATCAGCGAGACAACCCGGCGCCCATCAGGCTTGATTGCTGCATCGAAGGCTTCGCCCGCGAGCGTGTCGCCGCGCGCCATGCCCACCGCCGTCGAAATGCTGGTCCCGGCGTGACCTACAGTGAAGAGGTCGTATTCCGACTCGCGCGGCTCGGGAAAGCCTGACATTCCCTCACTGGTGCGCAGCTTGTCGAGCTTGCCAAGCCGGCCCGTCAGCAGTTTGTGCGGATAGCACTGATGCCCAACATCAAAGAGCAGGCGGTCGTGGGCGAAATCAAAGACATAGTGCAGCGCGATAGAGAGCTCAACGACTCCGAGGTTGGGCGCCAGATGCCCGCCAGTCTTTTGCACCTGCGCGCAGATCGCCTCGCGGATTTCCTCAGCCAGATCATCAAGACGATCAATAGGAATCTTCTTGATGTCGGCGGGTGTGTTGATAGTGGGCAACAGCTTCATGGAGTCCTTCCCTACGCAAGTCAGCGAGTCTCTGGCGCCAACGATATCCCCCCGCGGAGTCTCCCGCAGAGCTCAAACGTGAGATCGTCGCCTAAGGCTGATCCCCTCTACTTTGTACGAACGGCCAGAAAATCGCAAAGTTCGGCCAGAGCGGCGGCTTTCGCACCCAAAGGTTCGATCGCAGCCTGGGCGACCTGCCTCAAGTCCTCAATCCGGGCCCTCGACGCCGGCGCCCCATGCACAGCCGGGTAGGTCAGCTTGCCCGCCTGAGCGTCTTTATTGGTCCGCTTGCCGGTGTGTTCGACCGTCTGCTCAATATCGAGCAGATCATCAACAATCTGGAAAATCAGCCCCACAGCTTCGCCATACCGGGTGATGCCATCGAGCGCCCCTTCGTCAGCCCGCCCCACGATCGCCCCCATTCTGCACGCCGACCGAATAAGAGCGCCCGTCTTGTTTCGATGGATCAAATTAAGCCGGCTGGCGTCCGTTTCATCGGGCGTAAAGCCGCCCAGCGTGTCATACACCTGCCCAGCGATCATCGCGGTCGTGCCCTGGGCCAGCTCCCTCGCCAGCGGGCCGACAAGGTCCATCGAAACCTCCGGCGGGGACAAAATCTGAAACGCCAGGCTCATCATCGCATCGCCGACGAGAATGCCCATCGCCTCGCCGAACTTCTTATGGACAGTTGGCTTCCCCCGACGCAGATCATCATTATCCATCGCGGGCAGATCGTCATGGACCAGCGAAAAGCTGTGAATCAGCTCAATCGCCATCGCCGCAGGAAGGGCGGCTTCAGCCTCCCCGCCAACAGCCCGGCAGCATTGGACCAGTAAAACGGGCCGGCCTCGCTTGCCCCCAGCCAGCAGGGCGTAGCCGATCGCCTCCCGAAGATTCTTCGGCAGATCAAACCGATCCAGCCGGGCCGCCATGTAGTCATTGATCGCCGGCGTCGGCTCTGACAGCGCCACAGGCTCGGCTCTCAGGGCCTCCTGCGCGCTGGCAGCGCTCGTCACCTCAATATTTGCCGGTTTGATTGTGTGCATCGTCACGGGCGCGAGTGTAGGGAGGCCTCGACCCCCGGACAAACAACGCCTGGCGAATACCGCTGCGTTCGCCGCCCCGGATATGATTGGCGCCCATGTTCACCAGCTCTTTTGAGACAGTCCGATCAGTCTTCATCGCTGGCGGATGGGTGATGTGGCCCTTGCTCGCCCTCAGCCTCGTCTCGATCACCTTCTCCCTCGAGCGGGCGATGTTCTGGCTCGTCACCAACCGCCCCGGCCGCACCCGCTGGCTCGACACCGCAGCGAGTCTGCTCCGCACAGGCGATCTCTCCGCTCTGCGCGCCCTCGCCGGACGGGACAACTCCGTTTACGGACGCGCCCTCTCAGACCTCGCCTCCCGCTGCCCCATCACGCCCGATGAAGCCGACACCCGCGCCGTTGAGATCATCGAAGCCCACCGCAAACCCATCGAGCGCTTCGGCGCCACACTCTCCACCATCATCACCGCTGCTCCCATGCTCGGGATTCTTGGCACAGTCATGGGAATCATCGCCAGCTTCCGCCTGCTCGGCGCCGATGACGCCATCGTCACCGACCCAACCGCCGTCGCTGCGGGCATCGCTGAGGCGCTACTGACGACGGCCTTCGGACTCATCATCGCGATGATCACACTCTTCCCCTACGCCTGGTTTCGCGTGAGCGCTGACAGATGTTTCGGCCGCCTCGAATCGCTCACCGCCGCTGCCACCCAAACAAAAACAGCGCTGCAGCGCCCCGCAGAGTCAATCCCCAGCGCGCACAAAAACCCTGCCGCCTGAACATCTTCTTTTTTTATTGGCGACCGCTGCTTCTCGGCCCATCAAAAACTACGACGCGACGGACTGCTCCTGCTCTTGCAGCAGCGTGTAAATCTCATCCGCGCTTGTCGCTGCATAGATGCGCTCGCGGAATTCGTCGTTAATCATCATCCGGCTGATGCGCGCCAATGTCTGAATGTGCTCACTCGTCCGATCCACCGGACTCGCCAACAGCACAATCAGCTTCACAGGCTTCGAGTCAATCGCAGCGAAATCAATCGGCTCCGCCGGCTTGCCGATCGCCATCGCGAGATTGTGCACCCCTCCGCACTTGCCATGCGGGATCGCAAGCTCATGGCCGATCCCCGTCGTCCGGGTCTGCTCGCGCGCCCAGACCGCTTCCTTGAGCGAGACGCCGTCGTTAATCTTGCCCGCATCGACGAGCACGTCGACAAGCTCATCGATCGCGCACTTCTTATCCGAAGCGTCGAGCGGTGCTTTAATGCAAGCAGGCGTCAGGATGTCCAGCAAGGTCACGCTGAACCCCTCTACTTTCTCATAAGACCAGGACCGTCGAACAGAAAGGCCGAACCTGGGCCCCTCCCGTGCGGAATATGCGTGATCGTCAAGTGTACCCGCGCCGCGACCATCGGCAAACCTCGACCTCCCCCAACCAGCAAACTATCTCAAAGATTCACGCGATCAGCGCCGCGAACGAGCCATCGGTGTATCGCTCCGAGGGCTCGCCCGGCCCTCCCGAAGGCAGACGCCGCTCAACCCGTGAGGATCGCAACCCATGCCACCGCACCGCCCAATCGATGTGCTCCTCGTTTTCCGCTGGGTCCAGGCTGCACGTCGAATAGACAATCCCCCCGCGCCGACTCGCCTCCGGCGTGAGCAGCGGAATGCAATCCGCGATGAGCTGCCGTTGAATGCGGGCCAGATCCGCCGTCCGTTCCAGGCTCACCCGGTACCTCGCCTCCGGCCGCCGCGCCAGCACGCCCGTATTTGAGCACGGCGCGTCAATCAACACCAGGTCAACCTTTGCTGCCCACTCATTCCGATCCGCATACGGAATCACACGAACCCGGCTCTCTCCCGCAAATGCCTCTCCCAACATCTTCAGTCGCGGCGCGTCAATGTCCGTCGCGATGATCTGCGCCTCGGGAAATGTCTTCGCCAGCTGCCTCGTCTTCGTCCCCTTCCCGGCGCAAATATCCATCACCACCATCGGCGAAAGATCGCTCACACTCATCACCGCCAGGCTCGACGCCGGATCCTGCGCCCACACATCATCACGCGATTTCAACAGCTCAATCAGCCGCCCATGCGGCCCGCGAAACACATGATGCCCCGGCGCCTGATGAGCAGTCAGTTCCACGTCGTCCCTCGAAAGCTCCGCGATATCTCCCTGAAAATGCGCCGTATTCAAAATAGTCGGCGGCCGCGCGATCCCATGCAAAGCCAGCTCACGCACCTCGCGCAAAGACATCAAACGCATCCACGAACGCAAAAGATGCTCCGGATGGCTCGTCGCCACGCTCAGCCGCTCCACCGGATCGACAGGCATCACATCCGCAATCAACCCCAGCGCCCGACCATCTTCAAGTGGAACTTCATCCCGCCCATCCGTCCACCGCTCTCGCTTCTCACTCTCGCCCCCCGCATCCACAAGCTCCGCCAGCCGCCGCAGCGTCGCGTTCACAATCCCACCAGCCCCCGCCCGAACCGTCCGCTTCGCCCACTCGACCGATTCATTAATCGCAGCGTGCGGAGGAACACGATCGAGAAACACCAACTGCGCCCCGCCAACCAGCATCGCTGCCTGCACCCGAGGCTCAATCTCGATCCACTCACGCTGGGCAGAGCGCGCCAAAAGATACGAAAGCGTCAGCAGCCGGCTCATGCAAATGTCATTAATCGCGTGCGCCAAAGCAGCGTCTCGCGCATCAAGCCCCTCCGTCTCAAGGCGCGAAATATCCAGATCCGGATACCGCTTCACCTGCGCCGCGATCCGCCGCGTCACAATCCCCCGCGCCGTCCCCCCGCCAAACTGACGAGCCGGCCTCTCAGGACCCGACCGCTTCTGCCCCCCCCGCGTCCCGCCCGGCCTGCTCCCGCTATATCCACCGCCGCCGCGCCCACCGCCACGATTCCCGCTCCGCTCCCCGCCCGGCCCGCGCGCCCCCGGCCTCCGCCCCGAACCACCGCCCTTCGATCCCCTGTTCGATCCATTCATCAGCCGAGTCTAACCGCTAAACGATGCCGCCATGGCACGGCTATCCTTTGGATCAATGAAAGCTCAAGAAACAGGCAAGCGCCAGCACATCGTGCCCCAGCAAATGATCCGCCGCTTCGCCGGCGAAGACGGCAAACTCGTCGAGATGGTAAAGCCAGAGTTTCAGGTCGGCACACGACGACGCAGCCCGAGTGGAATCCTGTTTCGTGACGATTTTTATAAATACGGCGGAGGTGACCTTGATGCCGAGTTGCTCATCCCCTTGGAACAAAATTTTGCCAAAATCTACGACGAAGTATTAGAAATGAAAGCCCTTGATACCCATCAAGAATCCGCTCTGATAGCGTGGGTTGCTTCAATGCTTGTACGCACTCAATTCGTAAATGACATGCCCCTTTCCTGGCCACAATATCTTCCGCGAGGACTTATTAATGGTCTCACAAACATGAAGAATGTCGTTGACAACCACACAAGGGTCCATTGGTACGCCACATATTCGGATTTGTTTGCCCGTAAAGACTGGAACTGGAAGTTTTACTGGTTATCTGACAACGATCCTAAAATAGTTATTACAGACCATCCAGTGTGCACAACAGGTCGATTGAACAAGAATGAATTCATGGTAATCGTCCCTCTAGCGCAAAATGTTGCACTGTTCGGAGGACACGAAAAAGCTCTCGAACAGGTGGCCAAATTGAGCATTGGTCATCTCAATTTTTTTCTTGCTTCCTGGGCGCGCGAGCGCATCTTCGCTGGATGCAAAGAAACCCTTGAGTTGGTTCGCTGGCTGCTATCTGACAATTCACCGTTTGACTCCGATCTCGTCGCACGGGCAAGACAACCGTTTGGTCGCATTCCTGAACACAGCAGGATAAGTCCTCCCAACCATGAGACAGCGAACGACGTCAATCCTGGGAAAGCGTTGCAAGCTTTTCGGGACAGCTACGGATCTTCACGGTAGAAAACGGGCACTATCTCAATGCACGCTGTTTGACGGACAACTGGGTTGCATTCAAACCAAGTAAATGCCCATTGACATGTCCGGTATCTTGTTGAAATCATCCCTACACTTCCCCCATGACCAACCAATCTCCATCCGCGCCCCCCGTCGCCGTCACCTACGCCGACATCGCCTCCGCCAGCGAGCGCCTCGCCCCCGTCGCCAACCGCACGCCCGTCCTCACCTCCCGCGCCTTCAACACAATCACCGGCGCCGAGGTCTTCTTCAAAGCGGAAAACTTCCAGCGCGTCGGCGCCTTCAAGTTTCGCGGCGCCTACAACGCCATGTCCCGCCTCTCCCCCGACGAAAAAACCCGAGGCGTCCTCACCTTCTCCTCAGGCAACCACGCCCAGGCGACCGCCCTCGCAGGAAAACTCCTCGGCGTCTCAACAACAATCATCATGCCCAAAGACGCCCCGCGCCTGAAGCTCAACGCCACCCGCGCCTACGGCGCCGACGTCATCCTCTACGACCGCTCGGAAGAATCCCGCGAAGCCCTCGCCAATGAGCTCGCACAAGAACGCAACCTCACCATCATCCCCCCCTTCGATCATCCGCATGTCATCGCCGGCCAGGGAACCGTCGCCAAAGAACTCCTCGAAAAAACCGGCCCGCTGGACATGCTCATCGTCTGCGTCGGCGGCGGCGGGCTCATCTCCGGCTGCGCCATCACCGCCAGGGAACTCGCGCCACACTGCAAAATCATCGGCGTCGAGCCCGATGCCGGCAACGACGGCGTCCAATCCTTCCGCGCCGGCAAACTCATCCGCATCGACACGCCCAACACCATCGCCGACGGCGCCAGCACCAACTCGCTCGGCGAGCACACCTTCGCCATCATCCATTCGCTCGTCACTGATATGGTCAGCGTCCCCGACGCCGCCCTCGTCCGCGCCATGCGCTTCTTCTTCGAGCGCATGAAGATCGTCGTCGAGCCCACAGGCAGCCTCGCCGCCGCCGCCCTCATGGAAGAAAAAATCCAAGCCCGCAACAAACGCATCGGCGTCATCATTTCCGGCGGCAATGTCGACGCAGAGCGATTCGCATCACTCATGCAAACCTAATGGCGCCCTTTTAACCAGCCCCCGCCGTCTCGTGCCGCAACTGCCCGCACGCCGCCTCAATATCCCGCCCCCGGCTCGCCCGAATATGGGCATTCACGCCGCACCCGCGCAAAACCTCCTGAAAACGCAGCACATCCCGCGACTGCGGCCTGCGAAACTCCAACCCCGCAACCTCGTTGTACCGAATCAAATTCACATTCGCGCGCAGCCTCTTCGTCACCCGCGCCAGCTCCTGCGCGTGCTCTTCCTGATCGTTCACCCCGCCCAGCAAAATATATTCAAGCGTAATCTCACGACCCGTCTTCTTGAACCACACCTCGCACGCAGCCACCAGCGCATCAATCGTCGTATGCTCAGACCACGGAATAAGCTGTCGCCGCAACTCATCATTCGGCGCGTGTAGCGACAGCGCCAATGTCACCGGCAGATCAAGCTCCCGCGCCAGCCGTTCAATCGCCGCCGGAAGCCCCACTGTTGAAATCGTAATCTTCCGCGCCCCAATCCCAAGCCCCCACGGCGCCGCGATCGTCTCCACCGCCCGCTTCACCGCCCCAAAGTTCGCCAGCGGCTCCCCCATCCCCATAAAGACAACATTCGAAATCCGCCCGACTCCCTGCAGCTGCCCCAGCCGCCACACCTGCTCGACAATCCGCCCCGTAGAAAGATTCCCATCCAAGCCCCCCAATCCCGAAGCGCAAAACCGGCACCCAACCGGACACCCAACCTGCGAAGAAATACACGCCGTCTGGCGCCCCTCCGAGGGAATCATCACACACTCAGTCTGCCGCGCAGCGTCAAGCTCATCATCGCGAGCGCCCCGGCTCTGTCCGCCCCCAGCCTGCATAATCGGCAGCGAAACCCCCTCTTTCTCGTCAACAACCTGTTCTTCAGCACCGGCGCCCCCGAACTCATCCCATTGCACAAGCAATTTCTGTGTCCCGTCGCTCGCCTGCCGATGCGCAATCGTCCGCCCCGAAACAAAAACAAACTCCCGCCCAAGCAGCTCTCGGTCAGCCTTGCTGAGATTCAACATCGCCGCCGGAACGCCGACACCCTGTTCATACACCCACTTAAGAATCTGCTCCGAGCGAAACCCCGCCATCCCGTGCGCAGCGCACCAAGCGCCAAGCGATTCAGGCGTTTCGTCAAAAATATGGCGCTCCGGGTGCTCCACCGCTAGCTGCGCATCATCCGCTCGCCCCGATCGTGAGCGGCGCCGCCCCATAGAGCTCCGCCGTCACCACCGGCGATGTAATACGAATCTGCCGTTCTTTCGGATCCATCCCCTTGGCTCGCATCATCACCTTCAGCGTTTTCGGCATGTCAAAATAAGTGTCCTCATGCACCACGTCGCGCAGCTCAATCGTCCCTCCATGACGATCCAAAAGCGTCCTGCACAACTCCGCAACCAAATACTCCGGCGCCGACGCCCCCGCCGTCACCAGCACCGTCTCTTCGCCCGTCGGGAACCAGGAATGATCAACCTCGCTCACATCATCAACCAGTTTCCCCGGCGTCCCCTCACTCTCAGAGAGCTCCGTCAAACGCAACGAGTTGGATGAGTTCTTCGATCCCACCACCAGCACAAGATCACACTCCGGCGCAATCTGCCGCACCGCCCGCTGCCGATTCGTCGTCGCGTAGCAAATATCACTCGAA
This sequence comes from Phycisphaerales bacterium, assembly GCA_029260495.1. Lineage (GTDB taxonomy): Bacteria > Planctomycetota > Phycisphaerae > Phycisphaerales > UBA1924 > OFTM373. The sequence continues at coordinate 72,874 of JAJDDD010000006.1, read as the reverse complement.
GGCGGCGCCTTGATATTCGGAAACACCTCTTGCAACGCTGAGATAATCACCTCCGCGTCATCCGTTGAAAGCGTCGTCTGCGTCAGATACACAAGCTTGTCAGCATCCTTGATAAAGAGCTTGGGAATGTCCGCCGTCGTCTCCACCACCTGAATCGCATCAGGCGCCTCCCCGCGCGTCCCCGCAACCTCCTGATGATTCACATGCCCGATCAACAGAATCTGATACCCCTGCCTGGCGTATCGAATCGCCTCCGCGTGAACCTTGGTCACAAGCGGACACGTCGCGTCGATTGAAGTCAGACGCCGCGCCCGCGCAATCTCACGCACCGCCGGCGAAACGCCGTGGGCCGAGAAGACAATAATGCTCCCCTCCGGCGCCTCGTTGACATCCTCAACAAACGTGACATCTCGCTCCCGAAAACGCTCCACCACATGCTTGTTGTGTACGATCTCATGGAACACATAGATGGGTTCACCAGGCAAAAGATCCAGAAGCTGATCCACGACATCAATCGCCATATGAACGCCGGCGCAGAACCCGCGAGGGTTGGCAAGAAGAATCCGCATGAGTGCTCAGTTCTTTTCCAAGTCTGTGAAAACCGTGATTGGCGTCAATTTCGGCAGCGTCACTCGACGCAGCCTCCCAATATCGCAATCATAGCGGGCCGGGCCCACTCCGCGCCCTCAGGCGCTTCTCGCGCCAAATCCCACGACTGGGTCATGTACTGGAGCGCCAAGAGCCTTGTCCACACCTGCGTCAACAACCACTCTCGACAACTGCCCTCGCCCTGCCAATGACCCTGCCGCCGAAAAGGACGAGAACCCCGCCGCCCCTGCGCACAATCTCCGCTCGCCCGCCAGCCACGAATCGCCCATAACCCACGAGCAGGCAAGTCGCACACTGCGTGATCTCACCACAAGCCACTACGAAAATTTTTCCGTTCTCTCCCGACTTGTGCCCAAAGACCTGCGCGACGACTTCGCCGCCGTCTACGCCTTCTGCCGATGCTCCGATGATCTCGCCGACGAAACCGGCGCCGGACCCAAAGCCCGAACGCAATCACTCGATCTTCTCGCCCGCTGGCGCCAGCAGCTCATCGGCTGCTTCAACTCTGTCGATCTCGAAAGCTCCCCGCCACCCCTCCTCCATACCGGCGCGCCTCGACCAGCGACGCCAAACTCCAACCGCGACTCTCATTCAGACGAGCCAACCCATCCAGTCTTCATCGCACTCGCTGCAACCGCCCGCAAACATGCGCTCGATCCAGCCCCCTTCCATCACCTCCTCGACGCCTTCGAAGACGATCAGCGAATCCATCAACACGAACACTGGGACAGCCTGATCAACTACTGCAAAGGCAGCGCCAATCCCGTCGGACGCATCGTTCTCGCTCTCGCCGGCGTTGACCCGCGCCTTGATCGCAATAAAAATGTCACCCGTATGTCCGACGCCACCTGCACCGCCCTCCAGCTCACCAACTTCTGGCAGGATGTCCAGCGCGATCTCCTCGAGCGCGACCGCGTCTATCTCCCCCGACAGGAAACCAGCCTCGACGCGCCCGCCCTTCGCGACATGCTCACTCGTGCGCACGATCCGGAAGCAAGAATCGCCTACATATACGCCCTCAGGCCACTCGTCGTGCGCACACGCCAACTCTTCCAGGAAGGTCGGCCGCTCTCGCGCTCACTCGACGCGCGCATCGGACCCGTCATCTGGCTTTTCGGCGCCGGCGGTGAATCCGTTTTGACCAGCATCGAACGCATCGGCTGCACAACATTATGGAAACGACCCCGCCTGACGCGCTCTCGCAAGCTCGCCCTCATCGCCCAAGCCTCCCTGCTGCGCGCACGGAATCGGAGAAATAGCGCATGACACGCGCCACTCCCCACAACGCAACTGCTGTCCACGCGCGCACGTCAGTCGTACAAGACGCCTTCGAAGAGTGCAAAGCAGTCACGCGCCAACGCGCCCGCAACTTCTATTACGGCCTCAAACTCGCCCCCGAACCCAAACGATCCGCCCTCTTCGCTGTCTACGCATGGATGCGCACCGGGGACGACATCGCAGACGCCGACGAACCAGAAACAACCCGCCGAGAGAAGCTACACGCATTTCGTGACCAAACCGAGCAGCTCCTTTCAACGAACGCCGCCCCCGTTTCCGAGCCAATGTGGGTCGCGCTCGCGCACACGCTCAACGAGTTTCCAATCGATCACGCCGACATCCGGGCTATGCTCGACGGGCTCGAAGATGATCTTTCAGTTAACAAAGTCATCGCGACGGAGGCTGAAGCTGACCGTTATTGCGATTGCGTCGCTGCGACGGTGGGGCGCGTGTGCATCGCGATCTGGGGCGTGCGCGCAGGTGCGGATGAAACGCTGGCGCGCGAACTGGCGACGAAGCGCGGGCTGGCGTTTCAGCAGACCAACATGCTGCGCGACTTTGTCGAGGATTTCGACGCGGGCCGAATTTATCTGCCCGCCGACGCCTTTGAGCGCGCGGGATTGACCGCGGAGGAGCTGCGCCACTGGCGCAAGCCGCGTGTGTGCGCTGCCTTTGTGCGCGATCGCGCTGCCCGCGCGCGGGCGCACTACGACGCGTCGGCGCCTCTGGATCAGCTCATCGAAGCGGACTCCCGATCTGCGCTGTGGGCGATGACGAGGATTTATTCCAGGCTGCTTGAGAAGATCGAAAACGCGCCGCAGCGCATTATTGATCGGCGGATTCGCGTGCGCTCGATCCACAAAGCCGGCATCGCGTTTCGAGCTGCCCTGATGACGCGGGGTGAGGCCAAACGCTCGTGACGGCGCCGACCGGATCCGGCCTGTCCGTGATTGTCGTCGGAGGCGGCGTCGCCGGGTTGTCGTGCGCGATTCGGCTGGCGGCGGAAGGCGTTGCGGTCACGCTACTTGAAACGAGAAAAAAGCTGGGCGGGCGGGCGACGAGCTTTGATGATGCGCGCACGGGGGATCGACTCGACAACTGCCAGCACGTCGCGATGGGCTGCTGCGTGAATTATCTGGACTTGTGCGCGCGCATGGGGGTCACGGATAAGTTGCGCTGGACAACGGAGATCAACTGGCTGGAGGAGGGCGGGCGGCGGAGTGTGTGGAAGCCGGCGGCGTTTCTTCCGGCGCCGGCGCATTTTGCGCCTTCATTTCTCGCGTCGCGTTTTCTTACTGTTGGGGAAAAGGGCGCCCTGGCGCTGGGGATGCGTGAGATTGCGCGCACAAATCTGGATGAATGGCGGGATCAGACATTTGGCGAGTGGCTTTGTGCGCATGAGCAGCCGGGGAGTGTGATTGACAAGGTCTGGTCGCCGATCGTTGTGAGCGCGTGCAATCTTGATGTGAATCGTGTGTGCGCCGCAACGGCGCTCTATGTGTTTCAGGGCGGCTTTCTGGGGAATCGAGTCGCTTCAGAAATCGGCGTGAGCGCGGCGCCTTTGGTGGAGCTTTACGACCCGGCGATCAGCGCGATCGAGGGAGCCGGCGGAGTGATCCGTCTGGGCGCGTCGGCGGTGCGCATGGATGAAACGAGTGTGACGCTTGCTTCGGGCGAGACGTTGCATGCTGACCGAACGGTCTGCGCGCTCCCATTTGAGCGGGTTGGGCGTGTTGTTGATGCCGCGGTGCGACAGCGGGATGAACGTTTTTCTGCGGTCGCGAAGCTGGAGCATAGTTCGATTCTCGGTGTGCATCTGTGGTTTGATCGGGCGGTGATGGGCGAGCTGCCGCACGCGGTTTTGGTGGGGCGGGGGACGCAGTGGCTCTTTCGCAAGAGTGATGTCGATGAATCGTCGGGCGCGCGCACAGAGCATGTGCATGCGGTGGTGAGCGCTGCGGATGAGTGGATGTCTTTCAGTGAAGAAGTGATTGGAAAGCGCGTGCTGGCGGATGTGCGCGCGTGTTTGCCTGCTGCGAGGGAGGCGGAGTTGGTGCGCGTTCGGGCGGTGAAGGAGAAGCTGGCGACCTTTGCGCCGACGCCGGAGGCAGAGCGGGCGCGTCCCGAAACGACGGGGACATCGAGGATCATTCTGGCGGGGGACTATGTGCAGACGGGCTGGCCGGCGACGATGGAAGGCGCAGCGCGGAGTGGATACCTTGCAGCTGCGGCTGTTCTCGAGCGCGATGAAGAGTGGGCCTTAAGCGCGGAGCTGCGGGAATCTGCTTTGTATCGAGCCCTGCGAGTGACATGATGATCGCGTGTCACTGAGTCGGCGCCAGACTCTGGGCAGCAAACAAGATGATGGCGCCGACAATGGCAAACGGAATATAAATTGTGTAAGCGAGCAGTGTGAGCGCACAGCGAGGCGCAGAATAGCGTAGATCACCAGCGCGATGAAGAGGGTCATAAATGCGGCGCCGTAGTCGATAGGCATGTTGTCCTCGTCGTACCATTTTGAGCCTGCTCGCATGGGTAGAGCTGCGATGGAGGCCAGGAGGGCCATCATAATGAACGCGATAGGCAAGCCCATGATGAGGGCGAAAATAAGATGGGCCAGCTCCATGTCTTGTAGTTGCATCATGGCGGGATGGTACAGATTCGGACGCGTCGCTGAAAGATAATTATCAGAAGACGCCGGCGCCGCGGTGTTCCGTTGACGGCGGCGTCACGAGGCCGGCATCATCGAGCTCCGCTCCGATCGCCATCGGTGAGTGTTCACACACTTGATTCCTGAATGTCCTTCGCTGCGGTCGCATCCACATAATCCGAATGACAGGCGGCTTTATCGCCGGCGCCCGCGCCGACTTTGTTCTTGGTCTTGGCCGCGAGCGTATGGATTTCCTCGGGTGAGAGGACGCCGCGCTGTTCGAGGATTTGTTTTTGCTCGACAGTGAGCGCTGCGGACTGGATCGGAGCGCCGGGTTTGCCGCCGGCGCCGGCGCGCTCGAAACCCTCTGCCTTGCCCGATGCGAACTCCTGAATTTCCTTGCTGATGCGGACGGAGCACCAGTCGTGGCCGCACATGGCGCAGAAGTCTGTATCGACATCGAGGTCTTCATCGTGAAGGGCGCGGGCGGTGTCGGTGTCAAAGGCGAGGTCGAAATGTTTTTCCCAGTTGAGGGCGGCGCGGGCGCGGGTGAGGTTGTCATCCCAGTCGCGCGTGCCGGGGATGCCGAGCGCGACGTCGGCGGCATGAGCTGCGATTTTGTAGGCGATGCACCCTTGTTTCACATCTTCGCGCTTGGGCAGACCAACGTGTTCTTTAGGCGTGACATAGCAGAGCATGGCGGCGCCGTGCCAGGCGGCGTTGGTGGCGCCGATGCAACTTGTGATGTGGTCGTAGCCGGGGAAAACATCGGTGACGAGGGGGCCGAGCACATAGAAGGGGGCGCCGTGACAGAGCGTGCGCTGGAGCTTCATGTTGTATTCGATCTGATCGAGGGGGACGTGGCCGGGGCCTTCGACCATGACCTGCACACCATGGCGCCAGGCGCGTTCGGTGAGCTCTGCGATTGTTGAGAGCTCGCGGAGCTGGGCTTCATCGGTTGCGTCGGCAAGGCCGCCGGGGCGCAGGCCGTCACCAATGGAGAAGGAGACATCGTGGGCGCGGAGGATTTGGCAGATGTCATCCCAGAGTGTGTACATGGGATTTTCAGCGTCGTGCGTGAGCATCCATTTGGCGAGAAGAGAGCCGCCGCGCGAGACGATTCCGATGAGGCGGTCTTTGATGAAAGGAAGATGCGCGAAGCGAACGCCGGCGTGGACGGTCATGTAGTCGACGCCTTGCTGCGCCTGGTGTTCGATTGTTTCGAGGATGATTTCAGGAGAGAGGTCTTCGAGACGGCGGCCGATGATCATGGAGTAGATGGGGACGGTGCCGATGGGAACGGTGGAGTTTTTGATGATTGCTTCGCGGCAGGCGTCAAGATCGCCGCCGGTGGAAAGGTCCATGACGGTGTCGGCGGCCCAGTGTTCTGCCCAGCGGAGTTTTTCGAGTTCCTGGTCGGCGCCAGAGGAGACGGGGGAAGCGCCCATGTTGGCATTGACCTTGGTGCGCGAGGCGCGGCCGATGGCCATCGGGTCGAGGCTGTGCTCCAGATGAGCTTTGTTGGCTGGGATGATGAGGCGGCCGGCGGCAATTTCATCGCGGATTTGTTCGGGTGTGAGGTGTGGCTCGCGCTCCGCGACGCGGCGCATTTCGGGAGTGACAACGCCGAGCCGGGCGAACTCAAGCTGGGTGATGGGAGTGAGGCTTGCGGGATAGGTGACGCGGCGGATGTTGTTCTGGGCGTCGCGGAAAATTACTTCTGCAGTTTCGGAGTTGGCGCCGGCGCCAGTTGCAGATGCAAAGGGCCGGAGTGTTGCGCTTTGTGCGCGCTTGCCGGTGAGGAAATCAGTTGTCCAATCTTCCGGGAGAAAGTCCCACGCGGTTTTGTTTGAGGGGGCGGGCATGCCTGGCGTGTCGGGAGAACTGAACATGAGGGGTCCGCCGACATCGGGAGCGAGAGCGAAGGAGCCGGGCGATGTGCCGGCGCGGTCGGAGGCGGGATTGTGGGCGCCGTGAAGGGGGGGGGGGTAGTTGTTTGAGAGTTTGGGGCCGTCGGTGCGGGGAGTGTTGACTTCGGCGCCCCACTGGGAAGAGTCGCCGTGCGCGAGGGATGCTGCTTTGCGCGCGGGTGAGTTTTTGGCGAGGTGATCGGGGTTGGCTTTGGGATAGGGGTGGTCGTTGTTGGTGTTGTTGTTGGGATGAATCACGGGCGGGGCCTTTCGGGTGATGAAGCGATGATCGGCGCGGGGGCGATGTGCGATGTTGATGCAGAGAGATTGGGCGCGGGCATGGCTGAATAGGGCTGGTTGATGTGAAGAGTGTGCGTGTTTGTGGAAAGTGAATGCAGCACGATGTCGCGTTCCCTACGCCGGTGCGAGCCGGATCAGGTTCTACGGGTGCGTCTCAGCTGGCGTCTCACGAGCGGGCGCCGGCGCCCCGAGCGAACGACCCCAGTGTAGCAGGGGCAGTTATTCGCGTCCTGAGAAGGCGAGGGAGTCATCAAGCCAGTCGTCAGAGCGAAGGACGGCTTTGCGCAGACGGCGGGCGTGTTTTTCGGCGCGGCGCTGGGCCCTGCGGAGCGCGAAAAGCGCGAGGGTTCGCGGCGGATGTTCGCCAAATGTTTTTGTTAAAAGCATAAATGGGCCGCCGAAGCGCTGGATGAGTTCGTCATCGAGACTTGCGAAGAGCTGGCAGGCGCCGGGATCGCCCTGCCTGCCGGCGCGGCCGAAGAGTTGGCGGTCGATGCGGGCAGCTTCGTGCATTTCGGTGGCGATGACGAAGAGGCCGCCCGCGGCGCGGGATTTATCTTCGAGTTTGATGTCTGTGCCACGGCCGGCCATGTTGGTGGCGATGGTGATGCAGGCGTGGGCTCCGGCGCGAGCGATGATGCTGGCTTCCTCTGCGTGGCGTTCGGCATTCAGAACGCTGTGAGGCAGGTGTCGGTCCTCGAGAAGCTTGCTGAGTGTATCGCTTTCGCGCACGGAGCGGGCGCCAACGAGAATAGGCTGGCTGCGCTCGTGAGCTGTTTGGATTGCGGCGATGATTTGTCGGCGCTTGGAAGGAGCGTTGACGTAGAGCTTTGCGGGACGGCGCGTGCGCGCGACGGGCTTGTTGGTGGGGATGGAGACAACGGGCATGCGGTAGATATCCCAGAACTCGCGCCGGCCCTCGCGCGCGGTGCCGGTCATGCCGGAGAGTTTGCGATAGAGGCGGAAGAAGCGCTGAAAGCTGATGCGGGCGAGTGTTTCCTTCGGCGCGGAGATGGGGAGATCTTCTTTTGCTTGCACGGCCTGGTGCTGGCCGGCGCGCCACTCGCGGTCGGGCATGAGGCGTCCGGTGAACTCATCAACAATGACGGGACGGTTATCCTGAACAACATACTGCTTGCCAGGCAGAAAGAGCTCGCGCGCGGTGAGCGCCTGTGTGAGCATTTCTTCAGCCCGGCGGGCGCCGGAAAAAACAGCGGAAAGCTCAGCGGTCTGGTCGCGGCGCAACGAATCGAGCAGAGTGAAGCCATCGAATGTCAAGCGAACTTCGCGATGAGCTTCATCGACGATGTAGTGTTTTGTGCGCTCAAAGTTGCGGGCCATCGTGGCGGCTTGCTCGTAGGCATGGGTTTCTTCGGTGTTTGGCGCGGAAGCTGAAAGAATGAGCGGCGTGACTGCTTCATCAATAAGGACGGCGTCTGCTTCATCAACGATGGCGCATTCGAGGCTGCGCTGGATAGGAGTTGCGACGGGGGCGCCGGTGAGATCGCGAGCCAGCGCGTCAGAGAGCCGGCAGACGCCCGCGAGCGCCAGCCGGTCGCGCAGATGATCGCCCGCGGCCTCCTTGCTGGTGAGATATGTGACACACGCGCGGTAGGCAGCGCGGCGGGCGGCGGTGTCACTTTCAGTCGTGACGGCGGCGACGGTGACAGCGCAGGCTTCATAGATTGGCGCCATCGCGTTGGCGTCGCGCTGGGCGAGGTAGTCGTTGGCGGTGATGAGGTGACAACCGCGCCCGCGCCAACCTGCGATGACAGCGGGCATGGTGGCGGTGAGCGTCTTGCCCTCGCCGGTCGCCATCTCCGCAACGCAGCCGGCTTCAAGCGCCAGGGCGCCGGCGACCTGCACGAGGTATGGCTTTTCGCCGCGCTCACGCCACGCGACTTCGCGCACAAGAGCAAAGGCGCGGTGAAGGTCGGTGCGCACATCGCGCGAGCGGCGGAATCGCTCGCGCAAGGAATCTTGACATGACGCAAGCTCCGCAGAAGACATTTTTGCAAAGTTCTCTTCCAGCGCGATGATGCTCGCGGCTTCTCTTATGAAGCGATTTCGACGCCGGGCGAACGGTTGAAGATGCCCTTGCGCCGATGCCCATACTGCATCAAGCCCCTTGGGGAGCGGCTTGTGCGCCGGCCAGCGGGCGAGGGCTTCGTAGGATGTGAGTGTGAGTTGAGTCATGCGCTACGATGTTCGCTGAAGCAGTTGACGAATGGCGCGGGTCCACTGGGCGAGCAGGGGTTTGTTGGGTGTGTCAAAGCGGACGGTGACGCGCTGACCTGGGAGAAGATTCGTATTGGGCGGAAGAGAGATGCGTATCTCGAAAAAGCGCTGGGCGGCGCGCCGGCCGGTTGAGTCATTGGGATCGACAGCGATCGCGCCGCCCCCGAGATAGCCGAGCGCCGCGGACGGGAGGATGTCTTCTCCAGCGGGAGCGATCTTGAGAATGGCGCCTTGAATGGTTTGACCCGGATTTGCCGCAGTCCGAACTTCCACAGATTTGCCTGCTTGAGAAAGGCGGGCGGCGATTTGCTGCGTCGCTGCGGCACGGATAATGAGTTGATCGAGGTCCGCAACAATGCCGACAACTTCGCCGCGAGCAAAGTGCTTGCCGACTATTTCGGAGGATGAAGGCGCGATCCACACGCCGTGGAAGGGCGCGTTGATAGCAAGAGAGGCTGCGTCGGTTTCAGCGCGGGCGAGTTGTTCACGAAGCACGTTTGCACGGCTGGCGAGGGCAAGAGCCCTGGCTGGATCAGTCGTGATCGCGCGCCGGCGCAGATGCTCCACCTCCCGGACAGCTGCGCGCAGCTCATCGACTCGGGCGAGCAGCGAAGGATCTTTCAGCCTGAGCAAGGCGCTCGAGTCAGAATCAATGATGTAGCCTGTGGGCTCCATCTCCTCGAGAACACCCGGGACTTCCGCGTGGATGACCGCGAGACGGGCCGGCTCGACGACGCCCTCGGCTTTGGCGCGATCGGGCGCAGGGATAAGAGTTATCGCTGCGAGAATGATGATCGCGAACGCAAGCGTAGAACTGACCGCGCGAGTGCGGACACGTTGAATTTCCGAGTGCGTCGCGAGATAGTGGAAGAACTTGCTGGCGGGGATGATGAGCCAGAGCACAATCGAAAGCGCCGCGAGGGCGGCGCCGACGAAGAGAAATCGTGTCGCGAGCATGAAGAGAATGGCGACGCTGACGAAGATGCGATAGACACCCGACACGACAGCGTAGATGGGAAGCCAGATGCGCTCGCCGGGGGTGTGGGCGGACTCACGCAGGCGCGGGGCGCGCCAGATGTGTTTCTTAACGAGGTAGTAGAGCTGTTCTTTGCTGCGCTGGGCAAGGTTTGGAACTTCCAGAAGATCCGACAGAATGAAATAGCCGTCATAGCGCAGCAGCGGGTTGCCATTAAAGAAGAGCGTGGAGACACCGGCGATGAGGATGGCGTTATACGCAAGGGCATGGAGTGTGGAATCCGACGCCGTGCGCGTCCAGATGACAGCGGCGACCGAGGCGATAGCAAGCTCAACGATAATGCCGGCGCCCCCCACGACGATGCGCTGCCATTTGCTGCGCAGCGTCCAGGCATTGGATGCGTCTGCGTAGGGAACAGGCATGAAGAAGAGCAGCATGATGCCGAGCGCGTGAACTTCGCCTCCGGAATCCCCATCGCGCTTGCCAAAGACCTTGCACGCAAACGCATGCCCCAGCTCATGCACACCTTTAATGACGGCGTAGCTCACATAGAGCAGCCAGAGATTTCGCGGCGCCAATGCTGACTCAGCCCCCTCGATAAGCCCTTGCCCAGCGCCGATGAGATGAAACGCACCGACGAGCAGAAGAATGCACCAGAGCGCAAGGCCGACCGGCGTGAATAACCACCCAACGAGCCAGGCCCAGCGATCGAGAAAGCGATTGGGATCGACAAGCGGAATGCGCACATAGAAGAAGTTGGTGAGGCGCTGGGTCAGCTCACGCTGCGTCCTTTTGCGCTGACGGCGAAAGACTGCTGCTGTATCGGGCGAAATGTCAGCGTGAAGCAGATTGGAAGTGTGCAACTGCCCGAGAAGCTGGATGACTTCGCCCTGTGTTGGCGCGTCATCGCCGAGCTGATCATTGACGAGGCGCCAGGCCTCGACGACGGTGCGATTGCCATCGAGTAAACCGACGAATCGGTACGCGGAGTTGTTGAGCCGAAAGAAGCGGGCGCCGGTGGAATCCTGAACAATGCGCCAGTGCTCACCTCGGAAGTTGGCGCGGGTAATTTGCGTCGTTGAGCGCAGGCGCGGGCGCAGGTTCGCAACGCGATTCCATGACTCGTGAAATGTCGGCCGTTCGACACTCATGATCGCGATTCCGAAGAGCAGCCTGGCATCAGAGCCAGAGCCTCAGGCGGAGCCAGTCAAGAATGGGTTTGGTCCAGAGCTGAATGTATCGCGCTCTGCCAACGTTGATCCGGGCAGCGCCTTCCATGCCTGGGCGCAGCCAGTCGGGAGGAGTCTCTAACTGTGCGCGAGCTGTAAACACGTTGTGACCGCCAACAACGCGCGCGACAGGGTCAATATGCTCGATGGTGAACGCGACGGGTTGATCGGGATAGGCGGGGATCACGAGCTGGCCAGCGGCGCCCGCGGGCAACTCCGCGACGCGTGATTCGGGAATCTGCAAACGAGCTTCGCGATTGTCTTCGTTGCTTACGATCTCAAAAAGTGTCTCCCCAGCCTGGACAGGGGCGCCGACGCGCGATTTTAAATCACCCGCAGCCACAACGCCGTCAATCGGGGCGAGCAATGTTGCGGATTCGATTCTGTGTTCAAGCAGCGCAATGCGAGCGCGGGATTGATCTGCGCGCGCTGTTTCAATTTGACCGAGGACTGCGTCGCCCTCGCGCTGGGCTGCCGCCAGGGCGCGCTGATGCGTCGTCAGCTCCGCCTGTTGTGCGGCGAGCTCCAAACGAAGGTCAGATGCGTCAAGCTCAGCGAGCACTGTCTGATCGGCCTGCGTTCTGTCGCCGATATCCACGCTCACACGCGCGAGCCGGCCGTCAAAGGGCGCTGGAATGATGCGCACCGCGCCCGGCGCAATCGTAAAGGGGGCGCGAACGTAGCGCGTTCCATGAACAAAGATTGAAAAGAGCAGCAGCGCGGAAGTCAGCACCGCTGCAAGTTTAATCCAGGTGTGCTCAGCTCCCCAGACATTCGCCAACAGCTTGCGCCCTCGCCGAGCCGCCCGTGCACCGAACCAGGCGTCCCGATCGTGCAGTTCAAGCAGGCGCGGCGCCAGAAGATCACAACACAGTCGCAAAGATTCAACGTCCTCCAGATAGAACGGCTCATCAATGCTGCGCTCGACCGTCAGCACGCCCACCGCCTGCCCGTCTCGGCGCAGCGGAAGCGAGAGCAAACAACGAGGACCATGCGCCATCGCGTATTCGCGCGCCGCGCGGTTGATGAAGGTCGCCTGTGAAGTCGCGGGATGCGCCGTTTCGACATCCTGATCGAGGCACTCCTCCATCGCTGCTTCAAGCTGCTGGACCATATTCGTCTTACGGACGATGCGCTCCGTGTGGCTCATCGCTTCAAGCTTGAGCGTGGCGCCCCGGAGCAACGCCAGGCTGGCGCGATCGCATTTGTATCGCGCCATAACTTCATCACACAGCGCCATCGCGGCGGCGCCAAATCGGTCGTGCGCGTTGACACTCCCGAGCGTCTCAATCGGAGCCCGCAGGCGAGCAGCGAAATCGATATGAGCCGCTGCCCCGGCTCGCGCTTCATACGCAGGCGCAAGCAGCGCGGTGAGCGCAAGTTGACCAATCGCAGCAGCAGCGCCATCGTTTGTCGCGCGATCCAGAACGAAGGCGCCCACGAATGGCGCATCGTGAGGATTCGATCGTGAAATAGGCGTCAGCACAAGCCGCCGGCCCCGCTCCTCGTCATACAAACCGTCCGATGACTGGAGCACAAGCGTCTCTGCTTGCTGACGCTTCGCGACCCCCGGACACGCGGCGGCTGCCCGGGCGAGCCAGTCCGGCGCTTCGCCTTCCACAATGCTCGTCGGACTTGCGGCGACCGCGTCGACCGAGCCATCTTCAACTCGGGCAAAAAGGATGACGGCCTCCCGGGCGCCGACCAGCGCGCGCTGCGCTTCGACGAGGCTGGCGAGAAACTCGGGCATGGGTCCATCGAAGCGCGCAAGCTCTTCCAGAAGGGCGCCCGCTGTGGCCGGCTGCCCGGGTGTGCTCGCTGTCATCGTGTGCTCGTGGGCCATTTCGCGGACGTTCCCCGTCTATCCTTACTATGTCGGCCCGCCGATGGGCAAGCCGAAGGCGCGAATCAGCGATTCTAGCGCCCCACCATCGCCGATGAACTCTTCGACACACCGCCACCCTGTGCTGGAGCAACGCCATGCCAATCTCACATAACCAAACGCAGACCTTCGGCGGCGCCCTGATGCTTGCACTCGGCCTGCTCATCCTCGCCCCAAGCCACACGGGCGCCGAGGAACAGCCGATCGTTGAAGTCGAGGCGGTCGCGAGAGCGAAGCATGATGTTGAGCTGGGCTTCACGATTCCGGGACGTGTCGCGGATGTGCTGGTTTCGCCCGGCGACGTGATCGAGCCTGGCCGGACGCTGGTGCGACTTGAGGCGGCCGAAGGCGTTGCGTTGATCTCGTACCACGAGCTGCGGGCCGGGAGCACGCTTTCCATAGACCTTGCAGAAGCTGAGCTTGCGATGGCGCGTATTGAAGAGCAGCGCGTGCTTGACTCTTTCGAGCGAAACGCCGCCGCCCAGTTTGAAGTGGAAAGCGCCAAGCTGCGAACACGCCGGTCGGAGCTTGAGCTGCAGGCAGCCAGACAAACGCAGGCAGAAGCGCAAGCCCAGCTCGACCAGGCCCGCGCGCGTCACGATGCCTACACGCTTCGCTCGCCCATCGCGGGCGTGGTTGAGCGCGTGTTGATCTCGCCGGGCGAAACGGTCGAACAGCTTCGCGCTGTCGTGCGCATCGTTGCGACAGACCCCCTCATCATCGAGGCGCCCACGCCAACTGAAGACACCTTGCCGCTTCATGTGGGTGATCCCGCATGGGCGTTGTATGACATCGGCGGCGCCGACTCTGTCCTGCAGGGGCGCATTACATACCTTGCCCAGGTTGCTGACGCTGCCAGCGACACACGGCTGGTTCACATCGAAGTCGCCAACCCGAACAAACTTCCCGCAGGACGAATCGTCCGCGTGCGATTTGTAAAGCCCGCGACTCTTTCGAGAGATTGAGTTGCAACCGACCGGCTCTTTCACGCTGGCGCTCAGCGTACGATTTAGCCGCTGCGCTCAAGCACATGCTCCGCCGTCAGGCGCCGACCTTCGACAGTGATCAGCGTCACAGTGAGCCGCGCTCGCGCCGGCGCTTCCACCTCTTCACCCAGGCTGAGTGAGATTGCATATGTTCGCGTTGTCGAGTTGTAATACTCCCGCGTCGCGCGCTTCGGATTCGACAGATCAATATCCCAGCGATACTGGCGCTCGTCTGTTGATCCCGGCGGGCCCTCTGCTCGAAGCATTGCGATCAGACGCCCCGCGCCCTTCACGGTGTCGCCAAACTTGTCAAAAAGCTCCAGATGCGCCTCCACCGCCCGGAGCCCCTGCGCATCAACGGACCACCGAGTCAACGCATGCACTTCCATCACAGTTGGAGCAAACGGATTCGCTTGCGCCGTGCTCGATGACTGGGATTGCTCGCCTGCTTCACTTCGCCGGACATCAAGACCCTTGGATTGAACACACCCCCCCATGCACAACAAAACCACAAGTCCGATTCCGAGTTGTAAACGAGACACGACGTTGCGCATGTTCATCATCACATGAGCTTAGCAGGCCGTTGATGAGATCATCCACTCACCGCCGGGCCCGCCGCTACACAATCTCAGCGATCGCGTCAGCCACAACCCGGGTCGGGCACCACACCCGAACCAGCCCCTGACGCTCCAGCCGCATCACCAGCGCAGACCCCGTCGCGAGGATGTTGATCTCCTCGGATTTCTCGTCAGCGTGTTTGATGAGCGATGTAGCGACTGTCTTGACAAGGTGCATGTCTGCGGCGCCCACCGCCAGCGGATCGCGCCGGGTCTGATGCAACGAAGCCTCCGCATCAATCTGCTGCCATGACGCATCTTCCGTCAGGTCATACACAACGAGATTGACAATCGCGCCCCAGTTCGACGCCGGCACAATCACCACTTCGCTGATGTGATGGTCGTGGATGACGTCCTCGATGAATCCCGGAATCCGATCTGCGCTGGATTCAATCCGCCTCGCGTCGCCAAGATCGCTTCCCGCCTCCGCGATCGCCTCCGCCGGCCCAACCGCCAGACACACCGGCTTCTCCACGTCACGATCTGTCTCGGTCAGCTTAAAATGAACAAGATCGCCCGCCAGCTCCGGAACAACGCCCCATTCCGCCAGTTCCTCGACAATCTCGTTGTAGTTGAGAAATTCCACCCGTGCGGGTCCATCAAGTCCTCAGGCAGCTTCGTGCCGCCAACTCTAAGATCAACTCCTGAAGTAAGGTACAGCGCCGTCCCCCAGATTACCATGCGCTTTGCCCGACACGCCCCGCCGATAGATACTGACTCTCAGTCGGCTTCAGGCTCAGTTGATAGAACCCTCAGCGGACATCCCTCCCCGTGGCGACCAGCCCGAACACCATCCTCTTCGTCTGCACAGGAAACACCTGCCGAAGCCCCATGGCAGAAGCAATCGCCCTGCACCTCATCGCCGCTGAAAAAACCTCATTCCATTCCGTGCAAGCCTTCTCAGCCGGCGTCGCCGCCGGCCCCGGCGCCCCCATGACGCCCGAAGCCGCCGAAGCACTTCGCCGCCTCAAAATCGAGCCCCACCATCATCGCTCAACCCCCATCTCCCGGGACATGATCGCCGGGGCTGACCACATCTACGCCATGACCGCCTCCCATGTTGAGCAGCTTCACGCCATCGCCCCCGACGCCTTTGCAAAAATCGAGCTCCTCGATCCCAATGGGGCGAACATCCCGGACCCCATCGGCGGCGACCAAACCCTCTACGATGAAACGGCCCGCCTGCTCAAAAAGCATGTCAGCGCCAGGCTGCAACGAGGTCTCGAAATGTCTGATCGCACACTCGCCATCGGCTCCGATCATCGCGGCGTCGAAATGCTTGATCACATCGTCGCCACCCTCCGAAAGGACGGCTTCGAGATCAACGCCTTCCCCTGCCCCGAAGGACGCAGCTGCGATTACCCCGATATGGCCTGGCATGTCGGCGTCGCCGTCTCCACCGGAGCCGCTTCGCGCGGCCTGCTCCTGTGCGGAACCGGCATCGGCATGTGCATCGCTGCCAATAAAGTCCCCCGTGTCCGGGCCGCCGTCGCCTACGACGAGATCACCGCTGAAATGAGCCGCCGCCACAACGACGCCAATGTTCTCTGCCTCCCCGCCGACTTCATCAGAAGCAAGCTTATCGAGCGAATCATCGAAAAATGGCTCTCCACGCCCTTTGACGGCGGTCGCCACGCCCGCAGGGTGCATAAGATTGACGCCATCGAACGCGGCGAAGACCCAACATCCGTCACCGATTGAAACTCTCGCGCCCTTCCCGCGTACCAAACAATGGTGAACAAGCTGAGTCCGTCTGCCGAAGGGTCTTTCTAATGACGCAGATTAACAGCGTGCTTCGACGCGCCGGCATACGAATCCTCATCGGACGCTCCGTCCGCGCCTGGCTCCTCATCACGACCGCCCTTATCGCTGCCCTCCTCATCACACTCGCTGTCGAGCGCATTTTCGCAATCACGCCGCCCTGGCGCGAACTCTGGATTGGCGCCGGCGCCGCCTCTGTCATCCTCGCGATCCTCTGGGCGCTGATCTCCGCGCCAAGCCAGCTCGCCGTCGCTCGCGCCGTCGATGAACGCGCCGGCCTGCGCGAAACACTCAGCACCGCGCTCTGTGTCGCGAAGAACTCCGATCCCTGGAGCCAGGCGACCGTCCGCCGCGCGGAGGGTGTCGCTCAGCGCGTTCTGGTTCGTCAGGCGTTCCCCTCTCGAACTCCGAACTCCTGGGCCCTCCCGCTGATCGCCGGCGCCCTCTTCGGTCTTGTCTGGCTCATCGCCCCGCAAGGCGACGCGCTCGGCTGGCTCGCCAAAGCCCGAGCCGACCAAACAGAACAACAAAATCTCCAGGAAGCCGTCGCCAAGGTTGAATCCGTTGAGAAAGAGCTGCGCGACACGCTCGCCAGCATCGACGATCCCGAGCTTGAAAAGAATCTTGAGCAACTCACTCAGCCCGATGCCCGCGATCCTGAAACCGTCCGCCGCGCTGCGATCAAGAAGCTCACTTCGATTCGCGATCGCCTCAGTCAACTTCAGAAAAGCGCAGATGGGCTCAAAATGGAAGCCCTGCAGGATCAACTCAAAAAACTCCGCGTCCCAGGGCAGGGCCCGCTCACCAAACTCAGCCAGGAGATGCAGAAAGGCAATCTTTCCGGCGCCCGCGAAGAGCTTTCCAAACTGGCTGAAAATCTCGCCAACGGTGAAATGTCCGACGAAGACAAAGCCGAACTCGCCCAGCAACTTGAACAACTTGCTGAGCAACTCAACAAGCTCGCTGAGCAGAAAAACGCTCTGGAAAACCAGCTCGAACAAATGGGTCTTGATCCTGAACTCGCTGGTAATCCCAAGGCGCTCCAGGACGCGCTCGACCAGCTCGAAGGCCTCAACGACGAGCAGCGCCAGCAGATCATGGACGCCGCCAAAGCTGTGCAGGAAGCCAAAGGCGCGATGGAGCAGCTTGCTGATGGAATGCAGCAGTGCGCCGAGTGCATGAACAACGGCGAAGGACTGCAACAAGCGATGCAGAACATGGGCGACATGCTCAGCGAGATGGACATGATGCAGTCCGAGCTCGAAGCCGCCGGCGCCGCCCAATCACAGATCACCCAACAGTTGGCGTCGCTCAGCGAAATGTTCGGTGAAGGCGGCGGACAAGGCGCCTCCAAGCCCTTTGATATGTTCGACCTCTTCGCGCCCAAGGGTCGCGGCGAAGGCGGTATGCAAATGGAAGAAGCCGAAGCGGACTTCACCACACGCAAGGAAAAATCAAAAACAAAGACAGTTCCCGGCGCCATCATTGCTCGCCGCCTCGTCAACGATACGCAGGTCCGCGGTGAATCCCGGGCTGAGTTTGCCGAAGCTGTCGAAGCCGGCGAGGCTACCGCCGCCGAAGCCATCGACAACAAAGCAATTCCTCGCGAGTTCCACGACGCTGTCAAACGCTATTTTGGCAACCTCGAACGCAAAGGCGTTGAAGAAGCTGAAAACACCGACTCTTCTCAAGATCAACCTGACGACAAGTAAACTCGCGGCGCCTTCGACAGCATGGAACCACCCCCCACCGCCGACGTGTCAATAACTGCAATATATGACTTCCGGACTGGCCTCCGCATCGCGCTCATCAGTCTTTGTGCGCTCTTGATGTTCGTCGCCATCTCTTCCTGTGAACGCAACGCCCCCAAAGACGCCCCGCGCGAGGTTGTCCTCTATTACTCCGCCGACGAGCCCATCGCCCAGCCGATCATCGCGGCCTTCGAAGAAGAAACCGGCATCCGCGTCCTCGCGCGCGGCGACACCGAAGCAACCAAGAACACCGGTCTCGTCCAAAAACTCCGCATCGAACGCGCGAGTCCTCGCGCCGATGTCTTCTGGTCCAGCGAAGTGTTCCAGACAATTCGCCTCGCTCAGGAAAACATCCTCGCTCCCATTGAATCACAGGCAAGCTTGACCAGCAGGCCGGCTGCCTTTCGTGGCGAAGACAACTTCTGGGTCGGCTTCGCCCAGCGCGCCCGCGTGCTTGTCTACAACACCAAACGAGTCACACCCGAAGACGCGCCCCGAAATCTCACAGACCTTACGGATCCCCGCTGGCGCGGCAGAATCGTCATCGCCCGCCCACAGTTCGGCACAACACGAGGGCACATCGCTGCGCTCGTCGCGATCTGGGGTGAAGACGCTGCCCACGAATGGCTGAACGCCCTTCAAGAAAACAACGTGCGCCTCCTCGATGGCAACTCCGCTGTCGTCCGATCAGTTGCCTACGGCGAAGCGGACATTGGCCTCACCGACACCGACGATGTCTGGGCAGGCCAACGCAACGACTGGCCCATTGACCTTGTCTACATTCGCCACGATCGTGATGAACTCCGCGCCGGCGCTTTGATGATTCCAAACGCTGTCTCGCGGATCGCGGGCGGGCCAAACCCCGATGCGGCCGAAGAGCTCGTCGCCTTCCTCACCAGCGCCCGCGTTGAGCGCATGCTCGCGCAGAGTGACTCGCGCAACATCCCCATCCGCGAAGAACTCAAGCGCGAGTTCCCCGACCTCGCTATCCCCGACCCCATCCAGTCGCTGACCTTTGAGCGCGTCGCTGAGGCAGATAACGCTGCGATCGCTTTGTGCGCCAAGGTCTTCAGCCAATGATCCCCGGCCTCGCCGGCCTTCGGCATTCGCCCGCGATCGCCATCATCGTCACCGCCAGCGCCGCTCTGTGCGCTCTTCTCACCGCGATCATCGCGCTCGGAGTCATCCTCGGGGTCACACAATCTCCCGACACGCCGGCTTCCTCCATCGGCCATGCCCTCGGTGTCACCATCGCCAACGCTCCCCTCCTTGTGCGCACACTCAGCGTAACGCTGCTTATCGGCTTTATTTCCACAGTCCTTGCTTTCCCCGCCGCCTGGTCCATGCGCCGCCTGCGCCCCGGCTGGACCGTTCTGCTCGTGGCGCCCATTTTCGTGCCC
This sequence comes from Phycisphaerales bacterium, assembly GCA_029260495.1. Taxonomy (GTDB): domain Bacteria; phylum Planctomycetota; class Phycisphaerae; order Phycisphaerales; family UBA1924; genus OFTM373. Next base: position 53,287 of record JAJDDD010000006.1, on the reverse strand, counting down.
AACTACATCGTTTACGCCGGCTGGGGTCTGGCGCGCGCGCCCGGCACATGGGCTGGCGATCTTCTTCTCCGCGACGCCCCCACCTGGGCGCCTTTCGTCACGAAAATGCACGCAATCCTCGCGTTGGCGCTGTGGGCGTGGCCGATCGCCGCCGTCGTGATGGGCGCGGGCGCGCGCACAATCGAAAACGTAACTCTGGACTCCATGCGCCTGGCGCCCGCCAGCACCTGGTCGCGGGCGCGCGTCGTGCTCACCTCGATGCGCGGCGCCATCGCTATTTCAATCGCACTCGTCACGCTTATTATGCTCAGCGGCGCCGTCCCGCTGCATGTCGCGCAGGTTGAGACCTACGCGATTGTCATCTGGCGGCTGCTCGATGAAACGGGGGGCGCCGCCGGCGCCTGGATCGCAGCTACCCCGCTTCTGATGATCGCGATCGTCGCCGCGTGCGCACTGGCGCGGCTCCTTGATCGAACCACACGCGCCGAAGCGCGCACCCAGTGCGCACCAGACCGAAATATCCATCTCTTCTGGCTCATCGCGGCCTGGCTTATCTGGGCACTTTCCACGTTGGCGCCGCTCGCGCTTTTTTTGATCAACATCAAGAGTGCGCACTCCTTCACCCGCGTCTGGCGTCTTGTGAGTGAGGCCGCCGGCGTCAGCGCCGGTGTGGCGCTCGCAGCGGGGGTTGCAGGGATTTTTGTATGCGCTGCGATGTCCCTGTGGCTTGCGACAGCGCCTCGGACCGCGGCGCCGGTGTGCGCTCGTTTGACGCTTCTATTTTGGATTGCGCTGCTGCTGACTCCCGGCGTTTTGATTGGGTCGGCGCTGCTGAGCGCCTCAACGCTTCCGGGAGGCGGGTGGATCGGGGAGACGCGGATTGGCGTTGCTGGCGCGCACATTGCTCGTTTTTGTGCGCTCGCTGCAGTAGCAGGGTTTGTGTTTGCGCGCATGGAGCCGCGATCTCTGGCGGAGGTTCGCGATCTTGCTGGACCGCTTTCATTTGCTTCCTGGCTGCGCACGTCAGCGCCACTTCAGGCTGGCGGGATGGGCGCGATCGCCCTGGCCATTTTCGCGCTGAGCTTCCATGAAATCGAAGCCTCTGTCATCCTAGCGCCTCCGGGCGCTGATAATCTTCCGCAGCGAATGCTCAGCTATCTACACTACAACCGCATGGAAGAGCTCAGCGCTGCGTGCGCATTAATATTGGCGATAACACTTGGGCTTGGATTCATGGCGTCGCTGTTCGGATCCAGAACACTGCGCTTCATGCGCGCCGCGCCCGCGCTGCTTCTGGTCATCACGCCTCTCGTGATGTCGAGTTGTGAGGCTGAGCCGTCATCCGAAGCTATTCCCATTGTGGTTTCGCATGAAATTGGAGAAGTCGGGCGGGCGCCGGGGCAGTTTGTTTACCCGCGGGCGGTCGATGCGCGTGATGACCGGTTGTATGTCGTTGATAAATCGGGGCGCATTCAAACGCTCAGCGCGGAAGGGGCGCCGATTGGCAGTTGGCCTGTTCCTGATATCTCGCAGGGATTTCCGGTCGGTGTGACCTGCGGGTCCGACGGGCTTGTTTATATTCCGGACACGCATCAACAACGCGTGATTGTATACAAGCCTGCGCAGAACGGGTCTGCGATTCAGATTGACTCCTGGGGGTCGTATGGCGACGGTCCGGGCGAGTTTTACTACACCACTGACATCGCGATTCTTCCAGGTGATGATGGTGTGACGCCGGAACGATTCTATGTTTCGGAGTATGGCGGGAATGATCGCATCAGCGCCTTTGATGCGGAGCACAATTTTCTATTCTCATTTGGCTCTGAAGGCGCAAGTGAATCAGCTGAGAGAATTCAGTTTCGGCGGCCGCAATCCATCCTGATTCATCCTGAGCTTGGCGAGTTAATCGTTGCGGACGCTGCGAATCACCGCGTCGGGCGTTTTTCACTTGATGGCGAGCTTGTGCGCTGGCTTGGATTGCCCGGGGCGACTCCCGGCTCTGCGCCGGGCGCCTTCAACTATCCTTATGGACTTGCGATCCTTCCCGATGGAACAGTTCTTGTGGCTGAGTTTGGAAATAATCGCGTGCAGCGCATCGATCCCGCCAGTGGCAGTTCGCTCGGGTTGTACGGTGTGGCGGGTCGGGACGAGGGAGAGCTTGCCTACCCGTGGGCGATTGCCACGCTCGGCTGGCGGGCGTTTGTTGTGGACTCAGGCAACAGCCGGCTCCTTGCGTTTGCGCCGAAGAAAAACCCGCGGCCAATCCGGGCTTCAATGACGACTCATGAAGAAGGCGCCACCTTGCAGTGATGTTCGGCCCGCTTCAACTCGATCGCCCGTTGTGGCTCATTCTGCTTGTGCCGTTGACTGTCGCTGTGTTCTGGATTGCGCGAAGGAGTCTGACAGGTCTGGGTCCGCGGACGCGCATTGTTGCGATCGGGCTGCGGCTGATTGTTTTGCTGATGCTGACTGTTGTGCTGGCGGAGCCGCGCTGGCGCCGCGAAAGCGATGATCTTGCAGTCATGCTGGTTGTTGATGCGAGCAAGTCGATGCCGCCGGAATATGCGGAGAATCTCAAGGCATATATTGGGCGAGCGAGCGAGAACGCCAAGCCGGAGGATCGGCTCGGGATTGTCTCCGCGGCTGAGGATAGTTTTGTTTTGGCGCTGCCCAGTTCGCTCTTGCGCGAGCCGGACGTTTCTCCGCAAGGCAATCTGGATGCGACCGATATTGCCTCGGGGGTGCGCCTCGCGATGGCGGTGCTACCCGAAGACGCTGCGGGGCGCATTGTTCTTGTCTCAGATGGCAACGAGACAACGGGGAGCATTCTTGCCGCTGCGCGCGAAGCAGAGGCTGCGGGCATTCCCATTGATGTTCTGCCGGCGACCTACAACCTTCAGCGTGAAGTCATATTCGATCGGCTGATTGCGCCCCCCACGGCGCGGCGGGGCCAGACGGTGAACCTTCGGTTTGTGATCAATGCGCGTTCAGCGACGCGCGGCCGGGTGACTTTGCGCGCCAACAGTGTTCCTGTTGATCTCGATCCGGCTGCCCCGGGTGTCTCCGTTGATGTTGAACTTGAGCCCGGGCCCAATCATCTCACTGTGCCGATTACGCTGGCTCGCTCGGGTCCGCAGCGTTATGAAGCTGTTTTTGAGCCGCTCATTCGCGCTGATGACTCGCTTCTTGAGAACAACAGTGCGATGGCTGTGACATTTGTCGAGGGCAAGGGGCGCGTTCTTGTGTACGCTGAGGAGGAGCTGGCGATTGGCCCGTTGGTGCGAGCCTTGAATCGCTCGGACCTTGAGATTGAAGTGACGGCGCCGGGCGAGGGGCACGTCTCTCTCATTGATCTTGGCGCGTACGACGCTGTTGTTCTTGTCGACACTTCTGCGTACTCCTTTACGCTGGAGCAACAGGAAGAGCTCAAGAGCTATATTCACGATCTTGGTGGCGGGCTGCTTGTTGTGGGCGGGCCGAACTCCTTTGGCGCCGGGGGTTGGATCGGGTCGCCGCTCGCTGACGCATTCCCTGTGAAGCTTGATCCGCCGCAGAAGCGTCATATGCCGAAGGGCGCGCTGGCGCTGATTATGCATTCGTGCGAGATGCCAGAGGGAAACTACTGGGGGAAGCAGACGGCGATTGCTGCCGTCAATGCGGTGAGCCGGCTTGATCTTGTTGGCGTAGCTGAATATGGCTGGCAACAGGGCGGGGCGTATTGGCTGTACCCGATGGCGCTTAAAGGCGACGGGGCGGCCGTGAACAAAGCTATTAACAATTTAACATTCGGCGATATGCCTGATTTTGCCAGCGCCATGCAGCTTACGCTTCAGGGGCTGCTGGCGACGGATGCTTCTCAGCGGCATTGCATTATTATTTCCGATGGTGATCCCTCGCCGCCGTCGGCGCAGCTTGTGCAGCAGTACATAAATAACAGCATCACCATTAGCACTGTTGCGGTTTTTCCGCACTCCGGGTTGAGCGATCTCACCAAGATGCAGCAGCTTGCGCAGGTGACGGGCGGGGCGCACTACCAGATTACGCGGCAGAATCAGCTCGGGGATCTGCCGCAAATATTTATTAAGGAAGCGCAAACGATTCGGCGTTCGCTGATTTGGGAAGGCGATCCTTTCTCGCCGACTTTTCAAAATATTGGCTCTGAGGCAATGCGCGGCATTGCGACGCCGGCGCCGCCGATCTCGGGATATGTTGTGACAGCTGAGCGTGAGGGGCTGTCGCTTGTTCCCTTGCGCGGGCCGGAGAATGATCCGATTCTTGCGCAGTGGCAGTACGGGCTTGGGCGCGTGGTCGCGTATACCTCTGACGCTGCGACGCGCTGGAACTCTGCGTGGGTTGCGTGGGACAGCTACGACGCGTTCTGGGCGCAGCATATTCGGTGGGCGATGCGACCGTCGGGGTCGGCGACGGTGAACGTCATTACGGAAACGGATGGCGATGAAACCCGGGTGATTGTTGACGCGGTGGACGCTGCGGGTGAGCGGCTGAACTTTGCAAACTTTACGGGGCGCATTGTGAAACCGGACGGCGGTGTTCTTGAGTTGCCTCTGCGACAGGCGGGGGCTGGCCGGTATGAAGGACGGTTTGAATCATCCGGGGCGGGGGCGTATGTGATCGGGCTGCAGTACCGCGCGACGGTTTCCGGCGCGAATGGCGAGCCGGCGCGGGTTGAGCGAGGGAACGCGCAGGCGGCGGTAACGCGACCCTTTGCCGATGAGCATCGCGCACTGCGTGACAATGCGCCGCTTTTGGCGCAGGTGGCTGAGATTACTGGCGGGCGCGTGCTGCCGATGGATCCTGCGCAGGCTGAGCTTTTTAATAGGGCAGACCTCACGAAGCCAGTTGCGACGCAGTTGATCTGGCTGGCGCTGGCGCTGGCGACGATTGGTTTGTTTCTCGCTGACGTGGCGGTTCGGCGCGTGCGCATTGATGTGCGCGCGATTGGGGCGGCGATTCGCAAGGCTGGCCGCAAGCAGGAGAAGGCCTCGGAGAAACAGATTGGCGCTCTGCGCACGGCGCGGCAGCGCACGAGCGAGCGTCTGGCGAAGCGCGGGGCTGATCCTGCGACCGCTGCCAAAGCGCGGAAAGCAGCTGCGACGAAGTTTGAGGTTCGCGCAGAAGACATTCGCAAGCCTGCTGGGCCGATCGTTGATTCGCCCGGGGCGGCGCCGATCGTCACGAAGAAAAAGCAGCCCAATCCTGAACCGGCTGGCGAAGAGGACAGCGCCATCAGCCGGCTTCGCAAGGCAAAACAACGTGCGCGCGACTCAATGCGCGATGATAATTCTGACACTTAGAAACCGATCAGCGCGAACCGGCGCTCGTGATTTACGAACCGAAACCAGAAGGCGACCATCACAATGACCGACCTACTTAACACACCCGAAGATGTTCAGAAACGCTGTCAGCAGTTTCAACAAACGTTCAATAGCCTGGCGGACGAAATTGGCAAGGTGATTGTCGGACATCGAGACATTGTTGAAGGCGTGCTTACGACGCTCTTTGCGGGTGGGAATGTTCTGCTTGAAGGTGTTCCGGGGCTAGGCAAGACGATGCTGGTGCGCACGCTGGCGGAGTGTCTTTCACTGCCGTTTTCGCGGATTCAGTTCACGCCTGATCTCATGCCGGCGGACATTGTCGGGACCAACATAGTGATGGAGGATCCGGACACCGGGCGCCGGAAGTTTGAGTTTCAGCGCGGTCCGATCTTTGCGCAGATCGTTCTTGCTGATGAGGTCAACCGGGCGACGCCGAAGACGCAATCCGCGCTACTCGAAGCGATGCAGGAGCGATCTGTAACGGTTGGCGGCGAGACGTACAGGCTCGATCAACCCTTTCTTGTGCTCGCGACGCAGAATCCGATTGAGCAGGAGGGGACGTATCCACTGCCTGAAGCGCAGCTTGACCGCTTCTTTTTCAAGCTGAATCTTGGCTATTCCGAGCTTGACGACTTGATGACGATTCTGGATCGCACGACGGGGGGAACGACGCCTGCGGTCCAAGCGATGATGGATGGGGCTACGATTCTTGATGCGCAGGAGCTGGTGCGGCAGGCGATCATCGCGCCGCATGTGAAGGAGTATGCGGCGCGTTTGGCGCTCGCGACGCACCCCGATGGGCAGTTTGCGCCGGAGATCACAAATCGGTACATCCGTGTCGGCGCCAGCCCGCGCGGGGCGCAGGCGCTAATTCTCGCTGCGAAGGTGATGGCGCTGACGGACGGCCGGTATCACGCATCACATGCGGATGTGCAAGCAGCGGCGCTGCCGGCGCTGCGGCATCGCATAATTCTCAACTTTGAGGCAGAGGCGGATCGCGTTGATCCGGACGCGATTGTCAAGCAGATTCTTGACAGAACGCCAAGCGAGCCGGTGCTGGGAACGAGTGTGTAAGGAGATTTGATGATGAAATTTTTCATTCGAGTTGTTGTATTGCTTCTGACATGCACTGCGGCGCAAGGAGATTTCATGGGGCCGGAGCCTGTGTCATTACGAAGGCTTGTTGACAATCTCAGCGCTTTTATTGAAGAACACCCCGATGACGCAGCCGGCTACTACGCACTTGGTCGAGTGCACAGCATGGCCTTTGTTACGGGAAGTGGAATGCTTGATGCCTATCGACCTGATGATGGCATCGGGCCGAGAAATATCCCGGACGATGTATCACATCCAGGGATTCAGCCGAAGCTTGTGCGATCAGCGAAATTTGTGGGCGATATTTCTGAGGAAGAGCGTCTGCGCCACTTGGAACAGGCCATCATCAGTATTCAGCGGGCAATCGAGATCGGATTCGAAGCCGAATACGCCGCTCCGCATCTCAGCCTCGCTTATGTGCTGGATAAAGGCATCGAGTTTTCCGCGAAAGTGGGCGTGCTTCCTGCGCACCCGGACGGCCAATCTCTGGATGAAACAAGGCGAGCTGAACTTGAAGACTTTGTAGAGCAACTTGCGGACGCTGAATTCCGAAGAGCAGCACTGCGTGCGCCCAACGTGTTGCCGGCGGATGCTGCACCGGCTTTCTTCGAGCATCGAAATGACCCACGCCCTGCGATCAGAGATTTAGCTCGAGAGTCCCTGCAAAATTACTGGAAGACCGTTGCAGCTCATCACTATCTGGCTGCATTTGACAGTTCAATTGACGAAGAACTGAAGCAACTCGTCGTCATGGGGTCTTACCAGTCGCTCGTCGGCTACGAGGCGGGCCGGGCCTATCTACGCCTTGTCGAGACCAACCCGCGACTCAGTGATGAAATAGCGATCCAGCGCGTCACTGATGGCATGAAACAGCTTGAAAATACGCATCGGGGCGGCTGGGTCACACCCATTATATTCTCGCTCAATGATCCCAGCTTTCTTGCCGACCTCCTTTCCCCAGCAACCGTCGTTAACTTCGATCTTGACGGCACAGGCCGAGCGCAACGGTGGCCCTGGGTCAAACCTGACACTGCAATTTTGTGCTGGGATCCCTTTGGAACTGGTGAAATCACTTCAGGCAGACAGCTCTTTGGCTCTGTGACATGGTGGCTCTTTTTGCCTGATGGGTATCGCGCATTGGATGCGCTTGATGATGATCGAAACGGCTGGCTGAGGGGCGATGAGATGGTCGGCATGGCGATCTGGCGCGATCATAACTCAGACGGCGTTTCTGATCCGGGTGAACTCGTCTTGATCGAAGAGACTGACATCGAAGCGATTTCAACGCGAGCGATCACCACCGAGGATGGTTCGCCGGCCAATCCGGCTGGCCTGCGCCTTAAGAATGGCAGCACGCTTCCCACATACGACTGGATCGCTCACTCGATTGAAGACAACTGATGCAGCGCACCGAACGCACAACCCGGCCGCGCACGATCGATCAGCTGCTTGACGCGAAGCTGATCTCGCGGCTTTCCCAGCTCGATGTTTCTTCACGCAAGGTCTTTGCGGGGAAGCTCAAAGGTGAGCGCCGGAGCAAGAAGCGCGGCGAGAGTGTGGAGTTTGCTGACCACCGGCCATACGTCACCGGCGATGATCTTCGGCATGTGGACTGGAATATATTCGGCAGGCTTGATCGCCTGTTTATGAAACTTTTTCTTGAGGAAGAAGACCTTTCGCTGCACATTATTGTTGATGCTTCGGAGTCGATGGATTGTGGCGAGCCGAATAAGTTTCTCTTTGCGCAGCGGCTGGCGGCGGCGCTTGGGTACATCGGGTTGGTGAATCTCAACCGTGTTTCACTGACGGCGCTGGCAGAGCGGGCGCTTGAAGACATTGACGATTCCAACACTGGTCAGGATTCATCCGCCGGCGTGCTTTCGGCGATTCGCAATCTTCGCGGGCGCAGGCGCGTGCATGACATGGGCGCGTGGTTGTGCGGATTGGAGCCTGCAGGGGGAACGAGTTTTCACGAAGCCGCCCGAAGAATTGCGCTCACGCGACAGGGCAAGGGTGTGATGATTGTGATCTCCGATTTTTTCTTTAAGGAAGGGTACGAGGAAGGCTTGCGCCTGTTGCTTGGGCGCGGTTATGACGTTTTCATTATTCAAACGCTCAGCCCGCAGGAGGTTGAGCCGACGCTCGGCGGGGATTTACGGCTGCGGGATGTTGAAGACGCTGACGTTGCGGAAGTGACCATCAGTGCGGCTTTACTGAAGCGATACAAAGCGACTCTGGCGGCGTATTGTGATCAGCTTCGGGCGTTTTGCGCTCGGCGTGAGATTACGCATGTGACGGTGCAAACGGATATGGCGATTGAAACGCTGGTTGTTGATTATTTGCGCCGGAAGGGACTGCTTCGATGACGTGGGCCACACCCTTGCTGGCGGCGGGCGCGGCTGCGATTGCCATTCCGGCGTTGCTCCTGCTCTACTTTCTCAAGCTCAAGCGGCGCGATCTTGAAGTATCGACAACGCTTCTCTGGAAAAAAGCGATTCAGGATCTTCAGGCCAACGCGCCGTTTCAGAAGCTGCGCAAGAACATTTTGCTTTTTCTTCAGTTGCTTGCGCTGGCCGCTGTTCTGCTTGCGATCGCGCAGCCGGAGCTGCAAACGGGCGCTTCTGCAGGGGCGCAGTCTGTCATTGTGATTGATCGCTCCGCCAGCATGTCGACGCGCGATGTGGAATCTGCTGAGGGTGTTCTGATTTCTCGCTTGGATCGCGCTAAAGAAGAAGCGATTGAGTTTGTGGAGAATCTGCGCGAACCGGGCTTGCTTTCGCCGAACGCGCGCGATGAGGCGATGGTGATCGCATTTGACACCACCGGCGTTGTGACACAGGCGTTTACAAGTGATAAGGCGCGCCTGCGGGCTGCGATCAAATCTATTGAGCCGAGCGATGCGCCATCGCGCCTCGATGAGGCGATGCGTCTCGCGGGCGCCTACGCCATGCCGACGTTCGAGGAGAATCGCGGGCTGGTCAACACGCAGACGGCGCCGATTCATCTGTGGTCCGATGGAAAACTTCCTGACGCTGGATCGGTGGCGATTAATCCGGAAACATCGCTCCTGTATCGCGCGGTCGGCGCGCCCGATACAGCGAACACCGCGATCACCGCCTTCCGCGCAGAGCGTGCTTTCGCAGAGCCGGAGCAGGCTTCGATCTTCGTCGGCGTGCAGTCCACCAGCGCTGAACAACGAGATGTTGATGTTGAACTCGCAATCAACGGTTTGGTCACTGCGATTCGCACGGTTCGGCTGCCGTCGATTGATCTCGATGCCAACATTTCTGCGACGACCAGCGGAGTTATCTTCAAGCTTGCGCGGCCGGAAGGGGCGGTTGTTCGCGCCCGCCTGCTTGCAACCGATGCGCTCCAAGCGGACGATTCCGCCTGGTTGCTTCTCCCGCCGGCGCGCCAGCTTCGCGTGCTTTATGTGGCGCCCCGCCCGGGCTTGCTGCTTGACGGCCTGCGGGCGCAGGACCTTTCAGAAATCCGCTCCGTTACTCCAACGCAGTACCAGCAGATGTCCCGCGCTGGCGATGACGCCGGGTATGACGTCATCGTTCTCGATCGCTGGGCGCCAGATGAAACACTCCCGCCCGGGCGGTATTTCATCGCTGGCGCTGCGCCCAACCTGCCCGGCGTTGAGCTTTCGGGCACAGCGCCTGATGAAGATGAATCCGTCAATATCATCATTGACTGGATGCGCGATCATCCTGCGATGCGATCTGTCAGCCTTGAGAATCTTTTTATTGCAAAGCAACTGACTCTCAAACTCAATGAAACCGTCAGCGTGCTTGCGGAAACGCAGGCGGGACCGGTGATCGCAGAGACGACCGGCGCTGGCGTGCGCACGATGATGCTTGCGTTTGATGTAGCTGACTCCAACTGGTTGTTCGATCACAACTACGTTCTCTTTGTCGGTATGGCGCTGCGGCATCTTGCGGGAACCGGCGGCTCGCTTGAGTCTTCAACCGCCCAGCCGGGCGCCGCCGTCACAACACGCCTGCCTTCCGATGCGAGTGATATTGAACTCACCGAGCCTGATGGCTCGACGCTCGCCCTCACCGCAGCGCCTGACGGCCGGGTGACGTTCGGCCCCTTGCGCACGGGCGGGCTGTACCGCCTGCGCTGGAGCGGCTCGCCGGGCGCGAATGATGTTGTGGTCAATGGCAAGCCGCAGCGAGTGATTGCTGCGAATCTTCTGGACGCCGCTGAATCTCAGGTTGGCGCGATCGAAACTCTGGAGCTTGCGTCGCGCACTGTGGAAACCGCCTCCGCTGATGAAACACGGGGCCTTTCCACACGCACACTTTGGCCGTGGCTTATCATGATCGCGATCGGGTTCGTTATGCTCGAATGGTTCATCTACAACCGCAAAGTGCAGATATAGCTGCCTCAATCGCGCTGCAGAGCGCTCAACGCATGCAGCGCGATCCCTGACGCCACCGCCACATTTAATGAATCAACACCCGGCTCAATGGCAATGCGCACGCGCGCCTCGGCTGCCTGCAGGGCGCTAGCGCCAAGCCCGTCTCCCTCGGCGCCGAGCACAACCGCCACGCGAGCATCTGTCTCTTTGTTTTCAAGCGTTGTGACAAACTCGTTGATCTCTATCGCGTCGGCTGCGGGCGTGAGCGCCATCACGCGCCATCCACGCTTTGACAGTTCACCAATTGCATCCTCAAATCGCTCCGCCCGCGCGAACGGCACGCGCAACGCCGCACCCATCGAAACCCGGATCGCCTTCCGATACAAGGGGTCACAACATCGCTCAGAGAGCAGCACGCCGCCCGCTCCAAAGGCTGCTGCATTGCGAAAAATACCGCCAATATTGTCATGATTCGTCAACCCTTCAATCGCGATAAGTGTTCTTGCGCCAGTTCGATCACAGGCAGCGATGATTTCATCCACACGCATCACCGCCGCGAGCCGCCTCCCCGCTGCCAACACGCCGCGATGGATATCAAACCCTGCGATGTCGTTGAGCACCTGCTGGGAGGCAACATAGACCGGCGGTTCATGCTGACACTTTTCAATGTCTTCGCGCAGCTCCTGGACACGGCGTCGGGCGATCAGGAGCGAGTCGGGCTCATACAGCGAAGCCTCCGAGAGCAGCGTGCGCACAACGAACAAGCCCTCAGCGATAAAAAGCCCTGAGCGCCCCGCCAAATCACGCTCGCGCACGTTTCGATACGCCTCCACCCGAACGTCTTCAGTTGACTCGATCATCTCACTGCGCATGCACAACCATACCGCAACAGGGCATCGGGAATTGCTGCGCGTTGGTCAGATGGGGCGGGCCATCGGGTCGCCTGGATTGGGGGCGCCAATCCGCCGCTCGGCGTCCGGCGCATTGCTCGCGCCATTCTTCTTCGGCTTGCTGGACCCCGGCCCCGCGTTGGCTCCGCGGAGCAAACTCGGCGACAGTCGGTCAGCCGGAGGCTCACCAATTGCATGATTCAGGGCGCCGCCCGCTCGTGTGGATCCGGTCGAGACAAGCTTGATTGACGCCATCTCCTTCTCAAGCTGCTCATCAAGCTCGCTCATGCTCGTCGCGATGGCGCCCTTTTCAATCCCGGTGTTGAACCTCAGGACCATCACCACGGCCCCCGCCAACAGCGCCAGCGGCATCAGCACGCGCTCGGCGAAGAACTGAAACCCCGAAATCGCACCGGCATCACTGGCGATAATCATCTCACTCGTCTGTGTGATCTGCTCATACGGCGCGAAGGCGCCGCCAAATGGAAACGACGGGAACACATCTGAAATCGGAAGCGCAAGGAGCGCCAGAATCACCGCCCATGAGCTCGCGGATACCGCGCGCTCGACGCCGGGCACTGCGGCGCCGGCTGCAATCGAAACTCCCTGGAACATGAAAATCACAAGCGCGAGCGCAGCAATCCCGCCTGCTGTATTTGCAAGCCCGGTGATTGACTCAAACCAGTAATCATTTCTGCTCAGCACTTGATTGACATCCGCCGTCACTACAGCTTTCCCATCAGGGGGCGCGCCCCCTTCAGCGAGACGCGCAGCGAACTCCGGATTCTTCAGCGCGCTCTCATCACTATGAGCAAGGATCACCTGCGTATTCGCACGCGCATTGTCAGCGCCCAGCGTTGTCCAGCGGAGGTCTGTGAAATGCACAAACGCATACACAAACATATGAAGGACCAAACACAATCCCAGCACAAGCGCGACAGCTACAACACTTGTGCGCAGCCGGCAAAGCGCAGGGGAGACATAAAGCTTTGGCTGGTTGTTGAGCACCGCAACGCTCCGTCAGCTAGTGGCCACATAAACGAAACCGGAAGCCCGGCCCAACCTTCGCTATCGGCCTTCACCAACCGAGACTGAAGCCCCGTTATCGGAAGCAGCCCACCCACACGATGCCAGCTCCCAGCCTCCGGCGGGGCGGCGCCATTCCCGGACGTGAATGATTCCAACTGCTGGGCGCGAAACTGAGCCGCACTGGGCAAACTCCGCGCGCGCCCACCGCCGACATCGTCGGCAGGCAGTCATTGCCCGCGGACGAATATCGCCGGCGGTGAGCGTAATGGGGCAAGTGGTCATTAAGTAAGTGACAAAAACGGGACTTTTGTGACAAACAATCCTTCAATTTCTTTCAAATTCTCACAATGAGAGCATTTCAGGCCGAGTGGCCCGGGGCCGAGTTTCAGCCATCCGCGGATGCCCGCAGATATCAACCTCCACCCGACAAAGTGGCCTCACCAGCCGTAATCGCATATCATTTCAAAAGTTCCTGAAAATAGATGACAGAACCTATCGGACCCAGTCGCACACGATGCTCGCCAAGCCAACCATGCCCATCGCTGCCCCGCCGCCAACTCATGCGCATCACGACGCCGCCGATCCCGGCCTGCTTCGCGCTGTCGTTGCTGGCGGCGCCCGCCTGACGCCGGAACAAGGCCTTCAGATACTCCAATCAACCCCGCTCTTTGAGCTCGGACGCCTCGCCGACGCACGCTGCCGGGCTTTGCATGGCGATCATCTGCGCACCTATGTCATTGATCGCAACATCAACTACACCAATGTCTGCACCGCCCGCTGCACCTTCTGCGCCTTCCGCCGCGATCTTGACGCTGCCGACGCCTACACGCTCGAATACGAAGACATCTACGAAAAAATCGCAGAGCTTCGCGCTATCGGCGGCACGCAGATTCTCATGCAAGGCGGCATGAACCCAGAGCTTCCCCTTGAGTGGTACCTCGACCTCCTGACAGGAATCAAAGCCCGCTGTCCCGAAGTCCACGTTCACGCATTCAGCCCGCCCGAGTTTCTCGAGTTCGTCAACTTCTTCAATCCGCCCGGCGCTGACCTCGAAGAGAAAACACGCTGGATCATGCTTCGCCTGCGCGAAGCCGGCCTTGATTCACTCCCAGGTGGCGGCGGCGAAATATTCGCTGCCCCCGTCCGCAGGAAGATCGGCCTCGGCAAGTGCGACGCTGAAGCATGGCTCACCATCATGCGCGTCGCTCACTCGCTTGGCATGTTCACCAGCGCGACCATGATGTTCGGCCACATCGAAGGACTCGCTGACCGCATCCACCACATGGATCTCGTCCGTGAATGGCAGGATCGCGCCTATGCGGGCTCCAGCGGCGCGGGCTCCAGCCCCGGGCATTACAAAGCCTTCATCGCCTGGCCCTTCCAGCGCGAGAACACGCCGCTCGGCCGCGTCCCAAACTGGGGCGAGGCGCCAGGCGAAACCAACGCGCCCTTCCCCGGCGATGTCGTCGCGACACTCGCCGGCGACGGCAACCCCAAAGCCCACAAGGACTTCGGCCGGCGCGTCCGCATGGCTGGCGCGACCGACTACCTCCGCACGCAGGCTGTCAGCCGCCTCTACCTCGACAACATCTACTCCATCGGCGCCAGCTGGGTGACCATGGGCCCGCACATCGGACAGGTCGCTCTCTCCTTCGGCGCCAACGATATGGGCTCGGTCATGATGGAGGAAAACGTCGTGTCGTCCGCCGGCACAACGTATTGCCTGAATGAAGCCGTCCTCTGCCGACTCATCCGTGAAGCCGGCTTCACCCCCGCCCAGCGCGACAATGTCTACGACATTCTCTCTGTCAAAGAGGGGGCAGACGCGCCCGACCGCGTTGTTGAAGATTGGTCCGAACATCGCGCCCGGAAGCTGCATATTCAATCTTCAGCGGAAGTTGAAGCGAAGGTGCAGCTGACGACGGGCGTGAAAGCGACAAGCTAGAGTCAGCTATCGCAACGTCTGCGCCGACAAACCCCGAGCGCCGCTTTCGCAGCGCACGGGTTTGATGGGTTTATTCAGAAGTTCAAACACAAAATCAGGTCGCACGGACCGCCATTGCAGCTGTACATAAAACAGATCTGGCCGTTCAGGAAGAACGGTCCGGAGCACGGGCCGCAGGAGATAATTCCAGCCGTCGCCTGAGTTTCTGCAGGCGTGCCCTCGGCAACCGACGCGATTCCAGCCGTCATCGCAGCGCTCGCACCCAGGCAGCACATCAACTTCGTCACACGATTCATCGCAATCTCCTTTCGAAGTACGCATCGCCCGACGCGGTCCATCCGCGCCGTCTTAGCGATGCGTCTGGCAGCCTATTTCAGCGTTTCTACGTACACAAGACTTTGTGAGCGATTTAAATGTCGCTGTCACAGCCCCGCTCAACCCCCGTGCGCTCATTACCGCCTGCAAACACACAGTTTGAAGCACTTTCACCAGGCATTGCATTCATCCCGGCGCCTGATCCAAGAAACACAATCCGGGGTTTTCATTGGTGCAAACACCCCCCCCATCCGTCCGGTTGGCATTACACCTTCTCGCGGAGCCCGGGCGCCTGCCGATATTTGTGGCGCGATGCTGCGCTCATTCTTCACATTGCGCTGGGTTCTCCCTCTTGCGCTCCTGCTCGCGCTCTCGCTCGTCGGCGTCATCGCGAGCATGGTCGGCATGCGCCTCGCCCGGGCGCAGGTCGCTGCCCATATCTATCAGCAGCGCCTCGAAGATCTTTCTGCCCAATATCAGACCCTGCGCAGCCAATACAACGAAGCTGTCAAACGAACCGCTGTCACCGAACTCATCGTCGAAAAAGGCGAACTTTCCGTCCGCGTGCGCACAGCCGAAGCGATCGAGCGCACAATCGAGACAGATTTCGACCCTGCTGGCGAAATCTATGTGGATTATGTCGTGCTGAACGGCCGGCTCTGGATCCGGCGCATCTTCGACGCCAAGACCGCCCCGTGGCAAGGCCTCGTCATTGACCCCATGCTCGAAGGGATCAACTGGAAAGATCCAAGGTTCGCTGTTGGGAAAGCGGTGTACCGTAGTCTGGATGAGGGCCGGTGGATCGTCAGCGTGACGGGCGCCGGCGCGCTGGGGCTGGCCCGGGCGAGCGCCGATGAAGAAACCCCTCTCGCCGCCGTGCCTGACATCCGCGATTACCACGAAGTTCAGCGTGAAATCACAACCGCAGTCGAAGAAATTGATTTTCTTGACTTCTGGCGCACGTTTACACACATCAAGAAATAGCTGCTGTCATCTGACGCATCTCTACTTTCCTATACGACCCCAAATCCGCAGCGCCCGCTCGCTCAATGTTGGTGAATACACCCAGGGGACAAACCCGCGTTCAAAGGCGGATCGCATCTCCGCGTCAGTTGGTTTGTCACCACCGCGCAGCCCGATGAACAGCTCTGTTTCGTTTGGATCACCCCGCCAGCTGTGATTCTTGTCCCACTGTCTGAAGTATGGAACGAGCGCCATCCAGGGCATGGCGTGAACCGCCTCTCTATCAAGCTCGCGCTTGCCGGGGCTTGAAAAGTCACGAGGCATCGCTTCCCCGCCCGCCTGCATCCCAAGCTCACGCAGGTTTTGCGCGATTGCCATCGCGTGCCGCCGGCGATCTGGTTTGCCAGCTGTATCCCACCAAATTTCCGTCATCCCGATATCCAGCCAGGGCGTCGCCAACCGCTTCATATCGCGCACATCTTCCAGTTTGGCGCTGTTCGGCGCCCGATGATCCCGAAAACTCACATCCTTCGGATTCGGATCAATATCAAACCCTGCATACACGCCAACAGTGCATCCCGGGTGGTTTGCCAGCCAGCGCGGCAGAAACTCGCGCCACGCCTGCTGCCTGGCTTCAGATTGGGGCTCCCACTGCGATGACGCCATCGGAGCTCCTCGGCCGGTCGTGCGCGAAAGCTCTCGCATTCTCCCCGCAGGGAGAATGCATACGAACCGCGTAAATCCCTCCTGCACTCCACGCGCAAGCTCACTTTCAAGCCAGGCGAAGGCTGACCGATCATCCGCTGACCACCGAGGATGAAGCCCGAATTGATTCGTTTTCGTTCCGTTGAAACAGTTGATCGCGCGCACAGGTCTGCGATCCGGCACAAAATCGGCGCTGACGCCTTCTCGCGCTGCACCAACGCTTCCCCCCGCCGGCCCGGACATCGGCGCTCGAACCACAACCGGCCCCCGAGGTTCTCCACCCCGCGGCGTCACAACGCGCTCACTCGTCCGGCCCTCGGGCTCAGACCAAGCAGCGCACGCTGAAATCACCAGGACCACCGAAAGAAACACAACAAGAGAAGAAATACAGTGAAGTAATGCTCGCATGGGATACATCATACGAGCCAGCGCTGTTCGTCAACACAAAACCGGGCAACACCCGCTTGATGGCGCACAGGCTCGGTCTGTTCGGCGCTTCACACGCCCCCGATTTTCAAAACGATCTTGAGCGCCTCGCCGGACTCCATCAGCCCGAACGCCCGCTCATACTCCTCAAGCGCCATCTCATGCGTGATGATCTCATCTAGCTCCACCCGCCCTGCGAGGAGCAGATCTTCCATCTGGTACCACGTCTGGAACATCTGCCTTCCGTTGATGCCGAGCACCTTCGCGCCTTTGAAGATGACATGTTTGTTGAGGTTCAGCGTGATCGGTCGGGCTGACAAACCCAACATCGCCGCCGTCCCGCCGTTGCGCAGAGCGCTGAAGCCCGCATCAATCGCGGCCTCTGCTCCCGACATTTCAAGCAGCACGTCGGCGCCCTCCCCGCGCGTGGCTCGCTGAATCTCACGGATCATCTCTTCCGTGCTCTGGCGCCCGTCAAACGCCTCATCGGCGCCCAAACGCTTGGCGAGTTCGAGTCGCTTGGGATTGACATCCACAACAAAAATGCGCGCCGCCCCCGCTGCCCGCGCCACGGTCACCGCCATCAGTCCGATCATCCCAACCCCGGTGATGAGCACGCTCTTGGCGCTCACCTGCGCCTCCATCACCGTATGCACCGCATTGCCCAGTGGATCCATCACTGCGGCGACGCGGTCGGGGATTGAATCATGCACGCGCCAGACGTTTGACTCGGGCATCATGATGTAGTCCGCGAAGCATCCATCACGATCCACGCCGATGATTTGCATATCGCGGGCGATGTGCGCATTTCCCGTGCGCGAGTTGTAATCATGCCCGGATGTGATGTGCCCTTCGGCGCTGACGCGCCATCCTGTTTCGACAGTCGTCACCGCGGGGCCGATCTTCTCAACCACGCCAACAAACTCATGGCCTGTCACAATCCCGACGGGCACGCGCCCGCGAGCCCAATCATCCCATTCCCAGATGTGCCGATCCGTGCCGCATATGCCTGCGTGGGTGACGCGGATCAAAACATCATTCGCTACCGGCTTACCGCCGCCGGGGATTGGCCTGGCAGTGTCCAGTGTGAGCCCGGGTCCATCAGCGGACTTCACCAGCGCTCGCATCGTCGTGCCAGGATCTTCCTCTTCATCGGGCAAAGCGTCAGCTGGGCGGATAGCGGCGGATGCAGACGAGCAACTCATGGGCGGACTCACTTCCGGGAGGTGCGGGACGAGAGGTCACGCATCATAGGAAGTGAAGCCACGGAAGACCTGTGTAGAACCCTGCGAATCAGTCCCCCTCAACGGCGACGCCGAGGCAGCGCCACTACGCCCAGCCCCGCCAATCCCAACGCACCGCCCGTGGGAAGCGGGATGATCTCACCCGAGCCGCGCACGATGGCGCGCCAGCCCGGTCCCGAGCCCTCGGGCAAGTTCCCATTTCCGCGCGCTGTCAGCAGGCCGCCGGAGCTGAAGAGCGAGCTTGTCGAAGAGCCGATCGTCGCTGGCCCGAACAACGGATGGGCAAATCCGGAGTTTTCAATCCGCAGCGCCGCCCAGATCGTCTGGCCTGTGGTCACGTTGATATTCATCGAAGCGACATTGAACGGTGAGTTAAAAGGCCCGCCATCCGGCACGCCTGACACATTGAAATTGGCTTCACCAAGAAAGTTGGGGTCGGTGTTGTCGAGCCCCCCGCTGCCGTCGCCATCGGGCGTTCCCGCAGCATCGGAAAAGAGCGCAATCGTCACATCTGTGCTCGCGGTCGCGCCGGTGAGGTTGAGAAATGTGAACGTCACCTCCGAAAGCAGCCCTGTGCCGGCGAGCACAAGGTCATCTGCTACGAACGAGGTCGAGGAAATCGATTCACCCGTGAATCCCGCAGCGATGTTGTCGTAGGCGGTGACCAGCGTGCCGCGAACGTTTGGTTCGCGCGGCGCCGGCTCGTAGAGCGTGTCTATACGAAAAAATCCCGCCGACTCCGCATGGGCAATGCTGTCCATACAAACAATGCAAACGAATGGCGCCACAACGGTGGCAAGAACGGATCGCCTGTGCATAGGTTCTCTCTCCCGTGCCACGCGCGAGGCGCCCAAACATAGGGGCGCCCGACCCACCTGGGCCGCTCTCTCCCGTCGCCGCGCTGGCCTGCGGTCGAAGGGAGTCTATCACGCTCTTTTGTCTGCGCCTTGAAGAATCACTGAAACGACAGCCGCCTGCGTGTCGCCACGACTTGCGAAATGCGACGGAACGTGCAGCGTCGCTGCCTGCGCTCGCCGCTCTCCGTCAACCCGGGTAGCATCGGCTCTGATTATCAGGAAACTGCCCTGCTACACCAAACCGGAGCCTGACAGGCCATGACCAGCGCCGCTGCACCAACCCCGCCGCCGACCCCTGCGACTGAGAAATCCATGGAGGAGATTGTTTCTCTGTGTAAACGCCGGGGTTTCATCTTCCCTGCTTCGGAAATCTATGGGGGGATCAACGGGTTTTGGGATTACGGCCCCCTTGGCGCCGCCCTGAAACGAAACCTGCGCGAAGCCTGGTGGCGCGATTGCGTGATGACCCCGCCCACTGGGCCGGACGGCAAGCCGGTGCGGATTGTGCCGGTGGATAGTTGCATTATTCAGAATCCGCGTGTGTGGCAGGCGTCGGGGCATGTTGGTGGGTTTAACGATCCGATGGTTGACTGCAAAGAAACAAAGGCGCGCTATCGCGCTGACCATCTCTCAACGGTATCGAATGGGGGCGACTTTGACCCTGACCGCATATGTGTTTTTATCAATGGAGACGACAAATCACGCAAACGCGCGGTGGATCGACTCGAGAAACATCTTCGATATGAAAACGTTCCGATCAATACACCTCTTAGACGATCAGATTTTCTATCGTTTGATTGGAATAAATTTGGCGCTTGCATTGTCGGGCCTGACACAGACAAGCCAGGAACATTGACGGAAGCGCGCGCCTTCAACCTCATGTTCAAGACCTACGTCGGCGCCAACGCGACCGAGGATGACGTCGCCTACCTGCGCCCCGAGACCGCGCAGGGCATCTTCATCAACTTCAAAAACGTCGTGGACACGATGCGCGTCAAAGTCCCCTTCGGCATCGCGCAGGTGGGCAAGGCGTTTCGCAATGAGGTGACGCCGCGCAACTTTACGTTTCGTTCGCGCGAGTTTGAGCAGATGGAGATCGAGTTCTTCTGCCATCCCGATCAGGCGAAAGAGTGGTACATTTTCTGGCGCGATTGGCGTATGGCGTGGTGGCATTCCGTCGGCCTGACCAGCGAGAACCTGCGCCTGCGCGAGCATGACTGCGATGAACTCGCGCACTATGCTAAGGCCGGCGCGGGAACCAGCGACATTGAATACCGCTTCCCCTTCACGGCGCCGGATTTCGGCGAGCTGGAAGGCGTCGCCGATCGCTCCACCTACGACCTCACCCAACATGAAACTGAGTCGAAATCGAAGTTGCAATTTTTCGATCAGGAGCGCGGCGAGATCGCCAAGAACGGCCAGCCCAAGGGTGAATGGTTTACCCCCAACGTCATCGAGCCCTCCGCGGGGCTTGATCGCGGCACGCTGGCGGTGCTCTGTGAAGCCTTCACGCCGGACCCGGAGCGGCCGAGCAAGGTCTTCATGCGCTTTCACCCGAGGCTGGCGCCGATCAAGGCGGCTGTTTTCCCTCTGGTCAACAAGGACGGCATGCCCGAAGTCGCGGAGAAGCTTCACGCGGAGTTGCTCGCCCGGTTCGGGCATCTCGGGGCGATCGAGTTTGATGTGAAACAATCCATCGGCAAGCGCTACGCCCGCATGGATGAAGCCGGCTGCCCCTTCTGCTTCACCATTGACGGCGACACACTCACGGACCAGACCGTCACGATGCGCGACCGCGACACCGCGAGCCAGGAGCGCATGAATATCGACAACGTCTGCGATTTCGTCGCTGACAAACTCCAGGTCTGAACGCGATTGAGCCTATGGCAGATGAAAAGAAAAGTCTGGAAGCGCTGAAAGCGGAGCACACGCCCGACGCCATCCGTCGGCGGCTTTCTGACGGGCCGGGGCACAGTTATCTGCGTGACTTCATTTACGGCGCGATTGATGGCGCGGTGACGACCTTCGCCGTCGTCGCCGGCGTCGCGGGGGCGGGGCTCAGCGCCGGCATCGTCATCATTCTCGGCATCGCCAATCTTGTCGCCGACGGTTTCAGCATGGCGGCGAGCAACTATCTCGCGACCCGGGCGGAACATCAGCAGCGCGAGCGGGCCCGCCAGCAGGAGCGCCGGCACATCGAACGTTTTCCTGCGGGTGAGCGCGAGGAAATCCGTCAGATTTTCAAGAACAAAGGCTTCGAGGGCGACGACCTCGAACACGCTGTTGACATCATCACATCAGACGTCGAGCGCTGGATCGACACGATGATGCAGGACGAACTCGGGCTGCCGCTCGCGGGCCCATCGCCGATCAAAGCGGGGAGCGTCACGTTCATCGCATTTCTCGTGGTCGGCGCCGTCCCGCTGCTGACGTTCACACTCAATATGATTTCGCCTGGCGCGATCGCGGCGCCTTTCGCGGTTGCGATGACGCTGACCTGCATTGCGTTTTTTATTGTTGGCGCCTGCAAGAGCCGCTTCATCGATCAACGCTGGTGGCTCGCGGGTCTTGAAACACTTGGCATCGGAGGCGCGGCCGCCGCGATCGCCTATCTGATCGGCATGTTTCTCAAAAGTTTGGCTGGGTGAACGAGCGTCTGACGGCGTGGCTGTTCCCACCGCAGGCTTTATCCATACACTGTGTTCATGCGCGTCTTGCTCATCGGTGGTCGCGGATTCATCGGCGCTCAAACGCGCGCCGCGCTCGATCGCGTCGGTGGGGTTGAAACGACCATCGCTGGTCGCCGGGCAGTTCCGGGCCGTTTTGTCCGGATCGATCTCAATGATCCATCCACTTTCAGCGTGTTCAATGACTTTGATGTCATCATCAACTGCTCCGATTCGCTCACAGCCCCGTCGGATGGGGCGATCCGACACTGTCTGAACGTGGGAAACACTTTCATCGAAACCGCCGCTGAGCCCGGCGTGATCGAGCGCGCCCTGTGTGAACATCGCGCCGATCAAGCCAAATCGGCGGGCGCGGTGCTGCTCGGCATGGGACTCTTCCCGGGGGTCAGCAACCTTCTCGCACGCAGCGCCTGGGAAGCATGCGAAGGAGCGGACACGATCGAGGTCGGCGTGCGCCTGCCCCCGCTCACCGGCGCCGGCGCCGGCATCTGCCGCCTCATGACGGACGCACTCAATCACCCTGCGGTGCGCTATGAGAAGGGGCGACGCATCGAGGAGCCAGCGATCGGCCCCGGCGCGACGCTGCCCCTGCACGGCCGTCACCGGACGTGCGCCCGCGTGGGACTTTCCGAAGCGATCATGCTCCATTACAGCCTTGGCGCCTCGACGACATCAACGCACACTGCCGTCGCGCCGGCCATCTTTCAGCCGGTGGTCACGCCTGTCGGTCGCCTGCTGCCGCGACATCGCGGAGCGCGCCGTGTAGTTCTCGGCTCCGCGAGAGTCGGCATGACATTCATGCGGGCGGTGCTGCTGCGCTGGGCGCCGGAAGCGATCGCCCTGTGCGCACGCGCGTCGATCTCAGGAGACGACAGTGCCACAGTTGTGCGCGCCATGCGTGTGAATCACGGCGCTATCGCGACAGGCGCTGCGATCGCAGCTGTAGTCGCTCAACGCGAATCGCTGAGTTGTCGTTGCGGCCTCGTGCTGCCTGACGAAATCTTCACACTCGAACAAATCATGGAGACCATGCGATCGCTAAATCTGCCGGGGCTCACGATCGAGATTGAGGAATAGCTTTCGGGTCGCCCTGCGTGCTAGGAGTCCGGTTTTTCCCCCGACACGCTCGGCCTCTCGCCGGTCTTGTGAAACTCCAGCCGCTCTGTGGCGTACTGCTGCGGCGACACCTTTAGGTCCGGCTCTTCGCCATGCATGTGCTGCCGATGCAACTCCTTGAGAAAAGGAACACACCACTGGCACCCCGTTCCCGCGTCCAGACATTCGCTGATGAGCGACGCCACCTGTGGATCCTCGCGCGCGAGATACGCGCGGATTTTCCGCAGCGAAACCCGGTAGCACAAGCAGACATGATCGTCAGCGTCCATCGGTCAATCGTAGGGCCTTTGGGACGCCGACCAGCTCGCTGGCTGCTTGTTGAGTCCTTCGACCCCGGCGAAAAAATCTTCGGTAAATATTGGCTGTGTCAAAATAGGCAATTTCCCGTTTTCTGCCTCCCCAGCCGCTTTTTGTGACTCATTCTCGCCCGGGACATGTCAGCGGGGTAAACCGCTGATTTTTTAGTTGACGGGGGGTGATAGGACCATGACAATCCCATGTGGAAGAAACATGCCCGGTGTGTGGGGTCAGATGGCGAGTCTGACAGCCGGTGCGGAGGTAGAAAAAAGAAACGTCAGAGGGGACCATGAAACTCACTCACCTTGTTGCGTCAATCAGCGCGTGCTGTGCGCTGGGCGCCATGACACACGCAAGCATTCTCATCGATTTTTCAACCGATGACGGCGGCGTGCCATTGCTCAACGGGCAGGACATCAGTTCGCCCCCTGAGTTTGGCAATCTTGTCAACATCAACGGCGTGCCGAGCGCCGGAAACGCCGGACCGGCGATCTTTGACTCCAGCTTTGCCGGCCCCAACGCCAGCGGCCCCGATCCCGATCTCATCGTCGGGCTTGGCAACATCCTGATCGTTCAAGATGGCGGCACAACAACGCAAACCGTGCCGGGCATCTTTGATACGCCCAACGATGACGCCGGCGGCGGAGCCATTCTGTTTGATTTCCTTCAGCCCGTCACGATGGAGTCGATCGACCTCATCGACATCAACGGCAACAATCAGGACGTGCTGCTGATTCTCACGGACTCCACCGGCGAGACGCGCACCTATGACGTCCCCAGCAGCTGGACGAAGGACATTGACGTCGCCGGCCCCAATGGCTTTGACACGCTTGATCTCACCACCCTTGCAGATCAGCTCGGCGAAGGCGGCTCTACCGCCACCGCGTCCGAGACCGCGCTCTTCGATCCCAGCAATGTCATTCAAATGAGCGTGAGCTTCAATGGCTCGGGCGGACTTGATAACGTTCGGTTCATCCCGGCGCCCGCCAGCGCTGCTCTGTTTGCGATCGGTGCGATCGGCTTCACACGCCGTCGCCGTTAATAAAGACCGTATTCCGGCCGGCATTCCTCAAAGTCTGCTTGCAGCAATAAATGAAGCCCGTCGCGCACCACCGCGACGGGTTTTTTTGTTTTTCACGATCATCCCGCCCCCCGACCACACCTCCGCCAACCCACCCCCTCCGCTCCGGTATCCTGTCTTCCATGCCCGACCTCACCTATCACACCGCTGGCGAATCACACGGCCCTGCGCTCATCACGCTTATCCAGGGCCTCCCTGCTGGCGTTGAACTCGATCTCGACTTCATCAACACTGAACTCCTCCGACGCCAGGGGGGCTACGGACGAGGCGGGCGCCAGCGCATCGAAACTGACTCAATCGAAATCCTCTCCGGCGTCAGGCGCGGCAAGACCATTGGCTCCCCGCTCGCGCTGCGCATCGCCAACAAAGACTCGCGCCTGGATGATCTCTCGCGGACGCCTCCTGTCTATCGTCCCCGGCCCGGCCATGCGGACCTGGCGGGCAGTGTCAAATGGCTGACGACCGACTGCAGAGAAACCCTCGAGCGCGCCAGCGCCCGCGAAACCGCTGCCCGCACGGCTGCTGGCGCGATCGCGCGCTGCCTGCTTCGCGTCTTTGACATCGAAGTTTTCGGCTTCGTCCGCTCCATTCGCGACGCCCACTGGGATGGCGATGTTCCGGCTGACGACTGGCTCCCACTGCGCGATAAACGTGACGCGAGCGAAGTTTATTGCCCCTGTGAAAAGACCAGCGCCGCGATGATCGAGCACATCCGCCAGGCAAAGGTCGACAAGGACACCGTCGGCGGACTCGTCGAAGCTCACGTCTTCCATCTTCCGATCGGCCTGGGCTCATCCATGGATTGGCGCGACAAGCTCGACTCCCGCCTGGCTGGCGCTGTCATGGGCATTCAAGCGTTCAAGGCTGTCGAGATCGGCCTGGGCAAAGAGTGCGCCGCCCGCCCCGGATCGCAAGTTCACGATCCAATCCGCTTCGATCGCGATCTGACCGAAACACCATCCCTTGGTTTCACGCGCGACTCCAACAACGCTGGCGGACTCGAAGGAGGCATGACCAATGGCATGCCCGTCGTCGTGCGCGGCGCGATGAAACCCATCTCAACGCTCCTGCGCGGCCTGCCCAGCGTCAACCTCAACACCAAAGACCCCGAAGATTCCCAATACGAGCGCAGCGATGTCTGCGCGGTCTCCGCGGCGAGCGTTGTGATGGAAAACGTCGTCGCCTTCGAGATTGCCCGCGCCATGCGCGAGAAGTTTGCTGGTGATTCACTGCTGGAAATGTACGAGAACCATCAGAGCTTTCTGGAAAAAGCCCGCCAGCTCCCCCTTGAGCCGCCGCTCGAAGGCAAAGAACTGGCGTAAAAAAGCACATCGCATATTGCGCGATGCGCCGATTCAATCAACATTCAATGATGTCTAGAGCGAAAAAGCGCAGCGAGAACGTTTACGCTGCCTCGCTCACAGGCTCGGGGGCCGCCTCCGGAGCAGGTCCGCGCCCCGCGAGCGGCGAACCCGTCATCTCCATCGCAGCGCTCGCCATCGCGCCTTGCTCACCCTTGAGCCACTTGTTCAGCAGGAACGCATCGACCACCAGCCAGCCAAACAGAATCGGGAACCCAAGCAGCCCGATCACGATTGCTGAAAGCACAATCGAACCCACAGTGAGCGCCGCCATACCGATGCCGGAGCCGATCTTTCCCATATACATGCGATGTGCGCCAAACCCGCCAAGGAAAAACCAAAGCAGGTAAGCGACGACGGGTGACTTCTCATTCATCGTGAATCTCCCCAAAGGCTCGGTCCCTCGCTCCCTCGATGGACTCCCCATTGGAGTCGTGGCGGGACAATGCTCACCTCCACGCATTCGTCTATCGCTCGCCCCTGCTGCATCCCCCGCTCCCACATCCCCACGCCTCGCGCCGTCCTGTCCGGCTTAGGTGGATCACCCGCTCCTCTTATCGGCCCGCCACTTCCCCAGAACGCCCACCTCGCTTACGATGCTTCTCCCATGAACTCCCAGCTCTTCATCTCCATCCACATCATCCTCATCGTGATCCATGTGATCCTCATCACCGTGGCCTACCTCATCTATCTCGAACGCAAGATTTCGGCTTACATTCAGGACCGCGTCGGGCCCAATCGCGTCGGGCCGCTCGGTCTGCTCCAGCCGCTCGCGGACGGCATCAAGTTCATGATTAAGGAGGACTACCAGCCCCACGGCGCGGACAAGTACCTCTTTTCTCTCGCCCCCATCGCGATCATCATCCCCGCGCTCATCGGCTGGGCGGTCATTCCCTGGGGCGGCTACTGGGACTTCCCCGGTTTCACCGTTCCGCTCGTCGGCTGGGTGCTTGAGCCGTCGCGCGTTCTCATCGCCGCCGCCAATGTCAATATCGGCATCATCTATCTTCTCGCCGTCGCATCGCTCGGCGTCTACGGCGTCACGCTCGGCGGCTGGGCTTCCAACAACAAGTATTCCTTCTTCGGCGCCCTCCGCGCCTCGGCTGGGATGATCTCTTACGAAATCCCGCTCGGCCTGTCGCTGCTCGCGATCCTTCTCGTCGCTGGCACCGTCCACCCGCAGTCCATCATCGAATCGCAGGTCGCTGGCGGCTGGTACATCATCTCCCAGCCGATCGCTGCTCTCCTCTTCTTTGTCTGTATTCTCGCTGAAGCCAACCGCGCCCCCTTTGACAACGCGGAAGCTGAGCAGGAGCTCGTCGGGGGCTACCACACCGAATATTCATCCATGCGCTTCGCCCTCTTTTTCATGGCTGAATACTCGCACATGGTCACAAGCTCCGCCTTCCTCATCGTTCTCTTCTTTGGCGGCTATCACCTCCCCTTCATAGGCCTCACCCATCCCGCAGCCACCGGCCTGCTCGCGGTCGGCGCCAAGTTCTTCGTCCTCTACTTCAAAGTTCTTCTCGTCATCAGCTTCATGATGGTCATCCGCTGGACCGTCCCGCGCATCCGCTGGGATCAGGTCATGAAGCTCGCGTGGAACAACCTCATCCCTGCTGGCATTGCGCTGCTCATCATCACCAGCGTCTGGGTCTATCTCGGCTGGACTGCCTGGTGGCAACTGCTTGGCATGAACGCTCTGCTCACCGTCCTCATCATCGCCCTCATGCCCCTTTTGCCTCGCAGCCAAACCAACCGCAAAGCCCAACTCGCCGGCTCACGCTTCAGCCCTCTTCCCGGCGAACAAGTCTCCACCGCGCCAACATCTTCCGCTGCCCGCGACGATCAAGCCCCCGCTGTCCCCAGCCGCGAAACGGTCGGCGCCTGACTCGCCGGCGGACTCTTTCTTCCACGTCTCGCCCGCCAACCTTCCTTTGATGCGCTACCTTGCAATCGATCTCGGCGACAAACGCACCGGCCTGGCCGTCGCCGACGACGAAACCCGCCTCGCCTCCCCGCTCACCGTCATTGAAATCCCCCGCGCCCGCGAGGATGACCTCATCGAAGCTGTCGCCGACGCTGCGAATGACTACGACGCGGCCGTCCTCGTCGTCGGCCTTCCCCTGAACATGGATGACACCGAAGGCCCCCGCGCCAAACTGACGCGAGCCTTTGCCGATCAGCTGGCGGCTTATCTAAAACTGCCTATCCATTTTCAAGATGAGCGTCTCACCAGCGCCAGCGCCAACGCGCGCATGGCGCAGACAGGTCTGACCCATAAGCAAAAGAAGAACCGTCGCGACGCCCTCGCCGCCGCTGAAATACTGCGCGACTTTCTCGAAACCCTCTAACTTCTGCCGCGCTCATTTGCTCCGCGTTATTCCTCGCTGGCGCCGTTCTTCTTTCCTCGTTTGCCAAGCGCCGGCATCACCAGCGTCAAAAGCGCCGCCAATCCCGCCGGCCCCGCGAGCGTGAGTAACGACACAACATGCTTGTCCGGCCCTGACGGCGCGAGCCCCAACGCAAACTTGTTGGGCAGCTCCTCCAGCTCGCCATGCGCATCTTCTAACCCTGTATCCGAAAACAAGTCAGACAACCCGCCATCTTCACTGCCCGACTCGGCGCTCTCCTCTTCTGCCGGCTTTGGATATTTCGTATACCCCTCCGCGCCGGTTGCGCGCCACAACACCGCCGCCTCCACCATCACCGCCAGGCAACACGTCACTATCACGATCCGGGCAATCCATCGCAGCATCTGTAGTCCTTTCAGCGTAGTTCTTATCTGCTCTTGCGCATTTCATCGGGCGAAACCGTCGACAAAAACAGCCTCGTTTCAAGTTCGATTGTCTCCGCCACCTTCAAGCCCACCGCCATATCGGAAATCTTGAACTCCGAAAGCAGAATCTCAAAGTCACACCGAATCGCAAGCAAGTCGCCAGGCGCCCGGAACTTCGTTCGTTCACTCGCAGGCATCAATGTCACCATCGCGGGAATCTTCATCTCCCGCGTTTCGTCCCGCACCGTCATATCGCCAACCAGCGTCATCGAATACGTCCGAAACTCGTCTGTCTCCTTCTCAAGCTTCGCGTCCCGCGTCTCCGCGATCACAAAATGCACATCAGGATATTCCGCTGCGTTCATCCAGCGCTCGCTCTGCAGGTGCCCATCGCGCATTGGGATTCCAGTATCGATTGTCTCGATCGGCAGGTGAAACTCGCCCGCCTTGATCGCAGGCGCCTCGCCCGAGTTGTCAACAACTGCGTACCCCACCACCTTGCTCGACGTCCCCTTGATGTGCTCCAGCGGCGCATCAGAGGCAAACGTCACCTGCGCGTCTTTCCCCGTCAAGACGTAATACGCCTTCCCCAAAGATGCATGGTCTGCTGGAATCACCAGCGTCGCGCCCGACTCCGTCCTCTCCGCCTTGCCCGTAGCGCTCGCGCCCGCGATCCACATCGCCCCAGCAAGCCCGAGCACAACCACAACGCTCGCCATCCGATTCCCATTTCTCATCACAATCCTCCGTTTTCGCCTTTCTGGTGATTCAGCCGCCTGCTCAATGCGCAGAGTAGTATGGTCAACTATCCGGCGAATCGCTCGCCAGGCAGGAGTATCACGCCTGAACCCTCA
Source organism: Phycisphaerales bacterium (assembly GCA_029260495.1). Classification (GTDB taxonomy): domain Bacteria; phylum Planctomycetota; class Phycisphaerae; order Phycisphaerales; family UBA1924; genus OFTM373. The sequence continues at coordinate 23,935 of JAJDDD010000006.1, read as the reverse complement.
AACCCCTGAGCCAATACAAACAATCGCCATGCCCAACCTATTCGCCGCATCAACGCATCCATCCCGACTCATCGCCCTCTACCAGCGAGCAGCCCTCCCGCTGCTCCTCTTGATGATTTCCCTCAGCCCGATGCTCCCGATCACGGCTGCCGCCCCCCAGCAGCCGCCTTCCATTTACACCGCTGACGATCTCCTCGCTGCCCTCGAGCAGGCTGACGAAGGCCTGCTGACCCTCCGCGCCGACATTCAGTACGACCGCCGTCTCAAACTGCAAGGTGATCGCCACGTTCGTCGAGGCGTTCTCCTCTACCGCGCCCTCCCCGCCTCCGGAACCGGAAACCCCGACTCCGCCCTTCCCACCCGCCGCGCCTTCGCCGTCGATTTCAACCGACTCTGGGTCGGGGAGCGCCAGCAGGATGATCCCGAGCAATGGATCTTTGATGGCGAGTGGCTCATCGAGAAACGCCCCGCCCGCCGTTCGTTCATTAAACGCCGCATCGCTCGGCCCGATGACGGCTTCGACCCCCTGCGCATTGGTCAAGGCCCTATGCCCATTCCCATCGGCCAGCGCGCCGACGACATCCGCGCCCGCTACGACGTCGAGCTTGTGCCAGCTGACAACCTCTTCGACGGCCAGCCTCAACTCGCCCGCGCCGTCAAAGACTCCAAGCAACTCCTCCTCACACCCAAACCCCACCTCGCAGACAACGCCGAGTTCACCGAGCTGCGCCTCTGGTACCGCTGGGACAAGACCGGCAGGTTCCTCCCCCGCATGTCGCGCACCATCAACCACGCCGGCGATGTCTCCTTCGTTCAGCTCATCAACGTCCGCGTCAACGAAACTCTCGACGAAGAACTCTTCAACGTCGCAGAACCTTCAGAAGACGCCGGCTGGGATGTCCAAATCATCGAAGACTTCAAAGAAGACCCCGCGCTGGTCGATGCAGTAGCAGACCAATAGCGGCGATCGCCTGCGCTCAGGGTCACACCGGAGGCCTCTTTCGCCTCCCGGCGCGCATACGATCTCTCGCAAGGAGCAACCAATCGTGACGACCCCACTCATGCGCGCCAGTGCTTTCATACTACTCGTCTTCCTCGTCGCCCTGGCGCCTCTGTCCCTTGTTCGTGCGCAGGGTGTTCGGACTCCTGATCTTGCTGAGAACGTGCTCCGCGCGTTGGAAGCGCCCTACCTCACGCCCGAAGAGGGCGCGGACCTGCGCACATTTCATGGCGTCTGGCGCCCGGAAGATCTCGAAAGCCCGCGCCGGCGCGCACAAGCCGCCCTCATTGTCGGCGCCTACGACGATCCCGCCCTCGCCAATCCAGATGCAGCCGCTGAAGATCGGGCCGAAGCGGCGCTGCAGCGCGGCGACCTTGAAGAGTCGCTGGAGTTGCTTGTCGGCGCCGCGTCCATCCGCGCGCGCAGGATTCGGGCAGAAGCGCTCGAAGGGCTGGGCCGATTTGAAGAAGCCGACGCAGCGATCGGCCCCATCGCCTCCGAACTGGCGCGCCAGCGCACGACGTCTGCTGAAGATCTGGTTGAAGGCGTGCGCGCGCTTATCATCCGCGCGCGCATCAACGGCCAGCCCGCTTCTGATTATCACCTCATGATGTCCCTGCTGGCGCGGGCCCGGGATGAGCTTGACCGCCTCTACTGGCCGGCCAACCTCACCGAGGCCCAGCTTCTGCACGCCAAAGACAATAACGCAGAAGCAGTTCGCGCGATTGAAGATGTTCTTCGCCTGAACCCGTCATGCGCGCAAGCCTGGGCTTTGCGCGCTGAACTCTCGGTTGATTTTTTCGATTTCGACACAGCGACCGCGATTGGCGAAAAACTCGATGCGCTCTCCCAACGATTCGCTGACGATGACGATGCCTTCTCTCCTCTGGCGGACCTTTTCATGGCTCGCGTCTGGTTGCGCCAGTCTGAACCTGATCTTGCGGAGCCCGATCTTGCGCCGACGCTGGCGCATTTTCCAAAGATGCGCCGCGCCCTGGCGCTCCGCTGCGCTATTGAGGCGATTCGCTATGACATTGACAAGACTGAAGCGTGTTTGGAGGAATACGACGCGCTGAGTCCCGGCTCTCCCAACGCTCTTTTTGCAGTCGGCAAAGCTCTTTCCAGCGCCCGTCAATATGAGCAGGCTGCGAACTTTCTTGAACGCGCTGCAGCCCGCCAGGAGAACTGGCCGCCGCCGCTCGTCGAGCTTGGATTGCTTGAGCTTCAATCCGGGCGTGACGCTCGGGCCGCGTCGGCGTTGCGCCGGGTCGCTGAGCTTGATCCCTTCAATGTGCGCGCATCCAACAGCCTTGTTCTTATCGAAGAGCTCCTGACGTACGACACCATCGAGAGTGAACATTTCATTGTTCGTTTTCAGCCGGGCGTCGATCGCGTGATGGCGCAGGACATGCTTGCGCCTCTTGAAGCGATCCACACCATTGTTTCAACCGCGATTGATCATGAGCCATCGCAAAAAACTGTCATCGAGCTCATGCCCGATCATCAGTGGTTTGCTGTGCGCATCACGGGCATGCCTGCGCTGCATACGATCGCAGCGGCGACTGGCCCGGTCATCGCGATGGAGGCGCCGAAAATCGGTCCGCGCCATCAGGGCGAGTATGACTGGATTCGCGTTATTCGCCATGAGTATGTCCATACTGTCACACTCTCGCGCACCAACAATCGCATCCCGCATTGGTTCACTGAAGCGGCGGCTGTCTATCTGGAAGGCTCGCAGCGCGATTACAACACCTGCCGGCTGCTCGTCAATGCGCTGGAGACTGACAGCCTCTTTGATATGGACGAAATCAACATCGCCTTTGTCCGCCCGAAGAAAGCCAGCGATCGCAGCCAGGCGTATGCGCAGGGGCACTGGATGTATGAGCACATGGTCGAACGGTTCGGCGCCGACGCACCGCTCAAACTTATGGACCTCTACGCGCAAGGCCTGCGTGAAGATCAGGCGATGCAATCCGTGCTTGGCATTTCCTCTGAAGACTTTCTTACAACTTTCAAGGAATGGGCCCGAGCCCAAGCCCACACATGGGGCATGCTTCAGGAACCTTCCATGCGCGAGCTTCGATTTGAAGCGACACTGAATGACGATGAAGCCCGAGCGGAGGCGCGTCTGGCGCTGGCGAAGTTTTCGCGCGGGTTGGGTCTTCGTGTTTCGGGTGTCGCGAGCCGGGCGTCACTGTCCTTTGATCTCATCAGCCCCACTGCAGAGCTTGTTGAAGGCTGGCTCCAGGAACACCCGGACCATGCTGATCTTCTGGAGCTTCGCGCCATTTTCACGCTGCGCGACCTAGGTGACGAAAGCCTGACTCCCGAAGCTGTCCGACAGCTTGAAGAGTACGCCAGCGTTCGCTTTGTTGATCCCATGCCTCACCGGCGTCTGGCTCGATACTTCCTGAAGCAGGAAGGCGAAGAGGCTGCCCGCCGCGCGATTGAGCATCTTGACTACCTTGATGTTCGCGAGCAGAACTCGCCGGTGTACGCGGTGGAGATTGCGCGCCTGGCTCGCTCGCTGAACGATCTGGACCTCGCTGCTGCCAAGGCGACCCGGGCCACACAGATCGCGCCTTTCGACGCCGGCCGCCGTGAAGCGGTCGCCACCATTGCGCTGTTGCGCAAGGACTACGAAACCGCCGAGCGGCACATCGCTGCGCTCGTCGAACTTGAGCCTGATCGCGACATACACAAGAAACGGCTCGCCCGCCTGCGCGCCCTGCGTGAAAACGCCAACTGATCGCTGCTGCCCTAGAGGACGATCACAAGCACGAAGGCTGCCAGCCCCAGCACACCTGCGACCAACACCCACGGTTTGGGCCTGCCAGCCACTGCCCGATCCTCAATCGCGACGCCGCACTCCGGGCACATCGCGATGTCGTGATACACCTCCTCGGAGCAGTTCGGGCATCGCGCTACATCCGATCCGAATCGATCCAGATCCGCAGCGCTCGGCCCCTCGCATTCCGGGTCGAACGGCTTTCCATCTTTGGGTTCGGGGCAGCATGACATGCCTCAAGTTTACGACATCCACGAGCGAAATCCAGCAAATGCCCGCAGCCCCGATAAGAGCCCACTGAACACGCCCGGAATCCTTGGCGTACCATTCTGAGCCATGAATCCAAAACAAAAACCACGCGTTCGCAATCGCAATGCTGCCTCCCTCGGTCTGGCGCTCGTTCTGCTGGGCGTCGCTGGGTGCGGCGGGGAAGAGCCCGAAGCCAAGTACATCGTCGCTGAAGAAGACCAGTTGGCGCCCACCGAGGCTTCTTCAAGCACAGCTCAAAGCACGGCCCAGCGCTCGGCGCCCGAGGCGCCTCCCGGGCCCATGACGAAGATCGAAGATCAGAACCTCATGCGGACCGGCCTCGATTGGCGCCTGCCCGAAGGCTGGACCACACAAACACCATCCAACTCGATGCGTGTGATTGAGTTCGTGCCCGCGCAGGAGGCGCCCGAAGGCCAGGCGCCTATCGCTGCTGTCGTGAGCTATTGGGGGCCGCAAGGCGCCGGCACGACCGAAAGCAATATCGCGCGGTGGCGCGGTCAACTTCAGAATCCGCGCGAATCAGCTGTTGAAGAGTTCGAGTCAAACGGCTTGTCCATCGCATACTTCACCGGTGTCGGCACGTTCCTTTCAGGAATGCCGGGCAGCGAACCGACTCCGATGGAGAACTGGATGCTTCTGGCGGCGAAGATTGATGGCTCCCCCGTCGGGCCCTCTTTCATCAGGCTCGCCGGCCCGGAGGACATCGTCCGCACGAACAAAGCCCGCTTTGAGCAGATGCTTCGCAGTATTCACCAGCGCCAGACCAAGGCCAGCGGTCACTCCCATGCAGACGATTGGGAGGATCAGCCATGAAAAGCGCACTGGTGCTCTTTGCCTACGCTGCTATTTTGGTTACAGGCGGCGTGTATGCGTTTCTGGGGGCTCCCGAAGGGGCCAACGCAGCAACCGCGCTGATTGTGCCCGGCGCTTGTGCTGCGGTGATGATTGTGCTTGGCTTCATCATTGTCTCGGCCATGCCTGACAATCCAAAGAGCGCAGAACGTGTTCATATTGCAGCTATTGTCCTTGCGCTTGTCTTTGCGATCGCGTTCGGCTTCCGCGCCACGAGCGCCGCCAAAGCGCAGGGCGCCTACATCACCGCGCAGTCAGCATGGCAAACCGCTGTCACCACCAACGATATCGAAGACTCACCCGAAGCCAAAATCGCCTTCTTTGAAGCAAGAAACGCTCCTGACCATTCCAAAGCCTATCTCGGCAACACGCTCTGGATTCTGATGGGGTTCAGCGCGCTGGCGATGGTCGCGATGCTCGCGACGCGCCCGGGAAAAAGACTTCGACCCGCGCGCACAACGCCGGATGAAGATTACGACGAACGTTGAGCCCGCCGGCGCATCGCCACCAAGAGCAGAGAGACGTCGGCTGGATTCACGCCCTCAAGCCGGCCCGCCTGGCCGATCGTCGCGGGTTGAAACTTTGCCAGCGCCTCGCGCGCCTCCGCCCGCAAACCCGGGATCGATTCAATTTGAATGGCGCCGGGTATCCGTCGATGCTCCATGTCAGCTTGCCGGCGTGTTTCCGCCTGCTGCCGCGCGATGTATCCCGCGTATTGTCGCTCCGCCAGCGCTGTGAGCGCGGCGCCTCGTGAATACTCCGTTCCAATCGTTGCGACAAGATCATCAATTCCGAAGTGCGGCTGCTTCACCAACTCTCGAAGCCGGCGACCATCCGCCACCGCTTCTTCAATGATTGTGTCAATGTGCGCGACTTCTCTGCGTCTCGTCGTGAAGCGCTCCCATCGATGGTCGTCAATCAATCCGAGCGTGCGCCCCTTTTCCGTCAGCCGATCCGCTGCGTTGTCAGCCCGAAGCGTCAGCCGATGCTCCGCCCGGCTCGTAAACATGCGGTAGGGCTCGGTCGGCGTCTTGGTGACAAGATCATCCATCATCACGCCGATGTACGCTTCCTCGCGCCCCAGCGTCACCAGCGACTCTCCCGAAGCAAACTTTGCTGCGTTCAGCCCCGCGAGCAATCCCTGCCCGGCGGCCTCTTCGTAGCCGGTTGTTCCATTAATCTGCCCCGCTAGGAAAAAACCCGCGTAGCGCTTGGTCATGCACGTCGCATCAATCTGGTGCGGCCGGACCATGTCGTATTCCACCGCATACCCGTAGCGCAGAATCTCCGCCCGCTCACACCCTGGCATCAGATGGACAATCTGCTGCTGCACTTCGTCAGGAAGCGAAGATGAAATTCCATTGCAATAGACCGATTCGTCGCGATGGCTCTCAGGCTCTAGAAACACATGATGGCTTTCCCGATCGGGGAACCGCACGATCTTGTCTTCGATCGACGGGCAATACCGCGGCCCGGTTGAATCAAGCTGGCCGTTATAGAGCGGCGCTCGATGCAGATTCGCGCGGATCGCTTCATGCGCCTCAGCCGTCGTCCTCGTGATCCGGCACTCGAGTTGCCCAATCGCGGGAAAGCTCGCTCTCGGAATCCCTGGCTCCCCCGTGCGCACATTCCACACGCCGTCGTTCGTCATTTCCGAAAACGGCGTCGGTGGCGAATCGCCCAACTGCGCGTCAAGCCCGTCCCAATCAATCGTCGAGCGCCGAAGTCGCGGCGGCGTCCCCGTCTTCAGCCGGCCCAGCTCAAAGCCCATCTGCTCCAGCGCCGCGCTGATGCCAACGGCCGGCGCCTCGCCAACACGCCCGCCCGGCGTGCGCACCTGTCCGCGATGCATCAACCCGCGCATGAATGTGCCCGTCGTCAGCACCACTGCCGGCGCCAACAGTTCAATAACATCATCACCCGCGCGCATCAGCGCGCCGCGCACGCGTGTCCCGTCAAGCAAGATTTCCTCAACCGCCCCTGCGAGAATCGTTATTTCATCGCGCGAAGTCGCCATCGCCCGGGCCGTCTCCGCATAGGCGTGCTTGTCGCACTGGGCCCGAGGCCCGCGCACCGCTGGCCCGCGCGACGAGTTCAGCGTCTTGAACATAACCCCCGTCTTGTCCGTCACCACGCCCATCATCCCGCCCAGCGCGTCGATTTCCCGAACAATCTGCCCCTTGGCCAATCCCCCGATCGCTGGATTGCAACTCATCACGCCGATCTTCGTGGGATCAAGTGTGACGAGCCCAACGCGCGCGCCAAGGTTGGCCGCCGCCCAGCTCGCCTCAAGGCCCGCGTGCCCGCCCCCCACCACGATGATGTCATATTGATTGCGCATCAGCCGATCATGGTATGCGAGCAACGAGCCAGAATGGAGCGCAAAAACACGCGCTATGCCTCGATCTGCTCATCCCCTTCATCCGCCATCGTCACGACGCATTTCTCCAGAGTCAGCCGCATGCCCTTCCGGCGCCGCTTCTCATAACGGCATTCATCCATCACATGCCGAATGATGTGAACGCCCAGTCCCCCCGGGCGTATCTCCGCCAGATCGCGGCTCTGAATCTTCGAGGGATCCACCTGCTGGGCTTCATCTTCGATGATGATCCGGAGCCCCCGCGCCGGCTCCCCCTCCTCCGCGTCGCTGCATCTGCTTTCATCACCAGACCCAGAGATCGGCCACACGCGAAGCCAGATCGGCCCATCGGGGCGGCCTTCGTATCCGTGCTTCATAATGTTCGCGAGCGCCTCATCCACCGCCAGCGCAATCTGGCTGCACTCCAGATCGCCAAAGCCAATGCGCTTGGCGATCGCCGAAACCATCTGCCTTGCGCCACACAGATAGCGCGGCTGGCTGAGCAGCCTCAGCTCGATATGAGGCGTTCCGTTGTTGCTTCCGTTGCCCATGTTCATGTCCGTGTCGCCGACTCAGCTGCCCGTAGGTCTCTTTTGAATCGGCTCATTCTTATTCCTCCTAATGCAAAGCCTTTGGTCAGAACAGTAGGCAAGCTCAACGCTCCTCGCCCGATAGCTTCGGCTCCTGGCGTCATAACCGGCTGGCGCGGGCGCCGTCGCGATGGCCTCCTCCTTGTTCGTCTTTCGCTAGGCGGGCTTTCGACGGCAGAATCCCCCCGAGCATTCAGAGCAACGATCTGCGAGAATCCAGACAGCCCCCCACAGATCTGCACCATGACTACACAGACGCCATCCCGCTTACCGGACCAACTCCCCAACGACGAAGTGGTTCCCATCATTGATTTCGGCTCGCAGACCGCCCAGCTCATCGCGCGGCGCGTCCGCGAGGCGGGTGTCTATTCGATGCTCCTCTCACCGGATATCAGCCCATCGGAGCTCGCCCGCCTGAAGCCGGCCGGCGTCATTCTCTCGGGCGGACCCGCCAGCGTCGACGCTGCCCACGCGCCAACCATGGACCCCGACATTCTCCGGCTGGGCGTTCCCGTCCTCGGCATCTGTTATGGCATGCAGCTTTCCTGCCGACTGCTCGGCGCCGACATCGCCCCGGCGCCCGCCAGAGAGTTCGGCGCCGCCAAGCTCAATGTCTCTCGCCCCGACCCCCTCTTCACTGCCCTTCCCGATCACATGACCGTGTGGATGAGTCATGGCGATCAACTCCGCAGGGTTGACGATCAGTTCCAGACCATCGCTTCGACAGACACTTGTCCTCATGCAGCCCTGCGCCATCGCGAGCTTCCCTTCCGAGGTGTGCAGTTCCACCCCGAGGTCGCACACACGCCGCGCGGCGCCGAGATCATCCACAACTTCCTCTACGAAGTCTGCCGATGCCGCGGCCAGTGGCGCATGGCTGACATTCTCAACACCGCTGTCAAACAAATCAAACACACCGTCGGCGATGACCGAGTGCTCTGCGGCCTCTCCGGCGGTGTGGACTCTGCTGTCTGTGCAGCCCTTCTTGCCCGCGCGATTGGCGATCGGCTGACATGCGTGTTCGTCGACAACGGATTCCTGCGCAAGAACGAGCGCGAGTTCGTCGAAATCACCTTCCGCGATCACTTTCAAATCGATCTTCATGTCGTTGATGCCGCAGACGACTTCATCTCGGACCTCGTCGGTGTTGAAGAACCGCAGGAAAAGCGCCGGCGTGTCGGCAGTCGGTTTATTGATGTTTTCCGCGCCGCATCCAAGAGCCTGCCCCCGACGAAGTTCCTCGCCCAGGGCACTCTCTATCCCGATGTCATCGAGTCCGGGCACGGCCACGCTGGCGAATCCGCAGGCATTAAACTCCACCACAACGTCGGCGGGCTCCCCGCGGAACTCGGCTTTGAACTCATTGAACCCCTGCGTGATCTCTTCAAAGATGAAGTGCGCAAGCTCGGCGAAGCGCTCGGCGTGCCCGAGCACATCGTCTGGCGCCACCCCTTCCCCGGGCCCGGTCTCTGTGTCCGCATCGTCGGCGAAGTGACCCGCGATCGCCTCGATCTCCTCCGCGAATGCGATGTCATCGTTCAAGAGGAGATCATCGCTTCCAATCTTCAAAGGCAGCTTGCCCAGGTTTTCGCTGTCCTGCTGCCGATTCGCTCCGTTGGCGTCATGGGCGACGGACGCTCCTATGAGCATGTCGTCGCGATCCGCGCGGTCGAAAGCCAGGACTTTATGACCGCCGACTGGGCCCGACTCCCACACGAGCTTCTTGCGCGAATGTCCAGCCGAATCACCAATGAAGTGCGCGGCGTCAACCGCGTCGTCTATGACATCTCAAGCAAACCACCCGCTACGATTGAATGGGAGTAAAGCCGGGCCGGGCATGTCCAGTGTCGGTACCATTGATCGCGCTGTTCCAACGCTGACTCATCAACAATAGAATCTGCACATCGCAATGACCAAACCAACCATATCAATCCCCGTCCAGCTTCCGAGCGCACATTACAATGTTCTCGTCGGCGCCACCGCGCTCGATGTGCTGAGTGAACAAGCCGCCTCCCTTGTCAAAGGACGCCGGGCCCTGCTTGTCATCGATGATCAGCTCCCCGATCGAACCATCGGCGCCGCGGTCACTGCTCTTTCTCACGCAGGCTTCGCCCTCGCCACCACCCATCTCCATGCCCTCGAAACCAACAAAACGCTCGCTGAAACGCAGCGCCTGCTCATCGCCGCTGCTGATGAACAGCTCGATCGCACCGATCTCGTCGTCGCGCTCGGCGGTGGCATCGTTGGAGACGTCGCCGGCTTCGTCGCCGCCAGCTACAAGCGCGGCATCGCAGTCATTCAGTGTCCCACCACACTTCTCTCGATGGTCGACGCCAGCGTCGGCGGCAAAACGGGCGTCAACCTGAACACTCGCGCCGGACTGATGAAAAATCTCGTCGGCGCCTTCCATCAACCATCCGTCGTGCTTGCGGATGTGCGCACGCTTGACTCACTCGATGATCGCCACCTCCGCGCCGGCCTCGCAGAATGCATCAAGCATGCGCTCATCGCTGAAAATGCAATCGAAGAGCGCGACATGTTTCAATGGACCCAGGGCATCATCCCGCGCGCCATCGCTCGCGATCAAGAGGCGCTCATCGAACTCGTCGCTCGCAATGTTCGCGTCAAAGCTGCCGTCGTCGCCAGCGATGAGCGTGAAGAGGCAAGCTCAACCGTCGGCGGACGCGCCCTGCTTAATCTCGGCCACACGTTCGCCCACGCCATCGAAACCATCCCCAACCTCTCTCCCGATGACAATCCCGAGAACGCCCCGCTCGTACATGGTGAAGCCGTCGCGCTGGGCCTCATCGCAGCTGCCTATACTTCACGCGAACTCAACATGCTCGATGAAAATGCTGTCCAGCTCATCACCGACATTGTCAACACAGCCGGGCTCCCAACCACCATCGCCAACCTTCCCGACGATGCAACCATCCTTCACCTGATGGCCCACGACAAGAAAGCTCACGCCGGCTCACTGCGCCTTGTGCTGCTTGAATCGATCGGCGTTGCGCGCGTCGTCGAAAATGTTGAAGACGAGTTCATCGCAGCGGGTTTGGCCGCCATCCGCGCCTGATTTCTCTATTTTCACAGCCAATCAGAGTGAAAAGTCATTCCGGGGCTCAGCGGCGCCGACTCGGCGCTCTCGATCAAACTCGCCACCGGATACGCGCAGTAATCCAGCGCAAACGCGCCAGCGGGACGATGATTCCCCGAAAGCCCAAGCCCCCCGAAGGGTAGCTTTCCCGACGCTCCCGCGGTCCCGGTGTTGACATTCACACATCCCGCCCGCGCCTGCGCAAGAAACGCTGCAACATTCTCCTGACTCTTCGTAAAGATCGAAGCCGCCAATCCGTACCGCGTCGCGTTCGCCTGATCGATCGCTTCATCCAAAGACCGCGCCGTGCTCACGCGCACCACCGGCCCGAAGACTTCAATGTCACACCCCGCGTCCTGATCAATCGAGCTCGCAGTTGAAAAACCAGCCACCCGCACCACACCCGGCGTGACAAAATGCCCTCTTTCCCCGCCGGGAATATCGTCAGGTATTGTCGGTTCAACCAGAATGCTCCCCCCGGAGCGGGCCAAGCTCTGCGCAAAGTTCACAGTCGCCTCCTGCGATTCCGCCCGAATGATCGGCCCCATGAAAACAGGATGCTCCGCAAATTGTTCACCCACGATCAACGCGCTCGCCGCCTTGCACAGCGCCGGGATGAAGCGACCCGCGACTCGCTCATGCACAATAATTCTCCGGGTGCATGTGCAGCGCTGCCCCGTTGTCGCAAAGGCTGCCCGCGCGCATTCGATGACCGCCTGCTCAAGATTCGCGTCATCCATGACAACCGCAGGATTGTTCCCGCCGAGCTCCAGCGCGACGATGCGCCCCGGCGTGTCAAGATTCGCTTCAAGAATCTTCCGCCCGACCTGCCACGACCCCGTAAACAGAATTCCATCCACTCCGGCATGCGATGTAAGCCGCTGCGCCACATCCGCGCCGCCCTGAAGCACGTTGACAAGCCCCGCCGGCGCACCGGCGCGATCAAGAGCCTCAATCAATATCTCACCAAGAAGCTGCCCCACCGCAGGCGTCTTGTCCGATGGCTTGAACACAATCGCATTCCCCAGCGCCAGCGCCGGAACAATATGCCCATTCGGCAAATGCGCAGGAAAATTGAACGGCCCCAGCACCGCCATCACGCCGTGCGGCCTGAATGCACACCGCCCGACCCGCGTTTCACTAATCGCTGTCTCATACCCCGTTACTCGATGCAGCGCCGCATCCGCCGCCTCGCTCAGCGTGCCCTCCACCTTCGCCGCCAGGAGCGCCGCCTCCTGCCTCGCCTCCCACAAGGGCTTTCCAACCTCAAGCGCGATCAGCTGCGCCACATCCTCGGCTCGCTCCTTTGCAAGCTCCTGATACACGCGCAATGCTGCAAACCGATCCTCGCGCGGCGCCAGCGCCCATTGCGCCTGCGCATCAACCGCGGCGGCGACCGCCCGATCAACATGCTCAAGTGAATCGCCACCCCGCCACACCGTCTCGTCCGGCCTCGCAGGATTGTGCGAACGTATCGCCTCACCCACGAGCGGAATCGCCTCGCCCGCAATCAGCGACGACGGGCCATGTTTCAAAGGCATGTTGTCAACACCAGCGCGATTCACCCCTTCTTACTCCCTTTCTTTTTCTTCACGCTCTTGCGCAAAGAACCAGCGCCCTTCTTCCTGGACACTGAACCCGCCCGACCGTTGCGCGACGCCACCTCGCTCGGCGCAGTTCTCGATTTCACTTCAATCGGCGTCAACCCCAGCGTTGCGCCAGGCTCCGCTTCAAGCGCCCGCATCGTCGCCGCGGGAAGCCGGATCGCGCCGGCGCCGGCTTCGGCATACTCACCATACACCGCGCGGAAGTTCAAACCCGCCGGCCCGCCCTCAAAGCTGACATACCCATGTTTCTTCGCTGACTTCACCGGGCATGTTCCCTCCAACTCCACACGGACAGTCGCTTTCACCAGCGGAACATCATCCGTCACCGCCTCCATGTGCGGGCCGCCATCGAATGGATCAATCCGATCGCGATACACGAAACCCAATCTCTCAAGCATCGCCCGCGCGGGTCTCGTGTCCGGCCCCACCTGACCGATTACCGCCCGCGCCTCAGGCGGAAGCAAAGTGAGGTAAATCTCCTCGCGCGGCAAAAGTGATGTCATAAACTCACGCGAGTGCGCACAGAACCGATCCGCTTCGTCATACGTCAGGTTAATGAACCGCCGCCCGAAATACTCCCACATCGTGTTGCGCCCGTCAGGCGTAATCGGCGCCATCATTTCCGCCAGGAGGCGATCGCTGAAATGCGCTCGTTGCAGTCCGATGTAGTGAAAGCGAATCATGCTCAGATGCTTGCCGAGCTTGGCTTTGTGCCCGCGCGAGCTGGGCCCGAGAATCAACCCGCCAATCTCAGTTGGTCCATCTTCATCAAGCACAACCTGCGCCGTCACATGCGTCGCGCCGATCTGAAGGTCTTCACTAAAAAACTCACGTTTGCGCAGCTGCAATGAAACGTTCGGCGATCCTTTTGCCCCCATCCCCGCGATCAGAGCGCTCGTCCCCAGTGTGTTGCCCGTTGAGTCATCCTCGATCACAAACATGAACTGCGGCGAACGCGCTCCGGGGCTTCCGCCCAGACCCGAAGAAGAGTGGGCAAGCTTATCGAGCGCCCCTTTCCCCTGGCGCGCAGCCCGAAACGATTGCCGACTCCAGCGAATCTTCTCAGTGATAATGTCACGATCCGGCGGCAAATTGATGAAGTGCACCATCCTGGCGAGCTTCAACAGCGTGCTCGCATCGCGCGGCTCAGCTTGTCGAATGATGAATGTCACGCGTGTCCCACCTCAACAATCAAAGCCACATGTACGACGAACAATCAACCAGCAACCTTCGCCAACCCGCGCTCCATCACCTCGAAAATACGGGGCCAATGGGACTCTTCCATCACACCCAGGGGCGCTAAAATGCGCACATGATACGGATCATGCCCGCACGCGATCGCCACCATCCCCTCATCAAAGAGCGCCTTTGTCAGCGCCATGATTTTGTCTTTTTTGCCGCCAAAGGGTGTAAAGCGCATCATCCCGCCCATCCCGCCGTACGGCGCCGTCACTTTCTCCGACTCCGGGAACCACTCAGGATGCTTGACGACAAGCCCCTTGACCTGCTCGACAAACGCCCGATGGTGCTGCGCGATGCGCCCGCTCTGACCGTAATAATCACCCGCTTCCAGGCGCTCGATCATCCGCTGCCCGACCGCAAGCCCCACCGAACTCCCCAGGAATGTCCCGGAGAGCAGCCCGCCCCTGGGGTTGTACTCCTCCGTGAAGATCGCGGCGCACACTTGCGACATTTTCCCGATCGTGCACATATCCACATACTCGCCCAGGTTGAGCGCATCAAAGGCGAACATCTCCAGTGTCCGCCCGAATGTCTGAATTTCATCCGTCCACACCGCGATGCTGTTTGCCTTGCACACATCCATGAGCGCCGTAAAGAACTCGCGCGGCGCCGTGTTGTACCCGCCCTCGCCCTGAATTAACTCAAAGCAGAACGCTGCGTATTTCCCCGGATAACGATTGATGTGCTCTTCAAGGCGCCGAACGCACATATCAATGTGCCGCGTCTGCCCCGAAATATCCCCCGCGCTCGCGCTTCGAGCAGATACCTCGTTAAAGAAGGGGACATATTCAACGCCGATCGTCGTGGGCACGCCATCGCGATAGGCAGCGTTGTCCCCAATCTGGCACATCGCGACGGACCGACCCATGAAACAATCCGCAAACGCGATCACCCGATCCGCTGGGTGATTCTTCTGATACACCACCTTGAGCGCATTGTCGTTCGCCATCGCGCCGGAGTTGCATAGGAAAGCGTGCCTGAGCTTGCTGTTCCGGGATGCGCACCGGACCAGTGTTTCTGTGAAGGTGATTGCGCTGGTGTTCTGCTGGAAGTACCCCTGCATTGTCACATCGCCCGCAGCGGCGCGTATAGCAGTTGCGACAAGATCAGGGTCAGAATGCCCAAAGAAGTGCGGCCCGATGCCACACGCCATATCGTATTTCACTGAGCCGTCAATCAACTCAACCAGCGCGCCGTTGCCGACGCCGGAGCCAATGTACGGCGCATACAACCCGCGCCCGCGCGAGGACGTCACACGGGTGAGATGATCGTCCAGTGTCTCCTTCAGACCTGGATTGGGCGCACGCACTCCGGTAAGCTGCGCGCGCTTCTCGTCAATCTCGCGCACGATCGCGTCCAGTGCGTTCGCGATGGTCTCGCTCTGTTGTAGCTCCTCGCCAACGGTCATCGCTTGTTCCTGTGTCGCCTGGGGCATCTTTACTCTCACAATCTCTAAAAACCACTCTCGTCGAGCGCCCCGTCTGCGGCGCACAAACACCTATCCAATCTCTCCGCTCTCACTGAGTCGATGCAGCAGCACCGCCATCAACTGGCTTCTCTCCACCAGGCTGGCGAGTTCTATCCACTCCTGCGTTGTGTGGAGCCCCCCGCCGCGAACGCCCAGCGTGTCGATCGTAGGAAGTCCAGCCGCCTGAAGAATGTTCCCATCGCAAACACCGCCTGTTTTCGCAAAGGGGAGCTTCTGGCCCAGCGATTCCGCCGCCCCCCGGGCTGTCAGAGCCAGCTGCTCCACTTCCGGCGTCAGAGGTTTGGCGGGGCGATTCAGACTTTTTCTCACGATGACCCGCGGCAGCACATGCTCCTCAGCGTCGGGCGCTTCGCCGTGATGGGCAGCTTCCGCCGGGGCGGGCGCGGGATTCAGAATCAACGTGTCGAGCATCGCGCTGATCTCATCGGCTATCTCGCGCGAGGGGTAGCGAACGTTCCCCCACGCCCGGGCCAGGTCAGGAACGATGTTGGTCGCGCTGGCGCCGACGATGGGTCCGATATTCAAAATGCGCCCGCTGGCTGGATCCGCCATGTGGCCAACCTTGATGATCGCCTCCGCCAGAGCGGTGACCGCGCTGATCCCCTCGGAAAACGCCCTGCCCACATGGGCTGACCTTCCGTGCGCTTCGATCTGGAACTGCCCGCTCCCCATGCGCTCGATCGCGAGTTCACCGCCGGGGAGCGCGGGTTCGGTGGCGATGCCGAACTGATGCCGCCGCGCTTCGTGCTCGAGAATGTGGTCGCTCATGTAGGAGCCGGTCTCTTCATCGCTTGTGAACAAAAGCGTCCATGAGACATCGGCGCCCGCCTCTTCGAGCGCTTCGAGCGCGTTGATCGCGATCAGCACGCCGCCCTTCATATCGACAACCCCGGGGCCGACACCCATTTGGCGATCCAGCGAAACGATGAGTTCGCGGAACGCGCCCTCTGGCTCGAAGACTGTATCTATGTGACAAGCGATCAAAATCGCAGGCCGGCCGGGGCGCGTTCGCCGGCACACAGCGACGGGCGGTATCGGCCCCGCCCCGGCGCCGAGAAGCCAGTTCGGCTTGGGCTTGCCTTCGACAAGTTCAACTGTGGCGCCGATCTTCGCGACGCGATCCGTCAGCAGCCCGCGCTGCTCATCCAGGCCGCTTGTATGGTTCATGCCCGTCGGGATCGCAACCCAGCGGGCGAGATCTTTAAGCATCGAATCAGCGCGCGAAGGGAGACGATCCGCCAGCGCCGCTTCAAACGCACTCAGTTTGGTGACGGAGACGGCCATGGATCTTCCAAAAAGCGGAAAAACGGGCTTGATTCGCTGACATGAGCGCCCGGGACGCGACGGTCAGCGACCGATGCCGGAGTGTAGCACTCCGCCTGCGCACAGGCTGATTTTCACCCGGTTGCCGCCCTACACCAAGGGCCTGCCCCCCGCCCGGCGCCAGGCGCTAAGCTGCCCAAGATGGAAGGCGTTGTGCTGCACAATGAACTGGACAGGCATGTCACCGATCACCGGGAACCGCTTGCTCCACCGCGCGACTGGGTTCGCTCTTGTGAATACTTCGGGCGCTGAAGCACAAAGCGCCTTCACTGCGTCGTCATATGAATGAAGAAAAAGCGCGACTAACTCATCCTTGGGCAGGTACTCATCACAACTGTCGGCGGGGCTCGATTCCCGACCGTAGCGATGGTTTATTGGATCTTCGACCGGTTCACCCCGCAGGATTCCCGCCAATACCGGGGCGTATGCAGACAGATGACTCAAAATCCACGCGGGATGGTTCATTGTCACGCCTGCAACGGGCTGGATCACAATCTCATCCGGCGCCAGGTCGGCCATCGCGCGCTCGAGGTAGCTGCGCAAATGAATCCACTGCGCTTCGATTGAGTTGATTGTCGCCTGATCCATCGCCTTGATTATATCGAGGGCGACAGAGCGCAGAAATCGGCGCCATCGCTACGGACAGGCGCCCCACGCGCCGAGCAACTGAGCCAGGTCCGGCGAGCCCACTTCGCCGGAAAGATCGAGATCCGCAGCAATATTCTGCTGACCCCACGATCCGAGCAGCGTCGCCATATCCCCGGAGTTCACAGCGCCATCTCCATCAAAGTCCGCATCGCAGGGCGGCCCGATCTCAACGACCATCTCCAGCCGGCCTGATTGATCGAAGTTGAAGAAACTCTCGCGCATGAAGAAGTCTGAAAAGACGCCGCCTTGCTGAACGGCGCCGTGCAGCGACGAAATCATCAGACGAATGCGCCCTTCATCAAGCCCTTCGCGCAGATACTCGCGCACATGTGGGCTCGAGACATCAATCTCAAAGGTGAGATCGGTTTCCGATGGAACCAGCTGTCCTGGCGTGAGTGCGCCGCTGCGCCCGATCGCCCAGGGCGCGACCTCAAAGCGATCCATGACCTGATTGGAAATATCCGCAGTGGACCCAGCAAGGAGATCAATCGGAAAGGCGTTGCGCACACCGGTGTCTGATGCTTCACCATTCTTGAATGGTGAGTTTTCGAGGTATGTTTCGTGGGTGAAGCCATTGCGATACTCAACACCGAAAAGCTCAACAGGCCGGCCTGCATCACTGTCCGGGATCAACTCGGGGTCGCCGGCGTTGTAGTGGGTTTCAACAGCGTCATGCGTGGGGTCATATTGAAAGAGATTTCCCGTCGCGACACCGATGATGACGCGAGCTTCAAGAATCTGGTAGTTGGAGGCGCCCTGGCCTGTCGGCGCCTGAGCGCCGGTGTCCCAGCCGAGAAGAATCTGACCATCGCGATCATCAAAATCCACTTCATTTAATGCAGCAAATGAAGAGGCGGACTCACGAATGCCCGGCGTGAAGTTCATCGGATAGTTCCAGCGATCCATTGTGGGCTCGGGAAAGAACACATTGATCGGCGGACTTCCAGCATGCGCCGCGGCGCTCAGCATGAGAAGAGCCATCGCAGTTGGGATAGATGATTTCATAGTTGTTCTCCTTGAACTTCGTTTTGTTGTGCGCCGCGATGTCATCCGCTCAACGTCCACGCGGATTGGGAAGCGTCCAGTCGGGACGATCCGCAGTCGGCGCCCAATGACGCATGTCCTGCAACTCGTTCCAGTCCAGCGTGCTCGCATGCCCATCGAAAAAACTCGCCACCGCCTTGCCGCCGTGGCGCAGCGCGGTGTTGCCGACAGCGCCGGATGTGGGCGTGCGTTCGTCAGGCGTTTCCACCTGCCAGCGGCGCTCGACAAAATAGGGCGGCGTCACGCGATAGCTGCCCTCAAGATCGACCCCGCCATACGTTTGGAAACGCGAGAAGGCGGAGGCAAAGGTCATCAGTGATGACGGCTGGCCCGGGTCAGAGAGCCTGCGCACGAACCACGATGTGCCCCAGACTTCGCGGGCGCGGGTGTTGAATGCCTGGCCTGTGCCGTCGGCGTCGGCGCTCCCGCCGATGAATGTCTGATTCAGCCCGAGCGTCGGCGCGATGGAAACCGCGTATTGGTAGGAGGCGCGATCTTCGCGCTGCAGGCGCTCGATGAGATCGAGATCGCGGTAGAGGCCCGCGATGTTGAAATCGAGGTAGGGCAACAGCCGCCAGGGATAGCGCCACGCGAGGGGACCATCGAGGGCGACGCCGGCTTCATCGCGGGCCAGCGGGCCATCGCTGGGCTTGGGCGGGGGGGCGTAGCCGGGCATCACCATCCCAGCGTGCTCTTCCGCTCGAATCTGGAAGCCGACCTGAAGTTGCTGGGCGGCAGCGAGTTCGCGGGTGGTCCTGGCGGCCTCCCGGGCGCCGCGCAAAGCGGGCGAGAGGAGCGACAAAAGCAGCGCAATGATGGAAATAACCACCAGCAGCTCGACGAGCGTGAAAGCGGGACATCGCGACTGGCGTCTGTTTTCTTGGGTGCGAATCACGGATGAGGGGTCCGCTGAGGCTTGGGGTGGATCACATCAACAAAGATGCTATTGTGATTGAGACTCATTCGCAACTATCCCTTATTATAGGGAATGGGCACAGCTTCTGCAGTGCAATCCACGGACCTCAACAGCTTTGGCACCGACGAGGAGAGATCTTTCCATGGCTCATGCAACCCGTTTGTTCGCTCTTGGCGCCTTGTTCGCCGCCGCGCCAGCTTTGGCGCTGTCCAACCCATTCACCGAAGACTTCGTCGCGGGATCAGCCAACTGGGGCACCGCCTCGGGGCAGACGCCGCCCGCCTGGGTTCCCACTGGCGGCCCGGACGCGAGCGCCTACATCACCGGCGGCTTCAACTTTGCTGGATCAGCTTTTGAGGACACACCGGTCCTCCTGCGCGCTCACGAATCTTTCAACAGCAGCGGCGGCGCCTTCGCGGGCAACTGGCTCGCCGGCGGCGTCACAGAGCTGAGCTACTTCTTCAGGCACAACGCCCCCGTGCCGCTCACGCCCTTCGCGCGCATCGCTGGCGGCCCAACAGGCAACACACCCGCAGCGGTCGGGATTCAGTTCGCCCCCGTGCTCCCCAACACCTGGACGGAAGTGACCATTCCGATCAGCCCCTTCAGCCCGCAGTTTATCACTTTTGAGAATAGTGATTTCAACACCATATTCAGCGATATCGGCAACGTGCAGTTCGGCGTCTCCGTTCCCGAATCGCTCGCGGGTGTCGACCAGACGTTCGCCTTTGATCTGGATCAGGCGTCCATCGTCCCCGCGCCGGCTGCAAGCGTCACTATGTTGATCGGCATAGTCGGGCTCACACGACGGCGGCGATACACAGGCTGATACCCGGCGTTTACTTGATTTGCAGCAAAAACAGACATCGGCGGCTCCTGTGCTGGAGTCGCCGATGTTTTTTAACCATGCGCTGCGATGTGGTGAACACGTCAGCACGCTATACAAGCGCCGCTGAGCGATTGGCGTACTATAGATGCACCACGCAGGAGACACCCCCGATGATCATCGCCGCTGCGCAACCGATGAACAATGCCCTGCCGCCCGAGTTGCTTGCAGCTGGCGCAACGGTCGGGCTGCTGATCGCGCTCAACGCGCTGCTCGTCATCACGCCCAGGCTCGTCAAGGACAAGCTCTTCGTGGGGTTCGGCGTGGACGCTGTGATCGGGTTGTTTACGCTTGGCCCCTTTGCGCTGGCGATCGCGCTCCCAGCGGTGCGCCAAGGCGGGTGGAAAGCGTGGCTCATCGCGCCGGGAGTTTCGGCGCTCTTCTACCTCTTCGTATGGTGCGTGCTCGATGAAGCGGTGCGCGGGAAGCGCCGCGGCTTTTCGATCCGTCGGCGCTGGATTCGCAGCGACGGGTGGATGCGCTACGCGCTGGGATGGTCGATTCTGCTGGCGGTTCCGATGTTCTGGCTGGTCCGCCTGGCGGAAGTCGTGGTGTACCCCGCGCTCAATGTCGCGTGGGGGTTGCCGCGATTGCGCACCGCCGAGTTCATCGCGCTCAGCCGGCACAAGACGCAGGGATTGGTCGGCGCCGACTACATTTTCTGTCTGTATTGCGAGTGGATGACGGGCCTGTGGAGCCTGGGGACGGAGATGCTTCGCAATATCGAAAGCATGTGGTGCCCGCTGCGTTTCGGACGGGCTGACCAGTGTGAGCGCTGCCAGGCGATCTTCCCCGACATCGAGCGCTGGGCAGACCCGGAAGAGGGGATGGCCGGCCTCGATCGCTTCTACGAGCTGCACTACGAAGGCAGACCAATGGGCGCCCGGTCGCACCTCGGCGCCTGCGGGGAAGAGTGAATCTAAGAACTGATGGAACAATCCTGACTGGCCCCATGTGCCGAGCAGCAGCAAAAACGAACATCGGCGGCCCCCGTGCAGGAGCCGCCGATGTGTTTTTCAATCTTCTGCTGCGCTCTGGCGCGTGGCGCCAAAGCGGGTCGCAGCGTTTCGCTTAGAAAGACGAACTCCGCCTCTTACGCCGACCGGCGTCTGCGCGAGAACGTCAAGCCGGCGATACCAAAGAGCGCCGTGGCGCCAGGCGTCGGGACCGACGTGAAGTTCACGGTGAAGGGAGTGACGCCGCCGCCGGGAATCTGGACGAAGACGGTGAGCTCGCCATCGAGGGCGTTGTTCTCAACGAGCATCGCCGGGCCGCCAGGCAGGATCGCGCTGGACATGCCAGTAATCGTGAACTGCCCGAGGAATGTCTCGAAAGCGCCGCCGCTGGGGATTGTCTCGCCCTGTGTATTGGTGGGGTCCGAGTTGGCCCAGCCGCCGCGAATGAAATCATCCAGCGAGTCGCCAGCGGAAAGATCTTCGAATCCGAAGTCGCCGTCGAGCAACGTCGAGTCGCCGCCTGAGCTGTCGGTGATTCCCAGCGAGACAAATGTGTCATAAGGCAGCGTCTCGGCGCCTGGAATGGCGAAGAAGCCGCTATTGGGGGCGGTGTCGGCGCCGAAGGGCCCCGGCGTCTGGAAGAAGGCGCCGCCCGAAGCCTGAACGCCGAACCCGGTGATGTCATCGGGCTGGCCCACAGAAAGAACCTCGTCCGCTGAATCAAAGACCGCAAACATGCGAAGAACGTGATACTGCTGACCATCATTAATGGTGCTGGTCGCACTGGCGTTCACGATGGGATCGGTGCGGAGCTCGATCCCAAGGAAAGTCGCCGACGCGACGCTTGTAGCCAATGCCACACCGGCGCAAACCGAGAGTGTACGAATCATTTCTCTAACTCCTGTCCCTGAGCTTTTCTTGAGCCCCGACAACCCTGTGCAAAGGAAGCCGAGACGAAATTGTCGGGCATACGCACCCTAAGACCTTATCCTGTACGGAGTTAGAGTATCACGCCCTGGCCCGCTGTCGATAAGAAACTCTGCGATTGGGGTCAGGTCATGCGGTTTGGGAGAAATGGCCCGAGTCGATCAACTGGTTTTTCAATCGACTTGAAACTCACTTGCATGCCCGCTGCGCTCCCCGCGCAAAAAAGAAAAACGCTGACGGACAAAACATCCGCCAGCGTGAAGATCTTCTTGCGTCGGACAGTCCCTTGTCAGGAACCAATCGTCAGCGACGCGCGTCGCGATTCCAAGTCAGAAATCAGGCGCGCCGACGGCGGCGAAGGCCCAGCAGGCCAGCGACGCCAAGGGTCGCAACGGCGCCAGGCGCCGGCACGGGAACAAACTCAATATCCAAGGCAATCGCAGGAGTCTCGCCACCCCCAAGATCGCCCTGGCGGAAGATCGTGAAGCTGCCAGTGAGCACGCCCGTGGCGAACTGCCAGGTGCCATTTTGCTCATTGAAGCCCAAACTCGAGCCAAGCTGCGCGCCAGGGTCAAGACCAAGGATCGTCACCTGCGCCAGGAACGTCTCGAAGACGCCGCCGTTATCGGTGGGGTCGCCTTGCAACGACGGGGGATTGCCATTCGCCCAGCCACCCAGGATCGTGTCCACACCCATGTCAAAATCAGGGTCCGGATTGGTTTCGTCACCGCCAAGACTGTCCTTGACGCCGACACTGACAAATGTGTCGAACTCCAGCGTCGCATCGAAGCCGAAGAAGCCGCTGGAAGGCGCGGTGTCGCCGCCGAATGGGGCGCCGGTCTGGAAGAACGTGGCGCCGGGGTTGTTGACCGTGTCAATCCCCCAGCCGGTGACATCATCAGGCTGGCCCGCACTCAAAACCGTGTTTCGAATGTCATCTGATGAATCACCATCAAAGATCCCATAAAGGTTAAATGTGCGGGCGCCGGCGGGGTACAACAGCTGGGCAGCCGCAGACAATGTTTTGCCCTCGCGAACATCAAGACCTTGAAATGCTGCGGAAGCAGCGCCAGCGCTCAGCGCGAGCGCACCAATGACAGACAGGTTGCGAATCATACCTGACTCTCCTCTTTTTTAAGATTTCTGACTCTCAATCCCGACACCTGTGCAGGGTGACGGGAACGGTCCCTAACGGGGGGACTCCCTGTACGACGTATGCAAATATACCCGAACGTGTTCCGGCGTCCACCCTAAAAAGCTGGGATTTTCGCAAATCACCGTCAAGAAGCCGTTGAAAGGCCCAAAAGAGCTAATTCCAGCTTGATACGCTACTTATCAACGTCCCAAAACATTCCAAAAAAGAAGCCGGCGAACCCGAAGGTCCGCCGACTTTGATGGTCATTTATTCAGAACGCTCAGAAAGCGTCCGAAAATCATCGCTGGATTCAGCGACGACGGCGACCGGCCGCCAACCCAGCCACGCCGAAGAGGGCGAGAGCACCGGGAGACGGGATCTTCTTGAAGTTGACCGTAAAGCCAACCGCGGGATCTTCACCACCAGCAAGGTCGCCCTGACGGAAGACGTCAAGCTGACCGCTGAAGATGTCGCTCTCGTAATTTGTCGGGCTGTTCGACTGACCAACAGAAGCGCCCGCATCGAGGCCGACGATTGTCAGCTGAGCGAGGATGGTGCCGAAGCTGCCATCACCGAGGTCGCCCGCAGCGCCTTGAAGGCTCGGCGGGTTGCCGTTGGCCCAGCCACCACCGACTGCGTCGATGAGGCCGTCGCCGTTTTCATCATAGAAACCGCGATCAGCGAACGCCGGGTCGGTGTTCGTCTCATCGCCGTCAGCGCTGTCCTTGTCGCCGATCGTGACGAAGGAGTCGAACTCCAGCGTCGGATCGAAGCCAAAGAAACCACTCGAAGGAGCGGTGTCGCCG
>JAJDDD010000005.1 GCA_029260495.1 Phycisphaerales bacterium | reverse complement strand
CGGTGTTCGTCTCATCGCCGTCAGCGCTGTCCTTGTCGCCGATCGTGACGAAGGAGTCGAACTCCAGCGTCGGATCGAAGCCAAAGAAACCACTCGAAGGAGCGGTGTCGCCGCCGAAGGGCGGGCCGGTGTTGACGAACTCAGCCCCAAGGTTCTTGTCCTTGACGCCGTCGCCATCATCGTCCTTGTTCACACGGAAAAACGTATCGTCATTGCCCGTTGAGAGCACGACGTTGCGCAAGTCCGCAGCGTTATCGCCATCGAACATGGCGTAGATGTTGAACGTGCGGGCGCCGGCAGGCAGCAGCAGCTGAGCAGCCGGTGAAAGCGCCTTATCTTCGCGGATCGACAGACCCAGGAAGGCAGCTTGAGTGGACGCAGAAACAACCACAACCCCAGAAAGGGCGATAAGTGTGCGCATAACCATAATTTAGAATCTCTCCTTCAAATCCCCTGTATTAAGACTTCCCTTCCCCTGCCACACATCCTCAAAACGCTTGTGCAGCGCCCTGACTCTGTTGGAGAAGCCCTCCTGCGCAAACATTACCCCAAACCCAACGATCATGAAACCCCAAAAGTCATATTTTCTCCCAATTGCCCAACCAGTTAAACTGGGATAACCCGCTCTGCGGGCGCGAATCAGCCTTCCAGCCACCGCCGCCCTGCTATCGTGCTGCCCCCATGAACGATCTCCTCGAAAACCTCGCCTGGCGCGGCCTCATCCATCAGATGACCGACGACGACGCCGTCCGCAAACATCTCGCGGCTCCCCGAAAGATCTACGCCGGCTTCGACCCCACCGCAGACTCGCTCACGATCGGCAACCTCATCCCCATCACGCTCCTCACCCACTTTCAGCGGGCAGGACATACGCCTGTCATCGTCATGGGCGGCGGCACCGGACTCATCGGCGATCCCTCCGGCAAATCCGATGAACGCCAGCTTCTCACACGCGAGCATGTCCAGAGCAACGTCGATTCCCAAAGAGGCATCTTCGAAGGGCTCCTCAGCTTCAATGGAGAAAACGCCGCCACCATCCTTGATAACGCTGACTGGCTCTGTGAACTCTCCTACCTCGACGCCCTGCGCGGTGTCGGCAAGCACTTCTCCGTCAACATGATGATCCAGAAAGACTCCGTGCGCGATCGATTGCACGCCCGCGAGCAGGGCATCAGCTACACCGAGTTCTCGTACATGATCCTTCAGGCTTACGACTTTGCCCACCTTTACAAGGAAAACGGCGTCACCATGCAGGTTGGCGGCTCGGATCAGTGGGGCAACATCGTCGCCGGCGTCGATCTTGTCCGCAGAATCGAGCACAAGGAAGCTTTCGGCCTCACCGCTCCCCTCGTCACCAAGTCCGACGGCGGGAAGTTCGGCAAAACCGAAAAAGGCGCCATCTGGCTCACCAAAGAGCGCACCAGCCCCTACGCCTTCCACCAGTTCTGGCTCAACACACTCGACGCTGACATCGAAAAGTTCCTCAAGTTCTTCACTCTCTTTCCTCACGAGCACATCGAAGCCCTACTCAAAGAACACAACCAAGACCCAGGCGCCCGCACCGCACATCACGCCCTCGCGCAGCACATGACCGAACGCCTGCACGGCGCCGACGCCGCTGCCCAGGCTGAACACGCCGGCAAGGCTCTCTTCACCGGGAATGTGGGCGAGCTTGATCTTTCCACGCTCGAAGAGGTCTTCGCCGAAGCGCCGTCGAGTGAACATGCCAAATCACAGCTGCAGGAAGGCGTCCCGCTGGTGGACCTGCTCCCTGATACAACGCTCGCCAAGAGCAAGCGCGAGGCTCGGGAGTTTCTCACGAACGGCTCGATCAGTGTTAATGGCCAGCGCGTTGAAGCAAACGCTCTCCTGACCGAGAGCGATCTGTTGCACGGCGCCGTCGCCCTTCTTCGCCGAGGCAAGAAGACCTGGCACGCCACACGCTGGCGCTAACCCCCCTTTGCGCGAGGTTTGTTCGCAAACCTTTTGCATAAACAGAGTGCGAACATGAGATAAAACGTCAGTTCCGGCTGACTGATGAGCATGCACTTTTAATTACGTTTTCTCATTGTATTGGCGACGAACGTGCGAATAATGATATTGGCGCGCCCCGCCTGGGGTTGTGTTCCCCCCACATGCGTTTTCGTCTCCTTTGCGAATCGGCGCGCCGCAAACACAAAGGGGGTGCATTGTGCCCATGAAAGCGTCACGATTGCTCGAAGAAAAGGATCGCCTCGGTCGCGGCGGAGTTGTCTCCGTCAAACCGGACACCACGGTCCTCGAAGCCGCCCAGCTTATGAATATGCACCGCATCGGCGCGGTCCTTGTTCTTGAAGGCGGCCGGCGCCTCGCCGGTGTCTTCACCGAGCGCGATGTGCTCACGCGCGTCGTCTCGAAGGAGAAGAACCCCGCGCTCACGACGGTCAAAGAAGTCATGACAACCGCTGTCGCGTGCTGTGAGCCCGAAACTCCCCTCGAGCAGCTCCGCGACTTGATGCGCGAAAAACGCATCCGCCATGTTCCGATTGTTGAAGACGACGCCGTCGTCGGCATGGTTTCGATCGGCGATCTCAACGCCGCCGAAGCCAAGACAATGGTCGAGACGATCAGCTATCTCAAGCAGTACATGTATCAGCCGTAATCGGGCGCTTATGTGCGTCCTGCCGGCCGGCGCTTACTTGAGCTCAACGCTCCAGTACGCCTCATCGAGAAATGCTTTCCACGAGGAATAGCGCTCCTGACCGATGCGCACGCTGATCATCGGATTGTGCTTGGGCTGCACAGGCTTACAGATCAGCTTCATATTCGCCTGCTCCGGCGTGCGCCCGCCTTTGCGCGCATTGCACGCGACACACGCGGAAACCAGATTCGTCCATGTGTCCCCGCCCCCCTGCGAGCGAGGTTTGACATGATCGATCGAGAGCTCCGTCGTCGGAACGCCCTTCCCGCAATACTGACACCGATGCCGATCACGCGCAAACAAATTCCGCCGATTCAACTTCACAACCTGCCTCGGCAAACGATCGTATCCGAGCAAACGAATCACACGAGGCACCGCGACATCAAACCGCACCGTCCGCACCCAGTCATGCTGCTCCGGCTCAAACTGACGCTGAAGCTCCGAAACTTCCGTCCACGACTCAAAGTCATAGCTCAGGTACTGACCAGCATCGACATGAATCACCTCCGCGTGCTCCGACACCAGCAGCCGAAACGCTCGCCGGGCTGAAATCACACGGATCGCCATATACAGCTTGTTGAGAACGAGCACCTTTGTGTCAATCGCCGGACAATCAAGCCGGGCGACCGCCGCAGCATGGGCCAGCTCCCCCCGTCTTACTTGGGCATTTCGGCTCGACATCAAACCCTCCGTCGCCTTCATCATCGGCGAGGAAATAAACGCACGCCACAACGATACCCCCCGATTGCAGGCGATTCAATAACACAATAAATCCAAAAACACCGCCCAAAGCCCAGATCAACCCCAGCATCACGATATGGGACGGCCAATCTCTCGCACATACCTTCTTTGTGTGAACGATGACCCCTTATCCCCACGCGCCCGGCATCAGCGCCAGACCGCTCAATCTGTGCGAAACATCGCCATCAAGGTCAGCTGCGCACCGCTGAGCGTATCGACGCCTCCATATCGTCTTTGCCAACGAGACGGAACAAGCACGAGCCGCCACTCCGGGCTTCCCAGAGTTCGCCGACCATTCGCTTCTCTTGCGTGTCTTCGGAAGTGAGCAGGTGCGCGCCTTTGTACTCAACGCAGAGCACTCGACCATCGCGCAGCACCGCGAGGAAGTCGGGATAGAAATTATCCGAAGAGGTTGGCAGGTAGAACGAGCAGCGCGGATGCCGCTCGATGTTCCGCACCCAATAGAGCGTCTCCTCAAGGCCATCGAGCAGTGTGGCGCACTCGGCCTCTTCGCCGTTCATATCACCGGGCATCGTGTAATAGTGCTTCTTGAACTCGATGTGGCCGTCGTACAGTCGATGAGCCGGATAATCTTTGAGCAGGAATGAGAACGCGATCGAAGGGTCAACCTCTACACCTGCGTCCGACGTGCCCCCAATAACCTGCTGGAAGGCATCATCAAATACCTTTCGGCGGTGCGCGTCCACCTTGTTCTCCGCCGCGTCACGAAGACGGAAGCGAGACGCAACGAGTGCGTCCAGCGGGATGCCGCGCTCCTCGGTGAGTGACTGCACTAGCTTTCGGAAGAACAGAGTGGAGTCCGCGATCAGCACGTCTGGATGGGGTATCTGCCGATCAAGCCACACTGCTAGCTCTGTCTCGGATTGTGGTCCACCCGCGTCTATAAGCGTCAGATGCTCGTGTAGCTCGCGGATGCTGAATCTGCCTCGGTCATCGTCAATATCTATCTCGCCGACCCTCGACGTGCGCGTATTCACTGCAAACTCCGTTTCCGAGAGTGAGCAGTTTTGATCTGAGAGCTTCCACGGCGCATCGCGGAACTGGTCCTCGAAAATCTCAAGCAGGCCGTCTACACGAATCGCAAGCCGGGGGACAGTAAACGGCTTGCCGAGCGCTACCGGGCTTGTGGATTCTCCGCGTGTGCGACGCCCGAGCCGATCGGCGGCCTCACGGTCCTCATCCGCTGTGAAGGCTTTTTGGAGCGCTACCGTTGTCTCGCGCGACAAAGGTGGGCCTGTGTAAGTCACCTTGACCGGCTCACCTTCGGTGAGGGAGGCTTCCACTCTCAGGTGCGGACGCACCTCTTCGGGGATCGCATCCGTATTGGGTGGCGCCGAGAATGTTTCTACTACCGTTTCTTCATCATCCGACTGATTGAAGAGTCCACCAGTAACGTCGTCAGATAGTGTTGCTCCACGCTCGATGAGCGTTTGCGCTTCGAATCGCTCAAATCCGCTCTCCACAAGAGCGTCGGTCAGCGCCTTAGCGGCGGCATGGAAACGCTGCGAGGTTGCAAAGGCGTAGGCCCGATTGAGTGCTTCATCGTTCTTGAGCTTCGCCTTGGGCAGCCTGAGAACCCGACCGAGTATCTGCTCAACCGCTGTCGTGCTACTAAGGTTAGCTACGCTACACAGGATGTAGGCGAAGGGACAATCCCAACCCTCACGGAGCTTCTGCACTGTGATGATGTAGCGCACGTCGGAATCTCGCGTCAGGAGGTCATCGTCGAGTTCGGCGGTGTTTCCCGTGCTCACCGCAATTTGCTCTTTTGGCACGTCAAATTCTTCGGCCAACGCCTTCTTCAACACATCAACCGTCACAGAATCATCGCCACGATTCGCCTCGGCTTGGAAGAGCACGATGGGTCGGATGTACTCGCCGGTCGCTTTCTCTTCTTCCTGTGCAGCCTCTTCAAGTGACCGCTGCTGACCAAGAGCCGCTTGCACCGCCTCTCGCCATTGCGGGCGATTTACGAGCTTGATGGGCAGCTTGACCATGTGCTCGGCTTTGAGTTGCAGAGCGGAGACGTGGTGGAGCACGTTGCTCGGGTTGTCTTTCTGATCCGGCGTCGCGGTGAACTCAACGATGCACGACGGCCTGAGCCGATCCAGCGTCTCGAAGGACAGTCCGGTTCGTGCGTTGTGCGCTTCATCCACAATGATGATGGGCCTACGGAGACGGAGCACGTTCGCCAGAGATTCCACCGGCCCGTCGCCCTCGTGGCGCTCAAGGCGGGCTTCCTGCTCTGCGGTGAGCCCGGTGAAGTGGTGCTGGAGTGCGCCGTTCTGCTCGTACACCTTCCGCCCGTCCGTCTCTTCGACGCGCAGCGCCTGAATCGTGGAGACGACGATCGTCGTCGCTCCGTCCAGCGTCGCTCGCGTGACATGCAGGGCATCGGCAAGCGAAAGCACCTCGACGCGCCCCTCAAGCTTTTCGTCGAGCGCCTGCCGGTATGGGTGATGCGGGTCTTGCAAGGCCTTGATCGTCTGCTGGACAATCGTTCGGCTTGGCGCCAGCCAGAGCACGACGGATCGCTCAAGCCGGATGAGTTCTTTCGTGATGACTGACACCGCGTGCGCGGCAATCAGTGTCTTGCCCCCACCTGTTGGGACGCGCAGGCAGATGTACGGCACGCCACGCAGCTTTTCTGGAAGTGTTGACGAGAGATAGTCGCGGCGCGTGATGCTGGCAAATGGCGTGTCGGATCGCTCTTCGTGAGCCACGCCCCGCAGGTACTCGGCGAGCTTGTCGAGGCAGTCCTCTTGATATTGCTTGAGGGTCAACATGCCTAGCTCACCTTCACTTCGTATGGAATCTGCTTGAAGACGACGCCCTCTCGCTTGAGGCGAGCCGCCCCGAGCCTGCATCCTTCGCCGAAAACGACGCGTGGGCCGTCGTGATCTGGGAGCGCATCGAGCACCTTGGACGTAAGCACGTTGCCGCCATCGGGGCGCTTGTCGCCGAGGATGCCGTTGAAGAGGAGGAAGTACGCAACGCTGTTGCAGAGGCCGAGAAACGGGGACTTGCCGCCGTTGGCCTTCGGGAGTGGCTCGCCCGTTTCCGAGAAGAAAACGTGGCGTGCAAGATCACCGAAGCCAATCGACGCAGCTAGCTGACCCGTCTCTTCAAACAAAGGCTGTCCGAGGAGACAGAACCTCAGGCCTCCGCCAAGAGCATCTATTAGCGAGCCGTCATCGCGCAGATGGCCATTGATTACGCGGGACAAACGCTGTTGTGTCACCGGGCGTGCCACGCTTGGTTCAATTTCGGCGAGTACAAATCTTCTCGTACCGCCATCTTGCTGATTTTGAGATAAAACAGCATGGCCCGTCGTGCCACTACCAGCGAACGAGTCCATGACGATTGAATCGCGGTCAGTTCCGATTTGGAGGATCCGCTCAATGAGACGACGTGATTTCGGTGTGATGAAAACGGATTCGGAGTCCTCAAAGTCACAGATTGAAACAAGTTCCTTCTTTGCCTCTTGAGTATGTCCTACTTCCTGGTAAGTCCAGAGTGTCTGTGGAACTCTCCCTTGCTTCACCTCCGTGAGGAAGCGCTTTATCTGCGGAATCGAATCTCCTTTCTTGCCCCACCATATGCGATTATCAGCATTTAGTTCGTTGAAACGGTTTTCTGAGTAACGCCAATAAGCGCCCTTAGGAGGTGCAGCGATTACGCGACCAGAAGGGCAAGTTATCGAGTAGGTGCCCGCACTATAAGGATTGCGCGCGGAGAGATCGCTTGTTTTCCAAGGCCCTCTTGGGTCATCGTCAGGATTTTTGTAGGCCTTATCTTGCGCCTCAGTTCGAGGGATCAAATTCGGCTTCCATTGTTCCTTATTCCGTGCGTAGACGCAGATATAGTCATGGTCCTCGGAGAAGTACTTTGCCGAGTTTTTTGGTGAATAGACTTTTTGCCAGATAATCTGGGCAACAAAGTTTCGAGCACCAAATATTTCATCCATCAAGAGCCGAAGATGGTGGCTTTCATTGTCATCGATACTCACGAACACTGCGCCATCATCGGTCAAGAAATCACGTAGTAATCTGATGCGCGGCATCATCATGCACAGCCACTTGTCATGCCGCGAGAGGTCTTCTGCTTCCTTGCCGACCGTCTTTCCGAGCCAGTTCCGCATCTCGGGGCTGTTGACCGCATCGTTGTAGACCCACCCCTCGTTGCCGGTGTTGTACGGGGGGTCGATGTAGATGCACTTCACCCGCCGGGCGTAATACGGCAGGAGCGCCTTGAGGGCTTCGAGGTTGTCCCCCTCGACGAGCAGATTGCCCGAGCCGGGGTCACCCACCGATAGCTTTCGATCGCACTTGAGGGTGCGGTACGGCACTTCCCTGTGGTGACCGACAACGGCCTTCTTTCCAATCCAGTCGAGTGTGGGCATAGACCAAGAGGGTATCGCCACAAAATGGCTTTGTGGGATCGACAGGCGTGTTATCCACTACTCACTGCTCGTCTCACGGCTTAGAATCATGGTCGATCCGAAAGGAGCATTCACCAAAACTCTTTAGCGGCTCTTGAGCCGTGAAGGCGCCGGCGCGGGGAACGGAGGCCCGCCATACGCCGGCCCACCGCCTTCTTATGCAGGCAAAACCGCAGACGCCGTTGTAGTCGTGCGCCTTACCCCCAACTGCCAAGCAAAAGCGCAAGATCCGAAGCTGCGACTGATCCATCTCCATCAAGATCCGCAATGCACAGCGCCGGCGGCGTCGGGCACGGCCCCCAGCTCCCAAGCAGCAGCGCAAAGTCCGCACTGCCGACAACGCCGTCGCCGTTCAGATCCGCAAACACTCCCGCACAATCAAGAAACGTCAGCGAGACATCATCAACACCCGCTTCGACGACCGCCCCGCCGTTGTTCGGATCATCCTCAGCCACAAACCGCACGCGCACCTGACTCGTTGCAGCTACAAAATCCGCAACGCGGAAAGACCGGAACACCCAGGCGTTCGCGTTCTCAGTCACCGTCTCAAGCTCCGTCCACGAGCCGCCGTCGTCATCAGAAATCTCAATCCGCATCGACTCTGTGTTCGGGTTCCCACCCTGATCGTTGGAATACCAGCGGTAATAGGACACCACCGCGTCGCCCGCTTCCGCAGTCGCGTCAAACGCCGGGGACAAAAGTGTGGTGAACCCGCCATCAACATCGTTGTCACCAATCCCGCCGCCTGCTGTGCCCTGACCAGTGATAAAGCACATCGTCCCCGTTCCCGCAGGGTTGTCATCCTCAGGCTGAGCCGCGGTGCCGTTGGGATCGACGCGCTCCCACACGCCGGTTCCAGCGGTGTCCCCCGCGACGCCGCCGCTCCAGCCGGTGTTCGCATCAAAGTTGTCATCGAATGTCACCGTGGATTCGCGCACATCAACGGTGAAGACACTTGCCGGCGCATCATCAGGCGAGCGCGCCACAATGCCTTCGGTCGTCTGCGCTTCAAAGTAGTATTCGATGACGTCTCCGCACACGCCCGCCGGAAGTGTTCCTTCGTAAAGATTCCCGCCAACAAAAGCCAGCGCAGATTCTGTAAAGACGCCCGCGCTGCCAACTCGGCTAAAGAGCTTCGCTGTCGCAGGATCAAGCTGGCCAAACACACCTTTTATGTCAGCGCTCGCTGTCAGCGCAACCCCAGGCTCTACCGCAGCTGGCAGCCCGCTCGGATGTGTGATGTCCAGCGGATGCGCGATCGCATCAAGCAAGAACATCGCCCCGCCAAGCGCCTCGGTCCCTGTCGGAATAATCTGGCTCGGAGGCAGGACAAATCCGTTCGCTCCTGTGTCGCGCAGCTCAAGCGTCCAGCTGAAAATCCCCTGATCGCCAAACGTCCAGTCCGGCATGATCCCGTCCGCATTTCCGATCAAAAACCCGCCCGTCCCGAACTGATACGTCGCCCCATTCACCGCCTGCACCGCGTCATTAAAACCCTGACCCAAAGGCAGCAGAATCTCGCCCATCGGCGCCGGATCATTCGTATATCCCCACGCCCCGAGCACCACCTGCGCGAAGCTGTGCAGATCAACATGCGAAACAATATGACTATTGGCGATGATGAAATCGCGCATGTTCGCTGTGCATGGCTCTGAGAACGGCGCCGGCCCGCGATATGTCTCCGCCCCGCCAGAACCCGACGAAAACGGCCCGCCCCACTGGAAGCTCCAGTTTCGATTGGGATCCACACCAACGCCGCCAACCGGATTGTTCCTGCGGTTCTTGCGCCACAAACGCACGTTCGTCCAGGAATACTCGTACCCGTCCGCATTCACGATCGGCACGATGATCACTTCTGTCGAATCAAGCAGCGCCTTGACCATTGGGTCCGTGTCATAAGTGCGAATGAGCTGATCCGCGATGTACATCGTCGTCGAAACACTCACCCACTCGCGCGCGTGTTGGGCGCTATTCAGGAGCAGCGCCGGCTTGGTCTGAAAAGCATTGCCCGCGCCGGTGATTCGTATGCCAAAAACATCGCGCGATTCAAGCGTTTGCCCGACGTTGAAAATCTCTGTCTTCGCGGAAAACTCCGGCTGCAACTCAAGATCATCCAGTGTGTTGAGATAGGCATTGACCGTCGCATACGGGTGGTAGTCGGCGAAATCAAAGCCGGCGCCGCGCAGCGCAACCCGAGCGGCGATCCGCTGCGCTTCAGCGTCAATCAGCGTCTGGATGTTCTCCTGCAGAACCTCATATTCAATCCCCGAAGCGTCCAGCAGCGCCATCCGGTCCGGCGCGACACGGAAGAATGCTGATCCGATTCCGAGTCGTTCGCCCCAGTGATCGTCGCTGATCTGAGCGATCGCAAGCAGGTCCTGAGCGGTCTTGAGGTGTGCGCGCACCAGCCGGTGGTTGTCGTATCTGACGGTGCTGCGCGGCGATAATGTGCGCACGTCGGCGCCCGCCAAATCGTCAATTTGGCCCATCACCACGCCCGATGCGCACACCGCGCACACAGACGCCACAACCATTTTCGCCATCAGCCTCATTATTTCGCTCCTGTCTCGCCGGGGTCACGGAAAAGCTCTGCCCCAAGCTTAGCCCCAGAAGCTGTCTTTGACAGCGAAAAAAGCTTGTCTCTGTTTGCTTGGTCCGGTAAGATGCGGCAGCACAAGGGGGAAATTTGGGAGTTCATACCAATGCGGACTATCGCCTTTTCGTCATGCGCGCTGTGTTTTTGCTCGCCTGCTTTCGCTGACTTCATCACGCTTGACATCCGCGAGGATAAGGTGGCGCCGGCGCCGGAGATTGCTGCGCAGATCGACCCGGAAGGACTCGGCTTTCGCACGTTTAACTTTTACGCTGTATTTGATGGACCGGGATCAGCAAACCGAGAAGATCCAGGCTTTTTGAATCGTACGTTTAGCGGCGCGGCGCACGGGGATGGCGACCCATTTGGATCTGCCTTCGGCATACGCAAAGAGTCATTTTTTGGCGCCGGCGATTTCAATTTCAACGAGAGCGCTTACTTCTACCAAACGCCAGAGCCGTTCGGCAGCGACTTCCGCCCGAAGCAGGGGTTCATTGACATCGAGCCAACGCTTGAGTGGGACACTTATGTCAGCGTGGGCAAGAAAACTGTAGTCAAAAATAGCGAGTCTCCCGTCACAGGATTTCCCGGGTTCGGTTTCCCCGATCGTGATGGAGATGGCCGTCCAGATGCGATCAGTTCTGGCTGGGGCGCAACGGATCCAACCAACCAAGATATTCATGCAACGTTCAATACCGATTCCGGACAGTTTGAAGTGTTCCTAGCGCAGCTCTCAATCATTGGTCTTGACGCGGGCGCGCGACTGGGTGAGCAAACCACACATGGGATTTTTCAGTCTGACATTTTTTCTGGTGAATTCCTGGTAGGCTCTCAGGGCGACCTGCTGGCGGGGGAGAACCCGGGGCTCTCATCCAGCTTTGCGTTCATTCCATTGGATGGACCGTCAGATACGATGCCCAGCCCGTCACCGATGATCGCTGTGATGGGTTTTGTTGGTATCGCTTCTGCGCGGCGTCGGCGTTGCTCATAAAAAACGCTCAGCCTTTCGGCATGAACTTGGACACGACGCCCGAGCGCGTCACCGTGTAGAGATCGCCATCCTCAAAACTGCTCATGCGCAGCTCATGCACGCCGGGGAGTTCGGTTTGCTCCATGACGCCGCCGCGTTCTTTGTCGACGAGTGTGGCGCGGGCGCCATCCCAGACGAAGAGCAATCCATCGCGCTGGCCCATCACTTCGCCGGGCGCGTCCTTTGTTTCCCAGATGATCTCGCCTGTCGCAGTGTTGATTGCGGTGAGTCCTTTTTCCTGAAGATTCACATACAACACGCCGTCGTGAACGGTCGGCTGGCTCTTGATGGGGTATTGAGTGCGCAGGCGCCAGAGGCGCTCGCCGCCGAATGTTGAAAACGCCCAAATGGATTGATCGAGCCCAGCGACATACATCGCGGAGGCGTTGGCGACGGGGTCGTTGGCGAGCCCATCAAAGATGCGTCCGCGCGAGGTTGAAGAGCCTGTCGCGGGATCAATAATGATCGCGTCGCCTCCCTGACTCACGACGCCAACCAGAGCGCCCGCGGTCGCCGGGTCAGAGCGGATCGCCCCTTTAAGAAGATATCCCCATCGTTTGTAGCGCGACCCCATGTTGTGTCCGATCACTTCGCCGGACGTAGCGCCGTAGACCACGGTGCTTCCGAAGACGACCGGCGAGGTGTTGACGACAACCTCGAGGCCCTGGCGATCCAGCAGGGCGCCGGTGTCTACATTAAGAATGAACAGCTCATGGTCGCTGGAGCTGAGCACGCGATCACCGGTGCGGACATTGCCTACGAACTTGTTTGTCGGGCGCCCGAGAGCAGCGGACCAGCGATTGGCGCCGGTCGTCGCCTCGATGACGGTGAGCGTGTTGGCGTTTTCCTGAACGATGACGATGTCATCGAAGACATCAAAGTGTGTGACGCGCGCGTTGGCGGCCATGACCGGGAATCCGCGCCAGGTGAAGCGATATCCGAGCTTTGCGTAGGTGTCATGTGCTTCGGGCGCATTGGCAGCCCGCTGCTGGACTGTCTGGGCCTGGGCGACGGGGCCGTTGTCGGCGGCGCATGCGCTCAGCGTCAGCGCGGGGCTCGCCATCGCTGTGATGAAGAGGGCCTGTTTGGCAAGTTGGCAGCCGAGAGAACACCAGCGTCGAACAGTAGACATTCGGGAACCCATCCTTCAGTTGAGCCGATCGGACATCAGCGGATTTGAGCCGGCGCCATCGAAAGTTGAGACGCCAGCCTCATCTTCGCAGGAGAGCGGGCCTTGTTCGCGCCGAGGGCGCAGGATGCGGGCCGACCTCTGCTGAGAATCGTCGAGTATGCTCCGCCCTTCTGAGGGGGTCAAACCGCGCCCCCACGCGATGGCGACCTCGCCTATCCTCACACCATGTTTACAGGGCTTGTTCAAGCAGTTGGGCGCGTCGCCGCCCTGACGCCGACCGAGGCCGGCGTCCAACTCGCGATTGATCCCGGGCCGTGGCGCCATCAGCCCGCGCCGGGCGACTCCGTGAGCATCGCCGGCGTCTGCCTGACTGTGGGGGATCCGGGCCCGCCGTTCACGTTCGACGTTGTGGCTGAAACCCTCGGTCTGACCACTCTGGGCGAGCTGGACGCTGGATCGCCGGTCAATCTTGAGCCTTCGCTGGCAGCAGGAGATCCGCTTGGCGGGCATTTCGTGCAGGGGCACGTAGATGGTGTCGGCGTGGTGCAGGCTGTCCGTGCGGATGCTTCAGACTGGCGTTTGACGATCGAGCCGCCAGCCCATCTCATGGATTACATCGCTCCCAAGGGCTCGATCACGCTGGATGGCGTCTCGCTGACCATCGCGGAGGTGGCTGCGGCGACATTCACAGTCGCTCTCATCCCGACCACGCTCGAGCGAACCACTCTTCGTGATCTGAGGGCTGGCGGGCGGGTGAATATTGAAACCGACATTCTCGCCCGGGCCGCGGTCCATTATCTCAGCCGGAGGTGAGGCAGCGGTTTTTGTCTGCGAATCACGGCGGGATCGAAGCCTCATTGCCCGTGTGGCTCGGGCATGTAAGATGGATTCACTGGGATGGCAGTTTCATATTGAGTGATTCATGCGTATCCGGGCTCGATCCTGGTGGAGCCATTCCGATCGACGGGGTCATAGTCATCATGGCGAGATATCGGCTGATCTGCGACAACGACAAACTGGGGATGGTCGCCCTCAAGGGCAGCACGGTCGCGATTGGTCGCCATCCCAATAATGACGTTGTCCTTGAAGACAATCTCGCCAGCAGGTTTCATTGTGTGATCGAACCGGGCGCCGACGGCGGGTACATGGTCCGTGATCTGGGCTCGCGCAACGGCACCCGACTGAACGATCAGCGCATTGATGAATCTCCCTTCGCAGAAGGGGACGCGCTGCGCATCGGCGGGCATGTGTTTCATATCGAGCACGAAGGCCCGGTCCCGAAGAAGTCCAACGACAAACCCTCCGAGAAGCAATCCCGCTGGTCGATTGAGCTGCTCGAGCTCATCAATCTTTTGCCGCCCAAGGATGAACTGGAAGACATTACGCTGATTGACGCGATGGGCAATGTGTCAGACGCGCTCATGGGCAAAGGCGGAGGCGCGATCGCGACGCGGCTGCTGCTGCTCGCAGCCTCCAAGAGCCGGGCGACTGATATTCACATCGAGCCCAAGAGTGAAGCGTACGGCGTGCGCATGCGCGTCGACGGGCAGATGCTCTCGATCGTCAAGCTTCCGAAGCAGGTCGGCGAACTGATCGAAGGGCTCATCAAAGCGGTGTGTCAGATGAAGGCGGCGGGGCGCGGCGTTGTGCAGGAAGGGCATTATTCTGCGACAATTAACGCTCGCCGGGTCGACTATCGCGCCAGCTTCTCGCCGAGCGTTCACGGGCAGAAGCTTGTGCTGCGCGTGCTTGATGGGCGTGAGACGCCGCGCTCGCTGACCGATCTTGGCATGCCGGGATACATGCTCGAGCGCATTCGCCATGTGTGCGAGCAATCTTCGGGCATGTTGATTGTTGTTGGGCCCACGGGGTCCGGGAAAACGACGACGCTCTACAACTGCATGCGCACGCTAGATGTCGAGCGGCGCAATGTCATCACCATCGAAGACCCGGTTGAATATCACATTAGCGGCATCACACAGATTCCAGCGGACGAAGCCAAAGGCAACTCGTTCGGCGCGCTCCTGCGATCCGTCCTCAGGCAGGATCCCGATGTCATTCTCGTCGGTGAGGTGCGCGATGATGAAACCGCCCGCACCGCGATGCAGGCCGCGATGACCGGGCATGTCGTTTTCTCAACGCTGCACGCCCGCGACACCATCGCCTCCGTGTTTCGATTGCTTGATCTCGGAGTTGAGCCGTATCTTGTCGCGAACTCGCTCAACCTTGTGTTGGCTCAGCGCCTCGTTCGCGTACTCTGTGATAAGTGTAAGCGGGCCGTCGAACTCACACCCGGCCAGGCAACGCGCCTCGGGCGGTTCGCGAAGAATCGCAAGGTGTATTCTGCCACCGGATGCGCCGAGTGCATGAAAACCGGGTATCGCGGGCGGATGGCGATCTTCGAGCTGCTCGAGTTCAACGATGAGATGCGCGACATCGTCCTCAACAATCCATCCATTCAATCAATGCGCAAGATTGCTGAAGCCGGGCTCTTTACGACGCTCGCGCAATCGGGCTGGCAACTCGTTTCACGAGGCAAGACCAGCGTCGAGGAAGTCGACCACGTCGTCGGCGGGCTCTAAGTTTTTCACATTTGGAAAAGACAAGCTTACTCTGCGACACGCGTTTTGATGACCGTCTCGCTCGTAAGAGTCTGATGCACGGGGCACTTGTCTGCAATTTCGATAATGCGCCGGCGTTGTTCCTCGGAAAGCTCGCCGCGCAGCTCAATAACGCATTCTATCCGATCCACTTTCCCTGTCTTGGTCTCGCACTCTGCGCAATCCTCTGCGTGAATCTTTTCATATGAAAGCGTCAAGGTCGCGCCGGCGAGATCCCAACCCTTTCGATCCACATACATGCGCATCGTGATCGCTTTGCAGGATGCGACCGCTGCCAGGAGCAGCTCATAGGGCGAAACGCCAAGGTCGGCCCCCCCGACGGAGAGAGGCTCATCGGCGCGGAGCGTGTGGGCGCCGGCGCGCAGCTCCGTCGTGTATCCCCGTGGACCAATCGTCGCGATCACCAGCGTTCCGTGAGCCATGCGCGTGAGGATACCCTGACAGCGGGCATGCGGCGCATATCAAAGGCAATTACGCCGCGGTGATGTCCTGGGCTGACTTTCTCGGCGTTGGCGCGGGCAGCACACCCTGCCGATCCAGAAGATCAAACCAGCGTCGGATCATGACCTCTGCCGACTCCTCCAGGAGCGCAAAGCCTGAGTCCGGCTCAATCGTGAAGCGGAATGGCAGGGAGTCCCGCTCGCCGATCTTCACGATCGCGGTTCCGGTGATCGTCAACTCCGTGCCGCAGACGCTTCCCGAGTTGAGCATGTCCGAAAAGATCATTGTCCGCTGATGCACTTCCTCGTAGACGATCTGGCTGTTCGAGATCGAAAAACGATTCTCACAGTTGCGGTCGATGGCGGACTGCAGCGCCGGCTCGACGTAGGTTTCAATCCAGAGCCGGTCGAGCTTTTCAGCCGCCGCGTAGCCAAGATTCGAGATGATCGGCCCCAGGCGTCCGCCTTCGTGCTGCTGCACGCGCAGGGCCTTGGCCAACTGCTCCTGGGTGATCAGCCCAGCCTGGACAAGGTGCTCGCCGAAGAAGGCCATCGATGACTCCGTGCTCCGCGTTCCGGATACCCTCACCGAACGCTGAAATCGCTATCGGAATCTCGATCAGCCTGCATGAGAACCACAGGCTCACTGCCGGGGAAACTATGGCCCATCACACGGATAACCCACTTATTTTTTCTTGCCTCGATCCTTGATGCGATACACAAATCGCAGCCCGGACCATATCTCATCCACGGCGCAGACTTTGTTATCCACGAGACCGGCGCCGTGCCCCGAGCGCTGCATTGCAGATTGACGCCATCGGGCAGCTTTCCAAGGGTGTTCTTCAGGTTCTTGGGCGCGTTGATCGCCAGAACTCGATGTCCGTCCTTGATTCCGAGCTTCTTCACAAGCGGTGTTCCTGAATAT
Organism: Phycisphaerales bacterium; assembly: GCA_029260495.1. GTDB lineage: Bacteria > Planctomycetota > Phycisphaerae > Phycisphaerales > UBA1924 > OFTM373. The sequence continues at coordinate 55,830 of JAJDDD010000005.1, read as the reverse complement.
CCCGCCATTGGAATCATCCTCATCTTCCGTCGCCATATCGAGCCGTCAAAATGGGGCGAGCGTCCCGGCGAGCGGCGCCCTCTGCCTACAAGAACTTATCGACAACATGTTCCACGACGCCCGTGTGGAGATACGACCTTCAATCGCTCGCTAGACTGGCGTCCAATAAGTCCCGAACGGAATTGACGGGGCGCCAGACCAACCGAATCAAGGAGTGACACGGATGGCAGAGAACACCAACCAGACCACCGTCATCGGGGTGGACACACATATCAAGGGCGAGATGTCCTTCGACAACAACGCCCGCATCCTCGGAAGCTTCGAGGGGCAGATCAACGCGAAGGGCGAGCTTCAGGTCGCGGAAGGCGCAAAGTGCAAAGCCACCGTCGAAGCCGACGCGGTTCTTGTCGACGGCGTCGTCGAAGGCGATGTCACCGCGCGCGACCGTGTGCAGCTCAACCCCAAGGCGCGCGTCAGCGGCGATCTCGTCGCGACCAAGCTCGTGGTTGCGGACGGCGCCGCCTTCACCGGGCATTGCCGCGTCGGGCCGGATGCGACGAAGAACGTCGGCCAGAAGGCGCCGGTCGCCGAAGCCAAGCCGCAAAACAGTCAGCAGGCGAACAAGCAGCCCGAACCCGCCCGTCGATAGGGTTATTCCGATTCGTAAAACTCTGTCGCCGACGCGCCCATGCGCGGGATGTTCGGCGACCGCTTCAACCTGCGCGCACGCTCCAGATAGATGGCCAAGGCGAAGAAGAAGACATCCTCGACGCAATCCTCCGGCCCACGGATGATCCAGTGCTATCACTGTTCCAATCGTTTTCAGATTTCCGCCCGCGCCATGACGCTCTCGTGCCCAAAATGCTCAAAGAGTCTGCTCGTCGATGATGTGACTATCAAAGACGCGCACGGCGTCACCAGGCTTCAGACTTGCGGGAAAATCACAGTTGAAAAACGCGGCCGGCTTATCGCTGACCTTGTCGAGGCCCACATGGGCATCGATGTGCGCGGCGGCATCGTCGACGCCAAAACCGTTCGAGGCGGACCCATTCATATCGCTCCCAAGTCCAAGTGGAAAGGAGACTGTCAGGCGCAACAGGTCATCATCGAAAAGGGCGTCGCGCTGATCGACGGTCACTTTGATTTCCCCAATAACGAACTCGGGCTCGACTCGCTGCATCCGGAGAATCGCCATCGTCTGGCGCCAGCGCCGCCGCCTGAAGATGCGCAAGACATCGTCGAAACTATCGCGACACCAACGGCGCTTACAAAGAAGAAAGCATCGGGAAAAATAGAGTCAAATAACACAACGCCAGAAACACCCGCGCCCAAGACGCCCGCGAAGACCGCAACGAAAAAGTCGGTTAAGAAGAAGTCCTCAACTTCAAAGAAGAAAAAAACTTCCACAACACGACAAAAGCCTTCCAGCTAGTGCGCTGCGGGCGCTGGCGCGTTTTCGCTTTCCGCCGGACTCTCGTTTGCTGCAAGGCGACGGCGCGTCATTCGCTGAACGCTGAGCATGAGCATCGCGCCGATGATCGCGACTGCGCCGCTCCCCCACTGCCAGCTGGTCAACAGCTCATTGAAGAGGAAGAAAGAGAACGCCGCAACCACGACTGGTTGCAGTTGAATCACGCCCGACGCCACCGCGACGCCCAGCCGCTGAATCGCCAGGTAGTAGAACGTATGACCCAGCGCGATCCCCACTAGCGAAGAGATCATCAAGAGAACAAACTGCGTCGCGCTCAGGTCCATCGCACCGGCGCCGGCCCGCTCGCCGAACACCAGCATGAGAACAACCATCACCAACGCTGTGTACACACTGATAATGGAAAACGCATCAAGGATCGGCGCCCGCTGAATGCAGCGACGCACCGACAATCCATACCCAGCAAAGCACACGCCTGAGATCAGCGCCAGCCCCACGCCGAACAAATGGTCCGCATCGAGAGAAGACTGGCCAAACAAGATAACGCCGATCGTCCCGATCAGAACAAGCGCCAAGCCCCCGATGTAGACGCCCGAACGCACAATCACGCGCTCAACGGGAAACAGAATAAAGGCGCCAATCGCGACGCAGACAATTTCAATGCGCAAGCTGAATGTCAGCAGCCCCGGCGCAATGTGATAGTGCGCCTCCGTAAAACACACCTGCCCGATGCAGTTGATCGCTGCGGGAATGAGCGCCGCTCGCCACAATCGGGCGCCGATGCGCCGCTTGGACATTCCGATCACCATCACTGGCGCCCAGAAAAGCGCCGCGAACGCATAACGCCAACCGTTGCTTGTCCATGCGTCAATCGAGTGCGTGAAGTGCTTCAAGAACAATGGCACAGCGGCCCAGCCGGCCAGCGTCAGCACAACCGCCGCCACGCCGACGGCGAAGTCGCTGCCCCTGGTTTTTTCAGTTGCCAGTGCCATCCAGCCCGCGTTGCTCCTCATATGAAGGGGGCGGGATCATACCCACCCCCAAACCCCCATGGTCGCTTCAGCCTCTAACTCCTGCAAAAAAAGAAAACTCGCTGACTCATGCCAGCGAGTTTGGTTTGAATGTCAATATCAATATGGCGCGCCGCAGGCGACGCCCCGATCAACCGCGCCGTCGGTAATCAATCTGCCCAACCTTGTTGTGCTCTTCTCCAATGTGCAGATCGTACATATCAAACTGCAAATGGTCCGGCGTAATGATCCGCAGCACGTACTTCACTTCACGGCCGTGAATATCCAGCGACGCTTCATCCATAACGCCATACAGAATGATGGACTTCCCATCCATCGAAGCGTGACCCTCGGCGGTGTACATCGCTGTATTCATGTTGTCCGCATGCACTGTGACATACTTGCGCGCAAACACGTCATACCCGAACAGGTTCATCCCCTCATAGGGCTGACCCATAATCATGCCTGACGATTTCTCCTCCAAGAATCGACCGCCAAGCACCCACTTCACTTCGGCGATACCCGTGCTCTCCAGCGGCTGCGATCCCGGCTTGTTCCCGCCCATCCACAGTTTCATCGTCGTGTCCCACGTGCCTACCTGAATAGTCATGAGCTCATGCTCTTTGCCCGGAGTCGCCACCTCCTGCATCTTCTGCATCATCTTGTTGTGATCAATGCTTGAAACATCAAACGGCGGCGCCAGCGTCTCCTGCGCAGCGCGCTCGCCATTCGATACCGCTCTCCCCGCTCCAAATGCGCACACACATGCGACCGCAACACCCACACACACTTTTCCTGCACCCATGATTATTCCTTTGCTCTTTCAAGACGCTGTAACAACACTGGTCGCCCCACCGGCTGCCCAGCACACACAATCAACTAATACACCAGATCATCCGGCACGGTTTTCACCTTGTAAAATCGCTTCTCCAAAGGAACAGCGCCGGGTGTAAACTCATTCTTGTCATCAATGTTGTCCAGCACACGCCGGAAACCCCGCTTGAGCATGCTCGACCATCCAAGCAGCATGATGTTGCGGATCATCCACATCCTGGCGCCAACGTAGCCAGTCTGCTCAAGCGTCAGTCGCGTTCCCCCCTCGACTTCTTCAAGTGTCCATGCGACAACCGTGCTGCTCGGATACTCCCGCTTTCCTTCCCGTGGATGCAGCTTCCACGAATACACCAACCGATTTGGCGCCTCAACTTCCAACACCTCACACTCTGAGAGGCCGCCACAAGGCCCCGAAGGATCAGTCTGAAAACGGAACCGATGCCCCACCACCGGCGCAAAGTCATTTGGCATTAACCATTCAGCGATCGCGCGAGGATCTGTCAGCGCCACCCACACCTTCTCCCGCGCGTATGGATACACAATCTGTTTGCGCAACGAACACTTCACGCCTCTTCTCCTTTGGACCTCTTGCCGTGATCCCCCGGAGCATTCTCGGTTTCGTGTGTGCGCGCCAGGTGAGCGCCCAACGCGTCCAGCTTCTCATCCCAAAATGCATCGAAGTGCTCCACCCAGTGCGCCACTTCCCGCAGCGGCGCCGCCTCCAGTCGATACACCCGCCGACGACCCGCCTTCTCCGCCGCCACCAACCCCGCCTCGCGCAACACCTTTAAATGCTGGCTCAGGCGCGGCTGGCTCACGCCGTGAAGATGCGAAAGCAGGTCCTTCACCGCCCGCTCGCCTTGCAGGAGCAGTTCGAGCACGACCCGCCTCGTCGGATCCGAAACCGCCTGAAAGACAACGTCACTCAACCCACCGGAACTCGCCGGTGTTCCCGCTCCCGTATTGATCGCGCCGTGGCTCGCCATTCTGTACAACATATAAATATTTACTTATATGTCAAGATCCACCATTCCATCTTTCGTAACTCATTTATAAATAATGACTTACGCCGGAACTAGCCACTCCGGCAGCGGGCGGGGTCGCCCTTCCTGATTCAGGCACGCAATCGTGCTTGTCCCTGTCGCCAGTGTCGCCGTTGCCTTTCCGGCCCCATCTGTCCCCAGAAGCTCATACGCATGATCAATCCGCGCCCGCCCGCCTCCGGTGATCTGTGTGCGCAGCAGAAGCTCGTCGTCATACCGGGCCGGAGCGCGATATCGCACTTCCAGCTTCGTCACCGCGAGAAGAATCCCCATCTCCTCAAGCTGCTGGTAGCTCACCCCGCTCGGCCGCAGCAGCTCCGTCCGTCCTTCTTCAAACCACACCAAATAAGCGCTGTGGTGCGCCACCCCCATCGGATCGCACTCCGAATACCGCACACGAATGCGCACTTCACCGGCGACCGCCACCGTCCCGGTCGGCTTCAACCCATGCTCAACCTCACCATCCATCTTCGAACCCCATCGCGCTCTGGTAGAACCAAGCTCAACCTGGCAGCAGCTTGCCGAATGTCATCGGCGCAAATGGAAACGCTTCATACACCGCGCGCATGTCGCTGAGCGTCACTGCATTAATTGCTTTCAGCTCCTCGTCAAGCGAGGTGTGTTTGTTCAGGTATGCCCATGTGCGCCCAAGTCGCTGCATCCTGCCGCCCGGTCGCTCGCCCGCAAGCGTCACGCCCGTCGCGATCTTGTTGCGCATTTTCTCAAGGTCCGATTCTTCGAGTGAGTCAACCAAGCTGCGCAGTTCCCGCTCGACAATCTCCCACACCTCGTCCACACGATCAGGTCGGCACGATGCGTACACATAGTAATCTCCCACCTTATCGTGCGGGTCATACGCAGCCTGCGCTTCATCAGCCAATCCCGTCTCAATCAGCGACCAATACAGCCGGCTGTTGTCAGAGTCCCCGAGCACCTTGCCCAGCATCGCCGCTGCGTAGCGCCGATCATCATCCGCCGGCGGCGCCTCAGCGAGTCCAAGCAGATACGCCCTGTTCACCTTCTCATCGCGCATGACAAATGCTTCATCATCAATCGAAAGCGCATCATATTCGCGCTCGACATTGGTCCGCTTCCAGCCCGCGCAAAGCTGCGTAATCTGCTTTGTTGCTGCCTCAAAGTCCACGCGCCCCGCCAGTGCGACAATTGTGTTATCTGCGCTGTATCGATTGTCAAAGTACGCCTGCATCTCGTCGCGCTTGAGATCCGTCACCGTCTCATCAAACCCAAGCACGCGATGCGCCATCCGATGCGCCCCGTAATGCCGGGCGATCGTCTCTTCATAGAGCACCCAGAACGGGTTGTCTTTATACATGGCGATTTCTTCAAGAATCACGCCCTTTTCAGCGTCAAAATCCTCCTGCCGAATCGCAGGCCGAAGAATATCCGCAAGAATATCCGTCGCCTTGGAGAAATATTCCGGCAGCACACTCGCATAAAAACAGGTGATTTCGCTTGATGTATACGCATTGTAGCTGGCGCCAATTTCATCAAACTCACGATTGACATCGTCAGCCGATCGCCGATTTGTGCCCTTGAACATCATGTGCTCAAGAAAATGGCTCACGCCCATTTGTGCGGGCGCTTCATCCCGCGCCCCCGTGCGCACAAAGAATCCGCACGCCGACGTATGCGCCGACGGGTCGGTCTCAGAAATAATCGTAAGCCCGTTTTCAAGTTCTGCGTGCTCAAATGTGACAGCCATGTTGCCTCCTCCATGTGTAATCGACACTGGGCAAACTACTCCGGCGCCGCCCCCGACGCCACCGCGCCCCTGCCCGCTGCCATCTTCTCGATCAATCGCGCGCATACCGCCTCGGGATCCTTGGCGGCGCACACCGCGCCTGAAACCGCGACGCCGAACGCTTTGCCCTCTGCAGTTTCCACCAGCTCCGCAATATTTTCCGTCGTGATCCCCCCGATCGCCAGCGCCCCGGGGAGTTGCGGCTTACAGTCTAGATACTCGCGCAGGTAGTTCAGCCCGCCAGCGACATCTTTGCCCTTGCTGTTGCCCGCGAACATCGGCCCGACGCCGCAGTAATCCGCTCCCGCCGTGCGCGCCGCGATCGCATCGTTCATGTGCGCGGTTGAAACGCCAACCAGCTTGTCAAATCCAACAACTCTCCGTGCGTTCATAGCCGAGAGATCGCCCTGCCCGACATGGACGCCGTCAGCATCCGCGAGCAGCGCAATGTCCGGCCGATCATTGATAATCACCGCATCGCCACTTCGCCGGGCGATATCAACAAGCCTGCGCGCCCGCTGCAAAAACTCAGCATCCGCCAGCTCTTTCTCGCGCAGCTGAATGCAATCCGCCCCGCCCGCAAAGGCTCGCTGCGCCACCTCGACCCACGAGTGATGCGCGCACATGGCCTCCGTAATCAGCACACAAAGCATCCATCCCTGAAAAGTCTCACAGCCGGCGCCACACGCAATCATGAGTCGCTTTTCCGCTTCATACGCGCGATATCGCAACTGCTCAAACGGACCTGCCTGAACATTGTCAATCACCTTGGCGCATTCTTCGATGGCGCGCAGCGCTTCGCTTGTGCGTTTTCCCGCTGCCAGCGCCATTTCACGCACGCCGCGCCGATGCCCCTCAGCCGCCGTCGCGATGTTCGTTCCAACATCGCCGGGTGTGTCGCGCCAGAGAATCATCCCCAGCCTCTCGGCCGGCGCGAGTGCGTCAGCCAGATCATGCCGAATGCGCTTGAGTTCTTTTGTCAGCGCCGCTTCGCCAAGCGCAAACCGCGCGACATCTTCCATCACGCGCAGCCCCTCCCGGGCCCGGTTCGCATTTGCATCCATGATTCGCAGCGGAGCGTTCACCACGGTCAGTGTAGCCAGCTTCAACCAAGCGCCTGCTCAATGTCCGCGATGAGATCATCGCAATCCTCGATGCCCACGCTGAAACGCACGAGCGAGTCGGAAATGCCAAGCTCCGCCCGCCGCTCAGGAGACACCGACGCATGCGTCATGATCGCGGGATGTTCGACCAGCGATTCAACGCCGCCGAGCGACTCCGCGAGCGCAAAGAGTCGCACACGCTCAAGCAAGCGCCGCGCTTCCTCAAGCCCGTCTTTCAAGAAGATTGTGACGATCCCGCCGAAACCGTCCAACTGCTTTTTAGCAAGCTCATGCTGCGGATGCGAAGGCAACCCGGGATAGAGCACCCGCTCCACTTTGGCGTGCTGATCCAGGAACTTTGCGATGCGCATAGAACTCTCATTGTGCTTTGCCATACGAATCGCCAGCGTCTTGATGCCGCGCAGCGTCAGATAGCTGTCAAAGGGCGGCAGAACAGCTCCAACGGACATCTGCAAGAATCGCAGCCGCTCAGCGATGTCGCGCCGATTGGTCGCAATCAATCCGCCGACTGCGTCAGAATGCCCATTCATGAACTTCGTTGATGAATGCATCGCGATGTCAAAGCCAAGCTCCAGCGGCCTCATGTTGATCGACGACGTAAACGTGCTGTCACAACCCAAAATCGCGTCCGGCGCCTGGCGCCTCGCGATCTTCGCGATCGCGGGCAGGTCCACAAGCTTCAAAAGCGGATTCGTCGGCGCCTCTAACCAAACAAGCTTGGTTTCAGGAGTCAGCTCGCGCTCAAAAGCCGCCGGATCCGTCAGATCGACGTAAGCCGTGCGCATGCCCCGCGATTCCGCCAGCACCTGTGTAAAGAGCCGCCCCGTCCCGCCATAGAGATCATCCATCGCAACGATGCGCGACCCTGCGGGAATCAGCTCGACAATGTTGGCGATCGCCGCCATTCCCGAGCAAAACGCAAACCCGCCACACCCGGGATCTTCTTCTTCAGAAAGCCCGGCAGACTCAAGCCCGCCAACCATGCGCTCAAGCGCGTACCGAGTCGGATTCTGCACCCGGCTGTACTCAAACCCCTGATGAACGCCCGGTGAACTCTGCGCATACGTCGATGCGACCGAAATCGAGGGCATCACCGCGCCTGTCACCGGATCCGGGCGCTGCCCCGAATGAATGACCTTCGTCGCTAAACGCATTTCGTGTTGTTCGCTCATCGTGGGAGTTGCCGCCTGAGGTAGTTAATCAAATCAATCTTCGTGATGAGCCCGAGATAGGAGCCATCATCATTCACAACAATCGCAACGCGGTCGGCCCGGAAAATCGGCAGCAACGTCTCAACCCCAGCTTCAGGGGAAACTGTTTCAAGCCGCGTTGTCATGAAGTCCGAAACCGGCTGGCTGAAGGCCGACGAGTTCTGCGCCGCCGCAAGCAGAATATCCCCCTCATCAAGCATCCCAACGACACGCCCCGGCTGATCGACCACCGCGATCTGCGAAACGTCATACAGCCGCATCATCTTCACCGCCTGCTCGAGGGGCTCGTTGGGCTGGAGTGTGTAGTCCTCTTTTTCCGCATGCCGACGCGAAATTAAATCACGCAAATCATTGCGCTTCTCGCGCTTGATGAATCCCTGATCAATCATCCAATAGTCGTTAAACATCTTCGAGAGATATTTCGCGCCCGAATCGCACGCCAGCGTCACTACATTGCACGGCTTCGTCTGCCGTCTGCACCACACCATCGCCGCCTGTAGCAAGCACCCGGTGCTCGAGCCCACAAAGAGCCCTTCCTTCGCCAGCGCCTCGCGGGCGGCGAGGAATGACTCCGCATCAGGAATCGCAATCGCTTCATCCACCAGTTCAAGATCGCAAATGTCAGGAACGAAATCTTCGCCCATCCCCTCAATCAACCACGACCCCGCCTCTACCGACTTGCCTTCATTGACCAACGGCGTCAGCACCGACCCCTCAGGATCCGCCAGCACAACCCAGCACGCCGGATTCTGCTCCTTCAAATACCGCCCCACTCCGCTCACCGTCCCGCCTGAACCCACCCCAAGCACCACCGCGTCGATCGGCGACCCCGTCGCCTGCATCACCTGCGCGTGCATCTCAGGCCCCGTCCCCGTGTAGTGCGCCGAGACGTTCGCTTCATTGCAGAACTGATTCACAAACAGCGAGTTCGGCGTGTTCCGCGCCAGTCTCGCCGCCACCTCCTGGTAATAGTCAGGATGCCCCTTCGTCACGTCCGACCGCGCCATCTGCACTTGTGCCCCCATCGCCCGCAGATGCTGCACCTTCTCCTGACTCATCTTGTCAGGAACCACCACGATCAGCTTGTACCCGCGCTGCCCCGCAACCAGCGCAAGCCCCAACCCCGTGTTTCCCGCAGTCGCTTCGATGAGCGTCGGCCTCGGCTCCTGCTCAGGATCAATCACGCCCTCGCGCTCCGCCGCCTCGATCATCGAAACGCCGATGCGATCCTTAATCGAACCCGCTGGGTTTTCATATTCGAGCTTGGCGAACAGCCTGCAAGGCCCCGTGTCGAGCTTGCGCAGCTCAAGCATTCGCGTGTGGCCCACCAGCTCCAAAATGCTCTTAAGCACCGGAGCCGCCGGCCGGGATTCTATTGATGAAGCACTCTCAGACATCTGGCTCGTATCACTCTGAGTTTGGTTGATTCGGTCGTCTCGATACCGCCCCGCCAGAGCCTTTAACCAACTCCAGCCGGGTCACGCAGTGTAGCACCCATGCAACGCCCCGCGTCGCCTGTGCCGCTCACAAACCGCTCCGTTTCGCGCCAAACCCCGCACCAGCTTCACCCCGCAGCCCGAAGCGCCTCTTCAGACATCGCCTTCGCATCCACCACATGCACGCGATTCCGCCCTCCCGACTTCGCGACATACAGCGCCTTGTCCGCCGTCTCAATCCAAGCCAGCGGCTCCAGACTCCCTCCCGCAACCATGTCACACACACCAAACGACGCCGTCACATTCCGCTCCGGGTGTCGCGGCCACGCCGTCTCTTCAAGATCCACCCGAACGCGCTCCAGCACGATCGACGCCGCGCTCGCCTTCGTGTCAGGCAGAATCAAACCGAACTCCTCGCCTCCGTACCGACACGCGATATCGCTCCGCCGCAGACTCTTCCCCAGAATCTTCGCAAAGCTCTGCAGCACCGCGTCCCCGGCTGCATGCCCATAGGTGTCGTTCAGACTCTTGAAGTTATCGAGATCACACAGCGCCAGGCTCAGGTCACGACCGGCCCGTTGCTTCGCAGAAAGCTCGTCAGCCAGCCGATCGTCAAAGTATTTCCTGTTCCATAACCCCGTCAGCCCGTCGATCTGCGCCCTCTGCTCCAGCATCGCCATGAGCTCCGCGATCCGTAGCGCCGAGCGCACCCGCGCGCGCAGCTCAGCAGCCTCAACCGGCTTACACACATAATCAACCGCGCCAAGATCAAGCCCCGTCACCTTGTCTTCCGTCTCATCCGAGCCCGAGATCACAATCACCGAAATCGGGAGCGTCGCAGGGTCATCCTTCAGCGCGCGAAGAACCTCAAAACCATCCATCCCGGGCATATTCAGATCAAGCAGGATCAAAGTCGGCTGAATGTCCCGCGCCATGCGCAGGCCCTCTTCGCCGTTCTTCGCGGAGAGAATGTGCACATTCTCCACCTTCAGATTGTGCTTCAGGAGCTTGTGGATCAGTTGCGAATCATCAATGACCAGTAATTCATGGCTGAACGTTTCTGTTTCCACCCCATCACTCCTGATTGTCCCCATCACGGAAGCTCCGCCTCCGAATCAAACGCGACACACACCCACGAAATCAAACCCGATCACACCGCGACGCGCCGACACAAATCAATCAGCTCATCAACCTGCGCATGCAGCTGATCAACCTCATCGCCATCCTTCAGCGAACGCTCAACCCGCGACGCCGCCTCGGAAATCACCTCAAACCCGTACCCACCCGAAGCGCCCTTGAGCTGATGAGCAAGACTTTCCAGGTCCTCAAGCTTGCTGTCGCGCCAACACTCCGCAAGCGTCTGGACGCGCTCGGGCATTTCCTGAACAAAGAACTCCACAAGCTCAAGCATGTCAGGATCGTCGGCAAACTCACTACGAATCGGGGCGGCGGTCGGCTGGCCTTGCTGCTGCGTCATGGGGTTCGCTCCACGGTCTGAGGTTTGAGGATCACGCTCTATTTCAAGCCGAAAAATGCGCACAGCGCCCTTCGGCCAACGTGCCAATCGACCATTTCGGACCCCGACTCAATGTCGCCAAACCACCCCGCCCCGGGCCCCCCTGTCCGAACCACCTTCTCGGACTCAAGCCCCGTCCAATATCGCCGACGCCGCCCCGCTCTCAGGGACACGCTCCCCACGCTCCGAGCAGAAGGGCCAGATCAAGCCCGTTCGTCACGCCATCCCCATTGATGTCAGTAAAGCCCCACGCTCCCAAAAGCACCGCCAGATCAACCGCATTGACGATCCGATCGTTATTTTGATCCGCCAGGCATGGATTCAGACAGAGCAGCTTTTCATCCACCAGCTCGCCAATCTCGATCGTCAACGTTGATGTTGGCGCATTGTCTGGAAAGAAAATCACTCCCGACTCTGCGCTCTGGGCCGACACAAAATACTCGACCAAATCACCGCAAGACGCCGCCGGAAGCGTCGCGCGATAGCTGTTGCCAACCACCAGCGTCAGCGGCTCTTCCACAAAATCGCCCGCATCAAAACGATAAAAAATAGTCGGACTCTTCTCGATCAGTGTGTCCGAGTTCGGATTCACGATCACATCAATTTCAATCGGCTCACCGACCGGCGCGACGGCCGGCGGGAATCCAACCAGAACTTCCAATGGAATCTCAGGTGGATAATCCCATCCGATCGCGTCGAACATCACCAGATCGCCCACTCTGAAAAAATCAGGAAAAAACGTCTCCTGTGAACTCAGCGAAGGATCCATGATGAAAATGCCCGGGTTCATCGCCTGAAAATGCGACGCCTGGTTCGGCACGCCATCCGACATCCGATACTGCGCCACAATCACATCGGAAACCGCGTTGTCCTCCGGCGGAACCGGGGCATTGCGGGAAACTGTTCTCGGCGTCGTCTGAAACTCCGCGAAGCTGTCCGGATTCAGATCATCAAACCCATCGCTGGACTGAAACCGCCACAGGTCCAGCATCTGAAGATCGTTGTTGCGAAAATCGGCGCCGGAGACAAACCCCAGCGCATGACCAATCTCATGCGCAATTACAGACATAAAGCCAAACTGCCCCGGCCCAATCGCTGGCGGGATGTAATCCCACGCAAAGCTCGTATTGAATGTCATATTTGCTGCGATGATGTTCGAGGCGCCGATCACCGCGTTGAAATTTCCAACCGTCACAAAGACGCGATCCTCGCCGGTCACCGTCGAGCTGTTCCCGTCATAGCGCACCGGCAGCACGTTCGTCGAGGGAAGCCACGTCTGAATCTCATCAGTCCCGTCCATTCCCGCGATCAGCGCATCGCGCGCTTGCGTGTAAGGAACTTCAATGTGACTGCTCCCCGTCGCTCCCAAAACACCGGCGCCAAGCGGCTGAAATGTCAGATTCATGCGCACCGTTGCGACATCCGTAAACAATCCTTCAAAGTACGCCTCGATCGCTTCAATCGCCGGAACCGCTTCTGCTGGGATATCAGAGGTGATAAAAATCAGATCAAACCCAGGCGCCTCCCCTCGCGCCGACGATGGGCCGGACTTGTTAATGATTTGCACTCGGGCTGGATCATCGAGCAACTCAAAGTGCCTGGCCATGGCGCTCGCCAGATCGTCAGCGTCGAAGCTTTGCACATCCGAGCCGCACATCGCATGGTAGATCGCCTCGGCGGGAAGCTTTGTTTTTCCGCTGCGCATCGTCACCGCAGCGTCCTCCAGCGTGCGCTTCAAAACGGGGCCCTGCGCGCGCATGTCGGAGTCTCCTGTGCGCACCAAATCACGCTGCGCGCGCACATCAGCACCCAAAACCAACGCGCTGGCGACCGCCGCCGCTACAACACATTTTCTGATGCGCATGTTCACTCTCCGTCAAATGCCCCATTTCTGCGTCCATACAACGCTCTGCATCTTAGGCGCTTGTGTGCAGTTCAACCCGCTCGCCGGTGCGAATCATGCCTTCCTTGACAACGCGCGCATAGACCCGGCTATTCCCCGGGCGCAGCTTTTGGCTGATGCGTTTGCTTGCGCCATCCACGAAGCTCCCTGCGATGGTTTTGCACGGGGTTGTGTAGCTCGCGACCTGGGCTTCGACGCCTGACTCGAAGACAAATCGCGCCCCGGGTGTGACGCGTCCCCATGGAATTCCCTGGATGGTCAAATTTTCCCCTGCGGTTCCCGGCTCGATCGGGTGCCCTTCGCGTTGCAGCTCTTCGATCATCTCAAGTGAAAAGAGGCACAGCGCCCGCTCGGGTCCGCCGTGATGCTGACGGTCCTGTTGATCGTCACCGACGATGCCGTCGCGCTCAACTTGTGCGGACTCTGCGGGCAGCTTGGGCACGCCGCCTGTGGGAGATGCGTTGATTTGATGCACGACGCCATGGAAAGTCTGTGTGTTCACGAACGATCAATCCCGGTTTTCTCGCTCGGAGGGGAGAAGACATCGAGCGCGACTGTGCGTTCAAGTGCGAGAGCTGAATGCTTGAGGTTGGCGGGAAGCATGAGCGACTCGCCGGCCCGCACGCGCACAGCTTCGCCCTCCTCGCCGAGTCGGAACTCCAGTTCGCCTTCGATGATCATCGCGATCTGTTCGTTTTCGTGCGCATGGGCGGGGACATCGCAGCCTTTTTCGAGAACGATCCGTGAGACCATGCACTTCTCGCCGATCACTCGCTGGCGCGCGAGCTTTTCCATGGGGCGGTCGGTTGGCAGATCGCTCCACCGATGCACAAGGTTGGCGTGCGCCATTGACACATCTCCTTTTTACATTTGGCTGAGATATTGCGACGCGCGGCCCATGCCTTCGCGCAGTTTTTCAACGCCGCGACTGGCGAGTCGGCGGACGGCGTCTTCCGAGCGATTCATCTCTTCGGCGACTTCCTTGGCTGGCGCCTGATCGAGGTAAAGTCTTGTGACCGCGATGCGCTGATCTTCGGGAAGTCGCGCGAGGCAGCCGATCATGGCGCCGACCGCATCTTCGTGTCTCATGACGCGGCTGGGGGTCAGCGTGTTGGGGCGAACGCGCTCAAGCAATGTGAGACGACCCGATGAGCTGCGCGCGCTTCGGGCGACTTCGCGGGCGATATCTCGCTTCTTGCGGCGCAAGCGGCGCACCGCATCAATAAATTTGTGATCAACGATGCGCGCCGCCCAGTAGTAGAAGGAGTCTTCGCGCTCAGGTGTGAAGTCTCCGATCAAGCGGAAGACGTCGATGTAAGCTTCCTGGACGATATCTTCGGCGTCGATCTTGCCTGTCCAATCGACACCGATTTTGCGCTGGGCATAGCCGATAAACCGCGCGTGATGGGCCCAGAGAAGGCGCTCGATGGCTTCCTCGTCGCCGGCGGCGGCGTGTACGCAGAGATCGCGCAGCTCCTGGGCGCTTGGTTGTGTAGATCCTTCTTCCACTTTACTCACGGCTGGATAGGATACCCTCGGGGCGTGCTGGCGCCGGCTTGTGGTTGCATTGCGACGCTGAAAGGCTCCATCCGGCGACGAAATCGATGGCTACAAACCACCACGAGACTGTCGAACTGATTGTTGAGCGCTTTCTGAAGATGCGCCGGCAGGGGCGGCGGGTATCGATTGATGACGCGGTGAATGCGGCTGAGGGGCTTGATGCAGCCCAGAAGCTGAAGGCGCGGGCGACGGCGATCGGTGTCATCTCGCGCTTGTCACGTGAAAGCGCTTTCCAAAGCTTGCATGACGTTGGCGACGGGCTGCTCGATGAGCTTGCAGATGATGAGCTTCCTGAAATTGACGGGTACGACGTCATTGACGTGGTGGGCCGGGGCGGGATGGGGATGGTGTACGAGGCGTACCAGCAATCGACGGGTCGGCGTGTGGCGATCAAGTTCATGCTTGAGCGGGCGGCGGCGTCGGAGGCGGCGCGGCGGCGCTTTGAGCGCGAGGTGGAGCTGATCGCGCGGTTTCAGCATCCGAACATCATCTCGGTGATTGATTCGGGTGTACACAACAGCCGGCTTTACTATGTGATGGAGTTTGTGACGGGGTCGCCTCTCGATCAGGCGATGGAGCCGGGGCATCAGGATGTGCGCGGTTCGCTGGAGCTTTTGAAGCGAATCGCGGAGGCGGTTGAGTATGCGCATCAGCGTGGGGTGCTTCATCGGGATTTGAAGCCGTCAAACATTTTGCTTGACGATCGCGGCGAGCCGAGACTGGTTGACTTTGGACTTGCGAAGGCGTTTGACACCCGGCGAGATGCGCAGCAGCGGCTTTCGATTTCTCAGCCTGGGCAGTTGATCGGGACGTTGGCGTACATGCCACCCGAGCAGGCGCGAGGACAGATTGAGCGCATCAGCGTGCGCACGGATGTGTATGCGCTGGGGGCGATTGGTTATGAGATGGTGACGGGGCGGCTGCCTTGCTTGGTGGATGATGCGCTGGACGCGGTGCTGGTGCGCATTACAACGCAGGACGCCAAAGCGCCTTCAAGCGTGCGCAAGGGAGTTGCGAAGGACGTTGATGCGATTTTGCTCAAGGCGCTGGAGAAAGCGCCTGAGCTTCGATATGCGGGGGCGGGGGAGTTTGCGGCGGATATTGATCGGTTTCTGCGCGATCGTCCGGTAGAGGCGCGGCGGATTGGGTCTGTCGAACGGTCGGCGCGCTGGGTGCGGCGGAATAAGCGTGTGACGCTGGTGGCGCTGACGGCGGCGGCGATAATTCTGGCGGTTTCGCTGGTCGCGATTGTGCGCGTGACAAGTGCGGGGCGCGAACGAGACAGAAGTGCGCAGGCGACGACCGAGGCGACCGCGTGGATGGACAATGCGCTGGCGAGCCTGAATCTGCAGGACGTTCGCGAGGGGAAGATTCTGGTTGAGGATTTGCTTGCGCGTCAGGATTTGCAGCTTGAGACGAATCCGCCGGGCGATCCGCTGGTTGAGGGAATTTTGCATCAGCGGTTTGGTGAGAACTGGATTATTTTTCAGCGATACGGTCGGGCGGAGCGTCACCTTCGGCGAGCGCTGGAGCTGACGCGGCAGCAGCTTAAGGCGCCGCACGAAGACATTGCGCGTGCGATGCATCATTTGGCGCGGTGCTATTACCACCAGGCGAACTTTGCTGCGGCGGAGGAGCTGTATCGGCAGGCGCTCACGATGCGCCGGGAAGTGTTGACAGCGCCGGATGAGAATTTGGCGATGAGTTTGAATCATCTTGCGGCGACGCTGGACATACGAGGCGATCCGAGCGCCGCGGAGGGGTTATTCCGCGAGGCGCTGGAGATGTTGCGCGAGCTGCACGGTGAGGAATCACTTCAGATTGCGGGGCAGCTCAACAATCTGGCGACGTGCCTGCGCACGCAAGGGCGATATGCAGAGGCGGCGGCGTTGTTTGCAGAAGCGTTGCGTTTGGCGCGGGCGATTCCGGATGAGCATCAGGATCGGAATGTTGCGCGTTCATTGCATAATTTGGCGACGTGCCAGCTTGGGCTTGGTGAACTTGATGGCGCCGAAGAGAACTTCACAGAGGCGCTGGCGCTGAAGCGGCGGATGTTTGGCGAAGAGGCATCGAAACCGACGATCGCGTTGACGTTGCTTTCGCTGGCGCGGGTGTTGCGGGCGCAGGGGAAACTCGACGATGCTCTTGACATCTGCAATGAGGCGATCGCGATACAGCGGGAGCTGAATCCTGAGAAGACACCGCACCATGAGGAGGCGGCGGAGCTGGCGCTCCTGGGTCGCATTCACATGGAGATGGGAAACGCGGGCGCGGCGGAGCCATTTTTGAATGAGGCGGTGGGGATTTATGAAGCGGTGTGGCCCGAGGGGCATGCGCGGCTTGATGAGGCGCGGGAATGGCTTGGCGCTTGTCGGGCGCAAATGAAAACGAGTGGGTGATTCAGGGGCATGGTCCCCAGGCGCCGAGAAGCTGGGCGAGATCGGCGGCGCCGACGAAGCCATCCATGTTGAAGTCGGCGGGGCTGCCGGGGTTGACTCCCCAGGAGCCGAGGAGGAGAGCGAGGTCGGCGGCGCCGACGAAGCCATCGCCGTTGAGATTCCAGGGGCAGGAGTTGGTGACGAAGAACGAGGCGCCGGTGAGGGCGATGGTGTAGTCGCCGAAGAGGGGTGAACTGGACCAATCATCGATGGGGTTGAGGCCGCCGGGCCCGTCGGGGCTTGATATTTCCTGGGGAATGAAGAAGCCGAAGATGGGATCAATGCCGCCGCCGGAGAGGGCCTGAGCGCCGTCGCCCGTAATTGCGAGGAAGTAGATGCCGGGGCCGGGGATCATTTGTGCGGGAGGATCGGTGGCTTGGGGGAGAAGGAGGGCGCCCTGTGGCATGGAGGCGCCGTTGTCGGGTGTGTTCTGGTTGGCGATGACGCCGCGGCCTTGTGAATCGAAAAGCCAGAGTGAGCTTGGGAAGTCGGCGCCGGAGAGTTTGTTGAAGTCGCCGTTGTCTGTGCGGGCGGTGAATGCGATGGGATCGTCGATGAAAATGACGTACATATCTTCGAAGTCGCTTGTTCCGATGCCGCGCGCGGAAGGAGGTGCGGGTCCGGGGCCGTTGAGTCTGCCTGAGATGGTGTTGAGTCCGCCGGCGCCGGTGGGTTGATTGGCGCCGCCCGGAAGGGAGCCGGCTTCGCCGGTGCCGAGATCGCCCTCGATCCAGTCGGGACCGGCGAATGCGATTGCAGTGGCGCTGAAGGCAGCGAGTCCGGAGACGCATATCCGGCGTGTGATGATCGACATGGTAATTCCTCTTTCTTCTCTCTTCCCACTTCGTAGAGCGTCGGCGCACATCGCCACAGGCGAGAATTCCCAGGTTGCGCGGCTCTCAAGCGCGGGGGCCCAGTTTCCGCCTGCCAAGCCTGCAGCGGCTTCTGCCGGTCGCTCTCTCGAATGTCAGAATACCCTTGTCCGAGGGGGGTTCAACGGGAAAAAGGATCAAGGTGATTCGGAATGATCGTTCTGACATGGACGGCGGGTGTGGATTTGGTGTCATGATGGATGAAATGGGTTGGCTGATGACGTTCTTGCTGGTCTCTAGAATCATGGGGTGAAGAGCAAGCCTGATGTATTTCGCCGTCCGGAAAGCCTTCCTGACCCCCTGCCGGGTGAGCCGATGCCGACGCTGGGCGCGTGGTTCGCGGGGGCGCGGTCGGCGGAGGTGACGCCGAATCCGGAGGCGATGTCGTTGGCGACCGTGGACGAGGCGGGGATGCCTTCGGTGCGGATTGTGTTGTGCAAGGGGATGGACGTTGAGGGTGGGTCGGTTGTGTTTTTCACGAACTACAACAGCGTGAAGGGGCGGGCGCTGGAAGCGACCGGGAGGGCGGCGGTTTGTTTTCACTGGGATGCATTGAATTTGCAGGCGCGGATTGAAGGGTTGGTCGTGCGCACGACGAGGGACGAAAGCGATGTGTACTTTCAGTCGCGTCGACTTATTTCGCGCGTGGGGGCGTGGGCGAGCTGGCAGAGCGAAGCGCTTGATTCAAACGACACGCTGATGGAGCGGGCGATGGAAGTGGCGATGAGGTTTGGGCTGACGCTTGATGATCTGGACGGGGCGGGGGATGTGGAGATTCCGCGGCCGGAACATTGGGGCGGGTTCAGATTGTGGGCGCGGCGAGTTGAGCTTTGGGTGGGGGGCGACGGGCGGCTGCACGATCGGGCGCGGTGGGAGCGTGCGTTGGAGTCGGAGATTGAAGTCGGCGTGCCGCCTGAGCGCGGTGCGTGGAGCGCGACGCGGCTGAATCCGTAAGCGCGGGGTAGTGAGTGCAAAAAAAACCTCTCAGCGTGTGTTGACGCTGAGAGGCCTCTGCGAAGAGAAAAGTGAAGTGAAAATGCGAGGGGTTTATGAAGCCTTACGGGCAGAATCCCCAGGCGCCCAGGAGCTGGGCGAGGTCGGCGGCGCCGACGTTGCCGTCACCGTTGAAGTCCCACGGGCAGGGATTCGGGCCGATGATGATGGGGCAGGGCGGGGGGACATGCAGGGGATACCAGCGGAACTTGTAGAAGGCGGCGTTGCCGCCATTGGCTGCGAACTGGGCGAGGTTCAGCGGGGGAGCGCCGGGTGCGGGCGGCTCAACGAAGACCTGGCCGTTATCGACGAGGAAGAGGCCGAGGCCACCGAGTTGCTGAGGCAGGCAGAGCTGGTTGGGGTCAAAGCCAGCGGGGATGCGCAGGAGCTGGTAGACATCGAAGACCTGACCGGGGGGGATGTCGCCGGGGCCGCCGAACTGGAAGACGCTGGAAAGCCTTTCGCCTGCTGGGGGAATCGGAATTCCGCCGAGCTGGTAGTAGATGTCGAAGAAGCTATCGACCTGGAACTGGGTGTTGTCGGTGGGATCGATGGGCTCGAAGGGGCCGTAGCCTGGAACGTCTGGCGGGAGGCCCTGCCAGCTCGGGAGAATATCACCGAAGGAGAGGCCGACAACCTGCACACCGGCTGCAGCAGCGCTCTGAGGCAGCGGCGGAAGAGCGCAGGCGCACTGCTGGGTCGGCGGGAGGGGCATGGGGTTGCTTTGGAAGAGCGGGAGCCCGTCATCGCGAACGTAGCGAACGGTGAGATACTCGAAGCCCGGGTCAGCGGGATCGATCCACCAGTCGATGACGAAGCAGCAGACAATCGGGGGATCCGGCGGGGGCGGGGGCGGCTCGGGTGGTGTGCCACATGCGAGGACGGCAGCGGTTGAACAACCCATTGCGAGGGCTGTTGTCACCAACTTCTTCATAAGATTCTTCATTTGCAATCTCCTTTCGAGGATTGACCGTAAGGCGGCCAACGGAATCGCCTTCTTTTTTGTTCGGGTGGGCCCTCCACAGGCCCGTTTGTCCCACGTATAGGTCAGCGACAAGTGTGCCTGAAGGCGGCGCGGATTCACTGGAAATTTCTCAAATCTCAACTGAGAAGCCCGAGAACCGGTATCAGCGCAAAAAAAGCGCATCCGTAGAGGATGCGCTTTCGAGAAAAAGCTGGACTGCCGAAGTTTGCTGTCAGGGTTATTGGATGGCGCTTAGAGCGCCGAGCCCCAGGCGCCGAGAATCTGGGCGAGATCGAGCGCGTTGACGACGCCGTCCGAGTTCAGGTCGGCCGGGGACGATCCCTCGACACCCCAGGCACCGAGCATCTGGGCGAGATCGGGGCCGTTGATGATGAGGTCGGCATTGAGGTCGGCGGGGCGTGTGACGAGAAGCGAAGCGCCCTGTTCTGTGTAGACAGTTTGGAAGGCGAGACCTTCGGGCAGGCCGATCACATTGACGCTTACGAAGCTGCCCGAGATGGCGCCGGCGGTGATGATGTCGAACTCATCGCCGACCGCGATGAGCGCATCGGTGGCGACGTGAATGGACAGGGCGCCGGCGAGGTTGGCCTGGCCCATGATGGTGAGTGTGTCCGCGAGGTCGGCGGCGGCGAGATCCAGCTCGACGAGCGCGTTGGGATCGAGTGCGAGATCCTCGAAGGCGGATTCATCGTATGCGTTGTCGCCGCCGGGGTTGACGCTCATCACTAAGGCGAGGGCTGCGGGTGCATCACCATCTGTTGGGTCGTTGTCGCCGTCATTGTGTAGAGCGATGCGGGCGGCGCGGGCGACAGCATGATTGGCGCGATGGGCTGTGAAGCGCAGGGCGTGCAGAGCGCGATGTCGGGCTGCTGCGAGGATGCGGACGGGTCTGGGGCGGAAGTCGGGTCGTGGATGATCGGGCGCATCGGTTTCGCCGCGCGGGCCGATATCGAGACATTCACGGCTGACGGCGCGAACAGCGTGGGCGGCGCGGTGGGCAATGCCAACGATTGCCTGGTGTGTTCGCTGGGCTGCTTCGACGATTGCTTCGTTGGGAGCGCCGGCTTCATCAAGGCGTTTGATCGCCATGACGCCTTGCTGGGCGGTCTGGCTGATTTCTTCGGTTCCGTTGTGCGCGATGGTTGCGATCTGGTGAACGCAGATTGCGACGGGGTCTGCGAAGTCGGGGCGGGGGGAATCATCTTCTTGAGCTGTGGCGGGGGGCGCCAATGTGATTGCTGCGAGCGCGAAGGCGCTGCTGGCGAATAACTTGCTAAAACCTCTGACCTTCATCCTGATACTCCTTCTTGTGATCGGCGCCGTAGTTATCGGCGGCGTCTGCAATGACCAGAGCACACATTCACCGGGGCCGCGATTGAAACGGGGCCGACCCGCTCCCGGAAGTTTCATGCCTACGCGCATGCTCCAGGAGGCAGAACGCGAAAGCAACGGGCAGATTGCATGGGGGCGCAGATAAACCTCCATTGTGACATTGTTGTGCGCAAAGGCCACAACAAACTGGTGAATATTCGCCAGTGCGCACTATCACAATGGGTTGTTCAGGGAATGAAGTTAGTTTTGTTCTTGGGGCGGGAGGCCGAGCCGGTCGCGTTTGGCACAAAGAAACTGCATGTGATGATCGAGATGGTCGCAGGCGATGGTGACGATGCGCTCGAGTGTGACTTCGCCGTCTGCGGCGCCGACGGTTGTTTTGGCGCCTGATGCATCCGGCGCGCCGAATGCGGAGTGGCGATCGCGCAGTTCGCCGACTCGCGCCCATGCGTTGGGCGGCGCTGCGCGCAGTATGGCGGTGATGAGTTGTCGGTTTTCTATGAAGACATCGAGGGCGAGTTCGGCGTTGAGTGTGTCGTAGACCAGGTTGCGCGCGAAGGCGTTTTGATCCCAGCCGAGCAATGTGGGGCGATCCATTGCGATGATTCGTTTGATTCGGTCAGCGTAGGCGAAGTCGGCGTCAAGACAATGGGCGAGCAGCTGACGAATGGAGAATGCGCCGGGGCCGGGTTGCGCGTCGAGCTCGTGGGCGCCTAGTCCATCGAGGGCGCGCGAGAGTCGCTGGGCTCCTGCTTCATAGCGGTCGATGAGTGCGGTCATTGCTCTTTGATCGCCTGGAGCACTTCCTCTGCGTGGCCGGGAACTTTTACTTTGTCCCAGCGTTTTACGATTTTGCCGGATTGGTTGAGGAGGAATGTTGTGCGCACGACGCCCATGTATTTTTTGCCGTACATGGATTTTTCCTGCCACACGCCGTACTTGTCGCAGATGATTGCGTCGTTGTCAGCGAGTATGGGAAAGTTGAGATCGAGCTTTTGTGCGAACTTTGCTTTGCTCTTCACATCTTGCGGGCTGACGCCGAGAATGACAGCTTTGGAGCGTTTGAACTTTGGGAGATCATCGCGAAAGGCGCAGGCCTGAGTTGTGCAGCCGGAGGTGTCGTCCTTGGGATAAAAGTAGAGCACAACGGTCTTGCCGGCGTAGTCGGTGAGTTTGTGTGTTTTTCCAGCTTGATCTTCAAGAGTGAATGCAGGGGCCTTGCGTCCAACTTCAATAACGGGCATCGCGATCTCCATCGATGGGGATTTGGAGGCGCCATGGTAGCTGTGTTGTTGAACGAGCGCGGACGCTGGGTATGTTTATGACGCGCCGCGCAGCACCCAGGCGATGAGCAGCGCAAGGATGGCGGCGGCGAAGGCGAAGATGGCGAGGATGGGGCCTGCCATGTGTGATCGGCTTCGGTCTGCTGGAGCGGGTATGAGGCGCAGCAGGCCGGCGGAGTCGCGTGTATCTTCGCCATTCCTTGCGCTTTCCTGAACCAGCGCGATGATCAGGTTGGCGTCGAAGACGCGCATGCCCATGCCTTGCGCCGCGTTGACGAGCGCTCTGCGATCGCCCGGGCGAAGGATCGCGGCGGTTCCGCCTTCGATGCGGTCGGCGACGGAGGCGGCGAAGATTTGCCTGGCGTCATCAACACTCATCGCTGCGGCGCGGATGTTGGCGCTTTCGATTTCCTGACGTGCGCTGGCTTCGGCGAGCGCGCTGATATCTTTTTCTTCCATTGGGCCGAAGACCAAGCGGAGACGCGGGTTGGGCCGGATGTTTGCCATCTGATCTATTGTTGCATCGGTCAGGGCATTGGTCTTGAGAAGTTTGAGGGCGTGATTTTGTTGTGGGGACATGTTGGGCTAGACTCGCGCAGAACAGCGGCCGATGCGGTGAGGCGCCCGGAGTTCCACGCGCCGTCCACGTCCGTTGTGGGTTATCGATGAGCAGTGCGCAAGAGCGAAGTAAACCACAATGAGTGATGAATCCACATCGAAGAAGGAAGAAACTGCGGCGCCCGTAGATCCGGGCGCGGCGCTTCCGATAATCACAACGTCGCTCTCTGCTGATGAAGTTCTTCAGGCGCTGAGCAAAGCGTCGCGTCGGGGTCGATTGCCAGGGTTTGAGAAGCGCGGCGAGGGTTCATTTGTTGTCGCGGCGTTTGGAGATCCCTTTGACCGGGAGCTTGTTGGGGCGATCGAGGCGGGGACGGGGAGCGGGGTGAGGGTGCGGTTTCGGTCGAGGCTTTTGTGGAAGCTGCCGGTGATTTTCATTGTGCTGGTGGTGGTTTCGGTGTGGCCGGGTCTGCCGCTGACGGATGCGCTGATCCCCGCATCGTGGGGCTGGTGGCCGACGTGGTGGTGGTATTTGCCGCTGGTGATTGTGCCACTGCCCTTCATGCTGCCTCGGATGTGGAAAAAGAGCGAGCGGGCGGCGGTCGCGAACGCGCAGGAGGCGATCCGAAAGATTGCGCGCAAGGTTGATGGGGTGATCGAGCCGGGCGGTGCTTGAGTCCGGGTTGGTTCGGGCCGATAGGCAGCGTCATGGGTGAGCGGGACGCAGCGCGATTCCGGGCTGCCTCCCAACTTGCCCGGGAGCTGAACCATGCAGGACACACAGGTCCAGACCGGCGTTTTGACTGGCGCTATTGAGGAAGAACCACCGGCGCCGCTTCCATTTGAGCGACGAGCCGCCGAGAGATGGACAGCGCTTGGGCGCTTGCCCGCGATACGACGGGATGGCGCCGGGCTGGGGCGAACGATGTTTCTGAATCTGATTGACGAGAGCGAAGGCGGGTTGTCGGCGGAGACTTCCAAGCCACTCTCGCCGGGCGCGTGCTTGTCGATCAAGACGACGCCGGGAATGGATTTATGGCGCGAGGGCACGGTGCTTCGATGCATGCCGACGGGGCATGGGTATCGGATTGCTGTTGCGTACAGCTTGCGCCGGGCGGCGTGAACCGGGCTGAGCGCCGGGCGACTTAGACAGCAAACAAATATGGGCGCGGCGTGCTTGGAGGAGTCACGCTGTGTTCATTTGCGCCCACATTGCGCGATAGCGGGCAGCGACGTCTGCGAGGGCGGAGGGATTCACGCGGACCTGGCCAACGGTTGTGATGAAGTTCACATCGCCGTGCCAGCGCGGGACGAGATGGACATGCAGATGGCCGGGAACGCCCGCGCCGGCGGCGCGCCCCTGATTGACACCGATGTTGACGCCCTGAGGGTCGAGTGTGCGTTCGATGAGGTCTGTGGCGAGATCGACAATGCGCCATAACGATGCGCGCTGCTCGGCGTCGTAGTCGAGCAGGCGGGCCCGACCTTGTCCGAGCGCAATGAGAAGGTGGCCGTTGGCGTAGGGGTATTTGTTGAGGAGGATCATGCCGGCGCCGTCTTGATCGCCGGCGCGGGCGACGACGTGGTTGGCTTCGTCATGCTCGGGATGGGCCCAGTATTCCGCGAGGAAAGCCCCGGGGGGAGCATCGGGCTTGGGGCCTGCTTTTTCGTCCCGGGCGAGAGTCTGGAGGTACTTGTCGCGCCAGGGCGCTTCAAGGTTGCTGGGGCGATGCGGTGTTTGTTCAGGGCGTGCGCTCATTGGAAACGCCACGCTAGCGGCGCGGCGGTACACTCGCCACTTCGCTCTGGAAGTGCGCGGGGCGTTCACACACACCTCAGGACACTACACCGATGTTTGACTCTGTTCGCGTTTCCGCCAGCCAGAACCCGGAAGTTCTTGTTGTTGGCGTCTTTCAGCCGGAGAAGGGATCGCCTGCGCTCGATGCCCAGACGAAGTCGCGCGATGTCGGGGGCATGATTGCGGGGGCTGTCAAGCGGGCGGAATGCACGGGGGCTGCGGGGACGATCGCAGAAGCCTTCATCAAGAAGGGCAAGTCGGCGCAGCGTATCCTGGTTGTGGGGCTTGGGAAGAAAGCATCTATCGAGCGAGGCGACAACATCGCGGGCGCCGTCGGGAGACGGCTGGCTTCGATCAAAGCGAAGTCGGCGGAGGTTGATTTTCGTGGCCCACTCAAAGAGGCGAAGGTGGATTCTGAGACGTTCGGCGGAGCGTTTGGCGAGGGGATGGGGCTGATCGCGTTCAACGTTGATGAATATCGTGGGGCGGCGACGACCAAGACGGACCGTGTGAAGCTGGCGATCAACTCGCCGGATAAGTCATTTGCGAAGAGAATGAAGCGCGGATTGGCGCTGGCGGAGTCGATTAACTTTGCGCGGATGTGCGCAAACACGCCGCCGAACATCGCGACGCCGGAGTGGATGGCGACGCAGGCGAAGACGATGGCGCGCGGTGATGAGACGGTGAGTGTGCGCATCATCAAGGGTGAAGCGCTGAAGAAGGAGAAGATGATCGGGCATGTCATCGTCGGGCAGGCTTCTGAGAATCCGCCTTGTTTGATTCGCATCGCGTACACGCCGGCGGGAGCTGCGGGGAAGAAGAAGCCGGCGGTGTTTGTGGGCAAGACGGTGACCTACGACACGGGCGGGCTTTCGCTTAAGCCGCCGGCGGGGATGCGCGGGATGAAGAGCGACAAGGATGGCGGGTGCGCGGTGCTTGGGGCGATGCACGCGATCGCGAAGGTGATTAAACCGAAACAGCCTGTGGTGGGATTGCTGGTGGCTGCGGAAAACTCTGTTTCGGATGATGCGTATCGCCCGGATGACGTGATGACGTTTCGCAATGGCGTGACGGTGGAAGTGACGAACACAGACGCGGAAGGGCGGCTGGTGCTGGCTGACGGTCTGTGCTGGGCGAAGGACAAGGAAAAGCCGGCGTTTATCGTGGACATCGCGACGCTGACGGGGGGTGTTATTACAGCATTGGGGTCAACGTTCGCTGGGATGTGGTGTGATGATGATGCGCTGCGCGGGCGCGTTGAGGCGTCTGCGGCGAGGTGTGATGAGCGTGTGTGGCGACTGCCCTTGCATCAGGAGTATCGAGATTTGATGAAGTCACCGATCGCGGACATTGTGAACTCAAGCGCAACGCGGAAGGCGCATCCGATTCAGGGGGCTGCGTTTTTGAGCTACTTCGTAGATGATTCGATGCCGTGGTGTCATCTGGACATTGCGGGCGTGCATCGGGTGGAGAGCGACACGGGGCCGTTTGCGAAGGACACGCCGACGGGGTTTGGTGTGCGTTTGCTTGCGGGGTTGTTTGAGTAGCGCGATATCGTGGTGCTTGTTGGCGTACTTCTCTACGCCGGCTGTGCGCCGGGTTTCTTCTTCGGGTCTGCCTTGTCCGCGACTGCATTGAGCCCGCGCACGCCTCCGCCGAGTTGGGTGATGAGGCTCACCGCAGCGAGGACGGCGACGACGAGGGGCACGACGCGCGGGTTGGTTTCAAGACCATTGACCAATCCCCCGCTCCATGATTCGACGCGCAGCATGAGCGCCAGTGCGCCCAGGACGACGAGGGACGCGCCGCCGATCGATGTGAAGAGAACGATGACAAGTCGGAAGGCGAGGAATGCGAGCATGCTGACCGCGATGAGCCCGACGATGGCGCCGACGTAGTGAAGGTCGGCCTCGCCGCCGAACGCGGTCCATGCGTTGGCGCCGCAGAACCCGCCAGCCAGCCCGCCGAAGAGAGCGACGGCGAAGCGCAGGCCGGGAAGCGCGAGGACAACGAAGAGCAGCGCGACGGAGGCGGCGGCGACGGTGTGGGCGCCCCCGATCTGATCGCCAAGCGAGAGCCCGGCCCAGATTCCGAGCATCCCCGCCAGGATGAGGATGACGCCTTTGTGCCAGCGGTAGCCATTGAAGAGGCAGATGCCGCCGGTGACGACGAAGATGGTCGCCCAAACGGGGTGAACGTTGGTGAGGGCGGTGAGCATTTCGTCGGGATGGCTGAGAATATCGAGCCGGCCGACGAGCACGTCGCTGAACATGGTGGTGGGGTTGTCCCCTGTTTGGGAGAGTTCTTCGGTGGCGCCTGTCCAGCCGGATTCCTGGGCGACAAGCAATGGCAATGAGCACAGCACAGTGGCAGCCTCGCGCAAGCTATTTGAGTGATTGAGAAGAAAAACGGCGCGACGGATCAGTCGCTCTGGTTCTTCTTATCGGTGCGAGGCTTCAACGCGGTCCATTGAAGGAGGGCGCCGCACGCTGCGACGAGCATCCAGATGCCAATCCACATGCGGGCGGAGTCGGGCAGGAGATGGACTCCCGGCGCATTGTTGGCGACGGCGATGGCGGAGCCTGCGGGAATCCAGACAGCCGCGCCGGCGGAGGCGGTGGTGAGGGCCGCGACGTGTTTGGGCCAGGTAAGTCCGAAAAAGAAGCCGATCAGGCTGCCTAAGAGTGATGTTGTGACGATGACCCAGCGTTGGTTGTCTGGAAGCTGGCGCCATTCTGATTGAAGTTCGTCGCCGAGTTGAATGAGAAACTCACGAGCGCGGTCCGTCCCGGCTTTGACGCGTTCATCTTCAAGAACCTGGCTGACGCGCTCGCGGGCATCTTCATATGAATATCTGTCTGAACTGTCTTGATTCGAGTTATCGGACAGTCCATCGAGGATGACGGGGACATCATCAAGAAAAAGAGGTTCGCTTTCGGAGGGGCGTTCGTTGGTGGCTGCGGTTTGCGACCACGACGGCTGGACCTGCATGACGACACAGGCGGCGGCGGGGAAGGTGATGGTGAGGACGGCTGCGAGAATGGAAGCCATCGCGATGCGAAAGAGCAAAAGGCCGGCGATCGCGCCGCCGATCGCGCCCACCAGCAGGCCGGCGCCTGGTGAGACGGGTGCAAACTCAGGGAGAATGAAGAAACCCGCGGAACCAATGACGGCGGCTGCAACAAGGAGAAAAAGCGGGCGAACGAGTCGTCGACCAAATCCCCACATGAGTAGCCCGGAGATCAGCAGGACGGCGAGCACGACATCCGCACTCCACGGCAGGGCGTTGAGGCTCATGGTCGCTGTCTCGGTGATGGTCGCGATGACCGCCATATGGATATCCCCTTTACGATTCGCTCTACTGAAGGGTACCTGCTCAGAAGCGCCGGGCGAGGGAGAAAAGGCACGCTTCTGTCGCATGTGAGCAGGCGCCTGGCGAAAAACAGGCTGCCCGTCCGAGAAAAGAGGCTTTTCTCTGTTGTCTGGACTTGGCTGGGCGGTCTGGGAACCCGATGATGCCGTTGATGCCCAACCATGATTCGGAAAAGACGAAAGCCGGTTCCGGCGGCGACAGTCCCCCGGACGCAGCCGGGGAGGCGAAGCTCGACGACTTGCGGCTGCGCATCAACCAGATGGATGAGAAGCTCGTCGAACTGCTCAATGAGCGAGCCAGGCTTGTGGTGGATGTGGGAAGCGTGAAGCGTGGGTCGGACATTCCGATCTATGCGCCGCATCGTGAGCAGGATGTGCTTCGCCGGGCGATGAGCGCGAACAAGGGCCCGCTGCCTGATCGCGCGATTGAGGGTGTGTATCGGGAGTTGATGAGTGGATCATTCGCGCTGGAGCAGCCGCTGCGCATCGGCTACCTCGGACCGCCGGGCTCGTTTAGTCATGCTGCTTCGGTGATTCATTTTGGCTCGTCGGTGAGCTTTGAGGATTTGCACGAGATTGAAGGCGTCTTTACGGAAGTGCGGCGCGGGCATGTTGATTACGGGCTGGCGCCGATCGAAAACACGACCGGCGGGAGCATCGTCGAAACAATGGACGCCTTCCGGGACGCGGGCGATGAGGTGACTGTGTACGGGGAATCGCTGGTGACGATTCGCCATACGCTGCTGGCGAACTGCGAGCCGGCGGAGGTGAAGCGGATTCACTCCAAGCCTGAGATTTTTGCGCAATGTCGAAAATGGCTGATCACGCAGTATCCAAAGGCGGAGCTGATCGCGGCGGCGAGTTCAAGCCAGGCGGTGATGACCGCGAAAAAAGAGATGGAAGCGGATTCGACATCGGGCTCGGCTGCGATCGGATCTGCACTTGCGGGTGATCTCTACGGCGTGCGCATGCTGTTTCAGGATGTTGAAGATAATCCCAACAACATCACGAGGTTTTTCATCATTGCGCGCCAGCACGCCCAGCCTTCCAAAGATGACAAGACCTCCATCATGTTCATGACGGACGATAATCCCGGCGCTCTGGTGCGCGTGCTCTCTGTCTTCGATCGTGCGGGGATCAACCTCACCCACATCGACAAGCGCCCGAGCGGGCGCGTGAACTGGCACTACTCGTTCTTCATTGACCTGCAGGGGCACAAGGACGACCCCAACATCGCATACGCGATCCGCGAGGCGACAGCCCACTGCCAGGAGCTGCGCGTGCTTGGAAGCTATCCCCGGGCGACACGGATTCTCTAAAAAAAGTCAGCCTTGTTGAACTGGCGCCTGCGCACCGGGAAGCGCGATTTCGCCGTTGGCGTCCTCATACGCATGCACTGCAGATGCGAGATTCTGGGCAAGTCTCTTTGCGCCAGCCCAGTTCATGATGACGCGCGACCCAACCGCAAAGACCATGACATGCTGGGGCTTGCCGTCGGGGCCGGGCATCTGGCTGGGAAGATTGAAGCCGTAATCCATGACGACCTCGTCCGGGGTGGTCGAGGTGCGGATGGTGTTGGCGTAGGTGGTGTTCATCCGCGATTCATCGATGCGGAGCTGGACTTGTCGTTGCTGTTCGTCAGCCATGGTGTGATCTTTCGGTGTTAATATAAAAGTTGGCGGTGGGTTTCTGTTTGGGATCGAGCACGTCGGCGAGGCGATCCGGGGAGCGCTCGCGGAGGCAGATTGTGAAGCCAGCGAGTCGGCTTTGCAACCGGCCGCGGGCCGCGGGGCTGGATACGTCCTGCGACGTTGGCTGGAATGGGGTTCATCGGTCGCCCTGTAGACTGTGGGAAAGCGTGTTCTTTCTGGGCGTTGGTCGTCGCACTGACGTGAATCATCAAATTGGAGAGAGTCCTTGGCTTATTCATCCACACGTTCCTTCATAGACATGAAGCTGTCCCGCTCTGCAGCACGTCTCCTTCAATCCGCCATTGTGGGCCTTTCAGTCAGCCTGCTTCTGATGATCGCGCTTCATGCGTCGCCACAGGCGTTCGCGCAGAGAGACCGAGGCGCTCAGAAGGGCGCCCTCGACGCAGTGCAGCTCTTTGTGAATGCGTCGGACATTCAGCGGGGGCTCTTGCGCAGCGTGATGCAGATTCCGGTCGATCCGGGGCCCTTGGATTTGTATTACGTTGAGTGGTCGCCGGGAAATCACAACCCATCGGGGCCGATTCAAAACGTAGTGGACTTCTTCGTGCGCGACGCTGCGGGGAATCTGCTCGATTGGCGCCGCGATCCGACGCATGTGCATCGTGTATCGGTGACTGTGCCGCCAAATTCGCCGACGATCATTGTCGAGATGGCGTACATCGCGAATCAACCCAGCGTGACTTCCCGCTCGACCGATTCTTACGGCCACGCTCGTTATGGCGGGATGAACTGGAACACCGTGCTGGTCTATCCGGGCAAGACGGACAAGGACGCGCTGATGTACGACGCCAAACTACTGGCGCCGGAAGGATGGATACTCGCGACATCTCTTGACGCAAAACAGGCAGGCCCGATGCAGGGGCCGCGAGGGACGATCGCCTTTGAGCGCGTGAGCCTGGCGGAGCTTGTGGATTCACCCGTGATTCTGAGTTCGAGCGTGCGCACCTATGAGCTTGGCGATTACCCGTCAGCATTGGGAGGGCGGGCGCCGCACGCTGTGCATTTGGCTGCGCGCAATGATGAGCTGACAGAACTCCCCGAGGAGCGGCTTGAAAAGTTCCGCGCGGTGTGCGAGCAGGCGGGGCATATCTTCGGGCCGTTTCCGTATGACGAGTTTCACTTTTTGCTTCTAGCCGGGGATGAGCTGCCGGGCTTCGGCGTGGAGCACACGCAGTCCACCTATGTCTCCATGGAAGAGGATGAGATGGATGATCCCGAGAGGCCCGGCGGGGATCCGATGACGGTGATTCCGCATGAGTACATTCATTGCTGGAACGGCAAGCTGCGGGCGCCGGCTGATTTACTACACGACAACTATCACACGCCAGGACACACCCAGCTCATGTGGGTGTACGAGGGGTTAACGACGTATTACACGGATGTGCTCGCGGCCCGCGCAGGGTTGCTTGATGAAGAAGCCTTTCATCATCGCCTCGCCCGGCGGATTCGCGGGTATGAGCTGCAGGCGGGGCGACGGTGGCGCAGCGTGGAGGATACGGCAGCGGGCTTGCGGTTCCTGCGAGGCGGCTCAAGGTTTTGGGGTGATCTTCGACGCCGGCAGGATTACTACAGCGAAGGAGCGCTCTTCTGGATGGAGTGTGACGCAATCATACGGCGCGGCACGGAAGGCGGGAAAAGTCTTGATGACTTCTGCAAGCTGTTCTTCGACGTTCGCTTTGAACATGTTGGAAGCCCGATCGAATACACGCGCACCGATGTTGTTGACGGCTTGACCAGTATCTACGCCGGGCACGATTGGGAGGCTCTGATTCGTGAGCGCATTGAGACACCGGCGCATGAACTGAGCATTTCGCTGCCCCAAACGCTTGGCTACCTGCTGGAAGACTCCCGAGAGCCCACCAAGCTTCAGGAGGCGGACGTTATTAAAGAGAAGGGCGCCAACCTGCGCAACTCCATCGGCCTGAGTGTTGACGAGGATGGAATGGTGACAAGCATTGTGCCGCAAAGCGTCGCGGATCGGGCCCGGCTTGGGTATGGAATGAAGATTGTCACTGTGAACAGCAATGTTTTCAGCCCGGATGCGCTGCGCGACGGGGTGCAGGAAAGCCCGTCGACCGGCGCGATTGACCTGCTCGTCTCCATTGACGGCGAGACGACGCAAACATTTACACTCGAATACGCGCAGGGACACATCTACCCAAGACTGGCTCGGGAGAGCGATGATGACTTAATCGGAGAAATCATCGCGCCGCGGTAGGAGATGAGGAAATGGGCCGACGGAAGAAAAAACTTGAACTCTATGACCCGTCTTTATTCATCCATCGAAAATTTCTTTTGCGCGGTGTATTGCCTGTGCTTCTGGTGCTCGGTCTCATCACGATGGTGGCGACGATCAACGCAATAACGGCGGAGCCGTTGTTTGATGAGATTGATGAGACGCGCATGGGGGTTTACATAGCGATTGCAGTTGCCGGCTGGGCTGTCATTGCCAATTTATATTTGGAGCGATTTTACTTGCATCGCGCCCGCGCCAGGCTGCCCGTGTTTCCTGAATCTCCACCGGACACTTGCCCTGCGTGCAAATACGATCTGGCTGGCCTTGGACCCGCGCCCTTTCGGTGTCCGGAGTGAGGAACGTTGTTCTTTGTCGCAATAATGGATACGAAACGCAAGACACGAGCGTAAAAGGGTTCGCAACGCAGGACAAATATCTCAACCCGGAACCTTGATCCCGAAAAAGCGCTCTGTGTTCTCATTGATTGCGTCATGAAACATTGGCCACGCTTCATCGCGCAGCTCCGCGAGAAATCGCGCGGTGACGATGGCGTATTGCGGCTCGTTCGGGCGAATCTTCCGGTGGGGCTCGGGCGAGAGAAAGGGCGCATCCGTCTCCACCATAATTCGCTCCAGAGGCGCGAGTTTGGCTGCCAGACGCACTTCCGGCGCGTTTTTATAGGTGACGACGCCGGTGAAGCTCACCATGGCGCCAAAATCAAGCAGCAGGCGCATGTCCGCTTCGCCGCCGGTGAAACAGTGGAAGACAAACCGATCGGCTGGGAGATTCGTTTCCTTCAGAATCGGGATGAGGTCAGCAAAAGCATCACGACAGTGCAGAACGATGGGTAGGCTGATGGCTTCTTCGCCGGCGGCCTGTGCGCATGACTCAATAAAGGCGAGTTCGTCCGTCAGCACTTTTCTCTGAACATCGCGCGGCGGTTTGTTGTAATGATTGTCAAGACCCAGCTCGCCCCAAGCGACGCAGGCGGGTTCATGCGCGACCGTGCGCAGGTTCTCCCAGATGTGCTCGGATCGGTCTGCGTAGAGTGGATGCACGCCTGCGGTGCACCAGACGTTGTCATGTCGGCGGGCGATTGCGAGGGCGTCCAGGCAGTCGTGGGTGGTGGTGGAGATGGTGATCGCCCCGGTGACACCCTCAGCATGGGCGTCGGCGAGAACCTGGTCAATCCGGCCCTCGTAGTCGTCAAACGTGAGATGGCAGTGCGTGTCGATCATGCGTGTGTATGGCGCTGGTTGGTGGAGCAGAAACTGCGGCCCGGGCTGGTGTGGCCGGTATCATCATAGAGAGTTGAAATCTGCAACTGGTTCTTTGCTTTCTCCCGGGAGATGCTCATGCGCGTGCGTTCATGGATTTTGTTCCGCCCTCTCATTCCAGCGATGGCTGTCCTCTTTGCTGTCGCGTTCACCAGCGCCGCTCGTGCGGATGAGGAGCGGTGGTACGTCGTGCAGTTCATGGGGTCCAGGGCGGGCTGGCTGCGGATGGCGGAGATCGAGGTTGAAGACGGGAACCTGCGCACCGAGACGGAGATGCGTCTTGAGATCAAGCGCGGGCTCACCGTTATCTCGGTGGCGCTCTCCACTTCGTTTCTGGAAACAGCCCAGGGCGAACCCGTGCGCATGGAGTCGGTCATGGATATGGGCGGCGTGACGCGCACGAAATTTGAGTTTTTGGATGATGGGCGCATTCGCGTGCGCACAGCGACCGCGACGGGTTCGCACGAACGATTCGAGCCAGCGCCCCAAAAAGAATGGCTGACGCCAGGGCAAGCGGGCGAGCGCGTCGGCGCTTATCTCGAAGAGGGTGACGAAGAGTTTTCCATCGCGACGATGGATCCTTCGGCGGGAGCGAGTGTCATCACAACGCGGTATCGCGTGATCGAATCCACCAAGGTGGAGGCGCTGGGAAAAACTGTACCCGCGATGAAATGGGAGGTGACGCAGGACTACATGCCCGGCGTGACGAGTGTTGAGTTCGTGGATGAGGATGGAGAACTGCTGCGATCGGAGCAGGCGGTCGGCGGCATGAAGCTGACGATCCTGGCAAGTGACAAGGAGTTGGCGACTTCCAACCTTGAGCCGGCGGAGATCATGGCGAGCACGCTGGTCAGGCCAAACAGATCCATCAAGAATCCGCGCCAAACGCAGCGCGCGGTGTACATTATCGATGCGGGCGACGGGCTGGAGATACCCACCGCGGGCGCTCAACACGCCCAGCGACTCGGCGACAACCGCTGGCGCGTGACTATTGATCTTGAAAAGGTGGCGACCGCAGACAAAGAGACGGCGGCGGAGAGCGCCTATCGAACGCCATCGAGCATGATCGATTCCGAAGATGCGCAGATCATCAAGTTGACCGATCGCGCCTTGCGCAGCGCCGGTGAGTCGCCGGCGGAGCGAGCGGAGGCGATCCGCCGATTTGTTCACAGACACATCAACTCCAAGAATCTTGGCGTCGGGTTTGCGTCTGCGTCGCAGGTGTGCCGAACGGGCGAGGGCGACTGCACGGAGCACGCGGTCCTCACTGCGGCGATGCTGCGGGCTGCGGGGATCCCCTCGCGAACGGTCAGCGGCCTCATCTATGTTGATCAGTTCCTGGGTGAGAACAATATTTTCGGCTACCACATGTGGACGCAGGCTCTTCTTGAAGAAGACGGGACGACGCGCTGGGTGGATCTCGACGCGACGCTTGGCGACGAAACTCCTTACGACGCTGCCCACATTGCGCTGGATATTTCAAGCTTGGCGGATGGCGAAATCGTCAACTCAATGGCGGGATTGGCGCCGGCGCTTGGGAATCTTCGTGTGCAGGTGAAGTCGATCGAGCATGGCGTCCCCGCGATGCGGTGAAAGACTCGAACGGGCGGGCGGGTTTGTCAGGCGCGGAGAAGCCCCTAGAATCACCTGCTTATGCTCAAGAAGCTCTGGAGATTGCTCTGCTTGCTGAACGGCGTTTCGTACGAGGACGACGCGGATCGGGCCCAGCGTCTTCGCCAGCGGAACGAAGCTGAGCGCGAAAAAAAGAATCCTCAGCATCCTGCCCCGGAAAAAGAGCCGTTACAGTCTGAATGATCAGTCGCGCGCTCCTGACGCGGGCGCAAAACTCAGAGAGCCTGCGCCCATGTCACGCATCAGCCAACTCGAAACACTTCTCGCTGCGGACCCTGATGACGCAGATGTGCGGTATATGCTCGCGCAGGAGGAGGCGAAAGCCGACGAGCATGAGCGCGCTGTCCAGCGTTATGACGAGTGCCTGGCGCTGAATCAGGCGTATCTCTACGCGTATTTTCACAAGGCGAGATCGCTGGAGGCGCTGGATCAGATCGTCGAAGCGAAGGATGCGCTTACTCAGGGCTTGGCGTTGGCGCGCGCCGCCCGGGACGCCAAGGCTGAAAGTGAGTTGGCGTCGTATCTCGACCAGCTTGAGTGAAGCCGCCGGAGAATACGAGATACTCAGTGCATGCCGACGAGTTCGACTTTGAAATGAACGGTTGTATTGGGAGGAATTTTATCCGCATAACCCACGCGCCCCCAATGAAGCTCCGGCGGAAGCGTCACGCTGCGAATCTCTCCAAGTTTCATGCCGGTGACGGCCCGATCCATGCCCACGATGACGGTGTCATCGCCAATCGTCCACTCGTGAGGCTTGTCCCACTCGTAGGAGTTCATGAAGATCTCGCCGGTGGCAAGCGAGCCGATATAGCGCACCTGCACAGTGCGCCCCACTTCAGCTGAGGGTCCAACGCCGGCGCGAAGAACATCGAAATGAACTTTCGCTTCGCGGTTGTAAACAATCTTCACTTCTCGATCTTCGCACGCGGTCAGGAACAAACAGCACACGAGAAGAACCACCATGAACGCCTGGCGGCTGCGCTGATGCGCAATCAGGCCAACCTTGCAACAGAGATGAAAACGATTCGCCGCCATATGCTGAATCGTCGGCGTGATCGGACGCACGCATCAGCGATTTCGAATGAGCGGTGTGTGAAACGGATGGTGTTTTCGGACGTGAAGCCGGCCGGTCGCTCTTATTGAGCTGCAAACCGACGAGCGGATGAATCAGGCCAGCGCCGCGACGCCAGGGAATCCACCAGTTCGCGCGCGACCTCGTCTTCCGGCTTGGAAGCGTCGAGCACAAGATGGCGCTCCGGCTCGCTGGAGGCCTGCTTGAGATATCCCGCTCGCACCTTGCGATGATACGCCCTGCCCTTGGCTTCCATCCGGTCATGCGCATTGCCCATCCTGCGGGTGGCGGTCTCTTCATCAACATCAAAGATCACGACAAGATCAGGCCAGGCGTCCCGGCAGGCGACGCGGGCGACGGCGAGAATTTCATCCAGCGCCAACCCCCCGGCGGCGCCCTGATACGCCAGCGTGCTGGAGATAAACCGATCCGCCAGCACCAGCTTCCCCTGCCCGAGCGCAGGGCGAATGCGCTCCTCGACAAGCTGGGAGCGGCTGGCCATGTAGAGCATCATCTCGCAGCGAAGAGACATTTCTGTGTGATCGTTGTCCAGGAGAATGTCGCGGATGCGCTCGCCGATGGATGTTCCTCCGGGCTCGCGCACCTCACAGACCGGCGTTCCCTCGCTCTGACACAGCGCGAGAAAACGGTTGAACTGGGTCGTCTTGCCCGAGCCGTCAGGCCCGTCAAAGACGATGAACCGCCCTGCCAATCCTGAAATATCCGCCATGCCTACCGCTTCCTCCATGAATGCAACGTTGGCGCCCCGAAGGCGCGCCGGCTGACTCTCGGAAGTGTAGCGGGCAATGCGAGAGACGCGCACGCCCGGGGCTCGGTCGAGGCTGAGATCGGCATCCGGCGAAAGGCTGCCCTCATCTCAACGATAGATGCGATTGCGTTGCTTTTTCAGCCGATCCATCTCCGTTTTACAGCGATCGAGCAGGTCGGCGATATCAAAGCCCAACTCGGGCGGCTCCACGCCAACGCGCTCACCCATTTCGAGAACTCGCTGCAGCTCTTTGGCGTGTCGCTGGACTTTGTCCCAGTAGCTGTGACATTCATCGGTGCGCTGGCGCCAGACGCGCTGAGCATGCTGAGAGAGAATATTGGTTCTGTAGTTGTAGTCATAGGAATAGCGAAGCGGATCTTTAAACTCCGCCAGGCTCTTGTTGTCGTTGATGCGCATGAGCAGCAACGGAACTTCCTTGCGCAGGTCTGTCGCGTCGCCGTCAAGGTCTTGCTGGCGATCCCTGGCTTTGCGCATCGCAGCTTCGCCGAAGTTTCCGATCTTGCGCCACCCCGCCAGCGCAAGTGACGCGCCGACATCCGCGACGCTCTCTTTGCCGACCGCCGACGCGACGCCATACCGAAGGGCCTCTTGCGCGGTGAGCGTGAGAATGGTTTCCGCAGAGTCCACCTCTTCAATATCTGAAGCGACCGCTTCATCAATGTGGGCGCCCGAGAGGCGCATCCTGCCAAGCTCATCCCGATACGCCCACAACTCTGCTTCGGGAAGCATCATCGCGCGGGCGAGGGCGGGCTCATGACCCTTGCGCTCGCAGATGGCTGCGACGGAGGCTGCGAGGGCGGAGTTCATCTTCTTATCGACATCAATCTCGCCCGTTGTTCTATCAAGCAGAAAGACCACCGCAGCGCCGATCGTTCCCTCCGGCGCGATGTGGATGTCATCACAAGAAAACACGACCCAGATCGAGGCGCTGATGGCGCTCTGGACGACCGCGTGATAGACGAACTCATCATCGCGGTTCTTCATGATCTCCGCGATTTCTTCCGCTGCCCAGATGGCGCCGCCGGGACTATCAATGCGAAACACGATGTGCTCGATCTGGCGCCTGCTCGCGAAGTCCAGCGCGTCAGAAACACCGCCGGGGAGGATGTCTTCGCCGAAGGTTCCCTCCATGGGAATCTCAAGGTAAGGCGTGGATGAGTGTTTGCTTCGTTTGATGCGGGCTGGGAGGTTGTCTTCGTTTGCGGGTTGTTGCTGCGGAACGTCGCTTTCTTCTTCAAAGAAGTTGTCGGGGAGGGTCTTGTGTTCGACGCGCTCAACCTCGCGTTTGCTGAATGTGAGCGTGGTTCGGATGCCGGAAATTTTGGTGTCGATCGCCACTTCCCGGGAGTTGTCCTCGACGATGACGCCCTGGAACGAGCGCCCATCGCGAAGATAAAGCACATCCGCCATGCACGCGCTGCTCAGAACAAGACCGAGACTCACAGCTGAAATGAAACGGGCGATGAATTTGTGCATGGCGCGCCCTCTCTTGAAGTAAGGAGCCGCTGGGTTCGACCGAACTATATTCTAACATTGAAAGGCTGACTATCACATTCGCGGCAAGAGCGCCCGTCTCACACCCCACATTCAGGGCATTTTGCGTGTGCAGGCAGCCCGATGAGGTCATACCCGCAACGCAGACACGAGCGTCGCGCCCGACAGCTGCACCCGTTCCACAGGCTGCACTCGGGACATAGGGTGATTGTCGGGAGGCCTGATAGGTCATAATCACACGACCAGCACAAGCGCCCCCGAGCAGCGAGCGCCAGGGGAACCCATGCGAGCAAGGATCGTCGCACGAAGAAGTGCCACAAGATCACGGAACAGGCGAACAAGGCAAGCCATACATAGGAGCCCTCACTCATCGTCCAAACAACAGGCAACACAAACATCACCAAACCAAATGCGCAGCCGGCGGTGGCGCGCCAGTGTCCGGTCGCAAGTCGGATTGTAATCGCTGCGACAGCCGACCCGACAAGGATTAACAATGGAAGGATGTAGGCGACCCACGGATCAACTTTTCCCCATGAGTCGAGCGTCCCCAAGAGCGTGTAGAACATACCGCCATACCAAACTGGAAAGCTCAGCCCGGCGCCCCACGCGAGCACATAACGCCAAGTGTCGCGCTTGTATGCTCGGCGCAGCGCCTGGGATAGAATGCTCGAAAACACCAGGCCATTGGCAAGAAGAACAACTCCGGGCACAACAAAATAAACCAGAATGAAGCCACGATTAGTCATCGTTGTTCTTCACCTCGCAATAGCGCCCGTGCGTCGGCGCGCCGCACTCCGGACACAGCGTCCCTGCGGGCAAACCCGTCAGGTCGTATGCGCATTTCGCACACAGGCTGTCGTTGCGGCTGGCCCGCGCCTGCTTGCTCCAGCGCGCCAGACCCAAACCCACTAGCGAGCGCCAGACAATCACCAGGACAAGCGACAAGAGCACGGCGCGGAAGATCATCCCGCCCGCAAGCTGTCTTGTGAATACGAGTTCAACAGCCCCGATAAAGATCGCTGCGATCGCGCCCCAGATTGCGCCCACCGCGGCCCGGCGCGAGCCCGTCGCGTGCGCGATCGCGATCCATGACAACGCGGAGCCCACGATGATGGCTGGCATAAGACCCGGTCCGAAGCCTGCTGGCGCATTGGACGCCGGCGCGATGAGTTTGCCGATCCCGATAGAAACCGCCATGAACCAAAGGGGGAACGTGGCGCCGACAATCCACGCGGGAATCATCCGACGCCCTCCCGCAACCCCGGCCCGTTTCATCGCCCGGTCGATAGCTGTGGGGAATGTCAGCCCCAGACCCAGCAAGATCAGTAGTTGGAAATTCACGCATCGACCTCCGTGAGGCTCCTTTGATTAGTGAATACTAGTAAATATATTAGTGTTCACTATAGTTGAGTCAAGTGCAAACTTGATCTGAGGTGAATTTGACTGAACTGCCCGGATCGCGGGCGGGGGAGCGATCGCGCGCCGGGTCGACTCTGAACTCTCAAGTGTGCGCAAAAGAAAACGCGACCGCGTCGCTGTATGAGAGGGCCACCACGACGCGGCCGCGGATCAGAGATTGTGTGCGTCAGCGATGAGTAAATCACCGCCACCATTGTTATTCGGTTTGCCTGCTCCGAGGTTTCGCTTTGAGCGCTGTTCCTGGGCGCAATCTGGTGAAAGTCCCGGCTGAATGTGCTGCATCTCTTCGGAATTGCGCCTGGTGTGCGCGAAAGGCGTCACAGCGCGCGCACTATTCCAGCGTATACACCGGCAAGTACCTGTAATAGACCTCAAGACTCAGGCAACAAATCGCGGTCTGGTAGACGCGCCCGCCGATCTGCGACCACTTGTCTTCGACCGGCCAGCTTCCAGCGCTGCGCCCGCGATCGCTCTGCATTTTGAGTAGCTCTCGTTTGAGGCGATCATTCCAGCGCGTCCATTGTTCGCCCTGGCGTTGGAAAAGGGCGAGCGTGCCGTAATACCAATAGTAGGTGTTGGCGTCGCGAGCCCAGCTTGGTAGCTCATCGGAAATAAACTCAGCAGCGTTGACGACTTCTTCCGCGTTGCGGTCGGCGCCGAGCACTTCGCGCACAAAGAGCGCCTCTGCGGTCATGGGCGCTGTGGGGCGCATGCCCGGCTGATAGGCGCACAAACCGGGCCTTGCAGCGGAGGAGATGCGGGAAAGCCAGATGCGGGCGTTGTTCATCGCCTGCTCGGGAACATCGAACCCTGATCTGCGGGCGCTTTTCATCGCCAACACCTGCCAGCCGAGAACGGAGGTGTCCCCCACTTGTCCGGGATCATAGCGCCAGCCGCCAACCGTTCGATTGCGCGACACGACGATGAAATCAATGGCGCGCTGGACGGGTTTGCGCAGGAGTCCATCGCTGGTCATTGCGTAGGCTTCTGAGAGGGCGATGGTTGCGATTCCATGCGAATACATGGTTTCACCCTGGCGCAGGTCACCGTTGGCTTCCTGGTGTCGGAGCAGAAAATCAAGTCCTGACTGAATCACCTGTTGATAGGGGCCGTTTTTCAGATGCGTGTGGTCGGCGCCAAGAAAACACAGGAGCGAAAGGCCGGTGAGCGCGATGTCTGAATCAATGTCCGTGGCGCCGGCGCACTGGCCGCAGTGATCGTCAAACCCATCTGAGTCCCATCGGCCGTCAGGACTCTGGTGGCGCGCGAGCCAATCCAGCGCCCGCTGAACTGCTTGTTCGGTTTCGTCACTCCCGCCGTGCTGTTCGAGCAGCTCGATGCGAGCTTCGGGCGCGCGCTGGGCGTAGGGGTTTTCAATGATCTTCACTTCATGTGGAATCGAAATATCCACCGCGATCGGCGCGCTGGCTGTTGGCGTCGCCACCGATTCACTGACGAAGGCGGGGGCGTCGATCGGCATGGATGGCGGAGGAAGATCTGAGGGCTTGATTTGCTGCGCTGGGGCGAGCGCCACTTCGGCAGCACGCGGGTTTGATGTGAGCGCCGGCGTCTCAAGCTCGATGCGCTCTGGCGCCGAGGCGGCCTTTGAGGCTGCAAGCTGATCGGCTGACCGACTTGGCCTGGCGTCAATCTCGACTGGCGCGGCGGCTGCCGCGTGGCGTTCACTTGTCGGAGCAGGCGCTTCGTTCAGATCGGGGGTCCTCGAAAGCGCGAGCGCAGGCGGAGCTTCGATTGCGATATCCACGCGCGGGCTCGGGGCGTCCAACGTCTCACGAGTAATGGATACTTCCGGCGCAACGATCTCGTGAGCCATTCGCTCCAGCGCAGCCTCTGGTTGAAGAGCTGTCGGCGCCGCGAGCTCGACGAGCGCGACAGGCGGCAAATCATTCATCGAAATCGCTGTCTCCGGCTCAGCCCGCGCCAGGGAGCGCGCGTCGAGTGATTCCGGCGCCAAGGTTTCCGAGGCCAACTCGTCCGCCTGCGCGCCGGCGCCATCAAGCGCGGGGGAGTCAATCTCTACGGGCGCCTGCAGCGCAAGATTGAGCTCGATGTCAGGCGAGGGCGCGAGTGAGTTTTCAGGAAGGGCTGTTGGCAGATGCGCA
Organism: Phycisphaerales bacterium; assembly: GCA_029260495.1. Lineage (GTDB taxonomy): Bacteria > Planctomycetota > Phycisphaerae > Phycisphaerales > UBA1924 > OFTM373. Next base: position 13,613 of record JAJDDD010000005.1, on the reverse strand, counting down.
TCCACCAGAGGAGCAAACCGATCAGGCGTGATCTCAACTGCCGGCAGCTCCGGATCGATGCGCACGGACTCGGATGTCAGCGGAGTTGTCGCGACGGGCGCCGACGCTGCGGCGCGATCGACGGTGTTGACAACCGGCGGCTCGGGAGATTTCGGAGCAGCTTCCTCCGCGCGGGCCCGGGTGGGCGACGTTAATGGACCAGCGACGTGGGCTGGATCGCTCAGCTCGGGAGTTTCGATCAATGCGACGGCATCACGATCAGGCGCCGTCAGCAAACTGGAGGACTCATGCTCGAGCGCCGGTGGCGGCGCCAGCCGTTCATCGTGCATAAGTTCGAGCGGTTGATCGGGATTAATCGCCACGCTGATTGACTCTGCCACTTCGACGGCGGGCGCTGCGCTCGCGGGCGCATCAAGGGTTGGAAGATTCATTTCAGCCTGTGGCGAAACCGTGGAGGCTTCCTGTTCAGGTCGAGCAGGCGATTGTTCCGGCGTGCGCGCGTCGGCGAGAACGACGCCTTCGACTGGTTCAATTCGCATCTCGGGCTCGATCGGGCTGGCCAGTTGCTCACTGTTCAGCGCGATTGCTGTCGGGGGGGTCAGTGGCGCAAGTGTTGCATCGACAGCGAGCTGGGTTGTCGGGTCTATTTCAACACGATCGACGGGAGACACTTCAAGACCAAGCGCTGTCGGCGCGAGCGTCGCCGGCGTTGGGGTTTCCCGGACTGGATCGGGCAGAGGTTGTTTCGCTTCGCTTGTGTGTGTGCGCTGGGCGAGCGCCGGGGTTTGCATGTCAGCTTGTGGAAGTGGCTCGGGCGCTTTGGCTTGGGGCCGATCCAGCTCGATCATCGGCGCTGTCGATTCGATAGGAGTGGGCTGTTCCATGCGCACGAGCGGCTGGGTTTCTTGTTCACGAAGCGTTGGATCAAGCTGAACGAGCGCCGGCGCTGGCGGCCGTTCGAGTGTGGCTGCGATGCGCTCAGCTGGCGGCGCCTCGATCGGCGCAAGGTCCGCCGTCGTGGTGAGGGCTGCGACTTGCGACGCCACCCCATCTGAGCGCGGCGTTGAAATGATCGCGACGCGCGTTCCTGTCGATCGCAGGGCCTCACCCACTCCCACCGAGACCTGCCAGACGCTCAGCAGCAACAGTAAAATGACATGCGCCATGATGGAGGCGAGCACGCACTTGGCCATCACACCCATGCGCTCCTCGCTGCGCCGGGAGAGGAGCCATGCGAGCATCGCAAGCAATGCCAGCGAGAGGAGTGCGATCAACGCCCACCACAGCCACGGCAGGACATTGTCCCACAGGCTGGCCCATTCGATCACTGGCGCATCAATCGCCCGGCGAACTTCGCGCGAAGATGTGAATGCCAGATTGTAACTTGCCGGCTGTTGGGGCGCGATGTCCGCAAGGTCGCTTCCGGGGGGCGCGAGCGCACGATCCGTCGCGAAATAAAGACCGAACCCCTCCATCGCTGGGGCGGGGTCCAGCTCATTTGCAGATGTATTGATGGGCGCGCCGATGGGTTCAACGCTGCTGACCGCGCCCCTAAAAATGCGCGATCGGTAAAGATCAAACCCGCCAACGCCTTCAGGACGATCGGAGGCAAAGTAGAGAAAATCCCCCACCGGACTGAACGAGGGCGAACCGTCGTTGTGATCGGTGTTGAGCGCCTCGATCGGCGCCGCCTTGGAAAATAAGCTGCCCCCATCGATGAGGTCAGCGCGATAGAGGTCATGATCGCGCCGGGCGAGGCTCTCGCGCATCGTCGCAGCCCAGCGCTCGGGCTCATTCGCGTTTTGTGCAGATTGCCCGGGACGATTGGATGCGAAGACGATCCAGCCGGAATCCGGCGAGAGCGCGGGTGAATACTCGTTGAAGCGGGTGTTGATTGAATCGCCGAGGTTGATCGCGGCGCCGAACGCGCCGGTTTGCACATCGCGCGTGGCGCGGTAGATGTCGTAGCCGCCGAGCCCGCCGGCGCGGTTTGACGAAAAGTAAAGTGTGTTTCCGTCAGGGGAGAGGGCGGGGCTTATTTCGTCAGCTTCAGTGTTGATCGCTTCTATGGGCGCCGGCGCGGACCAGCCGGCGGGCGAGCGCGTGGAGAAATAGATATCCGCATTCGCGCCGGTCTTGCCGCGTACAAAGAGAAGCGAGAAACCGTCGGCGCTGACGCGCGGCTCATATTCATCATTCTCAAACGTATTGATGTGCGGTGGCAGCGACTGGGCAGGACGCCAGAGAATCGAGCGCAGGCTTGCGCTCTGGGCCGGGGCTCGGATTGAGCCATCATCGGTGTAGTAGACTCCGGGCGCTCCCGCGGCGAGCCAGCCAATCGCGACAAGCGCGAGAACGGCGGCGAGGATGAAGATCGCCACGGCGCCGGCGCGCAACCATCGCTTGGGAGAAAGCAGACTGACGGGATCAACGGTCGGGCGCGTCATCATTGCAAAGAATCAACTTGTGAACGGCGTCGCTGCTCGCTGATCGCGGCGCGCCGGAGCAATCTAACGAAGAAGAACTGTGTCCAAGTACGGCTCAATGACGCCCGCCCCTTTGCAGACGTCGAGCACGACGACAATATGTTCGTACGCTGCGGATCGGTCGCCGCGCACGGTCACTTTTTGATCGGGATTGCGCGCAAGAGCGTCCGTGATGATGGACTGGAGATCATTGCTAGTGATCTCGCGCCCGCCGACATGGATCACGCCCTCTGCATCGACATTGACGACAAGCTCGCGCATCTGTGCGCTGATCGGCCCGGCGGCCTGGGCTGCGGGAAGCGCGATTTGCATCTCGCGCTCTGTCTGATGAAACGTCGTCGCAACGAGAAAGAAAATGAGAAGCAAAAACACCATGTCGATCAACGGCGTGAGTTCCACCGCCGGCGTTTCGACTTCATTTTCCATATCAATCAACATGGCAGGCCTCACATTGCGTCAAGTTCTTGTTTCCAAATCAGTGTGGCGCCGGCTCGGCGCTGGTTGGCGACCGCAACGACGTCGGCGCGCTGCTGCCTGTCACAACCTTCACGCCGGGATCCTTTGCCAAAGCGACATTGTTCTCCCCGGCGTGCGGAGTCGGCGCGACATCCCGATGATGGCCATTCGCCGCCGCTGAGGGCCGGGCGAAGCGCTCGACGAAGTTCACTGCGATTTCATCAATGTCGCTAATCAAGCGATCGATGCGCGCCAGCAGCCAATGGTGGGCGATGATGACTGGAATCGCGACCGTCAATCCTGCTGCGGTTGAAATCATCGCTTCATAAATCCCCTCAGCAAGAAGCTCTGTGCGCCCGAGCGCCTCTGCTGAAGAAGCGACCGTCTGGAAGGCGCCGATCATGCCGAGAATTGTTCCCAAGAGACCAAGCAACGGCGTGACAGCGCCAATCACCGCGAGCACGCGCAGCCGGCGCTTCAGACGCCGCACCTGTCGCATTCCCGCCTCGGCGACATGCTTCTCCAGGAGTTCAGTCGGTTCGCCCAGCCGGCGCAAACCCGCCGCAAGCACCTGCGCCAATGCGCTTCCGTTCTTTTCACAAAGCTTCTTCGCTTCTTCGGGCCCTCCCCCACTCTCCATCGCCTCGGCGACTCGCTTGTACAGGCGGCGCGGGATCACGGCGCTGCGCCGAAGATTCATCAGCCGCTCAAGAAACACTGCAAATGCAACCAGCGAACACAGCGCGATCGGAAGAATGACCGGCCCGCCCTTGATGAGAAAATCCCAAACAGAGGCAACCGTCAGACCGCCGCCCCCAGCCTCCGACGCAGCCGCTTCTACAGCTGGCTGAGCTGCGTTCACAGCGTCTGCCGCTGCTGCCGGCGCTTGCGGATCCACCTGCCCCAGCGTGAGGAGCGCCACTTCGAGAAGTGTGTTCATTATTGTCATCAGTGTCTGCTCCGAAAAAGAACGAATAGAACGCAGCGCTTCACACAAAGATGCGATGCAACTCGGCGCGATCAATCATTAGCGCGAGCGTTCTGCGCCCGCCCGTTTCCATCTGGCGCCGCCGAGGCAAGCTCCCGCGTCGCGAGCGCCGCCCACTCGGTTTCAGCATGTTCATCAATCACACGTTGAAAATGACTGCTCGCCTGGGCTTCGTCACCCATCGCCCGGAAGCATCTTGCTGCCTCATACAGCGCCGCAGCGGACCACTCCGGATACGCATACAAAATGTCCACCTTCAGAAGCTCGCGTGTCGCCTCTGAATACTTGTTCTGCGCAAAGAGCGATTCGCCAATCTGAAACTGAGCCCGTGCGGCCGTGGGTCCATCGTGCGACGCGACGATGGTGGAATAGTCTTGGATCGCTTCATCATATTGCTGCTGGTTTTCAAGCGCCCAGCCCCTGCCGAACTGCGCCTGGAACGAAAGCGGATCATCTGGGAAACGCTTCAATCTGGCGTTGAAGGCTTTGTATGAAGATGGCCAGTCCTGGAGCGCCGCGTACGCTTCACCCAGACGAAGCAGGGCTGCGGGAAGGTTTTCATCTTGCTTGTAGTTGTTCGCGAATCGCGCCAATCGGTTCGCCGCCTCGGAATGATGGCCTTGAGCCAGATGCGATTCGCCCGCGAGCAGGAGCGCCGAGCCCGCCAGCTCATGATCGCTGAACTCAGCAAGAAATGCGTCAAAGAGCGGCGCCGCCCGCTTGAGCTGGCCCAGTCGATACGCCGCTGCCGCTTGTCGATAGAGCGCCTGGGCCCGCGTCTGGGCCGTCACTTTCGGCGCTGTGGCTGAGGCCAGCATGGCTGAGAACTGATCCAGATATCCAAGCGCCTCTTCATACTCACCTCTATTTGAAGCGATATCCGCCAAATCTAAAATCGCGTGCGCACTGAGAGCGTCCGTCCGTTCGAGCCCGAGCAGCTGTCGATAGGCCTGTGCCGCTTCATCATCCCGCTCGCGCTGGCGCAGCAGATACCCCCGCTCATACAGAAGCGCTGCCCGCAACGGCTCTTCCAGCAGGTCCATCTCGCGCGGTGAGAAAACATCGAAAAGCTTCAGCGCTTCATCACCATCACCCGCCCGCGCCGCGCAGACCGCCCGCTGCGCCCGCGCTGTCAAGGCTGCATCCATTTCCGGATTCGCAAGCAGCGCCGCATCCAGCGCCATCCCCGCTTCGGCGTATTTCCCCGATCCCATCAACGCCTGGGCTTGTGCGAAGAGCGTCTGGCTTAGCAGAGCGTCATCCTGAGCCGCCCGGCCGACCTCCGCCAACAGCGTCTGGGCGGTTTCGTTATCGCCGCGAGCCATCGCCATGTCGGCCAGCTTCCGCCGGGCGTGCAGCGCGAATCGCGACTCCGGCGCTTCCTCCACAACTCGGGCGAAGAGTTGCTCGGCTTCTTCATCGCGTTCCAGAGTCGAAAGCGCCTGGGCGAGTTCAAACCGGGCGTGCAACCGCACTTCATCATCCTTCGCCTCTTGCGTAATATCCGAGAGCAACGGCGCCGCCTCCTGCGGTCGATCCTGCCGCACGATCGCGAGCGCAAGCTTCAGCCGCGCCGCCTCTGTCTCGCTCGCATCGCCCGGATGGACCAACTCCAGATGCTCGCGCAGCGCCGCCTCTGCATTGGCCCACTTGCGTTCGGAAAAGGCAATCTCACCCAGCGCGAGCAGCGACGCCGACCGCCGACCGTCTGCCGCATTGGACTTCGAAACGATCGTCAGGATCGGCCACGCCTGCTCATACCGACCTTCCTGATACAGCGCCATCCCAAGCCGGTATGTCGCGTCGCGCGATTCCGGCGACCCGTCATACTTCTGCAGGAACGCTGTGTACGCATCGATCGCAACTTGGCGCTCGCCGGAAAGATACAAGTTCTCCGCCCGCAGGAACTCCAACGACCGACCAAGCTCATGCTGCGGGAATGCCTGTGCAAACTGCTCGCACAGCGCCAAACTTTCATCAAACTGATCAAGCTCGTGCAGTGTGTGCGCCAGGAGATGCGTTGCCGGCGCCGCGAGGTTTGCATCGGGATCGCTTTTCAATAGCGCAACCAGCGCTTCGCGGGCCTCATTAAGCTTGCCCCGATTCCGCTGCGCAACACCAAGGTCATAGAGCATCGAAACGCGCAGCTCCGACTTCGGGAACCAATCGAGGGCCCGCCCGATCTGCCGGACCGCCTCAGCGTCATCCCCGCGCGCCATCGCTGCTTTGGCGAGCCAGTAGGCGCGATCGTCACCCAGCGAAGCGTCCTCAGCCGCAACCGGCTCGATCGCCCGGGCCGCCCGCTGCGCGTCATCCTGAGCCAGATACGCCCGCGCCAGGAGCACCCGGGCCCGCTGCGACAGCTCATTTTCGGGATAGCGCGAAAGCAACTGCTCAAGCGCCGGTGTCGCCTCCTGGAAACGGTTCAACCCGACCAACGCGGACCCCGCGCCAAAGAGCGCGTCAGGCTCAAGCGCCGCCGACTTCCGACTCAGCACATTTTCATGTTTGCGCAGCGCCTGCTCCAGAAACCCCTGCTGCTGCAGACACTGCGCGAGCAACAACTCCCCCCGATCGCTCAACTCCCCTTCGGGCTGAGCGTCGAGCATTGTTTGCAGACGATCGCTGGCGCTGGCGTAGTCCCCGCTCGCCACCAGGGACAACGCTGCAAAGAACGCCACACGCTCTCTTCGGTCGGGCGCGCGATTCTGAGCGAGGAACTCGTCCGCACTCTTCACAGCCTGCGCGTGGGCCCCGCTTCGATGCAGCGCCTCGACGAGCAGCGCATGCGCCGCGCCTGCTGACTCGTGACTTGGATACTGCGATACAAGCTCGCCAAGCTCTGCCGCCGCCCGACCGCTGTCTCCCAGCGCCAGATGCGACTGCCCGCGGATAAGCAACGTCTCCGCGGCGAATGGAAAATCTGTGTCATCAATACTGATTTGCCCAAGCGCTGCGATGGAATCCGCATACTTGCTCAATCGAAAGAGCGCCACACCGAGCCCGTATTGCGCCGTGGGAACTTTTTCATGACGCGGGCTCGCGTTCAGAAAGAGTCGATACTCCTCAATCGCCAGCTCGTTCATCCCGCGCGAGAGAAAGCCGTTGGCGGCGCGAAAGGACTTCACCGCAGGATCGACAGCACCCGCCTGCGCAGTCGATGCAGTCACCAACGCCAGCAAGACGCCCGCAAGCCCAACACACACACGACGGCGCCAGCGCGAGAGCCAACGCGTGCGCGGCTGATAGGGGTAGGAATATTGGGTGTGAAGGGATGTTTGAAATGCGCTCATGACCGTCGGCCTCCTGCTTCGTGGAATCGCCAGTGTAGGGCGCGCAGGCGCCGCGCTCGGGGAACAGACAGCCTGTTGTGGAAGTGTTTGGCGTTCGTGGAGAAAATGACGAAGGTGTGAAAATAGGCGGTTTTGCGGCGAACACCCTGCACCATCGAGAGGGGCCAGCGGGTCCGGGCGCATCCCCGCGAAGGTGCGCCACGGACCATGGCCATCAGAGCGCTCGTGTACGCATCTTGTTCGCAGGTCGATCGCCTTGCCACTGCGTTGCAATCACCCACAAACATTTTCACATTGAATCAGTGAATCGCCGCGATGGACTCTTCCGCCTCCTCATCCTCTTCGCTTTCTTCATCCTCGATTTCTTCCAGCGCCTCTTCATACTGCTCTTCGAGGTCTTCCCAGCGTTCTTCCATATCGTCGGCGGCTTCTTCGATCTGCTCAGCGGCCTCCTCGCGAAGCTCTGCCTCGCGCTCGATATCCTCCGCTTCAAACTCAATCCGCTCCGCCGCCTCTTCAAGCTCTGCAGCCTGATCTGAAAGCTCGGCTGCGTGAACCGCCAGCTCTTCAGCTTCCGCGATCATCGCCAGACGCCGCTCGCCATTAACTTCGCCAACTTCATCAAGCGTGCTCGCAGCGCGCTCCTGCAGTGCCTGTGCTTGACGATGCAATCTTTCAGCTTGGCGCTCCAGTTGACTTGCTTCGCGCTCAAGCTTTTCACGTTTGCGATCCAGCTCGTGCATTTCGCGCTCAAGCATCTTCCGCTGGGTTCCCAGCTCACGCGCCTTCTGCTCGATGACTCGGCGCTCGCTCTTCAAAGCGCGCTCTATCTCTGCGGCGCGCTGCCGGGCGATCAAGCGCTCATCGACTTCTCTATTGCGCTCTTTCTTCAACTGGGCTCTCGCCAACTCTTCAGCCTTCTTGACATACGATTTGGCCTGCTGACGATCGTCGCGGGCCTGAGCCTTGTCCGGATCGATCATCTGGACAAACGCGCCGAAGATGAGCTGCTCCAGATCTGTCCCGTGCAGCACGATCGCTTCATCACCGGGTGAAACCAGAATCGGCACCGTATTCAGCACCATCAACTCAGTCATCGCGTCGAGCTTGCCATCAGACAGCTGATATGGCTTTTTCTGGTCTTCCTGATTAATCATCGTCACAAACGCATTGAAAACCATGTGCTGCGGATGCGTCGCGTGGACTTTGATCGCGCCATCGCCTGGCTCGATCAAAATAGGCACATCATCGCGCGACATCAGCTTCGTCAGCGCCTTCAGCTTGTCCGCAGGCAACTCATATGAACGAACTTCAAGCCCCCCATCGCCAACATGAACACGCGGGGCCATCTGCGCAGGCGGCGCAGGCGGCGCCGGCTTGGCCGTGCGCACCCCGCTCCGTCCTTGAGCGCCCGGCGCAGCCTGCGAATACACAGCTCCGCCGCGACCCTTCCCCACCTTTTCCAGAGCTCGCGCCAGCACATCCAGCCGTTCTTCCAGCCTGCTGAGACGCGCGTCGATGTTCCCATGGTCGTCGCTCGCGCGCAGCAAACGCGCCGGAGCCTGACTGTTCAGTCCACTCTGAGCGGCGCTCAAACCGCGCAGGTGTCTTTCAAACGTCGTCGCATCATCCGCCGGCGCCTGATTGTTCTTCTCAAGAGTCTGCCCGCTCTTCTCCTTTTCACATTCGGGCGCCTTCGCCTGATCGTTGCACGCGAGCGCCGGCGCCGCTGCCAGCACGATCGCGCTCATCAATCCTGTTGCGAGAAGCCCGCGAAAGGACATGCGTGGTTTGGTTTCCTGCGTCAATACCATGGTGAGCCTCCGTCCAAACTTGTGAGCCCGACCCGTCATCACCCCAAGCCCAACCGCGGGAAGCGGCCGATGCGCGTCGGATAGATATGTTCGTGTCCAAAGAAGCGCGTGCGCATACGCCCGGCGACGCTGCGGCGCCACCGATGTCACCCACGCGTCACAGCAAATATCAGCCTCTTCATGCAGCCGGCGACGAATCAACCACACCGCCGGATGCCACCAGTAAAGCCCCGCAATCAGCAACTCCAGCCAGCAAACCCAGTGATCCCGACGCTTCAGATGCGCCAGTTCATGCAGCACAATCGCTCGCTGAGCGTCATCATTCAGCTGCTCCCACAGTGGCGCCGGCAAAATGAGCAGCCGACGCGCCCCGCACCACAACATCGGCGGCGTCGGCGCTTCGACCAGCACAACGTCCGGCGTCTTGCGCATTTTCAACTCCCGCGCCGTCTCCTCGACGAGAGCTTGCACACAAGCCGGCGCTTCAACGGCTTTGGCCAACATCCTGCGAAAACGCGCCATGCGCACACTCGCCATTGCCAACGCGATAACCGCCCCGAAGAGCCAGATCATCGGCGGGATGGGAGGGAGCGTCATCGCTTCATCACGGATCGCGCCAAGCTTCGCGCCCCACGAACGCCATACCTCGGGCCTTGCAAAGGCTGTGAAATAACCCGACTCGTCGCCCGTTGCCTTCGTTCTGTCTTTGTTGGCCTCGCCATCGCCAACCCGCGCGACTCGCTGCTTTGGCGCGATCGCCACTCTATCAGCCACGCCCGGAGTTGTGGGTGTCGGCGCCAGCAAGCCCGTGCTCAGGTTGTAATCTATCTCGACTTCAACAGGCGCCGGCTCCCGTTTCGCCAACGGCGCTGTCAACCAGTCGCTGCGCCGGGTGATTCTTCGATGGGCGCCTCCCGGCAGCCGCTCCGGCTCAACAAATGACGCTGCAGGCAGGTCATCGGTCAACTCCGACACGTGAGGCAGGAGCGCCAGCTTACCCAAGGGCGCCGGCGCTCGATCAACCATGGTCTGGTCATCGACACGAGCCCTTGTTCTGATGCGATGCTCGTTCGGAACAGCAAGCGGCGCGCCGAACTTCACATTCACGTCGGAATCGCGGGCTGCTGGCGCACCGGGTTCTACGACAACGTCGCCGGCGCTGCTTCTCATATCGTCAACAATCGCCACCACACGCGCACCGAGGTTCGCTGCGCCATCGCGCACAAGTCCGGCGCCGGGAATTGTCGGCGGCGCGAGCAGGCTCAACATCGCGATCAGCCACAGCGCGTGTTTCGTCGATGGACGCAGCGGCGCACATCTGCACAACACCATCACGCCCAATGTCAGCGGAATCGCGATCAACGCGTTGCGCCAGAAGAGTTCGAGGGAGAAGTAGTTCATCCGCCCTTCCCCTTCTTCTTTTTGTTCACCGCGACGTCATCCAGCCGCTCGATGAGCGATTGAAGCTGCACGATTTCATCAGGCGTGAAACGTTCAGTTTCCATGAGCTGCACCACCAACGGCGCCGCTGACCCGTCGTAGAGCTGCTCAAGAAGCGCCCGCAGCCGGGACTGGGAAATCCGCTCTCGCGAAACCTTGGCGCGAAACACATGCGCCTGCCCTGAATCCGCAGCTTTCCGGCTGGTGACGCAGCCCTTTTTTTCAAGGCGGGTGAGCGTCGTCTGCACTGTTGTATACGCCAGCTCACGCCCGGAAGTTTCACGAAGCCGGTTCATCACCTCACGAACCGTCGCCGGCCCCGTCTCCCACAGCGCCTTGAGAATCTCAAGCTCAGCGTCGCCAAGCTCAATCTCGCGCCGATGAGAACGTGTCATCCCGCAGGCCTCCAACGTGAAGCAGACATCAACAAGCCAGCTCAGGCCGGCCCAGGCCAACCCGGCTCCTACATGGGTAGGAGCTGGCAATCTACTACATCTGTCGGAGGACAGCAATCATTTTTTCACACACGCCGCCAACCCGGGGAAATCGCCGGGGTCGTGGCGGGCTGCCCTGCGCTGTGCTCAGCGCTGAAAACCGCTCCTACGGCCTGCGGCCGGTCCCATACGCCCGGGCGGCGTTCTCGAACAAATCGCCAACCTGATGCGTGCCAAAGAGCTCCACCGAGTTGCGATTTTTCGGCCCGTAGATGTAAAGCGTCTGGGCCCGCGTATCCAGAATCATCAAAATGTCTTCATCAGAACCCGACGCTGCGGTCAGAATGGTCAGATCGCGGATCGAAGCCACATCCCCTGCGTCAGCGGCGCTCATCGGCCCGAACCGGCCCGCCTGCACGATCGCAATCGCGAAAATCACAAACGCGCTCGCCCACAGCGCCGCAGACCCATTCACACGCCCGCGCATCGGTTGTTCATGTGTCGTTTTCATCAGCGTCCGCTCCTCGCTGCTGCGGCGTCTTCTGCCAGGTTGCGATACCCCAGCGGCTCAAGCTTGTTCTGACTCTGATTCCATCGCACCGCGACCAACTCCTCGTTGTTCGCGTCGATGATGTACACACCCGCCGCCTCCAGGCCGGTCACCTTGCCTGCGACCATCGTGTATTCACCGCGAGCCCGGCGCGATCGCTGAGCGTCCGCGGCAGGCACAAGCGTCACCACGCCCAGAAGCCCAACCATCGCAATATTCAGCGCTATCAGCCCGCGCGTGGCGGACATTCTCTCTGACTTGATCTCATTCATAATGTTCTCTTCGTCTCTGACGCCTGTTCGGTTCCGTAGAAGAAGCCAACCCTCGCAACAGCCATCCTAATCCTGATGCCCCCGCTTGCTCGGCATCACCGACATCGCAACCGTTCCCGCGGTCAGAACGAACAGCAGACCATAAAAAATCACCGGCGTCGGCCCATCCGCCTTCTCAGGCGACGGCGGCCGATTCGACTTCCTCGCGCTCGACGCTTGCTGATTCTGACCCCCGCCGCTGCGCCCAAGCTGCGCCTCAGCGACTGGCGCCAAAAGTAACATCGCACTCCCAGCCAGCGCCGACAACAGCATCATCTGTTTGCGTTTTCTCATCGCCTGACGATACGACTGCCCACCCCCCATGTAAAGCATCCATCGCCCGAACGCACAAACCGCCCCGCTCATTCACTCCCCGGCGCCCGCACCCGCCAGACGCCCCCCTCGCCGCCCCCCCGCTTGCGTCAGCGCCGAACCCTCGATTCCGCAGAATGGCTGGCTGATCAGCTCAAACGCCGCCGTCGGCACATGCACCGTCTTCCAACGCCGACTCCGCAGCTTCATCTCCCCGATATATGCCGTCAAAGACACCGCGCGCATCGCATACCATCTGCCCCCGTGCTCAAAGACCTCCTGAAAAAGCGCATCAGGCGGCTGATCCTCACACCAATACAAAAACAAAAACGCCGCCTGAAACTTCCCCCCAAAAAGACCCTGCCAGACCTGAAGCGACCGAACATCATCCTGCGTCACCCAACTCTGCAAGCTCGAGCGCGTTGTCGGCTTCACCGCGCCATCCGCCCCCACACGCCCCGCAACCTTCCGGCCCTTCACATCAAGGATGTAGCTCTTCTCCGGCGCATGCACAACGAAATCAAACGACTTCAACGTCGCAGCGTTCCCCACGCCATCCGCGATGGGCGCCTTGAGCGCCGCACCTTCAGGCAGGATCGCCTTCTTCGCTTCATCAATTGAGATGTACGGAATCCGCCGGGCCCGAAGATACGCCTCAAAGCCCCGCTCGTAATGCCCGCCCCGCGTTCCCATGACCGCCAGAATACCACGCCCGGCACATCGCTTCACTCAATCCGCACTGAACCCGTCGCCGAGCTGATGACAATCTCCATCGACCCGCCCGCGTTCGTCAGCGTGATCCGCGCTTCATCCAGCGTCGCGAGCCGGGCAAACTCATCAAAAACCAGCTTGCTATCCGTCACACCCACCGTCGTGAACGACACATCAAAAAGCAGCGACGCCCGGTCCACTCCAAACTGCACCAGGAACGGATCGCCCGCAGCCCCCGGCATCGTCGCCGGTGTCTCCGGATCAGATTCATACGCGACCCAGTACGAAGCGCCATCATCCCCAAATCGCACCAACGCATGATTGCTCGGCGCCGACAAACTCAGCGACTGCGCATACTCAATATCCGCAACCATCATGTTCACCGCGCCGATCAGCCGGGCCCGATCATCAGGCGTAAACGAAGGCGCCGCGACCGCGATCACAATCGCCATCACAGCAATCGTCACCAGGATGTCCACCAGCGTGAACGCCCGCACTCGCACAAAATAATATCCAGGACTTCGCTTCATAATGGGCTGCTTGCTGATCCTCTCCTTCAAAAACTCACCGCGCAGACGCCAGCGGCTTATGGCTGCTCCAGAATCGGCGACACCAAGCCCCCGAGCCCGCCCAGAATCTGAGTCTGAGTCTGGTTGTAATGACTGCTGTCGTCATCATCGTCATCGAAAATGCCGCCATCATCATCTTCCCAACCAAAGCCCGGGTCATTCCAGTCCGGCATCACAAATGACCCATCCAGCCCGTTGCCGTTGGGATCAGGATTCACACGCTCCATCGCCAGCGCTTCGATCGGCCAC
>JAJDDD010000004.1 GCA_029260495.1 Phycisphaerales bacterium | reverse complement strand
AGGCGTTTCTTATGACAAACAGAACGATTCGTGTCAGCCTCGGCGCCTTGCTCGCAGTTTGCATCGCAGCGCCGGCCTATGCCGAGCCCGATCGACAACTTTTCAAACTGGTGGCTGACACCGAAATACCACAGAACGCTGTCTTCGGCGCCTTCGTCGCTATCAGTGGAAATGTCGCCGTTGTGGGAGCGCCTGATGACTGCGAGAACGGTGGATTTTCAGGCGCCGCTTATATTATTGACGTCACCACCGGTCAACAGCTTTTCAAACTACTCGCCGATGACGGAGAGCAATCTGATCGCTTCGGTGCTGTCGCGATCAGTGGGTCGAGGATTGTCGTGGGCGCCGCGTTACATCGTGATCACAAAGCTATGGCCGTCTCTGGCGCCGCCTATGTCTTTGATGCAGCCACCGGACAGCAACTTTACAAGCTGGCTGGCGACGAGTTGGGGTTTCTACAGACCGGTTATTTGGGTTGGTCTGTCGCAATGAGCGGGACGATAGCGGTTGTGGGAGCTCCGGGACATTCGTCTCGCGCTGCGTTCGTCTATGACATCACCACCGGGCAGAAGCTCTGGAAACTCGAACCCGGTGAGCCCGCGCCCAGTGATATTTTAGGCCAGGGCGATCGTTTTGGCGTCTCCGTCGCAGTGAGTGGCGCAATCGCCGTTGTGGGTGCACCTAGTGACGACGACAACGGCGAGCGATCCGGCTCGGCGTATGACTTTGACACCACAACGGGCCAACGGCTCTTCAAGCTTCTTCCGGATGATGGCGCTACGCTTGATCAGTTCGGAATATCCGTCGCAGTGAACGGAACAAGGGCCGTTGTAGGTGCCCTGTTCGCCACGAATGACAACGGCGACCGTGTCGGCGCTGCGTATGTTTTCGACGTGGCTACCGGTCAGCAACTTTTTAAGCTGCTCTCAAGCGATAGCGATACACATTCTCGGATCGGAGCGTCTGTCTCGTTGCAAGGAACGACGGCCCTTGTCGGCACAAATTGGGGCACAGCGCGTGTCTTTGATATCACTACCGGCCAGGAACTCTTCAAACTTCTTGCCGCCGATATCGATGGAGAAATTGGCGACCTCTTCGGCGACGTCGTCGCGATGGACGGAAACATTGCTGTGATTGGCGCCCGCGGCGACGAATCCAATGGCTCCCGAGCCGGCGCCGCCTACATCTTTGATGTCACGCTTCCTCCAAATCCTGCCGACCTTAACGGCGACGGTTGTGTGAACGCTGCTGACCTCGCTCAACTTCTCGGCGCCTGGGGAACCGCAGACCTCAACGGTGACGGCATCACCAACGGCGCCGACCTCGCCCAACTCCTCGGAAGTTGGCAAGACGGCTGCTCCCGATTTCCAGCTCCTAAAAATCGTCGGTGAGCACAGAGATGCGCACTTCCTAAGATCTTCTCTTTGTCTACAACCTCGGCATCATCAGTTGCAGTCAGGGCAAATGAGCTTCTACCTCCTTCAACCACTTCAACCGCGCCCGTTGCACCAGTAGATCGCCGCGCCAGGCCGCCAGCGCGTGTGGATCGTCCAGCAATTCGAACTCTTCGCGCTTCGCCATCACGTCTTCGAGATCGTCCTCTAGCGCTCGGCGCAGGTTTTCGATCACTTCACGCTGCTTTTGGCGCGGCAGCGCATTCAGCATCATCAGTCGCGTTCGGATTGGATCGACCAGCGCTCCGGACGCAACCGTGTTCGCGGGCGCAGCGATCCAGGCCCGCAGTTCAGCCAGGCCGATCTTGGTGATGCGGTAGGCCGTCCCCTCGCGCTTGCCCTGTATGAAGGCCTCGCCGTCTATCAAGCCGCGCTCTACCAGGCGCTCGACGAGCGGGTACATCGATCCGGCGCTGGTTGAAAGCTGGGGCGAGCGCGATTCGTGGGCCAGCTTTCGCAGGGCATATGGCGTGACGGGCCCATCGCGCCAAACCATCGAAAGAACAGCTCCTTCCAGCTCGCTTAGGCTCAGGTTGGCTTTGGTGGTTCGCATAAATGGGCGTTTTGTCACCTTTGTGAAAATTTCTCGCCGGATTTAGGTTCGCACCGCATCAATATAGTACGAATCGGACTATGATCAACTCAACAAAGGAGAACTGCCCATGCCACACTCACCACTGATCCGCGTATTTCTTGTCATGGCTGCGATCAGCGGATCCGTCCAGGCGCAGTTTTCACAAGGCCCCGATGCCACCAACATCCCAAAGGGCGGCGCGCAGGTTGAACTTGATATGAGCCGCCCGATTCCAATCATTCATGCCTCGATCAACGGCGAGGGGCCATTTCCATTTTTTCTCGACTCAGGGGCAACCGGCATCGTTCTGAACGAAGCCTTTGCGCAGGAACTCAAACTAGAAATCATCGGCACGCAACAGGTTGTAGATATGGCGCGCGGCGCCGCCATCGATAGCGATCTCGTCAGCCTCGAGCAAGTCGAAATCGGTGGCGCCATCTTCACCGGGCTTTCCGCCCTATCGAGCAATCGCACGGGGATTCATGGCTCCGCCGGCGGTGCGCCGCGCGGGATCATTGGCCTATCGACCTTCGCGAACTGCCTGTTCACGATCGATTACCCAGGCGGTGAGATGCTGATCGAAGATGGCCAACTGCCCCAAGCGGACGGGCGATCAATTCTTGACTATGAGTCCGACGCGGACTCAACCATGCCTGTGTTCACTGTGGATGTCGAGGGAACGCAGTATCCAGCGCATATCGACTCAGGCGGATCGTCAGGCATCACATTGCCATACAACCAGATTGACTCGCTGCCGCTTGAAGGCAAACCAATAGTGGTCGGCCAGGCCCGCAGCGCTTCCGGGAGCTTCGAGGTCTATGGCTCGAAGTTGAATGGAACCATCACGCTGGGCGCCTATTCTTGGGAGTCGCCGCAAGTCATGTTCGTGCCAACAATCCAGTGGGTGCATTTCGGCACAGAGGCGCTCAAGCGATTCACAATCACCTGGGACCAACAAAACCGGCGGGTGCGCTTTGTCGATCCAACCGGCGCCACCGTGGATCGATCGCAGGCGCAGCGTCCGAAGCGCTATGGGATTCAGTTCAACCCAAATCAGATCGGCTCCGGCGAGCTTGTCGTGGATGGCGTGATTGAAGGCATGGCGGCTCAGACGTCTGGCTTGCGCGCGGGTGATCAAATCCTCACGATTAATGGTAAGAGCGTCTCCGGCGCATCGCAGCTCGAACTCGCAACTATCTTCAAAAGCTCACCACTAAATATGACTGTCAAACGCGATGACAAAATCGTCAATATCACGATGGCGCTCGATTGATTGCGGGCGCCTGAGCGCCGGAACTTGGCAAACGTACACGTCATCCTCGCTCGATCTCGGGATCTCCATTCTGAGCTGGCGCTCGAATAGATCGTTTCGTGTTGGGAAAGGTGGTTTTTCCTGATATCCTCACCGCCGGTAGCGTCAAGATATCTGACGCCGCTTGTGATTCGGAAGGCTGTGAGGAGTTCGTCATGGGCAGGATTGTGATTGCTGCGTTTCGGCCGCATCTTGGAAAAGATCAAGAGTTGGTCACATTGGTTCGAGAACGGCTCACACTTTTGCGCCAGCTTGGAATGGCGACGGACCGGCCAAACATCACCATGCGAGCTCAGGACGGCACGGTTGTTGATGTTTCAGAATGGACCGATGATGGCGCGATTGTGCGGGCTCACAAACATCCTGACGTATTGGCGCTGTGGGATCGGTTTGAAGCATGCAGCGAGTATGTGCCGCTACATTCCATCGAAGAGGCGATGACGCCATTTTCAACTTTCACCGTGGTGGACGCTTAGCCGAGCCCTGCTTGAAGTTTGATTACTTAGTTGTTGGCGGGTTCGATTACGCGCGTATCAGACTCTTCGGGCAGAGTTGAGCTGTCAGTGTTGAACAGCAGGCGCATGCACGTCAGGCCGGCTTCAGCTTTGGCGAGCTCGCTGATCGGCGTCGCTTCCACGCTCCGGCCGGTCTTCGCGATCTTTTCAATCGTGCGCGGACACTCCGCCGGCATGATGAGCGCGTCCCCGACGAGCATGGCGTTCGCTGCCCAGGGCTCGGCGGCGTCGACCGCGATGAGTTCGTGGCGCTCGAGCGCAGTCGTGTCAATCCAGTTTGGGTTAGCAAGAACAAGGCCATCCCCGAGATGGCTCGCGCCCGTTGAAAGATGCAGACACCCGGTGACGTCCACAGCACAGACCTCGTAGCCCAACGGTTCAATATGACGCGCGAGCGCCTGGATACCAGCGTCATCGCTGCGAGTGGAGCGGCCGACGTAAATCGTGCGATCCACACGGAACACGTCACCCCCTTCAAGGCTGGCGGGGGCTCGGACGTGGGCAATTTCACGGTGCGGGGCAAGAAGCTCTTCGGTGAGTGCAGTTTCACCGGCGCGCCCCGCATCTCCCATTGCGCACAAAACAGCAAGCTCATCAAGCACAACGGCTGTGTCCTCCATAAAGACCGAATCGGGCAGGTCGCTGCGCGGCGGGAGGGAAACAACACGCACACCAAGCTGAGCAAGAAGCTGTTCATAGGCAGCGTGCTGCTGGCGCGCGACAGCGGCGTCGATCGGATCCCGATCCATATACGTGAGCAGGCAGTCGGCGATCAAATCGCTGGGGCGTCTTGTGAATGCAGTAAGCATGGTTGTTGATCAAGCAGTTGCAGCGCCGGCCGGCGTCACCGCGTTTTGAAGAGTCTCATTGTCACGCGACCAGTCCCGGATCGCACCAATGCACTTCTCGATATGCGCAGTGAGATCGACAGCGAGTTCCTCGACACCTTTATTGATGTCATCACGACTGACAGCCGCGGCGAATGCCTTGTCTTTGAGTTTCTTCTTCACACTCTTCGGCGCCATATCCGAGATGCCCGAAGGGCGCACCTTGGCGCATGCGACGATAAAGCCGGCAAGCTCATCGACGGCAAAGAGAGTTCTGGCAAGTGGCGTCTCGCGCGGGACGCCGGAGTATTCTGCGTGACCAAGAATGGCGGTGCGGATTTCCTCATCAACTTTCAACTGTTTCAGATGTTTCACACCGACGAACGGATGTTCTTCCTTGGAGGGGTGTTTCTCGTAGTCAAAATCGTGGAGCAGACCCGCGACAACCCAGCGTTCGCGCGCGTCAGGGGCGATCTCGTGCGCGTAGGCGTCCATGCAGGCGGCGACCGCTTCCATATGGCCGCGAAGGGCGGGGCTGGCGGTCCACTCGTGCATCAGGGCGCGGGCTTGTTCAGTGTTCATGGCGACAGAATAGCAGGGGGGGCCAGCGAACACGAAAAAGGCGATCCAAAAACGAGCCTTTCGCAGAAACTGCCTACCCCGAGCGGAGCACAAGATTGTGCGTGACGCCCCGACCATCAACAACGCGAAGCCGTGCGCCCTGCCGTAGATTAATATTGTCGATCGCGCTCGCGACAGCACTCGCTGTGCGCACGCGCTCGCCCTCGACGCTGACGATGAGCTGGCCCGGGCGGATTCCCGCGCGATAGGCCACACTGCCCGGCTCAACCGTGACGACAACCGCAGCTTCAACATCGCGCTTGAAGCGCAGACGCTGGGCGAGAGTCGGCGTAAGCGTATCTAAGGTGAGACCGAGTTGAGGAACGCGGGTGGTTGTCGCGAGCGTCTGAGAAGCAGCGAGGTCTTTGTCGCCAAGCTTGACCGGAAGCGTGATGAACTCGCCATCGCGGAAGAGCTCGATATCGACTTCGTGTCCGGGCGGCGTGAGAGCGATCGCGTTGCGCAGCTGGTTGGGACTCTCGATATCCCGACCATCAAATCGTGTCACAATATCTCCCATTGCGAATCCGCTACGGTCAGCCGGGCTGGAGGGAAGAACGCGCGCGATGTAGACACCGTCGTTGCCGTCGTATTCATGGAAGCTCGCGCGCTCGGTATTGACCGGCGCCATGCTGACGCCGAGCCATCCGCGCACAACCTGCCCGTCTTCGACAATGCTCCGCGCGATATAGCTCGCCATATTGATGGGGATCGCAAAGCCAATGCCGACCGATCCGCCGGATCGACTCGTGATGGCGCTGTTAATCGCGATGACTTCGCCGTTCAGATTGACGAGTGGCCCGCCGGAGTTGCCGGGATTGATCGCAGCGTCAGTTTGGATGAAATCCTCATATTCAGCCAGACGAAGCCCGGAGCGTCCACGCGCCGAAATGATGCCCGCGGTGACTGTTTGATCAAGGCCGAAGGGATTGCCAATCGCGACAACCCATTGGCCGACCTGCGCAGTATCGGAGTCACCCAGCGCCGCAGCGGTCAGATCGGGGGCGTCAATCCGGAGGACGCCAAGATCAGTGTTGGCGTCAAGGCCGACCACCTCAGCGGGGTACGCGCGGCCGTCGCTAAGCGTCACGAGGACGCGCGAAGCGCCCGCGACAACGTGGTTGTTGGTGAGGATGAGTCCGTCTTCGGAGAAAATCACGCCGGTCCCCACGCCGGGTTGGGCGCCGGATCGCCGCGCCGAAGTAGCGCGGATGTTGACGACAGCCGGCCCCACCGCCTGAGCGACAGCCTGGAAGGCGTCCGAAAGAGCATTCGCATAAACGAGTGACTCCGTTGAGATTTCAGGAGTCGGCGTGCGTGAGGCAGCCAGAGCCTCCGGAGCAATCGCAGGAACAGCGCAGGCGCCACAAAGAAGTGCGACGGCTGCGCGAGCGCGTTGAGAGAGAGAGGGAGGTGTCGTCTTCGTAGGGGCGTCATGAGTCATGGGTTCACATATCTCCTTGTTCCGACTTATTCCGGGGAGCCAGCTTGGCCTTTTCACGTCCTCATTCCCTTAGACGCTTGTACCGGGGTGGCATGTCACAGGATTTTGCACGCAGGGCAGAAGATGCAATGGCGGCGCCCTCGCAAAGGGGCATAAGGGTGTTTTGGCCAGCATGAATAGAGCCTGTGCGCACGAAAAGGACTCCGCTCCTGCCAGATTGGCTTGGGGCGAAGCCCTTGTTGTATTATTTTAGGATTTTGTAAGGATTGGAAAGTTAGTCAAGAAAAACAGAGCTCGTTACCGAACAGGGCTGGCCGCCGGCCCTTTGCCGCCCGCGCCCCCGCGGACCGGACGAATCATGCGGTAGAGCTGCTCGGGAGTGAGGCTGGACTCGTTCATGAGTGAAGCCAGCAGCGTAGCGCGAGCCCGTTCGTACTCGCGGGGCGTCAGGCCGAGATCGCCAAGATCAAAAAGCAGACGCTGGAGGTTGAGAACATAGTCCAGAGCCTCAGCTTCGCCGGGCATGTTGGCGAGGTAAGTCTGGAACGGGTCAGCATTGGCGCTGTCGATGCCCAGCGCCGCAAGGTCAGCAGCGTTGTAGCGATCCATCGCAGCCGAGATTGATTGCGCGACAATCGCCGGTTGCTCAGCCCCGATCGGTCCGAAGACCGATTCGTAGCTGTCAATCACACGCTCGACGGCGTAAATGTCCATGCGCGTCGCTGCGATGGTGTATGCAGAGCCAAACCCGCTCGGCTGGTTGGGAAGGTCATTGAAGATGAGCCGACCGATGAGCCCGTTGACCGCTTCGGTCTGGCTTGGGCCGCGGGCAGCGATCGCAATCTGCTGAAGCTGCACGACGTTGTACGCATCGGGGACAATGGTGTCAGTGAACTGAGGTGGAATCCGGTCAGCCCCGCCCAACTCGTCATCGATGTCATCGGGAAGCGGCTCGGGATCGGGCTGCGGCTGGGGCTCTGGCTCTGGCTCTGGATCCGGATCAGGATCCGGATCAGGATCAGGATCAGGGCCCGGGCCGGGACCATCGCCCGGGGTGGTGCGCTGGTCGAGCACCATGTCGTCCATCATCAGCGCGTCTGCAGTGACAAGAGCAGGATCGATCGCGGAAAGCTCAAGGCCGGCCAGCCCAGCGTTGGTCGGCAGCGCGCCGACGGCTCCGAAGGTGGGATCAGGGCCGGCGCCTGCGAATGCAATCGCGCCGTCAAACTCCATATCACCACCCGCGACGAAATCAAGCCCGCGGTCCGCGACGACGTCGCCGTCCGCTTCGATAAGATCGCTCGCATCGCGAAGCAAGAGTGTGATGGTGTCAGCAGCCCGGACGGTCATGTCGCCGACCGAGACAAGGTCGCCGACAAAAGCATCCCGGCTGGCGTCGATGAGTAGATCGCCCTTGACCGTCATCTTCTCGTGCTGACCCATGACAAAATCACGAACGAAGAAGCTGGTGTCGCTTTCACCCACGATCGTTGCTTTATTTGGAATGTCGCGCACGCCGTCGGCGCCGGCGGTGGTGAGCGTGAGATCGAGCAGCGGCGTCATCGCGCCGACGTTGCCGCCGAAAACAATCAACCCGCCTTCCCCGGTTTGAACATCAAGGCTGTGTGGCCCATCAAGCGCGGCGCCGAACCGAATGACGCCGTCCATCACGGAGGTGAGTTCGGTGTCGTCGCCAATAGTCGTTTCGCCGTTGTAGCTCTGATTGCCGGTGGTTGTAATCGCGCCGCCGTTGATGGTGGTGTCGCCATTGACAATGAGCGAGTCAAGTGGCGCAGCCTCTCCGACTTCGTCATCGAAGCGTGCGTCGCCAATAATCGTGAGATCGTTGGCGCCGTCAAGGTTGGCGAAGAAACGGATGAGTGAACCTGTGAGCGTGGCGTTCGCGGTGAGGGTTGCATCGCCGCTGTAAGTCTGCGTGCCAGTTGTCGTGACATTGTCATCAATGATCGCCGGCCCAACGACGAGCAGCCGTTCAAGATCAAGATCATCATTAATGAAAGAGCCAATCTGTGAGCGAAGCTCAAGATCGCTTCCCTCGACAAAAGCCCCATCCATGATGGTGACGCTGGAGTCATCAGACTGAATCCGGTAGTTCATGCCCATCACGTTGCCCGTGCCGAACTGTGAAAGCAGTGGCAGATCAGTGGTGTCAACCGCAGCGTCCTGACGGAAGGTAAAGTTGTCAGGTCGCGTCGCGCCCAGCGCGGCGCCTCGGAAGATCGGCATGTTCGTGCGCGCGTCAATGCTCGCATTTCCGAGCCCCGAGTTATTGCCGGAGCGAAGAACGATTGTGTCAGCGCCGAAATCTAAACCCGGCGAAAGGAAGCTGAGCATGCCCGAGCCATCCGTGCCTGCGTGCAGCTCAATAAGATTCTGCGAGTGGATGAAGCCGTCGATAAGCACATCGTCTTCAGCCCGCATCCGAACGAAGTCGCCAGCGATGATGTCGTCATCAACGCGAAGGAACTGCGACGCCGTCGCGTCAACGGAGAGAAGCTCCTGCGGGCCGCCTTCACCACCGAAATCACCGCCAAAAACGAGCCATCCGTTCGTGATATTGACGACGAGGTTTGTATTTTCACGATTGCCGACGAACCCGGACGGGCCGGCGCCAACAAACTTGCTCTGCGCCTGTGTAATGCTCAGCGTGCGCCCATTGGGGACGGTTGCGATGCCGAAATCAACCGCGCCGGTGCGCGCTTCAAGTGTGATGTCAGTCGCGGTCGAGAAGAGCTGGGCGCCGCCGAGTGAGCCGTCGACAATGTTGCGCCCCGCGGTGAAGTCGAGGAAGTTTGCAGCGATCGAAATATCCTGGAAGCCGGCGAAGTTGCCGGAAAGAAGAATATCGCGCCCCGCATCAAGCTCCAGACCGCCGTTGGTCTTGTTGATGGATTCGCCGACGAGAATATCGCGGATCGCCTGCAGAAAAACATCGCCCGCGAAGTCTTCAATCGCGCCGGTGGAGATCATGAAGGTGTCGCCAGGTGAATCTGTTCCAGCGACCGAGCCGTCCGAGGCTTCACCATCATTGGGTTGATCGCCGTCAAGCCCCGCGAAGACTTGGATGTCGAGCGGGTCAAAGAGGATGGACGCCTTCGCGTAACCAACCCGGGAATCACCAGCGAGCTTGCCGCGCACATCAAGGCGCTGGCCGGCGCTAATCTCAGCCGTTCCCCCGTCGCCTCCTAGTTCGCCCCCCGAGATATCAACGAGCGCGCCTTTCTCAACGCGCGTGTCGCCCTCGCGAGCGTGGACGAGAAGTTCACCCCCGCTCGCGAGCCCGCCACCGCCCGCGGCGCTGGTCACCGACCCGTCCGCCAGCGTTGTCGAAAGTGAGCTGTCAATGCGAACATCGCCCGCGGCGCCGGATGAAGCGTCAGCTTCAACAACCCCAGCTTGCTCGATGATGGGCGCGAGCATGACGATCTCCCCAGCGGCGCCCTCACGAACACTCGCGGAGATCACGCCTTCATTGCGCACAGTGCCTCGCTGCGCAATGACATCGACAGACCCGCTTGGCGCATTGATTTCGCCTTGGTTGAAGATCGCCAGCGAGTAGGTGTCGCCCGCGCCGAGGATCGCAACGCCACGCCCTGCATCAATGCTTCCTGTGTTCACAATGCCCGTGTCGTTTGGAGCGTGACTCACATTCGCAGCAGCGGCGCCTGCTCTTTCCAGGGCGGCGCCATCAAGACGAACAAAGATCGACCCACCCTCTTCACCGATGAACACATCATTGCCAACAAGCAACGAAACGACTCCGTTCTCGGAAATGATGGAGCCGTGGTTCTCAACATGCTGGCCGATAAAATGCGCAGCGTTCGCGGTGATGATCCCACGGTTGATAATCGAACCAGTCACATCAGTGAAATGGTCAACGCCCGCGGCAAAGTCTGCGTCAGAAAGCCGTCCCGCCGCCGCGACAACGCCCGCAGCGTCTACAACTGAGTTGGCTCCGAAAATGACGCCTGCCGGGTTAACAATATAAACGCGCCCGTTTGCAGTCAGTGCGCCGTCGATGCGCGTCGGTGTAGCGCTATTGATTCGATTCAGAACGCGGGCAGCCGCATCCGGCTGGAGGAACTGAACGCTCTCATTGCCCGCGATGTCAAAGCTGCGGTAGTTGATGATCGAGCCATCGGAAGCGCGGATGACGGTCGAGTCCCCCTGCCGCGTAAGTTGAACATCGCCACGAACAACCTGTGCGCCTTGGGGCGCCGCAAGCGCGGGCAGCGAAGTGAGACTGATAGCGAATCCCGCAGCGAGCGCAAGTCGAGCAGCGGGCGCCGCCGAAGCAGCATGTGCAAATCTTTCATTTTTCATCCGACCATCTCCCCGGAAAGGGCGGCGACGTTGATTGATGAACTCAACGTCGCAGGTTCAGTTATCCGACTCTCAAGCCCGCCGTCAGAAAACGACGGTGATGACAAAGTGCAACTCGTCATCGCCGGCGTCGACCCTGTTCGAGCCTCCCGACGCCCGCTCAACATCCCGCAACGCAAAGCCCCAGTCGAGGCGTGCGATGAAGTGACGCGAGAGAGCAAGCTCAATGCCAATGCCGGCGCCGATCAACGTGTCATTCTGCTCGAACGATAGCCGGTCGCTGGTAATCGTGCGGCCTAAATCCACGAAAGCGCGAAGGATAAGGTCCCAGTCAGTCGGGCCGTACTGATATTGCGGCGCAAACCGGAAGGGACGTCCGAAAAGATCGGAGGGCTGGGGGTCGGGTTCGAAACTTCTCGGAACATGGAATCGATATTCTGCGGTCGCAATGAACCCCGTATCACCCGCGACAACCGCTTCCGGAAAACCGCGCACCGTATATAGACCGCCAGCGATAATCTCCGCCGTCGGGATCAGCCGATCGCCGAATGCAAACTGACCACGTGCAGAAAGCGCAACCTCGTGCGCCAGTGATGGCGTTCCCTCTTCGACAGTGGGCGCGAAGAATGGATCAAGATAGAAGGAATGCGCCGCGCTCCACTGGAGGGTGAGCCAGTCGGGGTCGGCGTCGGTCCTGCCGAGCTCGTCCTCGTCGCCAGCTGTGTTGATCCCGCCTTCAAGAAAAACCGAAGCCGATGAGCGATCGCTGTCGGTAAATCGCTCAAGGCGCAGCCCGCCATACGGAATGATGAACTCCGCGTCGCCATCAAGGGCAGCAAGAGGGTTCCGCACGCGCGACTGCTCCCAGCGGGCGCCAGCGACAAAGTCGAGAAAAAGCTGCCGATCCTGATAGAAGTTCCAGATAACTTCCGCACCCGCAGAGAACCCCCGCCCATCGAAATCAAAGCCCGGCAAGCCGACATCGCTCGCCGTGTATTCATTCCAAGAACCATAAGCCCGCCAGCGCAGACGGTAATCCCCCGCGATGGGCCGCTCATAAGAAGCGGTGACAGCGTGAAGCTCATTGAAGTTTGATGTGATGTAGTCAATGGAGAAAATATCGTCGGCGCCGGTGAGCTGGTTATGCACGAAACCGAACCGTTCGCGCAGTTCATCCGTGGAGTCGGTGCCGGTGTTGGAGAGCTGGGCGTAGAGAAACCACGGGCGGTTTTCCGCAACGATGTAATCAAGCGCGACCGCGCCCTGCTCTACTCCGGTCGGAGCGACAGCAATGTCCACCCGCCGGCCGGGATGCCGGTTCAGCAGGAAAACATAATCATCAAGCGACTCACGATCGAGAAGGCTTGTGCGCGAACCTGCCGAAGCAGGCTGAACAGGCGAATGCAGGCGAATGCGCTCATGGCGCGGGTTGTTGACGCGCTCCTCATCCTCAGGAATCCACGCGCCCATGCCGATCGTCTGGATCTGTGTCACAACGCCAGTCGTCACACGGATGGTGACAATCGTGTCTCCCGCCGGGCGAAGATCGACTATCTGCCCATCGCGGACAGTGAAATCTTCCGGCGAAAGCTGAACGTACACGCCAATGAGCCCAAGATCGAGATACCGTTGCAGAACAGCCGGAGCGATCAAAACCAGCGCTGAGTCAAAAAACCGCTGCTCGTCGCCGACCTGGACATCCTCAAGCGCCAGCAATGTCGCGCCGCCGTTGCGCGGCGCCACCCATCCTTCTTCCGTGCGCACAACTTCGATCGCAGCAGGCAGGACATCTTCAGCGCCGGGATGGCTCGGGTTCGGCGTCGCGTATTCAATCTCAAACCCGGAGATCGTATGCGATCCGCCATCCTCCGCTGTCGGCGTAAGGAGTGGGGCGGGCGCGTCGGCATCGGGTGACTCCGCGTCCTGGGCGAGCGCGCCGGGAGCTGCGGCGCACAAACAGGCGATCGTCGCCACGCTGAAAATCGCCCTGGCGACTCTCCGCTGCGAACAAAGCGAGTGACGGAGAATGCGATTGTGATTCATGAACCTGCTCCCCTGATCGGGCTGAATGTGTCGCGCGGCAGTATAGAGATCGCTCGTCATCGCGTCCCGTGGGCATAGCTGACGTGTCCCGCCCTCTATTTTCGGCCAACGAAAAAAGAGGTGGGAACTCATACGAGGCGTCGCTGTTGATCTTCAGTCACCACAGCAGCATGCCGATGGGCTCTGCATGGACAACATACGACATGACGGTTTCACTTATCGGTCGTCCGTCCGCATGAACTGGACAGCGATCGCAGCGACTGGCGTGGCGACCATCGGAGCTCTCGCTCTGGGCGGATGCACCTCACAACGGCTCGCTTCCAGTCAGACATCCTGGCACAACGACGCCCAGCAGGTCGTCGCGCTCGCAGCAGGTCCGTCGCGAGGAGCCCCGGGCTCCTACACACTCGCCTCTCTCGGCGCCGGCGACTCAATCGGCCGGGTGGTGCTCATGAATGACATCATGCTCGCCGCCAAGCACCTCGAAGGTCTGGACGCCCCCGCCGAAATCCGCGTCGCTGACGTTCCGATCGACGATCCAAACGACCAATAAAATCCAGCGCGTTACCAGACTGCGCTGCGAACAATCTGTTGTGAAGTTTTGCCAGCCGAGCCCCTTGCGGGGTGTTCGGCTTATTTCTTGTCGTTATTGGGCGTCATGTTTGCTCTTCGCTCAATAATTTCTTGACGCCTCATCACGACGGTGTATGGTGCATGCGTCCGGCGTCCCTTGCACGGGGAGTCGTCGGTCTCACAAACACAGCAGTGACTGCCGTTGTGTAGTCCGGGCGTTGTTATTGGCTTTGCACAGAGCCTGCTTCGTCAGTTGCTGGATGAGAGGAGTCAGGCATGCAGCGCGCAAACTTCAGCGCACAGGCGCGGTCAATTCATTTCCCGCTGGCGAGCTTCGCAGCTCTCGGCGCCATCGCGATGATGGTGGGCGCAGCCGGAACCGCTGAGGCGGCGTTCTTCGACAAGAGCTTCTTCGACGGACTCGATCGCACCGACATCACATTCGATCTTGATGGCTCCGGCGCCGCGGTCGTCAGTGATGATCTTGACCCACTGATCCCCGGCGAAACACGCGCCATGCCCGCCAACGAATACGCCAACATGGGCGTCACCTTCGATCCCGCTGTCCGCTGGGTCAATGACGGCAACGCCAACTTCGACGGAGCCCTCCAGGTGATTTCCGAAGCAATGGGCATGTCGCTCGAAGACAACGAAATTTCAATCCCCAGCGTTAATGTCGACAACTTCACAATGAACTTCGTCGGCGGCGTAGATGCACGCGGCGTCGCCTTTTCGACCCGCGCCGTCGGCTTCTGGATGATCAACAACAACGACGGAACAAGTCAGGTTCCCGACCCAACCATCACCTTCCGCGACACACTCGGGCAGGTCATCGAAATCGTCTCCTTCTCAGACTCCACATCAATCCAAACCGTCGGCGTCGCTGACTACACCTTCATCGGCCTCTTCTCCCAGAACGGCATCGGCAGCGTCGAAATCAACAAAGACGCCGCGATCATCGACAACCTCATCTTCTCAAGTGTTCCAGCCCCAGGCGCCGGAGCACTGGGTGTCATCGCAATAGGCGCCCTGACGCGCCGCCGTCGCCGCTAAACGCTCGCACATTCCACTTTGGTTGAAAACAAAACACGATCAATGCGAGCTCACGCCGCCCGCCGAGCCGCTATCGCGCGCGGCGCGATCGCCAGCGCCGTCAGATCATCCACCTGGTGCAGCGACCCAACATGTTCATCAAGCTGCCGCGCCAAAGACTCCACTCCCGCGCCCATGCCTTCGCGCCGTCCCACTTCAGCAAGCTCCACAAACCGATCGATGTACTTGGAGTTCGGCAGCTTGCGCCCCGCCGCCCGCTCTTCCGCGCTGCCCTGCGGAAACGCCGTCTCAAACCCATCTGAGTAAACCAACAACGCATCGCCCGGCTTCATCGGGAAGGTCACTTCCTCAAACGTCCCATCCGGGAAGATTCCCAGCAGGCAGCCATCCGTCTCGATGCGCTCAATCTCGCCGTTCGCCCGAATCCGAAGCGGCGGCGGATGCCCCGCGGTGGCAAGCGTCACACTCTGCTTGGCTGAATCAATAACCCCATACACCGCCGTCGCAAACCGCCTGCTCCCGCCGCGCCCGCGCACCATGGATTCATTCAAATGCGTGAGCGCATCAGAGGGCGTCACCCACTCGGCACCCGATGAGCGCCGCTCGACCATATGCAGCGCCCGGCAGATGTTTACCGTCATCAACGCCGCCGGCACTCCGTGTCCCACTGCATCCGCAAGAAAAAAGCTCGTCCGTGTTTCATCCACCTCAACAACGTTGTACACATCCCCGCTCACATACCCGCAAGGCCGGAATAGCACACCAATGTCCACTCCCGCCGGCGTCGGCAGTTCCCGCGGCAAAAACTCGCGCTGCACGCTCGCTGCAAGCTGCAACTCCTCGTGCATGCGATCAATCTCTTCCGCCAGACCGCCCTGGCATCGTTTCGCCGCAGCCAACTCCAGCCGCAGCCCCTCAACAGTCTGCTGACGCGCCAGAAGCGCAGCCAGCATCCCCGCCAGCATCGTCGGATCGTCCGTAATCGGCGCCGCCCCGACGCAGTTCTTCGTCGCCCGCGCGCCCTCCGTCCCTCCGAGCCCCGTCATCACTGCCGGAATCAGCCGATCCTCAAGAAGATCAATGATCTGCAACACCTCAACTGCGCTCACCGATTCATCAAGCCCGATCACCGCCGCAGAACCCGTAAGGTCCGCCCCCTGCGCCAAGCCAGCTTGAAGTGAAATCGTGCGCACGCCAGGCGCCGCAGCGCCGGTCGGCCATTGCGACGCTGCGCTATCCCACACCGCGTGAAGCGCAGCCGCGCTCGATTCAGACGTCATCAATAAAACTTGCCTGGCGCTCATCCGTGTTGCACCACCATTTGTTCGCCCGACTCGACGACGCCCGAAAACAAACGGACAGCAGACGGTCGAAGCTCTCCGCGAATCGGTTCAGCGCAGCGACGCCTTGAGCCTCTCCCGGTCCAGTTTCACACGGTCACCAACTTTCAGCCCCACCGCCGACAAACGTCCCCCAGCCGTCTCGATCGCGTACATCGCGCCGAATCGACTCGGATATCGCTCAAGCCTCGCCTCATACTCAAACTCCGACTCATTCTCGCCGCGAGGCGCCTCCGCAGGCATCGTGTGCATCGCCACCACCGCGCCTGCTGCGTCCAGATACGCAACATCAATCTCCACCGGGCAGTCCCGCATCACAAACGCAAGCGCCAACGTCCGCGGAAACACAAAAAGCATCCCCCCATCAGGGGCGATGTACTCACGTCCGCCAAGCCCGCGATATCGGGACTCATCATCCGCGACAATCTCCAGGTGAAAATACTCGTCGCCGATCTTCACCGTCGCAATATCCGATGCCGTCTCTTCGTCACACCCCGGCGCCAACACAGCCGCGCACACCGCAAGAACCAGCACAACGCCGCACTTCACGATTCGTTTGACATCAGCCACGCTTCATCCTCACCTGTAAAAACTATCGGCTTATGGGGAATCTTATCCACCTCCAGCGCCCCCGCGAACCCCTCCGCGTCCATCTCCGCCCGCGCCAGCCCGCACCAGCTCGCCATCAACCCGATCATCCGCTCCGCGCGCACACCAGACGCCCGACAGCGCACAACCCGCGTATCCCCATGTCGCTTCGCCAATCGCCGTCCATCCGCACCCACAACCAGCGGCAGATGAAAGTATCGCGGCTCCGGTGTCAGACCCAATCCCCGGTACAGCAGCAACTGCCTCGCCGCAGAATCAAGCAGATCGTCCCCGCGAACAACATCCGTCACACCCTGCCGATGATCATCAACAACGACCGCAAGCTGATACGAAGGGTGTCCCTGCTTCGTCCACACCACAATGTCGCCGATGTTCTCAAGCACATCAAACCGTTGCGCGCCCGCAAAGGCGTCCTCAAACTCAACATCACCCGCCGGCGTCACAAAGCGCCAGTTCGCTTCCACATCTGTAAAAACTGTCGGCCTCTCATCCGGCCTCAACTCAATGGGGAAACGAGACGGATTTGACATATCCGGAGTATTTTCCAATCCATGCGGCGCCGTCGCTGCTTCCGCAATCTGCGTCCGCGTGAGCTCACACGGATACACCAGCCCCGCGCGCGCAAGCTGCTCCACCGCGCGCCGATGCGGTGAGAGATCATCCGTCTGAATCGTCGGCCCCTCATCCCAGTCCATCCCAAGCCATTCCAGAATCTCAATGCTCTCATCAATCGCCCCCGGCTTGGTGCGCGGCGTGTCAAGATCCTCAACTCGAAGCACAATGTCCCACCCGCCCTGCCGCGCCAACGCCCAGTTCACCAGAAACGTGCGCACATTCCCCAGGTGCAGCGCCCCCGTCGGCGAGGGCGCCAGGCGCGTTTTCCGTTTTGTTGCTTCGCTCGCCATCGTCAATCAGACCTTCTTTCCAGCTACGGGGCGACCAGCCCCCTCGGAGGCGAAATCGAACCCTGCGCTTGACCTCGCCGCCCCGAGCCCGAAGATACTGGCGCAAGAACTCCGTGGAGGCCAGCCGATGCAAACGCTCACCGAAGATCAAATTCAAACCAGTCTTGACAAGGTCTCGGATTGGAGCGTCAACAATGACGCGATCCAGCGAACTTTTCTCTTCGATGATTTCATCCGCGCGATGAAGTTTGTCAACGCTGTCGCCGACGCCGCAGAGGAAGCTCAGCATCACCCGGATATTCTGATCCGCTACAACAAGGTCACGCTCACGCTCTCCACCCACGACGCCGGAGGCATCACCGAGAAGGATTTTGACCTCGCCAACACAGCCGACACTCTTGCCAGGGGGTGAGCAGCTGGGGGCGATTCGCCCCGTGCCCAATCCCGTGGAGAGCGCCTGACGGGACATCTCCTGCCACTTCGGCGCCCTCCTGTAACCTCACTCCTGCCAGATTCGTCAAAAGTGTGGGCCGAAACGCCTGCAATCGCCCCCGTCGCCGAGCCGATACCAAATCGGGCCGGCGCGCCGATTGCGTCTGATAATGGCCGAAGGGTTCGGCGTCACTGCAGGCGTATACTCGAACCGACCTTGTTCTTTCTCGGGCATTCAGCCCGTTTCATGCTGCCCCGCACACGGGCAGCCCAGTGTGTTGGAGGCAAACCCCATGTTCGAACGCTTCACCGATCGTGCTCGAAAAGTGATGGCCCTCGCCAATCAGGAGGCCCAGCGCTTCAATCATGAGTACATCGGCACAGAGCACATCCTGCTCGGCCTGGTCAAGGAAGGCTCGGGTGTCGGAGCGAATGTCCTCAAAAATCTCGGCGTCGATCTCCGCAAGGTCCGTCTTGAAGTCGAAAAGCTCGTCAAGAGCGGGCCTGACATGGTCACCATGGGCAAGCTCCCGCAGACGCCCCGCGCCAAGAAGGTTATCGAGTTCGCCATCGAGGAAGCTCGCAGCCTGAACCATAACTACGTCGGGACCGAGCACCTGCTGCTCGGCCTCCTCCGCGAGCACGACGGCGTCGCAGCCCAGGTCCTCATGAATCTAGGCCTCAAGCTCGAAGAGGTCCGCGAAGAGGTGCTCAATCTCCTCGGCGCGGGTGTTGACGCCGGCGAAGAAGGCGACACCGTCACATCCGGCGGTGGCGGCGAGGGGCAGCGGCGCAAGTCGCAAACCCCCGCGCTCGACAGCTTCGGCCGCGACCTCACCGAACTCGCCCGCGACGGCCAGCTCGACCCCGTTATCGGGCGAAGCGAAGAAATCGAACGCGTCCTGCAGATTCTCTGCCGGCGCACCAAGAATAACCCCGTGCTTCTTGGTGAAGCAGGCGTTGGCAAAACCGCGATCGTCGAAGGTCTCGCCCAGCGCATCATCAACAACGATGTGCCCGAGCTTCTCCAGGAGCGCCGTCTTGTCGTCCTGGACCTCGCGATGATGGTCGCCGGCACCAAGTATCGCGGGCAGTTCGAGGAGCGCATCAAGGCGGTCATGAACGAGGTTCGCCGCGCCAAGAACGTTATTCTCTTCATTGATGAGCTGCACACGCTCGTCGGAGCCGGCGGCGCGGAAGGCGCGATCGACGCTTCCAACGTGCTCAAGCCCGCGCTCTCGCGCGGTGAAATCCAGTGCATCGGCGCCACCACCTTCGATGAGTACCGCAAGTACATCGAGAAGGACGCCGCCCTTGTGCGCCGGTTCCAGCCCATCACGGTCGAGCCGCCATCCAAGAAGCAGACCGTTGAAATCCTCAAGGGGCTTCGTGATCGGTATGAAACCCATCACCGCGTAAAGATCACCGACGCTGCGGTCGAAGCAGCCGTCGAACTCTCCGATCGCTACATCTCCGGGCGCGTTCAGCCTGACAAGTCCATCGATGTCATTGATGAAGCCGGCTCGCGCGTGCGCCTGAAGAGCATGACCAAGCCCCCGAACCTCGCTGAGCTTGAAGAGCAGATCGAGAAGCTTTCCATTGACAAGGATGACGCCGTCAAGGGCGCTGATTACGAACGCGCCGCTGAGCTTCGCGATCAGGTCGAGCAGGTCCGACGCGAAAAAGAAAAGATCCAGCGCGAATGGCGCCAGCAGTGCAACGAGGTCGGCGGAACGGTTGACGATGAAGTCATCGCCGAGGTCGTCTCCAAGATGACAGGCGTCCCCCTCATGCGCCTCGAGAAAGAGGAAGCCCAGCGCCTCCTCCGCATCGAGGAAGAACTGCACAAGACCGTCATCAGCCAGGACGAAGCGATCAAAGCGATCGCCAAGGCCATCCGACGCGCTCGTTCCGGTCTCAAGGACCCTCGCCGCCCCATGGGCTCGTTCATCTTTGTCGGGCCCTCAGGCGTCGGTAAGACGCTGCTCTCCAAGGCGCTCGCCGAGTTCATGTTCGGCGATCAGGACGCCCTTGTGCATCTTGACATGTCCGAATACATGGAGAAGCACAATGTCTCTCGCCTGATCGGCGCCCCTCCCGGATACGTCGGCTACGAGGAAGGCGGTCAGCTTACAGAGCGCATCCGCCGCCGTCCTTACGCCGTTGTTCTCCTCGATGAAGTCGAGAAGGCCCACCCTGATGTCTTCAACATGCTCCTCCAGATCATGGAGGAAGGGCGCCTCACCGACTCCTTCGGCAGGAACGTTGACTTCCGCAATGTCATTCTCATCATGACCTCCAACATTGGCGCCGACCTCATCAAGGGCGGCGGCGGCTTCGGCTTCGGCCGGCGCGATGAAGGCCAGAAGTTTGACAACATCAAGGAAGTCCTGATGAAGGAGATCGATCGCTTCTTCCGCCCCGAGTTCATCAATCGCCTGGACGAGACCATCGTCTTCCAGCCTCTCACCAAGGAGGATCTGGAATCCATCGTCGAGTATGAAACCAAGAAAGTCGTCGGCCGCGTCGAAGACCAGGGCCTCATGCTCCGCCTCGATCAGGCCGCCAAGGACTTTCTCATCGAGAAGGGCTACAACCCTGACTATGGCGCCCGTCCGCTTCGCCGCGCGATTGGCTCCTACATCGAGGATCCGCTCTCTGAAATGTTGCTCTCCGGTGAACTCAAGGAGAAGAATGTCATCGATGTCACCCACAAGGAAGGCGCCGACAATCTCTACTTCGATAGCGGCTACGACGCTGCCTTCGACAAATCCAAAGGCGATGAGAAGAGTGTCAGCGAGAAAACCGTTCAGGCCGGCGCCGAGTAAACACTGAAGCGCTGCCCGCTTCATCACTCTCGTCCAATACTTACAAACGCCTGCGACTCACACTCGCAGGCGTTTTTCATTGACAGAGGAACACGCCGCCAACCCCCCCTGGCCAACCCAGCTGCTCACTATCCACACAACGTGCGCAAAAACAAGGCGGAACGCCTGTGCGCGCCCCGCCTCGTGTTTCAAACTTTCATTGTCGGGTGAGTCTCAGGCCGCCAACTCAAGCCGGTTTCGGCCGTTTTCCTTTGCCTTGTAGAGCATCTGGTCAGCCTGCTCAATCACCTGCTCAACTGTCAGCGTCTCCGCCGGCGCCTGCAATCTCGCCGCCCCGAAGCTCGCCGTCACGCTGAACGTTTCTCCGTTGAACTCAATGCGTTTCTCTTCGATATGCCGGCGAAGATGCTCGGCTGTCAGCGATATAGAGTCCGCGGCTTCTCCCGACAGAATCACGGCGAACTCCTCGCCCCCATACCGCGCCGGGAACGCTACACCCTTCGTGATCGTTGCAATCGTCGCGCCAACAACGCGAAGCACCTCATCGCCTGCCTGATGCCCATAGGTGTCGTTGAACTTCTTGAAGTGATCCACATCCATCATGATCAGGCCCACCCGATCAGACGTCTTCTTTGCATTCGCCAGCGCCTCTTCCAACTTCTCATCAAATGCCGCCCGGTTCGGCAGCTTCGTGAGCGCGTCCGTCGTCGCCTTCTTGCGAATCACCTGATTTTCCTGCTGCAAGCGATCCGCCTCTTGCAAAGCTTCATTCGCCTTGGTTTGGCTCGTCTGGCGTTCGACCTCCGCCTGCATCGAAAGCTGCGTCAGATGCTGCATCGCCTCCATCTGAATCTGTGCGTAGTTGCACGTCTGTCCGACATGAATCGAAAGTAATGACGCCGTTTCGCGCACTGCATCATCAAGGCCCTCGAGCACTTCTTCAAGCGCCTCCTGTGTCACGTTCGTCTCTTTCATACAGCTCGCCTTCGCCGCATCAAGCTGATCCGGCGGAACGTCGCGACAAAAAACACCAGCCAGCGCAGAAGCAGCATGGACCAAATGTCCAATCTGGTCCGCCTCATTCTCCAGTGAGTCAAGCCCGTCACCAAGATGAGCGCCAATCGCCTGACACAGCGACTCAGGCAGCCCCCACCCATCCAGAAGCGACGCGCCAAGTTGGGCGTATGTCACACCCAGCAGCTCGCGTTCAATCTCAAAGAATGGCTTCTCACTTTCCCTCGCCGCCTCAAGCACCGGCTGGTATACATCGGCAGCGCATTGAAATGCAGCAAGCTGCCCGATATTTGAGAGAAGCCCCGCGACAAACGCCTCCTCAGCGCACCTCGACTTCGCCGCCTTGCCGATCAACCTCGCCGTCACCGCTGTTGTCAGAGACTGTCTCCAGTACGATTCGTAATCAAAGCCGCCCTCGTCTGAGCTCATCATCTCAACCAGAGAGAAGCTCAACACCATGATCCGCACAGTCCGCCACCCCAGGAGATTCATCGCTTGCTTCACCGAGGTGATCTCCCGCGACAAACCAAACATCGATGAGTTGACCACCTTCAGCAGCTTTGCAGTCATCGCTGGATCGTTCTGCAGCACCTCCGCAAGATCATTCGCTGACGCATTCTCATCCTTCGTTAAACGCAGCACTTCCACCGCGACCGTCGGCAGCGAGGGAAGATTCTCAGCGCTCTTCACACGTTCGATTATTGAAGCTTCCATTTCTGATCGATTCCTTTCAACGTGAGGGACAAGCCCCCAGTTCTGGTAGCCGAACATCGTGTTCGATCGAACGCCAGGATCCAGCAAAAACAACGTTTGGCAGGTCCGGCAATTCTGGCTCTTGTGGGAATCCAATCACATCATGGTGCGGATATCCCCCAAATCGGCCTCTCAACCACATGGGTTGATAGGGCATCACCCGTATCTTGTGACACGCAGGCATCTAGGCGCTTGGAGCCGATTATTCCAACTCGGCGCTATAGGAAATCTGCGTTCCCAATCCACGACCGCCCGATAAGACGCATCGAACGCATGGCCCGCGCACACACCACATCCTCCAAGGTCATCACCAGTGACCAGCTGCTCCGCCGACGCAAACGCGCCGATGCAGACAATCGCGTCGTCGTCCAGTGTCACGGCTGCTTTGACATCGTTCACCCCGGTCATGTCCGCCACCTCCAGCACGCCGCCAAGCTCGGTGACATCCTCCTTGTCACCATCACTGGTGACGGCGAAATGACCAAAGGCGACGGCCGCCCCCTCATTCCCCAGGATCTCCGAGCAGAAAACCTCGCCGCCCTCAATTGTGTCGACTGGGTCTATATTGATCCCCACCCAACCGCCGCCCGCATGCTCAATGAAATCCGCCCAGATGTCTACGTCAAGGGACGCGAATACGAAACCAATGATGACCCCCGTTTCCGCGCCGAACGAGAATCGGTCGAAAAGCACGGCGGGCGCGTCGTTTTCAGCTCCGGCGATGTCGTTTTCAGCTCCACCGCCCTCATCGCGGCGATGCAACAGTCAGCAGACCCCTCCCACGCCCGCATCCGTGAACTCGCCGACACCCACAACCTCACGCCCGATAATATCGAGCCTCTCATCGCATCCTTCCGCGGCGTCCGCATCTGTGTCGTCGGGCAGACCATCATCGACACCTACGTCATCTGCGACCGCCCAGAAGTCGCCGGCGAAAGCCCTGTCATGTCTCTGCGTCCCATCGAATGGCGCAGCTACGACGGCGGCGCCGCGATCATCGCCCGCCATCTCGCCGCCATGGGAGCCCATCCCATACTCATCACCGCCCTCCCTCGCACCACCGAAGCAGAAGCTCTCCGGCGCCGCCTCCTCGCAGAAGGCGTCGAAACCCGCGCGATCGACGTGGACAGCCCCCTCGCCCAAAAACAACGCTATCTCGTCGGCGCCCAGAAGGTGATGAAGGTGGACCTCATCGAGCCCACCACACTCGACGCCACAATGCAAGCCAAACTCATCACCCTCGCTGAGCAAGCCGCTTCCGAGTGTGTCGGCGCCATCATCGCAGACTATGGGCATGATCTGTTGACTCCCGCCACCGTCGAAAAAGTCGCCCGCGCCATGCGCCCTCACGTCAACGTGCTCGCCGGCGATATCAGCGGCAGGCGCTCAAGCCTCCTCTCCATGCGCGAGATGGACCTCATCTGCCCCTCCGAACATGAACTGCGCAGCGCTCTCAATGATTTCGATGATGGACTCAGCGCCGTCGTCTGGCGCGCCCTTGAACAAACGCGCTCCCGCAGCGCCATCGTCACCATGGGTGAAGACGGGCTCATCGCCTTCGATCGCATCAGCTCCTCCGACACCGGCGCTGTCGACTGGCGCGCCCGCATCGCCGGCGAGCACATCCCCTCACTCGTTCCCAATGCCATCGACCCCCTCGGGTGCGGCGACTCGCTCCTCGCCGCCGCCGCTTTGACACTGACCCGCAGCGGAAATTTCATTCAGGCTGCCGCACTCGGAAGCATCGCCGCCGCCGCCCAGGCCCAGCGCCTCGGCAACTTCGCCATCAGCGCCGCCGACCTGCGCCGAGGCGTCGCACGCCTGAGCGACGCCACACTCGCCGTCACCGCTCGCGCCGAGTCCCGCGCCCCATCCATGACCCTCGTTTCATAGCAATGCGCCAGAACAACCGTGCTCTCCTTCATCATCCCCACGCGCGATCGACCTGCAGAGCTGATCGCAACCTTGCGCGCTCTCAGCCTTCTCGACGAGCGCGATCTTGCCCGCGCCGGGGGCGCCGAACTCATCATCATTGACAACGCCTCCCGCATCCGTGCGCACACGCCAGCGGCACTCACCAACCATGTGCGCATCACGCGCGTCGATCTCAATGAAAATATAGGCGCCGCTGCGCGCAATATCGGAGCGCAAACAGCCGCTGGCGATTGGCTCATCATGCTCGATGATGACTCTGCCCCGATCAACACCAACTTCATTAATGCGCTCGCCGACGCGCCTTCCGATGTCGCCGCCATCGGCGCAAAGATCACGCTCCCTTCTGGCGCGCACGAAGCAGGCGGTCTGCCCGAAGTTATCATCGGGTGCGGCGCCGCCATCCGAAAAAGCGCCTTTCTCAAAGTCAGCGGCTACGACCAAACCTTCCATTTTTACGCCGAAGAATATGATTTGTGCGCCAAGTTTCTTCTTGCGGGTTATCGCGTGAAGTACGATCAGCGATTTCGTGTTGAACACACCAAGACGCCTGCCGGGCGCGATATGAACATGATCTGCGCGCGCCTGGTGCGAAACAATGGGTGGATCGCCCAGCGTTATGCGCCCGAAGCGGCGCGCGGTCACACAATTGAGGAAGTCATGACGCGCTACCGGCGCATCGCGGAAGCGGAAAACGCGCTGGCCGGCTATAAGCGCGGGCTGCAGGAACTGAACCGGACGATTGCAAGTCAGCCGCGCGATGAAATGTCAGTTGAGCTTTGGGATCGGTTCACAGGGCTCGCCGCCGCCCGGACAGGGCTGAGCGAGCATCAAGCGGCGCTCCGCGCCGGGAGCGTCGCAGTTGTCGATCGCGGAAAAAACGATTGGGCAGTTGAACAGGCGCTGCGCGAGAGCGGCGCTGAATTTGTCACTGACATAAACGTGGCGGAAACGCTCGTCGTCGGGACTCTTTCTCCGGGTCCAATGCTTGATGCGCAGGAAAAATGGGCTGGCGGAGGGCGACGCGTGGTGACAGCCTGGATCTTTAACGAAGGCCGCTGCGCAGCGAAGGTGTAATGGCATGCACAGGCGCTGCTTGTAAAAAACTCACCCAGTAAGAAGCTTGTCGAGTCCGAAAAGCTCAGGCAGGCCCAGTTCTACAGCAGCCGCCGCCACTTTTTGCATGAGAGCCTGCGCCAGCTATGGGCGTCATTGGCCGCCTGCTCGAGCGCAACGGGTTGGAATAACGAATCCGCCACAAGCATGCAATGGGAATGATCTTGGCTGGTGAGCAGGCAGTGTTGAACAGGAATGAGCTGCCCTCTCATACTCCTGTGAGTGTCTCGGTTGGTACACAGATGTAGTAGACTGGCGCTAGATGGCGACGAAGCTGGAACAGATCGGACCCTACCACATCGACCGCGAAATCGGTCGAGGCGGGATGGGCGTGGTGTATCTGGGGCGCGACACACGGCTCGACCGCGATGTGGCTATAAAGGCGCTGCCCGAGCACCTGGCCAAAGACTACGAGCGGTTGGCCCGCTTCGAGCGCGAGGCGAAAATGCTCGCGCAACTGAGCCACCCCAATGTCGCGGGCATCCACGGTGTTGAAGAACAGGACAACACCAAGTATCTGGTGCTCGAGTACGTCGAGGGCCCGACGCTCGCCGAGCGCCTCGATCATGGTGCGTTGCCTGTTGATGAAGCGATAGCTCTCGCGATTCAGATCGCAGCCGGCATCGAAGCGGCGCACGAGGCGGGCGTCATCCATCGCGACCTCAAACCGGGCAACGTGATCGTCACAGCCGAAGGTCAAGCAAAGGTGCTGGACTTCGGGTTGGCGCGCGCGGAGGAAGGAGGCGTATCGGGGTCGTCTGTAAGTCAACTACCCACGATCACCACACCGCCGTCGCCGGACAACTCGCCCACTACGCCCGGCGCCATCCTTGGCACGGCGCCCTACATGTCGCCCGAGCAGGCGCGCGGGCGAAGGGTTGACAAACGTACGGACATCTGGTCCTTCGGCGTGATCCTCTACGAGATGCTCACCGGCGTTGGGCCTTTCATTGGAGAAACTGTCACCGATTCAATCGGCGCTATTCTGCACAAGGATGTGGATCTAACTCAACTGCCGATGGACACTCCGGCTGCTGTTCAGCGAGTGCTGCGGCAATGCCTCGTGCGTGATAAATCCATGCGCATGCGCGACATCGGTGATGTGCGTATCGAACTCACGAATGCAGGTTTTGAGGAGCAGTTTAAGACTGCGCAATCCGCACCGGGAACACGAACAAGCAATGTTTGGGTAGTGGTGGCGCTGTTGGTCTTGCTCGCGTCCTACGCCTCCTGGAGCGCGTGGTTCACGCCGGCGCCGTCTTCACAACGGACGCTCGTCTCGTCGATTATGCCGCCAGAGGGCGCGAAGTTCATATTATCCGGCGATGTCGCCGGCCCGCCGGTGCTTTCACGCGATGGGTTTATGCTAGCTCTTACGGCGAAAGAATCCGGTGAAGAGCAGAAGCTTTACATCCGTTCGATGGATGGAGACAAGTTTGAATCGATCCACGGCACGGACGGCGCCATGTTCCCCTTCTGGTCGTGGGACGGCCGATCGGTCGGGTATTTCGCAAACGGTCAACTACGGCGCTACGATCTGGCGACGCGGACCAATCATGTGATCTGCGATGCTCTTGCAAGCCGCGGCGGAGCATGGCTCGCTGACAACACCATCGTTTTCTCGCCGAATTTCCAGGCGCCAATTTTCAGGGTGTCAGCCGATGGTGGCGATCCCACCGCGATCACAACAATCGATTCAGCGCGCCACGCCAGCCATCGTTGGCCACGCCTCACGCCCGACGGCATGGGCTTCGTCTACAGCGCTGTCCATCATATGCCGGAGTTCCGCGACGAGAGCGCCATCTTTCTGCACCAGGCGGAGAGTCAGGACATCGAGGTCACACGCGCCCAGTACCCCGGGCAGATCGTCAGCGGGAATATGCTTGTGCTGCGCGATGGCACGCTCTACGCCTCGCCGTTCAACTCCAAGACCGGACGCCTTTCAGACTCGGCGTCCGTCATCGCTGAGAACGTCTTTGGCGATCTGACGACGTGGCACTCGCCAATCAGCGCCGCTGAGAGCGGGGAACTGATCTACGTCACGACATCACAGGAGGAAAGCGCCGACAACTCGAGCTTTGGAGCACCCTCCGCTTTCGGAGAAGCGCGGAGGATGCTGTACCTGCGTCGCGATGGCAGTACAGCCGCCATCCTCGCCGACGGCGTGCCACAGAACACAGCGTCTATCTCGCCCAATCAAGACTACGTCGCCATCAGCGCCGCGCCAGAAGGGCCCACACGGCCTACGCAATTCGATATCTGGCTCTACACGCTTCCCTCATACGGGGATGTTGATCAACAAAGATCCTTCATCGACGAGCCGGCCCGCAGGCTGACGTTTCTCGACGGCGTGGAGATGAGCCCGCAGTGGTCGCCTGACGGCGTGTGGATCGTCTACGGCTTTATACCAAGGAGCGACGGCGAGCCGCTCGCATTGCAAAAAGTGCGCACCAGCGGTGGACAGCCGGAAACGGTCTATAGTGTCCCGGAAGCAGACGGCCCCCATGCGCTCATGCCCACCGATTGGTCGTCCGATGGACGGTATATCGTGTTCAGTAAAGGCTCGTGGCTCTCAACAGGCTCGAACGACCTCTACGCGCTCGACCTGGAGACAAACGAGACATTCACACTTGTTGAAAACACCGGCGACGATATGTGGGGAAGACTCTCTCCCGATGGCAAGTGGCTGGCGTATCAGTCAAGTGAAACGGGCGCTTGGGAGGTGTATGTCGTTCCCTTCATGCCCGGCTGGGAGGAAGACAAGGACGCAGAGCGCGCTGTTCCCAAAAAAAATTATCGCTGGCGCATCTCGATCGCTGGCGGGGGCAAGCCCCAGTGGAAACCCGACGGCGGCGAGCTGTACTACATCTCCGCGAGCGGGTCGATGATGGCGGTGCAGATCGGCGCCAACGGCGCAGCCTTCACCTACGACGCCGGCGTGGCGCTCTTCGATGCGCCGAACGAAGCGGCCGCAGATTACGACGTCAACGTTCAGGGGGAACGATTCACCATCAACAGGATGATGATCGAGGACGAACTGTCGGTAATCACATTGCTAACCAACTGGCAGTCGTTACTGCGTAAGTAGACTCTGGTTATCAACGGAAGAACGGAGATGGGGATTCAAACCCCCAGTACCCCGATGGGTATTCTGTTTTCGAGCCCCGGAAGCTCAGGCAGGCCCAGCTCTTCAGCTGCCGCCGCCGCCTCCTTCTGCATCAACATCTGCGCGAGTTTAAGAGCGTCATTGGTCGCTTCAGCGATCAGCGACTCCGCCAGCCGCTGTGACTCATCATCTGCGCCAAGTGTCGCGACCATCGAGGGATCAAGCTCAAC
Organism: Phycisphaerales bacterium; assembly: GCA_029260495.1. Lineage (GTDB taxonomy): Bacteria > Planctomycetota > Phycisphaerae > Phycisphaerales > UBA1924 > OFTM373. The sequence continues at coordinate 25,773 of JAJDDD010000004.1, read as the reverse complement.
ATCAATAACCCGCGCGAGCCCTGACGCTGTGACGCGCACAGCGCCCCCGCCTGCTTCACCAAGCACGCGGGCTGCTTCAAGATTGGCTTTGACGCGCTGGCCGACCTCTTGGAGACGATCGCGGTCTTTCATAAGACCCGCCAGAGCGCCCATCATTTTCATCTGCTCGAACATGGAGTGTTGTTGCTTCCCTTCGTTTATTCGCTCGCCGGCGCTCCGCCTGCCGGAATGTCGTCATCAGGTTCAATAGAAAGCAGCGTCGCGTCAAAGAGTTCGCGGGCTTGCTCAACGAGCGGGTTGTCTATGGGCTGATTCGTTGCGGGCCCCTTGGCGACGGCCGGCGCCTCACCTTTAATCTCAACACGCACCGGCGAGCCGACTGCCTTTTCCAGAATCTCGCTCAACATAGCTGATCGCATGCGCACAAACCCAAGCTGAGCCGAATCAAGCACCTCAATAATCGCGGCGCCATCAGACACTTCACACAGGCGCAGTGATGAGAGCAACGCCCGCGTCGCTCGCGTGTCCGGAGCAGCGTTGACTGCGTTGCGCCAAATCTGTTCAAGATTGACAGGCGTCGGGCTTGGTTTGGCTGGCGCCGATGGAACGGGCTCCGCAACCTGAGCGCTGGGCTGAGGAGTTGATCTCGGCGCCGGCGAGGAGGGCTGGCGTGCGCTCCCCGCCGTCAGACTTTTTTTACCGGCGCTCGCGGCGGGGGGCTTGCCCCGGAGCTTGATGCGCGAGCAGAAGCAACAAGCGCTGCAATGTCGGCTAGTTTTTCGGTGAGCGCGAGGCGCACGAGCAGAGCGTCAAAGAGCGCCCGCTGAGTGGATGAGTTCTTCACCGCCCGCTGAACGTTTTCGCACAGCGCGATCATATGCACCAGCCCCTGAGCGTCGAAGAGCTTGCTTTGCTCGATGGCGCGCTGGCGCGAGTCGCCGGCAAGATCGACAAGCTCTGTGTCGGCGCCGCACGCGCACAGGACCATCAGATCGCGCAGGGCGTCAAGCATGGTTTCAATCGCCTGCTCGATAGAGACGCCGCGCGAGAGCAGCTCCGCGCCTGCGACGAGTGATTCACTCGCATCGCCGGTCGTCAGGGCGTCGATCAGTCGCAGAAGGACATCGCGTCGGGGTAATCCCAGCAGCTCTTCGAGCAACTCAACGGTCAGTTTCTTTTCTCCAGACGCGATCAGGCGATCAAGCAGAGAGAGCGCGTCGCGCATCGACCCGGCGCCCATCCGCGCAACCATATGAGCAAGATCATCATCCGCCTGCACGCCCTCTTCATTGAGAACATGCTGAAGATGTCCAGCGATGTCCTCCGTCGGGATGTTGCGAAAATCGAAGCGCTGGCAGCGCGATTGAATTGTCGGCGGAACCTTGTGGGCCTCGGTGGTGCAGAGAATGAACTTCACATGCTCAGGCGGCTCCTCCATCGTCTTGAGCAGCGCATTGAAGGCGGCCGTCGAGAGCATGTGCACTTCGTCGATGATGTAGATCTTGTAAGCGCCGCGCATCGGGCGATAGGCGCTGTTGGCGATGAGCTCGCGGGCCTCTTCAACCTTGTTGTGGCTCGCTGCGTCGATCTCGATGACGTCGGTGTCGCCCCCAGTCATGATGGCGCGATCGACATCGGCCGAGCCGCCGTTAAGAGCTTTGGCGAAGATGCGGGCCATGGAAGTCTTGCCGACGCCGCGCGTTCCGACGAAGAGGTAGGCATGGGCGACACGCTCCTGCTCGATCGCGCCCTTGAGGGTTCGCGCGATCGCATCCTGCCCGACGACCTCATCGAAGTCGTGGGAGCGGTATCTACGAGCGAGGACGGTGTAGGCCATTGGGGAAGTTCAGGTCGGCGCGAATGAAAGCGGACGGACTTTGGCTGGTGGAACAAAACACAACGCCTGCGGACAGGCGACCAGGACACCGACGGCGCCAGACGACTGCCGCTTATGGCTGCTGCGGTCAAGCCCTGACCAGGTTCACGGGCCATCCGCGCACCGGGCCCGGTCGCCAGTCCGGAGGCGTTGCGAACGAAGATAGTAGCTCGGCGGCCTCCGGGCGTACACTTCCTGCATGCCCGACGACTTCCCCCGCACCGTAGACCGTGAAGACCGATCCCGCCTGGGGCTTTTGGTCGCTCTGCGAGTCATGCTCTTCCTGCTGGTCGCCGCCGTCACGCTGCTGGCGAGCTTCCAGGTCGCTGACACCGGAGGGCTTGGGCTTGAGGTGAGCTGGGCCGTGGATTGGTGGTTCGCGGTGCTCGCGAGCGTTGGGATCACGGGAGCGATCATCGCGATCGACCTGCTGACGCCCAAGAAGAAGCTCTCGACTCTTTCAGGAATGTTGGTGGGGCTGATCGGCGGGTTGATCGCTGCGATCGCGGTGAGCTTTGTGATTGATCTGATCGTCGAGTCATACCCGCTCAGCGCGAGTGAGAATGAGCGCATCGCGCAGATTGTGACAGCGATCAAGGTGCTGGTGGGCGTGGCGCTGTGCTATCTGGGCGTTGCGATCGTGCTGCAAACGCAGGATGACTTCCGCCTTGTGATTCCGTATGTCGAGTTTGCCAAGCAAATTCGCGGAACCAAGCCACTTTTACAGGACAGCTCCGCATTGATTGACGGTCGCATCCATGCGGTCGCGGAAACGGGGCTGCTGCAGGCGCCGATTGTCATTCCGCGATTTGTGCTCGCGGAGCTACAACGATTAGCAGACTCCGGCGAAAAAACGAAACGGGCTCGCGGCCGGCGCGGGCTTGAGATCGTGACAAAGCTGCAACGTTCGCCGATACTGGACGTCACGATTGATGAGACGATCGTGCCAGGAAAGAACGTGGACCAGATGCTGGTCGAGCTGGCGCAGCGTATGCCCGCGACGCTGGTGACAAACGATATCGGCCTGGCGCGGATCGCTTCGATTCATGATGTCTCGGTGATCAACATGAACGAGGTCGCCGGCTCGATGAAGCCGGATGTGATCCCGGGCGAGCCGTTATTGCTGCGGATTCTCAAGCGGGGCGAGCAACCCGGGCAGGGCGTGGGGTATCTGGATGACGGGACGATGGTGGTGATCGAGGATGGCGCCGGGCAGGTGGGCGAGGAAGTGACCATCACAGTGCGCTCAAGTCTGCAGACGGCGGCGGGGCGGATGATCTTTGGGCGCATCGGCGATGTGGACGAAGCTGAGCCAGCAGGCCATGCTGAGGCTCAGCGGAATGAATGGAGCATGGAGGCCGAGGACATGGAGCGCGAGGAAACGATTTCCGCAGAGGAATCGGACGAAAGTGACCCCGCGCCGCTCAAGGGTGAGCAAGCGAGCGCAGAGCAGGGGGGCGGCGGGCCGTTCGGGCCGAAACGGTCAGCGGCGCGCGGATCAGGCCGGCGCAATCCGCGACGCGGGTAGAGCCGTCGCGGGAAGCTCCGCGACGATGGCGCCTTGACGATTCATTTCCAGTTCTGAAAGACAGGGAGAGCTCGATGAAGCTGATGAAGTTCGTATTGATGGCTGGCGCAGCGATTCTTGGGATGACGAACATCGCGGGTGAGTGCAACGCGGAGCGGTACGACCTTGCGTTGGTCAATGCGCGCATCTGGACGGGGGATCCGGTGAAGCCGAACGCGCGCGTCGCGCTCATACGCGACGGTGTTTTCGTCTTTATTGGCGATGAAGCGCCGGCGGATTTTGAAGCGGATCGCACGATTGATGCGCACGGCCAGCGCGTATTGCCGGGCTTGATTGACACCCACGTTCATCTGTCCGGCGCCGCTGAAGGCTTGGCGATTCTTGATTTGCGCGGTGCGGAGAGTCGGGAGGCGCTGCTTGATCGAGTGCGCACCAGCGCGGGTGAACTGGAGCGAGATGAATGGCTCATCGGGCGCGGGTGGTCTGCGGAGAGCTGGCCCGATCAGCGTCCGCCAACCGCTGAAGAAGTGGACGAAGCCGCCGGAGGCCGGCGCGCGCTCCTGACGCGCATGGACGGGCACAGCCTGATCGCGAGCCGCTCGGCCCTTGAATACGCGGGGATCGACGTGGACGGCCCGGAGAATCCAGCCGGCGGGAAAATCGAACGCGACGGCGCCGGCGTTCCAACGGGCGCGATCTTCGAGCAGGCGATGTCGATTCTGTACAGCCGGGTTCCACGTCGCGATGAGGGAACGCTGCGCGAGCTTGTCGCGCGGGCAGCGCATCATGCAAACTCGCTCGGCGTGACGCAGGTCGGATCCATTGACCCGCGAGGCGTCGTCGAAGGTCTTTTCGTTGATCTGGATCAGTCGGGAGAGTTGACGCTCCGGTGCGCCGTGACCGTGGCGGGGAGTGTGGATCACATTGATGAATGGAAGCCGATACTCGAATGGGCGTCAGCCAATCCGAAGCTGAGTGGGCGCGTTCACATCGTCGGGTTCAAGGCGTACATGGATGGGTCGCTCGGCTCGCGGACAGCGTGGCAGCTGGCGCCCTATCTGGACAATCCTTCAGAGCTGGAAAATGCAGGATTTCCACTGGCGATGGCGGCCGATGGAACGCTGCCGAAGTTGATTCGACTCGGCGCTTCGATGGGTCTTCAGCCTGCGGTGCATGCGATCGGCGACCGGGCCAACCGCATGCTCCTGGATTGGTATGAGCAGGAGATGTCGGCGAGCGAACGGCGTAAGCTCCGGCCTCGAGTTGAGCATGCCCAACATTTGTCCAGGGAGGACATCGCGCGTTTCGCACACCTCAACGTCATCCCCAGCATGCAGCCCTACCACAAAGCGGATGACGGCAGATACGCGGAGCGGCGCCTTGGTTCACAGCGCATCAAGACAAGCTACGCGTTTCGCGATCTCGTTGACAGCGGCGCCCAGCTCGCTTTTGGGAGCGACTGGCCTGTCGTTTCGGTGAATCCGTTTCTCGGCATCCACGCAGCGGTGACAGCCCGCACGCTTGATGATGAAATTTTCGTGCCGAGTCAATCCATCACGGTGGAGGAGGCGCTGCGGGCGTATACAAGCGTTGCCGCATATTGCCTGCATAGTGAGGATTTCACGGGTCGCATCTCGCCGGGGTATGCAGCGGACCTCATCGTGCTGGATCGTGACATTCTCGCGATCGATCCGGAGTTGATCGACGAAACGCGCGTGCTGACAACAATCGTGGGTGGGGATGTGGTGTTTGAGGCGCGTTGATGATTCGTGGCGACGCCACAGCGAATTGAAAAAACCCCCGACCCATCGTGGATCGGGGGCTTTTATTTACTGAAAGCTGGACGGTGGTGGGCTGAATCAGGCGAGGCGCCGGCGGCGGATCGCCGCGATGCCAAGAAGCCCGGCGGCGCCCAGGCCGACCGTCGTGGGAAGGGGAATCATCGTCTGCTCGGGAGTGGCGATGATGAACTCATCAAACCCGAAGATGTCCGTGCCGCCGCCGGAGTTCACGAAGCGGACGGAGACGATGGGAGCGACTCCGTCGTCGAGAATGATGCCCCAGAAGATAATGGAGGCATTGAAAGCTGAGCCACCATCCGGGATGGTGTCCACCGGGATCATCATCATGGCGCCATCGAGGAGTTCGATTTCCAGTTCGTTGCCGACATCGCCGATGTCCGTGCCGTAGAAGCCGAAGGCTTGCTGGCCCTTGGGTGTGGTGAAATCGTTCTCAAAGAACGAAAGCGTGAAGTCCTCGTTATCTGCGTTGACGGCGCCAACCTCAAGGTAGTTGTTGCCCTCTGAGGGGTAGCGGCCTTGCGGCTGCATCGTCGGGAAGAGCACCGGGCCGGTGTTCGCTGGCTGGGCGAGGACAGCAAAGTCTCCGCTCACGACTGCTTTGTTATCCGGAGCAAAGTCGATGGGAATGTCGGCCGAAGAAGCGAGGGTTGGGTTGTTCGAGAAGGGGTTGACATATGCCCCGGGCGTGGCGCCCTCAAAGCTCTCGAACAGGGGGTTCATGATGTTGGACTCGAACTGACCCCGGGCGCCGTCAGCGTTGGTGCGCATTCCGTCAGGAACGCGAGCTGGGTTCGCCTGGGTCGGGTTGGCGCTGAGGTCACGCCCAAAGTAGAGCGTTCCCACACCGGGGATGTTGGTGCTGAAGGCCCCGCCGAAGGCGGTTCCAGCAGCGAGTGCCAGCGCTGAAGCGCCAGCGATTGCTGTCATACGAATATTCATTTCCGAACTTCTCCTTAGGCGATCACCCACGAGCGGCTTGCGCAAAGACGCGCGACGGGACCGCACAAAATACACACCGTCCAACGCCTGAGGCACTTCCGTCTGCCTCCGGCCAGCGAAATCAGCCGACTTGATGCGTCCCTGCCGCCGCACTGATCCCCACTATTGAATAACAGTCTACCGGGAATTATCACCACTGCAATCGTTAAACCGTCCTTAACGCCTCGGGAAAGAAGGTTTTACGATCATCAGTGTCATGAATGATCCGCCAGGACTTTCCGCGCGGCGACGAGCGCCAGGCGCCCAGAGCTGCTCTTGAACACAACACTTCCTGAGAGAAATCCGACTCAATTCCTCATTCTCACCTGTTTATCGGAACATCAACACCAGCCCGGCAGCCAGTCTGTTGCCATGTACGACGCAAAGTAGCAAGAGAAGAGAGTTTGTTGTTAGAGTCCGTGTAATATTGGGTTTCCCCTCGAAGCAGGTCCGATAACGTTGATATTCTCCAAGGACCGGACGGTGTATTCAGTCTGGTCCGGACGTTGTTGCGCCCTGGCGATCTCAAGTACAGCCACCCGCCCTTTCCAGGTGGGGACGGCGCCCGGAACTCATCCGGAAGCCAAAGTGAGGCGAGATTGGACAGCGAACCCGTCGGAGAATCAGCCAGCGCTCGCGCGAGCTGCCCAATAGTCCCGTTGCAATGGGGCGATTTCTGCGAGAACGCGAGCGAGCACCTCCGCCGGCGTGCCGATCGCATCCACAGTCTTCACAATCCCAGCGTCGTAGTGAGCGAGCACCGGACGTGTCTCTTGGGCATACACCTCAAGACGGCGCCGAATCACCTCTTCCTTGGCGTCATCCGTTCGGCCCTGTTTCATCGCTCTACCGCGCAGGCGGTTAATGAGTTCCGCTTCGTTGTTCGCAGCAAAGTGGATGACGTTCAGAACGTCAAGATCATCCTCAAGAAGCTGCGCCTGCTGCACGCTGCGTGGAATCCCATCGAGCAGGAGAATGTCGTCACTGGGAGAATAATCCCGGTTTTTCTGGGCTTTTTCGAGGTGAGCATTGAAGATGCGAATCGTCACATCATCCGGAACAAGCTCCCCTCGTGATGAGTAGGAGGCGAAGGTATTTCCGAGCTCTGACTCTTTATCCAGAGCGCGGAAGATATCGCCCGTCGAGACATGAAAGAAGCCGAGGAGTTCGCCAAGAACAGCGCCCTGGGTGCCTTTGCCGGAGCCCGGCGGGCCGAACAGGAGGATGGCGCTCTTTCTGGGATTGCCCACGGCTTGAAGTTCCTTCGTCAAAGCGGCGTATCGCCGAAGACACGATTGGGCGTCACTCTGACGCCTGAACCGGGACAGACTAGCGAAGCATTCCGCTGAGGCAACGACTGACGGCGTCCGGATGCTGATGCTGAGCAGTTCATCGGGTCGATCCTGCGATCTCTTCGGTAGCCCTCCCTGGCTGAAAACCTCACCGGGTCCGCAACTGGGTATGCTCGCCTTCCATGCGGGGCATGACGCACCGTTGGAGGCTGATCGAAGGGATTCGCGAGGGTGGCGCTCCGCCTCTCGTCGAGCGTGTGCTTGCGGCGCGCGGACTCAGCGGCGAATCCGCACTCTCCTTCTGCGATCCTCGGCTGACCCAATTACACGATCCGTCGCTCCTGCCGGGCCTTGAACGGGCGGCTGAGCGGATCATCCGCGCCCTTCGCGCCGGCGAACGAATCGTGATTTACGGCGACTACGACGTTGACGGCGTGACGGCAGCTTCGATCCTGCACCGCGTCGCAAACGAGCTGGCGCCGGGCGCTCCGATTGAAATCTACATTCCTCACCGCATCGAGGAAGGCTACGGGCTCAATGCTGAAGCTCTTCGCGAACTCGCTTCCCGGGGTGCGGATGTCGTCGTCACGGTCGATTGTGGAGTGACGGCGCACGCAGAGGCGCGCGATGCCCGTGAGCTTGGCGTCGATCTCATCATCACGGATCATCACAACGCTTCGGGAGGCACTGCCGGCGAGATGCCGGGCGCCTACGCGTTGGTTCATCCACGCGCTGCGGGTTCGGAGTATCCGTTTGGCGAGCTGTGCGGCGCCGGTGTCGCATTCAAGCTCGCGTGGCGGCTGGCGACAATGTGGACAGGGAGCGAGCGCGTGCATCCGAAGCTGCGCGACCTGCTCCTGGATTGTCTAGCGCTCGCTGGGCTCGGGACGATCGCTGACGTCGTGCCGCTCGTTGATGAGAACCGTGTTATCGCGCGGTTCGGACTTTCGCGGCTGCGCTCAACAAACATCGTCGGGCTCAATGCGCTGATCGACGCCTCAAATCTCTCGGGAGAGAAAATCAGCGCTGAGCATGTTGGTTTTGTGCTCGGGCCGCGCCTGAATGCCTGCGGCAGGATGGGGCACGCGCGCCAGGCGGCAGAACTGCTGACGACGGCGACCGGCGAGCGCGCCAATGAAATTGCTGAACATCTCGCCCGCGTCAATACAGAAAGGCAAGGCGCGTGCAAGAAAACATTTGAGCATGCGAAAAGCCTGGCGGAAGAAGCGGGAATGACGCAAAGCGACCATCGCGCCATTGTGCTCGCGCATGAAGATTGGCATCCCGGAATCGTCGGCATCGTGTGCTCGCGCCTGGTGGATCGGTTCGGCAGGCCCGCCATCCTGATGCAGCGCAAAGACGGCGTCTGCAAGGGCTCGTGCAGGAGCGTCGAGGATTTCAACATTCATGCAGCCCTCACAGGCTGCGAAGCTCAACTCTCCCGTTTTGGCGGACACGATATGGCGGCCGGCCTGGAGCTTGCGGCAGATCAGCTTGACGCCTTCACCCATAAATTCGTTCGCATCGCCAATGGCGCGATCACTGTCGAACAGCTCACGCCCAGCCTGCGCGTCGACTGCGCCGCGACGCTCGATGAGTTTTCCATTGACACGGTCACGCGATTGGAGAACCTCGCGCCTTTCGGCAGGGCGAACCCGAAGCCGGCGGTTCTGCTGGAAGACCTTCGCCTCACGCGCGACGCCGCCCCGCTTGGCGCTCGGGGCAAGCATCTCTGTCTGCAAGTGACGCAGGGAAGTCGTTCACTTCGGATTGTCGGATGGAGCAAGGGCGAATGGCGCGAGCAGCTCCGCGCAGGGATGCGCATCGATGCTGTCGTGCGCCCCAAGGTGAACCGATGGAACGGCAGGGTCAGTGTCGAGTCCGAACTCCTCGATCTTCGAGAAGTCAAAACGCCAGATCTTCACACGGAGGCCGGAATCTCTCCATCGCGCCCGCTCACTTCGCCATCATCGAGCCCATCGTAAAGATTGGAAGCAGCAGCGCAATCGCAATCCCGCCAATCATAAATCCCATAAAAATGATGACGAGCGGCTCGATCAACTGCGTGCCGGTCTTGATGGATTCATCCAGGTCTTCTTCGGTGACATTTGCGATCTTTTCAAGAACTTCGGGAAGTCTACCTGTGCGCTCTCCGGCTGCAATCATCTGACCGGCGCTGGGTGGGATCAGCCTGGTGTTGAGCACACACTCAGCCATGGTTCGACCTTCAGCAAGTGAAACTTCCACTTCATCCCACAGATCATCCCACAGCATGTTCGTCGTCACGCCACGGACAATGCGAATGCTGTCAGTCAGTGTCACGCCCGCATCGAGCAGTGTTCCAAGTGTGCGGGTGGAACGACTTACATAAAAGTTGGTGAAAATAGGACCGAAAATCGGGGCTCGTATTTTGCATGTGTCAATCAGGCGTCGCCCGCGATCCGTGTGCATGGCGAACACGATGGATGCAGTCGCGACAAAAACCCCTGTTAAAAGAATCGCCCAGTTTCCAGTGACAAAATCGCTGACATCAAGCAATATGCGTGTGGGCGTCGGAAGCGCCGCCGACTTGGATTCATAAATCTTCGCAAATCGAGGCAGCACCCAGCCAACCAGGAAGACCGTGACGAGCACCGCCATCCCCACCATCACCGCGGGGTAGGTCAGCGCGCCACGAATCTGTTTAATCGTCTTTCGATCCTTGCCCAGATACACCGAGGCCCGCCCCAGCATCCCGCCGAGCGCGCCTGTCGCTTCCGACGCCTGAATAAGACTCATCATCAAGGGCGGGAAGACCTTTGGAAACTCTGTGAGCGATTGTGAAAAGCTCACGCCGGAGTTAATGCGATCCGCCACGATCTGCACGATCTTTGCGAAGGGAGTCTCTTTTGCCTGCGTGAGAAAAGCATCAAGCGCATCAGAGAGCGGCACGCCTGTGTCCAGCATCACCGAAAGCTGGGAACTGAAGGCGATCACCTCATCGCGTCCGACGCTCTTGGCAGCCTGCTTGGCGCGGACCTGCTCGACATTAATGATCTCGGATGTGATGCGAATATCGGTGACGGTGAGCCCATCGGTGCGCAGACGCTTGAGCGCTGAGGCTTCATCCGAAGCATCAACCACGCCAGCCTGAACTTGCCCCCGCGGGTCGCGCGCTTTGTAGTTGTACTTTGGCATACCTCAACCTCACCAGCCTGGCGCCTCATGTGCCGCCGGCGCTATTATTCACATTGAGCACACACGCCACACTTCGTCAGGAGTTGTCAGTCCCTGCATCGCCTTGGAAAACCCATCATCACGGAGCGTGCGGAAGCTCTGCCGAACTGCAATAGCGCGAAGATCCTGAATGTTGGCGCCCTTGGCGATCGCTTCGAGCATCTCCTCATCAGGAAGGAACAGCTCGAAGATCCCAAGCCTGCCCGCATACCCCTTGCCCATGCACCGTGAACATCCAGCCCCACGGTAAAGTTGATTGACTTCTTCTCCAATGGATTGCTCCAGCGAATCACGAACAATCTTCTCCGGTTCAAAGGCTTCCTTACAGTGCGGACAAATCTTGCGCACAAGACGCTGGGCGAGAACTCCGCGCAAAATCGCTGCAACCAGATAAGGATCAACACCCATATTGACCAGGCGCGTCACCGCGGAGACAGAATCATTCGTATGCAGCGTGCTGAAGACCACATGCCCGGTCAGCGCCGCCTGCGTCGCGATGGTTGCGGTTTCAACATCACGAATCTCACCGACCATGAGAATGTCCGGATCCTGCCGCAACAACGCGCGCAGGGCGGATGCAAAGGTAAACCCTGTTTTTTCATTAACCTGAAACTGATTGATGCCCGGAATGTTCACTTCCACCGGATTCTCAACCGTCGAAATATTGTGCTCATCGGAAGCCAGCTCATTCAGCACCGAGTAGAGCATCGTGGACTTACCCGAACCCGTCGGCCCGGTCACAAGCACAACGCCATTGGCCGAGGTAATCACTTCGCGCCACGCCGTCAGCACTTCCGGGCTAAACCCAATCTTATCCAGCGCGACAATCGCGGTTCGATTGTCGATGATTCGAATAACAACCTTTTCGCCGAATTTTCCTGGCATCGTTGAAACGCGCAGATCAATAGGCCGCCCTTCGATCATGATGTGAATATCGCCATCTTGTGGAATGCGACGTTCGGAGATGTCCAGCTTCGACATGATCTTGATGCGCGAGACGATCGCAGGATGCATCTGGTGCGGTGGGCTTAGCTTCGCTACAAGCCGTCCGTCCACGCGCAGCCGCACGCGACAGGCATGATCATCCGGCTCAATATGAATATCCGAAGCGCGATCCTGCACCCCCTGAAAGATCACATAGTTCACAAGCTTGACGACCGGCGACTGCCCCGCCATCTGCTCGAGATTGCTGAGATCCGTCAGTTGAGTTTCGACGATTGAAAAATCGCCTATCTGATCAGTCTCATAAATATCATCAATGACAAAGACGTTTGCGCTCGGCAGGTACGACTGCACCGTCGAGCGAATGTCCTGCGCTGTTGATGCGACAATCTGCACCGAACAGCCACTCAGTCGCTCAATCTCCTCCACCAGGAACAGATTCGCCGGCTCCGCGACCGCAACGGTCAGCACGTTGCGCACATGAAAGAGCGGGAGCACGCAGTGGCTCTCCACAAACTCGCGCGGCAGAATCTCTGTCACGCGCGGATCAGCGATGCGGGCGTTGATCTTCGCAAAGGGGACGCCATAACACTGCGCCAGCGCCTCCATAACCTGGTCAGCCGAGACAAAGTTCAACTCAACCAGAACTTCACCTAGCAATTTCTTGTGCCCGCAGCGAGATTGCTCCTCCAGCGCTTCTTCAAGCTGTGATTGGGAAATCAATCCGCGCGTGATGAGCAGTTCGCCAAGCTGAACGCGGTTCAGCGTCGGCGCAGCGCCGGTTCCTGTTACGAGACTGGTCATCGGACACTCCTCACCGCCGACTCAAGGCTCTTGTGGGTCTCGAAAGACTTGTCCAGCCGCGTGATCTTGAGGATTCGTGAAACACTTTCATCAGGCTGAATCAATCGGAGCTGCCCGCCGCCTTCGCCGAGCCCATCAGCAAGGTCAAGCCAGCACTCGAGCGCCGCTGAGTCCACAAACTCCAGGTGCTCACAGTCAAGCATGATGTGCCTCGCGCCGGCGGCACGTCGCTCGTTGGCGATGCGCGTGAAGTGCTCGACATCCTCCGAAGTGCATTCCCCGGAGAGCGTCAGAACGCACACATGCTCATATTCCTGATAGCTGATCTTCATTAGGCGGCCCTCTCTTCTCCAGCGGCGTGGTCCCGCGCCAAGTGGCGCGCCACCATGCGGTCAAACTGGCTGAAGTCCAGTGTCACAAATCGCTTCGCCAACTCCGGATCAAACTGAGAACCGGCGCAGCGTTCGATCTCTTCGAGCACGGTGCTTCTGGGCAGCGCCGAGCGATAGGTTCGCGTCGAGCTCATCGCGTCAAATGTGTCTGCGATGCCAACCAGTCTGGCGTACAGGTGAATCTCTTCGCCCGCAACGCCGTGCGGATACCCGCGGCCGTCCCAGCGTTCGTGATGTTGAAGCACTGCGGGCAGAATGTCCGCCAGCTGCGGAATATCACGCAGAATCCGATGCCCGATCTCCGGGTGCATCTTGATCTGCTCAAACTCAACGTCAGTCAGCTTCCCCGGTTTGCAGAGCACAACTTCGGACACGCCAATCTTGCCCACATCATGCACCAACCCGCCGATGCGCACGCGCTCCACCTCGTCAGCCTCCATCCCGACAGCGCGAGCCAGGCACATCGCCAGATGCGCCACGCGCTCGGAGTGGCCTCGTGTGTACCGGTCTTTCGCATCGATCGCCGAAGAAAGCGCCTGCAGCGTGCCCAGGAACATCTGTCGCTGATTGTCATACAACGACGAGTTTTCCAGCAAGACCGAAATAAGCGCGCCGGCCCCATCGAGCAGCTTCATATCCGCGCTGGAGGCTGTCGGATCGGTCCCCAGCTTATTCCCCGCCAGAAGCGCCCCGATTGGCATTCCTTCCCGCATGAGCGGCTGGATGATCACATGCTCCTCGCCCTGCGCCAGTTTTCCACAGTGCTTCGTGTCAGCTGTCGCGATCATTGTGCGATTAATTTCGCAGCTTGTGACGCATGTCCCGATCAGCTCGCGCAGCTGCGCTTCGGTGTGCTTCTGAACACCTGAACAGAAGATGGCGCCGGAAAGCGGACTCGGAGCATCGGAAAACCACGCAGCGATCCATCCAAACGTAAGCGTCGCGTAGAGCTCATCGCAAACATTCGCCACAAACTTCGCTGGATGCACCACCTCATTCATTGAACGACCAATGGAGTAGAGCAGGCTCAACTCTTCGTAAGCCTCGGCCAGTTGTCCGGAAAACTCCGCCAGCGCGCCCTCGCTAATCGATACTTCAAGCCGATCGGTGTACGCCCAGCGCAGCGTCGTCGCCAGCCGCGAGATGCAGTCATTGGAGTTGATCGCACAACGCCCGAGCGCGTCGCGCATCGCGCCAGCGTCCAGTTGTGCAGACTGGCACGAAGCGACGAACTCCTCAGTCAGCAGGGCGTCGGGTGTGAGCGCAATTGAAACAAAGTACCCGCTCCGTCGACGTCGATGCGTCTCCGCGATCGGTATCGCCCAGCATCCCGGAAAAAGCTGTGCAGGCGTCGGCTCATCCTCGTTCGCCCACGCGGACGCAAGATCTTTAAATCGGCGAGCAAGAAAGGAAGACGCAATCCAGCGGTACATTTCCGGCGGACCCAGCTTCGAGCCCAACTGCTCATCACGAACAACAGCGCCATCTTCGGTGCAGCGAACGCACAGCAAACCCATGTCCCGGGCTCGATCCACAAGAACTGCGCGCACGCCATCAACACCGGTTTGTGTTCGGTCGTGCGTCACGCCGCCTCCGCCTCCGTCGCGCCGCCGCACTCCTTCAGAACTTCCTCCACCTTCTCCGCCACGCCGCGCGGGCTGAATGGCTTGCTCATCACTTCCTTGATGTTTGTCCGATCCAGGTCAGCAGGCGACAACGCATATCCGCGCGCTGTCAGGAGAATCGCAGGAATATGCGAAGTCTCCTTGAGAGCCTTGAGTTTGGCGCACATCTCCAGCCCCGTCAGGTAAGGCATCTGCAGATCAGTGATGATAAGGTCCGGCTTATGCTGCCGCGCTAGCTCATATCCCTCTTCACCATCGCCCGCGGTCACCACCTCAAAGCCCAGATTGCGCAGCTTCAGCGACACCACATGAGTGATATGCGCTTCATCATCAATAACTAGAATCTTCATGGATTCCATTTGACCAATGCTCCCTGCGCCTTATTTAGGCGCCTTCATATTCATACGGGATCGTGAACGTAAACTTGCTTCCCATTCCCAACTCGCTCGTCACGGTCACGACGCCATGATGAACGGTTTCAACAATGTGCTTCACCAGAGCGAGCCCCAGCCCCGTGCCTTTGGCGACCCGCTTGTAATTTTCAATCCGATAGAACTTGTCAAAAACCTTCGGCAGCGCATCCGGCGGAATTCCAAGACCCGTATCCGCGACCGTCACCAGGACTGCCCCTTCGTGATCGTCATTGTCAACCGTCACAATCACGCGACCGCCCTCCGGCGTGTACTTCACTGCGTTGCTCAAGAGATTCAACAACACCTGCTGCACCATGTCCGCATCCGCCATCGCTGTGCAGGCAAGCGGCGTCGCGTTCACCGTCACAGCGATTTCCTTGAGCGCAGCCTGCGGGACAATGACCCCAACCGCCTTCTCCGTCGCCTTCTTGAAGTCCACTTCCGTGCGATCAATCTTCACGATCCCCGCTTCGATCCGGCTGATGTTCAGCATGTTGTCGATCAGCCGGCTCAGCCGATCCGCTTCACTGCGGATGATTGAATAAAACTCCTGTCGCGCGTCCTCATCCTGCGCCTCGCCGTCAACCAGCAACTCGAGGTAGGCATTGATAGAAGAGAGCGGCGTTCGCAACTCGTGCGACACCTTCGATACAAAGTCACTTTTCACCTGGCTGATCTCGCGCTCCTGCGTCACATCGCGCAAAATCGTGACCACGCCTCCTGCGCCCTTCTTCGCGTCAGGAAGGCACGCGAGCGTCACGTCGTAACAAGCAGTGGGGGCGTCAGCTTCCGCCCCGCCATGTGCGAACTGCGGGAACTGATGGTCCGTCCGCTTCCGATGCCCGACACTCGCGGTCGCGCTCTCATCGCGAATCATCTTTCGCAGTTCATCATCACCGATCACAGAGTCAATCGATTGGTGCAATGAGTCCCCTGCGTCAAAGCCCAGAAGACTTGCCGCAGCTTCATTCGCCAGCTTCAGCTCGTTGAATGCATCCGTCACAATCACCGCGTCATGTAGACTGTTAAGCACCGTCTCAAGGTGCTCGCGCTCCGCTTCGCCAAGATGCTGGCGAATCTCTCCCTCGCGCACTTTCGTTGTTAGCGCCTGAGCCCGATCAACCAGCGTCGCTCGCAGCTCATCGACAGCCCGTCGTGAAGTTGCCAGCAATCCCGTGGTCCGAATAGGCTCTGCCCCCTCGACCTCAACGCTGGCGCGCAGGTCCGCCTCAAAGGAGGCAAGACTCCGCGACATCGACATCACCAGCGGCGTCGCAAAGATTGGCGCTCCGATTGCCCCAATCGCCGCCCCCAGAAGCGCCCACGCTCTCGATCCTTCCAGATCAATGACGTGTTCGCTCACAAGCAGCGTGACACCCGCACAGAGCAATGCCCCGCCCAGCGCCAAGAACAAATTCACAATGACTGCGCTTCTCACGCGCTCTCTCCCTCTCTCACTTGTGACCAACCGTCCCTAACGGCCGATCACGAGTCGTCGTCTTCCCCAACGCCTGCGATCATTCGCTGTGATCCTGCATTCATTGGATCTATCTGAATCGCCTGCTCAAAACTCTTCGTTGCTTCATCCTCACGGCCAAGATCGGTCAGCACGATGCCGCGAAGAATGTGCGGCGTCGCATCATCACTCGCTAATGGAATCGCCATATCAAGACTCTTGAGCGCCGCATTCATGTCCTTGCGCTCACGCATCTGATAGATCGCCATCAACATGTGCCCGTCGGCGCTGCGCGGAGAAATCGCCAGCAGCTTCACCGCCGCCTGCCGCACACGACGCATATCCCCAAGCAAGGCGCTCACCTCTCCAAGGTCCGACCATGCCTGCGTGTCGTTCTGTCCAGCGCCATCCGTTGTCAGGTTGATCAGAATCTGCCTCGCGTCCACCGGGCGACCAATCTCCACCAGACATCGCGCTTGCGCGTGCTGAAGATCCCGCCGGTTCGCATAGACTTCATTCTTAAGCAGTCGGCGCAACGCATATTCCGCTTCGCCGAAATCCTCAGCCCGGATCTGCGCCAGCGCCAGATCCTCGAGAACGCCAAAGTCATCAGGCGCCAGCAATCTCGCTTCCTGGAAGAGACGTGCCGCCAACTTCATGTCGCCGCGCATCATCGCGATGTGTCCAAGCGACTGATGCACACCAGCGTTATGCTTGAAATGCGTCATATTGTCGTTCAGCAGTTGTTCAGCCCCATCGAGATCGCCCATCTCGATATACATTTCAGAGGCCGCCACCAAATACTGCGCGCCTGAAGGCTCACCCTCAAACGCGCCCATATAGCTCGCCAGCGCCTTGGAGAACTCCAGAAAGCGCTCGTGTAGAATGCCTTTGTAGTAATGCGCATCTGCGAACTGCGGATCAATCGCCAGCGCCCGATTGAAGGACAGCATCCCTTCCTCAAGCCGGCCCATCTCCACCAGAATCCGCCCGTGCAGCGTGTGGCTCTTGGGGACAGAGTCCAGCTGCGCTATCGAGCGATTGACGCTCGCCAGCGCTTTCTTGAGATCGCCCGTCAGAAACTGCTGATTCGCAGTGTCCCACTCCGTGCCTGACTTCAGTCGCGACATGCGATCCTGCGCTTGCGCGACACCTTCACTTGTATAGTCGCCATGTCCCCGGCATCCCGACAGCCCGCTCGCAAGACCAGCCGCCAGAACAATCGCCGTCATGAGTGCCGTCGCAGCCCGGCCTGATCTTTGTGTATGACGCTCCATCGTCTGATGCTCCATCTCTTGCCCCTGAGGCGGGCGACCCTGTTTTCCATCAGGCGCCGCCGCCTCCGAGTGCTGGTTCGATTCCGGATACTTGCCTCTCCGCCACTTACTCAGGCGAATCGTCATCATCCTCATCGACCGATGTCAGCTCGCTCTCCTCTTCGTCTGACTCTTCGGCGTCCTCTTCATCAAGATCGCCGGCCAGCACCTTCCAGAAGCCCGTAAACTGCGGCTCCTCATCTTCCGAGAACGATTCATCTTCTTCGCTTACCGGACCTTCCTCGACAGGCGCCTGCATCACCATCATCGCAGGGTTGCCCATCCACAGCGGACCCGTCAGCGGATACGCCTGCTGTCCGTCAAACTCGCCAGCGTTCGAGTGCGGCTCAAACTCGCTGAACGGATCGTTCATAAACTCTTCGTCCGCGTCGGCGATCTCATCATCGCCATCGATCGGCGGAAGCATGATGAACTCATCCTGATCTGCCGGCTGCTGCGCTATTTCCTGCTTCGCTGACTCAAAGTCATCGAAGAAGATATCGCTCGGCGCCTCGTTCTTCGCATTCTCAAACTGCTCAGTCTGCTGATCAGTGGGCATCGCAGGCGTGATCGTCATCGACAGCTCAAGATCATTCAGCGCCGCCGGCTGCTGCTGCCATGGCCCGGCGGGGCTTTCATTTGTTGTCGGCAACTGATTCACCTGCGGACCAAAGTCACCATCTTCCGTCGAAGCCTCAGCTTCCATGAACTCCGGATTCATGAACGGGTCAACAGGACCAAAGCCCTCAGGGAACGCGAACGGATCAATAAACGCCGGCCCGTCATACCCCTCGCCAACTGAGCTCTGCAGATCCATCTCCACATCCTCGGACACGTTCGCAAGCTCGGACCACTGCGTCGCCTTCGCCGCGTTCGGCCGATCCATACGCTCAGAGACAAGATCAACCTCAGCGTCCGTCATTTCCCGCGTTTCAGAAACAGTCAGCTTCAGGTTCGGCGTATATTCGATCGGCTGGATCGCGCTCAAACGCTCCGTGTACTCTTCATCAACTACGCGATCCAGGATGCTCCGGTTCGGCCACACCTCACGCTCGTTGAGCAACTGCTCACGCAGGTGAATCGCTTCAGGCTGAATCGGATTCAACTCGAGCGACCGGCGAATCTTCCACAACGCCTTCTCGGTGTCGCCCTCATGCGCCAGACGCTCTGCCTCCACGTTCATCAACGCGGTCACACGGTCGCGGCTCCAGGGCAGCAAGCCTGAGCGAGCGCCAGCACGAGCGCGACGAACCTCCTCCGTTGCCTCCATGCCATCTTCGATCAGCATTTCATCATTCATGATCGTCGGGCGCACCATAAAGATGATCTCCGCCCGCACGGTCTTGTCATCGTGCCCGCGGAAGGCAGCGCCGATGATCGGAATATCACCAACAATCGGCACCTGCTTGCGCCCAAGCGTCGTTGACTCCTTGAACAAACCACCCAGAACGATCGTCGAGCCATCGCGAACAAGCACGTTCGTCGTCAGCTCCTGCGTGCGCTCATCCGGAATGGAAACTGTCGATCCCGTCACGTCCGTCGCCTGCCGAATCGTCGCGGTTGAAACCGACGGGCTCAGCTCCAGGCGAATCATCCCGTCCGTCGAGATGAAAGGCCGGAAGGAAAGCTTGGTGCCCGTATCCAGAAACTCAACAGTTTGTGTCGTCGAAGTCTCAGTCGATGTCGTATTCAGGAAGCCGATGCGATCACCAACCAGCACACGCGCCGGCTGACGATTCAGCGTCAGCACCTTCGGGTTCGACAGCACCGTCACATCTGTAATCTGATCAAGCACGCGCATGAAGATTGAAAAATCTTCCTCGACAATGCCCATCTTGAACGTCGAAGGACCAGCCGTATTGCCCGGCGTGCTCGCAAAGCCCGTGCCCTGATTGTCGGCAGGTGTAATGCCCGAGTCTCCGCCCTTTTGCAGCGCGTTCGCCACGCTCAGCGGGCCGCCTGCGTCGATAAAGTCTGTAAACTGAACATCAGAGATAATCGAGAAATCAATGCCGAATGCATTCTCTTCGGTCAGCGAAGCTTCAAGAATCGTCGCTTCAACCAGGACCTGCGCCGGGCGCGTGTCAAGCTGATGCAGGAGCTCTTCGATCTCATCCAGATTCTCCGCATAGTCATAGAGAACCAGAGTCGAGGCCATCGCGAATGACTCATTGCCGGTCGGCGTGTCATCCGGGATGGTGTACTCTTCGACCTCAGCATTGGTCTTGATCTGCCCTACCTCCGAAAGAAGTGGCGCCACAAACTCAGCTGCGTCGTTCGCATTGAGATAGTTCAGCCGAACAATCCGCGACTCCGGCGTGCGCTCAGCCTGCTCGATCTCAGCGATCTCCTCAAGCGTGTACACGAAGATGAAGTTGCCCTTCTCAATGTACCCATAGCCATTCACATGCAAAATGGCGTCCAGAGCTTCGAAGAACGTCACGTTGTACAGGTTCGCGCTGACCGTTCGCGACACATCGTCAGAAACGACAATGTTCCGCTCACTCTGCAGCGAGAGCATCTGAAGAACATTCACCAGATCCTCGTCCTGCACATGCAGATCGACAGTCATGTATTCACTGACCGTCACCTCCGAATCCGGTGCGCTCGCCTGGTTGAACGGATCTCGACCCTGCTGCGCAATTGCCTGGCTTGCCCCCGCAGCCGCGACCAGCCAGGCCGCACAGATCGAACCGGCGCCGCGAACGATAGCGCGATTGTCTCGGTTCTTTTCAGTCATTGATCTACTCCTACAGGCGCGGCTTGGGCCGCGGCGTTCATTTTTGACCGCCGGCCTACTGCCGTCGGCGACCCAGCTCCACATGCACGCCCTCTTTTTCAAGGACAGCGATATCGCGGCCAACCTCGACAAGACGGAATCCGTCAATCATCTGGCCAACCCGAACGACGACGCCCGCGGATGACCCGCTCGACTTCGTCTCTATCACTGCGATGGGCAAAGCCCCCATCATCGTGCTCCTCAATCGCAGCTCCTCTGCCTCGCGCCGGACTCGACGCTCCAGAAGACGCTGCGCCAATTCTCTCTGTGCCTTGGGGTTGTCGTCATTTCCGGGTGCGGACTTTGCGTCGTCTTCGTCCACAGAGTCCGTCTGCGCCGACGAGGAAAAATACTCCTCATTTGTCGCGAACAAATCGCGCGAAAGTGGGGTGATCGGCGGGATCGACACGCGCCGCCGCATCTTGGTCCCATCACCACCATCGCCTTCATTCAGCGACTGATCGGACCCTTCAGATCCATCCGCGCGCACCGAAGTTCCCTGCGGACGCGAGTCATCACCCGAAGTAAACGCATTCCGGGCCCATAACGAAATCGCCGAAAGCAACAACGTGCATAGCGCAAACACCTTCTTACGATCCGCCGTAATGATGATCCAGAACTGAAGGAGTTGCCGATTCATCGCTCGTCCCCCAGAGGTGCGTGTGCGATGGTCCCCTCAAGATCCCCATTCCCGCCCAGAGGCGCGTAGAAAAGATCAAGAAGCAGCTCCGCCCGCACAAACCGCTCGTCAGCAATGTCTCGGTCGCGCTTCGTTGAAATATGGACCCGCGCGATGCGCACAAGTCGCGGCAACGATTCCACCCAGTCGATGACCTCATACACCCTTGGAAACTCGCCATGCACGACGATTGACATCGGAACCAGCGAAGCCTTATCCAGCCGCTCCGGCCGTCCCGTTGTAATCTCCCGCTCGTTCATATGCATCGCGTCAAGGTGTGCGCTCAGGTTCTGAATCATCCCCGACACCGCTGGATCATCCGGAATGAGCTTGGTCTTCTCATGCGCCCGCAAGCGCGTGTTCTCCAGCGTGCGCTCAAGACGGTCAATCGCCGCCGCTCCGTCATCCGCCATCTGCACCCGCATACTGAGCTGCGCATGCTCATCGCTCAGCTTTGAGAACGACTGCACACGCGGCCACACCACCACCAGCGACCCCACCAGCGCCAGACCCAGCCACCAACCCAGAAGCACCGTGTTGCGAGAGTTGCTAATCATGCGCCCCCCTCGGTCTGCACATACTCAGCGTCTGCGTCAATGTGACAGGTCAACCCAAACTCACGCCCTTCAAGCTCATTCACCGTCGCTCGGCGCGCATAGTCAAGGTCGATCCGATCAAACAATGGATGCTCATCAAGCCGGTACACAAACTTCGACATTTCAAGGTCATCCGGCGCAACGCCTCGAATCTCAAGAATCAACTCCGTCTTCGGCGTCTCCTGCTCAACCCCCGCCCGTGCGCCCATCATCCGGCGGTCCACTCGCGGCGTCATCGCCAGCGATGTCAGTGATACCGATTCCGGAATTTCACCCCCCACAACACTCAGGATCTCCCGAACATCAATCGGCCACGCAAGCTCCGCGTGCCGATCAATGCGAGCTTGGTATCTCGATATCCCATTGGAAAGCTCAACAGCAATCCGGCGCTGCTCATCGTCGAACTCAATGCGCTCCCGCAGGTGCTCAACTTCTGCAAGCTCTGTTTGCTCGAAGATCGTGAGCGTCACCCCAGCGATGGCAAACGCAACAAGAGTCGCTCCGTACAGCGACACCCATCTCCGCGTTCGCCGCCGCTGCCCGAGCTTCTTCCGGCTCGTTTCAGGCATCAAGTCGATGAGCGGAATCATGCCGCCACCTCCTCTGCCGCCGATATGCTCACAGAGGCGCCGCGGTCGCGTTTGCGCGAAGCTGCGTCCGTCGCCTGCTGCTCAGCTCGCAAGCTCAACCCGCACGCCACCGACCATTCCTCAAGACTCCCACGACGATCAAACCCCCCGCCCGCCGTTGAGATATCAATCCCATCGAGCGGCTTGCCCACCACCGTGGGCACACTCAGCGCCTCTTCGACGATCTGCGTCAGCCCGGGTTCGCATGCCTCAGAGCCAATCAAAACTGCATT
Organism: Phycisphaerales bacterium; assembly: GCA_029260495.1. Taxonomy (GTDB): domain Bacteria; phylum Planctomycetota; class Phycisphaerae; order Phycisphaerales; family UBA1924; genus OFTM373. The sequence goes on along the minus strand of JAJDDD010000004.1, from coordinate 3,217 downwards.
GGCCGGCCGCGCCCCTCGGAATGTCACCGAGTAGTACCGAACGCACAGCGCCAGTTCGTTTGCCAGCTCGCCCAGCGTCGGACGCAGCGCATCGAAAATTGCCCGGTCCACCTTTGTATCAACCGCGCTCGCGTCGCCGCGCCGCGTGTGCGCCTTGCGCTGTGTTCGCAGGCTCGCAATTGTCTGCCGATCGAGCCCAAGATTCTCCGCCGCCAGCTTGTCAAGCTCTTCCCCGCCCACGTTCAGCGACTTATAAAAAACAATGTCAGCGCCGCGAAGCACCACAACATTCGTCCACCGCTTCTCGATATTCGCGACCAGCCGCACAACGTCTCGATCATTCTCGCGCCGGTGCGTTCTGCAAAACACCCTGCTCGACGCCAGGAACCCTGGCTCCACCGCCACCGTCCGCAGTCCTGTCCGCGTCACCTGATCAACCAGCTCTTCCACTCGCGCACTCGATGCGCCCACCACCAGCAGCTCCTCGCGCATGTCCTCCCCTTGACGCACCTCACCAGCTCGAATCCAGCCAAGCTCCGCGTGGTCGTCAGCCTCAAACCCCAGGCGGTCCCCCCCCTCCAGGAGCACCGCGCTGTTCGTCTCGTCATAAGGCATCTTCGGTTGTCTCACCGAACGCACACGCACCATCGCATCATCAAGCGACAACACGCACCGCCGGCCGACAAACCCGGTTCCCTGAACCCGCTTGCCAATGCCTTCAATGATCGCTTCCAGCCGCTCCTCTTCCGAAGCGCCCTCGTAGTCATCGCTAAGATCAATGCGCGCCGCAGCAATCGCGCTCAGCCCGTTGCGCCCAACACGAAGTTGCAACAACCGCGCCCCGCACGGATGCAGCTCAACCCCAATCGGGAGTGGTCCTGTCTTTCCAAAGCCGAACACCACGCTCGCCAGCTCCTCCCTGCTCTGCCTGCTTCTCCTGCTCAGTTCACCCGTGTCACAGTCACACGCCCGGTGAACGTCTCAACAGACACACGAAACAACGACTCCATCCCTGCAATCTCAACCGTGCCGATCACCCCCGGCGCATCGGAAACCAGGCTCACCACCGGCCCCCCAAGCTCATCAAGCACCAGGACTTCATTCCCATTGAAGTTGGCGTTCTGGATCGTCGCGCCTCCGTAATCTCCCTGATCAAAATCACGCGTGTAAGGCTCCAGATCCGCGCCCTGAATCGTCATCAGCATGTGCGCGTTGTTATTCACATCCAGCACCGTTGTCCCCGGCGGGGGCGCATAGATCGAGTACCCATTGCCCGCCCGTGAAACCCACACGCTCGCGTCGTCATCCCATTCAATCACCGTGTTGAACACCATCACATATCGCGACTGGAACGCCATCGCGTCCGCCTGCATGAACGCAATGTCCGCTACAACCGTGCGCACTGCCGCCTGCGTGCGCAGCGGCGAAGACCCGCTCATCGACGGAATCACCATCGCCCCCGCGATACCCAGCAGCACCACGACGATCAAAATCTCAATCAGCGTGTATCCGCGCGCGCAACCGCGCAGCTTCTGCGTCCTCGCGAAGGCCATGGGTTAGTCTCCCCTCGATGCCCGCTCGCTGTTCGGCATCTTCACCACCTCGACCTCGATCGCGCCCTTGTCAAACTTGGCGCTCAGCTTGTCGAGCCGTTGGTTCATCCGCCGAAGCTCGTTGATCATCGTCTGCCTCTGATCCGCCGGGTTGTTAATCCCCTTCGCCTCCGTCACCGACCGCCCCGCGGCGTTCGCTTCAGAAGCTCCGGGAAGCCCAACACTGCCCTGGATCACAACCAGCGCCAAAAGCGCCGCGACGACCGTCAGCACGCCGTTCAGATACACGCGCGATCCAGTCCTGCAAGACTCCTGCGTTTGCATAGCAAAGCACTCCGTCAGGCGACTCTTCAACGCAACTACTCGACTGTTGGCAGTTCCACGATGATCGTCGCTGTTTCGTTCTCATCGGGCCCAGCCGCCGCCCAGGTAAGCCCCACCGCCAGCACAGCCTCACCCGTTCCAGACGACGTCCGCTCCACCGTCACAGCCGCTACACCCGTCGCGATAACACGGCTCTCAATGCCCCGCCTCGCGCGCCACTTCTCGGGCCCGCGCTCATCCGTCAGCGCCGAAAGCGCCACCGCCGGCCCCGCATCCGTCGTCACATCGGCCGGCGCCTTCATCATGTGCACCTGCACCGTCTGCATCAGAGCGCTGTGCGTCACCAGCAGAACCTCTGTCTCATTGATCACGCCGCCATCAAGAAAATCTCCATGCCAAAGCACAATCGCCGCCGAGCCCGCATCGCTTGCCGGCCTCGCCTGGATCAACGTGTTATTGGTCTTCAAGAGCGCCTCAATCCCGCGCACAAGATCAACCCGCTCCGGGCTGATCTCGTCATAGTTCGTCGTCTGCGCAGTGCTTTCTGTCAGCGCGCCGCTCGTCAACGGGCCAATCGCAAACCCCAGACCTGTCAATCCCGACGCGATCGCGCCCAGCATGACAATCTCGGCGCGCGAAAGCGTCGCCATCGGGCCCAAAAACTTCTGCACCGCCACAGCGGTCTCCTCCAACCATCGCCCGCCCCCAGCCCGCGCCCGCGCCGAAGAGCAGTGAAAAGAAAGACGGCCGGGCCCCGCAAAGAGCCCGACCGTGAAAAATCAGGTCAAACAAACTCGATCAGATCGATCGCAGTTTAGAATGCTGGAGCAACATAAGGACTAGCAACAGTACCTTGGTTGGAGAGCCAGTTGTTGACGTTGTCATAGCCGGTCGCCAGAACCTCGCCTGTACCCGTATGGAACACCCAGCCGGGGCTCGAGCCGTCAAAGACGGGTGCAGGGGGATCCGCGGTGCCTGCAGTAACATTTGTCGTGCGGGTATAGCCGTTGTTCGGCTCATCCTTCAGATAATCAGTGCCGATCATCACACCCCAACCGTTCCAGTTGGGAGTGCCCACGCCCGCCGTGCCAAGCGCAGCGCCAGGCTCTTCGACAGTTGCAACGTGCCCGGATGGCAGATTGCCTGAGTGCTGCACGCGATACAGTTCAATCTGCGAGTTGATCGTCTGCAACTGGCTCGCCAAGGCGCCCTTGATGGCGTCCTGAGAAGCGCTCGTGAACTGCGGAACCACGATCGCAGCCAGGATCCCGAGGATCACGACCACAATCAAAATCTCAACCAACGTAAAACCACGAACTCGATGTGCACGCATGGAGTTT
>JAJDDD010000003.1 GCA_029260495.1 Phycisphaerales bacterium | reverse complement strand
CAGCGTTCTGTGGTATTTCGGTGTCAGCCACCAGTTTGAAAAGTTGTCGATCGGGCTCGGCATAGGCCGGCGCTGCGATGCAAACTGCGAGCAAGGCGCCGAGGCTGACACGAATCGTTCTGTTTGTCATAAGAAACGCCTCTGAATGGAGCTCGGCTCCCTCGCGAGCACTGGCGCATGATATCCGTCCAATGGAGCCGGGGGGAATCGAACCCCCGTCCCGAGATAGTCAGCATGACGCTTCTACACGTGTAGTCGTTGATTTAATTTCAGCTTTGACGCCGCCAGCGACAGCGTCGTCTTCAGCCAAGCCCGCAGAGTTTTCTCACGTCAATCCCTGCAGACAACAGATTGACGCCAGCCCGATGTTTTATGGCGAGCCCGCTATCGGGCGTCGAAGACTCGCCATGCAACGTTCAATTACGCTGCAAGAGCATACTGCGTGTTGGCAGTTATAAGTGTTGCACGCTTGATAACGCGGCCAGCGTGCGCCGCGACGCGCCACATCACACCTTCCCTATCCGGTCGAAACCGATCGGCCCCTGGTTGACAAAGAAAATCGAGCCGCAAGCCGAGCCATCCGCTGAATCGAATGTTCGATTCGAGAATCGCGACAACCTGCATGTTGATTGTAGTCACATCGGCCGGAGAACCAACCTGAGTTCGTGGATTCTGCGACGTGTTTTCGAGAAATAGCCTGCCTCGCAGCCGATATCAACTCGGGGTCCAGGAACGTCGGCGCACTGCGACAAATGCCAGAACGGCGTCGCCCGTGGTTCCGGGGTGTGGTGTCGATCGCGAGGTCAGGCCCTGTGTCCAGCCATTGACACCTGTCATTGTTTTATACGCATCTCCGGGAGGCTTGTTCCCGGTTATTCACCCCTTTGGATGCGTCCCGGCCTCTGGTGGTCACACATGCTGACACCACATCGCGGCGCTTCGTAGTGCGCTCTGTGATTCCAGCATCGCCAAATAGCTACAATCCCTTTCCCATGAAGATCGCTGTCATCATTCCAGCTGCAGGCGCTTCGACTCGCTTCGGAGCCGACCAGAACAAACTTGACGCAGACCTCGCGGGCAGGCCTGTACTGCAGCGAACGGTCGAACTCTTTGTCAAGCTTGAATCCATCGCTGAAATCATCGTCGCTGGCCCACACGATGATAACGCATACAACGCCTTCCGCCAGAGACATGCGGACAAGCTCGGACTTCTCGGTTGCAAACTCTGCCCGGGCGGCGCTGCGCATCGATACGAAACAGTCAAAGCGGCGCTCGCGCATGTCTCCAATGACGCGACGCACATCATGGTTCATGACGCGGCCCGCCCGTGCGCACCGGTCGCGCTCATCGAAAGATTAATTGAAGCGGGGCGCTCGCGCCAAGCTGTGATACCGGCGGTCGATGTGACCGACACGATCAAGCGCGTCGCAGACGACGAAGCGGCTGCTGTGGACATCGATCCACTGGACGCGATCCTCGGGTCGGCGGGCAAAGCGAACATCACAGTGCGCACCGTTGAAAAGACGATTCAGCGTGAGAGGCTGGTGCTTGTACAAACGCCGCAACTCTTTGAGGCTGACCTATTGCACAAGGCCTACGCCCAAAGCGATCTGGCAAGCACGGATGACGCGGGACTGGTCGAACGCCTGGGTGAAGTTGTCCATGTCATCGAAGGCGACGTGCGGAATATCAAAATCACGCACGCCAGCGATCTTCCGCTCGCCCAGCGGATTCTTGGGATTAAGGGGCCGCGCGACCGGCCCTCACATCTCAAGTTCTAAACGTGCGCATACGATCGCCTGGTCAATGTGGCCAGCCGCGTGCTTCGGGCGCGATCGAGTTATCGGATTCATTGCGCAACTTTACAACAGCTCCTTGCGATGCTCACTTGCTTGCGCAGCAGCCGTGCCGCGCTTGTTTCCAAGGGGAACCCCCAGCGACATTGCGATTTGTTGTCTTGACTTCCCGGGGTCTTCCCGGGATTCATCGCGCTCTTTGCTGATTGACGCCAGCACACGAAACTACGCGCATCACTTTGCGTAGAACAGAGTATGTCGTTGGCGCATGCGCATTGATTGAGCGCTTCGTCCTGCGACGGTCACCTGCAGCATCGCTTTGTGCGTTGGAGTACTGAACGACACTGCTGAGGGCATCGCCTGCGAGAGGGTCCGTAGGTCGTGCGAGAGGAGGCGTTTCGGCGTCGGCGCGATCGCTGCGCGCGATCATGTTGGCTCTGGGCGCAAGGAAGGAGAGAGCATTAATGCGCAGGCTGCGCCATTTCAACCCTCACATCTGCCGGCGCCATGTCCAGGCAGCGTCAACACCGCGATTCTGCGCTGTGTTTGCTACGATAATTGCATCGATGACCGCTTTCAATGCTCTTGTGGATGCCGAACCTAAAGGCGACCCCTCGACCAACGGCGCTGATAGTGACGCATTCCAGTTTCAACTCGAAGAACGCGCCTTCTCCATTGGCATCGCCTCCACATTCACCAATGTTGGCGACGTGACACAAAACGTTGGCGATTTCCTCGGCGGAGGAGCTGTCGGCGACTTCAACAACGACGGCTGGCAGGATCTCTTTGTTCTTTCGGGAGGCGCCTCCCCCGACAAGCTCTTTATCAACAACCGCGATGGAACGTTCACAAATCGGGCTGGCCAGTGGGGACTTGCTGCACGTCACGTTGGCGCTGGAGTCGCTGTCGGTGATTACAACAACGATGGCTTCCTTGACCTCTATGTGACGAGTTTCGGTCCGACGGAAACAGCGCCCGCGCTGGGTCATCACAAGCTCTACCAAAACACCGGCGAGAACTCTTTCTTTGACACTGCGGCTGCCGCAGGCGTCAACCTAATTGCCTCCACGATGATCGACAAGCCCGGCGGGTTTGGCTCTGCGTTTGGCGATTACGATCTTGATGGCGATCTAGACCTGTTCGTGGCCAACTGGCTGGCTGCAGGAGCGAGGCCGATCACCAGCAAGCTCTTCCGCAACGAGGGCGATGGAACATTCACCGATGTCACCATCCCTTCCGGCGTTGCTGACGGCCTGTTGCTTCGGGGGTTTTCCCCACGATTCGTTGATATGAATGGTGACCGCTACCCCGAACTGCTCATCGCAGCTGACGGAAAGACAAGCCGGTATCTTGTGAACAACCACGACGGAACTTTTTCAAATCGAACACTCGCCTCGGGCGCCGGCCACGATCAGTTTGGCATGGGGCAAACCGTAGCTGACTTCAACAACGACGGCGCACTGGATTGGTACGTCACGTCCATCTACGACGAGTCCGGCGGCCGTGAAGGAAACAAGCTTTATCTCAATGCCGGTGACGATCGGTTCTTTGAAACCGCCTCCTTCGCGCAAGCAGACAACGGCGGCTGGGGGTGGGGCGTTATCTCCATCGATCTCAACCATGACGGATTCACAGACATCGTGGGCGCGAACGGCTCCCATCGCTCAGGCGGACTCTGGATCGAAGATCCCGCCTACGTTCTTCTGAATAACGGCGACGCGACGTTCACACACGCCGCCAATGATGTTGGCTTTATTCATACAGGTCAGGGCCGGGGGTTGATTAACTTTGACGCTGACAACGACGGAGATCAGGACATCGTCATGTTCTGCTACAACGAAGGCCTGACCTATTTTGAAAATGAAACGGTGCAATCCGGCGCCAACTGGCTTCGCATCTTTCTCGACACCTCACACGATAGCTCGCTCGCGCCCAACGGTTTCGGCGCCATCGTTCGCGCTCGCATCGGCGCTGCGACACAGACAGCCTGCATCGACGGCGGCTGCAACTATCTGAGCCAGAGCGAACTCTCCGCGCACTTTGGTTTGGCCAATGCGCCGGAAGTTGATGAACTGACTATCGAATGGGCCAACGGCGAAATTACAACGCTCCGCGATGTTCCCGCAAACCGAACGCTCACGATCAGTGCGGGTGTTCCATCCATCATTGGCGACCTTGACTATGACAATCGCGTGAATGCTGTGGACCTTGCGACACTGTTGGCGCGGTGGGGCGCCAACGAGAGTTCAGCCGACCTCACAGGCAATGGACGAGTAGATGCCGCAGATCTCGCTGCCCTGCTCGGCGCCTGGGGCAGGCCTTAGGCCGCGTTCGTAGTAGAAACCGCTTTATATTCAATAAACAAAAAACCGCACAAACAATATTGGTCCCATTGCGGACTTATTGTGCCGTCGCGCTTCCACTCAGAAGGCCCGCTCTTTATGCTGCGAGCGTATTGCGCCGAATACAGAGGCATGACACCCCCACTGCCAACCTGGATTCGTGAGCAGCATGTGCATGGCTACACCAACGTATTTTCGCTGCTGCCTGCAGAAACACGTCTTTTCGGAACCGAAAGTCTTTACGGCGACTGGAACGGCCGGGCGCTCCTGCTTGCAAAGGACTTTGCGTGTAGCAAGCTTGTGCATGATCGTATTCAACAAGGTGATTCGCGTCCGTACCGGCACAAACCAAAGCTGGTTACGAATACGAGACTTCGTCGTTTCGCAGATCCACTGACGATTGGCTCGGAGCCAAACACGTGTGGCTTGCTATACGGATCAGCCCTTGCCTGTTTGCTACGAGACGATGAAGAAATGAGTGGATCACTGCCGAACCGCAAGGAGGCGATGGCTTTCGGCACGCGCGTGGTTTCGTTTGTTGTGGAACATTTGCCACACTTACAAGCCATTGTTTGTATGGGTAGGGAGGCATGGCAATGCACGGCGGGCGCTCTTGATATAGACGAATCGTGGAGTGGCGCCAGAGATTCAGGCCAAGCCGTAGACGCAGGCGATCTTGCCGTGATAGCTACTTATCACCCAGCGGCTCGCATTTGTCGCGAGAAAGCTGAGCAGCCGTGGGAGATGGTTCGGCAAATTCTCTTGCCTCAGCCAGTTGGACGAATTGATCCCGTGTCGCGATGCGCGTGATTTGGATCCTGCGAGCCCCTCCGCGCGCTATGATGCCCACATGAACATTCGCTATATCCAACAGCGTCTCATTGGGAGAACATTATGAGTATCAAGCATATCCTCATCGCAGCTATCGTTCTTCTGATGGTTGCGCTCGCTGTCAGTACTTCGCGTCTCGCGAGCGCTGAACACGAAAACGAAGTCATCGCCCTGTTGACTTACGAATATGGCGAACTCACTGTGCGCAGCGAAGACGCCATCTTCACGACATGGGATCGGGTCGTCTACCTCGAAGGGCCCGAACGACGCGACCCGATCCGCGCAGTGAATGAGTCGAAGATCAAACTTCTCGTGCCGATCGAGCTTTACTTTCTGTCTGCATTGGGCGCACAGGGATGGGAGATCGACCCATCCACAGACCGCCTCAAGCACGACACCTATCTTCTACGCCGGTCGCGGCAGAGGTAGCGGTGGCAGGTCGCTGTAGCACTGGCGTTATGCTGTTTTGTACAAGGCGCGCTGGGTGATATATTCGAGCGTCTCCGGCGCGAGCAGCTCGCTCAGCGCCTTGATGTCAGGTGGGTCGCTTGCGAGCAACGTGCGCACTTTTGTGGATGAAACATTAATAGCTGGCAACTCGACAATTGCTTGGCCCCATTGGCTGAGCTCTGACTCGCTCCAATAAGGGCGAAGGCTGCCAAGGAGACTCTCTTTGGATTCATCTGGTGAGCGGAGCATGACGACGGGGGGGACAAGTTTGAAAATGGTTGCCGCATCGCGCCATTGATGGAACTTCGCTGCCTGGTCGGCGCCGATGAGCAGACGCCAGGTAGTGACGTGGGGCGCGCGCTCGCGGAGCGCTGCGAGCGTATCGATGGTGTAGCTGACACCGCCGCGGCTGAGTTCGATGGACGAAACCGCAGCGCGAGGATCGCTCGCAAGGGCCCCCTTGAGCATTTCGATGCGATCGACACCGGTCGCGCCAGCCCGGCCTTTGAGAGGCGTTGTCGCGGTGGGGATGTAGAGCGCGAAATCAAGATTGAGAGCGTCCCGCGCTTGTGGTGGAAGTTGAATATGCGCGATGTGCGGCGGATCGAAGGCGCCGCCATACACGAGAACAGAGCGGACAGCGGCTGGGATCGGCAGTGAGTCGGGCTCTTCATCCATACGCTCAAGCGTACGCGATGCAGCCTCGATGATGGCGATGAGCTGGCGGCACATCTCCGTAAGGCCAGTGTCCGCGCTGCCCTTGAGGCGAGCGAGCGCGGGGATGAGTGAAGGTTGACGAATGATGTCAAACAGAACTTGCATTGGACGGATGTTCCCGTGCGCACTCATCCAGCGGATCGTTTGGGCAGGAAGGTTGACATCGTGAGCGTCACTCACACCGCGAGCAATAGCCCAGGGTAGGGATGCTGCGCGCGCGATGGGAACAAAGTTGTGAGATTCGCAATCAACGAGGTGGGCGCCTGAGTCGACGTAAAGCTCGCGCTTGGCTTGTGGTGTGAGGACGGGAGTGTCGACGCCTATGAGCTTTGTATTGCGGGCGGTTGGTGTGCCATCGCGCAGGGGAGGGAGATGAACGCCATCCGGAGTGATGACTTCAGCGATGCGCAGCTGAGATTGGGTTGGAGCGATGGCGCCGGCGAGACCCGCGAGGATGACGGCGCGGACGTTGTCGTGGGAGTCGATCGCGGCGCGGAGTCGATCAGCAAGGTTCGGCCCGACGCCAATCTGATAGACACTGATATTCCGTTTTGCGTGCGCTTGTTTAAGCGCACGGCGCGCAGCGCGAGCTTCGACGCTGAGCGGGCAGAAGATGAGGATGACTCCGGGGTTGGGATCCACGCGGCGAACAGTACACGAACGCACGAAGGAGTCACACCGGCCGATGCGCAAAGTCAGTGCTGTCAGGTCCAGGCGCCGAACAGGATCGCGAGGTCGAACGCATCGACAGTTCCGTCTGCGTTGAGGTCAGCGAGGGGATTGTTTGTGCCCCAGGCGCCGAGCAGGAGGCTGAGATCGGAGGCGTTGACGTGCGTGTCGGAGTTGAGATCGCCGACGATGGGCGAGACGACGCCGTAGAGGAATCGAAGGCCCCCTGCTTCGTCAGCAGTGAGGGCGCGTTTGATGCCGGTGTAGTCCGGGTGCATGACGTCTGCGGGAGACCAGGGGGCGCCGGGCAGGAAGCTGTCGGGATCGAGGTTGACGCCGCCGTACTGCTGGGCCTCCTGGGGGTGATCGAGGCCGAAACCGTGACCGAGTTCGTGGAGAATCACGGTTTCAATGTCAAAGCCGGCTGATCCGTCGTCAGTCCAGATGAAATCTTCATTGAGATAGATATCGACGGAGAGCAGGGCATTGCCGGTGCGGTTGATAACGGTGAAGCCGAGATTGCCCGGACCCATTTCGAAGTGGAGGACGCCTGAATCAAGTGTAAAGCCGGTGGGTCGGGAGAAGATGTCAAAGTTGGCGCCCCAGCCGGGGAGCGAACCGGGATATTGCTGGCGTTCAGTGGGAAGATTCTGGTCGGCGAACCAGTCGTCGAGAAAGGGGCCTTCCCAGGCGGCGGGCGGGCTGACGCCCTGATTGGGGACAGCGGGCCAGGGGGCGATGGTGTGGGTAGCGGCGCCCTGGAAGGCATCGACCCAGGTCTGGAGAGCGCGCGTCGCTGCGGCGCGGGCAGCTGCTTTATCAACGGTCGATGAAGAAGCGAGGAAGTTGGCGTCGATGGCGTAAGAGAGGGTGAGAGTTTGCTCGCCAGCTGTGTCAGGCTGCCAGAAATGGAACTGGCCGTTCTGAATGTCTTGCAGCGAGCGGAAGTTCAGCAGCGTGAAGGCGTGCGCGCAGTGACACCCCGCGAGCGCAAGAGCCCCGGCAACGAGGCGGCACAAAGTCGTCATGGGTACAAACACCTTCCTTGTTCAAGCAATCCGTGCTCGCTCACCAAGGACTTTCCGTTGTCAACTGACCCGCTGTTCCAGAGCGCCCAAGGCCGGCTGACATCTCTTCGCAACGAAAGGAAGCACAAGAACGACGATTGGCTCGCCGTCCTTGTGCTTCTGAGTATCAATGAAGCTGGGTCTGTGAAGACTCAGCATTCGAGTTATCTACGCCTCCGACCCATCGCGAGCGCTCCAAAGGCGAGCGTAATCCCGGCGCCGGGCGCTGGGATGGCGGGGATGAGGACAGGGAAGTTGGAAACAGCATTATCAGCGCCAGCATTCTGGCCGGGAGGGGCCTTGATGCTGCCAACACCCTCGCGAATGAGGCGAGGAAGTGTGAACATGATCAACTCGATGGTCTGATCATTTTCAAGCTGGCTGGCGGCTTCAATAGCCCAACGCCAATCATGCGACGAGCCAAACGTGCCAACAACACCGAGGTCGCCTGCATCGCCGCCAAGTGGACCATCTATGCCACCGCCGGCGTTGAAGCCGCGTCCGATGACTGCGCTTGCATCCATACCTTCAACGCCATCAAAGGGGTCAAAGTTGAGCAGCCCAACCTGGAACTCGCTCACGGTCTTGACGGTGTTCGTCGAGGCGGTGACCAAGTCAATGGTGTAGCTAAAGGCAAGTGAGCCAGCGGGGACAATCAACTGATCAACGCCGCCGGGATCAAAGATCTGGGTGGTGTCCACACGATACACCCGACTGACAATTTCAGTCTTATCGCCGCTAAAATCTTCGTAGAAGCCAGAACTGGAAAATCCAGCGCTGATGTTGGCCGGAGCCTGAAAATCATACGAAGGGGAGATATCAAGCGACTGCAGCAGCGTTCCATACGACGCAGGGCTGGAGCCGGGATGCATGGCGGGATTGAATGCGGCTTGGGCAGCTGCTGCCGTCGCAATCATCGCGACAGACCCAATGCCCATATATGAGGAAGCCATAGCTTCTCCTTCTTGCATTCGAAAATTATCTCTCTCTACCAACACATGCCCGCGGCGCAAGCGAGGAAAGCAACTCGCTCACGGGCCTCTCTCTTCTAAATCAGCGACGACGACGCATAGCGGCAAGACCACCGAGGCCCAGAAGGGCAACGGAGCCAGGCGCCGGAACGTTGAGGTCAGGCTGGCCGGGAACATCGACAAAGGACAGCGTTACAGGCTGGGCGTTGCCGAAGTTGGTGACGAGGACGTCAACAAAGCCAATGGAGACATTGGCGTTGGCTGAAGTGATATACCACGAGAATGACTCCTGGACTGCAGGAGCGCCAAGGGTATCGCCACCGATATCAAAGCCAAAGCGCATCGTGTCATTGATGCCGACGTTGTTGGTGAGATCGACCTGCGGAGTGGCTTGGCCTACATCGGAGAGATCCGAGACCCGGCCGTGCGTCGCAGCGAGCAGATCGCTGAAGTCAAGGTTGGCGCCGGAGTCGAGACCGAGCTCGAACGCGTCAATGCCGTCAGGCCCATCGCCGACAAAGTCATAGATGACAGTGACGGTGTTGAGCGCGACGCCGGGCGCGCCGACGTTGCCGAACACGCGGGACGTCAGCGTGCCGCTGAACGCGCCGGGAATATCCGACGAGAACGTTTGCGAGAACGTATTGGGCGTGGTGAGGCCCGCAACGACGGTGGACAGATCCAAAGGAACCAACCCGGTCAGGATGGATGCCTGTGTATCTGGCGTGCTGGTGATAATCACCGCTTGAGCGCTGGATGCAGCCATTGCTACACCAGCGACCGCAGCCAAGCTGCGAACTACCGCATTCGACATACCTTCTCTCCTCTTTCTTCTCTTACAGGTCGGCCTTACTAGCCAACAGACGTGTTTCTTCTACCTACCGTTCTTCCTAAACAGTTCGCACGAGTCCGCATAGCGCAAGCCTCGGGCGATCTTCCCACCGTAGTATCGTGGACCATGCCGCTCAATGTCAATGGCATACCAGGCGCTTTTGCGGCTTATTTTGGGACACGCAAGATTGAACATCACGAACAAACACCATGCAAATATACCCGATGCGTGCATTGGGGCGAACGCCTGATTTTCAAAGTGAGGGGCTTTGGCAATCTGGGCAACTCACTGACGGATGGTTCATGCGGAACAACGGCAAGATTGCCCGCGTATACTCCCCTGGATGGGCGTGACGGACCCGACCTCGGGTTTTGGCTTGGCGCGCAGGGTGCGCGCGGGCAGCATGTGAGAGGTCGGTCGCGAGGCGTCGCCGACCAGCTTTGGGCCTTCAGGGAAGGCCTTTAAAGCTTGATGATGAGGCGCCGGGAGTCCGTGATGAGTTCTATTCAGACGTGCGAGGGTCGGCGGGCAGATTGCGCCGGGTTCACATTGGTCGAGTTGCTGGTCGTTATTTCGATCATCGCGATTCTGCTTGGGCTTTTGTTTCCAGCGCTGGGCATCGCGCGCAGGGCGGCCCGGAGCACCTCATCACAAGCGATGATGCGGGATGTGACGACGGCGATTGAGAGCTTCCGAGTGCAGGAGAATCGCACGCCCGGGTACTTCTCGCAGAAGAAACTCGGCGCGATGGAGAACCAAACATCCGGGCTGACCACGATGGAGAACGCGCTGCTTGAACTCGCAGTCGAGCCCGTGCCCTTTTCGGAGTGGGAAGCGGACAACAACCCTGCAGATGACAACACCTGGCTTGAGATTGGCCCATCAATGGAGATGGAAGACCGAGTGCGCGTTGATACTGCTGCCTTCGGCTCGCCCGAACGTTCTGTGGCGTACCTCCAGCTTGACGCGAAACGGCTGTTCCCGGTGATTGGCCAGGAGACAACGCATGAAGTGCTCAGCTTGGCAGGAGACCCGACATCGCTCACCAAGGGTGTGCCTGACGTTGTGGATGCGTTCGGGCAGCCGATTATGATGTGGTCGCGCGATCTTGGCGGACCGGGACGGATCGACGAAGTGCAAGACTTTTGCCGGTTTGAATACGAGAACACAGTGGCGCCCTTTTACTGGACAGCGAACTCGGGCTATCTGATGAGTGAGAATCTGGGCGATCAGCAGATCAACCAGGCGAAGGAAAGCCTGCTGGGATTTGAAGTGTTTGATGAAAGTGAAACAAGGCTGCTGACCAATCTGATGGGTGTGACGGGGAGCCCTGCCTACCCGGAAGATCGGGGTTCGGGGGCTGGCCCGGACGACCCGTGGTATCCCTCCCGGCCGCGCGGCGACGTTGTGCTGATCTCGGCGGGGGCGGACCGTGTGTATTTCAAGAAGGGATCCAACTCCGGTGATCCTGCGTCCCTGTATGTCGGATACGCACCGGCCGGCCAGACTGCGATCGCGGAGTCGCGAGCGGTTCCCCAAGCTAACGATTCAAGTTTCGATGACCTGATCCAGAGTTCCGGCGGCTGAGAAGGTAGAGAAGGGTATTAAGGAGAAACCCCTTGCCGGTTTGTGCGCTGGGGCTTGTTTTCGGACGGCTTGCGCGTGTACGCTTGGTGCATGAAGCGAAACACCAGCACCGCCCACGTCGTCGGGGCTGCGGGAGCGCGATTTGCGCTGCTCGCAGCCGTTCTGCTCTTCTCGTTCGCCGCTACCAATCGGTCAGAGGCCCAGCCGGCGCCAAACAACGGCCCGCGGGAGGTGAATCCGCGATGGCATGCGATTGTGCATGCGACGGCGATTCCCGAGCCGGGTGAACGGATTGAAGACGCGACGATTGTGCTGCGCGATGGCGTGATTGTTTCTGTGCGCGCCGGGGCGGCGCCTCCGGCGGGGGCGCGAGTGTGGGATTACTCTGGATTGACGGTGTACGCGGGGCTGATCGATGCGCATGTTCCCGTTGAAGCGCCGGCGCCTGACGCGAAAAAAGTTGGAACGCACTGGAACAGCAAGGTGACGCCGCAGCGCTCGGCGCTTGATGGGAATGGCGTCTCCGCGGAGCTGCGCGATTCATTGGTCAAGTTGGGTTTCACAGCCGCTGCGATGGCGCCCGAGAGCGGGGTCTTTCGCGGGACGTCGGCGTTGGTGTTGCTCACCGACGATGAAAGCGGGTCAGTGAGTGACGGCGGCGCGGTTGTTTCGCCGATCGTGCATCATGTGATTGGATTCGACGCGGGTTCGTGGAACAACCCGGAATATCCAAACTCTCAGATGGGAGCGATCGCGCTGATTCGCCAGACGCTTTTGGATGCGGATTGGCATGCCCGGAGCATTGATGTGTACAGCCGGAATGGCGCGGCGCACGAGCCGGTGGCGCCGAGCGACGCGTTGGATGCGCTTGGGCCAAATGATGGACATTCGTTCCCGTTGCTTTTCGATACGAGCGATGAGCTTGAGGTTCTGCGTGCGGGGAAGATCGCGCGGGAGTTCAATCGGCCGTTTGCGATACTCGGCTCGGGAACGGAGTTCAGACGTCTTGATGCCATCGCTCATGACAAGGCGGCGGTGATCGCGCCTTTGAATTTCCCGAAGACGCCTGATGTGAAGACAATTTCGGGAGCGGAGAGCGTTTCGCTGCGGGAGTTGATGACGTGGGAGCAGGCGCCGACAAATCCGAGAAGACTCGATCAGGCGGGTGTGAAAGTGGCGCTCACGACGGACAAGATCGAGAAGCGCAAGGACTTTTTCGACAATCTGCGCAAGGCGATCACGCATGGGCTGACATCGGATCGTGCCCTGGCGATGCTGACGACGAATCCTGCGGAGATTCTGGGCGCCGAGGAGAAGCTGGGGCGCATTGCGCCGGGCTACATCGCCAACCTCGTGGTTGTGGATGGCGATCTGTTTGAGAAGAAATCAGAGATTCGCGATGTCTGGGTCGCCGGCGAGCGGACTGAGATCAGTGAAGGGCCGAAGAGTGAAATCACGGGAACGTGGGACTTTACGTTTGGGATGGGGGCTGAGCACGACGGAGCGATGATCGTCGTGGTTGGCGATGACGGAAAGATCAAGATCAGCACCGAGGCGACCGCTGAGCGCGAGTCAGTGAAGGCGCGCGATGTGAAGTTGCGCGAGAATCGGTTGAGCTATCTGGTTGACATGCCTGAGGAAAATGGCACGGTGCTCGCGACGGCGATTGTTGAAGGCGACCGGATGCTGGGTTCAGTGGTGACAC
Organism: Phycisphaerales bacterium; assembly: GCA_029260495.1. GTDB lineage: Bacteria > Planctomycetota > Phycisphaerae > Phycisphaerales > UBA1924 > OFTM373. The sequence goes on along the minus strand of JAJDDD010000003.1, from coordinate 55,547 downwards.
TGAATGGCGGGACGATGAACTGGACGGGAACGCGCCGGGCTGAAAATAAAGAAGAAGCGGGCGACGAGGAAGAAGCGGGCAAAGAAGAGAAGACGCCGGAAGTTCCCGAGAAGCTGCCAACGCCATTTGGCGCGTACGGCCTGCTGGAGAGCGCGAAGGCGCGCGATCTGGTTGTGCAGAACGCGACGATCTGGACCTCGGGGCCGGACGGGATCATCGAGGACGGCGTGTTTGTGGTTTCAGATGGGAAGATCAGCTACGTCGGCGGCGCCGATGGAGCGCCTTCGGTTGGCGCTGGCGCGACCGTGATTGACGCTGAAGGCAAGCATGTGACGCCGGGGCTGATTGATTGTCACAGCCACACGGGCATCTCCAAGGGAGTCAATGAAGGTTCACAGGCGGTGACGTCTGAGGTGCGCATCTTTGATGTCATCAACCCGGATGCGATCGGCTGGTACCGCGAGCTGGCAGGCGGACTGACATGCGTGAATCAGCTTCACGGATCAGCCAACCCCATCGGCGGGCAGAACTCGGTCGTCAAGATTCGCTGGGGTGTGGATCATCCCGATGACATGCGCTTCGATGGCGCAATCGCGGGCATCAAGTTTGCGCTGGGCGAAAACGTCAAGCAGTCAAACTGGGGCGACAAGTACACGACGCGCTATCCGCAGACGCGCATGGGTGTGGAGTCGATCATTCGCGATCGTTTCATCGCCGCGAAGGATTATCAACAGGAGCTTTCGCGGTATGAATCGCTGGCGACGCCTGAGCGTGATCGCACGATGCCGCCGCGGCGTGATCTTGAGCTTGAGGCGCTGGCGGAGATTCTGGATAGCGAGCGGCTGATTCACTGCCACAGCTATCGTCAGGATGAGATCTTGATGCTGTGCCGGGTGGCGCAGGATTTCGGCTTCCAGATTGGCACGTTCCAACATGTGCTGGAAGGGTACAAGATCGCGGAGGCGATCAAAGAGGCGGCGATCGGCGGGTCCACATTCAGCGACTGGTGGGCGTACAAGTTCGAGGTCTATGACGCGATCCCGGAGAACGGCGCGATCATGACTGAAGTCGGTGTCGCGGTTTCCTTTAACTCTGATTCTGATGAACTGGCCCGGCGAATGAATCTTGAAGCTGCGAAAGCTGTGAAGTACGGCGGCATCGAGCCGGCTGAGGCGCTGAAGTTCGTCACACTCAATCCCGCGAAGCAGCTCAAGATTGACGATCACGTGGGTTCACTCGAAGCCGGCAAGGATGCGGACTTTGTGATCTGGTCGCTGAGCCCGCTGGACACGTTCACCCGCTGTGAAGCGACGTATGTGGATGGCGTTGAGATGTTCTCGCTGGATCACGACACTGAGCTGCGCAAGATCGCGAATGAAGATCGCCAGCGCATCATTCAGAAGGTCCTCGCGATGGACAAGCCCGACAAATCCATGCTGGCGAAGGGTGATTCTGAAGAAAACACAGCAGACGATGATGCAGCAAAGCCAACGCGTGTGACGCTGATCGAGCGGATGCAGATTGAAGCGCTGGAGCGCCATTATCTTGAGTTGATGCGCAGCGGGATTAATGTTGAAGCGGCGCGGGCTGGCGATTGCGGCTGCGGGCTTGGAGCATTCATGATAATTCACTGATCCCCAGCTCTCGGGTGGTTCGCGTCACAACCAAACCCATCGCGGCGTCGGCCGCTTGCTTGAATAGATTGGATTCGATCAATGAAAATTTTCTCTGCTTTTCTCAGCGCAGCGATACTGCTTCCCGCGATAGCGCTCGCGCAGGATCTCACGCATAAGGCGGCGCCGATTGATATGCCCATTGCGATTGTTGGTGGCGCCGTGCACACAGTCACGGAAGGCGTCATCGACGACGGCGTCGTGCTGATCGGCCGTGATGGAAAGATCAACTACGTTGGTGATCGCCGGGCAATTTCGCGTGATCACAAAATTGTTGACGCGACAGGCAAGCGTGTGTATCCCGGGCTGGTTTCCGCGAACACGATCATGGGGCTGGTCGAGGTTGGCGCGGTGCGCTCGACGCTTGATTTTTCCGAGACAGGCGATGTGACGCCCGAAGTGCGGGCTGCGGTCGCAGTCAATCCTGACAGCACGATCATTCCAGTGACGCGGAGCAACGGCATTCTTACCGCGGCGGTGCTGCCGCAAGCCGGTGCGATTCCAGGGCGGGCGAGTGTGATTCGCCTTGACGGGTGGACGTGGGAGAATCTGGCCATCGAAGACGATGCGGGGCTGGTCATCAACTGGCCAACGGTTCGGCCAATCACCGCGTGGTGGATGACAAAGACGGAAGAAGAGCAACTCAAAGAAGCGAAAGAAAACCTGGATCGCATTGAAAATGCCTTCGCAGCTGCGGATGCGTACTACGCAGCGAGCAGCGCCGACGACGCACTTGCCACCGATGTGCGCTGGGAAGCGATGCGATCGGTTCTCCTTGGTGAAAAGCCGGTCTTCATTCGCGCCCAGGAGCTTGAGCAGATTCAATCCGCAATTTCGTGGGCAGCGAAGCGTAATTTACGAACAATCATCGTCGGCGGGCGTGACGCCGCTTCGTGTATAGACATGCTGAAGGAGCATGATGTTTCAGTGATTGTGACGGGGACGCATCGGATGCCGCGCCGGCGCGACAGCGCGTATGACGAAGCGTTCACACTGCCCGTCGCGCTCCAGGAAGCGGGCGTGAAATGGTGCATGTCCAGCGCGGGCGGGGGATTCCAGACGCCGCACGAGCGGAACCTGCCTTACAACGCAGCGACAGCGGCTGCCCACGGACTTGATGCGGAGTCAGCCATTCGGTCGATCACAATCTGGCCTGCTGAGATTCTGGGTGTTTCGGATTCGCTCGGATCAATTGAAGAAGGGAAGGCGGGGACGATCATCATCACCGACGGTGATCCGCTGCAAATCACATCGCGCGTGCACCATGCGTTTATCGATGGACGCGAGATTGATCTATCCAACAAGCAGACGAAGCTGGCCGAAAAGTATCGCGAGAAGTATCGCCAGCTTGGGTTGACGCCGAATCAGAGCAACGAGGACTAGGAAAACGCAGGAGCCGAGCAATCACCACAAAGCCAGGAGTTTGGAAATGATGAATGAATCAACGCCGAAAAGTGTGTCCGGCGAATCAAACAGCGTTGGCACATCCCGGCGGGAGGTGATCGGCGCGATTTCCCTGCTCGGCGCCGCAGCGATCGCAGGGCCTGCATGCGCCCAGATGTCTGGGGATAAGCATGGCCGTTCAGGCGCGAGCGCGGGCGCGTTGACAGCCGCTGAACTTGGGTTTGATTCTTCGAAGGGCGAATACGCTGTGCCAGCGCTCCCGTATGCGTATGACGCGCTGGAGCCTGACATTGACGCACAAACGATGAAGATTCATCACGACAAGCATCACGCGGGATATGTGCGCGGGCTGAACAAAGCGTTGGGTGAGCTGGCGAACGTTCGAACGACTGGCGATGCATCGCTGATTAAGCACTGGTCGCGCGAGTTGGCGTTTCATGGTTCGGGGCATGTGAATCACACGCTTTTTTGGATGACGATGGCGCCGAGAAATGCGGGCGGCGGAGGGAAGCCTTCGGGAGCGCTGGCGCAGGCGATCGAACAGGAATTCGGCTCCTTTGATGGATTTTCAGCCCAGTTTCAAGCCGCAGCGAAGGCGGTCGAGGGTTCTGGGTGGGGATGGCTTGCGCACGAGCCGGTGGCGGACAAGCTGCTCGTGATGCAGGGGGAAAAACAGCAGAACATGCTGATGACGGGTGTGACGCCGATCCTCGGCGTCGATGTGTGGGAGCACGCCTACTACCTGCGGTATCAGAATCGGCGCGGGGACTACCTGAAGGCGTTTATGAATGTCATCAACTGGACAATGGTGGGTCGGTTGTACGAGCGGGCCCGGGGATAGAGCCCGACTCTTCGGGTAGTTTCAGCCCCAGGTTTTTCCCGACGATGCGGGCGTTGCGCTTCATCATGTCAAGTGTGGCGCGCTTCATTGCGCTGCGCGTGAACGCGGCGCGGCGATCGTCCTCTGTCCAGTTCAGCATCTTCAATAGATCAATCGATTCGTTCCGCGGCGTATAAGCTGCGTTCGCGGCGCATCGGCGCGGGTCATCATCATTCCAGCTGCGCGGGCTGTTATGGGGGCAAACATCCTGGCAGATATCACAGCCGAAAATCCAATCGCCGACGCCTTCATGCAATGCTGGGTCTATAGCGTCGCGATGCTCAATGGTGAGATAGCTGACGCAGCGGGTTGCGCTCACTGAGTAGGGCGTGATCGCGCCAGTTGGACAGGCGTCAATGCAACGAGTGCAGGCGCCACAATGATCGGTGATGATGTGTTGGTTAGCCGGGGGATCGAGTTTGAGCGTAGTAAGGATTCCGCCGAGCAGGAAGTAGCTACCGACCTCGGGATGAATAAGGAGTGTGTGCTTGCCGACCCAGCCGAGCCCGGCACGGGCAGCATGCTCGCGTTCGAGAACGGGCGCCGTATCGACGAACGCGCGGAATGTTTCGTCAGGACAGCTGGCTCGGAGTTCGTCGCAAAGTGTGTGCAGGCGACGCTTCATCACGCGGTGATAGTCATCGCCTTGAGCATAGCGGGCGATTTTGCCGTGTTGTTCTGGCGCTCGATCGGAGTGTGACGGGCGCGCGTTTGACTCTGTCGGCGCGATCGGGCGTTCTTTATAGAGATCAGCGACCATGATGAATGTGCGAGCATCCGCGACGAATGTAGCGGGATCAAGGCGCAGGTCAGTGTTGCGCGCAAGATAACCCATCGATCCGTGCTTGCCCGCGGCGAGCCAGTCGCGCAGTTGCTGGGGGTAGTCGCTCGGGCGCGCAGCAGAGACGCCGGCGAGCGCAAAGCCAAGCTCCTTGCAGCGAGCGACGATCCCGTCGCTGTCGGGCTGGCTGTTGGTGTACTGCAACGCAGTCATGAGTCAGCGCTTTTCATTGCTTCCCAAAGATCGCGCACCACCCAGCTCATATTGCGCTTGGCGGTTTGCGACGCCGACGCAATATGAGGCATGAGCCGGGCATTGGCGACCCCGACCAGCGGATAGCTCGCATCGAAAGGCTCAGGGTCATGCACATCAAGAACAGCAGTGAAATTGGGATTCTGTCGCAAATGCAGCGCGAGAGCGGGAGCATCAATGACAAATCCGCGGGAGGTATTAATGAGTAGAGCGTCGGGCTTCACCTGACGGAGTTCGTCTGCTGCGATGAGATGGCGGTTGGAAGGGCGACTGTCGACATGGACGGTCAGAATGTCCGCCCCGGCGAGAAGTGACTCGAAGGAAACAGGCGCCGCTCCGGCGCGGCTGGCTTCGGGGATGTCGAGCAGATCGTGATAAAGAACACACGGCGTAAACGCGCGAGCAGCGCGGGCGAGGGCGCTACCGATGCGCCCGAGGCCGAGCACGCCGACCGTGAGTTCTGAGATCTGTCGCGGCGCGATGAGATCTTCACGCAAACGCATCCATTCATCGGGCGAAAGTGCGTGATCAAGAGATTGCCGCGGGCGCAGCGCGTCAAAAATAACAGCGATGACAAACTCGACAACAGCGTGGGTGTTGGCGTCGGGTGTGTTAAGAACTACAATGCCTCTTTGTGCGCAGGCTTCGAGGTCGATGTTGTCGACGCCAACACCGGCGCGGGCGACGGCGCACAGCACAGGCGCACGATTGAGGATGTGTTGGTCAACGCGCGTGTATGTGCGCACAACCAGCCCGCTCGCATGGGTGAGCAGTTCATCAAAGCGAGGATCAGCGGGCGCGCAGGATTCAACACGGGCGCGCAGGCGGAGCCACTGCGCACATTCTTCGTCGATGGGTTCAGCCAGTATGACGAGGGGCTTGGTCAAGGGACGTGGGCGGGCGGCTATTCGTCGCTGGAACGGTCGCCATCGTGCGCATTATTTTCATCATCATCGCCGGCGGCGGGTTCGATGATAGCGCTCATAGCGCCGGCGCATGACGCGATGAGCTCATCCTTCCCGAAGGAGTGAATCTGTTCGAGCTTGAGTTCAGCGAGCTCCTTGTGGGTGGTCATGCAGATCGCCCGGCCTTGCTTATCGACGGTGACAGCGGTCTTGAAAGCGCGGGGGAGTGGCATTCGGAAGAGACGCTGGGTCATCTGGATGACGTAGTCGTAGGTGTGAAAGTCATCGTCAAGGAGGACGACATTCCAGAATCGCGGCTGCCTGGTTTGGGGCTGGTTCCGCGGCTGGGTGCGTGTTTCGGGCTTGTCAATCACGATCGTATCGGACATGGGGCCATCCTAACGCGCTGGAGGGGTCATATGGGAGAAGAATCGGCCAAGTGGGGCAAGACACCTTGGTGGAGGTTTGGTCATTGACATGACCTCTGCAGGGGTTATTTTCGGACGGTCTCGTGGAGTTTTGGCGCAAAGCTGGGGAGAGAGCCTCGGCGCCGGCTCTGTGGGATCTGCCGTTGCGTGTGGCGCAGCGGCGCTTCCAAGACGAAGTCCGCAAGCCATGAGGTGTCAAGAATGAACAAGGGTGATCTGGTCGAAGTGGTCGCATCGAGTCTAAATGAAACGAAGGCCCAGGCGTCTCGCACAGTTGACGCGGTGCTGGAAGGCATCGCAAAGGGTGTTTTGAGCGATGGGAAGGTGACGATCACAGGGTTTGGCTCATTTGAGAAAAAGAAACGGGCGGCGAGAACGGGCGTCAATCCGCATACGAAGGAGCCGATTCAGATCGCAGCATCAACAACTGTGGGGTTCAAGCCAAGCCAGGCGTTGAAGAACTCAGTGCAGGGAGAGTCCTGAGCCGAGGGGGAGCGGCACTGTGATGGGCCGGGCGCATTATTGAACAGATACGACCTTGTAGGGAAGGCGAATCTTATCTGTGATGAACCCGGGCATTTCTGTGAGCGTGCCGCCCTCGGTATTGACGCCGACGACGCCAATCATCCGGATCATGGCAGTGTTGGTCTCGGGATCAACGACGATCTCGGCTCGATCTGCGTGCATCATGCGCTGGCCGTCGTAGAGGCTGACGTCGATGAGTTCGAGTGTCTCCTTGTCGTAGCTCTGGGCTTTGATATCGAGAAAGCCTTCTGAGAAGCCCTCGAGCATGGCGATGGCGAAGTCTTCCTTGACCTCACGAACTGTCTTCGTTTCCCCGCCGGAGCATGCGGAAAAGAGCAGGCTGAGGGTGAGCAGGACGCCGGTGAGGATCGCGAAGCGGCTGATTCGTCCGGACAGAGTGCATCTGTTCATGGACGAAATATCGGGCTGGTTATGGGGCGACTTGATTGAAACGCCAAAGTGGCGTCATCGCTTGCCGTCAATCGTGAGCAAGGCGGTGGTCTCCTCGCTGCACAGGGGGGTATTGGCGCCGGGCTCATTGATGAGGTCGGCGAGGGTGGCGTCGTCGAACAATTTGATGACGGCGCGGGTGGCCTGATCGACCCTGCGGTGCAGGGGGCAGAGTTTGCCCTCGTGGTCTTTGAGGCCGAGCGGGCAGGATTCGATGGGCGTGAGTGGCTCGACCGCATTGATAACATCCAGAAGGCGGATTTCTGATGGGTCGCGGAGGAGCTGGTATCCGCCGCCGACGCCTCGACGCCCTGCAATAAGCTTCGCCTTGGCGAGCAGCTGGAGGACTTTGGCGAGATAATCCGGGGGAACCTGGGTGTTCTCAGCCAGTGAGCTCGAAGCGACGCGATCACCTTTGGTGAGCGCGAGCCAAGCCATGGCGCGGAGAGCGTACTCAGCAGTCTGTGAGAACAATGAGGAGAACTCCGGCGTGCTCAGGCGTGGAGGGTCCGGGAAACGGATTTTCAGACTAACACGTCCTCTTCTTGTCGGCAATTGGAAATCCCGAGAGAGGCGATCCGGCTGCGAGGGTTCTCAGGCGACTGTCTCGATGGGTTGCAGCGGTTCGGGAGCGTGGGGTCCAGTGAAGTGCGGGTCGAGGCTTGTCTCCAGGCGGCCGCGTGGTAAAGATAAAGGAGAACTGTTCCGGGGAATCACTTCTCATAATCGGTGGAATGAGATCAAGTGAGACTGGTCGGCGGTGGCGACTGCTCTCCGGCAGCCATGGGCTGTGGAGAGGGTTCGCGTTTTTCTGGTGGGGTCGCCACGGGTTCGGCGGCGCTGATTGGCACAGGGATGGGCCGCTGGCTAAGAATGCAAAAATCGAGAGAGGTAGACAAACGCCATGGCTGAGAATTCGAGCCGAAAAAAAAGTGCCGCTGAACGGAGTCGTGGTGATCGCGCCAAGGGGGGCGCGGATCGGTCGCGTGCGGGAGGACGGGGGCCGCGCTTTGAACAGCTTGAAGATCGGATCCTTTTGAGCGCGGATGGGGGAGCCTGCGCGCCAGTGGTGGAGTTGATCGAGGCGGACAATCGCGGGCGGATCCTGGTGCATTTTGATCAGGAGCTTCAATCCAATACAGCGCTTGATCAACGCGCGGTGCAGATTTTAACCGCGGGTGAAGACAATCTTTTCGGAACCGATGACGATCTTGAGCTAGACGTGTTCGCAGCGGTGCAAACTTTTGACAGGAGCCTGCTTTTTGTCAACGCGGATGTTCCCGCAAACGAACGATATCAGGTGCGTCTGAACAGCGAGTTTATCATCTCAAAGACCGGTTTGCATTTAGATGGCGAGTTCAATGGCGCGGGCGTCGCGACTGGGGATGGTGTTGAGGGCGGAGATCTGAAGTTCTTTGTTCAACGGAGTGCGCGCACAATAGCGCGCATTACGACCAATATTGGAATTATTGATATTGAGCTCTTTGAGCAGCAGGCGTCGATTAGTGTCGCCAACTTCCTCAACTACGCTGATACGGCGCGATATGACAACACCTTCTTCCATCGAAGCGTCGCCAGCTTCGTATTACAGGGGGGCGGATTTGTAGCTGACCCTGGGCTTGATGTTGAAGTTGAGGTCGATCCGCCGATCCAGAATGAGTTCGGCATCTCCAATACGCGCGGCACGCTGGCGTTTGCCAAGCGCGGGGGCGATCAGAATTCAGCGACAAGTCAGTTTTTCTTCAATATTGGGGACAATGGCGGAAATCTTGACAGCCAGAATGGTGGGTTCACCGTCTTTGCTCAGGTCATTGGTGAAGATGGTCTCGCGTTAATGGATGAAATCAATGATCTGATGACCGTCAACGCGTCGTCGTTTAATGCGGCCCTAACAGATCTTCCGGTGCGCAACAATGTCACCAACGGAGACGACGTTCGGGTGGGCGATCTTGTGGTGGTGGAGCGCATCGCTTTGTTGCTTGATCCTGTCGCCAATGTTCCGGGCGAGCTGGATGCGCCTTCGATGGTCTTCTCATCTGATACATCCGCAGCGACGGTGCAGATTTTTGATCTTTCCGGCCAGGGGCTTGATGGCATCGATGAGATGGTGCAGGTGCGATTCTCGCGCAATGGGGTGAGTTCGATCACACTGCGAGACGGGTTCAGGGGTGAGGGGATTGGCATCGCGATTACTGGTGTCAGTTCAGTTGGATCGATTAAGGATGCGCGGCGGAATGATATTTCCGATATTTCCTTTATTGTTTCGACGGCTCGAATCAACTCGATCAATCTGAAAGGGAACGTAACCGGCGCCAATCTGAACGGCTTGGTGTTCGGTGGAACGCTTCTGCCGGCTGACATTGACGGCGACGGACGGCGCGATGATCTGACGGGTATTTTGGTCATGAATGGATCGGCTTCATCGATCACAGTTCGGGGCGATGTAGCTGGCGACATTATGCTTCCTGATGGCGTGCGTTCGCTGCGAATCATGGGGCAGCTTCGCAATTCGTCGGTGAATATTGGCGGCGACGCTTTGATTACGCGCCAGGCGAAGATTCAGTTTGGCCGCGTGCGTGATGTTCAGTTTTCTTCGAGCATGATGATTTCGTCGCTCACCGCAGTCGATTGGCGTGGATCCACGAGCAGCATTACAGCGCCGGCGTTTAACACGATTCAAATCAAGGGCGATCGCCGAGCAGGCGTTGATGGTGATTTGCAAGCGGACATCACCACGACGGGCATGAACAACCGCCCGATCACGATTAACAAGCTGGATGTGACGGGTCAGATCGTTGGCGCCGAGATTACGACGCCGGCAGACTTGGGGCAGGTGACCGCTCGGGGTGGGCTCACCAACTCGCGGATAAACGCGGGTCGAGATATTCGTCGAATCACCGCGGGGCGCGTCTCCAATACATTTGTCAACGCTGGGGGTGAGATCGGGCCCGTTTCGGTGACCGATTGGCTTGGCGGAGAGTTGAACGCTGATCTGGTGAGTTCGATTCAAACCAAGGGCGATCGGCGCGCTGGCGTTGACGGCGACCTTGCGATTGATATCAACATCCAAAACAACGCGCAGAGGCCTGTCGCGATTCGCGCTATCAAGGTCAAGGGTGATCTCTTCAATAGCGACATTGTCACATCGGGCAATGGGGGCGTGAAGTCATTCGTGGTTGGCGGCGACGTGGATGATGCGTTCATCAATGTCGCTGGCGACATCAACTCGTTCACATCGCGGGAGGTGAGCGACACGGACCTTCGCGCACGGGTGCTGCTCAAGTCTGTGCGGGTCACGAGCTGGGAAGGCGGTCAGATTCGAGCTGGGTTTGTTGGCAAGATTGATGTGAAAGGCGATCGGCGCAGCGGAGAGGCTGGAGACTTCTCCGGGGATATTGTGACCCAGCAGGTGACCTCGATGAAGGTGGCAGGCGATCTGCGCGACGCTCTTATTGATCTCAATCGGCCGGTGCGGTTCAACGAAATGGCGATACGGTCGCTCGATGTCAAAGGCGACATCTCAAACGTAGAGCTTCGTTCGACTTCGGATATTGGCTCCATCTCTGCGAACGCGGTGAGCGACTCCACGATATACGCTGGAATCAATGACAACACCGAGCAGTTTCCGCGGAGGAATCGTGTTGTTCAGCCTTCATCGATTGGGCGCATCCTGATCCGCGGTGGACGCGACGGGATGCCGTCCTACTCGAACTCATACATCGCTGCATTCGATATTGGCGGCGTGACGCTTGGTTTGATTGACACCAACAACAGCACGGCGGCATTCGGCCTCGCAGCCCAGAATATTGATCGCCTGTTCTACAACGCTGAGGATGTGATTGCGCGGTTTACGCGATCATCGCAGCTTCAGACAGCGCAGGTTCACGGCGATTTTGAGTTCCGGGCCGGGTTCCTGCTGCCTGATACAGCGTGAGTTGACCCTAGCCGGTGTTGAGCTGCGATCGACGAGCCTGTTCATTGGCGACGATGGACTCAATCTCTGTGATGGCGCGCTCAAGATCGTCATTGATGACGAACTCGTTATAGGCGCCGGATGAGTGGGCCTGCTCGATTTCCCGGCGAGCTTCGCGGTAGCGCATTTGAATAATTTCTTCACTCTCGCGTTTTCTGCTGCGCAGTCGCTCAAGCAGAGCTTCATTGCTGGGCGGGAGGATGAAGATGGCGAGCGCATCGCGCATCTTGTTGTGGATCTGCACGCCGCCTTGGACGTCGATATCGAGAATCACGATCCGGCTTTGCGCGAGTTGTTCCCGAATGGGCGCGATCAATGTGCCGTACCGGTTGCCGGCGTAGACGGCGTGCTCGAGGAAGTCTCCAGCGTCGACGTGGCGCTGGAACTCCTCAGCGGAAAGAAAGTGGTAGTCCTTGCCGGGGCGGTCGGCCCGGGTGGACGGCCGCGTGGTTGCAGAAATAGAGAAGCAGGCGCCGGGGATGCGTTCAAGAAGCTCATGCACAACGGTGCTTTTGCCCACGCCGGAGGGCCCGGAGATGACCACCATCATGCCGGGAGATCCGGCGCTGGCGTCGGCGTCAGCGTTAGGGCGGGCGTGATTGGATCGCAGCGGTGAGGCTCCCATGGAGTGAAGATACACACCTGCGCCTGAAGCGAAAGAGCGCATCGTGTCCTGGTGTCGCTGGATCTTCTCGTTTGTTCGCTGATGGCGCCAAAGCTGGCGCCGGGGTAGCGGGTATACTCGCGGGATGCCTCTCTCACGCGATGAAATCACCAGGCGGGCTGCCCGCGAACTTCGTGACGGGTTTATTGTAAATCTCGGGATCGGCATGCCGACGCTTGTCGCCAACCACATTCCGCAGGGAATGGACGTGTGGTTGCAATCGGAAAATGGGCTGCTTGGGATCGGGCCCTTCCCGTCGGAGGCTGAGATCGACGCGGATCTGATCAACGCGGGCAAACAAACCATCACGGCGGCGGCGGGGGCATCGTTTTTCTCATCGAGCGACTCGTTTGAGATGATTCGCGGCGGACATGTGCAGTTGGCGATTCTCGGCGCCATGCAGATCAGCCAGGAGGGCGATCTCGCCAACTGGATGATCCCCGGGAAAATGGTCAAGGGGATGGGTGGGGCGATGGACCTGGTGGCGGGCGTCAAAAAAGTCGTCGTCACGATGGATCATGTGACCAAGAAGGGCGACGCCAAGATTTTGAAGGAATGCAATCTTCCGCTGACGGGCAAGCGCTGCATTGACATGATTATCACGGATCTGTGCGTGCTTGAAATGGATGAGAAACGTCAGCGGTTTCAGCTGACGGAGTTGGCGCCGGGCGTGACGGCTGATGAAGTCGTCGAAAAGACTGAGGCGGAGCTGCTGACAGATAAGTCGCCGAGCGTGATTCAGTTTTAAAGAAGACGCAGCAATCAGGCGCTTGGCGCTGGGTACATGCAGCTCGTCTTTTCCGTTTCCCAGACGGTGATTGAGGCGAGGCGGGCGCGATCGTCGGATTCGCGAGTGATTGCCGGGGCGAGGAGTTCAAAGACAGCTTTGGCGATGTTCTCGACCGATGGATTCGTATTCTGGAACTCGGGCAGGTCGGTGTTCAGATGTTTGTGATCGAAGCGATTGAGCACAAATTCTCGTGTGAGATGTTCGATGTGCGCCAGGCAGAAGTCGCCGGCGCTGGCTGTTTTGACATCGACTTCGACAGCGGGCTCGAGCCAGTAGTTATGTCCGTGGCCGGCGGGGTTGTTGCACTTGCCGAAGAGCCGGAGGTTTTCCTCATCGCTGATTGAGGGGGCGTGCAGCCGGTGTGACGCTGCGAACTCGAAGCGCTGACGGATAACGACGGTGTCCATGCGCTGCCTTTCCATTTCCACGGAGTAAGTTGGTGTCAGACGCCAGCGTACAAGATGCACGCCGAGACCGATTTGTTTGGTGATGTCCTCGACGAGCGTGGCTAGAAAGCTGGCCGGCTCGAGGAGGGGTGATTGATCGCAGGCGCGAGCGATTCTCGGAACGACAAGTTGGCGGACAGCGGTGTCAATCGCGTGAATATCCACGGCGTACCCGGTAACGGGATCGGGTTCCTGCCGGACAGCGACATCCACTTCATAATGGCGCCCAAGGCCGACCATCGACGGGGCGCCCGCGTAGGTGTTGGCGCCGGCTAAGTCATGCGCACCGGGCGGGTTGATCGCGAATCGGGTTGTGCGCTTTAGCTCGACCACGGTCCTATGGTATGGTTGTTTGCAGGCGTGAGGTGGAGCGAAATGGGTTGCTCGGTGGAAACTGGTTGAATGGAAGGACTTGCGATATGGACCGGACCGTTCTCTCGATTGTGATCGCGTTGAGTTTGATGGCTGCCACTGGCTGTTCGGACGACTCCGCGAACGATGCTCAGAGCAATGCTCCTTCGGGGAGTGAAGTCGCCAACTCCAATGAACATGTAGCAAGCGCAGATCATGACCATGGCCACGACCATGGCGCGGACGATCATGATCACGACCATGGCGATACGGATCATGCCGCGAGCCATGACGAGGGCGATCATGACCACGAACATCCGGGAGCAGCGGACAACGCGCCCGGAAGCGCCTATGTGCTCGACTACACGATGCAGCGACTGAATGGTGAAACAACATCCCTCTCTGAGTATGAAGGGAACGTGGTGATGATGGTCAACGTCGCGAGCGAGTGCGGGTTGACGCCGCAATATGAGCAGCTTGAGGCGGTGTACGAAGAGTATGCAGATGCTGGCCTGGTGATTCTCGGATTCCCTGCGAACAATTTTGGCGCTCAGGAGCCGGGGACGAATGAAGAGATTGCGCACTTTTGTGAAGTGAACTTCGGAGTGAAGTTTCCCATGTTCGCCAAGATCAGCGTGAAGGGCGAAGATCAGCATCCCCTGTACCAGCAGCTTACGACCATGCCCGAGCCTGTCGGGGGGGACGTGCAATGGAACTTTCAGAAGTATCTTGTGGATCGCTCGGGCGAAGTGGTTGCGAAGTTTGGGCCGCGCACCAAGCCGGACGATCCCGTGGTCATTGCGCGCATCAATGAGTTGTTAGAGGAAGGCTAAGAAAGCCGCGCAGCGCGGCAGGCAGGTTGCCTACTGATCTTCCATCGCTGCGAGTTCTTCGTCGGGAATCTCGAAGTTGGCGTAAACCTTCTGGACATCGTCGTTGTCTTCGAGCGCGTCGATCAGGCGGATTACCTTTGCAGCGTCCTGGCCGACAACGACCACTGTGTTGTCGGGAATCATCGTGATTGACGCAGAGGCCACCGGGATTTTGTTGTTGTCAATGGCTTCCTTAACATTGAGGAAGTCTGCCGGCGCACAGGAGAGGGACCACATATCATCTTCGAGAGAAACATCCTCGGCGCCGGCTTCGATGGCGGTTTCCATCAGTTCATCTTCTGAGGGGGCGCTCGATTGTTCAATGATGATGACGCCTTTTTGCTCAAACATATAACCGACACATCCAGTAGCGCCGAGGTTGCCGCCGTACTTTGAGAAAATGAGGCGCATTTCGGGCGCCGTGCGATTGCGGTTGTCCGTGAGCACATCGACGATCACTGCAACGCCGTTCGGACCATATCCTTCGTAGCGAATGTCTTCATAGGTGGCGCCATCATCTTCGCCGGCGCCTTTTTTGACGGCGCGTTCGATGGTGTCCTTGGGCATGTTCGCAGCTTTGGCTTCCTCGATCGCGTAGCGCAGTGTGAGGTTGGTCGAAGGATCACCTCCACCATTCTTTGCTGCGACGATGATTGCGCGCGAACATTTGCTCCACATCTTTCCACGGACGGCGTCCTGCCTGGCTTTGCGATGCTTGATGTTCGCCCATTTGCTATGTCCGGCCATCTCAGATCAACCTCCAGAAGTGACCGCGGGCTCTTCGACCGTCGCCATCTCTTCAATGCCGGGCGCGAGAGGCTCCACTGGCGGCTCCTGCCCCTGCGCCAGCGCCTCAAGTTTGTTATTTACTGATTTCGTGAGCTCAACAAAGATAGGGATTTGCTCGCCCTGCGTTCGATGCATCACTTCGACGAGCGATCGGGCGACGGTCCACTCGCGTTTGGCGCCTTCGTTGTCGCCGACGCGGTAGAGCGCGTCGCCGAGATGATCGCGAATGACTGGCTCTGCAAACTGATCGCCGCGGTTGTTTGAAGCGAGCGTGACGCCCTTGCGGAGCAGCGAAACCGCGCCCTCCTGCTGCACGTCGCCGTCGAGATCTTTGAGATCTATCAGCTGTCCCAGCTTGTACCGAGCCCAGCCAAGCGAATCGACAATGTCCGGCGAGCTTGGCATGGCGGCGTAGGCGCGCTCAATGAATCGCGTCGCTTCGTGCGGATCACCCCCGATCTCAAGCAGGCGATACCCGAGATTGTTGTTGGCCATCGCATGGAGTGGGTTGTATTCAAGGGTGAAGCGATAGAGTTCGTCAGCCTGATCATCCCGATCAGAACCGGCAAAATATTGCGCCGCCCGGTAGGCCAGCTCCGCAGTTGCGCCAATGCGCTCCTGCCAGATGCCCTCGAACACATCCGCGACCATATTGCGCTGTGTTGCGCGGTCGATCGATCGCCGGGTTGAGTCAAGATCGAAAGCTCGCAGAGAAACTGTGTGCCAGGCGATCAAGCTCGCTGCATTGGGCGGGCCAAGGCGATCGTCAGCGGCAAAGAAAATGTCAACAGCGCTGGCGGGATCGTCATTTGCTGTGATGCGGCCCGCGAGCGTCGCTAGGCGCCATTTCAGATCAGCAGTCGGCGCGTTGGCTCGGGCGATCGTCTCCATGACATCATCCACGCCCCCTTTCGTCTTGACCACCAGGGCGATTTCAATCTCAGCAAGCTCGATCGGAATGTGCGGCAGGCGGTCGCCCACCTCGCGCACCACGGCGAGCTCGGGGTTGGCGTCATGATCGGTTTGCGTGGACCTTACCGCCTGAAGACCAAGCTGGGCTACCAGCTGGAGCGCACGATCGGCGGTTTCTCCGGTGAGCCTGTCGACGCGGGCAGCGCCTTCGCGCAGCTCCTGAACTGCGAGCGAATAATCTCCCCGCCGGGTGTAAAGCTCGCCAAGTTCGATCGATCGCTGCACGGATGGCGGCGTCTTGGAAAGGCGCTCCAGAGCGAGGTCGTCGGCATCGGCGTGTTTGTTCTGTTCACGGAGCAAGGCTTCGAGCCGGCGCGAAAACGCGCGATCACCAGGCACATGAGTGAGGGCGTCGCGGAGAATCAGTTCCGCTTCATCAGCTTTCTTCTTTGCGACGAGCACATCGACGAGCGAGAGCGTCAGGAACCCGTCGCCGGGCCGTTCCAGCATTTTTTGTTCGAGCCAGCGTTGGGCCTGGTCAGCTGAATCTGTTTGAAGCCACAATCGAACCAGCAAATTGACGATCGGGCGGGCGGGCTCCTGCTCAGCGAGGGAAACCAGCTCGCGTTCCGCCTGCTCGAGCCGGCCAGCGCGGACAAGCTCCTGCGCTCGAAGCCAGCGCAATGTTCGGCTCGATGGAATGTTGTTGCGCAGATCGCGCACAACGATCGCAAGCTGTCGCTGATCAGCCAGAGGCCCATTGGGCATATACATAGTGATGAGCCCGGCGTATGCCTCTTCAAGTCCAGGCTCCTGCGCCAAAGCTCGCCGGCGAAGTTGGGCCGCCGACTCCCATTGCTCCAGAGATTCAAAGACATTAGCCGCCTGCAGGAGTTCAGAAGCGCTAACCGCGACAAGCTCTGGATCCAGCAACGGAGCGATGGTCTGCTGCGCTTGCTCAGCTTGTCCCAGCGTCTGCTCAATGGAAGCTCGCGCGATGCGCACAGCGGGCGATGATGTCGGGTCCAGTTGGGTCACGAGCGCTGCGGCTTCTTCAATCCGGCGATCCTGAATCAACAACTGCGCCAACCCAAGCGTGCCAGCGGAAAAATCAGGATATAGAGCGAGGGTATCGCGCAGCTCGCGCTCCGCCTCCATGCGATTGTCAACGCTGGCGAGCAAACGAGCGTAAATCAGGCGGGCGGCTGGCGACTGAGGCGAGTCTGAAAGTTCATGCCAGGCGTCGAGCCACTGGGCGGCATCTGATTGCTGGTGCAGCAGGAGAGCGCGCGTGTAGGCGCCCTCGTTGAGTGGCGCATGATCCGCCAGCTCGATGGTCTTGCGAATTGCCTGCCGCTGTGGCGCTGACTCCAGCCGGCGGGCAAGATCGCGCAGGGCAGCGCCATCCGTTGGATCCTGTGTCAAACGCGCGGTGAGCACATCAATGGCCCGATCCTGCGGCAGAGCGGCGGCCTGCGCTCGCGCGAACGGTCCCTGCGCCGCAGTCTGCTGCTCCGAGGTCAGCGTCTGCGCCACTTCCGTTATTGCATCAGCGAGCGCCGAGCCGACATTGGAATGCTCGCGCACGTGCTCGATCAGTTTGAGATGCCGATCTTCAACTATGCCGTTGGCAGCAACGATTTCAGCGATCAAAATCTGCCCAGCCAGCGCGGGCCGACCCAGGCGCATCGCGGCCAGCACACGTCGCGGAGCAATTCCCCCGGGATCGAGGAGTGGAAACTGAGCAGCATTTGCGTAAGCGCGAAGCGCGGTGTCGTATTCGTCGAGCTTCATTGTCGCGTCGCCGATATCGCGCCAGGTTTCGCCGCGCAAGCGATAGAGCGCCGCGATCTCATTGAACCGCGTGGTTGGGCTGGTGAATCTCTCTGGAAGATCAACTGCTTGTGTGAGCGCGTCGACACTGGCGAGCTCATAGCCGAGCGTGCTGAGCGATCGCCCCAAGGCATCAGCGACAAGATGCGTCGTCGCGACATCCTGTCTGTCCCGGCCAGCCCAGGCTCGCGCCAGCGCAGCGGCAGCATGCTCATGGTCGCGGCGGTCGAGCAGCTCCCGGCCCAGCGCCTCCAGGCTGCGCACATCTTCCGGGTCGCGCCGGAGAGATTCACGAAACGCAGCGTAGGCTGAGAGTTGATCTCCGAGGCTGAGTTGCAACTCGCCAAGCGAGCGCCAGGGAGAAGCAGCATGCGGATCAAGCTCTGCGGCGCGGCGAAGATCGGCCAAGGCCCCGGTTGTGTCGCCTGTTCGCCTTTTCATCCGCGACTGTGCGTAGAGCTTCAAAGCTGCGGCGCTCACGGCTCCGTTCGGCTGCGCATCGAGACCGAGTGGCGGCACGATCTCTTCCAAGGTCGATGTTTCGAGGAGTTGAGCGATTGCCTGCTCAAGTGTCAGACGGGCGCGCGTGTCGTTCGGAGCGACTGTGACGAAGTCCTCAGTCTGCAGGCCGGGCGGAGGTGGGGCGGCCTGCGCTTGCCGGACGGGCGACGCTGCCTGCTTTCGCGCCATCGCTCCAAGTTGGGCGCCGGGCACATCCATGACGGCTGGCGTTTGAACCTGCGAATGCCCGGATGGACCATGGATCGATCGGCACCCCGAAGCGATTATCAAAGTGAAACTCAAGACGCAGCCCACGATTGCCCACACAGCACGCGAACGAGCAGTGAACCTCAATATGCGTTCTAGCTCTGCTCTCATGGTCTGGCTCTCTGTTTCCGAAAGGTTGCTTTGTTGCTGGTAGGCGGTTCAGCCGGTTACTTTTTTCTTGCTTCGAGTCGCACTCTTCTTCTTTGGGCCCCCCCGCTGCCCTCGTCCGGCTGCTATGCGCTCGGCGATCGTCTCAGAAGCTGCCTTGGTATCGCTTGTCCACGCGATTAAGAGCGCATGCGCCTCAGCTCCTTCCGCGGATTTGATGTGTCGCTCGAGAAAGCTTGCTGCCTTTTCGACTGGAGTGTGCGCTTCGACAACCTCCGCCATGACGAGAAGTTCAAGGAGCCGATCGTCCACCGGAATGGCGTGCCCGCCCAAAGACCGCAAAATGACACGCGCTGCGACATACTGCGGAGTTCCGATAACGGTGTCCAGATAGAGCTTGGCTTCTCGCTTGGGCATGTCCTGAAGCCGGTCCAGGGACACCGCATGCTCGCGCAAATAGATCTCATTCAACGCGGCGCATAATCGCTCGGATCGCTCGGGACACCGCGGGTAGCGCTCGCCAAGAATTTCAACAACCTCAGCGGCGAGACTCACGCGGAGAGCATTGAGATCGACCGTGCCAGCCTCAATGCGCTTTTGTGCGAGATCCGCCTTGGCTGGCGTGCAATCCCAGAGCAGAAACGAATAGACAAACTCTTCAATCACCGGCTCGCGTTTTGGCTCATCTTCAATCGAATACGCCTTGCGCAGCTCGGCGAGCAGCGACACCAGTCGATCCGGGTCATTGGCGCCTAATTTACTCACAATATGCTCTCCCTGCTGGCGCTCTTGTGCCCTATCTTTTTCACGACCATCTCTGGATCGTTCCCTGTTTCCGGTTCCTCGTTCGCTTTCTCCGACTTGGCGCCGGCTGCTTCTTTATCTCGATCCAGCTCTGCGGTCGCCTTGGAGATGGCGTGCAGCACGTTCGCCTGCGCCTTCAGCATTTTATCCAGCTTGAAACGAAACTCCGGCGTGCGGGACATCGCAATCTTGTCGCTCACATCATGCCGAATGCGCTTGGCCGCGCTCCGCAGGCCATGCATGGTCAATGACTCAGCATCTTCTGGAAGGATCGAGACGTGAAAGGTCGCCAGTCGCAAGTCCGGTGAGATGTCTACACTCGTAATTGTGATGAGCCCGCGCACGCGCGGATCTGCCAGGCCGCGATTGATCACGCCCTGCGTCGTGCGCTGAAGTGTTGAAGCAAGTTGAAGCTGTCGTCTATTCAAAGCCCTTCGCCTCCCTCGCTCACAAGTCCCAGACCCGACTTGAGGCGCAGCATCTGATCCCGCGCTTCGGTCGCCTCACCTTCGATGGGCAACTGTTCGCCATGCAGCACTTCGCGCCGGTGAGCGCCCAACTCTGCATCGTGCAGACAACGCAGTTTGTGAATAATTCGATCCATCGTGCTTTCCAGCTTCACCGCTGAGTTGGAGACCGCAGCCAATCCCATGATCGCAATTCCAGCTTGATCCAGCGCCGCGACTTCTGCTACCGAGACGAGATGCTCGCGATGCAGTTTGTCCTTGACAGACCGCACAACCCGGCGCTTGTCCTTCAAGGACTCGGCGCCGTGAATAAGCAACTCGAACTGAAGAATCCCGATCAACATTACGATCTAGCCGCCAACAGCAACGCCGAAGCGTTCACCTACAGTGTGCGCTTCACCTCTATCCTGCGGTAACACTCGAGGATGTCGCCTTCCTTGATATCGTCATACCCCTCAATTTTCATGCCGCACTCCTGCCCGGAGCGCACTTCTTTCGCATCGTCCTTGAAGCGTTTGAGCTGGCTGAGCACGCGATCGTTTTCAATGACAATATCGTCGCGCGTCACTCGGATGAAGGCGTTGCGTTCGATCACGCCGTCGGTCACATAGCAGCCCGCCACCGAGCCGACCTTGGAAACCTTGAACACCGCGCGTACGTCGGCGTGCCCGAGCACCTCCTGGCGAATCTCCGGCTCAAGCAGACCTTCGGCAGCTTGTCTGAGATCATCCACAATGTCGTAGATCACCTGGTAAGTCCGAATCTGCACGCCTTTTCGCTCGGCAAGTTGTCGCGCCGTCTGCGCCGCGATGACATCAAACCCGAGGATGACAGCGCCGGAGGCATCCGCCAGCAGAACGTCTGATTCCGTGATGCCGCCAACCACAGCATGTAACACGCGAACGGTCACATCTTCCGTCGAGATCTCCTCGGAGCATTTCTTGAGCACATCCACCGATCCCTGAACATTCGCCTTGATGACGACGCGAAGCTCCTTGGCCTTCTTCTCGCCCATCTGGCTGAACATCGTCTCCAGCGTGACTTTGGGCTGTGCCAACTCTCGCTCGCGTTCTCGATCTCTGCGTTGCTCCGCTGCCTCCTGCGCCTGTTTGAGTGAGCTCACGATATAGAACCGGTCGCCGGCGTCAGGCAGTTCGTCAATACCTGAGATCTGCACCGGCGTCGAAGGCAGGACTGCTTTTATGCGCTCGCCCCGGTCAGTGATAATGTCGCGCACGCGTCCGAACGCACGACCGACGACGATGAAATCGCCAACGTGCAGTTCACCCTCCTGGATCAGCAGGTTCGCCGTCGCGCCGCGCCCTTCCATGAACTCAGATTCGATCACAGTTCCCCGCGCCGCGCCGCCGAAATCGGCCTTGAGTTCAAGAAGCTGCGCCTGGTAGTCGAGAACCTCAAGAAGGTCTGTAATTCCAGTGTTTTCAACAGCGCTGGTTTTGACAACCTCAGTCTGGCCGCCCCACTCGACCGGGTTCAACTCGTGCTCAGCAAGTTGGCCGTAGATTTTCTGAATGTTGGAGTCAGTAGCTTCGGCTTTGTCGATCTTGTTCAGCGCGACGACGATGGGCACACCCGCCGCCTTCGCGTGATTGATTGATTCAATAGTTTGCGGCATAACACCATCGTCGGCGGCGACAACAAGCACAATGATGTCTGTCATATGCGCCCCACGAGCGCGCATCGCCGTAAATGCTTCGTGGCCAGGTGTATCAACGAAGACGACGTTCTTGGCGTCATCACCGACATGCACGGGCACGCGGAAGGCGCTAGTCGCCTGCGTGATCCCGCCTGCTTCGCCGTCAGCGACGTTGGCCTGACGAATCCGATCGAGGAGCGATGTCTTGCCGTGATCGACATGCCCGAGGATCGCGACGACCGGACTGCGCGGGCGCTCATCCACCATGTCGCGCTGCTCGAACTCTTCCTGCACGATCTGCTCGGCGCCCTTGTCTTCTTCCACCTCAAGCTCAATGCCAAACTCGATCATGATCTCCTGAGCTTTTTCAGCTTCAATGCCCGAGTTGACCGTCGCCATCACGCCTTCCATGAAGAGCTGCTTCATGATGTCCGAAGCTTTCACTCCTGTCGCAGCTGAAAGGTCCTTGATAGTGAACGGCTCTGCGATCTTGACTTTACCGCCGGTGTCCGCAGCGGTAGCAGCCCGTTCGCCTCCACCCTGCTTGCGATTTTGATCACGCCGGCGTTGTCTGAGGAACCCGCCAGCGCGCGAGAGTCTCGCTTCGCGCTCAGCAAGATCCTGTTCGCGCCACTTCGCCGACGATCCCTGATTGCGCCCCGGACGCCGCGATGATGATCCACCGCCCCCCGGAGCTCCGGCGGGACTTTGCCCGCTGCCACGACGACGATTGCGTCGCGAACTACGATCATCATCGCCGCCAACGCCGCCGCCCGCGCCGACGCCAGCTCCGACACCAACGCCGCCGCCGCCGCGCGCCGCGGGGCTCATCGGCATCGAGCCGCCGCCGCGTTCTGACGGCCCGCGACCGCGCCGCGGCTCAACGCGCTCCGGCGCTTCAATGCGCACAACTTTTGGTCCCGAAAGCTTCGCGGGCTTTTGAACATCAAGCTGCGGGCCTGCGGGCGCCACCGCTTGCGGGCGCTCGGGAATGTTCATCACTGGTTCAAGTTCCGGCTCCTCCGGCGCCATCATTGGCATGCTCTGTTGATCGGCCTCAGCTTTTCCGTCATCCGTTCTCGCTGGAGCAGAAGGCGCCGCCGTCGCGTTCACTAGATATTCAGTCGAAACAGGTTCCTCGGGTGCAGATTCCGCACTTTCAGCGGCAGCAACTTCAACCGTTGGCGCGGAGACAACCGCCTTTTCAGGAGCTGGCGCTTCGGACTTCGACGCCGGCATCGCCTCATTGGGCTCGTCCTGTGGAGTCGCTTTGGCCTTCGCCTTTACTTTGCGAAGCGTCTTTTTGCGCACCTTCGTGATATCCACATGCTCAGTTGTTTCGACAGCGGTCGCCACGCCGCCACCTTCACTGAACCATTCGCGGATCGTCGCCTCAAGCCCAGCCGATACGCTGGACATGTGGTTGTTGATGTTGGGAATCGCCTCGGCCTGGCATTTCTGCACGATGGCCTTGGACTGAATCTCAAGCTCTTTTGCGATCTCAAAGATGCGCTTAGCCAAACCTGTCTCCGACTGCCGGGCACATACAGCCCGGCGCTCTAAAAACCTACATGTCGCTGCGAGAAAGACCCGCAGGCGCAATCAACTCTATTCGTCCCTGGAAGGCGCCACGCCCTCCATCGCTTCATCAACAGCGTCCGTTGTGATCTCTTGTTGCGTTTCGTCAACCTGAGATACGTCATCTTCACCAGTTGGAGCCGGTTCATTGGGCTCAGCAGCTGGGCGAGGCGCCACCTCCGCGCCGGAAAGAATCGCCGCTGCCCGATTATCTGCCGCTGCCCGGTCCGCCTCCGACTCAGCATCCAAGACCTCGGCCTCGTCGCCTGCAGAGGCGCTCGGCGATGTGCCGACGGCTGAAAGGATCGCAGCAGCAGCAATATCCGGAGAAACCGGCCCGGTCGCAGCGCCGCCTTCGAGCAGACGCTTCGCCTCGCTCTCTTCTTCCGTCCGGCGCAGCTCGGCCTCTTCCTTCTCCTTCTGCTGTTGCTCCGCGACAACCCGAGCCCGCTGCGATGCAGCCTCGATCACCCGAGTTGCAGTTTCCGCATCGCACTCAAGCTCCGCCTTCATGACCTCTATGCCTGCCTCTTCGATATCGAAGACGCTGACCATCCCCATCGCCGCCAAACGATCAAGCATCGCCTCCGTCACGCCCTCCACCGATCCGAGCGTGTCTGCCATGATCTCCAGGCCCTTGTTGAACTCGACCGGCGTAAGGATGTCCACGTCCCATCCCGTAAGCCTCGCGGCCAGACGAACATTCTGCCCGCGCTTGCCAATCGCCAATGAAAGCTGATCCTCATTAACAACCACCGTGGCGCGGCCCAGCTCAAAGCACAGGCTAATCTCTGCGACCTCTGCGGGCTTAAGCGCATTTTGAATGAGCACCTGGCTTGACTCATTCCAGCGCACGATGTCGATCTTCTCGCCATTCAGCTCATCAACAATGTTCTTGATCCGCGAACCGCGAACACCCACGCACGCGCCAACCGCATCGACTTTGGAGTCGATCGAGGAGACTGCGACTTTCGTTCGGTATCCCGCTTCGCGCGCCATCGCTTTCAGTTCAATCACCCGCTCCCCAACCTCGGGCACCTCGACCTCAAACAGCTTCTTGATGAAGTCAGGATGGCTCCGCGAGAGAACAATTTTGACCTGGCTCCCCACGTCGCGCACATCGAGAATCAGGCAGCGAATTCGATCGCCAGCCTGGAACTGCTCGCCTGGAATCTGTTCACTCTTGGGCATGAACCCCTCAGCTCGGTCGATCGAAATCACCAGCGATCGGCCTTCATAGCGCTGGGCGACGCCCGTCGTGATCTCGCCGACCCGCTTGGAAAAATCCTCATACAGGCTGGCGCGCTCATCTTCTCGGAACTTCTGAATCATCACCTGCTTAAAGGTCTGCGCAGCGATGCGACCGAACTCTTCAATAGGCATCTCGAAGGGTTCGCCATGCCGATAGAGTTGCAAATCACCAGAGATGCGATCCACCTTGCAGGTGAACTCTTCAGTGTCGAGCGTGTTGAAGTGCTTGCGCGCCGCCGACACCATCGCCTGCTCCAGGTCGTCCAGAAGCTGGTCGCGTTCGACATTCCGATCGCGAGCAATCGCGTCCACAATGCGCAGCATTTCCTGACCATTCATCTGTTATTCGCTCCGTTGTCTTTTCTGTTGTGTTGTCAAATTGTCAAGTTTTCGAGTTGTCCTGAACCAGCGAACCTTCGCTAGAGAAATCATCCACCCTGCTTCGCCGAGCCTGCTTAAACAGCAGAACCACGGGCGTTCCAAAAAACGCGCGTGGTCCGCGGAGGTCGAGCCGGACGCCGTCCCAACTCCCGGTCTTCACCGGGCGCCGGAGCGCCGTCCGCGCCGAGCCGGAACAACATGGGCGAGCGCCTCACGTCATTCGCAAGCTCCGCCGGGCAACACATCGTGCAACCCTTCGGACACAGCCCTCGTCGGGCTCACCGTCAAGCACTGCTCAACGATCATTGTCGCGGACCATCCACATCATCGCGCGTTTCACTTTCTGTGATAACGCCGCCCCCCTCCTCGTCGAACGATCAGGGAACGGCGAACTCTTTCCGAACCACATAGAGTAGGTTCCTTACGCCACCCGCGTCAAGAAATGCCACCCCAATCAGGACGATTTGCCACCTCTCTGCCGATCGTCCAAGTCCGGCTCGCCCGGCGTCTTACACCCGATCATGGGGGGTGATCGCCCGTTTGACCTGCAAGGCCCGCGATCCCTTGATCTGCCCCACGTCCGCCAGGAACTTCTTCTCCCCCTCCACACAGAGCACCACGCTCTGTGCCGCCGGCTTCTCAGTCACCACCAAATCGCCAGTCGAAAGGCTGAGAAGGTCCGAGAGGGTCATCGTTGTCTCCGCCAGCAGGCCGCTCACCTGCAGCCCCGCCTGCTCAAGCTGAGATGCGATCCGACCGGCAAACTGCTCCGGATCCTTCAGCCGGCTCGCGTTAAACCAGCTCTGTGCGCTCAAATCCTCCATCAACGGCTCAATGACGTTGTACGGGATGCACAAATTCATCGTCCCGGCCCGATTCGCCAGCTTCACCTCAAAGCCGATCACGATCACCACCTCGTTGGGCGGGACAATCTGCACGATCTGCGGGTTGGATTCCGTCTCCGTAAGCTGAAACTCAAGCTCCTGTACCCCCGCCCACGCCTCGCCCAGCGCCATCAAAGCCCGATCAGTGATTTTCGAGATCAGGCGGGTCTCAATGACTGTGAGCGGCCTTTGGGGAATGAAAAGATCGTCATTGTTCCCCCCAAGCAGGCGGTCAATCAGCGGGTAGATGATCAGCGGACTGACCTCCATGCACATCTGCCCTTCAAGAGGCGGCGCCTCCAGCAGGTTGAAGGCGGTCGGGTTTGGCAACGCCCCGATGAACTCCGCATAGGTGAGCTGCTCACAGCTCACCAGCCGAACCTCAACGATCATCCGAAGAAACCCCGACAAGCTCGCCCCGAAGTTCCGGGCGAATCCCTCGTGCAGCGTCTGCAGGGCCCGCATCTGATCCTTGGACACCCGCTCCGGGCGTTTAAAGTCGTAGGGCCGAATCTCGATCAGCTCCGGATCGCGCCGGGTTCGCGAGAAAAGCACCGCGTCATGGTTCGATTCCTCAACGTCTCCGCTGTCCACTGCCGACAGCAGGGCGTCGATATCTGATTGGTCGAGGATTTCCGCCATTGCTGATCGATCCGTCTCCGCGAGCGCACAAACCGCGCCCAACCCAGTATCGGACCTAGAATCGCCCCGCCTTGAGGCACAATATAGGAAGCAAACGCCCGGCTCGTTTGTTTAAGGAAGAACCATGACACGCACACTCACCACAATCTTCTCTCTCCTGGGTCTCAGCCTGGCATTCCTGCTCGGCGCCCCCGCGCCTTTCACCCAGCAAGCGATCGCCCAGTTCGACGCTGACCCCTTCGCCGACCAGGAGCCCGCCGAAGACATCCCCCCCGTCACGCTCCACGCCGCAGCCTCCCGCTCAGCCGTTCGCCCCGGCGAGCAGTTCGTCATCGCGGTTGTATTCGATCACGCTGACGGCTGGCACATCCATCCGCACATTCCGATCATTCCCCCCGAGCTGGGCGACTTCGCCGCGATCGCAACCGAAGCAGTTCCTGAAGCCGTTGAAGGCGCCACGTTCGGCCCTATCCAATGGCCACACGCAGAGGAAGTCGAAGTCCGCTTCACCGGCGATCCCGTCCCCTACAGCGTCTACCACGATGAAGCCATTGCTTATATCCCGATTATTCTCGACCCAGATCTCGCCTCTGATGAGTTGACCTTCACCATCGCGGTCACCTACCAGTCGTGCAACGAAACTGTCTGCGACTTCCCGCAGAACGAAACGCTGACGATCACACTCCCGGTGCTCGACGCCGACGCGACTGCCAACGCTTCCCCCGCCAATCCCGCTCTCTTTGCCGACTTTGATCTTTCGGTCTTTTCTCGCTCTGAGACATGGTCTGATGAATACGCCGACGCGCTCAATCAACAGGGTGGCGACGACGCGATCAGCTTCAATGTTTTCGGCTGGTCCTTTGATATCGACGCCGCCGGAGTGGCTGGCTTCGCGCTGCTGCTGCTGCTGGCGATTCTCGGCGGCGCCCTGCTAAACGTCACACCATGCGTTCTGCCCGTTATCCCCATCAAGATCATGGGTCTGAGCCATTCCGCTGGAAACCCAGGACGGACATTTCTGCTCGGCGCGATCATGTCGCTCGGCATCATCACGTTCTGGCTCGCGCTCGGCGGCGCGATCGCCACCATCGCCGGATTCACCGCGATCAGCACGCTTTTTCAGATGCCATGGTTCGTCTTCGTCGTCGGCGCTGTCATCGCGATCATGGCGGTGGGCATGCTTGGTCTGTTTACTTTTCGCCTTCCCAACGCCGTCTACGCGATCAATCCCAGCCACGACACCCTGCATGGCTCGTTCCTGTTTGGCATCATGACCGCAGTCCTCTCCACACCATGCACTGCTCCCTTCATGGGCGCTGCCTCGGGATGGGCTGCGACCCAGCCTCCCGCGATCACGCTGCTCACATTCGCCGCCATCGGACTTGGCATGGCGCTGCCGTACATCATCCTCTCAGCGAATCCCAAGTGGGTTTCCAAAGTCCCGCGCACCGGACCCGCGAGTGAACTCGTCAAGCAGACGATGGGTCTGCTCATGCTCGCAGTCGCCGCCTTCTTCATCGGGACGGGTTTCGCGAGCGTCACCGCGACTCCGCTTGACCCCCCCACCAAACTGCACTGGTGGCTCGTCGGCGCGCTCGTCGCGGGCGCGATGGGATGGATGATCTACCGAACCTTTCAGATCACAAAGAAACCCGCTCGCCGGGTCTTCTTCACCGGCATGGGCGTTGTTATCTCAGTCGGGGCCCTCTTCCTCGCCTCTCTCTTCGCGGCGCCGAGCAAGATTGAATGGGTCTACTACACGCCCGAACTCTTCGCCCAGGCCCGCGCTCAGGATCGAGTCGTCATGATCGACTTCACCGCGGAATGGTGCCTGAACTGCAAAGCGCTGGAGCACGGCGTGCTTGAGCGCAAGGAAGTCCTCGCTGCCATCAACTCGCCCGGCGTCGTTCCAATGAAAATTGATCTCACCGGCGACAACCCTGTAGGCAAAGCCAAGCTGAAGGAGCTGAACTGGGTCGGCATCCCGCTGCTCACCTTCTACGGGCCCGGCTTTCAAGGCCCCCTCAAGTACGGCGACGGCTACACCCCCGAGATGGTCATCCGGGCGATCGACGATGCCCGCGGCGGTTCAATCCCGACCACCGCCGCGCTCATCCCGTGAGGCCCAAAACGCTGAACCCCTGCACCAATGCCCTGATTCAAAGCACCATTGCTGCCTGTTCTCACACGCGCCATTGACACTTCGCTGTCCGGCGCCTTAGCTTCTCTCCCCTGCCGGCGAGTCCGGCGACAAATCGACCACACGCGGGTGTAGCTCAGTGGTAGAGCGTCACGTTGCCAACGTGAATGTCGGGCGTTCGAATCGCCTCACCCGCTTTGCGAGAAACGGTCCATGCGGGCCGTTTTTTCGTTGGGTTTACGCTTGGGGCTGACGTGGCGGTCGCGCCCGTGGCCCTATGATCGGGGCATGGGATCGCGGAAAGGCAAAGTATTGGTGGCGATGTCGGGCGGGGTGGATTCCTCGGTCGCAGCGGCGCTTCTTGTGCGCGAAGGGTATGAGGTCGTGGGATGTTTCATGCGGCTGGGATCCCCGGGAGAGGCGGTTGGTGAGCTGACGCCATATGAGGAGCAGTGTGACGCCTCACGCGTGAAAATCGGGCATCAGGGGTGCTGTTCGATCGCGGACGCCGCGGACGCCAGGCTGGTGGCCGCCAGGCTCGGAACGCCTTTTTATGTCTGCAACTTCAAGCGCGAGTTTGGGCGGATTATTGATTATTTCGTGGATGAGTACGCGAACGGGCGGACGCCGAACCCCTGTGTGCGCTGCAATGACTGGTTGAAGTTCGGAAAGCTGCACGAGTATGCGGAGCAGATCGGCGCAGAGTTTGTGGCGTCGGGGCATTACGCGCGGGTCGAGAACAGCAATGGCGGCGTGCAGCTCTTGCGCGGAGTGGATCACGCCAAGGATCAATCGTATGTGTTGTTTGGAACACCGGCACAGAAGCTGGGGCGGATGATGCTTCCCATCGGGGGGATTGAGAAGAGCGCGGTGCGAGAGATGGCGCGGGAGCTTGGCTTGCCGGTTTTTGACAAGCCGGACTCCCAGGAGATTTGTTTCGTCCCTGACAATGACTACGCGGGGCTGGTGGAGCGGCGCCGCGAAGGCATGGCTGAACCGGGCGCGATTCTGGACGAACACGGCGCGCAAATTGGCGAACACGGCGGGCAGCACAAGTTCACGATCGGCCAGCGGCGCGGGGTGGGTGTGGCGATTGGGTTGCCGTTGTATGTCATCGAGAAGGACGTCAGCGCGAACACAATTACAGTGGGGCCGAAGGACCGGCTCGCCGCAGGTGGATGCGCTGCGCGAGAGGTGAACTGGCTTGCAGAAGCGAGTGCGTTTGGAGAGTGGGGCGAGTGCAGCGCGAAGATTCGCTACAACGCGGCGCCCGTGAAAGCGGAATGCCGGGTTGATATTGAAATGGACAGGCTTGAAGTTCGTTTTGCCGAAGCGCAGTTCGCGGTGGCGCCGGGGCAGGCTGTGGTGTGTTATGAGGGAGATGTTGTGCTCGGGGGAGGATGGATTGAGCAGGCGCGCGGCAGTGGAGAACAGGTGTGAATGAAGGAGCAGAGGGAGCGGGGATTCCGGCGGTGCGCGTGCTCCCAACGCGCACGGGGTATGACTTATGGGCACAGGTGTATGACGAGGAGGACAATCCGCTGATCGCGCTGGAGGAGGCGCATGTGGATCGCTTGCTGGGGGATGTCAAGGGGAAACGGATCCTTGATGTGGGATGCGGGACGGGTCGGCATGCGGCGCGGCTGGCGCAGCGCGGCGCCGAGGTGACGGGGGTTGATTTTTCCGGCGGCATGTTGGCGCGAGCGCGTGAGAAAGCGGGCATGACGGGTGTGGCGCTGGTTGAGCATGACTTGTCAGAGCGGCTGCCGTTTGAGCCAGGATGCTTTGATTGTGTGGCCTGTTGTCTGGTGCTGGATCATGTTGGATTTGTGAGCGAGTTATTTTCGGAGATGCAGCGGGTGTGCGCATGTGGCGGGCGCGTGGTTGTAAGCGCGATGCACCCAGCGATGAATTTGCTGGGTGTGCAGGCGCGGTTTCGGGATCCGACGACGGGCGTAGAGATGCGGCCGGAATCGGTGGAGAACTGTGTGAGCGATTATGTCATGGGCGCCGTGCGCGCGGGGCTTGTGATTGAGGAAATCGCTGAGCACGTTGTGGATGGGGATCTGTGCGCACGGAGCGAGCGGGCGCGGAAGTACGAGGGGTGGCCGCTCCTGGTGACGATGGGGCTGTTAAAAAAGTGACAGGCGGCGCGTGGCAGGCACATTGCGCAAGGCGACTGAGGCAAAGGTCCATACACGAGTTTCGATGGCGCGCTGCGCTAATAATTGTCGGCTTGCTCTGGGCTGGCGGAACCGGAGCCTGGGCTGATGAACCTCGCACCAAAGAGGATGCGGCAAGCGCTCGCATGATCATCGAGAAGGCGCTCGCGAATGCCTCTGCGAGATCTTCTCTTCTTGATGAAGAAGATCGAGTCTGGGGACACGACGGGGAGTTTGTTCAACTCAGCCAGGATGGTTCATTCCGGCTGGAGCTTGGAGGACAGATTCAGCTTCGGTACGTTTTCAATCATCAGCGTTTAAGCGCTGATGAGGAGCTTGATGAAACTGAGGGTGGATTCACCGCGCGCCGAACGAAGCTGATGTTCATGGGCCACGCACTGGATCGAGCGTTGACGTATCGCGTATTTGCTGCGTTTGATCGGGAGAGCGGCGCCGCAGAGTTGCAGGATGCCGTCGTCGGATTCACGCTGGATGAGGATGTAACACTGCGCGCCGGGCGGTTCCGGCCTCGCTTCGCGCGGGAGCAGGTGATCTCCAGCCGGCGTCAGCTTGCCGCGGAACGATCGCTTGTGGCGAATGCGCTGGGCCTGGATCGGATGCAGGGTGTCGCGGCGCGATTTGAGCGCGGGCGGCTACGCGCTGAGGGGGGTGTGATGGATATCGGTGGCGAGCTCGGCGGAGATGAGACGTCGCTTGTTTCAGGGCGTATTGATGCGGTGATGAGCGGGAATGGCTTTGACGCTTTTGATGACTTCTCCAGCGAGCCGGGAGAAGGGCTGGGAATCCTTCTCGGCGCCGGAGTCGCTTATCGCTTTGAAGAGTTGGAGTTTGACACGGAAGATGAAGAGGATTCACTTCAATGGACAGTTGACCTCACAATCGAACACAACGGAGCCAGCCTCTTCGCCTCAGTGATCGGCGCTCATGTCGATCCCGCTGTCGGCGATGACTTCACTCGCTGGGGCGTTGTTGTGCAGGGCGGGCAACGAATCACCGACAACCTTGAACTCTTTGCGCGATACGAATGGGGGGACGCCGGCGATGATTCTGACAAGTTGAACATTCTCACCGTTGGCGGCAACTGGTTCATGCACGGACATGCTGCAAAGCTCACCGTTGATGCTGGCTACGGCTTTAACCCCGTGAGCGATTTTTGGTCATCATCAGGAGCGAACTGGCGCACCGATGCGAACGGGGAAGATGGACAGCTTGTCATGCGCATGCAGTGGCAGTTGTTGTTTTGAAAACACGGCGCGTCGTGCGCTATCCGTTGGTTTGCACGTCCGTCCGTCGCCGC
This sequence comes from Phycisphaerales bacterium, assembly GCA_029260495.1. GTDB lineage: Bacteria > Planctomycetota > Phycisphaerae > Phycisphaerales > UBA1924 > OFTM373. Next base: position 23,459 of record JAJDDD010000003.1, on the reverse strand, counting down.
CTGCCCGCGCGTTTGCTGTAGATGGGAAGAATCCACAGATACATGCCGGTGAGCCAGAGGGCGAGGAGGATCGCGCCAGCGGGGAGGAAGACGTAGAGCTTGGCGCGGTCGTGAAAAAATGAGCCGTCGTGGAGGGATTCAATAAGATCCGACCGGCGGTAGGCGATCTGGAGAACCTCGCCGGTCGCAGCGTCAAGCTGGACTTCATAGCGGTTCTTCGCGCGGATTTTCACAATGCCATTGCCCGGACGAACATCCAGGCGGTCGATGTCATCCCAGGTTTGGATGCTTGCTTCGGGGACGGCGCGGGCTGCTTGGAGGATTTCGTCGAAGGTGAGTGATGGGATGTCGCTCACGCCGGCCTGTGTTGGCGGCTGGATCCAGGGAATTTGTTTTTTGACCTGAAGAAGAAGGCCTGTCGAGATAATGAGAATAAGCGGCAACGCGACCACAACGGCGCCCCAGCGGTGAAGCTTGCGCGACCATCTGTTGGTGAATGTGCGAAGTGAAAATGGCATAGAGGGAAAGGATAGCGAGGAAGATGGGGCGATTGTTCAACTGATTGGGGGCGCCGCGACCGCAGCGTTGTCGTCCAGCGGGTCGTCATTAATAATGAAAGTTAGCGGGGCGCCACACTCGGGGCAGGGGGAAGATGGCGGGAGGCCCGAGAGGTCATAGTTGCAGGTGGCGCAGAAGTTGAAATTGCTGAGACGTCTCATGCGAGCCCAACGGGAAAGCCATTTCATAACGACATAATGCCAAACGCATATGGCGCCGACTAAACAGATTGCAACGAGCGTGCCGACGTTCCACCACGCTGCCGCGACAAGAAGGGCGCTGCATAAGAAGAGCCAGCCAACGCCAGCGTACAGCGCGCCTCGCGCGGCAATCCAGGAGGCGGTGACGTAGCGAATGAGCAGCGCAGAGAGCGCAGAGCCGACGACGCCAACGGCGCCGACAGCGCCCACGGCGCTGGTCACTATGACGACATTGACCATTTGGACCGGAGATGCAGTTTGAACTGTCGACGCAATCGCCTCGACAAGCAGAGCTGCGAAGCGTCCGACGGCCAGGCCCCACACTGGAAACGTCAGGCCGAAAACCCAAACAGCGATATGCTTTTTCGAATCTTCAATGCGAGCTTCGGTCAGCGCATCGACGACGCCGCTCGCGAAAATGACCCCGGGAATGAGGAAGAAAGCGCTAGTGGATAAGAAGGTGAGAAACGCCATGTCTTCATTCTAGGGAACATTTTCGTCACGAAACCACAGCATGGATATCATGCGTTTTGCAGGAATAGACATCAATGTTGAACAAGATCAAACAACACACAGCGACTGGCCGGAAGGTGCAAATCTCACGATCGCGCCCTTCCAATCCATCTCTAAACGGCTACTTGCTGGCAGCGTCCGACGAGTTGGTTCTCATGCATGTATTCGATGATTTTGAGCCTGATGGGTACACCGTGTTTCGGATCTGTGATGTCGAGAGTCTTCGATCTGGTCCCCACGAACGACATTGGGATCGGATGTTGGCGGGGGAGGGTTTGTTGGGCGGGCTGGAGTTGCAACACACGATTGATCTCTCGTCGATGCAAGGCGCGATCTCTTCGATCCAGCAGCACTTTGGACGATTAATCATTGAATGCGAAGATGCAGACGAAGACATCGAGGATTTTTATATTGGATGTGTTGTGAATATCAGTGATTCTGTTGTTGTCTTCGACCATTTCGACGGGCTTGGAGAATGGGAAGAGGAGCCAGCTGAGATTGATCTGGATGAGATCACACTGCTTCAGTTCCAGACGCCGTACATTCAGAGGTTTTGGAAGTACGCCAACGGGCCGGCGCCGCATTCAAAGTAAACACGGATTTCTTCATGGCCTGGCGAGAGTCAACTGCGAAAACAACGTATGTGCGTTTTCAGACGCGCGTGCGCGATGAGGATTCGCATCGGCCCGGCGGCGTCTTTCAGGCGGCGTTTGCGCTGCGTGACTCCGACGAACTTCCTCAGCACGAGCAGGAAGAGATGGAGCAACATCTGTCATGGCTTCGAACGCATCTGAAGTCGCCATCCTGCCTCGACAAGCCGGGCAACGAGAAAGCAATCGCATGGTTCCACCCTCGAGCAACCAAGCCAATTCGATGCGTGCGCGCGATTGTCGAAATTCTCCGCGAGAATGGCGTGCTGATCGATCAGGTGACGACCCGCCGTCCGGGCAAAATGATTTACGAAGATCACTGGCAAATCGTCGCCAAGCCGTTCAGGGAATAGCCGCGCCAGAGGAAGGCGAAAATGAGTCAGGCGCCGAGCTTGTGGATGACGAACTGGCTTGGCGCTCAAGAAAACCCGAGATCCTGTTTTTTGATCGCTGGACGCCGCACTCGGGACAGGGAGACGATCGAGGGAGGCCGGCGAGGTTGTAGTCACAGGTGTGGCAGAGATGGCGTTTGTGAATTCGGGTGTGGCGCACCCATCGGGACAGCCACCTGTAAACGACGAAATGCCAGACAATAACGGCGCAGATCATGTAGACACTGGCGAAGAAATATAAATTCCAACGAACCGCTGGGAGTGCGAGAATGATGGATAAAAGAAGCCAACCCGCTCCAGCGACTAAACAACCTTGTGCCGCAAGCCAGGAGCCTGTGACGCCGCGAATGACGAACATAGCCAGGAGGGAAGCGACAGTTCCGGAGGTGATGAAGAACGTAATCAAAGTCCCGTACTCGGGATGGCTGGACGGCAGAGAGGGATCAATGATCGCTAAGCTCATGAGATAGCCGGCGAAAGGCGCCCAGATGGGAAAGGTCAGGCCGAATGCCCAAACCCCAGCCTGCTTTCTCCAGCCTCGTACGCGCGCGTCTCGCAGCGCCTTAGTCACGCGGAAAGCAAAGACTGCTCCAGAAGCGATGATCACGAGCCCGAAAGCGATGGCGGCGAAGAACACGATCAAGTCCACTCCGTGAAGAACACATTTTTTGTCATGGTTGATTCGCGGGCTTGGAGTTAGAAGAAATCCGAGTTTTTATTTTTGGATCGCTGGGTACCGCACTCGGGACAGGGAGAACTTCGAGGCACCCCTGATAGGTTGTAGTCGCAGATGTAGCAGAGATGTCGTTTTTTAGCGCGCTCGAAGCGGGACCAGCGGCTGAGCCACTTGTGAACCATGACGTGCCAAGCGACGACAGCGCCGATGAACAGCACGCTGGTGAGAAGTTCGTCCGGGCTCCAGATGATGACAATTGGTGAGATCGCAATGACGAAGATGAACCAGAGTGCCCCGCCGGTGAGCGCGCCTCGGCCAGCGAACCAGGCGCCGGTGACGTCGTAAATAATGAGGGCGGAGAAGAGGGACGCGACGGCGCCTGTAGCTGCGATGCCGCCAACATAAATGAAGTTCTCACCGAATTCGCTTCCGCTGATGCCAAGAAACGAATCAGCAATCCCCATTATTGCGCCGATCAGGAGTGCGCCTGTAATCAGTCCCCAGATGGGGAAGGTCAGACTATAAATCCAAACTTTCGCGACTTTTCGCAAGCCTCTGACGCGGGCTGATTCCAACGCATAGTTCACATTGACCGCGAATGCGACCCCGAAGCCAAGGGGAAGAGCGAGCAAAAATACTTCCATAGAATCAGCCTTTCTGTCACTCTTTCGCAATCTCACGGCCCTTGTTCCGGGCAGCCGGCCCATTTTGCCCCCGAGCGGCTCGTCGCCCCAAAGGGGCCCCGGACGAAGCCCGGAGGCAGTAGAATCCCGCCACGATGGCATACACACCAAAGACAAATTTTCCAATCCTCACCAAGCGTATCCCCACGCGGCCCTGGGGGGATGAGCGGCAGCGCCACATCGTCCGCTACGACGAATACGTCGAAACGGGCGGGTATGTGGGCCTGCGCAAGGCGCTTTCGATGGCGCCTGGCGATGTGACGGAGGTGGTGAAGGAGGCGCAGCTGCGCGGCCGGGGCGGGGCGGGGTTTCCTGCGGGGCTGAAGTGGACATTTTTGCCCAAGATTGAGGATGTCAACAGTCCCGGCCCGCGCTATCTGGCGGTGAATGCGGATGAGTCAGAGCCGGGGACGTTTAAAGATCGGCTGCTGATGGATTTCGATCCGCACCTGATGCTCGAGGGCATCGCGATCTGCTGTTATGCCTGCAGGATCGATAAAGCGTACATCTACATTCGCGGGGAGTATCACCATCAGGCCCAGGTTGTCGAAGAAGCGCTGCTGGAGGCGTATCACCACGGGGTCTTTGGCGGCGCCGGACTCATGAATGGTTCGGATACAGCAACCGGCGCGCCCTGGAAAGTGGAGTGCTACCTGCATCGTGGCGCCGGCGCCTACATTTGCGGGGAAGAGACGGCGCTCTTGGAGTCACTCGAAGGCAAGCGCGGCTGGCCTCGCGTCAAGCCGCCCTTCCCTGCGGTCCAGGGACTCTTTGGCAAGCCGACGATTATTAACAATGTTGAAACACTGGCCCACCTGCCCTCGATCATTGAAAATGGCGTCGAGTGGTTCACCGCGCAGGGAACAGAATCAACGATCGGCGGGCCGCCTTCCTATGGCACGAAGTTGATGGGCTTGTCGGGGCATGTGAATCGGCCGGGCGTCTATGAGTGTGATCTGGGGATCCCGCTGCGGACGTTCGTTGAAGAGTATGGCGCCGGCATGCGCGGCGGGAAGAAGTTCAAGGGGGCGATTGCGGGGGGAATCTCGACAGGTGTGCTCGGGCCCGATCAATATGAAGCGGAGCTCGATTTCGATATCGGCAGAAAATACAACGTCCTCGGCCTCGGAACCGCCTGCCCGACGATCTTTGACGAAGAGACGGATATGGTCGCGGTGGCCCGAAACATCTCGCGGTTCTTTAAACACGAAAGCTGCGGTCAGTGCACGCCCTGCAGAGAGGGTTCGGGGTGGTTGTTCCAGTTGCTTTCACGCATCGAGTCAGGAGAAGCGCGCACGAAAGACCTTGATCTGGCGCTGGAGATTGCGACCGGAATGGGCGCGATGCCCGGAACAACGATTTGCGGCCTGGCTGACGGCAATAACTGGGCAATCCGCACGATCATGAACAAATACTGGGGTGAGTTCGAAGCGCGTGTTCAACCGACGTTTGTTCCTGTGACGATGAGCGTCGGCGCGGCGGCGAATGGGTAGGCAAGGAACTCGTCCGAGCTAGCTTGTTCACCACGACTCGTGAAGATGCTCGGTCAGCCCCGTTTCGTGTTTTCATCGATGCGGTCTAACGCGCTGCGCATGTCGAGGACAGCGTCACGGATTTGAATGATTGCGTCGCGCGAGATGTTATCCGTCTTGGGCGTGATCGCTGTTGGGGCGACGGCGGTCGACTCGCTCACAGCGCCAGCGTGTTCCGCGATGGCGTCTCGCTGTTTGAGGATGGCATCGCGAAAGGCGCGGGCGTCGCGGATGCCGGTGAGCTTAATGAGCGCGGCGCCGGCAGCGCTGGATTGCCCAGCAGTTTCAATGGAAAGCGTGTGCAGGCCCATCGCGCGCATAATTGGCCCCTGCACCATGCCCACATCCGTCACCTTGTCGAGAGGAACCGTTTTCTCTACGCGCACAAGCAAACCCTTCTCAACCTTCAGAGCGCGGGGCGTAAGAGCGCATCGCATTTTGTCGAGATATTTCCCAGTGATAATGTGTCCAAGGATGAGCCAGATGGGTAGAAACGCGATTCCCACGATCGTCACAACACACAGAATCATCCCGCTCAGGAGCCAGTACGTGCGCACCCTCGGGTTGAACTCCGCTTCGATGAGCACTTGTTCTTCAGACATGGGTTATTCCCGAATTTGTCCTGAGCCGTGAATGACATACTTATATGTCGTGAGTTCTTCAATGCCGCAGGGCCCGCGAGCGTGGAGCTTGTCTGTGCTGATGCCGATCTCGGCGCCCTTTCCGAACTCGGCGCCATCGGTAAAGCGGGTGGAAGCGTTAATATAGACAGTCGCTGAATCCACCTCACGCATGAACTTGCCAGCGACAGCTTCATCCGCGGTGACGATAGCGTCGGTGTGGTGAGATCCGTACTGTTCAATGTGATCAATCGCACCTTCAACATCTGAAACAATGCGCACAGCGAGGATCATATCGAGATACTCAGCGCGCCAGTCGTCCTCGGTCGCAAGCGAGGCGTTGGGGAGGAATGCCTGTGATTTTTCATCACAGCGCAGTTCGACGTTGAAGGGGACAGCTAATTCAGCAAACTGAGGCAGGAACGTTTCCGCAACATCTTCATGCACAAGTAGCGTTTCCATCGCATTGCACACACCGGGCCTGGAGCACTTGGCGTTAATGGCGATGCGCAGCGCCATACCCATGTCGGCGGCTCGATCCACATAGACATGGCATACGCCCTTGTAGTGCTTAAGGACCGGAATGCGCGATTGCTCCGCAACGGCGCGAATCAACCCCTCGCCGCCGCGCGGGATCACAAGATCAATCAACTCATCAAGCTGCAACAACTCAGCGACAAGCGCGCGATCTGTTGTCGGGGTGAGCTGGATGGCGCCGGCGGGACAAAAATCGCCAACGTTCCCAAGCATCGCATCCAATATGGCGTGGTTGGAATGCACCGCTTCGGACCCGCCGCGCAAAATAACCGCATTGCCTGCCTTAAAGCAAAGGCTGGCGGCGTCAGCGGTCACATTGGGCCGAGATTCATAAATCACAAGCATGACGCCGATCGGACACCGCACCTTGTCGATAATAAGACCATTTGGTCGCGTGAGCGTTTGAAGTGAAGCGCCAACCGGATCATCGAGATTGGCCACATCGCGAACACCCTGAACCATTGCGTCAATGCGCGGCGCCGTGAGAAGCAGACGATCGATCATGGCGTCCGAGAGCTTGGCGGTGCGTGCGTGATTAATATCGCGGGCGTTAGCTTCAAGGATGGCGGTCTGGTGGGCCGCAACTCCCTCAGCCATCGTGTGAAGAGCTTTATTTTTCTCTTCTGTCGAAAGCGCTGCGACACGCCTTGCTGCGTGTTTGGCCTGGCTCGCGAGCACATGCGCTATTTCTTTTTGGCTGGCGGAAACGGACACTACGATCGCCCGCCGCCCGCGCCGCCGGCAGTCAGCTCGGCGACAAGTTTCGCCAACTCGGTGACATCACGATTGCTGATGATGCTCGCGGTGTGCTTTTCTGCGATCTTGAGATTCGCAAGCGCCATTTTCACTCGCTCCCAAAGACGATCCTGCTTTTTGGCGGAGTCAGCGAGGTACAAGTCGGAGACGAGCTCGCCAAGCTTGTTGACCATGATCGTGTCTCGGTGCTCGTAGTACCGATTCACGATGCCTTGCTGATGCCTGGAAAACGATTGCCCTTTTGCCATGCTGGAAGTTTAGCAAGCCGCAGCGTTGCGTTCTTGCCTGCTGGTTTCAACAGGCAACCGAGGATTGGATCGGAACAGACAGGCTGACTTATACCTCTCGACCAGCTTCACCGATACGGCGGACCGCGAGTGTATTGACGACGCCGGATTTTCCGAACGGTTTGCCACCGATGAGGATGATCATGTCATTGGTCTGTGCTTCCTCCCGTTGAAGCAGACGCTCGTCCACCATGCGTGCGAACTCGGAGCGGTGAAGCGGAAGCTTCGTGCAGTGAACGGGGATGACGCCGAAAAAGAGAGCCATCCGACGAACGGTGACCGGGTTGGAGGAGTAGGCATAGATCGGAATGCGCAAGCCGATTCGGCTGAGATATCTCGCCGTTCCACCACTCTCTGACCAAACGACAACGAGCTTTGCGTCAAGATCGCTAGCGATTCGCCAGGCGCCGTGCGCGAGAGCCGCAGTTCGATGCCGCATTTCAAACGTGCGTTTGGCTGGCGTCGCGCGTGGCGGCTCCGTGCGCATAGCGTCTTCGGTGGCGTGAGCGATGCGCTGCATCATGCTGACCGCAAGCGGGCCATGCTTGCCCACAGCGGTTTCGCCGGAAAGCATGACAGCGTCGGCGCCTTCGAATATGGCGTTGGCGACATCACCGGCCTCGGCGCGCGTGGGCGATGCGTTTTCAATCATGGATTCAAGCATCTGGGTCGCAACAATGCAGGGCTTGCTGTGCTCTTGCGCAGTCGTGACAAGGCGCTTCTGAATGACAGGAACGAGAGCGAGATCCATTTCGACGCCCAGATCTCCGCGCGCGACCATAATCCCGTCAGCCTCTGCGATGATGCTCTCAATGTTGGCCAGAGCCTGAGGTTTTTCGATCTTGGCGATAACAGGAGTCGGCGTGTTTCCGAACGCGCCGTTATTCGAGAGCTGTTCGTTAAGTTCATACAGATGTTTCTTGAGCGAGCGAATTTCATCGCCATGGCGAACAAAACTGAGGCCGAGAAAGTCAAGCCCCGCCTTCGCAGCCCAGTCGACGCACTCCCAGTCCTTCTTGGTGATCGCGGGCGCAGAGATATCACTGTCGGGGAGGTTGATGCCCTTGCCCGTCGTGACAAGCCCGCCGACGGTGACGTTGCAGCGCAGCTCATGCGGGCCGGACTCGATCGCGAGGGCTCGGATCGCGCCGTCGTTGATAAGCACACGATTTCCAAGCACAACCTCATCAACCAGCTTTTCATAGGTGCAGGGAAACACCGCAGGATCTCCAGCCTGCGCAATGTCGACATCTCTGCGAAAAATGATTTCCTGCCCCGCTTTGATTTCGATGCCGCCATCGGGCACGCGCCCGACGCGGATTTTTGGTCCCTGCAGGTCGCCAAGCACTGCGACAATGCGATCCATCTCGCTGGATAACTGGCGCACGCGCTCAAGCTGGACTGCATGTTCTTCAAACGTGCCATGGGAAAAATTCAGCCGAAAGACGGAGACGCCAGCCTGGATGAGCTTGCGCAGAGCCTGCTCAGAGTTCGTCGCAGGGCCAAGCGTGGCGATGATCTTCGTCTGGGCGGGATATTTGGGAAGCTCGGAATAAGGCATGGCGGCGCTCGCGTGATTGTTGAAACGGACTGCCACCTTATCGGTTGTTCGCAGCAGCATCTCCCGAATGGCCAGACGCCTTGCTTACCTATTGATCTTGGAGCCCGGGAAACGGTGGCGAGAGCAGGCCGGAGGCGGCATGAAATCATCGCTCCTTCAAATTAGAGGGGGATCACTCTTCATCAAGCGTCTTCTTGCGCCGGAGGATGTGGTGATAGTGCTGGGCGAATCGGTGGGCTTCATCCCGGATCGCCTGGCAGAGTTTGAGACCCGGGTTCTCGCGGCCGAGCTTGATGGGCTCCTTGCGATCCTGCGTAAAGATCAGCTCTTCTTTCTTGGCAAGCGAAATGACCATCGGAGGTTTGACATCGAGTTGATCGAAAGCCTGCAGACCGGCGTGAAGCTGGCCCAGCCCGCCGTCAATGAGAATGACATCGGGGTAGAGCTCATGCCCGGCGCCCGCTTCACGATACCGCCGAGAAATGACTTCACGAATCGCCATATAGTCATCGTTGTCGACAGATTGAATTTTGTAGCGACGATATTCATTCTTGAACGGTTTGCCATCGACAAAACAGACCTTTGATCCGACCGTTTCACCCCCGGCGAGGTGCGCGATGTCAATCGCTTCGACACAACGGATTTCGTTTTCGAGGTTAATGGCGCGCTGAAGGCTGGCAAGAGCTTTGGCAGGCTCTATGGTGAAGTTTTCGGTCTCGGGTTGCCAACGATCGCGGCGCGACGCGCGATCTTCAAGGCGCTGGATCGCGTGGATTTGATCGCGCAGAACAGCTGCCCTTTCAAACTGTTGCGCTTTCGAGGCAAGCTTCATCTCGTGGGTCATCTCGCGGATCATGGCGCTGCGCTTGGATGTAATGAATCGCACAAAGCGATCAATATCCTCCCGATAGGACTCTTTGCTGATCTTCGCGGCGCATGGCGCAGTGCATTGGCCGATCGGGTGCAGCAGGCACGGGCGAAAAAATCGCAACGCTGGGTCATGATCACGAATGTCCAGCGAGCACGTGCGAAACTTGAATACACGCTGAAGAAGCTGAACCGCCTCGCGCAATGCCCCAGCGGCTATGAACGGACCGAGCACCTTCGCGCCCCTGAACTCGGGGCTCGCGGGCTGACGCGTGATAAAGACAGCCGGAAAATCATCGCGCAGCGTGATGACAAGGTAGGGAAACGACTTGTCATCAGTCAGCGTGACGTTGTACCGCGGACGCGTGTCCTTGATGAGCCGAGCTTCCGCAAGAAGAGCTTCCATTTCACTTTCAAGCTCGACGACCTCAAAATCATGAACCTGCTGAAGCATCAGATCTTTGCGCGGACCAAGATTGGCCGAAGGCTGAAAGTAAGAGCTGACACGATCGCGAAGACGCGATGCCTTCCCGATGTACAGCACGACGCCGGTGTGGCTCTTCATCAGATAAACGCCGGGATGGCGCGGGAGCGCGTGGGCCTTGGCAAGGAGTCGCGCCAGGCGATCTTCGTCGGTCTCACAGCCCCACGTCGGCAGCAACGACGGAGACTCCGCGCCGCGCCGAACCGCAGGCTCCCCTTCGATCGTCAGATCGCTTGGTTCGCGTTCATCATTGTCATGCGAGGACTGGCCCATGTCCTCAATCGTAGCCTCAGAAGACCGAGTCATCCCCGGCTGGCTCGATGTCGAGCCGGAGTTTGCTTCTTCCAGTTCTAAACCTCAGCGACAGCCCAGAGCTTTGTGTACTCCTCACAGTTGATCACAAGTGATTGATACCCATCGAGATCCTTGATCGCGCTCGATCGCCATTCCTGTGCGCCTTTGTGTGAACTGAGAACACCGAAAACAACGGCATTGTTGAGCGCATTGTCGTTGTTCACGGCGCCGGCTGGCAGAGGATTAAGCGCAACCTGCAGATCAGGCGCCTTCTTGGTCTTGAAATCATGCCCAAAGCGAATCACGATTTCGTCACCATCACGGGCGATTTCGTAATGGCCCGAAGTCTTGCCATTCTTCTTTGTCCAGATGTCATTGCGTGAAAGCACCTGCCCCTGCACAAGCGCAGCGCCTCCCCAGAGCTTGGTGTACTTCTCGCAATGAATCAGGACGGATTGATATTTGGAAAGGTCAGCGGTTTTGGGGATGGCGTATTCCGAGGCGCCTTTAATGCTTACGAGAGAGCCAAGCACGAGAGCGCCATCGAGCGCGGTTTTGGCATTGACGTTTTCGATGGTGTGCGGGGAGAGGACGACTTTCAGATCCGGTCCAGATTTCGTCATGAAGTCATCGGAAAGGCGAAGCGTTCGATCGCCGGCTTCGTCTTGTGAAATTGTGTACAGGCCAGTGATGTCCTCCTTGCCCTTCTTCCAAAGTGAACTGGAGTAAAGCACACCAGCGTCGTTCGCATTCGCGGACACGCCGGCTTGGCCGCTGGCGGGCGCCGCATAGACGAGCAGAAAGGCTGCGAAAAACGCAGCGCCAAAAAGGAATATCTTGGATGATGTGTTCATGGATGTTGGTCCTTTGTGTCCGGGAAGGGCGAACAATCTCACGCGATCGGGCCGGTCTGAAAGGCGAGCCCTGATTAGGATGCCCGGTGAGGACGCCAGGTCACATTATATCCCTAGTCGCATGGAATGACGCTGCGCTGGGGCTAACCCTCCGGTGCGCACGCCTTGATGATCGCGTGAAACTGTTCTCGGAGCGTGCAGGTGATTGGGCCTTCTTCGCCCTTCCCCACCGGATCGCCGTCAATCTGGCTGACCGCGATAATCTCAGCAGCCGTCCCGGTGAGAAATACTTCATCAGCGCCGCGCAAATCGTCGAGCTTGAGCATCCGCTCCTGACACGGGATGTTGAGTTCCTTGCACATGCTCATCACAAAGGCGCGGGTCACGCCTTCAAGAATTCCCGCCTCGCCCGGAGGCGTCGCGATGGCGCCGTCGCGCACAACAAAAATGTTGTCGCCGGTGCACTCTGCGACGAACCCGTCCGTGTTCAGCATGACCGCTTCAAGAACTCCAGCGTCGATCGCCTCGATTTTCGCAAGGATGTTGTTGAGGTAGTTAAGACTCTTGATACGTGGATCAAGACACTCGATCGGAATGCGCAGTCGTTTGGCGACGATGATGGGCATGCCTTTGCGGTAAAAATCATCGGGGTACAGACGAAGAGCGCCAGTGATGCAGTACGTGCAGGCGTGCTCGCAAAGGAAGGGGTTGAGCCCAAGCCCCCCAGGCCCGCGTGTAACGACAAGACGGATGTAAGCGTCCTCAAGATTGTTCGCCTTGAGCGTATCGCGCATGAGCTGTTCGATTTCGCCGCGCGAATACGGAATCTCAAGTCGGATGCACTCTGCGGAATGGAAGAGTCGCTCGATGTGGCTGGCGCACTGGAAAATGCGCCCGCCGTAGGCGCGGATGCCCTCGAAGACGCCATCGCCATAAAGAGCGCCGTGATCGAAAATGCTGAGCTGGGCTTGAGAAGCAGGGAGAATCTCGCCGTCAATCCAGACACGGAGTTCTTCGCCGTCAGCGTTGTATAGCCATTGATTCTGTTGTTGTTTGCCTGTCGGCGCCGTAGTCATGGACATGACTCCTCATGTGCGGTTTCCGCAGAGAAACATGGTATCTGAAACGGAGTCGCCGCTGGGCGCGACCGTCGCGGGCAGCCCTGATCGGCGCAAGAAAAAAGCCGAAGCCCGTTTCTGTGGGTCCGGCTGAACTCTCGCCCATCAGTCCACATTTCTGGCGTCGGCGTCACTCCTCCAAACGAAGCCGACGCCATACGGGCTGATCCGCTTTCTCCATCCAACTGTTCAGGCCCGAAGGCCTGGAAATATCGAGTTTATGCAACCGCCGGGCTGGCGATCAGATCGTCACCGATACGCGAAATTCCCTCAAACATAGCGCTCGCGGCGCCGACAAGGGACTGCTGCTCAGCCTCAGTGAAGTTGGCCTTTTCCATTTGCTCCTTGAACTGGCTCCACCGTTCTTTCAGATCGTCGCCATACGGATCAAGATACCGATCGCCAGCGCCAGGCTCGATCGTGTACGCCTTCCGGACTGCCATCGCGATGAAGCGGCCACCATTGTTGGAGCCCTCCAGCACATAGTGGAAGCCGAGCAAAGCGATCGGACGATCCTTCGCGGCGCCTTCGATGGTGTCGATCACATGCTGAGTGCCGGGCGTCGCCTCAATCACCGAAGGATCAATCTCGAAATGAGCAAGATCCTCAAGAAGATAAGGCTCCTGATACTGGTAATCCTCAACAACCGCTGAGACGCGCGGATCCTTTGCGCACAAATCGCGCAGATGGCCCTCCAGCGCGCGATGCACAAGCAGCATTTGCTTCAGATTTTCAACGTAGCTCGCGATCGGCAAACTTCCCTTGAACAGCGAACGCTGAAAGGGATGCTCCTCGGCAGCGTCATGCAACTTCTGCGTGGACTCCTTGAGACGACGCATCACGCTTGATTCTGACATTCACCAACTCCTCTTGTCCCGTTGAAGCGCCAGGCTCTGTTGGAGCACTGGCGCGAGCCTTACCCATTCTCGTCTTCACCATAACGACGGTGGCGGGAATGATAAGCCACAGCATCCCCTTAATGAAGAAGAACAAAAATCCTGCGACGCCGAACTTTGCGATCCATTCCCACATGGCGAAACCGAATCCTTCCAGCTTTGTCTCTTGACGAGGATGACCCAAATCTGACGCCCGACTCCGGCAGGACTCAAGAGCCTGACCCGCGAATCGCAACTGAGACTCAGTCTCAGGGATGGGAATGGTAGAGAGAGACGCCGCCATGTGTCAAGCGGGGCTGGTTCACAGTGGCGAGGCTTGATCAACCCTCATCGTCGCCGTCGGCGGAGGTTTCGGCGTCGCCAGCGTCCCGGGCGTCTTCACTGAGAGGAGCGTCATTGTCCCGAAGGTGGTCGAAATACCTGCGAATGAGATCACGCCTTCGCGCAGGGGCGGATTGTTCATCAATAGCCCGCTGGGCCGCCTGCTGGGCTTCACGGATGAGCGTGTCTGCCTGCTGCCGCTCAACTTCGCCCGGCTCGCCCTCCTCATCCGTGAAGAACTCCGCCAAAACGCGCTCGTTGTCAGCGGGGTCGTCGCCCTCGCCGGAGTCCTGGTTGCGAAGATCGACCGGCTCAGTGTCGAAGGGATCAGATGTCTGCTCCGGTCCGAACAGATCGGTGAGTCGCTCGCCCGCAGTGCTGCCGCCAGCGGGTTCATCCTGCTCGCGAGCCATCTGCTGAGCCAAGCGTTCGGCGCGCTCGCGCTCTTCCGGGCTCATCTTCTCCATCAGTTCCCGAGCCTGCTCGCGGAGCTGTTCAGCGCTTTGTTCGCTCTGCTCACCTGACTGCTGGCGCTCGCGCATACGTTCGATTTGCTTGCGCATCCGCTCAAGACCCTCACCGTCGTCTGGCATCTGACCCGGGCCTTGCTGGGGTTGATCTTCAGATTGCTGCTGAGTTTGATCTTGTTGCTGGCCGGGTTGCTGTTGTTGTTGATCAGGGTTTGCGGAGTTTGGCGCCTCTTGCTCACCCTCAGGCTCAGCCTCTTCGGAAATGGCATCCTGACCCTCACCCTGTTCCCTCTCAGCAGGGTTTTCAGAGATCACTTCTTGCGATTCACCCTCTTCACCTTCAGCAGCTTCACGGACAGTCTCCTGCTGCTCCTGATTCTGATCGCCAGCGTTTTCTGGCTGTTGACTTGAATCGCCCTGTTTGCGCGACCCATCTTGCTGCTCTGAAGATTCGCGCGATTGCTGGCTCTGTTCAGCGTTCTCACCAGGCTCGGATTGGTCTTGTTGCTGTTCGCTGCCGGGCTCACGCTGTTCCCGCTGAGCGTCCTGTTCGTTTTGTTGTTGCTGTTGAGAAGGATCAGCTGATTCTTCCCGGCCGGACTTGCTGTCTGGATCGGGCTGCTGCTCGCCTTCGCTCTGGCGCCGTTCCGCGCCCGGCTCGTCGCTGCGCTGCTCACGCGACTGATCCCGCTGTGCGCTTTGGTCTTGTGGCTCCTGGTTTACTTGATCGTCCTGTTGTTGATCAGCCGGGTTTTCCTGCTGTGATGTCTGATCTTCCGGCCGGGACTCATCCGAAACCTGCTCCGGCTCTTCTCTCTCGCGCGCTGCTTCTTCAATAGCCTCGCCCAGCTCACGAGCCTCCTCCCGAGCCTGCTGCTCCGCCTCGCGCTCTCTCGCGCGTTGAGCGAGATCTTCAGCCAACTCCCGAGCAGTTTGCTCATCGAAACCGCGCTCCTCGAGTTTCTCGCGAATGCGGTCTTCGTCGGTTTCCGCCGCCAGCTCGCGCGCTTGCTCTTCGGGGAAGGATCGCCCAAGCGACTCATCAAGACTCGGATCCGCATCGCCTGCGTCAGCAGGCTCATCCGCGAGCGACTTCAGATCGCGCGCAAGCCCGTCGAGTTGGTCTGTAAGACGCTGCCGATCTTCACCTTCAAGTGAATCAAGCATGTGCTGGATTCGTTCAATCTCTTCGAGAGCAGCTTCAAGGTCACCCGCTTCCAAAGCCTGGCGCAGCTTGGATGTTTCAGCATCACTCTTATCAGAACTGTCAAGCCCCTGAAAACGCTCAGCCCGAGCCTGCTTCTGCAGGTTGGACTGCTGAGCCTGGTCATCGAGAGCGCGGGCAGCCTGCTCAAGAGCCTGCGCAGCCCGGGCACGCGCTTCATCCGGGACGGCGCTCCCCGCAGCCAGCTCTTCCGCCAGCGCCTCGAGTTGGTCAAGCTCTTCAACCGTCGCCGGCGCGACGGTTGTCTCTTTAATAGCGCGCTGAGCCGCCTGCTGGGCCTCTTGAATCTCGTCGACTGCATTCTTGCGATCGGCTGCCTCCTGAACGCGCTGAGCTGCCGCCTCCTGATCCACAAGCAAATGCAGCGCAGGTACAAACATCGCAACCGCAATCACTCCCGCAAACAGCGCCGGCCAAAGCGCCCACGACACGCCAATCTTAATTGGAATCGCCTTGCGCAATCGCACGCTTCCAGCCGTCTGCTCAGCGTCGCGCACAGCCAGCGCCGCAAAGGGCTCCGCTCGCCCAGCCTCTTCCAGCGCCAGACCCGAACTCAAACAATCCTTGAGCGCCAGCGCCCGATCCACCTCCGCCGCAACCTGCTCAAGCGGACGCACCGAACGCAAAGCAACAAGAACAGCAACCGCAACCCCCACGACGACAGCTGGACCAACGAACATCCACCACGCCAGCCCCGGCCCGATCAAACGATCAACAAGGGCCGCCACCAGAGCGACCCCCAGCGTAATGCAAAGCCAAAGCCCGACCGCGCGCAAAAAAACCCGCGCCAGACGGCGACGCTGGGAAGCTTTCGCGATAGCGCGCGTTCTACTCATGCTTCTCATAATAGACGCCGCGAGGGGGCAGGCGGTTCCTTGGGAAAGCGCAGTTGGAGCGCCCAATGATGGGCCTGGACCGCTTGGAGAGTGATGCGAAGCAATGGGAGCGTAAACTTATGGGATGTCCCGGGTTGAATCAGTCCGTCGGGTATGCACACCATTGCGGGTGTCCTGCGCCCTGAATGCTGCGATCGTGGGCGTCTTCGTCTGGCTCGCCTGGCCCGCAGTGATGGCAGAGCCCGACCCGCAGTATCTGGAAGACATCGCAGCTGAAATGACTGCCCTGATGGCAGAAGGCCAGGAAGGACTCGAAAACGCAGCGCCAATCTACGAAGAGGCGATCGCGGAGCTAGAGAGGCTGAATAACAAGTGGAAACAACAAGATCCAAATCACGATTGGGACGGGCGAATTCGGCTGCTGACGCGAAGGCAGTGGGGAAGTGAGGAACATGAAGCGGCGCTGGTCGCTTTGGAAGACGGCGACAAACTGTTCGCATTGCTTGAGCAAGCTGCAGAAGTAGATGGATTTACGGTTCGATTCAAAATTCAAACAAGCGCGAGCCAATACAGGCATCTCACTCACCCCGCGCTAAAACATACATATGATCTCGCTGGCTCGCTTCAGGCTCGATTGCGAGTCGCATGTCTATCAGGCGATTGGACAAATGCTCTGGTTACGATCAGTTTGATAACAACGGCTGCGCAACACTACGCCCGCACTCCAGGAGTGTGGGTCCAACAGATGAGTTTCAGCTACTCGCACAAAGTGAGAGAGTTGATCTACCTGACACAGGAGTTGCAGCTTCCAACTCCGTTTTGTGAGCAGGCGATTGTTTTGCTTGAACAGGACTTGCTCCACCAAATTGACATCGAACGGTATGTCGATGGGATGGCCTTTGATTTTCGCTGGCTTACATCAGATGGATTCGATCATCGCGGCCGGATGCTCACATCATGGCTCGGCGCTCAAAACGAGGACTGGCATTATCAGCTATTCAGCAATGATGAGTTCATTCCAAACCTGGCAGAACGCTTGCGCGATGTGACCGAAATATTCGGCGTCCGAACACATGACGAGTTTATGAGAACACTCGACAAGGTAAAGATAAAGCTTCGCCTATGGACTGAGTCGCCATCTTCCAAGCGACCGAAACTCAAGGATGAAGACTGGACACATTCACTTGACAAGTTTGGTGTCGAGCGGATGTACATGTACGGCATCAACCTTGTCGATCAGCGACACCATTATCACTACGCCGCCATCACGCTGCTCCGCCTCGAAATCTTCTATAGCAAACACAGCGTCTGGCCCGAATCACTCGACGAATTGCCCGGCGGAGCGCCAATCGACCCACGCTATGGCAAGCCGTTTCTGTACGAGCGCATCGAAGACGACGAACACGACCGCCCCTACCTCCTCTTCTGGCCCAACTCAACAGCCCCCAATCGAACCCCGATCAACGAGCCCCGGCGATAAAGGGCGGGCATGGGTTTTGGACCCTTTTCGGCGCAGCGCGAGATGGTGTTGCGCATAGGTTCGTGTCTGACGCGTACACTCACAACATGACCCAGCCGACGGTCACAAGACGATTGCTCACATCCATTCGGGTCGGCGCCGCGCTCAACGCCATCGTCGTCAGCGTCATCGTCTGGCTCGCCTGGCCCGCAGTGATGGCTGAGCCCGACCCGCAATATCTGGAAGACATCGCAGCCGAAATGACCGCCCTGATGGCAGAAGGTCAGGAAGGACTCGAAAACGCGGCGCCGATCTACGAAGAGGCGATCGCGGAGCTAGAGAGGCTGGAAGCGAAGTGGAACGCGAGTTCGGATCGATGGTGGTCGGGCCACATGTATGACCTGAGTAAAGAGCCGTGGGATCCAGTGGAGCTTGAGACAGCGCTGGCGGCGTTTCGAGAAGGGAATGAGTTATTCGCACTGCTTGACAGGGCGGCCGAGTTAGATGGCCTTGCGCTTCATCTTCAACCAGATGTACTCGGCTTTGTCTCAAGCCCCATTCTTGACAACTCGATCGCAATGAGCTTTGCACATCAGACTCGCTTGCGAGTTGCTTGCATGAATGCCGACTGGGCGATCGCATTGCAGACTATTCAGTCGGGGCTGGGATCAGCGCGATTGTTTGCGTGGGCGTCTTCGCCAATAGGGCTGTTCTATAGCCGAGCCATGGAGCGAGTGCTTGTCCCGATTATTCATTTGTCGCATGAGTTGGTATTGCCAACCGAGTTTTGCGAAGATGCGATCGCTGTCATTGAAGAAGATTTACAGCGGAGTCTTGATGTAGAGCGATTTATAAGAGGCATGGAGCTTGAGTTACGTTCATCGACATCGCGGGGCTACGATCGTCGCGGTCGGTTGCTGAAATGGTGGATCAGCAAAGAAGAAGGCGGCTGGTTTGATGATTGGTTCGGCAGCTATGACGAAGCCCCAAACCTGGCGGAGCGACTGTGGAATGTCATGTCCATATTTGGAACGCCTGAACATGAAGCATTTTTGAAAAAGCTGGATGAAATCATACCCAAAATTCAACAGTGGGTTCAACTTCCAAACGCCGAGCGGCCCAGCTATGAGGAACTGGATTGGAATGATGCGCTTGGCGAGTTCGGTGGTCCCACAGGGATTGAATTCCGCGCCACAAAGTATGATGAAGTTCACTACCACCACGCAGCGGTTATCACGTTGCTTCGTCTGGAAATCTACTTCAACGAGCACGGAGTCTGGCCGGAATCACTCAACGAACTTCCCGGCGGAGTGCCGATCGAACCACTTTATGGCGAGCCGTTTCAATACGAGCGCGTCGAAGATGACGAGCACGGACGGCCCTACCTGCTCTATTGGTCTGTTCCAACAGGGCCCGATCTTGTGGAAATCAACACACCTCGTTGATTAGCCAACAACTTCATTTAGAGCTTTGCCTTGACAACTCCAATGGGCTAACATCGCGCATCTCGCCGCGCTCTCGTCGCTCGGCGGATGGTCGTTGAACGCCAGCGTTTGGCTTTTCATAACTCTTGTCGCCGCCTGCGAAGTGGAAGCTCCGCACTGGAGGATTTTCTGATGATTCCCAAGCCGCCGCCCCGTGAGGGCGCTCTCGGATTTTTGTATCTCCCCCCCTTCCGCGTGCAGGGAGTCTCCGTCGCCGGCGAAGCGACAGCCATTCAGATTCCCGAACTCGATATCTGCTTCGATATGGGCCTCTGCCCCCGCGCCTGTCTCGCAAGCAAGTATGTCGCGATCAGCCACGGGCATATGGATCACATCGGCGGGCTCGCCTACTACTGCTCCCAGCGACGCTTTCAGGGAATGGGCGATGGAACGCTGATCTGCGACAAGCGCATCGCCCCAGCCGTGCGCGCGATGATGGCGGGCTTCAACGATCTCGAACAGCAGGTCACGCCCTACAACCTCATCGAGATCGAGCACGAGCAGGAAATCGAAATCAAAAACAATGTTGTGCTCCGCGCGTTCCAGACAGAGCACACGTCCCCTTCGATGGGCTACCTCATCGTCGAGAAAAGATCCAAGCTCAAAGAGGAGTTCAACGGCTTTCCGCAGGAAAAACTGCGCGAACTCAAGGACCGGGGCGTCGAAATCACACGCATCCTGGATATCCCGCTGATCGCGTATTTCGGCGACACCGCCCCCGGCGCCCCACTGCTGCGCGAAGACATTCGCAAAGCCCAGATTGTGATCTCTGAATGCACGTTCATCGAGCCCGACCACAAAGAGCGCGCCAAGATCGGCAAGCACCTGCATCTGGATGACATCGTGGAATGGATGCCGATTTTGGAATGCGAAATGCTCGTTTTAACGCATGTTTCCAGGCGCTCCAACCTGAGCTTTGCCCGCAAGCGTTTACGCGAGGTCTTGCAGAAACACGATCCGAGCCGGGTCGCCTTCTTGATGGACCACTACGCAAACAAGCAACGGTATGAACGCCAAGCAGAAGAAGCACGCGCGAAAGAGGCGGAACTGGCCCAGACCGCGGCGCAGTGACTCCAGGGTTGTGCGCACGCCTTTGGTTTTTGTGCGCACGAAAACCTTTGTTCTGCGCGCATTTGTGGTCGCTGAGGCGCAAAGCCCATGCCAAGCAAGTAGCGCGTTGTCAAGCGCCAAATGCGCAAAATAGAGTGTCTCAATCTTTCAGCACAAGGTGGTTGACACAACGAGCATGCAGGTTTACTTTCCGCGCACGCTTGTCGAGTAATGCCGGTGGGCGTTCAGTGTGTAGTGCAGGGGGCGCTGATCGCGCATAAGCCCTTGTGAAGACTGGACTCGGCATCATCACGGGCGTTTGTAGAACCGTCGGAATCAACGCACGAACACCATCCTCGCTGCGAGGTCCAGCTGGGGCGATATCCATGATTGATCCGGATCGGGCGATCTGGCAGAATCTGCTTGCGCATTTGCGAAATCGCCACCCCGGAGCGTGGCGTCAATGGTTCGAGGAGATCGAGCCAATCACGCTTAACGGCGGTCTTTTTCGCCTGCGCGTCGCGAATCCGGTGCAGCTCAAGTACCTCGAGCGCGAATGCGCCCGGGCGTTTGCCGACGCCGCCCAGGAGGCGACTGGACGGCTGGTGACGGTTCGGTTCTTCGCGTCCGGGCTTGGCTCAGAACTGCAGTTGGCCGAGGCCGGAACTGCCGCCAGCGGCTCGACAGGGCACGCTGGTAAGGCAGCGCCAATGCCTACGGGCAATGGAGTCCTAACGGGCAGGACAAATGGCGCTGCGGGGCATTCGTCCAATGGCGGCGAGAGGCGGGGAAGCTACAGCGATGAGCTGACGCTCATCCCGGACAACAGCTTTGATCAGTTCGTGGTCGGGCCGAACAACCGGTTTGCCCATGCAGCGGCCGTCGCGGTCGCGGAGAATCCGGGCAAAGTGTACAACCCGGTCTTCATTCACGGGGACGTGGGGCTCGGCAAAACACATCTTCTGCAGGCGATTTGTCAGCGAATTTTGGAAAAAAATCCGGCAGCCTCGATCCTTTATATCTCCTGTGAAGATTTTATTACAAGATTTATCGAGGGGGTGAAGGCCGGGCAGATGAGCGATTTCCGTGAGCACTTCCGGACGGTCGATGTGCTGGTGATTGATGACATCCACTTCCTGGTCAAGCGTGAACGGTCGCAGGATGAGTTTTTTCACACCTTCAACACGCTGTATCAATCCCAGCGGCAGATCATTCTCTCCTCTGATGAAGCGCCCGATCACATCCCGCATCTTGAGGATCGGCTGGTGAGCCGTTTCAAGTGGGGGCTTGAAGCGAGGGTGGACCCGCCCGACTATGAAACGCGGGTCGCGATTGTCCAGCAGAAGGCGCGCGTTCGAGGCATGGAGATTCCGGATGAGGTGGCGAATCTGATCGCGGGGCGGTTTGACTCGAACATCCGGCAGCTTGAAGGCGCGATCACGCAAGTCCAGCACCTGGCGCACATGGATGGCGTGGAGATTACGGAGGAGCTTGCCCGTGAGGCGTTGGGCGTCGAGCATGCGCCGCCAACCAATCGCGCAACGATCGAAACAATTGTTGACGCGGTGACGGACTATTACGGCGTGTCACTAGCGGCGCTCCAATCCAAACGAAGACAGCGTTCGATCGCGCAGCCGCGCCAGGTGTGCATGTATCTGGCTCGCAAGCTCACGCGGTACAGCCTGGAGGAGATCGGCGGATATTTCGGCGGGCGCGATCACACAACCGTCTTGCACGCGGTTCGGCTCATCAAGTCCCACCGTGAAAACGGGCTGTACGACATGCCAGCGACGCTGGAAGTGCTCGAGTCCAAACTCGCAACAGGCGCGGGGGCGAACGTGAAGGTGAACACAACAGTTTCGACAGTTTCAGCGGCGACGCCGGCGCACTAAAACAGCGTCTGCTTTTATTCGCCAGACGGTGTTTGTGATGTGTTTTGTGGTGATCGACGCGGCGGAGTTACGCGAAGCGTCGCCTGCGTGACATGCCCATCCCAGCGAGCCCTGCCAGGCCGAGACCTGCTGCAGAAGGCAGCGGGATCATCGTGGTGGGTGGCTGGCTCACATAGGCATCGCTTCCGCCGTTCGCTCCGATAGAACGGATGTGCATGCCGAGACGGATGCTGCCATCGTTCAGGCCGTCAAGAACGTCGCTGAACGTGGAGCCAGCTTTGAGCATGATGCGGATGGTGAGAAAGTCGGTCGCTGTGCTAACGCCAACGGAAGGGTTGCCTTGCGCGTCAGCCAGAAAACCCATTGTGGTTTCAAAGACCGGCGAGATTGAGGCGCCGCCGGGAAGTACCGGGGGTGCCGCTGAGCCATATGAAAAGCTCGTGCCCATCTGATTTTCGATCGCACCGGTGTCGAAGATGGTGTCCATTGTCGAGCCTGCGTCGAAGTAGACCTCGCTGATCGAAGAGGAAACGCCGACGTTGTTCTTGAACGTGAAATCCACCTTGTCCATCATGCCAGCGACCGGATCGACATCAACGCTGAGTTGTGACGCAATGTTCACATTTCCGTTGGTGCTCGGAATCTGGAAGAACGAAAGCGTGGTGGTTCCAGCGTGAGCAACTGCGGCGGCGCCGACGGCGCACACAGTCGCAATAAGTGCTTTAAAATGCATTGGTGGACTTCCTAAGTTCGATCTCTCTGCCCACGGCCCCGGTGCTGTGAGCATTCTCTCCGTCACAAGCCTACCCGGCGATGGTCCCGCGGCAAGGAGGAACATGATTTTCTTGTGCGTTGAAGCGTATTGTGCGATATCGCCCATTTTGGTGTTTGTTCGTGGGTCGAGAAACATCGCGCCTGAGCCAGCGAGATTTCGGACCAAATCAAAGGGGCTGCGGGGGCGAAGAGCCGAAAACCCTGTGTAAGCGTGAAGCCGTATAGATTAAAGCAATCAGAACGGCGGCGCGATCTGATATTGGACTGAAAGTTCTAATCCAGGCTCGTGAAACGCAAGAAAGCAGGCGCCCAGCATCATGCGCGGAGCCTGCGCAATCCCGGCGCCGTAGAGAGTGTCGCCGACGATTGGGCAACCCAGACCGTCGGGAGCCGGAGCGTCAAGGCGGCGCTAAGCCGCGGGAGAGGATTTGGATCGTTGCATGATCGATTTCAAATCCTCCCACCCCGAT
>JAJDDD010000002.1 GCA_029260495.1 Phycisphaerales bacterium | reverse complement strand
GCGCCGCACAGTGACCTCTTCGCGGCGCAGGCGATTCAATGCCGCCGTGAGCGGGGCGGTGTCAAACTTTGCTTGGCCCGGCATCAGGCGGCCCCCTCAATCAGAATGCCGGCGGGGGCGGCGGCGCATTTTAAACGCACGATCTGGGCGCAGCTCATCACGCCCGGCGCTGCGGGAGGCTCGACCGCCTCCACCACAAGCTGGACCGGCGCGTCGGGGCGCGGGGCGTCGCGGCTGATGGTGAGAACATCGCCCACGCGCGGCGTGACGCCCTCGTGCGTCAGGGCGGCCGAGTTGACTGTGATCTCACTGATGAGCGCCGTCTGGCGCTGATCCGTGGCCGACTGCATCTGGGAGCCCGGCGGGCGCTCCGAGCAGTTGATCGCGCGGCCGATGGCCTGATCCTGAATCACGCGCGAGCCGTCGCCGCGCGCGGCGCCCGAGGCGCTGGCGTAGCTCGTGATGCGGGCGTTGGGAAGAATCACAGCAGCTCTCCCCCTGCGGCCCGGTAGGGCGTGAGCAGCGTCTGGACCTTGGGGCACAGCCGGGCCCACGGCCTGCTGGCGATGCGCGCGTCAAAGCCGATGGCGCAGCCGCCGCCGGAGCTGACGCTGGTCGCGCCCTGGGCCACGGCGTGCTCGATGTGCGAGACCGGCGCCGAGCCCTGCATGACCAGCGTGACATGGGCCGCCTGCAGGGCGGTCGCCGTGCGCACGTTTTTGGGAAGGCTGGCGACGAGCTCTGTTCCATCATCATCAGGATCGGGATCGATTGTGTTTCCGTACTCATCCATGCGCGGCCAGGGCGTGGTCTGATCGATATCAAGCACCACGCCGCGCCACACGACGGCGGCGATCTGATTGGTGGCGGCGGCGATGGCCACGTCCTGATTGGCGCTTGAAAGCGCTCCAAAGGCGACGCGGCCCGCATCGGTGTCAAAGAGCTGCTCCGCCAGTTCGGCGAGCGCTTCACCCGGGCTGATCAGCAGGACAGCGGTCATTCGTCTTCCTCCAGAAGAAGAAGCGGGACGGCCTTGAGCGCGCCCCCGCTCTTGCCCACGCCCATCTGCAAAAACTGCGAGCTGCCGATCTGACCCATGAAGGCGACGCCGTTGAACCCGGTCACGCCGGCGAGTTCAGGGAGGGCAACGCTGGTGCCGTGCAGGAAGCTGGTTTCATCAATCGTGAAGTCGTCATCGAGGTAGCCGAAACCGCTGGCCGGGTCCATCTCGCACTGACCATCGCACAGCCCGGCGATGAAGCCGGCCTTGTCGAGGGCGCCGGCGGCGTCGGTCCAGATCGAGACATCTTCAAATCCATCGAAGGCGCAGCCGTCGAAGTCGCCCGATGAAACGCCAATGCCGAGATCGCCCAGGGCTTCACCGTTCAGGGTTGAGAACGCAGTCGCCCTGGCGAAGAGATGACGCCCGCCCACACCACCCGAATTGCCAAACATTTCAATCGTCGGCGCCGGAGTCACATTCTGAACATCGCACAGCCATAAGTTGACATTCATGGCTGTCGTTGAGGGTGATATGGTCCACGGATGACCGTCAAGCGCCGTCGGATGCTGACGCAACCTGAATCGGCACCCCTTCATATTCACATGAAGCGCTTGAATGCCCTGGTCAATGCTGCCGGCATTGGTTTCAGGCTCATCTCCGGAATCCAAACCGAAGAAGCATTGTTCGCCGTCGATTGGTTCGTCGAAGAAAAGCTGCGGAAGATCCCTGACGGTGACTCTGCGAAGTCGATTCACAAAGGTAGACCGATCGGATGGATCAGAAGGCTGCGTCGCTGTTCCCAGCGTGAAAGCGACCACGCGATCGCATTCACCCGCGCGTCCCATGATCTCTACGTCCTCCACATCGCACAGCGTGGCCGAGCCTGTCGTCAACGCATTAACGCCGTAATGAACATTATCTGTGAGGGCAAGAGCGGCGACGCCGGCGCTGGTGGCGATCGGGTGCGGACGAAGGATATTTCTCTTGATAGAGACAGCGCCGACCTTACTTGCCGAAACGATGCCGTTGACATCAATCACACGAGATCCATTGTTGCCCTCCCACCAGCCGCCGTGTTCACCGTCGTTGATGTCAATCGACGGCGTTGAGGCGCTGTCGTCATGAAGAACTCTGATGCTGATGTGATGGGCCGAGACGTTGCGCACACGCGATCCGTCAAAGTTAATTGTCCCGGGAATGACGCCCGGCTCAAAGTTGCTCCAATTGTCGTAGGTGATGCCGCAACACTGACCCTGATTGCTGATGAACTCCTCCACATCAAGATCGCAGAGAAGATTCTCGACCTGCTGAAACATGAGTCCGCCCGAGAATCTCAACATATCGCCAGCCTTCACGCCTGCGGGCATATCGGGAATGCCGGCGACGAACCCATCGGCCTCGGCGCGGGGATCAAGGTCGTTGCTCAGATGAACGTACAGAATCGCGATGCCGGGAAAGGTGACGAGATCGACGAAGAAGGTTCCGCGGTCGGCGGCGTCATCAGTCGGCTGGGCGCCAAGCTGGCGCAGGAAGGGGCCGCGACCAGATGCGATGTCGCCATAGCCCTCTGTGAAGGCGAGCCAGTCGGTGTCGGTGCTGGTTCGCTGGTAGACGGTGGTCCTGCCGTTGGTGAGCGACCAGCCGGTTCTCAAAAAAGCAAATGCGCCGTGAATCTGAGCCCGATCATCAGGATCGGCGTGTGTGAGCGTAATGCCATCAAGGTTTTCGCCGGCGCCGATGCCGCCAATTTCAATCGCATTGCGCAGGGCCGATGTGAACTGGCGATTGTAGGGCGTGCCCACCTGGCCCCGGGTTTTGTGAGGGAGAAGGAGATACCGATTGTTCGAGGCGATCACCGCAGGCAGGGCGTTGAGCGCGAAGGGATCACTGAGAGTTCCAGTGCCCACGCCGGCGGCGGGGCCGACGGTTGAGTGGCGCGACGGGCTGACGTAGAAATCGGCCAACGTGGATCCTTATTTCGCCATCACGGCGAAGTTATACGTCGCGTTTGTTCCGGGGGCGCCCGATCGCACCTGGAGTGACTGCACATTGCCGCCCGACTTTTTCCTGTCCATCACGATGAGCTCCCCGCCGGGTTGAATCGGCGCCCAGTCAGCGCCATGCACCTGCGGCGAGTTGACCTCCAGCACGGCGAGGGAGGTTGAGAGACAGCTGACGACGAACGCGGTCACAGCGTTTCCGTCAGCGCCGCCATCGAACTTTGATTGAAACACAGTGACCGCTGCGTCGACCGTGCCGCCTCCTGCTCTCGCCATCGTCTGACCTCCTTGCCAACGTGAAATAGGGCGACGCCGCTCCGAAGGGGCGCCGCCCCGTCGCCGCCACAGACGTTTAGACTGCAGCTGCCTTTTTCGATTCCTTGGCAGCTTTCTCAGCTGCTTCCTTCTCCGCTTTCGCGGCTGCTTTGGCTTCGGCCTTGGCCTGCTTCTCGGCAGCCTTCTTTGCCGCCTCTTTTTCAGCGGTCCTCTTCTCATCCGGCGGATCGCCTCCGCCGTTTGGAGTGAGCAGGGCCGGATTCATGGTCTCGTCAACATCAAGCCAGAAGTCGATTCCGAACATGGGATGTCGCTTGAGCGATTGATACAGCGACCACGGGATGCGACAGACAAAGTTCTGAAAGTCGGCGGCGCCGCCGTAGCTCGATCCGCCGGCGCGGAATCCGGCGTATTTGCTGCGAAGCCTCACAAACTCAGGATGCTGGGCGACGTTTTCCATGTGTTGTCTCCTTGTCAAATTTGTAGATTCAAGTTCAAAGTGAAAGCCGGGCTGAATCAGCCTCAGCCGGTCACGCCCTTCTGCACGAAGTGGAAGCGCTCATCGCTGTACTGAAGCGTGTGCTCAGCCATCCACTCCTCCTGCTCACGATCAGCCCCGTTGCCCGATCGACCGTCGACGAGGCGAAGCTGCCCGCCGTTGGTGGGGCGAATGCGAACATGGTCCATATCCACACCGACGAGCGTGCCGCTCGGAATCCCGGTGTGATTCACGAGCTCGATGAAGCCATGCGGCGTCTGGAGCTCCGTCACACGAATGCCGGCCAGAACCTCACCGGCGGTGACGCGCAGGGCGCTGCCGTACAGTTTCGAGACCGCCGTCATGTAGCGTGAGCCCGCAAACCCGACCTTGCGCTTGGCGCCGAAGGCGAACATCTGCTCGCTGAAGGTTTCGATATCAGCGATCGCAAGCGCCCCGCCCACATCGTTGACGCTGGACGCGATGACGGTGAGCAGGCCGTCCATCGTGGTGACGCGCTCGCCGTTGGCGTTGGTCCCCGTTCCCTTGACGCCGTGGAAGAGCGCCTGCTCAATGTCGCGCAGGATCTCCTGGAACTTCTTCTTGCGCTCCTCCGCCCGGACCTCTTCAGTGTCCTGATTCACGCGCGTCATCCGGCCGGTCACATCAATCGACTCGCGGAACGTCTGCACGAGGTTCGTGATCTTCGTATTGTCGTTCAGGCGGGCGCCGGGGATGTCGGCGCCTTCGCCGGCGGCGTTGCCGATGTTGCGCACGACCGCATTGTCCGCGACAGAGAGGGCGTCGGCGAGTGTGGCGCCATGCCCGCGCGTGATGGTGAGCGTGTTGGTCGCTGTGACCACAGCCTGCACCAGGCCGACCTCACGCGTCGCCTCAAAGAGGATGACGTCGCTTGGGAGGAAGACGCTTGCGTCGTCAACCACAAGTGCGGTTGTGGTTTCGTCAAAGGCGGCGCCATTCACGAGCGTGGTTCTGGCGCCGACCGAAGCCGAATACCATTCGGGGCTCTCTGAGACGGTGGGTGCGGACAAGCCGCGCGCAAGCATCAACGCCCAGAAGGGGGCGTCATCAACGCCGGCGACCATTGCGATCTCCCGGACGACGTCGTCAGAGAGTTTTCCAGTAAATGTTCCAACGTTGATCATGATCTATTCGCCTCCATGCGTTGATCGAAGTTTGGTGTTGAGCGCTCCCCGCGAACGTCTCAGACAATGGACCCGGCCTGTTGGCGGATATTCTTGATTTTCTTTTCGTCGTACGTCTCTTCCTCGCCCGGCTTGCCGCCTTCACCCTCCGGCGTCGCGCTGAAGGGCTTGAGATCAGCGCCGAGCTCCTTCAGCTCATTGCGCATCACATCAAGGGAAGCGAGCACGTCCTCTTCCTTCTCCGGGAGATTCGACGCAAGACGATTGATGACCGTTGCCTTCTCCTTGAGGAGTGGAAACTTCTTTTCAATGGTCTGCTCGACCAGCTGACGCGCCGCCTTGCTCTTGGCGGTCTCATCGCGCTCCGATGTGATCGCCTTCAGCTGCTCGCCCTGAGCCTTGATCAGCTCCAGAACTTCTTTCAGGGCGCCAGATTCCTTCGGATCGTCTTTGGGCTGGTTCCTGGGATCGAGCGGATCTCCGGCAGCTTTCGTTTGCTTCTCAAGCTCTTCAACCTTGTTCGCCAGAGGAGCGGTGAGCTGATCGAACTGAGACTTCACCGCTCCTCCGATGGCCTCCAGTTGCTTTTCGGATAAGTCGGCGCCCTGCTGCTCTTCCGTGCGCTGGACCAGCGCGTTGAGCGTCTCCGTTTGCTTCTGAACGAGTTTGACGAGTTCTTCGTGTGTCATGGTGAGTCTCTTTCGTGTTTAGGCGGCGAGTGGCTTCATGAGGTTGCCCGATGATTGAGCCCGGCGGAAGGCGCCGATCGCCTGGTTGTGGGCCGCCTCGCGCCGGTCTGAGGTCACGCCGTCGATGTAGGCGGCGGTGGATTTGCTGCAGTTGGGATGAAACGGCGGCCCGCTTGAGGGCAGCTCGCTGATGGAGGGGAAGCCGCCCTGAGCGTTGCCCAGCGCGACCACCAGCCCGAGGAAGCGTGTGCAGAAGTTCACACTGGTGGCGCCGACAATCTGCACCAGCTCGATTCCGTTTTCACCGAGACGCTCATGGCGGGCCGCTTCGGTCGCTTCGCGGCTGCGCGTGCGCACGACGGTCGAGGTGTAGGTTCGGACCGGCCCGGTCCAGCCGCCCACGGTGATCTGTTTGGCGCCGATGCGGCGATAGCTCTCGCGCTCCGGCGCGTTGGGATCGCGGAAGAGATCGCGCAAGGCCCGGTCGGCCTTGATGGGGCTGCCGGTGGTCAGCCCCCGCGCGATGATGCGCGTCACTTCAACGTCGCGTCCAAAGAGGGGGCCAGCGCCGAGCGAGCGAAAGAGCCCCACGCTGCGCGCGGCGTGGTCGCCCGCGCCCGACTGCAGGCGCTGGAGCATGTCGCGAGCCGCGATTTCAACAATGCGGCGATCCTGAACCCCGAAACTGAATGACGACCCGGCGGCTCGAACCACCGGTCCGAGGCCGACATCGTTCAGCTGGGCTCTGGCCTGACGCAGGCCGCGTTTGAATCCATCTTCGCCGGCGTTCATGAGTCCGGGCAGGGCCCGCTGTCCCAGCGCGTTGAGCCGGCGCTGGAATGTGCCTTGCAGTTGGGCGGCGCGGCCCTGACGAAACTGGGCGCTGCGGCGATCGGGGCTCTCGGCCAGCTGCTCGATGGCGAGGGCCAGATCGGCGTTGATCTGCCGCATGGCGTCGTCGTAGAGACCGACGACCACGCGTTCGAGTGTGAGTGTCGATCCCGGGCGCACGATCGGCAATACGGAGTCGTTGACGCCCGAGGGGTTGATGGCGTTGGGCGCGTCGGGCCCGCGGGCCGGAGGAACTTCAGCCATGACGAATCTCTCCAGCAGCGCGGCGGCGATGAGGATGGCCAGCAGGACGAGAGCGAGGCCGTGGGTGCGCCTTGTGCCAAATGAAACAATCATGCCGCGACCTCCTCTGGCTCCGGCTCAGGCAGCGCGATCGGGGGAAGAGCCCCGAAGATGCCCGCCTGCTGCTGACGCGAACGGGCCGCCTCGTCTTCAGCGATCTCTTCGAGAATGGCGTCGACCTGGCTTTCGCCATGAATCTCCGCGATCGCGCGGCGCCGGCTGGTGAGGCCGGCGCGCAGAAGCTCATCCTGCTCCTCGGCCCGGTCAATGGGAAGGAGTGGAATCTCCACGCGCAGCTCGACCGTCACGGCGCCGACATCAAAGCCCTGCAAGGGCAGTGTTGATTCAATCGCGGAGGCGATCTCAAAGGCGTCGGCCAGCGGCGGCTGCAGATTGGGAACCGATCGCTGCGCGGCGGTCAGCGTGTGCATGGCCTGCAGCCTGAGCTTCTTGGCGGTGTCGGCGTTGCCGGAGGAGCCAACGCTGAGCCCAAGCAGCCCCGCCGTCATGTCCATCTGCACCAGCGACCAGTGCATGACCTTGTCGAGCCAGGTCATCATCGCGTCCCAGTCAAAGGCAATCTGCAGATAGCTGACCTCCTTGTCGGGGTCAACGAACGCAGCGCTGTTGAAGCGCACCGTGTTGGTTTTGGGATCAACCTGACTCTCGGGCACGCGCACTTTCGGGAAGCCGTGCTGCTCCATCGCCAGTGAGCTGCGGGACATCGACGCGGCGCACTCATCGATCATGTCGAGCGCCGTCTTGCTGATGCGCGGTCGGGGCACGCCATCCTTGCGATAGTTGGCCAGCTCAACGATCAGATTGCGTGAGAGTCCAGTTTGCGAGATGTCTGGAGGCGCTGGCCGATCGGGTCCGATCGCCTCCGTCAAGGCGACGCGATTGAGATCAGAAACCTCAAGCAAGACCTCCAGTGAGTCCGTGCGATACGCCTCCTGCTCGATGACGCCCACGCCGTCAATCACGCGGTGGCGCTCGACGCGCAGATACCGCCTGGGTTTCTTGGGCGAGGCGGGGTTGGCCCGCTCGATGATCCAGCGCCGCTCCCAGACATCGGGCTGCATGTTGGGGCCGCGCGATCCGATGGCGAAGGTGACCTCGTTGTCATCGAGACAGATCACAGCGCCGGCCCCGGAGAGATCGGTCCGCAGGGCGGCGATGCCCTCTTCGTTGGCGCGCACCATCGCCTGATGAAAGAGCGAGTCAAAGTGAGAGCGATCGCGGATGGCGCTCACCACTTCGCGCTGCAGATCAAAGCCCTCATCGGTCGAGATCAGCGGCGGACGATTGGCGACCAGATCGGCGCCCATCATCATCGCCTTGCCCACCAGGTCGATCTTTTCGACAAAGGCGTCAATGGTCCCGTCGTGGCGTTCGACGCGGCGGAACTTGTGTTGTGTGTGTTTGAGACCGATCAGCACTTCGCGCCATTCGCCGTTGGAGATCTTCTTGGCCAGGCGGCGGTGTTCGCGCTGCGCCCTGAGCTCCTGCAGACGCCCCGCCGGCGGCGTCCACCCGGGGCCAGAGAGACTGACATTGCTGATGGCGGCGCCTGCCGCCAGCGCGATGAGCGATGATCGGGTCGAGCCGGCGGCCATCACCACAGCCCTCCCCCGCCATCGGGCACGTTGACTTCGTGGAAGCGACTCGTGCGCGTCTCGGCGGCGTGCAGGGCGCGAGCGAGGCCGTTCAATCGGTCGGCGTGTCCGTCCTTGGTGGATTCAAAGTCAAAGCGGACGTTTCCGGCGCTCGTCGTCACCTTGCGCACGCTGGCCAGATCGGCAAGCACAATGGGACAGTCCGGCAGCTCGATGCGCCGCTCCTCGACGACGCTACGCGAGAGTGTGATGATTTCAGTCTTGAAAGCGCTCGTGGTTGTGGCAGCTTCAATGCGATGACCGAAGCCTCGCGCCCTGTCAAGATCTTCGGCCATGTTCATGCCGATGCCGCTGGCGTCGACCACGCATCGGTTGACGTGGATCATGTTGGGCTCTTCGCCGGGCTCCGATGCATCAAACCACTGCGTCATCAGAGCTGTGACAGCGGCCTTCATTTCGGCGAAGGAGCGCCCCTGCCAGACAAGCAAACCGACCGTGCGATAGGCGCCGCCCACCTTGGCGATAACCCAAATCGTGAATCGATCGGTGGTGCGTCCGATGTCGACTCCGGCGTAAAGTGCGCTGGCGCCCGTGCATCGCTTGGCGATGTCTGCCACCAACGCGGCGACCGAATCG
>JAJDDD010000001.1 GCA_029260495.1 Phycisphaerales bacterium | reverse complement strand
AAAATTGCACAGGTGGCGCCGGGCGTTGTGTTCCCTGAAGCGCCGGTGCTTGCGGGCGATCCGCCGGACCCGGCGCCGAACCAGATGTGGGTGAACTCAGATTTGCTTGAGCTGCGCGTGGCGCTCCCGGAGAAGGATGGCCGCGTGCGCGTTGTCGGCATGCCCCTCACCGGCGGGGGCGCGATCAGCCAGCAGTTCCGCATCAGCGAATACATCAACCTGGTCTTTATGCTCGGGTTGGTCTTCGCCGTCGCCTTTCAACTGCCTATTGTGCTGATGCTGCTGGGATGGTCGGGATTGGTCGAGCCCGCGATGCTCACCAGACATCGGAAGTATGTTCTGTTTGGCTGCGCCGTCGCGAGCGCATTTCTGACGCCGGCAGACCCCGTGTCCATGCTGCTCCTGATGGCGCCTCTTTATGTGCTCTTTGAGTTTGGGATTCTGCTGATGAAGTTCATGCCCGCTTCGCGCGTGTCAAAGGGTGTGATTCGTGGAACCGACGGGAACGAATCGGACGATCCCAACGAATCGCGCTGGTCAGGCGGAGATGCGTGATGGGCGCCTGCGAAGACAATGCGCGCGAAGCTGCGCTTGATGCGTCAGCTGCGACGGAGATGGATCGCACAATGATGCGCCGGGCGCTGGAGCTTGCCAGACAGGCGGCAGCTGCCGGTGAAGCGCCGATCGGAGCGGTGATCTATGACACGACCACCTCGAAAATACTGGCTGAAGCCCACAACACGCGCGAAACCGAGAAAGACCCGCTGGGGCATGCTGAGCTCCTCGCTATTCGGCTGGCAGCCCGCGCGGTCGGCGATTGGCGCCTAAACGGCTGCACACTTGTCGTCACGCTTGAGCCCTGCCCAATGTGCGCCGGCGCGATCGTCAACGCGCGCGTGGGTAGGCTCATCTATGGCGCTCGCGATCCCAAAGCTGGGGCGTGTGAATCACTCTTTCAGCTGTGCTCGGATGCGAGGCTGAACCACCGCATCACGCCGATCACGGGTGTTTTTGAAGAGGAAGCAAGCGCACTGCTCCGCGAGTTTTTTAAGGCCAGGCGTGGGGCGTAGAAATAAATAAATAATGTTCGATCAGAAACCCGCGCGTATTGGCGATAGTTCTCACGATTCATTATTGTTTCGCACGAAAATTCGCCTAAACAAAAACATTGCCCAATTAAATAAAATAATGGGAATGAATGGCGATCCAATAATAAAGAACAGGCCCAACCCAAACACCACGTCGTCCCGAAGGTGTTTCTGAAAAAACCATAGCCCCCTATACCCACAACTAGAAATAGCACGTCAACCGCGCTTGCAACTAAGCCGAATCGAAATGCTTCACAAAATCCAAGCTCCCCTTTGTCAATATGAACGAGGAATGAAGCAAGGGTTTGTCCTCGAATGACCCCAACCCATATGAGAAATCCGATCGCCATGAAGATTTCCGGCCAATCCAACGGACTGTTTATTGCGGCGAACGTGGCTGCAACGGCCCCGCCGGTTATTCCTGAAAACGCTAGCACAAGCCCAGCCCACAGGCCAAATGTCTTAAGCATTATATTTATTAGCCATGCTCAAAACCTCTGTACACCGACGGCGTGCGCTGTTCAGAACTTCCTTGCCGCCATCGCTTTCCTTATGTGGTTTCTCGCGTCCCACATGTCACTTCATCAAGTCCAAATCTAAACCGCTCTGAACTCTGCCTTGAGATCGCGCTTGAGTGAGTCGGTCAGTTTTTCCACTTCGGGGTCTACCTCTTCGTGTGTCAATGTGCGGGCTGGATCGCGGAAGCGCAGGCGGAGTGTGACAGACTTGCGGCCCGGGCCGACCTGTTTGCCGCGGTAGACGCCGACGAACTCTGCTTCTTCCAGTCGCTCCATGTGTGCGCTGGCGGCGAGTTCTTCGAGGCGGCGCCAGGGGACGTCTTCTGCGATAATAACTGAAAGATCGCGCTCGATCGCGGGGAATGCGGGCGCCTGATCCACGCGGCTGGCGGGCGGGTAGAGCGCGAGCAGCGCATCCAGATCCATCTCTGCGAAGACTACCGGCGTGTCAAGGTCATAGCGCGACTGCGCCTTCTTCGAGATGAGCCCGAACCGGCCGATCAGCGTGTTGTCCAGCGAAACTGCAGCGCCCGCGCTCTTGTCGTGCGCGGGCGCGGAAGGCTCGACGGGCTCAATGGTCGGCGCATTCTCCATGCCGGCGACCTGGCGCACGAGAGCTTCGATGACGCCGCGCATCTGGCGCAGGCCAAGCTGTTTGTCCGGCGCGTCGAGAATCATCGCCAGCGCCCGCTGTTCGACTGTTTCGTGGGCGCTGGAGTCGCGTTCTGCGTATCCGGCGCCGATCTCGAACAACCGCACGCCGCCTTCAATGCGCGCGCCGGCGTCCTGATTCACCTTGCGACACTCAAGCAGCGAGGGGATCACACTGGGCCTGAGAAAGGGCGTTTCCTTGCGGCGCTCTTCGTCGATTTTCACCGCCCGCAGGCCGGCGGGAAGGAAGAGATCTGCCTGGTCTTTGGTGGTGAAGCTGAACGTGACAGTTTCGTAAAAGCCGGCGCCGACGAGAAAATCTGAAACGGCCCGGCGGGCGCGCTCGTCTTCCTGCGGATGGGCGACGACCATCTCCATGCGCTCATGAATGGGAAGTCGGTCGTAGCCGACGACGCGGGCGACCTCTTCGATGAGATCGATTTCGCGTTTGATGTCGTGGGCGCGGTTGGCTGGGGGGGCAGCGGTGATGAGCGTGTCATCGCCGGCGTCGGATTGGTCGATCTGGAAGCCGAGGCGGGTGAGCGCGTCGGTCATTTCAACCGGTTCGATGCGCACGCCGAGCAGAGCATGACAGCGTCTGGTGCGCAAGGTGATGGATTTGTGCGCACGGAGTTCGGGCCCGGCGGCGATGGCGCCGGCGAGAAGCTCGCCGCCACCAGTTTCGAGAATGATCTGGGCGACGCGGGCGGCGGCGCGATCAACCGTGCGCGCATCGACGGTGCGTTCGAAGCGCTTGCCGGCGTCGGTGACGATGTTGAGCCGTCGGGCGGCGCGACGGATGACGGGGGGGGACCAGGCGGCGGCTTCGAGGAGGATGTCTGTTGTGCTGCTTGTGACAGAGGAATCGAGCCCGCCCATGACGCCGGCGAGGGAGACGGCGCGCTGGGCGTCTGCGACGACGAGTTCATCGGCGCGGAGCTTTGCCTGTTTGCCATCGAGCATGGTGAGCGGTTCGCCGTCACGGGCGTAGCGGATGACGAGGCGATTTTCGGTGAGTGTGTTGAGATCGAAGGTGTGTGTGGGATTGCCAAGCTCGAAGAGGACGTAGTTGGAGGCGTCGACGATGTTGTTGATGGGGCGCTGGCCGACGGCTTCGAGGCGCTGGATGAGCCAGTCGGGGCTTGTGCGCACGGTGACGCCGGTGAGGATGCGGGCGGTGAATTGCGAGCAGGCGTCGGGGGTTTGGTTGTCGACGCTGGTGCGTGTGTCGGCGCGGGGGCTGGATGCGTTTGGCCCCTGCATGATGTCGAAGGGGATTTGGGGAGGCTCTATTTCTCGGTGAAGGGCGGCGGCGACTTCGCGGGCGAGGCCGAGATGGGACATGCAATCGCCGCGATTGGAGGTGATTTCGACATCGAGCTGGGTGTCGCCGTCTGGGAGCTGGACTTCACCTTCGACGGGGAAGCCGGCGTGGGTGAGGGCGCGGTCGATCTCCTGGGGGGTGAGGTCGGGGCCTGCGACGAGGGCGTTGAGCCATTTCACACTGGTAAGCATGGGAAGGAGGATAGCGATTGGGATTTGCGCAATGGGATGAGGGTGAGGCGAAAAGGGTGTTTGAGGGGGAGAACATGGACAGCGGGGGGTGGGGCGCCGATGATCTGGGTATGGAAGACCACAGGGAGCAGGAGGGGGCGAAGACGCCCGCGGGCGGCGGATCGTATGTGGAGCGTCCGGCGGTTCCGCCGGCGCCGTCAAGCTATGCAGCGAGGACGGTGATTCCGCCGGAGTTGGGCAGCGGGGCGGGAGGTGCGCTTCGTGATCCCGGGTCTGCGATGGGGCGATGGATCGCGTGGCTTGTGATTGGGCTGGCGGTGGCGACGGTGATGACGATGCAGCGGATAGCGCCTGACATGGGTGAGGCGGAGGTAGCGATTGCGGCGGAGGCGCCGCCGCCGACGGGGGGCGTGCTGGGGTTGATGTCGCGGTACATGGTGGGTGCGAAGGGGTTGGTGGAGATCGCGGCACAACAGGAGGCGGGGGAGGAATCGAGCGAGAGTGGATTGAGCAGCAACCCGTCGCTTGAGCAGTTGGTTTCGCAACTTCGGACGATGTGCGCGGCGTCGGCGACGGATCGGCTGCGCGGGACGTTTGTTGTTGGGGAACTCGTGGGGGCGGAGCGGGCGCTGGAGTGGAATGAGTGGGTTCTGGGCATCACGGCGCCGCTGCCGGCGGAGATGCTGGAGGACGCGGCGGATGGAGAGGGAGGCGCGATTGATCTTGCGGCGCTGGCGCCGGAGTGGCTGCGCGAAGATTGGGAGATTCAGAAGCGGCTGTACCGAGAAGGCGCCGATTCTTTAACTCCTGAAGAGCGTGAGCAACTGATTGAACACCATGGTTGGTTTGGCGAGCTTGGCGTGAGCTTTGGTTTGCCGGACTCGGATTCGCTGCGCGCTGATGCGCTGGGGGCAGGCTCGAAGACGCTGCTTGCGATATTTATCGGCGCGGGGATTATCGCGACGGTGGGGATTGCGGGCGTTGCGCTCTTGATTGTGGGGCTTGTGATGCTCAGTCGGGGAACGCTGAAGCTGGCGTACCATGCGCCGGGGCCGGGGGGCTCGGTGTACCTGGAGACGTTTGCGCTCTTTTTAGCGATGTTTTTGCCGATCGCTACGATCATGGGATTATTGGTTGAGAAGACGGGAGTCGAGCTGTTTCAGCTTGGGATCTGGGCGATGTTGCTGGCTGCGATGTGGCCTTTGGTTCGCGGGGCGGGGAAGAATGAATGGCGGCACGCGATCGGATGGACGCGGGGGAAGGGCGTTGTGCGCGAGATTGGCGCCGGCGTTGTTGGGTATATCGCGGGGGCGCCTGTCTTTGCGCTGGGGGTTGGGCTGACGGCGCTGCTCATGTTTGTGACCGTGTTCCTGACTGGCGCAGAAGAGGGGAAGCCGGCGGGGCATCCGATTATTGAGGAGATTGGCGAGGGTGGATGGGTCGGGATGGTGATGATTTATCTGCTGGCGGCGGTGTGGGCGCCGGTGGTTGAAGAGACGCTGTTCCGGGGGGCGCTGTATCACCATTTGCGCGGGTGGACGGGCGCCATTGTCGCGGCGCTTTTGAGTTCGCTGATCTTTGCGATTATTCATCCGGTGCCGTTATTTGCGGCGCCGGCGCTGATGGCGCTTGGATTTAATTTTGCGATGATCCGAACGTGGCGGGGATCGATTATCGCTTCGATGACGGCGCACGCGCTGCATAATGGGATGTTAATTACGCTAGTGACGTTGGCATTGAGTTAGAGCAACTTGGGTGGCTGGGCAACGTGTTTTGCTAGATGCTCTATAGGATTATCAGTTCCAGGAACCAAGTAGCAGCGCCAAATCGCTAGATCCCACAGAACCATCGCCGTCAAGATCGGCTGCGCATGCGCTTGGCGCCGGCGGGCACGGACCCCAGCTTCCAAGCAGTAGTGCAACGTCGGTGGAGCCGATCACACCGTCCCCATTCAGGTCTGCGGGGTCGGGCTGCCTGCCGAAGACAACATAGCTCTCGCCTGAACTAGAACCGTTCGGACCGGCGCCTGAGGCCCCGATGACGATGTCGTCGATGCCGTCGCCGTTCACATCGCCGGCGGCGGAGACGGAAAGGCCGCTGCGGTCGCCCGCGTTGACGCCGTTGAGGATGAAGCCGTTGGTCCCGTTAAGAGAAGAGAGCTCGATGACGCCGCCCGCGCCCACGCCTACGCCGCCGAAGACTACATAGCTTTCGCCTGAATTAGTACCGTTCGGGTCGGCGCCGATGGCGCCGATGATGATGTCGTCGACGCCGTCGACGTTCACATCGCCGGCGGTGGAGACGGAAACGCCACTGAGGTCGCCCGTCTCGATGCCGTTGATGACGAAGCCGTTGGCTCCGTTCAGGGAGGAGAGCTCGATGGTCCCGCCGGCGCTCACATTCGCGCCGCCGAAGACCACATAGCTCTCGCCGCTCAGCAAGGCGCCATTCGGATCAGCGTTGAAGGCTCCGATGATCATGTCGTCGACGCCGTCGCCATTCACATCGCCGGCGTTGGAGACGGAAATGCCGCTGAAGTCGAGAATGTCTATGCCGTTGATGACGAAGCCGTTGGTCCCGTTCAGAGAGGAGAGTTCGATGGAGCCGCCCGAGCCCACGCCCGCGCCGCCGAAGACCACATAGCTCTCACCTGAAAAAACACCATTCGGATCGGCGAGGCGGGCCCCGATGATGACGTCATCGAAACCGTCGCCGTTCATATCGCCAGCGGCGGAGACGGAGCGGCCGCTGTGGTCATATGCGTCAACGCCATTGATGACGAAGCCGTTGGTTCCATTCAAAGAGGAAAGCTCGATGGCGCCGCCTGCGCCGACGCTGGCGGCGCCGAAGATCACATAGCTCTCTCCTGAATAAATGGCGTTCGGATCGGCGCTGCGAGCTCCGATAATGAGGTCGTCGATCCCATCGCCGTTCACATCACCGGCGGCGGAGACGGAATAGCCGCTCTGGTCGCCCGCGTCGATGCTGTTAAGGACGAAACCGTTGGTTCCGTTGAGGGAGGAGAGTTCGATGGTTCCGTCCGTGCCCACGCTGGCGCCGCCGAAGACCACATAACTCTCGCCGGATCCCAAGACGCCGTTCGGATTGGCGCCGAAGGCCCCGATGACGATGTCGTCGATGCCGTCGCCGTTCACATCGCCGGCTGTAGAGACAGAAAAGCCACTGCGGTCGCCCGCATCGACGCCGTTGAGGATGAAGCCGTTCCCTCCGTTCAGATTGAAGAGCTGAAAGGTCCCACTCTCGCCCACGCCCGCACCGCCGAAGACCACATAGCTCTCGCCGCTATCGGAACCATTCGGATCGGCGAAGTAGGCCCCGATGATGAGGTCGTTGACGCCGTCGCCATTCACATCGCCGGCTGTAGAGACAGAAAAGCCACTGCGGTCGCCCGCGTCGATGCCGTTGATTACAAAGCCGTTGGTTCCATCGAGGCTCGAAAGCTCGAACGAATCCCCAAACGGCCCGGCGGCGAGCGCTTGCGCCGAGCCGGCGAGAAAAGCGAGCGCGGCTGCGGGCGTAAAAACGTGCTTCTTCATGGGAGCATCCTCTTTCCGATTGTGCTGGAACCAGCATATGGCAAGAGAGCCTGCTATCAAAGTAAAAATGTCAAAGTGAAAACTTGCGGCGACCACCAAGTGCTATTCAACAGAACCTGATTGCGCAAGTTGCTATAGGCGCTTGCCGTCGATGTGAAGCTGGACAGTGGGGCGACCGGCTTACAGCTCGACGACTTCCATGTCGGACACTGTCATGGTTTCGACGATGGGCATGTGGACGTCTGATGTGAAGACGTTGAACTGTGCGGGGTTGTGTTGGGCCATCTCGTGGCGGATGTTGGCGGCGTTGTAGATGGGGGCGCGGCCTGATGTATTGTTGAGTGTATGGAGGAGGTCGATGCCGATTTGGGCTTCGGGTTTGGCCATCTGGATGACGTCGATCGCCTGCTCGAAGGCCTGGAGGCGGTTGGCGCAGTTTTCGAATGTGCCGGCTTTTTCAGCCCATGTCGCGCCGGGGAGGACGACATCGCAGGAATCGACGAGGGGGCTGCCGAGCGTGTCGATGAGGGCGACGAAGTGATCGCCTGCGGCGAGCGCGGAGCGGAGGTCATCGGTCGCCCAATCGCTGGTGTAGCCGCCGACGACGATGAGGGCGGCGATGTCGCCGTTGCGGGTTTTGTTGAGGATGTCCGTGTGGGAAAGAGTTTGGTTTGCGGTCATGGCGGCGAGGACGCGCTCGACGCCGCGACGGTTGGGGGCTTTTTCGGCGCGGACGATGAAGGCGTTGGGATCGTCAGCGCTGGCGCCGACGGGGTAGACCTTGTCTTCGCCTGAAATGGGCGTGGGGCCGACGGCGAGGAGGGCGTTTTCATCGGCTGCGAGGACAGCTTTGGCGAGGGAGTAGGCGTCTTCACAGCTGACCATTGGTGAGACGATGAGGGCGACGCGTTTGTTGGCGTCTGCGGCGCGGCGCATGGCGTCGGCGAGGTCGTCATAGGCGCGGGTGTATGTGGATTCGACGAGGAGGCCGTGCTGGCGGCGCATGGGTGAGCGGAGGCGATTTTCGGAGTGGACAAACTTCCAGCCGAAGCGGACTTCGTCGGTGATCCACCACTTGTTGACTTCCATGTTTGTGCGCGGCTTGATGCGGTAGATTTTGCCTTCGTTGTGTTCGATGAGGATGTTGTCGCCGCTTGATGTGATTCCGTCGATGCTGGGCGCGCTTTTGAGGAACCAGACGCGCTGGGCGAAGAGGAAGTCTTTATCGAGGAGGGCGCCGACGGGGCAGAGGTCGATGACGTTGGCGGAGAGATCGTTGTCGAGCGGGTGGCCGGGGAAGACGTCTATTTGTTCGTGATTGCCGCGGCCGGTGACCAAGAGCTCGGAAGTTCCTGTGACTTCGCGTGTGAAGCGGACGCAGCGTGAGCACATGATGCAGCGGTCGGCGTAGAGGAGGACGTTTGGGCCGACGTCTTTTTTGGGTTGTTTGACTTTGGCTTCCTCGAAGCGCGAGACGCCGCGGCCGTACTTGTAGCTGTAATCCTGGAGGTGACATTCGCCGGACTGATCGCAGACGGGGCAGTCGAGCGGGTGGTTGATGAGGAGGGCCTCCATGACGGCCTTCTGGTTTTGCTGGGAGCGGGGGCTTTGTGTGTAGACGACCTGACCGTCGCCGGCGGAGGTTTGGCAGGTGGGCAGGAGTTTGGGGATGGGTTCGAGCTTGTTGTCGTTGCGGGGGTTGGGGGCGTGGACTTCTGCGAGGCAGATTCTGCAGGAGGCGACGATGGAGAGGGCGTCGTGGTAGCAGTACTGGGGGATTTCGATGTTGTTGGCGTTGGCGACCTGGAGGATGGTCTGCCCGGGCTGGAAGGGACACTCGACTCCGTCGATGGTGATGTTGGGCATAGGTCGGGCTGTCCTGTGTTGCTGCTGTGTGTGGGGCGCCGGAGCGCGGGCTCTAGTTCGACAGAGAGCGCGATCATACCTGCGGCTGGGCGTGCTGGCAGGTCTCAGAGGCCTCGTTTGCCGTCGATGAGGACGCTGTGGAGATTGATCTCGCGCTGAAAGCGTATTTCTTCGAGGCCGGCGAGGAATCGGGGGTGATCGTGGATGAGTTCGAGATCGCGATCCCTGGCGGCATGGACGTCGGTGTTGTAGCCGGCGGCGATGGCGCGTTCCCAGAAATCGAGAGCGCTGTCGCGATCGCCGGCGAGGGCATGGAAGCAGGCGAGATCGTAGAGATGGCTTACTGACAGCGGCACATACTCAGCGAACGTGGTCTGGGCGTCTGTCAGGGCGAGGCCCCAGAGGGCGGCGGCTTGTTGGTCGGCGCCGACGGAGGCGAGGGTCCACGCGAGAGCGCTTCTGCGCGAGGCGCGGACGAGGTTTGCGGGAAGTTGATCGGTGAGGCGGGCGGTTTTGGCGCAGAGTTCGATTGTTTCAGCCTGCTCGCGCGCGAGTTGGGGGGAGGCGTTGATTTGATTTGCGGGGGGCGGCGGAGGGAGTTGTCTGAATTCAGCGTGGACTTGGGCCCACTTGAGGGGGACGAGGTCGGAACGTTCAGGAGGGAGCGCGGCGGCTCTTGCCATGCCGACGGCGAGCGTGCGGGCGGCGGCGAAGGGTTGCTCGGCGAGCCGGTACATGCGGGCCTGGATCCAAATTTCGCGGAAGTAGAGATTATCGTCGATGTCGGCTTCGGCGAGCTTGCGATCCATCAGTCTGATGTCAATGACGGCGCGTTCGAGATCGCCAAGTTCAGTCAGGGCGAAGCCGCGTGCGTGGTGGTGCATGAATGTGAGGGCGTGGGGGTGGTCGCGCTCGAAGTCGTCAATGCGCGCGACGGCGTAGTTGAAGGCGGCGGTGGCGTGATGCGGGTGGCCGGCGTCGCGCAGGCCCCAGGCGGCGTAGTAGGCGACGAGGCCGTCGCCGGCGTGATCGCGGATAAGCCTGGGCGGAGCTTTTTCGATCCATTCATCGAGGGCGTTGGGCCAGGGATGTCTTTTGCCGGCGCTGCGGCCGATGTCGGACCAGATGAAGGCGTCGAAGGGTCGCTCTTCGGCGCGGGCGGTGAGAGCGCGAACTCGCTCGTCGTAGGACTGCTGGAGGACGTTGGCCCGACTGGGCGGGGGCTCGTAGTTGCGGAATGACCAGACGAAGACGCCAAAGGCGGCGACGAGGGCGAGCAAAAGGACGGGTCCGTCTGCCTGGAGGCGTCGAAACCAGATTTGTTCATCAACACTGGACATAGGCTCCGCTACCCTACTGCCCATGACTGC
The DNA here is from genome assembly GCA_029260495.1 of Phycisphaerales bacterium. Classification (GTDB taxonomy): domain Bacteria; phylum Planctomycetota; class Phycisphaerae; order Phycisphaerales; family UBA1924; genus OFTM373. Next base: position 15,718 of record JAJDDD010000001.1, on the reverse strand, counting down.
CCGGGACCACAACAAAACGCAAAGCGATGCGAAGAGTGAGAAGGTGGGGAAGAAGGCTGGGTCACGGGCGCAGAAGGTTCGTTCGCCGCGCGGGACGCGGGATCTGTACCCCGATGAGCAGGCGAAGCAGCTCTATCTTTTTGATATGTGGCGGCAAACCGCTCGCCGGCATGGGTTTGATGAGATTAATGGGCCGACGTTTGAGCATCTTGATTTGTACACGATCAAGTCCGGGGAGGGGATTGTCTCGGAGCTGTTCAGCTTTACGCGGGCGGGGGGGGATACGGCGCTGGCCTTACGGCCGGAGTTCACGCCGACTTTGGCGCGGATGGCGAGCGCGAAAGGGAGCGCTCTGGCGAAGCCGACGAAGTGGTTTTCGATTGGGCCTTACTTTCGGGCGGAGCGGCCGCAACGGGGAAGGCTGCGTGAGTTTGTGCAGTGGAATGTGGATGTGCTGGGCGGGGCGGATGATGATGCGCAGATGAAGGCGGAGCAGGACGCGGAGGTGATTGCGTGTTGTATTGATTCGCTGCGGGCGCTGGGGTTGACGAAGAAGGATGTTCGGATTCGGATTAATCATCGGGAGTCGCTGGCGGATCTGCTTGCGAAACAAGGCGGCGTTGGGGAAGGGCAGATCGACGAGGCGATTGCGATTCTTGATCTTATTGACAAGCTGGACGATGACGGGTTCGAGGCGGCGCTGAAAGAGCGGCTCGGATTCGATGATGAAAAGGCGCGAAAGTTTCGTAGAACATTCAAGATGTTTCGATCAGATGAGAGATTCACGGGGCCTCTCAACGAAAAATCTGGGGATCCGTACCGAACTCTTGGTGATTATCGCAGCCGACTGCTGGAAGCGTTGCCATACGCGGCGCGGGAGTGGTGCGACGTTGATGTGCTTCTGGCGCGCGGGTTGGCGTATTACACGGGGATGGTGTTTGAAGTGCATGAAGCGGGCGGGAAGGAGCGGGCGATTGCTGGGGGCGGGCGGTATGACAATCTTGTAGAGCTTTTTGGCGGGCCTTCGACGCCGGCGGTTGGGTTTGCGATGGGGGATGTTGTTTTGGCGCTGGTGCTTGAAGACCGGGGGAAGATGCTGACGGGCGCCGGGTTGTATGAAGCGGTTGGGGCGCGGCCTGATGTGTTTGTGATTTCGACGGGCGAGGAGTTGAGCGAGCAATCGCTACGGCAGACAGTTGCGGAGCTGCGCGAGGCGGGGCTGCACGCGCGGCATAGTTATAAAACCACACGCAAACGCCCCAAGCTGCATGGCGAAGCGAAAAAATGCTCCGCGCGTTTTCTGGCGACGATTGAGGATGGCGGCGAGGTCGTCACGCTGGAGAATCTTGAGACGGGGGAGCAGGATGAGGTGGCGCGCCATGGTCTTGCTGATGAGTTGAAATCTCGCCTGGCGATGTAATATCTGCGCTCTTCTGCACGTCCGGGTGGGTCGGCATTTGTTTAGCAGGAAACCGATTCGGGCGTTATGAACAGTCTGCATCCCAGCTGCCGAGAAGGAGGGCGAGGTCGGCGGCGTTGGTGATGCCGTCGTTGTTGAGGTCGGTCGTTCCCCAGGCGCCGAGGAGTCCGCCCAAGTCGACACTGTTGACACAGCCGTCGCCGTTGAGATCGGCTGCGCGCGATACGTCAAAGACGTACGCGGAGCCCACTAAGTCGTGGTCGCCAGTGCCCGCGAGGGCGCTCACAACAGCTGTTGTTCCGCTCACAGCGACAGAAAAGCCGAACTCATCGTCGTCCGCGCCGTCGCACGGGAGAAGCTTGATGAGCTGCTTCCCCGTGGTGATGTCGAATACGTACGCCGAGCCGGAGCGATTGCCGTTGTCATCGTCAAACGGGGCGCTAATGATGGCCGTCGTCCCACTCAACGCGACTCTTGTGCCGAAGTGATCAAATGCGGCGCCGTCCTCCGGGAGGAGTTTGAAAACTTGCTGCCCGGTTGTGACATCAAAGACGTACCCCGCGCCAGCTTGATAATTGATTTCGCCGTCGCCATCGGCGCCGATGACGGCGGTCGTCCAGATGACCGCGACGGAGGCGCCGAATTCATCACCCCTCTCACCAGCGCCTGCGATGAGCTTGAATACTTGCTGTCCAGTCGTGACATCAAAAACATATGCCGCTCCCGAACGTACTTCGTTACCGCTGCCCCTGAACGCGCCCACAACAGCGATTGTCCCATCTATTGCGACTGAGTTGGCGAACCCATCCAGTGACGCGCCGTCATCCGGGAGAAGCTTGAAGAGCTGCTGGCCTGTTGTCACATCGAAAACGTATGCTGACCCGGAGTCGCCGCCGTTGTCATCGTCGAACACAGCGCCAACGATGACTGTCGTCGCGCTCAACGCGACTCTCTCACCGAAGTGATCAAACGCTGCGCCGTCGTTCGGGAGAAGCTTGAAGAGCTGTTGGCCGGTCTTGATATCGAAGACATATGCTGCGCCAGACTGGAAGCCGTTGCAGCTGTCGTAGGGCATCCCAATGACAGCTGTTGCGCCATTCACGGCGACGGCGTAGCCAAACCCGTCCCGAGGAGCGCCGTCCTCCGGGAGGAGTTTGAAGAGTTGCCGACCTGTTGTGATATCGAATACGTAGGCTGAGCCAGAGAGTTCGCCGTTGATGTTGTCATCGTCCGGAGCGCCCACGACGGCGTTTGTCCCGCTCACTGCTACGGATTTACCGAAGAAATCAAACGCTATTCCGTCTCTCGCGAGCAGCTTGAAGAGCTGTCTATCCGGCTCCGCGCCGGCCGGCGCCACTCCGATTCCGCCGATCAAAATACCAATCCAAACCCAACTGGTGCGCAGTCTCATTACAGGCTCCTTCGTAAAAAGGAACGTCCACCGCACCGTTCAGCCAACTATACGTCGCTATTTTGATTGCAGTTGCAGGAAAGTTGCGTTGCCACGCCTTCAGTCCCATTTCTCTTCTTATTCAAGGAATTTCCACGGGCAGGGCCATGCGGCGGGCTGTGAAGCCCTGCTGATTGAGCCGCCGGGGGAGGATCGCTACACTCTCTGCCCCTATGGCGACGATCCGAGAAATCAAGAATCGGCGGAAGGCTGTCTCGAACATCCAGCGCATCACCAAGACGATGCAGATGATCGCTGCCAGCAAGTTCGCCAAAGCCCAGCATCGGGCGACGGCGGCGAAGCCCTTCACCGAGGGTGTGTTCCAGTTGGTTCGTGAGCTGGCGGGGACGGCGGGGGATATTGACCATCCGCTGATTTCAGGGCCGGCTGCGGGAGCGGGGAAGCCGGAGCTGTGGCTGCTTCTGACCTCTAATCGCGGATTGTGCGGGGCGTACAACGGGCGGGTGCTGCGGATGACGATGGCCGGGCTGCGCAAGCAGGCGGAGAAGCCCGAGACGGAAGTTGTGGGCAAGAAGGGGGCTGGGTTTCTGAAGTTTCAGGAGATGCCCGCAAATACGCACCACACGCACTTTGGCGACAACCCGCGGCGCGAAGAGATCGACCGGCTGGCGGACGAGTACATGGCGCGGTTCACCGATGGGGAAATCTCAGCGGTGCGGGTGGCGTATATGCAGTTTCATTCTGCGGGGAAGCAGGAGCCGGTGCTTTTGCAGCTCTTGCCCCTCAAGCCTCCTGCGGATGATTCAAAGGATGGCGCGGGCGGGGGCGGGGCGGTGTATGAGTTCACGCCGCCGGGCGAGGAACTGCTTGGGGAGCTTTTGCCTGTGACGGTGAAGGCGACGCTGAACCAGTGTTTTTCGGATGCGATTGTGTCCGAGCACGTGGCGCGGATGATCGCGATGAAGGCGGCGACGGACAACGCTGGGAAGATGAGCAAGCTGCTGACCCGGCAGTTTAACCGAGCCCGGCAGGCGATGATTACGACCGAGTTGACGGAGATCATCTCTGGGGCTGCGGCGCAGGAGTAGGGATTGCTTTTCCGCGCGGGGTGTTGTCACGGCGGCGCTGCGCGATCCTGTTCGATCTACGAATACTCCCACTTAAACTCATCGAGATGCTGGCGAAGGTTGCCGGCGGTGGGGAATCTCTTTTCGATAATGGTGCGCTTGAGCCCGGCGAGAATCTGCTTGATTTCCGGCGGGTGGCCGGCGTATCGATTCTTGCCGCCGACAATGTCGTAGAGGATGCGAATCACATCGGTGACATCATCACGGATGTTGGCGGCGGTTGGCCTGCCGAGATTGAAAAGATCGACGAGTTTGACGTCGAAGTGAACGCCTCGTCGTTGAACGAGCACGTTGCCCATATGGAGATCGCCGTGATAGTCGCGTTTGGCGTGGACCTGTTCGAGCCCATGGGCGAGAGCATAGATGAGGCAGAGCGCCTCGAAGTAGGGTATTCGTTTTCCGGGACGGGCTGAGAGGATGCTTTCGAGCAGTTCGCCTTCGACGTACTCACTGATGAGGACTGGGATGCTGACGCCGCGAAAGCGGAGGATCTCGGAGTGGTGGTACTTGATGATGATGTGACAGTCGCGGAGCGATTCGAGCTTGCGTGCGTAGAAGTTCAGTGCGCGATCATTGTGATTGCGCTGGGTGAAAAAGAGTTTGGCGGCGCGGGTGGCGCCGGTGCGCTGCTCGATGACTTTGTAGACCTCGCCTTCCCAGCCGGCGCCGAGTCTGGAGACGACAACGTACTTGCCGCCGATGATCCGCCCGGGGCTGAGGCTGAAGGAGTCGATGTGTTTTTTTGGAGGCGACATTGGGCGACACGATACGCATCCTGCAGGCGGATGGGAACAGCGATTGATGCGCATGGGTGAATCGCCAGTCCGCCCCGACCTGCCGCCAATGTAAAACGACCCGCCTGACTGATGTCTCAGTCGACGGGTCGTCGGAGCAAGACGCCTGTCGGCGCCCGCTTGGTTCAATAGTATAGCGCAGGCGCGGCTGTCAACGCCAGCGGCGATTCTGAAAGTAGGCAATCCCCGTTCGGCGCCATCGGAGGGTCGCGGAACATACACTGGCCCGCGTCGCGTGTGATTGATTCATTTCCATGAGGTTTGCACCATGACGACCCCCGCCATGCCGTTTGAAGCCCGCGCCGATGCGTTGCTGGCTGAGCTTGCGAAATCGGGACAGCTCAAGTCGCTTCAGATGATTGAGGGGCCGATGGGGCCACGCGTTCATCTGCGCGAATATGGGGATGTGCTGTGCTTTTGCTCGAATAACTACCTTGGGCTGGCAAATCATCCGGATGTGGTGGAGGCGGGGATCGCGGGGCTGCGTGAGTTTGGCGCCGGGACAGCTTCGGTGCGGTTTATTTGCGGGACATTCACGCCTCACGAAATGCTGGAAGCAACGCTGGCCGAGTTTCTCGGCGTCGAGGCGGCATACACGTTTGTGAGCTGTTGGAACGCGACGGAGGCGGCGCTGCCCACGCTGGCTGAGCCGACGGATGCGATTGTCTCGGATGAACTGAATCACGCGTGCATTATTGATTCGATGCGGCTGGCGACGAGCATCAAGAAGGGCGTCAAGAAGTTCATCTACAAAAACAACGATCTGGCGAATATGGAGTCGAAGCTGCGCGAGGCGGCAGGTTCGATTGGCGCCGACGGGCAAGTCTGGGTCATTACGGATGGAGTCTTCTCGATGGAGGGGTCGCTGGCGGACCTGCCCGCGATGCGAAAGCTGTGCGATCAACATGGGGCGATGCTCGTCGTCGATGATTCACATGGCACGGGCGTCCTCGGGAAGACGGGGCGCGGGACGCATGAGCATCACAATATGGCGGGCGCGGAGATTGATCTCTTCACCGGCACACTGGGCAAGGCGCTGGGCGGGGGCGCGGGGGGCTACATCGCGGGACGGAGGAACGCGATTGAGGTCATCATCCAGCGGGCGCGGCCGACGCTCTTTTCCAATGCGCTGCCTGTGACGGTGGCGTGCTCGGCGAACAAGGCGGTGCGGATTCTTATGGAGGAGCCGGAGCGCGTGGACAAGCTGCGCGAGAATGTGAAGTATGCGCGCGAGGGTGTGACGAAGGCTGGCTTTGAGGTGATTGACTCACCCACGGCGATCTGCCCGATCATTGTGGGCGACACCGCGAAGGCGATCTCAATGAGCAAGCGCCTGCTTGAGTTGGGCGTGTATGTGATCGGCTTCGGGTATCCGGTGGTGCCTGAGGGGACGGCGCGGCTGCGCGTGCAGATTTCAGCGGCCCATGAGCGAGCGCATCTGGATGAGTTGGTCGATGCGCTGAAAAAGCTGTAGGCGCCGTTGCGCTTGCTCGCGGATGAATCACACAGCTACAAGCTGCGGTTCATCTGCCGGCTCCACCGTGTTTTCTTCCGTGCGCCCGACAACGCGATCAATGAAGACATCGAAGAGGGCGGGATCGAATGATGGGCCAGCGGACCTGCTCATGACTTCGAGGGCTTCATTCCGCGTCATTGCAGCTCGGTATGGGCGGTCTGTTCGCAGGGCGTCGAAAATATCCGCGACCTGAACAATCTGGCTGGCGAAATGAATCTTGCGCGGCCTGGAAAGAACAGGATACCCCCCGCCGGCAAGCTGCATGTGATGCTCATAGGTGACGATGGTCGCGATGTCGGGAAGATCCTTGCGCGCGAGCAACAGGTTGGCGCCGAGCGATGGGTGACTCTGCACCAGGCGAAACTCCTCTTTTGTCAGTTTGCCGGCTTTGTTGAGCATGCCCTGCGGGATGAGCTGCTTGCCGATGTCGTGCATGAGGGCTGCGGTGGTGATGTCGTGGAGCGTTTGCCCGGAGACGCCGACTGCTTCAGCCAGGGCGGAAGCGAGCATCGCGACGTTGATGGTGTGGACGAAGGTGTATTCATCGTGGCGTTTGAGCGACGCGAGCGGGAGCATGGCGGAGCGACTCTCGGTGGCGGCATGGGCGAGATCTGCAGCGATCCCCATGAGATGGGCGTCGTCGGACTCCTGGCCTTGAAGCATGCGATCCCAGAGGGAGTGCAGGCCGGGCATGTGTTTGGCGCCGACGTGCGCAAGTTCGACGTCCTCGAACCTGCGATCTGATGTGTCTGGCTGGCCGCACGCGATCACCGCGAGGGAGATATGCCGGCTCTTGAAGAGTGGCTGCTCTTCACGACTGCTGAGGAAAGCGGCAAAGTCGCGCAGCTCCTTTTCGGTGACGCCGGCGCGCAGGACGATGCCGTCAACTTCGTGATTCCTGAGCCAGGTGAAGAGAGTTCGCTCAAGCTCGGCGCTGGAGGGCATGGCTTCGTCGCTGAGCATGACGCGATCATCCAGCAGGCCGACGCGCACTTCGCCGGCACGGGCGAGAATGTCCGCGAGCAACTCGGCGCTGGTGGAAAACTGCTTTTTTACAAAGGGGTGATCTTCGCCGTAAAGCTCGAGCGCACAGACGCCAGCCTGGAGTGAAGTAAGCGCATTGTCGAGGATCTGGATCACGCCTTGAGAACTCCAATGGATTGCAACGGGGCAGCGACCGCGTTCAGGATTCCCGCGGGTGAGCGCTTCCAGCTTCGGATGGCGAGGGCGATCTGCTCTGACTCCGCGGCGTGCGGCTTGAGGGCTGCGGCAATTTCTCGTGCGGCGGCGTCGAGTGGCGATCGCTTGCCGCGTTTGAAAAGGTCAAGCGACTGGCAGAGGCGCTCGCGGCCGGGAGATCCGAAGTTGGCAGCGATTAAGCTTGCTAACGATGCGCGTTCGGGAATGGTTGCGATGCGCTGCGCAATGCTGCCTTCGACGAACTGAGCCAGGAACTCGAGCCCTTCGGCGCTACGGCGCTCGGAGCAGTGATTGAGAACGACGGCGCGAATGCGCGGCTCCGGATCACAGACGCTGCGCTCAAGAAGCTCTGCGGGCCATTCCGGGATCGCGGCATCCAGCGCGCGAAACGCAGCGAGTCTGAGGTTGGCGTCATTGGAGTTTGTCATCGGCGTGAGCGCTTCGATCGCGGCCCTGCGCGAGAGCTTTGAGAGGATGACGCTGAAACTCATCAGCCGATCGGGGGCTGTTTGAGCTGCGGCCCGGACGGATTGGATCAGAGGCTCCGTGCCGAACATCGCTGCGACGTGGGCCAGGGCGTCTTGCTCCTGGGAAGACTGCGCGCGTTCTGCTGATTCGAGGACAGCAGCGAGCGCGGGCTCGCCGATTGCGGCAAGCAGGTTGGCGGCGTCTTTCGCGTCAGGAGACTGTGTCGTTGCTGCCTGGATGATGGCGTCAAGGCGCTTCGGAACTATCAGGCTGGCGAGAAGCGATCTGGCGGCGGACGTGTCTTGTGGCGATGTGGCTCGCTCTTCAACATCACGAGCACATTGAAGCGCCGCTGTGATTGCATCAAATCATCCCGCGATCATGACATCCTGAATGCGATCTTCGATGCGCTTTATGGGCGTCGCGGGTTCATCCGTGCCCGCTTCGATTAAGTCGATTGATATTTCGACAGTGCGAACCGCTTGTGCGACTGTGTCGTCAATTTCCTGCAGGTTAAATGCAACCGGCGCCGCGGGAATATGAGTTCGGAGATCCTCCAGGCGCTTGCGATAGTCTTCCGGCGCGAAATCGCCCGAAGCTCGTGAGTGCAGCAACTCCCCGAGGACGCCGAGCCATTCCTGGTGTTCGGACTCGCGCTGGGCGAGGTTGCCGGTGATATTGGCCAGTGTCTTACAGTGGTCCGCATCATCCGCGACGACGGTTGAAAGGCGTTCGAGCATGAGCAGCGTGGATGCGGAGACACGATCGCGCCCCTCGATCGCGCCAAGAGATTGCAGGACGTCTTCTGCAGGCACGACGTCGGCGAGCTCCGCGAGCGCCTCGATGGAATCGCTGGCGACCACGGTTTGCTGCAACAGCGCCTGGCGCAGATCGGGAGAGAGCGTCCTGGCGAAGGTGCGCAGGCGATCGAATCGTTCATCGCCTTCAAGCTGGCGCGCGTTTTGGGCAGCATGGAGCATCTCTGTGCGCAGGCTGGAGATCATTCCCGGGTCTTGTGTGCGCACCTGCTCGTTGATCTGCTGGGCGGCGGCTTCGGGCGCGACGCCAACGTCCCCGCGCATCGCGGAGAGAACGATTTCACCCAGGTTGCTGCGCACATGTGATTCGCCCAGAGGCAGGTCGCCGTGCTCGACAAGCCCCGCGAGACGGATTGGGATGAGTTTGATGCGCCCCTTGGTGGCGCCAGCGACGTTTTCTCGTTGTTGGGCGCGTTCTGCTGCTTCTGATTCAGCATGGACGAGGGCGGCGGTCAGAGTGGCGAGGTCTGCTTCGCGGGCGTCGCTGGCGAGATCGATGACGCCAACATCCAGATCGTGCAGCGCGCGGGCGAGGGACCGGGCGGAATCGGAGTCGAGAGCGGCGCCTTCGTCGAGAATGAGAGATCGACTGGTGACGCCGACGCGCACGTTTTCGCCTTGTTCAGTGTGCAGGCGGGTGTGGGCGTTGTGGAGGGCGTCGCGTGTTGTCGGGTGGTCAGGGCCGTAAAGCGCGCAGGCTTGCACCGCGCGGGCCAGCTCCTCCAGCGCCTGACTCAGCGCCGCGTCCTGCTCGGAATGTGCTGTGGATTCGGTGGTCATGATCATTCATAGAGACTTGCTCTCGTCATCGGCGCGCAGCGTCCGCTGCTCGCTTATTGAGAAAGGTCTTTATTAAAGAATCTCAGAGATTCACCGTCCGAAAACGCAGCGAGTGGACCGCCCAAATGGAACGCGCCAGCCCAAACCCGCGCCGGAAGACATATCCAGCCCCCTGGCGCCTTCACAGCGATGAGACAACTACGATATCGCCCACATTGACGTTGTAGAGCCCGGGATCGGCTCGCCCGGCTCGCAGGTGATGAGGTTCCTTCATGGACTATGTGTTGATCGCGGCCATCTCGCTCCTTGCTGCAACGTTGACGCTTTTTTCAGGTTTTGGCCTCGGCACAATCTTGCTGCCAGTGTTCGCACTGGTGTTTCCTGTTCCTGTGGCGGTGGCTGCGACGGCTGTCGTGCATCTGGCCAATAACATTTTCAAGCTCTTCCTGATTGGAAAATGGGCGGACCGATCGATTGTCATCCGGTTCGGTTTGCCGGCGATCGGCGGCGCCTTTGTCGGCGCGCTGGCGCTCGGCTTTTTGGCGGGCATTGAATCGCTCGCGACCTACACACTATTTGGGGCCGAGCGTCATGTCACCGTGGTGAAGCTCACAATCGGCGCGCTGGTGACTTTTTTCGCACTCTTCGAGCTTGTTCCCCGTCTCAAGAAGATCCAGATGCCACCTCGATGGATTTGGATCGGTGGACTGCTCAGTGGATTTTTTGGCGGCCTCAGTGGGCATCAGGGCGCGCTGCGCTCAGCGACGCTCGTGCGAACCGGACTCAGCAAGGAAGGCTACATTGGCGCCGCAAGCGTCGTTTCCACTATGGTCGACGTCACCCGGCTGATCGTCTACCTCGCTGGCGGCGCCATTCTCACGAAGGAGTTCGGCGCCGTCTTTCAAGCGGACCTGGCGCTCGTCGGCGTCGCGATCGTGTGCGCCTTCGCCGGCTCGTACATCGGCTCGCGCCTTGTGCGCAAGGTCACGCTCGAAGCTGTGCATCTGCTCATCGGCGTCATGCTTGTCGCGATCGGCGTCGCTCTGGCGACGGGCGTTCTTTGAAAAACTCTGAGAAGCGGGCTGTTGGCGCGAGGTGTGCGTTATTCGATTTCGAGCACTTCGAACCGTTTAACGCCGCGCGGCGTGTCGACGCGGACAGTCTCGCCGAGCCTGGCTTTCAACAGGGCTTCACCCATCGGGCTTTGAACAGTGACTTCGACGGGCTCAGCCATCAGGTCGCCTGATGACTCACCAACCAGTCGCATGCAGTCCTCTTCGCCGGTCGCGACGTCCTTGATTTTCACGACCGAGCCGAGAAAAACGATGTCAGAAGGCGTTGAGCCCTCCTCAACAACGAGCGCTTCTTCAAGACGCTCTTCGAGGCGCTTGATTTCAGCTTCATCCATCCCCTGCTCTTCACGGGCTGCGTGGTACTCTGCGTTCTCTTTGAGATCACCCATCTCGCGGGCAGTCTGGATGCGAACGCTGAGTATTTTTCGCCGGCCTATCAACTCTGCAAGTCTGGCTTCGATCTTCTCTTTGTCCTGCTGAGAAACAAACTCCATTTCGGCGGCCTCCGTAGGGGTCTTTAAGAAGATCGCATGCGCCCGGCGCAGCGAAGACACACTGTAGCCGAGAGCGGCGATTGTGGCGATGGCGCATCGTCCGCGGGGCGACCAGTTGGATATTTTTGCCCGGAGGAAGGCAATCGCTCCTCCTGGGGGGTGGATTGCGGCTTTTGGTAAGCAGGGTGGATCGCGCCTACATGAACGGGGTGTTTGTTCCCTATTGAGAGGGGGCGCCGCCGAGAATCCGAACATTGGCCGGTCCAACTGCATCGGAGAGCTGGCTGATAAGTTGGTCGGTGGGGCGAACGCGGGCGTTGTTTCCTGCCTGGAGTGTATAGCGCACGCCCTTGCTCTTGACGACGATCCGCAGGGGGGCGCTGGCGGCGCCATTATGTTGTCGCGCATTGGAGCGGATCATGCCGGCGAGGTGTTGCAACGTGGCGGTCGCCTGATTGCGGCTTTCCATGTCACGCTCTTCAATAATGACTTCTACACCAGATGAAAGCTCTGCAGGAGCGTCTTCGATTGTGACGATGCGATTGACGATAATTTGCGCATCGCCACGCTTGCGGTCGACCTTGCCAAGAACAAACACAAGCTCATCCGGCGCCAGTCGCTCCCCATTTTGGGCAAATGTCTCGGCAAAGAGCACCGCGTCGCAGACGCCAAGCCGATCTTCGAGTGTGACGATCGCCATCTTTTGGCCTGCGCTTTTTCCGTTGCGCGTGATAATGGGGCGAACAGACTGCACCAGGGCGCCGAGCGTGACCAGTTGATCCTGCCTGCACTGGGCGAGCGATGCGGTGGTTGCAGTGGCGAAGGCTTCGATGCGCTCCTTCCAGCGGTCGAGTGGATGACTTGAAACATAGAAACCAAGCACGTCTTTTTCGTGGGTGAGCGCGTCTGCTTCACTCCAGGGAGCAATGCGGGTGAGCGGCGGGGCTTCGATTTGTTTCGCAGCGCTGTCGCCGCCGGCGCCGAAGAGCGCCGCTTGTCCTGCGGCGCGATCGCGCGCCATTTGCTGACCCGCTGCGACGGCGCTTCCGATGGTCTCGCACATCGCGGCCCGCTCGCTGAACGAATGCACAGAATCAAAGGCGCCGCACTTAATGAGCGCTTCGATCGTCGCTCGGTTTACAACGCCCGCAGCGGCTCGTTCACAAAAATCATGCAACGACGAGTACGGCTTGCCCGCTCGACGCTCATCAATGATTGAGTCAATCGCCTTTCGGCTGGCGCCTTTGATCGCCGTCAGCCCGAAACGAATGTGCCCATGAAGAGAGTCGCGAGGCTCATCGCCTGCAAAAACTACTGAAAAATCAGCTTCGGAGAGATTCACATCAGGCGGGCGCACATCGACGCCGACATGTCCGTTGGCAAAGTGTGTTCGCCTGCAATCTTCGAGGTAGGGGATCCAGTCGCTTGTCTTCTGGGCGGCGCTCTCGAAGGTGAGGAAGGCCGCCATGTACTGGTTCGGGAAATATGTCTTTAGGTACGCCGTCTGGTACGCGACAATGGCGTAGGCGGTGGAGTGGCTCTTATTGAAACCGTAGCCAGCAAACTTGAGGATAAGGTCGAACAGCTCTTCCGCTTCTTTTCGCGCCAGGCCCTTCTGCTCGGCGCTGTCGATGAACTTCGGACGGTTGGCATTGATCACACTCGCCTTCTTCTTGCTGATCGCTTTGATCAGTGTGTAGGCGGACCGCAACGGGATGTCGCCCAGCTCATGGACGATCTGCATGACCTGTTCCTGGTAGACCATGACGCCATACGTTGATTGTGTGTGCTTATCAACAATCGGATGGACCTTCGGGACAGCTTCCTGACCATGCTTGCGCCGGTTGTAGTCGGGAATGAGGTCCATCGGCCCGGGACGGAAGAGGGCGTTTGCCGCGATGAGATCTTCCAGACGATCGGGCTTCATCTCCGCGAGAAGCCGGCGCATGCCCCCGGACTCAAACTGGAAAACGCCGGTGGTGTCGGCCCGCTGGAAGAGATCGAAGATGATCGAGTCGTCGTAGGTCAGGCGTTCGAGATCGAGCGGATGGGGGCCGTCGTCATCGGGATTGCGCCCGACGGCGCGATAGATAGAGTCTTCATCGAGCCCCGCAAGCACAAGTTGTCTGCAGCGTTCGATGGTGCTGAGTGTGCGCAGGCCGAGAAAATCCATCTTGAGCAGGCCGACTTTTTCGCACGTTGGCCCGTCCCACTGTGTGACGATGTCATCTGAACCGGGAGCTTTGTAGAGCGGAATGATCCCGGATAGCGGCTGGGTCGCGACGATGACGCCGGCAGCGTGCACCGATGAATGGCGTGCCTGGCCTTCGAGTGTGCGGGCGGTGTCGATGAGCCGGCGCACAACGGGGTCAGCCTCGTACAGGTCTTTGAGTTCTTTCTCGCGCTCAAGCGCCTTGTCGAGCGTCATTTTCAGCTCTTCAGGGATGAGCTTGGCGATGCGGTCGACTTCGGGCAGAGGAATCGCGAGCACGCGACCGACATCTCGAATCGCAGCCCGAGCCTTCATGGTTCCGAAAGTGATGATCTGCGCGACGTGTCCATACTTCTTGCGCACATAGTCAATCACTTCGCCGCGGCCGAACTGGCAGAGATCGATATCAATATCGGGATATTCACTGCGATCTGGATCAGTGAATCGCTCAAAGAGCAAGCCATACTCCACCGGGCAGGCATTGGAGAGGCCGAGCAGATAGCCGATCATGGTTCCGACGCCGGAGCCGCGCGCCATCGAGGGGACGCCGCGCTGACGACCCCAGTTCACAAAATCCCACACGATGAGAAAGTACGCAGTGATGGATTTTTCGATGAGCACAGAGAGTTCACGATCGAGCCTTGCGCGGATGGCGGCGTGGCGGTCCCGCTCTTCTTCATCTTCCGGCGTCGGCGCACCGGGAGCGAAGCTGGCGCCATAACGCCACACAAGTCCCGCTTCACAAAGCTCGCGCAATGCTGCATCGCACTCTGCCTTGAGGCCTTCGGATGATTCCTCACCCATAGTCGCGTCGAAGGGGAGCAGCTCGTAGCGAGCGCAGAATCGCTTGAACCAGGCGGAAAGATCATCGCCCGCTGTATAGGGGCACTCTTCCGCAGGCCGAACAACCTTCACAACCGGGGCGTGATCGCCATACACAAGATCAACCTGGCAGCGGTCTGCGATTTCGACGGTCGCGTCACAAGCGCGGACGCCGACTGCGCCGTAAACGCCTTCAAAGGCATCGCGCATTTCCGCGGGGCTCTTGACATAGAGCTCCTTCGGATAGCGCATGCGATTGGGCTCTTCCTTCACCTTGCCTGTGGAAATGCACACAAGCGTGTCGTGGGCGTCGTGGTCTTCTGCGAGGAGGAAGTGGGAATCGTTGGTCGCGACGATCGGCGCCTGTATTTCATCCGCAAGTTTAATGAGATGCGGATTAATGCAGTTCTGTTCTTTAATGTGATGCTGAAGCTCAACGTAGAACCGGGGGCCGGCGCCCACGGGCGCGAATGTGCGCTGATGCCAGCGGGCGACCTCAAGGGCGCGCTCATAGTGGGCTTCATCCTTCGATTGTTCATACTGAACGAGATGGTGGGCAAGCTCTGAGCCGAGGTGGCCGTTAATCGCGATCAGCCCCTCGCTGTGGGCTTCGAGCAGTTCGCGATCCATGCGCGGCTTGTAGTAAAACCCGGTCAGGTAGGCTTCACTCGCAAGATGGAGCAGGTTGGCCCAGCCGGCGTCAGTCTCCGCGAGGAGGACGAGGTGAAAGCCGCCATCCGCGACGCCGGTATGACGACGATCCTGGCGATCACCCGGCGCGACGTACGCCTCGCAGCCGAGAATGGGCTTGACGCCCTCCTTGCGGGCCCGCTCGTAGAAGTTGATGGCGCCAAAAAGGTTCCCATGATCAGTCACCGCGACGGCAGGCATCCCCAGCTCTTTGACGCGGGCGACGAGCTTGTCGACGCGATTGCCGCCATCAAGCAGGGAGTATTCGGAGTGGAGGTGGAGGTGGACGAACTGCCGGCTGGGCGGGATCGCGCCCGGCGATTCTTGGGAGGCGGCCGGGGTGATTCCTGTGTTTTGTGTTGTCGCAGCCATGCGCACCCCGCTGGTAGTGGTTCTCCGTGAGGCTGAAGGATACCAGCAGACGACGGAGGAAGACCCTGCGGACAGCATCTCCACCGGCTGCACCTGACCTGCGCCCCGCATAGGCCCAGTTTATGCCCCTGCGCCGGGCTGACCCCCGCTATTCGCCCTGGCGCGCTACGATGTGGAGCATGACGCCGACAACGCCCAATCCATTCAGCGGCCGGGTCCGGCAGACAGGGAGTGACGCCGCCCGGGTGTATCGCAACCTCGCCCGCCAGCCGAGTTGGGCGGTGAGGCTGTTCGTGATACTCGCTGCCATCTTGGCGCTGGCGGGAGCGCTGGTGCTCATCATCCCGCTAATTGTGCTGATCGGGATTATTGCTCTTTTCTTGGCCGTGCGCCGCCGGGTGTTGCTTTGGAGCGCCAAGTTGTTCGGCTCGCGCGATGGTGAAGGCAGGAAGAACGTGCGCGTTATTGAGCGAAGGTAGCGCGATCCCGGCAGCGGCGTGTTATTTGGTGGACTTCGCCAA